>NZ_CP081106.1:262500-2640000 GCF_025141855.1 Ruegeria sp. B32 | reverse complement strand
GAAAGGCCAATCAAACTCGGAGATAGCTGGTTCTCTGCGAAATCTATTTAGGTAGAGCGTCATCCGAATACCCCGGGGGGTAGAGCACTGGATGGGTAATGGGGCCCCACAGGCTTACTGATCCTAACCAAACTCCGAATACCCGGGAGTACTAGATGGCAGACACACTGCGGATGCTAACGTCCGTAGTGGAGAGGGAAACAACCCTGACCTACAGCTAAGGCCCCCAATTCATGGCTAAGTGGGAAAGCAGGTGGGACGACCAAAACAACCAGGAGGTTGGCTTAGAAGCAGCCATCCTTTAAAGATAGCGTAACAGCTCACTGGTCTAAACAAGTTGTCCTGCGGCGAAGATGTAACGGGGCTCAAGCCATGAGCCGAAGCTTAGGATGCCGTAAGGCATGGTAGCAGAGCGTAGTGTGACATAGATCCATGCCTCCTTGATCCCTTCGGGGATATTGGAGGCGAGGATCTTTCGATGAAGCCGGCCTGTGAGGGATCCGGTGGAGAGATCACTAGTGAGAATGATGACATGAGTAGCGACAAAGAGTGTGAGAGACACTCTCGCCGAAAGTCCAAGGGTTCCTGCTTAAAGCTAATCTGAGCAGGGTAAGCCGGCCCCTAAGCCGAGGCCGAAAGGCGTAGGCGATGGGAACCAGGTTAATATTCCTGGGCCAGGAGGATGTGACGGATCACAGGTGTAGTTCAATCTTATCGGATTGATTGGGCTGCTGAGTGGTTCCTGGAAATAGCCCTCCATCAGACCGTACCCTAAACCGACACAGGTGGACTGGTAGAGCATACCAAGGCGCTTGAGAGAACGATGTTGAAGGAACTCGGCAAAATACCTCCGTAAGTTCGCGAGAAGGAGGCCCGGTTCCTAGGCAACTAGGGGCTGGGGGCACAAACCAGGGGGTGGCGACTGTTTATTAAAAACACAGGGCTCTGCGAAGTCGCAAGACGACGTATAGGGTCTGACGCCTGCCCGGTGCCTGAAGGTTAAAAGGAGAGGTGAGAGCCTTGAATTGAAGCCCAGGTAAACGGCGGCCGTAACTATAACGGTCCTAAGGTAGCGAAATTCCTTGTCGGGTAAGTTCCGACCTGCACGAATGGCGTAACGACTTCCCCGCTGTCTCCAACATCGACTCAGCGAAATTGAATTGCCTGTCAAGATGCAGGCTTCCCGCGGTTAGACGGAAAGACCCCGTGCACCTTTACTACAGCTTCGCACTGGCATCAGGACTGCAATGTGCAGGATAGGTGGTAGGCTTCGAAGCAGGGACGCCAGTTCCTGTGGAGCCTCCCTTGAGATACCACCCTTTGCATTCTTGATGTCTAACCGCGGTCCGTTATCCGGATCCGGGACCCTGCGTGGCGGGTAGTTTGACTGGGGCGGTCGCCTCCTAAAGCGTAACGGAGGCGCGCGAAGGTTGGCTCAGAGCGGTCGGAAATCGCTCGTTGAGTGCAATGGCAGAAGCCAGCCTGACTGCGAGACTGACAAGTCGAGCAGAGTCGAAAGACGGCCATAGTGATCCGGTGGTCCCGAGTGGAAGGGCCATCGCTCAACGGATAAAAGGTACGCCGGGGATAACAGGCTGATACTGCCCAAGAGTCCATATCGACGGCAGTGTTTGGCACCTCGATGTCGGCTCATCTCATCCTGGGGCTGGAGCAGGTCCCAAGGGTACGGCTGTTCGCCGTTTAAAGAGGTACGTGAGCTGGGTTTAGAACGTCGTGAGACAGTTCGGTCCCTATCTGCCGTGGGTGTAGGAGACTTGAGAGGAGTTGCCCCTAGTACGAGAGGACCGGGGTGAACGATCCACTGGTGGACCTGTTGTCGTGCCAACGGCAGTGCAGGGTAGCTATGATCGGACAGGATAACCGCTGAAGGCATCTAAGCGGGAAGCCCCCCTCAAAACAAGGTCTCCCTGAGGGCCGTGGAAGACCACCACGTCAATAGGCCGGAGATGTAAGCGCAGCAATGCGTTCAGTTGACCGGTACTAATCGCCCGATAGGCTTGATTTGATCCAGTAACAGAAAGACAAATCACCAGAAGCATACACTGACCTTGAGTTGGACAACGTTGATTGATGTGAAACCCCGCAAGGGGTGACACAACAACCGTGCGGGAACGCGCATTCGCAAGCGAATACGCCGCCTCCCGCGCGCCGCCTTTTTGCAAAGCAAAAAGAGCGACGGGGATTTTCCTCGGTTTGGTGGTCATAGCGCAAGTGAAACACCCGGTCCCATCCCGAACCCGGAAGTTAAGCACTGCAGCGCCAATGGTACTTGGGCTCAAGCCCCGGGAGAGTAGGTCACCGCCAAACCTAGAAAAATCCCCCCTCTCTAAAACGATCAAAAACACGACCAGGTCTCAAACAGCCAAATAGGCAGCAGACCAACCCAAAGTGTCGCGGGATGGAGCAGCCCGGTAGCTCGTCAGGCTCATAACCTGAAGGTCGCAGGTTCAAATCCTGCTCCCGCAACCAAAACAGCCGAACAAAACAATCCACAAAATCCAAGCTGCGGGCCAAGGCTAATCCTTTACCGATAGGGTATAGAGTAATGTCTTGGGGCGCCGAGCAGAAGCGCTTTAGGAATGCTTCTCCGAAAGTGCTCCACTGTGGCGCCACACCTTCACGTCCGATGAGCCAATTCGCCTAACTTACGTTCGCGCTACCGCCGATGCGATTGACATCTGTGTTGGGAAAGAACTCTGCCCAGACGTGCCAGAACAGCCCGGCACGCAAGGTTTCAACCCGCGTGAGTTGCCCCCGATCGCTATTTCCCCAAAAGTCACATCGCTTTACTGGTTTTCCGCTGTCGTTGTACCAGACCCCGAGGCTTTCGAAATGTGGGTCTATTTGCACCACAAGATCACGCCCACCGACTTGTGTGTTCACTAGCCAGTTCTGATCAACCACGAAGTCGTCGGTCCAACACACGGCATCCGACCCGATGGTCACGCCCCAAACAGGTGTCTTGTTGGGCAGGCGTGTGTCGGGCGCGTGCTCCATGTTGTCCATGACGGGGTCAGCCTCTTGATGCTGCCTGGCGATCCCCCATCCGAAAATGATCTCTAGCGCCATGTCGAGCAGTCTCAGGAACGGGTTGCTTGACGGCTTGTTCAGAAAGACCTCACCTTCCGGATAGGCTTTCTTGAAGCCACGGAATGTCATGCGGAACGTTGGCCATGGCTTCATTTGAGCTTCCGGGCGCAATGGACAGGCGGGACCGTCCGACGCGGTGTCCCGATCCGCTTCTCGGAACCCATAGATGTGTTGAATCGGTTCCCCGGTGTCGTTGTCCCGCAGGATCAGGTTGTTGCCATGTTGCGCAAGAACTTGAAGGTTCAGCCGCTTTCCTTCGATGGATGGCCTGTAACCCTGGCCAAGATTGGCCATTGCACAATAGGTCATGACGATGTCTTCGCCCCCAAGCCCCTTGGCGTCGCCGGCCAGGTGAGGCCGCATGATCTGGGCGTCAGGATGTGCCCGGGCGTGATCGCCGTTTGTCATCACGATCACGGGCGCGGTCGGTCCGACGAATCGTTCCGCTTCGGCAATGCTGTAATACCGGGCTGTGTTGAGCTGGTTTCTCAACCCTAAATGGACCCACACATAGGGAAAGCCATACAGAACCAATGCCAGAGCCGCGCCCAACCACCAGATCGCGCCGACGCCGGCACCGAACGCAAAGCGAGCTATGGTAGCAACCGCAAAAGCCGCAAGGCCAAGCCCGATCAACCGATATTCGTTGCGAATGAAGCGGATCATGTTTTCTCGCTTTACCTTCAGCAACATCTGGGAAACGTCACCTAGGTCGCGGAAATAGACAAAGCCAATCCCGAGCGAGACAGCGAGTCCGATATAGAAGATCAGGTTGGCAAGCATGGAGGTGCCTCTTGAAGGTGGTGGGCCGACGTGAGGTCGACTGCAGTTAGCGTTCGACCGCAGCCTGTTTGGTCAGAAAGGCTTCGACCGCGGCAACGGTTTCCGGGCGCAGGTTTTCGATGCCTTCATAAGGCACGCCGCGCGCAGGTTCGGTATCAGGATACAGCTTCTTTCGGGCAAGATGCCGGCCCAGAATGCGCTGGAATTCCTGGCCGCCCCACGCGCCGACTTCGGTCGAAACCGGGTACTTTTCATGCGTATCCCGATAAATATCGAAGAAATTCGCCAGAATTGCACTTTCTCCGGCACCCGGAAGGTTCAGTTTCAACTGGTCCTTCACGATCGCCTTCGGGGACGCCACCGAATAGATGATCACGTGATCGCGCCGCGTTTTCGACTCATCACCGAACAGGATTGACGCGGATTGGTCCACTCCATCCACAAGCCTGTCCCGCGGGATGAACGCGTCGGCGC
Organism: Ruegeria sp. B32; assembly: GCF_025141855.1. NCBI lineage: Bacteria > Pseudomonadati > Pseudomonadota > Alphaproteobacteria > Rhodobacterales > Roseobacteraceae > Ruegeria > Ruegeria sp. B32. The sequence goes on along the minus strand of NZ_CP081106.1, from coordinate 2,635,632 downwards.
CCGCCAGGCGGGACAGGGTCGTATACAGATCCGACACATGGATGATGTTGTTCACGATCGAGTCCGCCTCGATCATTCCGGGCCAGCGGATGAAGGCATCCACACGTACGCCGCCTTCTGTCGTATCTCCCTTGCCGCCGCGGAAAATCATCGGTGTGAAACCTGACTGTGGGGAATATTTCGTGAAGTGCCCGTTGTCGCCCATCAGCACCACAATGGTGTTTTCGGCTACGCCGAGCGTCTCCATCTCGTCAAAGAGCACGCCCAGATATTCGTCCAGCAGTTGCAACTTGTCGGCGTAAAGGCCGCCATTCACGCTTTCGGGGCCGTCGCGTCCTGCACGCGTGTTGTCCAGCGGGATCATCGGCCAGTATTGCAGAAAGAAGGGGGTGTCGCCGCCTGCCAGCCGCTGCAGTTCAGACAGCGCCTTGAGCTGGAACTGTTCGTTCATCTCATCATATTTTTCTGCGTCCCAACGCTCGCCGGGCTGCATGCGGATTTCGCGGATTGGACCGCCGGCCTCACCTTCGATGACGGTGGCCATAGCGGCAGGATCGGGGCGGAACCAATCGTCTACGATATAGTCCTCTTCGAAGTCCTGGATACCGACCGAGACCTGCTCGCGGATGGCGTCATCGTTGAAGATCGTCAGCTGACCCTGTTGATGGATGGCATGCTGCGCATAGTCGAAACCCTGGTTCATCGCCCAGCTTTCCGCGATATCACCCATATGCCACTTGCCGACATGGCTGGTGGCATAGCCGGCCTCTTTCAGAACCTCTGCCAGCGTGACCTCATCTCCGGGAAGGCCAAAGCCGGCAATGTCGACCGTCGTATCGCCCATGCCCATGCGTACCGGCAGGCGCCCAGTCATCTGGGCCACGCGCGTCGGCGTGCACGAGGGCTCGGTATACATTCGAACCATGCGCATGGCTTCGTCCGAGAACGCATTGATGTTGGGGGTCTCAATTCCGCGTACCGCATTCAGTTCGGGAATGCCCATGTCGCCGAAACCCAGATCGTCGATCAGAATGGACACGATGTTGGGAGGGTTGCCAGCATTGCCTTCCCGAAATTCTTCCAGTAACGCATCGACGGCAGCGTTGTCTTCAATCCACTGCTCGCCATTCTGCGCTTCCAGAATATAGTACTGTGCGTCATGGATGATCGGTGTGTCCTGCGCAAAAAGCGGGGAAGACAACAGGATCGAGATGGCCGGCGCCAAACAAAAGAGTCTTGTGAACATAAGGGTTTCCCCGCTGCAGGATGGTTGCGACTGCGACAAGTCTAATTATTTCGGTCCCTAAATCAAATTCAGGGGCGGTGGCATGAAGGCCGGTCACCCCGTTTGGGGGCAAACCACCGGCGTGATCACTAGGCTGTTTCGAACAGGGCGTCGGTGAGCACATGTTCCGAAAGCGCACCGGGCGCGCCGATCGCTACAAGCCGCGTCTCGGGTTTTCGGTCACCCCATGCGCCATCCCGTGAGATGTCCATGCGCTTTCCGACGACCTGCACAAGAATGCGATGGTCCGGGTCCTCCTCGCTGAAAACGAACCCTTTGAGGCGATAGACGTCGCCCGGAAGCTTTCGGATTGCGCCTCTCAGCGATGACAGGCTGATGGGTTGTTCGGCCTTCATCATCGTGGTTGAGAATCCGTCAGAATGGTCAGCGTGTTGGCACCCGCAGTCAGACCCATGCTCATGATGCTCCGGCACTTCTGTCTCAAGCTGTTCGGCAGCAAACCGGCCGACCGACAGCAATATGTCCAGCGGGACATCCGCATTGACCGCTTCGACCAGGCGATACCTGCGGAAACGCGAGCCGAGCCAGTCGTGCACTTTCTGAACTGTTTCTCTGCTGACCAGGTCCACCTTGTTCAAGATGACCATGTCGGAAAACGCGATTTGCCTGAGTTTCAACTCCATCTGCTCTGGTGCGGCGAACAGCTGCTCGGCGTCGACAAGGCACATGAGGCTGTCGAGCCGGATCATGTCCCGGAACTTCTGATCCGTGAACGTCATCGCGATCGAGGACGGGTCCGATACGCCACTGGCCTCGAGGACGATGTATTCCGGTTTCTCCGGTCGGGCGAGAACGGCCTCGACCGTTTCGATCAGGTCATCCCGGATCGAGCAGCACACACAACCATTCGCCAGGCTCATCACATCGTCTTCCAGGCCAACCACAAGATCAGCATCCACATTGATCGAGCCGAAATCGTTGACCAGAACCGCAACCCGCAGACCATGATTGCCGGTCAGGATGCGGTTCAGTAGGGTTGTTTTCCCCGCCCCGAGAAAGCCGGTAAGAATTGTGACCGGAATTGCCGCAGTCGAACCAAACTCGATCATACTGTCACTCCGTCTTCTTCTTGCGGTTTGGAATGACGTCGTCGGTCTTGATCACAAAGTCGCTGGGCCATTCGGGATTGGGCGCGCGGAACACGTCGGAGGGGTAGTATTCCTTGGGGTCGATCTCCATGTCGCGGTACTTTTGGTCCTGCTGTTCGGCGCGCGATGACCGAGGGGCAGGTGGCTTGATTTCATCGGGCAAGGTGATCTTGCCTTCGGCTTCCATCTTGCCCAATTCACGGAACGGTGCGACCGAGCCTGACTTGCCGGGCAGTGTCGCCTTCCGATACCAGATCGCATCTTTTGTGACGTTGACCACGGCCACGTCCAGACCCCAGGCGAACAGCCCATCATAATGGGCCCGGATACCCGCCAGCATCTCGGCATCAATGTCCTCGTCCTGCGTGTAATGGGTCACCATCGCAAGCCGGGGGCGTGCCTCAGCCATCATCTTGCCAACCGCATAATGCGAGGTGTGATGGGTATCGATCGTGTAGTTGAACAGCTCCTGCGGCAGGCCGTATTTGTAGGTCATCAACTGGCCGATATCCTGACCCGACATTTCGGTGACGAACACATCAACGCCTTTGCCGTATTCAAGGCTCAATTCATCCGGTCGGCCGTCCCCGGTCCAAACGAAGCTCAGGCCGTTCCAATCCAGGCGATACCCGACGGCGCCGTCCTTGGCATGGCTGCGTGGCCAAGAGCGCACGGTGACGCCATCTTCGTCATAGACGATGCCGCCTTCCTGACGGAAATCGAACTCGTTGACCTCGATTTCGTAACCGTCTCCAATCGGGAATACGTCGAAGGCCTCTAAATGCCATTTCAGCATTTGCTTCATGCCGTCCACCATGCCCGCCGTTCCAAGCTCGGGTGTCCGGCCGGACGGGCCGTGGATCCGCAGCGGCGTGTAGCCACCCGACCAGGCTCTGAACGGATAGATATAGGGGATGTCGGCGTAGTGATCGACATGCAGATGCGTGATGAAGATATCGTTGATCAATTGCGCAGGCACCTGCATCCCGATGATGTTGCGCACACAGCCCGACCCGAAATCGAAGAAGAACCGTTTTCCATTGCCCAGCTCGACCATCACACAGGTGCCTGCCTGATCCTCACGCGGAGGAAACGGCGTTGACCCGCAGAAGGAGATGCGCATCTCGTCGGGCCCCAATTCCTCGGAAAGCGGGAAATAGTTTGCGTTCGACCCGGTCATGTATTTAGTCGGCCGGAAGTATTCGGGCAGAGTGATGCCGCCGGCCGGCCGGCCGCCATAGGGGTTCTTCAGGCTTTCACCCAGAGGGCCGTCCCCCTCATGCGCCTGTGCTGCGCCAGAGCCGTAGCTGACAGCCCCCGTTGCCACCGCACCTGCCGCCAGCCCCTGCATGACATGCCGGCGCGAAGGGTTTTCGATTTCATCCGCTGGCTGGTTTTGCTCGTTTTCGTGATCGTTGCTTTGGTCTTTGTTGGTCATTGCTAAACCCTCAGTCGGATGCGTTTCTAAGATTGCGCTTCGCCAGACGACGAAGCTCGTTCACAAGCTCAGATTTGATATGGGCCCATTCCTCGCGCTCGGACGCAGTGATCGACGTATCCTTGAGCTTTGCGCAGACTTTGCCGAAGTCCTCGATGGCCTCGCTCAGAAACGCGTCCGGCTCGAACTGGCTGGAAAGCGCAGTCGAAAGCTCGGGTAGCTCGTCTTTGAGGTCGTCCGTCACTGGATAAAGCCCGATTCCCAATATCTATTCTCGCATCAAGATGCGTGCGGTTGACCGGGGCGGCCAAGTGAGTCACCGTGAGTTGGGGGTGAGTTTGCAGTGAACCAAGCCAATGATTTATTGTTAGATCAAGATGTTGGGCAACCATCGCCTGACCTGGTTCGGCAGGCGCTGCGTGATGTTGTTGCCAGCGCCGAGTTCCAAACTTCGCCCCGGCTTCAGCAGTTTCTGACTTATGTCGTCGAGGAAACCCTCGCCGGTCGCGGTTCCCAGATCCGCGGCAAGGCCATCGCAGTCGAAGTGTACGGTCGCAGCATTGATGGCAGCGGTGGTCGAAATCTGGTTCGGGTAGAGGCGAGGCGACTACGGCGTTTGCTGCGTGAGTTTTACGAAGACCATTGGGACGGCCAAGGCGTTCGGATCTTCGTCGATCCCGGCGGATACAAGCCGCGGTTTTCGCACCAAGCTTCCCCGGATGATCCGAAGTCAGACCTGGCAAGCCACGGCCCGCCCGGCGGGGCCAGGCACCTGCGTGGACTTCTGTTGGTCGGGCTGGGCGTTGTGGCCATGATCGTCATGCTGGGCATGTGGCTGAGACCCGGCAACGACGAGGCCGGGCAACCCTCCAACACCACCCGGCAGGCCGAACGGGCTGCGCTTGGTCAGCAATCGCTTGCCAGATTGCAGGCGGCCAACCTGGCGGATCAGGCGCGGGGGATGTTCTTTCCGGTCTTCGATGTCAAACGCCAGCAGATCGCCCTGGGAATGTTCCAGCATTCCACCGAGCTCGACCCGGCCTTGCCCGATGGCTATGCGGGAATGGTGCAGGTCTTGGCCACACTGGCTCTGCTGTCGCAAGACGAGGGCACACGAGAGGATCTGTTGCGCCAAGCATCCCAGATGTCAGGAACGGCACTTGAGTTGTCCCCGTCGGGTGCTTGGGCCAACGCCTCGAATGGCTGGCGATTGGCGGTGTCGGGCGACGCCGATGAAGCTTTGAAATACGCGCGGCTGTCTGCCGAACTTGCGCCTGAAGATGGGCATGTTCTGGACCTTGTCGGGATTGCCGCCCTGATTGCGAACGAGCCCGAACTTGCGGCCGAGGTCAGCAATCCGTCGCGGGCCAGATCCGGGTCCGGCCGATTTGGGGCGAGAAATATCTGGGGCGTATCGCAGCTTGTGCTCGGGAACTACGAAAACGTTGTCGATGCCTTTCAGGGTGCGCCTGCTGCAGGAGCGCCCGTAAGCGGGCCATCACTTTTGTTCCAGGCCGTCGCTCATGATCAGCTGGGCAATTTTGACGAAGCGCAAAGACTTGTTGATGAGTTGGAGGCCACGTGGCCGGATTTTCCGTCCGAATTTCTGGTGCAAAGGATCTTTCCGGGTGACGCCGATATACGGAAGAAGATACTCGGATCTCTGGCGAAGTACTGACAGACCCGTCGCAGCCTGCGCCGCTAAGAAGTCTTCAAGTTCCAACTGATGGCTTCGTGCGCGGCCCAGCTCGGCGTTGACGTTTCGGTGCTGCAGTCCATCGTCGGCTTTGGGGAAACTTGCGGCAAACTTTTCTTGACCTTCCAGCGCGGGAATGGGGCAGACAGTCCCCCCGAAACTGTGCGCAAGGCGGCAAGACCGGCAGGTCAAACAGGTTTGATCAGTGTCAGACCGTTTTGGTGTCGCCCGCGCCAAGCCAAAAACAACCGAGTGAAACGAGACGATGAACAAACTGACGCTATTGGTAGGCGGCGTTCTGATCGCAGGCGCTGCCGTGTTCGCCTACAACCTCAGCCAACAACCTGCAGGGCACTCGATGGAGGTGCCTGACACCTCGTCGCTGTCGCGGGGGGACCCGATCGCGCAAGTCAGCGTGCCGGCGACGTTCAGTGCGCCGGCCCAGATGGGCAAGGTTGCCTTTGACGTCAAATGCGCTGTCTGCCATGGGGCGAATGCCACGGGTTTGGAAGGCCTGGCTCCGCCCTTGGTGCACAAGATCTATGAGCCCAGCCACCACGGGGACGAGGCTTTTCAGCGGGCGGTTCAATATGGTGTTCAGGCCCACCACTGGCGCTTTGGCGACATGCCACCGGTCGCTGGCTTGACCCGTGCAGACGTGCAGGGCATCGTTGCCTATGTCAGGGAACTGCAGCGCGAGAACGGGATAAACTGAACCTTGCACAGTTGGGCGGACAGGATGATCGGACGGTGGGTTCTGGCCTTGGGCCTGGTTCTGGCCGGTATTCTGGTGTTCTCGGAACCCGCCTTTGCGCATGGGGGCGATGAGGGCACACATGCCGTCGTCGATCTGGAAGCATCCGACCCCGACCATGTCGAACAGGGCCACCCGGGCCATTGCCACGGCGGGGCCTTCTGCAACGGCGTGGCCATGACCGTGGCCGCGCCCGTCGTTTCCGCGCTGGTCTCAACGATCAACCGCCGTGCCATCCCGTCGGGCCAATACCGGATGTTGCCGGTGGCCCTGTTCGATCCGCCCCCGCCGCGCGCCGTGTCCTGAGTCAGGTAAGGCCTCTTCTGGGGGCGAGTTGAAGCAGACATACAGGACAAGACGATGACCTTTTTCAAGCTGACGACGGGCGCCGTGCTGGCGTGGATGGTGGCCGTGACCGCCCTGGCGCATGGTGGCGCCACCGGGATCGTGAAGGAACGCATGGACGGCATGTCCGCCATGAAGGACGCCATGAAGACCCTGACGCCGATGGTGCAGGGCAAGACGCCCTATGACGCCGGCACCGTCCGAGACGCAGCCGAGACGATCGGCCGCCATGCCGGCGACAGCATGACCCGGCTGTTCCCCGAAGGCAGCGATGGCATGCCCTCCGAGGCCAAACCCGCGATTTGGCAGGACTGGGACGCCTTCGCCGAACTGGCCGAACAGCTGCAGACCTATGCCGAGGGGCTGGCCTTGGCGGCCGACAACGGGCTGATGATGGCCGGTGCCGGGCAAGGGTCCGGCATGATGGGCGGATCGGGCATGATGGGCGGCGCTTCGATGATGGGGGGCGGGGCCATGACGGGCGGCCCCCCCGGGCGCGAGGAGCTGTCCGAGATGCCCGCCGATGGCGTGTTCATGATGCTGGGCCAGACCTGCTCGGCCTGTCACACGCGGTTTCGGTCGGAATAAGGTGCTTCGATGAAACGCCTCTATCGTCTGGTCCTTGCCTCTGCCGTACTGGCTGCGGCGGGGCTGGCCGCCGTAATCGCGTGGCCGATCGGTCTGACGCCGCAACTGCCCGACCTGACGGGCGACGTTGACCGCGGGGCCTACCTGGCGCGGGCGGGCGGCTGTATCGCCTGCCACACCAACTTCGCCGAGGGCGGCGCGCCCCTGGCCGGCGGCGTCAAGCTAAAGACACCCTTTGGCACGCTGTATTCCCCCAACCTGACCACCGACCCGGACCACGGAATCGGTGGCTGGACGATCGAGGAATTCGCCAAGGCCGTACGCCAAGGCGTGGCGCCGGACGGGCAGCCCTATTACCCGGCCTTCCCGTACCCGTTCTACGCCGAATTCACCGATCAGGACATCGCCGACCTGTGGGCGGCGTTCCAGACCGTGCCCCCGGCGGCCACGCCGTCCCGCGCGCAAGAGATGGCCTTTCCCTTCAACCAGCGCTGGGGGCTGAAACTGTGGCGCGCGGCCTTCCTTGATCCTCCGCGCACCGATCCGGTCCCCGGCAAAGGTGATGTGTGGAACCGCGGCCGGCTGCTGGTCGAAGGCGCCACCCACTGCGCCGCCTGCCACACCGGGCGCAATCTGCTGGGTGCCCGCAAATCGGATTCCGAGCGCTTCAGGGGCAGTGATGCATTGCCGGGCGGCGACAAGGCGCCGGCCATCGACTCTGCAACCCTGCAGAGGCGGGGCTGGACGGTCGACAGCCTGGCCTATGCCCTGCGCACAGGTATCATGCCCGACGGTGACGTATTCGGCGGCGCAATGGGCGAGGTCGTGACCTACGGCACCCGCTTCCTGACCGAAGAAGACCACCGCGCCATGGCCACCTATCTGCTCGATGCCCATGACGAAGGGTAAAAAGGTGGAGCCGCCGCGCCGAGTGATCTCGCCAATGATGAAATGGGGTACACCGGTGGCCGTTGTGATCATCGGTGTAGCCAGCGCTCAATGGTGGATGTCAAAAGGGGTGCCTGACGGTGCATCCGCCGATCCGCTACGTGGGGCGGCGCTTTATGCCGAAAACTGTGCGTCGTGTCACGGGGTCAAGCTGGAGGGTCAAGCCGATTGGCAAACGCCTGATGCGGACGGCGTCCTGCCAGCCCCGCCGCATGATCGAACCGGGCACACCTGGCATCATGGCGATGGCCTATTGTTCGACTATACCAAGTTGGGCGGCGAGGAGATGCTCAAGCGAATGGGAGTCTCGGGGGTCCAAAGCGGAATGCCGGGATTTGCCGACAGCCTGTCCGATCAGGATATCTGGGACATCCTCGCGTTCATCAAGGACAGTTGGCCCGAACGCGAACGCGCGATTCAACGCCAACGTACCGAGGCGGAAGCCCGGGCAGGCAACTGATTTTTTGTCGGAGTTTACGCGTCAATTCTGTGTCTGCTCAAGTCGGTTGGGCGAGATCACTACTCGCCTCCGCTCGGCTCGGTCCCGTGTTCGCCACCCTATGAAGCAAGCAGACCCGACAGTTTGAGTGCCCCGGACTGCAGCAGTGGCAGGAATTGCTTCAGGCTTGTCAGATCGTGCCGCTGCGTGGGGGCGTGCACGGACAGAGTGGCCGCAAGCCGGTCATTCTCGTCAAAGACCGGAACCGCGACGGCGGCCATGCCGGGCATGAACTCCTCGTCGTCGGTCGAGTAACCGTTCTGGGCGATTTTGGCGATCTCGGCACGCATGGCCGTGGGGTCGGTAATGGTTTTCTCGGTGTTAGCGGTCAGCCCGCGGGCCGAGAGAAACCCATCCAAGGTGTTTCGGCGCAGGGTCGAGAGGTACATCTTTCCGCTGGCGGTGCAGTGGAATGGCACCTGGGTCCCAATCGGCAGCTGGATTCTCAGTGGCCATTTGGTCTCGACCCGGTCGAGATAGATCATCCCCTCGCGGTCGGGGATGGCAAGGTTGCAGGTCTCACCAATTTCGTCGGCTACTCCGCGCAGAATGGCCAGGCGGGCCGTGCGGAGATGTTCGGACGACACGGTGTTCACGGACATCTGCCGCAACCGGGGGCCGGGCCCATAGGACCGGCCGTCCAGATCTCGTTGAAGGAACCCTTCGGCCTCGGCCGTCTGCAGCAGCCGGTGGACCGTCGGCTTTGCCAGACCCAACGCTTCGATCAGATCTGCCGGTTTGACCGCGACCCCGCGCCGCGCGACCTCTTCCAAGATCAGCAACAGGCGCAGGTTCGTTGGAATTTGAGTGTCCTTGTCTTGTGTGTCCGTCGCGGTCATCCGGCTACAGTCTAGTTTTTCGGCAGTAGTATCAAGGCCAGATCAGGCACCAGTGACACCAGAATCCAGACCGAGAGCAACGCCACCAGATAAGGCACCGTATACCGCAGAAGCCGGAAATACGGCACGCCTGTAACTCCCGAGGCGACATACAGGTTCAGCCCGTATGGCGGCGTGATGAAGCCAATGGATGCTCCGACAAGGAAGATCACCGAGAAGTGGATCGGATCAATCCCGACCGAAGCTGCGATCGGCGCCAGAATCGGGGCCAGAATGATGGTCACCGGCAGGCTTTCCAGAACCATGCCCGAGAAAAACACGATCACCATCGAGGTGAACAGAACAGCATGGTAGCCCCCCATCGAGGTCACGAAATTGCCGATCGTTTCCTGGGCACCCAGCAGGGAAAGGATCTGCTGCATCACCACCGAGATGGCAATCAGAGGCGCCAGGATCCCGGTGATCTGTGCCGAACGGATGACGATTGACGGGATCTCGGGGATCGTGAAGCCCTCGACCACCAGCATTTCGGCAAAGCTCTTGTCCGTTGGGGAAACATCGTCGCGGGCGCCCATGATCCGGTTGATCGGATAACTCACCAGCCCGGCGATGACGCAGAAGCCAACGGTGACCCCGGCGGCCTCGGTCGGAGAGAACTTGCCGGTGTAGATGCCCCACAGCACAAGCCCGATGGCAAAAAAGCCCAGCCACGCGCCGAAGGCGGTTTTCAGAACGCGGTTCAGCTGCAGCGGGATCAGGTGACCCCAGCCGTTCATGCGGCAGATGATCCAGCAGGCAAACTGCATCCCGATCACCATCAGCGCGCCGGGCAGGATGCCGGCCACGAACAGCTCGGAAATCGGCAGGTTCATCAGGAAGCCATAAACGATGAAGATGATTGATGGTGGGATGATGATCCCGACTGTGCCGCCCGCCGCGGCGGTCGCAGCGCTGAAGCGTTCGTCATACCCGCCCTTGACCATCTCGGGGTGCAGCATCGATCCGATCGTGGCTGTCGTGGCCGAGTTCGACCCCGAGATCGCTGCGAACAACCCGCAGGCCCCAAGCGAAGCCATCGCCAGACCGCCGCGTATCCAGCCGAGACAGGCATAGGCGAAATCGCTGAGCCTTCGGGCGATACCCGACTTGTTGATCAGGTCTCCGGTCAGGATGAACAGGGGCATGGCCAGCAGCGCGAAGCCCTTGTTGAACACGTTCAAAAGCTCAGCGCCCATGTTGTCGAGCGTCAGGCCCAGAACAAACGAGCAGCCGATCACCCAGTAGCCGATGACCAGAAGGACCGGCACGCCCAACATGAACAGGAATGTCACGCCGAGCGAAATCAAAGTAACCCAAGTTCCGTCTGCCATCAGTCTGCCCCGATCACGGCCTGCTTGATCAGCGGCTCGCCTGTTTTGAAGTTGCGCAGATCGTCCGCCAGGTTCTGGAACACTCGGCCGACCATAAGAAAGAATGACAACGGTGCCGCCAGCAGGAACCACCACTGCATGACGTTGTCCGTGCCCAGAACGATCTGGAAGTTGGACGCTGACAAGGCCACCAGCCGCGACGTGGTCACGATGACGATGACCGCGAAGATGAACCACAGCACCGCGTCCAGGATCAGGCAGGCCAACTGCCCGCCGCGTGGCATCGCGGTCCGGAATTCGCTGAAGCTCAGATGCGTTCTGAGGCGCACGTTGTAGGAGGCCCCGAACCACGCCATCACCATGAACAGCAAGGGCGGAATTGTTGTGGACCAGGGTTCCTGGTCATTGAAGACGAACCTGTCGATCACGCCCCAGAAGATGATCAGCGCAATGGCGAGATAGGAATACACCATCACGGATCGTTCCAGATGGCGCTCGATGAAGGGAACCTTGCGATAGATCAGCATGACTAGAAGCCCGCCCAGCGCAGCGACGACGGCGCCGACAACCCACGCTGCGTCGGACTCCAACGCTGATTGAATTTCAAAGGAATCCTGGCTGAGAAAGGCGCTGAATATCGCGCCAATGTCTGCCCAAAATGACATGAACCCCGTCCTCCCAGTCGGTCTTCGGTTGAACCGGCCCGCGCGGGGCCGGTTCAAATCAGTTTATCAGGCTTGGCCCATCCACCAACGGCGCGGCTCGACATTTTCCGGCAGGGTGTCTGCCGGGATCTCGCGCGCGATGTCGTAGATCTCCTGATAGGTGTCGATGCCGCCGGCCCACTTGTTCAGGCGCTCGCGCCATTCCGCCCAGGGTTCCGGGTTGAAGTTCGGGGCACACATTTCCTCGGCCAGCTTGATCTGGTCGTCCGGCAGGAAGGCCGCACGCACACCGTTCTCGGCAAAGATCGTGTTGGGCAGCTGCGGATCCGAGAAGCCGACCGTGTTCAGCAGCGCGGCTTCGTTTGCACCCTGGATCAGGGCCTGCGTGAAGTAGGACGATTCCATGACCGCATCCTGCAACTCGCCGCCCAGGCTGTCGAAGACCTTGGCCGACATCGACGTGTGTTCGGTACCGCAGAAGAACTTGAGGTTGACCGACTGGGAAACGACTGGCGCCATGTTCGCATAAGCCACCGCCGATGCCCAGGTTTCGGCCCCATCGATCAGACCGGTCTTCAGCGCATCCAGCGTCTCTTCCCAGGCCACCGGAACAGGGTTCAGGTTCAGCAGTTGCATCGCGATTCGACCCAGCTGAGTGCCGGTCACGCGGTTCTTGGTGCCAAACAGCTCTTCCAGTTTGGTGACGGTGGGCTTGTCCGCAAAGGTCGACCCCATCTGAAGCCCGCGCAATTCGCAGTGGGTGAAAAGGAACTTCAATCCGTGGCGCTTCTCGAGCGGCTCGCGCAGGATCCGCTGGCTGGCGGGGCTGTAGAAGAAATGATACTGCGCTGCGCGGCTTGGGAACATGTAGGCATAGTCCAACACGTTCAGATAGGGTGCGCCACCGGCCGAGTTCTGGGTCGAGGCCGCGTAAATGTCCACGATGCCCTGCTGGGTTTTTTCGACACAGCTCAGCTGACCGCAGATCTGGTTGTCGCCGATGAACTCGATGCGAATCTCACCGTCCGTGCGTTCCTCGAGGTCGCGGGCGAATTCGATGGCGCCGGCCCGTTCGATGAGAAGGTTGCGCGTGTTGAAGCCTGCCGCACCGAATTTCAGCGTATGCTTAGGCTCTTTCGAGAACCGTTTTTCATACGTGGATTCAGCCGCCTGCGCGAGATTGGCAAGGCTCATGGCCCCACCGAAACCCCCTGCTGCCAGCAGAGTGGAACTCATGCCATAGCGTCCGGCAACGCGGAAAAAGTCCCGCCGTGAAATGCCACTTAACTTTCGTCCGATCTCCATTGCTATCCTCCCGTTTCGCAATTAATGAGACGTTTTGTATCAAAAAATGCTAGCTTAATTCATGCATCTTGCATAGGGTTTTTTTAGCAACTTCGGGAGGAGCCGATCATGGAAGTGGACTATGTGATTGTCGGTGCCGGTTCTGCGGGATGTGTCATCGCCAATCGGCTTAGTGCTGATCCCCAAACCAAAGTTGCATTGATCGAGGCGGGCGGACCAGACACCAACCCGTGGATTCACATCCCGGTCGGGTACTTCAAGACCATGCACAACCCCTCGGTCGATTGGTGTTATCGCACCGAGCCTGACCCGGGCCTGAATGGGCGTTCCATTGATTGGCCGCGCGGAAAAGTGTTGGGTGGGTCGTCGTCGTTGAACGGGCTTCTGTACGTTCGCGGACAAAAAGAGGACTATGACCGCTGGCGCCAGATGGGAAACGTCGGGTGGGGCTGGGACGATGTTTTGCCCCTGTTCAAACGCAGCGAAGATCAAGAGCGCGGAGAGGACGAGTATCACGGCGTAGGTGGCCCGCTGTCCGTCTCCAATATGCGCATACAGCGCCCGATCTGCGATGCCTGGGTCGCCGCGGCGCAGGCCGCAGGCTATCCGTTCAATCCCGACTACAACGGTGCCAACCAGGAGGGCGTCGGGTATTTTCAGCTGACTACGCGCAACGGTCGTCGTTGCAGTGCGGCCGTCGCCTATCTCAAGCCCATCCGCAACCGGCAGAACCTGACGATCATCACGCGCGCGCTGGTGACGCGGGTTGCCATGGACGGCAAGCGCGCAACAGGCGTCGTTTACCGCGATCGGTCGGGCGAAACCAAAACGGTGAAAGCCCGGCGCGAGGTCATCCTGTCCGGGGGGGCAATCAACTCTCCGCAGATCCTGATGTTGTCAGGCATCGGTGACCCGGATCATCTGAAGGCAAACGGAATCGAGCCCGTTCACGCCTTGCCGAACGTCGGCAAGGGGCTGCAGGATCACCTGCAGGCGCGCCTGGTATTCAAGTGCAACGAGCCGACCCTGAACGATGAGGTGCGGAGCCTGTTCAACCAGGCCCGCATCGCGCTGAAATACGCGTTGTTCCGGGCCGGTCCCATGACCATGGCGGCCAGTCTGGCAACCGGTTTCATGAAGACCCGTCCTGATGTTCAAACCCCGGACATCCAATTTCACGTCCAGCCCTGGTCGGCGGACAGCCCTGGCGAAGGCGTGCACCCGTTTTCGGCCTTTACGATGTCGGTCTGCCAACTCAGGCCGGAAAGTCGTGGAGAGTTGCGGTTGGACGGACCGGACCCTGCCAGCTATGTCAAAATCATCCCGAATTACCTGTCGACAGAGACCGATTGCCGTACGATCGTCGGCGGCGTCAACATCGCGCGCAACATTGCGCGCCACAATCCGTTGGCCTCAAAGATCTCCGAGGAGTTCCGACCGACGGCCGATCTGTCCTGTGACGACTATGAAGGTACGTTGGACTGGGCGCGCTCGAATTCAGTGTCGATCTATCATCCGACCGGAACCTGCGCGATGGGTACGACCGACGCGGCCGTTGTCGGACCTGATTTGAAGGTGAAGGGGATCGAGGGGTTGCGCGTTGCAGATTGCTCGATCATGCCGGAAATCGTCAGCGGAAACACCAATGCGCCCGCCATCATGATCGGCGAGAAGGCCAGCGATCTGATCGCGGGACGCGGCTGACACGGAGTCTGTGGGTCGGTTTTTGGCTGGGTAAGGTCAGAGCGTCATTCGACGGGCAATCCGAATACCGCGATTGCTGCGCCAAGAATGCAGAACAATGCAAACACCAACGCGCGGAAGCGCAGGTTTTGCTGAGACGCCGACCGGGCCGCGATGCCGGCCTGCAGCGCGTAATAGGCTGCAAAGGCGCGCGACGCATAGCTGATGATTTCAAAGACATTCGATGTCCAGGTCAGTATCAACCCGACGCCGACCAAAACGGTATAGGCGGTCCGTTCAGAGACGCGCCCGCCTGAAATCTCGGACAGCAGTCCACCGGACCCGCTTGTATCCGCGACGGCGGCGCTGAACTGGGCCGACAGGGCCGCAATAACCAGAAGGACGGGCAGTATCGGGGCGACAACCTGCATCAGGTCAATGATCGCCGTTTCGTCCAGAACCAAGCCTCCCGGTTCGACCGAATAGGTCAACAGGCAGATATAGATCAGGTAAACCGCGCTTGCGATCAACTGGGCCCACCGCATCGAGCGAATGCGCGTTTCCGCATCATAGGCGTGGCCGAGGTAACGCGAGGTTTCAAATCCCTGCACGGTGACGATCAGGCCCGCCAACAACATGAACGCGTGCGAGCCGCGCTCGGCCGGCGGGTCAAAGACAAGCGCATCTTGGCTGTATTGCTCGGCGAAATACGTGGCAAGTCCGACAAGCAGCCCGGCGATGATTGCCAGTTTCAGGCCGACTGAAATCTGCTCCAACCGTTCCAGCGCGGAAAACCCCCGGGTGCAGCCAACGAAAAGGATCAGCACAAGCACGCCCGAGGTCACAAGGCGGGCATGAAACGCGTCATCCACCTGGGTCAAGCTCACGCCAAACGAGCCGAACAGGTTCAGGTAGTAGGCGACCGAAATGAAGTAGGCAAAAGACAGGCTTGCCGACGCGACCCTTTCGGCCCGCTCGATACCGGCACCCCGGTCGGATCTGTGCGCAATGTCGCGGATGTTGTATCGAATTGCGCTTCCAAACCCCCAGGCCGCGGCGCAGAGGCCCAGCATGGCAAGCGGGGCCAGATCGCCAAAACTGACGTCCAGGATTGGACCAAGAACAAGGAACCCGCTGCCGATGATCGACGCCAGCGGGGTGATCGAGGCTCTCCACATCCGGGAATTGGCGACACGTGGCCAAACCAGAATGGCCAAGACCACCACGACCGCGGCCAGGATCAACGTATTCTGCAACTCGGTCGTCAAGGGAACGGTTCGGCCTCGCTAGTGCTCGTCGGGACGCCGCTGGTGGGGGTTCAATCGCTGAGGGGCGATCATGGTATGTGTACCGGCATCCAAGGTCGCTCAGATTTACCAATCAGCGGTATCCCGTTCAACTCTGGCGCTTGGTTGTGCCGCGTTCCATCGCCTTTTCCCAAGCCAGATGGCGGGCGCGTCAAAAAAACCGGGTGGCTGTCAACGTCTTGTTGCATCGCTCGTGCAAGGTCTTCCGGCACGCAAATATGACGTGACGTGCCGGGGTATGAGTTGGACATTTCGCGTGTAATCCATCAGGTTCCGGGCAACACAGCTCCGGTCGCTCGGCCCTTGTATGGCCGCGTTCGGCGCGCAATATTCGCAGGTTGAACCAGATGCAGTATCACAACAAACCCTATGATCAGCTCAACATCGGGGACACGGCCGAACTGAAGCGTCTGTGCACCGAGGATGACTTTTATGCCTTCGCCGCGAATTCGGGCAATCACAACCCGCTGCACCTGGCCCATGAGGACGGGGATGGAGACGACCGGCCCGAGGCGGTGGCGCCATCGCTGTTCGTGGGCGCGCTGATCTCGGCTGTTCTGGGAAACATCCTTCCCGGGGCCGGGACGCTTTATAAGTCGCAACAGTTCGACTTCGTGGGCCGTGCCATGGCCGGGGACGAGCTTTTGGCGCGCGTGGTCGTCACCGAAAAGCGTGCCAACCGCGAGGTGGTCTTGGATACCACCGTCACCCGATGCAGGGATGACGCGGTCATCGTCAGCGGCAAGGCCGTGGTAATCGCGCCGGACCGCGCGCTGTCGTTCCGCGAAATCGAGGTTCCCGGCCTGATCGTTCAGCGGCACCGTCACTTCGACGCGTTGCTGGAGAAATCCCGGCCGCTGGATCCCATCCCGACCGCCGTCGTCGCGCCGGAGGACCCGAACTCGCTGGGCGGCGCGATCCTGGCTGCGCGGGAAACGATCATTGAGCCGATACTTGTCGGTCGCCCGGACCTGATCGGGCAGGCGGCGCAGGAACTGGGCGAAAAGCTGGATGGTTTCGAGATTGTCGCCGCGGAAGAGCACAGCGAAGCCGCCCGCATCGCCGTCGACCTTGTGGTCGAAGGCCGGGCCGGGGCGCTGATGAAGGGGCATCTGCACACCGATGATCTGCTGAGGGCCGCATTGCGGAAGGATCAGGGATTGCGCGCGGGCCGGCGCTTTACCCATGTTTTCGTCATGGACGTGCCCGGGCAACCGCACCCGCTGCTGGTGACCGACGCCGCGATCAATATCGAGCCCGATCTGCAAACCAAGATCGACATTACCCAGAACGCGATTGATCTGGCGATCTCGATCGGGATGGAAACGCCCAAGGTCGGCGTTCTGTCGGCGGTCGAGACGGTGAACCCGGCCATTCGGTCCTCGATCGACGCGGCGTTGCTGTCCAAAATGGCTGAACGGGGCCAGATCATAGGAGGCTTGGTCGACGGTCCGCTGGCCATGGACAATGCGGTCAGCATGGCCGCAGCACGGATCAAGGGGATCGTCTCGCCAGTGGCCGGACAGGCCGACATACTTGTGGTTCCGAACCTGGATGCGGGCAACATGCTGGCCAAACAGCTGACATATATCGCCAACGCCGAAGCGGCAGGGGTGGTTCTGGGGGCGAAGGTGCCGATCATCCTGAACAGCCGCGCGGATGACGACAAGGCGCGTTTGGCATCCTGCGCCGTGGCTGCCCTGCACGCCGCCCGCATTGCCGGGGGGCGGTCATGAGCCATGTCATCACGCTGAACGCAGGCTCGTCGTCTCTGAAGTTCGGGCTGTTTTCGTTGCCATCCGATGACCCGGTTGCAATCTGCACCGGAATCGTGGACCGCATCAGCGCCGCTGGCGCGACCATCCGCGCCAAAACGTCGGATGGCCGCACATTGGGCGGTGATGTGGCAGACGGGATTGCCGATCACAACGAGGCCCTGAACCATGTTCTGGACCTGATCGTCCAGCAATTTCCCGCGGCCAATATTGCAGCCGTCGGCCACCGCATCGTTCACGGTGGTCCTGACCACGATCAACCGATCTTGCTGACACCTGAAAGCCTTGCAGCGCTTGACGAACTCTCGCCGTTCGCGCCGTTGCACCAGCCCTACAACCTCAGCGGCGTTCGTGCCTCGGTCGAGCGGTTCCCCGATGCGGTGCAGGTTGCCTGTTTCGACACCGCCTTTCATCGCAGTCACCCTTGGGTCAACGATACGTTTGCCTTGCCGACCGAGTATTATGACAAGGGCGTTCGCCGTTATGGGTTTCACGGCCTCAGCTACGAATACATCTCGGGCCATCTGGCCAAGACCGCTCCGCTGCTGCATGGCGGCCGGGTCATCGTGGCGCATCTGGGCAACGGCGCGTCGATGTGCGGTATGATCCACGGCCGCTCGGTCGGGTCCAGCATGGGGTTCTCGGCCATAGACGGTCTGCCTATGGGAACCCGATGCGGCCAGTTGGATCCCGGTGTCGTCCTCTACCTCATGGACCAGAAGGGCATGAGCGTGGATGAGATCACCGAACTTCTGTATCGCAAATCCGGTCTGCTGGGTCTGTCCGGTCTGTCCAGCGACATGCGAACTCTGGAAAAGTCCGACAGCGGCAGCGCGCGCCGGGCCATCAGCTATTTCAATTTCCGTGCGCGGCGTGAACTCGGTGCCCTTGCGGCTGTGCTGGGTGGGCTGGATGCGGTGGTGTTCACTGGTGGGATTGGCGAGAACTCTGCGCTGGTGCGCGAAAGGATTTGCGTCAACATGGGATGGTTGGGGATTGAGCTGGACCACGATGCCAACACGGACCACGCCCGGATCATCTCGACACCGCTGTCCCGGGTTCAGGTCATGGTCATCCCCACCAACGAGGAACTGGTGATCGCCCGTGCGGCTGCTCGCTTCGTCTATCCGCACATGTACGAGACGCTTTTGGACAAAGCGAGCCCAGCCGCGCCACCCCCGGCCGATGGTTTGGGGCCTGAGTGATCAGGCGCTAGACGTCAGCGAAGGAAATTCTGCGAATTTTTCGCAAAAAGTGTCTCTCTACGGGAAACCCCCAATTTCGGGCATAGGTAGGCTGGGCTATTGTCTGATTAACCAAGGTCAAACTTGGCCTACCACTTTCCCCGAAGAGGGGCTGGCTACCTACCCCCTCAGCCGGCCCCTCAAAAACCCCAGAAAATCAGTTGAATCCCTTGGCAGCCAAAGCCTTAGAGCCCGGTGCCAGATAAGCCCGTGATGCGCATTGCCAGGTCGGGGAGGCGCGCAAAGTCGTCGAAGCTGGCCAAATGAGGAAGTTCTGAGACCGGCGACTTTCGATACCCTTCCGAATACAGCAGAAATGGGACTTGGGCACGTTGGGCGGTTTCTGCGTCCACTTCGCTGTCGCCCACAAAGACACGCGCGTCGTTTGAACCCAGTGCCTCGAACGTGGCGGTCAGGTGGGCGGGGTCGGGTTTGCGGGATTTCACTGTATCTCCGCCGATCACCACGTCGAAGAACTGCGCCAGATCCAGAACCTCAAGGATATGCTGCGCGGGCGCTTCCGGTTTGTTGGTGCAGACCCCTAGCGCGATATTTGCAGCCCGCAGTCGTCGCAGAGCGTCTTTGACACCTGGATAAGGCCTGGTGATCGCACTTGATGCCTGGCTGTAATGGTTCAGCGTGACCTGTGTCAGTTCGGAATGGCGCTCAATGCTCAGTCCGCAGTGGAGGATCACGCGCTCAACCAGTTTTGGCAGACCATTGCCGACGAATCCCCGGATCGTTTCTTCGGGCAGGGGCGCATAGCCCTGATCGGCCAGCATCCGGTTCGCTGCTGCCGCAATGTCGGCCAGGCTGTCCACCAGCGTGCCATCCAGATCAAACACGATTGCCGCCGTCATCTCCGCTCCCGTCTCTAAGTGCCGAGACCCGGCCTAACGGGCCTGCCGCAAGGGCGCAATGGTTCGGTGTGCGAATAGCAGGAAACCGGCACTTGACATACCTTAGTATTTTTATCAGATTAAGCATGAAGACACGCAGCCAACCCGGTTCCGGGCCAGCCAGATCCATGAAAGTTGAACGGAAAAGGCGCTTTGCCTGAACACAACCGGAGATGACCCGATGAACGCGCAGAACCCGAATCCGACCCAAGCCTATGCCGTTTCGATGCTGCCGGCCCACAAGGCCGAGGACCTGACGCAGGGCGGCAACCTGGCCCATATCGAACTGGGCGACCAGCTGTATACCCTGCGCATCACCCGCGCGGGTAAATTGATCCTGACAAAATGAGCGGCGCATCGACCCGGGGCGGCGCCCCGGTCGGACGGCTGGCCGATCTGACCCCGATCGAGGCTGGCGCCGTCATGTACCTGCGGATGTGGAGTGACGGGGCCGCCGGCCGTGCCGACGCCGCACATGACTTCGACATCGCGCTGGGCGCCGATCATGGGCAGCTGGCCATGCTGGCGCTGGATCGTCTGTGCAGCCTGTGCGCCCATCACGCCCGCCGCCCCCTGATCCGGCACGGGCTGGGCTGCGCCTGTCTGGGCGCGGACGAAAGCTGTTTCGCGCAGATGATCGCTGCGGCCTCGGAAGGGGCGCGCGAGGATGCGATGATGCTGGCCGCCTTGATCGTACGCCCCGATTTCGCGCCCGCGCTGGCGTCACTGTCCGAAGAGTTCGGGCTGGCCCTGCGGCGCATGACCTCCGCCGTTCCACTGCCGACCACCGGCCATCAGACCCCCTCGGCCGTGCTGCACTGACAGCGCGGTTCAGTGCCCTGGCCGAATTCGGCCGGGGCGTTTCTCAGCAGCAGCCGCACCCGTCATGGTGATGGCTGTGGTCGCACACCGGGGCAGGGGCATAGTCGCCCACCTCGGCCAACACAGACCGCAGCGCCCACAGGATCATGTCCACATCTTCGGCCTCGATGGTCAAAGGCGGGCGGATCTTCAGGATGTTGTCCTTCGGCCCCTCGCTGCCGATCAGGATGCGGTGGTCCCGCATCCGGTTCTTGACGTACCGGCAGATCTCGGTGCCTTCCGAGCCGTCGGGGTTGATCAGTTCGACCCCAAGAAACAGGCCCATCCCCCGCACGTCGCCCACGCAGGCGAACTCGGCTTCGATCGCGCGCAGACCATCCATCAGCCGTGCGCCCATCACGCGGGCATTCTCCTGCAGGCCCTCGTCATCGACGATGTCCAGCACCTCCTTGCCGATCCGGCAGGACAGGGTCGAGCCGCCGAAGGTCGAGAAGAACTCGATCCCGTTGTCGAAACTGTCGGCGATATCGCGCGTGGTGACCAGCACGCCCAGGGGGTGGCCGTTGCCGATGGGTTTGCCCAGAACCACGATATCAGGGGACGCGCCCTGATGTTCGAAGCCGAAATAGTACTCGCCCAGCCGGCCCAGGCCCGTCTGCACCTCGTCGGCGATGCAGACGCCGCCGGCGGCGCGGATCTTTTCGTAAACCGCTGGCAGATAGCCTTTTGGCGGGATGATCTGCCCTCCGACCGAGGGGAAGGTCTCGGCGATGAACCCCGCGACCCCGTGCCCCTTGCGCTGCAGGGCTGCAATCGCGTCGTCGACCAGGTCGGCATATTTCTGCGCGCGGTCGGGGTCATCACGTTTGAACCGGCCGCGATAATCGTCGGCCACCTCGACCAGTTCCACCCAATCGGCTTGGCCCACGCCGCCGGGCTTGTTGAATTTGTAAGCCGAAATGGCCACCGCCGCATTGGTGTTGCCGTGATAGCCGTGATCGGGCGTCACCATGCCCTTGGCCCCGCTATGCGCCCGCGCCAGGCGCAGGGCCAGCTCGTTGGCCTCGGTGCCCGAGTTGACGAAGAAGCACACCTGCAGGTGTTCGGGCAGTTTCGACAGCAGCTTGTCGGCAAACTCCACCTGCGCCGGATGCAGATAGCGGGTGTTCGAATTCATCCGTTTCAACTGATCCGCCGCCACGGCCTGAATGCGCGGATGCGCGTGCCCCACATGCGGCACGTTGTTGTAGGCGTCCAGATAGGGCCGCCCCCATTCGTCGAACAGGTGATGTTTCCACCCACGCACCAGCATCACCGGGTCGTCATAGGTCAGGCTCAGGTTGCCGCCAAAATGCGCCCGCCGTTTGTTCAGGATCTCGGCCTTGTCGGTCGGGCGATAGAAGACCTTCTCGTCGGGCAGGTTCAGCAGGGCCGCCGGGTTCGGGCAGACCGCATGCCACAGGTCCAGCTCGTCCGGGTCGGCGACGCCCGGCCAGTCGGCCTGCATGCCGTCCGTGGTCAGCGCCAGCTGGAAATGCACATGTGGCGCCCAGCCGCCGTTCTGGCCGGCATCGCCCAGCCGGGCGAATGCCGCCCCCTGCGCCACCGGATCGCCCGGTTTCAGCCGGTCACAGACCTCGGGGTCCAGATGCCCGTACAGCGTATAGAACGCGTCACCTTCGGGGGTTTCGTGATGCAGGATTACCACGCCGCCATAGTCCAGATGGTTCGCCCGGTTCTCGACCGCCTCGACCCGCCCGCTCAGCGGTGCCAGCAAAGGCGTCCCCGCCGGCGCGAACACATCCACCGCCAGATGCACCGTGCGCCGGTCCGACGCCTTCCACGGACCTTTGCGGAACGCAGGCTCGGCATAGATCAGGCGCGGTTCGTTGTAATAGCCCAGCCACAACCCGTCGCCGAATTCCGCGCCCACCCGCGCGGCCTCGTCCAGCGGCATGTGGAACGGGTTCTGCGGCCAGGTCGAGTTTTCGACCGACAGCGAACCCATCGGAACGTCCGACAGATCCTGCCCCAACAACTGCGCAAACTGCCCGCGATGCTCGGCCAGATATGCGTGAATGCGCTCGGCCCCATCGGTGACGGGCAGCCCGCAGACCGCCCGCAGCCGCGCCGACATCAGCTCGCCATTGACCGAACCATCCTCGAGAAACCGCCAGGCCGGTGCCTGGCTGATCGTCACATACGGGTCGTCGGGGTTTTCGGTGGCCATCAGCGTGGAATTGACGACCGACACGGCCAGCCGCATCCGCAGCAGAGGCCAGAGCAAATCCACCTCCTGCGGGCGCAGCCGGTTTGCGGCGTGATAGCCCCGCACCAGCGCGGCCAGTGCCCGTTCAGGGCGGGGGTAATCCAGCACCACATACGCCCCAGCGATCGCCAGTTCGCACACCCGCGGCGCGGCGCACATGTCGCCCAAATCGATGAGGCCCGAAACCTGCCGACGCTCCGACAGCTCTCCTTCGACCAGGATGTTGTAGTCATTCACGTCATTGTGGATGGCCTGCCGGGGCAGCTCGGCCAGCATGTCCGCGACGGCATCGAACTGTGCACAAATCTCGCGCAGAAGGGCCGCGCGATCGGGGTCGGCAACCGCATCCAGCTTGTCAGCGATCCAGCCGGCCTGGGTCAGGTCCCATTTAAACTCCGGCCGCTCCAGGCCGGGATGCGAAAACCGCTCCAGCGCCCGATCGGTCGCCCCCAATACCCGGCCCAGTTTCAGGATCAGGTCCTCGGATTTCGGCACCGTCTTGGCATAGCACCGGCCCGGCAGCCTTTCCAACAGCCACGCCAGACGAGGCCGTCCCGCGTCGTCGTCGATCTGCAGCAGCAAACCGCCGTCCAGACCGGGGATGACCTTGGGAAACGGTAGCCCCGGGGCCTCGGCCGCGATATGCTCCAACGCCTTGATCTGCAGATCCACCAACTGCGAGTCACACCCGGCCCGCATGACCTTCAGAACATAATCCTGCCCATTGGTGGCTTGCACCAGGAAATTCAGGTCATACTCGCCATCCAGCCGCGAGAGCCGGGCGTCCAGCCCCCAGACCCGCCGCAGCGCGGCCGCCCAAAACTCACTGACATCATTCATTCGAACTTCCGCCCCGTGCGCGCCGGGGCCCTCTTCATCTGGCTGAATATATCCTCGGGGGGAATCGCGCTTGGGCGCGATGGGGGCAGACGGCCCCCCGTTTTATCCCAATGCCCGCAGGCGTTTGATCAGTGACGAGGTGTCCCAGCGGGCGCCGCCCATCTTCTGTACATCCTTGTAGAACTGATCGACCAGCGCGGTCACCGGCAGTGATGCCCCGGTCTCGTCCGCCGTGTCCAGGCAGATGCCAAGGTCCTTGCGCATCCAGTCCACAGCAAAGCCGTGGTCGAAATGGTCATCCAGCATGGTCTCGTAACGGTTCGACATCTGCCAGCTTCCGGCGGCCCCCTGGCTGATTACCTCGACCACCGCGCGCCCGTCCAGCCCGGCCTTCTCGGCGAAATGCAGCGCTTCGCTCAGGCCCTGCACCAGCCCTGCGATGGCGATCTGATTGCACATCTTGGTCATCTGGCCCGCGCCGCTGTCTCCAATGCGGCGGCAGATCTTGGCATAAACCTGCATCACCGGCTCGGCCCGGTCATAGGCAGCCTGATCGCCGCCGCACATGATCGACAGAACCCCGTTCTCGGCCCCGGCCTGACCGCCCGAGATCGGCGCATCGACAAAAGAGATCCCGCGCGCCTTTGCCGCCGCATACAGCTCGCGCGTGACCTTGGCCGAAACGGTGGTGTGGTCAACGAAAACCGAGCCTTCCGCCATGCCGCCGAACGCGCCATCCTCGCCGGTGCAGACCATGCGCAGATCGTCGTCGTTGCCGACGCAGGCCATCACGAACTCGGCCCCCTCGGCGGCACCGCGCGGCGTGGTCGCCATCTGGCCACCATGCTGCGACACCCATTTCTCCGCCTTGGCCGCGGTGCGGTTGTAGACGGTCACCTCATGCCCGGCCGCCTGCAGATGCCCGGCCATCGGATAGCCCATGACGCCCAGGCCAAGGAATGCAACTTTCGCCATTTTCGAGATCCTCCCTGTGACCGGTCCGGGACATGAAACGCCCAATGGCCGGAATGCTTGCCAGAGACAAAGCAAAGCCGCGGCCAAAGGGCAACCCCGCACCGGGAGACAGGCCGCAATTAATGGCCGTGCGTCACGCGCCGCTGATTTTGCGCTCCATCAGGCGCTGGTACAGGCGTGGGGCCAGCCGGTTCAGCCACCAGGCCAGCCGCGCCACCCGGCCCACCGGGATGACGGGCCGCCCGCGATCCATCCCTTGCAGGATCACGCGGGCGGCCGCCTCGGGGGTCATCTCGTCCATGCCGTCGCTGGCAGATCCGGGGCGTGCGGTGCCATCCGGCTGCCGATCAGCCCGGCCCGGGTTGGTCGCCACGAATGATGGCGCCGCGATATGCACCCGCACGCCATGGGGGCGTTCTTCGGACCGCAGCGATTTGAAGAAACCTTCCAGCGCGTGTTTCGAGGCCGCATAGGCCGTGCGGTGATACAGCGGCGCAAATCCCGCCACCGACGAGATCGCCAGATGCGCACCTCGCGACCGGCGCAGCGCGGGCAGAAAGGCGCGGGCCATCGAGACGGCCGAAAAATAGTTGATCTCGAACACCTTGCGGTGGCTGGCGTCGTCGGACTGATCGAACCCGCAGATCTGGGTGATCCC
This sequence comes from Ruegeria sp. B32, assembly GCF_025141855.1. NCBI lineage: Bacteria > Pseudomonadati > Pseudomonadota > Alphaproteobacteria > Rhodobacterales > Roseobacteraceae > Ruegeria > Ruegeria sp. B32. The sequence continues at coordinate 2,610,319 of NZ_CP081106.1, read as the reverse complement.
GGCGTTGTAGACGACCAGATCGATGCTGCCGCAATGCGCAAGCGTATCGTTCACGGCGCGCGCCAGTTGCGCCGGATCGGTCAGATCGCAGGCAATCGCCATCTGCGTAGCGGTGTCCTGCACCCCATCCACCTTCAGATCCAGCAGGACCACGCGCCATCCACGCTCTTGCAGCGCGGCCGAGAGCGCCTGACCCAGCCCGCCGGCACCGCCCGAGATCACTGCGGTTTTCATAGGCCCACACTCCTTTTCCAAAGGTCGAACACCTCGGCGCTGGTCTTCTGCGGGACATAGCCGAACACGGTCTTCAGCGCCGTATTGTCCAGAACCGGTCGGTATTGCAGGAACCGCACCTGTTCAGGTCCATAGCGCGACAGGCCCAGAGGGCGGGCCACGGCCAGCGCCGCCTTGAGCGCCCACGCCGGCAGGCGCAGCACGGGTTTGTCCAGCGCGCGAGCCAGATCGTCGACGCCCAGCGCGCCGTCCCCGGCCACGTTGTACACCCCGGGCGGCCCATCGGTGGCTGCGCGTTTCAGGATGCGGGCCAGATCGCGGGTCCAGATGAACACGAAGGGGCTGTCGCTGCCCGCCACCGCCAGCAGGCGGGGTTTGCGGAACAGGGCGGTGATCTGGTTGTCGGTGCCGTCGCCCAGCACCGTGCCCACCCGCAGCACCACCTGCTCCAGCTGCGGCGCGGCGGTTCGGGCCTCGGCCAGCAATTCCTCGACCTGCCGCTTGTGGTCGGAATAGGGAAACTCGGGGTTGCCGCGCACCGGATCGGTTTCGCGCAGCAGCACCGGGTTGTCCGCGTGATAGCCATAGGCCGCTCCCGACGAGGTGACGACCAGCCGCCGTACGCCTTGGGCCAGCGCGGCATCGACCACCTTGCGCGTGCCGCCCACGTCCACCGCATGGGCCTCGGCCCGCGACATCCCCGGCGGAGGCGTGACGATCGAGGCCAGATGCACGATCACCTCGGGCTTCACCTTGGCGATCACCCGGGCGGGGTCGCCCGTGGTGACGTCCATGCGCAGAAACGGAACCTCGTCCGGCAGCGTGTCCGGGCGGCGCAGATCGGTGGCAAACACCTCATGGTCGCTCAGCTCGTCCAGCAGGGCGCGGCCGACCAGGCCCGCAGCACCGGTGATCAGGATGCGGGTCATCGGGCGGCCTCGGTCCGGGCCATTAGTTGCGCCAGCGCCAGCCCCGAGATGGCATGCCAGATTCCCCAGAAAGCGGCCACCACTGCCATCCCGCCCAGCCCGTTGAAAAAGGCGAAGATCAGCACCAGCCCAAGGCCCGAATTCTGGATGCCGGTCTCGATCGTGATTGCTCGCCGGTCAAAGGGGGACAGCCGGGTCAGAGTGGCCACAACCCAACCGCCCCCCAGTGCCAGTGCGTTGTGAGCGATCACAAGCCCGGCGACCGCCCCGGCGTAGCCCAGGAAGAAACTCCAGTTGGCCGCCAGGGCGAGTACGATGAAGGCCACGAAAATGGCCATGGACAGGATCTGCAGCGGCCCGCGCAGCCGCGCCGTCAGGGCGGGGCGCTTCTGGTTCAGGGTCACGCCCAGAACCAGCGGCAGGATCAGCATCAGCCCGACGATGATGGCGATCTGCACCGGGTCGATCTGGGTCTGCTGCAGAATGGCGCGGGTCGGCGGGTACAGCCCGCCCCACAGCGCGATGTTGAACGGGGTCATCACGATGGCCCCGATGGTGGCGAAGGCGGTCATCGACACCGAAAGCGCCGCGTTTCCGCCCGCACGATGGGTGATGAAATTCGAGATGTTGCCCCCCGGACATGCCGCCACCAGGATCAGCCCCAATGCGATCGAGGGGCGCGGCTCGGTCAGCCAGACCAGCAGGAAGGTCAGCACCGGCAGCACCAGGAATTGCGAGGCGAGCCCCACCACCACGGGCTTGGGCGCGCGCCGCAGCCGGTCGAAGTCGCGTGGTGACAGGTCGATGGCGATCGAGAACATCACGATCGCCAGAATCGCGTTCAGCAGAGTCAGCGAACCGGGGCTGAAATTCAGCGTGATCTCGTCGATGCCGGTCATGCGCGGGCTTTCCGGAACCGCGCGATCCAATCCGTCACCGCCTTGCGATAGGTCGCCTTGTCCACGTAATAGGCCATGCGGGGCAGGTTCAGGTACTGCATGCCTCCGGTGGCGCGCTGATAGTCTTTTTGTTTTTCCGCCTTCAGCGCCGCGGCCACGGGGCAGCCGGACTGAAGACCCTTGATATAGCGCGCCACCATTTCGGCCTGCTCGTGGCGTCCTTGCCAGCCCAGCCCGGTGGCCTCGATCATGCCCAGAACAAACAGATCGTCGCGTTCGGGATGCATGGCGTTTAGGTACAGATGCGGCGCATCGCCCTTCCAGTTCAGCAGGTTGGGGTCGATGAACGGGTAATGCAGCTTGTACCCGGTCGCGGCCAGGATCATGTCATAGTCGCTGGCGCTGCCGCCCTTGAAGTGGACCGTGCGGCCCTCGATCCGCTCGATGTCGGGGCGAATGCGCAGGTCGCCGTGGCCCGCGTGGTACAGGACCAGCGAATTCACCACCGGGTGGCTTTCGTAGAGTTTGTAGTCAGGCTTGGGGAATCCGTATTTCTGCGGGTCGCCCACGAACCAGCGCAGGATCATCCCGTCGATCCGGCGCTTCAGCCACATGGGCAGGCGGATCATCCCGCCCAGCGTGTCGGCGGGTTTGCCAAAGACGTATTTCGGAACGAAATAGTATCCCCGCCGCATCGACAGGTCGCACTGCGCGGCGTGATGGATGGCGTCCACCGCAATGTCGCACCCGGAATTGCCCGCGCCCACGACCAGCACCCGCTTGCCGTCGAACTGGCTGGGATAGCGGTACTGCGCGGCGTGGATCAACTCGCCGTCGAACCGGCCGGGAAAATCGGGCATGTTGGGTTCCGACAGGGTGCCATTGGCGATCAGTACCCCGGCAAACTCACCGCTATGCGTGCCTTGGTCGTCCCGCCAGGTCAGTCGCCAGCCATCGCCCGGTGTACCCAGCGGCGAGGCGTCGATCACTTCGGTGTTGAACTTGTAGTGATCGTGCAGGCCGAAATGATCGGCAAAAGCCCGGAAATAGTCGCGCATCTGCCGGTGCGACGGGTATTCGGCCACGTCGTCGCCCATCGGGAAATCGGCAAATTCGGTCATCGTCTTGGACGAGATCAGATGCGCGGATTCGTACATGGTCGACCGTGGCGCATCGATATCCCACAACCCGCCCACATCGGAATGCAGCTCGAAACCTTGGAACGGGATGCCCTGTTCCTTCAGCACCTTGGCCGCCGCCAGCCCCATCGGACCTGCGCCGATCAAGGCATAAGCCTTGCGCGCCTGTGTCATGAACCCTCCCCTGTTCGTGGCGCTTAACTTGAACGATCGTCCAAAATAAGGCAAGATGAAAAACATGAGCGCGAAATACATTGAAAAACAAAGGCAAAGGGCGCCGTCGGCCCGGTCGCTGGAAACCAAGGCGCGGATTTTGGACGCGGCCGAGGCGCTGTTTGCCGAGCGGGGATTCGAGGGCGCCTCGATCCGCGATATCGCCGGGCGGGCCGGGGTGCAGGTGGGACTGGTCCACCACCATGGCGGCGGCAAGGAAGAGCTGTTCTTCCAGACCGTCGCGCGCCGCGCCGACGAGCTTGCCCGGATCCGGATGCAGGCGCTGGAGGATCGGCGCGCGCAGGGCCCGCTGACCCTGCGGGGTATTCTGGACTGTTTCATCCGCCCCTATGTCAGCCTTGCCGAAACCGGCGGCCCGGGCTGGATGGCCTATGGGCGGCTGGTGGCGCATGTGTCGGTCGATCCGCGCTGGCGCCATATCGCGGCCGAGTGTTTCGACCCCACCGCTCAGCTGTTCATCCGTGAAATCGCCGCTCTGTATCCGCAGGCCGACCCGGCGCTGTTGGCCACGGGCCAGGTCTATTCGGTCTCGGCGATGCTGGCGCATCTCAACAGCGCCTGGCGGGTGCAGGCGCTGTCGCAGGGGGGCGATCTGTCCGGGATCGACCAGCTGGTCGAGTTCTGCGCCGCGGGGATCGAGGCAATGGTGCACTCGGGCCACGCTCGGCCCTGACCCGGCTCAGTCGATGGCGCGGGGGGCGAGACGCGCAAGGATTCAAAATCTCGGTCCTCAATTTTCAGTTTGTCGGCAGCTTGGGTGACGACTCGGGCTTTGGTTGCGCCTTGGATTCTGTGTAGGGGGCAAATCCGGGATAGACGGCCTGCATCCCGTCGATGGCCTGCGCGCGGAACTGGGTCTGGAACGGGTCTGGCTCGGCGGCGCGCACGGCCTCGGGCGAGAGGTAGAAGCCGACGGTCACGACCGAAACGGCAAAGACCGATCCGGCGGTCAGGGTGGCGAGGGTGTTGGTAATCGCGCGTAGCATGGCATTGATACTCCTGTTGCTGACGGGTTCGGGGTCTTGGGGGTGGCTCAGGCCTTTCGGGCCAGGGCCTGCTTCAGTTGGTCGTTCTCGGCCTGCAGCTGGGCCAATTGGCGGCCAAGCGCGTTCAGATGCGGGCGCAGTTCGGCCTCGGTGAAGCGGGGAGTGATGTGGCGCGGGCAGTTCCAGTCCAGCGCCGCGACCTGGATGATCGCCGCGCGTTCGGCCTCGGCCCCATCGGGAAACAGATCGCGCGCGGCCTCGGCGCCTTCACGAAAGTCCACGCGGCCCAGGATCTTGAGCCTGCGCTGGTTGGCATAGTCCATAAGGATCAGCGCGATCCGGTCATTGCCGTCCAGGTTCCCGCGCGAGATATACTGTTTGTTGCCCGTGAAATCGGCATAGCCGATGGTCCGGTCGTCCAGCACCTTCAGAAACCCCGCCGGGCCGCCGCGATACTGGACATAGGGCCATCCGGTCTCGGACACGGTGGATTGATAGAACCCGTCGCGCGCCTCGATGAAGGCCTGCTCGGTGGGGCCGATCAGGTGACCCTGCTGCGGGCCGCCGTCGATGAACTTGGCGTAGGAGGCGGCGGACCCCATCCGCTCTTGATGGGCGCGGACGGCGGGAGTGAAGGTCAGTTCGGAAAAGGCGCGGGGCATGGGGTGCCTCCTTTCACAGGTTCAGATCGGACAGGCCGGGATGGTCGGCGGGCCGTGGCCCCAGGGGCCAGTGAAACAGGCGCTGGGCGTCGGTGATCGGCAGATCGTTCAAGGACGTATGTCGCTGGGCCATCCGGCCATCGGCGGCAAACTCCCAGTTCTCGTTACCGTAGGAGCGGAACCACTGGCCGCTGTCGTCATGCCACTCATAGGCATAGCGCACCGCGATGCGGTTCCCGTCACAGGCCCACAGCTCCTTGATCAGGCGATAGTCCAGTTCCGTGCGCCATTTGCGGGTCAGAAAGGCGTGGATCTGGGCGTGGCCGGTCAGGAACTCGGACCGGTTCCGCCACTGGCTGTCCTCGGTATAGGCCGGGGTCACGATGTCGGGGTTGCGGCTGTTCCAGGCGTCTTCGGCCTTGCGAACCTTTTCGATGGCGGTCTGCGTCGTGAACGGGGGCAGGGGAGGGCGCGGCATGGTCAGGGCCTTCAGGCGAGGGTGGCGGCCAGTAGGGCCACGGTCAGAAGGAAGGGAACATAGCTTGCGGGAAATGGGCTGGCGCGGCGTCGCATCGGTCAAATCCTTTGGGTGTACAGATCAGTAAACTGTGCTGATAAGGTGTACAGATCGGTCAACTATTTCAACCCTTGGGGCAAAAAAAGTTTTTCGTTCTGGCCTTCGTCATGGAAAATAAGACCTAAAAACAGTGGCTTCATCGGCGTGAATTGCACCTGCGCGGCAAAGGCATTATGTACTGATCTGTACATGAGGGAGCCGAATCATGCGTCCGAACAAACGGGGCGAGCTGGTCCGCAAAGCACTGCAGGTGTTTTACCGCGACGGGTTTCACGCCACCGGAATGGACCGGCTGGTGGTCGAAACCGGCGTGTCCAAGACCTCGATGTACAAGCATTTCCGCACCAAGGAGGAGCTGATCCTGGCGGTGCTGCGCCTGCGGGACGAGAATTTCCGCAACTGGTTCGTGCGCCGGATCGAGGAGCTGGCCGACACCCCCGCCGATCAATTGCTGGCCGCGTTCGATGCGCTGGGCGAATGGTTCCGCGAGGACAATTTCCGCGGCTGCATGTTCATCAAGGCGGGGGCCGAATACCAGGATCCCGACCACCCGATCCATGTGCAGGCGGGCGAGCACAAGCGCCTGCTGCTGGAATATTTCACCGACCTGTGTCGCAAGGCTGGCGCGCGGGACCCGGACAAGCTGGCCTGCCAGCTGCTGCTGCTGAAAGAGGGCGCGATCGTCACCGCCGTGCTGCTGCACAGCTGCGATCCGGCGCGCGACGCCAAAGAGGCGGCTGCCGTCTTGCTGAAAAACGCGCTGGCTTGACCATTGAAAACCCGCTTTAGTTCCCGAAGCAGGTAAAAGGGGGGTATATGCAGCAGGCTTCGGATTTTCTGGAAGAATGTCAGGTTCTTGATGACGCACTGACGGGGCTGGGTGCCGCGGACTGGCAGATCGTGACCCAGTTCAAAGACTGGACGATCGACGACGTGTTGGTGCACCTGCATTTCTGGAACCAAATGGCCGACCTGTCACAACGCGACCCGGATGCGTTCCAAGCCCGGGTGCAGCAGGTGATGCCGCGTATCCAGGCCGAGGGATTTCGCGCGACGGAAAACGCTGCAATCACCGAACGAGGACATGATCTGCGCGCCGCATGGTCTGATCTATGCAGCCGAATGGGCCGCGACTGGTCGGGGCTGGACCCCAAGTCGCGGGTCAAATGGGTGGGGCCGGACATGTCGGTGCGGTCCTCGATGACCGCCCGGCAGATGGAGAGCTGGGCGCATGGGCAGGAGGTATTCGACATTCTTGGCCTGACCCGGCCCGAGACCGACCGGATCCGCAACATCGTCGTGCTGGGGATGAACACCTTTGGTTGGACCTACACGGTACATGGCCGCCCGGTGCCACCGGTGGCACCCTATCTGCGCCTGATCGCGCCGTCGGGGGCGCTGTGGGAATTCGGCGCGCCCGGTGCCGACCTGATCGAAGGGCTGGCCGTCGATTTTGCCCGCGTGGTGACCCAGACCCGAAACGTGGCGGACACCGGCCTGTCGGTGCAGGGGCCGGTCGCGCAGGAATGGATAGCCATCGCCCAGTGTTTCGCCGGCGCCCCGGAAACGCCGCCGCCGCCCGGCGCCCGGCACCGCGTAGGGCATTGACGCCAAAGGACGTTGCGTAGCAGCGCAAACCGACGCGGCGTCACCCGGATTGGCGGAATCGGCGGCGAAAGCTACCCTCTCCGCCAACAGAATTCCGGAGAACCAATCATGTCGCTTTTTACCTCGACCGCTTCCTGGGTCACTGACGAACACCGCATGTTTGCCGAAATGGCCGGACGGTTCATGGATGATGAGCTGGTGCCCAACATCGAAGCCTGGGCCGAGCAGGGCGTCGTCGATCGCGACTTCTGGCGGAAGGCCGGGGAAACCGGGCTGATGGCCGGGGCCATCCCCGAGGAATTCGGCGGCGTCGGCGGCGGCATGGGTTTTGATGCGGTCACGATCTATGAGCAGACCTCGCGCGGGGATGCGGGCTGGGGCTATGGCATCCAGTCGATCGTGATCCATTACATCACCGCCTATGGCAGCGAGGACCAAAAGAAGAAATGGCTGCCCAAGTTGGCCTCCGGCGAGATGGTCGGCGCGCTGGCCATGACCGAACCGGGCACAGGCTCGGACGTTCAGGCGATCCGCACCACCGCCGAGAAGGATGGCAATTCCTACCGGATGAACGGGTCCAAGATCTTCATCACCAATGGCCAGACCGCCGACCTGATCATCGTGGCCGCCAAGACCGACAAGTCGCTGGGTTCCAAGGGCGTGTCGCTGATCGCGGTCGAGACCGAGGGGGCCGAGGGCTTCCGCCGGGGGCGCAACCTCAAGAAGTTGGGCATGAAGGCCAATGACACGGCCGAGCTGTTCTTCGAGGACGTCAAGGTGCCGATGACCAACCTTCTGGGCTCCGAGGAAGGGCAGGGCTTCTATCAGCTGATGAAGCAACTGCCGTGGGAACGTCTGACCATCGGCATCATGGCGCTGGGCGCGATCGACTTCGCCATCGCCGAGACGGTCAAATACACTCAAGAGCGCAAGGCGTTCGGCCAACGGGTGATGGACTTCCAGAACACCCGCTTCAAGCTGGCGGAATGCAAGACCAAGGCCGAAGTGCTGCGCAGCTTCGTCAATGACTGCATCGCCAAGCTGGAGGCCGGGCAGCTGGATGCGGCCACCGCCTCGATGGTGAAATACTGGGGCTCCGAGGTGCAGAACGAGATCATGCACGAATGCCTGCAGCTTTTCGGCGGCTATGGATTCATGATGGAATACCCCATCGCACGGCTGTACGCGGATGCGCGGGTGCAGATGATCTATGGCGGCACCAACGAGGTAATGAAGGAACTCATCGCCCGCTCGATCGACGTCTGACCGGGCGCTCCCGCCCGTCGTCAACGACCCTTGCGGGCCGCCTCCTCCGGTTGGGCCCGGCCGCACCCGAGCGTTGCTCGGACGCGGCGGTAGCGGATCGGCTATGTCAGCTGCCCGTGCAGCCATGCGCGGAACGAGACAAGCGGGGCCGGTTCCGTGCGATTTTGCGGCCATACAAGATAGTAGTCGCCCAGACTGACCGGCGGAGCTGCGCAGGCCGGAACCAACCGGCCGGCCTCGAGCTCGGCTGAGATGAGATAGCTGGGCAGCAGTGCAACGCCCAGCCCATGGATCGTGGCCTGGATCATGGTCGAAAACTGGTCGAACAGCATGCCTCGGACGCCCTCGACAGGGGTGCCTTGCGCGGCGAACCAGCGTTCCCACGCATCGGGCCGGGTATCCAGATGCAGCAGTGGTGCGTCGACCAGCCATTCAACCTTTGGGGTTTCGGCTGGCAGCAGCGCTGGCGCGCAGACCGGCAGAACCTCTTCGCGCATGATCGGCAGATAGTTCACCCCGGTCCAGTCTCGCTGGCCGAAATGGATAGCCGCGTCGAAAGGTTCGGTGCTGAAGTCGAAAGGCTTGAGCCGTGTGCTCAGGTTCATCGTCACTTCGGGGTGGCGCTGCGCGAAATCCTGAAGCCGTGGCGCCAGCCAGTGCATACCGAACGCGGGCAGGATCGACAGTTGCAAAGAACCGCCAGAGGGGTTGGCCTTCAGCTTCAGTGAGGCCTGCGCCAGTTGCTGCAGCGCTGTTCGGGCGGTTTCCACGTATTCCTTGCCAGCGGGTGTGAGTTGCAGGCGCATTTGGTCGCGTTGGATCAGCGCGACGCCCAGCTGTTCTTCGACGGCCTTCAACTGGCGACTGACCGCGCTTTGGGTCAGCGAGAGTTCATCGGCAGCTGCTGAGGCGCTGCCTAGGCGGTCGACGGCTTCGAGCGCCAACAGGGAAGAAATAGACGGCAGAAATCGACGCGGCGCCAGCATATGATTCTTCCTCATGGCTTGTGGAGGGAATATCACTGGTGGATCCTTCAATCCAATAGCAAAAAGGCGCGGCGGTGGAAAAGTGCAGCGGGGCGATTATGACCATTCAGAACAGTTCGAGCGGATTTCGGCGGGCAGGGAGACTCGCCGGGATCGAATTGTCCGAGATCGTCCAGATCTCGGAACGGGCCGCGCAGTTGCGTGCGCAGGGTGTGGACGTGATCGCGCTCAGCACCGGTGAGCCCGACTTTCCCACGCCGCCGCACGTGGTCGAGGCCGCCCACAAGGCGGCGCTGGAAGGGCAGACCCGATACCCCGCCACCGCCGGAACGCCGGCCCTGCGCGCCGCCATCGCAGAACAGGCCGGGGTCGAGCCGGCGCAGGTCATCGTCTCGACCGGGGCCAAGCAGGTGCTGGCCGGCGCGTTCCTTGCGACTCTCGATCCGGGCGATGAGGTCATCACCACCGCGCCTTTCTGGACCAGCTATGCAGACATGGTGAAACTGGCGGGCGGCGTGCCGGTCGTGCTGGATTGTCCGCGCGAACAGGGCTTCAAGCTGACCCCAGAACAGCTGGAGAGGGCGATCACCCCGCGCACCCGCTGGCTGCTGTTGAACACACCGTCGAACCCGACCGGGGCGGTTTACTCTGAGGCCGAATTGCAGGCGCTGGGCGCGGTGCTGGAGCGGCACCCGCAGGTCTGGGTGATCTCGGACGAGATCTATCAGCACCTCGCCTATGTGCCCTTCACGCCCTTTACCCAGGCGGTTCGGGCGCTGGCAGACCGCACGCTGACGGTGAATGGCGTGTCCAAGGCCTATTCGATGACCGGCTGGCGCATCGGCTGGGGGATCGGCCCCGCTCCGCTGATCAAGGTGATGGCGGCGGTGCAGGGGCAGATCACCTCGGGCGCCTGTTCCATCGCGCAGGCGGCGGCGCTGGCCGCGCTGACCGGCCCGCAGGACCTGTTGGCCGAACGCCGCGCGGCGATGCGTGCGCGCCGCGATCTTGTCGTTGCAGGCCTGAACGCCGCCGGTTTGGACTGCCCGGTGCCCGACGGTGCCTTCTACGTCTTTCCGCAGGCTCCCGCGGCGATGCCCTCGGACCCCGAGTTCTGCCGCCATCTGCTGGATCACGCGGGCGTCGCGGTGGTGCCGGGGCGGGCCTTCGGAATGCCGGGGCATTTTCGGCTTTCCTTTGCCTATGACACCGATAGCCTGACCCAAGGCCTGCGGCGGATTTCCGACGCAACCGCCCAACTTTGACCTGACCGGGGAACCCAGATGGATCGCGCCCAGATCGTTCACGAAAACTTCCTGACCCGTGTCGCCAGTCGCGACCTGCCCGCAGGCGCACCGCCGCGCCCGGGCCTGACTGCGCCCGAGGCGGTTTCGCTGTTCCGCTCGCAGGTCCTCAGCCGTGCGCTGGACCGCACCAGCCGGGCGATGCAGAAGGCGGGGCAGGGGTTCTACACCATCGGATCCTCGGGGCACGAGGGCATGGCCGCCGTGGCCCATGCCCTGCGCCCGACCGACATCGCCTTTCTGCACTATCGCGACGCCGCCTTTCAGATCGCCCGGGCCGAGCAGGTGCCCGGCCAGCAGATCGCCTGGGACATGCTGCTGAGCTTTGCCTGTTCCAAGGAGGACCCGACATCGGGCGGGCGGCACAAGGTGCTGGGCTCCAAGGCGCTGATGATCCCGCCGCAGACCTCGACCATCGCCAGCCACCTGCCCAAGGCGGTGGGCGCGGCCTACAGCCTGGGCGCGGCGCGGCGCCACGATCCCGAACACCGGCAACTGCCCGAGGACGGCATAGCCATGTGTTCCTTCGGGGATGCGTCCGCGAACCACTCCACCGCGCAGGGGGCGATCAACACCGCCGGCTGGACCAGCGTGCAGTCGATCCCGCTGCCGCTGCTCTTTGTCTGCGAGGACAACGGCATCGGCATCTCGGTCAAGACGCCCAAGGGCTGGATTCAGGCCTCGATGGAGCATCGCCCGGGCATCAAGTATTTCCAGGCCAACGGGCTGGACATCTATGAAACCTTCGCGGTGGCGCAGCAGGCGGCCGAGTATGTCCGCACCCGGCGCAAGCCTGCCTTTCTGCACCTGAAAACCGTGCGGCTTTACGGCCATGCGGGGGCGGATGTGCCCATCACCTATCTCAGCCGCGCCGAGGTCGAGGCCGACGAGGCCAACGACCCGCTGCTGCATTCGGTGCGTCTGCTGGATCAGGCCGGGGCGCTGTCGCCCGACCAGGCGCTGAAGATCTATGGGCAGACCTGCGCCCGCACCGACCGCATCGCGGCGCAGGCCGCCACCCGCCCGCATCTGGCCACCGCCGCCGAGGTCGCGGCCAGCCTGATCCCGCCGAAACGCCCCTGCAAGCCCACCAACGGCCCCAGCGCCGAGGCCCGCGCCGCCGCCTTCGGCAGCGACCTGCGCGCGATGGACGACCCGCAGCCGATGGCGCGCCTGATCAACTGGGCGCTGACCGACCTGATGCTGGAACATGGCGAGATCGTCTGCATGGGCGAGGACGTGGGCCGCAAGGGCGGCGTCTATGGCGTGACGCAGAAGCTGCAGGTGCGTTTCGGCCCCGACCGGGTGATCGACACGCTGCTGGACGAACAGTCCATCCTTGGCCTTGCCATCGGCATGGCCCACAACGGCTTTGTCCCGATCCCCGAGATCCAGTTCCTCGCCTATCTGCACAATGCCGAGGACCAGATCCGGGGCGAGGCCGCCACGCTGCCCTTCTTCTCGAACGGGCAGTTCACCAACCCGATGGTCGTGCGGATCGCCGGGCTGGGATACCAGAAGGGCTTTGGCGGGCATTTCCACAACGACAACTCGCTGGCGGTGCTGCGCGACATTCCGGGCGTGATCATCGCCTGCCCGTCGATCGGGGCGGACGCGGCGCGGATGCTGCGCGAATGCGTGCGCCTTGCGCGCGAGGAGCAGCGGGTGGTGGTGTTCCTGGAACCCATCGCGCTCTACCCGATGCGCGACCTGCATCAGGCGCAGGACGGCGCGTGGATGACCCGCTATCCCGCGTCCGACGAACGCATCGCGCTGGGCGAAGTCGGCGTGCATGGCGACGGCACCGATCTGGCCATCGTCACCTACGGCAACGGGCACTACCTGTCGAAACAGGCGCTGCCCGAACTGGCAGCGGCGGGCCTCAAGACCCGCATCATCGACATGCGCTGGCTGGCGCCGCTGCCGGAACAGGCGCTCCTGGAGGCCACCAAGGGCTGCAAACACGTCCTGATCGTCGATGAATGCCGCCGCACCGGCAGCCAGTCCGAGGCCCTGATGACGCTCTTTGCCGAACAGACCGACCTGCCCACCGCCCGCGTGGTGGCCGAGGATTGCTTCATCGCCACCGGCCCCGCCTATGCCGCGCCGCTGCCCTCGAAGGATGGCATCGTGGCCGCCGCCCTGACCCTGACAGGAGCCAAGAAATGACCCGCACCGCCGTCGTGATCTGCCCCGGCCGGGGCACCTACAACAAGCCCGAGCTGGGCTATCTGCACCGTCACCATTCGAACCGCATGGAACTGTTCCGCGAATTCGACGCGATCCGCGCCGAGACGGGCCAGGAGGCGGTGACCGCACTGGACGGCGCGTCGCGATTCTCGGTCAGCAAGTATTCCCGCGGCGACGTGGCCTCGCCGCTGATCTACGCCTCATCGCTGGCCGATGCGCAGGCGCTGGCCGAGGACATCGAGGTGGTGGCCGTCACCGGCAACTCGATGGGCTGGTATATCGCGCTGGCCGCTGCTGGCGCGCTGTCGCCGGAAAACGGGTTCCGGGTGGTCAACACCATGGGCGCGCTGATGCAGACCCACCTGATCGGCGGGCAGCTGGTCTATCCCTTCACCGGTGACGACTGGCGCGACGACCCGGCCCGAAAGGCCGAGCTCTTGGCCGAGGTGGCGCGCATCAACGCCCTGCCGGAGCATGACCTCGCCCTGTCGATCGACCTGGGTGGGATGCTGGTTCTGGCCGGCAACGAGGCCGGGCTCAAGGCGTTCGAGGCCGCGCAGCCCGTGGTGCAGCAACGGTTCCCGATGCGGCTGGCCAATCACGCGGCCTTTCACACGCGCCTGCAGGCCCCCGTGGCGCAGGAGGGTCGCCGACAACTGCCCGCCACGCTGTTCACCCAGCCCGACCTGCCGATGATCGACGGGCGCGGCAAGATCTGGTGGCCCGACGCCACCGACACGGGCGCGCTGTGGGATTATACGCTGGGCCATCAAGTGACCGAGCCCTACGACTTCACCCGCGCGGTGCAGACCGCCGCCCGTGAATTCGCGCCCGACCTGTTCATCGTCACCGGCCCCGGCGCCACGCTGGGCGGCGCGGTGGCGCAATCGCTGGTGCTGGCCAACTGGCGCGGCATGTCCGACAAGCAGAGCTTTCAGGCCCTGCAGGCGCAGGACCCGTTCCTGATCGCTTTGGGGCGCGAGGATCAAAGACCTCTTGCCATCGGCTAAGCGCTCGGGGAATCTGCGCGCGCATTCAAGGACATCCCGCCCATGACCACCGACCCCGAAACCAGCCTGTGGACCAAGACCAGCCGCGAGCGGGTGGATGCCCCGCCCCTGACCGGGCCTGTCACGATGGACCTTGCCGTGATCGGCGGCGGCTATACGGGCTGCTCGGCGGCGCTGCACGCGGCACAGGCGGGGGCGTCGGTCTGTCTGCTTGAGGCGCACCAGATCGGCCATGGCGGGTCGGGCCGCAATGTCGGGCTGGCCAATGCCGGGCTGTGGCTGCCCCCGGCCGAGATCCGCGCCCATCTGGGCCACGAGGCCGGCGACCGGCTGATCACCCTGCTGGCGCAGGCCCCGGCCGAGGTGTTCCGCCTGATCCGTGACCACGCCATCGATTGCGAGCCGGTGCAGGCCGGAACCCTGCACCTGGCCCATTCGCCCAAGGGTCTGCGCGACCTGCAGACCCGCCACCAACAACTGTCCGCCGATGGCGCTCCGGTCGAACTGCTGTCGGCGCAGGAAACCGCCCGCCGCACCGGCAGCGCGGCGTTTCACGGCGCCATTTTCGACCCGCGCGCCGGGACGATCCAGCCTTTGGCCTATGTGCAGGGCCTCGCCCGCGCCGCGCAGCAGGCCGGGGCCGCGATCCACGCCAGCAGCCCGGTGCAGGCCCTGCACCACGATGGCGAGGCCTGGCATCTGGACACCCCGCAGGGTTCAGTGCGCGCCAAGGCGCTGATCCAGGCCACCAACGCCTATCACACGGGGCTGGCCGACACCCGGCAGGCCTATGTGCCGGTCTATTACTTTCAATACGCCACCGACCCGCTGCCCGACGAGATCCGCGCCACCCTGCTGCCGGGGGGCGAGGGGTGCTGGGATACCGGGCTGATCATGACCTCGTTCCGCATGGATCAGGCCGGGCGGCTGGTGATCGGGGCGATGGGCGATCTGGGCCACGCGGGCAGTTTCGCTCATCGCGGCTGGATCACGCGCAAACTGGCGCAGATCTTCCCCGCTCTGGCCGATCAGCCGCTGAAGAACGGCTGGCATGGGCGCATCGCCATGACCTCGGACCATATCCCGAAGCTGGTGCAGATCGGGCCGAACGCGCTGTCGGCGCATGGCTATTCCGGGCGCGGGATCGGGCCGGGCACGGTGTTCGGCCGCATGATGGCCGACAGCCTGCTGTCGGGCGACCCCGCCCGCCTGCCGCTGCCGCCGGTGCCTGAGCACAGCGAAAGCTGGACAGGCCTGCGCCGCGCCTTCTTTGAGACCGGCGCGACGCTGACGCATCTGGTCAAGGCAAGGGTCTGACCAATCAGACCGAGCGGGTGATCCCGCCATCCACCCGGATGTTCTGCCCGGTGATGTAGCCGCCGCCCTCGGAGGCCAGGAACGCGATGACCGAGGCGATTTCGTCATAGCTGCGCCCGTAGCGGCCCATGGGGATCTTGGCCTTGAACTCCTCCTTTTCCGGCAGGCTGTCGATGAAGCCGGGCAGGACGTTGTTCATGCGGATGTTCTCGGCGGCATATCTGTCGGCGAACAGCTTGGTGAACGCCGCAAGCCCCGCCCGGAACACGCCCGAGGTCGGAAAGACCGGATCGGGCTCGAACGCCGCGAAGGTCGAGATGTTGATGATCGACCCGCCCCCCTGCGTCTGCATGGTCGGGGTGACCAGCCTTGTGGGGCGCACGGCGTTCAGGAAATAGACCTCCATCCCCTGATGCCAGTCCTCGTCGGTCAGCTCCAGCACCGGCGCGCGCGGGCCATGCCCGGCCGAGTTTACCAGCACGTCGATCCGCCCCCAATGGGCCATCGCCGCATCCACCAGCCTCTGCAGGTCGTCATTCGACTGGTTCGAGCCGGTTACCCCTACGCCACCCAGCTCGGCCGCCAGCGCCTCGCCCTTGCCGGACGAGGACAGGATGCCCACCTTGAACCCGTCCGCCGCCAGACGCCGCGCCGCATCCGCGCCCATGCCGCTGCCGCCGGCGGTGATCAGAGCCACTTTTTCCGTCATCTTCGTTCTCCGTTTCCATCTGCCGCCAAGATGAAGCGTGGCCCGCCGTTTGACCAATCAGTTCTTCTGCCCTAAGGCTGCAGAAAAACTATTGTGTGAGCGTCATGACTGCTCTTCCTCCGCTGAACGCCCTGCGCGCCTTCGAGGCGTCGGCCCGACACCTGAACTTCAGGCTGGCGGCGCAGGAACTGGGTGTCACCCAAGGGGCGGTGGCGCAGCAGGTCCGGGGCCTCGAGGCGCGGCTGGGCACCCTGTTGTTCGACCGTCTGCCACGCGGCCTGCGCCTGACCGAGGCCGGTCGGCGGTTCCACGCGCCCCTGCGCCGCGCTTTCCGTCTGATCGAAGAGGCGGTCGAAGACCTGTCCGGCCAGCGTCAGATCACCCTGTCGGTCACACCCAGCTTTGCTTCGAAATGGCTGGTGCCGCGGCTGGGCGATTTCACCGCTCACCACCCGGATGTCTCGGTGCAGGTCGATGCGCGCGAGCGGCTGGCCGATTTCCAGACGGACGGGGTGGACATCGCGGTGCGGCAGGGCCGCGCGCCATTTGGCGACGGTCTGGTGGCCGAGCCGCTGTTCCCCACCGAATTCGTCGTCGTCGGCAGCCCTGACCTGGCCGCGCAAGTGACATCGGCGCAGGACCTGCTGGCGCATGTAATGCTGAGCGATTCACACGGCCTGTGGCCCCTGTTTCTGGAACGCGCCGGCGTTCAGGGGCGCCCGAGGATGATGAATTTCAGCCAGACCAGCCTGGCCATCGACGCCGCCGTGGCCGGGCAGGGCTTTGCGCTGGCCAATGCGCCACTGGTCGCGGCCGAGCTGACGGCGCGACGGTTGGTGCAACCGCTGGCGCAGGTGCTGCTGGATGATCTGGGGTTCCATATCGTCACCCCGCGCAAGCCGCGGCAGCCGGATCTGGTGGCGCTGATGCGCGACTGGTTGCGGGCTCAGGCCTGAAGCGTGGCGGCAATCGCCGCGATCCGCCCCCGCAGCCAGCGATGGGCGGGATCGTTGGCGAACCGCTGGTGCCAGACCATGTAGATCGACACCGGCTGACAATCGAAGGGCAAGGGCGCGCAGTCCAGCGCCGCCAAAGGCCCTTGTTTCATCAGCGCCGTGTCGGTCGAGATCAGGTCGCTGCCTTTCACGAAGGCAGGGATCGCGTTGAAATGCGGCAAGGTCACGGTGGGCGGGCGGATCTGGCTCTGATCCACGCCGCGCATCACTGCTCGCGCGTTGCGTCCATCGGGAAACCGCACCTCGACATGATCCGAGGCACAATAGTCGGCCCAGTCGGCGGGCGGATCACGCCGCTCGGCGTCGTAGAACACCATCAGGGGGCTGCTCACCAGCAGCTTCTGAAAGATGTCGGGGCCATCCGGCGGCAGCGGGGTCAGCATCAACTGGCACCGGTCGCTGCGCAGCAGTTCAGGGTCGGGCACGCCCGAGGGCATGAACCCCAGCCGCAGCCGCACCCCATCGGCCCGCGCTGCGCGCAGCAAGTGCGGAAAGATCAGCTCGCGCGGCATGTCGTTGGTGGCGATCTGGACGGTGATCTCTTCGGACAGCGGGTCAAAGGGCCGCTCGTCGGTCAGGGCACGCATACCGTCCAGCACCCTCTGCACCGGGTCTTTCAGCGCCAGCGCCCGCTCGGTCGCGCGCAGCCCCTGGCCCGACCGCACGAACAGCGGATCGCCCAGCACCTGCCGCAGCTTGGCCAACGTGTGGCTGATGGCCGATTGCGTGACGCCCAGGCGGTCGGCGGCCTTGGACACTGAGTTTTCCTCGAGGATCGTCAGAAAGGTGCGCAGGACCTTGCCGTCCAGATCCGTGAAATCAATTTTCTTCATACCGTTTATGATCCGCCATGAATGGTGTTGCTGTTCATGCCGCGCTAGGGGAAGCTTGGCAACAGGAGGCACGCGATGGGGATCCGCTTTTTCTCGGACAAGAACCGACCCGTTCACATGGGTCCTTATCCGCTTGAGCGGCTGCGGCGACAGGATGCGCTGCCCGATCTGTCGGCGCTGGCGCCCATGCCGGTGCTGAGTTTC
The DNA here is from genome assembly GCF_025141855.1 of Ruegeria sp. B32. Classification (NCBI taxonomy): domain Bacteria; kingdom Pseudomonadati; phylum Pseudomonadota; class Alphaproteobacteria; order Rhodobacterales; family Roseobacteraceae; genus Ruegeria; species Ruegeria sp. B32. The sequence goes on along the minus strand of NZ_CP081106.1, from coordinate 2,592,216 downwards.
GACCGCCCCGAAAAGCCCCACAGCATCGTCAACGCAATGGGCGAGTTTCAGGCGATGCTGGACACCATCCGCGATGGTTTCGTCAATCCGGCCCGGGCCGAGATGCCTCACGATCCGGCTGAACGCGCCAACCACCTGAAGGCATTCGGCTATTTCAACGATGCATCGATGATGGGCTGCGGGCCTCTGCCGCCGCAGGCGCTGCTGGACCAGCCCCGGCGCAACCCTGATATCGACCGGTTGGCCCATGCGCTGCAGACCCGGCAGACGAAGACCCTGGCCTCGGGGATCGACGTGATCATGGCCGACCTGCGCGACAGCGTCGCGGCCCAGCCGGGGCCGATCACCGCCCATCGCCATGCCATCGTGTTCCTGTACGAACATCACCGCGACCCCGATCCGGCCGAGCCCGGCGCCGAGTGGATCCTGGATGCGCAGGATCACCGCGCCTGCCTGCTGGCCACCGAAAACGCGGTGGTGATCGCCAATTACATCCGTCTGTTGGGGTATGACGCGCGGGCGCATTCGGTGATGTCCTCGGACGTGGACCTGCCGCGCCTTGCCGCCGCAGCCGGGCTGGTCTGGGCCGAGGATGGCACCGCCGTGGCCCCTTGGCTGGGGCGCCGGTTCGGGCTGGCCGCCGTGACCACCGAGATGGAAATCGCCCATGATCGACCGCTGGCCCCGCGCGACCGGCAGCCGTGGTTCCGCACCCAAGGCCCCGCGTGGTGGCTGGGCGCGGGCTTTGCCAAAAGCGCGCTGGACCGCGACCCTTTCGCCCGCCGCCGCTATGTCGATGGCGCGCACCCGTTCGAGACGCTCAAACGCGTGGACAGCCCGACCACCTATATCGACGAGGCGAACGTGGCCCGCGTACCCAAACGCGCCGACATGTTCGCGCGGGCGCAGTTCGGCGACATGGGCAAACCGCTGCAGGACGCGGCCAAGGGCGGGCACTACGTCCGAAAATCCGCGCCCAGCTTTGCCCAACGTCGCGCGCTGGGGGCCTTCGTCCTGCTGCAGGATGGCGACAGCGCCGAGGTCGCCAGACCCACCGATGCCGAGCGCAACGCGGCGAACATCAAGGCGGCCAGCTATTTCCTGGGCGTCGATGCCGTAGGCCTCAGCCGCTGCCCCGAATGGGCGTGGTATTCCCACGACGCCACCGGCGAGGAAATCGTGCCGCCCCACGATCAGGCCGTCAGCATGATCATCGACCAGGGCTATGAAACGATGGAGGGCGCCTCCGGCGATGACTGGATCAGCGTCGCCCAGTCCATGCGCGCCTATCTGCGGTTCTCGCTGCTGGGCGGGGTATTGGCCCGTCAGATCCGCAACCTGGGCTACAAGGCCAAGGCCCATACGGTGATGGATGGCGAGGTGCTGCAGCCGCCGCTGCTGTTGCTGTCGGGGCTGGGCGAGGTCAGCCGCATCGGCGAGGTCATTCTGAACCCGTTCCTGGGCCCGCGCCTGAAATCGGGCGTGGTGACGACCGACATGCCGATGGCGCATGACAAGCCCATCGACTTTGGTCTGCAGCGGTTCTGCGAAAGCTGCAACAAATGCGCCCGCGAATGCCCCTCGGGGGCGATCACGGCCGGGCCCAAGCTGATGTTCAACGGCTACGAAATCTGGAAATCCGACAGCCAGAAATGCGCCACCTACCGGATCACCACGCCCGGCGGGGCGATGTGCGGGCGCTGCATGAAGACCTGCCCGTGGAACCTGGAAGGGCTGTTCGCCGAACGCCCCTTCCGCTGGGCCGCGATGACAATTCCCGCCGCCGCGCCCGCGCTGGCGAAACTGGACGATGCGCTGGGCCATGGCGGGCTGAACGACACCAAGAAATGGTGGTGGGATCTGGAGCTGCAGCCCGACGGCGCCTATCGCCCCACCGCGCACACGCTGAACCGGCGCGATCTGCAAAAGGATCTGGACCTGAAATACGAGGATCAGACGCTGGCCGTCTATCCCGCCCCGCTTGCGCCACATCCCTGGCCCTATCCGTTCGCAATGGATCGCGAGGCCGGGATCGCCGCCTATCAGGCGATGGTCACGGCCCAGGAATACAAAGCCCGGCTGGCCGCCGGCGACATGTCGGTGTTGCATCGCTACACGATCTCCGGCGACGCCCCGGTCATGCGGGTCGAGGTGACCAAGGTCGAGAAGATGACGCCGGATGTCAGCAAATACGAATTCTCGGCCCCGGACGGTGCGCCCTTGCCGGATTGGACGGCCGGCGCGCATCTGGACGTGTTGGTGGCGCCGGAATTTCTGCGGCAATACTCGATGTCCGGGGACCCGGCCGACCGCATGACCTATCAGATCGGGGTCCTGCGCGAGGATCAGGGCCGCGGCGGATCGGCCCTGCTGCACCGGATCTTCACGCCGGGCCGCAAGGTGTTCGTGTCAAAGCCGATCAATCATTTCCAACTGGATGAGACCGCCTCCCGCACTCTGTTGATGGGCGGCGGCATCGGCATCACCCCGATGATCGCCTTCGCGCATCGCCTGAACGCGCTGGGCCGCGATTTCGATCTGCATTATTCCGTCCCCTCACGGGAAAAGGCCGGGTATCTGGCCGATCTGGCCGCCGCGCCTTGGGCGGATCGTGTGCATCTGCATGTCTCGGACGAGGGCACCCGCGCCGACCTAGACACGATCCTGGCGGGCTATCGCGACGGCTGGCATGTCTATACCTGCGGCCCGGACCGCTACATGGAGGCGGTGATGCAGGCTGCCGAATGTCAGGGCTGGCCCGAGGAGGCCCGGCATCTGGAGTATTTCTCGGTGCCCGAGCAGCCCGACTATGAAAACCACCCGTTCACCCTGCGGCTGGCCCGGTCGGGGCGTGACCTTGAGGTACCCGCCGACAAGGACGCGGCGCAGGTGCTGAACGAGGCCGGCATCCATGTCGACGTGAAATGCGCCGACGGCATCTGCGGCGTCTGCAAATGCGGGCTGATTGCGGGCGAGGTCGAGCATCGCGATTTCGTCCTGTCGCGCAAACAGCGGGAATCGGCACTGATTCTGTGCCAGAGCCGCGCGGCCGAGCCGGGCGGGGTGGTCGAGATCGACCTCTGACCCCGGTCGGAAAGCGACATTTTCAGGCGAAAAAATAGGTCGCGCGGGCCATGGACGCCGCCGCGCGGCTGCTCTAACGTCGCCCCAAACCCAGTGAACCCTGACCAACAGGCGCGAGGTACAATCATGCAATATCACCGCCCCGCCAGCTTTGCCGAAGCTTCGGATCTGGCTGCCCATGCAACGGGCATCACGCGGTTTCTGGCCGGCGGCACCGACGTTCTGGTGCAGCTGCGGTCCGAGATCGTGACTCCCGACACCCTGATCGACATCAAGGCCATCGACGGTGTACACGCCATCACCCGCCACGCCGACGGCAGCTGGACGCTGGGCGTGGCCGTCACCGGCGCCGAGATGAGCGAACACCCCCAACTGGGCCGCGAGTGGCCCGGTGTGGTCGAGGCGATGGACCTGATCGGCTCGACCCAGGTTCAGGGCCGTGCCACGCTGACGGGCAACTTGTGCAACGGCTCGCCCGCAGCCGACTCGGTTCCGGCCATGGTGGCCGCAGGGGTTACGGCGACGGTGACCGGCCCGAACGGCGATCGGGTCATGGCGGTCGAGGACATTCCGACCGGCCCCGGCAAGACCTCTCTGGCACAGGGCGAACTGATCTCGGCCCTGCACATCCCGGCGCGGGGCGCGAGTGGCGGCGACGCCTATCTGCGCTTCATTCCGCGCACCGAGATGGACATCGCCGTGGTCGGCGTGGGCGTGAACCTGCGCGTCGATGGTGACACGATCACCGAGGCCCGCGTTGCGCTGGGGGCCGTGGCGCCCACCGTCCTGCTGGTCGAAGACTGCGCAAAGGCCATCATCGGCACCACGCTGGACGATGCCGCGCTGGCAGCGCTGGCCGCCGCCGCCTCGGCCGCGTGCAAACCCATCGACGACAAGCGCGGCACGATTGAATTCCGCACCGAAGTGACCGGCGTTCTGGCAAAACGCGCCGCGAAAATCGCCTATGCCCGCGCCAAGGGAGAGACCGCATGACCAAACATCACGTCACCACCACTGTCAACGGCGACACGGTCGAATACCTGTGCGACGCGCGCGAAACCCTGCTGGACTGTCTGCGCGACAAGCTGAACCTGACCGGGGCCAAGGAGGGCTGCGGCACCGGCGATTGCGGGGCCTGCTCGGTCACGCTGGACGGGCGGCTCGTCTGTTCCTGCCTGGTGCTGGGGGTCGAGGCCGAGGGCAAGCAGATCGAAACCATCGAAGGCATGGCCGAGGGTGAAACCCTGCACCCGCTGCAGCGCAAGTTCATCGACCATGCCGCGCTGCAATGCGGGGTCTGCACACCGGGCGTTCTGGTCGCCGCCAAGGCGCTGCTGGAAAGGAACCCCGACCCGACCGAGGAAGAGGCCCGCTATTGGCTGGCCGGCAACCTGTGCCGCTGCACGGGTTATGACAAGATCATCCGCGCCGTTCTGGACACGGCCGCCGAGCTGCGGGAGGCTTCGTAATGGCACTCGACGATCGCAAGTCGCACTTCACCTTCGTGGGCACCCGCCCGAACCGTCCCGACGGGTTGGACAAGGTCACCGGCCGCGCACGGTTCGGGGCTGACGTGACCGCGCCGGGCATGCTGTTCGGCGCCATCCTGCGCTCGCCCCACGCCCATGCGCGGATCGTCCGGATCGACACCTCGAAGGCCGAGGCGCATCGGGACGTGAAAGCCGTGGTCACCCGCGCCGATTTCGCCGATGTCCCGTTCAAGCCGGGGCTCGAGGGCGAATTCTGGAACGTTCTCGAAAACGTCATGGCCGGGGAAAAGGCGCTCTATGACGGGCACGCGGTGGCGGCGGTTGCGGCCAGCTCGGCGCTGGCGGCGCGGGATGCGCTCAAGCTGATCGAGGTCGAATACGAGGTCCTGCCCCATGTCACCGACGTGGACAAGGCGATGGCGCCCGACGCCCCGGTGATCCGCGAGGGCGCGGCCGATTATTCGGTACCCGAGGGCATGCACCCCAACGTCGTGCGCTACCACGAAAGCGGGCATGGCGATGTCGAGGCGGGCTTTGCCGAGGCCGATCTGGTGATCGAGGATCACTTCGTCACCGAGGCCACCCACCAGGGGTATATCGAACCGCACGCCTGCCTTGCCTCGCTGGGCGCTGACGGCAAGGGCGAGCTATGGTGCTGCACCCAGGGCCACTGGATCGTGCAGAAAACCTGCGCGGCATTGCTGGGGATCGAAACCGCGCAGCTGCGCGTGACCGCATCGGAAATCGGCGGCGGGTTCGGCGGCAAGACCACCGTGTTCATCGAACCGGTGGCGCTGGCGCTGTCGCGCAAGGCCAACCGTCCGGTCAAGATCGTGATGTCCCGGTCCGAGGTTCTGCGGGCCACTGGGCCGACGGCCTCGGCCTCGATGGACGTCAAGATCGGCATGAAGAAAGACGGCACCATCACCGCCGCCAAGGGCGTGTTCCGCCTGCAGGGCGGTGCCTTTCCGGGCGCGCCGGGCGACATGACCGCAATGTGCGCCTTTGCGCCCTACAACCTGACCAATGTGCGGCAGGTGGGGTATGACGTCATGTCCAACCGCCCGAAACAGGCCGCCTATCGCGCGCCGGGCGCGCCGATGGGGGCGTTTGCGGTGGAGTCCGTCATCGACGAGCTGTGCAAGAAACTGGGTCTCGACCCGGTCGAGGTGCGCCTGAAGAACGCCGCGCGCGAGGGCACCAAGGCCAGCTATGGCCCGACCTATGACCGGATCGGCTTGGTTGAGACACTCGAAGCCGCCAAGGCCCACCCGCATTATTCCGCGCCGCTGAAGCCGGGGCAGGGGCGGGGCATCGCCTGCGGGTTCTGGTTCAACCACGGGGGCGAGACGTCGGTGTCGCTGGCCCTGTCCGAGGACGGCTCGGCGCAGCTGATGGTCGGCACGCCCGATATCGGCGGCTCGCGCGCGTCGATGGCGCTGATGGCGGCCGAGGTGCTGGGCATCCCATACGAGAATATCCGCGTGACCATCGCCGACACCGCCACGCTGGGTTACAACGACGTCAGCCACGGCTCGCGCGTGACCTATGCCAGCGGTCTGGCCACGATCAAGGCGGCGCAGCACGCGGTCGAGAAACTGTGCGAACGCGCGGCGGCCAAATGGGGCATCCCCGTGGACGCGGTGAAATGGGAAAACGGCTGCGCGGTGCCATCCGGCCCCAACGCAGGCGATTTCGACCCGCTGCCGCTGGCCGAGATCACCGCCGACATGGGGCGTACCGGCGGCCCGATCTCGGGCCATTTCGAGGCGACCCCCGAAGGCGCAGGCGTGTCCTTCGGCACCCATATCGTCGATGCCGAGGTCGATCCCGAAACCGGCAAGACCTCGATCACCCGTTACACCGTCATCCAGGACGCGGGCAAGGCGATCCACCCCGCCTATGTCGAGGGCCAGTTCCAGGGCGGCGCGGCGCAAGGCATCGGCTGGGCGCTGAACGAGGAATACATCTATGGCGAGGATGGCCGGCTGCAGAATCCGGTGTTCCTCGACTACCGTATCCCGGTGGCCAGCGACCTGCCGATGATCGACACGGTGATCGTCGAGGTGCCCAACCCGGGCCACCCGTTCGGCGTGCGCGGCGTGGGCGAAACCGGCATCGTGCCGCCGCTGGCAGCCATCGCGAACGCGGTCTCGAACTCGGCGGGCGTGCGGATGCGGCAACTGCCGATGTCGCCGCCGCGCATTCTGGCCGCCCTCAAGGGCAATGGTTGAGGTCCATCTCTGGTCCGGCCTTCGGTCTCTGACCGGGGGCCGGGAAGTGGTCGAGGTCGAGGCCTCGAACACCGGTGAGCTTTTGCGCGAACTGGTGTGCCTTCATCCGCAACTGCAGGCGCCGATCGACGCGGGCGTGTCCGTTGCCGTCAATGGCCGGATCATTGCAGCGGGTCTGTCCGAACCCATTCCCGAAGGTGCCGAAGTCTATCTGATGCAGAGGTTGCGGGGCGGGTAGCCCCGTGAAATCGGCGGGGGAGGACCGGAAGCCCCGGCCTTGAATTCGGCGCTTCGGCCTCACCCCTGGTCCTACCGAAGTACCCCCTCGTTAAAAAAACACCATCAAACGGATCGGCAGGATTGATCCGCTATGTATTGCAATATTGGCATTAGTATTGCGGGAAGGTGTCAGATGTGTGTGATTTCCGGCCAAGTCTGGTTGACGTTGGGGAAGTCGCGCCTGCAAAGGTATTGCGGCGTCGTGCAGCGGAATCCCGGTAAAAGCTGGAAGATGGTGCTGCTGGAGAGAATTGAACTCTCGACCTCTCCCTTACCAAGGGACAGGTGGAAACAGACAGCGCCCGCCACAGCCCCAGAACCCCCTTTTAGCGCAGGCATTTGCGGTCTACATTGCGGACTGAGGGCGACACAGCCCCTCACTCTGGTGCGCCACATGTGCGCCACAGGCCAAACGATGACGACGGATGAGACCATGACGGATACCAGACAGCCCGCGCCCGTGGTGCGCCTGCACCCAGCGGGGCGCAGCAAACCCAAACGCTCTGAGCCGGTGAAATTGACCGCCCAGCGCATCGCCAGGATGAAACCGCGTGCAAAGCCCTATGACGTGCGGGATGCGCAGACACCGGGGCTGATTGTGCGCGTGCAGCCCAGCGGCTCGGCGTCCTACTACGTGAAAGCCCGCATCGGCTCAGGCCGGGGCGCAACGTCTCGCAATGTGCGGATTGGCTCGGTTGATGCGGTCCCGCTGCAAACGGCACGCACCGAGGCTCTGCGGCTGCTGGCAGAAATGCGGCAGGGGATCGACCCAACGGACAAAAGCCACGCGCTGACGCTCTCTCAGCTTATCAGCGCATACGATGATCGCCTGCGCGCCCGTCAGGTGGTAAAGCGCGCCGATGTGGTTTCCTGCCTGCAGCGCAACCTCAGGCGATACCTGAACCGCCCAGCGCTGGCCCTGACACGGGCGCAGATCGTGGGCGTGATGGATGCGATTGAGGCGGGCGGGCATCAAAGCGACTACCTGCGCAAATGCGCCTCTGGCCTGCTGACATGGGCGGCAAACGCGGGGCATGTCCCTGCAAACGTGCTGGCCGGGTATCGCAGGGACAGGGAAACCCGCACACAGAAACTCAACACGCGCCCGAAAGTGACGTTGACCACGCCAGAGGAGATCCGGGGTTTCTGGGTGGCCACGGGCAAACTGGCAAACCCGGTGCATCGGGATCTGCTGCGGTTCATGCTGCTGACCGGGCAACGGCGCAGTGAAACAGCGTGTGTGACGCGCGCCGATGTGGTTGGGGGTGTTTGGACCATCCCCGCCGCGCTGCACAAAATGGGCGAGGCGGTGCGGGTTCCGTTGGGCGCATCGTCGCTGGCCCTGCTGGATGCGCAGCCACAATTGGCGGGGGTCGGGCTGTACTTCCCCGGTCGGCATGGCAAACGCATCAGCGGGTTTACCCAGATCCTGACGCCGTTGCGCGAGGCGCTGGGCAATCCGGGGTTTGGGTTTCACGCTCTGCGGCGGACCTATCGCACGGGGCTGGAGGAATTGGGCGTACCTGAGCGCGTGGCAGAACTGATGATAGGTCATGCCCGCCCCGATCTGTTGGGCCGGTATTCAGAGGCTGATCTCTGGGCGCAGCGGGTCGAGGCGCAGGCCAGATGGGAACGCCATGTGCAGGAGGTGACGCAATGAGCGGGTCTGAGCGCATAGATCTGGACCTGCCGCCCACGTTTGACGCCCTGCGCGTTGGGGCGGCTTATGTGCAGCTGCGCAAAGCTCTGGCTCTGGCAAACGCAGCGTCAGATGCGACAGAGGGCAGGTTGCAGGCGCTGAACGCTGTGATTGGTTTCCTGCAGGATGGGTTTCCCGAGACAGCGGGCGGTGACACGCTGGCCGTGCTTAAGGGCGTGCGGGATGATTTGCTGCGCGACGTGGTTTCTGCGCAGACGCGGGTCGGAGGGCGGGCACCGGTTCCGGCTGATGTGGCGCGGGTCAGGTGTCATGCGATCGCCTGTGTGCGGTTTCTGCAGCGCACCGGCATGACCAAAACCAAAGCGCGGGTGGTGGTCGCTGACACGCTGAGAGGCACGGACTACAGGGCGGGCGGCCAGGCGCTGAAAAACTGGGAAAGCAAATGGATGCCAGAGCAGCATATCCCTGCGCATAGCGCGCTGGCTGCTGCGTCACCAGAGCGCGACGTGGAAGCGATTGAGGCGGCGCTGGTGGGCAATTGGTCCGGCGGGCTGGACCCCGTGACGATTGTGCGCAACGTCATGCGTGCGACGGTCGAGGCGGCGAAAAAAAACGCGCAGAAACCCGAATAGTTACCTTTCCCCCCTCCAAGGTAACCGCTTTTCCGGTCCAGCCTTTGTGCAGACGCAAACTGCATAGAGGAACCAAACCATGCGAGAGGAAATAGCACAGGTACTGCTGCCGGCTTTGGCCACGTCAGGCGGGCAGATTGAACCTGACGTGCTCTACACCAGCGGCCAGCTGGCCAACATCCTGAACGTCAGCCCACGCACGCTGGAGCGCTGGAGGGCGGAGGGCCGAGGGCCTGCCGTGACGCGGCTCTATCCTGGCATGCCGCCACGGTATCGGGGCCTGCACGTGCTGGAGTTTCTGCGCGGGCGTCATGTCGAGGGCGCGGCGTGACTGACACAGCATCAGAGATTGCCCGTCTGCAGGCTGAGAACGCGGAACTGCGCGCTAAGGTGCGTTTCCCCCTCTGGCCGTGCTGCCTGCATCCAGACGCGATGTATTCCACGGATGAGGCTGCAACGGCCATCGGCGTATCTAAGCGCACGATAGACCTTTGGTCGCGCCAGCCGAACGGGCCAAAGGTCACGCGCCTGCGGCCCAACCATCCCCGAAAGTATCGCGGCATAGACCTGCTGACCGCGCTGACCAGGGCGCAGGAGGGATCGAGCGATGTGGAAGGATGAAACGGGCAGGGAGACGAACCCCTGCCCGCGCGCCAAACGTTGCGCCGGAGCGCAGACGGTGCCGCGTCGAAACGCGACAGGTGCAATATGACGGTATCAGGACGCGGTGACAACGGGCGCAAAGCCCAAATGGTGCAGCTGGCCAAATACAATCGGCATGGCTGCCGGGTTCGCGCAAAGCCAAAATACAAAGCCGTGCTGCAACAGATAGCGTGGTGCCACGATACCGGAACCCGGTTCAGCAATGAGGAATGCGCAGCCCGCACCGGCTGGAGTGGTGCCACGGTTGAACGGGTGATTGCGGTTCTGGATGAGGCCGGGGTTGTGACCATCACCAGGGCCGGCTCCAAACATCGCCAGGTCAGGCTGGCCAGCCATTGGCTGGACCAATGGCGCGGGCGGTTTCCACAGGTGGCCAAACTGCGCGACGGAAAACGCGGGAATGAGGTGAAGGAACGGCGTAAATCTGGCGCGTTTGAAGGCGCGGCAGAAACAGCCAACCCCATCCGCGCGGAGGGGGTTGAACCGCCTAAAGCGGAGGGGGTTGCCCCCCCTGAACCGCCTAAAGCGGAGGGGCATAATAGTAATACGGGTGACGCACGCGAGACGGAGGCTCCAAACGGCACCGCAATTCACACCTCGCACGCGGATCAAATCGACCATCCCGGCAGCGCGTGGGAGCCCTACCCGTGGTGGGCGGAATGACGCACCCAGCCGCTCCAGCGCTGCGCTCCTCATGTGGCACGCCCAGCGCCTCAATCCTCGCGCTCTGTCCCTGTGTCGCCGGTTGCGCTGATGCTGGGGAAACGCAGGACGTGTGGATTGCCCTGCGCAACATCTCAACCGCCGCACTGGTGGCCGATGATGCGCAACGCCATCCGCACCCGCTGACCTGTCTCAGCACCGGTGCAACAGAACCCACGGGCGCAACATCGCCGTGTATTCCCTCAGGCCCATCACGGGGCCGGTGCAACGCTGCCACGCGCGCGACGTCTGCGTGTCTGGGCGGAGGGGAAGAAAAAAAAACGAACCACAACGTCAAACGGAGGAAAACCATGACGGACCAAAGCAACGAAACCCACGCAATCATACGCGGGCAATTCACAACGGCAGTCTCTCGCCTGCAGGCCGAGGATGAGGCCGCACAGGAGGCACGGGCGGCATGCTAAGCGTGACAATTGCAGGGCGCGTCTCAAAGGGCGCGAAACTCACAAAGGCGGGACAGAGCGACGTGTGCAATTTCCGCGTATCGGTTGGGCGGGGCGATGATGTGCAGATTGTGGGCTGCAGCCTCTGGGGCAAACGCGCCCTGGCCCTGGCGGAGCATCTGGTGCAGGGCGTGCCGGTCACGGTTTCGGGGGGTCTGTCTCTCGAAACCCACGATGGCAGCACATACCTGACCGTGCGCAGCGTGCAGGACATCGCCATTCTGGACACGGTGGACAACGTGCGGGCCAATCGCGAGCGATACCGCGCCAGGCGCCAGGATGAGCGCAGGCAGGCGGAAATGCCCCTCAGGCAGCCACGGGGCAGGCGCAACCCTGTCGCAGAGGGCGGAGGGCCTGACGGTGATCCGGTGATTGAGGAGCCCTGGCACGATGATTGAGCGCCCAGAGGCCCAATCCTGCGCCGTATGTGGGCGGTCGATTGAGGGGGAGCCAGAGCATCGCCTGCAGCTGCGCCGGGACAACCCCGGGTATCGCTGGATATTGGGTCTGCCTCTGCAGTCGAGGCGGCTGCATCCGTGGCGGCATGACCGCATCAATGTGGTGAGCATCTGCTCTGAGCCCTGCATGCAGCGTGCGGCCAAACGAAACGGGTCTGCCCAGGCGCTGGCGGATCGATGGCATGCGGAGCGAGAAAAAAAACAGACAGCCCGCGAGCGTGTGCGTGAGGGCCAGGCAAACGGGCAGCGCATCAGAACCTGCCCCTGTTGCGGTGAGGCGTTCCCCATCGTGCGCAGAACGGCTCAGTATTGCTCTGCGGCCTGCAGGCGTAGGGCAGCGCGGGAACGGAAACAGAGCGCCCCTCCGCCCGAGCAATCAGGCTGACCGGCGGGGTTTCCTCTGCGCCCAGCCCTGCCGCTCAGCGCGCCGGACAAAGCGCTGCAGGCGGGCCAGGCTGACACCGGCATAGTCAGCGACCAAACGCGCATCCGTGGTTTTGAGCCATGCCTGCGCCTCTGTCTGCACCCGGTCCCGCTCTCGGGCTGCCACGATACCTAAGCCCCAACCCTGCGCAGCTGAGACCTGAGCCAACAGGACGGACAGCCACAAACGCCGCTCAGGTGACATAATCAGACCATCCGGCTTTGCGGTTTGCACGGGGCTGCAGGCCGTGGGGATTGCTCATGCCGATCTGCACCAGCTTTGCGCATCCCAGCTTTCGACCAGCCTCTGCCAGTGCCGCACCTGAATTGACCGATCGGCTGCGTGCCGCTGCATCCTTCCAGGCGGTGATTTCCTGGGCGAGATCTGCGCGCTCTGTGCCTCTGAGTGACCGGAGACGCCTCTGCGCCGCCATGTATTCGCTGTGGCTGGATATGGTCATGCTCTGCCTCCCTCGTGTCTGGTCGCGATCCTGCCGTGATTTGCAACGCTGTGACAGAGACCGCACGGTAAGGATCGTAGGTGCGCACGCTAAGTACCGTAGTGGAACACCCTGCCCGGTTTTTTCCGCACCCGTCTGAAATCGCACAGAGAGTGCCTGAGTACTTCCAGCCGTTTTTTTTGGGGCGTGGTGCGCCACATGTGCGCCACGGTGCAGGGCGTGGTTTGTGGGCGTGGGCGCTAAGGTGCTGATTTCGTGGTGCTGCTGGAGAGAATTGAACTCTCGACCTCTCCCTTACCAAGGGAGTGCTCTACCTCTGAGCTACAGCAGCGCTGTGGGCGGGTGATTAGACTCAAACGAAACGGGGCGCAAGGGTCTCTGGACGGTTTTTTTCGCCTCCTGTAGAGAAAGATCATGGCAGAGAAAAAATCACCCAAAAAACACGGACAATCCGGATCCGCGCGCGAAGATCGGCTCAAGGCTGCCCTCAAGGCAAACCTGGCGCGGCGCAAGGCGCAGGCCAAGGCGCGCAGCGCACAGGATGACCGGCTGGGACAGCACAAGGACTAAGAGCAGATGGATTCGATTCTGGTAACGGGCAACGGGCCGCTTCACGGCCAAATTCCGATCGCGGGGGCCAAGAATGCCTGTCTGACGCTGATGCCGGCCACGTTGCTCAGCGAAGATCCGCTGACGCTGACCAACGCGCCGCGTCTGAGCGACATCAAGACCATGACCGCGCTGCTGCAGTCGCTGGGGGCCGAGGTGTCGGCCCTGCAGGACGGGCAGGTTCTGGCGATGTCCAGCCATGATCTGACCAGTCACACGGCCGATTACGAGATCGTGCGCAAAATGCGGGCCTCGAACCTTGTTCTGGGGCCGCTATTGGCGCGTTTCGGGCAGGCCGTGGTGTCGCTGCCGGGCGGTTGTGCCATCGGGGCGCGGCCGATGGACCTGCATGTCGAGGGGCTGGAAGCACTGGGCGCCGAAATCGAGTTGAAGGACGGCTACCTGAACGCCAAGGCGCCAGGTGGATTGAAGGGCGCGGTGCATGAAATGCGCTTTGCCTCTGTGGGTGCCACCGAGAACATCGTCATGGCCGCAACGCTGGCCAAGGGCACCACGGTTCTGAAAAACGCCGCACGCGAGCCCGAGATCGTGGATCTGGTTCAATGTCTGCGCAGCATGGGCGCGCAGATTCAGGGCGAGGGCACCTCGACCATTGAGATCCAGGGTGTCGACCGCCTGCACGGGGCTACGCACCAGGTGGTCACCGACCGGATCGAGCTGGGCACCTACATGCTGGCCCCCGCCATTTGCGGCGGTGAGGTAGAACTGCTGGGCGGCCGCCTGTCACTGGTCGAATCCTTCGTCGAGAAGCTGACGGCCGCCGGGGTGGATGTCGCCGAGACGAAAAAGGGTCTGAAGGTCTCTCGCAAGAATGGCCGGGTGCGCGCCGTGGACGTGGTGACCGAGCCGTTCCCGGGCTTTCCTACCGATCTGCAGGCGCAAATGATGGCGCTGATGTGCACGGCCGAGGGAACCTCGGTGCTGGAGGAGCGGATTTTCGAGAACCGCTTCATGCACGCTCCCGAACTGGTGCGCATGGGCGCGCAGATCGAGGTACATGGCGGCACCGCGACGGTGACGGGGGTCGAGCGCCTGAAAGGCGCGCCGGTGATGGCCACCGATCTGCGGGCCTCGGTCTCGCTGATCCTGGCCGGGTTGGCGGCCGAGGGCGAAACAACCGTCAGCCGGGTCTATCATCTGGACCGCGGATATGAGCATGTGGTCCGCAAGCTGGAAGGCGTGGGCGCGAAAATAGAACGGATCAAGGGCTGATGGCAGACGCAACATTCGAAGACGGGCGCGAGGCGCCGCTGAACCTTGGCGCATTGGATGCCGAGGACCTCAAGGTGATCGCAACGCTGACGCAGGATGCGGTTTTTCCGGTCAGCGAAATGACCTGGCAACCAACCCGCCGCCGCTTTGCCTTGCTGCTCAACCGGTTCCGGTGGGAGGACAAGGAAGCAGCCGAGCGCCTTGGTCGGGAATTCGAGCGGGTGCAGTCGTTGCTGGTATTCGACTCGGTCCTGTCGGTGTCCAGCCAGGGGGTTGATCGATCCGACAAGGACCTGATCCTCTCGGTTCTTGATATCGAGTTCCACCCTTCGGATGATGGCACGGGCGAGGTGCTGCTTGTGCTGGCCGGGGATGGCGCGATCCGACTGACGGTGGAAGCGGTTGATGCAACGCTCAAGGATGTGACGCGCCCCTATCGTGCGCCTTCGGGCAAGGCGCCTCGGCACCCGGACTGACATGCAGAACAAGCGTGGCATTTCGCAGGCGCTGTCTCCGGGGCAGGCCGGCGTGTCGCTGCGCCGGGCCACCGTGTTCGACGTGTTCGGGTTGAGTCAGGTTCTGGTCCGCTCCATCACCCGACTGTGTGAGGCCGACCACGGAAATCAACCAGACAAGATCGGGGCATGGACAGCCAACAAGGACCCGCAGTCCGTTCGCAACTGGATCATCTCCGGCACCCAGATCTGGCTGGCCGAGCGGAACGGAAATGTTGCCGCCGTCGGTGGGCTGCGCGCACCGGCCGAGATTTCGCTGCTTTATGTCGATCCTGACCACGCAAGGCAGGGGGTCGGTGCCGCGCTGCTGTCCCGGCTCGAGTCTGAACTGGCCCTGTCCGGGGCCACCACTGTTCATTTGATGTCAACCAAGACCGCGCTGGGCTTCTATCGCCGGTATGGCTGGGTCGCGGCGGGGCAGCCCGCGGACTGGAACGGCATTCCCCAATTTCCCCTGCGCAAATCGCTGCACCCCTCGGGCTGAGGGTTGAGGCCCGCCCCGGCGGGCGATAAGACCCGTTCAAACGCCCCGGAGTACTCAAATGCCCGTTTTTCTCGACACGACATCCGCCGATTTCGAATCCGGATTCCTGGCCCTTCTGTCCGCCAAACGCGAAGACAGCCCCGATGTCGACGCCGTAGTGGCGCAGATCATCGCAGACGTGCGGTCACGTGGCGATGCTGCGGTGATCGAGTTGACGGCGAAATTCGACCGGTTGCAGCTGACGCCGGACACGCTGGCTTTCAGCGCCGACGAGGTGACGCAGACCATCGCAACCGTCAGCGACGATGACCGTGCGGCGCTGGAACTGGCCGCCGCGCGCATCCGCGCCTATCACGAGCGCCAGATGCCGCAGGATCAGGAATGGACCGACGGGTCGGGCGCCACGCTGGGCTGGCGCTGGTCGGCGGTGTCTGCCGCGGGGCTTTACGTGCCGGGCGGGCTGGCCTCTTACCCCTCGTCGGTGTTGATGAATGCCATTCCGGCCAAGGTGGCCGGGGTCGAGCGTCTGGCCATCGCGGTGCCCACGCCCGACGGACAGGTCAATCCGCTGGTCTTGCTGGCCGCGCGCCTGTCGGGCGTCGATGAAATCTACCGCATCGGTGGCGCGCAGGCGATTGCCGCACTGGCCTATGGCACGGAAACCATCGCGCCGGTGGACAAGATCACCGGGCCGGGCAACGCCTTTGTCGCGGCGGCCAAGCGGCGGGTGTTCGGCAAGGTCGGCATCGACATGATCGCGGGGCCCTCCGAAATTCTGGTGATCGCGGACAAGGACAACGACCCCGACTGGATCGCGCTGGACCTGCTCAGCCAGGCCGAGCATGACGAAAGCGCCCAATCGATCCTGATCACCGACGACGCCGGTTTCGGCCGCGCGGTGGCCGAGGCGGTGGAAAAACGGCTGGAGACGCTCGAACGACGCGCGATCGCCGGGGCGAGCTGGCGCGACTATGGTGCGGTGATCACCGTGCGCGACTTGGACGAGGCCGCCGCGCTGTCAAACCGCATCGCTCCTGAACACCTGGAACTGTGCGTGGCCGATCCGGCGGCGCTGAGCCGCAAGACCATCCACGCCGGCGCCATTTTCCTGGGCCAGTACACGCCCGAGGCCATCGGCGACTATGTCGGCGGACCGAACCATGTGCTGCCCACCGCACGCTCGGCCCGGTTTTCGTCGGGGCTCAGCGTGATGGATTTCCTCAAACGCACTACGCTCAGCCACATGACCCCTGAGGCCCTGCGGGCCATCGGCCCGGCGGCCGAGCAGCTGGCGCGGTCGGAGAGCCTGGAGGCGCACGGGCTATCCGTGGGCGCGCGGCTCAAGCGGCTGAACGGTTGACGGCCATCTGACCTTGCGTCCGGCCCGTTTCCCGCGTTGTCCCGCGGGCATAGGTGCGCTAGGTCTGGCCTGACCTGAACGGAAGTCGATGACCATGACCCGCATTTCGCATATCGAACTGGACGATCGAAACCTGCCACCGCCCACGCCCGAGATCGAGCAGGAGCGCAAGGTTGCGATCTATGACCTGCTCGAGGAAAATTCGTTTGCCCTGCCCAAACGTGACGACCGGCTGGTGCCCGACGGCCCCTATCACGTGCAACTGTCGATCCGCGACAAGCGGCTGGTGTTCGACGTCACCACCGAAGACAGCCAGAAAGCCGCCGAGTTCCATCTGTCACTGGGTCCGTTCCGGCAGGTGGTCAAGGACTACTTCCAGATCTGCGAAAGCTATTTCGATGCGGTCAAGACCCTGCCGCCCAGCCAGATCGAAACCATCGACATGGCCCGGCGCGGCATCCACAACGAAGGCAGCCGGGTCTTGCAGGAACGGCTCGAGGGCAAGGCTGAGATCGACACCGACACCGCCCGCCGCCTGTTCACGCTGATCTGCGTGTTGCATTTCGGAGGCTGACGGGTGAAGCCTCTGCCGCATTCGGTCCTGTTCTGCTGCGACCACAACGCGGTGCGCTCGCCCATGGCCGAAGGCATCATGAAGAAATTCTACGGCACGGGCACATATGTGCAGTCGGCCGGAGTACACAACGACCTGGAAATCGACGGGTTCAGCATCGCCGTCTGCCAGGAGATCGACGTGGAACTGTCACGCCACCGGTCGCGGTCGTTCGACGAGATGCAGGAATGGGGGGATGACCTGGGATCATTCGACCTGATCGTGGCCCTGTCGCCTGCCAGCCAGCGCAAAGCGCTGGAGCTGACGCGGGTTTTTCACCTCGATGTCGATTATTGGCCAATAATGGACCCTACCGGACTGGGCGAGACGCGCGAGGAAAAGCTACACCACTACCGTCAGACCCGCGATCAGATCATCAAACACCTGAAGGATCGCTGGGGGGAACCTACGGAGATCGCATGACCCAGACCGTACAAGCCTATTTCGATGCCTTCAACGCCGGGGATGTCACCGGCATGCTGGCCTGCCTGTCCGACGACGTGGCCCATCACGTGAACGAAGGCAAGATCCGCGTCGGCAAAGAGAAATTCGCCGAATTCTGCGCGCATATGAACCGCTGCTATCGCGAGACCCTGACCGACATGGTGATCTTCGAGGCCCAGGGCAGCACCCGCGCGGCCGCTGAATACATCGTTAACGGCACCTATCTGGAAACCGATGCCGGCCTGCCCGCGGCCTCGGGCCAGTCCTACCGCCTGCCCGCCGGGTCGTTCTTTGACCTCAAGGACGGCAAGATCACCCGCGTGACCACCTATTACAATCTTGCTGACTGGGTGAAACAGGTGTCGGGTGGCTGAGGTCACGAAGGTCCGCGCGCTGACGGGGCCGGCGCTCGAGGCGGCGCTGGACGACGTGGCGCGCCTGCGCATTTCGGTGTTCCACGACTGGCCCTATCTTTATGACGGCGATCTGGGCTACGAGCGCAAATACCTGCAATCCTACCGCGACAGCGACCGGGCGATCGTCGTCGGCGCCTTTGACGGCGACAGGCTTGTGGGGGCCGCGACCGGCGCGCCGCTGGCCGACCATGCCGAGGATTTCGCCGCCGCTTTCGACGGCACCGGGCTGGACCTTTCGCAGATTTTCTATTGCGCCGAATCCGTTCTGCTGCCCGCCTATCGGGGGCAGGGCGTCGGACATGCGTTCTTTGACCTGCGCGAGGGTCACGCGAGGGACTTGGGCTTTGCCAGATGTGCCTTTTGCGGCGTGCAGCGTCCGGGCGACCACCCGATGCGGCCGGCCGACTATCGGCCGCTCGACCCGTTCTGGCGCGCGCGGGGCTATGCGCCCCTGCCCGGCGTGATCGCCCGGTTTTCGTGGAAGGATCTGGGCGAGGACTCGGAAACCCTCAAACCGTTGCAGTTCTGGATCAGGGATCTGTGAAGCCGCCGCAACGCGTTGTGTGTGCCCGCTGGCACGCGCGACGACAGCCGTTCGTCTAGCCGCGAAAATCTTCGAGGATCCGTCGATAGAACGCTCCCCGTGCTCCAGCGACCGAGGGTCCAGCGACACATTCCCGACCCAGGTTCAATTCTCCCACGGGCACGATTTGCCGCGCGATTTCGGGCGGTGTCGTTTCGTCAGACGTTCCCGTCCTCCAATCGTGAAAGGCGGAGGAGTATCGAACGACCGCTCCGCTCGCTGGCAAGTCAAGCAACCCACCTTCGGCAAAGAACGTCAGTCCGTCTCCCACTTCTTCCCCGATGAGTGTGAGCCTGTCACCCAATCGATGCTTGAGGATGGCGACAAACACGATCGCGGCGGAGAACGTGAATTTGTCGACAAGTACGACCACCCGCTGATTTGCGCTTTGCGCGATTGCGTCGATCAAAGGCATCGTCAGAAGAAAATCACCGCCGGTGTTTCCGCGAACGTCAATCAAAAGCGTTTTGTCAGAGCTAGCGCGCACGCGATCCGCTGCCTCGGATATGGCTTTGCGCAGCGCATCTTTGCCTGGGTCAAAGAAGCTCGGCAGTTGAATTGAAAGCCCAAGTGCCTGCCAATCCTCAATCTCCACAAAGCTCTCGGGTTCCCATGCTGGATCGGCTTTGCCGTGCTCGTTTCTCGGGTAGAGCGTCGACGCAGGAACGGTGTTTCCATTTGCTACTTTCAGATTGGTTGTCTGCCCGTTTTCGTCCTGCACGTGATACTCGGTCATACCGTCGTCGGACGAAAATCCCAGCCGTTCCAACGCGTGCGGCCAAGCCAGGATAATCGGACCGATGACCCGCTTCCTCTGGCGCGTTCCCGCCAGAAATTTGTCCGCCGCGGCCTCGATTTCGCTTACAGCTGCGCCATTGACTGCCAGCAGCTTGCCTTGTGGGGCGATCACCCTTGATGCCGACCCAAGGACTTGGACGGAACGCCCCACGCTCACAAACCGCAGAGGCAACACCGAGATTGCATCATTCGGGATCAGCCTTGTGTGCCCGTTGTTGGGAAGTGCCAGAAGGCGCATCGCCGACAGCAGAAATGCTTCGACCGAGCCCTCAAGTGCGTATCGCCGACTGTCGCTGACACAGCTGTCTATCGCCGCCCTTTCGATCCGCCGAAAACTGGGGTCGTTTGGCAGGACAGTCTCCAGAATGAGCTCCAGGTCATCGATCAGCGACATGGGTCACAGTGCGCATGGACGATCGGCAATGTCCAGATTGGGTGCGGATCCGGCGCTCTCCCGGCCCGGACCCTTGCTTTGAAAGGCTATGCAACGAACCAAAAGATTCTGGTGCAGCGCACAGCCCGATTGGCCTGTACACCGGGCAACAACGGCTATTTACTTCTTCGCAAGAACAGCATTGGAACCCGCATCATGAAAATCGCCACCGCCGCCTATAATCTCGACTGGCTGGACAGCTGGGCGCAGTACGAAGACAAGCTGGACGCTTGGGTTTCGCGGGCCGCAGGGCAGGGGGCTGAACTGCTGGTGTTTCCCGAGTACGGAGCGATGGAGCTTTCGACGCTGGCCGGGGCCGAGGTTGCGGGGGATCTCGAACGCTCGATCCGGGCGGTATCCGAGCGGATGGAAGATGTACAAATCCTGCATCGGCGCCTCTCGGCCCAGTACAATTTGTACATTCTGGGCGCATCCGCCCCGGTTCAGGCCGGCCCAGGCCGCCCGGTGAACCGCGCCGAATTCTACGCCCCCTCAGGCGCGCAGGATCATCAGGACAAGCAGATCATGACCCGGTTCGAGCGCGAAGACTGGGACATCGCGCCGGGCGGACCGTTGAAGATCTTCGAGACGGCGCTGGGCCGGATCGGCGTTCTGATCTGCTATGACAGCGAGTTTCCTCTGCTGGGCCGCGCCCTGTCAGAGGCCGACGTGATCCTTGTGCCGTCCTGCACCGAGGCCCTGTCGGGCTATTGGCGGGTCCGTATCGGCGCGATGGCGCGTGCATTGGAGAATCAATGCGTTACGGTCATGGCGTCGCTGGTGGGTAACAACGACTGGTCTCAGTCCGTGGACGCAAACACTGGGACCGGAGGCGTTTTCGGCCCACCGGACAAGGGCTTTCCACAAACCGGCGTGCTCTCGGAAGGCGTGCTCAACCAGCCCGGCTGGACCTACGCAGACGTCGATCTGTCGGCGATCGCCGAGGTTCGGGCGGATGGCCATGTCCTGAACCGATCCCACTGGACCGAGCAGACGCCCCGAGTCGAATCGGTCACAATGTCGCGGCTTTAAGTGATTCCACCCTTGAAATAAGGCCGAAATAGGCTCATTTAAGCGCCACCTGCGGATTCTGCAGGGCAACGCAAAGATGGAGACAACATGGCCAAGGAAGATACGCTCGAATTTCCCGGTGTCGTGAAGGAACTCCTGCCTAATGCGACGTTTCGGGTCGAGCTGGAAAACGGCCATGAGATCATCGCACATACGGCAGGCAAGATGCGCAAAAACCGCATCCGTGTTCTGGCCGGCGACAAGGTTCAGGTCGAGATGACCCCCTATGATCTGACCAAGGGTCGGATCAACTACCGCTTCAAGTAACGCCTGCCGCAATGGCGTTCATTCTAGGATCGGGCAGCCCCAGACGGCTGGACCTGCTGGCTCAGCTTGGCGTGCAGCCCGACGCCATTTCTGCCCCTGACATTGACGAAGACCCCCAAAGGGGCGAGCTTCCGCTGCCGTATTGCGCGCGCATTGCCCGCGAGAAAGCACATGCCGTGAAGGCGGCCCCGGACGATATCGTCCTGTGCGCCGACACGACGGTTGCGCTGGGTCGACGCATATTGGGCAAGCCCGAGGATGCGGGACAGGCAGCCGAATTTCTGCATGCCCTGTCGGGACGTCGCCACCGTGTGATCACCTCGGTCGCGGTGCGTCGCGGCGATCGGGTGTTGCAGCGTGACGTCGTCAGTCAGGTCAAGGTCAAGCGTCTTTCGGACTTGGAAATCAACGCATATCTCGCTACCGGCGATTGGCAGGGCAAAGCCGGTGCCTATGCCATCCAAGGGCCCGCGGGCGCTTTCATTCCTTGGATCTCGGGCTCGTTCACGGGTATCGTCGGGCTGCCCTTGTCTGAAACCGCAGGACTGTTGCAAGGCATCGGTTACCCCCTGTATCGCGAGGCATCATGAAAGGTCGAACGATCATTCTGGATCACATTCAAGGCCGCGAAGCCGCGGCCCTGATGGTGGATGGCAAACTGGATGATTTCCTGATCTCTGCCGATGCGCACGCCCCCGGAACCATCTACCGGGCCCGGGCCGAGCGGGCGATCAAGGGGCAGGGCGGGATGTTCCTGACAACGCCGGATGGTCCGGCTTTCCTTCGGCAGGTTAAAGGGTTGGCGCAGGGTGAGATGCTGTTGGTGCAGGTCACGGGTTATGCCGAGCCGGGCAAAGCCCTGCCAGTGACGAACCGCATCCTGTTCAAGAGCCGCTATGCCATCGTCACGCCGGACGCGCCCGGGCTGAACATCTCTCGCTCGATCCGCGATGATGATGAGCGCGACCGGCTGCTGGTGATCGCGCATGAGCAGATGGACGGCAGCCCCTTCGGTCTGATCCTGCGCTCCGGTTGCCAGGGCGCGGATGCCGATGAAATTGCCGAAGACATCGCCGCCATGCGAGCGCTGGCCGAGCAGGTCGTGAACGACACCGGAGACGCACCGGAAACGCTGTCCGAGGGCGACGGACCGCATGTCCTCGCCTGGCGCGAATGGGTGGAGCCGGCCGAGGTCTCGACCCAGGCGGGCGGGTTCGCGGACCATGGCGTGCTCGAGGCGCTGGACGCTGCACGTGGCGCATCCCATCCTTTGGCGGGAGGGGCGCATATGTATATCGAACCCACCCGGGCGTTGGTGGCCGTGGACGTGAACACCGGTTCGGATGGCTCGCTGGCTGCGGGGACAAAGGCCAATTTCGCCTGCGCCAAGGAACTGCCGCGTGCCCTGCGCGTGCGCGGGCTGGGCGGGCAGATCACGCTCGACCTTGCGCCGATGCCCAAAAAAGACCGGCGCGGATTCGAAGCCGCACTCCGCGCTGCCTTCAGGGCTGACAGCGAAGAAACGATCCTCGCCGGCTGGACGCCGCTGGGGCATTTCGAATTGCAGCGAAAACGCGGCCGTATCCCATTGTCGGAGGTCCTGAGATGAGCTGCCCGATCTGCGGAGAAGATACTGTCAAACAGTTTCGTCCGTTTTGCTCGAAACGCTGCGCCGACATCGATCTGGCCAAGTGGCTGAACGGCTCCTATGCGGTTCCGTCGCAGCGCGAGGATGACCTTGACGATGAGATTCAGGATGCTGTCGAAATCAAGGATCGCCCGCACTGAAAAAATCTGAAAAAGCCTCTGGACACCGCGTTTGGCAAGTCATAGAAGGCCTGCACCCAACGGCAAACGCCGTTCCCGTGCCCGGGTAGCTCAGGGGTAGAGCAGTGGATTGAAAATCCTCGTGTCGGTGGTTCGATTCCGCCCCCGGGCACCACTTCAAAGCCAAAGATATAAAACGTAAATTCTCCACTCTGAGCGATGCTCATTTGTGCCGGGATTGGTCGAATCCCGGCTTGGGGCAACGCTGGGGCAACAAATCCGCGTGATGCATCTCGGGGCAACGCACGGGCAGATGGGCCGTTCTTACGTGAACGACGTAAGCGTGAAGGCAAGGTGTTGACGTGATCAAAGCTCGCCGTGAATTTCGCCGCTCCATCGAATGAAGTCTGCCAACTCGCGTGTGAGTTGGTCGTCGACACCCGAGCCCACTGTACACTCCCATACGACGAGGGTCCGCCAACCCAGATCATGCAATCGCTGAATGGCCTCGGCGTCCCGTCGCACGTTGGCTGCAAACTTTTCCTGCCAGAACAAAACATTTGACTTGGGGGTGGCTGCTTTCGGGCATCCGGCATGCCGGTGCCAAAAACAACCGTGGACGAAAATCGCACTGCGCCACTTTGGCAGCACGATGTCAGGAGATCCCGGAAGCCTCCGTACATTCACACGGAACCGGAAACCCTGAGCATGCAAAGCTTTGCGCAACAGAATTTCGGGTTTCGTGTTGTTGCCGCGGATGCGTGACATCATCCGTGAGCGGGTCTTCCGGTCAACTGTATCGGTCATGTGCTCAACATATCGCCCACGGTCCGGATTTCGACCTGGAACATCTGTTGAAACCTGGTAGAACCTCCGAAGCAGAGGAAGAGCATGCCAGAAGATTTTGCCATCATCGACCTTTTTGCCGGTCCGGGAGGGCTGGGCGAGGGATTTTCTCAGGCTGGGCGCGACCCGGTCACGCCGATGAAGATCAAGCTGTCGGTCGAGATGGACGACCACGCGATTCAGACGCTCCAGCTGCGGGCTTTTCTCCGTTCGTTCGACGAGTTCCCGCAAGAATACCATGATGCCCTGAATGTCGGTTCGCCGCTGCCCGATTGGGCCGATCTCTACCCGACCAATTGGAACCTCGCGAAGGACGAAGTAAGGCAACGTGTTTTGGGGGATCCCGGGGTTTTCGAAGAACTTGCGGTCGAGCTTGACCGTACCCGCGAAGACTACAACGGCAACACGATCCTGATCGGCGGACCGCCGTGCCAAGCGTATTCACTGGTTGGTCGGGCGCGCAACAAGGGCAAGGCTGGATACGTGCCCGAGGACGACCACAGGCATTTCCTCTACCGAGAATATGTAAGCATTCTGGACAGGCTTCGCCCCGCGGCCTTCGTCATGGAAAACGTCAAGGGAATGCTGTCCAGCCAAGTGGACGGTGGCGGCATCTTCAGCAGGGTTCTCGACGACCTCGAGGTGGCCGGAGACGGCTACCACCTGCTGCCCCTTTCGAAACCCGTCCCTTCGGACGGTTCCCGAGCCGCTGCCCGGGATTTCCTGATCAAGGCCGAGGACCATGGCGTTCCGCAGGCGCGGCATCGGGTGATCATTCTCGGGGTTCGGAGCGACCTCGCCACGAAAATTGAACTCGAAGGACCCATCCTCGGCAGTCCGCAGTCCCCTGTGACGGTGGCTGAAGTTCTGTGCGATCTGCCACAAGTGAGAAGTGGCTTGAGCCGCGGCGATGATGCTGACGCCTGGCTGGCGGCCGTGCAGGCTCAGGCTTCCGCCATTGCGGCTTCGGACGCGGCGCCGCAGGAGGTCCGCGAAATCGCCCGCGCCGTGGCCGGGGCCAATAGATTGCCCCGCCTCCGCTCCAGCAGTCGGCGTAAACGCTCAGGTGAATTGCCCGCGCAGCTTGCGGATTGGCTGTTGGACGACCGTCTTGAGGCCACTCTCCAGCACGAGACCAGAGGGCATATTCCGGACGATCTGGGGCGCTATCTTTTTTCGTCGGCATTTACCCGGGCGTTCGGCAGGTCACCGAAGCTTGCGGAGTTCCCCGAGTTTTTGCAGCCGGCGCACCGAAATCGAGGGTCCGGCGATTTTGCCGACCGCTTCCGGACACAATGCGCGGACCGGCCCTCGACGACCGTCACCAGCCACATTTCCAAGGATGGCCACTATTTCATCCACCCCGATACCATGCAGTGCCGATCGCTGACCGTCCGCGAGGCTGCCCGTCTGCAGACGTTCCCGGACAACTACCTGTTCTGCGGTCCGCGCACCAAGCAGTACCATCAGGTCGGCAACGCCGTTCCTCCCTATCTGGCATTTCAGATCGCAAAGGCGGTGCGGCGGCTGCTGGGCTGACGGCAGTTTATTGCGCCGCAGCAGCCTCGGATTCCCTGAACCCGTTTTCCTTCAGTTTGTTCAGAACCTCGATCGCGAATTGAGACTGTTTTTCCGTCGGTATTCTCGTCGGCATCTTCGAGCAGACGTCCAGCACTCCGTATTCCGATGGCGACAGTAGCTTGTTGGAGCGCCCCCAGGTTTTCGCATCTGCCCAGAACTGAGCTCCGAGTTCAAAGACACGGGTCTGTGCCTCGACGCTTTTCGTCAGGTTCTCGTCATCCGACACGTCGTCATCTTCCGACTTGGCCTCTTCCGGCTCGATCAGAATGTCCTCGAACTCGTCCGGGTAGGACAGTTTCCGCTTGCGGAAGGCCTCCCAGCAGGCTTGCTTCTTCGCCCACTCACTCATGTTCCGAATGCCCTCGGGCGGGTTGGTGATCATTTCCTGCGCCTCGGCGGCTGCCACAAGCAGCGCACTTTCAAGCGCCGCGGGAACGTCTTGCGACCGCCAGACCCGGCTCAGGTCGACCACCAGGTCCCGCTCGGCCGCGTCATGTGCGACCTTGGCGATGGCATAGGTCACGATGTTGGCACGGTAGCCGCCTTCGTACCAGTCCTGGGCGGACACCAGCTTTTCCATCTTGCGGAAGATGATCGCCTTGGAAATTAGATGCCGATACCAGGCCTCGTTGATGCGCGCGCCGTTCTTGCCCCATGCCTTTTCAATGCTCTTGGCAAAGTCGGCAAAGTTCTTCTGTGCGCCCAACGACACCATGTGCGGCTTGCCGCTCCAAGTGTTCTCGAATTTGGCGAGGTCGGTCTTGGTGAAGAACTGGCGTCGGGGAAACTCGGCGTCCCATTTCTTCCGCTCCGCCGGGGTTTTCTTGCTGCGCTCGTCTGCGTACTGCCCCCTCGCCCGTTCGTAGAACCACTTGGTCTCGCGGTACCCGTTGACGCCGGCCGGCGCTAGGATTTTCCGCGAAAGCTCCTCGATCCTGATGTGGAAGGGGTGGTTGGCGAAGAAATCAGCGGCGTTCACCTTGTTCTGGCTGTTGGCGAATTCTGAGATGCGCGGAACGACCGTATCCGAAAGGATCGGTGGAACGACGCTCAATTTCATCTGGACGAAGACGTCCTTAAGACCCTCGCCGGCCAGTTTCCGCGCTGCGTGAATTGACGCCGTCGTCTGGCCACCGTTCACGATCTGAAGATTGTCGGCCTTGGTGATGACCAGCCCGTCTTCGGTCCTTGCAAGCTCCACGCCTTCGGCAGTCGCTGCCAAACCGTTGTTGTAAGCGAGGAACATATGGGGCTCTTCCAAGATGGTCTTTCGGATTCCTTTGTTCACGTTGCTCTTGGCCTGCAGAAAGCTGCGGACATTGGATTCAAGCAGGCGCGCGCCCCACTTGTCGTAGATGGCGGCCAGTTGGGCGCCTGGTATGACCGCGATGTAGCTTTCCAGTGCGGCATCGGATCCTGACGCTTTCAGAACCGGGATTCCGCCGCCGAAATTCTGATCGAAGTCGATGGTCAGGTCGGCGCGCGCCTTGCCCTGCTCGACGAAAGCCTGCAGACGCTTGAGATCCCAGACGTTGTAGGTGACCGGCTTGTCATCGATGGTGCCGGCGGGCATGGCGTCAACCTTGGCCCTGTTGTCCGAGTTCGTGACGAAGATCAGCTTGATCTTCTCGATGCCGTTCCAGCGGGTGCTGATCAAATCGGCCAATCCCGCTCCGAGGCTGGTTTCTTCCAAACTCTCTCTGAACGCCTCGTCCCGGGCGTGCCGGAGAAATTCGACCAATTTTTTGAACTGACCCTTGAGAACTCTGGCGTCTGTCAGCCTGATTTCGTCGGTAATTTTGAAGTCGCAGAGAATAAGCGAAAAAATATTGTCACTGGCTGCGGGGTCACCACCTGACCCGGTGACTTCGAGGTTTACGTTGTTTCGTCCAGTCCCGCTATAGTAGGCATAGTCGCACTGATCGATCTCGCCTGCCTCGGTCAGGATTTCTCCGACCTTCTCGAAAAACGCTTCCTGAGTGTACAGGCCCAACGCATCCGCGTCGCCTTGGATATCCGCGATGAAACTCTGGTGAAACTCTTCAAGATCCGACATTCGTCAACAACTCCGCAAAATCTCATTCAGGTCGTCTGACCGCTCAAAGGTTGCGCAGGCATCCAGACGGATCGCATAGCTCACCTCTTCGACGCCCGGCGGCAGAGGCGGCACCAACTTGGGGAAACCTTCTCCGACTTCGAATGTCCGCACCGCACCCAGATGCCAGCGGCGGTTTTCCTCGACCGTTTCGTCCTGATATCCGGTCGCCGCGAGCCTCTGCTCCCAAAGGTCCAGTGCGCCAATGTCCGCATCGAACAACTCGGCCGTGCTGCGGACGTGATCGGCCAGGTTTTGGCCTTCGTCTCCCAGCAGGGTGTCGACCTCGTGCACCCGCAGGCAGAACCTCGCGCCTTCGATGTCCGACAATTGCGCTTCCGATGAAATGCGCACCTTTGGGTGGGCGGCGCTGCGCCGTGCCTTGATCTCGAAATACAGTCCCGGAAGTTCGAAATCCTTGGCACTGTCCTCGGGACCCTTCCAGGCATCCACGGCCTTTAGCGGTCCGATGTGCTGAACCAGCTCTCTCAGGAAGGCAAGCTCGGCCACCAGACCACGCTGTTCTTCAAGGGACAAGCCGCGCCTGCCGCCGCTGCGTAGCAGGTGATGCCAGCGCAGTGTTCGACTGACTGCGCGCGACAGGGCGTGCTGCGGCTCGGTCGCCTGTTCGGCCGCGGCCGCGACGTCCCGGCACAACGTCTCGAACAGGTCGATGTGGGCCTTTTCCTGCAAGGTGATGCAGTAGGAGTTCCGGCCATCGACGACCCGATAGAATACCCCGATATGCTTTAGCTTGGGCAGCGGACGCACCTCGGAAATGTCATCTGACATCCGCAGGAGTAGGGCGGGCGCGTTGTCAGGCATGCGCACCCAAAAGAAATCATGACGGCCCTTGCTGTTGACGCGCCGCGCCTGGCTGGGGGGCAGTCCGTCCCATGGTGTCTCAGTCATCTTCGAAAGCTCCGTCATCCTCTTCATCCGATCCATAGATTTCGCGGAACTTCTGGGTGTTGATGATGTACTCCACCCGATCGCTCGGCTTGGCGGATTGGGGGAAGCTGATGCTCCAGCCGATAACGGGCCGATCCGGAATCCGGTCCAAGTGTGGGAGACCGCTTTCTTCCGGCGGCCGGACCTTGACGACATGGAGCACGAACAGCGGCTTGTCGCGAACCTGTCTGTATATTCTGTCCGGGAATGAGGGCTGGCGGGATTCAGGCTTTCCGTCCTCTTTCAAGCTCTGGAGGTATTCCTCTTCCGCCTGTTTCGCCTTCACCGGGTCGACACCGATCTTTTCCACGCCACGCGACGCGATACGTGCTCGTCTTTCACTCATTGAAAAAAGATGGTCAGCCAAGTCTTTGTAGCCGACCTTGCGCAATTGGGGCCCAACAATCCAACCGGCAAGCTCGAACGGCTCTGCGTCGCCGGAGACGCTTGTGACCAACACGTCCCACTCCAGTAGTTCATCATGCTTTCGTTCGCCAATGTAGGACCGAATAGGGGCGGTCTGCGTCAGGAACGCCTGTTCGTGGTTGCGCCACCCCAGCAGGAAGTCATCGATCAGATTCACCGAGACTCCTCGAAGAAGGAAACCACCGGTCACCTTTTCGGCTGACGACTGGCGGAAGCTTGCGCTGGCAAGATCCTCCAGAAGTTTTCGGGCGGCGTCTTCGTTGGCTGAAATATCTGCTGGTTTGGCGCTGATCTTGGCCGTCTCCACCCATGCGTTGGACAACCCGATGAGGACATGTTTCTGGCCCGATCCCATCTTGTTGCGCGCGGTCACCAGCAGTGACGCGGGATGGCTGCGCACGGCGAGACCGAAATCGGCGGGCGAGGCCTTGGCCTTTTCCATCTTCTTGAGTTCCAGATGCAGCTCTTCGCTGGCCTCGGCGATGTGGGCGTACCAGTCAATCGCCTCTGACGGCATCCAGATCCGACACAGATCCTCGTACCCGCCGCGATAGCCGAACCAACGGCCCATCTGCATCAGGGTGTCGTACATCATAGTGTTGCGCAGGAACCAAGTGACCGTCAGACCCTCTAGCGTAAGTCCCCGAGACAGAGAGAACCCCCCGACTGCGATCACGGTCTGACCAACGGAAGATTCACCCGAATAGTCCAGCCCATTGGAGCGGCTGTTGACCTCGACGACTTTGGCCGATGCCACGGCGTCCAGCATGGCGCCCTGGATCCGGCTCCAATCCGGTTCGGCTTCCGCGTATTCCCTTTGCCAAGTTTTCTGAAGGGCGGCGATCTGAGGGTCGCGTAGTCCGTCCATGCCACGCGATCCGTTGATCCGTAGGGAGTCGAGAACCGCACCCAAGTACTCGTGCAGACGATTCCGCAACCTGCCCTGAACGTCGGTGAATCGGCTGGCGTTGACGAGCATCGAACAATGAGAAGCTGCTTGACCGCGCAGGTTTCTGATGGTGCGAGCGATCAGAAACGCCCGAACCGCTTCCTTGAGGCTTTCATGCAGTTCATCCACCGTCTGGTCGATCTTGTGCTTGATCGGCAGGATGTCTTCGTTGTCGCGGATGGTGCGCAGCCAGACAGGATCGCCTTCGTCCGGGATGCCGTCGATGAAGATCTTTTTCGCACCGAAGTAGTTCGACGGGGCGTCCAGCCCGACGATGAAATGTTTGGGAAACAGGTCTTCCTTCAGTACGTCGTCGTACTGATCGGGATCGACGAAGATATTGGCGAAGGGCGTCGCAGTGTACCCGACGTAGCAGCTGCGGTGGAACATGTTCAGAAGATCGCGGATCTGACCGTTGATCTTCGTGATCTCTTCTTTGGAATACTTGGTGTTTATCGAAGCGTTGTCGGCCTCGTCGTCGATCAGCAGCATGGGCTGGTCGATCATCTGGTCGTCACCACGGGCGCTGTTCTCGCGCAGCCAGTCCAGCAGGTTCCTCAACGTATTGTGGTTCTTCTTGATCACAAGCACCACGGGAACCTTGTAGGAGTCGATCTGGCTGGTATTGGTGGACGCGGTGTCCTTCTTGAAGTCGAATAAGGTGTTGGTGAGGCTGACCGGAACCTTGCGGTCGTCGAAAAGCCCGACACCGATGGCCCGGTTCCCCTTCTTGCCCTGGGTTGCAAGGCGCCCCGTGTCGCGGCCGATGAAGCCCTCGTCGATCCGCTCCTGGGTCTGGTTGCGCAGGTTGTTGTGGATCCCGGCGATGACTACGACAAGACGATACCCTGCGTCGGCAGCCTTGCAGATGAGCCCGGAGTAGTTCGCCGTCTTGCCGCTCTGGACGTGACCAACCACCATGCCCCGGCGATCCCACTTTTCGGCCAGTCCCGGGTTGCCCAAACGACCGAGGATTCGGTCGGTGATCTGGTCCAGACCGGTGATGACGTCCTGCGGAAGACCGTTTTTGTGCAACAGCTTCTTGTAGCGGTCCCAGTAGTACGGATCGATGCTAGCCTTGGCCTCGTCCAACCAAGGGCGAAAACTCTCGTCGTCGACGGTCGCGCCAAGTCCCATGGTGATGCCGAACCGTTCTTCGATGTCGCGGGCAAGCTGTTCCAACGCCTCGGGGGCGGCGTTCACGTTGAGAGCGGCGTTCATTGTCTTGATGAAGCTTCGAAGATCGTCGCCGCTCTTGCGCTCATGCGCCAGAGACTGGGAAACGACGTCATCCAGATGCTTGAGTTGCGCGCTCACGAATTTTCTCCTTGCTCGATTTCTTCAACCAGTTGCCGGAGGGAATCCTTGTGATTCACGAATGGCTCAGTGGAACATAGGGTCTTGAGGACGTCAGAACCTGTCATGCCGATCTTCAGGAGCTCCCGAATGGCGGTCTCGGCCATTTCGGCCAGTTCGGCGAAATCCGATTTGTCCGACTCGACGCTTTCGGCACCTCCAAGCATGTCGGCATGCAGCGCGGCGACGGGCAGGCCTGACCCTAGAAGCGTGATGCAGGCCCGGAATCCGTGTCGGAACTCTTCGGGCAAAAGATCCGCAAAGCCTTGGATCGACGGGTGCTCGACGTTTGGTCGGTACACGATCCTGCCGTCCTTCTGGATGCGGTTCCACAGCGGCAGGTTTTCTTCTGACACCAGCTTGCGACCGCGACGTTGATACGTCCGCTTGGAAGTTCCTTGGAGCCTTTCGACGATCTTGCGGAGGCGCTCCCGGACTATGGGCGGCATCTGGGCTGACGCCTTGCGCACGTCGATCTTCCAGTCCGCGTCCATCGTGTTGGGAATGTCGACCCTGACGCGTGACAGTTTTGTCAATTCCGTCTGCCGGGCCAAGCCCAACCAACTGCCTGCGATGATCAGGCGCTTTTCCCGGTAGATGTAGAACCCCTGCGACCGCAGATGCCCCTCTGGCCCGCCCAACTCCTCCCATTCGGTCCTCGACATCATCTTGTGATGCGGCAGGGTATAGCATTGGGTAACGACCTCGCCCCTGACCAAAGGTAGTACTTCTTCCGGGTCGACCTGCGTTGCCTTGTGGGTCGTGGCAAAAGGGTCGATCGGCGCAAGAAGCCGACCGTTCAGCAAGAGCCTCAACTTGGGTCGGCTTCCCTCCATGTAGCGGTGGAAGCAAAGGCGCAGGTGCCGCTCCGCGCCTGACAGCGCCTTGTTGATTTCGGCGGACCGTTTGGCTGTGTCGTGCCGGAAATTCGTCGAGAGCCGGTCCAGCTTTCGCCAGAGGACTATGGTTCCGGTTTCGGGCAACCTGTCCACTGCAGGAATACCGTGAGGTTCATCCTCCAGATCAACGTTCCAGACATTCGTTTTCGCGACTTTGTCCAGATCCCAGGTAGCCCCCGACGTACGTCCGTCCCCACGGGAAATTACGGTAAGCTGGCGGCACTGCGAAAAGCTCGCGCTTTTCAACCCCAGCCCAAAGCGACCAAGATCGTGACCTTCACGCTCGGCCAGCGGGTTTTTTGAGCCCGGCCGCATGGCTTCGATGAGTTCCGCCTCGGTCATGCCGGACCCATCATCGACGATCGCTATCCAGGGCTCGTCAGTCGTCGTTTCGGCCAGAATTTCGACCCGCCCGGCACCAGCCGTGATTGAATTGTCGATGATGTCGGCCATGGCCGTTTCCAGGGTATATCCGAAATCCCGCATGCCTTCGATCAGCGATGCGGCATGTGGCGTGGCATCCGCCTGCCTTTTTCCTTTGATTTGCAATTTGCCTTGGACTGATTGCACGGCTTCTTCTCGCTGTCTGTCTTTTTTGTTTTGACATCTGTTTTTTCGTGTCCCGAATTGACACCAGTTCTCGCGGAAGGTGAAGAGGTCATTTCGGTTTCTCTCCCAACGTCGGATCGGGTCACCGTTGTCACAAAGCTCGCCCGGCGATCGCGCGTTCGGCTGCCTTCAATTGCGAAGATGGTAATGCACAGTATGTGAAACCACCTGCCTAAGGTTTGAATGTTCGCCATTTCCTTGCGATCTGGCGCCATATTCCGTGCAGGTTGAGATCAAGAAGCTTTTAAGTGGGGGCTTGGGTGGATGTCTCCGCTGACCACGTGATCCTCGGATCGCTGCAGGCAAATGAAGAGTATTCCGCGATATTCCCAACTATTCCACATGAGCCCGTATTACCCATGCAATTTGACATTTATCCGTTGAAGGACTGCAACTCAGAAAAAAGGAAGCGGATATGAAGAAGCCGAACCACAACGCCGACATCAAGAACCCGAACAAAGGCACCACGGGGCAGAACAAGACCCATGCCACAGCGCAGGGAAATCGCGGCAAGCAGCTGAACCCAAGCAACAAACTTGCAACTTCAAAAAAGCCGTGATCCAAACTGGCCGGGGCCGCGTGTCGGCCTCGGCCATTTCATAGAGAGCAATGACCGAGAAATCAAAATCAACCAAACCCAAGTTCCCAAAAACCAAAGAGCTTGTGCGTATCGCCTTGAATGATGGATTAACCTAAAAAAATATTGCAGACATGTGCAGAGTTAATCAGTCACAGGTGAGCAAATGGAATTCGGGCGAGCGATTGGCCACCCGTGATCAGGTAAGGGAGTTGCTCAAACTATCTGGCGACAAACTCCGACGCGTTCCATTCAAACTCTACCAGACAAGCAGCAATTCTGGTACTTCTGAGCAGTTCGCGCGTGTCGAAGGAAAGTTGATCCTGAGAGAGAAGTTCCGCGCGATATATGGTCCTGCAAAGCGTAATCGTGATGGTTGCACCGCACTGCGTATCTCTGTCCATCATCAAAAAGATGAACACTTTGTTTCTGTGGTCGAATACACCCGTGCACCTGTACCTGATCCGAAGCTGCGCCACCAAGTTCCCACGATCACGGATCGGCATGCATCGTTGTTTTTGAACGGAACGCTTGAGGAGGCGATTAAGGAGCGCAACACTGACGACCTGCTGAGTTGGGTATATAGACTCGGAAGGAGCAAACAATTCGACGATTTACCGGGGCTGGTCCAGCTTCCGTATCTAGTGACGGAATCGCTATTGAACCACGGGTTCAAGTTGCCAAGTATTGTGGAATTCAAGGTTCCGGAATAGTCTGGCGGTCCACAACCAGACGCCCAACCGGGCATTCCGGCACCGCCTGAAACGGAAAAGGTGCGTCAGGTTCGTAAGCAGTACTGCACGCCACGCGGTTGAGCCTTTTGCTTTCGCGTCGCGCACGAACCGTTTTGGACCGAACGGGACGACCCGAGCCAAAGCCTAACCCGCGATGGCAGGCTCCTCCCCAAGGGGCAAGGGGTGGGACAGCCGCCAAGCCGCGAGCCTGGCTCGCCGCTTGGCGGCAACTCTTTCCACCAAACTGTCGTTTTGGGCAGGTCAATCCTCATAACCACTCACGGCATAGTATCCGCCGCTAGAATGCACGCTGGTTCGTCTCATGGCGCGACCCCAATTACTTGGAGAATGGCCAACTGGTGTGTTGAGGGTGCGGCTGCGACGAGGGCCGGATCAATTCGTCACCAAGCTGCCTGACTGCAAGTTGCACCAACGGCAATTGCAGTTGGATCAGGAAGTGCTGCGCTGATCGACCTTTCACAGTGTTCCGAGATATCTCTGCTTCCAGTTCGGCTTCCAGATCGATGGCCGCCCTTGTACTGATGAACGGCTGCGGTACGCGGTTGGGTTTTATAGGCTCAACCATGTCTGGAAGGCGCGGTTCGACGGTGTCTCTGACACTGCATATTCTGTAATCGCTCCTCCGAAATCAGGTTATCCACATCTGTTTTCCGGCAGCCTCTGTTGATCGGTTTTTATTCACATAACTGCTGAGTTGAACGAACGATCAAGGACCCTCAAGTGGGCCCAGATTTTGAGCAGAGGAAGCGGTATGGGGGAGAATCCGGACAAACGCGACGTGCGGTTGAAGGTGAATGTGACGCCAGCAGAGCGGGACCTGCTTGATGCAAAGGCAAAAGCCTCGGGGCAGACGCGTTCAGACTTCATGCGTGAAGCCGCCCTTGGACGCCGCGCGACCGTCTCACCTGAGAAAATACTCGACGGCATCTGGGTCCTGAACCTGGTCTTGGGCCACATCCGGGCCATCGCTGAATTACCGCCGTCCGACGCCCCCGACTACGCCTTGATCCTCCTGGAGCTGCATCGGATCGAAAGTATGATCCTGATGTTTGCCCCCGTTGGTTTCACCGGGGAGGACGGCTGATGTTGATCGGTTGGTCGAAACACCAGTCCAGTGAAAGTCTGCGCCAGCCAGCCTCATATCTGCTGGATCCGGAAGTTCGAAAACCTGTCGGGTCAGCGGAAGTCGTCGAAAGGCGCGTACCCGTGCCGGAACTTCTGGTCGGGCACCCGGCCGTATTCCAAAGCGCCCTTTTCGCGCTTCGCTTCAAGAAGAAATACCGGGTGACGACGCTTTCGTTTCATTGCGACGACATCGACGCCCACGCTTTAAATGAAGGTAATGAAGCGGCCAGGAGACAGGTGTCCGCCGCGATCGGTCTTTTCGTCGAGGTCGCCTTTGCAGGAATTCCGGAACCATTCCGGCCGCCGGTCCTCGTCGGAACGCATACGCATCTTGACCGGCTGGAAATCAACATCGCCATCCCGAGATTTGTCAGGACTGCCGACGGTTCAGTCCGCATCCCCCGAAGCGGAGCAGCGTGTTTCTGTGGGATGCACTGCGCGATGTGCTGAATTTTCATTTCAGATGGCACAGTCCGAATGACGGTACCTCCGCCCAAAAGTTTCGTGGGCCTGACTGGGTTGAGAAGCGCTTGGCCGCCGCTGAGCGGCATGGAAAAACCTTCGATCCCGCTAAGGACCCGAAGCCATTCTTGCTGCAAGCCGCGAGGGTCATCGCGGCGCACCATGTCGCGGATGCTCCGAACCCATACGGCAAGGAGTTTCCGGAGATCGTGGCAGACCTTGGATTTCGCATCGAGCACTTGGACAGGTTCTCGATGAGGCTGGTCCACCCCGATGAACCGCATCCACTGCTTGTCCGTGGCCTGCGCCCCCCGAGGCATCGCGACATCGCGCCGGACCTTGTGGAAGCGCTGGAGCGGCGGCGGCGCAACTGGGCGCTGCGAGCGGAGCAGAATTCGAAACGGTTCTCACAGGGAACATGGTGCGAACCGGAGCCGGATTGGGCGTCGCGGCTGGAAGCGCACGAAGTCAGGATTCCGCCCTGCCACCCTGATTTCGCAGATCGACGCCGTGTCGTGCCGTCAGCGGGGATGCCCTTGCGGGTGAGGCTTCGGGTCTACTGAGCCTCCCCAACTGAACTGGTTCACCCCTATGTTTAGGAAACGGAGGACCAAGAATGGCAAACAAGAGACCGAAGCCTGAAGAGATTGTCTCGAAGTTACGGCAGGTTGAAGTTCTGATGGGCCAGGGCATGTCCCGTCTCGATGCGATCAGGCAGATCGGCGTTGTTGAGCAAACCTATTCCCGCTGGCGCAAGAAGTACGGCGGAATGGGTGTAGATCAATTGAAGGAACTGAAGCGGCTACAGAAAGAGAATGAGCGGCTGAGACGCGCAGTTTCAGATCTGACGCTGGACAAACCGATCCTGACGGAAGCCACAAAGGGAAACTACTGAGCCCGCTCGCCGTCGTGCCTGCATCGATCATGTCCGCAGCCAGCTCAAAGTATCTGAGCGACGCGCCTGCCGCGTGCTTGGACAACACCGGTCCACGCAACGGCGTGTCCCACAAGGTCGCGCAGACGAAGACCGATTGGTGGCCGACATGATCGAGCTGACCCGTCAATACGGCCGATATGGCTATCGCAGGATCGCTGCACTGCTGCGAGAGGCTGGATGGACTGTGAGCGATGGGCGAATTGAACGGCTTTGGCGACGAGAGGGGCTGAAAGTGCCAGTGAAACAACCGAAGAAAGGACGGCTCTGGCTGAACGATGGGTCTTGTGTTCGGCTGAGGCCGGAGTATCGCAACCACGTGTGGTCCTATGACTTCGTGCATTGCCGAACCGATGATGGCAAAGCTTTCCGGACGTTGAACATCCTTGATGAGTACAGTCGGGAATGTTTGGCTATCAGGGTCGAGCGGAAGCTGAACTCGACCGATGTAATCGATGTCCTGACAGACCTGTTCATACTTCGCGGCGCGCCGAGTTTCATACGTTCAGATAACGGGCCGGAATTTGTCGCCCAGGCTGTCCGAGACTGGATCGCCGCCGTTGGCGCCAAGACGGATACATCGAACCTGGCAGCCCGTGGGAGAACGGATACTGTGAAAGCTTCAACGGCAGGTTCAGAGACGAGCTGCTCAACGGCGAAATCTTCTACAGCCTTCGAGAAGCTCAAATTCTGATCGAACAATGGAGGAAACACTACAACACAAAACGCCCCCAAAGTGCTCTGGGCTATCGCCCGCCAGCGTCTGAAACCATCATCCCGATGGATCAGAGGCCGATGATGCACTAACAATCAACTTGGACAAGTCAGATGAGGCTGATCATCGCGTTCAAGTGTCACATCACACGCCGTTTCATGCCAACGCGCTCTTAATCCTTGCTCCCAACTCTGTTGAATGAGGGTCGACGATAGTTATGTCCCTCGACCAGTCCGAACAACAATACCTAATTTCATCCGCAAGCATCTTGGCGAGATATCCGTCGTTCAATAGCTCGTCATATGAGACTGATCCAATCAACGTCGCCGCAGTCAAATTTGGCATATACCGAGCCAATGGATAGCTCTCCACAATAGTGTCACTTGAGATTACTACGGATTGAATAAAAGCTTCGAGGTTGACTTCAGCAGGCTGGCGTTCGAACATATCCGATCGCTCAGCCAATCCCTCGATATGAAGCACATAGCGTGCCAAATTGTCACCGCCTTGATTCAAACTGGGTCCTACTAGAGAAACCTTGCAATCCGGAAACAAAACTCGTCTGACAAACCCCATCGAGAGTTGCCGACAGTGGTCGCCGACCTTGCGCCAACCCGGTACAGGAGTATTTAGCCTAGTCTGATCCTCGGGATCGAAGAGACCGCCTTCAATTACCAGCAAACCGCCCGGCGCAAGATGCCGCTTTATCCTCCTGACAACTTCAATAAAGTCTTCTGAGTAATGAATGGCGCTAGCAATTGTGATGACATCAAATATGCGGCCGCGTAGATCTAAATCTTCAAAACGGAACTCGTAAAATTCTCCTTCGGGTACGGCGCGACTTGCGTATTCCACCAATTTTGGATCGATATCGACCCCTGCAACACTTGCTGCTCCGGCCTCACGGGCAAGCGAGCAAAACATTCCGGAGTTGCATCCAAGGTCCAGAAATCTCTTATTCGACAGATCTGGCAGCTTCAAAGCCGCGAACTTTGAAGTGGTATGCTCCATTCGGGAACGTTGGTATTGAAAGTTGACGCTTTCGCCCTCGCCTTTTTCTCCGTGTAAACGTCTCTCAGCTTTCGTAAAAAACACCTTTCGTATAGCTTTGAACATTTTGTTGCTCCGGTTTTTTTATGGGAGGTATCCACATTAGTCTGGCAATTTTTTGCCAACGGCCAAAAATGTAAAGGTTTTTCTATTAGTTGTCGCGGCATTGGAGCGCGCACGTTACGATCTTTGGCTTATCCTTGTTCGTCTATTGTAACGGCGTATCGCATTCCATCGGGAAATTTTCCAGGGGGCGGCAAGCATCTCACGTCGCCAATTCAGTTCGTTCAGTGTTTCGGACTCAGCAAGGTGGAGCAACTCTTTTGACACAAGTAAACCAAGCTGGTTCGCAGCTTTGTTGCCCTCACCACTTTCAACTGACACTTCCAATCCAGCTTCGGACGAAGCGCGCTCAGTCCAGCAGGCCCAGACCTTATAACCTTCTTGCTGAAAGAACGACATAGCCACGTTTCGGGCCTTTTCGCTTCTAAGATCGATATCAAAGCTGACTAGTTGCTCTCCTGCGGAGAGTCTCATATGTTCGCGGGCTAGTTTCAAGAAACACTGCAAATGATACGGGCTTGCTTCGACGCGTCGGAAAAACTTTGACCACAGTTCGTTTTCGGGAATATCACCAATGAGCCTTAAGATATCGCGCAATTCGGTGCTTTTCGTAGCCGACGCATCAGCGCCCAAGATAGACGTCAATAAATAGTCGGAAGAGGTATGAAAAACATGATGTCGGTTCTTAAGCGACCGCGCCAAAGTGGTTTTTCCGCTACCACTCTTCGCGGTGACAAGAAGCAAGTTTTGCCTCGCTGGGAGCAATCTTAGGATTAAGCAGGGCACCCCATCACTATTTCGATAGTCTCCTACGGATCGAGCCGCAAATTTTGCTAGTAGGCTATCATATATCCAACGCGGCGTCGGCAACACTTCATAACGGCTACTCGGACCGCCGACATTTGAAACATCCCATTCCGGTGCACCCGCTGCGTACGGAATGGAAGCATAGCAATGGCGATTGGAAGCTAATTTTTGATAGACTTGAAGCAGGCTTTGCGCCTGAACCAGAAAATCATTTGGCTCGACGCCTGAAAGGTCTATGGCGAACGCGTCCACGTCTACCACAAGCTTTTGAAGCTCGGCCATTGAGGCGCTTGGTACTGGCGTTATCCTGCAATCCAAGATACTCAAATCACTAGAAAAATCAGGAGTTTTGGGGCCCAGTAGCGCAATTTTCTTACCGCTAAGATGTGCTGGTAGTATTGATGTTGATTCCGCGCTCATGCGCAAACACTTAACTGGACGCTTGCCCGCTATCAAGTGCGTTAACTGCGCGAAAAAGGCGTTGAGCTGATCGGTTGAGCCGAGGACTTAAAGGGATTAAAACCGCTATCTGACTTCAGCTTCCATGGGAAAGTCTAGGTCGCTAAAATATGAGAGGGTTTTTGGCTCATCGTAACCGTCAAGGAGTGGTGATCAGCCCCGCTAGTGTAGTTCAATTTGATTGTTGGTGCGTCGTCGGCCTTTGGTCCATATGGAAGCTTGATCAGCCTCATCTGACTGTTCCAAGTTGATTGTTAGTGCATCATCGGCCTCTGATCCATCGGGATGATGGTTTCAGACGCTGGCGGGCGATAGCCCAGAGCGCTATG
Source organism: Ruegeria sp. B32 (assembly GCF_025141855.1). Classification (NCBI taxonomy): domain Bacteria; kingdom Pseudomonadati; phylum Pseudomonadota; class Alphaproteobacteria; order Rhodobacterales; family Roseobacteraceae; genus Ruegeria; species Ruegeria sp. B32. Next base: position 2,552,085 of record NZ_CP081106.1, on the reverse strand, counting down.
GGGGCGTTTTGTGTTGTAGTGTTTCCTCAATTGTTCGATCAGAATTTGAGCTTCTCGAGGGCTGTAGAAGATTTCGCCGTTGAGCAGATCGTCTCTGAACCTGCCGTTGGAGCTTTCACAGTATCCGTTCTCCCACGGGCTCCCAGATTCGATGTAAGCCGTCTTGGCGCCAACGGCGGCGATCCAGTCTCGGACAGCCTGGGCGACAAATTCCGGCCCGTTATCTGAACGTATGAAACTCGGCGCGCCGCGAAGTATGAACAGGTCTGTCATCAGGCAGTCGTCAGGATGCTGTGCAAGCTCGTATGTAACCACGCCCTCAGCCCAACTAAACGAATCTATTCAGGCGCCTGCGTTTAAATGATTTTGCCGAGGATATGGCTGGGGTGGTAGGATTCGAACCTACGATACACGGTACCAAAAACCGCTGCCTTACCACTTGGCTACACCCCAACGGTGAGCGGCTATCTACGATTGTTGGTGACGGTGTTCAAGTGCTTTCCCGCAAAAAATCGAAACCCGCGAAATTTTTTTGCGGGCGATCTATTTGGTCTCCAAGAGCACCGCTCCGGTTCGGTTTCCGGCCTCGACCGCGCGGTGTGCGGCGGCGCATTCTTCCATCAAGTAGACCTTTTGGATCGGGCAGTTCAGCGCGCCATCGGTCAGCGCTTGGTGCAGGTTCGCGACCGCTTCGTTGCGCAGTTCGGCCGGCAGCAAATACACCAGAACCATTTCCAACGTCACCGATTTGAACATGAGCGGGTAAAACGGAAGCGTCGGCGTCATATTCTGGGCCGAGCCATACGCATTGATTCTTCCGCTTTCGGCGATAACTGCAACGTTGGTTTCGACGTTTTGGCCAAACTCCACATCGACGATGCGATCGACCGGACGCCCTTGATTGGCGTCCAGGATCTGTGCTGGCAAATCGGTCGCCGTGTAATCCAGTACCGCATCAGCTCCGGCCTTTGTCACACGTTCGAAGTTGCGTGGACTGGCTGTGGCCAGCACCTTTGCTCCGCCCCATTTGGCCAACTGGACGGCAAGATATCCGACCGTCCCTGCACCGCCGTGAACCAGCAGGGTTTTACCCGATACCGGGCCTCCGGAAAACACGGTGTGGCTGGCGGTCAGACCGGGAATGCCAAGGACGGCACCGGTTTGCTGCGCGACCGAGTCGGGCATGTGAACCGCCTGTGCCGAGGGCAGGGTGATTTGGGTTGCGGCCGTCCCGAAAGCACGGCCCCACTGGCCGTTCCAGATCCAGACCCTTTGACCTACCCGCGAGTCCGGAACGCCTAGTCCGACAGCAGAGATAACACCTGAACCGTCGCTGTGCGGCACGATTACCGGGAAAGGCGGCTTGGTGATCCCGGGCCGTGCCCCCGCACGTGCCTTCACGTCCGAAGGGTTCACTCCGGAATAAGCCAGCGCAACGGTCACTTCGCCCGGGCCGGGGGGTGTATCCGGTAGATCCTGAATGGACAGAACATCGGCGGCGGGTCCAAATGTCTGGTAGGTGACGGCTTTCATGGCGGCTCCGGTTTGTCGCGTCGTGACGTTCACCCTATCGTCGCGGGCCAGGAATGCTAGCCTGTCAAAAAAACCATGGGAGATCAGAGTATGAAGGCGTTGCGCACACCGGACGAACGGTTCCAAAATCTGCCCGACTATGAATTCGCACCCAACTACTTTGAGGTGGATGATACTGAAGGCGGCGCGTTGCGGGTCCACTATCTGGACGAGGGGCCGCGCGCGGCAGCTCCAGTACTGATGATGCACGGCGAACCAAGTTGGTCTTATCTGTACCGTCATATGATCCCGTCAGTCGCCGCCGCAGGCCACCGGGTCATCGCTCCGGACCTTGTGGGTTTCGGCAGATCCGACAAACCCGTCGACCGCGACGACTATACCTATGCGCGGCATGTCTTCTGGATGGGTGAGGTCCTGCGTCAACTCGATCTGCGGGACATCACCCTGGTCTGTCAGGACTGGGGCGGATTGATCGGGTTGCGCCTGTGGGCCGAGATGCCAGACAGGTTCGCCCGGGTCGTTGTCGCCAACACGGCCTTACCAACCGGGGACCAGCCCTTGGGCGAGGCGTTTGCCGCCTGGCGACAGTTCAGCCAGGAGGTGCCGGATTTCCGCGCCGGCCGCATCGTCTACGGCGGAACGGTTTCAAAGCTGACCGAGGCCGAGGTCGCTTCCTATGACGCGCCGTTCCCTGACGATCGTTACAAGGCGGGGGCGCGACAGTTTCCGATGCTGGTGCCTGACCGCCCCGACGACCCCGAGTCTGAACCGAACCGACAGGCTTGGAACGTTATCCGCGGTCTGCAAACTCCTGTCCTGACGGCTTTTGGTGCTGAGGACAGGATCATGGCCGGGGTGGATGGGGTTTTTCAGAAACTTTGCCCTGGTGCGGCGGGACAGAACCATGTTGTGCTGCCGAAAGCCGGTCACTTCCTTCAGGAGGACGTGCCCCAAGAACTTGCGGAAACGGTTCTGGCCTTCATCCGCGAGACGGCCTGAGCAGGGGTCTCACTCCCGGATTTCGTCGGGCTCCACGCCCCAAAGATTGCTTTTGAGGGTCCAGCCGCGATAGCCACCGGCCGAAATGCGGCACCAATCCACCGTGCAGGTACCCAAGCGGGCCACGACGCCTGTTTCGAAATGAGCGTTGACCGGGGATTTGGGATCGGGGCTGGCGTAGACCGGCAGCATGTCCGATTCAATCAGAACCGTGCGGACACCTGACAACAAAGCGTAGTGGACCCATCCGCCGGCCCCGTCGCGATCCTGAACCTTGCGCCAGTTGCCATATTCGGCCGTCACCTGAAGTGGCATGCCGCGTCGCTTGAACACCCAGTCAACACGATGAGTCAGCGAAGGGCCGCGGCGTACGTTCGCCTCGGCCGCCTTCATCGACACGTAGCGCGGCAAAGGCAGGTTCGTCACCTGCCCACGTTTTTCCTGCGCGTGCGCGATTGCGCCTGTCAGGAACAGAAGCGTGATTAGAAATGCCAGAACTGGGCGTTTCGCCCTCAAGAAAGCACTCACTGCCTGCCCGCTGATTTGCCTGTCTGCCGTGTTTCAAAAAAGGTTGGAGCGATGCCCATGGGGTTCTTGTGCCCCGACTGATCCTGCGCCACGATGCCATGACGCGCATCGGAATGCAAAGCGGTAGGAGGGCTGAAGTGCCAAGAGAACGTCTGAGTGTTGTTGTAACGCGACGGTTGCCCGAAGTGGTCGAGACACGTCTGAGCGAGTTGTTCGACGTCCGTTTGCGGGACACCGACACACCGATGACGCGCGACGAGTTGGTCGAGGCGGTCAAACAGGCCGATGTGCTGGTTCCGACGATCACGGACACGATCGACGCGGGTGTTTTGGGCCAAGCCGGAGAGCGGCTGAGGCTGATTGCGAATTATGGCGCCGGTGTCGACCATATCGATGTCGCGACGGCCCGTCAGCGCGGCATCCTGGTCTCGAACACGCCGGGTGTTCTGACAGACGATACCGCCGACATGACGATGGCGCTGATCCTTGCCGTAACCCGTCGGATTCCCGAGGGTCTGTCGGTTATGCAAAAGGGGGACTGGACCGGCTGGGCGCCGACGGCATTCCTTGGCGGGCGGATAGGAGGCCGGCGTCTGGGCATTCTGGGTATGGGGCGGATCGGACAGGCCGTCGCGCGCCGCGCCCGGGCCTTCGGAATGCAGGTCCACTACCACAACCGCCGCCGGTTGCGTCCCGAAATAGAACAGGATCTTGAGGCGACCTTTTGGGAAAGCCTCGATCAGATGGTGGCGCGTATGGACGTGATCTCGATCAACTGCCCATCAACGCCGTCGTCATTTCATCTGATGAACGCGCGACGTCTAAAGCTGATGAAGCCGACGGCGGTCATCGTGAACACGTCGCGGGGCGAGGTGTTGGACGAAAACGCGTTGACGCGGATGATCCGGGCGGGCGAGATCGCCGGTGCCGGGCTGGACGTCTACGAGCACGGAACCGACGTGAATCCCCGACTTCGGCAGCTGCCGAATGTCGTGCTGCTGCCGCATATGGGGTCAGCAACGCTCGAGGGTCGCATCGAGATGGGCGAAAAGGTCATCATCAATATCAAGACGTTTGAAGACGGGCACCGGCCGCCTGATCAGGTCGTTCCCGCGATGCTGTAAGAACACGCCAAGGCATACGGGCTCCTGCTGTTTGCAAGGCAGAGCTTTGCCGTCTTTGGCGGTCGTCCCCACACATGGTTGCGGGGCAGTACGGTGCCGTGCACTGTCAGAATCAGTATTTGGATAAGGAGGTTTATTATGTGCTCCAATTGGTTCCCTACTGTTGTGGCCTGCGCGCTGACCCTGGCGAGCCCAGTGTTTGCCCAGCAAACCGCCGATGAGGTCGCGCCCGAGGGTGCATCCGACGGCCAGGTTCAGGCCTTGACCGACGAGGTGATCGCCGCGCTGAAGGCCAAGGCCGACGGTGTGCCCGTCAAAGCTAAAACCTGGATGGTTGCGGCGGCCAACCCGCTTGCCGTCGAGGCGGGTGCCAAGATTCTGGCTGCCGGTGGAACGGCAGCGGATGCAATGGTCGCCGTTCAGGTTGTCTTGGGCCTGGTCGAACCGCAGTCCTCGGGTTTGGGCGGGGGTGCCTTTCTGGTCTGGTACGACGCGGCCAGCGGACGCCTGACCACCTTGGATGGGCGAGAAACCGCGCCGAGAGAGGCAAGCCCGACCCTGTTTCAAGACGAAAACGGCGAGCCGCTCAAATTCTTCGACGCGGTTGTTGGCGGGCTTTCGGTCGGGACACCCGGCACGCCTGCATTGTTGGAGGAAGCCCATCGGCGCTGGGGGCGTAGCCCCTGGCCCGGTCTGTTCGAGGATGGTATCCGATTGGCCGACGAGGGGTTTGTCGTTTCACCCCGGCTGGCGGGCTTGATTCAGGCCGACGCTGAACGTCTGGCACGCTTCCCGGACACGGCCAACTACTTCCTGCCGGGCGGCGAGCCGCTGGCCCAGGGTCAGCGCCTCACCAACCCAGACTATGCCGAAACCCTGCGCGTTCTGGCGTCCGAAGGGGCTGCGGGCTTTTATGGAGGAGAGATCGCGGCTGACATCGTGCGGACTGTCCGAAACGCTCCGGGTAACCCGGGGGTTCTGTCCGGAGTTGATCTGGCGTTGTATCAGGTGATTGAGCGCGAGCCGATCTGTGCCACCTATCGCAGCTATGAGGTCTGCGGGATGGGTCCGCCGTCCTCGGGCGCGCTGACGGTTGGGCAGATCCTTGGCATTCTCGACAATTACGATTTGGCGGGGATGGGTCCCGAAAGCGCCGAAGCGTGGCGGCTGATCGGCGATGCCTCGCGCCTGGCCTTCGCGGATCGCGGTCGCTACATGGCCGACAGTGATTTCATTCCGATGCCGACGCAGGGCCTGATCGATCCGCCTTATCTGGCCGAGCGTGCCGCGTTGCTGAATGACGCTGGGGCATTGACCGAGGTTGCGCCGGGAAATCCTGAGTTTGACCACGCGCTGAACTGGGCCGACGATGCTTCGATCGAACTGCCGTCGACGTCCCATATTTCGATCGTGGACGCCTATGGAAACGTGCTTTCGATGACCACGACAATCGAGAACGGTTTTGGTTCGCGTCTGATGACCAACGGCTTTCTGCTGAACAACGAACTGACCGACTTTTCCTTCCGGACCCACAGGGACGGGGTTCCGATTGCCAACCGGATCGAACCGGGCAAACGCCCCCGTTCCTCAATGAGTCCGACGATTGTCATGCAGGACGGGTTTCCGATTCTGGCGATCGGGTCTCCGGGTGGCAGCCGGATCATCGGTTATGTCGCAAAGTCTATCATTGCCTGGGCGGACTGGGGTATGGACGTCCAGCAGGCGGTCGCCCTTCCTCATCTGGTGAACCGTTTCGGGACCTATGATGTCGAGGTCGGCACAAGCGCCGAAGGCTTCGCGGATATGTTGGGCGAGCTGGGCTTTGAAGTGAACGCGCGGGATCTGACCTCGGGCCTTCATGCCATCGAAATCCGCGACGGTCTGCACGGCGGAGCCGATCCCCGTCGAGAAGGGATCGCACTGGGCGAGTGATCACGTCGGAGCGTATGGGTATTGCTCCTGTGGCGTGGGCCTTCTAGTCATTGTCTGGGCCTGCGCCACTGCGCCAAGGGAGGGTTGCCATGGTTGAAGCGACAGCATTGTTCCGCAATGCGGCGGGGATCGACACCGCCATCAGCATTCTGAAACAGCGGTTCGGGGACCGGTTGCAGACCGGCGCTTCGGTCCGCGAGCAGCACGGGCACACCACGACCTGGATTGAAAACCAAAGCCCGGACGCGGTGGTCTTTCCCAATTCGACCGAAGAGGTCTCGGACATCGTCAAGACCTGTGCGGCGCACAAGGTTCCCGTGATCCCTTTCGGCACCGGAACGTCGCTGGAAGGCCACGTGAACGCGCCGGCCGGCGGCGTTTGCATCGATCTTGGCCAGATGAACCGGGTCTTGGCCGTGAACGAAGGTGATCTGGATTGCGTCGTGCAGCCCGGGGTCACCCGCGAGGACTTGAATACCCATCTGCGCGACAAGGGCCTGTTCTTTCCGATCGATCCCGGTGCCAATGCCTCATTGGGCGGGATGGCGGCGACCCGGGCGTCGGGTACCAATGCGGTTCGCTATGGAACGATGAAGGACAATGTCCTGAGCCTCGAGGCGGTTATGCCTGATGGCAAAATCATCCGTACCGGTCACCGGGCCAAAAAATCTTCGGCCGGCTACGATCTCACCCGCTTGCTTGTCGGTGCCGAGGGCACGCTGGGCATCATCACGGAGCTGACTTTGAAACTGCACGGCATCCCCGAGGCGATTACCTCGGCCCGGTGTTCTTTCCCGACGGTTGATGCGGCCTGTCAGGCCGTGATGACGACCATACAATTCGGTGTTCCGGTTGCCCGGATCGAACTGCTGGACGCGATGTCGGTCAAGGCGGCCAACGCGTATTCCGGGCTGAAGCTGCCGGAAACGCCGTTGCTTCTTCTCGAGTTTCATGGCTCGGAGGCCGGCGCAGCGGAGCAGGCCGAAACCTTTGGCGAAATCGCCGAGGATTTTGGCGGCACGGGCTTTGTTGCCACGGCCAGCACCGAAGAAAGGTCCAAGCTCTGGCAGGCGCGGCACGACATGTATTGGGCGTCCCTCCAGCTTCGGCCCGGAGCGCGCGGAATCTCGACGGATGTCTGCGTCCCGATCTCGCGCTTGGCCGAATGCGTCACCATGGCTCAGGACAAGGCAGCCGAGTTGGACCTGCTGGCCCCGGTCGTCGGTCATGTCGGTGACGGAAACTTCCACACGCTGGTGCTGATCGACATGGACAATGCCGACGAAGTGGCGCGGGCCAGTCAGTTTGTCGGATGGCTCAACGATCTGGCGATCTCGATGGACGGGACCTGCACGGGTGAGCATGGAATCGGGCAGGGCAAGAAACCGTATCTGGTACGGGAACTTGGGGATGCGACCCGGTACATGGCGGCGATCAAGGCCGCACTGGATCCTGACAACATCATGAACCCCGGCAAGATCGTCTGACCAGGCCGGGAAGGCGCACGCAACCATCGGCTGTTGGTGTATGCCTGTTCGCGGATTCGCGTCCCAACGTGTACGGCAGGTCGGTTTTGCACCGTTTTGCGTCGGATGGACTTGGCGCTGATTGGTCTCGTTCGGCATAAACCTTGCCAAACAGACTCAATCCGGAGAGCGGGCGTATGAAAACCCAAGTCAAAGCACTGGTCGTTGGCGGCGGCGCCGTTGGGACCTCGATAGCCTATCATCTGGCCAAGGCGGGCTGGGATGATGTCATGCTGATCGAGAGGGACGAGTTGACCTCGGGCTCGACCTGGCACGCTGCGGGTCTGCTTCCGCTGTTCAACATGTCCTATGCGACTACCCATATCCACAAATACTCGGTGGATTTCTACAAGACGCTGGAAGAGGAAACCGGCCTGAACGCGGGGTTCGCGGTGGTTGGAAACCTGCGCATGGCGCAGACGCAGGACCGCATGGATGAGTTCATGCTCTATGCCTCGACTGCCGAGACCTGCGACGTCAAATATGAATGGTTGACGCCCGAGCAGATCAAGGAGCGCTGGCCGCTGATCGAAACCTCGGATCTGAAGGGCGCGCTTTACCATACCGAGGACGGTTACATCAATCCGGCCGACGTGACCCAGGCGATGGCCAAGGGCGCCCGCCAGCGCGGTGTCGAGATCGTGCGCAAGATGCAGGCCGATGCCTTCCATTGGAACGGAACCCATTGGGAAGTCACCTGCACCAAGATGGTCGAAAAGGGTGGCAACCTTGTCCCCAGCGACGAGCAGGTAGTCATCACCGCCGAGCACGTGGTGACCGCTTCGGGAAACCATGCCCAGCGTACCGCCAAGCTGCTGGGCATCAAGATGCCCGCGATCCCGGTCGAGCATACCTTCATTGTAATGGACAAGGATCCGGAACTGGTGAAATGGCGTGAAGCCGGCAATCCGGAACACCCGGTCGTGCGCGACGCCGACAACGAATCCTACGCACGTGAGGAGCGCGGCGGCTGGATCCTCGGCATCTACGAGCACGGTGCCCCGGCACGCTTCGAATACGGTGTGCCCGACAGTTTCCGCGCTGACCTGTTCCCTCTGGATCTGGACCGGATCGCCGATCAGTACATGGCCATGGCCGAGCGTGTCCCGTCCTGTGCCGAGTCCGGCCTGAAGGACGATTTCAACGGTCCCATCTGCTATACGCCTGATGGCAACCCGCTGGTCGGCCCGGCGCCGGGCCTGCGAAATATGTGGCTGGCCGAAGGGTTCAGCTTTGGCATCACCGCCGCCGGCGGCACCGGCTATTATCTGGCGCAGATGATGGTCGATGGCGAAGCCGAGATCGACATGGCTTCGCTGGACCCCAAACGCTATTCGTCCAACTGGATGACCACCGAATTCGCCGCGCGCAAGAATGAAGAGTGCTACGAGCACGTCTACATTCTGCACCACCCGGACGAAGAGCGCGAGGCCTGCCGTCCGCTGCGCACCGTTCCGGCTTATGATCGTCAGAAAGCCCGCGGCGCGCAGTTTGGGTGGGTCAACGGTTGGGAACGCCCCAACTATTTTGGCCCGGTCGATGCCCCCGACAACTTCGACAGGGAAAGCCGCAGTTTCCGCCGTGGTGGATGGTGGCAGTTTGCCGTCGAAGAAGCCAAGGCGATCCGCAACGGTGTTGGTCTGATCGACGCGTCAGCCTTCACCAAGCATGTCGTCAAGGGCCCCGGCGCTACGCAGTTCCTCGACTGGTTCACCTGCAACAAGCTGCCCAAGGTTGGGCGCATCAACCTGACCTATGCGCTGACCGATCACGGCACCACCCGCACCGAATACACCATCGTGCGCCTGAAAGAGCACGAGTATTACCTCGTCTCCGCCGGTGCCTGGACCGAGTATGACGCCGACTTCCTGCGCAAGGCGGCCGAGGACAAGATGGACGAGTTCGGCTACATCGAGATCCAGGACGTGACCACCCAGTGGGGCGTTTTCGCCATCGCCGGGCCGAAATCGCGCGACGTGCTGAAAGAGGTCATCAAGGACGCCGAGCCGGAAACCGCCCTGTCGAACAAGCGCTTCCCGTGGCTGTCGGCACGTCAGATCGAACTGGGCATGTGCCCGGTCAACGCGATTCGCGTGGCCTACACCGGCGAGCTGGGCTGGGAACTGCATCATCCGATTGAGATGCAGAACTACCTGTTCGACCTTCTGGAGACGGCCGGCGAGAAGCACGGCATGAAGCTGGTCGGCGCCCGCGCTCAGAACTGGCTGCGTCAGGAGAAATCCTATCGCGCCTTCGGCACCGAACTGGGCCGCGACGCCACCCCGCTCGAGGCCGACCTGCCGCGTTTCGTCGATTTGGACAAGGAGTTCCACGGCAAGGACAAGCTGATCGAAACCGGTGTGCGCGTGAAATGCTGCACGTTGCTGATCGACGGGCCCGAGGATGCCGACCCGTGGGGCCGCGAGGCGCTGTATACGCCCGAAGGTGAGCGCGTGGGGCGTCTGACCTCGGGCGGGTATTCGGTGGCTTTCAAGAAATCCATCGGCATGGGTTATGTAAAGCCCGATCTGGCCGTGGAAGGTACCAAACTGAAGGTCAAAATGCTGGACCAGCTGTGGGATGCGGTCGTGACGTGCGACAGCCCCTATGACCCCAAGAACGAGACCATCCGCAAGGACGGTTGATCGGACAGAGGCCCCGGACAACTCCGGGGCCTTTTTTTGGCTATGCGCTGAGTTCGTCGAAGCACTCCAGCGCCTTGGCTGCGTACATCATCGACGGACCGCCACCCATCTGGATCGCCATGGCCAGAACGTCCGAGAATTCCTCACGCGAAGCGCCGGCCTTGACCAGTGTTTCGGTGTGCAACGAAATGCAGGGTTCGCACCGTACTGCGATGGACATGCCCAAGGCGATGAACTCCTTGGTCTTGAAGTCCAGTGTTCCGCCTTCCTTGACCGATTTCCCGAGCGCGCCGAAAGCGCGGGCGGTATCTGGTATGGCTCCGTTCAGGTTGCGCAATCCGCTGCGCGTTTCAGCAAGCTTGTCTGACCAGGTCATGTCTTGTGCCTCTTTTACATATTACATCTTGCATGTGTATCGGCGGCGTCGGAACGGCTTTGATCTTGATCAGATCGAGGGCTTTTCTGCGACAAAAGCCAGATTGTTCGCAGGCATTGGAACCACTCCGACAACTCGCAGCCCTGTTCTTTCCAGATAGTTGCTGATCTGGCTGTCGTCCTTGTAGCCTATCTCGGGGTCTCGCCGGGTCAGGTCGGCATGAAAGCGTCGGTCGCCGTCGCTGATCAGCTTGCCCTGGCGCATGAACGGTCCGTAGAGAACGAACCGCCCCCCGGGGCCAAGGGCCAATGCGGCCTCGGACAGAACATTCCGGGCTTCTTTCCAGCTGATCAAATGCAGGAGGTTGATCAGAATGATAAGGTTCTGGTTGCCAAAGTTGTGGTGCCACCCGGGCAGGGTTGCGTCCAGCTCGACGGCGGGAATGATGTTTGGCAGGTCCTCCCCATAGGCGTCGATGCTGGCCCGGCGGGCGGGATCGATCTCGCTCGGCTGCCAAGTGAGGTCGGGAAAGATACGGGCAAATGCGGCGACGTGTTGGCCCGTACCGCTGGCCAGTTCCAATGCGTTTCCAGTTGCGATGGGCATCTCAGCCAGCAACGCGCACAAGGCGTCCGTATTTCGGCTGGCCGCAGGAGCGATCATCTTGGCGCCGTCACCCTGAGAGGCGACGCTTGCCGTCGGAGGCAGTTTCCGCCCGCCCATCAGCGTAACCGGGACACGGAAAGCGCGGAAACCATCGCGGCATCCAACTCGGGCGCGCGGCCCAGCGCAAGATCAGCAACCAATCGCGACGCGGCCGGTGCGGTTTGAAACCCGTACCCTCCCTGACCGGCAGACCAGACAAAAGTTTCATCCGACGGGTCGGGGCCCAGAACAAGCGTGCCATCCGGGGCAAAGCTGCGCAGCCCGGCCCAATTGGTCTCGACACGGGTGACCGGGCTGGTCACCATTTCTTCGTATCGGGCCAGGCCCTCGGCCAGCACCATATCGTCGGCATAGGCGTCATGCGGTTCGACCGGGTCGGTCTCGGACGGTGACACCAATAGCTTGCCGGCATCCGGTTTGGCGTACCAGGTCTCACCCGCGCCCAGCATCATCGGCCAGTTTTTCACATCATGGCCCCCAGGTGCCGGCAGCCGGGCCATGGAACGGCGGCGCGGCGTGATTCCGATCGGTGCGATCCCGGCCATCCTTGCGACCTCGTCCGCCCACGCGCCAGCGGCATTGACGATGGTGCGCGCTTGAAAGACCTCGGCCGCTTCCACCAGCCAATGGCCGTCCTTGCGGATCCGCGCCACTTTTTGGCGGGTCAGTACCGATCCTGCGTTGGCGCGAATGGTGCGGGCGAAATCCTGCAGCACGCGGTCGGTGTCGATGTCGTAAGCGCCCTCACTCAGCGCCGCGTATGCGACGGTTTCCGGGTTCAGGACCGGAACATGGACCATCGCATCGGCGACTGAGATTTCTGTCATTCCCAGCTCACTCAGGTCTTTGCGGAACTGCTCGGCCTGATCACTTTTGGCCACCAGCATCAACCCGCGCGGGGTCAGATACTCGTTCGAAAAAAAGAACTCGGCGCTGGCCTTGTTCAGAGCCACGACCGAAGGTGGGCCATAACCTTCTTCGAACAATGCCGCCGATCGCCCCGAGGCGTGATAGCCCAGCGCGTCCTCGGCCTCGAGTACGGTTACCGATCCATGCTCGGACAGACGCGCGCCGGCGCTTAGGCCGGCAATGCCGCCGCCGATGATCAGAAAATCAATCACTGGACCTCCTCCAGCCGGTCCGTCGCCGGTGGCGGTGTCTGGCTGAGCGCCGTGATGCGGGCATAGAGCTCGGCCGGAAGGTCGAACGTCAGAGCAGCCAGCGACGGTGCCAGCTGTTCGGCAGATCTGGCCGATATGATCGGCGACGGGGCAAACGGGCTGGCGGCAACCCAAGCGACGGCAAGCGTCGCCGGATCCACACCGGTCTGATGCCCCAAGAGGGCCAACTCGGCAGCTGTTTCGGCCATCCATTCAGCCCCATAGCGGCTGGCGTATCGGTCATCTTCGGACAGTCGGCCGGCTGCACTGCCATCGGTGTACTTTCCGGTCAGCAACCCGCCACCCAGCGGCGAGTAGGCAAAAACCGAGATACCTTGATCCGCACACATTGGCAGGATCTCGACCTCGGCCTGCCGCTTGACGAGGTTGTACATCGGTTGCAGCGCGTCGATGGTCAGGTCGAAATCCGCGGCGACGCGCACGGCTTTCATCACTTGCCAGGCTGCAAAGTTGGACAAGCCGACATAGCGGATCTTGCCCGCATCTTTGAGCTGGGCAAAACACTCCATCGTTTCGGCAAGATCGGTGTCCGGATCGAACCGGTGCAGGTACAGCAGGTCGACCATGTCCTGACCCAGACGTTTGCGGGACATGTCGAACTGCGCACGGATGTTGGCCGCGCCGGCGCCGCCTGTGTAGCCCGCTTTGGTGGCGATCGTCAGTTGCTGGCGCTGAGACGCGATCATCTGGCCCAGCAACGTTTCCGACGCACCGTCGGTATAGACATAAGCTGTATCGAAATGCGTGATGCCGGCCGCGCGACAGGCGTCGAACATGGCCCGGCTTTGTTCGGCATCGGCGCGGCCCCCGAACTGCATCGTGCCAAAAGTGAAACGGCCAATGTCAGTGCCGTCGGGATTGGAAAGCCTGAGTGTCATGAGAGTGCCTGAAATGAGCCCGGCGAACGGGGGACTTTGATCAATTGTCGTCCCAAGTTTTAATCAGGGTTGAATTTGAGCATCAACCCTTCCAAACATTCACAACCAAAAACGCAGGAGGGCAGGGTGACCACCGCAGACCTACACCCAATGGCCACAGGGCACATTCCGTCATATGTGACCCAGGCGGATGGCAGCGATTTTCTCTTCAATTTCATGGTGATCTTCACAGTTGGTCTGATCCTGCTGATCGGTGTCGCGTATTTTACGTTGCATTCGATCCCCGAGAAGATGGCCCATGAGAACAACCACCCGCAGTTTCAGTTGGTTGGCATCCTGGCGTTGTTGGCCCTGTTTACGCACAATGGGTTATTCTGGGTTGCCGCCATCCTGGTTGCAGGTTTTCAGTTTCCTGACTTTGCTGCGCCCCTGCGCGCGATTGCAGATGCAATTCGGTCGCTGGCACCCGGGGCGTCTCCTCCGCCCGCCGAGCCGGACCCTGAGCCCACCGCTCCGCAGGAGCACTGACGCATGATCGAAACATTTCTGTGCGCACTGGTTACCGTTCTGCCCGACTTTCTGTTCCGACGCTTCGTTCAGGGAAAACGGATTGGTCACGAAATCACGCTGTTCACTATGTGGTACGAACTTCGCTGGGGGCTCACCGCCTGCGCAATCCTTGCGCTGACGGTGATTACCACGCTGTTCTACTTCCATCCGGCAAGCAAAACGGCGGCGTCCTATTTCCGGACCGTGACGATTCTTCCGCAACTGGGTGGGCGCGTGTCCGAGGTCTATGTCACCAACAACCAAATGGTCACCGCGGGCCAGCCGATCTTCCGTATCGAGGATTTCACCCAGCGCGCGCAGGTCGAAGCCGCACATGCCCAGATTGCTCAGATACAGGCCTCGCTGAAGGTTGCTCAGACGGATCTGGCCTAGGCCGAAGCCGGTATTGCAGGCGCGCAGGCGGCGCTGGCGCAGGCGCTTGAGGATTTGGAGCGCAACACCACCCTGCGCGATCAGGGATCCAGCGCAGTCCGCCTGACCGAGATCGAGCGACTGGAGAACCTTGTCGCCGAGCGCGAGGCCAAGGTTCTGGCCGCGCAATCCCAAAAGGCGGCCGTTGTTCAGGAGATCGAAGAACTGATCCCTGCCCAGTTGTCCAGCGCCGAAGCGCAGCTGGATGCCGCTCTGGCCGAATTGGACAAGACGACAATCAGCGCCGGTGTGACGGGCCGTGTCGAACAGTTCGGGCTACGGGTCGGCGATTTTGTCAGCCCGCTGATGCGCCCGGCGGGGATTCTGGTTCCGACGGATTCCGGCCGCGACCGGTTTCAGGCGGCTTTCAACCAGATGTCTGCGCAGGTGATCAAACCGGGAATGATCGGAGAACTTGGCTGTATGACGCGGCCATTTACGGTGATTCCGGTCGTTGTGGTTCAGGTGCAGGATGTGATCCCTTCGGGGCAGATCCGGCCCACCGACGAATTGCGCGACGTTCAACAGAACACAACCCCCGGATCAATCCTCGTGTACCTCGAGCCACTTTATGAAGGGCTGGCCGACAAGGTCCCCCCGGGCAGCAACTGTCTTGCCAATGTCTACACCGACAATCACGACAGGCTTGAACACGAAGATCTGGGGTTTTGGGAAAGGGCATTCCTGCATGTCGTGGACACGATCGGTGTGGTTCATGCGGCAGGTTTGCGATTGCGTCTGATCCTGATGCCGGTGAACACGCTGGTTCTAAGCGGTCACTGATGGCGGGAACGTGAGTGCTCTCGCGCTATTGTGTCTGGAAATGGCGCCTGTCCCCGGTTAACTGGCGCACATGTTTGATGCGCAAATCCGCCCGATCATCGACCCGGCCCTGAACGCTCAGGGCCGTTTTCTCGCGCGGTTGGGCTTTACGGCGAACCAGGTGACGCTGATTGGGCTGGCACTTGGTTTGGTCGCAGCGGGCCTGATCGTGGCCGGCGCGACGTACTGGGCGTTGGTGCCTTTACTGCTGTCGCGCCTCGCGGATGGCCTGGACGGTGCCGTTGCGCGTGCCCGGGGTGGCACCGATTTCGGTGGTTATCTGGATATCACCTGCGACTTTCTGTTCTACGGCGCGATCCCGTTCGCATTTATTCTGGCTGACTCGGCTTCCAATGGCGTGGCCGGTGCTTTCCTTTTGCTGTCCTTCTATTTCAACGGCACCAGTTTTCTGGGCTTTTCGCTGCTGGCCGATCGGCACGGTTTGAAGACCGACGCCAGAGGGCAGAAGGCCCTGTATTTTTCCGGTGGTTTGCTGGAGGGGGCCGAAACGATCGGTTTCCTTGTTCTTTTGTGTCTGGTGCCAGATGCGTTTGCCGCTTTGGCGTGGATATTCGGCAGCTTGTGTTTCCTGACCGCCACATCCCGGATCGTGTTGGCAGCGCGCAGTTTCGGCAACCGTTCCGGGAACTGAAAAAGCCCGCCGTTTCCGGCGGGCTTTGGGTTTGTTGACAGTACATGTCCCACTTATTGCGGGATGTCGCCTTCCAGCCCTTCGACATAGAAGTTCATGCCGGCCAGAGTGCCATCATCGGCCACTTCACCCTCGGCCAGCCAGGCGCTGCCGTCTTGCTTGTTCAGCGGCCCGGTGAACGGGTGATAGCTGCCATCTGCAATCGCGGCTTTCAGGGCCAGCGCCTCTTCCTTGACGTCGGCCGGAACGGCGTCGGAAATCTCGCCAATTTCAACCATGCCTTCCTTGATGCCGTCCCAGGTGTTCACCGACTCCCAGGTGCCGTCCATCACGGCCTGGGTGCGCGCGATGTAGTAGGGCGCCCAGTTGTCGATGATCGAGCTGACGCGCGGCATCGGAGCATATTCGCTCATGTCCGAGGCCTGGCCGAAAGTGATCACGTTGCCGGCTTCTTGTGCGGCCGCCTGCGGTGCGGTCGAGTCCGTGTGCTGCAGGATCACGTCGGCGCCCTGTTCGATCAGAACCTTCGCCGCATCGGCCTCTTTCGCCGGATCGAACCAAGTGTAGGCCCAGACGATCTTGAACTCGACATCCGGGTTCACCTTCTTGGCGTGGATGAAGGCCGAGTTGATGCCGCGGATCACTTCGGGGATCGGGTACGAACCGATGTAGCCGATGATGTTCGACTTGGTCATCTTGCCGGCGATATGACCTTGGACAGCGCGACCCTCATAGAAACGGGCCGAGTAGACCGACACGTTGTCGGCGGTCTTGTAACCCGTGGCGTGTTCGAATTTCACGTCCGGGAATTTCTTGGCCACGTTGATGGTCGGGTCCATGTAGCCGAACGAGGTGGTGAAGATCAGGTCCGCACCTTCCAGCGCCATCTGGGTCATGACGCGCTCGGCATCCGGGCCTTCGGGCACCGATTCCACGTACACGGTTTCGACCTTGTCGCCAAAGTGCTTCTCGACGGCCTGACGGCCCTTGTCGTGTTCATAGGTCCAGCCGCCGTCGCCCACCGGGCCGACATAGACGAAACCGACCTTTGTCTTGTCCTCGGCCACGGCGCCCGTGGCAAGGCCAAGTGCCATGGCGGCGCTTGCCAGAAGTGAAGTGAATTTCATTTAGTTACTCCCCAAGTTGGTACAGTTGGCCCCTAGTGCGAGGCGTGGAAGGTCCGGCCCAGTGAGGCAGGTGCGCTGCTCTTGTCGGCCGAAAGGATCACAAGCACAAGGATCGTGATGATGTAGGGCGACATTGCCAGATACTCGACAGGTATGGCAACGCCCGCTGCCTGCAGATTAAGCTGCAAGACCGTGATTCCGCCAAACAAATAGGCACCCAGCAAGGCACGCCACGGTTTCCAGCTGGCAAACACCACCAGAGCCAGAGCGATCCAGCCGACTCCGGCGGTCATGCCTTCGGTCCATTGAGGGACCCGGATCAGGCTGATATATGCACCGCCAAGCCCCGCACAGGCCCCGCCGAACAGGATCGCCATAATGCGGATCTTGATGACCTTGTAGCCGAGAGCATGCGCTGCATCATGGTTCTCACCCACCGCACGAAGGATAAGCCCGACGCGGGTGTATTTCAGAGTGGCCCATACCGCTGCCGTCAACGCGATCCCGAGATAGAGGATCGGATCATGTTGGAACAGGATCGGACCGATAACCGGAATATCGCTGAGCAGCGGGATATGGATGTCCCCCATGCTGGGCGGTTTGATGCCCACATAGCTTTGGCCCAGAAGGGCACTGAAGCCCAAGCCAAACAGCGTCAGCGCAAGACCGCTGGCCACCTGGTTCGCCAGCGCGAACTGGGTCAGCAGAACGAACAGCAGCGACAACAGCGCACCGCCAACGGCCGCCGCGACAAAACCCAACCATGGCGAGCCTGTCTCGACCGAGATCGCAAATCCGCTGATTGCGCCCACGATCATCATGCCTTCGACGCCGAGGTTCAGAACACCGGCCTTTTCGACGACAAGCTCTCCGATTGCCGCAAGCAGAAGCGGGGTTGCGGCAACCATCAATGAGGCCAGCAAAAGAACAGGATTAATTTCTCCAAGGTCCATGGTCACGCCACCTCGCTACGGGCCGCACGGATGCGGTAGTTGGTCAAAAGATCGAAGGCCAGCAGGAAGAACAGAAGCATTCCCTGGAACACCTGGATGGCCGCAGCGGGCAGCCCCAGCTGGGATTGTGCGATTTCGCCACCGATATAGGTCAGCGCCATCAGGCCGCCGGCCAGCAGGATGCCCACCGGGTGCAGGCGGCCCAGAAACGCCACGATGATCGCGGTAAAGCCGTAGCCCACGTTGAAGTCGATGCTGACCACGCCGGACGGGCCCGAGACCTCGAACATACCGGCAAGACCGGCCAGCGCGCCCGACAGCCCCAGGCAAAACAGGATCAGCCGCGGGGGATTTACGCCGGCAAATCGTGCCGCGCGCGGAGCTTCGCCCGTGAGGCGGATGTGAAACCCCAGCATGTGCCGGTTCAGCAGCACATAGGCAAAGATCACCGCGATAAAGGCCGCGACGACGCCCCAGTGCATGCCTGTTCCGGCAAACAGTTCGGCATTGTGGGCACTTTCATAGGATTGCAGGTTGCGCGAGCCGGGAAACCCGAACCCCTCAGGGTTTTTCAGCAGACCCAGCGACATCGAGGCCAGAAATTGCTCGGCCACGTAAACCAACATCAGGGAAACGAGAATCTCGTTGGTTCCAAACCGAACCTTGAGCAGGGCCGGGATCATCGCCCAGATCCAGCCGCCGAACGCGCCGGCGATCACCATGATGGGAAAGACGTACCACGCATCCAGAGGGTAGAAGGCGAGGCCGGCCGCGGCGCCGAAGATAGCGCCCATGATGTACTGGCCCTCGGCGCCGATATTCCAGATACCGGCGCGGAAACCCAGCGACAGACCAATGGCGATCAGAACCAACGGTGCGCCTTTCACCAGCAGTTGCGGTCGGTAGTAGAATGAGAACTCGCCGAACAGGGGTTCCCAGAAGATGGTTCCGATGGCTTCGACCGGGTTCTTGCCCAGAATTGCAAACAGCAACCCGCCGAAAACCATGGTCGCCAGCACTGCGACCAGAGGGGTGGCATAAGACCACGCCTTGGACGGCTGTGGCCGTTTCTCCAACACTATCATTTGCTCATCCCCCCAAAGTCTTCGTCTTTTTTGGATTATTGCGCCAGAGGCGGCACCGTAGGTTACACATGGGCCACCTCCATCCCATGCGCGCCGCCCATCATCAGACCGATCTCTTCGACGGTCAGGCCAGTTGTGGGTCGCGGAGCGCTGAGGCGCCCTTCGTTCAAGGCGGCGAAACTGTCGGAAATCTCCATCAGTTCATCCAGATCCTGGCTGATGCAGACCACCGCCGTTCCCTTGGCCGCAAGGTCCAGAATGGCCTGACGGATTGCAGCGGCTGCGGCGGCGTCGACGCCCCAGGTCGGCTGGTTCACGACCAGAACTTCGGGGTTTTGCAGGACTTCTCGGCCGATTACGAATTTCTGCAGGTTGCCACCCGACAGCGACCGCGCGGCGTTTTCCGGCCCCGGGGTCCGCACGTCGAATGCCTGAATGATCTTCTCCGCAAAAACGCGGGTGTCGGCCCATTTCAAAAAACCGTTCTTCTCCAGGGACTCGCGCACCGAGCCGGTCAGCAGAGCGTTTTCCGTCAGGCTCATGTCCGGCGCTGCGGCATGTCCCAACCGCTCTTCTGGGGCCGTCAGTACACCCAGTCTGCGCCGGGCCGTCGGACCCAGTTTGCCGATCGGCTGGCCGTTGAAGCGGATCGCATCCGCGTCCGTCAGGATTTCACCGGACAAAACGCCCAGCAGTTCGTCCTGACCGTTGCCGGCCACGCCGCCGATGCCAAGGACTTCGCCCTTACGGACGGTCAGGTGCACGTTCTTCAGCGCGGTCCCGAATTCGGAAGGGGACGGAACCGAAAGCCCGGAAACATCCAGCGCGACGGGTCCGAACTCGCGCTCGGCCCGTTCAGGAGTCTGAAGGGCTGAGCCCACCATCATTTCGGCCATGTCGCGGGCGGATGTTTCGCTGGGTGTGCATTCACCCACGTTCTTGCCCAGCCGCAGAATGGTGGCGTGGTCGCACAGCGTGCGGATTTCCTCCAGCTTGTGCGAGATGTACAGGATCGAGGTTCCCTCCGACCGCAGCTTTTTCAGTGTTTCGAACAGGATATCTACCTCCTGCGGGGTCAGGACCGAGGTCGGTTCGTCCATGATCAGCAGCTTAGGCTCCTGCAGCAGGCAGCGGATGATCTCAACTCGCTGGCGTTCACCGGCGGACAGGTCACCAACCCGACGATACGGATCCAGCGGCAGGCCATAGGTCTCCGAGACCTCGCGAATGCGCGATGCCAGATCACCCATCGGTGGCGGGCTTTCCATGCCCAGGGCGATGTTTTCGGCCACGTTCAGCGCGTCAAACAGCGAAAAATGTTGGAACACCATGGCGATGCCGTCGGCACGGGCCGCGCGCGGCTCGGCCGGCGCATAGGGTTGGCCGCGCAACAGCATCGTGCCGCTGTCCGGCTTGACCAGCCCGTAGATCATCTTCACCAGCGTGGATTTTCCTGCACCGTTTTCGCCCAGCAGGGCGTGAACTTCGCCCTCACCGATGTCAAAGGACACGTGGTCGTTGGCCACGACGCCGGGATAGGCCTTTGTCAGCCCCTGCAAGCTCAGTAGTGGAGTGGTCACGCGCTCTGGTCCTTCTTCAAGTCGTTCTGTCGGGCGGGGCGCAGGATTTGCGCTGCCACACCAACTGCGATCATCTGCGGGTGCTTGCCCAACGATGGGTCACCGATCGGGCAGGTGATCCGGGCGATCTGAGCCGGTGAGTGACCCAGCGCAGCCAGGCGCGAACGGAATCGCGCCCATTTCGTAGCCGAGCCGATCAGCCCGGCAAAGTGAAAACCGTGCGTCAATAGCCGGTTGCACAGTTCCAGATCCAGATTGTGTGAATAAGTCAGCACCAAGTGCTCGGCTTGGACCGGTGCGTGGCGCACGAGGTCGGCCGGGTTCGCTGCCGGAACCACGGTTACACCTGCTGGGATGTCAGCTGGAAACCGGTCGGCGGCGGTGTCTACCCAAGTGATGGCAAGATCGGGGAGAGGCGACAGCACATCCACAAGCGCCCGTCCGACATGACCGGCCCCCCAGATCCACAATTGGCGGGTCGGTGTGTGCACCGGCTCGATCATCCAGCCGTCAAGCAATTGCGGGTCAGGCGCGATACCCTGTGCGCGTGCGGTTGCCAGCAGCCGCTTGACCGACAATGGCATGTCACCACCGGCAGTCGGGCGTGCGATGACGGTATCGTCCAGGGCATCGATGGATTTCAGGTCATAGACCTCGCTCAGCAGTGTTACGGCACCGCCACAGCATTGCCCGAGGTCGGGACCCAGCGCATGGCGGGACAGGCAGGTTGGGCTTTGCTGGACCCGGGCGGCCTCAGTCGCCTGATACTCCAGCGTGCCGCCCCCGATCGTGCCGGATTGCCCGCCCTTCCAGACCAGCATCGCGGCGCCGACCTCGCGCGGGGACGAGCCTCGGATTGCGGCAATGACCACGCGGGTCACCTTGCCATGCGTCTTGACCGCCTCCCTCAAAGTCTCCCGGTCAAATCCCATCAGGTACCTCCACGCATGCGTTGAATGGCGGTCCAGACCTCTTCGGCGGTGGCCGGGGCATTGATCGCAGGATACCCGTCGCCGCAGGCCGCAACCGCGTTCGACAACGCCAGCCAGGCCGAGATGCCCAGCATGAAAGGCGGCTCGCCCACTGCTTTTGAGCGATAGATGGTGTCTTCGCGGTTCTGACCATCCCAAAGCGCAACGTTGAACACACCCGGTCGGTCCGAACAGGCGGGGATCTTGTAGGTCGATGGCGCATGGGTGCGCAGCCGGCCTTTGTCGTCCCAGACCAGTTCCTCGGTCGTCAGCCAGCCCGCACCTTGCACATAGCCGCCCTCGACCTGCCCGATATCCAGCGCAGGGTTCAGCGAAGCACCCGCATCATGCAGGATATCCGTCCGAAGGATGCGGTTCTCGCCGGTCAGAGTGTCCACGGCGACTTCGGTCACCGAAGCTCCATAGGCGAAATAGAAGAACGGGCGCCCGCGTCCGGCGATCCGGTCCCACTCGATCTTGGGGGTCTTGTAGAACCCGGTTGCCGACAGGCTGACACGCCCCTGATAGGCCAGCGCCGCGGCTTCGGCAAAGCTGTAGCTTTCCTCGCCCACACTGACCCGGCCATCGGCAAAGACGACCGCCGATGGATCGGTCTGATGCCGCTCGGCTAGATAGGCGGCCATCCGGTCGCGGATCGTGTCGCAGGCGGCCTTGACCGCCATCCCGTTCAGATCGCTGCCGGACGAGGCCGCCGTGGCCGAGGTGTTGGGCACTTTGGCGGTATCGGTCGCGGTGATCTTCACCATCTCCAGCGGAATGCCGAACCGCGCGGCCGCCACCTGCGCCACTTTCTGGAACAGGCCCTGACCCATCTCGGTGCCGCCATGGTTCAGGTGGACCGAGCCGTCCTGATAGACATGCACCAGCGCCCCGGCCTGATTCAGGTGGGTGAGAGTGAAGGAAATCCCGAACTTGACCGGTGAAAAGGCGATGCCCTTCTTGATCACGCGGTTTTCGGCATTCCACTTCTCGACCGCCGCCTTGCGGGTTGCGTAATCGCAGGACTCCAGCAAGGCTTCGGTCATGGGATGCAGCTCGAAATCGGTGACTTCCATGCCATAGGGGGTGGTGTTCCCACCCGCGGGCACTGGCCGCACCACCGAGCGGCCGGTTTCGACGGCGCCGCGGCTGGTCAGATCCTCATGCGGATCCGGGTGGCCCAGCGGCTTGTCCCGCACCGGTTCTTCAACGCCTGCATGCGCCGGTTCATAGTAGTTCCGCCGCCGCAGTTCGACCGGGTCCAGACCCAGCACATGCGCGGCGTGATCCATCACCCGCTCGATGCCGACCATGCCCTGCGGCCCACCAAAGCCGCGATAGGCGGTTGCGGACTGTGTGTTGGTCTTCAGCCTATGGCTCTCGATCCGCGCGTTGGGCAGAAGGTAGGCGTTGTCGGAATGCAGCATCGCGCGGTCGGCGACCGGCAGCGACAGGTCCTGCGCCCAACCGCAGATGGCGTAGTGCAGGAAGGAAACACCCTGAATGTGGCCGTTTTCGTCAAAGCCGGCCTTGTAGCTGATGCGGAAGGCGTGGCGCTTGCCGGTGATGGTCATGTCATCATCCCGGTCATAGCGCATCTTGCAGGCTCGACCGGTTGCCCGTGCCGCAACTGCGCAGGCCACGGCCAGGGCGTTGCCTTGGCTTTCCTTGCCACCGAACCCGCCGCCCATCCGCCGGGTTTCGACCCGCACCGCGTGCATGGGAACGCCCAAAGCGTCAGCCACCTTGTGTTGAATCTCGGTCGGGTGCTGGGTCGAGGAATGCACCAGCATGTCGCTGCCTTCATTCGGCACCGCCAACGCGGCCTGACCTTCCAGATAGAAATGCTCCTGCCCGCCGATCTCGAACGTGCCTTCGATCACATGCGACGCCTGCGCGATGGCGGCTTCCGCATCACCCTTGGCATAGATGCGGGGGCCGTCCTCGAACCGGCTGTCTGCGGCCAGAGCCTCTTCGATCGTCAGGATCGGCGTTTCCTCGGCATAGTCGATCTTGCCCAGCCGTGCCGCCTTGCGCGCCGCCAGATGGCTGGTGGCGACAACCAGAAACACGGGCTGGCCCACGTAATTCACGGTGCCGTCGGACAGCAATGGTTCGTCATGGATCGAGGGCGAGACGTCATTGGCAAAGGGCAGGTCCTCAGCGGTTATCACCATCACGACCCCCGGGGCCGCGCGGACGTCCGACAGGTCCATCGCCGTGATCCGGCCCTTGGCGATCGGGCTCAGGCCGAACGCCAGATGCAAAGTGCCCTTGGGCGTCGGAATGTCGTCAACATAGCGGGCGGTTCCCGACACATGCAGGGGTGCGGCGTCATGGGGCAGGGGCTTGGTCACGCTCATGCCGACACCTTCAGAACGTTGATCAACTCGCCCTGATCTTCGGCGAAATACCGCTCCAACATCGCCCTGGCCGTCTCCAGCCGGTATTCGGCCGAGGCGCGCATGTCGGTCAGCGGCGTGAAATCCCTGTCAAACGCCGGCAGCGCGGCCTGAACGGTCTCGTGCGTCCAAGGCTTGCCGACCAAGGCGGCCTCGACCGCCGCGGCCCGCTTCGGAATGCCCGCCATGCCGCCGAACGCAATCCGCGCCTGCGTCACGACGCCATCTGACACGAAGATATTGAAACAGCCGCACACGGCCGAGATATCCTGATCGAAGCGCTTGCTCAGCTTGTAGCATTTCAGCCGGTCCGCCTGACGCGCAAAGCTGACCGCCTCGACGAACTCGCCGGGCGCGCGGTCCTGCTTGCCGTAATCGACAAAGAAATCCTCCAGCGGGATCGACCGCCGCGCGTCCCCCTTGCGCAGATGCAGCGTCGCCCCCAGCGCGATCAGGGTGGGCGGGTTGTCCCCGATGGGCGAGCCGTTGGCGATGTTGCCGCCCACCGTGGCCGCATGGCGCACCTGCACGCTGGCGTATCGCCGGATCATCTCGGCATAGGACGGATGCAGATCGGCCATCGCCGCGCCCATGCGGTTCATGTCCACCATCGCGCCGATGTGCACCTCGTCTTCGGTGATCGAGATCTCCTTCAGATCGTCGCAGCCGCCCAGAAAGATCACCGGGTCCAGGTTCCGCAGCTGCTTGGTGACCCAAAGGCCGACATCGGTGGCACCCGCAATCAAAGTTGCACCGGGATGGGCGGCAAAGACCTTGGCCAGTTCGTCGGATGACTTCGGCAGAAGGGGTGAGGACGGCTTGGCTGCAACCGGCTTGTCCTTGACCCAGACCGGCACCGGCTGGTCTTCGACGGCCTGTGCCGCGCGGATGATCGGCGCGTAGCCCGTGCAGCGGCAGAGGTTGCCGGCCAGTTGCGTGTCATGATCCGTCGCGCCGTTGGCGTGGCTGGCCACCATCGACATCACGAAACCGGGCGTGCAGAATCCGCATTGCGAGCCATGAAGGTCCACCATCGCCTGCTGCACGGGATGGGGCTCGCCGTCGGGCCCGCTCGCCCCCTCGACCGTGCGCACTGCCTTGCCGTGCAGTTGAGGCAGAAAAAGAATGCAGGAATTCAGCGCCTTGGCACCGGCCTCATCCGTCACCATGACGGTGCAGGCCCCGCAATCGCCCTCGTTGCAGCCTTCCTTCGTGCCGGTCAGACCGCGATCCTCGCGCAGCCAATCCAGCAATGTGGCCGTCGGATCGACATCCGCCAGCTCCACTGTCTCTCCGTTCAGAAGAAACGTGATATTCATTCTTGAAACCCGTCGCCTTACCCGGTTGCGCCCATGGGTGCTCCTGTCTCGATGCGACGTAGAGATAGAAGCGGGCTTGTAGCTTGCCTGAAGATGTTAGAAACAGCCTGTGCGCGCTGGCAAGAAAAACTGCCTGCCGAATGTACCATTCCTGATCCCATGCCTTGATATGCACCACGTCATTATTATCTAGGCATCTGAATTGAAAGAGATTTTGGTGTTACTCCGGCGGCGTCGGCTGAAGCACCTTCTGGAATCTCCGAATAATGAGCGGCTATTATTTCAGCAATCGGCCCTAACTGTTCCGGCTTTTTCCCGGGTCGCGAGTGCGATAGCCTGCCTCGTATGAGCAGTACTCCTCGATTCATCCACCTCCGAGTTCACACCGAATACTCCCTTCTTGAGGGGGCGGTGCGCCTGAAGAAACTGCCAACGCTGTGCGAGCAGATGGACATGCCCGCAGTTGCGGTGACAGACACCAACAACATGTTCGCGGCGCTGGAATTCTCGGTCACCGCAAGCGGTGCGGGTGTGCAGCCGATCATGGGCTGCCAGGTTGATCTGGCGTATGTTCAAGCGCAGCCGGGGGAAAAACCCAAGCCCCCCGCGCCGATTGTACTGCTGGCACAGTCTGAGACGGGGTACGAGCATCTGATGAAGCTCAGCTCGTGCCTGTATGTGGACAAGGGCGGGCAGTTGCCGCAGGTCACGCTTGAGGAGTTGGCTGCGTATTCCGATGGGCTGATCTGCTTGACCGGCGGACCGGATGGGCCCGTGGGCCGCCTGTTGCAGCAGGGCCAGCGTCCGGCGGCCGAGTTGTTGGTCGATCGGTTGGCCGCGATGTTCCCCAATCGCCTTTATATCGAACTGCAACGTCATCCCGGAGAGGATGGCCAGCCCGAGGCCGAGCGCCTGACCGAGCGCGGCCATGTGGAAATGGCCTATGCCAAGAACCTGCCTCTGGTGGCCACGAATGACGTCTATTTCCCGACCTCGGATATGTACGAGGCGCATGATGCGCTGATTTGCATTGCCGAAGGTGCCTATGTCGACCAGCAGGAAGGTCGCCGCCGCCTGACCGCGCAGCATTACTTCAAGTCGCCGCAGGAAATGGCCACGCTGTTTGCCGACCTGCCCGAGGCGATCGAAAACACGGTCGAGATTGCCAAACGTTGCGCCTTCATGGCCTACAAGCGGGATCCGATCCTGCCGAAATTCGCCGATGACGAGGTCGAGGAGCTACGCCGCCAGGCCAATGAGGGTCTGCAGGCCCGACTGGCGGTGATCCCGCACGCTGTCCCACCCGAGGAATACCAGAAACGTCTGGATTTCGAATTGGACATCATCGAGGGCATGGGGTTCCCCGGTTACTTCCTGATCGTTGCGGATTTCATCAAATGGGCCAAGGATCATGACATCCCCGTCGGTCCGGGCCGGGGCTCGGGCGCGGGCTCGCTGGTGGCCTATGCGCTGACCATCACCGACCTCGACCCGCTGCGCTACAGCCTGCTGTTCGAACGCTTCCTGAACCCCGAACGGGTCTCGATGCCCGACTTCGATATCGACTTCTGCATGGACCGCCGCGAAGAGGTGATCCGGTATGTTCAGCAGAAATACGGCCGCGACAAGGTTGGCCAGATCATCACCTTCGGCGCGCTCTTGTCCAAGGCCGCGGTGCGCGACATCGGGCGGGTGCTGCAGATGCCTTACGGCCAGGTGGATCGCCTGTCCAAGATGATCCCGGTCGAAGGCGTCAAGCCGGTGTCGATCGAGAAGGCCCTGAAAGACGAACCGCGTCTGCGCGAAGAAGCCCGCAACGAAGAGGTGGTCGACCGCCTTCTGACTTATGGCCAGCAGGTCGAGGGGCTGCTGCGCAACGCTTCGACCCACGCCGCTGGCGTGGTGATCGGCGACCGGCCGCTGGACGAACTGGTGCCGCTCTATCAGGACCCCCGCTCGGACATGCCTGCCACCCAGTTCAATATGAAGTGGGTCGAACAGGCCGGCCTGGTGAAATTCGACTTTCTGGGCCTCAAGACTCTGACGGTCATCCAGAACGCCATGGACCTGATCTTCAAGTCCGGACGGCCATTGCACGTGGCGGCCGACGGTCGGCAGCTTTATGAGCCGGCCGAGGGGGCCGAGAACCAGATCAACGCCATCCCGCTGGATGACCCGGCCACCTACAAGCTCTATTCCGCGGCCAAGACCGTGGCGGTGTTCCAGGTTGAAAGCTCGGGCATGATGGATGCGCTCAAGCGCATGAAACCCACCTGCATCGAGGACATCGTGGCGCTGGTCGCGCTCTACCGTCCCGGCCCGATGGAGAACATCCCGACCTATTGCGAGGTCAAGAATGGCCAGCGCAAGATCACCTCGGTCCACCCGCTGATCGACCACATTCTGGAAGAAACGCAAGGCATCATCGTCTACCAGGAGCAGGTGATGCAGATCGCGCAGGTCATGGCGGGCTACAGCCTCGGCGGCGCCGACCTGCTGCGCCGCGCGATGGGTAAAAAAATCAAAGAGGCGATGGACGCCGAGCGCCCGAAATTCGAGGCCGGGGCAGCCGCGAACGGGGTAGATGCCAAGAAGGCGTCCGAGGTGTTCGACCTGCTGGAGAAATTCGCCAACTACGGCTTCAACAAATCTCACGCGGCGGCCTACGCGGTGGTCAGCTATCAGACCGGCTGGCTGAAGGCGAACCACCCGGTCGAATTCATGGCCGGTGTCATGAACTGCGATATCCATCTGACCGACAAGCTGGCGATCTATTTCGAAGAGGTCCGCAAGGGTTTGGAACTGCCCTACGTGCCGCCTTGCATAAACCGGTCGCAGGCAACGTTTGATGTGGTGGATGGCAAGCTGGTCTATGCGCTGGGCGCGCTCAAGAACGTGGGCGTCGAGGCGATGAACCTCGTGGTGCAGGGCAGGGGCGACAAGCCGTTCGTCAACCTCTTTGACTTTGCCCGCCGGGTCGATCTGAAGAAGGTCGGAAAACGGCCGCTGGAGATGCTGGCGCGCGCGGGCGCCTTTGACGAGCTGGACAAGAACCGCCGCCGGGTCTTCGAAAGCCTCGAACAGCTGGTGCAGTATTCGGCGGCGATCCACGAACAGAAGAACTCGAACCAGGTCTCGCTGTTCGGCGAGGCGGGCGACGACCTGCCCGAACCGCGCCTGTCGAAATCGCCCGACTGGCTACCCGCCGAACGGCTGAGCGAAGAGTTCAAGGCGATCGGCTTCTACCTCTCCGGGCACCCGCTGGACGACTATATGCCCGCGCTGAAACGCAAGCAGGTGATGACGCTGGACGAGGTTACCGAAAAGGCACGCTCGGGTCCGTTGATCGCCAAGATGGCCGGTGTGGTCGCCGGGCGACAGGAGCGGAAATCGGCCAAGGGCAACCGGTTCGCCTTTGCCCAGCTGTCCGACCCGACCGGGGCGTACGAGGTGACGCTGTTCTCGGAAACCCTAGAGAAATCACGCGAATACCTGGAAACCGGCGCGCAGGTCGTGCTGACGGCCGAAGCCACGATGGAGGCTGACCAGCTGAAGCTGCTGGCGCGCTCGGTCGGGCCGGCGGATTCAGTCGTGGCCGAGGCCGGCGCGACCGGGCTTCGTATCTTTTTGGACCAATCACAGGCGCTGTCGACGGTCGCCAGCGTTCTCGCGAATGCTGCGGGGGCGGCCAAAAACGCCTCGAAAGGGCCGATCCATTTGTGTCTGCTGGATCCAGGCTTGCCGGGAGAGGTCGAGATGGACCTGGGGCAGGAGTTCCCGATCAATCCCCAGATCAAGGGTGCCATCAAATCACTGGATGGGGTCTTGTCCGTCGAAGAGGTCTAGGGTGGCGGTCCCGCCCAACCCTAGTAGTCACGCTCGAAGAAAATCCCGATGCCGGTATCGCCGCGCCCATCTACGGTGCCGCGCACCGTCACGCTGTCGCTGACGTCCAGGTTCAGGTTCACCTCGGTGTCGCCTTCGGTGTTCACGGTGAAATCGGTGTACAGGTTGTCGCTCAGATAAGCGCCGGCGCCCAGACGCCCGCCGCCGCCCTCGGTCGCGCCGACGTCGACGGTATCTACGCCCGTGGCGTCCCGGACGCCCTTGGTGGCATCGCCACCGGCACCGCTCAGTTGGGCCAGCGACGCGGCCATCTGGGCGATGACAAACGGGGACAGTTCGGAAAAGCGGTTGCCGAACAGCAGCATGGCCAGCGCCTCTTCGGCGGGGCGTTCGGGGTCCGAGAACACATCGACTGTCGGAGAATCCAGAGGGCCCGCGATTTCCAACGTTGCGGTTCCATCCGAAGTGCTGGCCGAGGATTCGAATTCGATATACGGCGTCAGGTCGCCCTGCAGGCTGACCACGCCTTTGGTCAGCGCCAGCCTCCGGCCAAGGATGTCCAGATTACCGCGGATCAGTTCGATCTGGCCCGATGGGATGACGGATTTGGTGGTGCCCTTGATGAAGATCGCACCGCCCAATTCAGCATTCACACCGCGACCTCGCACGAAAACCGCCTTGGGGGCCAACAGGCTGATGTCGAGAGATATGCGAGAGTCCGATTGCGACGTTTTCTCTTTTTCTACCAGCTGCGCCCGTTCCCGAGTGACGTAGCTGGCATTGCTTTCGTTCACGTGTTCGATCTTCGGGATCGGCGCAGCCCCCACCGCGCCTGATGCCGCGGCCAGGTTGATATTGGTCTCGCCAAACGTGATCTGCCCGGCCAGCGAACTGTTCCCTGCCAGGGCGCCCGTCATTGCGATCTGGCCGTTCAACGTGGTCTCGTACAGAAGATTGTCGGTCAGGACGAGATTGTTGATTGCAGTTGTGATCTGCGCGTTGAAAGGCGGTGTCAGGTCGACCGGGCCACTGACCGTAAATCCGCCTCCGGCGCGCATGCCGCCGCGCATCGAAATCGTTGCTCGGCTGTTGGCAAGGTCTACAGTTCCGCCGATATCGGTGATGGTCTGCCCAACGCTGGGGATCGCCATCGACGTCCCTGAGGTGGTGATCCGACCACTCAGCGACTCCAGCGCCGGCTTGCCCTTCAACGCCAGGTCGAACCGGGCCGATCCGTCGATCTTGTTGGGCGTGATGAAGATGTTTGCAATGCCCAAATTGACGCCGCCCTGTGCAGAAATGTCGGCATTGCCCGAGGCTTCGTCGTAGGTTCCTTTGACCGCACTGCTGATCTCGGCCGGTCCGGCGGCATTGGCATCAATGGTCCACACGCCGTTCTGGCGCGTTGCATTGCCTTTCGCCGTCAAGCTGCCCGGAAACTCGGGCGCAAAACGTTCGACCCTATCGAACTTGGCGTCAAAGTCCAGGTCGGCAGAGCCATCCGTATTTACGCTGCCTACCAGATTGGCATAGGACGTCTCCGGGCCGGTCACTCTGACCGTGCCCTCAACTCCGCTGGATGTGGGAGCCACATTCCCGTTCACCTTCAGCGGTCCCGTCAGGGTCTGTGAAACCCGGGCGAGGTCGTCCAACCCGGCGGAGAAGCTCAACCCGCCGCTTTCGCGGCTCAAGATGCCGGATGCGTTGGCGGACAAGGCCGTCCCTGCAAGCCGGAAGTTGCGGAGGTTCAACCCTTCCTCGCCGTTCGATGCGTCGACTGTCAGCGTCGTCTGTCCGGGGATCAGCGCATCCACCGCTTCGATTCCGGTCAAGATGTCCTCTGCATTGATTTTGCCCTGCACGTCGAAGACTTTGCTGCCACGGGCCCCTCGACCGGTCACATCCGCCGTGACCGCGCCCGCCAACGTACGGCCTGCCAGTCCGGAAAAGACGGACAGATCGGGGGCATCGACCTGCGCCTGACCGTCAAAGGCCAGGTTTCCGGTCGGATCGTCGATGGTTGCCGCGACTTGGGCATTCAGCGCGGCTGCGTCAACGGTTGCCTTGCGGATTTCGATCCGGTCACCGGTGCGCGCGCCGTCGAAGTTCAGGACGACGCGCCCGGTCACAAGCGGATCCACCTGATCCAGCCCGGTTTGCAGGTCTGTAGTCGTCACCTGCGCAGTGCCATCAAACTCAAAGGTCTGCACGGTGCCCTTGCCATCCACCTGGGCCTGAACGGTCCCCGCAAGGTCGCGCTTGGCGAGGCCGGAGAATACCGAAAGGTCAGAGGCATTCACCCGGGCCTGGCCGTCGATGGTGAAATTGCCGTTCGGAGTGGTGACCGCGCCATCCGCCTGTGCGTTCAGGGTTTCGCCGTCGATGGTGAGAGCGCGGATCAGGATGCCGTTTGCATCCCTCTTGGCGTCCAGCGTGATGTCCGTCTCGCCCGCGATGATGGGGTCGATATCGTCCCGACCAGTGGACAGGTTTTGTCCGGAAACGGCCAGCTTGCCGTCAAAACTGCCCTCCAACGGCGAGCCCGCCCCCTCGACCCGGACCGATGCCCGGCCGCCCAGATCCAATTTGGCGACCTCAGAGAAACGAGACAGATCGGACGCCTGCATCGTTGCCGATCCGTCAATCTTCAGACCGCTTTCAAGCCCGCTGACGACAGCATCGGCGGTCGCTGAATAGTCGGTTCCCCCAAGTTCGAAACCCGAGAGTCGGAGCGACTTGTCCCGTCCGTATTCGAACAGGCCATCAAGGGTGACGCGATCGCCCACCGCTGTGTTCAGGGCAGGGTCAGCCAAGTCCAAACCATCCAGAGAGGCTTGAAGGTCTCCTGTCAGGTCCAGACCGCCGATCTGAGTCAGGGTGCCCTGTGCGGTCAACCGCGTGTGCGCAATCTGGACTTGGGGTGTGACAACATTATCGGTCGTCAGGCTCAGGTCCCAATGATTGCCGTTTTCGTGGTCGAACAGGGCAGAGAGCTGTGCGGCCTTGACGGATGTGTCTCCTCCACCGAATGGCAGGACCACGTCGTCCCCGGCCGGTGGCGAGATCCGTGCCTGGACGGCTGCCAGTTGCAGCGCCCCGCCTGTTCCAAGGCTGAGCTGCGCTTCCAGTTTCAAAGCTTCGGACGTGATGTCCGCCTCGGTAATCTCCAGCGCACCTTCGGCTCCGGTACGGCCATCGACATACAGACGTGTATCCGTACCGAAGAAGGTATCCATGTTGGCGGCCAGAAATGGGGTCAGGTCGCCGCCCAGGTCGGCGGTAAAGGCAATGCCTTCGTCTGCCGCCCCTTCGGTCTTCTCGATCCCGCGCAGGCGCACCTGGCCCGAGACACGGTCGACATTGTCACTGCTCAGCCCGATATCCGCCGTGAAGTCGGTGATCGGACCGGACCCTTTAGCCGTCAGGCCGATGGGCGGGCTGTCCGGTATATTCAATGCGGTCGAAATCAGCCCACCTGACGCCTCGGAGATGGTCAGGTCCAGGTCGATTTGCCGGCTTTCGTTCTGGAAACCGGCCACAAGATTTATCTGATCGCCGGCCCGGTCCAACCGATTGATGTCCAGCTTGGTGTCCAGCGCGCCATCGGCAAGATTCAGGTTTCCGTCCACTGAAAGGTCTGCTGCAACGCCGATCAGCGGTTCGCCCAGGGACAACTCGTCGACGCGCAGTTCACCGATCTCGATCGCCACGGGCAGTTCGGGCAGTTGAAAGGGTTCGGTCTCGGCGGTGGCGGCCGGTTCGTCTGTGGTGGTCTTGCCGGGTGCGCGTGCGATGTCGATTTCTTCGGCGGTCAGGGCGTTCACGGAAAACCGGCCGCGGATCAGGGCCAGCCGGTTCCAATCCAGCTCGGCGTTCTTGATGGTCAGCCAGACTCCTTCGTCGTCGGCCACCGTGATCTCCTGGATGCGTGCGCGAGAGCTCAGCGCGCCCTCCAAGCCGATGACCCGGATATTGCGGTTGTCCCCGGATAACGTGTTCTGCAGGAAATCGGTCAGCAGACCGCCACTCTCTTCCTCTTGCGCGGCCACGGGGCCGGACAGGGCAAAGGCGGTTGCCCCGACCGCCAGAGGATATGAAAGGTAACGCCTCAAAATGCTTGCCCGATCCCGATATAGAACTGCAGCCCGTTGCCCGTGTCACCTTGCACAGGCACCGCCAGGTCCAGCCTTAGCGGGCCGAAGCCGCCCAGATCGTACCGAACGCCAAGGCCCGCGCCCGCGTGGTACTCGGCGCCACTGCCGATGAACGAGGACGTGTCTACGATACCGTAGTCGTAAAACCCAACAAGAGACAGCTTTTCGGTGACCTTGCCGCGCACCTCGCCCGACAGGCCAAGAAAGGACTTGCCGCCGGCAATGCCCGTGCCGACGGGGACACCAAGGCTTTCATAGGGCTGACCGCGAACGGTGCCCGCGCCGCCGGAGAAGAACAGGAAATCCGGTGTGACACCATCCGCCGGAGGGCCGAGGATCGATCCAAGTTGCACTCGCCCAGCCAGCACGATCCGGCCGCCAGTGCCCAGGCTGGTATAGGCGCGACCGTCGAAAAACAGGCGCAGCCCGGTATCCGTGCCCGAGATGCCGACGAAGGGCATGAACTGGCTGTCCAGGTAATACCCGCGGGTGGCGCTGACCTTGCTGTCGCGTTTGTCCCACTCGGACCGGAACGGAATGATGAAATACCGGAACTTGCGGCCGTCACCATAGGCGTCGTCAGCGTTCGAGATCGAGAAGCCCACAGCCGCCTCGGCATACAACTCGTCCGAGAACGTCCGCCGCGCACCATAGGTCAGCGAGGCAACCGACACGCTGTAATTGTCGGTATTTCGGCGCTCGAGCAGCGCGCTCCAGAAGGTGTTGTCGTCGGGGCCCAGTCGGTCGGGCTGATCCAGACGCAGACCCAACCGCCCGTCGATATCCTCAGACCCGCCGATATTTCGGATAGCGGCCTCAAAGCGCAGCCGTTGAGCGCGGCGGAACACGTTGCGGTGGGTCCAGGTCGCGGTCAGGTCCAAGCCATCGCGCGAGGCCAGTTCGACCCCAAACGTCAGGCGGCGTTTGGGCAAGTCCTCGAAGGTGGCGTCGAAATCCAGCGTGCCGTCCGGGTTCGGCGTGTCCCGTTCCTGGATCGAGACGGTGCTGAACGTACCAGTCCGCCGCAGCCGTGTGCCGACCTTTTGCAACTTTTCGGGCGAGTAGACCTCGCCCGACGGGAAACCGGCGATTTTCTCGATCGAACTGTGGCGGACATCGGTGCCGCCTTCGATATACATCTTGCCGAACTTCAGGCGCGGCCCCTGATCCAGGTCGATCCGGGCGTCCAGCTGGGCCTGTGCGTGCCGGGCGATGATCTGTTGATCGCGCAGTTTCGCTTTGGCGTGGCCCGCGTCCTTCCAGGCCTGAATCCCGGCCGAAGTCGCCTGTTGAATGGCGCCGGTCGTGGCCAGCTTGCCGGGGGCAAACTCTTCGGGCAATTCGGTATCGGGCGCCAAAGGCTGAACGACTGCGGTTCCGAAATTGTACGCTTTGCCGGGGCGAATGGTGATCGTTGCCCGATTGATCTGCGCAGGAACGCTCAGCGAGCTGAGATCTGCCGCTTCTTTCCCGTCCAGCTTGATGCTGACCGACGGGCCGAAATATCCTGCATCATAGAGAATTTGCACGATCGTTCGGTAATCCGACAACGCGGCTGACAGAACTTCAAGCGGCGTGTCCAGCCCCCGGTTGTCGGCAGTCATGACCGAGGACGTTTCCTCAATCTGCTTTTTCAAGTCGTCCGACAATCCTGGCGCTGCAAGCGATGTTTCCAGTGCCATCGCACAGGTCGGGGCGAGGGCAAAAAACACACCCGCACACCAGTTCTTCAGACCGCCCCTACGTCTGCTCGCCTGCATCAAATGGCTCCACCTGTCCCGGGCCGCATTGATTTGCGCTGCTTGTCGCGGCGCCGCGATCCCTTGGAAACAGTTAGACCATCTCAAACCGCTCAGGCAAAGAAATAAACGCGGATTTCCCAGTTCCCATGCGAAGTTGTGGAAAAGCTGCCGCTACAGGCCCGCGTTTCGGAACCAGCGGATAATGGCCTCGCGGTCTTCGGGTTCCATATAGGTGACGTTGGCCGGCGGCATCGCGTGGCTGACTCCAGCCTGCAGATAGATTTGCTCGGCATTGCGCGCGATGTCACCTTCGGTCTCCAGAAGAACACCCTTGGGGGCCCAGAGGATTCCGTCCCAAACGGGCTCGCGCGCGTGGCACATCGAACAGCGCCCCAAGACTACGTCATGGGCTTCTTCAAAGCCGCTGGCCAGCACAAAGCGCTCCTCGAACTGGGTCAGGGGCTGCGCCTCGGCCTCTTCCAGCGGTTTGTACATCGGCGCAGTGGACAGCCACATGATGGCGATGAACAGCAGGGTCGTCACAAGCCAGGTCCAGGTCGGGTTGCCGGCCCGGGCGTGGCGGGTATTGAAGTAGTGCCGGATGGTGACACCCATCAGGAAGACCAGCGCCGCGATGATCCAGTTGTATTCGGTCGCAAAGGCCAAGGGATAGTGGTTCGACAGCATCAGGAAGACCACCGGCAAAGTCAGATAGTTGTTGTGGGTCGAGCGCAGCTTGGCGATCTTGCCGTATTTCGGGTCCGGGGTGCGGCCGTTTTTCAGGTCGTCCACAACGATCCGTTGGTTGGGCATGATGATGAAAAACACATTGGCCGTCATGATCGTGGCTGTGAACGCGCCCAGATGCAGCATCATCGCGCGGCCAGTGAAGATCTGGTTGTATCCCCAGCCCATCGCCACCAGCAGAACGAACAGCAGCAGCATCAGCAGGGTCGGACGCTCGCCCAGGCCCGATTTGCACAGGAAATCATAGATCAACCAGCCCAC
This sequence comes from Ruegeria sp. B32, assembly GCF_025141855.1. Taxonomy (NCBI): domain Bacteria; kingdom Pseudomonadati; phylum Pseudomonadota; class Alphaproteobacteria; order Rhodobacterales; family Roseobacteraceae; genus Ruegeria; species Ruegeria sp. B32. Next base: position 2,516,055 of record NZ_CP081106.1, on the reverse strand, counting down.
GGTCAGCGACGCCGCCGAGATCAGGATGCCCTGCCACAGCGCCAGATCGGCCTTCTGTGCGTCGATCAGGTACAGCTCGCCGCCCACCCAGTAGACGATCATCAACAGGGCCGCACCACTGAGCCAGGTTGCATAGCTTTCCCATTTGAACCAGGTCAGGTGGTCGGGCATCCGCTCGGGCGCCACCAGGTATTTCTGGATATGGTAGAAGCCGCCGCCATGCACCTGCCATTCCTCGCCATCCGCCGGGCCGGGAATGTCGCGGTTCAGGCCGAGGTCCAGCGCTATGAAATAGAACGACGATCCGATCCAGGCGATTGCCGTGATGACATGCAGCCACCGCACCGCAAATGCCATCCAGTCCCAGAACACGGCGAATTCATACATGCAAAGCTCTCCGATTGCTTGCCGACACACTAGGCAAACGGGGTTTTCTTCGGTATTCCCGTATATTGTCAAACTGTATCAAAAAAAACGATAAGATGTCCTATCTCGACAATATCCGTACCTTTGTCCGGGTCTATGATCTTGGCAGCATGTCCGCGGCCGGACGCGATCTGCGAATCTCGCCAGCGGTGACTTCGGCGCGGATTTCCCAGCTCGAAGATCATTTGGGTGTGCGATTGTTCCAGCGTACGACCCGAAACCTCAGCCCGACCGAGCAGGGCCGGGCGTTCTACCCCGGTGCGGTTGCGGTTCTGGATGCCGTGAACGAGGCCGAGGCGCAGGTCGTGCACCTGACCGAAGCTCCCCGGGGATCGCTTTTCGTAGCGGCTCCACTGGGGGTCGGGCGACGGCTGTTGGCGCCTCAAGTCCCTGAATTTCTTGCCGACTACCCCGAGATTGACGTGCGGCTGCGTCTGACGGACAGGTCTGTTGATCTCACGACCGAAGGGCTGGATCTGGCGTTCTTCATCGGTCAACCCGAAGACAGCACTTTGCGGATCCGCAAAATCGCGGATTGCCAGCGTGTCTTGTGTGCTGCGCCAGACTATGTCGCGCGCCGGGGCATGCCCCGGACCGGGGCGGAGCTGATCTCGGACCGGCACGAATGCCTGAACCTGCGATTCCCCGGAGCGACCGAGTTCCAATGGCTGCTGCAGACAGCCGAAGGACCGAAACGGTTTGCGGTGTCCGGGCGGTTCGAGTGCGACGATGGCGATGTTCTGACTGATTGGGCGCTGGCTGGGCAGGGGATCGCTATGAAACCCGTTTTTGAAGTGGCCGAGCATCTCAAGGCCGGGCGTTTGGTGCCTGTTGCCGTCGACACGCCACCGGTTTCGGTGCAGATGGCGTGTCTCTACACGCATCGGCGTCATCAGGACCCCAAGGCGCGCCTGTTCATGGATTTCATGATCTCGCGGATCGGCGACGTGGTGCGGACGTCGCAGGTCTGAGGGGTCAGCTGCCCCGGTAGGTCGAATACCCGAATGGCGATAGCAAAAGCGGCACGTGGTAATGCGCCTCGGGGTCGGACATGCCAAACCGGATCGGTATTTGATCCAGGAAAAGAGGGTCTTCAACGGCTTGTCCGGAGGCACGTAGGTAGTCCCCCGCAAAGAAGATCAACTCGTAGATACCGGTCTTGAAAGTCTTTTCCGGCAGGATGGGACTGTCGGTGCGCCCGTCCGCGTTGGTTTCCATCTCAACCAGTTTCCGGTGCGAATTGCCGGACACCCGGTACAACGCGATTTTCAGCCCGTCGGCCGGACATCCGCGCGCCGTGTCCAGAACGTGGGTCGTCAGATAACCTGCCACGAGTTGCTCCTGCTGTTGTCTGCACGTTTCGTCTTCGGATGCCATTTTAGGCAATCCGGTTTGCATTGCCCATCTTGCGGCAAAGGCCATGGCACAGGGAACGCTGAAACAACCGGAAACAGCGTTCGGATTGATTTGATAATCCATCACGGTTTTATGGGATAAACCGAATGGAAGCCTGAAATTGAAGACGGAAAGCAGAATGCAGCCCCCCCGATACCCCCGCGACATGATTGGATACGGAGCCAACCCGCCAGATGCCCAGTGGCCGGGCGGGGCCAAGCTGGCAGTGCAGATCGTGCTGAACTACGAAGAGGGCGGTGAAAACTGCGTGTTGCATGGCGACGCCGCGTCCGAGGCGTTTCTGTCCGAAATCGTCGGCGCCGCGCCTTGGCCGGGCCAGCGGCATTGGAACATGGAATCCATCTATGAATACGGCGCCCGCGCTGGGTTCTGGCGGCTGCATCGCCTGATGGCCGACCTGCCGGTGACCGTCTATGGCGTGGCCACCGCGCTGGCGCGCTCGCCCGATCAGGTGGCGGCGATGAAATCCGCCGGGTGGGAGATCGCCAGCCACGGCCTGAAATGGGTCGAGCACAAGGACATGCCGGAAGACGAGGAGCGCGCCCAGATCGCCGAGGCGATCCGCCTGCACACTGAGGTGGTCGGAGACCGCCCGCGCGGCTGGTACACGGGACGGTGTTCGGACAACACCGTTCGGCTGGTGGCCGAGGAAGGCGGGTTTGCCTATGTGGCCGACACCTACGCTGACGATCTGCCCTATTGGATGCACGTCAGCGGACGCGACCAGCTGATCGTGCCCTATACGCTGGACTGCAACGACATGCGCTTTGCCACGCCGCAGGGGTTCAACTCGGGCGATCAGTTCTTCGCCTATCTCCGCGACAGTTTCGATGCGCTCTATGCCGAGGGGCAGGCGGGCGCGCCCAAGATGTTGTCGATCGGCCTGCATTGCCGCCTGATCGGCCGGCCGGGCCGGGTGATGGCGCTGAAGCGGTTTCTGGACTATGCGCGCGGCTTCTCCGATGTATGGTTCGCGACCCGGTTGCAGATTGCCGAACACTGGGCGGCGCATCATCCGCCGCAGGATCGCCCACGCCCCTCGCAGATGGACCGCGACGCCTTCGTGGCGGCCTATGGCGGCATTTTCGAACATTCGCCCTGGATCGCCGAGCGCGCCTGGGCGCTGGAACTGGGCCCCGCCCATGATACGACGGGCGGGCTGCACAACGCGCTGGCGCGGGTGTTCCGTTCGGCCTCGTCCGAGGAACGCCTTGGCGTTCTGACCGCGCATCCGGATCTGGCGGGAAAGCTGGCACAGGCCAAACGCCTGACGGCCGAAAGCACGTCCGAGCAGGCCTCGGCCGGGTTGGACGCCCTGACCGACGCCGAGCGCGATGCCTTTACTGATCTGAACACGCGCTACACCGAGAAATTCGGCTTTCCCTTCATCATCGCGGTGCGCGACCACGACAAGGCCTCGATCCTGCAGGCGTTCCAGCGACGCATCGAGAATGACCGCGAGGCCGAGCTCACCGAAGCCTGCCGCCAGGTCGAGCGCATCGCCGAGTTCCGGCTGCGCGACGTGCTGCCCTCATGACTCGGATCATTCCTATCGCGCCGCTGACGGCCCAAGCCTTTGCGCCGTTCGGCGACGTGCTCGAGGTTTCGGGCGCACCGGACAAGATCATCAACCAGGGTCAGTGCGGGCGATACCATGACCGGGCGGTTCTGGATTTTGCTGACGGTCGTGCAGGGATCAGCCTGTTCGACGCCAATCCGCGGGCATTGCCCTATCAACTGGACATGGTCGAACGTCACCCTCAGGGCAGCCAGGCTTTTATTCCGATGACGCATCAGCCGTTCCTTGTGATCGTCGCGCCGGATGAGGGCGGCGTTCCGGGCCAGCCGCTGGCCTTCGTGACGCAGCCGGGGCAGGGGGTGAATTATCATCGCGGCACATGGCACGGCGTGTTGACGCCGCTGCACGCGCCCGGCCTTTTCGCGGTAGTCGACCGTATCGGTTCAGGCGCAAACCTCGAGGAGCACTGGTTCGACACCCCTTACGAGGTGGTTGAACGCTAAGACAATTTTGAAGCCGCCGGAGAAGCGGCAAGACCCCCATGAGAAACAGGGAGACAGTTGAGATCATGGCCGAAACTTCGATAGGAACACCCGATCAGCTTCGGGATCCGAATTACACGCCCGCGCTGCACAAGGCGATACCACTAGGCATTCAGCACGTTTTGGCAATGTTTGTGTCAAACGTGACCCCCGCCATCATCGTGGCCGGTGCGGCCGGGTTTGGCTTCGGGTCGAACTCGCCCGATTTTCCCGAGCTGCTGTATCTGATCCAGATGTCGATGCTGTTTGCAGGGCTGGCGACCTTGTTGCAGACCATCACGCTGGGCCCGGTTGGTGCGGCATTGCCCATCGTTCAGGGAACAAGCTTTGCGTTCCTGCCAATCATGATCCCATTGGTGGCCGGCAAGGGCGTCGAGGCCCTTGCCGCGCTGTTCGGAGGCGTTCTGATTGGCGGTATCTTTCACGCCTGCCTTGGGATGTTCATTGGCAAGATCCGCTTCGCTCTGCCGCCATTGGTCACGGGGCTTGTTGTGACGATGATCGGATTGGCACTGGTCAAGGTCGGCATCCAGTATGCGGCGGGTGGTGTTCCTGCGATCGGTACGCCGGAATACGGATCGCTGCTCAACTGGTCTGCGGCACTTGTCGTCGTGATCGTCACGCTGGGCCTCAAGTTCTTTGCCCGCGGAATGCTGTCGGTGTCTGCGGTTCTGGTCGGATTGGCTGTCGGCTATGTCTACGCCCTGATGGTCGGAATGGTGACGTTCGAAGCCATTGGAACAAGCTGGTCGCGGGCCGCTGGTTTCGCGCTGCCGGTGCCCTTCAAATATGGGTTCGAATTCTCGCTGGCGGCGGTGATCGGGTTCTGCCTCATGGCTTTCGTGTCAGCGGTCGAAACCGTCGGTGACGTTTCGGGCATTACCAAAGGTGGCGCGGGTCGCGAGGCCACGGACAAAGAGATCGCGGGAGCGACCTACGCAGATGGTGTTGGCACGGCTGTCGCCGGTATCTTTGGCGGTTTGCCGAATACCTCGTTCAGTCAGAATGTTGGTCTGATCGCGATGACCGGAGTCATGAGCCGCCATGTCGTTACGATTGGTGCGCTGTTCCTGATCCTGTGCGGACTTGTTCCCAAGGTCGGCGCCATCATACGCACTGTTCCGATCGAAGTTCTGGGGGGCGGTGTGATCGTCATGTTCGGCATGGTGGTGGCTGCCGGTATTTCGATGTTGTCCGACGTGGACTGGAATCGCCGCAACATGGTGATCTTCGCAATCTCGCTGTCGATCGGGCTTGGCTTGCAACTGGAACCCGGCGCGGTTCAGCACTTGCCGGACACAATCCGCATCCTGATGACAAGCGGACTGCTGCCCGCAGCGCTGATCGCCATCGTGCTGAACCTCATTCTGCCGCATGAACTGGCCGAAGAATCGACCGAAGAGGTCTCGGGCGGAATGGCCGGTCACGGCGCTGGCAGTTTGCCGCACGACTGAAACCTGTAACTCAGCCCTGCAGCGCCAAGCGCGCTGCGGGCTATTCCGTCTGAGCCATCATCCCGGCGACATCGAGCATACGGGCCGAAAAACCCCACTCATTGTCATACCATCCGAAAACCCGGACCTGATTTTGCCCGACGACACGTGTTTCCGGTCCGGCAATCACCAGCGATTCCGGTCGCGCACGCAGATCGGACGAGACCAGCGGCAAGTCGGTCCAGCCGAGCACCTTTGATGCCTCGACGGCGCGGCTCAATTCGACCGAGAACAGCTCGGGTTCCGTTCCATTTTGCAGGGTTACGACCAGATCGATGGCCGAGACGCTGGCAGTGGGCACCCGCACAGCCGCACCGGAAATACGTCCGGCCAGATGCGGCAGAACCACGTCGATCAGTTGGGTCGCGCTTGACGTGGTGGGTACCATCGACAAGGCCCCGGCCCGCGACCGCGCCAGGTCTCCACGCGGAGCGTCCACCATCGGCTGGCTGTTGGTGTAGCAGTGAATCGTGGTCATGTGCGCTGAGGCGATGCCCCCGATCTCGTCGATCACCTTGGCCAGCGGCGCCAGCGCGTTGGTGGTGCAGGACGCGTTCGATACAATCCGGGCATTGCCCAGCATGTCTTCGTTGGCGCCCAGAACGATCGTTGTCTCGGCGGCCGGGGACGGGCCGGAAATCAGCACCTTGCCAGCCCCTGCCTGCAGGCCCCGGATTGCGACGTCCGAACTGCGCGCGATACCCGTGCAATCCAGCATCACGTCCACGCCGGACAGATCGACATCGGCAAGGTCGTCGCTGTGGCTCAGTGGAATCGAATGTCCATCCACCTGTAAGGCCCCGGCGCTGGTTTCGACCGAACCGGCATAGGGGCCGAACGTGCTGTCGTACTTGAACAGATAGGCACAGGTCTCCAGCGGTGCGATGTCGTTGATCAGCACCACTTGAACATCCGAACCCGCTGGCAGGGCCATGACCTGCCGCAGGATCGTGCGGCCGATGCGGCCGAATCCGTTGATTGCGAGTTTCATGCGCAAGCTATGGCAGGCCGTTTGACCGACCTCAATGCCCGTATGGCGTCGCCGCTATCCGCAGCTGACCTGCGAGAAGAACTGGCCCGAAATATTCTGGTACATGCTTGACCGGATCACCTTGCACCCGGTTGCCTGCTGGATGGCCGCAATGGCCTGAACCGTGCGCAGGCGCGGCGGCGGGCCGAACGGGTTGAGGTTGTTGTTGTCGCGGGTCGCACGATACACGACAGGGGCATCCGCAACCTGCGTCACAGCCCATGTGCGGCTCATGACGGATACGGTTTTGGTCGCTTCCTTTGCCACGACCGGGGCGGTGTCGACGGCGACCATGAGGCCGATCATGGCCAGTGCCGTCAGAGGGGCGCGCAGTTTCATGACCAATCTCCACGAATGAACAAAACGAAATCACCTCTGATTTCAGCAAATTCCGCCGTCCCTGTGAACCCCTGCCGACGCAAAAGCTCGTTTTCAGAACCTTTTGCAGGTCATCGTGTGGACAGTTTCAACGGCATGTGCCGATTGACGTCCTTGTACAGCAGATAACGGAATCGCCCCGGCCCGCCCGCGTAGCAGGCTTGAGGACAGAACGCGCGCAACCACATGTAGTCACCGGCCTCGACCTCGACCCAATCCTGGTTCAGTCGATAGACGGCCTTGCCCTCAAGCACATAAAGCCCGTGCTCCATGACATGCGTTTCGGCAAAGGGGATGACCCCACCTGGTTCAAACGTGACAATGTTCACATGCATGTCATGGCGCAGATCACTTGGATCCGCGAAGCGCGTGGTGGCCCACCGACCTTCGGTGCCGGGCATTGGGGTTGGGGCGACGTCGCGTTCGTTGGTGATGATCGGATCGGGGGCCGGCAATCCGGGTACGGCCTCATAGGCCTTGCGTACCCAATGGAACCGGGCCACGGCGTCAGAGCGGTTGTGCAGGGTCCAATCGGACCCGGGCGGAATGTAGGCATAGCCCCCTGTGTCCAGCACGTGGACCTGCCCCGCAAGGGTCAGGGTAACCGACCCTTCGACGACGAAGACCACGCCTTGAGCCTCCGGGTCCGTCTCGGGCCTGTCGCTGCCGCCGCCCGGCTGGACCTCCATGATGTATTGCGAAAACGTCTCGGCAAACCCGCTGAGGGGGCGCGAAAGGACCCACAGTCGGGTCTGTTCCCAAAACGGCAGAAAGCTGGTCACGATGTCGCGCATCGTGCCTTTCGGGATGACGGCATAGGCGTCAGTGAACATGGCGCGGTCGGTCAGCAGCTGAGTCTGGTCCGGAAGCCCGCCGGTGGGCGCGTAGTAGTTTTGATGAGCCATTCCTGTGCCTCAAGCTTGGTTTCCGGTTACTATGGTCGCATCAGCGGCGGGCCGATAGCACCGGCAGTCCGATAGGTTTGTTCGGCATTATTTGAAGGTCCGGCCGCGGGGGCTTGGCCCTGATTGCATGGATGTATATTCTTGGTGCAGATCAATTTTCACGAAAGCGAGTTTCGCATGACTGTCCGGTTGCCTGCTGCCCTGTTTGCGCTGTTTTTGTCGGGTGTCGTGGGGGCGGTCGATGCCAAGCCTCTGTCCCGGATCATCGCTGAAATGGGGCTGAGCCCGGACGACTATCAGGTTCTGGACGCGACGACGTCTTCGATGCTGGCAGGCGGGACCCCAAGCGTCGGGCAGGAGCGCAACTGGGTCAACGAGAAAACGGGCACCAAAGGCACGGTCAGGATACGGGACGTGAAGGACAACTGCGTTCACTTCCAGCACTTTGTGCAGCCGTCCGGGGCGGCGCCCAACCCGGAAATCCGCACCCGTCAGTGCAAGGATGCCAGCGGCAATTGGATTCTGACGCCGTAATCGCGGCTCAGTAACCGCGGCTGCGGTCAACCTCGTGCAGCAGGGGCTGACCTGCACTCAGCCGCAGAAAGTTCTGGGCAACATCCGCCAACGCATCACCCAGATGCCATCCCGACACATGCGGTGTGATCGTGACCGCAGGGTGCCGCCATAAGGGGCTGTCTTTGGGCAACGGTTCTTGTGCGGTCACATCGAGAACCGCGCGCCCAGGACGACCCCGGTCAAGTGCCTCGATCAAGGCTTCCTCGTCGATCAGGTCGCCACGTCCCGCATTCAACAACTGGCTGCCGTCCTTCATCGCGCCGAGCATTTCTGCGTCAAACAAGCCGATGGTTGCGGGGGTCGAGGGAAGAATCGCGCAGACATGGTCGCAACCGCGCAGCATTCCCGGCAAAGCATCCTGCCCGTGCAGACAGGTCACATCTTCGATTTGCTTGGGCGACCGGCTCCAGCCGATGAGCTGAAACCCGACATCGCGCAGCATGCGGGCGGTACGGCTGCCGATATGGCCCAGCCCCAGAACTCCGACTACGGTGTCAGATGTCAGCACCGGCGCTTTCGGCCGCCATTCGGCCCGCCGCTGAGCGTCCGCGTGAAAGCCCATGTTCCGGTGAGCGTACAGGATATAGGCCAGAAACCACTCTGCGATGCCTTGCGCTGGGGCGTCCGGTTTCAGGCGGGCCACGCGGACATGCGCGGGCAGGGCGCGGTTCGACACGATTGTCTCGACCCCGGCGCCCAACTTTTGCACCAGCTGCAGATTGGGCAGGCGGCTCGCGTGATCGTCCCGCAGGCCGACAACCGCCACCATGGTGACCTCGGCCGGGTCACCAATGGTGCTTGGCGTGCGCACATCGGCCGTTGGTGCATGTCGCCGGACTTCTTCGGCAATCTCGGCATCGCTCATCCAGTCGGACAGCCCGGTATCGATCAACAACGCCATCTGCGCCCCCCTTCCGTTTCAAATTGATTGCAAGTGACGTGCCGTCACGCGGCTGGACACAGTTGCCGCAGCTAAGCCATCCTCGGCGCAAAGGTAAAGCCCGGTTCCGGGATCTACGGAGGATTCTTCATGAACATGTCATTCGTCTTGCGCGAGGAGAACCGGGCGCTGCTGGAGCGGGTCCGCGACATGATCCGCAACGAGATCATGCCCCTGGAAGAGGAATACCATGCCGAGATCAACAACGGCGACCGCTGGCAGTATACCGAACGCCAGGCCGAGATCCTGGAAGGCTTGAAGGCCAAGGCCAAGGCGGCCGGTCTGTGGAATTTCTGGCTGACCGACAGCGACAAGGGGTTTGGCCTGACTACAGTCGAATACGCTTATTTCGCCGAAGAGATGGGCAAGACCCCGCTGGGCGCCGAGGTGTTCAACTGTTCCGCCCCCGACACCGGCAACATGGAGGTGTTCGAGCGCTACGGCACCGAGAAGATGAAAGAACAGTGGCTCAAGCCGCTGCTCGAGGGCGAGATCCGCTCGGCCTATCTGATGACCGAACCGGATGTGGCCTCGTCGGATGCCACGAATATCTCGATGTCCTGCGTGCAGGACGGGGATGACTATGTTCTGAATGGCGAGAAATGGTGGTCGTCCGGCGCGGGCGATCCGCGCTGCAAGGTCTACATCGTGATGGTCAAGACCGGCGGCGACGACCTGCCCAAGCACAAGCGCCAGTCGATGATCGTGGTGCCCGCCGACACGCCGGGGATCGAGATCCTGCGCCCGATGGAAGTGTACGGCCATGACGACGCGCCGCACGGGCACATGCATATCCGGTTCACCGATGTCCGGGTGCCGGCCGAGAACATCCTGCTGGGCGAGGGCCGCGGGTTCGAAATCGCGCAGGGGCGCCTCGGGCCCGGTCGCATCCATCACTGCATGCGCGCGATCGGCCAGGCCGAGATGGCGCTGGAACAGATGTGCAAACGCGCCCTGCAGCGCGAAGCCTTTGGCAAGAAACTGGCGCAGCTGGGTGCCAATTTCGACATCATTGCCGAGTGCCGGATGGAGATCGAGATGGCCCGCCTGCTGTGTCTGAAGGCCGCGTGGTACATGGATCAGGGCGATGCGCGCGCGGCGGCTCCGTGGATCAGCCAGATCAAGGTCGTAGCGCCGCGCGTTGCGCTGAAGGTAATCGACGAGGCGGTGCAGATGTTCGGCGGGCAGGGCGTCAGCCAGGATACGCCGCTGGCCACCGCCTGGACGCATGTGCGCACGCTGCGGCTGGCCGATGGCCCGGATGCGGTGCATCGCCGTCAGGTGGCGCGGGCCGAATTGAAAAAGCATACCCAGGAAAAGATCTGACATGCAGGACGCGGCGATGCAGCCCGTGGTGGGCAAGACCGCTTATTTCCGGGTCGCGCCCGACGGGGCCTTTGTCGGAAATGACCCGGCGCGCGGGCCGTGGTCGGCCGATCACTGTCATGCCGGCCCGGTTGCGGGCCTGATCGTGCGCGCGGCCGAGATCGAGGTCGGCCCCGACAAGATGCTGACCCGCCTGACCGTCGATCTGCTGCGCCCGCTGCCTCTGTCCGGTCTTCGCGTGGCCGCCGAGACCGTGCGCCACACCAAGACGCTGGCCACCACGCGCGTCACGGTGCATGACCTGGACGATACGCTGTGCGCGACCGCCACCACGATGCATCTGGCGCGCCGGGATCTGGGGCCGGTGCCGAATGTGGCGATCCAAGGCCCCGACCTGTCGCAGATCGAAGACGGCCCGTTTCCCATCGGCGAAATGCGGCATGACCTGCCCGGCTTTGCCCATCATTCCGAGGTGGCCTATCCCAAAGGCGGCAACCAGGGGGCGGGGCCGAAAACCATCTGGATGCGCACCCCGCCTCTGCTCGAGGGCGAAACCCCCTCGCCGATCCAGTCGTTGTGCCCGCTGGCCGATTGCGGCAACGGAATTTCGTGGAATGCGCCGACCTCGGAAATGGGGTTCATGAACACCGACCTGACGGTGCAAATCCACCGCGAGCCGATGTCCGACTGGCTCGCCTCGGACTCCGTGTCGCACTGGCAGCCCAGCGGCATCGGGATGTCGCAGTCGGTTCTGTACGATACTCAAGGCCCGATCGGCACGGCGCTGCAGACGCTGGTCCTGTTTCCGCCGAAATGAGCGGCAAAATCCGTGCTTACCGCCGAACCGCGTTGCCAGCGCCGGTCGGGCACCCTATCTTCGCGTTCATGCGCTGGATACCCGCCTTGATCGCCTGTTGCCTGCCGTTTTCCGCGGTGGCGCACCCGCATGTCTTCATCGACACCGGGCTGGAATTCATAGTGGACGAGTCGGGCAACCTGACGCATGTCCGCGTCACCTGGGCCTATGACGAGTTCTACTCGCTGCTGGTGCTTGAGGACATGAGGTTGGATCAGGACGGCGACGGCGTACTGTCCGAGGCGGAAGAACAGCGCCTCGCCGGTTTCGACGCGCAGTGGGTCGAAGGATACAACGGCGATCTGGTCATCCTGGCCGCCGATCAGCCGGTCGCCTTGTCCGGCCCGCTGGAACCGCGCGCCACGACCGAGGATGGCCGCATCGTGACCACCCATCTGCGCAAGGTCGAGGGCGAGCCAGTGGTTGCCCAAAGCCTGTCGGCCAAACCCTATGACGAGACATTCTATACCGCCTACGAAGTGACGCGCCCGGTCACCGTCACCGGGCCTGAAACCTGCCGGATCGACAGGTTCGAGCCGGATATCGACGGCGAACTGGCCCAGATGCAGGCCTTTCTGCTGACCCTGGACGCCGACTACGACCTCGAGGAGAACGATATCCCTCTGGTCGGCGAACGCTTTGCCACCGAGATCCGCGTTTCATGTCCCGCTACCTGATCCTACCGGTCGGCCTGGCGATAGCGCTGCTGCTGTGGTTCTGGGGCAGCGGTGGTTTTGACAGCCTCGCGTCCTGGGCCGCGGGCGAGCAGCGGGAATTCCAGAACCAGATCGCACGAGCCCTTCGGGCCGCGCGGGCCGAACAGCCCGAGGCCGTGGCCACGCTGCTGGCCGTCTGTTTTGCCTATGGGTTCTTCCATGCGGTGGGGCCGGGTCATGGCAAGGTGCTGATCGGAGGGTACGGGCTGGGCCGCAATGTCGCCTTTCTGCGCCTGTCGGCGATCAGCGTACTGTCCTCGCTGGGGCAGGCCGTGACGGCGATCGTTCTGGTCTATGCAGGCGTTCTGGTGTTCCAGATGTCGCGGGAAAGCTTGGTCGGCACCACCGAGCAGATCATGGCCCCGGTCAGCTATGGCGCGATCGCGGCCATCGGGCTGTGGCTGGTTCTGCGATCGCTGCGCAGTTTCGCCCGGCGCGGTCGTGCGGACAGTGCCCCGCATGACCATCACCATCATCATGATCACGGGCATCACCACCACGACGGCGAAGTTTGTTCCGATTGCGGGCATCGTCACGGCCCCACCGCGGAAGAGGTGGCCCAGGTCGGCAGTCTGCGCGAGGCTCTGATCCTCATCGCCGGCATCGCCGCGCGACCCTGTACCGGAGCTTTGTTCGTGCTGATCCTGACCTGGCAGATGGGCATCGCGATGGTCGGTATCGCCGGGGCCTTTGCCATGGCGCTGGGCACCGCGACCGTCACCACCCTGGTTGGCTGGACGTCGTTCGGGTTGCGGGGCGGGTTGCTGGCCTCGGCCTCGGCCACGCGGTTCGCGGCCGTGTTGGCGCCCACGATCGAACTGGTGGCCGGGCTGCTGATCGCGGTGATCGCGGGCGGATTGCTGCTGCGCGCGCTCTGACGTCAGTCGAAAACAGGATCGGGGTAGCCCACCCGCGCCAGGTACAAACCTTGCGGCGGGCAGACCGGCCCGCAGGCCGCGCGGTCGGCGGCCTCGAGCGCATCGCGCACGTCCTGCGGTGTCCAGGCGCCCGCGCCGACCCGTTCAAGCGTGCCGACGAAACTGCGCACCTGGTTGTGCAGGAAGGACCGGGCGCGGACGTGGAAATGCACCTCGGGGCCGGAAAAGCCCTGAACCTGTTCGACGCGCAACTCGTCCAGCGTCTTGACCGGGCTGGCCGCCTGGCAGATCGAGGACCGGAAGGTGGTGAAATCGTGCCGCCCGATCAGCATGTCGGCCCCGGCCTGCATCGCGGTGACATCCAGCGGATGCCCGATCTGCCAGACCTGGCCCTTGTCATGGGTCGCGGGCGCACGGCGTATCAGGATGCGGAACAGGTATTGCCGCTCGATGGCCGAGAACCGCGCATGCCAGTCATCCGCCACGCGCGCGGCCTTGAGAATCGCCACCGGAAACGGCTTGAGGTGATAGTTCAGCGCCTCGGACAGGCGGAACGGGTCCCAATCTTTTCCAAGGTCGCAATGGGCCACTTGCCCCAGCGCGTGAACACCCGAATCCGTGCGCCCGGCGGCCGCGATCGTGTGTGACCCGGGCTGTAGTTTCGACAAGGCCGCCTCGATGGCGCCCTGGACCGAGGGCAGCTCTTTCTGCCGCTGCCATCCGGCAAACGGTTCACCTTGGTATTCGACTTTCAACGCGTATCTGGGCATGGCCTGCTGGTACCCTGCCGGACGCGCCCGGGCAAGGGCAGGCGGCAAAAGCGCTGGCAACCGGGGCAGCGGCTACCTATCTTGGGGCAAACAAGAAATGCGGGGCGGCGGTTTGGTCATCTCATCACTGGCAGACAGTCTTGTGCGCGGCGTCGAATCCGTCGGTGACCGCGTGTCCGAGACGTTTTTCGAACCGGTCGTGCGGCTGGGCGTCACCGGTCTGGCGCGGTCGGGCAAGACGGTGTTCATCACCTCGCTGGTGGCCAACCTGCTGGATCGGGGGCGGATGCCCGGCCTGGTCGCCCAGCAGGAGGGACGCATCAACGCCGCCTACCTGCAGCCGCAGCCCGACGACACAGTGCCCCGGTTCGATTATGAATCGCACCTGTCGGCACTGACCGGGCCTCAGCCCCATTGGCCCGACAGCACCCGCGCCGTGTCCGAGCTGCGCCTGTCGTTCAAGGTCCGCCCTGCCGGGCTGCTGGCTGGCCTGCAGGGGCCACGCACCGTGCATCTGGACATCGTCGACTATCCCGGCGAATGGCTGCTGGATCTGGCACTGCTCGAAAAAACCTATGACGACTGGTCGCGCGAAACGTTGGAGCGGATCGCGCAGCGTCCGGCAGCCGCCGATTTCCTGACCCAGGTCAAATCCGTTGATCCGGCCGACCCCCATGATGAACCCACCGCGCAGGCCCTGTCGCGGGGCTTTGCCGACTATCTGACTGCCGCGCGGGATGCGGGGTTTTATGACTGCACGCCGGGCCGGTTCCTGCTGCCGGGCGATCTGGCCGGGTCGCCGGTGCTGACCTTTGCGCCGTTGCCGGTCGAGAGCGCCGCGCGCCGCCGCAGCCTGCACCGCGAGATGGAGCGCCGGTTCGAGGCCTACAAATCGCAGGTCGTGAAGCCCTTTTTCCGGGATCATTTCGCCCGAATCGACCGGCAGGTGGTGCTGGTGGACGCGCTGGGCGCGATCCACAAGGGGCCGCAGGCGGTCGAGGACATGCGCCGCGCCATGGGCGACATCCTGTCGGCCTTCCGGCCCGGCCGCAATGCATGGCTCAGCCAGCTGCTGCTGGGAAAGCGGGTCGAACGCATCCTGTTCGCGGCCACCAAGGCCGATCACCTGCACCACCTGCAACACCCGCGCCTGACCGCGATCATGGAGGCCCTGACCCGCGAGGCGCGCGACCGCGCCAGGTTCGCCGGGGCCGAAACCGCCGCCATGTCCATCGCCGCGCTGCGGGTGACGACCGAAGAAATCCGCACCCACAACGGCGTCGAACTGCCCTGCGTGCGCGGAACTTTGGAGAATGGAAAACAGGCGGCCTTCTATCCCGGAGAGCTGCCCGAAGACCCCGCCCATCTGCTGGGCCCTGCGCGCAAGGGGGCCGACACCTGGTTGGGCGAGGATTACGGGTTCATGACCTTTGCCCCGGCGCATCTGTCGCTGCGTCCCGGTGACGGCCCGCCGCATATCCGGCTGGACCGCGCCGCGCAGTTCCTGATCGGAGACCGGCTGTGACTGTTACCCTCAGGCCCGCGCGCAGCCTCGACGCCGGGGCGGTCGGAGAGATCCTGCACGGCTTTGCACGCGAAAACGACTGGATGCCCGAGCTGCATTCGGGGGCCGAGACCATCGCCTTTTGCGGGCGGATGATCGAAAATGGATGGGTCACGGTTGCCGAACAGGGCGGCAAGGTCGCAGGCTTTCTGGCCGTGGACGGGACCGAGGTGCATTGCCTGTACCTGAGCCCCGCTGCGCGGAATCAGGGGATCGGCACACAACTGCTGGACAGCGCCAAGGCAGGTCGCCGAGAACTGGCGCTGTATGCGTTTCAGGCAAACACGGGCGCGTGCCGGTTCTACGAACGGCACGGTTTTGTCGAAGTGGCCCGCAGCGACGGGGCCGGCAATGATGAACATTTGCCGGACATTCGGTTCGTCTGGCGGAAAAAGGAGTGACGCATGGCCAAGGGTCCGGTTCTGATCGAGCTTGACGAGGATGCCCCGGCCGCCGACGTGGCGAAGGCCGCGCCGGTACCGGATATCGCGCCACCCCAGGGGCAGGCGATGCAGGCCGCGGCACGGCTGGCCGCGCGCAAGCCGTCGGTTCTGGGCCGGTGGTTCTGGGGGCTGGCGGTTGCGGTCGTGGGGGCGGCGGTCTCTGTCGCTGCATGGAATTTCGCCACCTCGTTGATCGCCAGCGTGCCGGTGCTGGGCTGGATCGTGACCGGCCTGATCTGCGCGCTGGTGCTGGTGGCCCTGCTGATCGCGCTGCGCGAACTGGCCGCGCTGGGCCGGCTGTCGCGGGTGGACGGGATGCGCCGCGCCGCCGATGCCGCGCTGGCCGATGCCGATCTGACGCAGGCCCGGGCCGTGACGCAACGCCTGATCGCGTTCTATCGCGGGCGCGAGGATACGCGCTGGGGCCGCGGCCGTCTGGGCGGCCGGATCGAGGAACAGTTCGACGCCTCGGGGCTGCTAGGACTGGTCGAGGACGAATTGCTGGCCCCGCTGGACGCCGCCGCCAGCCGCGAGGTCGAGGCCGCCGCGCGCCAGGTCGCGACGGTGACGGCGCTGGTGCCGTTGGCGCTGGCCGATGTGGCGACGGCGCTGCTGGCCTCGTTGCGGATGATCCGCCGGATTGCCGAAATCTATGGCGGGCGGGCCGGGTTTCTGGGGGGCTGGCGATTGACCCGAGCGGTTTTCGTTCACCTGGTGGCCACCGGTGCGGTGGCCGTGGGTGACGACCTGCTCGAACCGGTTCTGGGCGGGTCGGTCCTCAGCAAGCTGTCGCGCCGCTTTGGCGAAGGGCTGGTCAACGGCGCCCTCAGCGCCCGTGTCGGCGTGGCCGCGATGGAGGTCTGCCGTCCGCTGCCCTTCTCGGACCGGCACAGGCCGTCGACCCGCGGCATGGTCTCGCGCGCGCTGAGCGGGCTGTTTTCCAAGGGTTGATCTGCCGCAAAGCCAACGGGCCGCTGCACAGGGCACAATCTTCCGGAAGGGAGACCAGCCATGGCGGATCACGGCCACAGCCAACAGGAAATCGCAGACCGGATCGACGCCCCACCCGGGCGCGGGGTCCTGCGCGACGTGGTCTATGGCGGGATCGACGGATCGGTGACCACGCTGGCCATCGTGGCGGGCGTGGCCGGGGCCGGGCTTTCGCCCTTTGTCATCGTGGCCTTGGGCCTGGCCAACGTGCTGGCCGACGGATTTTCGATGGCGGCGGGCAACTACTCGGGGACCAAGGCCGAGCTGGACAATATCCGACGGATCCGCGCCATCGAAGAGCGCCACATCCGCCTCTACCCCGACGGCGAGCGTGGCGAGGTGCTGGAGATCCTGTCCCGCAAGGGCTTGTCGGGCCGGGTGCTGGAACAGGCAACCGACGCGATCACCGCCGATCGGGATACCTGGATCAACCTGATGATCGAGGGCGAATACGGGCTGGGCAGCGTCGATCCGCATCCGCTCAAGGCTGCAGCGGCCACGTTCGCGGCCTTTGTCGTGGCCGGCATGGTTCCGCTCGTGCCGTTCCTGTTGGGGGTTGAGGGCGCGTTTGCAGCCTCGGTCCTGATGACGCTGGGCGTGTTCTTTGCCATCGGCGCGATGAAAAGCCGGTGGTCGCTGGCGCCCTGGTGGCGCTCGGGGCTTGAGACGCTGGCGATTGGTGGAGCGGCGGCGGCAATTGCCTATCTCGTCGGGTCTCTGTTCCATCCCTAGATCACTGGCATCAGATCGCAACAGGCTGAAACCATTCGGGATTTCCAGACTGTCTTACCGCACCTGCACAGGATAGCCTGTAATGCAGATTTGCCCGGAGGTGCGGTTTGGAATCTCTGCTTGTTCTTGTTGGCCTGGTCGTTTTGGCGATGCCGGTATCTATTGTCGTCTTGCTGGTCGGCCATGCCCGTCTGCGGCGGCGGGTCGAGCAGTTGGAGAGTCGGTTGGGTGCCGGGCCGCAACCGGACGCGGAGCGGCCACCACAGACGCAGTCCGCGCCAATCGAAGCACCGACGCCTGAACCGCGACCGGCCCCTTGGGGCCCGCCGAAACAGGAAAGCCCACCGACGCCGGACCAACGGCCTGACGCTGAAGAATCGGCAACTGTTACTGAGAGAGCATCGCCTCCGGCCGCAGTGGTGTTCCGCGCCGAGCGGTTCGACGATCTGAGCGCGTGGCTGCGCGAGAACTGGTTCTATGCCGTATCTGCCCTGTCGCTGGCGCTGGCGGGGATTTTCCTGGTGCAATACGGGGTCGAGAACGGGTTGCTGCCGCCCACCGCGCGCGTGCTGGCTGCCTTGGGCTTCGGCGCGCTGCTGATCGTGGCGGGTGAAGTCGTGCGGCGCCGATACGGCGATGACGAGTCGTCGGCGACCGCCTATCTGCCTTCGGTGTTTTCGGGTGCGGGGCTGGTCACGCTGTTTGGCGGCGTTCTAGCTGCGCGCCAGCTCTATGACCTGATCGGCCCCGAGGCGGCCTTGGCGGGCATGATCGCCATCGCCCTTGTCGGGCTGGTTCTGGGCTGGTTCCACGGCCCGCTGCTGGCGGCGATCGGGTTGATCGGAGCCTTTGCCGCACCTTTCGTCGTGGGTGGAGACTCGGCTGACCCGTCCTGGCTGTACGGATATTTCTTCGTGATCACTGGGCTTGGGCTTGGGATCGACACGGTGCGGCGCTGGGCCTGGGTTTCGGTGCTGTCGCTGGTGGGCGCCTATTTGGCGGGCCTTTTGCTGGTGACGGGTTCGCCGATCACGGAACCGGCTTTCCTCGTCTACGTGGCCGCCGTTGCCGTGATCGCCATTGCCATTCCCGTGCGCCGGATCTGGCCCGATCACGACGGGGCGATGTTCAGTGAACTCCTTGTCAGAAAATCCAGCGGTCCGTGGCCCGAATTTCCGACGCGCCTGGCCTTCGGGGCGGTGATGGCAAGCTCGGCCATTCTGGCACTGCAATGGGCGGATACGAGCGGTGAGTTCTGGCTGGCTGTGATCCTGCTGGCGGGGCTGACTTTCGCCCTGCTGATCTGGGCAAAGGACGCACCGGCCCTGCAGGACATGACCGCGCTGCCTGCCCTGGGGCTGGGTGGTTTCGTGTTCACGCATGGATTTGATGGCGGCGCGGTGGCGCGTGGGTTCTGGCAGACCTATTCCGAAACGCCCGAGGCCGCTTTTCCGTTGGCCGTGACCTGGCTGGTTGCGCTGGGCGCGGTGATTTCTCTTCTGGCGGCATGGCGGTCGTTCCGGGGCGGGCGGTACCCGTTTGTCTGGGCCGGTGCCGCCGCGCTGTACGCTCCGACGCTGGCCATAGCTCTTGAGCTTGGCTGGCGTCCGGCCAGCGTGATCGGCGCCTACCCCTGGGCCTTGCATGCGGTTGCGCTTGCGGCGCTGATGGTGGTGCTGGCCGAGCGCTTTGCGCGTGTGGATGGCGAGGCCCGGATGCGTCCGGCTTTGGCCACGCTGTCGGCTTTGTCCTGCTTGACCTTCGGCTGCGTGATCGTGCTCAGTTCGGCGGCGCTGACTATCGCTTTCGTAGTCACGATCATCGCGGCGGCGGCGCTGGATCGGCGGTTCAACCTGCCACCGATGAGCTGGTTCATCTGGGCCGGCGTTGCCACAGTCACGTTCCGGCTGATCCTGAACCCGGGTCTGGACTGGGCGCTGCACGCGCCGGTTCCGGAAATGGCGCTGGTCTATGGGGCTGCGGTTGCAGGCTATCTTGCCGCATGGTGGATGCTGCGCTCGTTGGACCGCCCAGTCGCCAATGTCATGCTAGACAGTGCAGCGTGGGCGACGGGCGGCGTTCTGGTGTCTCTGCTGCTGTTGCGCTGGCTGGAAGGGCTGGGCGAGGGCGGGGCCGACGACAGCCATTGGGGTTTGGGCCTGCTGTCGGCCATTTGGCTGCTGCTGGCCTTTGCGCAGGTGCAGCGCTTTGCGCTGGGCGGGCGGCTGAACTGGGTTCGGGTCGCACTGGGCGTGTTCTTTGCCGCGCATGGCCTGTTGTGGCTGGCGCTGGCTGCGACAGTGGCCAACCCTGTTTTGCGTTTTGGGGCAGATCCTGTTCTGGGGCCTCCGGTGGTTAACACGCTTGCCATTGCCTATCTGCTGCCGGCCCTCGTCATCGGCCTGTCCGCGTGGCGGATCCCCAAGATGCCGGCGCAGTTGCGGCTGGCCTGTCAGGGGGTGGCCATTGTGCTGAGTGCCTTGTGGCTGGGCCTGACCATCCGGCATTTCTGGCAGGGTGCGGCAGGGATGTATGAAGGCAACGGCGTATCCCAGCCCGAGCTTTATACCTATACGCTCGCCCTGCTGGTGATCGGCGCGGCGCTGTTTTATCAGTCGCTGGCCCGTCGGTCGGACCTGATGCGCAAGGCCGGGCTGGCGGTGATCGGGTTGGCGGTGGCCAAGGTGTTCCTGATCGACATCTCGGGGCTGGGCGGTCTGATCCGTGTGTTTTCGTTGTTGGCCTTGGGGCTGGCGCTGGCGGGTCTGGCATGGCTGAACCGTTGGGCCAAGCTGCGCCATTCGCCGCAGGGGCCGGAAGCTCTGGACCAATAGGCGCAACCGGCCTATAAGCCCGGCCATGCAAGACGTTCTGGCCATTATCATTCGAATTATTTCCCCGGCGCTCTGAGTTTCCGAGACGCCGGGCAAAGGTGCTTGAGTTCATCGCACCGACCGCTTCGATCCAAACACGCCAAGATCATCCAAGGGACGCCTCTCCATGTGCGCCGACACGACCCAGACACCCGACTACAAAGACACGCTGAACCTGCCCCGAACCGAATTCCCCATGCGCGCCGGCCTGCCCAAGCGCGAGCCCGCATGGCTGGACCGCTGGGAGAAGATCGGCGTCTATGACCGCCTGCGCGACAAACAGGGGCGCAAGCCCTTCACGCTGCATGACGGCCCGCCCTATGCCAACGGGCACCTGCATATCGGCCACGCGTTGAACAAGACGATCAAGGACATGATTGTGCGGTCGCATCAGATGATGGGCTTTGACGCGCGCTATGTGCCCGGCTGGGACTGTCACGGCCTGCCGATCGAATGGAAGATCGAGGAACAGTACCGCAAGAAGGGCAAGAACAAGGACGAAGTTCCGGTCATCGACTTCCGCCAGGAATGCCGCAAGTTCGCCGAGGGCTGGATCGACATCCAGCGCGAGGAGTTCAAGCGTCTGGGCATCACCGGCAACTGGGCCGATCCCTACGTCACCATGGACTATCACGCCGAGGCGGTGATCGCGGACGAGTTCATGAAGTTCCTGATGAACGGCACGCTGTATCAGGGCTCGAAACCGGTGATGTGGTCGCCGATCGAAAAGACCGCCCTGGCCGAGGCCGAGGTCGAGTATCACGACAAGGAAAGCTTCACCATCTGGGTGAAGTTCAAGGTGGTGAACACCGGCGACACCACGCTGGACAACGCCTACGTGGTGATCTGGACCACGACGCCCTGGACCATGCCGTCGAACAAGGCCGTGGTATACGGCAAGGACATCTCGTACGGGCTGTACGAAGTGACCGGCCGCCCCGAGGATTGCTGGGCCCGGATCGGTGACCGGTACCTGCTGGCCGACAATCTGGCCGCCGACGTGTTTGCGCGGGCGCGGCTGGACGACACCATGTACCGCCGCCTGTGCGACGTCACGCAGGACGATCTGGCCAAGATCCAGCTGCAGCACCCGCTGGCAGGGGCCGAAGGGTCCAACGGTGAATGGGATGACATCCGCGATTTCCGCGCGGCCGATTTCGTGACCGATACCGAAGGCACCGGCTTCGTCCATTGCGCGCCCTCGCACGGGATGGAGGAATTCGAGCTGTTCCGGGATCTGGGCATGCTGGAACAAGTCATCACCTACAACGTGATGGACGACGGTAGCTTCCGCGCTGACATGCCGTTCTTCGGCGGCAAGTACATCCTGTCGCGCAAGGGCGGCGAGGGCGATGCGAACAAGGCTGTGATCGACAAGCTGGCCGAGGTCGGCGGGCTGCTGGCGCGTGGCAAGATCAAGCACAGCTATCCGCATTCGTGGCGGTCCAAGGCGCCGATCATCTATCGTAACACACCGCAATGGTTCGTGTCCGTCGACCGCAAGCTGGACGACGGCATGGACGAAATGGGTGGCACTATCCGCGAACGCGCCCTGCGCTCGATCGACGAGTTGGTGAAATGGACGCCGCCCTCGGGCCGCAACCGCCTGTATTCGATGATCGAGGCGCGCCCCGACTGGGTTCTGTCGCGCCAGCGTGCCTGGGGTGTGCCACTCACGTGCTTCACCAAGAAGGGCGCTCTGCCCACCGACGCGGACTATCTGCTGCGCAACGCGGATGTGAACACCCGCATCAAGGCCGCGTTCGAAGAACACGGTGCCGATGTCTGGTACACCGACGGGTTCAAACAGCAGGTGCTGGATGGCATCGTGAACCCCGACGATTATGACCAGGTGTTCGACGTTCTGGACGTGTGGTTCGACTCGGGCTCGACCCATGCGTTCGTTCTGCGCGACCGTGAAGATGGCACCGACGACGGCATTGCCGATGTCTACATGGAGGGCACCGACCAACACCGCGGATGGTTCCATTCCTCGATGTTGCAGGCCTGTGGCACGATCGGCCGCGCGCCGTATCGCAACGTGGTCACGCACGGGTTCACGCTGGACGAGAAGGGCAACAAGATGTCCAAATCGCTCGGCAATACCATCGTGCCGGAAGAGGTCGTCAAGCAATACGGTGCCGACATCCTGCGCCTTTGGGTGGCCCAGACCGACTATACCGCCGACCAGCGGATCGGGCCGGAAATTCTGAAAGGGGTCGCCGATAGCTATCGCCGGCTGCGCAACACGATGCGCTTCATGCTGGGCTCGCTGGCCGACTTCACCGAGGCCGACCGGATCGATCCGGCCGAGATGCCGCGTCTGGAACGCTGGGTGCTCAGCCGCCTCGCCGAGTTGGACGAGCAGGTCCGCAAGGGCTATGCCGCGTTCGACTTCCAAGGCGTGTTCAGCGCGGTGTTCAACTTTGCCACGGTCGACCTGTCGGCCTTCTATTTCGACGTGCGCAAGGATGCGCTGTATTGCGACGGGGACACCCCGCGCCGCCGGGCCGCGCGCACGGTGCTGGACATCCTGTTCCACCGTCTGACTACCTGGCTGGCGCCGATTCTGGTCTTCACGATGGAAGAGGTCTGGCTCGAGCGGTTCCCGGGCGAGGACAGCTCGGTGCATCTGGTCGACTTCCCCGACACGCCTGCCGATTGGCGCGATGCCGAGCTCGAGGCGAACATGGCCAAGATCCGCCGTGTACGCCGTGCGGTGACCGCCGCGCTGGAAGTGCAGCGCCGCGACAAGGTCATCGGCTCCAGCCTCGAAGCCGCGCCGATCGTGCATGTCGAGGATGCGGAAACCCGCGACCTGCTGGCGACCTTCGACGTAGATGACCTGTGCATCACCTCGGGCCTGACCGTCACCGCCGACCCTGCCCCGGCCGAGGCGTTCCGCCTGCCCGAGATCGAGGGCGTCGGTGTCGTGTTCGAAAAGGCCGAAGGGGCCAAGTGCCAGCGCTGCTGGAAGATACTGCCAGATGTGGGACGCCACGCCCACCCCGGCGTCTGTGGCCGATGCGATACGGCGCTGAGCTGAAAATGATCCCTGAAACCCCCGCCATCGCGCGGGGGTTTTTCTTGCGGCTTGCGACGCACCCGCCAATCTGAAACTCTGCGCCCATGCCGATGATTGCAGTGGAAACCCAGTTCGGATGCCTCGGGATCGAAGAAGAGGACGGTGCCATCACCAGTCTGGTGTGGGACGGTCACACAACGGGTGAGACGACCCCGCTGCTGATCGAAGCGGCATCACAGATCAGGGCCTATGCCGAGGGCCGGTTGCAAAAGTTCGACTTGCCACTGCGTGTCGTTGGGTCCGAATTCCAGAAACAGGTCTGCGGCTTGATGTCCGCGATTCCTTTCGGTGACACGCGGACTTACGGTGATATCGCGCAGGATCTTGGATGTCCGGCGCAAGCTGTCGGGCAGGCCTGTGGTGCCAACCCGATTCCGGTGATCATTCCCCGTCACCGCGTTCTGGCGGCAAGCGGCCTTGGCGGGTTCTCGGGGCAGGGCGGGGTTGAGGGCAAGGTTGCCCTGTTGCGTCACGAGGGGGCTGCCAGTCTGCTGATCTGACCGCCGGAATCCGGTTGCAATCTTTCGCAAAGCGTCCCAACCTGAGACAGTTTTCGAACCCGAAGGACTGCAATTCATGACTGCGAAAATTGACCCCGCCGCCCGGAAGAAGGCCATCATTGACCAATTGATGGCGTTGGAGGCACAGGAGTTGGCGACGGCGCAGGCGCACCACGATGCCTTTCAGAAAGAGTCCCAATTGGATGACCGGGAAGGCCACGACAAGGATGATATCGCGGCATCGCGCGAAAGCGCAGATCTGGCCGCCGCGTTTGACGGGCCGGTGCATGCGCATCATGCCAAGATTGACGTGATCGAAAACACCGATTTCAGCCTGACGGATACAGTGCAGCCGGGCGCCGTAGTCTGGCTGGGCGATCGGCATTTCGTCGTCTGCGTGTCGACCACCAAGTTCGACGTGGATGGTGAAACATATATGGGGATTTCAACCCAAAGCCCGATCTATCTGGCCATGGCCGGAATGCGCAAGGGCGACGTCTTCACCCATAATGGCACCGAGTTCGAGATTCGGGAAATTCTCTGATCTGTGATTTTCGCCCGTTCGGGCCGCGTCTCAATCGCGGCTCGGCGGCATGATTTGCTGGGCGATCCCCGCCGAGACCAGATACAGGCTGGTCACAACCAGACCCCAATGCGCCCAGCTTTGCGGGTGAAAATCCACCCAAGCGGCCCATCCGGCAAAAAATGTCCATGCGAAGGCCATGGGCAGGGACAGGTTGCGCCAGCGTTCGGTGCGCACGGGGTGAATGAATTTCAGGGGCAGAAACATTGCAACGGCCAGCAACGCCACAAGGACGAGGCTGAACCAGAAGTCGGGCTTCAGCGCAAAGATCACCACCACGACCATGTTCCAGCAGCCGGGAAACCCGGAAAAGGAATTGTCCTTGGTCTTCATCCGTGTGTCGGCAAAATACATCGCGCTGGCGAATGTGATGACGATGATCGCGAACCAGCCGGTCCAGCCGTCCATCAGACCGGATTTGAACAGCGCATAGGCCGGAATGAAGACGTAGGTCAGATAGTCGATGATCAGATCCAGCAGAACACCGTCGAACTCGGGTGCGTTCTTTTTGACGTGATAGTGCCGCGCCAAGGGGCCGTCGATTCCGTCGACGATGAACGAAACGACCAGCCACAGAAACATCAGGCTCCACTTTTCCTCGACCGCGGCCAGCATGGCCAGCATCGCAAATACGGCTCCGGTCGCGGTGAACAGGTGAACGGCTAAAGCTTTGAATCTGAGTGTCATGACCCGTGTCATGTACGATGCGCGCCCGAGATGCAAAGCAAAAAGCCCCCGGTATCGGCGCCGAAATGTGGTTGCTGCAATTCCGCCGCGTCTCAGGCTTTGGGGTGCGCGCGGTTGTACACCTCCATGAGGCGCGCGGTGTCGACCGCTGTATAGGCCTGGGTGGTCGAAAGGGAGGCGTGACCCAGCAGTTCCTGAATGGCCCGAAGGTCTCCTCCGGCCGACAGAAGATGGGTGGCAAAGCTGTGCCGCATCGCGTGTGGAGTGGCCGTTGCCGGAAGACCCAGTTGCATACGCGCTTTGGCCATGACGCCCTGAATCGCCCTTGGATTCAGAGCCTTGCCCCGTACGCCGCGGAACAATGGGGCGGTCGGGCTTTGGGGATGTGGGCACAACTCAAGGTATCGGTCGACCGCTTGGCGCGCAGCGGGGATGACAGGAACGATCCTTTCCTTGTCACCCTTGCCGACAATTCTCAGCGTGTTGGGCAGGGGGGCATCCGCGCCGGTCAGGGACAGGGCTTCGGAAATGCGAAGGCCGCAGCCATACAGCAGGGTCACGACGGAAACGTCGCGGGCGGCAACCCAATCTGACCCGGACTGCAGCTCGACCGTCTCGATCATGGCGCGGGCGGCGTCTTCGGCCAGAGGGCGCGGCAGTTTCTTGGTGTATTTCGGGGCGCGGGTGGACAGGACGGCGGTGGGCTCGAATCCCTCGCGTTCGGCCAGCCAGCGATAGAAGCTTTTGACGGCGGACAATTTTCGCGCCAGTGACCGCGCGCCGACGCCGGATTCGCGTTGCTGTGCCATCCAAGCCCGCATGTCCGAAACGGTGATGCGCTCGAGCGCCGCCAGCCCCTGCCGTTCGCTGTGATGCAAAGTCATGAAAGACAGGAAATCCGAGACATCCCCCCGATAGGCATTGATGGTGTTTTCCGAACGGCCCGCCAAAGCGGTCAACCCCTCCAGCCACAACTGCAACGCATCGCGGCAGGCTGGAGAGATCAGGCTCACGACAGCCAGTGGCGCATCGACCGTTCGAATACGCCTGCAAAAAAGGCCAGCAGATCAGTGCCCAATTGAGGCGAGAAGTGCCTTGGGTCGCGCGCGCCCATGACAATCATGCCCGGCAGACGCCCTTTGCCGAGATCCAGCTGCATACATGCCTCAGATTGCAGCTGGTCCAGTTGATCCCCGTGCACTCTGCGGTTGGGCTGGCGAATTTCGCGCAGGACAACCTCGCGCGCGGGGTGGTTCGGTGCGTTTTCCATGTAGGAATGCACGAAACCCGGTTCCGCCACGGCCAGAACACCGTCCAGCCGGTCGATGCTTGGGTCCTGCTGGACCATCGTCGTTTCCAAGACCAGCGTGATGCGGTCGACGCGGAGGATTTCGGCAACTTCCGTACCCAGCACGCGCAGGAAGTCCTCGAATTCCGTCGGCTCGAGCAGGCGCAGGATGGCGCGGTGAACTTGGTTGGTTCCGGCGAGGTTCTCGTAGGCGGCGGCAATGACCGAGCGATGTGTGTCCTCCAGCCGGTCCAGCCGTGCCTCAAGCCGTTGCATTGCGATGCCGCGCAGGTCGATGATGTTGTCTCCGCGGGCGCGTTCGTTCGCGGCGACCAGCGCCTGCATCAGATCCTTGTCGTCCAGCACGGCGTCCGGCTCGGCCAGAATCGCGGCGCGGAGGTTGTCCTCGAGTTTGGGATTGCTGCTCATATCCTGTCCGGTCTTTTTTTGTTGGGGGCGTTATAGCACGGGTGCCCGGAAATACCTTGGGAAAAATGCACGTTTAGGTGGATTAGGCGCCGTGTGTGGGGGCGTGGCTCCCGCCTGCAGGCATTTGATCAAAGATCAAGCCCCCTGCAGTTGGGCCAGGCGCGGCCCTAGTCGGGGCCGCGCGGTTGTACTTGGGATCAATGGATCACAGAATCTTCTGACCGGTCTTGGCCCAATCTGACAGGAAGGCCTCGAGCCCCTTGTCGGTCAGCGGGTGATCAGCCAGCTTCTTGATCACGGCAGGCGGGGCGGTGATCACGTCGGCGCCAATGCGGGCGCTGTCGGCCACATGGTTCACGCTGCGAATCGAGGCAGCGAGGATCTCGGTTTCGAACCCGTAATTGTCATAGACCTGGCGGATGTCGGCGATCAGGTCCATGCCGTCGAGGTTGATGTCGTCCAGACGCCCGATGAAGGGTGAGATGAAGGTCGCGCCTGCCTTGGCCGCCAGAAGCGCCTGATTGACCGAGAAGCACAGGGTGACGTTGACCATCTGGCCTTCGTCGCTGAGCGTCTTGCAGGTTTTCAGGCCGGCCCAGGTCAGCGGCACCTTGACGGCGATGTTCGGTGCGATCTGCGCCAGCTTGCGGCCTTCGGCGATCATGTCCTCGGCTTCGGTGGCGACGACTTCGGCGGAAACCGGGCCATCGACCAGGTCGCAGATTTCCTTGGTCACTTCCAGAATGTCGCGACCCGATTTCAGGATCAGCGAGGGGTTGGTGGTGACACCGTCCACCATGCCCAGGTCGTTCAACTCGGCGATGGCGTCGATTTCGGCTGTGTCTACGAAGAATTTCATCGGGGCAGTCCTTTGATGGGTTGGCCTTGCTCGCGGATGCCTTTACCTCAAAGAGACCCGTGCTGAAACCCCTGCTGAAGAAAGGCGCGCATTGAGCGACCCGGTGCATTTCGACCAAGGTGAGCTGGTGGCGGTTCTGACGACCCAGCCACTGGACCGGACGTTGGATTACAAGGCGCCCGAGGGGGGGTGTTTCCTGGGGGCCTTCGTCGAGGTGCCGCTGGGCCCGCGCAAGGTTCTGGGCGTGGTTTGGGGTGCGGGGCGCGGTGATTTCGACCGCAGCAAGATCCGCTCGGTCATCCGGGTACTGGACGTGGCGCCCATGCGCGAAGAGATGCGCCTGTTCCTGCAGCGCGCGGCCGACTACACGCTGACGCCGATGCCGGCGATGCTGCGGCTGGCCACCCGCGCGCCCGGGCTGGGCGACCCGCTGTCGATGCGCAAGATCTATCGGCTGGGCAGCGGCACGCCCGACCGCATGACCGATGCCCGGGCCCGGGTGCTGGAGGTGCTGCGTGACTATGGCGGGCTGGCCTTCACCCTGAAGGAACTGGCCGAGATGGCTGGGGTCACCTCATCGGTCGTCAAAGGGTTGGTCAAGCAGGGCGCCGTGCGCGAGGAGGACAGCCCGCGCGACCTACCTTATCCGACGCTGGATCCGGACCGGCCGGGCAAGGCGCTGACACCCGATCAGACCGCTGCCGCCGACACGTTGCGTGCAGCACTGCGCAGCGGAACCTATGGCACCACGCTGCTGAAGGGTGTGACCGGGTCGGGCAAGACCGAGGTTTACCTTGAAGCAGTGGCCGAGGCGCTGCGCATGGGCCGGCAGGCGCTGGTGCTGCTGCCCGAGATCGCCCTGACCGCCGAGTTTCTGACACGGGTCGAGGAGCGGTTCGGTGCGCGCCCGGCCGAATGGCATTCCGGTGCCACAATGACTGAACGCCGCCGGGTCTGGCGCATGGTCGGGCAGGGCGATGGGCAGATGGTAGTCGGCGCGCGGTCGGCGCTGTTTCTCCCGTTCCGCGATCTGGGCTTGATCGTGGTGGATGAGGAACACGACACCTCGTACAAGCAGGAAGATGGCGTGCATTACAATGCGCGCGACATGGCGGTGCTGCGGGCGGCGATCTGCGGCTCGCGCGTGATCTTGGCCAGTGCCACGCCCTCGCTGGAAAGCTGGGCCAATGCCGAGGCCGGCAAGTACGACCGGCTGGACCTGACTTCGCGCTTTGGCGCGGCGGTGCTGCCGGACATGAAAACCATCGACATGCGCGCCGAGAAGATGCAGCCGGGCACCTGGATTTCCCCAAGCCTGCGCCAGGCGGTGCAGGCGCGCATCGAGAAGGGCGAACAGTCGCTGCTGTTCATCAACCGCCGTGGATATGCGCCGGTGACGCTGTGCCGGGCCTGCGGCGAACAGATCGCCTGCGACCACTGCGATGCGCGCATGGTCGAGCACCGGTTCCTAAAACGTCTGATGTGCCATCAGTGCGGCGAGACCAAGCCCATGCCCGAGGCTTGCCCCGCCTGCGGGGTCGAGGGCAAGCTGGCCCCGGTCGGCCCCGGCATCGAACGTCTGGCCGAAGAGGCCGAGGCGACCTTTCCCGACGCCCGCATCGCCATGCTCAGTTCCGACCTGTTCGGCTCGGCCCGGGCGCTGAAGGCCAAGATCGAAGAGATTGCCGAGGGTGACGCAGATATCGTCATCGGCACGCAGCTGGTGGCCAAGGGGCACAATTTCCCGAACCTGACGCTGGTCGGGGTGATCGACTCGGATCTGGGCCTGCACGGGTCCGACCTGCGCGCTGCCGAGCGGACCTTTCAACTGATGCGGCAGGTGGCGGGCCGGGCCGGGCGGGCCGACAAGCCGGGGACGGCGCTGCTGCAGACTTTTCAGCCCGAACACCCGGTGATCCGCGCGATCCTGTCGGGGGATGAGGAAGGGTTCTGGCGTGCCGAGGCCGCCGGGCGTCAGGCGGCCGGGGTGCCGCCTTATGGCCGGATGGCGGGGATCGTGCTGTCCGGCCCCGAGGTCGGGCCCGTCTTTGACATCGGCAACGTATTGGCGCGCAATGACGCGCCGCTGCGGCAGATCGGGGCACAGGTCTTTGGGCCTGCCCCGGCACCGATTGCCCGTATCCGCGGGCGGCACCGGGTAAGGCTGCTGGTCAAGGCGCCCAAGGGGGCACCGATCCAGGACGCCATCGCCCGCTGGATCGCACCTCTGCGCCTGAAGGGAGACATCCGCCTGACCGTCGATATCGACCCGCAGAGCTTCTACTGACTCTGCATCAGCGCAGACCACATGTGCACGGGGGATTTCCTCTCGCCAGCCGGGCGGATTGGGCGTAGAGAACTCTCATGCTGAAACCGATGCCCCTGTCCCAGGCCCAGAGCCTGCCGTTCTGGCGCCGCCCCGTCACGTTGCTGTTCGTGATGGCGCTGACCATGCCGATCGCCTTCAACGCATGGAGCGCACTGCTGAACAACTTCGTGATCGAAGTCGCGGATTTCGACGGGGCAGACATCGGCCTGCTGCACACGGTGCGCGAAATCCCGGGCTTTCTGGCCGTGGGCGTGATCGCGGTGATAATTTTCGTGCGCGAGCAGGTGCTGGCCATGATTTCGCTGGTGCTGTTGGGTGTGGCCACGGCAGTGACGGCATGGTTTCCCAGCCTCGGCGGGCTGCTGTTCGTGACCCTGTTCAGCTCGATCGGGTTTCACTACTACGAAACGGTGAATCAGTCGCTTCAGCTGCAATGGCTGCCCAAGGACCGCGCCCCGCAGGTGCTGGGCTGGCTGGTGGCGATGGGGTCGGCCTCGACGCTGGTGGTCTATGGGCTGATCGTGCTGACCTGGGACCGGTTCGATCTGTCCTACAACACGGTCTTCATGGCGGCTGGTGGGCTGACAGCGGTACTCGCACTGTTCTGCCTGATCGCCTATCCACAATTCGATGCGCCGACACCGCAGACCAAGAAAATCGTGCTGCGCCGGCGCTACTGGCTGTATTACGCGCTGCAGTTCATGGCGGGCGCGCGGCGGCAGATCTTCGTCGTGTTCGCGGGGTTCATGATGGTCGAGCGCTTCGGCTTCGAAGTGCATCACCTGACCAGTCTGTACCTCATCAACCTGATCATCAACATGGCCGCCGCCCCTTTGCTGGGCAAGGCCGTCGCGGTGTTTGGCGAGCGGCGTACGCTGATCTTCGAATATCTGGGCCTTGCCATCGTATTTGCGGCTTATGGCGGCATCTACTGGTTTGGCTGGGGTGTGCTGCTGGCGGCTATTCTCTATGTCATCGATCATGTGCTGTTCGCGCTGGCTTTGGCGCTCAAGACCTATTTCCAGAAAATCGCCGACCCGGCCGATATTGCCCCCACCGCGGCGGTGGCCTTCACCATCAACCACATCGCGGCGGTGTTCCTGCCGGCACTGCTTGGCCTATTGTGGGTCGTGTCGCCGGGGGCGGTGTTCGGTCTGGCGGCGGGCATGGCGCTGATCTCTCTGGCGCTGTCGCTGCTGATCCCGCGCCACCCCGAACCGGGGAACGAGACCATCTTTTCGAAATACGCGCCCGCACCGGCCGAATGACACGCGCGACGCTTGACCTCGGCGGCTGACGGCCCTAGGCGCAAAGGCGGTTTCTGCAGGAGGTTCCCATGCCCACATTCACCGCTCTGACCACCCTGAAAGGCAAAGCCGCGGCCGACAGCCTGGGCGAAGCGATGGAGCGTCTGGAGCCCGAACCCACCGGCGTGGGTGTTTTCGAGGTCGAGGACGGCTCGGGCCTGTGGGAGGTCGGCGGCTATTTCACCGAAAGCCCCGACGAGGCCGCCCTGGCCCTGCTGGCGGCGGCCTTCGAAGCCAAGCCCTTCGTGGTGTCGGAACTGCCGGAAACTGACTGGGTCGCCCATGTCCGGCGCGAGCTGGCCCCGGTCGAGGCCGGGCGGTTTTTCGTCTATGGCAGCCACGATGCCGACAAGCTGCCCGAGGGGCGTATTCCGCTGCTGATCGAGGCAGCGATGGCCTTTGGCACTGGGCACCACGGAACGACGCTGGGGTGTCTGAAGGCGCTGGACAAGCTGATTGAGAATGGGTTCGAGGCCAGCAAGGTCGCCGATATCGGCTGCGGTACGGCGGTGTTGGCGATGGCGGCGGCGCGGATCTGGGAAGGTGACATCCTGGCCAGCGACATTGATCAGGTCGCCGTCGACGTAGCCGAGGCCAACCTGAAGGCCAACGGCATGGCCGGAGCCGTCCGTTGTGTCGAGGCTGCCGGATTTGACCATCCTGACCTCCATGCGGCGGCGCCTTACGATCTGATTTTCGCCAACATTCTGAAAGGACCGCTGGTGGCCCTTGCCCCGGAAATCGCGCAGAATCTGCGCGGAGGCGGACATGCGATCCTGTCGGGAATCCTCAACGAGCAGGCCGACGAAGTGGAATCAGTTTATTCACGAAACGGGTTCAATACGATGGATCGGTCAATGATTGGTGAATGGACGACGCTAGTCTTAACCAAACAGGGCGCAAATTAGACCATTTGCAGGAGTTTTGTGGATTTTTGCCACGGTTTTGACGCATTCTCTTTCTACCGTCATCCAATGAATTTGGGGGGCGGTTTTTGGAGGCTGCCATGACAGGAAAACAACTTGAATTCGATCAGCGCGTTCATCGGCTGACAAAGAAACACAACAAGATGAGCCGTGGCTATCGCGCGACCATGCGCAAAGATGGTCTGGTCGTCATGAAACCCCAGCGGGTACGCTCGGCGGTTCCGGCCAAGGTTCTGTTGCTGTGCCTGTGCGGATTTTTTGCTTTCAAAGCGTTCCTGCTATCCAATCTCGGTCCGACCGGATACCAGTATCGGGTGGATGCCCTGAACGAAGGGACATCGGTTGAACAGGCGGGCGCGTGGATCATGCAGATCGATCCATTGTCGCAGGCCATTTCGACACAGCTGAACAAGATTCTCTACTGAACTCTCTCTCCTAAAGAGCCTTCAAAAGACAAAAACACCGCGTACCTCTCGGTCCGCGGTGTTTCTGTGCTGCCCCGAGGGAGGATAGGGGCGAGAGCGGGTGGTTTCAGTACAGACGGCGGCGGCCAGCAGCGACCTCGTCGATGTCACCGCGGCACAGGCCTATATCT
Source organism: Ruegeria sp. B32 (assembly GCF_025141855.1). NCBI lineage: Bacteria > Pseudomonadati > Pseudomonadota > Alphaproteobacteria > Rhodobacterales > Roseobacteraceae > Ruegeria > Ruegeria sp. B32. The sequence goes on along the minus strand of NZ_CP081106.1, from coordinate 2,483,094 downwards.
TCCAGTTCACGGTTGCTCAGACCGTTCAATGCATTGCGCGTCACGCGTGCGTCGTTCCAGGCGACAACGGCGTTCACGACGGATGCCAGAAAGGCGCCGATACGGCCGACAAGGCCAAACGAGCCAATCGAGGCGCGGGTTGTGTCAATTGCAGCCATATCCTGCTTCCTTCTGTTCAGTGTTGACGTTTGAATGTCGAATTCCCGGGCCAGTTAGTGATGTCGGATTGACCTTGCAAGTGCTGAAACTGCATGTGTCCTATGCAGTTTTTGCAATGCTTCGAAAATGATGAAAGTCCCTTAAATTATTGGTGAAAACTGCTTTGGGAATGTGTCGGTTTCAGACTTTCTAGGGTCGCAATGCGTCCGAGTTGTCGCGGACGGACCAGGCGTGTCGCATTTGGGTGCCGGATCAATTTTCTTGGAAAATGTTCACGCTTCGTGCTAATCGAGAGAAAAGACAATGAAAACCCGAGCAGGCCGAGGCACAACATGCGAATTCTGGGCATTGATCCGGGGCTGCGAACCCTGGGGTGGGGCGTCATCGAATCACATGGCAGCCGACTGAGCCATGTTGCCAACGGCCTGTGCAAATCCGACGGGGATGATCTGGGCGAGCGGCTTTTGTCGCTGCACAACCAGATCGTCGAGGTGATCGCCGAACATCAGCCCGACCAGGCAGCCATCGAACAGACCTTTGTCAACAAGGACGGCGCCGGGACGCTGAAGCTGGGTCAGGCGCGCGGAGTGGCGTTGCTGACCTTGGCGCAGGCTGGGTTGCCGGTGGGCGAATACGCGCCCAACCGGGTCAAGAAAACCGTGGTCGGCGTGGGGCACGCCGAGAAGGAACAGATTCTGCACATGGTCAAACTTCAACTGCCGGGATGCCAGCCCAAGGGGGCCGACGCCGCGGATGCGCTGGCGATCGCGATCTGTCATGCGTTCTACGGTGCGACACCGCAGGCGCGCATCAAGCAGGTGGCCACATGATCGGCAAACTGAACGGACGCATCGACTACCGCGCGGCGGATCACCTTCTGATCGACGTGCGCGGGGTCGGCTACATCGTCTATTGCTCGGACCGGACCATGGCGGCCCTGCCGGGTGTGGGCGAGGCGGTCTCGCTGTACACCGATCTGGTGGTGCGCGAGGACCTGATGCAGCTTTATGGCTTTCTGTCTCTGGTCGAGAAAGAATGGCACCGGCTGCTCTGCTCGGTTCAGGGGGTAGGGGCCAAGGTGTCGCTTGCAATACTGGGCGCGCTGGGTCCGGACGGAGTCAGCCGGGCCATCGCGCTGGGCGATTGGGGCGCGGTGAAGGCGGCCAAGGGTGTCGGGCCCAAGACCGCACAGCGCATCGTTCTGGACCTGAAAGACAAGGCGCCCGGCGTCATGGCGATGGGCGGCACGGTGACCGAAGCGATGGACGGCCCCGTGGCCGAGGTGGTTGAACCCGCAGACCCGGCGCCAGCCCCGATTCGGGCCCCGAAACCCGGTGCGGGTGCGGCGTCGGCCGGTGCATTGTCGGCGCTGTCGAATCTGGGCTATGGCCCGTCCGAGGCCGCCTCGGCCGTGGCAGAGGCCGCCGCCAACCTGCCCGATGCCGACGAGGCCGAATTGATCCGCGCGGCGTTGAAACTGCTGGCTCCGAAAGGTTGAATGAATGGTTGATGCCGACCCGACCCTGCGCCCGCAGCCTCTGCCCGAGGACAACGACCGCGCCTTGCGCCCGCAGGGGCTGGACGAATTCATCGGCCAGGCCGAGGCGCGGGCCAATCTGCGCATCTTCATCCAGTCGGCCCGCCAGCGGAACGAGGCGATGGACCACACGCTGTTCCACGGCCCGCCGGGCTTGGGCAAGACGACGCTGGCGCAGATCATGGCGCGCGAGCTGGGGGTGAACTTCCGCATGACCTCGGGGCCGGTTCTGGCCAAAGCCGGGGACCTTGCGGCCATCCTGACCAACCTCGAAGAGCGCGACGTGCTGTTCATCGACGAGATTCACCGCCTGAATCCGGCGGTGGAAGAGGTGCTGTACCCGGCGATGGAGGATTTCGAACTGGATCTGGTGATCGGCGAGGGGCCCGCGGCCCGCACCGTGCGGATCGAGCTGCAGCCCTTTACCCTGGTCGGGGCGACCACGCGGATGGGCCTGCTGACCACGCCGCTGCGCGACCGGTTCGGCATTCCCACCCGGCTGCAATTCTACACCGTGGAAGAATTGCACGAGATCGTCACCCGCAACGCCCGCAAGCTGGGCGCGCCGGCCGATGACGACGGTGCGCGCGAGATCGCGCGCCGGTCGCGGGGCACCCCCCGTATCGCTGGGCGGCTGCTGCGGCGGGTCGTGGATTTCGCCATCGTCGAGGGCGACGGACGCATCACGCGCGAGTTGGCCGATGGCGCGCTGACACGGTTGGGCGTCGACAATCTGGGTCTGGACGGGGCAGACCGCCGCTATCTGAAATTGATCGCCGAGAATTATGGCGGTGGCCCGGTGGGGATCGAGACCCTGTCGGCCGCCCTCTCCGAAAGCCGCGACTCGCTGGAGGAAGTGATCGAGCCCTATCTGCTGCAACAAGGCCTGATCCAACGCACGCCGCGCGGCCGGATGCTGGCGCAGAAGGCCTGGACGCATCTCGGCATGCCCGCGCCCAAGGGACAGAGCGACCTGTTTGGTTGAAGCCGCCGGCCTCAGACTTTAAGGCTGGGGCGAGAGAATTTTCCAAAGACGAAGGGCAGGGCGTGACACCCGAAGAGATCCAGGCGTTGTTTACCCGATCCGATGGCGCGTTCCTGTTTGCACGTTGGGGACGGCCCATCGTGCCGATCGTGTTCGGGGTCACGGATGAAACCCTGGCCACGGTCAAAGGCGCGTTCGAGGCGGTCGTTCCGCTGGCCGACCACAAGATGGCCGAGACCGACCCCGAACTGGGCGCCAACTGCATGGTGTTCTTCTTTCGCGAGTGGAGCGAGTTGCCCGAGGTTCCCGACCTGGATCGTCTGATTCCCGACCTTGTCCCGCTGGTTGCACGGCTGGAGGACGCCGGTGCGAACCAGTACCGGATTTTCCGCTTCGACGAAGACGGCGCGATCCGGGCGGCCTTCGTCCTTCTGCGGATGGACCGCGAGTTATCGAAGGTGCCGGCTGAAACCCTGGCCCTGTCGCAGGTCGTTCAGACCATTCTGCTGTGGTCCGACACGGCGTTCCGCGACCGCTCGCCCCTGGCCGTGGCGGGCGACACGACGATCCTTCGGCCTGACATTGCCGGGCTGATCCGCGCCGCCTATGATCCGGTTCTGCCGGCGGTGGCGCAGGATCCGTCGCACGCTCTGCGCCTGTTTGCCCGGATGGAGCGTCCGCAATGAAACACGTCTTTCCCATTCGCGTCTATTACGAGGACACCGACATGGGAGGCGTGGTCTATCACGCCAACTATTTGCGCTATATCGAGCGCGCCCGGTCGGATTGGGTGCGCAACCTGGGCAATGACCAGAACGCAATGCGCGAGGCTGGTATCATCTGGGTCGTGCGGAGGGTCGAGGCCGACTATCTGGCGTCTGCGCGGTTCGATGACGAGCTGCTGGTCGAAACCGAGGTCGTCGCGATTTCCGGCGTGCGACTGACCATGGCTCAACTCATCCGGCGCGGCGAGACCGAAGTCTTTCGCGCGACCGTGACGGCCGTTTGCGTCAATCAGGATGGCCGGCCGATCCGGCTCCCGGCAGAGATTCGCGCATTGCTGTAACAATTTGCTCAGCCCCTGTGGTTCTGTTGGCAATTTGCCCCTAACTACGCTAGCGTTTGGCAAAACAAGGCCAATCAACGGCTGTCAGGCAAAACAAAGAGCAGGTTCATGGAAGCTGAAACGCTGGCGCTGGCGCAGGAGATCGATTTCTCCATGTGGGGGCTGTTCGCCCGTGCGACATTCATCGTGAAAGTGGTGATGCTGATCCTTGTGGTCGCATCCTTCTGGTCATGGTCGATCATCATTCAAAAGCTCATCACCTATCGCAGCGCGCGACGCGAAGCGCAGGTGTTCGACGAGGCGTTCTGGTCGGGCAACCCGCTGGACGAGCTGTTCGAACAGATCGGAACGCAGCCGGATGGCAGTTCCGAAAAGATATTCGCAGCCGGCATGATCGAGTGGCGCCGCTCGCACCGCGCCGACGGTGGACTCATAGCTGGCGCGCAGGCCCGGATCGATCGTTCGATGGATGTGGCCATCGCAAAAGAGGCCGAAGGCTTGCAAAAGGGGCTTTCGATCCTTGCGACCGTGGGTTCGACTGCGCCCTTTATCGGCCTGTTCGGTACGGTTTGGGGCATCATGAACGCCTTCATCGAAATCGCCGAACAGCAGAACACAAACCTGGCCGTCGTGGCACCGGGCATCGCCGAAGCTTTGCTGGCGACCGGTCTTGGCCTGCTGGCCGCAATTCCGGCCGTAATCTTCTACAACAAGCTTAGCGCGGACAGCGATCGCATCGTTGGCGGATACGAGGCTTTTGCCGACGAATTCGCAACCATTCTGTCCCGCCAGTTGGACAGCTGACATGGGAGCGGCGATCCAGCAATCGTCTGGCGGCAACGGACGACGCCGAGGACGGCGGCGCGGGCGTGCGCAGCCGATGGGTGAAATCAACGTCACACCCTTTGTCGACGTGATGCTGGTGCTGCTGATCATCTTCATGGTCGCGGCGCCGCTGATGACCGTTGGGGTTGAGGTTGATCTGCCCAAAACCGCCGCCAGCGCTCTGCCCGGCGACAACGAGGAACCGTTGACCGTCACGCTGACAGCCGACGGGCGGGTTCAGATCCAGACCACCGAGGTGACCCGCGACGAATTGATCGGCAAGTTGCGCGCCATTGCTGCCGAGCGCAGCAGCGACCGCGTCTACCTGCGGGCCGATGGCGCCATTCCTTATGTGCAGGTCATGCAGGTCATGGGTGCGTTGAATGCCGGCGGGTTTTCGAATGTGGGCCTTGTCACCGATACTGGCGGGCCGGCGCTGGACGCGGGCGGAGAGTGAGGCTGCGCGGTGGATACCGGCACCAAGATTTCGGCGATTGCCCATGTGACATTGATCGGATGGGCTCTGTTCGGCGGCACGTTCCGGTCCGAGCCACTGCCTTTTGCAGTGCAGGAGGTGTCGGTGGTTTCGGCTGAGCAATTCGCTGCCCTGACGGCGCAAAGCGATGCGCCCGAAGTTCCGACGCCCCCCAACGCATTGGAAGACCCGATCGTACAACCCCCGGCCCCCGAAGTGCCGGAGCCGTCGGTTGAAGAACAGCCGCGCCCCGAGCCGGTCACGCCACCCGAACCGGAGCCCGAGCCGCAACCCGAGGCAGTTGAGACTCCACCCGAACCCGAAGTGATCGAGCAGCCTCCGGTACTGGATGAACCGGAACCCGAGGTTGCGGTTTTGCCGGCGCTGCCCGAGTCCCAGCCCCGCCCGGCGGACAAGGTGGCCCCCGAACCCATTGCTCCTCCGCCATTGGACGCAAAGCCGGACGATATCGAAACACCGGCGGTTTCGCTGGATGAAGGTGCTGAGATCCAGCAGGAGCAGCAAGACCAGACCGCGCCCGAGGAAGCCACTGACCAGATCGTGACCGAGGCGGAAGAGGCCAAGGACCTGTCGCCACAAAGCTCGCCGCGTCCCCGGGTCCGGCCCAATCGGCCCAAGCCTGCGGAAACCGAACAGACCGCGACCGCCGATCCGGTCGAACAGGCTGCGGAACCCGACGAGGCCGCGATCAATGACGCGCTGGCCGAGGCTTTGGGCGGTTCGTCCGAGCCGTCCGGTCCGCCTCTGACCGGCGGCGAAAAGGATGCGATGCGTCTGGCTGTTTCGCGGTGCTGGAATGTGGGCTCGTTGTCGACCGATGCGCTCAAGACCGTTGTGGTGGTCGGTTTCTCGCTGAACCGCGACGGCTCGATCGTTCCCGGCAGTCTGCAGCTTCTGGATAGCTCTGGCGGCTCGGACGGGGCCGCAAAACAGGCATACGAGGCCGCCCGGCGTGCGATTTTGCGCTGTGGAGCAAAAGGATATGACCTTCCTGCTGACAAATACGAGCATTGGAAGGATATTGAGATCACCTTCAATCCCGAGAGGATGCGGATCAAATGATGAAACTTCTGACCAGCCTCTTCGTTGGCCTGACCCTTCTGTCGGCCCCCGTGTCTGCGCAAACCGGCCCACTTCGGCTGGAATTGGATGAAGGCATCATCGAACCTTTGCCATTTGCGGTGCCCAGCTTTGTACCGGACAGTCCGGCGGCCAGCCGGTTTGCGGCTGACATCAGCCGCGTCATCGCCGAGGACCTGACCGGAACCGGCCTGTTCCGTGAGATTTCGCCGGATGCATTCATCAGCCGTGTCAGCAGTTTCGAAGCACCGGTCCAATTTGCGGATTGGAAGGCGATCAATGCCGATGCGCTGGTCACCGGCGCGGTGAATGTCTCGGGCAATACCCTGTCCGTCCGGTTCCGGGTCTGGGATGTATTCTCGGGTCAGGAATTGGGCAACGGCCTGCAATTTGCCGGTACAACCGAGGGCTGGCGCCGAATGGCGCACAAGGTGGCTGACCAGGTCTACAGCCGCATTACCGGTGAGGGAGGCTATTTCGACAGCCGCGTGGCTTTTGTCTCGGAAACCGGCCCAAAGGATCAGCGCCGCAAGCGGCTGGCCATCATGGACTATGACGGGGCGAATGTTCAGTACCTGACCGACAGTGCCGCGATCGTTCTGGCCCCGCGCTTTTCGCCAACGGGCGACCGGTTGCTGTATACCAGCTATGAAAGCGGCCGGCCGCGGATTTACGTTCTGGATGTTGGCCGGGTCAAGCGGCAGGAATTGCAGACTCAGGAAGGTACGATGAGTTTCTCGCCGCGCTTTTCGCCTGATGGCCGCTCGATCGTCTACTCGCTGACGCAGGGCGGCAATACGGATCTGTGGAAAATGGATCTGGCGTCCGGGCAAAGCGTGCGCCTGACCAACACGCCCGCAATTGAAACCGCGCCCAGCTATTCGCCCGACGGATCGCGGATCGTGTTCGAGAGCGACCGGTCCGGCAGCCCTCAGCTGTACATCATGCCGGCAAATGGCGGTGAGGCGACCCGCATCAGCTTTGGCCAGGGGCGCTATGGGACGCCCGTCTGGTCACCACGCGGAGATTTGGTGGCCTTTACCAAGCAGAACAAGGGCCGGTTCCATATCGGCGTGATGCGACTGGACGGTAGCGAGGAGCGGCTGTTGACCGCCTCGTTCCTGGACGAGGGGCCCACATGGTCGCCCAATGGCCGGGTCATCATGTTTGCGCGGGAAACACAGGGCGCCAGCGGGCGTTCGACCCTGTACTCGGTCGACATTTCGGGCCGAAACCTGCGCCCCGTGCGTACCCCGGACGGTGGCAGTGACCCGTCCTGGGGGCCGCTGTTGAATTAAGAGACCGCCGGTCGGGCTGAAGTTCACAAGGCAGGCTGGCTGTGATAGATAGACGTCAATAAACAAACGGGACAAGAGGCAACAGAAATGAACGTATTGAGCAAGTTTGCGGCTCTGGGCGCACTGGCGCTGGTGGCCGCATGTACCAACAACGATCCCTCGGCTTTGGGCGGTGGCGCCGGCGGCAACGGCGCAATCGTCCCGGGTTCTCCCAGCGACCCACGTTCGCCCGCCTATTTCCAGCAGGCGATCGGTGACCGGGTCCTGTTTGCCGTGGATCAGTCCACGCTCTCGCCCGAGGCGCAGACGATCCTTCAGGGGCAGGCCCAGTGGCTGTTGGCCAATACCGACTACGTCGCCACGATCGAAGGTCACGCGGATGAACAGGGCACGCGGGAATACAACCTTGCGCTGGGCGCCCGTCGGGCGAATGCAGCGCGGGAATACCTGATTTCTCGCGGTGTGGCCGGAAACCGTCTGCAGACGATCAGCTATGGCAAGGAGCGCCCGATCGAAATCTGTAGCACCGAGGAATGCTATTCCAAGAACCGCCGAGCGGTCACCGTGCTGACCGGTTCCACAACGGGGTAACAGGATGAGAATTGCGGGATTGGTTCTGGCGGCGGCTTTGACCCTTGCCAGCGGCGCGCAAGCGCAGGACCAGCAGACTCTGGCCGATATCCGCCAGGAACTGACGGTGCTGCATGTCGAGATCCAACGGCTCAAGCGCGAGTTTTCCACGACAGGCTCGCCCGCGCCGAACCTGTCCGGCAGTTCGATACTGGAACGCGTTGACGCCATCGAGGCCGAGTTGCAGAGGCTGACCCGGCAGACCGAGCAGCTGAATCAGCGTGTTCAGAATGTCGTGACGGACGGAACCAACCGGATCGGAGATCTGGAGTTCCGTCTCTGCGAACTGGAACCCGGTTGCGAGTTCACCGGCGAAGACACACCGACATTGGGTGGAGATAGCGACACAGCGGCCATCACCGCTCCGGTGACGACGCCCGGCGATGCCACTGACGGCGACCAGGTCGAACTGGCCGTAGGTGAACAAGCCGATTTTGATGCCGCGTCGCAAGCCCTTGCGGACGGCGATTTCCAGACGGCGGCCGATCTTTTTGCGCAATTTGACAGCGCGTATCCCGGCAGCCCGCTGGCCCCCGAAGCCAACCTGAGGCGAGGGCAGGCCCTGGAAGGGCTGGGTGATACCCGCGAGGCGGCCCGGGCTTTCCTTGCCAGCTTTACTGGCGATTCCGAAGGGCCGGTGGCCCCCGAGGCCTTGTACGAACTTGGGGCAGCATTGGGCCGGTTGGGCCAGGTTGACCAGGCTTGTATCACGCTTGGAGAAGTCGGCGTCCGGTTCCCGTCGTCGGCCTTTGTGGCCACGGCAACCGAGGAAATGGCGTCGCTGAGCTGTTCTTGAGCTCATCAGCCGACACCCTTCCGAAGCGCGTCAGGGCACTGTTGCCCGAAACGCTTCCGTCGCGACTGGGCGTGGCCGTGTCCGGTGGAAGCGACTCGCTTGCATTGCTGCATCTTTTGGTCCGGATCGCCCGGGATGAAGATGTTCGGCTGTTTGCGGCCACTGTCGACCACGGCCTGAGGCCGGATGCGGCCGCCGAGGCCGCCAGTGTTTCCGAGACATGCGCACATTTGGGCGTGTCCCATGTCACTCTGAAATGGACGGGATGGGACCGGTCGGGAAACCTGCAGGATCAGGCACGGCAGGCGCGCTACGGCCTGCTGCGGGACTGGGCGGTGTCGCAGGACATTCCCGCGGTCGCTCTGGGGCATACCGCAGATGATCAGGCGGAAACCGTGTTGATGCGTCTCGGGCGCGCCGCTGGCGTGCGCGGATTGTCGGCCATGTCTTTTGCGCGCGATCTGGACGGGGTCACGCTATGGCGACCTGTGCTGGGTGAAACGCGTACCGCTTTGCGGGACTACTTGCGGGCTGAGGGGGTGCGATGGATCGAAGACCCTTCGAATCAGGACCTGCGCTTTGACCGGATCAAGGCCCGCGAGGCGTTGGGCCATCTGTCCGGCTTGGGGATTACGGCTGAAACTTTGTCCCGCGTTGCCGCGAACCTCGGGCGTGCGAACCGGGCGCTTGAGCATTTTGCGCAGGAATCCGCCCGCCGTGTTGCGAAAGAGAAAGCCTGTGCGGTGCGTGTGGATCGCGCCGGTTTTGGCGCGCTGCCTGAAGAAATACAGCGCCGGCTTGTTGTCGGGATCCTCCAGCGGATCACGGGTCCGGGGTACCCGCCGCGGCAAAGCAAAGTCGAGCAGGTCGTACAGGCCGTTATTGCGGGACGTTCGTCGACGCTGAGCGGTTGTCAAATCCTGACGGACGGGAATAGTTCGTGGTTTTGCAGAGAGCTGACCGCCGTTTCGGCATGCGTGGCCCGACCGGCCGAACTCTGGGATGGGCGTTGGATCGCGACAGGGCCGGACACGCCCGGAGCACAGATCCGTGCGCTTGGCGAGACCGGGTTGCCACAAGTACCCGACTGGCGCGCGACAGGGGTGCCGCGCATGGTGCTGATGGCCACGCCCGCCGTTTGGCTGGGCGACCAAATCGTGTCCGCGCCATTTGCCGGTTTTTTGAACGGATGGACGTTTGAAATGGACCCGAAATTCCCCGAGCTTTCGGCTTCTTTTTTATCGCATTGAACCTGCTTCAATCATCTCTATTTTAAGAGGCAACCCGGCAGCGCCTCATCTGCCGATGTCTTTTGGGAGAATTTTCTTGGGCAACGCTCGCAATATAGCCTTCTGGGTCGTTCTCTTCCTGTTGATCCTTGCACTGTTCAATCTGTTCAGCGGACCGGGAGGAACCCTCCAGAGCAATGAAAAAACCTATTCGGATTTCGTAAGCGCCGTCGAAGCAGGCGACGTAAAAGGCGTGACGCTGGATGGTGAGCAGATCCGTTACACAACCAGTTCCGGCGGGAATTTCGTCACGATCAAGCCCGGTGATGCCGAAGTCACCAAGCTGCTGATCGAGAAAGACATCCCCGTGCGGGCGGAAAAGCAACAGCAATCGGGTTTCCAGTCTTTCCTGATCACGCTGCTGCCGTTCCTGCTGCTGATCGGTGTCTGGGTCTATTTCATGAACCGGATGCAGGGCGGTGGCAAAGGCGGTGCCATGGGCTTTGGCAAGTCCAAGGCCAAGATGCTGACCGAAAAGCACGGCCGCGTGACCTTTGACGACGTGGCGGGCATCGACGAGGCCAAGGAAGAGTTGGAAGAGATCGTCGAATTCCTGCGCAACCCGCAGAAATTCTCGCGCCTTGGCGGCAAGATCCCGAAAGGTGCGCTGCTGGTTGGCCCTCCGGGCACCGGCAAGACGCTGCTGGCCCGTGCGATTGCAGGCGAGGCCGGCGTTCCGTTCTTCACCATTTCCGGTTCGGACTTCGTGGAAATGTTCGTGGGTGTGGGCGCTTCCCGCGTGCGCGACATGTTCGAACAGGCCAAGAAGAACGCGCCCTGCATCGTGTTCATCGACGAGATCGACGCCGTTGGCCGCCATCGTGGTGCCGGATATGGCGGGGGCAACGACGAACGCGAACAGACCCTGAACCAGCTTCTGGTCGAGATGGACGGGTTCGAGGCAAACGAGGGCGTCATCATCCTGGCTGCAACCAACCGCAAGGACGTGCTCGACCCGGCGCTGCTGCGCCCGGGCCGCTTTGACCGTCAGGTGACCGTCGGCAACCCGGACATCAAAGGTCGCGAAAAGATTCTTGGCGTTCACGCCCGCAAGACGCCTTTGGGTCCGGATGTCGATCTGCGCATCATCGCGCGCGGCACACCCGGCTTCTCGGGGGCTGACCTTGCCAACCTTGTTAACGAAGCCGCGCTGATGGCCGCACGTGTCGGTCGGCGCTTTGTCACCATGGAGGATTTCGAGAACGCCAAGGACAAGGTGATGATGGGGGCCGAGCGCCGTTCGATGGTGCTGACCCAGGATCAGAAGGAAAAGACCGCCTATCACGAGGCCGGCCATGCCGTGGTCGGCATGACCCTTCCGTTGTGCGATCCGGTCTACAAGGCCACGATCATCCCGCGCGGCGGCGCGCTGGGCATGGTGGTCAGCCTGCCCGAGATGGACCAGCTGAACTATCACCGGGACGAATGTGAGCAGAAGCTGGCCATGACCATGGCGGGCAAGGCGGCTGAGGTCATCAAATACGGTGAAGATCACGTCTCGAACGGCCCGGCCGGTGACATCATGCAGGCCAGCCAGTTGGCGCGGGCCATGGTGATGCGTTGGGGCATGTCCGACAAGGTCGGCAACATCGACTATGCCGAAGCGCATGAGGGCTATCAGGGCAACACGGCTGGGTTCTCGGTTTCGGCCCATACCAAGGAACTGATCGAGGAAGAGGTCAAACGGCTGATCCAGCAGGGATATGACCGCGCCCATCAGATCCTGACCGAACACAAGGAAGAATGGGAGCGTCTGGCTCAGGGCCTGCTTGAATACGAAACTCTGACGGGTGACGAAATCAAGCGCGTCATGAATGGCGAACCGCCGAATGAGAGTGACGACGAAAGCGACAAGTCCGATCACGGCAATGCCGCGAGCGTGACGGCGATTCCCAAGACCAAGGTCAAGAAGACCCCGCCCGAGGGCGGGATGGAGCCTGAACCTTCGGCATGACGCAAGAGACCCGGCCCCAGAGCCGGGTCTTTTCTTTTCGGCCTTTTCATCAGGGCAGCGAGCGTTAGGCTGCAGCGAACTTTGATCCGCTGTCGAAAGGAAATAGCATGCCTGTCCTGCGTGAAACCGAATTCAAGGCCCGGGTCGTCTGGTTGGGCCACGTTCCCGCCGGGCAATCCCTGCGGGCTCAGCCGGTGCCGCAGCTCGACCTTGGGTTCTCGGGCGACATTGGCGCGCGTCATGAAGGACTCAATCGACCATCCTGCGTGCGGGTCAAGAACCTGTACCCGGAAGGCACCGAAATCCGTAACGTGCGACAGCTGACGATCCTGGCTGCCGAGGAAATGGCGGCCATTGCTTCTGACATGGGCGTGGACCGTCTGGATCCGGCCCTTTTGGGTGCAAGTATCGTTGTCGAGGGCATTCCGGATTTCACGCATGTTCCGCCCTCGTCTCGGCTGCAGGCGGATACGGGATTGACCCTGACCGTCGATATGGAGAACCGCCCTTGTGTCCTGCCCGGACGTGAAATCGAAGCAGAGTCACCGGGGCACGGCGCCCGCTTCAAACCGGCCGCACAGGGCCGGCGCGGGGTGACCGCTTGGATCGAACGGCCGGGGCTTCTGAGGCTCGGAGACAGTCTGACCCTGTTCGTCCCCGATCAGCGCGCATGGAACCCAAAGCAGACGGCGGTTTCCGATTAGATACGTCCGAACAAGTCCTACGCCGTTTCGCGGCCTGAAAATGTCGGAATCCACATCCATTCAAACCGTACACAACGGTATGGATTTGACAGCACCGACGCGCGGCGTCGGTTTTGCACGGAATTCAATCAGGGATCTTGCCCAATGAGCTACAAATCCGACATTGAAATCGCTCGCGAGGCGAACAAGAAGCCAATCCAGGAGATTGGTGCAAAAATCGGCATCTCGAGCGACGACCTGCTGCCATACGGCCATGACAAGGCCAAGGTAAGCCAGAACTTCATCAACTCGGTCCAGGACCGCGAAGATGGCAAGCTGATCCTTGTGACTGCAATCAACCCGACGCCTGCGGGCGAGGGCAAGACCACCACCACCGTCGGTCTGGGCGACGGCCTGAACCGCATCGGCAAGAATGCGATGATCTGCATCCGCGAGGCCTCGCTTGGTCCGAACTTCGGCATGAAGGGGGGGGCCGCGGGCGGTGGCTATGCGCAGGTCGTTCCGATGGAAGAGATGAACCTGCACTTCACCGGTGACTTCCACGCCATCACCTCGGCCCACTCGCTGCTGTCGGCGATGATCGACAACCACATCTATTGGGGCAACGAGCTGGAAATCGATACCCGCCGCGTCGTTTGGCGCCGGGTCGTCGACATGAACGACCGCGCCCTGCGCCAGATCACGGCCTCTTTGGGGGGCGTGTCGAACGGTTTCCCGCGTGAAGCAGGTTTCGACATTACCGTTGCGTCCGAGGTCATGGCGATCCTGTGCCTGGCCAACGACCTGAAGGATCTTGAAAAGCGCCTGGGCGACATCATCGTGGCCTACCGCCGTGACAAGACCCCGGTTTATTGCCGCGACATCAAGGCCGAAGGCGCGATGACCGTTCTTCTGAAAGACGCGATGCAGCCCAACCTGGTGCAGACGCTGGAAAACAACCCGGCCTTCGTGCATGGCGGCCCGTTTGCCAACATCGCGCATGGCTGCAACTCGGTCATCGCGACCAAGACCGCGCTGAAGGTAGCCGACTATGTCGTGACCGAGGCCGGTTTCGGGGCCGATCTGGGCGCGGAGAAGTTCATGAACATCAAGTGCCGCAAGGCAGGCATTGCGCCGTCGGCCGTGGTGCTGGTTGCAACGGTTCGCGCGATGAAGATGAATGGCGGCGTGGCCAAGGCCGATCTGGGCGCGGAAAACGTCGACGCGGTAAAGTCGGGCTGTGCCAACCTGGGCCGCCATATTGAGAACGTGAAATCCTTCGGCGTGCCGGTCGTCGTGGCGATCAACCACTTTGTCACCGATACCGATGCCGAGGTTCAGGCGGTCAAGGACTACTGCGCCGAACATGGGGTTGAGGCGGTTCTGTCGCGGCATTGGGAACTGGGCTCGGAAGGATCTGCAGATCTGGCAAAAAAAGTCGTTGAACTGGCTGATGCCGGTACCGCGAATTTTGCGCCGATCTACCCTGACGAAATGTCCCTGTTCGAGAAGATCGAGACCATCGCCAAGCGCATCTACCGCGCCGACGAGGTTCTGGCCGATGCCAAGATCCGCAACCAGTTGAAGGAATGGGAAGGCGCCGGATACCGCAATCTGCCGGTCTGCATGGCCAAGACACAGTATTCCTTCTCGACCGATCCGTCGCTGCGCGGCGCGCCCACCGGCCACTCGGTTCCGGTGCGCGAGGTGCGCCTGTCGGCGGGTGCCGGCTTTATCGTGGTGGTCTGCGGTGAGATCATGACCATGCCCGGTCTGCCCCGCAAACCGGCGGCTGAGACAATCCGCCTCAACGACGAAGGGCAGATCGAGGGCTTGTTCTAAGCCGCTGAATAAGACATCTCGTGGTCCGGGGAATCCCCGGGCCATGAGGAGATTGCGATGCCCACTCTGACACTGCCGCAGGACTGTCATTCCATGCAGGAATTGCGGGTTCAGATCGACAAGCTGGACCGCCAACTGATCGAACTGTTGGCGACGCGCGCAACCTACATCGATCGCGCGTCCGAATTGAAACCGGGCGAGGGCCTGCCGGCCCGAATTCCCGAGCGTGTCGAGGATGTGGTGCAAAAGGTGCGTTCGAACTCGGTTGAGGTGGGCATGGACCCCGATCTGACCGAAAGGCTTTGGCGCATCTTGATTGATTGGTCGATTGCGCGCGAGGAGAACGTGCTCGGCCCCGACTGATTGACCGGGCGCCCTTCGCGCCCGATCCGCTTTTTGAAAGAAGGGATCAAAGGATGGTAGCTCAAGTCATCGACGGCAAGGCCTTTGCGGCCAAGGTCCGCGCGCAAGTCGCCGACCAGGTTGCAAAACTCAAGGAAGAAAACGGCATCACCCCCGGTCTGGCAGTAGTCTTGGTCGGCGAAGATCCGGCCAGCCAGGTCTATGTCCGATCGAAGGGCAAGATGACTGTCGAAGTGGGCATGAACTCATACGAGCACAAGCTGGATGCCGACACGTCCGAGGCAGATCTGCTGGCCTTGATCGAGAAGCTGAACAACGATCCCGCGGTGCATGGCATTCTGGTCCAGCTTCCGCTGCCCAAACATCTGAATGAGGATTTGGTGATCAACTCGATCGACCCGGCCAAGGATGTCGACGGGTTCCACATCTCGAATGTGGGTCTGTTGGGCACCGGTCAGAAATCCATGGTTCCCTGCACGCCGTTGGGCTGCCTGATGATGCTGCGCGATCATCATGGCTCGTTGTCCGGCATGGATGCGGTGGTGATCGGCCGGTCGAACATCGTGGGCAAGCCGATGGCCCAATTGCTGCTGGGCGACAGCTGCACCGTGACCATCGCGCACAGCCGTACCAAGGACTTGCCCGATGTCGTGCGTCGCGCCGATATCGTTGTGGCCGCCGTGGGCCGCCCCGAGATGGTGCCTGGCGACTGGATCAAGGAGGGCGCCACCGTCATCGACGTTGGCATCAACCGGATCGAGCGCGATGGAAAAACCAAGCTGGTCGGCGACGTGGATTACGCCAGCGCGGCCGAGCGCGCAGGTGCTATTACACCGGTTCCCGGTGGCGTTGGTCCGATGACCATCGCCTGCCTGTTGGCCAACACTCTGACGGCCTGTTGCCGGTCGAACGGCCTGCCCGAGCCAGAAGGCCTGACAGCCTGACCACTGGCGGCCTTGGGGCGGAGCTTCCGCCCCGGGCCCAACGTGGAGATGAAGCGACCCCCGCCAGCACGCCGCAAACGTGTTTGATTGTCTGACATTTCGTGATAAGCTTGAGTTTCCAGCCGGTTACGAAGTGAATAAGTGGGCGTCTGAGGGACAAGGGCTGGGTCCCGAAAGGCTGCTCATTGATTTTGATATGTTGTCAAAACTGAGCCCATTCATTGCAGAATGCACGCCTCAGAGGGTGGTCGCCGGTATTCTGTTCATCCCGTTGCTCGCCTATACTTTTCCACCGTTCCGAGAAATGGATCTGCCCTTCTCCGTACGTCTGGCGTTCTGGGCAGGAGTGATGATTCTGGCGGTTGTGGCAACGTGGGGGTCTCGGCAGTTGGTGAAGGATCGTCTGGACCATGTCGGACTGACGGTCCGGGACGTGGCGTTTGCCTTGGTGATCCTTGTATTGTTCACGCCTACGTTGTGGATCCTGACGTGGATCCTGTGCGCTGCCAGCGGCCACGATGCCCCCGGTTTGCTGGCGGTTGGCACCTACGGTGCGCTGTTTAGCACAGGTCTGGTTCTGGTCAGCAAAGGCGAAGCCCCGCCTGAAAATGACGAAGTCATCGAAGCACCCCAACCCCGTTTGGTGAGCCGCCTGCCGGACGGTTTTCGTGGTGATATCCTGCGGCTTGCGGTCCGGGATCACTACGTTGATGTGGTGACCACCAGCGGAACCTTTACGATCCGGTCGCGCTTTACTGACGCGATTGCTGAGATGGAGCCGATTTCGGGCCATTGTACCCACAGATCCCATTGGGTTTCGGACGCGGCCATTCTGGAAATTCAGAAAAACAACGGCAAAACCTACCTGCGCCTTCGGAACGATGATCTGGTTCCCGTCAGCCGCAAATACAAACCCAAACTGGAAGAAGACGGTGTGATCTGAACCAGCTGTCGGCTAACGCGGCATCAACGTCAGCTGTGGCTGCGGGCCCGTCAGAATGGCACGGGCGTCCGGCTGCATCAACTGAGACAACGCGGTATCCGAGCTGCGCAGCCCTCCAGTATATGTCCCATAAGCCGGCATGATCACCCGACACCGGTCAAACAAAAATGCCGGGCGCGAGATCATGCGGCCCGGCGCATTGAGCCGGACCTTGGGGTGAAAATGCCCTGAAACTTCGCCTTGCGCGTCGGGTTCCGCTATATGGCGGAAGACCAGCACGTCTTGGCTCCACTCGGCCAGATGGGTGCCGCTCAGCGCGACGGGACCCGGATCATGGTTGCCCTCTATCCAGATCCACAGCCGCCCGGCCTGCAGCGCAGAAATCTCGAGCCGATCTGCATCGCTCAGCGTTTCCGAGGCTTCGAGATCATCGAAACTGTCCCCCAAGCAAACCACCGTCTTGGCGCCGGTCGTGTCCAGATCGGCGGCCAGCCGGGACAGCGTCTCTCGGTTGTCATAAGGGGGCAGGGCCGGTCCGCCCCGCCGAACGACCCGAGATGACTTGCCCAAGTGCAGGTCCGAAACACAAAGAAGATCGTGCGCCGGCCACCAAAGTGCGCCCGATCCCATGGCGCGCAGCCGGGCACCCGCAAACGAAAATTCAAGGCCGTTCATGGTCCGTTCTTTGCCTGTCGGGACGTGATTTGCAAGTCGTTTCTTCAGGCGGGTTCCAGGCCGGCGTCGCGCAACAAACGGGCGCTTTCTTCGGCCAGCAGCCGCTCTTCGGCCGCGCCCTTAACTGGAACCTTTCCCACCTCGAGCAGCAACGGCGCCGCCAGCGGTGACACCCGGTCCAGCCGGATCAGGTCGATCCGGTCGCCGATGCGCGCGATCATGGCCTCGATCCGTCCGAAATCGACCAGCCCGCGCATGGCTTCTTCGCGGGTGATCTGCATCAGCAGGTGGTCAGGGTCGTATTTCAGCAGCGTGTCGTACAGGATGTCCGACGAAAAGGTCGCCTGTCGCCCGCTTTTGCGTTGGCCACCTGTGTTGCGCTCGATCAGCCCGGCGATGGTGGCCGACGCGCGGAAGGTGCGTTTCATCACCGCGTTGCCCGCCAGCCAGTTGTCCAGCCCGTCGCGCAGGGCCTCGATCTGGAACAGGGGGCTGGGGTCGGTCACCGCGTCCAGTCCCCAGATCAGCGTGGCATAGTCGGTCGCGACAAAGCCCAGCGGGGCCAGCCCGGTTTCCTCCATCCGTTTGGTCAGCAGCAGACCCAGCGTCTGTTGTGCGTTGCGTCCGGCAAAGCCGTAGACGCACAGGTTTTCCCGGCCGTCATTAGGAAAGCTCTCGATCAACAGCCGGTCACGCCCGGGCAGCCGCGACATCCGGCGCTGCAGTTCCAGCCATTCACCCGTATGTTCGGGCAGTTGCGGCCAGCCGGGTTGTGCGAACATCCGCAGGATGCGGTCGCTCAGTTGGGTCGAAGTGGCGAACTTGGTGCCCGAGAAGGTGGCGATCTTGGGCTTTTTGTCCGCACGGCGCGTGACCTCGACAACCGTTTCGCGCAGCCCTTCATAGCGCACGATCTGACCGCCGATCAGGAAGGTGTCGCCGGGGGTCAGCGATGCGGCAAAGGCCTCTTCGACCTCGCCCAAGGGTTTGCCGCCCCGGTTTCGCTTCAGCCTGACCTTCAGGGTATCGCTGTCCTGGATCGTGCCCAGGTTCATGCGGATGCGTTGCGCCGCGCGCGGGTCACGCAGCTGCCACAACCCGTCGGGGCGCTGTTGCAGGCGCTGCCAGCGGTCATAGGCCCGCAGCGCATAGCCACCGGTGGCGCAGAACTCCAGACAGGCATCGAAGGCCGCGCGGGACAGATCGGCATAAGGACCGGCCGAGGTGACCTCGGCATACAGGGCATCGGCATCGAACGGCCCGGCGCAGGCCGCGATCAGGATGTGTTGGCACAAGACGTCACGCGGGCCGGGGCCGCGCGGTTCGCCGTCCAGATCGTGCGCGCGTGCGGCCTCCAGTGCGGCGACGCATTCGACCACCTCGAACCGGTTGGCTGGCACAAGCAGAGCCTTGGACGGCGCGTTGTAGCGGTGGTTGGCCCGCCCGATCCGCTGGACCAGGCGCTTGACGTTTTTGGGGGCGCCGATCTGGATCACAAGGTCCACGTCGCCCCAATCGATTCCCAGATCAAGGCTGCCGGTGCAGACGATGGCGCGCAGGTCGCCACGGACCATTGCCGCCTCGACCCGTTCGCGCTGTTGCCGGTCGAGGCTGCCATGGTGGATGCCGATGGGCAGGCCTTCGTCATTGGCCAGCCACAGGTTGTGAAAGAAGATCTCGGCCTGAGCGCGGGTGTTGTGGAAGATCAGCGTTGTCTTGTGCTGCCGGACCTGCTCCAGCACCGCCGGGATGGCATAGGCCGCGCCGCCCCCGGCCCAGGGCGGCATTTCGGCCGTTTGCAACATGGCGATATCGGGGTCGGGGCCGGGGTCGGCCAGAACGATGTCGCAAGGGTCGGGGTGGCGGGCCAGAAAGCGCGCGATAGCGTCCGGGTCCTCGACCGTCGCCGACAGGCCCACACGCCGCAGATCGGGGCACAGGGTCTGAAGGCGGGCTAGCGCCAGCATCAACTGGTCGCCCCGCTTGCTGTCTGCCAACGCATGTATCTCGTCCACGATCACGCGCTGGACGCCCTGAAACATGCGCGGTGCATCTTCGTAGGACGTCAGCAGCGCCAGGCTTTCCGGAGTCGTCAGTAGGATATGCGGCGGGTCTACGCGCTGGCGTTTCTTCTGGGTGGGGGTGGTATCGCCGGTGCGGTCCTCGATCCGGATCGGCAAGCCCATCTCGTCGGCCGGGCCGCGCAGGTTGCGCTTGATGTCGGCGGCCAGCGCTTTGAGCGGCGAGACATAGATCGTGTGCAGCCCCGCGTGCCGCCCCTCGGCCAGTTCGATCAGCGAGGGCAGGAACCCGGCCATCGTCTTGCCGCCGCCCGTGGGCGCGATCAACAGCGTCGCCGGGGCCCGCGCCCGGTCGATCATGGCCTGTTGATGCGGGTGGATGGACCAACCCCTGGCGGTAAACCAGGTGTCAATCCGGGTGGGAATCTGCGTCATATGCGCAGACTAGCTCGCCCGGTGACAAAGCGGAATGCGGTTTGGGCCCGTCTTACTTAACGATTTCCTCGTCCTTGACGAACATGTTCGCCCAGGCGCGGTCGATCAATTCCGGGCTCATTTGATAGGGGATGCCCTCGAATTCGCAGATCGAGATCATCTGATCGATCAGGAAGATCGGCTGATAGTTCGCATAGACATTGTTGATGGTCGGATACTTGACCTTCAGCAGATGCACCAGTGCGGCCTCGTCCAACGGAATGCCGCGCTTGCGGGCCACCATGGCGAAGATCTTCAGGAAGTTTTCCTGGTTCGGGCCGTCGATCTTGATCTTGAAGAAGATCCGGCGAAGCGCGGCCTGGTCGAAGATCTCGTTCGGGTGGAAGTTGGTCGAGAAGATGACCAGCGTGTCGAAGGGAACTTCGAACTTTTCACCCGACTGAAGGCCCAGAATGTCCTTGCCCTCTTCCAGCGGAACAATCCACCGGTTGATCAGGGCCTGCGGCGGCTCGGCCTGGCGGCCAAGGTCGTCCACGATGAAGATGCCGCCGGTCGATTTCAGCTGCAGCGGCGCCTGATAGGTGCGCGCCGTGGGGTTGTAGACCAGGTCCAGCATGCTCAGCGACAGTTCACCACCCGTGACCACCGTGGGGCGTTCACACTGGACGTACCGCGTGTCGAACCGCTTGCGGCGGCGCAGGCTGTTCGGGTCGTCAGCCTCTTGCTCGATCGCTGTGTGCACGATCGGGTCGTACACGGTAATCACCTGACCGGCATATTCGATGGCATACGGAACAAAGACGTTGTCACCCAACGCATCCCGAATTCCGTTTGAAATCGAAGACTTACCGTTACCCGGCGGGCCGTACATCAGGATCGAGCGACCGGCGCTGACCGCAGGGCCCAGGTGGTCAAGCAGGCTGTCCGGCAGGACAAGGTGCCCCATGGCGCCGGTCAGCTGATCGCGCGTGACTTGGATGTTCCGGATCGACTGTCGTTTGACCTGCTCGCGGTAGACTTCCAGCGGAACGGGCATGGCGCCAAAGTATTCGGATTGGCTCAGCGCGTCCAACGCCCGTGCCTTGCCGGCGTCGGTTAGCTGATAGCCCATTTCGTTGCCGCTGTTGGCGTTCAATGTCCCAGTCGCCTCAAGCAGCTTCTGTTCGCGGGCGATGTCGACCAATTCCTGCGTCACCGAACTCGGCAGACAGATCGAGGCGGCGATCTCGCTCACCGTGTCCACATTCTTGCGGAAAACGGTCTTCAGAAGGATGTCCCGCATCATAACCAGCGGAAGCTGCATTTCCCCCAGACCCTTCGGGGCAGGAGGAGCCATAACGGATGAGGTCTGCATGTTCATGAGCGCGGCTCGTCTATCCAGTTGTCAATCCTTGTGTCCCGAAAGGGACCACTTGCGGAAAATCTGGCGCAGCTTTGTGGCAGGACCAAGGCGCGGGCAAGGCGCAGACATGATGGTTTACGAGCCGTTAATTGCGCCCAAAATCAAATAGATGCCAAGACTCGCACCCAAGGCCAGCCCCATGGGGAATTTCTTGCCCTGATCCCAGCTTTCCCAGTTCGGAGCGATCTGGCGCAGGCGGGAGTATTTGGCCAGCCGATGGGTGGCAAACGCGGCCAGCGTCGTGACCATCAGAATCACCATCACCAGCAAGAAATCACCAACCCATACGAACGGAGCCGCAGCCGCGCAGAACTTGGCGTCGCCCGCACCCATGGCGCCTGCGGCATTGAGAAGAATGCCAAAAAACAGCACGACCACCAGATGGAACAGCTGCCAGGCATAGACCGGCAGAGAAAACTGCAAGGGCCCGATGCTGGCCCCAACCCATTCGCCCGACCAAGGTGGCAGCACAATCAGCCCGACCACCACAAAAACCAGCGCCAGAGCTGTGACCGCATGGTTCTTGATCTTCATTTCCCGCATGTCGGTGAACGCGACATAGAAACAGATGGGCAACACAAATGGTAGAAACCACAGGGCTGCCACTGCAGGAATTGCCATGCCTTATGCTTCCTCGAGCGCGCGGAGCGACCGGACCGCTTCGTCGAAATGCTGCGGATGGGTGGCGATGGCTTCACGGAACAGGTTCTTGGCAGTGTTGATGTCACCGCGCTTCACGGCCGAGATGCCCATCGTGTTCAAGAGTTCCGCACGTTCGGTCTGGGACATCGGGATCACCGGCATGGAATAATTCCCCTGGGCCGAGCGGGCAAGAACCAGATTGTTCTTTGCCGTGAACAGTGAACTGTCCTGTCGGATGGCTTCGGTGAACAGGCGTTCGGCCTCAGAGTATTGGCCACGGGTCAACTTGGAATACCCCCAGTTGTTCATCACGCCGGCCGGCCGTGTGGTCAGCCCGATTGCGGTTTCATAGAACTGGTCCGCACGCTTCCAATCCTTGCTGGCGTCTGCCACCAAGGCTTCAAGCCGATAGCGTTTGAACGTCTCGTAGGTCGGGGGGATCTGGTCCAGCGCTGCCTTTGCCGCCTTCCAATCACCACTGCGGACCAACGAGTCCGCATAATCGACGCGATCCGCGTTCGTTGCACCGGACATCGCGGTCACGCGCTTCCAGGCGGCCGATGCTTCGGTGCTTCGCTTGGCGCGGGTCAGCGAAATGGCAAGGCCGCGCTGCAAATCGATCCGATCTGGATTCTTACCGGCTGCTCCACGGAAATAGGTCACTGCCTCGTTCGGGTCAGCCGCATTGAGCATCACGTCGTTGAGGTTCGTCTCATCGATGACGTTCACTTCCTGGAACGTGCGTTCGACTTTTTCCTCTTCGGTTTCTTTTGCGCATGCAGACAGGATCAGCCCGCACACGACGACTGTCGGAATCAGGAATTGTTGGCGCATTTTTGCGTCCCTTACTGCTCTTGCCTCTGTTACTGGTTCTTCCGCAGCAGGAAAGCTCCGTTCCCTTGCTGCTCCAGCGTATATTCTTGTTCTTGTGGTGTATTATTAACAGGATTTTCCATTTTTGCGAGCGCTAAGCGAAGATTGTCACGGATTGCGTCACTTTCGCCATTGTCCAGCGCATAAGCCCTTTGGAAGACCTGCGCGGCCTCGGCATACTCACCTTTTTCCATCAGCAGAACGCCGAGATTGTTCCACGCAACCGACCAATCCGGGTCTTCTTCGACTGCTTGTCGCAAGAGGGGTTCGGCTTGTCCCAGCCGCCTGAGGCCGAGATTGGCAGTTCCGATCGAGGTCAGGATTTCCGGGGTCATTCCTTCCGTTAGGGCCGCGCGGGTGAATGATTCCATGGCCAGTTCGTATTCTTTGGCTGCCATCAATCTGTTCCCGACAGCAATTTCGTCAATCGGCCCACCTTTGGGGTCGACGCCGGGGGCAAAAGGCCCGTTCGAAAGACCTGGGTCCGTACACGAAGCCACCACGGCAAGAACCGCGGTGGCTATCATCAGGCGGTGGAACCCGAAGCGGGCGCACCGGTTGCGTGAGGGCATGGGCTTATTGGCCTCTGTTACCGAACTCCATGATGCCTTTTGCCGAGGGACCGACAAGAATGATCAGCAGCGGCGGCACCGTCAGCATCATTGTGGCAAGGGTCATTTTCGTTGGCAACTTGTTCGCGGCTTCTTCGGCGCGCATGACGCGTTTGTCGCGCATCTCGCCGGCATAAACCCGCAGGGCGTCGGCGATCGACGTACCGAATGTGGCCGATTGGATCATCACCGTCACGAAAGAGCTCACATCCTGGACACCGCACCGTGTGCCGAAGTCGCGTAGAACCTGGTCTTTATCTTTGCCGGCCTTCATTTCATAGGCCACAATCTCGAACTCTTGGGCAATATCGGGGTAGGAGGCTTTCATCTCAGAGGCCACGCGCACGATCGCCTGGTCCAGGGATTGACCGGCTTCCACGCAGACTAGCATCAAATCGAGCGTATCTGGAAACCCAGCGGTGATGTTCTCCTTGCGCTCTTCGACCCGGCGCGTGATCCAGTATTTGGGGATGAAGTAGCCTATAGCGCCCGGCACCAAGACGCGGATCGCCATCTGTTGACCGGACAGCTCCTGTCCGTTCGAAAACATCGTCACCAGGAGAACACCCAAAACGATCCCGGTGATCCCCAACGCAAATTGAGCAAAGTGGAAGAACCGAACGGAGTCTTTCGAGCGGTAACCGGCCTGGCGCAGCTTGAGCTCCATGGCCGAGTATTCTTCTTCATCTTTCGGCTCGAGGAAGGTCGCGAACTTTTCAAGCTGTTCGTTCCGGCCGGAGTTGCGCAACTGATCCTTCTTGCCGCGCTTTTCCTTTTTGGGTGCAGCATTTGCACGCTGCAGCTTCTTCAAGGGATCTTCGGGCTGGTTCAAAAGGATCGGAATGGTCACCAGAACCATGAACAATCCCAGCACGCCTACGACGATCAGCGGGCCGAACTCGCCCAATTGATCCGTCAGCATGTCGTTGATTTGGGTCAGAAATTCCATGGTCGTGCCCTCAGACCTTGATGTTGGTGAGAATGCGCATGACGATCAGGTTCAGCGTCAGCATGATCCCCACGACAAAACAGGCAGGAATGAACCATTTGTGGTCCAGAACCGAGTCATAATACCCGGGGTCCTTGACCAGAATGAAAACCAGGCAAAACAGTGGGAACCCCGACAGGAACTTGCCCGACCACTGCGCCTCGGCCGTGATCGCCTTGACCCTGCGGAACAGACGGAACCGTGCGCGGATCACCTTGGCAAGCCCGTCAAGGATCTCAGCCAGGTTGCCGCCGGACTGCTGCTGGATGCCAACGGCGACCGCGAGAAAGCGCAAATCCTGCATGTCCAGACGTTCGGCCATGTCCTTCAACGCCTCGCCCACGTCACGGCCATAGGCGCATTCGTCGGCAATCACGCCGAATTCGGTCGCAAGCGGATCCTGCACCTCGTTCGCGACGATCTGGATCGTCGAAACGAAAGGGTTGCCGACCCGAAGTGAGCGCACCATCAGTTCCACTGCATCGGGCAACTGCTCCTCAAGCATGCCCATCCGCTTCTTGGCCTTGTGATTGACCCAGGCATAGACAGCGCCGACACCGATTGCGATCGACAGAGCCGCACGTAGGATGGTGTCGGTTCTGGTGCCGATGCTCAGGCCCATGAACGCGACCATGGACACCAGCGCCATGATCATGACCAGTTGCCGCGGGCTGAAGGCAATCGCCGCCTTCTGGGCCTTGTCGGCCAACAGCGAGTAGAGCGGAATGCTCTGCGACTTCATGTGCTGCTGCATTTCCTTGCGCAGCTGCTCCAGAACCTGTTCGCGCCCGACGCCTTTGTCGATCATGTCCAGACGGCGATTGACGCGGCTGTTCAGGCTGATGGATTTGCCAAAAGCCACCAGATAGATACCTTCGACCAGCGCCAGAACCCCGACGAAGATCGCGACATAGATGAGCGCCTCGGTTGGCAGTTGCATGCCCTGATCTCCTACATTGTCGTCGGTTCGTAGATCGATGCGGGCAGGTCATACCCCCACAGACGGAACCGTTCGGAATAGTGGCTGCGAACGCCGGTGGCCGTGAAATGACCAATGATCTTATTGTCGGGCGTTAGGCCAACTCGTTGGAATTTAAAGATTTCCTGCATCGAGATTACGTCACCTTCCATTCCCGTGATCTCGGTGATCGAGGTCATGCGGCGCGAACCATCCTGCAGGCGGCTGGCCTGGACGATCAGGTTCACAGCGCTTGCGATCTGGCTGCGCACGGCCTTGATCGGCATTTCGATCCCGGCCATCGCGATCATGTTTTCCAGTCGCGAGATACCGTCGCGGGCCGAGTTGGCGTGGATCGTGGTCATCGAGCCGTCATGGCCAGTGTTCATGGCCTGCAGCATGTCGATCACCTCGGCGCCGCGCGTTTCGCCCACGATGATGCGGTCAGGGCGCATCCGCAGAGCGTTCTTCAGACAGTCGCGCGGGCTGACTTCGCCTTTGCCTTCCACGTTGGGCGGGCGGCTTTCCATCCGGCCCACATGGGTCTGCTGCAGCTGCAGTTCCGCTGTGTCCTCGATGGTCAGAATGCGTTCTGCGTCATCGATGAAGCTGGACAGCGCGTTGAGCGTGGTCGTCTTACCCGAGCCCGTACCACCAGACACGATGATGTTCAGACGAGTGGAGACGGCGGCCTGAAGATACGCGGCCATTTCTTCGGTAAACGCCCCGAAATTGACCAGGTCGTCGATGCCAAGCTTGTCTTTCTTGAATTTCCGGATGGAAACCAGGGACCCGTCCACCGCGATCGGCGGAACCATGGCGTTGAAACGAGACCCGTCGCGCAGACGAGCGTCAACATAGGGGTTGGATTCATCGACCCGTCGACCAACGGCGGACACGATCTTGTCGATGATCCGCATCAGGTGCTTTTCGTCTTTGAACGATACGTCGCTCAATTCGAGCTTGCCGAAGCGTTCAACAAAGATCTGATGCGGGCCGTTGACCAGAATATCGCTGACCGAGTCGTCTTGAAGCAGTGTTTCCAGTGGACCCAGACCGGTGACTTCGTCGTACAATTCCTTGTTCAACTGGGTCCGGTCTTCGCGATTGAGAACGATGTTCTTGGCTTCCAGAACCTCGCCCGCAATCGCGCTGATTTCGGCGCGCAGTTCGGCTTCGGCCGCGTTTTCCAGAGCCGCAAGGTTCAGGTTTTCCAGAAGTTCCCGATGCAGCTCGATCTTGATTTCGCTCAGCCGTTCCTTGCGCTTGCGTTCGCGGTCGTTGCCCTTGGCTTCCGCGGCGGTTTTGGCCACCGGTTTGCGGGCAATCGCGGTGGACGGCGACGGTGCCGCTGCCGGAGCAGCTGGGGCTTCGGCGGCCTTGGGGGCTTGCGCAGGGGTCGCAACCGGCTGCGCACCTGATGGTTTTTTGTAACGTGAGAACACGGCGGTTTCTCCCCCTAATAGCCTTTGTTATGCCGCTTCGGCGCTGTTGCTGCCGAGGCTGTGCAAGGATTGAGCCAGCTTTGCGATTTCGCGGCGAAGAGGGTTTTTGCCGGCCGAGCTGGCCAAAGGCAGACCATGGTCGCCGCTTTGCATGACCGGCTTGCCGCCGTCCGGCAGTTGCAGGTCGATCGAGATTCCCAGGCTTTCACCCATGCGCTTGACGCGGCTTTTACCGCTCAGATCCGTGAACTTGGGTGCGCGGTTCAAAGCAAAGCGAAGTTTGTTGAACGGCAATTCCTCGGCTTGAAGGGCACGTTTCAGACGCAACGCGTTCTGAGCGGACCGCATATCCAGTTCGATCAGAGCAAAATAGACATGCGCAGCCTGCAAAACGGTCTCGGACCAGTGCACCAGCGTTTTCGGCATGTCGACCACGACATAGTCGTAGTGTTTGCGGGCCATGTCGATCACCCGCTGGATGTCTTCGTGCGTGAGAATATCCAGAGGCACCATGTCGGTAGGGGCCGTCAGAACATCCAGCTTCTCGTCGAATGTCTGCAGAGCCTGCCCAAACACTTCGTCGTCCATGGCCACGGTGTCCGACAGCATTTCGAACACGGTTTCACGGCGGGGCAGGTCCAGATAGGTCGAGATGGTGCCGTACTGCAGGTCCAGATCGATCAGGCAGACCTTTGGTGCATCCTTTTGCGATACGGTTGCCAATTCCCAGGCCAAGTTCACGGCCAGAGTCGTTGCACCGACACCACCGGCCAAGCCCTGAACAACAAACAAAGCGCCTTCTTTCGAAGCTCCTGAGGCCAGCGGGACGGAAACCTGTTGCGGAGTCACGACAGGTTCGGGCGCATTCATGCGGTCGATCGCTTCCTGCAGTTCGTTCTCGGGAAGAGGGTAGGGGACGAATTCATCGGCACCCTTGCGCAGCAACTGATGAAGAGCGGCGGGGGTCACGTCCTCGGCAATCAGGACAACTTTGATCTTCTTTTCCTTGGCCTGGGTGATGATCTCACCCATCAAGGTCAGATTATCCTCGTCCTCACCGTCGATCGCCAGGGCCACGAATTGAAGCGACTCAGCTTCGGGCTGGCTGAAAAAGGCCAGAGCCTCGGCAAAGCCAAGGTCACCCCAGCGCTCGCCCAAAGCGGCTTCCATGTCCTCGATCAGCAGGTCGAAGTTCTGGACATCTCGGCTGATGGTACAGGCCAGAATGCCGGTGTCGTCGTTTTGCGGCGTTGCGCTCGTCATTAACACAATCCTCGTCGTGAGAGCGCAGCAAACGTCGATACAATACCAGTCCGTGTTTCAGCTTGCTGTCGCCCTAAGCGGTCAATTCTGGCCGCATGTCACCCAATTGTTCACAATGTTGCGTGGAAGTGGGGCAAGAATTGGGCGCAAAAAAACCAATTGTAGGGAATTGGGCGACGATGCCGCCCAATTTCTGATTATTGTTCGCTGGTGTCGCCGATGGCCGTTTGGCGAAGCAGCTGGCTCTTGAATGTCGCGCTTTGGATGTACTCGCGATACACGACTTCAGCATACTTGCCGTCCAGGATGTTGGGATGGCGATCGACCAGACCCGACACCTCGGTAACGGTGCGGCGGTTGCGGCGATCCCGATTGGGCGTGGCCACCAGTGGCTGCGTTTTTCCATACGAAACAACGGCTTCCAGGCGCGAGCGAGAAATACCCTGTTGCGCGAAGAAGTTGACGACCGCTTGCGCGCGGCGCAGACCCAGACTGTTGTTGTAGGACTGGGATCCGACGGCGTCGGTGTGGCCGTACACGCGGAAACGTGCTTCGGGGAACTGTTTGATCCAGTTCGCCTGATACAACAGAATCTGGCGTGCTGCGGCATCAAGCTGCGCACTGTCGAAAGCAAAGTTGATCTGAGTCGGAACCTCGGCAGCGAATCGCTGCGCCAGGATCTGGCCATAGGTCAACTCGCCATTCATGACCTGGATGTTGTTCAGCGTTGCGTTGCCGAATGCGCCCTGGTCCACTTCATAGCCGGCCTCACGGGTACAGCTGGCGACAGCGACTGTAAGACCCAGTGTGATGATCCACTTCTGCATTGGTCTGTCCTCCCTATCAATCCAGGACGTAGCCGTAGGAATTGCCAAAGTCTTGCTTGGCGACTTCCGATGCGGCTCCATTTCCAGCCCGTTCGGTTCGAGCCGTTCTGCCATTCACGAAAAGGTCGAATTCACTCGGCGGCTTCACCCGGTCGGTCGGCAGCGCCAGGGCTTCGCCACGGGTCGGGGAAACCAGATGCGCGGTGATGATGATCACCAGTTCGCTCTGTTCGCGTTGGTACTCCGCGCTGCGGAACAATGCACCCAGAACAGGTACGTCACCCAACCACGGGATTTGGTTGCTCAGGTCGGTAAAGTCATCCTGAATCAGGCCGGCGATTGCAAAGCTCTCACCATCCCTCAGTTCGACCGTTGTGCTGGTCTGGCGCGTGATGAAGCTGGGCACTGTGTCACCGTTGATGGTGAAATTCGACCCTGGATCAATACTCGATACCGACGCGGCCATCTCAAGGTTGATCAGATCACCGTCGACGACGCGCGGAATGAAGTCGATTTCGACCCCGAAGGCCTTGTATTCAATGGCAACCACACCGTCATCCTGAGGAACGGGAATCGGCACTTCACCCCCGGCGAGGAAGGTTGCCTCCTGCCCGGACAGCGCCGACAGGTTGGGCTCGGCCAGGCTGCGGGCCAGACCTTTCGCTTCCAGCGCTTCCAGCAGCAGCCGGACCTGGGTGGAACCAGCTCCGAAGCCAAACAGGATCGCGCCAGTATTCGACTGAACAGCCGGGATGTTGTTGGCCAACGCGTTGCTTAGGGAGAACTGGTTGTTTAGCGTGTTGATACCACCGGTCGCGTCACCGCCGGCAAAACCAAGCGAGGCGGACAGGTTCTTGGCGACCGACCGGTTCATCTCGGCAAAACGGACCTTCAGCATGACCTGCTGTACGCCGCCGACATTCATCAGGTTCGACACACGCTCGGGCGCATAGCGCTCGGCCAGTTCCAGAGCACGTGCCAGCTTGGCTGCGCTGGAGACCGTGCCCGAGAGAACGATGCCGTCATTGGCGGTCCGCACTTCGATTCGCTCATTCGGCAGAATCTGGCGCAGGCGCTCTTTGAATTCGGTCACATCGGGCGCAACGCGAACGCGGACGTTCGTGATCAGGTTGCCGGCGCCGTCAAACAGTGTCAGCGTCGTCATGCCTGGTGCCTTGCCCAAGACGTAGATTGTGCGGTCCGAAAGCGATGAGATGTCCGCAATGCCTGCATTCGCGATGCTGAGCTCTGCAAACGGCTGTTCGCTTTCAACCACGATGGCGCGGTTCATGGGCACATCCAGCGTTTCCGCCGTGCCCTTTTTGACCACGCGAAGATTTTGGGCCCAGGCGGAATCGCCGACCGGGCTCAGAACTAGGGCCAACCCCAAAAGGGTCGAACCAATCAAGGAACGTATTGTCATGTGACCTGCCTCTCCGATCACCACTCTATTTTTTTGGGTCTTATGCCCTATGGTGACGAACTCTGCGCGAATTCCGGATTTATTGCAATAATCAAGGGTTTCTGGAATTTTCCTTATGTGGACAATGCGCAACAACCCAAACGAAACGAGCCGCGCATTATGCGCGGCTCGGGCATGGTAACGCTCTGAATGGGCGTCAGTTTGTGCAGGGGATCGGGGTCTCGACGATCTGGTCGCCGCGGCGTGTCCGGATGGTGCAGACCTTCTCGACCTCTTTCTTCGGCGCGGGGGCCGCTTCTTCGATTCCCAACAGTTTGCGCTGGTCAACCTCGATCGCACTTGCGATGGTTTCATCCTGAACCCCGACCAAGGCCAGAGACAGGCGCCCGGTGTTTTGCGCCTGCGCCAAGGCCGCGATCTGTTCCGGCGTGGCGGCAACGGTGACGGTCCGGGCAATGGTCGTGCCGGTGACATCCGATCCTGCCGTCTGATCGACGGCGATCAACTCGATATTGGTCTGGATCAAGCGGGTGATTTCCCCATTGGCCCCTTCGACCGCGCCACGTAAAGATCCCGTCCAGTATACATCAACAACATCGCCAGGGCGGAGAAACCCCGAAACGCCCGAGGCCACGTCGACGCTAATGGCGAATGCTCGCATGCCCTTCTCAAGCCGCGAAGTCAGCCCGGCGACTTCGCCCGGTTGGGTGATTTTGGCCTCCATGATGGCCTCGTCTTTTTCCATGGTGCGCAAAACAAAACGTTCGTTGTTTCCGTTCTCCGGAAAAAGTGCCGTCATGTCAGTAAAGGTGCCTGCCGGAATGGCATTCTCCGGCCACTCGACAACACGAACATCTTGCGGAGTAAGCCGCTCACCGTATTTCAGCGGACGTTCAGAGACGATAACGCCGACGGTCGGAACGACATCGACCTTGGCGTTGGCAAGGGCCTCTTCGGCCAGCTGCCGTTCACGCGCCAAGGCGCTCTGATACTCGGCAATATAGTTGCGGGCCATATACACCGCGCCGCCGGCCAGGGCGACCCCGACGATCAGGACAAGACCAAATACAGCTCGCATGCACATACCTCATTATTGCTCTGCTTCGACCAATACTGGCCTATGCCGGACATTGAAACAGCATATGTGCTAATTGAGAATTGTGTCGAAATGTGGGACAAATATGTTTTTTGCTCGCCATATTTGTCTTTAGGCGCCTCGTGATGTTTAGAGTGGGTGATTTGCTCGAAGATGTGAATACTCGAGACTAACTTACACCAGTAACGTAAACTATCGCACCCATTGCGTGCCCGAAAGCTCAACCTCGATGCAAGTTCGAGGCTGAGTTGCTTGCTTGCGCAGATTGATAGGCAAAAAAAGCGGGGCTTAGTTTCCGCCGGCTGACACTATGCTAACGGCCACACCGGTCATTGTGTCGTCCACATTTCCGGCCAAATCATCGACCCCATCTTGGATCAGCGTGGTTGCTTGTCACCAAGCTTGCTCCGGAATAAAGAAAGCCGCGCCAAATTTGGCGCGGCTGGTACCATCATATTCGACGGCGACTTATTCGCTGGGCGCGGCCGTGCCCGTGCCCAAACCGCCTGCGTCACCATGGGTCACGGTTGCGGACGACAGCGAGGTGTTCACGTTGTCTGCCAAGCCTTGAGCACCGCCCGAGATACCATTGTAAGCAACGGCTGCCAGGCCAACAACGGCTGCGGTCAGAACGACCCAGTCAACAGTTACGGCGCCGTCTTCATCTTTGCGGAAGTTCTTGATGAACTTGATCATGTTACGTCCCTCCTAAAGGATCAAAAAGTCAATAAAACCTCGGGGTCTTTCAGAGCTTCATCTCTCAGTCGGCTCATGACCGTCTCGGTATGGCACTATGTTTGCCTCTCGTGCGTGGCAGGAATTGGGCCAAACAACGAATTTTTTGCCTCAGGCTTAACTTTTTGGTCATTAATCTGGTAACACATTGAAATAAAAAATAAAAAATTCTCCACGCCAACCTGCCACGCGGTTTCGGCGGTGCAAAATTGCGCCAAATGAGGCAAAACCGCCCCAATTCGCTTTGTTTTTCTGGCCTTGCGGGAAGATTCGCGTATCAAATCAACTCAAAAGAACAGATGAGGCAGGCAGAAATGATTTTCCGGGACGCACTGACATGCGCCGGCGTTTTGGCGTTGCTGGTTGCCGTGGCGGCTCCGGCACCTGCTGCGGATATCGAGCCACGCGGCGTTTACAAACGGATCAAGGCTCCCAAAGCGGGGGAACGCCCGCGAGTGACGGTACAGATCAGTCCGCAAGAACACGCATCAGCACCTTCAGCGCCCAGCACGGGCCCCGATTTGGTCGTGCCCGATATCATAGCCCGGACCAAAGTCCCTCCGGCGGCCTTTCCGGACATAATGAAGAAGAAGACCCCCGAGGGCGCGTACAAGGCGTTCTGGGAAAAGGTATCGCCGGATATGACCCGAGCCGGCCCCGGCCGCCTTGACGAAGCCCTGCAGGCTTTGGCGGCGACCCAGATTTCATCTCCGCGGCTGCAGAACCTTCAGAAGATCGTCGAGCAGCGCGGGGTCGATATTCTCCGTACGACTGTAGGAACAAAAGTGTCGCCAGCGCTGGTCCTTGCGGTCATGTCCGTTGAATCAGGCGGTCGCCCCACTGCCGTCAGCTCGGCCGGAGCACAGGGTTTGATGCAACTGATGCCTGCCACGGCCAAGCGGTTCGGCGTGACCGACAGCATGTTGCCGGAACAGAATATCGCCGGCGGCGTGAAATACCTGGATTGGCTGATGGGAGAGTTCAACGACGACCCGATTCTCGTGCTGGCGGGATACAACGCCGGTGAAGGCGCGGTGCGAAAGCACAATGGCGTTCCGCCTTATGCTGAAACGCGCGACTATGTCCCCAAGGTTCTCGCTGCCTTCCAGGTGGCCCGAGCGTTGTGTGCCACTCCGCCGATGCTGATTTCCGACGGGTGCGTCTTTCAGTCCATGAATTAAAAAAGGCCCGCCGATTGGCGGGCCTTTCGGTTTCTCTGTTTGCTCAGAAGTCAGCCGACGATGGTCGCCTCGGTCGCCGCGCGCATGTCTTCTTCGGTGACGCCATCCGCCAGTTCGACGATCTTCAACCCGCCTTCGACCACGTCCAGCACGCCAAGGTTCGTGATGATGCGGTCAACCACGCCCTTGCCGGTCAGCGGCAGGGTGCATTCCTTCAGCACCTTGCTGTCGCCGTGCTTGTTGGTGTGGTCCATCACCACGATGACCCTTCCGACGCCGGCCACCAGGTCCATCGCGCCGCCCATGCCCTTGACCAGCTTGCCCGGGATCATCCAGTTGGCCAGATCGCCTTTCTCGTCGACCTCCATCGCGCCCAAAATCGCCGCCGCGATCTTGCCGCCGCGGATCATGGCAAAGGACGTGGCGCTGTCGAAATAGGCGGTGCGGGGCAGTTCGGTGATGGTCTGCTTGCCGGCGTTGATCAGGTCGGGGTCCTCTTCGCCATCATAGGGGAAGGGGCCCATGCCCAGCATGCCATTTTCCGACTGCAGGGTGATATCCTTGTCGCCCACATAGTTCGCCACCAGCGTCGGAATCCCGATGCCGAGGTTCACATACATGCCGTCTTCCAGTTCCTCGGCCGCACGCGCGGCCATCTGATTGCGGTCCCAGGGCATTACGCTTCCTCCTTCTTGCGGGTGGTGCGCTGTTCGATGCGCTTCTCGTGCTGACCTTGAATGACCCGGTGCACATAGATGCCGGGCAGGTGGATGCAGTCGGGATCCAGCGAACCGCGCGGCACGATCTCTTCCACCTCGGCCACGCAGATCTTGCCGCAGGTCGCCGCCGGCACGTTGAAGTTGCGGGCGGTCTTGCGGAACACCAGGTTGCCGGTGTCGTCGGCCTTCCATGCCTTGACGATGGCCAGATCGGCAAAGATCCCTTCCTCGAGGATGTAGGTCTCGCCGTTGAACTCCTTGTGCTCTTTGCCCTCGGCGATCACGGTGCCGACGCCGGTCTTGGTGTAGAAGCCCGGGATGCCCGCGCCGCCGGCGCGCATGCGCTCGGCCAGGGTGCCTTGCGGGGTGAATTCCAGATCAAGCTCGCCCGACAGGTACTGGCGCATGAACTCGGCGTTCTCGCCGACATACGAGCTGATCATCTTCTTGACCTGCCGCGTCTGCAGCAGGATGCCGATGCCGAAATCGTCGACGCCTGCGTTGTTCGAGGCAAAGGTCAGATCCTTCACGCCAGATTCCTTGATCGCCTGCAGCAGCAATTCGGGAATGCCGCACAGGCCGAACCCGCCGGCCGCGATCAGCATGCCATCCCGAAGTATCCCATCGAGGGCCTCGGTGGCATTGGCATAGACTTTCTTCATGGAAAACTCCCCCAATGACATGGTGATGGGCAGGTTGTGCCGCCACGTCATTGGGAAGTCAATGAAACCTGCGGGCAGGTGGTATTTCTACCTAACCGCCCGCGGGGGCCGGGATCAGCCGGCTTTCTTCTTGGTGGCTTTCTTCTTGGGCGCGGCCTTTTTGCGGGTGCCTTTCTTGGCCGCCTTCTCATTGACAAGTTCCACCGCCATTTCGGGCGTCACGTCCTCGGGCTTGATGTCCTTTGGCAGGGTCGCGTTGATCTTTTCCCACTTCACATAAGGCCCATAGCGCCCGTCCAGAACCTGGATCGCGCCGCCGTCGGGATGCTCGCCCAGTTCCTTCAGCGGTTTGGCCGCATCCCGTCCGCGCCGCCCGGGATTGGCGCGTTTTTCCGCCAACAGTTCGACGGCGCGGTTCATGCCGATCTCGAACACGTCGTTGGGATCCTTGAGGTTGGCATAGACCGGCTTTGCCTCATCCGGCAGCTGATGCATGATATAGGGACCGAAGCGCCCGAAATTGGCGCTGATCATACCGCCCTCGGGGTGTTCGCCAATCTCGCGCGGCAGACTCAGAAGGGTCAGCGCCTTCTCAAGGTCCATGTCATCCTTGCTCCAACCCTTGGGCAAAGAGGCGCGCGGCGGTTTCTTGTTCTCGGGCGTGGCTTCGCCGCGCTGGACATAGGGGCCGAAGCGTCCGGATTTCAGCCAGATCTCATCCTCGCCATCCATGCCCAGCATGCGTTCCTCGCCCTCGGCGCCTTCACCGGCGATGGGGCGGGTATAGGTGCATTCGGGATAGTTCCCGCAGCCCACGAATCCGCCGGTCCGCGAGGTTTTCAGGTGCAGCCGTCCGACCCCGCATTTGGGGCAGATGCGCGGATCCGAGCCATCCTCGCGCGGGGGGTACAACTGCGGGGCCAGTGCCTCGTCCAGTTTGTCGAGCACTTCCGAAATCCGCAGCTCTGACGTCTCGGCGATCGCGGCCGAGAAATCGCGCCAGAACTTGGAAAGCAGGTCCTTGTAGTCGCGGGCGCCGGCGCTCACCTCGTCCAGCTGCTCTTCGAGGTTGGCAGTGAATTCGTATCCCACATACTGGCGGAAGAAATTCAGCAGGAAGATCGTGACGATCCGGCCCTTTTCCTCGGGGATCAGGCGGTTCTTGTCCTTGCGGACGTAACCGCGGTCCTGAATCGTGGTGACGATCGAGGCATAGGTCGAGGGTCGCCCGATGCCCAGCTCCTCCATCCGTTTGACCAGGGTCGCCTCGGTATAGCGCGGCGGCGGCTGGGTGTGGTGTTGCAGCGCCAGAACCGCCTGGTTGTCCGACAGGATGGCCTTCTTGTCCGCGCCGTCGGCGGTGGCCTTGTCAAACTGATCCTTCAGCGTGGTCTTGGCAAAGCGCGCCGGATCACCCTGCATGATCTGGGGCAGGCGCTTGTCATCCTCGTCCTCGACATCGTCGCGGCCTTCCTCGTAGACGCGCATGAAGCCGTCGAACAGCACGACCTGACCGGTGGCGCGCAGGCCCACCTGACCGTCATCGCTGCCGATTTCGACGGTGGTGCGTTCCAGCCGCGCGGCAGCCATCTGGCAGGCGATCGTACGTTTCCAGATCAGATCGTACAGCTTGCGCTGATCGTCATCCGACAGTTTCAGGGCGGCCGCATCCTTGGTCATGTCCGTGGGCCGGATGCATTCGTGCGCTTCCTGCGCGTTCTTGGCCTTGTTCTTGTACATGCGTGGGCTGTCCGGCACGTATTCGGCACCGAACCGGTCCTTGATCGCGTCCCGCGTGGCGGCGACCGCCTCGGGTGCCATGTCGATGCCGTCAGTTCGCATATAGGTAATGTGTCCGGCCTCGTACAAGCGCTGGGCCACCTGCATCGCGTGGCGGGCGCCCATTCCGAATTTGCGGCTGGCTTCCTGCTGCAGGGTCGAAGTCATGAACGGCGCGCTGGGGTTGCGCGCGGCTGGCTTCGCTTCGACCGAGGTCACGCTCAGCGCGCGGCTGGTGATGGCCTGCACCGCCAGTTCGGCCTGGGTGGCGTTGGCGATGTCATGCTTGTCCAGCTTCTTGCCGGCCAAGGTGACCAGCCGCGCCTCATAGGTCTGGCCGCGCGGCGTTTCGAACAGCGCCTTGACCGACCAGTATTCTACGGGCTTGAACGCCTCGATCTCCATCTCGCGCTCGACGATCAGGCGCAGGCAGACCGATTGCACGCGTCCGGCCGATTTCGCGCCGGGCAGCTTGCGCCACAGAACCGGCGACAGGTTGAAGCCGACCAGATAATCCAATGCGCGCCGGGCCAGATACGCCTCGACCAGCGGCATGTCCACCTCGCGCGGGTTCTGCATAGCCTTGGTCACCGCATCCTTGGTGATGGCGTTGAACGTCACGCGGCTGACGGCCGTGTCCTTCTTGATCGAGCGGCGTTTGGTCAGCGCCTCCTGCAGGTGCCAACTGATTGCCTCGCCCTCGCGGTCGGGGTCGGTTGCCAGGATCAGCGCGTTGTCGTCCTTGAGCGCGTCGGCGATGGCCTTGACGTGTTTGCGGCTGTCCGTGCCGACCTCCCAAGTCATCGAAAACTCGTGGTCGGGATCCACCGATCCATCCTTCGGAGGAAGGTCGCGAACATGTCCGTAAGAGGCCAAGACCGTGTAGTCGGGGCCAAGGTATTTGTTGATTGTTTTTGCTTTGGCCGGGGATTCTACAACAACTACAGGCATTTAGTTAAAAACCTCGCTCGACGGATTGGGCGCCTTCTATGGCCGTGCAAAATGTGTAGGGCAAGATGGATTTGTCAATGCACAGTCTGAAAGGCCTGAAATCCGGCCTAATTGAGACCGTTTGCCCGGGTTGGAACCACCTCGGCAGATCAGACGGCGAGGCTCAGCAACCCGCCCGGCTGGCGACGGATCAATCCATCCAGCTCCAGATCGATCAAAGCGGGGCCGATCACGCTGGCGGGCGCATCGACATCCCGGATCAACTGGTCCTCGGCCAAAGGCGAAGGCCCCAACCGTTCCAGGATTCGGGCGTGGAGCGTCTCGGGATGAGTGATTGCCTGCGCGGCGGGCGCCGTGTCGGGGGCAGGTTCGGACGCGCTGCGCAGCTGCGGGGGCATGGCGTCGATCACATCCTGCACGCAGCGCACAAGTGTGGCGCCTTCGCGGATCAGAAGATTGCATCCGGCGGCGCGGGCGTCGAACGGATGGCCGGGCACGGCAAGAACCTCGCGTCCCTGGTCCAGTGCGTCGCGCGCCGTTATGAGGCTGCCGGACTTGGCGGCAGCCTCGACGACGACGACGGCCTGAGACAGACCCGATATGATCCGGTTGCGGCGAGGAAAGTGGCGGGCCTGCGGGGTCACGCCCATTGGTTGTTCGGAGATGCGCAGCCCTCTGGTCGCGATGTCGCGCGCCAGTTCCTTGTTTTCCGCCGGATAGATGATGTCGACGCCACCGGCCATGACTGCAACGGTTCCCGTTTGCAGCGTGGCCAGATGCGCGGCGGTGTCGACACCGCGGGCCAGGCCGGAGACGACTACACAGCCACTCTCACCCAGACCCCCTGCCAGAGCCCGCGCCATCCTGGTTCCCAAGGACGAACAGTTGCGGGCACCAACAAGCGAGATCATCGGGCGCTGAAGCACCGAAACGTCGCCTATTGCCCAAAGCAGAGGAGGGGCATCGTTCAGATCGGTCAGTGCCATAGGATAGTCGGCGGCCCCAAGGCACAAAAGCCGCGCTTTGGCGGCTTTTGCGGCCTTGAGTTCCGCCTCGATGACGCCGGGCGGGCATATTTCATACCCTTCAATTCCGGCAGCGCGTGCTAATTCCGGCAACGCGGCCAGCGCATTCTGCGCCGAGCCATGTTCGTGCATCAGGCGCCGGAACGTTGCCGGGCCAACCTTGCGCGAGCGCAACAGGCGAAGCCAGGAAAACCGGTCCTCTTCCGTGGTGGGTGGGAGTGGGGGGTGATTGGAAGAAAGCTGCTCTTCGGTCATCCGTCGCTCCGCCTGATTGCAGAACTGGTTTACGGCGTGACGGGTTAACAGCTTGTGAATCGCAGAAAATTTTAGCGTGTTCCAGTGTGGGTTTCGCGGAATAGGAGCGCAAATATTTGAAAGTAATAACTTTTCTCAGGTTGTCGTTTTCGGTGCGCTACGGTTCATTCCTTTTGGGCCGGCAGCACGGATTAACCATGGTGCCGGCCGCAAGCACACGATTCGCATCAGGCGGCCGATCCTCCGACCGTCAGCCCCTCCATCAGCACCGTAGGCTGACCCACACCCACGGGCACCCACTGACCGTCCTTGCCGCAGGTTCCCATGCCGGGATCCAGGGCCATGTCGTTTCCTAGGCCCCGGATACGTTTCAGCGCTGAAGGACCGTCGCCGATCAGCGTTGCGCCCTTGACCGGCGCGCCGATCTTGCCGTTCACGACCCGGTAGGCCTCGGTGCAGCTGAACACGAATTTGCCGTTGGTGATGTCGACCTGGCCGCCGCCGAAACCCACGGCCCAGATGCCGTCCTTGATCTCGGCCACCAGATCCGCCGGGTTGGCATCGCCGCCCAGCATGATCGTGTTGGTCATGCGTGGCATCGGTTTGTGCGCATAGCTTTGCCGGCGCCCGTTGCCGGTGGGGGACACGCCCATCAGGCGCGCATTCTGCCGGTCCTGCATGTAGCCAGTCAGGATGCCGTCTTCGATCAGCACGGTGCGCGAGCTCGGTGTCCCCTCGTCATCCACGGTGATCGAACCGCGACGATCCGGGATCGTCCCGTCATCCACCACGGTCACGCCCTTGGAGGCGATCCGCTGCCCCATCAGCCCGGCAAAGGCCGAACTCCCCTTGCGGTTAAAGTCTCCTTCCAACCCATGCCCGATGGCCTCGTGCAGCAGGATGCCGGGCCAGCCGGGGCCCAATGCGACTTCCATCACGCCGGCCGGAGCGGCAACGGCGTCAAGGTTGACCAAAGCAATGCGCAGCGCCTCTCGGACCTTGTCCTGCCAATCGGACGGGTCAATCAGGCCGTCCAGACCAACGCGGCCACCACCTCCGGCCGATCCGCTTTCGCGCCGGCCGTTCTGTTCGACGATGACCGACACGTTCAGGCGGGTCATCGGACGAACGTCGCGTACCATGGTGCCATCGGGGCGGAGGATCTCGACCTCTTGCACGGACGCGGCGATCACGGCGCTGACTTGAACCACCCTGGGGTCCAGATCGCGCGCAAATCCGTCGATTTCGCGCAGAGTCTCGACCTTGACCGGGAAGCTGGCGGATTCGATCGGGTCCGCATCCGTATAAAGCTGCTTGTTTGTGCGCCTTGGCGCGTCGGCCAAAGTGCCTCCACCGTCACCAACCGCCAGCCGGGCGGTTTCCGCAGCACGTTTCAGCGAGGGCATTGATACATCGGTCGAGTGGGCATAACCGGCCACATCACCCTGCACGGCACGCAGCCCGAATCCCTCGGATGCATCGTAGGATGCGGTGCGCAGGCGCCCATCGTCAAAGGCAAGTGTTTCGGATTTCCGACGCTCTACAAACAGCTCGCCGTCTTCGGCCCCGGCGGTGGCCGAGCGCAGTACGGCCAGTGCCTCGTCATGCGGCAATGCGGTCTCGAACGGGCGAAACGGGGCTTGAGTCATGGGTTGCGGCCTTTCGCGTTTGATCCAGATCAAAAATAGCGTCTGTTTGACGCAAGCATTTTGCTTTATCTACCTCCCGGAATATGGTTTTTAACGCGGCCAAAGACAACGGGAGAGGTGTGACCGATTCACACCTGTTCGCCAGAGACGCAAAGATCAAACGATCAGGACAGAAAATGAAGAATGCTTTGATGCTTTCGGGGGTGTTCGCAGCCCTCTCCAGCCTTCCCGCCATGGCTCAGGATCTTGAGATCATCGGCAAGCCGGTCGACGGCGGCATGGGCTTCCAGCCGGCGGCCACCAGCCTGGCCGAAGGGATCCACCGCCTTGACGGTATGATTCTGGTTATCATCACCGCGATCTGTCTGCTGGTCGCAGGCCTGCTGGTATACTGCATCGTGCGCTACAACCAGCGTGTAAACCCGACCCCGGCGCGGTTCTCGCACTACACTCCGGTCGAGATCGCCTGGACCATCGGCCCGATCCTGATCCTGGTCTTCATCGGTGCGTTCTCGTTGCCGGTGCTGTTCAAGCAGCAGGAAATCCCCGAGGGTGATGTCGTCATCAAGGTGACCGGCAACCAGTGGTACTGGACCTATGAATATGTCGATCACGACTTTGCGTTCGACAGCTACCTGCTGGGTCACCCGGCCACCCTGGACGAAGGTGCACGCCCCGCCGATGCGGATGTAACCCCGTTCGTTCTGGACGATGCGATGCGTGCCAAGCTGGCCGATGCCGGCTACAGCGAGGATGAGTGGCTGCTGGCCACCGACACCGCAGTCGTGGTTCCCGTCAACAAGGTGGTTGTGATGCAGGTCACGGCGGCCGACGTGATCCACTCATGGACGATCCCGGCGTTTGGCGTCAAACAGGACGGCGTTCCGGGCCGCCTGGCCGAGCTGTGGTTCCAGGCCGACAAGGAAGGCATCTACTTCGGCCAGTGCTCCGAGCTGTGCGGCAAGGACCACGCCTACATGCCAATCACCGTCAAAGTCGTCAGCGAAGAAGCCTATCAGGAATGGCTGCAGGGCGCGTTGGACGAATACGCCGGCCAGCCGGCATCGTTCCAGATCGCCTCGAACTGACGATCCCGGGGCCTGAGGCCCGTTCGAAACCAAGGACAGGCTGCGCGGGTTTCGCGCAGCTTTCGCACCACAAGGACCTGACATGACCGACGCGAGCATCAATGCCAGCACACTTGCCGCACAATCCCGTGCGGACGAGGCCGGCTTTGGCGACTATTTCGCCCTGCTCAAGCCGCGGGTGATGTCGCTTGTCGTATTCACCGCGTTGGTGGGTCTGCTGGCCGCCCCTGTGCCGGTACATCCGTTCGTCGGCTTTTGCGCCATCCTGTTCATTGCCATCGGTGGCGGCGCCTCGGGCGCGCTGAACATGTGGTGGGACGCGGATATCGACAAGGTTATGAAGCGCACCAAGGGCCGTCCGATCCCGTCGGGCAAGGTTGAGCCCGGCGAGGCGATGGCGCTGGGCCTGGCCCTGTCGGGTCTGTCGGTGATCATGCTGGGCTTGGCGACCAACTGGTTCGCGGGCGCGTTTCTGGCCTTTACCATCTTTTTCTATGTCGTGATCTACACGATGTGGCTCAAGCGCCTGACGCCGCAGAACATCGTGATCGGAGGCGCCGCGGGCGCTTTCCCGCCGGTAATCGGCTGGGTTGCCGCGACGGGTTCGATGACGCTCGAGACGTGGCTGATGTTTGCCCTGACCTTCATGTGGACCCCGCCGCATTTCTGGGCGCTGGCGCTGTTCATGCGCTCGGATTATGACGACGCCGGCGTGCCGATGCTGACCGTAACGCATGGACGCCGCGCCACGCGGACCCATATTCTGGTCTATACCGCATTGCTGGCTCTGCTGGCCGTGGGCACGGCGTTCTCGGGCATCGGTGGGCCGATTTACCTCGCTGTTGCCGTGGTGTTGAACGCTCTGTTCCTGCGGGGGGCATGGGCCATCTCGCGCCGCACCGAAGACGACGCGGAGGCGGACAATTTCAAGGTCGAGCGCAGCTTTTTCAAGCTGTCGCTGCTGTACCTGTTCCTGCATTTCGGCGCGATCCTCGCCGAGGCGCTGCTGAAACCCTACGGGTTGGGAGGCTGGTCATGAGCCTGCGCAAAAGCCATGAGCTGCACCAGCGTCGCTTCGGCCGCAACCTGGGTGTCGGGCTGACGTTGGCGGCGTTCATCGTGATCATCTTCGGCCTGACCATCGTCAAGGTCTCGGGCAGCGATTTCGGCGTGCCCAGCGAGGAGGTTCAGAACTGATGGCTTTGAGCGGACCGCAGAAGACCGTTGCACAGACCGTTGGTCTGGT
This sequence comes from Ruegeria sp. B32, assembly GCF_025141855.1. NCBI lineage: Bacteria > Pseudomonadati > Pseudomonadota > Alphaproteobacteria > Rhodobacterales > Roseobacteraceae > Ruegeria > Ruegeria sp. B32. Next base: position 2,440,255 of record NZ_CP081106.1, on the reverse strand, counting down.
TGTTCTGATGGGCAGCCTGGCCTGGGCGGCCGTGCCGTTCTACGACTGGTTCTGTCGGGTCACCGGGTTCGGGGGCACCACCGGCGTTGCCGAGGCCACGCCCGACGATATCCTCGACCGGGTGGTGACCGTTCGCTTCGACGCCTCCAAGGCCAAGGACATGCCGTGGGAATTCAAACCCGTCGAGCGAGAGATGAAGGTGCGTATCGGTGAGACCGGTCTGGCCTTTTACGAAGCATACAATCCGACCGACAAGCCGGTTGCGGGACAGGCATCGTACAACGTGACGCCCTATTCCGCCGGCGGATACTTCCAGAAGATCGCATGTTTCTGTTTTGAGGAGCAGGTTCTGGAGCCCGGCGAACGCGTCGAGATGCCCGTAACTTTCTTCGTCGACCCCGAAATGGTGGAAGACCCCGAAGCACAGTATGTTCATACGATCACGCTGTCGTATACATTCTATGAAATAGACCTGCCCGAGGGCTATGCCGCCCTGGATGCGCAGGCAGAAACAAACACGAACTAACGCCTGTAGGTGAGGGACGCTGATGGCACACGCAAAAAACCACGATTACCACATTCTGGCACCTTCGATCTGGCCGCTGATCGGCGCGATCGGTGGCTTCGTCATGCTGTTCGGAGCCGTCCTCTGGATGCACGGCATGACCTCCTTCGTGTTCTGGGGTGGTCTTGTGGCGGTTCTCTACACGATGTTTGCCTGGTGGTCCGAGGTCGTGGCCGAAAGCCGCGCGGGTGATCACACCCCGGTGGTCCGGATCGGGCTGCGCTATGGGTTCATCCTGTTCGTCATGTCCGAGGTGATGTTCTTCTTCGCCTGGTTCTGGTCGTTCTTCAAGCATCGCATGTATCCGATGTACGACTATGCCGGCACCGAATACATCCAGCCTGACATCCACGCGGTGGACCCGTTCCACCTGCCGTTGATCAACACTCTGGTTCTGTTGCTGTCGGGCTGTGCGATCACTTGGGCGCACCACGCGCTGGTTCACGACAACGACCGCAAGGCGCTGATTCAGGGTCTCGCGATCGGTATCGTCCTAGGCATCGCCTTCACCTTCCTGCAGGCCTTCGAATACTACGAGCTGCTGGCCCACGAAGGGTGGGAGTTCGGCGGCGATCAGTTCTACTCGAACTTCTTCATGGCAACCGGCTTCCACGGCGCACATGTGATCATCGGCACCATCTTCCTGACGGTCTGTCTGATCCGCGCGCTGCGTGGCGACTTTACCCCGGAGAAACACGTCGGGTTTGAGGCGGCCGCATGGTACTGGCACTTTGTCGACGTTGTCTGGCTGTTCCTGTTCTTCGCAGTCTACATCTGGGGTCAGGCACCGCTGATGTAACGCCCCGCGAGGCTGTCGAATTGCAAAAGCCGCCCCTCGGGGCGGCTTTTTCTCGATCAGGGGCGCAAGGGATTGCGCCCCGTACAATTGCAAGGTTGCATTTCCTTGCGCACAGACCGTAACAAGACGCCGGCTTGACCCCGAGCCGCTATGACACGCAACAAGGGCCATACATGCGCCGCATCCTGTTTCTGCTGATTTTCGGGCTCGCCGGGCTGGCGGTTCTTGTGTCTCTAGGCACTTGGCAGGTTCAGCGTCTGGCGTGGAAAGAGGGCATTCTGGCCGACATCGAAGCCCGGATCGCCGCCGATCCAGTGCCGCTGCCCGAGGCGGTCGACCCTGAAGCCGACCGTTATCTGCCCGTCGAAGTATCGGGCGAGATGCTGCCCGGCGAAATCCATGTACTGGTTTCGGTCAAACAGGTTGGCCCGGGCTATCGGATCACCGCGCCCTTCCGAACTGGTGATCGCACGATCCTTGTGGACCGGGGCTTTGTGCCCACAACGGCCAAGCAGGCCGAACGCCAGATCGGCCCCATGCAGGTTGTCGGAAATCTGCATTGGCCGGATGAGATCGACGGCTATACCCCCGATCCGGACCGGGCGGGCAACATCTGGTTTGCCCGCGACGTTCCCGCGCTGGCCGATGCGCTTGGGACCGAGCCGATCCTTCTGGTTGCCCGCAGCCAGACCGATCCCGCCATCACGCCGCTGCCGGTGGATACGGCGGGTATTCCCAACGACCATCTGCAATACGCGGTGACATGGTTCGGCCTGGCGCTGGTCTGGGCCGCAATGACCGGATATTTCCTGTGGCGCGGCCGCGCCCCATCAGAAAGTGACGCGCAATGAAATACATCTCGACCCGCGGGCAGGCGCCCGAACTGAGCTTTGAAGAGGCGATGCTGACCGGTCTGGCCCGCGACGGTGGCCTGTACCTGCCTGCCGAAATCCCGGTTCTGAGCCAGGACGAGATCGCCGCGTTGGCCGGGCTGCCCTATGAAGAGATCGCGTTCCGCGTCATGTGGCACTATGTCAGCGGCTCGTTCGCCGGGGATGAGTTCAAAGAGATCATCGCCCGCGCCTATGCCGGGTTCGACCATGATGCCCGCGCGCCGTTGAAGCAGCTGAACGAGAACCATTTTTTGCTGGAGCTGTTCCACGGGCCCACGCTGGCCTTCAAGGATTTCGCCATGCAGCTGATCGGTCAGCTGTTCCAGGTGGCGCTGAAGCGGCGGGGCGAGCGTGTGACAATCGTCGGCGCCACCAGCGGCGACACCGGATCGGCCGCGATCGAGGCTTTCCGGGGGCTGGACGCGGTCGATGTGTTCATCCTGTTCCCGCATGGCCGCGTCTCCGAGGTGCAGCGCCGTCAGATGACCACACCCGCCGACAGCAACGTGCACGCGCTGGCCGTCGATGGCGATTTCGACGACTGTCAGGCCGCCGTGAAGGACATGTTCAACGATTTCGACTTCCGCGACGGGGTCAAGCTGGCGGGGGTGAACTCGATCAACTTTGCCCGCGTGCTGGCGCAGGTGGTTTATTATTTCTCGGCCGCGACCAGCCTGGGCGCGCCACACCGCAAGGTCAGCTTCACGGTGCCCACCGGCAATTTCGGCGACATCTTCGCCGGGTATATCGCCAAGCGGATGGGTCTGCCCATCGACCGTCTGGTGGTGGCGACCAACCAGAACGACATCCTGCATCGCTGCCTGTCCGGGCAGGGCTATTTCAAGGGCGACACCATCCCCTCGATCAGCCCGTCGATGGATATTCAGGTCAGCTCGAACTTCGAGCGCGCGCTGTACTATGCCTATGGCGAGGACGGGCGGGCCGTGGCGCAGTTGATGGACGAGCTGAAACAGGGCGGCTTCCACGTCAGCCAGGGCGCGATGGAGGCCCTGCGCGAAAGCTTCGACTCGGGCCGTGTGTCCGAAGAGGAAACGCTGGCCACGATCAAATCCACGCTGGAACACAGCGCCGAGCTGGTCTGCCCGCATACCGCCGTGGGCATCAAGGTGGCAGAAGACACCCGCGCCGCCGATGTGCCCATGGTTACTCTGGCCACCGCGCACCCGGCGAAATTCCCCGCCGCGGTCGAGCAGGCCAGCGGTGTGCATCCGCCTCTTCCCTCGCGCATGTCCGATCTGTATGAACGTCCGGAACGGGTGACCCGCATCGCCAACGATCTGGGCGCCATCGAGGATCATATCAAAAGGCATATTGCTGAGTGACTGTCAGACTGGACCAACTAACAAACGGCTTTCGGATCGTCAGCGAACAGATGCCGGGGCTGCAATCGGCCGCCATCGGCATCTGGGTGACCGCCGGCGGGCGGCACGAGCGGATCGAACAGAACGGCATCGCGCATTTCCTCGAGCATATGGCCTTCAAGGGCACCGAGCGGCGCTCTGCTTTGCAGATCGCCGAGGCGATCGAGGATGTGGGCGGCTATATCAACGCCTATACCTCGCGCGAGGTGACGGCCTATTACGCCCGGGTGCTGAAGGATGACGTGGCGCTGGCGATGGACGTGATCGGCGATATCGTCCTGAACCCCGTCTTCGACCCGCGCGAGATCGAGGTTGAGCGCGGCGTGATCCTGCAGGAAATCGGACAGGCGCATGACACGCCCGACGATGTGATCTTTGACTGGCTGCAGGAACAGAGCTATCGCGATCAGCCGCTGGGCCGCACGATTCTGGGGCCGACCGAACGGGTCAGCGCCTTTTCGCGCGACGACCTGTCGGCCTTCGTGGCCGAGCACTATGCGCCCGACCAGATGATCCTGTCGGCGGCAGGCGCCGTCGATCATGACCAGTTGATGAAACTGGCCGAAGAGATGTTCGGACACCTGCAACCCCGCAAGGGGCTGCTACCGGAACCTGCGCGGTTCACCGGCGGTGAGGCGCGGCGGGACAAGGCGCTGGAACAAGCGCATTTCGCGCTGGCGCTGGAAAGCCCGGGCTATCGTAATGACGAGATCTATACCGCGCAGATCTATTCGACCGCGCTGGGCGGCGGCATGTCCTCGCGCCTGTTTCAGGAAGTGCGTGAGACCCGCGGGCTGTGCTATACGATCTTTGCCCAGACCGGCGCCTATGCCGACACGGGAACGACCACGATCTATGCCGGCACTTCGGCCGATCAGGTGGGCGAGCTGGCCACCATCACCATCGACGAGATGAAGCGCGCCGCCGAGGACATGAGCCCCGAGGAGGTTGCCCGCGCCCGCGCACAGATGAAGGCAGGGATGCTGATGGGGCTGGAAAGCCCCTCGAACCGGGCCGAGCGTCTGGCCCGGCTGGTGCAGATCTGGGGCCGTGTTCCGCCGCTCGAGGAAACCGTGGCCAAGATCGACGCGGTCAGCACCGCCGACGTCCGGGCCTTTGCCGAAAAGATGGCGGTTCAGGCCCCGGCAGCACTGGCGCTCTACGGACCTGTGGGTGGTGCGCCGACACTGGAGAGGCTGCAGGAGAGGCGCGCGGCGTGATGCTGTTGGGCAGACGCAGGCTGAAACTCGAGACCGAGCGGTTGAGCTTGCGCCCGCCCGTGCATTCCGACTTCAACGACTGGGCCGCGCTGCGGCTGGCCTCGCGCGAGTATCTGACCCCGTGGGAGCCGATCTGGGCCAAGGATCATCTGACCCGCAAATCGTTCACCAACCGTGTCTACTGGGCGCAACGCTCGGTGGCCAATGGCACGGCGGTTCCGCTGTTCCTCTTCCGCAGAACGGATGACATGCTGGTGGGCGCCATCACGCTGGACAACATTCGCCGGGGGCCGGCGCAGGCCGGAACGCTGGGCTATTGGACCGGGCAGGCCTTTGCCCGGCAGGGTTACATGCGCGAGGCCATCGGCGCCGTGGTGCATTACGCCTTTACCCGCCTGGACCTCAGCCGGATCGAGGCAGCCTGCCTGCCGGAAAACGCCGCCTCTCGCGGGTTATTGGAAAGCTCGGGGTTCAAATACGAGGGCGTGGCGCAGTCCTATCTGCAGATCAACGGACGGTGGCGGACGCATGTGCTCTATGCGTCGCTGCGCTCGGACCGGCGCGGGCGGACGGACGCGGGCTAGGCGGCCCGTTCGGCCCTGATCCGGGCGGAACCGTTTCCGAAATCTGGGCCCCGTGACGTGACTCGAGGCGCGGATGCGCTAGACTACTCGACATGCGGAGTATTTTGGCGGGTCTGATCTTGTTGGCAGGGACGGCGTCGGCGCAGGAGCGTCGGCCGAGCCATTGCATCGCCATCGCCCAGAACACCCCTGGAATCCAGTATCTGCACAAGGCGGCGTGGCAGGATCCGGTGCCCGAATTCTCGGTCCGGATCAGCTATGTCGCGCATGCGTCCTTTCTGATCCAGACACCCGGCGGGCTGAATGCCGTGACTGATTTCACCGGCTTCATCGGCGGCGCGGATTTGATCCCCGACATCGTGACGATGAACCACGCCCATGACACCCATTGGACCGCCTATCCCGATCCGGCCATCCCGCATGTGCTGCCGGGATGGGGCGAGTTCGGGCAGGGCATCGAACATTACCTCGATCTAGGCGAATTGCTGGTGCGCAACGTATCGACCGATATCCGGTCCGCTTATGGCGGGGTGGAAGAGCGCGGAAACTCGATCTTCGTGTTCGAGGTCGAAGGCCTGTGCATCGGCCATCTGGGGCATCTGCACCATGTGCCGTCCGACGAACAGTTCGCGGCCCTCGGGCGGCTGGACGTGGTCATGGCGGCGGTGGACGGGGGCACGACCATGCCCTTGCCCGAGATGATCTCGGTCCTTCAGCGGTTGAAAAGCTCGGTCATCATTCCGATGCACTGGTTCTCGGGATATTCGCTGGACCGGTTCCTGGCCGATATCCGATCCGATTTCCCGGTGCGCCGGGACGGGGTTTCGGAAATTGAAGTATCGCTGCGGACCCTGCCGGACCGCCCGACGGTGGTGGTGCTCGAGCCGCGATACCTTATGGAATTGGAATAAGCCTTGCCGTGCGCCTCGGGCTTGGGCATGCAGAGGGTATGCCTTTGAACCCTGCCGATGAAACCTTTGCCGAAACCATCCGCGCCCGCCTGGGTGACGATGTTCTGCGCCCGGTCGAGCCGCGCTATCTGGAAGAGCCGCGCCGCCGCTTCGCCGGGCAGGCGGGTCTGCTGGCCTTGCCCCGCACGGTTGAGGAGGTCGCAGCCTTGGTGCGTTTGGCGTCCGAGGCCCGTGTGCCGGTGGTGCCATACGGCGGCGGCACCGGTCTTGTGGGCGGGCAGATCATGGCGGATGGCCCCGCGCCCCTGATTCTGTCGCTCGAGCGGATGCGCGCGATCCGAGCCGTCTATCCGACCGAAAACATCCTGATCGCCGAGGCCGGTGCTGTGCTGGCCGACATTCAGGCCGCGGCCGAGACGGCCAACCGGCTGTTTCCGCTGTCGCTGGCGGCGCAGGGATCTTGCCGGATCGGGGGGAACCTCGCCACCAATGCCGGGGGCGTCAACGTCCTGCGTTATGGCAATGCACGGGATCTGTGCCTGGGGCTTGAGGCGGTTCTGCCCAACGGCGACATCTGGCACGGGCTGGGGCGGCTGCGCAAGGACAACACCGGCTATGATCTGCGCAACCTGCTGATCGGGTCCGAGGGTACGCTGGGGGTCATCACCGCCGCCTCGCTCAAACTTTTCCCGCGCCCTGCCGGTCTGGGAACGGCGATCTTTCAGGTGACCAGCCCCGAGGCGGCGATCGACCTGCTGTCCCTGGCCCGCGACCATTTGGGCGAAACCGTCAGCGCGTTCGAACTGATCCACAAGCAGGGGCTGGATTTTTTGGCCGAGGTCTTGCCGGACGTGCGGCAACCCTTTGACACACCGCCGGAATGGTCGGTCTTGATCGAGCTGGGATTGCCGGCCGGGCACGAGCCCGAGGCGGCGCTGGAGTCCTTGTTCGTCGCTGCCGAAGCCCGTGGTCAGGTTTCGCACGGCGTCATCGCCCAAAGCGCCGCGCAGCGCGACGCGCTGTGGTCGGTGCGCGAACGCATCCCCGAGGCGAACCGGCTGATCGGTTCAGTGTCCAGCCACGATATCTCGATTCCGATTTCGCGGATCCCCGACTTCATCCGGCAAGGCGGCGAGGCGATTGCGGCCCTCGGACCGTTCCGGGTGAACTGCTTTGGTCATCTTGGGGACGGCAACCTGCACTACAACGTCTTCCCGCCCAAAGGCCACGACCGGGACGCGTTCAATGACCGGCGCGCCGCGATCAAGCGCGCGGTTCATGACCTGGTGCATGAATTTGAAGGATCGGTCAGCGCCGAGCATGGGGTGGGCCGTCTGAAGACCGGTGATCTGGAACGTTATGGTGATCCGGCCAAACTGTCGGCCATGCGCGCCATCAAGGCCGCCTTGGACCCGCTCGGGATCATGAACCCCGGCGCCGTCCTGTCAGCTGTGTGAGTGCGGCCCGAACGCTCCGGGCCGCAGCTGCGCGTCGTTTACGACGCCGGCAGGATAACCTTGTCGATGACGTGGATCACGCCATTGCTGGTTTCGATATCTGCCTGAACGACATTTGCGTCATTGACCATGACACCGTTGTCGAGATCGATCGTGATCTCTCCACCCTGAACGGTGGCGGCGGTCATGTCGTCGGACAGATCACCCGACATCACTTTGCCCGGAACCACGTGATAGGTGAGGATCGCAACAAGCTGATCCTTGTTCTCGGGCTTCAGCAGCGTTTCCACGGTGCCTTCGGGCAGAGCAGCAAAGGCTTCATCCGTGGGCGCGAAAACGGTGAATGGGCCTTCGCCCTTCAGCGTGTCAACCAACTCGGCAGCCTGCACGGCTGCGACCAGAGTGTTGAAGCTGCCGGCTCCGACAGCGGTGTCCACTATGTCCTTGCCGTGGCCGTCGGCCATGGCAGCGGTTGAAAACAGGATACTGGCGACACCGGCAACAGCGAATTTGCGAAACATGATCTACTTCCCTTGTTGAGGATGTCATCGGCGACATCACGGTCTATACGGCGACATGCCGAAAGGAGATCAGGCGTCAGGGGCAAAAAACCGACTGGAAAACGAACGACGCCGCGCTAAGCGCGCGGCGTTTCCAGCGGCAAGTCACGAAATCGTGACCGCTGTCTGTTCACAGCCCTTCGAATTCGCACAAGACATGGACGTCCATGCCCATCTCCTCCAGCACCTTCCGGCCACCCAGCTCGGGCAGGTCGATGATGAAGGCGCAGCTGACGATCTCGCCGCCCAGACGTTCGATCAGCTTGATGCCTGCCGCGGCAGTGCCGCCGGTGGCCAGCAGGTCATCGACGACCAGAACCTTTTCACCGGGCTGGATCGCGTCATCGTGGATCTCGACGATGGCCTCGCCATATTCCAGCTTGTATTCCTCGCTGATCGTGGTGCCCGGCAGCTTGCCCTTCTTGCGGATCGGGACAAAGCCCACGCTCAGCTGGTGCGCGATTGCGCCGCCCAGAATGAAACCGCGCGCCTCGAGCCCAACGACCTTGTCGATGCGCTCGCCGGCATAGGGGTGCAGCATCTGGTCGATGGCCATGCGAAACCCGCGGGGATCGGCAAACAGGGTCGTCACGTCGCGGAACATGATCCCTTCGTGGGGAAAATCGACGATGGTCCGAATGTAATCCTTGACCGTTTTGCTTCTGGACATGGGGCAACCCTTCTTGCGTCAAAACACGGCGGTGTTTGGCGTATCACGGCCAGTCATGCAAGCCACGGCTGCCTTCCTGCGCGTATTTGCTGCGGAACAGATGCGCCCGGACAACCCGCCCTTGGGGGGCTGCGGGTATCGACAAGCGATGCGCTTTGTCTATACAAGGTGCCACGCGCTGATGCAGGCCCAGAATAAGGATGACAGCCGTGGCCAAGGCCGACCTAAAGGGATCCACCAAAAAGAACAGCCAGCTGGTTCTGCGCCTGGACAAGGACGAACGCGACGCGTTCGTTGCGCTGTGCCGCGATCTCGACACCTCGGCCGCGCGCGAGATCCGCAAGTTCATTCGCGCATTCATGGCTGAGAACGCCGGGACCTGACTGCCTTCAGGCCGGGCGACGCAGTACCGCCGTGGCCACGCCCATTCCGATCAGGGTCAACCCTCCGAAACGGGTCATGCCGGTGATGATGCCGGGGCGGCCGATTACGCGGCGCAGCCGGTCGGCCAGCAGCGCATAGGCCAGCGCGTTCAGCCCGGCCAATCCCACGAAAGTCGCAATCAGGATCGCGAACTGCGGGCCCAGCGGCTCGGCCGGGCGCAGAAATTGCGGCACGAAGGCGATGAAGAAGGCGATGGATTTCGGGTTCAGCGCAGTGACAGCGGCCGCATGGCCGAATACGCCGCGGGCGGTAACGTCGCGCGCGGTGGCCACCGCCTGCATCCCGCCGGACGGCGCACTGCGCAGCAGCTTGATGCCCAGCCAGACCAGATAGGCGGCGCCCACCCATTTCAGCACCGAAAACAACGTGGCCGACGCCAGCACCAGCGCCCCAAGCCCCAGCAACGAGGCGGTCATGGCGATCAGGTCCCCCAGCGCAACCCCCGTGGCCGAGGCCACGGCCACGCTGCGCCCTTTGGACAGCGCATAGCTGAGCACCAGCAGAACCGTCGGGCCCGGGATCAGCAAAAGGGCGGTCGAGGCTGCGACAAAGGCCAGCCAAAGTTCAAAATCCATTACACACCTCCGTCAGATCCGCCGCAGCAAGCCTCAAAAAAGCACGTGGCCGTCAAGGCCGCCTACAATACCCGGCCCGCCACCGCATCAAGCTTGGCCAGAACTTGCGGGTCGCGCTTTTCCGGGGCCGTCAAAATCGCATGATCCAGCGCCCGGTCGCAGCCATGCGGGCAGGGCGCGCGGTCCGCTCCCAGCAGGGCGGGCAGGCCTTTGACCAAGACGCGCGCCTTCTCGGCGTTGCCGGTCAGCGTCGCGATGATTGCGTTCACGTCCACTTCGCCGTGATCGGGGTGCCAGCTGTCATAGTCGGTGACCATCGCGACCGAGGCATAGCAAAGCTCGGCCTCGCGGGCCAGTTTGGCCTCGGGCATGTTGGTCATGCCGATCACGTCGCAGCCCCACTGCACGCGGTACATCTTCGATTCCGCCAGCGTCGAGAATTGCGGCCCTTCCATCGCCAGATAGGTGCCGCCGCGATGCACGGTGATGCCGGCCGCCCGGGCGGCGAATTCACAGGCATCGCCCAGGCGCGGGCAGGTCGGATGGGCCACGCTGACATGGGCGATGCAGCCAGTGCCGAAAAAGCTTTTCTCGCGGGCGAAGGTGCGGTCGATGAACTGATCGACGACCACGAAATCGCCCGGCGCCATGTGCTCGCGGAAGGAGCCGCAGGCCGAAACCGAGATCACATCGGTCACCCCCAGCCGCTTCAGCGCGTCGATATTGGCGCGATAGGGCACCTCGGTCGGCGAATGCACATGCCCGCGACCGTGGCGGGGCAGAAAGGCCATCTCGATGCCGTCCAGTGTCCCGGTCAGGATCTGGTCGGACGGCGCGCCCCAGGGCGTTTCCACGGTGACCCATTGCGGCGTTTCCAGCCCGTCGATGTCATAAATTCCCGATCCGCCGATGACGGCAATTTTTGTCTGGGCCACGTTTGTTCTCCGCTGCGATACCTGCCTGAGGGAATTTCTGCGGGCTTGTCGGGCATTTGGCAAGGCTTGCCGGTGTTATTGCGCCGCACAGGCGCCACAAGGGGCGTCGCCTTGCAGTTTTTGCATGACAGCCTGCCATCGATGGGCTAGCAGACAGCGCCGAAGGCGGGTATACGACCGCCTTCGCGCGAACATTCTGACCCACAGGACCAATTCATGCCCCGAGCCTTGCTGGCAAGCTTTGCCAATCGCCTCGCCATTCCCGATCTGAGCTGGATGCCGGACGAAAAGCTGACCCCCGCCCGCCTGCGGATCGAGCTTTTGTCGGGCCTGACCGTCGCCCTGGCCCTGGTGCCCGAAGCGGTGGCCTTTGCTTTCGTCGCCGGGGTTCACCCGCTGGTAGGCCTGTATGCGGCGTTCCTCGTGGGGCTGATCACCGCGCTGATCGGGGGTCGTCCGGGTATGATCTCGGGCGCAACCGGTGCGCTGGCGGTCGTCATGGTGGCGCTGGTGGCGCAGCACGGGGTCGAATACCTGTTCGCCACAGTGGTTTTGATGGGCATCCTGCAGATTATCGCGGGGGCCATGCATTGGGGCCGGTTCATCCGCCTGGTGCCGCATCCGGTGATGCTGGGCTTTGTCAACGGCCTGGCGATCGTGATCTTTCTGGCGCAACTGGGCCAGTTCAAGGTGCCGGGCACCATGGAAAACACCGGCCACGGCATGAGCGGTGGTGAATGGCTGTCCGGGATGCAACTCTATACGATGCTGGGGCTGGTCGCGCTGACCATGGCGGTGATCTGGGTGATGCCGCGCATCACGCGCATTGTGCCAGCGCCGCTGGCGGGCATCGTCGTGGTGGCTGCGCTGGTGATCGGCATGGGGCTGGATGTCCCGCGCGTCGGAGACCTGGCCTCGATCGAGGGCGGCCTGCCGAAATTCCACATCCCCATGGTTCCGCTGACCTGGGAGACGTTTGAGATCATTCTGCCCTACGCCGTCATCCTGGCCGCCATCGGCCTGATCGAATCTCTGCTTACGCTGAACCTGGTGGGCGAAATCACCGGCAAGCGCGGTGGTGCGTCGCAGGAATGCATCGCGCAGGGCACCGCCAACGTCGTCACCGGGTTCTTTGGCGGCATGGGCGGCTGTGCGATGATCGGTCAGTCGATGATCAACGTGAAGTCCGGCGGCCGCACGCGCATCGCGGGGATCGCTGCCGCGCTGTTCCTGCTGGTGTTCATCCTTGTCGGCTCACCCCTGATCGAACAGATCCCGCTGGCCGCGCTGGTTGGCGTGATGTTCATGGTGGTGATCGGCACCTTTGCTTGGAACTCGTTCAACATCCTGCGCAAGGTGCCGCTGACCGACGCCTTCGTCATCGTTCTGGTAACCGTCGTCACCGTGATGGAAGACCTCGCCGTGGCCGTCGTGGTCGGCGTGATCGTTTCGGCGCTGGCCTATGCCTGGAACAACGCCAAGCGCATCCACGCGGTCACCCGCGACTCGGAAACCGAGAAAGGCGCCAAAGTCTACGAGATCAAGGGGCCGCTGTTCTTCGGCTCGTCTGAGGGGTTTGTCGAACTGTTCGATGTCCAAAACGACCCGGAAACGGTGATCGTGGACTTCGCCGACAGCCGTGTGGTCGACCAATCGGCCCTGCAGGCCATCGAAAACATCGCCGCGAAATACGAGGCGGCAGGAAAGCGCGTCATGCTGCGCCATCTCAGCCGGGATTGCCACAAGCTGCTCAAGAAAGCAGGTCACCTGATGGTCGACAGCGACGATGACCCGGATTACGGCCTTGCGGTCGACTATTCTGTTCGAACCGGCGTTCTGGGCGGCCATTGAGCCCCCAAACCCGGCTCAATCGTCTGGACGATTGAGGGAAAACAACTCCGTCACCACCGAGTAGTCGCGATACCCAAGCCGCGACAAGGGTTGAAAGGTGTTGACGTCGAACTTGCCGTCCTTCAGGCAGTCATCGCGCAGGTGCACGCCGACGACTTCTCCGAAAACCACCCGGTTGGCCTGGCCGGGCAGCGTGACGATCTGGGTCAGTTTGCATTCCAGCGCGGCGGGGGCGCCTTCGATGCGAGCGCATGGGATGGTTTCGCATTCCACAGGTGTCAGGCCGGCGTGGGCGAACTCGTCCACCTCTTTCGGAAGGCTGGCCGAGCTTGCGTTCATCGCGTCCCGATGGGCGTGGGCCACCACGTTGACGCAAAAGACGCCGGTCGCCTCGATATTGGCGATGCTGTCCTTTCCGCGGTCCTGGTCGTGTTTCGTGCCGGTGGAGGCAAACATCACCTGCGGCGGCGTATAGGCGACCCCGTTGAAGAATGAATAGGGCGCCAGATTGTTGATCCCATCGGCGCTGCGGGTCGAGATCCATCCGATCGGGCGCGGCGTGATGATGGCGTTGAACGGGTTGTGCGGCAAACCGTGACCGTCTTCGGGGCGATAGAACATCTGATCTCCAAGCGTTTGCTCAAGGCCTAGCGAAGTGCTAGGGCGATTGCCAGAGTCGAAAAGAGGGCCGCGGTGCAGCAGTTCGGGATCAGGCCGGAAGAGCCGGAGGATTGGTGGGAAGTCGAAGCCCTCTACGACCTGTGTTTTGCGCCGGGGCGCGAGGCGCTGTCGTCTTACCGCTTGCGCGACGATGTTCCGCCAGTGCCGGGCCTGTCGATGATTGCCCGTGACGGGCAGGGCATCTTGGCTGGGGCCATCCGATTCTGGCCGGTTCATGTTGGCGCACACGACGCGCTTTTGCTGGGGCCCGTTGCCGTCCACCCGACCCACCAGGGGGAAGGTTTGGGTGGTTTTCTGATCCACGAAGGTATCGAAGCCGGGCGGGCCAAAGGGTGGGACCGGGTCATGCTGGTCGGTGACGCGCCCTATTATTCACGCTTTGGGTTTGCCCGGCTCGAGGGTGTTGAGATGCCCCCACCAACCAACCCGGATCGGGTTCTCGGGCTGGATTTGACCACCGGCGCATGGCACGGAGTGAGTGGTTCGGTGACCCGCTGGACGCGCTGATCTATTGAAACGGCGTTGTGAAATGCCAATGTTTCAGGGTCAGGAGGACCAGGAGGACACCGAATGAATGACGTCGTTCTCGTCGGAGAAATCGACCCCGACGCTGAGTTGGACCGGCTGGCAAGCCACTACCGCAGCGCGGGCGGCAGCGGTATCAGGTTGCTCAATCGTCTGGGTGGATCGGCTGAGTCGCTGCTGGAACAGCTGCCCGGTTCGGTGCGCGATGGGCTGACCGGTGCAACCGAGCAGGCCTTGTGGCTTGCAGTTCGTGCCGCTGACGGATCGCGCCGCGCGGTTCCCGACCAGAAGCCGTGGGTCAACACCGCCATATCGACCACGATGGGCGCCGCGGGTGGGGCTGGCGGCCTGACGACGGCGTTGATCGAGCTTCCGGCGACCACGGCCATGTTGTTGCGCGCAATACAGGGTGCCGCATCGCGTGAAGGTTTTGACCCCTCGGCAAGGAACGTGCAGTTCGATTGCATCCGCGTTTTGTCGGCGGCAGGTCCCTTGGCGCATGACGACGGCGCAGACATGGGGTTCTTTTCAGTCCGACTGACCGTGACGGGCCCCGCTCTGCAAAAGATCATTGCTGCCGTCGCTCCGAGGTTGTCGGTCGTTTTGGGGCAGAAACTGGCGGCACAGACCGTTCCGGTATTGGGGGCCTTGGCCGGAGGCGGCGCAAACTACCTCTACGCCCGGTACTATCAGCAGATTGCCCGTGTGCATTTCGGCCTGCGGCGTCTGGCGATCGATGCCGATATTCCGCATGACGAGCTTGTGCAGCGTCTGCAACGTCGCATGTTGGCCTGACCCACAGTTTCAAAATTGGACAGAACCGCAGGATGTGGTATCCTGCACCTAATCGGCCCGCAAGATAAGTGGCCGAAAACAGGCAAGAAGAACAAACAAGAGGCGGGGCAGCGTGAAAAGCGCAGGGCTGTCACCAGACATTCTGTCCGAAACCGGGGCATTTCCGGTTCTGCCGCAGTCTGCGGCTCTATGCTACCGGCTTCGGCGCGGGGTGCCTGAGATATTGTTGATCACGACCCGGGGGTCGGGGCGGTGGATCATCCCCAAAGGCCGCATGATCGACGGCCTAAGCGGGTCTGAGACCGCAGCGCAGGAGGCCTGGGAAGAGGCCGGTGTGACAGGCCGTTGTGAGACGCGCAGTATCGGACAGTTCTCTTTCGACAAACACCACCGAGATCTGGGGCGGGTGACATGCGTCGTTGATGTCTACCCGTTGCTTGTTACCAAGACGGCGGATCGGTTCCCCGAAGTCGCAGAGCGGCGGCGTAGATGGATGCTGCCGGAAAAAGCAGCGCAAGCGGTTTCGATCGGCGGGCTTTCCGGGCTGTTGCGGTCAAATGCGCTCAATCCTCATTGAACCGCCTCTGTAAAGACTTGATATTGCCATGTCTGTCAGTATCTATTGGCCCACCGACACTTTGGGCGACAGATGATTCAATATTCACTGAAATGCTGCAATGGTCATGCGTTTGACAGTTGGTTCCAGTCTGCGGACGCTTACGACAAGCTGTCCAAGGCTGGAATGGTCTCATGCGCGACTTGCGGCAGCACCCAGGTCGAAAAGGCGATCATGACGCCGCGGGTCCAGTCTGCGCGCTCGTCTGCTGCAATGCCGCGCGCGGAGAACAGTGATCGACCCGAAGTCCAGCGCCAACCGACCAAGGCCGAGATAGAGCGTGTTCTGAACGCCCTGCGCGCCAAGGTCGAGGCGAATTCCGATTATGTCGGCCGCGAATTTGCGCGCGAGGCCCGCAAGATACATCTGGGCGAGGCCCCGGAGCGCGCCATCTATGGCGAGGCCAAGCCGGAAGAGGCCAAGGCCCTGATCGAAGATGGGGTTCCCGTGGCCCCTCTGCCGTTCATTCCAAGCCGAAAGACGAACTGAACCGTGCATCTTGTTATCACCGGCGCCAATCGCGGCATTGGGCGCGCCCTTGCTGAATGCTATCGTGGCCGAGGCGATACTGTCACCGGCACTGCACGGGACGATTCCGCCGATATTCGTCTGGACGTTACCGACCCGGCGCAACAGGCGCAGATGGCGCGCAAGTTGGATGGCCAGCCTGTGGATCTGTTGATCTGCAATGCAGGTGTCTATCTGGACAAAGGCCAGACAATAGATGGCTACCCGGCCGAGATGTGGGACCAGACCTTTGCGGCCAATGTCACCGGGGTGTTTCTGACCATTCAGGCCTTGTTGCCCAATTTGCGTGCGGCGCGCGGCAAGATCGCGATCATCTCGTCGCAGATGGCCTCGCACACACGTGCGCCCGGGGGCAGCTATATCTATCGGGCCTCCAAGGCGGCTGTGCTGAACCTTGGGCGCAACCTGGCGGTGGATCTCAAGGACGATGGCATCGCCGTCGGCATTTATCACCCGGGATGGGTGCAGACGGACATGGGCGGTCAGGCCGCCGACATCACCGTGTCACAGGCCGTTGCCGGGTTGACCGAGCGTTTCGATGCACTGAGTTTGGATTCCACCGGTTGCTTTGAAACCTGGGACGGGCAGGCACATCCTTACTGAGCGGCCAGCGCTGCCGTGGGGATCTCGTAGACTTCACCGGGATCGATGAAGATCACCAGAATTTCGCCCCGCGTTTCCGAAGTGATCTTCGACGTCGAGCTGCTGGAATCCGGCTTTCCATCGGTGAAATAGATGCGGCGTACTTCCCCAGTATCCAACTGAACCGCCAAGGTTGCAGTGCCATCGTCCTTGCGCCGCAACTCGGCAGGGCAATTTTTCAATGGCTGACCCGCCAACGCGGCGCAGGGGACCGTTCCCAACGCGTTCTGGCCGTCCGTTCCGGACAGTGAAGCCACCTGGGCCAGAGCCGGGCCGGACATCAGCGCACAGGCGAAAACAAAACGCAGCATGGTAATCCTCATGGTTTAAATCCTTGACGATACGCTGACATTGCTGCCGGTCCTTGTAAAGCGTTGCGCTGCAGTGTCCTGCCGTTCTATGTGCCCTTGCTCTTGCGTGTTGCCTCGCATAAGACGCTCGGGACCGGAAATCCAAGGCGCGGAGACATTTGCCCCCATGCCCGTACTCGTGATGAAATTCGGCGGCACATCCGTCGCCAACCTCGACCGCATCCGCCGCGCGGCCAAGCGCATCGGCGTCGAGGTGGCCAAGGGCTATGACGTCATCGTTATCGTGTCGGCCATGTCGGGCAAGACCAACGAGCTGGTGGGCTGGGTCGACGAGATCTCGCCGCTGTATGACGCGCGCGAATATGATGCCGTCGTATCCTCGGGCGAGAATGTCACCGCCGGCCTGATGGCGCTGACGCTGCAGGAAATGGACATCCCCGCCCGCAGTTGGCAGGGCTGGCAGGTGCCGCTGCTGACCGACGGCGCCCATTCGGCGGCGCGGATCCAGGATATCCCGACCGACAACATCAACCAGAAGTTCGGCGAGGGCATGAAGGTTGCGGTGGTGGCAGGCTTTCAGGGTCTCAGCCCCGAGGGGCGGATCACCACGTTGGGCCGGGGCGGTTCGGACACCACTGCCGTGGCTTTTGCCGCCGCCTTCGACGCCGAACGCTGCGACATCTACACGGATGTGGACGGCGTCTATACCACCGATCCGCGCATCTGCGAGAAGGCGCGCAAGCTGGACAAGATCTCGTTCGAGGAAATGCTCGAACTGGCCTCGTTGGGGGCCAAGGTGCTGCAGACCCGCTCGGTCGAGCTGGCGATGCGGTACAAGGTGAAACTGCGTGTTCTCTCAAGCTTCGAGGAACAGTCCGACGAGGCCGGAACCCTGGTCGTCGACGAGGAGGAAATCATGGAATCCAATGTAGTCTCGGGTGTGGCCTATTCGCGGGACGAGGCCAAGATGACCGTCGTTTCGGTCGCCGACCGCCCCGGCATCGCCGCGATCATCTTCAACGCGCTCAGCGATGAGGGGATCAACGTCGACATGATCGTGCAAAACATCTCGGACGAGGGGCGCACGGACATGACCTTTTCCTGCCCCACCAACCAGGTGGCGCGCGCCGAAAAGGCGCTGTTGGCAGTCAAGGAGCGTGGCGAGTTGAACTATGCCGAGCTGGTCGCCGACACCGATGTGGCCAAGGTTTCGGTGGTGGGCATCGGCATGCGCTCGCAGTCGGGCGTGGCGGCCAAGATGTTCAAGGTGCTCTCGGATGAGGGGATCAACATCAAGGTCATTACAACCTCCGAGATCAAAATTTCCGTCCTCGTCGACCGGAAATACATGGAACTTGCCGTTCAGGCGCTGCATGATGCCTTTGAACTGGAAAAGGCGGCCTGAGCATCTCGGCCAAGGTCCCGCCTGACACCGCAGAGTAGATCGGGCGATGGCAGACGGAATTGAAACAGAATCCCGCAAGCTGCTGGGGCGGCTGCGCGAGGAGATGGCAAGCGAGGCTGCCGGTCAGGAGCGTCTTGACCGGATAACCCACCTGATCGCCGACAGCATGCGGTGCGAGGTGTGCTCGATTTACCTGTTCCGCGACGACGAAACCCTGGAGCTGTGTGCCACCGAAGGTCTTGCCCCCGAGGCCGTGCACCAGACCCGCATGCGTCTGGGCGAAGGTCTCGTTGGCCGGGTGGCCAAGTTCGGCAAGGTCGTCAACGCCGCCGATGCGCCCTCCGAGAAAGGTTTCCGGTACATGCCGGAAACGGGCGAGGAGCGTTTTTCGTCGTTCCTGGGCGTGCCCATTCAGCGGCTGGGGCAGAAGCTTGGGGTTCTTGTGGTCCAGTCCCGCGCTCAACGCGAGTTTTCCGCGGATGAGGTCTATGCGCTTGAAGTCGTGGCAATGGTCCTTGCGGAAATGGCCGAATTGGGTGCGTTTGTGGGCGAAGGTGCCGCCCTTTCACCACTGCATCAGCAATCCATTTTGCTGCGCGGTGGCCCGGCACAGGAGGGCTCGGCCGAGGGGCATGTCTGGCTGCACGAGCCGCGTGTCGTCGTCACCAACCCGATCGCCGACGATCCACATCGCGAGCTGGAGCGACTGAACGAAGCAGTCGAAGAGCTGCGCGTGGGTGTCGACAAGATGCTTGAAATCTCGCGGGGCGGTGACACCGAACAGCTGCAGGTTCTGGAAGCCTACCGGATGTTTGCCAATTCCAAGGGCTGGATGCGCCGGATGGAAGAGGACATCGCCCGCGGTCTCAGCGCCGAAGCGGCGGTGGAAAAGGAGCAGTCGCAGGCCCGCGCCCGGATGAGCCAGGTCACCGACCCTTATCTGCGCGAGCGTCTGGCGGATCTGGACGATCTGTCCAACCGTCTGCTGCGCATTCTGACAGGGCAGGGCGGGTCGAACGGTAAAGAACTGCCGCCCGATCCGATCCTGGTGGCGAGGAATATCGGCCCGGGTGACCTGCTGGAATATGGCCGTTCGCTGAAAGGTGTCGTGCTCGAGGAGGGCTCGGTCGGTAGTCATGCCACCATCGTCGCCCGCGCTCTGGCCATCCCGCTGGTGGTACATGTGGGCCGGATCACGACCGAGGCTTTGAACGGCGACCATATTCTGGTCGACGGGGATGAGGGCGTCGTGCATCTGCGCCCCGAGGATACCGTCGTCAGCGCCTTCCGCGACAAGATGGCCATGCAGGCCGAGGCGCAGAAACGCTATGCCTCGATCCGCGAAACCCCGACCGTGACAAAGGATGGCGAGCGGATCAATCTGGTGATGAATGCCGGCCTGATGGCCGACTTGCCGTCGCTCAAGACGTCCGGGGCCGAGGGCGTAGGCCTGTTCCGCACCGAATTGCAGTTCCTGATCCGCAACCAGATGCCCAAACGGTCGGAACTGGTGGCGCAGTACAAGCGCGTTCTGGATTCGGCCGATGGCAAGCGCGTGGTATTCCGCACGCTGGATATCGGGTCGGACAAGGTGCTGCCCTACATGAAACATGTCGCCGAGCCCAACCCGGCGCTGGGTTGGCGCGCCATTCGCGTGGGCCTGGACAAGCGCGGCGTGATGCGGATGCAGCTGCAGGCCCTGTTGCGCGCGGCGGATGGCCGTCCTCTGACGGTCATGTTCCCGTTTGTCGCCCAGGCCGACGAATACCGCGAGGCCCGTTGGGAAGTGAACAAGACGCTGGAGCGCGAAAAGCGCTTGGGTCATGTGCTGCCGGAAACGCTGGAAGTTGGGGCGATGCTGGAAACACCATCATTGGCCTTCGCCCCCCAGAAGTTCTTTGACGAGGTCGATTTCATCTCGATCGGCGGCAACGACCTGAAACAGTTCTTCTTCGCCGCCGACCGAGAGAACGAGCTGGTGCGCCGCCGCTATGACACCTTGAATGTCAGCTTCCTCAGCCTGATCGAGCGCATCGTCGAACGGTGCGGAATTTCCGACACGCCGCTGAGTTTCTGCGGCGAGGATGCCGGCCGCCCGATCGAGGCGCTGTGCCTAGCGGCGATGGGCATCCGCACCTTGTCGATGCGCCCGGCCTCAATCGGCCCGGTCAAAAGCCTGCTGTTGCGGTCAAACCTGCAGGATGTCCGCAAGATCATCGCCGACGCCCGCCATCGGGGCGAACAATCGGTGCGTCCGGCGATCATGGAGTATCTGCGCGACAACGGCTGACGCCCGGGTGACCGCGAAAAAAGGCCCGATTCCGAAATCCGGGCTTGCTTTTTGGGCTTGGTCTTTCTATCCAAGCCACGAATGTTAGCGGTAACAGGGTGTCTGGCTGCAGACCGCGCCGGATTGTCCGAAGAAGGGAGCCAGCCATGGTTTCACGCGTAATCCCGGTAGATCCGTTCGATCTGGTCCTGTTCGGCGCGACCGGAGATCTGGCCCAGCGCAAGATCCTGCCGGGCCTCTACCATCGCTTCGAAGTGGGGCAGATGCCCGAAGATGCGCGCATCATCGGGACCGCGCGATCGGATATGGACGATGACGGGTTCCGCGCGCAGGTGCGCAAGTCGATGAAGGAATTCGCTCCGTCCTTCAAAAAGGACGTGCTGGACCGGTTTCTGGCCCGGGTCGAATACGTGCCCGTGGATGCGCTGGGCGAAAACGGCTGGGACAAGCTGGCCAAATCGCTGCGCCCCGACGTGGTGCGCGCCTTTTATCTGTCGGTCGGTCCGAAACTGTTTCCCGGCATCGCACAGCGCCTGCATGATCACGGGCTTGCCACGCCCGACAGCCGCATCGTGGTCGAGAAACCCTTTGGCCATGATCTGGCCTCGGCCAAGGCGCTGAACGAAGGTCTGCGCGCCTGTTTCGAAGAGCATCAGATCTATCGGATCGACCATTACCTGGGTAAGGAAACGGTGCAGAACCTGATGGCGCTGCGCTTTGCCAACTCGCTGTTCGAACCGCTGTGGAACGCGACCCATGTTGATCATGTCCAGATCACCGTGGCCGAAACCGTCGGGGTCGAAGGGCGTGGTGCCTATTACGACCAGTCCGGCGCGATGCGGGACATGGTGCAGAACCACCTGGTGCAACTTTTGTGCCTGACTGCGATGGAGCCGCCCTCGACCTTCTCGCCCAACGCGGTGCGCAGTGAAAAGGTCAAGGTGATCGAGGCACTGGAACCTGTCGCCCCGACCGACATCGCCCGCGGCCAGTACCGGGCGGACAAGGGCGGCGACGGCTATGTCGATCATGTGGGCAACCCCGACAGCCTGACCGAAAGCTACATCGCGCTGAAGGTGCGTGTGGGCAACTGGCGCTGGTCGGGGGTTCCGTTCTATCTGCGCACGGGCAAGCGTCTGCGCGCGCGGGAATCCGAAATCGCGGTGTTTTTCCGCGACCCGCCGCACACGATCTTTCCCAATGTCGGCCCGCTGCACGGCAACGTTCTGGTGATCCGCCTGCAGCCTGACGAGGGCATCACCCTGCGCACCACGATCAAGGATCCCGGCCCGGGCGGCTTCCGCCTGACGGACGTGGCGCTGGACATGAGCTTTGCCGAGGCGCTGGGTGCCGATGTGCGCGCGCAGGACGCCTATGAGCGGCTGGTGATGGACGTGATCCGCGGCGACCAGACCCTGTTCATGCGCGGCGACGAGGTCGAGGCCGCCTGGGCCTGGGTCGATCCCATCATCAAGGGCTGGGAAGAGCGCGGCGACCGTCCCTCGCGCTATGATCAGGGCAGTTCCGGCCCGGAAGACGCATTGATGCTGATGCATCGCGACGGGCGCCGCTGGCGCCAGATCGGAGGTTGAGATGGTTCGCAACGTCATCATCGACGTCACCCAAAGAATAATCGAGCGCAGCGCCGATCCCCGCCGTACCTATCTGCAGCGGATGGAGCAGGCCCGGTCCGAAGGGCCGGCGCGCGCGCACTTGTCGTGCAGCGGACAGGCCCATGCCTATGCCGGGGCAGGGGCCGATCAGCAGACGATGGCCACGACCAGCGTGGGCAATCTCGGCATCGTCACCGCCTATAACGACATGCTGTCGGCGCATCAGCCGTTCGAGCGCTATCCCGAACTGATCCGCCGCGCGGCCCGTGCCGCGGGCGGCACCGCGCAGGTCGCGGGCGGGGTTCCGGCCATGTGCGACGGGGTCACGCAAGGCGAGGCCGGGATGGAGCTGTCGCTGTTCTCGCGCGACGTGATCGCGCTGGCGGCGGCGGTGGCGCTCAGCCACAATACCTTTGACGCGGCGGTGTTTCTGGGGGTCTGCGACAAGATCGTGCCGGGGCTGGTGATCGCGGCGCAGAGCTTTGGCCACCTGCCGGCGGTGTTCCTGCCCGCCGGCCCGATGACCAGCGGCCTGCCCAACGACGAAAAGGCCAAGGTGCGCCAGAAATTCGCCGCCGGCGAAGCCACGCGCGAAGAGCTGATGGCCGCCGAGATGGCCGCCTATCATGGGCCGGGCACCTGCACATTCTACGGCACCGCCAACACCAACCAGATGTTGATGGAGTTCATGGGCCTGCACCTGCCGGGCTCCAGCTTCGTCAACCCCAACACGCCGCTGCGCGATGCGTTGACCGAGGAAGGCGCCCGCCGCGCCCTGTCGCTCAGTGCGTTGGGCAACAATTACACGCCGGTGTGCCAGATCCTCGACGAACGGGCTTTCGTGAACGGTATCGTGGGGCTGATGGCCACGGGCGGGTCGACCAACCTGCTGATCCACCTGATCGCCATGGCCCGTGCCGGGGGCATCGTGCTGGACTGGCAGGATTTCTCGGACATCTCGGGCGTCGTGCCCCTGGTCGCGCGGGTCTACCCCAACGGTTTGGCCGACGTGAACCATTTCCACGCTGCAGGAGGACTGGGGTATACCATCGGCACGCTGCTGGATGAAGGCCTGCTGCATCCCGACACGCTGACCGTGGCGGGGCAGGGGCTGCATCATTACACCCAGGAACCTAAGCTGATCGATGGCGCGCTGGTCTGGGAGGACGGCGCAGGCCACAGCCTGAACGAAAAGATTCTGCGACCGGCCAATGACCCGTTCCAGCCCACCGGCGGCCTGTCGCGCCTGAGCGGAAATCTTGGTACCGGCGTGATGAAGGTCTCGGCCGTGGCGCCTGAACACCAGGTGGTCGAGGCCCCGGTTCGCGTCTTCCACGACCAGGACGAGGTCAAGGCCGCGTTCAAGGCGGGCGAGTTCACCGATGATGTCATCGTCGTGGTCCGCTTTCAGGGGCCCAAGGCCAATGGTATGCCCGAACTGCACTCGCTGACCCCGATCCTGTCGATCCTGCAGGGGCGCGGGCAGAAGGTGGCGCTGGTGACCGATGGCCGCATGTCTGGGGCCTCGGGCAAAGTGCCCGCGGCGATCCATGTCTGCCCCGAGGCGCTGGATGGTGGCCCGGTCGCCAAGCTGCGCGATGGCGACCTGCTGCGCGTCGATGCGGTGCGGGGTCAGCTTGAAATCCTGACCTCCGGCGTACTGGACCGCCCCGTCGCCACCGCCGATCTTTCGACGCATCAATACGGGGTCGGCCGCGACCTGTTCACCACGTTCCGCAACGCCGTCGGCTCGGCCGATGCCGGTGCCAGCATTTTCGGAGCCTGAGCCTATGTCCGCAAAAACTCAACGCACCCGCGAGATCTGCGCATTGGCGCCCATCGTCCCGGTTCTGGTCGTCGATGACGCCGCCCATGCCCGCCCGCTGGCCGAGGCACTGGTGGCCGGTGGCCTGCCCGCGCTCGAGGTGACCTTGCGCACGCCCGCGGCACTGGACGCGATCCGCGCCATGGCGCAGGTGCCCGGCGGGGTCGTGGGGGCCGGCACGCTGGTCACGCCCGACGATGTCCGCGCCGCGAAAGAAGCCGGCGCGCAGTTCGGCGTGTCGCCCGGGGCCACCGATGCCCTGATCGCCGCCTGCGAGGCCGAGGGCCTGCCGCTGCTGCCCGGAGCGGCCACTGCGACCGAGGCGATGCGCCTGCTCGAGCAGGGCTATGACATGCTGAAGTTCTTCCCGGCCGAAGCCTCGGGCGGGGCGCCTGCGCTCAAGGCGATCGGCGCGCCGCTGCCGCAGATCACCTTCTGCCCGACGGGCGGCGTGTCGCCCGCCAACGCGCGCGACTACCTGTCCCTGCCCAACGTGATCTGCGCGGGCGGCAGTTGGGTCGCGCCGAAACAGATGGTGGCGCAGGGCGACTGGGCGGGGATCGAAGCCCTTGCGCGTGAGGCGGCCGCCCTGATGGATTGACCTTGCCGGGCCGGGCGCTAGGGTGGGCGCCATTGCAGGCAGGTTGATCCACATGACAGACAGTATTTCCTTCGCCCAAGGGCGAAATTATCTGGCCATTCCGGGCCCTTCCGTGATTCCGGACGCGGTGCTGCAGGCGATGCACCGCCCGTCGCCCAATATCTATGCCGGTGAACTGGTCGAGATGATGCCCGACCTGACGGCCGACCTGCGCCGCGTGGCCCGTACCCGGCACGAGGTGGCGATCTACATCGCCAACGGCCACGGCGCGTGGGAGGCGGCGCTGTCCAACGTTCTGGCGCCGGGGGAAACCGTGCTGGCTCCGGCTTCGGGGCGGTTCACCCATGGCTGGGCGGAAATGGCCGAGCGTCTGGGCGTCAAGGTCGAGCTGATCGATTTTGGTCCGTCCGACCCTTGGGACATGGACCGGATCGCGCAGGCCCTGCGGGCTGATGCCGACCACCGGATCAAGGCGGTTCTGGCGGTGCATGTGGACACGTCCAGCTCGATCCGCAACGACATTCCGGCGCTGCGGGCGTTGCTGGACGATCTGAACCACCCGGCATTGCTGATGGCGGATTGCATCGCTTCTCTGGGCTGCGACCGGTTCGAGATGGATGACTGGGGCGTCGATGTCATGGTCACCGCCTGCCAGAAGGGGCTGATGACCCCTGCGGGCATGTCCTTCGTGTTCTTCAACGACCGGGCCAAGGCCAAACGGGCCGCGATGCCGCGGGTTTCGGCCTATTGGGACTGGCAGCCACGATCAGAGCCCGACTGGTTCTATCAGTATTTCGGCGGCACCGCGCCGACGCACCACCTGTACGGCCTGCGCGCCGCCCTTGATCTGATCCATGCCGAGGGGATTGAGCAGGTCTGGGCCCGCCATGCGCAGCTGGCCCATGCCGTCTGGGCCGCCTGCGAGAAGTGGGCCGAGGCCGGGGCGCTGCACCTGAACGTCGGCGATCGCACGCATCGCAGCCATGCCGTCACCGCTCTGCGCTTGACCGAGGGTCGCGGCACGCCCCTGCGCAGCTATACCGAGCGGCACCTGGGCTTGACCCTTGGCATCGGGCTGGGCATGGCGGACGAGGAGTCATGTTTCCGGCTGGGCCACATGGGCCATCTGAACGGGCACATGGTCATGGGTCTGCTGGGCGGCATCGAAACCGCCATGGCCGCGTTGGAGATCCCACGCGGGTCCGGCGCGCTCGAGGCTGCGGCGGGGGTTCTGGCAGGCTAGGCGCTGCGCGCGGCCGCCAGCGCCTGCGGCAGGGCGGCGGCAAAGGCGTTCAGGTCGGCTTCGGTGCCGCAACTGACGCGGATGCAGCGGTTCTGCGGGGCTGCAAATGGCATCCGCACGAAGATCCCTTGCGCCACCAGCGCCTCCAGCACCGCCTTGGCAAATGCTCCGTCGCGCCCACAGTCGATTGCCACGAAATTGGTGGCCGAGGGCAGCGGGCTCAGCCCGTTGTCACGCGCAATCGCGACGATCCGGTCGCGGGCCGAGGCGATCTGTGTCTGAACCTGCGTCAGCCAGTCCTGATCGTGCAGGGCGGCCAGCGCCCCGGCCTGCGCCATGCGGTTCATGCCGAAATGGTTGCGCACCTTGTTGAAGGCCGAGATCAACCCGGGCGCTCCGATCGCATAGCCGACCCGTGCGCCGGCCATGCCGTAGACCTTGGAAAAGGTGCGCATCCGGATCACGCGCGGATCATCCGCCGCGACCGGCGCGGCGGTGCCGACGGGCGCGCATTCCACGTAAGCCTCGTCCAAAACCAGCAGACAGCCGTCCGGCAGAGCGTCCATCGCCGCGACGATGTCCGTGCCGCGATGCCAACTGCCCATCGGGTTGTCCGGGTTGGCCAGATAAACCAGCTTGGCGCCGACCTCGGCTGCCTTGGCGAACAGGGCGGCCGGGTCCTCGTGATCGTTGGCATAAGGCACCTTGTGGATCGTCCCGCCATAGCCCGCGACGTGGTAGTTGAAGGTGGGATAGGCCCCGTCCGAGGTCACGACCGCATCGCCCGGACCGACCATCAGGCGCACCAGATAGCCCAGCAGCCCGTCGATGCCTTCGCCGACCACGATGTTGTCGGGGCTGATCCCGTGATGATCGGCCAGCGCATGGCGCAGATCGTGGTTCTCTGGGTCGCCATACATCCAGATGCCGTCAGCGGCCTGCCGCATCGCCTCGATCGCGCGGGGCGAGAGGCCGAACACGCTCTCGTTCGCGCCTAGCCGGGCCACGAAGGGGGCGCTGCGCTGGCGCTCCTGCGTCTCGGGGCCGACGAAGGGCACGGTTGCGGGCAGGGATTGGGCAAGCGGGGTGTATCTGGGTCCGGTCATGGGCGCAGATAATCCCAAGGGCATGGCCGGGGCAAGCCTTGCATGGGGCCGGGGCGTCCGCACCGATCTGCCCTCACGTCGGGCTGGCGTCGGCTGCGGGTTTCGGGGCATGGTTTGCCCGGAACACCAAACCCGGAGGCCCAGATGGCGCGCGTATCAGTCGAATACAGGAACCACATCGCCCATGTCACCCTGACCCGCGGCGACAAGATGAACGCGCTGGATGATGCGATGGTCAAGGCGATCCTGGCAGCGGGGCAAGAGGTCGCCGCCTCGGACGCCCGTGCCGTGGTGCTGTCGGGCGAGGGCAAAAGCTTCTGCGCGGGGCTCGACATGGCCAGTTTTGCGGCCATGGCGCACAAGGACCCGACCGAGTGGTTGATGACCCGCAGCCATGACGACGCCAACGAGATGCAGGAACTGGCGCTGATCTGGCGCCGCGTGCCGGTGCCGGTGATCTGCGCCATTCAGGGCGTGGCCTATGGCGGTGGTCTGCAGATCGCGCTGGGCGCCGATATCCGGATCGCCCATCCCGACGCCAAGCTGGCCGTGATGGAGATGAAATGGGGCATCATCCCCGACATGGGCGGCATGGTCCTGTTGCCGAAACTGGTACGGTCCGACGTGCTGCGCATGCTGACCTATACCGCGCGGCCCATCGGAGCCGCTCAGGCCGCCGACTGGGGATTGGTCACCAGCCTGTCGGATGATCCGCTGACCGAAGCCATCGCGCTGGCTGAGGATATTGCGGGCAAGAGCCCCTCGGCCATCCGCGCCGCGAAACGCCTGATCGAGGTGGCCGAAACCAAGTCGCGCGCCGAAGTTTTGCTGGCCGAATCCGCCGAACAGGTCGAATTGATCGGCAAACCCGACCAGATGGAAGTGGTGATGGCCCAGATGCAGGGCCGCAAGCCCGAGTTCAAGTAAACCTCGCGGGCCGCGGCCAGATCGAACTCAGCCCCGCAGGCGCGTCGTCACCCCATAGGCGATGCCGCCTGCCAGCAGACCCCAGACCGCCGCGCCCAGGCCAAACACGGTGATGCCCGAGGCGGTGATGGCAAAGGTCAGGATCGCGGCTTCGCGCTCGGCCGGAACCTCGAGCGCGGCGAAGGTGGCATTGGCCATGACCCCGATCAGCGCCACGCCGGTCAACGTGCCCATCAGCATCGGATCGGCATGGGCGGCAAACCCGGTGATGGCCACGGCGAACACCCCGAACAGGCAATAGAACATTCCGGCCATGACCGCAGACCAATAGCGCTGATCCCGGTCGGGGTGGCTGTCCTCGTTCGAGCACATGGCGGCGGTTATGGCCGCAAGGCAGGTCGCCGGCGCGCCGAAGGGGGCCGACAGGATGCTGGCCCCGCCCACGGCCGAGAATAGCCGCCCTGCCACCGGGGCATAGCCAAAGCTGCGCATGACCGCGATGCCGGGGATGTTCTGAGTGGCCATCGTGACCACGAACAGCGGCACCCCGATGCCGATCATCGACGCCACCGAAAAGGTGGGCGTGGTCCAGACCGGCGCGGCCAGCAGGTGGTCGGGGCGCACCGACGGGCCGTCAGAGAACAGAACGACGACCAGCGCGGCGGCCAGAACGGCGGCGGGGACCGCCAGCAGTCTGTGTACACGTCCGGCGATGAACCAGGTCAGGATCACCGGCAGCGCCTGCCAGGGGATCTCGACCGCGGCCTTAAACGGGACGATGCACAGCGGCAGCAGCACTCCGCCCAGCATCGCCTGCGCCAAGGAGGTGGGAATCGCCGCCGCCAACCGCCCCAGCGGGCGCCACATTCCGGCCAGCACGGTCAGCGCACCCGCAAACAGGAACGCGCCGACGGCACCCGAGAATCCCGCGGCCGGCGCGGCCGAAACCGCCAGCAGCGCCGCACCGGGCGTGGACCAGGCCACGCTGATCGGTTGGCGGTACCACAGGCTGAGCACGATCGCCGCCAGCCCCATGGCAAGCGCGGCCATCATCAGCCCCGATGCCGCCTGCGGCCCCGAGGCGCCCATGGCGTCCAGCCCCTGCAGGACAATCGGAAACGAACTGAAAAAGCCGACAACGGCCACGACCAGCCCGGTTGAAACGGTCTGCATCGGCGGAATGGGTCTGGACATGGGGGCCTCGGCGGATTGGTCCCGAGATTGCTAGCAACCGTTTGGCCCGGTGAACAGGGCCGGGTGCAAAAAACCCCGCCGGGCGTGCGCGGCGGGGTTTCGTCAAGCGTGTGCGAGGGGCTGACGGATCAGGCGATCTCGGCCAGTCGGGCCAGCGCCTCGTTGATGCGGGCTTCTTCCTCTTCGCGGGCGGCCAGGTTGGCCTTGGCTTCTTCCACCACCTCTTCCGGGGCCGAGGCCACGAATTTGGGGTTGTTGAGACGCCCGCGCAGGCCGCCCAGTTCCTTGGCCAGTTTGCCCTTGGCTTTTTCCAGCCGTTCCTTCTCGGCGCCGATGTCGATGATGTCGGCCAGCGGCAGACCAAAGGACGCGCCGGGCGCGGCGATCGAGATCGTGCCCTTGGGCAGCGTATCGGCCTTGGTCAGGCTGTCGATCCGAGCCAGCCGTTTGATCAGCGCCTCGTTCCGGTCCCAGGCGGCCTGGCCGTGGGCGTCGATCTCGGTCACCAGCATCGGCACGTACAGGCCCGCCGGGACGCGCATCTGGGCGCGGGCCGAGCGGGTGTTCTCGATCACCGAGATCACCCAGTTCATCTCGCGATCCGCGTCGGCGTCGACCAGATCGTCGGCGGCATAGCTGGGCCAGTCGGCATGCACCAGCATCTTGGGCCGCGTGCCGGTCAGGCCCCACAGCTCTTCGGTGATGAAGGGCATGATCGGGTGCAGCAGGACCAGGCACTGATCCAGAACCCAGCGCATGGTGGCGCGGGTCTCGGCCTGGGCCTCGGCATCGTCGCCCTGCAGCAGCGGTTTGGACAATTCCACGTACCAGTCACAGACCTTGCCCCAGACGAAGGCATAAAGCGCATTGGCCGCGTCATTGAAGCGATAGCTCTCCAGCGCGGCGTCGACCTCTTCGCGCACGCGGGCGGTTTCGCCGATGATCCAGCGGTTTACTGCGGCCTTGGGCTGCAGGTCGGCCACGTCCAGTTGCGGGACGGCGTCGGTGAAGACCTCGTTCATCTCGGCAAAGCGGACGGCGTTCCACAGCTTGGTGCCAAAGTTGCGATAACCGGTGATCCGCTCGCGCGACAGTTTCAGCACGCCGCCGATGGCCGCCATCGAGGCGTTGGTGAAGCGCAGCGCGTCGGCGCCGAACTCGTCCACGATTTCCAGCGGGTCGATGACGTTGCCGGTGGTCTTGGACATCTTCTTGCCCTTCTCGTCGCGGACGAGCTGGTGCAGATAGACGGTGTGGAACGGGATTTCGTTCACCACGGCCAGCTGCATCATCATCATCCGGGCGACCCAGAAGAACAGGATGTCGAACCCGGTGATCAGGACATCGGTGGGGAAGTAGCGCTGCAACTCCTCGGTCTGTTCGGGCCAGCCCAGCGTGCCGATGGGCCACAGGCCGGACGAGAACCAGGTGTCCAGCACATCCGGGTCGCGCCAGACCGGATAGACCAGCTTGGTCGGGTCGCGGTCGATGGCGTATTGTGCCAGGCTTTCGGCGAACCGGTGGATCGCCTCGTGCTTGTCGGCCACCTCGATTACCGTGGCGTGGCTGAGCGGGCTGGGAATGTCGGCATTGTCATCCAGGAACTTCCCGGTGACGTCCTCGAAGCTGGCGGCGCACTCCATGACCGCGCCCCGGTGCAGCATGCCGCCTTCGTTCAGCAGCCGGCCCAGTTCGACCAGGTCCAGTTCGCCGTCGTTTTCGTCATCCTTGAAATCCCCGGCGGACAGGTCCAGCCCGTACCAGACCGGAATCTGATGCCCCCACCACAGCTGGCGGCTGATGCACCAGGGTTCGATGTTTTCCAGCCAGTGGTAATAGGTCTTTTCGCCCGATTCAGGGATGATCTTGACCCGGCCGTCGCGTACCGCGTCCAGCGCGGGCCCCACGATCTTTGACGTCTCGACGAACCACTGGTCGGTCAGCATCGGCTCGATCACCACCTTCGAGCGGTCGCCGAAGGGCTGCATGATCGGTTTGCTCTCGACCAGCGGCACCAGCGCGTCGGCGCCCTCGGCATCGGGTTTCAGCGCGGTCGATCCCAGGCGCGGATCATCCGCACGGGTCATCACGGCCAGACCTTCGGCGGTGATCTCTTCGACCACCTTGGCGCGCGCCTCGAACCGGTCGAGGCCGCGCAGATGGTCGGGCACCAGGTTGATCGCGTCGATCTCGTTCTCGGTGAATTCGCGCCCACGGGCATATTCCTGGGCCTTGGCGGCTTCGTCCGCATAGGGCGCGCCGTCGGCCCGCATGTGGCCGCGCGTGTCCATCAGGCGGTACATCGGGATCTTGCCGCGCTTGGCCACCTGATAGTCGTTGAAGTCATGCGCGCCGGTGATCTTCACCGCGCCCGAGCCGAAATTCGGGTCGGGGTATTCGTCGGTGATGATCGGGATCTGGCGGCGGTGCTCTTTCGGGCCCACCGGGATTTCGCACAGCTTGCCGACGATCGGCGCATAGCGTTCGTCCGACGGGTGCACCGCAACCGCGCCGTCGCCCAGCATGGTCTCGGGGCGGGTCGTGGCGATCGAGATGTAGTCGCGCTCTTCCTCGAGCACGATGTTCCCGTCCTCGTCCTTTTCGACATAGGTGTAGGTCTCGCCCCCGGCCAGCGGGTACTTGAAGTGCCACATATGGCCGGCGACCTCGATATTCTCGACCTCGAGGTCCGAGATCGCGGTCTCGAAATGCGGGTCCCAGTTGACCAGCCGCTTGCCGCGGTAGATCAGGCCCTTGTCGTACATGTCGACAAAGACCTTGATGACCGCGTCATGGAAATTGGGGCTGTTTTCGTGGCCCGTGCGCGGGTCGCCGGCCGCGCCGGCCATGGTGAAGGCGTTGCGCGACCAGTCGCACGAAGAGCCGAGGCGTTTCAGCTGCTCGATGATGGTGCCGCCGTATTCGCCCTTCCACTCCCAGACCTTCTCGAGAAACTTCTCACGGCCCAGTTCGTTCCGGCTGGGTTGTTGCGTGGCGGCGAGCATCTTCTCGACCTGCATTTGGGTGGCGATGCCGGCGTGGTCCTGCCCGGGCTGCCACAACGTGTCGAACCCGCGCATCCGGTGCCAGCGGGTCAGGATGTCCTGCAGGGTGTTGTTGAACGCATGGCCTACATGCAGCGCGCCGGTCACGTTCGGCGGCGGGATCATGATGCAAAAGCTTTCGTCGCGCGACTTGTTCGCGCCTGCCTTGAAGGCTCCGGCCTGTTCCCAGGCCTTGTAGATCCGGGCCTCGGCCTCGGCCGCGTTGAATGTCTTGTCCATCGCCATCGGGTGCGTCCTGCGTCATCGATCTTGGGTCAGCGCCTGCAATAGCGAATGGCGGCGGGAAGGGAAAGGGCCAAGCACCTCGCGCACTGGACATCCGCCGCATCAAGGCTAGGGTCGCGGTCTGAAGCAGTGAAAGGGGCGCGTCATGGAAAAGTTCGGCAAGAGCCAACCGGTCACCCGGACCGAGGATCAGCGGTTCCTGACCGGGCAGGGGCGCTACATGGACGATACGGTGCCACCCGGCGCGCTGCACGCGGTGTTCTTTCGCAGCCCGGTGGCGCACGGCGACATCACCGGGCTGGACCTCGACGCCGCCCGCGCCGCGCCCGGCGTGCGGCTGGTGCTGACCATCGATGACTTGATCGCCGCCGGAATCGACCCGGTGCTGAGCGCCACGATCCTTGTCAACCGCGACGGCAGCCGTGCCGCCAATCCCCCGCGCCAAATGCTGGCCCGCGACCGGGTGCGCTTCGTCGGCGAGCCGGTGGCGATGGTCGTGGCTGATACGCCCGCACAGGCCCGCGACGCCGCCGAGCTGATCTGGATGGATACCGCCGACCGCCCCGCCAAGCTGGACCTTGCGCCGGGCGGTGAGCCGCTGCACCCCGAGGCCCCCGACAACCGCGCCTTGGACTGGGCGGTGGGCGACGAGGCCGCGACCCAGGCCGCCTTTGACGCCGCCGCCCATGTCGTGTCGCTGCAGGTGGCCGACAACCGGGTGATCGTGAACTCGATCGAGCCGCGCGGCTGCAATGCGGTCTGGTCCGACGGGCGGCTGCATTTCAGCTATGGCGGGCAGGGTGTCTGGGGGATGAAGGCGCAGCTGGCCGACAAGCTGCGGCTGGACCCTCAGGCGGTCCATGTCACCACGCCAGACGTCGGCGGCGGGTTCGGCATGAAGGCGATGCCGTATCCCGAGTATTTCTCGGTCGCGGTGGCGGCGATGCAACTGGGCCAGCCCGTGCACTGGATGTCGGACCGGACCGAGGCGATGTTGTCCGACCACCACGGGCGCGACCTGACCTCGCTGGCCGAGCTGGCCTTTGACGAGGATCTTCGCATCACCGCCTACCGGGTCCACAGCCGCTGCAACCTGGGCGCCTACAACAGCCATTTCGGTCAGGCGATCCAGACCAACCTGTTCAAATGCGTGCTGCCCGGCGTCTATGACGTGCAGAAAACCTATCTGCGGGTCGAGGGGTTTTATACCAACACCACTCAGGTCGATGCCTATCGCGGTGCCGGCCGACCCGAGGCGATCTATGTGCTGGAACGCGCGATGGATCGCGCCGCGCGGGAACTGGGCGTCGACCCGTGGGAACTGCGCCGCCGTAACTTCATCCGGCCCGAGGCTTTTCCCTATGTCTCGGCCACCGGTGAAACCTATGATGTGGGCGATTTCGGATTGGTTCTGTCCCGCGCCGCCGAACAGACCGCCGGTTTCGCCGCGCGCAAGGCCGCCGACGCCGAACGTGGTCTGATCCGGGGGCAGGGGCTTTGTTACTATATCGAAAGCATTCTGGGTGACCCTTCCGAAGGCGCAAAAGTCGAATTCTGTCAGGACGGAACAGTGAACCTTTATGTCGGGACGCAATCGAACGGGCAGGGCCATGAGACGGTCTATGCCCAGTTCCTGTCGGATCAGACGGGGATTCCGGCCGACCGGATCCGGGTCGTGCAAGGTGACAGCGACCGCATGGCGCAGGGCGGCGGCACCGGCGGGTCGCGCTCGGTCACGGTGCAAAGCGCGGCGACGCTGGTCACGATTGACCAGATGATCGCCGCATTCACGCCCTATCTGGCGGATAAAATGGGGGTCGAG
Organism: Ruegeria sp. B32; assembly: GCF_025141855.1. Taxonomy (NCBI): domain Bacteria; kingdom Pseudomonadati; phylum Pseudomonadota; class Alphaproteobacteria; order Rhodobacterales; family Roseobacteraceae; genus Ruegeria; species Ruegeria sp. B32. The sequence goes on along the minus strand of NZ_CP081106.1, from coordinate 2,405,995 downwards.
GAAAGTGATGTGACCTTCGACCATGAAACCTTTCGCGCGCCAGGGTCGAACCTGACGCCGACGCTGATCGAAGCGGCCGAGATGGCCTGCGCTGACGGCCGCACCGACCTGCTGCAGCACGAGGCCCGCACGCGGCTCGAGGCGCGCAGCTATCCTAACGGCGCCCATGTTGCCGAGATCGTGATCGACCCGGAAACCGGCACGACGACGGTCGACCGCTATACGGTCGTCGATGATTTCGGCAATCTCATCAACCCCATGCTGGCCGAAGGGCAGGTGCACGGAGGGGTGGCCCAGGGCATCGGCCAGGCGCTGTGCGAGCACGTGGTGCATGATGGTGAGGGGCAGTTGCTCACGGCAACGTTCATGGATTACGCCTTGCCGCGCGCCGCTGACATACCCATGATTAGGTTTACCTCGGCGCCGGTTCCGTCGACCGCCAACCCCATGGGAATGAAAGGATGCGGCGAGGCAGGCACCGTTGGCGCATTGGCCGCGGTTGCAAATGCGGTGCAGGATGCGCTTTGGGATCATGGAGTGCGGCAGGCGGACATGCCGTTCACTCCAGTCAAGGTTTGGGAATTGTTGTCGAATGGTACTGTCGCGGTTCGGTAAGAAGATACTTGGATGGCTCGGCCGCCCCCTGCGGTCCGAGCATTCCGCCGAAACGCGCCACCGCGAACCCATCAGTCATGTCATCATCCTGGACGGAACGATGTCGACCTTGGAGCCCGGGTTCGAGACCCATGCCGGTCAGACCTTTCGATTGTGCTGTGAAATGGGCAATCAGGTCTCGGTCTTCTATGAAGCGGGCGTGCAATGGGAGAGCTGGAAATCCACGCTGGACGTGATGATGGGGCGGGGGATCAATCGCCAGATCCGCAGGGCCTACGGCTATCTTGCCTCTCGGTACAAGCCCGGCGATCGGATCTACTTCATCGGCTATTCCCGCGGCGCCTATGGTGTGCGCAGCCTTGCCGGCGTCATCGATATGATCGGGCTGCTGCGGGCCGAGCATGCGACCGAGCGCAACATCAAGCAGGCCTACCGGCATTATGAGTGCAACCCGGGCGGGCAGGCCGCACAGGACTTTCGCCGGAATTTCTGCCACGACGGCGTCGAAATTGAGATGATCGGCGTCTGGGACACGGTCAAGGCATTGGGACTGCGCCTGCCGCTGTTGTGGCGCATGGCCGAAGAGCGGCATTCATTTCACAACCACCACCTCGGGCCGTCCACCCGGCACGGGTATCATGCGCTGGCGCTGGATGAAACGCGAGAGGTCTTCACGCCGATCCTTTGGTCGACCGCACCGGATTTCCGAGGCCATTGCGAACAGGTTTGGTTCCGCGGCACGCATGGTGACGTCGGGGGGCAACTCAGCGGGTTCGAGCCCGCGCGACCGCTGGCCAACATTTCGCTGGTGTGGATGCTCGACAAGGCCGAGTTGCATGGTCTGCCGCTGCCAGAAGATTGGCGCACCCGCTTTCCCACTGATCCCCATGCACCGTCGGTCGGGACGTGGCGGGGGTGGGGCAAGATCTTCCTGCTGCGCAAGCATCGCACCGTAGGTCAGGACCCGTCCGAACGCCTGCATGTCTCGGTTTCGCCCGACGAACTGCCCAAATGGGTGCACCTGCCGGCAGGGCCGCATTCGCACCCGGCGCAGTAACGGTCAGTCAAACGTCGCCGGGCTGGGTGACTTGCCGTTCGCTTGAAACGCATCGTGGATGTCTTTTTCCAGATTGCGTGTCAGGGACAGGTCCGGCAACGCATCCGGGGCAAAAAACGCCGCTTCGCTGGTTTCGGGGCCCGGTATCGGGGTGGCGGCATCGAAAGGGCTACACAGGAAGAACAGTTTGTAGAAATCCCGTGGATCTGCCGGGTAGGGATGCCGTGCCTTGTGGCGTACGGCATAGAGTGTCTGCGCCGCGACACGCAGACCGGCTTCCTCCAAGACTTCGCGTTCGATGTTCTCCGACGGAGAGCTGCCGATATCGGCAAAACCGCCAGGCATCGCCCACAACCCGTCGCTGCGTTCCCGTACCAGCAGGATACCGCCGTTGCGAATTACGGCGGCGCGGATGTCGATGCTGGGTGTTGCGTATCCGCCCGAGTGGACAGGCATCGCCATTTCGATCTGTGACAAAGGCACCCGACCCAGATCGGCCAGCATCGCGCGGGCCATTCCGGCGATCTCGTCATAGCGTTCGCGGTCGAACGGATCGGTGGTGAAATGCTGGCCGGTTTCGGCCAGCGCTAAAAGCCGTTTGGCCCGGGCCAGCCAGGTATCCTCCATCGCTGTCGGATCCTGGCGCATGGGCCTCAGCGCCGCCGGTCGCGGCGCGAGCTCATGGGTTGGAAGGCGACGCCCACATGTGCCTCGCAATAGGGTTTGCCCGGCTCGGCCGGCAGACCGCAGAACCAGAAATCATCCGTGGCCGGATCGCCCACGGGCCATTTGCAGGTCTTTTCGGTCAGTTCCATCAGGGTCAGCTTCTTGGCCTTCTTCTCGACCTCGTTGACCTTGGCCAGTGCCTCGGGGCTGATTTCATTGGCCGAAGGCTGCGGCGGCAGCGGCTGGCCGGCCGGAATGATCTGGCGGCGCGGCGGTGTGGCCGGTTTCGCCTCGGCGGCCGGCGCGGCTGCCGCGGGGCGGGCCGGCTCGGTCTTGGGGGCGGGTTTGGGCTTGGTTTCGGCCTTGGGCGTGGGGGCTGGTTTTTCCTTGGGCTCGGCCTTGGCCGGTGCGGCGCCGGTGGTCCGGTTCGACAGGCCCAGGCGATGGACCTTGCCGATCACCGCATTGCGGGTGACCCCGCCCAGTTCCTTGGCGATCTGGCTGGCCGACTGGCCTTCGCCCCACATTTTCTTGAGCAGTTCAACGCGCTCGTCTGTCCAGGACATGGGTAGCCTTTCAAAAGCGGGAAAGCGGCCTCGGTCACGGGCCGCCTTCGGAATTCGTCTCAGCGCCCTATTCTAATCACTGCGGGCCGAGTTACAAGCGGTCATCGAATCAGATTGGGGGCAGGAATGCAGAATCTCGCGGATCAGGACATGCGCCGTTTCGGAGCGGTCAACTGGATGGGGTTGTGGACACTGGCCCAGCGCGAAACCCTGCGCTTCCTGGCGGTCTGGACGCAGACCCTGCTGGCGCCTCTGGTCACGGCGGGGCTGTTCCTGCTGATCTTCAACATCGCCGTCGGCCCGGGGCGGCCGGATGTCATGGGCGTGCCCTTCCTGACATTCCTGGCGCCCGGGATCATGATGATGACGGTGATTCAGAACGCCTTTGCCAACACTTCGTCCTCGATGGTGATCTCGAAAGTGCAGGGCAACATCGTCGATACCCTGATGCCGCCGCTGTCCCCGCTCGAGATTTTGCTGGGCTATCTGGCGGGCGGCATCGCACGGGGTGTGCTTATCGCTTTGATGCTGGCCGCTGCGCTGGCGCTTGGCTTGGGGCTGATGCCGCAGCATCCCGCGCTGGCCTTGGTTTTTGTCATTCTTGGGGGTGCGTTCATGGGCACGCTGGGCCTGCTGGCAGGGGTTTTCGCCAACAAGTTCGATCAGATGGCCGCCATCACCAACTTCATCGTTACTCCGTTGGCGTTTCTGTCCGGTACCTTCTACTCGGTCGACGCGTTGCCGCCGTTGCTGAACAGGATCAGCCACGTGAACCCCGTTTTCTACCTGATCGACGGATTGCGATATGGCATGATCGGAGTGTCGGACAGCAACCCGATGTTGGGGATGGCCGTCTGTTTGCTGTCGACCCTGCTGATCTGCGCCGTCATCTGGCAAATGCTGCGGACCGGTTACCGTTTGAAGGCCTAGGCAGCTTCGGACAACGAACCGGGCTGTAGCGGCACGCGGGGGCGTCCCAGCCGCGGATGCAGTCGCGCGGCCACGGACCAGGCGCCCAGCAGTGCAAACCCACCTGCCGCAAAAACACCAGCCACCGGTGTCGCCAGCAACACCAAGGCGGCAACGCCCGGTGTCAGAATTCCCGAAACGTCGCGATAGCTGGAATAGATTGCGGACATCTCTGTCCGCTCGGACGGCTTCACCGCCATCAGGAATGGCAGACCGGCACAAATGTCCAGCACGATCAACCAGATTGACCCCATGACCAGTGCGACGACCGATGCCACCGGCCAGCCCGAGAGAAATGCAGCCAACAGAAAACATGTGGCGCAGGCGGCGAAGCCCGTTCGTACGGCGCTGCGCAGAGACCGGTTCTGGACCCAGCGCAGAATCAGGGGGGCAGCAAACAGCATGGCGTTCGTGGCTGACAAAAGCGTGCCACCCAATTGCTCACCCAACCCGTTTTCGATGGCGAAAATCGGAAGGTAGACCACATAGATCCACCAGCCACAGGACCGGATCATGGCAAACAGATACCCGGCCACCAGCCGTGGTTGGGCAAAGAACCGAGGCAGAAATGACAGCGGATTTTTCGTTGCCCTCCTGGCCTTGGTAATCAGTTTGCCGTTGCCCAGACGCATGGCCCAGAACATGATCAGCATACCAATGGCGGCGGCCGCGCTGATGACGAAAGGGGCCGGCGCCCATAATTCCATCAACATCACACCTGCCATCGGCCCCGCTGTCCAACCCAGCGCGCTGTAGAACATCCGGCTTGTTTCGCAGCGGCCGAGCTCGATCTTGCTGATGTAGTCCAAAACGTAGGCGTTGAAGCAGATGAAAGTCACCACCGCGGCCACGGTGTTCAGCGCAAGTGCCCCGATCACGGCCTCGGGGCTGCCGTCGATGGCCAGCAGAGCGCCGGTGATGAACATAGCGCAGCCGGCTGTGTAGGCCCATCGCCTCGGGACATAACGGATCAGGAACGGCACCATCAGCCCGGCCAATAACGAAACGAGGCCGACCAGAAAGTAAACGAGCGAGACGGACCCGGCGTCGCCCATGGCCCGGTACATCACCAAGGGGAATACGGAAATCAGGATGCCGCGAACCACGGCCTCGAACCCGGCAAGTATGCCGAACTTGCGAACGGAGGGCGCGGGCGCATGACGGACCCATTCCGGGATTCGGCGTTCGTGCATCGGGCAATCTCTCTAACCAACCGCACTCAGGGTGCGTCATGCGGTGTCGGTTTCATGAGAGTTTGCGACATCGGGGTCGCCTGCGGACAAGGCCGTAGAAAAAAATCTAGCGGCGTCTGGTTCGGGCCTCGCGCCAGACAAGGATCAGCGCTCCGGTCAGAATGACCCCTGAGCCCAGCAAACTGACCCAATCCGGAACGACCCGGAACACCGCAAAGTCATAAAGCGCGGCGAATATCAGCGTTGCATAGCTGATCGGTGCTACGAACGAGGCATCTGCCCGGGCCATTCCATTGACGAAGCAGGCCTGCGCGCAAGCCATCAGAAAACCAATGCCGGCCAAAGCCGCCCACTGAGCGGGCGATGGTGGTTGCCAGACGGTTGCGACCGCGATGCTGGCAATCGTCAAGCCCATGGCATTGTTGATGAGCAGGATCTGGATTGGGCTCTCGCGGCCAGACAGCTTTTTGATGAAGATCAATTCCATCCCGATCACTGCCGCCGCCGCCAAGGCAAGCAGAGCCGCGGGTTGAAAGCTGTCGGGGGTCGGGCGCAGCAGGATGATCGCCCCCGTCAAAGCCACCGCCGCCGCCAGCCAGCGCCAAGGCCCAACGGTCTCTTTCAGCAGAGGAATGGCCAGAACCATCGCGAAAACAGGGTTCAGAAACGATATCGCCGTGGCATCGGCTATGGGGATATAGGCGACCGACGCGAACATCAGAGTAATGCCAGTCCATCCGAAACTGGTGCGCCCGATATGCAGACCCCAATGCGGACGCCGTAGTTGGGGACGCAGGACGCCAACTGCCGCCACGATGACCACAAATGCGAACAGGAACCGGCCATGGCTGATCTGCATGGGGTGCAGGGGCGGGCCCAGTGTCTCGGTGCCCAGAGCTTTGGCCAGCAATGTCGTGCCCGCGATGAAAGCGCTGGCGCAGAAGATAAGTACGGCTGCCAGGGCAGGGTTGTGGGCTTGTGGTGAGAACATGGGCCATCGGTGCGCCAGCGTAAGAGAAATGACAAGCCCGAATTGCAAGGCGCCCGACCCGCGCCAGCAAAAAATCCATGTGCGGATACATTTTGCCTTTCCACACTGGGCTGGCCCCGCTATACCGGCGCCCATGATCAAACTCGTGCATATCCTGCTGCTCCGACGTCGACGCATCATTGCGTAACCGGCCCTTTTGATCCTGCGCGCGCGAACCAAATCCGCGCATCTCTCACCAAATCTGTTGACGAACCCGGTCTCAGTGTTTCAGTCACTGGGTTCAAGTTTTCCAAAAAGGATGATCCGATGATCCCGTCCGTTCTGCCGACCTACAATCGTGCTCCGCTGACCTTCGTGAAGGGCGAAGGCGCCTGGCTGACCGAGGCGGACGGCCGACGTTTCCTTGATCTGGGCGCGGGGATCGCGGTGAATGCGCTGGGCCATGCCCACCCGGCACTGGTCGGGGCCTTGACTGAACAGGCGCACGCGCTGTGGCACGTGTCGAACCTGTACCAGATCCCGCAGCAGCAGGCGCTGGCCGACAAGCTGGTGGATCTGACCTTTGCCGACACGGTGTTCTTCACCAATTCGGGCACCGAGTCCTGCGAATTGGCGGTCAAGATGGCCCGCAAATACTTCTACGATCAGGGGCAACCCGAGCGGGTGGAGATCATCACGTTTGATGGGTCTTTCCATGGGCGTTCTTCAGCGGGCATCGCCGCTGCCGGGTCCGAGAAGATGACCAAGGGGTTCGGCCCGCTGCTGCCGGGGTTCGTGCATGTCGCCTTCGGCGATCTGGACGGTGTGACCAACGCGATCAGCGACAAGACCGCCGCGATCATGATCGAGCCGATCCAGGGCGAGGGCGGCATCCGCCCCGTCCCCGATGTCGAACTCAAGGCCCTGCGCCAGATCTGCGACGACAACGGCTTGCTGCTGATCCTCGACGAGGTGCAGTGCGGCGTCGGCCGGACCGGGAAACTCTTTGCCCATGAATGGGCAGGCATCACGCCCGACATCATGATGGCGGCCAAGGGTATCGGTGGCGGCTTCCCGTTAGGTGCGGTGCTGGCTACCGAAGCGGCCGCCAGCGGCATGACCGCGGGCACCCATGGGTCGACCTATGGCGGCAACCCGCTGGGCTGCGCGGTGGGCTGCGCGGTTCTGGACCACGTGGCAACCCCGGCCTTCCTGGACGGCGTCAACCGAAAGGCGGGTCTGCTACGCCAAAAGCTCGAGGGCCTAGTCGCCGATCACCCCGACGTGTTCGAAGAGGTCCGCGGATCCGGCCTGATGCTGGGCCTGAAATGCAAAGCGCCCAACACCGATGTTGTCGCGGCCGGTTATGAAAACGAAGTCATCACCGTGCCCGCGGCCGACAACGTGATCCGCCTGCTGCCGCCGCTGACCCTGACCGAGGATGACATTGCCCAGGCCCAGATCCGCCTCGAGAAAGCCGCCCGGCAGGTTCAAGGCCAACTCGCCTCGGCCTGACGCCCCTATTCCCGAATGCGCCGGGGGTGACGCCCCCGGGCAACCGACAATGAAAAAAGCGAACCGACATGAACCATTTCCTTGATATCCACAAAACCGACGCCGCCGCGCTGCGGTCGATGATCGACCAGGCCGGCGCGATGAAGCAGGCCCGGTTGGGCCGTCCCAAGGCCGCACCCGACGACGAACAGCCGCTGGCGGGCCGCATGGTGGCGCTGATCTTCGAAAAACCCTCGACCCGGACCCGCGTTTCGTTCGATGTGGGTGTGCGCCAGATGGGCGGTCAGACCATGGTGCTGTCGGGCAAGGACATGCAGCTGGGCCATGGCGAAACCATCGCTGACACCGCCCGCGTGCTGTCGCGCTATGTCGACATGATCATGATCCGCACCTTCGACGAAACCATCCTGACCGAGATGGCCGAATACTCGGACGTGCCGGTGATCAACGGCCTGACCGACCGCACCCATCCCTGCCAGATAATGGCCGACGTGCTGACCTATGAGGAACACCGCGGCCCCATCGCCGGGAAAAAGGTGGTCTGGACGGGTGACGGCAACAATGTCTGCGCCTCGTTCCTGCATGCGGCGGGTCAGTTCGGTTTTGACCTGACCTTTACCGGCCCCGCCCAGTTCGACCCCGAGGAAGAGTTCATGGGTTTCGCCCGCCAGAAGGGCTCGAAGATCGTGGTCGAACGCGACCCGTACAAGGCCGTCGACGGCGCTGATCTGGTTGTGGCCGACACCTGGGTTTCGATGCACGATTCCCAATCCGCGAAAGAGCGTCGGCACAACCTGCTGCGGCCCTATCAGGTCAACGCCGAACTGATGGCCCATGCCAAGCCCGACGCCCTGTTCATGCACTGCCTGCCCGCCCACCGCGAGGAGGAAGCGACCTCCGAAGTTATGGACGGGCCGAACTCGGTGATCTTTGACGAGGCCGAAAACCGCCTGCACGCACAGAAGGCGGTGATGCGTTGGTGTTTAGGGGTCTGAAGCCCCCTCAGAAATTCAATGGGAGCCTCTGGTTCTCTTTCATTCTTGGAGGCTCCCATGCCGCACGTCGTTCTGGAATTTTCCGCCGGGCTTGAGCAATCGCACGATTTTCAAGCCATATGCGAAGAACTCTATACGGTCCTCGCCGAGCATGAGCAATTTGACGCGCCAACGCTCAAAATCCGCGCCATGCCGATCCCGTATTCCCACATCGGGACCGATCCGCAGACGTTCATCCACGCCACTCTGTTTCTGATGCAAGGCCGGGACGAGCCGACGCGAACCGAACTGAACGCGATCATTCTGGATGTTCTGACCGCCGCTGCGCCGACGGTTGGCAGCATCACCGTGCGGGATGTAGAGATGAACCGCGCCACTTATGCCAAGCGCCTGGCGACCTGACGTGCTCCCGTCGCCTAGCCCCGCGGTTTCACGTCCCAGACCTGCAATCTGATCAAGGCCCCGACGCAGGCGAACGATACAAGTCCGCACAATGCGGCCTTTGTGACGGTTTCCATTGCGCCCTCGATCAGCACGGCGTGAACGACCGTGCCCAGAATGGTCACCAGCGCAAAACTGGCATGGGCCAAACGCCAAAGGCGGAACCGCCATCGCAGTCGGCCGCGCAGCGCGGCCAGCGCCGCGGCGGCGAACGCTGCCCACATGGCCACCACGCCCCAGGCCGAGAACGGGGTGGGGGACCGGAAAAGCAGAGCATCCACCACATCCGGGGGGCTGGTGATCCACAGTCCGCCCACATGCAGGGCAATCATGGCGATCAGGGTGATCCCGACCCAGCGGTGCAACATTCGGCTGTTCATCGCGGTCAGCCCCAGCAACATGCGCGCGGCCAGCAGCGGCTGTACCAACAGCAATCCCAACCCGATGATCCCGGCAAACCCCGCAGCGACATAGATCGGGCTGCGCCAGGCCAGATACGGGCTGAACCCCGCCACCACCACGGGCACCGCGATGGCCGCGATCAGCGCCAGCCAGACCGCAAGGACGCCTGGGCGTGGCACCTGGTTCAGACCGGTTGCAGAACGAAATGCGCGGCGAGGGTCTTGTCGTGCGCACTGGACATGATCGGGCGCAGGAAGACGGTCTCGAATTCGCCGCTGTCATAGGCCAGATGTCCGTGCGGCTGGCCAAAGGCGGGCACGATCTGCGGCATCTCCAGCCGGAATTCTCCGTTCGCATCGGTCAGGGTGGCGCCGTGGCTTTGCGGGTCGCGCTCGTGGCCTTCGGTTGTGTGCGCCCAGACCTGGATGCGCTGACCGGGCAGGGGCGCGCCGTCGCCGGCCCGCCGTACTGTGCCGGTCATCCAGAAGCCGCCGCCGCCGATCCGGTCGACGATCGGCGCGCCCGGGCGGTAGTTGTTCGATCCGCCTCGCATCGACGGGGTCGGCGCCAACCCACTGGCCCGCGCAGGCAGAATAAGCCCGCTGCCGGCCGTGGCAACCAACGCCGTGCCGGCCACCAACATGGTTCTTCGGTTCAGTGAATCTCCGGGCATCGAAACCTCTCCTGTGCTGACCCGGCAGCTGTTCCAACCGCCACAGTGGAAGCATAGCACGATCACGGCTCATTCCGAGCGTTCCGGGCAAAATCCGGCCAACCAGCGAACGAAAGCGCGTGGAATGGACCGAGGCGGCAAAAGTCTTTGACGCCTGCGCCTTTCAGGTGCGATCCTTCTGGTTGCGTCACCAAGGGGGAAGCCGATGACAGATGCGAGCCTGCTGACCAAGGATGAAATCACCGCCTTCCGCCGCGACGGCGCGGTGGTGTTGCGCCAGAAATTCAGCGCGGACTGGCTGGAGTTGCTGCGCGCGGGCATCGACGCCGATCTGCAAACCCCGACCGAGAACTTCACCCGCCACACCAAGGACCCGGACGCGCCCGCCTATCTCGAGGATTACTGGGCGTGGAGCAAGATCCCACAGTTCGAGGAATTCGTCCGCAACTCGCCCTGTGCGCCAATCGCTTCCGAATTGCTGGGCGCCGCGCCGATCAATCTGGTGATGGACAACTGGTTCCTGCGCGAGGCCGGATCGACCTCTCGCCCGCCATTCCATCAGGACCTGTCCTATTTCGATTTCGAAGGCTCGATGTGCGTGCTGTGGCTGCCGCTTGAACCGGTCAGCAAGGACAACGGGATCGCCTTCGTGCGCGGCTCGCACCTGTGGGACAAGCTGTTCATGCGGGTGCGGTTCGCCGACGGGCACCCCAGCTATGAACCCACGCAGGTTGCAGGCCGCACCTATCACCCGCCACCGGACGTGAATGCCGATCCCGGCGCCTATGAACTGCTACGATGGGATATGGATCTGGGCGACTGCATCTATTTCGACATGCGCACGCTGCACGGGGGGCTGTCCTCGGTCACGCCCACGGAAACCGTGCGCCGCTTCACCCTGCGCATGACCGGGCCGGACGGGGTGATCCGGTATCGCGGCGATTGGGCCAAGGAGGAGCGGGCGCAATTTGAGGCCGCCGGCTATGCCGAGGGCGACCGGATCTCCGGCCCGTTTTTCCCGCAACTCTGGCCCCGCGCTCAGGGCTGATCCGGGGCGCAGCCTGTCTGTGCGCTGATGCACTTTGTCCGCTGGTATTTTGCGCTAGATTGGCAAGAGTGAACATCCCGCCGCACCGGATTGGAGGCCGACATGAGCTGGAACCCCACCCACAGCCCCGAATGCGTCAGCGAAGGTTCGGCGCTGGAAACCCTGATCATCCCGCGCGCCCGCGATCTGGGCGGGTTCGAGGTGCGCCGCGCGCTGCCCTCGGTTAAGCGTCAGTTGGTGGGACCTTTCATCTTCTTCGACCAGATGGGACCGGCCGAGTTCATCACCGATGGCGGCATCGACGTACGCCCGCATCCGCATATCGGGCTGGGCACGGTCACCTACCTGTACCAGGGCGAGTTTGAACATCGCGACAGCCTTGGCACCCATCAGATGATCTATCCCGGCGAGGTCAACTGGATGGTCGCGGGCCGCGGCGTTACCCACTCCGAACGCACCAGCGCCGAAACCCGCGCCAAGCGGCACAGCCTGTTCGGCATCCAGACCTGGATCGCGCTGCCCGAAGCGCACGAAGACATGGCCCCCGATTTCGAACATCACAAGCAGGCCGCGCTGCCGCATATTCAGGATGCCGGTGTCAGCGCCCGGCTGATCCTCGGCTCGGCCTATGGGGAAACCAGCCCGGTCACGATGCTGTCGGAAACCTTCTATCTGGACGTTCAGCTGGACCCCGGCGCCGCTTTTCCGCTGCCCGACGATCACGAGGATCGGGGCGTCTACGTCACCCAGGGCTCGGTCGAGATCGCGGGTGACCGGTTCGAGGAAGGCCGCATGATGGTCTTCCGCCCGGGTGACCGCCTGTCGGTGACGGCCGGGCCGGCGGGGGCGCGGCTGATGCTGCTGGGCGGGGCCACGATGAATGAGGATCGGTATATCTGGTGGAACTTCGTCTCGTCTTCGAAGGACAAGATCGAAACGGCGATCCGCGAATGGAAATCCGCCGATTGGGCCAACGGCGCCTTCCACCTGCCGCCGGGGGATGAGGACGAGTTCATTCCGATCACCCCGGAACTGGAACGCACCAAGCCCCGACGCGCGCGCTGAACGTGACGTCAGCGCCCGCCCGGCTTGCCCGCCCGCGCGATCCCGGCGATCCTTGATGGCAAACGGGAAGGGGACGGCATGAGACTGGTGATCGCGGGCGCGGGCAGCATCGGATGCTATTGCGGGGGGCTGTTGGCCGATGCCGGGCATGACGTTAAGCTGCTGGGCCGGGCGCGGGTGCTGGATCCGATCCGGCAGAATGGGCTGACCGCCACCGACTATTCGGGCCTGCGCAAAACGATCCCCGCCGACCGTCTGACCCTGTCCGATAACCCTGCCTGCCTGTCCGACGCCGATCTGGTTCTGGTCACGGTGAAAACCGGCGCCACTGCCGAGATGGCCCGTTTGATCGCCGCGCACGCTCCGGCCGCGGCCCCGGTCATTTCGTGGCAGAACGGGATGGAAAACGCGCGCACCCTGCGCACCGCGCTGCCCGGGCGGGACGTACGCGCCGGGATGGTGCCGTTCAACGTGGTGCCTGCCGGTCCGGCCACCTGGCATCGCGCGACATCCGGCGACATCGTGATCCAGTCCGGCCCTGGCGCGCTGGCCCGCCGCCTGTCCACGCCCGATCTGCCCGTCACCGAAACCGACGGGATCGAGGCGGTGCAATGGGGCAAGCTGGTCATCAACCTCAACAATGCTCTGAACGCGCTGTCGGGCCTGACCCTGCGCGAACAGCTTTTGAACCGCGACTGTCGCCGCCTGATGGCCGATCAGATGGCCGAGGCGCTGGCGGTTCTGGCCGCCTCCGGGCATCCCGTGGCCTCGACCACGCCGCTGCCGGCCTGGATGACGCCGCATGTCCTGCGCCTGCCCACACCGCTGTTTTCGCGCATCGCGGCACGGATGCTGACGATCGACCCCGCCGCGCGCACCTCGATGGCCTATGATTTGGATGCCGGTCGCCCGACCGAAATCGACAGCCTGCAGGGCGAGATCATTCGCCTGGGCCGCGAAACCGGCACGCCGACCCCGATCTGCGACCGGGTGGCTGGGCTGATCACGCGGGGCGAGACCGGTCCGCTGACCCCCGATCAGATCCGTGCCGGGCTGAGCGGTACCGGCGGTTAGATCCGCAACAGCAGCTTTTTCAGCTCTGGTTCATGGACCCGTTCGGACGCCTCTTGCGGCGAGACCCACTCGCGGGTGCGTTCGTGCATTTCGGGAAATTCGTCGGCTAGGTCGGTGACTCGCAGCCGGTAGACCGTGGTGCAGACCGGATCGATCGCGCCGCTTTTGCGGACCTTGCCGTAGCAGTAGCTGCCGACCGGCTCTGGATCGACCTCGGCGTTGCGCACGCCGGCCTCTTCCCAGGCCTCCTGCGCTGCCGCCTCGGCCCCGTTCAGTCCGTCAATCGGCCAGCCCTTGGGGATGATCCACCGCCCGGTGTCGCGGCTGGTGACCAGCAGCACCTGCGTATCGGGGCCATCGCCACGGGTACACAGCGCCGCGAACTGCACGAGGCGCGGACGCTGAAACAGGGGTTTCAAGACCCCCTCCCAGAATTTGTGCAGCCATGTCATTGCGGGTGCCTGCCGTTTTTTTGTTGTTCTGCCTTCCAGACGGCGAGAGATATCAATCTGACAGACGGTATTCAAGCACCCCTGCGTTTGGCCCGCAGGGTCGGGTCGGCCTGGGTCGGGTCCTCGGGCCAGGGGTGCTTGGGGTATTGCGCGCGCATGTCCTTTCGCACATCGGCATAGGACCCGGCCCAGAACCCCGGCAGGTCGCGGGTGATCTGGATCGGGCGTTGCGCGGGGGACAGAAGGGTGATCTTCAGCGGCTCGCCGCCCACAATAGGGTGCTGGGTGACCCCGAACATCTCCTGCAGGCGAACGGCGATTTCGGGCACCGCCTTGCCATAGTCGATCGGAACCTTGCGCCCCAGCGGCGTGACGAAGGCCGGGGGCGCGCGGCGGTCCAGTTCCTGCATCTGGTCCCAACTCAGCCGCGCCTGAAGGGCGGGCAGCAGGTCGTATCGCTTCCAATCCTCGGCACTGCGCACGCCGGTCAGCATCGGCAGCAGCCAGTCCTCGAGCCTTTCCATCAGCCCGTTTTCCGAGAAATCGGGCAGGTCGACGCCCGCCGCCCGCACCAGCTCGACCCGCGCGGCCAGTCGCGCGGCCTTGCCCTCCAGCCGCAGGCCCAGATCGCGCACGCCGTCCAGCATCGCGCGGGCTACGGACTCGTCGGGCACGTCCTTCCAGATGCGTTCATCCAGCACCAGCGCCCCGAACCGTTCCTGCCGCCGGGCCACCACCCGGCGGTCCCGTTTCGACCAGGCGCAGGTCTCGACCCATTCGATCTGCTCGGCGAACAGCGCGCGGATCTCGGCCTCGGTGATCTGCGCGGCCATGCGCAGCCGGGCCTCGCGCGGGTTGCCGTCCGTGTCGATGGCGACCAGATACGGCGCCGCGGCCAGCGGATCGCCGGGGTCCATCACCACGCCCTTGCCGCCCGACAGCACATAGCGCGGCGCGTCGCCCTTTCGTCGCTGGCCAACCCGGTCGGGATAGGCCAGCGCGGCCATCGCCGCCGGGCTAAGCGGGTCGTCTTCGGTCTTGATCTGGCCGCGCAGCCGTTTCGCCTCGGACCGGATTCGGTCCAGAACGCCGGGATTGGCGGGCCAGACCCGGTTGCGCTGATAGGCGCGCGGATCGCGCAGCGCCTCGAGCCGCAGCGACAGGTCCACCGGCGCGCCCTTCAACGGGTCGCGCTCGGCCATCAGGGCGGCAAGCGGAGCGGCCTGCGCGCCTGCCGTGACCAGCATGTGCCCCAGCCGCGGATGCAGCGGCAGACCAGCCAGTGCGCGGCCATGGTCGGTGATCCGGCCCTTGCCGTCCAGCGCGCCCAGCATCCGCAGCAGCGCGCGCGCCTCGGCCAGCGCCCCCTCGGGCGGCGGTGTCAGAAAGGCCAGATCCTGCGGCTCGGCCCCCCACAGGGCCAGTTCCAGCGCAAGGCCGGTCAGGTCGGCGGCCTCGATCTCGGCGGGTGGAAAGGCGGGCAAGGCGCCTTCCTCACCCTTCGACCACAGGCGATAGCACAGCCCTTCGGCCACGCGGCCCGCGCGGCCCGCGCGCTGGGTCGCCTCGGCGCGGGTGACGCGCTCGGTCACCAGCCGCGACATGCCCGAGCCCGGATCGAACCGCGCGCGGCGGGCCTGGCCCATGTCCACCACCACCCGGATATCCGGAATGGTCAGCGAGGTCTCGGCGATCGAGGTGGCCAGCACCACCTTGCGCCCGGTCTCGGCCGGCGCAAGGGCGGCGCGCTGGGCGGCAAAGGGCAGGGCGCCGAACAAGGGCCGGATTGCGCAATCGCCGGGCAGCCGCCCGGCCAGCGCGGCCTCGGCGCGGCGGATCTCACCCTCGCCGGGCAGGAACACCAGAATGCCGCCGCCGGTGGCGCGGGTCTCGCGCTCGGCCTGACCCACCAGATCGACCAACGCGTCCAGCCGCCGCGCCTGCGGACCCAGCGGGCGGTCCAGCCAGCGGGTTTGAACCGGAAAACTGCGCCCTTCGGATGTCACCAGCGGCGCGTCCATCAACCGCGCCACCGGATCGGCATCCAGCGTGGCCGACATCGCCAGCAGGATCAGGTCGTCGCGCAGCGCGCCGGCGACCTCGAGGCACAGGGCCAGCCCCAGATCGGCGTTCAAAGAACGTTCGTGGAATTCGTCGAAGATCACCGCCCCGACGCCGGGCAGATCGGGCTCGGATTGCAGCATCCGGGTCAGGATGCCTTCGGTCACCACCTCGATCCGGGTGGCTTTTGACACTTTCGCCTCGCCCCGCACGCGATAGCCGACGGTCTGGCCCGCGCGTTCGCCCAGTGTCTCGGCCATGCGTTCGGCGGCGGCGCGGGCGGCCAGCCGCCGCGGTTCCAGCATCACGATCCGCCCGTCGCACAGGCCGGCGTCGCGCATCGCGAGCGGCACGCGCGTGGTCTTGCCGGCGCCGGGCGGGGCCTGCAGCACGGCACGGCCGCGCGCGCGCAGCGCGGCGATCAGGTCGGGCAGGGCATCGTCGATCGGTAGACGGGTCATGCCGCCTTATCGCCAAAGCCCCGGCCAAGGTCCAGAACGCCTGCGTCAAATCCCGCGCCCGGCGGTACTGGACAAATCCGGCCCATCCCCGTCATCTAGGGCAGATTTCGACGAAGGACCCCAGCCATGACCACAGCCGAGCTTGCCGACAGGATCCTCAAGGGCGACCGCCGGGCGCTGGCCCGCGCGATCACCCTTGTCGAAAGCACCCGCGCCGATCACCGCGCCCAGACAGCGCAGCTGCTCGAGGCGCTGTCGGGTGCCGGGCGGCAGGCGCTGCGCATCGGGTTGTCGGGAACTCCGGGGGTGGGCAAATCCACCTTCATCGAAAGTTTCGGCATGATGCTGATCGGGCAGGGGCTGCGGGTGGCGGTTTTGGCGGTCGATCCCAGCTCGGCCCGGTCGGGCGGTTCGATCCTGGGCGACAAGACCCGGATGGAACGCCTCAGCCGCGAGCCGAACGCCTTCATCCGCCCCTCGCCCAGCCAGAGCCATCTGGGCGGCGTCGCCCGCCGCTCGCGCGAGGCCATCGCCCTGTGCGAGGCGGCCGGGTTCGACGTGGTGCTGATCGAAACCGTGGGCGTGGGCCAGTCGGAGACCGTGGTGTCGGAAATGTCCGACCTGTTCCTGCTGCTTCTGGCCCCGGCCGGCGGGGACGAGTTGCAGGGCGTCAAGCGCGGCATCATGGAGATGGCCGACATGATCCTTGTGAACAAGGCCGACGGCGACCTGAAAACCACTGCCACCCGCACCTGCGCCGATTATGCCGGGGCGCTGCGCCTGCTGCGCAAACGCCCGCAGGACCCCGAGGGCTTTCCCAAGGCGATGACCGTTTCAGCGGTCGAAGAGCACGGCCTGGACCAGGCCTGGGCCGAGATGCGGGCCCTGGCCGACTGGCGCAAACAGAACGGTCATTGGGACGCCAACCGCGCCGAGCAGGCCCGCTACTGGTTCGACCAGGAGGTGCGTCACGCGCTGCTCGCCAAACTGGAGACCCCGCAGGCCCGGTCCGAGATGGACCGGCTGGGCGCCGAGGTCGGTTCCGGTCGACTCAGCCCCTCGGTGGCGGCCGAGCGGATGCTGAGGACTCTTGCATCCGGGTAACACCATTGCCCGCGCGGACAGGAAAACTTGGCGCAACGCCCAAGAGTTCTGTAGCCTGAGTGCAGGTGAAATCCTTGGTTGTGGCGCCCAGCACATAGAAAGACCTGAGCGCAGCTGGCTGGACGTGACCAAGCGGAGAAACAGGACCCGCCTCTTATGCCCGATATCTTTGGGACAAACGGCGACGACGATATCGATGTCACCAATGACAACGGTACGCTGAATGGCATCCCTCAGGGTACGCCGATTGATGATATCCGCGCGCGCGGCGGCAACGACATCATCACTGTCACCAACAGTACCATCTCTGGCAGTGTCCGTGGAAATGCCGGGATCGACACGATCACGGTGATCGGCAGCACGATCGGCGGTCAGGTAAGGGCCGGATCAGATGACGACACGGTCACGCTGCAAGGCTCGGTCATTGGCAATATCCGTTTGGGCGGTGGAAATGATGTTCTGAACTTCCGCAGCACCAGCGTGTCCGGCGACGTGCGCGGTGGCAGTGGTGCCGACACACTGAATCTGCCTGCAGGAACCGTGGTCAACGACAGCTCGTTCGGGACATTTACCGTGTCTGCCGGCACCAGCTATTCGTTGACCATCGGCAGTTTCACTCTGCCGTCGGGTTAAAGTCACCTATTCCGCATTTGAAAACGGATCCGGCGTTCCCTGCTTTACCGCTGGCACGAGCATTCTGACTGACCGCGGTCCGGTACAGGTGCAAGACCTGCGCACCGGTGACCTGATCTGTACGGCCGAGAGCGGCAACCAATCCATCCGCTGGATCGGTCGGCGCAGGTTTGATGCGGTTGATCTGAGGGCCAATCCGAAACTGCGCCCAGTCCGTATTTGCACCGGGGCTTTGGGGGCAGGGCTGCCCACGCGGGACCTGTTGGTTTCCCGCCAGCACCGCATGATGGTCGGTTCTCGCATCGCGCAACGCATGTTCGGTCAGCATCAGGTTCTGATTCCCGCGATCAAGCTGACGGCGCTGCCGGGAATATTCGTAGATTGCGCGATCGATAGCATCGAATATTTCCATCTGCTGTTCGATCGGCACGAGATCCTGTTTGCCGAATCCGCGCCGACCGAAAGCCTTTATACCGGCCCTGAGGCGCTGAAGTCTCTGGGACCCGCGGCAAGGACTGAAATCCTTGCGATTTTTCCGGAATTGGCTGATGAGAGCCACGAATCCGAACCCGCAAGGTTGATCCCGATAAACCATCAGCAGACCCGTCTGATTGCTCGTCACCTCAAAATCACAGGCCTTTGCTTGTTGATGTCTGAGCTGTTTCAGGACCATTTTTTGGCAAGGAAAGATTTCGTAGCTGCTGTCTTGACCCTTCCGGCGATTCCCACTAAACGCATCCAACCAGTTTTCGGGCGCGACTTCGGGTTGTGCCCCTTGTGATTTGGCTGCGGATTTATGCCCGGCCTCCAGAAACAAAGGAAGAAACCATGTCGCGCCGTTGCGAACTGACCGGAAAAGGCCCGATGACTGGCAACAATGTCAGCCACGCCAAAAACAGAACTCGTCGTCGTTTTCTGCCCAACCTGAACGACGTGACCCTGCAGTCGGAAACCCTGGGTCGTGGCGTCAAGCTGCGCATCTCGGCCGCCGCGCTGCGCTCGGTCGATCACCGTGGTGGTCTGGACGCGTTCCTGGCAAAAGCCAAGGACGAAGAGCTGTCCGCCAACGCGCTGAAAGTGAAAAAGGAAATCGCCAAGGCGCAAGCCTCGGCCTGATTTTCCCAAAGACTGTTTCGTGGCCCCTGTACCCGTTGGTGCAGGGGCTTTTCGTTTGTCTGTGGGTCCTCAACCTGTCTCAAGCCTGTATTTCAGGAACTGCGCGCCGGAATAGGTCACCGGACCGATATAATGCGCGCCGATACGTTGTAGCGCAGAGAGATTGCGGCGGGACGGTGGAAGCAGAAAAGTGACATAGGGAATACGTTCATCGGCTCGGGCGAATGCGATGGCCTTGCGGGTGATGCGCGTGCCCAGACCGAAGGCATCCGCCGTCAGGACCAGGCCGAAATCCCATTCGCTGCCTTCACGCTGGAAGCCGCCCCAGCCGACATAGCAACCGCCGGACGTGATCGCCCAGTGCCCAAGCCCGTCGCGTTCCCAGCAAGCCTCTTTTGCGTCTATGAAGGCCCGCGCCATCGCGATGTCCCAGGGCCCCGTCAGCAAAGGCAGATGCCGAGCGACGCGGGGATCAGACATGTGCCGTGCGATTTCAGCCGGCTCAATCTGCGGCAGCCTGAGGAACTGAATTTCTGTGTGCGCTTTGAGTGGCATGACCGCGATCTACGCCTGAATTTCCGCCCAAACCAGACCGTCCCGATCACTTTGCCGTTGGACTGGTGTCGCACGCGGTGTCGGTGCGGAAGGCAGAAGGACGCGACTACGTGACATTGTTCACATACAGGGTTTTGAATCTGTTTTATGTATGCGGTTATTCTACGGCGGAGTGTGGTAATGTCTGCGAATACTTCAATTATTATTTCCTTCCTTTCGACTCTTCTGGTTGGCTCATTTTCCAGCTGTGCGCGGATGCAGCGGCGGGTGAACCGGCTGCATACCGGTCTCAACACAGGCCCGGATGATCGCGGAATTCTTTGAAGGTCTCGATCAAGACAAATTCAGGGGTCGGCCATTCAGGCCGGCCCTTTCTTCTTGGTTCGCGCCAAACTGTCTCAGCGTTCACGAAGGCACTTGCAGTCCGTTTCCGATCGGGCCTAAACCTCTGCCAAGATGACCCGTTCCTATCGCCTCGTGTTGCCGTTGCTACTATCGCTGATGCTGGTTCTGACAGGCCAGGGTTTTGCGGCGTCACGGGGATTGAATGCAGCGGTCGGTCAAATGGTGCTTTGCACCGGGAACGGACCTGTGGTCGTCTATATGGACGAGCACGGCCAGCCCACCAAACCACCTCATTTCTGTCCCGACTATGCGCTCAACTTGCTGGGTGCGGTTCTGGATGCCCCCCCGCCGGCACCGAAAGGGCCCGAGCGGGCAAAGTCTGACATACCGCTGCGTTCCGACAGCCTTGTTGCGGCTCCGATCCCGCAGCGACCGGCGCGCGCGCCGCCGGCCCCTGTCTGAGACCCTTCGCAATACAATCAGACAGTCAAAAAGGAGAGGCGAGATGCCCTTCAAATCAATACTGCCCGCTATTTTCGTCGCTGCAATCATGTCCACCGCCGCCCATGCGGAAAGTGTGATCTCGGTTGAGGATGCCTACGCCCGATCCTCGGGGGCTAATGCCAAGGCTGGTGCGGCCTTCATGATGATCCGCAATTCAGGCGACACCGATGATCAACTCGTTGCTGTCAAGTCCGATATCGCTGCACGGGTCGAACTGCATACGCACGAGATTGACGACAACGGCGTGGCCAAGATGATGGAAGTCGAGGAGGGTTTTGCGATCCCCGCCGGCGAGGCGCATATGCTGCAGCGGGGCGGGGACCATGTGATGTTCATGGGGCTCAAGCAGCCGTTTGAGCAAGGCGCAATCATACCCGTCACTTTGGTTTTTGAACAGGCCGGTGAGGTCGTTGTCGAGATTCCCGTGGACCTGGAACGGAAAGACGGCCACGGGCACATGAAGCAATCGAACTGACAGTACGCCTGTCTTCGGGCCGCGATGCGGCCGTCATCCATGCGTCAGGCCGGGTCAAGCCCCGGCCTGTTCGCGTTTCAACTGCCGATCAGCGTTGTTCTTCACTTGTTGACCACGCGCATCGAAACCCGTTCTCCGGCCCGTTTGAAACGTGCGGCCATGAACAGCATGACGCCGGCAAAGGCCAAAGCGGAGAACGCGATTGCCCAGCCCAGTGCGACGACGCCGCTTCCGGGCCAGAAGATCAGCACCAGCCCGATGATAAGGGCCACGATGCCCGAGTTCCGAACGGTCGCGCGTTCGGGGTCCAGCTGATGCATCTGGCCCAGCGAAATCAGCGAGCCGATCCCGATGATCAGCGCCCAGGCGCCCAGCAGGAAGAACGTCAGACGTGCTGTGCCTTCCGGCCAGATCAAAAGGACCAGCCCAATCAAGACCGCCCCGATACCCGCGCCTCCGATCAGTCCCCGCCGCCCGAAGCCAAGCAAGGTCAGGCCGCCATCGAGGATCAGCAGCACCCCTACCAGCCGCAGCAGCAGTGCGATGCTGCCGGTTGGCCAGAACAGCGCGGCGACGCCAACGGCCCCCGCAAGCAATCCGCGCAGCAGGAACGTCCACCACAGATCCGCAAGGGTGTCGCCCAGCGCTTCACGGCTGTCGATGCCTTCGTCGTCAACGATTTCGCCACGGGGGGCTTCAGGCTCGGTCATCTGTTTCTCCTGGTTCAGGTTCCTTTAGCTTAGACCAGCGGGATGACCCGAGTCACCTGCGGCCCAGCAAGTCATCGACCCAGCGTGGCACGATCTGGGTGGCGGGGCCAAGCAGCGTCTGATCGAAGCTGGATGCACCAACCGAAGGCTCGAGGTTCAATTCGACCGTCTGTGCGCCCGCAGCTATGGCTTCGTGCACGAAGGCCGCAGCCGGGTAGACCTGGCCAGAGGTTCCGATGGCGGCGAATATCCCGGCCTGTGCCAGATGGTCGTAAATCTGATCCATGTGGTAGGGCATTTCGCCGAACCACACGATGTCGGGTCGGGCGGCTGCCGCGCCGCAGGCGGGGCACGGTTCGCCCACAGACATTTCCGCTGGCGCAGTCCAGCGATGCCCGCAAGAGGCGCACAGCGCCCCGGACAGGATGCCGTGCATGTGGATAACCCCGGTCGCACCTCCGGCTTCGTGCAGGCTGTCCACGTTCTGCGTTACGATCACCACTTCTCCCGGCCAGTCGCGCTGTAGCCGGGCCAGTGCTGTGTGGGCTGCATTTGGGTCGGCGCCACCCGCCTGCACCCGGCGCGCGTTGTAGAAGCCATGAACAAGGGCAGGGTTTCGGGCAAAACCTTCTGGTGTCGCCACGTCCTCGATCCGGTGCTGGGCCCACAATCCGCCTTCATCGCGAAAGGTGCCCAATCCGCTTTCCGCCGAAATCCCGGCTCCGGTCAAAATCACGATCTTTTCCATTCGCCCTCCACACGCTAAACCCGAGCCATGTCACAGCGTATCCTGTTTGTCTGCCTCGGCAACATCTGCCGTTCCCCTGCTGCCAAAGGTGTTTTCCGTGTCAGGGCGCCTAATCATGCCTGTGACAGTGCCGGAACGTCCGACTGGCATGTCGGGGATCCACCCTATGCGCCGATGCAACACGCGGCTCGCAACCGAGGGGTGGAGCTGAGCGATCTGCGCGCGCGCCAGTTTGCAGTGTCTGATTTCTACAGGTTTGACCTGATCATCGGGATGGACAGCGAAAATCTCGCCAAGATCGAGGCTTTGCGCCCGGCCGACAATCCTACGCCCGTACGCTTGCTGACCGAATTTGCGCCCCACACCGGCGCCGATCATGTGCCCGACCCCTACTATACCCGGGATTTCGACGGGGCGCTGGACCTCATCGAAGCCGCCGTGGATGGGTTGGTGGCATATCTGGACGGCTAGCCGCCGATCACCTTCAACTGTCCGGACAACCAGGGCAGCCGGGCAAGGGCTGGTTCGATCATCTGGCTTTGCATCAAACGGCGCGTCATGCCCGCGACTTCGCGCGGAACCTGATCTGACCAGTCAGACCGCGTGAACAGGGAAATAGTGCGCGAGAACTCTCCGAACGGAGCCGGGTAGACATCCATGCCTTCGTGGAAGCGGGCTGCCCGCATGTATCCCAACGGCGTGGTGATCGCCCAGCCAAGGCCACGCGCGACCATCGCCATCAGGGCCAAGTGCGACCCGATCTCGAACCGCTCTTCGAACTGCAGCTGTTGCCGCGCCAGGTGGCTTTCGATTTGCCGGCTGATCAACTGTTCCCGCGCATAGCGCAGAAAGGGCAGGGTCTCCAAAGCAGCATCTACGCCCCCGTTGGTCACACCGCCCTTCGGCGCGACCAGAATGAAAGGATCCTGGACCAAAGGGTACTCAACCACGCCTTCCAGCACCTCGCCGCTATGGGCAGAGACCGCCAGATGCAGGCGTTGCGAAGCCAGCGCCTCAAAGATTTCGAGGCTGGGGAGGGTTATGAGTTTGAACTTGGAGCGTGTCAGGCTGTCGGCCAGCAACGTGGCAAGGCGCGGGGTCAGGTCATTGTCGAAATCGTCGATCAGGCCGATCGAAAGCGTGCTCAGATGACCCAGGTCCATGACCGACAGCTCGCTTTGGGCCATCTGCAACTCGGCCAATACAGATTCGGCCCGCGCCAGAAAGCTGCGCCCGGCTTGGGTCAGGCGCATGGGTCTGCGCCCGTGATCCACCAGGTCCGTGCCCAGAGCATTCTCGAGATTGCGCAACTGCTGGCTGACCGATGGCTGGCTGAGCCCGGTAATCTCGGCAGCCTGCGCCACCGAACCGGTCCGCGCCAAGGCCTCGAACACTTCGAGACCGCGCAGGGTCAACCCTTTCGTCACCATATGATTTCCCTTTCACTGCGCCATTACTGAGGCGCAGGGCGGGTCAGGTCAAGGATCGCGGTCAGCGTCAGCTGCAGATCGCCTGTGCCATGCGGCCAAAGTTCTGATACCGCTCCCACAGCGCGTCATCGCGGGCGGATTTTGACATCTTCAGCTCTTGGGCCTGATGCGGGTCGGTGAACCACTTGGCCACGGTTTTCTGGTCTTTGTTGGTCAAAGCCTGATCTGCCACCCGCTGGATGCACTTGCACCTGTCGCGTGTCGCAGCCGAACGGTCGGACGCCAAACATGCACGTTTGATCTGCGCCGCTTCGGTCATGGCCGGGGCCAAAGTGGTCAGCGACGTGGCGCATAGCGCGATAATGAGGAACTGTTTCATGCTCATGCCTCGTTTTGCCTGCCCGGAGGAGTCTTGTGTCCCTCTCGGCTTGCGGCGCAGTATCGTCCAAGTTTTCCTGCCGTTCAACAATTTGCTTTCAGAAACTCCGTACCTGAGTCGAAAGTGCCGCGGTTGGCACTAAGGTCGGCCGTGGCATGACCTTCGAGCCCCGTTTTGGACGGTGCAACACGGCCGAGTTCTGTCTACGTACGGTCGCCTGAATGCAGCTGAGGGCTTGGAACGAAGCCAACCGCAGCGTCATGGCCTCATCGCGCTGAAATATGGGGCGTCCGCCGTGCTGTCTCACCTTGACCAGCGCCCGATTTCGAACCATATCCCGACGCTATGACAGACCTCGCTCATATCCGCAATTTCTCCATCGTCGCGCATATCGACCATGGCAAATCCACCCTTGCCGACCGGCTCATCCAAGAGACCGGGACGGTGCAGGATCGCGACATGAAGGAACAGCTGCTTGACAGCATGGATATCGAGCGCGAACGCGGCATCACCATCAAGGCCAACACGGTCCGCATCGACTATACCGCCGACAATGGCGAACAGTACGTGCTGAACCTGATCGACACTCCCGGCCACGTGGACTTTGCCTATGAAGTCTCGCGGTCCATGCGCGCGGTCGAAGGCTCGCTGCTGGTGGTGGACTCGACCCAAGGGGTCGAGGCGCAGACCCTGGCCAACGTCTATCAGGCCATCGACGCCGACCACGAGATCGTGCCGGTGCTGAACAAGATCGACCTACCGGCCTCCGACTGCGACCGCGTGGCCGAACAGATCGAGGACGTGATCGGCATCGACGCGACCGACGCCATCCGCGTCTCGGCCAAGACGGGAGAGGGGATACACGAAACGCTCGAGGCGATCGTGCACAAGCTGCCCGCGCCCAAGGGCGAGCGCGACGCGCCGCTCAAGGCGATGCTGGTCGACAGCTGGTACGACGCCTATCTGGGCGTGATCGTTCTAGTCCGCATCATGGACGGCGTTCTGAAAAAGGGCATGCGGGTCAAGTTCATGTCGAACGGCACCCTGCACCATGTCGACCGCGTGGGCGTGTTCCGCCCCGAGATGCAGATGGTCGACCAGCTGGGTCCGGGTGAGATCGGCTTCCTCACCGCATCCATCAAGCAGGTGCGCGACACCCGTGTGGGCGACACCATCACCAATGACCGCAACGGTGCCGAAACCGCTCTGCCGGGCTTCAAACCCGCGCAGCCGGTGGTGTTCTGCGGCCTCTTCCCCGTGGACAGCGCCGAATTCGAAGACCTGCGCGACGCGATCGAGAAACTGGCTCTGAACGACGCCAGCTTCTCGTTCGAGATGGAAACCTCGGCCGCGCTGGGCTTTGGCTTCCGCTGCGGCTTCCTCGGCCTGCTGCACCTCGAGGTCATCCGCGACCGCATCGAACGCGAGTACGATATCGAGCTCATCACCACCGCGCCGTCGGTGATCTATCACGTCTACATGAAAGACGGCGAGATGATCGAGCTGCACAACCCCGCCGACATGCCCGACATGTCCAAGGTCGACCACCTCGAGGAACCGCGCATCAAGGCCACCATCCTGGTGCCGGATGAATACCTGGGCGACGTGCTGAAACTCTGCCAGGACCGCCGCGGCATCCAGATGGACCTGACCTATGCGGGCAGCCGCGCGATGGTCGTCTATGACCTGCCGCTGAACGAGGTCGTCTTCGACTTCTACGACCGCCTGAAGTCGGTGACCAAGGGCTATGCCAGCTTCGACTACCAGATGACCGGCTACCGCGAGGACAGCCTGGTCAAGATGTCGATCCTTGTGAATGACGAGCCGGTGGACGCGCTGTCGGTCATGGTCCACCGCGACCGCGCCGAGACCCGCGGCCGCGCCATGTGCGAAAAGCTGAAAGAGCTGATCCCGCGCCACATGTTCAAGATCCCGATCCAGGCGGCCATCGGCGGCAAGGTCATCGCCCGCGAGACCCTCTCGGCCCTGCGCAAGGACGTGACCGCGAAGTGTTACGGCGGCGATGCCACGCGGAAGCGGAAGCTGCTGGAAAAGCAGAAGGCCGGCAAGAAGAAGATGCGCCAGTTCGGCAAGGTCGACATCCCGCAGGAGGCGTTTATTTCGGCGTTGAAGATGGATTCCTGATCCAGCTTGAGTGCCCACACGGCGAAACAGTCTAACGCAGTACTCAGAAGTGCGCGCTTGAGTGAAGGTGCGGACTATGCGAAGCTATTGAAACGCAATCATTTTAGGCGTTTCAAATGACTGATTACGATCGACACTTTAAGTTGACTGAAACACGTGACCACGAAATTGTTGTATTTGAAGAGCAATACCGATCTCTTCGTAGAGAAATTTTGGACCGACAACAGAGACGTTTCTTTATTGTTGCTGGGGCTGCATTAGGAATCCCGAGCGTGTCTGGATTGAAAATAGCCGGGGTCATGGAGGGGACATTCTTATACATTGTCCCTTTGGTTGTTGTGGCCATGTCGTTTTTGTTCGTCATCGAAGTAAATGGGATTGCCAGAGCGGGCCGTTTCATCGAATTGCGAATTGAAAATCAATTTAAAAACGTAGCTGGTTGGGAACACTACCTGAAAGATCTAAAAGAGGCCAACGAACTAACGCCTTCGGTGGTCAAAGTTGCGAATTCAAGTTTCTTGGTCTTGATGGCTGTATATTTCGTGTTTTCAACCATAATTTCTACTTCAGGACTTTGGTACCGAGACGTTGGAGTTAGTGGAGATTTCTTTGAGGCTGCACAGACTAGTGGCGCATTCTGGTCTTTGATTTATTTAGTTATCATGTCGGCTACGTTTATTGCTTGGACCTATGGGATGTGGCCGCATTTGAAATTCTCGGCCGAAACTCAGAAGTAACTGTTGGAAATGTGAGGAATTCCTCGCGAAAGGCCAACTGCCGGGCCACTAGGGTCCGCGTAGAGCTGAAAGCGTGCCTCCGGCATGACCCGCCCCCGTCAAACCGAAGGTTTGCCTCCGGCAATACGGGCGGCGCGTTTGCGCCCCGGGACTTCGCCCGTTCGGCCCTGAAACGGTCCGCCGGACCGCTTCCGAGAGGGGCCTCTCCGCAATGTAACCCACTTCACAGCCCCGCCGACCCGCACCTGCTAAGGTTGACCAAACGGAAACCAGCGGCGGAGGCCCCATGTCCATGATACCCATCATCGCGCTTGGATCGGCGGGTCTCTATTCCGTGGCCATGATCTCGATGAAGTTCTGGTGGAAACTTCCCGGCCTCGGGTTGGGTCTGCTGATCGTTGCCACCTTGCTGGCTGCCGCCACGCTGGAACTCGCCGCGCTGCGCGACGAACGGCTGGGCATCATCTATACCGGCATTCTGGGGGCCGAGGTGGTGCTGATCGCCATCGCCTCGTTCTTTCTGTTCGGCGAGTCCTTTTCCTACCGCGAGGGGCTGGGCATCGCCCTCGTCATCGCGGGCACCGCGTTGGCATGGGCCTGAGCCCGTCGGTGAGCGCCGCATGAACCCTTCATGAAGTTTCCCTTAGGTAAGTTGTAACGGCCGCGCGCCCTCCCAATCTGTTTAGCAGGCCAGCAAGGCCCGCCGATCACAGGGAGAGAGCCCATGACCAGATACATGACCGCCAGCGCCGCCGCCGTGGCCGCGACATTGACCATGGGCTCTGCCGCCCTCGCCGATGCCATGCCCGACCTGCGCGGCACGTGGACGGCCAGCCAGACAACGGTGTCGCCTTCGAACGCCAACACCGCCACCGCGCCGCGGTTCAACACCTCGGAATGGGTGCTCGAGATCCAGGCGCAGCACGAAAACGTGTTCTGGGGGCCCAGCATGTGGCGGCGCAATGCCATGGATGACTGGACGATGTACGAGGCCACCGGCTCGATCAGCCAGGATGGCTCGGGCAAGATCGGCATTGTTGAAACCGCTGCTGACCCGACCTCCGGCGTCAATGCGCTGATCGATGCGCGGTATGAGGACGGCAAGATCTATGCGGATTTCCGTAGCCTGCGGACTGGAACCACCTACAGCACGGTTCTGGAACGACAGGTGAACTGAAGCGTTTCCGGCCCAGGCGGTTGTAGGGGGTAGTTGCCGTTGCCCGATTTTGCGGGAGACGGAGAGTAGTAGGTTGCCTCGTCCGGGTCGGAACGCTTCTCAATTCGTGGGCTGCACGTTCGTTCACCGTTGCGTGTGGCGACTCATCGATGTCGATTCGAGCGATATGCCCGTATGCGTCAGGTCAGGTCCGCCAGGAGGGCCGAGATTTTCCCTTTGCACCCGCAGAAATCGCCCAATTGAACGGAGAGAAATCGGCCTTCGGCTTTTCCCAGCGCAACCCAGCCGGATTTCATCATTTCCCGACTTATCCACATCGTCTTCCAGTCGGATATCAACATCTTATCCCCGGCTGATTTTCATGCTGCAGTGCTATTTTCTTGCCGGATGTGAGGGCGAGTGCCATCGTTCAGACATCGCCAAGGTTCATCACGATCCAAGGCGGGACGCAAAGGTCAGGGGGTCCTGGCACCGCAGGCAGATCTTAGGATTTTCGTCGGGTTGCAAGGGCTTACCGGTAGGTGACCAGTCAGGAGGGGCGCAAGCCCGGCTTGAGCGGTCAGCTTCTCAGAAGGCCAGAGCGGGCGGCAGAGCGCCATCAGGTGCTTTGCGGCAGCGAGGTCCCCTCGGGGGCTGAAGCAACTGGATCGGGGCGTCCCTCGGGCGTGTCGACCCGGCAAGGCGTCAGGGGTGTCCGCAAGGGCACATGCAAAGACCGCGTCTGCGCACCTGGCGCCTTTTCCTTTTGCCGATTTCGGTTTCGTACAGGCTTCCACTCACCGCCCGTCAGAACGGGAACGGGGTTCTTGCGCAATTGCACAAGAACCCCGCAGTCGTGTCAGTAATGCATTACCGCGTCTATGCACCTGTGGCAGGGACCATAGTCCGGTCGCCCGGAACTTTCAACCATATGTTGGTAGTGCTGCGCCGCTGTCCGCTAGATGCTGACGGGTGTCAGAGGCTTTCCTGAACGTCCGTCGCCGCGCCCTGGATGGCGTCGCCGGCTTTTTCGATGTCTTTGCCCGCGCCTTTTGCGGTTTCACAGGCCGTCAGGGCCAAAAGGCTCAACCCGATCAGAATAGTGCGGATCATCGATATCTCCTTGGTTGGTCGACTACCAATCGGTAGCACCATTCAGGCAACGCAGACAAACCTTTTTGGGTGATCAACCTTTGCGGAAGATGGGACCAAGGATGGCCGTCGCGACAAAGATCAAAGCGGCCGCGCAAACGATGCTTGGTCCGGCGGGTGTATCCGCCCAATATGCACCGCCCAGTCCACCCAACGCCGCCGTCGAGCCTATAATCGCAGCGGTGAAAGCCATGCTTTCTGGGGTGCGGGCCAAAGGGCGGGCTCCGGCCGCTGGAATGACCAGCAGGGCCGCGATCAGAAGAATGCCGACAACTTTGATGGCGACCGCAACGGCCAGTGCCATCGCCAGAGTCAGCCATAGTTCTTCTCGTTTCGGATCGATCCCGGATGCCTGAGCCAAGTCCGGGTTGAGCGTCGAAACCAGAAGGGCCGACCAGCGCCAGACCATCAACGCCAGAATCGTGGCGCCACCGATCCAGATCGTGGCCAGATCGGGCTTTGTGACGGCAAGGATATCGCCGAACAGAAAGGCATTCAGGTCCAATCGGACATCGGACAGCAACGCCACGGTTACCAAGCCAGCGGCCAGTGCGGTGTGCGCAATCACACCCAGAAGCGTGTCCATGGCGTAACCGCGACCGCGCAGCAGGCTGACCGACAAGCCCATGGCAAGTGCAGCGGAAATGATCGCGGGCAACAGAGGCAGTGAAAAGCTGAGCGCCAGCGCTACACCCAATACGGCCGCATGAGCAGTGGCTTCTCCGAGATAGGCCATGCGCCGCCAGACGACAAAACACCCCAGCGGTGCCGCGGCGATCGAAACACCAAGCCCTGCCAGGGCGGCGCGAACCATGAAATCGTCCAGCATCAGTGCGACGTATCCTGCGCGTGATTGTGATCGTGGGTATGACTGTGCTTGTGTTGGTACAAGGCCATCGTGCCCCGCGTTCCACTGCCGAACAACGCCCGATACTCCGGCGCGTCTGCGACCATGTGGGGTGCCCCTTCACAGCAGACATGCCCGTTCAGGCACAGAACCCGGTCGGACGCGGCCATGACGACGTGCAAGTCATGGCTGACCATGACTATGGCGCAGCCGAGGTCCGTTCGAACCTGCTCAATGCGTTCATAGAAGGCAGCCGCGCCGGGCTGATCAAGCCCCTGGGTTGCTTCGTCCAGCAGCAGCACCTGAGGCTCTTCCAGCAGCGCGCGGGCCAGAAGGACCCGCTGAAACTGACCGCCGGACAGTCGGGTCATCTGTCTGTCACGCAAGTCCGGCACGCCCGCCAGTTCAAGCGCGGTTTTGGCCTTGCTGGCCGAAACCCGTTTCGGCAGGCCAAGGAATCGTTGCACCGTCATCGGCAGAGCGGCGTCCAGCGCAAGTTTCTGAGGTACGTAGCCGATCCGCAAACCCGGAGCGCGCCGAACAGTGCCCTGAGCCGCGGGAACAGCCCCGATCATGGCGCGCAGCAGGGTCGATTTTCCCGAACCGTTCGGACCGACAATGGTGACGATTTCACCAGCGGCGATCTGTGCTGATACGTTGTCCAGAATGAGCCGGCCATCCAGGCGAACCGACAGGTTCTGTAGAGAAATGAGGGGGGTCGTCATGGCTGCGTTCCAATGCAGTCCGGGCAAAGACCTTCGGCCTCGACCACGATCCTTTCAATGGTGAAGCCTGACGTATCGGCGGCAGCACCAAGCCGGCCCTGGGTCAGCTCGGTTTCGGTTTCGGCCACGGCCTTGCACGCCCGGCAAATCAGAAACGCAGGTACGTGGTCGTGCGTGGGGTGGGCGCAAGCCGCATAGGCGTTCATCTGCTCGATACGGTGCACGAACCCATGCTGCACCAGGAAGTCCAACGCACGATACGCCACCGGAGGTTGCGACCCCATGCCTTCGGCGGACAGAACAGCCAGAATGTCATAAGCTCCCATTGCCTTGTGCTGCTCCAACAAGATCTCCAACACGCGGCGGCGCACCGGCGTGAACTGAAGCTTCTGGTTGGCGCATTTTTCCTCAGCCTTGCTCAGCGCGGTTTTCATGCAGTGGTTATGATTGTGATGCCTGAAGCCTACTGTGCTCATGTGCGCTCCGAAATTTTTGGCTTGATATGTTATAACGTCGGCAATATCAAGCCGTCCAGCAATGTAATAACATATCATTCAAGGAGGTGACATGTCCCGAAAATTCTTGTTGCTGGCCGGCGTCGTGCTGGCTGGAAAGGCGGCGGCTGATGCGCCCAACGTTGCCGTCGATATCGCACCGGTTCACGCGTTGGTTGCCCAAGTCATGGACGGTGTTGCCGAGCCTTCCCTGATCATCCCGCCCGGAGCCTCACCTCATGATCACGCCATGCGCCCGTCCGAGGCGCGAGCGTTGCAATCTGCCGACGTGGTTTTTTGGGTAGGCCCTGAGCTGACCCCGTGGATGACGGGACCACTTTGCGCCCTGTCCGAGGGAGCGACGCAGGTTGAGTTGCTGGAGGTGGCCGGAACTGTGCGGCACGACTTCCGCGACTTGGCCGATCATCATGAGGGCGAAGAGGAGCATGCAGACCACGACGATCACGACGATCATTCGGACCATGATGACCATGCGAAACACGATGATCACGAGGATCATGCAGAACACGATGATCATGCGGACCACGATGAACATCAGAAACATGAAGAGCACGCGGATCACGACGCACATGACCATGACCACGGGCATGACCACGACAGTGTAGACCCGCATGCCTGGCTGGACCCGGAAAACGCGCGCGTTTGGGTGCAGGCAATTGCCGAAACTCTGTCAGAGAAGGACCCGGATAACGCTGCGCGGTACCAAGCCAACGCAGAAAAGTCGGTTGAAGGCCTGAGCGCTTTGGAAGCCGAGATACGGGCGGATCTGGCGCAGTCAGAACTGCGGTTTGTCACCTTTCACGACGCCTACCAGTATTTCGAACACCGGTTCGATCTGGCATCGTCGGGCACCGTGAGCCTTGGCGACGCGTCTGCCCCCGGACCGGCCCGTCTGGCCGAGCTGAAAGCCCAGATTGCAGAGGAAGGCATTGATTGTGCATTTTCCGAGCCGCAATACGATACCCGTCTGATCTCCGCCGCGACGGAGGGGATGGATGTGCAAATCCTCGTGCTGGACCCGATCGGTGCCACCCTCGAGCCGGGTCCAACCCTGTATCCGGACCTGTTGCGCGCAATG
Organism: Ruegeria sp. B32; assembly: GCF_025141855.1. Taxonomy (NCBI): domain Bacteria; kingdom Pseudomonadati; phylum Pseudomonadota; class Alphaproteobacteria; order Rhodobacterales; family Roseobacteraceae; genus Ruegeria; species Ruegeria sp. B32. Next base: position 2,373,418 of record NZ_CP081106.1, on the reverse strand, counting down.
GGCGCAAGTTTTCAGGCCTGCAGCAGCAACTCCTGAACAAAGAAGGGCGCAACGATCTGTTGCGCCCTTCGCCATTCTATGGGTTTTCTGACTTATTCCTCGTCGCAGAACAACTCGTACACCGTTTCCAGCATTTTGCGAGGCCGGTCATCTGCAAGGCGATAGTAGATCGCCTTGCCTTCGCGCCGGGGCGTGACCAGCCCCTCAAGGCGCAGCCGCGACAGTTGCTGTGAAACGGCGGCCTGTCGGGCGGACAGCAGTGACTCGAGTTCGGTCACCGATTTTTCGCCGGATACCAGATGACAGAGGATCATCAACCGGCCCTCGTGGCTGATCGCTTTCAGAAAATTCGAAGCGCGGGTTGCGTTAGCGGCCATCCGGTCCATGTCGTCGCGCGAGATGTCTTCGGAAAGTTGGGGAAGTGCCATCTTCTTGTCCTTGTTGGCCCCTTGGTGAGTGTGGGGCAGGTGTTCCCTTTGTTAGTTTCGCCTGAGCGAATTGGGTCTCTATACAGAATGATCAGATATTTCCATATGCATGGATCAAAATGGCGTGATGAAAGCGCTGTGAATGGCGGCGAGGCCAAAAAACAGCCGGGTATTTGCGTCGCGAGCGGTTGTGCGCTCTGTTTTGCGGCATCCCGACGATGCGGACTGACCCGTATTTCTCAATCGGCGTCGCGTGTCCGCTGCCCCTTGCAGGCCCCCGAAGGCAACACTAAGACTCATGTAACTTCTCATCGGGTATGGTCCCGGTTCACACCAAAGCAGGCAGGTTCCGAATGTTCGATCCAGTTGACACCTACATGAATACGCTCGTCCCGATGGTCGTTGAGCAGACCAGCCGCGGCGAAAGGGCCTATGACATCTTCTCGCGCCTGCTGAAGGAGCGGATCATCTTCATCAATGGCCCGATCCATGACGGGATGAGCCACCTGATCGTAGCCCAGCTTCTGCATCTGGAAGCCGAGAATCCGAACAAGGAAATCTCGATCTACATCAACTCGCCCGGCGGTGTCGTGACCAGCGGTCTGTCGATCTACGACACAATGCAGTACATCAAGCCAAAATGTTCGACATTGGTGATCGGTCAGGCGGCCTCGATGGGGTCGGTCCTTCTGGCGGGTGGAGAGAAGGGGATGCGCTTCTCGCTGCCGAACAGCCGCATCATGGTGCACCAGCCCAGCGGCGGTTACCAGGGTCAAGCCAGCGACATCATGATTCACGCAGCCGAAACGCAGAAGCTGAAGGATCGTTTGTACGATATCTATGCCAAGCATACCGGACAGTCGAAAAAGGCCATTGAAAAGGCTTTGGACCGTGACAATTTCATGAGCCCGGAAGAAGCAAAAGAGTGGGGCCATATCGACGAGATTGTCGAAAGCCGCTCCAAATCCGAACCGACCGAAGCGTGATGCGGAAACCCCGCACCCACGGGTGCGGGGTGCGATTTTGACATTGTAGCTGCCCCGGTGCTGGCCTAAGCTGCACGGACAGGCGGCAAGCGCGGTCCGGATCCGGGCCGCAGGGATGGAGCCCGAAAGGTAGAACATGGCGACGAATTCAGGCGGCGACAGCAAGAACACGCTCTACTGCAGCTTCTGTGGAAAAAGCCAGCATGAGGTGCGTAAGCTTATTGCTGGACCGACCGTGTTCATCTGTGATGAATGCGTCGAACTGTGCATGGACATCATCCGCGAGGAAACCAAAGCCAGCGGGCTGAAATCCTCGGACGGTGTGCCCACCCCCAAAGATATCTGCGAGGTGCTGGACGACTATGTCATCGGCCAGGCTCGGGCCAAGCGTGTCCTGTCGGTTGCGGTGCACAACCACTACAAACGCCTGAACCACGCGCAGAAGGCCGGTGGTGACATCGAGTTGGCCAAGTCGAACATTCTGTTGATTGGTCCCACCGGGTGCGGCAAGACCTTGCTGGCGCAGACGCTGGCGCGGATTCTGGACGTGCCGTTCACGATGGCTGACGCGACCACGCTGACCGAGGCCGGTTACGTGGGCGAGGATGTCGAGAACATCATCCTCAAGCTGTTGCAGGCCAGCGAATACAATGTCGAGCGCGCCCAGCGCGGCATCGTCTATATCGACGAGGTCGACAAGATCACCCGCAAGTCGGAAAACCCCTCGATCACCCGCGACGTGTCGGGCGAGGGTGTGCAGCAGGCCCTGCTGAAGCTGATGGAAGGCACCGTGGCCAGCGTTCCGCCGCAGGGCGGGCGCAAGCACCCGCAGCAGGAATTCCTGCAGGTTGACACCACCAACATCCTGTTCATCTGCGGCGGCGCTTTTGCAGGTCTGGACAAGATCATCGCGCAGCGCGGCAAAGGCTCGGCCATGGGCTTTGGCGCCGATGTGCGTGACAATGACGAACGCGGCGTGGGCGAGATCTTCCAGGATCTCGAGCCCGAGGATCTGCTGAAATTCGGGTTGATCCCGGAATTCGTTGGACGTCTGCCGGTGCTGGCAACGCTTGAGGACCTGGATGAGGATGCGCTTGTCACCATCCTGACCAAGCCCAAGAACGCGCTGGTCAAGCAGTATCAACGCCTGTTCGAGCTGGAAAACGTCGAACTGGACTTTACCGACGACGCCCTTGCCGCGATTGCCAAAAAGGCGATCGAACGCAAGACCGGTGCCCGCGGCCTGCGTTCCATCCTGGAAGACATTCTTTTGGACACGATGTTCGAGCTGCCGGGCATGAAGAACGTGACCAAGGTGGTCGTGAACGAAGAGGCCGTGACGTCGGAAGCGCAGCCGCTTATCATCTATGCGGATGCCGCGCCGGAATCGGCATCTGCCGGCTGAACTGTTTGAAATTTAATGCAGATACGGCGCGGCAAAGTCCGCGCCGTTTTCATGTGAGGGTGTCATGACGATCCAACGTATTTCCTCGGGGGGTGAGTTCGAAGCCAGGGTCGGCTACTGCCGGGCAGTTGTCGCGGGTGGGTGGGTCCATGTTGCCGGAACGGTCGGGCAGGGCGAAGGCGTCGTCGACCAATGCCGCTCGGCGCTGACGATCATAGGCAACGCCTTGGCAGAGGCGGGCGCCTCTTTTGCCGACGTGGTGCGCGTGACTTATATGCTGCCCGATCGCCGCGAATTTGAAGCGTGCTGGCCGGTCCTGGCCGAGACGTTCGGTGCCAACCCGCCTGTTGCGACGATGATCGAATGCGGCTTGATTGATCCAAAATACCGAATCGAAATCGAGGTCACCGCATTCTTGCCCAAGTAATGGGTGCGCTCTTTGTGGCTCTGGACCTCTGCTCGGCTTTGGTCCATATCTGCATGGACAGAAATGCCGGAGGCAGCCGATGGGAATCCTTAACACTCTTTTGCGGGCCGTGACCTGGTGGAACGGGGCCACTCTGAACACGCAGATCTACACTGCGCGCAAAGGTATCAAGGTGGGTGAGGACGATCAGGGCAACGTGTTTTATCGCAACGCCGATGACAGCAAACGGTGGGTAATTTTCAATGGAGAGGCCGAGGCCAGCCGGATCGACCCGGAATGGCACGGCTGGTTGCACCGCACCTGGGATGAACCGCCGACCGACAAGCCACTGCCACACAAGGCGTGGGAAAAGCCGCATCAGGAAAATCTGACGGGCACCGCGATGGCCTATGTGCCGGCGGGGTCCCTGCGCCGTCCCGACCCGATCGAGCGCAAGGACTACGAAGCCTGGAGCCCGGAATAAGCGAGATCCACATGTCGACCCACAACATGACCGAAGTTCTTGTCGGCGGTGTCGTGCTGGCCAGTGCATTGGCGTTTGGCGTGTATGCCAGCCAGTCCACTGGCTGGTCGCGCGAAAACGGGGGCTATCATCTTGAGGCGTCCTTTCGGTCGCTTGAGGGTGTGGCGGTGGGCACGGATGTGCGCCTCGCGGGTGTAAAGATCGGCACCGTGACCGATGTCGAGTTGAACCCTGAAACCTACCGTGCCGATACGACGATTTCGGTTGCCGAGAACATCCAGATCCCGGATGACAGCGCGATCGTGATCTCGTCCGAAGGCCTTCTGGGGGGCAACTTCGTCGAGGTCATGCCCGGCGGCTCTCCGTTCTATTTTGAGCCGGGCGATCAGATTGAAGACACGCAAGGAGCCGTCAGCCTGATCTCGTTGCTGGTCAAGTTTGTGGCCGGGGATGGCAGCGAATGATGCGTGCCGCCCTGATGGCGCTGCTGTTGGCCGCGACGACGGCCGGCGCGCAGCAGAAGGTTTCCTCGGGACCGGGGGCCATGCTGCGCGGGCTGGACAAGGTCAGCGGTCAGACGGTGGACGTGCAGGTGCCGACCGGTGATACGGTCGAAGTTTTCGGCTTGGATGTCGCCTTGGGTGATTGCCGGTATCCGTCTGAAAACCCGACCGGTGACGCGTTTGCCTATCTTACGATTTGGGAAAAGGGAAAGGCCGACCAGCTGTTCGACGGCTGGATGATCGCCACGTCCCCGGCGCTCAACGCCCTGGATCACTCGCGCTACGATGTCTGGGTAATCCGTTGTATCACCCCCTGAGGGGTCTGACACACCTCGGCGGTGAAATCTGCGCTGGCAGCAGTGGCCTGATCCAGAAGTTGGCGGTATTGCTGTCTGGGGATTTCGATCGCCCCCAACGAAGCCAAATGTGCCGTCAGAAATTGTGTGTCGAACAGTTGAAAACCTGTCTGGCGCAATCGGTCGACCAGATAGGCGAGCGCAATTTTTGACGCATCGGTACGGCGCGAAAACATGCTTTCCCCGAAAAATGCCGCACCCAAGGCAACTCCATAGACGCCACCGACAAGCTCCTCGCCCTCCCAAACCTCAAGTGAATGGGCGCGGCCCGAGTGGTGCAGTTGGGCATAGAGTCTGCGCAGTTCGTCATTGATCCAAGTGTCCGCCCGGTCCGCGCATCCGTCCACCACGGCTGCAAAATCCCGGTTTATGGTCACGGAGAACCCGCAGTTCCGGATGCGTCGCGCAAGGCTGCGGGAGATGTGAAACCCGTCCAACGGGAATACACCCCGCAGCTTTGGATCGACCCAGAAAAGATCCGGGTCGTTCCTGTGTTCGGCCATCGGGAAGATTCCGATGGAATAACCGTGCAACAGCAGATCAGGCGTCAGGCCCATGGCTCACACCGCGGCGACAAGCCCGAGAGCGCGTGCTCTCGCGGCTTGGTCGATACTAGGCCATGTTCTCCGCAAGCCAGTGCTCCAGCCAGTGGATGTTGTAATCGCCGCTGTGGATGTCGGGTTCCTGCAGAAGTGCGTGAAACAGGGGAACCGTCGTGTCCACACCGTCCACGATCAATTCACCCAAGGCCCGATTCAACCGCGCCAGCGCTTCGGGGCGGTCGCGCCCGTGCACGATCAGCTTGCCGATCAACGAGTCGTAGTAGGGTGGGATCGAATACCCGTTGTACAGCGCCGAATCCATCCGGACACCCAGGCCGCCCGGTGCGTGATACGCCGTGATCTTGCCCGGGCAGGGCGCGAAATTCGGCAGCTTTTCGGCATTGATCCGAACTTCGATCGCGTGGCCGTTGATCTCCAGATCATCCTGGCCGAACGACATCGGTTCTCCGGCCGCAACAAGGATCTGCTCGCGAACAAGGTCGACGCCGAAAATGCCTTCGGTCACAGGGTGTTCGACCTGCAGGCGGGTGTTCATCTCAATGAAATAGAACTCGCCATTTTCATACAGGAACTCGATCGTGCCCGCGCCGATATAGTTGATCTTGGCGACCGCATCCGCGCAGACCTTGCCGATTTGGGCGCGTTCCTCAGGAGTGATGCAGGGGCCCGGAGCCTCTTCGAATACTTTCTGGTGACGGCGCTGCAGCGAACAGTCGCGCTCAGCCAGGTGGACCGCATTGCCCTTGCCGTCGCCGAAGACCTGAATCTCGATGTGGCGGGGCGTGGTCAGGTATTTCTCGATATAGACTTCGTCATTGCCGAACGCGGCTTTGCCCTCGGCCCGCGCAGTCATGAAGGCGCTTTCCATTTCGGCCGCGGTCTGCGCGACTTTCATGCCGCGTCCACCACCACCTGCGGTGGCCTTGATGATGACCGGATAGCCGATCTCTTCACCGATGCGCTTGGCTGTCTCAAGATCCGGAACGCCACCGTCCGAGCCTGGTACGCAGGGAACGCCCAGCTCTTTCATGGTGTCTTTGGCGGTGATCTTGTCGCCCATGATGCGGATGTGTTCCGCGGTAGGGCCGATGAACGTGATGCCGTGGTCTTCGACGATCTGAACGAACTCGGCATTTTCGGACAGAAAGCCATAGCCGGGGTGGATCGCCTGGGCGCCGGTGATTTCACAGGCCGAGATGATCGCGGGCATCGAGAGATAGCTCTGGGGGCCGGGTGCCGGTCCGATACACACGGACTCGTCAGCCATGCGCACGTGCATGGCGTCACTGTCAGCGGTCGAGTGCACGGCAACCGTCGCAATCCCCATCTCGCGCGCGGCGCGGATCACACGCAGGGCGATCTCGCCTCGGTTGGCAATCAGGATCTTGTCGAACATGGGCCCGCCTTACTCGATGATGACCAGAGGAGTGCCGAATTCGACAGCGTCGCCATCCCCGACCAGGATCCGCTTGACGGTGCCGGATTTGGGGGCGTGGATGTGGTTCATGGTCTTCATCGCTTCGACGATCAGCAGCGTGTCGCCCTCGGAAACAGATGCGCCGACGGCAATGAACGGGGACGCGCCGGGTTCCGGCTGCATATAGACGGTACCAACCATGGGCGAGGTCACCGCGCCAGGGTGGCTCGCCGGGTCCTCGACGGCAGCGGGTGCTTCGGCGGGGGCAGCAGCGGGGACTGCGACAGGTGCCGGTGCGGCAGCGGGTGCGGGGACGGCAACTTGCACAGGCGCGGCGGTCGGGCTCACTCGGCTGACCCGGACGTTCAGGCTGTCTTCCTCGCCATATTCCCGTTTCACCTGCAACTCAGTCAGGTCGTTTTCGCGCAAGAGTTCGGCCAGTGCCTTGATGAACGTCACATCCGCTTCGTGTCTGTTGTCTGTCATGAGTGTCCTCGAAGGTTCCCCTTTGGCCCGTCTGTCTGCGCGGGCTCTGGTCAATTACGCTGCGTTATAAGGCAACCGCGCGGCCATGAAAAGCGCCGACTGGGGCCGTTCTGCCCCGGTTTCTGACTTATCGGCAGGGTCCACGACGGTCAGAGCGGCGTGCCGGACAGTTTGGCGACCAGTTCCGGCAGCTTGCGCGCGCCGAATTTCTCGAGCAACCGGGCGCGGTAGGCTTCGATGGTCCGGTAGCTGAGCCCCAGTTCGACGCCTATTTCCTTGGCAGACAGGCCGCGACAGGACAGGATCGCGACTTCACGTTCGCGTTTGGTCAATTCGACCAGTGGGCGCTCCTCGGAAATGTCGGAGAAGCTCCAGATTCCATGGCGGAATGGGTCATCGGGTGTCAGCGACCGGCCGCGCGCGCGACACCAGAACAAGTCGCCGTTGCGGCGGCGCATGACCCGCTCGTCCGTGTAGTAGCCGGTGTCCCGCATGACCTGAAGACTTCGTGCGCCAATTCTCTCCCAATCGGCAACGGATGGATACAGGTGCAGCAAAGGCAGGTTGCGGTAGTCGGATTCGTTGCCTCCGAATGTCCGGGCAAACTGCAAATTGCACCGCCGGATGATGCGGTTTTCAAGCTCGACAAGCCCGATAGGTGCGTATTCGAAGGCCGGATCACTCATTTGCCTATCGTGCCGCCAATTCGGCCGGAATTGAAGAGGGCATTGCAGCACAGGATTGCTTTGGCGTCCGAAAGCGATCAGCGCCCGGTGAAAGCTATGACATTGTCAATGTTGTAAAACGACTTTGAAAAGGGCGGCGTAAATCATATAAATACATGAAGTATTCAGAAAATACGGGGTTGTTTCGAGGGCAACTCGAACACGTTTCGGCGGGGGCATCATGCGTGATTCATTGACGGGCAGCCGTATCCGCGAAAGGCGGCAAATCTCGGGCTTGCGTCAGGCCCAGCTGGCGCGTCAGGTCGGCATTTCAGCGTCATATCTGAATTTGATCGAGCACAACCGGCGGCGCATCGGGGGCAAACTGCTGGTCGATATCGCTTCGGCTTTGTCCGTTGAACCTTCGGTTTTGACACAGGGGGTCGAGGCGACGCTGATCGCGGCCCTTCGTGAGGCGGCGGCGGATGCGGTCGGCCAAAAGGCCGAGGTTGAGGCGCTGGATGAATTCGCCGGCCGCTTTCCCGGCTGGGCCGCCGTACTGGCACAGATGCATCGTCGGGTGGTTTCGCTGGAACGTGCCGTGGAAACCCTGTCAGACCGGCTGACCCATGACCCGCACCTTGCGGCATCCATGCACGAAGTCCTGTCCGCCGCAGCAGCGATTCGGTCGACAGCCGCCATCCTGGCCGAACCGGGCGAGATCGAGGCCGAGTGGCGCGACAGATTCCACCGAAACCTGCACCAGGATGCCGAACGTCTTGCCGAAAGCTCAAAAGCTCTGGTCGCCTTTCTGGATGAAAGCGAGGACACCGGCGAGCGGCGTGGATTGCCGATGGAGGAGGTCGAGGCATTTCTGGAGAAGCGCGGGTTTCATTTGCCGGAACTTGAGACAGGACAGGACCCGGTATCCCTCGCGCAGGCCGAGATGGCCTCTTCTGCCTCAAGATCTGTCGCGCGTCAGGTGCTCGACGCCTATGCGGCGGATGCCCGGGCCATGCCGCTGGAAGCGGTTTCGCAGGCATTGGAGGTCGAAGGCGTTGATCCTCTGCGTCTTGCCGCGCGGTTTTCTGTTGACGTGCCGACTGTCCTGCGACGGCTTGCGTTTCTGCCCGAGGATGTCATGCCGCGCCCGGCTGGTTTGGTCATATGCGATTCATCAGGAAGCATATTGCTGTTCAAGCCGGTCCCCGGTTTCGCTATGCCGCGCCACGGTGAAGCCTGTCCTTTGTGGCCAGTCTTCAGCGCGCTGAACCGGCCCCTTGTGCCGATCCGAAAACGCGTGACCCTGTTGGGCCGGACGCCGGCGGATTTCGACTGCTTTGCAATCGCTTGGCCTCAGCCCGTCAGCGCCTTCGGTCAGGAACCTGTGTACAGATCGGCGATGCTGGTGCTGCCGGTCGAAGAGCCCGGCGTGGCCACCGACTTGCCGGTACAGGTCGGCACAAGCTGCAGGATCTGCCCCCGAAAGCCGTGCGACTCGCGGCGGGAGCCGTCGATTTTGAGTGAAGGTTTTTGACAGTTTCCTGACACAGCGATTAATCTGCACTTGGCAGGTGGCTGGAGGTGCGACCGGTCTTGGGGAGGAAGTGAACATATGAGCCGCAAGGTTCTGTTGATCGAGGATGAACCGAACATCACGGAGGCAATCAGGTTTCTGCTGACCCGCGAAGGGTGGCAGGTCGAAACCCATGCCGAAGGTGAAAACGCGGTTCAAACGATACTGTCTGCGCAGCCTGATCTGGTCATTCTGGATGTGATGCTGCCCGGCAAAAGCGGTATGGATGTTCTGCGCGAGTTGCGCGAGCACGAGGAGATGCGCGCCTTGCCTGTTCTGATGCTGACCGCTCGCGGTCAGTCGCGAGACCGCGAGATGGCTGAAAAGGCAGGCGTCAGCCGGTTTATGACGAAACCGTTCTCGAATACCGAAGTGCTGACGGCTGTGCGTGATTTGCACGCGCAGGCGTCACAGTCATGACCACACCGGAAAACGAGCCAGCCCGCCCGACAGGCCCGCGTCCGTCGGTGTTTTTGGAACGGCAGAGTTACCGCCGCCGCAGGCTGGCCGATGCGGCCCGAATGCTGCCCTTTGTCGGCGCGGGTCTGATCTGCATCCCGCTGCTGTGGCCGGATCCGGGGCCGGAAAACTCTGGCGTCCCGTTGTCGTCGGCCATTCTTTATGTCTTTTCATGCTGGGCCGCCCTGATCGTGGTCAGCCTTCTGTTCGGCTTTGCCGCCCGGCGGATGTCGTCCTCGGAGGGGTCCGCGGCAGAGAGTGAGCAATGGCCACGCTGAACGTCCTGATCCTTGTTTGCCTGGGCTACGTCGTGCTTTTGTTCGGCGTTGCGTTTGCAGCCGATCGAATGGCCGCAGCGGGGCGAGGCAAATGGCTGCGGTCACCGTTGATCTACACGCTGTCTTTGTCGATCTACTGCACTGCCTGGACCTTCTATGGCGCGGTCGGCAATGCGGCCCGGTCCGGTCTGGAATTCGTGACGATCTACCTCGGGCCGACCTTGGTGATGATCAGCTGGTGGTGGGGGCTGCGCAAGCTGGTGCGTGTGGGCCGTAGCCAGAGGGTGACTTCGGTCGCCGACTTGATCTCATCGCGCTATGGCAAGTCGAACACCTTGGCCATCTGTGTGACGATCCTCGCCGTGCTGGGGGGCACACCCTATATCGCGCTGCAACTCCAGTCGATAACGCTGTCGTTCTCGATTTTCGCCGAAGCCGACCCTTCGGGCCTTTACCGCGAGGGCGCCAGCGTATTCTGGGTGGCCGCGGGTCTGGCCGTGTTTGCCATTCTGTTCGGCACCCGGAACTTGGATGCCAATGAACGGCACCATGGCGTGGTGACCGCCATCGCGTTGGAATCCGTCGTCAAACTGTTCGCTCTGTTGGCGGTGGGCATCTTTGTCGTCTGGGGGGTGGCCGGAGGCGTCACGCCCATGATGGAGCGGATCGACGCGTCGGAAATCGGGCGTTGGAACGTCGATACCGGACGCTGGATGGCCATTACCTTCCTGTCGGCGGCTGCTTTTGTCTGCTTGCCGAGGATGTTTCAGGTCATGGTCGTCGAGAATGACGACGAAAGCCACCTGAGAACGGCGGCCTGGGCTTTCCCGCTCTACCTTCTTTTGATGAGCCTTTTCGTGGTTCCCATTGCGGTCGTCGGGCTGGATCTGCTGCCGGCCGGGTCAAATCCGGACCTTTTCGTGCTGACGGTTCCTCTGTCACAGGGGAATGACTGGCTGGCGATGCTGTCCTTCATCGGCGGTTTTTCGTCGGCCACGTCGATGGTCATCGTGACGGCGATGGCCCTGTCGACCATGGTCTCGAACCACGTCGTGATGCCGATCTGGCTGAATACGCGCGAGAACGCCAGTTCCATGTCAGGCGATGTGCGAAACGTGGTGCTGATGGCGCGCCGGGTTTCGATTGCCGCCATCATGGCCTTGGGGTTCTTCTACTATCGTATGTCCGGTGGCGGCGCCGCGCTGGCCTCGATCGGCCTGGTGGCGTTTGCAGGTGTGTCGCAGATTCTGCCGGCTCTGGTTGGTGGCCTGTTCTGGCGCGGGGCCACACGGACAGGTGCCCTTGTCGGGCTGAGCGTGGGGTTCTTCCTTTGGATCTACACGCTGTTGCTGCCGGGAATGGGCGGCAGTGTCATGTCCGCCTCGGTCATCGAAAACGGTCCTTTCGGTCTTGGATGGCTGCGTCCGCAGGCGTTGTTCGGCCTTGATGGTTTGGACCCGATGACCCACACGGTGCTGTGGTCGCTGTCACTGAACACGTTGGCCTTTTGCCTCGCGTCTCTCCTGAGCTTTCCCAGCCCGCTTGAACGGTTGCAGGGGGCGCAGTTCGTCAATGTCTTTGATCATTCTGTCGCGCCCGGGGGGTGGACGGGATCCGTTGCCCAGAGTGAAGACCTGATGATCATGACCCAACGGATCCTCGGGGCCGGTCCCGCTCAGGATTTCTTTCAGGCCGAGGCGGAAAAGCAGGGCGTGCGCGGGCGCTGGCCAGAACCTACGCCGGGTTTTCTGGAACGGCTGGAACGCGAATTGAGCGGCTCGGTCGGCGCGGCCACGGCTCATGCCATGATCGGGCAGATCGTCGGAGGTTCGTCCGTTTCGGTCGAGGATCTGTTGGCGGTGGCCGACGAATCCGCGCAATTGCTGGAATACTCCAGCCAGCTTGAGGCGAAGTCGGCCGAACTGAGCCGTACGGCCCGCAAACTGCGCGAGGCCAACGAAAAACTGACCCAGATCTCGCGTCAGAAAGATGCCTTCCTGGGGCAGGTCAGCCACGAGTTGCGCACTCCGATGACGTCCATTCGTGCCTTTTCGGAGATCATGCGGGACACTGACGGGCTGAGCGCTGAGGATTCTCGGCGTTATGCGACAATCATCCATGACGAAGCGCTGCGCCTGACGCGGCTGCTGGATGACCTGTTGGACCTGAGCGTTCTGGAAAACGGTCAGGTCAGCTTGAATATGGGTGATGCCAGCTTGCGGACGGTTCTGGATCGGGCCGTTTCAACGACTATGGCCGGGGCAGACAGCCCTTTGACCATTCTCCGCAATCTGTCTGCCGAGCGCATCGCGTTGCATTCCGATCTGGATCGCCTGGGGCAGGTCTTCATCAATCTGATTTCGAACGCACAGAAGTACTGTGACGCGCCCGAGCCGGTCCTGACGATTTCAGCCCATGATGTCGGCGGCCAGGCGGTGATCGACTTTGTCGACAACGGCAGCGGTATCCCGCCGGACGCCCAGTCGATGGTCTTTGAGAAATTCGCGCGGGTCGGATTTGACAAGGCGGGCGGTGCAGGTCTTGGACTGGCTATTTGCCGTGAGATCATGCACCGGCTTGGGGGAGAAATCACCTATCTGCCCGGGCAGGGCGGCGCAGCGTTCCGCGTGAGCCTGCCATTGCCTCACCGGCAGGCTGCTCAGTAGCGGGCAAGTAAAGGTATTCGTAACGAACAATGGGCTAGACCAGTAGCGAGCAGAATCGAAATTGGCGGACCGTTGCGATGTCAAAGACTGTCAGCGCGGCCTTGGCGCGCAAATTGTTGGCAGGACAAGAGGGGGCGGGTAGCAAATCCCGGGCGCTGCTGCGGGCATTGCGCCTTGCGATTGCCCGCGCCGCGGTCGAACGTTTCAAGCTATCAGCATCCGTCATTGGCGCGAAACAGGCCAGAAGATGCCAGGAAGTCGTCACGAGCGGGCTGGAAGATGGTCAGTTGTTTCTGCTGTTCGCGACCAAAGAGGGCAGGGTAGCCAGTGTTGTCTTGGACGTCGGTTTGGTCTCGGCGGTCATCCAGAAGCAGACAATGGGCGAAGTATTCCCGGACCTGCCCCAGCCTCGCGCCCTCACCGACACCGATGCGGCAATGGTGGTCCCGTTGGTCGAGGACATGCTGGAACGGGCCCGGAAACTGGTCGATGATCAAAGCGATGCAGCCCGCCTGAACGGATATGAGTTCGCTTCACGGGCGGTCGATCGGCGGACGCTTTCTTTGGCACTGGTCGAGGACGGGTATGATGCGTTCGAGTTCAAGGTTGAACTCGAGGGCGGTGTACGGCAGGGAACGGTCCTCATCCTGCTGCCGGAAATTTCAGTGGCCGAGGGGCAGGACGGGCACGCAGATTTGGAACCGCTGAAGACGCTGTCGCAAGCCGCAGGCGTGGTTCGGGCCGAACTCAACGCGGTGATTTGTCGGATGCATCTCCCGCTGACAACGCTGTCGGAGCTGGGCATCGGGGATCTGCTGCCACTTGCGGGAGCGCGACTTGATCGGATCGACATTGCCGCGATTGATCGGACCCAGGCCACTACGGGACGTCTGGGCCAATGTGGCGGTCAACGGGCAGTGCGGATCAACGAGTTTCTGCAGCCGCCCGCCCCAACACGACCCGAAGCGCAGAGCTTTGTCGAGCACAAGCGAAGGGACGCGCCGGCTGAAACAGCAGATGTTGATTTGTCGCGTCAGGACGCCGTTGCCCAAGACCGATCGCATGCGCAATCCGCAGTGGATGAAGACTTCGCGCAAGCAAGCACCGACCGCCTCGCGTCCGAAATATCCGAATTGGCGGGTCTACCTGCTCCTGCGGAACGACCCAACGACTGACGTATGAAATCAGGTGTTCGCCGCCCGCATCTGCACCAATGCCGGGCGCAAACCGTCCAGCGCGTAGCCCGCCTTTGCCGTAGCTTCGAGAATTTCATCGGGGCTCATCTTGTCGCACTGCCCAAGGGCCCAAACGACAGAACAGCGGGTGCCCGAGGCACAGTAGGCAAGAACCGGGCCTTCGCAAGACTCGGCAAGGTCGCGCTGCCGTGCCACGTTCTCGGGCGTCATAGTTTGGTGCGTCAGTTCAAGCACCTCAAACTCGAGACCCGCATCCCGCACGGCCTGGCCGATTACCTCGGATTGCATGGCGGCAGGCACTTCGACATTCGGCCGGTTGCAGATGACCTTGACGAAGCCGGCGGCAACGATGGCGGGCACATCATCGACCGTAATCTGCGGCGAGACGAAATAGCGGGGCGTGATCTGTCGAATCTCCATGCCGATTTCTTAGGTCGCACAGTCAGCCCTGTCCAGTTCCACGGCGTGACCGTTCTTGCGCAATGCATTTTCTTCCACGGCGGCTTTTGCGGATTGATGTCTGTCAAGGCAGTTTGGTCGAAATCAGGTTAATATTCGATCGACTCGCGGCCCAGCGCCGGCCGCCGGATAGCGCGCGGGCGATTTTTTGCTGGGTTTGGGCGGGTCCTGTGTTGGTCTCAATCCTGTTACCTATATCAGGCAGGATGGCAGCATTTGGGAGGATGGCCATGACCACGAACGAGCTTTATTTCGAAGCCGAGCGGCTGGAGCGGAAACTGCACGGGGCAAATCTCGAGACCCGGCTGGCACTGCAGCCCAGCGTCACCAAGGTAATTGAACGCATGCGCGCTCAAGGCATGAGCGTACCATCGCGCTTCCGACGGCTGGACGCTGCCTTGATCGAAGATGCGGTTGAAGCCCAGTTCGACAATATGCCGATTTGACGCCGGCGGTCAGCCGAACGATATGCCAAGAATAACCAGCATCAGTCCTATGACGGACAGGAACAGCGCGCCCATGTTCCAAGGCAGCACCCGCTGAACGGCAGCCCGCAATTCGTCGTCAGTCAAGCCTGATCGACGAGCCTTCATCACGCGCAGAATGCACCAGACCAATCCTGCCAGCCCGGCCAATGACAGGCTGGCGCCTCCCCAGATGAACACGTCGAACATTGCGCCCCGCATCGTTCTGTTTCGCTGCCGATGCGCTTAGCGGATCGTTGCCGGCGGCACAAGGCAAGCAGCCCCATTGTTCGCTTGCGGCTGACCCGCCGGCACGGTATCCGACATGTTGCCCGTGACCCCGGCTAAAGAAATTTCCACTTGGGAGAGACGCATATGGAAGACATGACCGAAGACCAGGCCGCTGCGAACTACCGCGTGACCGCAGGCGAGCTGCGCCAGTTCATCGAACGGTTCGAACGTCTGGAGGCCGAAAAGAAAGACATCGCTGACCAGCAGAAAGAAGTGATGGCTGAGGCCAAGGCACGTGGCTACGACACCAAGGTGATGCGCAAGGTTATCGCGCTGCGCAAGCGTGACAAAGACGATATCGCCGAAGAAGAAGCGGTGTTGGAAATGTACAAGGAAGCCCTAGGCATGTAAGCCTCGGGCCTTCGGAGGCTTCGGTCAGCGACCCAGAAACCGCACTCCCGGCAACTTCTTGAGTCGTTCCAGATCCTGTGTGTAAAGCTCGGAAAACGCCGCGTGGATTTCGGCGCTCCACCCGGGGAAGTCCAGTTCCTCCTCGATTCTGTCCGGCAAGGCGTGCTGCGAAAAAACGGCAGCGAGGCGGTCGTGCAGGAGGGCCGGGTCCGTGTGCCCGACCTGTTGGATCTCTTCAATCTCCCGCTTGCCGTCTGCGTCAACCAGCGAGGACAGCAGCGAAAACTCCTCGGTCAGCGGTATTTCGGCGCTCAGACCGCACAGGCTGCGGATGATGTCCCCCCAGATCAACGGGCACTCCTCATTGGCCCAGACCGTAATGGAAACGGAGGGGGCAAGATCGTGAATATCCTCGATAAGGGTCAGCCAACTCAGGCAACTCAGGTCCGTTGACGCCAGAATGCTCTGGCGGGTTTCGTCCGGCAATGCCATCAATACCTTGGGTATGAAGCTGCCCGGATTCTGCAGCCCGATAAACAATTCGACCTCGTGTTCTTCGAAAGCCTGATCCAGCAAGGCCAGCCGACGACCTGCATGGGGGAAGAATTGGCCGTCCTTTATGGCGCTGTTCAGTTCTCCGATGAAGTCCGCAGTGCTCATGACCACCCGGCCGGTTTCCGGATCATCAGGAATTTGGGCTCTCAAACGCTCGAAGGCATCTGGTGTCAGCTTGCCTTCGTCCAGTGCATTCAGCGGCGTCTTGAATGCCTTCCGGAACCTGCGCGGACCAAACAGCACAATGCCGTTTTCCTGCAATACTTTGGCATTCGCCTTAAGCGATTTGAGCAGGAGCCCCCCGTCTGAATAAACCACACCGGAGTGAATGGCCACATGCATGTCGACCGCTGTCCTTGCCCTTCGATTGAATACGTTTCGGGGTTACAGGTTGAACGATAGACAGTCAAACCTGCCATTCTTTCGCAATGATAAAGATTGCCTGAGAACGTCGAAACTTGATTGTGGTCAACAGGACAGCGCCAGGAACAACCGGGTCGAGATGCCTCGCAACCACCGTTGCGGTGTACCGATCTGCGGCGTCTGTGTTGCAGATGATCGAGGCGATTTGATTTGGCGCCGATTTTCCGCATGTTGTTGCGCAATTCCGTCGCAAACCCGCTTGCCTTTATTGAGGCTTTCACCTAATCACAGCGCCATCGGCTCTATGGGATTACTTGTCTTTCGTTAGCCATGTAATCACAGTGGGTTGAAAAGGTGGGAGTGGTAGCCCGTTCTTGCCTGTGCCTGCAAAGGTATTTGAAAGCGTAATGCTTGCCCCTATAGCTCAGCTGGTAGAGCAACTGATTTGTAATCAGTAGGTCCGCGGTTCGAGTCCGTGTGGGGGCACCATCTTCTCCGAAAACTCAAGAAAGTTTGTACTTGTCTGAACGGCTTTCCGGCGGTGCGGTACGTTGTTTTCTATCCATCGTATTTATTTAACGCATCCCGCTCGCTTGGATGCGCTTGGCAGGGTTGTTCTCTGGGGTCTCAATCGCGAGGCCAATTCAGGATATGGCTGCGACATTCTTCTGCCACTTCTGGGAACTGTGTTCGCTCGCGGGTGTACAGATAGACATCACGAACGTCCGACAAATCCTCGATCGGACGGAAGGCAGTGTTTTCCGGCAAAAACCGTGCGACCGTTTCAGGCAGTATGGTCACCCACCGCCCGGTTGCGACCATGGCGATCAACGAGTGAGTGTTGTGCACCGTGATCGCAGACTCTGCGATTACGTCTTCGAAACCCGGATTTTCAATGAGTTGGCACAGCGAGTTGTGCACGAATCCCTTGGCCGCGACCTGGTTCAGCGTTGGTGGCTCGTGCGCGGTGATCAGGGCGTGATCAGCGGCGGCCACAAGCCCGAACCTGTCCTGAAACAGCGGCTCGGCCTGTATTCCGTTCAACGGGTGATGACCCGAGGCAATCCCCACATCCGCCCGCCCCTCGGCGAGGCTGTCCAAAACCTGTCGGGTGTCGGTGTCCCTCAACTCGATCTTCAGGCCGGGAAAGGTGCCGGACAGGTGGTCAAGCAGCGATGGAAACAGCAGTGCTGCCACCGAAGGGACGGAAACGATCCGGATCAGCCCTTGGGACGCTTTGGCCAGGGCTTCAATGCTTTGGACCGTGTCGTCAAATTGGCGCACCTGATTTTGGGCGAGGGCAAAGACTTCCGTCCCCAGAGGCGACAGCTGGTTCTTTCGCTCACCCAGGAACAAGCGTTTGCCGAGATGTTCTTCAAACTGTTTCAGGGTCATCGAGACCGCAGACTGAGTGCGACCCAGACGGCTTGCGGCTTCGGCAAGATTTCCGGACTGTGCGACTGTGCAAAAGCAGCGGAGCATTTCCAGTTTCAGTGACAAATTTCAGATTTCCTGAAGTTCATTAAATTTGTTTGAGTTTGCCTGATGTCCGGGCAGAGGTCTATTCTGTTCGTGAAACGTACCGGACCCGAGGCCCCTTGTGACAAAATTGAACCTGATTGCCGGCGAGTGGATGGCCGGCGACACCGCGATCGAGAACCGCAACCCCTCTGATCTGACGGATGTGATTGGCCTGTTCGCCCAGGCAAGCGCCGATCAGCTGTCCGCGACCCTTGATCGGGCACGTAACGCGCAGCTGGAATGGGCGGCTTATGGGTTGGAACGCAAGCAGGCGGTTCTGATGAGTATCGGGACAGAGTTGATGTCCCGCGCCGAAGAGTTGGGGCGCTTGTTGTCGCGAGAAGAGGGGAAGCCGTTTGCCGAGGGCAAGGGCGAGGTTTACCGCGCTGGGCAGTTCTTTACGTATTATGCGGCGGAATGCCTGCGCCAGATCGGCGAAAACGCGGACAGCGTACGTGAGGGCGTCGAAATCGACGTGCGCCGCGAACCGGTCGGGGTTGTCGCGGTAATCTCTCCTTGGAATTTCCCGACAGCTACGGCCGCGTGGAAGATCGCACCGGCCTTGTGTTATGGGAATGCCGTAGTGTGGAAGCCGGCCAACCTGACCCCCGCCTCAGCTGTGGCGTTGACCGAGATCATCGAGCGTCAGGACATTCCCAAGGGTCTTTTCAGTTTGGTCATGGGGTCAGGCGGCGCAATCGGACAAAGGCTGGTTGAGAGCCCTCAGGTAGATGCGATTTCGTTCACCGGATCGGTGCCCGTCGGCAAGGGCATTGCCGCAGCAGCCATCCAGAACCTGACCAAGGTGCAGATGGAGATGGGCTCAAAAAACGCGTTGGCCGTGATGGATGACGCGGATCTGGATCTGGCGGTATCACTGGCGCTGGGCGGAGCTTTTGGCGGCACCGGGCAGAAATGCACCGCCACTTCGCGGTTGGTGGTCCATGCCGCGATCTACGACGCGTTTGTCGAGAAACTTGTCGCCGGCTCAAAGGTACTGAAGGTCGGGCATGCCCTTGAGGAAGGCACGCAGATGGGCCCCGTCGTCAGCGAGCAGCAACTGCAAGAGAACCTGGCCTATGTCGAACTTGGCCAATCCGAAGGCGCCGAGCTGGCGTGCGGCGGGCATCGGCTGGAGCTGCAGCATGACGGGTATTACATGTCGCCCGGCGTGTTCGTGAACACGAACAACACCATGCGGATCAACAGGGAAGAGATGTTTGCCCCGCTGACCAGTGTGATCAAGGTCGACAGCTATGATGAGGCTTTGGCGATCGTGAATGACACGAATTTCGGCCTGACATCGGGCATCGTAACCCAGAATCTTGCGCGCGCGACGCATTTCCGGCGTCATGCAAGAACCGGTGTCGTGACCGTCAATTTGCCCACCGCAGGTACTGATTATCACGTTCCTTTCGGTGGCCGGGGCGACAGTTCGTATGGACCGCGCGAACAAGGCAAAGCGGCCGCCGAGTTCTACACCACTGTCAAAACCGCCTATATCAGCGCCGGGACCCCGATCTGATGCGGATTGACGGCCTGCAATATGCCAATTGGTCGGAAAAGATCTTCCGGCAATTGCGGGAAGGGGGCGTGGATGCCATTCACGTCACCGTCGCCTACCACGAGAATTTTCGTGAAACGGTTCAGAACCTCGAGAAATGGAACCGCTGGTTCGAGTTGTTCCCGGACCTGATCATGAAGGGACGATCGGCCAGCGACATCGATACCGCGCGTGACACCGGGCGTACGGCCGTTTTCTTTGGTTTCCAGAACCCATCACCCATGGAAGATGACATTGGGCTGATTGAAATACTGTACGATCTCGGTGCCCGGTTCATGCAGTTGACCTACAATAACCAATCCCTGCTGGCGACCGGCTGCTACGAGGCGGAAGACACCGGTATCACCCGGATGGGGCGGCAGGTGATCAAGGAGATGAACCGCGTGGGATTGGTCATCGACATGAGCCATTCGGCCGACCGCTCGACGATCGAGGCGGCCGACCTTTCCGCGCGTCCGATCGCCATCACCCACGCCAATCCGCATGAATGGGCGCCCGCCCTGCGCAACAAGCGTGACCCCGTCATCCGCGCCGTGACGGAAAGAGGTGGGATGCTTGGGTTTTCGGTCTACCCTCATCACCTGAAGGACAAGTCCGACTGCTCGCTGGAAAGCTTTTGCACCATGATTGCCCGAACGGCCGAAAAATACGGAACACAGCATCTCGGGATCGGAACCGACCTGTGCCAGGACCAACCCGACAGCGTTGTCGAGTGGATGCGTGTGGGTCGCTGGACCAAGGAAATCGATTACGGCGAAGGATCGTCTGCGAACCCGGGTTTTCCGCCGATGCCAAAATGGTTCCGGGACAATCGTGACTTTGACAAGACCGAGGCCGGCCTTCTCGCGGTTGGGATGACCTCGACCGAAGTCGCCGGGATCATGGGGCAGAACTGGTACCGCTTCTTTGCGGATAACTTCGGACCGGTCCAGAATTGACCGGACCGGGGCCGCATATCGCGCGCCGGGATCCGGCAACCGTTATGCGGCTCAGCAGGCTCGGGTCTTTGCACCAGTGCAGGCTCAGCTTCATGCGCGTTCTGACCCGCCGCCTGGCACGCGACAACTGGCGGTTTTCCACGCCGGTGTTCGAGATTGACGAGGCAGGTGTCGGACGGGCCGTCTATGTCGCACAGGGACCCGAACGCGCGTATTCTCTGGTGGCCTTCGCCCATGATCTTCCACCAGAAAAACGGTCGGACCGGGTGATCGCGGATGCTTGGGACGCGACCTTCACCCTATTTGACGGAATCCCTTCCGAAGCCGACCTTGACCGGCTTTCCCGCAATGTTCCGTTGCAGGAGGCCGGCCGGGTCAGCGAAACCGAACTGTCGCTATCCCGGGCCAATCGCTCGGTCCGATTGTGGACGCATGTCGTCGAAGCCCTGGCCGATGGTCGACAGCCGGATCTGGAGCAGATCCAAAAGGTTGGCTACCTGATGCGAACCACGGCCGTGTACGGATCGGGAAAATTCGGGGCCGCGGACCGGGAAAACATTGCAAACCGTCCGGAAACCGAGGGGCCGTTTCAGGCCGAGATGCTGTCGGTCTTCCTCACCCGCGCCTTCGTGCGGGACCTGGTCGAACACATGGCGCGCGCCAAAGGGGGAAGCAAGGCCGTCAGGATGGCCCCTGATATCGCGCGCCGCCTGGGCATAGGGAATTCCACGGGACTGGGCATGGCGCCCTTCCTGATCAATCATCCGGTCCTTCTGAACAACTGGATCATGGCGCGCGAGGAGGCAATCGCCCGGGTTCGAGCCGTGGAAACCGCGACCCAAGAAGAAATCAGTGTATTCCGGTCGGTGTTTGATCGCAGCCAATTGTCGATTGGCCAATGGCATTCGGAACATCCGATACAAGAGCGGAAACTGTCTGCTCTGAAATCGGACCTCGGGGCGATCGCGGGCTTTCTTCGCCATGACGAGCTTACTGGCCGAAGACCGTGGAACCGTCTGGTGGAGTGGTCGGAAACTGTTCTGAGCGAGGAGGGGCAGGAGTTGCTTCTTTCCCTGATCCTCGAACCCTATCCAGACTTGGTGGACGGTTTGTCAGGATGCATGGCAGATTCAAGCCCGCATCTGTACGAGATTGACGGCGCCATGCCGCTAGCCGATGTGCGGCAGGCGATCCGCGACGGTTTCGGTTGGGCGTTGGATCTGGACTGGGGCGCCCGGGAAGCCTGCGCAAGGGTCTGGTATGTATCGGAAGAAAAGCTGGAACCCAGACTGGGTGAGCGCTTTGACGAGCCGGTAGCCGAGTACGAACAACCGCTTGCCCCGGCACGGGATGCGGCAGCGGCATATTCGGCAATGGCCGATTGGGACACAGCCACGACCACCGCGGAATTTCTTCTGCGCCATCCTGAACATCGCCACACGATCCGCCGGGCGCAGATCAGCCGCAAGGCCCCCTACAGCGAGATCCGAGACAACACGATAGGTGCATCGGTTCTGCCGATCGACATGCTCCGCGCCAAACTGTCCTTTTTTGGCGCCACGCATTTCGATCCCCGCTCGGACCGTTGGGTCCGTATCTGCATGTATTCAGGCGCGCCTTACCCAGAGAATCTTTCGCCCGAAAATGCCGATTTCTGGGTTTATCCTGAGGTGCCGGTATGAATCTGTCGCTGAACGAGGTCGAAGGATTGGCAAAACGCGCGGCACGTGGGGCGGGTCATCACTGGGGGCCGGCCGAGGACGCCGCCAAAGCGACCCGCTGGCTGTGTCGTCAAGGTTTTGACGGCGCAGCCGCCTTGTCAGCGGTCCTGCGCCAGGAATTTGCTCTTCGGTTTGTTGCACACACGCCGCAGGTTCTCGGGGCGAATTGGCGTGCGCATGGGCAGATGTGCCCGTTGGGGGCGGGGATGCTGCTGTCAGATTGTTCGGAACATCTGGGCCGCGGGCCGATCGTTCTGCATAACGTTGCGGTTCCGCTGTTTCTCGTGCCGTTCGCTGGCAACGCTGCACGCCGATTGCAGACCACTGTGACCGTCGTCTGCGCTGAACTCAGTGCCACGACGGACGGGGAGGTCGTGGACGCTCCGGATCTTTGGCCGGAAAGCGCCACAAAGGTCACCGTAAGGATCGGCGGTACGCCCAACAAACTGCGCGCCAAGCGGACGCGCGCCCTGCCGGCGTCTGCGGCTCTTGCTTTTTTGAACACTCTGGCTCAACGCACCTATGCCCCCGCAACCGAGGAATCTCGCCGCTTGGGCGCCGGCGCTGGTTTGTCCGATAATGACTGAGGAGGCCGAGATGCCAGAAACCCGAACGTTGTCCCTTGCCGAAATCGAGGATCTGTCGCTGCGCGCTCTGATGGCGGCCGGCACGTCCGAGGACAACGCCCGGCCATTGGCGGTTGCGACCGCCGCGACCGAGGCGGATGGGGTGGCCAGTCACGGGCTGGCCTACATCCCGATCTATTGCGAGCACGTACAGTGTGGCAAGGTGGACGGGCGAGCACAGCCGGTGATGTCCGCCCCAAAACCGGGCGTGGTGGTCGTTGATGCGGCCACCGGTTTCGCGCACCCGGCGATCGACTTGGGGTTCGACGCGTTGATCCCGGCCGCACGCGGGCAGGGAATAGCTGCGCTGGCCATCCGCAACAGTTACAATTGCGGTGTGCTGGGGTATCACACCTATCGCTTGGCTCAGGCGGGCCTTGTTGGTCTGGGGTTCACCAATGCACCTGCATCCATTGCGCCGTCGGGTGGTTCACGGCCCGTCGTGGGCACAAACCCGTTTTCGCTGGCCGTTCCGGGTGCTGATGGGCAACCTGCCGTCTTGATCGACCAAAGTGCCAGCACGATCGCAAAAAGCGAGGTCATGAAGCACGCCCGCGAAGGAAAGCCGATTCCTGTCGGTTGGGCGCTGGACCCCGATGGCAACCCGACAACTGACCCGGCCGTGGGCCTCATGGGCTCGATGGCGCCTTCGGGCGGCTACAAGGGCGTGGGTGTCGCACTTCTGACAGAAGTAATGGCCGCCGCATTGACCGGGGCCACCTTGGGTATCCATGCTTCACCCTTTTCAGGAACCGTAGGCGGCCCGCCAAAAACCGGCCAGTTCTTCATTGCCATCGACCCCGGCGCTACGGCCGGGTCGGGGTTTGCCGCCAGTATCGCGGAACTGGCCGAGGCGATCCGCTATCAGGAAGGAGCGCGTCTGCCCGGCGATGGTCGGCGCGCCAAGCGCCTGCAGGCCAGCCAGGACGGGGTTGGTGTCAGCGTCGCGACGCTGGACAAAATCCACGCCATCCTGGCCTGACACCCGTTTCAGGCGGAAACAGGGGCAAGGCCGATGCCTCGCCCCCTCTGCATCACGCATTGATGATGTTGTGTTCCGGTCCGTACGGAAAGCCGGTGATATTTTCGGCCCCATCCTCGCCTACGACCAGAATGTCGTGCTCGCGATAGCCGCCCGCGCCGGGTTGACCTTCGGGAATCCACAGCATCGGCTCGATGGACACGACCATGCCCGGCTCGAGCACCGTGTCGATGTCTTCGCGCAGTTCCAGGCCCGCTTCACGACCGTAGTAGTGGCTGAGGATGCCGAAGGAGTGCCCATATCCGAACGAGCGGTATTGCAGCAGGCCCTGATCGGCGAAGAACCGGTTGATCTCGGCTGTGATGCCGGAACAGGTCGCGCCGGGTTTGATCAGGCTCAACCCCAGCTCGTGCGCGGCTACATTGGCCTGCCACAGGCGCAGGCTGTCGGCGTCGGGCTCGCCCAGGAACAGGGTGCGTTCCAGCGCGGTGTAATAGCCCGAGATCATCGGGAATGTGTTGAGTGACAGGATATCGCCATTCTGCAAGGCCCGCTTGGTGACCGGGTTGTGTGCGCCGTCGGTGTTCAGGCCCGACTGGAACCAGACCCAGGTGTCGCGGTACTCGGCGTCGGGATAGGCGCGGGCGATCTCGATCTCCATCGCATCGCGGCCGGCCATGGCGATCTCGATCTCGGTGGCGCCTTCACGAATCGCGGCATGGATGGCCGCGCCGCCCACGTCCGCCGTACGTGCGCCGCCTTTGATCAACTCGATCTCTTCGGCCGATTTCACCATCCGCGCGGCCATCGTGTCGGGGGCGATGTCCACAAGCTCGGGCTGGTTCAGCATGGACAGGGCCGTGTCGCGCGCGGCCAGCGTCATGTGGTCGCTTTCGATGCCGATCCGGCGGGCAGTCCCGATCAGGCTGGCTACGGCGCGCCAGTAGTTGTCGCGCTTCCAGTCGGTGTAGATTACGTTGTCTTCGACCGACCGACGCCAGGGCTGGCCCGCGTCGATATTCGCTGACACGGTGGTGCAGCTGTCCTGCGTCACCACGCAGCCATAGGGCCGGCCGAAGGCGCAGTACAGAAAGCCCGAGTAGTAGGCGATGTTCTGCATCGAGGTCAGCAGAACGACCGGGATGTCCCGCTGCGCCATGATGGCGCGCAGCTTGGCCAGCCGGCGGTCGTACTCGGCGCGGCTGAAGGGCAGGGGCGCCTTGTCGCCGTTGTGGCAGGTGAAGAATTCGGGGCGATTTGAAAGGTCTGTCATGTGCTCTCTCGTTTCTTTGCCGGACGTGCAAAGCCCGGCCACATGTCCCGGCGTACAGGACAGGCGGTCTCGGGGTCCGAGAGCCGATCACCCCCTTGGGCGCTGCGACGCCATCGCAGCAGGGGGCGAACAGAGAAATCGTTAGATCAGGCCACGCCGCCGGTCAAGCCGGCGTCAGCCCGCGCAGACGTTCCGACCGCCGCCGCAGCAGCTCGACCGTGGTCAGCAGGGCGATCGAGATGACAACGAGAATCGTGGCCACGGCCAGGATGGTCGGGCTGATCTGCTCGCGCAGGCCGGTGAACATCTGCCACGGCAGCGTCTTTTGGCTGGCCGATCCGACGAACAGCACCACGACCACCTCATCGAACGAGGTGATGAAGGCGAACAGCCCGCCCGAGATCACGCCCGGCAGGATCAGGGGCATCTGAATCTTGAAGAAGGTCCGCACCGGACCCGCACCCATATTCGCAGCAGCCCGCGTCAGCGAACGGTCAAACCCGACCAGCGTGGCGGTCACGGTGATGATGACGAAGGGAATGCCCAGAACGGCGTGGGCCAGGATCACCTTAAGGTAGCCCACAAAGGTCTTGTTCATGCCCAAAGTGCCTTCAAGGAAGCGGCCGATGTCGCTGTAGAAGAAGAACATGCCCGTCGCCGAGATGATCAGCGGCACGATCATCGGAGAAATCAGGATCCCCATGATGGCGCGCCGCCCCGGCACATGCGATTGGCTGAGACCGATGGCCGCCAGCGTTCCCAGCGTTACCGATATGATCGTGGCGATGGGCGCGATGATCAGCGAGTTCTTGAAGCTGCGCTGCCATTCGTTGTTGGTGAAGAAATCCTGGTAATGCTTCAGCGAATACCCTTCGGGGTCCAGCCGCAGCATCTCGGGCGTAAAAGTAAAGAAGTCCTGCGCGTTGAACGACAGCGGAAGAACCACCAGAATCGGCGTGATCAAGAAGACGAAGATTGCGCCGCAGATCACCCGGAACAGGTAGTGATAGAACACCTGCTGCGCCGTCAGATAAGGCAGCAGCTTGCGGCGGTATCGGCCCTCGTACAGCCAGAATGTGAACCATGCGAAAAACCAGCCGCCCAAGAAGCCGAGCACACCGCCCATCGGCCCGGAAACCGCGAAGCCGACGGACGCGAAACCGATGATGTTGATCCAGTAGGCAAGCCTCTCGTTCTTGAGGACCGAGATGTAGATCCAGGCCAAAAGGGCCGTCAGCGCCGCGCCGCCGATCATTCCCAGGGGGACCGAGCCGTTTCCGGCGCCGACAAACATGCCGGCAAACGCGCCGGCCAGTGCGACGCTGGGAAGGACCATGGATAGGGGCTTGCGCGAAATTGGTGTCAGTGCGGCCATGTCGGTTACCCCAGCTTCACGTTATCGATGCCCACGATCTTGTCGTAGACCCAGTAGAGGATCAGAACCACTGCCAGCAGGATCGTCCCCAATGCTGCAGCCAGGCCCCAGTTCAACGACGACGATATGTGATAGGCAATCCGGTTCGAGATGAAAACACCCTTGGTGCCGCCCACGATTTCGGGCGTGATGTAGTAGCCGATTGCCAGAATGAACACGAGAATCGATCCCGCTCCGATGCCCGGGATGGATTGCGGGAAGTAGATCCGCCAGAACGTGGTCCAGTTCGTCGCGCCCATGGATTTGGCCGCGCGGGTGTAGGATGGCGGAATCGTCTGCATCACCGAATACATCGGCAGGATCATGAACGGCAGCAGGATATGCGTCATGGCAATGATCGTGCCGATCTGGTTGTTGATGATGATCAGCCGGGCGTCATCTGCGACCAGCCCGAGCCAGACGAGGGTATCGTTTATGACGCCCTGCTGCTGCAGCATGACCTTCCATGCGGATGTCCGCACCAGAAGCGACGTCCAGAAGGGCAGCAGAACCAGAATCATCAGCAGGTTCGACACGCGCATTGGCAGGGTCGCCAGCAGGTAGCTGACCGGATAGGCCAGCAGGATGCAGGCCCCGGTGATTACCAGCGACATGAACAACGTACGCCCGAACAGCTTGATGAGAATCTGCTTGTCTTCCGGCTGAGCCTGAGCACCTTCCGGGGTGCGCCGCATGTCGATTGCGTTCAGGAAGTAACCGTTGGTGATCGGAACCGCATGGGTTTTGATCACGCGCCACGTCTGCGGGTCCCCCCAGCCGTCGTGGATCTCGATCAGCTTTTCCTTGAACGGACCGTCGGCTTCAGGATCCAACCGTTTGATCTTGCGGCCTGACTGGCGGAACAGCGAAGACATGCCGGTTTCTTCGTAGTTCAGACGCGTGCCAAGCCGGGTGTGTTCCTTGTTTTCGATCGCGACCACCATGTCACGAACGAAGGCATCATAGACGTCCTCGCCCGGCAATTCGCCGCTGGTTTCATCCCAGTTGTCCAGCGCTTCGACCGTCAGGGGCAGGGTTTCCGAGACAATTCCGTTTTCGACTGACCGAAACAGCATCGATGCAATCGGTACGAGGAAGGAAAACAGCACGAACAGAAGCAAAGGCGCGATCAGCATAAGCGCGCGCAGTTTCTGACGTCGCAATGAACGCGCCAGCGATTGCTTGAGCGGCGTTCCGTCCGCTGCCAGCATGGGTCCTGCGGTTTGGCTTGCGTCAGTCATCAGTGCCTCTTGTTTGTGCCCGGGTCAGATGGCGGCGCACCGCCACCTGACGTTTCTTCAGAGATTCAAGCGCTTATTGCGCCAACCACGCCTGGAATTTGGCGTCGATGTCATCGCGGTAGTCAGCCCAGAACTCGTAGTTGTAGAGGAACGTGTTCTTGGCGTTTTCCGGATCGGTCGGCATGTGCGGAGCCATGTCGATTCCCAGTTCGGCATGCTTGCCGACCAGCGGAGCAGACGAAGCGCGAGCCGGGCCGTACGAGATGTACTTGGCCTGATCCGCCAGGCGCTGGGTGTCGGTCGCGAACATGATGTAGTCCAGCGCGCGTTGCTTGCGCTCTTCGCTCAGACCGGCGGGAATGATCCAGCCGTCCAGATCGAAGACCTGCGCGTCCCACAGCATGGCGACGGGCTGCTTCTGCTCTTCGATGACGCTGAACAGGCGGCCATTGTAGGTCGAGCCCATGACGACTTCGCCGTCAGCCAGCAGCTGGGGCGTATCGGCGCCGGCGGACCACCAGACGACGCTGTCCTTGATGGTGTCCAGCTTCTTCAGAGCACGGTCCTGGCCTTCGTCGGTTGCCAGAACGTCATACACTTCGTCCTTCGGGACGCCGTCGCACAGCAGGGCCCATTCCATGTTGTTGATCGGGCGCTTTTCCAGCGACCGCTTGCCGGGATAGGTCTCCAGGTCGAAGACCGCGCAGATGTCGGTCGGCGGGTTGTCTCCGACCATGTCGGTCCGATACCCAAAGGTGGTCGAATACACGATCTGAGGGATGAAGCATTCGCTGACCAGCAGATCGCCGAAGTCTTCCGAAGCCGGAGTTCCGTCCGGCGCAGGCGCCAGCTGGGTATCCGGGTCGATTTCCATCGCCAGACCTTCGTCACACAGACGGATCGCGTCCGCGGCAACCACGTCGACCACATCCCATGTGATGTTGCCCGCCTCGTTCATGGCGCGCAGTTTGGCCACGGCCTCGGCCGAGCTGTCATCGTTCAGGATGGTGACGCCGGTCTTTTCCGAATAGGGCTCGTGATAGGCCTTGAGCTGCGACTTGGAATAGGCGCCGCCCCAGGACACGATCGTCATTTCTTCGGCGGAAACTCCGCCTGCTGCAGTTGCCAGAGCAACAGCTGTCAGCATTGTGGTGGTACGTTTCATATGTAGCTCCCAGTTTTTCCCGTTTTATGATTTGTCGACCAACGCACGGGTTTTCGTCGGTCGGTTCTTTCGGCTTGGGGGCGGATTGCGAAGCCGGGCGCGCCTAGGCGTCCAGAGCGCGGCAATCCTGCGCCAGCCATCCGATCTCGATCTCCTGACCCGGTGTCAGCCTGACGGCGTCAGGGGCATTCCGGGTCTTGACGATGAATTCATCATTGCCGGCCACCGACATGCGGAACCTGAATACATCGCCCATGTAGATGAATTCCTTGACCACAGCCTTGAGCGTATGCGCTTCGGGGCTGAGGCGATCCTTGTTGAATTCCACGCGCTCGGGCCGGATCGAGACCTTGGTCCGTTCCCCCGGTTGGCTCACGTTGATCGGAACCGCATCGATCTCGGATCCATCGTCCAGCGTGACGACGCATTTCCCGCCATCGACGGATTTCAGAACGCCTTCCAGCGTGTTGTTCTCACCGATGAACTGCGCAACGAAACTGTTCTCCGGTTCTTCATAAAGCTGGTCCGGCGGTGCAAGCTGCTGGATCCGCCCATCGTCAAAGACCGCTACGCGATCCGACATGGTCAGCGCTTCGGTCTGGTCGTGGGTCACATAGACGGTCGTGATCCCCAATTCATGGGCCAGACGCGTGATTTCAAACTGCATGTGCTCGCGCAGCTGTTTGTCCAATGCGCCCAGCGGTTCGTCCATCAGAACCAATTCGGGTTCGAAGACCAGCGCGCGGGCCAAGGCGATACGCTGTTGTTGTCCGCCTGACAGCTGCGCAGGTCGGCGGCTGCCGAAGGCACCCATCTGCACCATGTCGAGGGCGCGCTGGACCTTTTCTTCGCGCTCGGACTTGCCGATTTTTCGGACTTCCAGCGGAAAGGCAAGGTTCTCGGCCACCGTCATGTGCGGGAACAGGGCATAGTTCTGGAACACCATCCCGATGCCACGCTTGTGCGGCGGAATGTTGTTGATCGGTCGCCCATCCAACAGAATTTCGCCATGCGTCGCAGTTTCGAACCCGGCCAGCATCATCAGGCAAGTGGTCTTGCCAGATCCCGATGGGCCCAACATTGTCAGAAACTCGCCCTTTGGCATCGCGAGGTTAAGGTCTTTGACGACAAGATTTTCGCCGTCATACGATTTTTGAACGCGTTGAAATTCGACAAACGCGGCGTCGCTAGAAGTGCCGGTCACAAGACCCCCTGTTGCGTCAATTCTTGATCCGGTTGGTCCGGATTTCATTGATCCCTGAGTACATTAAAGACGCAGCAATGTCCGGCTGGCAAGACTCAATGACAAAAACCAATCCCCATTGGGTGGGATTCAGGGATTTTGCGCAGTGTTGAGGCGCCGCATGTGCCACGCAAGGGTCTGATTGCTGGACAGGACCGGTTTGCCGATCTGTTCATGGATCTGCGGGATGGCGTCCAAAGTACGAAGGTTGGTGCAGCTGAGAAAAACAGCTTCGACCGCACTGTCCGAACCCAGCCTCACCGCGGCGTCAACGATGGATTGCGTTGAAATCCGGACGACCTTTGATTCTTCGGAAATCCCAAAGGTGCCGAACACATCCATCAGGACCCCTTGATCGGCGAAGGCCGCGCGAAGCGCCGTGTTGACCTGCTCCACATAAGGGGACAGCAGTGCAAAGCGTGACACACCCAATTCGCGCGCCTGCGCAACCGCGGCGCGCAGCGGGTTGGTCACCGTTTGCACATCACAAGTCTGCTTTATCAGTTCTTCGACCTTTTCCGACCCGATGACCGAGCTTGCCGAGGTGCAGGCGTAACCCACAACCCGGAAGGGGCGCGCCTTGGGCAGTAAATCTGCCGCCGCTGGAAGCGCATGCTTCATGCGAGTCAACGTCTTGGTCGTGACCTGCGGGTCGCTGGTTATGCGCGAGACATAAATGGGTGAAGGGTCGCCGGCAAAAAGCCTGCGGAAATCGCCTTCGATCGTCTCGTCTGTCTGCAGAACGATCAGGCCAAGCGGAGATATGTCCGGGTCATCCGTGTCCAGAGAAAATGGCAGTGTTGTCATACCTCGGGAATCTCCCGTCGTGCCTTGGGGCTCAGGAACCGCGGGGCGCCTTCGGTGACCAGCACATTTTCCTCGTGGACAAGTATTTTGCCACCGACCTCAATACCTGGCTCCAGCGTCAACACCATTCCGGGTTTCAGAACCGTGTGATCCGTTGGGATGAGCGAAGGCCACTCGGTCAATGACATGCCCAATCCGTGGCCCAGGCGCCCGGCTTCGGTCCCGCCGCCGCCACGGGACAGGACCGAGCTCATCGTGTGATACAGGTCCGAGGCCGTCGCGCCCGGTCTGGCCTGCTCGAACGCCGCCTCGGTCGCATCGATCAGCGCGTGGTGCGCCGCGCGCACGGCGGGACTGGCCGGGCCGACTGACCAGTTGCGGTCGAAATCGCAAAAATACCCATCCCAGACCAGCCCGGTATCCAACATAAGCACGTCGCCCGGCTTCAACGGTCGTTGGGTTGCCGGTGAGATCACGTCGCCATATCCGCCTTGGTCGGCCGCGCCGGCAAGATAAGGCACCCAATCGGCGCCTGCGTCGAGACACAACATCTGGAACCGTCGAAAGACCTGATCCAGAGGAACACCGGCCGATGCAATCTCAGGAACCCGCTCAAAAGCCTGTCCCGCGATCAGGCAGGCGGTTTCGATCTTTTTGATTTCGGCTTGAGATTTGACCATGCGCAGGTCGCGCAGAATGCCAAGGTCGCCGGTGATCCTGCGGCGGTCGATTTCGGATTTCAGACGCCCGAAATCTGCAAGCGGCATCCGCAAGTGCGTTTCATGCCCATCGGGACATCCGATCAAGCCGCCGTCCGGAACAAGTTCGCGCAGGGTTTCGGCCAGCAACGATACTCCGTCGTCTGCCAGATCCGGGGCGGACCAGGTGCGGATGTCTTCGATCCAGGTCTGCGCCATCAAGGCCGCGCCAATCGACGGGATCACCGCGACAGGTTTGCCGGTCGCAGGAACGACAAGGAACCAGGGGCGCGTCGGGCTTTCCCAGAACCGGGTCAGAAAGCCGCTGAAATACCGGACGTCGGGCTCGGTCGTCAGCAGCAGGGCGTCCAGGCCATGCTCTTGCATGAGATCCTGTGCACGCGCAGTTCTGTCCGCGAACTCGGCTTGTTCGAACCCTCTCACGAGGCTTGCTCGGTCACGATGCACAAAACGCGGTCCTGTGGTCCGATATTGAGCAAGTTGCGGCTATCGGCATCCAGAACGGCGGCCAGTCCGGCGCCGCCTGACGCAGTCGTTTCGAACCCGGCCTCTGCCATGACCGGAAGCTGAGCGGCCACGGTGTCATCCTCCAGCGTCAGAAACTGATCGGCATCCCGCGCCAGTCCATTCAGTGCAATCAGCGATGGCTCCTTGCAATCCAGCCGTCCCATGATGCTGTCCGGACCGTCTGCAAAAACCGGCGCGCCGGCTTGGATGCTGGCCATCAGCGCCGGGGCTGCGGCCGGTTCGACCACGATGATCTTGGGGTCGTCTCCCCAAGCCTTTCGGAAACATGCGGCAACGGCGCCCGCCATGCCTCCTACTCCGGCCTGCAGCAGGATCAATGTCGGAGGTTCGGGACACTGATCAACCGCCTCGACAGCCATTTGAACGTACCCCTCCATCAAGAGATGGGGCAGGTCATAATACCCTTCCCAAGAGCTGTCTGACAGAAGCGTCCAGTCGTTGTCGTTCGCCGCGCGGCTTGCGGCGCTCATGCTTGCGGCGTAATCGACGCCTTCGCGCACCACTCGCGCACCTTGCGCCGAAAGGCGCTGAGCAAAGCTCTCGGGCACGGTTTCAGAAATGAACACTACGGCATTCGCACCAAAAACGCGCGCACCCGCAGCCATGCTTAGGCCGTGGTTCCCGGCGCTGGCCGTTACATAAGTACGGCCAGCAAGGGATGTGTTGTCGGGTGTCTCGGTGGCTTCGCTCGCTTGGTAGGCGATGACATAGGCCGCGCCCAATGCCTTGAACGACCCGAGATTCATCCGCGTCCGTTCATCTTTGATCCACAGGCGGGAAACGGGCGCCAAACCGGGTGCTTCGGTCAGTGGTGTCACGCCGGAGGCCGGACACAGAGAAAGAAGCTGCGCCAATCGGTTAGAGTTGGTTGAAGGGAAGGGGGCCTGAGAAAGCAGTTTGCCTTTGCCCCGATACGGGTTGGTAACGGTCTTCATCGCGGCCTCCCTCAACGATCCGGCAGACGTCATAGAAATGCAGTCAGTCTGTCAAGGCAAAGGAGTGAAACGCGAGAAATGCACACTTCCTGCTCCCTAGGAAAAGTGGCCGCCTGCCCTGAACCAATCGGCGTTGATCAGGCTGGCGAATTGACCGCTTGCGGTCTTTGCAATCGGTATGGGTGCGTGTAAGTGTTCGGCACGTGATCCGGCGCCGGTGCATCAGACCGGCCGGATGCGGGCGTGATGGAATGGTAGACATATCGGACTTAAAATCCGAAGGCCCTAGCGCCGTGTGGGTTCGAGTCCCACCGCCCGCACCAAACACACTGGTCGACTTGGCCGAGGGCGATCGTCAGACCGGATAACCCAGCTTGGAGATCAGCCGCCAGATGTCCTGGTTCGCCGCCGACAGCTGCGCGACGACATCCTCGATTTCCTGCATCGCCTGTTCGTCGACCGTATCTTCGCGTCCCAGCTTGATGTCGGTTTTTCGATCGGCAATGCGCATCAGGATCGTTTTGGGGTTCCCGGTTTCCTGGTCGAAGGAATAGATGCAGTGGTTGAACTTGTTGCGGATGCCAGACAGACGGCTGAGCCGCTGCGTGTGCTCTAGGATCGGATCACGAACCGAGGCCGGCCTTCCGTCCATCTTTGCCAGACGCTCGACCAGATCAATTCGGGCGCGGGTCGTGTTCAGGGTCAGGAAAATGATGACGGCTACGTCTTTGCTGGTCCCCGAGAGGCCGGCAATCAGATGAATCAGCAGGCTTTCGGTGTTCGTCCAGACATAGTTCAGGCGGCCGACCAAAAGGATCAACCGATCGAACCTGGCTTCGAAGTCGTCAGTCAACCGAGGTTCGGTGCGCGTCCTGCGCCGCCGCCTCAAAGAAGAAATGCGCCGCTGCCGTTCTGTTGCTGACACCGATCTTGCCCGACACGTTGTGCATGTGCAGCTTGACCGTGTGTTCGGTGATACCCAACTGGGCAGCGATCGCCTTGTTGCTTTTGCCTTCGGAGACAAGTTGCAGAACCTGCTTCTCGCGCCGGGTCAGTTTTGACAACAGAGGGCCAGCCGCAGGGGATTTCGGAGTT
The DNA here is from genome assembly GCF_025141855.1 of Ruegeria sp. B32. NCBI lineage: Bacteria > Pseudomonadati > Pseudomonadota > Alphaproteobacteria > Rhodobacterales > Roseobacteraceae > Ruegeria > Ruegeria sp. B32. The sequence continues at coordinate 2,339,289 of NZ_CP081106.1, read as the reverse complement.
TCTCGGGCCGTAGTCGCACCTGTCGCGCACGGCTTCGATGCAACGCAATTGGCCACAAATCCCGGCAGGTACAACTCTTCATGCATCAGCAGCCGCAGGATCGCGCGCCATGCGTCCGGAGCGACGTTCATCGGAAGAAACCCGATTGATCCGTACCGGGATCGGTCCCATCGCTCGAAAACGAAACGGGCTGCGTCCTCTTTGCGGTATGCGAAGGCAAGGCATCCCGGCATGGACGATCGGACATAATCGGAGGGACGGGCCAGCAGATCCTCCATCATGATCTGATCCACGACAACAATCTTGCCGGAACCCTCAGCATTGCTGGCTTGGGACAAGAATGCCGCGAGAGATTCAAACCGATGGGCTGCCACACCGAATTCGTGCTGAACGCTTCGCAGGGTTTGGTTGGAGTAGAAGAGCTCTTTCCCAATAAAAACAATCATAAAATCTTCGTTTTCGTCGATCGTGCAGGAACTGTTACTTAATTCGGAAATGCTCATTCTTGTGCCCCCCTAAATACCCCGGATTACGTCCTGAATTGGCCGTTATTGGCCGAGGTGAAACTGAATAAAAACAATCTAAAATCTGTGTTGAGCATACCAGAAAGTTCAGTTTTCGACAACTGTACGGCTTTGGGAATCACCGGGTTTTAGAACTTTCGATTAAGGTCGTTTGACGGTCAGGCCGCTTAAATATCGGGATTCAAATAACTAAATTTTTCCGGCTTTTGTGGCAGGCCAATTCGGCTTCGAACTCGACCCTGAAACGCGTGTTCAAGTAATACATTAAGCAAAACAGCGTTTTAGTGATGTTAATACTTTCTGCCAGCTAGGCAGACGGAACTGCATCTGTACCCTGTGTCGTGCTTCAATTTGCGAAGTGTACTTGTACCTGGCGTGTCTGCGGCCCGCGTATTTTCGCGTGATTTTGAGCAGTCACGGAATCGGCTTGGCCGAGAAAGGGGGGTGACAACACATCATTCGAAAGACAAGGCCGCAGACATGCGCAGTTTCGCGAATGGATGCTCAATAATATTTTTCAACCGCGCCGAATATCGCTTTGTAGATGAATGGCGGTCTGGCGCTTCAAAAATGGAAGATTGTTATGCGACGCAATGTGAACAATACCAATGTCACGACCGTTGACGAAGTTAATGTTGAAAATCTCGATGCTCCGATCTCGGTGGATATGCCCGTCGAAGAAGCAAGTATCGAGGCTGACTTGACCGCGCAGCAACAGCAGCAGGGTCAGGAAGTTCAAAACGCCGTTAACAACGAAGACGAACAGAACCAGGCTCAGGCTCAGGCGACCGAGGTCGCAAACGAACAGGCCCAGGGTCAGGATCAGGGCCAGGCGCAGCAGCAGGGCCAGCAGCAAGGTCAGCAGCAATCGAACGTCAATGGCGGCGATGACAGCAACAGCATCGCAAACTCGATCAACATCGATTTCGGTGAAGGTGAGTGGATCCCGCGCGACGATGACCAGGTCGATCTGGATATCGGTGACTCGGCATCGATCGGTGATGTCATCACGGCCGGAAACGACGTGAATTATGATCCCGGCGATGATCTGAACCTGTCCATCTCGATGAATGGTGACGGCAATGACATGTCGTCGATCAACAACCAGTTGGCCAGCCTGAGTGACGATGACACGCTGGATTCGCCCAGCCTTTCGAATGACGGCTCGTTCTATCAGAACGGCAGCGCGACGGGCGGTTCGGCCTATGCCGAAGAGGGCATTGGTTCCTCCTCCGGCGGCGGTAATTCGGGTTCCGGCGGAACCAGCTACGGCGGTGCCGCAAGCGGCGAGACCAATGGCAGCCACGCATTCGCGTTGGGCGGCCACACCGGCAATGCCGGCGCGGCTTCGCAAGGCGGCAACGGTGCGGCCTCGGGCGGCGCCAACAACACGAGCCTGGGTCTTGGTCTGTCGGGCGCCGAAGCCAGTGGCGAAAGCACGGCTGGCAATGGCGGCAACGCCAACAGCACCTCCAGCGCCAACAACACCGGCAGTTCGAATGCCAACGGCCAGGGAACTGGCGGTGAAGGCGGTAATGCCGGCTCGATCGGTCTTGGCCTTGGTCTGGGACTGTCCGGCGCCAACTCGGAAGGCAATGCCAACGGTGGTGAAAACGCGACCGGTTCGATCGGCGCGGGCCTTGGCCTGGCCGGAAACGAGTCGGGTGCGAACGGCGCCAATGGTGGCAACGGCGAGTCATCGAACTCGGGTTCTGCATCGAACAATAGCACCGGTACGACCGAAGCGAATGAAGCGACGGCCGGAAGCAACACGGGTGCGGGCATGGCTGGCAGCGGCGCGCAAAGTGGCGCCAATGGCACCGGCGGGCCTGGTTCCGGTGGCACGGGTTCCGGCGGCTCGGGCTCGGGTGGTGAAGGTGCTGGCGGCGAAGGCTCTGGTGGCGAGGGATCCGGCGGATTCTCGGCCATGGTCGAAGCAGCCATTGCAGCGCTGAACCAGGAAATCGCGGATGGTGGTCCGGCCTTGAATGCGGCTGATACCGACGCTGCGACCGGTGGCGGCGGAACCACGGGCAACAACCCGGGTACCGGCGGAGCGGGCACCGGTGGTGCTGGAACCGGCGGCGCAGGAACCGGCGGTGCCGGAACCGGTGGCGCAGGGTCCGGCGGAGCGGGCACGGGCGGCAGCTCGGCAGCCAACTCTGGCGCACAGGGCGTCGGTGATCTGGCCGCAAGCGGTCCGAATATCAGCCAGTCGCCCGGTGACGTGAACGGTGCGGCCAGCAACCCGCAGACGTCGACTGGAACCGGCGGATCCGGCGGTTCGAACGCGGCCAATGGCGCGGCAAATGGAACCGGTTCGGGTTCGTCCAGTGCAGAAGGCGCTGGCGGAGCCGGTGGGACCACGACGCCAACGTCCACCTCGTCCGGTAACGGTGCGGGTTCTGCGGATGCGGTCAACACGGCCGGTACCGGTGGTGCGGCAGAAGTCTTTGCTGACGCTGACACAAACGGTTCCGCCGACAGTCTGGCCGAAGCCATCGCGGGATACGGCGGCGCGTCGTACACCGACAACGATGCCAACTCGACCGGATCCGGTAGCGCGACTGGCGCGGCCAGCTCGGGAGCCGGTGGTGCAGGCGGTGCGTCTGCGGCCAATGGTGGTACCAGCGGCTACGCCATGGGTAGCGCCATGTCCGGCGATACCACGGGTGGCGCAGTCACCGGTGGCAGCGCGGCCGGCGCCTATTCAGGTGACGGCGGAGCCGGCGGCAATGGCGGCACCTGGGGTTCCAACAATGGTGGCGACGGTATCGTCACCGGTGAATCCTACGCGTCGGCAGCAGCAGTGGTCGATACCTCGGCCTTCAACCAGACGATCGTCATGGGCGCCAACGTGCTTGGCAACTCGGTCGATACCACGATGGTTGGCGGTTCGATGAGCTCGACCTACGCGAGCGACGACACCGAGGCATAATGCCTGACCCCGGAGGCCGCGATTTCGGCCTCCGGTCTTTGATGAAAACACCGGGGCCGTGTTTCATGGCCTCGGTCCAACTTAACCCAGACCCGGAAATTTTCTGCCGGAAAGGGTGACAGGGATAGTCCAGATGTCACTTGACAGCATTACGGAAACGATCGCGCATTTTATTGGTACTTTTCAGCTCACGATGGAACAGGCCATCCTGCGGCAGCAATACGAGGAGTTTACGGCGCTCCGACGGCTGGCCGAAGTTGAAGGCCTGGAGGATCCGATCAGGATTGTCGTCAAGGCCGATCTGGATCTGAAGCCCAAGGACTACGACCCGCTTCCCTACCGTTTCCCCGAACCGCCCGCGGACCCGCAGTTGCCGCTGCCACCCGCCGGTCCGATGCTCGAGTCGAGCATCCAGATCGGTGACCCGTTGGCGCCGGGCGGATTCGTTCCGCAGTCCGAATTGCCTATCTCGGTCGGGCCGCAATTCTTGATGTTGCAGCCGCAGGTCGTCAGCGACCTGATAGGGTCTGCCGTCACTTACACATTCCAGACATTGGTCCTGCGCGACAATGATACCGTCGGCGCGGGCGACTTCCGCGATGCGGCGATGCTGACAGCGCAGGCCGAGGCCGCGCTGGACGTGGCGCAGTCGCTTCATGCGATGGCGGTGCCTTCACTGGCGATACCGGACTACATGACGCCAGAATACATGGATACGCTGGTCGAACAGATAACGACACCGATGAACGGATCGGTCCAAGGTGTCACGGTTCACCAATTCCAAGGTGAAGACGCGGAAGGCATCATCGTAAACGGTCAACACGTGTCGGAGGCTCCGGTCTGGAGCGATCTTCTGCCGGCCTACCACCAGCCCGAGGAGGCTGAGGAAAATCTGGTGTCACAGTCCTATCCGGCCGAGTGGAGCCAGTCCGAGGGGCCGGAGTCACACGAGGGTCATACCGTTGTCACCGGCGGCAATCTTGCGATCAACGAAGTCGCACTGAACGTCGGTTGGGTGGATGCCCCCTTCATCGCCGTGGGTGGACAAGCGATCAGCCTGACGATGATCAGCCAGGTCGCGCTGGTATCAGATGTTGATGTCGGAAACACCGGCAGCGGCGCGGGCACCAACGTAGTCCAATCCGCCCAGATTGAAACCGAGGCGAATCCTGCGCCGTGGCTTGCCGGAACCTCGGCTGTCGCTGGTGCGGCCGGGCAGCCGTCCTTTTTGACCGTCGATTGGATCCATGGCGATCTGGTGGTTGCCAACTTCCTCAAGCAGGTCATCAACGCCACCGACATCGACCATATCCAGACCGAGATTTCCGCATCTTCGACCATGTATGCGATGGGTGGCAACCAGATGGTCAACGTGGCCGATATTGTTCAACTCGGCAGTTACTATGACTTGATCATGATCGGCGGCGACATGATCTCGGTCGACATGTTGTTCCAGACGCTTGTCCTGATGGATGACGACGTGGTGTCGGGCGGCCTAGCCGGACCTGCCGGAGGTGCGAACGAAAACCTGCTGATGAACCAGGCCTCGGTGATGACCAACGGCCTGGACCTGCAGGAGGCGCTTGAGGAGAACATGGCCGAGGCCATGGCTCTGAATGAGATGAACATGGCCGCGCTCGAGGACGCATTGCTGAACGATCCGATGTTCGCGGGTATGGAGCAGATGCGCGTTCTGAAGATCGACGGAAACCTGCTGCAGGTGAATATTCTCGAGCAGGTCACGATGCTTGCCGATCAGGATGACATTTTCCTGTCCGGTCCGCATGGGGCCAGTACCGAAGTCGTGGCCGGCAGCAACGCGATGCTGAATGCGGCCAACATCAACAAGCTGGGCGTGGACTCCGTGGTCATGGCCGGGCAGGGCGCGTATTCCGAGCTTTTGCTGCACCAGGCCAGTCTCATCGACTTGCCCGAGAATGAGATCAGCCCGGAATTTGCCAACGAAGCCATCGCAATCCTGATGGAGGAGGCAATGACCGCCGGGCAAGCAGTCAGCGGCCCGACCGCTCCTGTCCTGACCCCTGAAGACTTGGACGCCAATGTAGGAATGCAATCCATCCTGACCTGATTTTCCCTTTTTTACGAGTGACCGGAAGGTTTGTTTATGTCGATCGTTTTTTCGTCGCGCCGCACCCGATATGCCAGCCCGCTGGACCGGTCGGGAAGCGGACAGCCTCTGACTTTGCGACCCAGCGACATGGTGTCTGGCTCGTCATTTGCAACGGAACGGCTGACCGCACGGCTAAGGCTGACCAAGGAGATGCGCGTGCCCGTGACCGAGCAGAGCCAGAACAAGGCAGCGCAGGAGGGCCAGGTGACGGCGCAGAAGGAGCAAGAGGTTGCGCGAAATGTTGCGGCTCCGGCACCGGAAGCCCGGGACGAAACCGATCAGAAAATACCAGACGACAACACACTGGAAACAACATTCAGCGCCGCTTCTCCCCGACGGCGCGAAACGCCGGAGACCGTCGCCGTGGAAGGGCGTGCGGGTGACGGCGAAGGGGTGGCCAATGCCGAGGACTCGGAACCGCAAACCGTCGAAAGCCCGACCGCGCGCATGACCCCCTCGTCCCGGTCGGGTGGGACGGATCGCATGGGCACCACTATCGAGGCCGAAGCGAACAAGCCGCTGCTGCGCACTGGTTCAGGCGATGGCGGCGGCAAAGGGCCACCCCAAACTTTTCACAAACGCACGCCGCCCGAAGACTTTCAACGCACCCTTCGGACCTCGATGCGAGCGATATGGCGAAACCTTGCCTTTGTTCTGGTTCTGACCTGCGCCACCAATCTGCTGATCCTGGCGATCCCGATCTACCTGTTCCAGATCAGTGACCGGGTGCTGACCAGCCGCTCGTTGGACACTTTGATCATGCTGACGGCGATCGTAGCCGGGGCAATCATCTTTCAATCGGCTTTCGATGCGGTGCGGCGCTTCATGTTGATGCGCACCGGGGTCGAAGTGGCGGCGCGACTGGGCGCTCCGACCCTCAGCGCCGCGGCGCATGCATCGTTGCACGGGACGGGTCGCGAGTATCAGACGCTGGGCGATCTGCAGCAGATCCGCGGCTTTCTCGTTTCAAGCACCCTTCTGTCCTTTTTGGATGTTCCATTTGCGCCGTTGTTCATCCTTATGATTTTCCTGGTTCACCCCGAGTTGGGCATGATCGTGGTGGTGACGGCCGTGATCCTGATGGTTATCGCGCTGATCAACCAGCGGATGACGGCCAAACCGTTTGCCGAGGCCAACATGGCCCAGTCTCTGGCCAACCAGCATCTGGATTCGATGTCGCGGAACAGCCAGATCATCAACGCACTTGCAATGATCCCCGAGGCGGTTCGGATCTGGGGGCGCGACACCGCCAACTCCCTGACCTGGCAGGTCCGGGCGCAGGACAGAAACGTGGTGTTCGCGGCGATCTCACGCACCGTGCGCCTGCTGACGCAGGTCGGCATTCTGGGATGGGGGGCCTATCTGGCCCTGCAAGGCGAAATCACGGGCGGTATGGTGATCGCGGCCTCGATCATCGCTGGGCGGGCTTTTGCGCCAATCGAAGGGTCAATCGAGGGCTGGAATACATTCCTGCTGACTCGCGGTGCCTACAGCCGCATCAAGGCATTGCTGTCCAATTCGGCGCTTCAGTATGAGAAGCTGCGCTTGCCCCGCCCCGAGGGACGAGTGGATGTTGAACGCCTTCTGTTTGTACCCGGGGGTACCAAACGCGTGGTTCTCAACGGCATCAGTTTTTCGCTCAACCCGGGCGAGACGCTGGCGATCATCGGCAACTCGGGCGCGGGCAAGACCACGCTGGGCAAAACGCTGGTAGGATCGATTCTGCCGACCTCGGGCAGCGTGCGGCTCGACCTGATGGATATCCGAAACTGGGATCCGCGCCAGTTCGGCGAAAGCATCGGGTACCTGCCGCAGGACGTTCAGCTGTTTCCGGGCACGATCAAGGACAATATCGGCCGAATGCGCGCCGATGCCACCGATGAGCAAATTCATGATGCTGCCGTCCTGGCTGACGTGCACAACATGATCGCCACCTTGCCACAGGGGTATGAGACCGTGGTCGCTGCCGATGGCTCGCCCCTGTCCGGCGGTCAGAAACAGCGAATCGCGCTGGCCCGCGCCTTCTTTGGCAATCCACGCATGGTGGTCCTGGACGAGCCGAACTCGAACCTGGATGTCGCGGGCGACAAGGCGCTGGCCCGGGCAATCGAGCAGGCGAGGGAAAACAAGATTACCGTGGTCGTGATCACCCAAAAACCGACGCTTTTGAACGTAGTGGACAAGATCATGCTGCTGACGGACGGGCGGGTCGCCCTGTTCGGTCAGCGTGAGCAGGTGCTGCAGCAACTGAACGGGCCGCGCCAGCAGCCCGAGTTGAAAGAGTAGACGGGGGTAAAGATGAACGAGTTGGTACAAGTAGACGATCCCGCCCTTTGGTACGCCGAGGTTCCGAGATCGATAACCAAGTTCATAGTCGTGGGCACCGTGCTGCTGGTCGCCTGTTTCGGCGGGTTCGGCCTGTGGTCGTTTCAGGCGCCGCTCGCGGCCGCAGTGATTGCGCAGGGCAGCTTTGTGGCCACCGGGCGCAACAAGATCGTCCAGCATCTTGAAGGAGGGATCATCGAACAGATCCTGGTCACCGAAGGCCAGACCGTGCAGGAGGGGCAGGTCTTGATGACACTCGACCAGACCTCGGCCGAGGCAAATGAGCGTGAATTGTTCATCCGCAAGATCCGCCTTCAGGCGATGGTCGAGCGCTTGCTGGCCGAATACGCCGAAAAGGACAATCTGGAGTTTTCACCCGCCCTGATCGAGGCATCCGACGATGTTGAGGTGATGACCATTCTCGACAACCAGCGGCTCAGTTTCGAAGTCTCGCGCAAGACGTTGCTGAATGACATTGCCCTTCTAGAACGCAATATCGAAGCGCTGAAGATCAGGGCCAGCGGCTTCGAGGCGCAATTGGAAAGCATGGAGCGCCGCAAGGCGATCCTTCAGGAAGAATACGAAACCAAGAACGCGTTGTTCGAAAAGGGGCTTGTCCGAAAGGGCGAGTTGAACACCATCCGACGAGTCCAGGCCGAAGCGGACGGGCAATTGGCCCGACTGGCGGCCGAGGCTTCGGAAACCAGCCAGATGCTGCTGAAATACGAAGAGCAGATCGCCCGGACCCGGTCGGCCTATCGCGAAGCAGCGCTGGACGAACTGGGTGTAATCGAGGCGGATCTGGAAAGCGTGCGGGAAAAATCGCGCCAGGCCAGCAGTGTTCTTGCCCGCGCGGTGGTTCGCGCCCCAGTTGATGGCACGGTTGTGCGGCTGCACTATTACACGCCGGGCGGCGTCATCGAGACCGGCAAGCCGATTGCCGAAATCCTGCCAGCTGATGCCCCGCTGATCATCGAGGCCCAGATCCCGCGCACCGATATCGACAGTGTTGTGACCGGCCAGACCGCGACCGTGCGGTTGGTGGCTTTGAATCAGCGCACGACACCGGTTTTGACGGGCGAAGTCTTTTACGTCTCGGCGGACGCGGTTCTGGAAGAAGCCAGCGGAATACCTCAAGAGGTCTATCTGGCCCGGGTGTCGTTGGAGCCTGACGAGATGGACCGGGTACGGGGCTTCATTCCGACCCCCGGCATGCCGGCCGAGATCATGATCCAGACCGAGGAACGCACCTTTGCCGCCTATATCGCCAAGCCGATCGTCGACAGCATGTCTCGGGCCTTTCGCGAGCAATAGGCGCCCACCATAGCGCTTACAAATACAAAGGGCCCCGTGCTAGCATTCGTGAAAATCCGGGAGGGACCGCACGAATGCCATTGACCGTTCAAGAGATGCTTGAGGCCGCGAATTCCGTTGTTCAACGTATCAGCGCCGCGCAAGCCGGGGAGTTATTGCAGCAGGGTGCGCTGCTGCTGGATATTCGCGATGCGCCTGAACTGGAAAAGACCGGTCGCGCCGTCGGATCTCACCATATCTCACGCGGTATGCTCGAGTTTCGTGCCGATCCTGCGCTGCAGTCGCATGACCCCGAGCTGCGGAAGGATCGCCCGATCATTCTGCATTGCGCTTCTGGCGGACGGGCGGCACTTGCGGGCAAGTTGCTCAAGGACATGGGGTATCAGCATGTCTACAACCTGGGTGGGTTCTCGGACTGGGTAAACGGCGGGGGCGACTATGTCGGCCCGGTTGTTTCCGGGATGTAGGGACCCAGCCTGATCTGCATCAAAGCCGATTGTATTCAGCTTCGGCAATCTGAGCGTCAGACGCCATCAACAAGGACGACTGGCCATGATGAGACTTGCAGCGCTACTGTATTCCCTGATCGCGACCGCCTTCGCGGGGACGGCCGTTATCGCCGTGCTGACCGCAGGGATGGTTTCGACCCTGGCCATCGTGGGTGCCGCAGCCGTCGGAGCGGTCGCGGCTTTGCCCGCATCCTGGCTGGCCGCCAAGCGCCTGTACCAATAGAGAGCTTAAGCGGCGTTCAGAAATGTCCGGACAGCAGCTTCGAACTCACGCGGTTTTTCGGCGTGCAGCCAATGGCCTGCGCCCGGAATCTTGGCGAAACGGGCGTTCGGGAACAAGGATTTGATGATTTCGCGGTGACTTGCCTGAACATAGTCCGACTCCGCTCCGGCGAGAAACAGCGCCGGGCCGTCCCAGTGTGAGGTAAAGTTTGGAAAACCCATGATATTCGGCATCTCTTTGGCCAATACGTCCAGATTCAGCCGCCAGCGTTTGCCGGGAACGTCCAGCGACTGAGTGAAGAAGCTCTGCAACGCCTTCTCGACTCCGAGATCGGCCAGTTGCTGTTCCACGTCCGAGCGGCGCGCGACCTGTGTCATGTCCACAGCGCGCATGGCCTCGATATATGGCATTTGCGTATGGCTGTACCGAACCGGAGCAATGTCCGCCACGACCAGCCTGTGGACCATTTCGCAATGCTCGAGCGCCAATGTCATTGCCGACTTGCCACCCATCGAATGCCCGATCACGTCTGCCACGCCGCCCATGCTTTCGATGACCGCAGCCAAATCGCCCGCCAATGCCGGATAATCGTGCCGGTCGTCCCAGAAGCTGTGGGCGTGGTTGCGCATGTCGACCGCCACCACCTGACGTTCATCTGATAGCCGACGCGCGATCACCCCCCAGTTTCGGGCCGATCCGTATAGCCCATGGGCAATCAACAGCGGTGTGCGGGACGTCGGTTCGCCATGTGTGATCGTGTTCAGCATGTCTTTCTGATAGCCTCCGGCGCCCCGGACAACCAGCCCCATTGTGACCGCCTGCGCAGACCGTTAGATTGCCCCGTCAGGAGGGGCGCATGGCTCAGGAAACAGAAATTCAGACCCAGATCGCGCAGACGATATTTCTGTTGCGCAAAAAACTGGGAGCAAAGGGCAAGACCCTGGCCGAGTCGGTGCGCCGCGCCAAGCGCCGCTTGCCGCGCAAGGTATACAAACAGGCAATGGAACTGGCCCGTGCCGAGCCGTTGGTCGAGCATCCCAAGCTCCGGCTGACCCTGGATTCGCCGACCCTGGAAAAGGCGGCGAGGGATGTTCAGTCGCATCTGCGCGCCATCAATCTGGCGGATCGCCGCTGGGGTTGGTTTCTGGGCATGCTCGGGGGGCTGGCCTTCAATATTCTGGCCTTGGCCGCGCTGTTCCTGGTCGTGCTTTGGTGGCGCGGTCTGATCTGATCAGGGCATCTGCCGGCAAAGAAAAATGGCGCCCGCTAAAGGCGCCATTTTGTTGTTTCTGACCTTGTGTCGTCAGAGGTTCGGGTAGATCGGGAATTTTGCGCACAGATCTGCGACCTGCGCTTTGACCCGCGCCTCGACCTCGCCGTTGTTGTCTTCGCCATTGGCGGCCAGCCCATCGACCACCTCGATGATCCAGTCGGCGATTTGACGAAACTCGGGTTCGCCGAAGCCGCGGGTCGTACCGGCGGGCGAGCCCAGACGGATGCCGCTGGTCACGGTCGGCTTTTCAGGATCGAACGGCACGCCGTTCTTGTTGCAGGTGATGTGCGCACGACCCAGCGCCTTTTCGGTCGCGTTGCCCTTGACGCCTTTGGGGCGCAGGTCGACCAGAACCACATGGGTATCGGTGCCGTGGGTCACCGTGTCCAGGCCGCCCTTGATCAGCTGATCCGACAACGCCTGAGCGTTGACGACGACCTGTTTGATGTAGTCTTTGAACGAAGGCTGCAGCGCCTCGCCAAATGCCACGGCCTTTGCCGCGATCACATGCATCAGTGGGCCGCCCTGGATGCCCGGGAAGATGGCCGAATTCACCTTTTTGGCGATCGTCTCGTCGTTGGTCAGGATCATGCCGCCACGCGGGCCGCGCAGGGTTTTGTGCGTGGTGGTCGTGGCCACATGCGCGTGCGGGAAGGGGCTGGGATGCTCGCCCGCGGCGACAAGACCGGCGAAATGCGCCATGTCCACGTGCAGATAGGCGCCTACCATGTCGGCGATCTCGCGCATGCGGGCAAAGTCGATCTGGCGCGGAATGGCAGAGCCGCCGGCGATGATCAGCTTGGGCTGGTGTTCTTTGGCCAGCGCCTCGACCTGATCGTAGTCCAGCATGTTGTCCTGCTTGCGCACGCCGTACTGAACCGCATTGAACCATTTGCCCGACTGGTTGGGCTTGGCACCATGGGTCAGGTGGCCGCCGGCATCCAGGCTCATGCCCAGAATAGTGTCGCCCGGCTGGATCAGCGCCTGGAACACGCCCTGGTTGGCTTGTGATCCTGAATTTGGCTGCACGTTGGCGAATTCGCAACCGAACAGTTGCTTGGCGCGGTCGATGGCCAGGTTCTCGGCGATGTCGACGAACTGGCAGCCGCCATAGTAACGCCGACCGGGATAGCCTTCGGCGTATTTGTTGGTCATGACCGAGCCCTGCGCCTCCATGACGGCTGCGCTGACGATGTTTTCCGAAGCGATCAGCTCGATCTCGTCGCGCTGACGTCCCAGTTCGGAGGTGATTGCCCCAAAAAGTTCAGGGTCACGATCCGCGAGGGACTGGGTGAAGAAACCGGTATCACGAAGGTTGGCGTTCATGGGCGCTCCGCATGGCTGAGGTTGGTTTGGCGGATTTCCTATAGGAAACTGTACGGATGAAAAAGACTTTAAAGCGACGAAATGGCCAGCTGCGGCGTCACGTCTGGCCTAATGGGGAAAGGTATGTTTGTTTCGGAACCAAATGCGCAGCACCGGAAACCGGAAAACATGACCAAGAGAATCGCTTTTCTCGCCAGCGACGTGGATGTCGCGCAGTCGGCCCGCAACAAACTGGTGGCACGCTATGGCAATGCGGCCCCCCGAGATGCGGATGTCATCGTGGCGCTGGGCGGCGACGGGTTCATGTTGCGGACGCTGCACAACACGCAGCATCTGGATGTGCCGGTCTACGGCATGAATCGCGGGACCATCGGGTTTCTGATGAACGAGTTCCACGAAGCCGATCTGATGGAGCGTCTGAGAGCCGCCGAAGAAGAAGTCATCAACCCCTTGACGATGAAGGCCATGGACCAATCGGGACAGGTGCACGAAGCCCTTGCGATTAACGAGGTTTCGTTGCTGCGCGCCGGTCCGCAAGCCGCGCGCCTGAAGATCAGCGTGAATGGCCGCGTGCGGTTGGCCGAACTGGTCTGTGATGGCGCGCTGTTGTCCACGCCCGCCGGGTCGACCGCCTACAACTATTCGGCACATGGCCCGATTCTGCCCATTGGGTCGGATGTTCTGGCGCTGACGGCCATTGCGGCCTTTCGTCCTCGGCGGTGGCGCGGTGCGTTGCTGCCCAGTACGGCGCATGTGCGCTTTGACGTGCTTGAGGCCGACAAGCGTCCGGTGATGGCGGACGCTGATTCCATATCCTTTCCGGATATCGATTGGGTCGAGATTCGGTCGGAACCCAAGATCCGTCACAGGATCCTGTTTGACCCCGGGCATGGCCTGGAAGAGCGTCTAACGATTGAACAATTTACATAAATTCCCAATATTCTCGGGCTTATGTGAAGCAGTTCACAGGAAGCCGACTACCTCTCGGCTATGCTGATCCTGCCCGGAGAACACGCCGCGGTGGGAGTGAGTGGCCACCAAATGGTGTTTTCGGATGATTGCGCAGTTTTCGCGCTGGCGAGGGTGGGTGGTGCTACGCTCGTCATCACAATCCGGGCATATTTTAGCACGTGGACCCCGGGCTCTCAGTCCCGGGGTCAATTATTTTGGGGCATTTGAAAGCGGTTGGTGTTTCAGCCCGTGCTTGCCAGATCGGCCCACAGGTGATCAGCCATACGACCAACCCGGGCTTCAATCGCGACGGCTGCGTCCACGGCAAGGCCCTCGCGCCAGCGCTGCGCCGCGATCTGAACGTTGATTGGTTGGCGCCCGCTCGGCAATTCGGCCAAACGCGCCGGAACGCAGGCGGCGGGCAGGCCCAGAAAGTTCATGGCATAGGAATAGACTGCACAGCCCAGCACTTCGTGCACACCTTCCGAGCCTTCTGTGTCGCGGTCGGGTCTGAAAAAGAGCTGCGGCAGGAAAGGAGACAGCACCAGCGGATAGTCCTCCATGAACAGGGACCATTCCCGCGCATGGTGGCTGCGCTGCGCCAGTGCCCGGATCAGGTCCGGGCCTGTAATCGGTGGGAATTCCTGAAAGTAGGTGGCAAAGATGCGTTGGATGGTCTCGGACCCGGCCGCCTCGACATCGGCTTTCATCAGGGTCAGAACCTCGCCCATTAATGCGCGATAACCAAGCCGTCCACATTCAAAAACGTTCGGAGCGTCGATCTCGTCAACGGTGTACCCGGCATCAACCAGTGCATCACGGGCCGTGTCCAGCGCCTTGTCGACTTCGGGGTGGAGATCGTAACCGAAAGTGTTCTTGGTGAAAGCCACCCGCGGCTGCTGGTCAGGTTCGGCCATGCGCCATGGCAGCGGAACGTGAAACGGATCGCGCGGATCCGGCGCGATGAGGCTGGGCATGGCCAGGTGCAGGTCAACCGCGCTGCGGGTGATCAGTCCTTGCACCGACATCAGTTGCGCCAGCAGACCGCGTTCGGCGGTTTGGCTTGGGTTCCATGCGGGGACGCGGCCAAGGCCCGGCTTCACTGTGACCGCGCCAAGGGCCGCGGCCGGGAACCGCAGGCTGCCGCCGATGTCGTTGCCATGCGCCAGCGCCCCCATGCCCGTCATCACCGCCACGCCGGCCCCGCCCGAGGAGCCGCCGGGCGAAATATGCTGTCCCCACGGGTTGTGCGTGCGCCCATACAGCGGGTTGTCGGTGTCGGCGCGGAATGAGAACTCGGGCGTGTTGGTCCGGCCGATCACCACCGCACCGGCCTTCAGCAGGTTCGACACGACGGGCGCATCGTCAGGGGCAATTACGTCCTTCAGAGCAGCCACGCCATTGGTCGTGGCATGGTCTTTCTGGTCGACATTGACTTTGATCGTGACGGGAACGCCGTGCAGCGGGCCGGTCGGTTCGCCGCGCGCCCGCTGGGCATCGAGGGCGCGGGCGCGCTCCTGCGCCTCGGTGCTGAGGTCTTCGACGACGGCATTCAGCGCCGGGTTCAGCGCGTGCATCCGGTCGATTGCGCTTTGGACGGCTTCGGTCGCGCTCAATTCGCCGGAGCGAGTCAGTTTTGCGAGTTCTGCGGCGCTCAGGCGCCAGATGTCGTCATTTGCCATGTGCCCTCCGTCAAGGGCACAGTAGGCGGTCTGCCAATGGTTGCAACCCTGCAGGGCAGGGCGGGCGGCCCAGGGCCGCCCGATGCCCGGTTACTGGGCGTAACCGATTGATTTCAGGGCTTCGGTGATCTCGTCCAGAATGGCCGGATCGTCGATCGTGGCTGGCATTTTGTATTTCTTGCCATCGGCGATCGACACCATCGTTCCACGCAGGATCTTGCCGGACCGTGTCTTTGGCAGACGATCCACTACGACGGCCAGCTTGAATGCTGCTACGGGCCCGATTTTGTCGCGCACCATCTGCACGACCTCTTTCGCGATCTCGGCATGGTCACGATTGCAACCCGCGTTCAGGCACAGGAAGCCAACCGGGGCCTGACCCTTCAACTGGTCCGATACACCGATGACTGCGCATTCGGCCACATCGGGATGGGCGGCCAGAACCTCCTCCATCGCGCCGGTGGACAGGCGGTGGCCGGCGACGTTGATCACGTCATCGGTGCGGGCCATGATGTAGAGGTACCCGTCCTCGTCGATCATGCCTGCATCGCCGGTTTCATAATAGCCCGGGAAATGCTCGAGATAGGATTTCTTGAAACGCTCCTCGGCATTCCACAGGGTCGGCAGCGTGCCCGGGGGCAGTGGCAGCTTGACCGCGATCGCGCCCAGTTCGCCCGGTTTCATCGGGTGACCGCCTTCGTCCAGGATCTGCACGTCATATCCGGGCATCGGCTTGGCGGGCGAGCCCAGCTTGATTGGCAGTTCCTCGATCCCCAGCGGGTTTCCAGCGATGGTCCAGCCGGTTTCGGTCTGCCACCAGTGGTCGACGACCGGAACCTTCAGCGCGTCCTGTGCCCAAGTGATCGTGTCCGGGTCGGCGCGTTCACCGGCCAGGAACAGGGCCTTGAGGCAGGACAGGTCGTATTTCGCCAGCATCTCGCCCTTGGGGTCCTCGCGCTTGACCGCGCGGATCGCCGTTGGGGCGGTAAAAAAGCTTTTGACCTTGTGCTCGGAAATCACCCGCCAGAAGGTACCGGCATCGGGTGTGCCGACGGGCTTGCCCTCGAACACGATGGTGGTGTTGCCGTGGATCAGCGGGCCATAGCAGATGTAGGAGTGGCCCACGACCCAGCCCACGTCCGAGGCCGCCCAGAACACATCGCCGGGATCGACGTTGTAGATGTTCTTCATCGTCCAGTTCAGCGCCACAAGGTGCCCCGCCGTGGGCCGCACGACGCCTTTGGGCGCCCCCGTGGTGCCCGAGGTGTAAAGGATGTAGGCGGGATCATTGCCTGCGACCGACACACACTCGGCCGGCTCGACACCGTATTGGAAGCCGTGCCAGTTGAAGTCGCGCCCTTCGATCAGCTTGGCCACTTCCTGTTCGCGCTGGAAGATCACGCAGAACTCGGGCTTGTGGCTGGCCATGTCGATGGCGCCGTCCAGCAGTGGCTTGTAATGTACCACACGACCGGGCTCCAGCCCGCAGGACGCCGCGATGATCGCCTTGGGTTTGGCGTCGTCGATCCGCACCGCCAGTTCGTTGCTGGCAAACCCGCCAAAGACCACCGAATGCACCGCACCCAGTCGCGCGCAGGCCAGCATCGCCTCGAGCGCCTCGGGGATCATCGGCATGTAGATGATGACGCGGTCGCCCTTTTCGATCCCCTTGGCCCGCAGCGCGCCGGCCAGGGTGGCCACGCGATTGCGCAGCTCCATGTAGGAGATCTCGCGCTTGGTGTGGGTGATCGGGCTGTCATAGATGATGGCCGTCTGCTCGCCCCGGCCGTTTTCCACATGGCGGTCCACGGCGTTCCAGCAGGTGTTCACCTTGGCATCGCAGAACCATTCGTACAGAGGAGCGTTGTCGTCAAACAGTGCTTTCGATGGTGGTCGGATCCAGTCGATGCCTTTGGCGGCTTCCATCCAGAAAGCCTCTGGGTCATTTTTCCAGCTGTCATACACGTCCTGGTACGCCATGGGTCCTCCTCCCGAAAACTGTCATCTTTGTGTTAGGCGGCTGGGTTCACCCGGGCAAGCGGTGCGCGTGACGGCGCGTCAGTTTATCGCGAAATATTTGCAGAACTGCCCCATTTGTCTTGCAAAGTTTTGCAAATGATCCTTGTTTTCGCGCCTGAGCAGGAAATTATTGCAGAACTTGCAAATCTGCGAAGCGTCTGGTGCAAACGCGGCTTCGTCAGATTCGGATCAGGTCGCCGTTCCGGCATATCGGGGCAGGCTGTCCTCGATGTTCAGCCAGTGCAGATGCTCGGCGTGATAAACGTGAAACCGGGGCGCGGCATCCTCGGGGTTGTCCAACGTGGCGGTGTAGAGATGAATGTTCACCCGGTCGCGGGCATTGCGATATGCCATCGGCGTGCCGCAGGTCCCGCAGAACAGACGTTCAACATCCTCAGACGAGTTGTACACGCGTGGCGGATCCCCTGACCATGCCACCGAGCCGTGCGGCAGCCCGATGAACGCCGTGACTGGGGCGGCGCAATTGCGACGGCAATCCACGCAATGACAGTAGCAGCTCCAGGCGATCTCGGCATCGCTGGCCCATCGCACGGCGCCGCAGTGGCAGTGACCTTTCATGATGACCTCCCTCGGCAGGGCGGCCAGACCGGTCGGGCCGCCGTGGTCAACCGTAATGCGCGACGGGCGTTCCAGCAATTGCCGCCATGTTCAGCAGCCCGCGCGCGGTGATCGAAGGTGTCACGATATGCGCCTTGTTGCCCATGCCCATCAGGATGGGACCGACCTCGATACCGTCGGCCTTCATCTTCAGAATGTTGCGCACACCGCTGGCCGCGTCCGCATGGGCAAAGATCAGAACGTTGGCGGCCCCCTCGAGGCGTGAATTGGGGAAAATCCGCTCGCGCAGTTCGGGGTCCAGGGCCACGTCGAGGTTCATTTCGCCTTCATAGATGAAGTCGCGGGGCTTGCTGTCCAAAATCGCAATCGCTTCGCGCAGGCGTTTGCCGGACCCCTCGGCCTGATTGCCGAACTGCGATTGCGAGCAGAACGCGATCTTTGGCGCCAGCCCGAAACGCCGGACATGGCGCGCGGCGCCCACGGTGATCTCAGCCAGTTCTTCCGGGCTGGGCAATTGCCGGACATGAGTGTCGGCGATGAACAGCGGGCCGTCTTCAAGGATCATGAGGGACAATGCACCATGGGGGCGCAGGTCGCCGTCATTCAGCACCTGCTCGACATAGTTCAGGTGCCACCGATACTCGCCAAAGGTGCCACAGATCATGCTGTCGGCTTCACCCCTGTGCACCATGATTGCGCCAATCGCGGTGGAATTGGTCCGCATGATCGCCTTGGCCAGATCGGGCGTTACCCCCCGACGCTGCATGATTTGGTGGTACGAGTTCCAATAGTCATAATAGCGCGGGTCGTTTTCCGGGTTTACGATCTGGAAGTCCTGCCCGGGGCGGACCGACAGGCCCAGTCGTTCGCAGCGTGCCTCGATCACCTCGGGACGGCCGATCAGGATCGGGGTTTCGGTGGTTTCCTCAAGAATCGCCTGAGCGGCGCGCAGCACGCGTTCGTCTTCGCCTTCGGCAAAGACGATGCGGCGCGAGGCAGCGGCGGCGGCCTCGAAGACGGGGCGCATCAGTAGGGCGGACTTGAAGACCGTCTGGTTCAGCTTTTCCTTGTAGGCTTCGATGTCCTCGATGGGGCGCCTGGCCACGCCGCTTTCCATCGCGGCGCGGGCCACGGCCGAGGACACCACACCCACCAGTCGCGGGTCGAACGGCTTGGGGATCAGGTAGTCTGGGCCGAAGGTCAGCTGTTCGCCCTTGTAGGCGGCTGCGGCCTCGGCGCTGGTGGTGGCGCGGGCCATTTCGGCGATGCCTTCAACGCAGGCGATCTGCATGGCATCGTTGATCTCGGTCGCACCCACGTCCAGCGCACCGCGGAAGATGAACGGGAAACAAAGGACGTTGTTCACCTGGTTCGGGAAGTCGCTGCGCCCGGTGGCGATGATGGCATCGGGGGCGACTTCGCGCGCGGCGTCGGGCAGGATCTCCGGGGTCGGGTTCGCAAGAGCAAAGATGATCGGCTGTTTGGCCATGCGCGCGACCATCTCGGGCTTGAGAACGTTCGGCCCGCTGAGGCCCAGAAACAGGTCGGCCCCGTCGATCACCTGATCCAGCGTGCGCAGGTCGGTTTTCTGGGCGAATTGGTCCTTGTGCGGGTTCATGTCTTCGACGCGACCCTCATAGACCAGCCCGTGAATGTCGCACAGCCAGATGTTCTCGCGCTTGACGCCCAGTTTGACCAGCATGTTCAGGCAGGCGATCCCTGCCGCACCGCCGCCGGTGGACACGACCTTGATGTCCTCGAACTGCTTGCCGGCCACGTGCAGCGCGTTGCGCGCAGCGGCCCCCACCACGATGGCGGTGCCGTGCTGGTCGTCGTGGAACACGGGGATGTTCATCCGCTCGCGGCACAGTTTCTCGACGACAAAGCAATCGGGCGCTTTGATGTCCTCGAGGTTGATCGCGCCGAAGGTTGGCTCAAGCGCGCAGACGATATCGGCCAGCTTTTCGGGGTCGGGTTCGTTTACCTCGATGTCGAAACAGTCGATGCCGGCGAATTTCTTGAACAGGACGGCCTTACCCTCCATCACCGGCTTGGAGGCCAGCGCGCCGATATTGCCCAGCCCCAGCACCGCGGTGCCATTCGAAACCACCGCCACCAGATTGCCACGCGCGGTATACGTCTCGGCGGTCGCTGGGTCGGCCTTGATCTCAAGGCTCGCCTCGGCCACGCCGGGCGAATAGGCGCGCGCAAGGTCGCGCCCGTTGGCCATGGGTTTGGTCGCCTTGATCTCCAGTTTCCCAGGCTTCGGATGCGCGTGGTAATCAAGTGCGGCCTGGCGCAGGCTGGGTGTGTCGGACATGTCAAAACTTCCCGTTTGGAATTTAGTTTAGTGCTAAACTATTTCTTACGCAGGGGAAACCTCGAAATCGCATGACGGCGGATCCGACCCCGACTTGCAAATCCCCCAGCGGCCGCTCACAGTCCCGCGCAGAGGAGACCAGCATGACCGACACCATAGCCGAATTCCGCATTCCGACCCAAGAACTGCGCGACGACATTCCGTTCTACACCAAGGTTCTGGGCATGCGGATGGACATGATCTATCCGGCGGATGACCCGCGGGTCGCGGTGTTTTCGGGGCACGGCCTGCGCCTGCGGGTGGAAAAGGACGCGCCCGAGGCGCCGGGCACCTTGCGCATCCTCACCGATGATCCGGACGGGTTTGCCGGCGGTCAGCGCAGCCTGGTCGCCCCCAACGGCACCCGCATCGAGATCGAAGAGCGCAACCCGCCCATGGTGATGCCCGAGACGGTTCATTCCTTCGTCGTCCGCAGGCTCAAGGATCAGGCGCCCTGGATCATCGGGCGCGCGGGCATGCACTATCGTGACCTGGTGCCGGACCGACTGGGCGGGTCGATCATCGCCAGCCATATCCGCATTCCCGACGGCGGCCCGGTCCCGGACATGGTTCATTTCCACAAGGTCGGGTTCCAGCTGATCTTCTGCATCCACGGTTGGGTCGATGTGGTCTATGAGGATCAGGGCGACAAGATGCGCCTGACCGCTGGCGACTGTTTCATCCAGCCGCCCGAGATCCGTCACCGCGTGCTGGAAGCGTCGGACAACGTGCAGGTGATCGAAATCGGCGTTCCGGCCGAGCATGTCACCGAGATCGACCACCAAATGCAGTTGCCTACGCCGCATTACCGCCCCGAGAGGGAATGGCAGGGCCAGCGGTTCGTCTACAACCGGGCCGAAGGGGCAGAGTGGCAGCCGTTCCGCCTGCCGGGCTATCAATGCCGCGATACGACGATTTCCGAAAACACAAAGGGCGTGGCTGGCGTACAGGTGGTGCGCCGGGGGCAGGGCGACCCGGTCTGGGCCAGCCATGATGCCGATATCCACTTCACCTTCGTGATGAACGGGGCCGTCACCCTGGAAGGTGAAGGCCGTGATCCGTATCGGCTGGAGCAGGGCGATGCCTTCGTCATCCCACCCGGAATGCGAACGCGGCTGGCCGACCCCAGCGAGGATGTCGAACTGCTCGAGGTCACGCTGCCGGGGTATTTCAAGACCGATCTGGGCTAACGCGCGGGTGCGCCGAGATTCCCGCGCCGAGGGGGCTTCAATTCCCCCGCCGATTTCCAGTAGGGTATGGCATTCTGACCAGATGATCAAAAATCGGGGAATCGCCATGTCGTTGAAAGAAGCAGCCCTCAAGGTGCGTGAAAACGCCTATGCGCCCTATTCGAATTTCAAGGTGGGCGCCGCGGTCCGCACCCCGTCGGGCGAAGTCTTCGCGGGCTGCAACGTGGAAAACGTGGCCTATCCCGAGGGCACCTGCGCCGAGGCCGGTGCGATCGCCGCGATGGTCGCCGCCGGAGAAAACAAGCTGGCCGAGGTCTATGTGGTGGCCTCCAGCCCGCAACCGGTGCCGCCCTGCGGCGGGTGCCGGCAGAAACTGGCCGAGTTCGGAGACAAGGACGTGGTGGTCACCATGGCGACGGTGGACGGGATTGAGACCCGCACGACCATCGGCGAGCTGCTGCCCGGCGCCTTCGACGCCTCGTTCATGTAAGGGCCGCGCCCATGGACGCCCGTTCGATTATCGCGAAACTGCGCCGCCGCGAGGTGCCGGATTCCGGCGAACTGGCGTGGTTCGCCCAAGGTCTGGCCGATGGCAGCGTCAGCGACGCCCAGGCCGGAGCCTTTGCCATGGCCGTCTGCATGGGCGGGCTTGGTCCCGAGGGCCGCGCGGCGCTGACGCTGGCCATGCGCGACAGCGGTGAGGTTCTGACCTGGGATCTGGACGGCCCGGTGATCGACAAGCATTCGACCGGCGGGGTGGGGGATTGCGTCAGCCTTGTGCTGGCCCCGGCGCTGGCGGAATGCGGGGCCTATGTGCCGATGATCTCGGGGCGCGGCCTGGGCCATACCGGCGGGACGCTCGACAAGCTCGAGGCGATCCCGGGCGTGTCGACCCAGATCAGCCAGGACCGGCTGGCCCAGATCCTGGCCGAGACCGGCGCCGCTATCGTTGGCGCGACGGCACAGATCGCTCCGGCGGACAAACGGCTCTATGCCATCCGCGACGTGACCGCCACGGTCGAAAGCCTCGACCTGATCACGGCCTCGATCCTGTCCAAGAAACTGGCGGCCAGCCCGGATGCGCTGGTGCTGGACGTCAAGGTGGGCAGTGGGGCCTTCATGAAAACGCTGGACGAGGCGCGCAAGCTGGCGCAGGCCCTGACCGAAACGGCCAATACGGCCGGGTGCCGGACCTCGGCCCTGATCACCGACATGAATCAACCGCTGGCGCCCGCCTTGGGCAACGCCCTGGAAATCGCTGAAGTGATGAAGGTTCTGACCGATGGGCAGCCCTCGCCCCTGGCCGAGATTTCGGCCGAACTGGGCGGTGTTCTGCTGTCTGACGCAGGTATGGTCGGCGACGCGCGGGCCGGGCGGGACATGATCGCCGAGGTGATCCGCGATGGCCGTGCGGCCGAACGGTTCGGACGGATGATGGCCGCGGTAGGCGGGCCGCTGGGGCTGGTTGATGACTGGGCGCGCTATCTGCCCGAGGCCAGCGTGATTCTTGAGGTCACGGCCCAAGACGAAGGCTATGTCACCGCGATGGACGGCGAGGCTCTGGGCCTTGCTGTCGTGGCGCTGGGCGGTGGCCGGCAGGTGGAAAGCGACGCGATCGACCCGGCGGTGGGCCTGTCGGGGCTGGTGCGGCTGGGCGACAAGGTCTCGGCCGGGACGCCGCTGGCCGTGGTCCATGCCGCGCGCGAGGACGCCGCGCAGCGGGCCGCGCAAGCCGTGCGTGCCGCAATGACCCTCGGCCCGGCGCCCGTTCCGGTGCCGGAGCTGGTACAAGAAAGGATCCTCGCATGAGCCGCGCGTTCCTTGTGGTGATGGATTCGGTGGGTATCGGCGGTGCGCCGGATGCTAACCGGTTCTTCAACGGCGACGTGCCGGACACGGGCGCGAACACGGTGGCCCATATCGCGCAGGCCTGCGCCGAAGGGCGGGCCGAGGATGGCCGGTCCGGGCCGTTGCGCCTACCCAACCTCGATGCGCTGGGGCTGGGGGCGGCGGTGCGGCTGGCGTCGGGCGCGGATGTGCCGGGGTTGGAGGCCGACCCGACCGGCCTGTGGGGGTGCGCGCGCGAACATTCGCCGGGCAAGGACACGCCTTCGGGTCATTGGGAACTGGCCGGGCTGCCGGTGCCATGGGACTGGCACTATTTCCCCGACACGGTCCCCGCGTTCCCTGATGATGTGACCCGCGCCGCTGCACAAGCCGCAGCTACCGAGGGCATTTTGGGCAATTGCCATGCCTCGGGCACCACGATCATTGCCGAACTGGGCGCTGAACATATGCGCACGGGTTGGCCGATCTGCTATACCTCGGCCGACAGCGTGTTCCAGATTGCCGCGCACGAGGAGACGTTCGGGCTGGAGCGTCTGTACCAGATGTGCCGGACCCTGGCCCCCATGCTGCACGAGATGAAGGTGGGCCGGGTGATCGCGCGCCCCTTCGTGGGATCGCCCGAACAGGGGTTTGTCCGCACCACCAACCGCAAGGATTTCGCCATCACGCCGCCCGCGCCGGTGCTGACCAACTGGGCGCAGGATGCCGGACGCAAGGTGCATGGCGTGGGCAAGATCGGCGACATCTTCTCGATGCAGGGGATCGACACGCTGGAAAAGGGCTCGGACGCCGATCTGATGGGTCACCTCTCGCGCCTTGTCGACAGCGCCGAGGACGGCAGCCTGACATTCGCAAATTTCGTCGAGTTTGACAGCCAGTACGGCCACCGGCGCGACATCTCTGGCTATGCCCGCGCACTGGAATGGTTCGACGCCGAGATCGGGCGTATCCTGCCCCGGCTGCGCCCGGGCGACCTGTTTCTTCTGACTGCCGATCACGGCAACGACCCAAGCTGGATCGGCACCGACCACACCCGCGAGCAGGTGCCGGTGCTGATCGCCGGTCTGGGGGCCGGGCAGATCGGGCAGGTCAATTTCGCCGACGTGGCCGCCAGCATCGCCCATCACTTGAATATTCCGGCGCAAGGGCCGGGAAGGACCTTTCTATGACCCTCGCAGACCTGCCCAAGATCGAACTGCACCTGCATCACGAAGGCGCGGCCCCGCCCGCCTTCATCCGCCAGCTGGCGCATGAAAAGAAGGTTGACCTGAGCGGCATCTTCAAGCCCGACGGCAGCTATGACTTCCGCGATTTCGCGCATTTCCTCAGCGTCTACGAAGCCGCCTGCGAGGTGTTAAAAACCCCCGAGGATTTCCGCCGCCTGACGCTGGCGATCCTGGAAGAAAGTGCTGCGAACGGGGTGGTCTATTCCGAAACCTTCCTCAGCCCCGATTTCTGCGGCGGGGGCGATCTGTATGCCTGGCGCGACTATCTGGCCGCCATTCAGGACGCCGCTGACGAGGCCGAGCACAAGTTCGACATCACCCTGCGCGGCGTGGTGACCTGCGTGCGCCATTTCGGACCCGACAAGGCCAAGCGCAGCGCGCGCTGCGCCGCCGAAACCGCCGGTGACTGGATCACCGGGTTCGGTATGGGCGGGAACGAGGCCATGGGCCAGCAGGCCGATTTCAAATGGGCTTTCGACTGCGCGCGCGAGGCCGGATTGCGCCTGACCACCCATGCCGGCGAATTCGGCGGCCCCGAAAGCGTGCGCGATGCGGTGCGCGCGCTGGGGGTCGAACGTGTGGGCCATGGGGTTAGGGCCATCGAAGACCCAGATCTGGTACATGAACTGGCCGACCGGGGCATCACGCTCGAGGTCTGCCCGGGCTCGAACGTTGTGCTGGGTCTGTACCCGGATTTCGCAGCCCACCCGATCGCGCGGCTGCGCGAGGCGGGCGTGAAGGTCACGGTTTCCACCGATGACCCGCCGTTTTTTCATACCACCATGCGCCGCGAATATGACATGCTGGCCCAGGCCTTCGGCTGGGACGCCAAGGATTTCGCCGCGCTGAACGACACCGCCCTGAACGCCGCATTCTGCGATGAAGAGACCCGCGCAAGGGTCAGGAAAAGACTGGAGAACACATGAGCGAACATCTGACCGTCGTCGACCACCCGCTGGTTCAGCACAAACTGACGCTCATGCGGGACAAGGGCACCTCGACCGCCTCGTTCCGTCAATTGCTGCGCGAGATCACGCTGCTGCTGGCCTATGAAGTCACGCGCGAGATGCCCCTGACCACGCGCCATATCGAAACTCCGATGGAGGAGATGGACGCGCCGATCCTGGCGGGCAAGAAACTGGCGCTGGTGTCGATCCTGCGTGCGGGCAACGGGATGCTTGACGGCGTTCTGGAACTGGTGCCCTCGGCGCGGGTCGGATTTGTGGGGCTGTATCGCGATGAAGAAACGCTACAGCCGGTGCAATACTACTTCAAGGCCCCCGAAGGCCTTAAAGATCGGCTAGTGATTGCGGTTGACCCGATGCTGGCCACCGGCAACAGCTCGGCCGCTGCGATCGACCTTCTGAAACAGGCCGGTGCCACCGACATCCGGTTCCTGTGCCTGCTGGCCGCCCCCGAAGGCGTGGCCCGCATGAAAGAAGCGCATCCCGACGTCAAGATCGTTACTGCCGCACTGGACCGCGAGCTGAATTCCAAGGGTTACATCATGCCCGGTCTGGGCGATGCCGGAGACCGGATGTTCGGCACCAAATAGGCGCGCCTAGTCGCTGCAGATGTTCTGCAGCCGTACCCAGTCCCGGTCGGGCATAACCTGATCCAAAGGCTGACCCGCCATCGGGTCGGCCTCGATCAGGGGCAGAACCGTTTCGCCGGTGATGTCAACCGCATAGGCATATGGGGTTGAGGGCAAATTGGCGGACGCAAACGCCGCCAGCAGGTCGTCTTCCGGAACTGCGGGGCGGGGTTCGGCCAGAACCTGTTCGGTATACGTGTCCACGATCTGGGGTGTTAGTTCGCCCGTAGTCAGCAGGCGAAACGCTGCAGTGGGCCCAGTTTTGTCCAGGAGATCGTCCAACGGATCATGCAGCCTGGCCCGCGTGCGTTCAGCTATCACGTAACCGGCGGCAACTGCGGGATCTTCACTGTCTTCAACCAGCGCTCGGTTCAGTAGCACGATCCCTCCGGGAAGTGACAGGCTTTCCCGCACCCCGGCCGGCAACACAACGATCCGTCGCACGCCTGTTCTCTGGGCCAGCCTCTGCAGCGCCGGCTGCGCGTCCGCCGAGGCGCAGGCCCGGCCCGAGACCCGTTCAATCCGTTGCAGAATCGTGTTCCCGATGTCCTGCCGTTTGATCTCGGGCACGACCTTTTCGACATGGCTTTGCAGGGCGCCGGGCAGCCAGAACAGCAAGACCGCCGCGACAGCGGCAACCACGCCGCCGACACTGGCCCACCGCAACCGCCCGGGATGCGGGCGCGCCCGTTCGATGGCGCGTTGCAAGCGGTCGATTGCCTCGATCATGGTGGTTTCGGACTGCTCCAGCTCCAGTGTCTCATCCGGGTCGCCGTCTGGATTGAATATTGCGGGGAACTTGCCCGGGTTCTGCCTTTCAAGTGCGGCAAGCGACCAGTGTGTCAGTGCGCGATCGTTGAAATCGGTGATGGTCAACGTCGCCTCGCCGATCGAAACAACCACTTCGCGCCGCTGCTCGTCGGGCGACGGGCGCCACAGACCGGTAGCTTCGATCCGCTGGTATTGTTTCAGTGCCGTCATTTCGATGAGGTCTGCTCGTTTTTTCTTTTGTCGATTTCTAACACGGAGAGATTAATCCGCGCAAACCTGTTGCGTGGTGATTTGGAAATGTGCTCGATAACCGGGACGCGTAGTTTCGGCCAAAGGGCCCGGAGGCCAAGGCCACATGCAGACAGCACATCCTTCTTCGCCGGTTCTTGCATCGGTTCTGATGGTCTCGGCCATGGCAATCATCGGCGTCGTGGACAATTTCGTCATTCGGCTGGCCGAAACGATCGGTCTGTGGCAATTCCACCTTAGCCGGGCCGTGATGATGCTGCCTCTTATAGTTGGACTGTCGTTTTTGGGGTTTGGAGGGCTGCGACCTCAGAGGTTTTGGGCGGTCCTGCTGCGCAGTGTTCTGATCACCCTGGCGATGTTGTTCTATTTCAGCTCACTGGCTTTGATGCCAATTGCTCAGGCCCTTGCGGGGCTGTTCACATCACCGATCTTCGTTCTGTTGATTTCCGCGCTGTTGCTGGACCAGAAGATCGGCCCCTGGCGGGTCCTGGCTGTGCTTATCGGGTTTGTCGGAATCCTCTGTGTATTGCAGCCTGACCCCAATGCCTTTGATGCGACCAGCCTATTGCCGGTGGCTGGCGGCTTTTTCTATGCGCTCAGTGCGATTCTGACCCGAACGCATTGTGCAAACGAAAGCACCGTCGCCTTGCTGGCCGCGATGATTGTCACGCTTGGGCTGGCCGGCGCTCTTGGCCTCGCCGTGTTTTCGATTTTGCCGGTGGTCGGGTCTGACGGCCCGGCCGGTTTTGTGGCCCGGGGCTGGGTCTGGCCGATGGAGGCCGCTCTGCCGTGGGTCGCATTGCAGGCGGTTGGGTCCACGGCTGCGGTATTCATGCTGATCAAGGCCTACCAACTGGGCGAGCCGTCATATGTCGCGGTGTTCGAGTATTCGGTCATGATCTTCGGGCCGGTTTTTGCCTGGGTGGTGATGGGGCAGGGGATCGGGCCGCTGCAGATTGCGGGCATCGCCCTGATCGCCGCGGCCGGCGCAGTGCTGGCGTGGCGGGCGAGCGTGGTTCCCCAACGGGAACCGGCGCAATGATTCTATCAACAGGGCGGACCTACATCTTCATACATATTCCCAAGACCGGGGGAACATCGCTGGCGCTGGCGCTCGAGCAGCGGGCCATGAAGGACGATATCCTGGTGGGCGACACCCCCAAGGCGCAGCGCAGAAACAAACGCAACAGGTCACTGAAGACGGCGGGAAGGCTGTGGAAACACTCCCGTCTGACCGATTTGCGGGGGCTTTTGCCCGACCAGCAGATGCAAGAGATGTTCGTGTTCACGCTGATCCGCAACCCGTGGGACCGGATGGTCAGCTATTACTACTGGCTGAGGGATCAGTCCTTTGATCATCCAGCAGTCCATCTGGCCGGGCGGCTGGACTTTGAGGCCTTTGTTCTGCACCCTAAAATCCAGCAGTCCTTTCGGGAAAACCCGTTCCCATCCTATGTCAGAGACGCCACCGGAACCGATCTTTGTCGCGCATACATTCGGATCGAAAGCTTTCAGCGGGATGCGGCCCCACTGTTCGATCATCTGGGGTTTCGTCTGGACCTTCCGCATGAAAACCGGTCAGCCCGGGGGGCGGAATACGCCAACTACTACTCGGTCCAGGCAAAAAAGGCTGTGTTTGACGCCTGTCGCGAAGACATAGAGAGATTCGAATATCGGTTCGAATAAGGCTGGTCGATTATTTCCCGAATTGCGCGAAACGCTGACAAATACAGGCTTTTGTTTATAAAAAAACGCGACTAATGGGGCGAAAAAGGCCCAAATTGGCCCTAAATATGGCAAAACTAAGTCACTCCCGAAAACTTCGTGCTAGCACAATGGGATAGTTTGAAAGTGCCAAAAGGGGGTCGGCACGTGTTGGAAGTAGTGAGTGTTTCGGGGTTTTCCGAAAATAATATCCAGACCGTACCGGGTGACGCCGTTTCGGTCAGGCGTGGCGGATTGCTGCATGGGACGAAGGTTGCCACCACCAGTGGCTGGAAACTGGCCGAGGCATTGGTCGCCGGGGATCTGGTCAGAACGATGGACAACGGGTTCCAGGAAGTGAAACGCGTGTCCCACGACAGAATAGCCGTACCGGCTGGCGAGGTTCGACCTGACTTTTTGCCCGTGCGCGTGCCGTCCCGCGCGGCATATAACGGTCGCGCGGTCTGGCTGATGCCCGAGCAGGGAATGGCCGTAGCCTTGTCTTCTGATGGCAGCATCGACGAGGGGCTGGCGATCATTCCGGCGCGTCTGCTGAGCGGGCACTTCAGCTTTTCCTCTCGGACACCGGCAGAGGAATTCCAGGTCACATCGCTGTTTTTTGAGCAGGACGAAGTGGTCTTTATCGAGGGTGGCTTTCAAGCCTTCTGTTCCTCGTGCCGCATCCGTTCGCTGTCTGGCCCGTCCCGACGATCCTACGCGGTGCTGGAAGAATCCGAGGCGCGGAGCCTCGTTACATCTATCGCAGAGGCCGGCGAACTGTCGGCCCTTGCAAACCCGTTGGGTGCACTGCCTGCACCCATCCCGCAGGAACCGATCTTTCCGATCCGTCCCCCATCGGGGGTGCGGCGTCCGGGACGTCCGGGGCGGCCCAACGTGCCGGCCTTGTTTCTGCGGCCTGAATGGCAGACCTGACCAAACATCTTAAGAAAGATGCTGGCGCATGGGATCATGCGCCAGCATCACTTGTTCAGGCAGCTTTGGCTTCGGGGTCGAAGCGGCCGTAGAAGGTCTGACCTTTTTCGGCCATCTCGCGCAGTAGCGGCGGGCAGGCGAAGCGGTCACCGTACTTCTCCGACAACTGGTCACAACGCTCGGCCGCGTAGGGCGCACCGATGATATCAAGCCAGCTGAACGGACCACCTGACCAGGGCGCAAAGCCCCAGGCCAGGATGGCGCCGACATCGCCTTCGCGGATGTCTTCCAGAACACCTTCTTCAAGCGCGCGCACGGCTTCAAGAACCTGTGCGAACATCAGGCGTTCCTGCACCTCGATCAGGTCGGGCTGCTGCTCGGCCAGCGGATATTTGTCCTGCAGACCTTTCCAGTAGCCGATGCGCTTGCCATTTTCGTCATAATCGAAGAACCCGGCCTTGGACTTGCGGCCCAAGCGACCCTGTTCTTCCATCCAGAAGATCAGATCGTCCGCCGGGCTTTCCGGGTAGGCGTCGCCCATTGCCGCCTTGGTCGCCCGCGCGATCTTGGCGCCCAGGTCGATCGAAGTTTCGTCGGTCAGCTGAACCGGACCCACCGGGAAGCCCAGTTGACGGGCGGCGTTATCGACCAGAACCGGGCTGACGCCTTCGGTGATCATCCGCGCGCCTTCGTTGATGTAGGGGATGATGCAGCGGTTGCAGTAGAAGAACCGCGCGTCATTGACCACGATCGGCGTCTTGCGGATCTGGCGGACATAGTCCAGCGCCTTGGCCACGGCCCGGTCGCCAGTTTCCTTGCCCTTGATGATCTCGACCAGGAACATCTTCTCGACCGGCGAGAAGAAGTGGATGCCGATGAACTGATCGGGCCGCTTGCTGGCCTTGGCCAGTTCGGTGATCGGCAGGGTCGAGGTGTTCGAGGCAAAGATGCAGTCCTCGGGGATGATCGCCTCGACCTTCTGGGTCATCTCGGCCTTGACCTTGGGATCTTCGAACACGGCTTCGATGATCAGATCGCAGCCCGCCAGCTTTTCGAGGTCCGGCGTGGCAGTGATGCGGGCCAGCATGGCCTCTTTCTTCTCGGCCGTGACCTTGCCACGCTTCATGCCCTTGTCCAGATAGGCTTCGGTATAGGCCTTGCCTTTGTCGGCAGCGGCTTGATCGCGGTCGATCAGCACGACCTCCATACCGGCCTGCGCCGAGACCAGCGCGATGCCCGCGCCCATCATGCCGGCACCCAGAACGCCGATCTTCTTGACCGACTGATCCGGAATAGCCTTCGGACGAACGGCGCCTTTTTCCAGCGCTTCCTTGTTCAGGAACAGCGAACGGATCATCGCGCCCGAGGACGGGTTCATCAGCACCGAGGTGAACCAGCGCGCCTCGATCTTCAGCGCGGTGTCGAAATCGACCAGTGCGCCCTCATAGACCGCGCTCAGCAGGGCCTTGGCCGCCGGGAAGGCGCCTTGGGTCTTGCCGTTTACCATGGCCGAGGCACCCACGAAGTTCATGAAGCCCGCCGGGTGATAGGGCGCACCGCCGGGCATCTTGTAGCCCTTGGCATCCCACGGCTTGACCAGATCGGCATCCTTGGCGTTCAGCACCCATTCCTTGGCTGCGGCCAGCGGATCGGCTGCGATCTCGTCGATGTAGCCTGCGCCCTTGGCCTTTTTCACGTCCAGCATCTTGCCTTCCAGCAGCAGCGGAGCCGCCGCGATGGCGCCCACCTTGCGGACCATCCGGGTGGTGCCGCCCGCGCCGGGGAAGATGCCGACCATGATTTCCGGCAGGCCGTATTTGGCCTTGGGGTTCTCGGCGGCAAAAATGCGATGGGTCGCCAGCGGCAGCTCCATGCCGATGCCGGCGGCGGTGCCGGGCAGGGCGGCCGCGATCGGTTTGCCACCTTTCTTGGTCTTGGGGTCCATGCCGGCCAGCTCGATCTTGCGAAGCAGAGCGTGCATTTTCATCGTGCCTTCGAAAAGGCCCTTGGCCGGGTCGTCGCCCGCCTGTTCCTTCATGACCGCCAGCAGATTCAGGTCCATGCCGCCGGCAAAGGATCCTTCCTTGCCGCTGGTGATCACGATGCCCTTGATCTCGTTATCGGCCAGGGCCTGATCAATGCAGTCGTTCAGTTCGGACAGGCCGTCGAACGACATCACGTTCATGGTCTTGCCGGGGACGTCCCAGGTGATGATGCCAACGCCGTCGGCGTCTTTGGTCAGTGTAAAATCAGCCATTTTTCTTCTCCTGAACCCCGCCGTTACACACGTTCGATGATGGTTGCCGCGCCCATGCCGGATGCGATGCACAAGGTGGCCAGACCGGTTTCCTTGTCCTGGCGCTCCAGCTCGTCCAACAGGGTGCCGATGATGATCGCGCCGGTGGCGCCCAGCGGGTGGCCCATGGCGATCGAACCACCATTGACGTTGACCAGCGCCGGATCGACGTCAAACGCCTGCTGGAACCGCAGCACGACCGAGGCGAAGGCCTCGTTGACCTCGAACAGGTCCAGATCGCTGATCTTCATGCCGGTTTCGGCCAGGATCTTTTCGGTCACCGGAACCGGGCCAGTCAGCATGATGGTCGGATCGGTCCCGATCTTGGCGGTGGCCTTGATGCGGGCGCGCGGCTTCAGGCCGTATTTCTCGCCGAATTCCTTGTTGCCGATCAGAACGGCCGCCGCGCCATCCACGATGCCCGAGCTGTTGCCGGCGTGGTGGATGTGGTTGATCTTTTCCAGGTGCGGGTATTTCAGCATCGCCACCTTGTCGAAACCGGGCATCTGCTCGCCCATCATCTGGAAGGACGGGTTCAGCGCGCCGAGGCTCTGCATGTCGGTGCCGGGGCGCATGTATTCGTCGCGGTCCAGAATGGTCAGGCCGTTGCGGTCCTTCACGGAGATCACCGACTTGGCAAAGCGGTTCTCTTCCCACGCCTTGGCCGCGCGTTTCTGAGACTCGACGGCCAGCGCGTCGGCATCGTCGCGGCTGAAACCGTATTCGGTGGCGATGATGTCGGCCGAGATGCCTTGCGGGACGAAATAGGTCTCCATCGCCAGCGACGGGTCGACCGCGATGGCGGCGCCGTCGCTGCCCATGGGCACGCGGCCCATCATCTCGACGCCACCGGCGATATAGGCCTCGCCCGCGCCGCCTTTGACCTGGTTGGCGGCCAGGTTCACGGCCTCCATACCGGATGCGCAGAACCGGTTGATGGCCAGGCCGGGGATCGATTCATCCAAGTCCGAGGCCAGAACCGCGGACCGCGCCAGGCAGCCGCCCTGTTCCATCACCTGGGTCACGTTGCCCCAGATCACGTCCTCGACGGCGTGGCCTTCCAGGTTGTTGCGTTCCTTGATGGCGTTCAGGGCCACCGCCGACAGGCGCACCGAGGTCACCTCGTGCAGGCTGCCGTCCTTGCGGCCCTTGCCGCGCGGGGTGCGCAGGGCATCATAAATGTAAGCTTCGGTCATACTTCTCTCCTCAAGCTCGATCCGACGGATTGCCGGGCATCAGGTCATAGGGGTGTTTCCATCCAGGCTGCTCGGACAGGCGGGTCAGCCAGGCGTCGATATGGGGCCATTCGGCGCGGTCAAAGCCGAAGGGTTCGGGGTAATACAGGTAGCCGCAGCAGCTGAGATCGGCGTTGGTCACGCTGTCGCCGACGATCCAGTCGCGGCCCTCAAGATGCGCGTTCAGCACCTGATTGGCGGCCTTCAGGCGGCCCTGGTTGAAGGCGATCACATCCGGGTTGCGGTGCTCTTCGGGCAGAAAGTTGATCAGGAACCGGGTCATGCCAGCCATCGAGCTGAACTTGTGGTTGTCCCACAGCACCCAGCGCAGGATGTCATAATTTTCTTCCCGAGTATTTCCGCCGAATTTACCTGACTTTTCGGTGACATAGGCCTGAATCGCGCCCGATTGGCTGGTCCGGAAATCTCCGTCGATCAACACCGGCGCTTCGCCCATTTCGTTGACTTCGGCGCGGTATTCGGGGGTTCGGGTCTGGCCGTTGAAGAAATCGACAAAGACCGGCTCCCATTCCAGCCCCGACATCTCGAGCGCAAGGGCGGCCTTGTACGAGTTTCCGCTTTCTCCGAAGCAATGCAGTTTTATCGTCATGCACTCACCCCTCCCAAGGCGGTTTGTACGGTTTCGTCACGCACGTGTTTCGAGAAAGACCTGACCGCGGGCCGCAGCCGCGTTCGGACTTGTCTTGCTGAAAACACGCCGGGCCTGGGCCAGGCATCGGGGTCGTCTAGCGTTTGCGCGCCTCAAGCTCGGAATTGAAGATACGCAGCCGGTGGGTCAGGTTCTCCTCGTCGATCACGCTGTTGAAGTTCTCGAACAGGAATGACAGCGCCTCTCCTTCGTCCAGCCCGGCCTCGCGGGCAAATCCCTTGAGTTTTCGATACCCGTCCTCGGTCATGGCGACGGGAAAGCGGCGGGTCAGGCGAAAGCGTTTTGGCATGTCATCTCCTCCATGAGCGCTGGTTCCGGGCGGGGTCGCCCGGAACCAGACTGGGATCAGAAGTTCGCCGCGTCCAGTGCCATCACCGTGTCGGCGCCGGTCTGGATCCGAGCCAGGTGCATGCCTGTGGCCGGCAGACGGCGCGCCATGTAGTAGCGGCCGGTGGCGATCTTGGTCTCGTAGAAGTCCTTGTCGGACGCGCCGGCATCCAGTGCTTCCTGCGCGGCCTTAGCCATCTGCGCCCACATCAGGCCCAGGCAGACATGACCGAACATGTGCATGAAGTCATACGAGCCCGACAGAGCGTTGTTCGGGTTGGTCATGCCGTTCTGCATGAAATACATGCCGGCGGCCTGCAGGTCTTTCGAGGCGGCCTTCAGCGGTTCGATGAACGCCTTGTCATAGGCTTGGTCCTTGCCGCTGTTTTCCTTGCAGAAGGTTTTGACCATGTCGAAGAAGGCCATGACATGCTTGCCGCCGTCCTGCGCCAGCTTGCGGCCGACCAGGTCCAGCGCCTGAACGCCGTTGGCTCCTTCGTAGATCATAGCGATGCGGGCGTCGCGGGTGTATTGCGACATGCCCCATTCCTCGATGTAGCCATGGCCGCCATAGACCTGCTGGGCCTGAACGGTCATGTCATAGCCCTCGTCGGTCAGGAAACCCTTGATGACCGGGGTCATCAGCGAGATCAGCCCGTCGGCGTCCTTGTCGCCTGCGCGGTGCGCCTTGTCGATCAGGGTCGCGCCCCACAGGATGAAGGCCCGCGCGCCTTCCACAAAGCTTTTCTGGTCCATCAGGCTGCGGCGGATGTCGGGATGTACGATCAGCGGATCGGCCGGGCCGTCGGGATTCTTGACGCCGGTCACGTCGCGGCCTTGCAGACGGTCCTTGGCGTATTCCAGCGCGTTCTGATAGGCGGCCTCGGCTTGAGCCAGACCTTGCATGCCGACACCCAGACGCGCTTCGTTCATCATGGTGAACATGGCGCGCATGCCCTTGTGTTCCTGACCCAGCAGGTAACCGGTTGCGCCGTCATAGTTCATTACGCAGGTCGAGTTGCCGTGGATGCCCATCTTTTCTTCGATCTTGCCGACCGAAACACCATTGCGCTCGCCCAGGCTGCCGTCTTCGTTCACTAGGTACTTGGGCACGATGAACAGCGACACTCCCTTGATGCCCTCGGGGCCGCCGGGGATCTTGGCCAGCACCAGGTGGATGATGTTGTCGGCCATGTCGTGATCGCCGGACGAGATAAAGATCTTTTGGCCGGTGATCTTGTAGCTGCCATCGCCCTGCGGCTCGGCCTTGGTGCGCATCAGGCCCAGATCGGTGCCGCAATGCGGCTCGGTCAGGTTCATGGTGCCGGTCCATTCACAGCTGACCATCTTGGGCAGATATGTGTCTTTCTGCGCGTCGGTGCCATGCGCCAGGATGGCCGAGGCCGCGCCGTGGGTCAGGCCCTGATACATGGTGAAAGCCTGGTTCGCGGCCGAGAACATCTCGCCCACGGCCGTGCCAAGAACATAAGGCATGTTCTGGCCGCCATATTCCTCGGGCATGTCCAGACCGGTCCAGCCGCCTTCCTTGACCTGCTCGAACGCATCCTTGAACCCGGTCGGGGTGTAGACGACGCCGTTTTCCAGCCGGCAGCCTTCGGTGTCGCCGACCACGTTCAGCGGGTGCAGCAGGTTGACGGCGACCTTGCCGGCCTCTTCCAGAACGGCGCCCGTGAACTCGGGCTCCAGCTCATCGTAGCCCGGAATATCCGAGGCCGAGATTTTCAGAACGTCATGCAGAACGAATTGCGTGTCTTTGGTAGGCGCGTTGTAAACGGGCATTTGAAGCTCCCTTAATTCAGATGTCCGGGTGGCAGGCGGCGCGGAGTTACTCGGCCGCCTTCTTTTCCTGTTTCATCGAGGCGATGACCTTCTCGCCCCAGCGCAACTGCTCCTTCAGATCGTCAATGGCCTGAGTCAGTTCCTCGCGGCGGGCTTCCATGTCCGCCAGACGCTCGCACGCGATTTCATAGGTGCGGGTCATCTGGGTCAGTTGCTGGTCGCCGACATGGTACAGATCCAGAAGCTGACGGATCTCTTCCAGGCTGAAACCAAAGCGTTTGCCGCGCAGGATCAGCTTGAGCCGCGCCCTGTCACGTTTGGTGAACAGCCGTTTTTGGCCCTCACGGATCGGAAACAAAAGCTCTTTGGCTTCGTAGAACCGCAAGGTCCGCGGCGTGACGTCATAGGTCTCGCACATCTCGCGGATGGTCATAAGATCTTCGGTCATTGGTCACCCTCTCGTCGCTGGCGTCATGAGAAAGTTGCGCAGTCGATGGCCGCTTTACAACATGAGATTGACGTTTACGTAATCCAGACGCTGCGTCACAAAGAAATTGACGTAACTTCCGGTCGCGTAAAGCGACGGGTTGGCAATTTTCTTTCCGTTGGGTCAGCCAAATCCACTGTACCCGCGCGGTTCCAATCCGACGGGCAGGCGGCAGGGCGCCAGCCGAAAAATGCAGATTTCCGGTGTAATGAAGGATGGGTTTGGAGGGCTCGAACCGGCCGATTTAGGTCAGCGAGTTGGCCGTTTGATCGCGAAGGCGCTGCAACTCGTCCATGGCTTCGTCCAGTTGTTGACGCTGCTGACGCAGCTCTTCCATCTGGCGGTCGGCCATTTCGACAAAGGTCGCCATCTGGGCCTTGTTGCCTTGATCTTCGTAGATCAACAACCACTGCCGGATTTCCTCAAGTGGGAACCCGAACTTGCGGCCACGCATGATCAGCTTCATCCGCGCACGCTCGCGCGGACCGTAAAACCGGGAACGTCCTTCCCGGTCTGGCTGCAGCAGTTCGATATATTCGTAATAGCGCAGGGTACGCGGAGTCACGTCAAACTCGGCGCACATCTCTTTGAATGACAAACGATCGTCGGACATTCCTGTTCTCCTCGGCTGCAACCTAGGGCGTTGCGCGGACAAGCGCAACAGGCGGGCTTGCCCTTTGCGTCAACACCGGACCATAAAGAAGGCGACGCAACAGGACAGAGCACCAATGGTCGACAAGACAGTACTCGCCCGCCAGTTCATCGAGGCGATCCCCCATGCGCGGGCCCTGGGCCTGACGCTGACCCATATCGGCGAGGGTGAGGCCGAGATCACCATGCCTTACAACGAGGATCTGATCGGCGATCCCCGCACTGGCGTGATTCACGGCGGGGCTGTGTCGGCCAGCCTGGATACTTGCTGCGGGGCTGCGGTCATGAGCCATCCGGCGGCGCCGGGCGGCACAGCAACCATCGATCTGCGCATCGACTACATGCGCGCCGCAACGCCCGGCCAGACGATCACCACCCGCGCGACCTGCTATCACATCACGCGCAATGTAGCCTTCGTGCGCGCAACTGCCATGGACGACGATCAGGATCGCCCGGTGGCCACCGCCTCGGGCGCCTTCACAGTCGAGGGGAAGTGAGATGGCAAGACCCCGTCCCGAACCGATGCAGGTGGTGAAACAGCGCCGCGACGCGGCCCTCAAGGCGCTGGTCGAGGGGGTTCCGTATATCCGGTTCCTCAATATCAGCTTCGACCGGCGCGGAGACGAACTGACCGGAGTTCTGAATTTCGACGAAAAGCTGATCGGCAACCCGTTCCTGCCGGCGATTCATGGGGGCGTCACGGCGGCCTTTCTCGAGGTGACGGCGGTGATCACGCTCAGCTGGGAGCACCTGTTCCCGCGCATCGAAAGCGGTGAGATCGATGCCGAGGACATCATCTCCGATCACAGTATCCGCTTTCCCAAGACCATCGATTTCACGGTGGATTACCTGCGCTCGGGCCTGCCGCGCGATGCCTATGCACGCGCCTTCATCAGCCGGGCGGGTCGGCGGTATGCCTCGGTGCGCGTCGAGGCTTGGCAGGACAACCACGCCAAGCTGTTCGCGCAGGCCGCAGGGCATTTCCTGATGCCGCAAGAGCCTTCGGCCAAGAGCTGAGTAAAATGCGGGACGCCTCGGCACCCATTACGCACAGACGGGTGCTGAAGATCGCGGTGCCGATCGTGCTGTCCAACGCGACGGTGCCGATTCTGGGCGCGGTAGATACCGGCGTGGTCGGCCAGATGGGGCAGGCCGCCCCGATCGGCGCGGTTGGCATTGGCGCGGTCATTCTGGCCACGATCTACTGGGTGTTCGGCTTTCTGCGCATGGGCACGACCGGATTGGCGGCGCAGGCCCGAGGCGCGGGAGACACGGCCGAAACCGGTGCGCTGCTCATGCGCGGCCTGCTCTTGGGCGGCGCGGCGGGGCTGTTCTTTATCGTGGCGCAGGTGGCGGTGTTCGCAGGGGCCTTCGCGCTGTCGCCCGCCAGCCCCGAGGTCGAGGCGTTGACGCGCAAATACCTCGAGATTCGCATCTGGGGCGCGCCCGCGACCATTGCGCTTTATGCCGTGACCGGCTGGCTGATCGCGGTCGAGCGCACGCGCGGCGTGTTCGTCCTGCAGGTTTGGATGAACGGGCTGAACATCCTGCTGGATCTGTGGTTCGTGCTGGGGCTGGGCTGGGGCGTCGAAGGGGTGGCGGTGGCCACGCTGATTGCCGAATGGACGGGTCTGGCGCTGGGTCTGTGGCTGTGCCGCGATGCGTTCGGGGGTAATCAATGGCGCGATTGGGCGCGGATCTTCGACCCCGCCCGCCTGCGCCGGATGATGCAGGTCAATGGCGACATCATGATCCGGTCGGTCCTGCTGACCGGGTCCTTCACCACCTTTCTGTTCGTGGGCGCCGATCTGGGCGACGTGACGCTGGCCGCCAACCAGGTGCTGCTGCAGTTCCTGGAAATCACCGCCTTTGCGCTGGACGGCTTCGCCTTTTCCGCCGAGGCGCTGGTGGGCAGCGCCGTCGGAGCCAAGGATCGGTACCAGGTCCGGCGCGCCTCGGTCATGGCGTCGCAATGGGGCGTCGGTGGGGCGTTGCTGCTGGGGGCCACATTTTTTGTGGCAGGGCCCGCATTGATCGACCTGATGGCCACCGCGCCCGAGGTGCGGATCGCGGCGCGCGAATACCTGATCTGGGCAGCGCTGGCCCCGGTGATCGGCGTTGCCAGCTGGATGTTCGACGGCATTTACATCGGCGCCACCTGGACCCGCGCCATGCGCACCGCCATGATCCAGTCGGTGGCGATCTATGTTGTGGCGCTGTTCCTGCTGGTGCCAACCATGGGCAATCACGGGCTGTGGGCCGCGCTGATGGTGCTCAACACCGCCCGCGCGGTGACGCTAGGCCTGCGCTATCCCCGGCTCGAGGCGCAGGTGGCCTAGAGCAGGGTCAGCAGGTTCTCGGGCGGGCGACCGATGGCGGCCTTGTCGGCGGTGATCCCGACGGGGCGTTCGATGAGGATCGGGTTCTCGGCCATGGCCTGAACCAAGGCCTCTTCCGGCGTATCCTTGCTCAGCCCCAGTTCCTTGAACCGCGCCTCGCCCCTGCGCATCATCTCGATCGCCTGGATGCCCAACCGGGACAGCACCGCACGCAGCTCATCCGCGCCGGGCGCGTCCTCGAGGTATCTGCGAACGGTGACTTCGGCGCCGCGGTCCTGCAGCAGGGCCAGCCCGGCGCGCGATTTTGAACAGCGTGGGTTGTGCCAGTATTCGATCACAGCCAATCCTCTCGTTTGCTGCCGACGGCGTCGGCCACCGACTTGAACCCGTCCCGCGCCAGCAGGGCATCCAGCCCCCGCGCGATCTCGGCCGCCAGCGACAGGCCGCCATAGACCATCGCGGTATAGAACTGCACGGCTGAGGCCCCGGCGCAGATCTTGGCATAGGCCTGTTCGGCCGTGGCGATGCCGCCCACGCCGATCAGCGGGATCTGCCCTTCGGTCAACTGGCTCAGCCGGGCCAGAACGCGGGTCGATTTCTCGAACAGGGGCGCGCCCGACAGTCCGCCGGCCTGATCCTTGTGCGGGCTGCGCAGCCCTTCGCGCGACAAGGTCGTGTTGGTGGCGATGACACCGTCGATGCCCGTGTCACGGGCGACATCGGCGATGTCCCGCAGTTCGTCATCCGTCAGGTCGGGGGCGATCTTCAGAAACACCGGGACCCGCCGCGCCAAGGCATCGCGGGTGTCCAGCACACCTGCCAGCAGGGCGCTCAGCGCTTCTTTCCCCTGCAGGTCGCGCAGCTTTTCGGTGTTGGGCGACGAGACATTCACCGTGGCGAAATCCAGCCATTGCCCGCAATGGGCCAGCACATGCGCAAAATCCCGCGCCCGGTCGGTGCTGTCCTTGTTGGCGCCCAGGTTCAGGCCGATCACCGCGTCCTTGGGGCGGTGCGCCAGACGCCGGGCCATCGCCTCCATCCCTTCGTTGTTGAAGCCGAACCGGTTGATGGCGGCGCGGTCCTCGGTCAGGCGGAACAGTCGCGGCTTGGGGTTGCCCGGCTGCGGGCGCGGGGTCACGGCGCCCACCTCAATGAATCCGAAGCCCGCGCGCGACAGCGGACCCAGAACCTCGCCATTCTTGTCGAACCCGGCGGCCAGCCCCACCGGGTTGGGCAGGTCCAGCCCGGCAAGTTGCGTGCGCAAGCGCGTCGAGGTGACGGGACCGGGCGCCGGGGTCAAACCCGTTTTCAGCGCCTTGATCGACAGGCCGTGCGCGGTTTCTGGGTCCAGGCGATGTAGCGCGGCCAGGGCCAGTTTCTCGGTCAGTTTCATCCGAAGGACGCTCCGGTTGGGGTAGGGGCGGTGCGGATCAGGCGCGAGTCGGCCACCGCCGCCTGCCGGTGAGTGACCGCCGCGCGATAGGCCGGGTCGGTCACCATCTCCAGAAACGCATGGGCCGAGGGGTAACGGGCGATGAACATCTCGTCCCACGCTTCGCCCTTCGGGCCGATCAGCGTTGTCTGGAACGTGCCGCGCCAGATGATCGAGGCCCCCAGCCGCGCGATGATCGGGGCGGTTTCGGCACCATACCGGCGATAGGCTTCTGCGCCGCTCAGCCCCGCGCCGGCCAGGTCGTGGCCTGCGGGATAGACGGCCTTGGCGCGGAACTGCACAAGGTTCAGCATCTCGATCGGGTGATCGCGGTCCAGCGCTTTGAACGCCTCGAACTCGGCGCGGTCGGGGTCGATATGGCCGGTCATTGCATCTCCTTGGGGAAGCGGTGCGCGCCGTTTTCCAGCGACAGCGGCTTGGCCCAGACCACATCCGCCATGCGCATGTTGCGATAGAGATGCGGGAACAAGGCCCCGCCGCGCGAGACCTCCCATCTCAGATCATCGCCCATTTTCTGGGCATCGCAGGCCACGAGGGTCAGGTTTTCGACCCCGGCAAAGTGTTTAGCCGCGGTCTCGGCCGCCTGTTCTGCGGTGGAGAAATGCACAAACCCATCCGCCACATCGATGGGCGCGCCCCGGGTTTCGCCCTGTGCCTGCAGGGCCGCCCATTCCTCGGCCCGGAATATCTTGTAGATCAGCATGGCGCCGTGATGCCCCGCGCGCGGGGTAGAATCAAGCCGCATTTCCCCCTTTGACTCTTTGCCGCCCTCGGCGCACGATCCTGACAATCAATAACAGGGAGTTTCAAATGATTACCCGTTTCCTGACATCCGTGGCGGCCCTTGGCCTGACTGCAGGCATGGCGGCGGCCGACTACAAGCTGACCATTCTGCACACCAACGACTTCCATTCCCGGTTCGAGCCGATCAACAAATATGACAGCGGCTGTGGCGCCGAGGACAATGCCGAAGGCAAATGCTTCGGCGGTTCGGCGCGTTTGGTGACCGCGGTCAACGACGCCCGCGCGCGGGCCGAAAACTCGATCCTCGTGGACGGCGGTGACCAGTTTCAGGGGTCGTTGTTCTATACCTATTACAAGGGCAAGGTCGCGGCCGAGTTCATGAACAAGCTGGGCTATGATGCGATGACCGTGGGCAACCACGAATTCGACGATGGCCCCGAGGTTCTGGCCGGTTTCGTTGATGCGGTCGAATTTCCGATCCTGATGTCGAATGCGAACATCGAGAACGAGGAACTTTTGACTGACCGGATCAAGAAATCGACCGTGATCGAAGTGGGCGGAGAGAAGGTTGGCCTGATCGGCCTGACCCCCGAAGACACCGACGAGTTGGCTTCACCCGGTCCGAATGTCGTGTTCTCTGATCCTGTTCCGGCGGTTCAGGCCGAGGTGGACAAGCTGACGGGGGAAGGCATCAACAAGATCATCGTGCTCAGCCATTCGGGCTATGGCGTCGACCAGCGGGTCGCGCAGGAAACCACGGGTGTTGACGTGATCGTGGGAGGACACTCGAACACCTACCTGTCGAACACTTCGGACAAGGCCGCCGGGCCATATCCGACCGTGGTGAACGGGGTGCAGATCGTTCAGGCCTATGCCTACGGCAAGTTCCTGGGCGAGCTGAACGTGACCTTCGATGACGACGGCAACGTGGTTCAGGCGGTCGGTGAGCCGCTGATCATGGACAACACCGTGACCGAGGATCAGGCTGCCCTGGATCGCATCGCAGAACTGGCCAAGCCGCTGGACGAGATCCGCAACAAGGTCGTGGCCAACGCCGCGGCTCCGATCGAAGGTGATCGGTCGATCTGCCGCGTGCAGGAATGCGAGATGGGTAACCTGGTGGCCGATGCCATGCTGGCGCGGGTCGCCGATCAGGGCGTTCAGATCGCCATCGCCAACTCGGGTGGCTTGCGCGCCTCGATCGACGCGGGCGACGTGACCATGGGCGAGGTGTTGACCGTTCTGCCCTTCCAGAACACGCTCTCGACCTTCGAGATCAGTGGGCAGGGTATCATCGATGCGCTGGAAAACGGCGTCAGCCAGGTAGAAGAGGTCAAGGGTCGCTTCCCGCAGGTGGCGGGGCTGAAATTCACCTGGGATCCGTCGGTTGCTCCCAACGAAGGCCGCGTGACCGAGGTCATGGTGGCCGAAGGTGATGGGTATGTGCCGATCGATCCGGCCAAGACCTATTTGGTGGTGACCAACAACTATGTCCGCAACGGTGGCGACGGGTACAAGATGTTCTCTGGCGAGGACAAGAATGCCTACGACTTCGGTCCCGATCTTGCGGATGTGACCGCTGAATACCTTGCGGCCAATGCGCCCTACACGCCCTATCTGGACGGACGTATCCAGCAGAAGTGATTGCTGACACAAAGAAAGAAAAGGCCGCATCCCCGGATGCGGCCTTTTTTGTTGGGTTTCGGCTTAATCGAATTCGTATTCGGGCCACAACTCGGGGTCGAAACCGTCCAACATGGGCCGGATAAAATCCGCAACCTGACGCCAGCCGCCAACCGATTTGGTCGAGATTTTCTTGCGCACCTGGTCGATACTGGCCGTACGCACCTGTTTCTTGTTTTCTTCCGGGTGCATCATGCTTTCGCGCCATTCGATCCCGCAGAATTCTGCAACCTGCTTGCTGTAGGTCTCAGGGTCGGCCACCAGTTTTTCGTATGGCACCGTAAGGATGCGATCACCGAAGATGGCATCCCAATGCTGCATGTAGCGGCGATACATGTTGGCCGAGTGCGCGATCGAGTTCAGGTTCGATGCGTACCGCATACCGGCCGCTGGAAAACGCCGGATCCATTTCGATAGGCCGACGTCCCGAGGGTCACGCAGCATGTTGATGATCTTTGCGTTGGGGAAGGCTGCCAAAAGAAAACCAACCCGCTGGTAGTTGTGCGGCATCTTGTCGACGAAAGCGATCGAGCCCTCGGGGATCGGGGGCATCAACTCGCTGAAATGCTTGGCGAACTCCGCGGCTTCTGCGTCCGAGAATGCCTTCTTTTCGTTCGAGTATGGCGCCGAAAGGTCGGACCCGAGGTTCAGCTCTCCACATCCCGCGATGTCGGGGGCGGAACTCAGCATCATTTCCATCAAGGTGGTGCCCGACCGAGGCTGTCCGATCACGAAAATCGGCAGGGGCATTTCCTCGATCCCGGAACTTGGGACCGACGTGCTGTCAGGGAACAGGCCGCAGATGCGGCGTAGTTTGCGCTCTTCTTCTTCGAAATCGTATGGGTTTTCGTCGTGCTGCACCCTGTTTGCGACTGCAAACTGCGCAAGGGCGGCCTCCA
Source organism: Ruegeria sp. B32 (assembly GCF_025141855.1). Classification (NCBI taxonomy): domain Bacteria; kingdom Pseudomonadati; phylum Pseudomonadota; class Alphaproteobacteria; order Rhodobacterales; family Roseobacteraceae; genus Ruegeria; species Ruegeria sp. B32. The sequence continues at coordinate 2,295,037 of NZ_CP081106.1, read as the reverse complement.
GCCCACCGATCTTTGATTGAAGCTGTGCCAGCGTGAACTCCAGAGTCGAATTGGGGTGTTTCCGCTTTGCGATCGCGGCCTCGACCCGGGGCAACAATGCTTCGGCCTGTTCGGTGTCTACCATTGACGACAATTGGAACAACGCCGATGCGTGATACGGATCCTTGTCCAAAACACGCCACAAAAGGTCAGTACAGCCCTTCTTGTCGCCGGCTTGGTGCAGGTCCACTGCTCGGCGGAAGGCGATTTCGATGTTGTCGGGATCCAGCTCGTATGCGCGCGCAATATCGGCCGAGGCCGCATCCACGAAGCCGACGCGCCCATAGGCCCTGCTGCGGGTGGACAGCAGCTTGGGGTTGTCCGGATCGGTCATCAGGCGCTTGGTGGCGTTCTCGATGATGCTGCGCCAGTTCTTGCCCTTGAGCGTGATTTCATCGATCACCCGGACGATCTCGCGGTTGCCGGGCATCTTTTCGGCCATCTTTTCGGCATAGGCCAAGGCGCGTGCGATCTGGCCGGTCTGCATCAGGGCATTCGCAATGTTTTCGACGAATTGCGGGTCGTCCGGTTTCAGGCGGGCGGCTTCCTGGAAATGCGGCAGCGATTTCTTGTACTGCTTCATCTCGGTCAGAACGAACCCGGCAATCGCGTGGTAGTCCGCGTCTTTCGGGAATTTCTTGATGCCGAGGGTAGCTTTCTTCAGAGCCTGAGAAAGCTTGCCGGAGTCCAGATCCGCCACCGCCTTGGCCTTGAGGGAATTTGGTGCTTGATTTGTCATCTGACTGCGCGAGACCCTGTGCCTGATTGAAACTTTTGTTGTTGGTTCATTACCCATGTGCGGACGGTTTGCAATAACTCTTCCCAACGATGCCATGGCGCAGCTGTTCGTTGCGCGGCCTTCAAACACTTTGCCGGCGGTGCCGAACTACAACATCTGCCCGACAAATCAGGTGCATGTCGTGCGCGCCAGAGAGGGAGGGCGGCAGTTGGACCCGCTGCGATGGGGTTTCTTGCCACATTGGTATAAAACCCAAAACGACGGTCCGCTGCTGATCAACGCCCGCGCCGAAACCCTGGCCCAGAAACCGGCATTTCGCGCAGCTTGCCGTGATCGGCGTTGCCTGATCGTGGCCACGGGTTTCTACGAATGGACCAAGACCCAAGACGGTGCGCGGCTGCCTTGGTACTTCCACCGCAGCGATGGTGCGCCCATCGCCTTTGCCGGCATCTGGCAGAACTGGGGCGAGGGTGAGGCGCGGCAGGCGACCTGCGCGATCGTCACGACCGCAGCCAACGACAATGTGCGTGCGGTTCATCACCGAATGCCGTTGATCATCGAACCGGCGGATTGGGCCTTGTGGCTGGGCGAGGTCGGCAAGGGGGCAGCCCGCCTGATGAAACCCGGCGCCGAGGATGTGTTGCAGTTTCACAGGGTCGGCACGGCCGTAAATTCCAACCGGGCCAGTGGGCCGGACCTTATCGCGCCCGAAGCGGATGAATGACATCAGCGGGGCCTTCTTTTCTTTTGCCATCCTGCGCGCTAAACCCCTGTCATGGCCCTGAAATTCTCAAACCTGTCGCAGCTGTACGCGCATCCGTTCGATACGATCATCGATGTGCGCAGCCCGGCAGAGTTTGCCGAAGACCATCTGCCCGGCGCCATCAACCTCCCGGTTCTGGACAATGAGGAACGCGCACGTGTCGGCACGATCTACGTTCAGCAGAGCCCGTTTCTGGCGCGCAAGCTGGGGGCCGCGTTGGTGTTTCGCAACGCCGCCACCCATATCGAGACGCAACTCAGCCACCACGAGGGCGGTTGGCGCCCTTTGGTCTATTGCTGGCGTGGCGGTCAGCGGTCAGGATCCTTCACCTGGATGCTGCAGCAGATCGGCTGGCGAGCCGAGGTGATCGAGGGCGGATACCGCAGCTATCGGCGTCTGGTGAAGCAGTACCTCTACGATGATCCGCTGCCGTTCAAGCTGGTGGCGTTGGATGGCTACACCGGCACTGCAAAAACGGAACTTCTGGCCCAGTTGCAAACGCGCGGGGTGCAGGTTCTGGATCTCGAAGCGTTGGCCAATCACCGCGGTTCGCTGCTGGGCGAACAACCCGGCGGACAACCCAGCCAGAAAGCCTTCGAATCTGCCTTGGCCTCGGCCATGTGCGCCCTTGATCCGGCACGGCCCGTGTTGGTCGAGGCCGAGTCGTCAAAAATCGGTTCGTTGATCGTGCCCCCAGCGGTCTGGCAGAGCCTGTGCCAAGCGCCGCGAATCCTTGTCACGGCAGATATCGAGGCGCGAACGGACTATCTGGTCGCTGCCTATGACGACATTCTGTCCGATGCCGAGCGTTTGCAGGACCGCCTGTCGCCGCTGCGGTTTCACCGGGGGCATGATGTCGTGGATGCGTGGATGGCTCAGATTGCCGAGGGCAACAAGAAAGCTCTGACGCGCGCCTTGATGGAGCAGCACTATGACCCGGCTTACGAAAAGTCGCGGAAAAACCACCAGTTTGATGTGATTGCGCGCGTGCATGCCACGTCCTTGACTACAGACGGGCTGGATCAGGTCGCGTCGGAAATTGAAGGGATTGTGGCTCAGCTCTGAAGGCGCAGGCCGGGTGTGTCGCTCAATACACCGATGACTGCAGCCGGGTAACCAGCGGCACGTAAATGGTCGCAGATATTTAGAGCGTCGTCGGCCGAAACGGCAGCCAGCAACCCACCTGCGGTCTGAGGATCGAACAGCAGATCGGCTTTGCCGTCAATTGGAACTTCGGGCGCGATGGAACGATTGTCGTTGAACAAGCTGGACCGGACACCTTGCTGGCTGAGCTCGAGCGCCCCCTCCATGACCGGGACTGCGTCGAGATTCAGGACTGCGCCGCAGTTGGATGCCTCGCACAGTCCAACGAGATGCCCGGCCAGTCCAAATCCGGTGACGTCGGTCATGGCATGGGCTTGGGCCAGAATGCGTGCGGCGTCACCCTGCGGCCGCGTCATGTGGTCATAGGCGGACACTACCCACTCGCCGTTGGCTTGCCCTGCCATTTCTGCGGCCATCAGGACTCCGCTGCCAATAGGTTTGGTCAGGATCAACACATCACCGGGCCGCCCACCCGAAAGGGTGATCGGATCAGACTGGCACAAACCCGTGATGGTGAAACCGATGGTAAGCTCATCGCCCATCGAGCTATGGCCGCCGACGATCTCAGCGCCGGCGCTGCGCATGACTTCGGTCGCGGTTGCCATGATTTCAGCCATGGTGCGGTGTTGCAGCTGGGAGGACATGCGCGGCAGGATCAGAGTGGCCGTCGCGGCCTGTGGGGTCGCACCCATCGCCCAGATGTCCCCCAGTGCGTGAATGGCCGCGATGCGGGTCATCAGAACAGGGTCCGGAACGAAGCTGCGCAAATGATCTGACGTCAGCACCTGCCGGACACCTCCAAAGGTCAACATCGCTGCATCATCGCCGGGTAGGGGCGTGATATCCGGACGGTCGGATCGCGGTACTGCGGACAGCGCGGCCTGCAAGGCGCCTCGACCTACCTTGGCGCCGCAACCGCCGCACATGGGCTTGTCGCCCAGAGCGTCGCGCAGTCCATCCGCATGGTGACGGGGAATTGCGGGGGCTGACATCTGGGGCAGTTCACGAAAGCGACGCATGAACTTCTGGTCGATATGGTTTTTCCACCGCCACATCACAGGTCCGCTGAATGACGTCCCAAAGCGCTCGGCCAGTGCCGAGCGTTCCCCCAGCGAGACCAGCTTCAGGTAATCCTTCTGCGGCTTGTACCGGCGCATGGATCCAGCCCCGAGGGCTGCGCGCAGGTTGTTGAACAGAACAGGAGCCTCTCGCACGGCAAAGACACCGGCCTTGGGGCGCGGCGTGTCATCCAGATGAGCGCAGTCGCCGACTGCGAAGACCGATGGATCGCTGGACTGCAAATACCCGTTCACTCGGATAAAGCCGTCGTGCAGGTCCAGTCCGGTCTGGCCGATCCAGTCATAGGGACGGGCGCCCGCCGCGCCGGTTGTGAAATCAGCCGTGATGTGACGCCCATCGGTCAGTTGCACGCCCTCGGGTGTGATCTGCGCAATTTCGGCCTGTTCGATGCAATCGATGCCAAGCTGTTCCATCGCCCGCCGAATGGTCTGGGCGGCTTTGGGGTTTATCGCGGTCAGGATATGCGCCTTGTCTATCAGAGTGACCGTTGCTTGCCGACCCTTGGCGCGCAGAGCATGGGCCATGGCCATCGCCAGTTCGACGCCCGCGACGCCGCCGCCAATGACCGCCACCGAAGCAGGGTCGGTTGCCACTAGATACTGGGCCCATTTTGAGGCAAAGGGACCAAGAGGTTTTGCCGGGATGGCATGTTCCGTGAACCCGGGCAAAGACGGCATGTCCGATGTTATTCCGACATTGATCGAGGCGACATCGAAAGCGACATCAGGGTGATCGGGCACATTCACCAGCCGCCGGTTCAGGTCCAGGCCGATCGCGGCACCCAGAATGATCCGGGCCCCCGCAAACCGCGCCAGCCGGATCAGATCGATGTCCAGGTCGCGGCGGGCATAGTGCCCCGCGACATATCCGGGCAACATCCCGGAATAGGGCGCGGTCGGGCCAGGATTGATCACGGTCAACCGCGCGCCGGGCAGGGGGTTCATCCCCCATTTCCGAAGGTAATGCGCGTGCGTATGACCTCCGCCCACCAGAACCAGATCGCGGGTAAGTGGCAACGAAGGTGTTTTCATGAAGTCAGTTCGCGCTGTGATCCGGGACGTCTTCGACCTGCTCGACCGCGTGGGTGGCCCAAAGCTTGTCTTCGCCCGCGTCCGGCAGATCCTCGGGGGCTTCATGGCGGTGAATGTGCCACTTGGCAATGAACAGAGCCGTGATCGGAGCCGTCAGAAACAGGAACAGCGTGATCAGCAGTTCATGCATGGAAAGGCGCTGTTCGATCAGGATCGAATGAAAGATCGAGGCCAGCAACACACCGCCCACGCCCAGCGTGGTGGCTTTGGTCGGGGCGTGCAGCCGCGACATCGGATCCTTCAGCTTGATCATGCCGAACGACCCGACAAAGCCGAAAATCCCTGAAACGATCAGGAAAAATGCAATCAGAAGCTCGAAGATGAATTCCATGGCGGCCTCACTCGATGATGTTGCCGCGCAGCATAAAGCGCGCATAGGCCACGGTCGAAACAAAGCCCAGCATGGCGATGATCATGGCGGCTTCGAAAAAGATCTCGGTGCCCAGATGCAGGCCGTACAGGATCATCAAGGCGATGGTGTTGATCACCATCGTATCGAGAGCCAGCACTCGCGTTCCCACACCGTCGGCGGTGATGATCCGCCACAGGCACATCATGATCGCGGCCCCAAAGCAGGCAAAGGCAAAGTAGATTGCATATTCGATCATTCGAAAATCTCCTTCAGGCGGCGCTCGTAACGCTGCTTGATCTGGTCTCGTACCGCGCCCGGATCCGGAGCGTCCAGGCAATGGACCAGCAGACAATGCCCTTGGGCCGAGAGGTCGCAACTGACGGTGCCCGGCGTCATGGTGATGGTTCCAGCCAGTACCGTGATCGCTTCGGGTGTGCGCAGTTCCAGTGGGATCGAGATCCAGTTCGGCTGTCTGTCCGCGTCGCGTTTGAACAGGATGATGCGTGCCACGGTCACGTTGGCCACCACGATGTCCCACAGAACCACGATCATGTACTCAACGACCATGGGCCAGTTCCGCAGGACGGGCCGGTCGGGCCAGTAGGGTTGGGTGATGAAGGGAATGATGATCCCCAGGAGCAACCCAAACACCAACGAGTTCAGCGAGGGTGCGTTGGCCAACAACACCCAGACCAGAGTCAGCAGGAAGCTCAGATGAGGGTGGGGAAATATCCGGCGCAGCAGTTTCATCAGTCTTCCCTTCCCAATACGGCCGAGATGTACTGTTCCGGCGCGAACAGTTGCGCGGCGGTCTTGCGAGTGTAGTCCAGCGAAGGTCCGGCGAACAGGGTCAGCAGGACGAGGCCCAGAACCACTCCGAACACCGAGGTGAACGCCAGCCCCGGCTGCGGTTCAGGCGCGGGCCGGTGCGGGGGTTCATCATCGTTGGTGGCCTCGGTTTCGGGTTCCGGTTCGATCTGGGTGCTGGCGTCATAGCTTTTCCAGAAGATCAGGGACCCGGCGCGAGCCAGTCCCACGATGGTGACGAAGGACCCGATCAGAACGACCGCCCAGACTGCGGTGGCATCCGGCGCATACCAAGACGCATCCAGCACCAGAAGCTTGCCGATGAACCCCGACAACGGCGGCATGCCCGCCATCGCTATGGCTCCTACGAAGAACAGCGCCGAGATCCGCCCGCTTTGCGGCATCGGCGGGCGGGGCGCAATGGCCCCTCCTCGACGTTCCATCACCAGATCGGCCACCAGGAACAGCAGTGCGGTCGCAAGGGTTGAATGGTAGACGTAGTACAGAGCGGCGGCTGTGGCCGTCTCGGTGAACAAGGAAATAGCCACCAGCAGCGTTCCCATCGAGGCGATGGCGCAAAACGCAACCATGCGCGCGATGTGCCGCGTGCCCAGAATACCGATCGAGCCGATGGCAAGGGTCACCAGCGCGGCAGGTTGTAGCCAGTCACCAACCAGTCCTTCGGTGACGGCAACATCCGGGCCGAATGCCAAAGTATAGACCCGCAGGATCGAATAGGCCCCCACCTTGGTCATGATCGCAAACAGTGCGGCAACTGGCAGCGGCGCGTTGGCATAGCTGGCCGGCAGCCAGAAATGCAGCGGCAGGACAGCGGCCTTGATGCAGAAGACCAGCAGCAGAAGAACCGCACCCACGCGCAACAGGGCGGTGTCTTCGACCGGAATTTCCGCGACGCGCACCGCTAGGTCGGCCATGTTCAGGGTACCGGTAACCGAATAGATCGTGCCCAATGCAAACAGGAACAGAGTTGACCCCAAGAGGTTGTAGGTGACGTATTGCACCCCGGCCTTCAGGCGTACCGCGCCGCCGCCATGGGTCATCAGGCCGTAGGAGGCGATCAGCAATACCTCAAAAAACACGAACAGGTTGAACGCGTCGCCGGTCAGGAAGGCGCCGCAGACACCCATCAGCTGGAATTGGAACAGCGGATGAAAGTGGTTGCCGCGTTCGTCCCATCCGGACGCGATGGCGTACAGCACGACAGGCAAGGCCAGCAACGCCGTCAGCAACACCATCATCGCGGACAACCGGTCAAGGACCAGAACAATGCCAAACGGGGCCGGCCAATCACCCAGCTCGTAGACATGAATCTCGCCGCCCGCTGCCTGCGCAGTGATGGTCAGTGCGATGCCGAGCAGACCCACCACACCGGCGACTGAAAAGATACGCTGCAGGTCCAGATGGTACCGCAGAACCATGATGATGAAGGGGGCCAGGATCGCGGGCAGGACGATCGGCGCAACGATCCAGTGGTTCATGCGTCTTCTCCTGCGTCATCCACGCTGTCCTGCGCGGCCATGTCTATATGGTCATCCTTCGAAGACAGGTAGGCGCCCAGAGCGATCATCACGATCACAGCTGTCATCCCGAACGAGATCACAATCGCCGTCAGAACAAGGGCCTGCGGCAATGGATCGGTATAGGGAACCTCTTCGTATTTGTTCAGAACTGCAGGCGCGTTCACGGCCAGCCGTCCCGTGGCGAACAGGAACACGTTGACCGCATAGGTCAGCAGAGACAGGCCCAGGATGACCGGAAAGGTCCGACGGCGCAGGATCAGAAAGATCCCTGCGGCGGTCAGAACGCCAACGGCCGATGCGACGAGTGCTTCCATCAGCCCTGCTCCTTCGCTTTTTCTTGTTCTTCGGCCAGATCATCCCGCAACGGGTTGATGTCCATCGGGAATTCCTGCGCCATGCCCGGCCGCCACGCGAACCGCGACAGGCTGTCAAGAGCCAGCATTACGGCGCCCAGAACGGCCAGGAACACGCCTGTGTCGAACAGCATGGCCGTGGCCCATTCGAACTCTTCCAACGGTGGCCAATGCAGATAGCCGAAATCGCTGGTCAGGAAGGGCCGCTCGTTGAACCAGGCGCCCAAACCCGTGGCCGCGGCGATCAGAACGCCCCAACCGATGGTGCCATGGTAGTAGAACCGCTGCCGTTCGATCGCCCAGGTATAACCGCTGGCCATGTACTGCATCAGGAAGGCGATCGCGACCACCAGACCGGCGATGAACCCGCCTCCGGGCTGGTTGTGCCCCCGGAAGAAGATGTAGGCGCCTACCATCAGGGCAATCGGCATCATCACACGTGTGGCAACAACCATCATCAGCGGGTGCGAGTCACCTGACTGGGGCCAGTGCGGTTTGCGGTTCAGCAGGTAGGCCCGGACGCTTGTGCCCAGCACGGCCTCGGTCAGGGCAAAGATGATCAGGGCCGCGATCCCCAGCACGATGATCTCGCCGAAGGTATCAAATCCCCGGAAGTCCACCAGGATCACGTTGACCACGTTGGTGCCGCCGCCACCCTTGTAGGAATTGGCCAGGTGGAACTCCGAAATCGTCGGGAAGGCGAAATCGCGCAGCATGAGCGCATAGATCAAGCCCCCGGCGCCGATGCCGGCCACCACCGAAATGGTAGCATCACGCCAGCGCCGCGCTGCGCTGCTGTCCCATGGGGTCTCGGTCGGCAGGAAGTTCAGCGACAGCAGCAGCAGGATCATCGTGACGACTTCGACCGAGATCTGCGTCAGGGCCAGATCAGGCGCGGACAGATAGTTGAAGGCCATCGACACGATCAGGCCGACGACACCGATCAAAACAAGCGATAGCAACCGGTTGCGGTGGAACCACATGATGCCCATCGTCGCCACGATCAGGCACAGCCAGCCGATGATAGGAATGATCGGAGCCGGCAGCGGAACCCGCGTTTCCACGCCAATCGTGCCGGTCGAATAGGCATAGTATCCAAGGCCGACAGTAAAGGCGATCAGGATGATCGCGTAGCGGCTGATGACACCGTTGTGCAGCTCGTCCGTGATCCAGCGGCTGGCGGCGGTCAATCCGCCGATCACGGCGTCGAAGATGGTCTTGGCCTCGGGGCGGGGCAGGATATTCCAGACGTGCTCGCCGCGCCGGTGCAAAGCCAACAGGAAGAGGCCGCCAAAAGTTGCGACGATCGACATGTACAAGGCGGGCGTGAACCCGTGCCACAGCTTCAGTGAATAATAGGGCAGCTTTTCGCCACCGATGACCGCGGAAGACACAACCGCAACCAAGGGGCCGACGATGGCGGCCGAGTTCAGGCCGATCAGCACGACCAGCGCGACCAGGAATGCCGGAGCCAGCCACAGCCCCACCGGCGGGTCATGCGGGTGCGCAGGGTAATCCTCGCGTTCAGGGCCCAGGAAGACGTGGGACACGAACCGGAAGGAATATGCGGCAGAGAAGATCGCGGCTACCAGGGCAAGGGCTGGCACCAGATAGTGCGAGTTTCGCCAGACCGTGTGCACGGTTTCTTCCAGCATCATTTCCTTCGACAGGAATCCGTTCAAAGGTGGAATCCCTGCCATGGACAATGCGGCGATTGTTCCAATCGAAAAGGTGATCGGCATCAAATGGCGCAGGCCGCCCAGGCGCTTGATGTCCCGGGTGCCGGTTTCGTGGTCCACGATCCCGGCGGTCATGAACAGGGCGGCCTTGAAGGTGGCGTGGTTGATGATGTGAAAGATGGCGGCCACGACCGCGATCTTGGTGCCAAAGCCCAGCAGCATCGTGACCAGCCCCAGATGCGACACCGTCGAAAAGGCCAGCAACGCCTTGAGGTCATCCTTGAACAGCGCGATCACCGCGCCGATCAGCATGGTCACCAGGCCGGTGGTGGCGACGATGTAGAACCACGCCTCGGTTCCGGCCAGAACCGGCCACATGCGCGCCATCAGAAACAGGCCAGCCTTCACCATCGTGGCCGAGTGCAGATAGGCCGAAACCGGCGTTGGAGCGGCCATTGCATGCGGCAGCCAGAAATGGAACGGGAACTGGGCCGACTTGGTGAAACATCCCAGCAGGATCAGTATCAACGCCGGCAGGTAGTAGGGCGAAGACTGGATCAGTTCGCGGTTCTGGAGGATCACGCTCAGGTCATAGGACCCCACGATATTGCCGAGGATCAGCATCCCCGCAATCATCGCCAGCCCGCCGGACCCGGTGACCGCCAGCGCCATCCGCGCGCCCTGGCGGCCTTCGGGCAGGTGTTTCCAATAGCCGATGAGCAAGAACGAACTGAGCGAGGTCAATTCCCAGAAAACCAGCAAAAGCAGTATGTTGTCGGACAGAACGATACCGACCATCGCGCCCTGGAACAGCAGGAGATAGGTATAGAATTGCCCCATTGGGTCTTCACGCGACAGGTAGAACCGCGCGTACAGGATGATCAGCAGACCAATGCCAAGGATCAGCAGCGCGAACAGAAATCCCAGCCCGTCCAGCATGAAATTGGCGTTCAACCCCAGCCCCGGAATCCAGTCGAACCGCGCGGTGACCACCGTGCCGTTCATGACGTCCGGGATATGAATCAGCAGCCCCATCAAGGCCAGAAACGTGGTCAATCCCGCTGCCGATGCGGCTGCGTTGCGCCCGGCGCGGATCAGCAGGGCGGGAAAGACAGCTCCGAGGAAGGGAAGGGCCGCGATAAGGAATAGGGACAACTGCGATACTCCGGGCTGAGCGGTCAGGGTGCTGTTGATTTTGTAAGGATAATTTATTGACTGTCCAGCTATTGCAAGTTTTTCACCTTGCACTACTCCCCGCGTATTTTTGGCCAAAGCCTGCGCGAAAATGACGCGAACTTGATCCGTACCCGGCTTTTCGGCGCAGCGTCGGAGGCGGACCCGTGATAAAACCGGCTTGGAGAAACCGGAGGGTGCACATTGGCGATCACAACCAGGCTCAGCCGCAGAGGCGTGTTCCTTGGGGGCGCGGCCGCTGTTCTCGCGGGTTTTGCGATCCGTGAATACCGTCTGATCCCCGAAGACTTTTCTGGCGGTACGTTGACCGTCGCTCAGGCGCACGAAAAGGCTGTTGCGGGGGAAATCCTGTTGCTCGACATTCGGACCCCGCGCGAATGGCGGGCCTCAGGCATCGGGCAGGGCGCCCAACCGCTGGACATGCGCCGTGAAGACTTTCTGGATGTGTTGGATCGCCTGTCTGGCGGTGACAAGGGGCGGCCGATTGCCTTGATCTGCGCCCGTGGTGTGCGGTCAGCGCGGCTTGGCAACAGGTTGACCGAGGCAGGCTACGGCAACATTCTTGACGTGCCCGAAGGGATGCTGGGGTCAGCCGCAGGTCCGGGCTGGGTGCGGGCCGGGCTGCCGGTGCAGGCGTATTCGGAGGGGGCGTGATGAGGCTCAGGGATCTGTTGGCTGTGTTGGTCGCAACCGCCGCAACTCCGGCAGTGGCCGCGTGTGGGCAGGATCAGGGTGTTTGCGAGACTGCAACCGGAAGCTATCGCATCGAGCTGCCGGAAGAAAGCAACCCGCCATTGGTCGTGTTCCTGCACGGGTACGGCGGCAGCGCGCAGGGGACCATGAAAAACCGCGGCATGGTCGAACCCTTGCTGGCGCGGGGATACGCGGTCATGGCACCCGAGGGGGCCGAGCGCAACGGGCGAAAGAGCTGGAACTTCTATCCGGGTTGGGACGGGCGTGACGAAGCCGCGTTCCTGAAGGAAGTTGTTGCGGATGCGGTCCAACAGTTCGGGGTAGATGACCACCGCGTGGTGCTGGGGGGATTCTCGGCCGGCGGCTTCATGGTGAACTATCTGGCCTGCGCCGATCCCGAGGCATTCTCGGCCTACGTGCCTGTCTCAGGCGGATTCTGGCGTCCGCATCCCGAAAGTTGTGCGGGGCCCGTGCGCCTGTTCCACACACATGGCTGGACCGACAACGTGGTGCCGCTGGAGGGGCGCGCACTGGGCGGCGGTCGGTTCCTTCAGGGCGACATCTTCGCCGGGCTTGAAATCTGGCGGCAGGCCAACGAATGCGCCGACAACCGTCCGGACGGGTTTTCAACGACAGGCCAATTCATGCGCCGCAAGTGGACCGCCTGTGCTGACGGCAGTGCATTGGAGTTCGCTCTGTTTCCCGGCGGTCATACAGTTCCGCGGGGCTGGGCCGACATGATGCTGGATTGGTACGAAGGGTTGCCCGGCGGGTGATCATTCCGCCGGGGTCATGGTTCCTTTGCCCTCGATCAGGCGTTTCAACTCGTTGCGATGCGAACGTGCCGCCCGCGTGATGGCGGGCTCGTGGAAATCCTCGGGCATGCCGACCATGCGACGCGCTGCTGCCGCAGATACGCCGCTGAGTGCGGAGAGCGGTACCGCAAAGGTCAGGCTGATGGCGATCGGAGCCAACCAGACCGAGACCAACCCGGCCAGGATACCCGCGCTCAGCGCGAAGCCGCTGATGGTTTCGAGCGCGTGACACACGATCAGCGTCCGCAGCCCATAGGCGCCGCCATCCCGTGCGTGCGGAGTCCAGCCTTTTTGCACACCGATAAGGGTACGGAACACGGCGATCATCTGCTGCACCATCAGGATCGGTGCGTACAGGATCGACAGCACGACCTCGAACAGGAATGACGCAAGAAACCGGGTCCGGCCGCCGAAATCTTCATAGCGAACACCGCTGAGGGGCAATGCCAGTGCACCCAGAATCTTGGGGGCCAGCAGCATCGCGTACATGACAAGGATGATCAGAACATGCCGCGTTTCGGTCATTTCCGGCCACTGGGGGAACATCGGATTGTCGGGGCTGAAATAGTGCAGCACCGAAGCATCCTTGCCCTGACCGATCAACGCCCACATGACCAGCAGTGCGAACCACAAGGGTGACATCAGGTATCCGACGGCGCCGTGGAACAGATGAAACCGCGACACGGCCCGAAACCCGGTCGAGCCGAGCAGACGCAGATGCTGCAGGTTGCCCTGGCACCAGCGGCGGTCGCGTAGGGCGTGGTCGATCAATGTCGGCGGTGTTTCCTCGTACGAGCCTCGGATGCGCGGCAGAAAGCGAACGCCCCAACCGGCGCGGCGCAGCAACCCGGCCTCGACGAAGTCGTGGCTCATGATCAGTTGTTCCTGGCCCGAGAGCGAGCGCAGCTTGGGCAGACCCGCACAGGTCGCAAAGGCCTTGGTGCGGATGATGGCGTTGTGGCCCCAATAATTGCCTTCCTGGCCACACCAACGGGACAGGCCCTCGGCGAACGCGATGCCGTACACACCATTGGCGAACTGCTGCATCCGTGCAAAGACGGACTGGGCACCGATCAGTTGCGGATAGCTTTGGATCAGGCCGGCGCCGGGATCGCGGGCCAGCGCGTCGGTCAGCCGCGCGATCGCGCGCCCGGTCATCAAGCTGTCGGCGTCCAGAACCAGCATTGCATCCCAAGCGCCACCCCAGCGGCTGACCCAATCAGCTATATTGCCGACCTTGCGGTCCGTATTCTGTTCCCTGCGTCGGTAATACAGCTCAAGACCCGGGGCCAGCGTGGTACGCAGCGCCTCGATGCTGGCCTGTTCCTGGGCCGCGATTTCCGGATCGCGGGTGTCGGACAGGATGAACATCGCATAGTGATGCTTGCCCCCTCGGGCGCGCAGTTCTTCGAGCATCGTGCGGGCATTGCCCAACACGTTCCACGGCACTTCGTTGTAGACGGGCATCAGCAAAGCGACCCGCAGTGGCTGCGCGCGACCCTGCCGTACCGGGCGCTCTTGCCGGGCCAGAGAGATCATGCCCAGCAGGACGGTGCAGACCGTGAAGGAAATCCAGAAGAAATTGAACGAAATCAATGCCAACAGGATGGCTTCGACCACGTTTATCCCTTCGGCGTCGAACCAGTCCGCCATGACCCACAACAAAGCAACCGAGGCGGCCATGGCCGGGGAAAACGCCAATGCGCGCCATAGGCCCGCCGACGAGCGGCGGGCATCCGCAGGCGCTTGGGCGTCCCGAAACCCGGCGCCAAAGTCCTGCTCCGGCATTGCCAGCGGTGCCTCGGGTGGCATGATTTTCAGGTCCGGGTTCATGCTGTCCATCTGTACATCCAGACTTCCGAGGCAGGCTCGTCACCCAGCCTCAGTTGCGCGCGCAATTCGACGTGGTCGCGGTCGCCGGGTTGAAACGAAAAGGCCAGACGCAAACCGCCCGTATCCGGGTTGCGTTGCAGAACCCCGTCCGAGGTTTCCGCATGAGGCGACTGCACGAACACGCTGAGGGCGTCCGGATCGTCGAACAACTCGCTGGCTTCGAAGTCGATCACCGCAAGCCGTCCTTCGCCAAAAGTGTTCTCGCCCATTGCGGTGTTGATCACTCGCGGCATGGCGGTCCGCTGAGGTTCCTCGCCCCAGATCAGGCGGTACGACAAGTCGAGCTGAGCACCGGCAGCGACCGGTTCCGCGGGACGCCAATAGGCGACAATGTTGTCGTAGATCTCCTGATCGGCCGGAATTTCGACCAAAGTGACCGTACCTTTACCCCAATCGCCCATCGGCTCGACCCAAAGGCCGGGGCGCTTGTGGTATTGCGCCTCGAGGTCGGCATAGTCGGAAAACGCGCGTTTGCGCTGCATCAGTCCGAACCCGCGAGGATTCATGTCGACGAATGAGGACACCTGCAATCTCTTGGGATTGGCGAGCGGGCGCCAAATCACTTCTCCCGCCCCGTTTCGGATCATCAGCCCGTCGCTGTCGTGCACGGCCGGACGGAAATCGTCGAACCGGTTGTGATTGGTCTGATCGAACAGGAACATCGACGTCCCCGGAGCGATCCCAACATGGGGAAGTTCTTCCCGAGCAAACAAGGTTGCCTGCACCTCCATGATGCAGTCAGCGCCGGCCGAGATATCGAACCGATAGGCGCCGGTCACACTGGGGCTGTCCATCAGGGCGTGAACGATCATGTTGCGCTGGCCGGGCTTTGGGCGCTCCAGCCAAAATCGGATGAAATCCGGAAATTCTTCGCCCTCGGGATCCCCGGTTTTTAGTGCAAGACCACGGGCCGACAGACCATAGACCTCGTGCAGGCCGATGGCACGGAAATAGCTGGCTCCCTGAAACACGCAGAACTCGTCCGTCTTGCCAGGGCGATGCATCTCGGTGCGCAGCCGGAAACCCGAAAAACCCAGCGTTTCGTCTACGGGCAGATCGGGGACATCCTCGGCCCGGTCGAACATCTCGAGGTCGAAGGCAACCGGCGCGGTCATCCCGTTCTCAACCGCCGAGACCTGAACGGTTCGCGGAAAGTAGAGGCCGGGGGTGAAGAAATCGACGTTGAACGGCGTATCGGTCCCGTACCAGAGCGCACGGTCCAGCCGGAAACGGATGGAGCGGTACTGTTCGTAAGTGAGGTCCTGCCACGCCTGCGGAACGGTTTCGCGCGCCTCGTAGGGGCGGCTGGCCAGATCGCGGGCAAGGGCGATGATGTCGGCCCGATCGAATGGCACCTCGCCACCGGTGGCAAAGGTGGCCGGGGCGAAGGCCAGCGCCGTAGTCGACGCAAGGAATGCACGACGCGTGAACTTCATGACTTCGATTTCCATGGGTGTGATTTGAACCAAGCGGCCAGATAAGCCACGCCGATGATCAATGCAAATCCAATTAGATTTGCGGCCAGAACGGTGGCAAAATCCCGCCCAAATTCGTCGAGGAAAACGCCGATAAGTCGTGCTGCTGCCATGGAAAATACAAATACCGCCAAGGACTGCTGGCCCACTTTGGTGATCTGCTTCAGGATCCATCGCCACAGCTGCGCGCCGATCGTGTTGCCGGTGGCGATCAGGCGATGCCCATGTTGCCCTGCAGCCACCCACCCCAGGTAGGCCAGCGACAGGAAGTGCATGTACCGGAACAGGCCGAAATCGGTTTTTTCGCGCAGCTCGCTTGTCAGGGGCCAGACCTTTCGGATGTTCTCGGCAAGATCCGGGGCGGCCGCCTGGACCCACAAGAACACTTTCCACGATCCGAACGGGGCTGAGAGGACAAGGAACAATGCCGCGGCCCAGATCAGTGTCTTGGAAACCGGCGGCGCAGGAATCCAGCCCCGCATGAATGCAAAGCCCGTGAAAAACAGCAACTGCCATCCAAACGGGTTGAAGAACCACTGGCGGTCCGACCACGGTTCGGCCGGAAGCGCCAGCATACCGGTCTGCGCCACCAGCCAGATCGCGACCGAGACCAACCCGACCGCCCAGATGCTGAGGCGCGACAAGCCCATGAACATCGGCATCATTGCCAGAACGACCAGGTACATCGGCAGGATGTCGAAATAGTTCGGCACATAAGTCAGGGTGAACAGCCCCACCATCTGTGGCATCGGGTCGTTGAAGAAATGCTGCAGGTTCAATCCCGAGACATAGCTTTTGTCGAAGGCTCCGGACAGATCCAGTGCTGCCATGGACATGGCGACAAAGAAAAACAGGCAAATATGGGCCCAGTAGACCTGCCAGATGCGGAAGCTGACCCGGGCGGTACCCATCCACCAGCCCTTGCGTTCGAACGCGCCGCCAAAGGCGATCGCCGAAGCCATGCCCGAGCAGAAAACAAAGATTTCAGTCGCGTCCGAGAATCCGAAACGGGCCGGGATCCATCTGGCCCAAGGGTCGTTCGGGATGTGCGCGATCAGGATGATGAACATCGCAATACCGCGATAGAAATCCAGCCGCGGGTCGCGGGTTGTGGCAGCGGGGGCGGAGGATGCCGCCACCGGCGCAAAATCAGAAGCGGGCGATGCGGTCGCCATTCGTTTCTCTGTCCTTTGTGGTCGTCTTGTTATTCAGCCGGTACGCTTTGCACACCGGATTGGTCGCGGGCCGAACTGATTAGAGCGCGGCGCGCGAGGGCGTAATTGTCTTCGGTGCCGGACCGTTTGGCCTTGCGGTCGTCCAAAATGCGCTCGACATCATCGAGGCGTCCGGCACGCAGGCCGGAATCGATTGTAATGCGTTCAAAAACATCCCTCTGGGCGTGACTGCCGCCGGCCAATTGCATCGAATTTCGCGCATTTGCAAGATGCTCGAAGGCTTGGAGATAATCGCCTTTTCCAAATGCCTCAAGGCCAATGGCGGCGGCCAAGCCCGGGTCGGCCATGCGACGTGCCGTGTCGGTTGCGGGCTGTTGGGAGTCCTTGTGAATGCGGGCCAATAACTTGGCGGTCGAGTCGGGCCTGTTGTCACCAGTCAGTGCCAGAAGGTAATGCAAATCGGCGAAAATCAGACAGCTGTCTTCGGTGCGGGCGGCGCTCAGGTCGGCCAGTTCTTCCCATCGGGTGCCAATGTCCACCCCTTCAAGCTCGAGCCGCGACAACAGCGAGGTCGCATTCGAAATATCGCGATAGTCATCTGTCTTGTCCTGGCGAATCTCGTCGTCGTACAGATCAAGCACCTGGTCGATCTGACCCAGATCCAGATGCATCAACGCCTTGTGCCACCACACGTGATAGCGGAAGTTGTTGCAGTGGGACCAGGCAGCCTCGCGCCCGGCCAGCCAGTCCAGACCGGATTGCGCATTGCCCGTCATTTCGTGCACGTGGGCGACTGCGTGCAGGCCCCACGCGTCGTCGGAAACCATCCACAGAGCCTGCCGCCCTGCGATTTCGGCCTTTTCGTAGGCACCGGTTTCTTCCAACGCAAAGGAATGGCACCCAAGCAGGTATCCACGACCGGGGTGATCAGGCGCATAAGCTGGCAGAACCCGTTCGATCGAGCGTCGCATCCCTGCGGAGTCACCCAACACGAAACGGGTCGCGTGGCTGAGTTTCATGGCCAGCGTGTCATCAGGGTGGCTGCGCAGAATTGCCTCGAAGGTTTGCACGGCGCGGGTGGGCTGGCCTGCCAGCCAGTGATCCAGGGCCTCAAGATACAATGTCTCGCGGGCCGAAATCGGCTGCTCAGCGGCCGCACTCTTTGCGGCGGCGGCGGCCTGATGGGCGACCTCCATCATTTCCCTGCGCCCCAACAGAACCATGAACAGCCCCTTGATGGCATGTCCAAGCGCAAAGCCCGGTTCAAGCTCAAGCACCTTGCCCAGATGCTGAGGTGTGACCGCTGCGTGCGCCATGAAACCAAGCAGAACACCATTCCACGCTTCGGCGCTGTCCGGGTGGGTCAGGGTGTTCATCTGTCCGAAAACATCTTGCTGCATGCTTGGGTCCAATCTGGTTGCAAAAACTCACACTCTTGGACTTAGCAGAGTGTGCAGACGGGACGTAACAGTATCGGGCCTGCTCTCGAATTGGTGAAAGCTTGTGTTCGCAAAAAGCGAAAAAAATCGCCGATTCAATGACATGTTTCAGCGACTTGCCGCCGAAAAAGGCAGAGTGTTTCAATCCTCGAAGGGGTTTTCCGCGTTCAGAACCGCTTGCGTGTCAGCGCCGAACTCGGGCGGAGCAGAGCGATAGGTCACCGGGCTGCGGGACAACTTCAATGGATTCCCGATCAGCCGCACCGGGCCGGGCCGGGCTGGCATATCCACTTGCATCCCCCGCGCCGCCACCTGATCCGAGGCAAAGACCTGATCCAGCGTCTGAACCGGCCCGACCGGCACTTTCAGCGCCTCGAGGCCATCGATGACGGCCTTGGTCTCCAGCCGCTGTAGCGCGGGCCGCAGAACGGCGTTCAATGCGTCGCGGTGTTCCAGCCGGGCCGGGTTGGTGGCGAACCGCGTATCGTCGGGCAGGTGACCCAGCTTCAGAAAGCCGCAGAAACGCCGGAACTGGCTGTCATTTCCCACGGCCAGAATGACGTGTCCATCGGCGGTTTCATAAACATCGTAGGGCACGATGTTGGGGTGCCCATTCCCGCGCCGCTGTGGAACCTGGCCCGAGGTCAGATAGTTCACGCCCTCGTTGATCAGCCATGCGATCTGGCTGTCGACCAGTGCGATGTCGATCTGCTGGCCTTCGCCGGTCTGATCCCGGTGGCGCAGCGCCGCCAGAATGCCGACGGTCGCGTACATGCCGCACATCACGTCGGCGATGCCCACGCCGACTTTCATAGGGGCTCCATCCGGTTCGCCCGTCAGCGACATGATCCCGCCATAGCCCTGCGCCATCAGGTCATAGCCCGGCTTGGCCGCGTTCGGGCCGGTCTGGCCGTAGCCCGAGATCGAACAGTAGATCAGCCCCGGAAAGTCCCGCGAGAAGGTTTCATGGTCCAGCCCGTATTTGGCCAGCCCGCCGGGTTTGAAATTCTCGATGAGGATGTCAGCATGAGAGGCCAGCCGCCGGATCTGTGCCTGCCCCTCTGGCGTGGCGATATCGATGGCGACGGACTTCTTGTTGCGGTTCGCGGCCATGAAATAGGCGCTCTGATCGGTCGGGTTGCCATCCGCATCGGTGACATAGGGCGGCCCCCACTGGCGGGTATCGTCGCCACCGGTGGCCGGGTTTTCCACCTTGATCACGCTGGCGCCCAGATCGCCAAGCAGTTGCGTGCAGGTCGGGCCGGCCAGAATGCGCGACAAATCCAGAACCTTGACGCCCTTCAGCGGCCCTTCAGATGCGGCCATCATAGCCTCCGCGGTCGATCTCGGCGGCGATCACCGTGAACGTGTCGGCGGTCATCGCGGCCTGCAGCGCCGCGCGCAGTTCGGCGCGGTTGCGCACGGTATGGCCGTTGCCGCCGAACGCCCGGCCCATCGCGGCATAGTCATGCCGGTCGAAATCGACGCCCCGGTTGCCCATCTGGCGCTGGCGCTGTTTCAGCTCGATCAGTGCCAGGCTGGCATCGACAAAGACCAGAAAGATCGGGTTTCCGCCCATTTCCGCGGCGGTCGACAACTCACCGGCCACCATCAGGAACCCGGCATCGCCGGAAAAGCTGATGACCGGGCGGTCGGGTTCGACCAGTTTCAGGCCGATCGCCATCGGAACGGCGCACCCCATCGTACACAGCGCCGAAGACTGGATCAGGCCGCGCGCCTCGGAGCATTGCCACATCTGGCTGAGAAGGATGCGGTGCGCGCCGCTGTCGGCGGTGGCCAGTGTTTCGGGGGGCAGGGTGTCGCGGGTCTCGGCGATCACGGCGGCGGGGCCCCAGTCGTCATCGATGGGAAAGGCCGCGGCCAAGGCGGCCTTGACCTGCGCCGGTTGGCCTTGGGGCCAAGTCGGTCGCGCAGGGTTGCCCTTGGCGATCGCCTCGAGCGTGGCGCCGGTATCGGCCACCAGGTTCAGCCCTGCCTGGTGCATGTAGTGGTCATTCACCATGGCCGAAATGTCGATCACGCGTTTCTCGTCCGGGTCCCATATCTCGCGCCAGCCGGGGCGCATTTCGATCGGGTCATAGCCCAGGCACAGGATCAGGTCGGCCTGTTCGACCAGCGGCACAAGCTGCGTGTCGGCCAGGGGTGACAGGCCCGCGCCACCCAGGCACAGCGGGTGATCCTCGGGCACCACGCCCTTGGCCTTGTAGGTCGTGACGAACGGGATGCCGAAATGTTCCAGAAACGCCCGCACCACGCTGCGCGAGTCGTCATACAGAACGTCCAGCCCGATGATCGCCAGCGGACGCTCGGCCTCGGCCACCCAGCGGCGGGCCTTCTCCAGGCATGTGCCCTCCGGCGCGACGCGGGCGGCCCGGGTCAGCCGTCGGCGCTTGGCGATAGACACCCGGGTATCGGCGACCGAGATCGGTACGTCGATATGCACCGGCCCCGGTCGCGCCTGCGTGGCCAGCGACACGGCTTTGTCGGCGATGATGTCGGCGCCCTTGGCCGTCAGGGTGAACGTGCCCTTGGTGATCGAGCGATAGACCTGCGCGTGATCCATGACCTGATGGGTGTAAGTCAGCGCCTCGTCGGCATCGACGCAGCCGGTCAGCACGATCATCGGCACCCGGTCCTGCAGCGCGTTGGCCACGACATTGATGCCGTTCATGGCCCCAGGACCCAGAGTCGCCACCAGAATCGCCGGCGCGCCATCGCGATGGTGCACCGCCTCGGCCATGAAACCGGCCGAGTTTTCGTGCTTGGTCAGGTGAAAGGTGATCCCGGCCTGTTCCAGCGCATCGACCAGGGTCAACACCTCGCCTCCGGGCATGCCGAAGGCGTGGCGGCACCCGGCCTCGTACAGCCGTTGCGCCAGAAGGTCCGCAGCGCGGGGGGACAGGTCCTGCATCGAACAAGCTCCGTAAGTTCCGTTGCGCAGCAGATTGCGGAGGTTCCGGGCCGGCGCAAGCCGCATCACGTCAGTGTGACTATTTGACAGCCGTCTGGGCGATGGCGGCGAATTTGGCGTCCAACTCTGCGGCAATCGCGGGCAAGGCGTCGGATCCATCGGTGTAGGGGGCAAAGACCAGGCTGGGCGTCTTGTAGGACAGCGTCGCGGCCCCGTCCTCGTTTTCCGTGACGTACAGGCGGATCGGCGCCTCGATCATCGCGGGCACCGATTGTTCCAGAACCCGCACCGCATAGTCGTTGTTGAAGACGCCGATCACCCGATTGCCCGGAATGGTGATGCCGCGCGCGGCGGCGGCCTTGGTGGGCCCGGCCTGCGTTACCACGATCAGACCGTTTGCCTTGACCGCTGCGATCGTGTCGGCCACCAGCGCGTCATGGGTCTTGGTCGTCGGGTGGACGGCCCAACCCGGCCGTGGTTCGATATCGGCAGCAAGCGCGGGCAGCGCCAGCAGGCCGAGGAAAAACATAAGACGTTTCATCACGGGCTCTCCAGGTCGTGGTTGGCCCAAGTCTTCCCGAATTCCCGGGTGCGTACAGTCACAATATCGTGGGCGGCGGGCTTGCGCCGGGGGTGCGAAACCCGCACAAGCGACAGTGTGAAACGGAAAAGGCAGGCGAGTGGCATGCGTGTTTTGATCTGCAGCAGCTGCGCGGGCGAGCGCGACTTGCCGGCCGAGCGTCAGGCCGTATCGGACGCCCTGCGCGCTGCGGGCGTGGACGGGCAGGTCGAGATCGCCGAGCACGCCTGTTTCAGCGGTTGCAATGAGCCGACCGTGGTGGCGATGCAGGGGCAAAGCCTGGCGTCCTACGTGTTTTCGGGGATCGATCCGGTTGCCGATGCCGATGACATTGCGGCGACCTGCCGGACCATTCTGAACAGCCCGAATGGCTGGATCGAAGACGCCCGGCCGTGCGGGCGGCTTCGCTTGTGTCTGCGGGCGCGGATCCCCGCGTTTCAGTCCACCTGAACCGTGACCGAGGCGCTGACCGGCACCCCATCCACGGCCAGCGGGCTGTGGCTGTTGGCGTTCAGCGAGACCTCGATGGTAGTGTCGCCCTTGGGCAGGTCCGAAATGTGCATCCAGTTGCCATAAAGCCGGGCCAGCTTGACGCCGTTTACATAGACATGCGCATGGCCTTCGCCGGGCTTGTTGTCCAGCGAGGCGTTCTCCGGCGAGAAGCGGAAGTTTTTTGGCATCACATGCAGGTTCCAACCCGCCATCGGGTCGGGGGAGACGGCGATCTCCAGCCCCGGCGCGTCCGGTCCGGCGGGCAGGTTGATGGCGGCGCTGTGGTCATGGGCCATGGCCTCGGCGTGATGGCCGCCATGTTGGGCGGGGTCGGAATGGTCGTGGCCATCGAAGGTGACGCCGTTGGCCGCGGCCAGCACGAACCCGGCACCCCCACCAAAGACCAGACCGATCGCGAAAAGAGCAAGCGAGCGTGTCATCATGTTTCCTTGAAAAGCAAATGACCCGCCGGTTGGGCGCCGGCGGGTCGTGGGATTTCGGGGATCAGGCCGCGGCTTCGACGCGCTTGCCCTCGCTTTGCCAGAAATACCCGGCAAACGAACCCAGCAGCACCCAGGCCACAAGGCCGACGCCAAAGGCGCGTGCTGCGAACAGGGCCCCGATCTCGGTCGGAACCGGCCCGGTGAACACGTCGGGTTCCGGCGCGCCGATCAGGTGCGGGGCCATCAACAGCACGGCCGCAACCAGATAGCTGACGATGTTGCCACCAAAGGCGATCAGCCACATGGCCACACCAGCAGCCGCGACGGTTGCCCACCACCAGATCTGCCGCGCGAACACGTCGGCTGCGGCAACACCCGGAACCTCGGGGGCCAGGGTGAAGCCCGGCGCCAGGTGAAAGGCGATGAAACCGGCAAGCCCCCATAGCACGCCCGTGCGCCCGTCAACCGGGTGGCCTTGCGCCTCGGCCAGCGACATCAGGGCGACCAGAACCAGCGCATAGCCGGTATAGGTCAGCATGGTGAACACCACGCTCAGCCCGTCGCGGGTCAGGTCCGAGAACATGCCCGGCAGTTCGGGATGGGCCGAGACGGCTTCGGCTCCGAAATGCACCAGCTCTCCGGATTCATAGAGTTCAGCATGCAGCAACACGGGTTGCACGAATACCAACTGCAGCAGGGCGACGATCAACCCGGCTGCAGCACCAGCGAACAACGCGCTGGTCAGAATGCGACTGAACATTGGTTTAGTGGCAGGGGAAGCCGGTTGCGTGGCGCACGTCATGCGCGGCGTCATGCAGCGCCGATGCCTGAACGTGACCAGCCAGGGTGATGATCCCCAGGCCCAGGGCTGCCGCGAACACTGCCGAAAGAATGCCAGCGCGTGCCGTTGATGCGGTTTGCGTTTGTGTCGTCATTTTCTGTCCTCCTGTGCCGCCGCACCCGACGGCCGGTGTTTCATTGTTCGCCTGGCAGGTCTCCTGGCTTGCGGGTCAGCGCCTCTGTTCGCCTTCCCCCCGAACGGATCGGGAGTGGCTGGTTGAACAGGGCTCACCGCTTACAGTCGCGGGGGCGGCTTCGGATTTGACCTGCGCGCAGGCCGCACCAAATTCCCTCTTAGCATCCGGATGTCTCCGGCAGGACCAGACCCGTCCATTTAGACGTGAATGCCGCTGTGGCGCAATCGCCATTTGCGACCTTTCGCGTCAATTCCCGCGCTTTTTCAGAACATAGATATCCATGATCCACTCGTGCCGGGCGCGGGCCTCGGTGCGGGTGCGCAGGATCTCATCGGCCACATCGGCCAGCGGACCTTTGATCAGGATCTGCTCGGGCATACCAACGTAAGCCCCCCACCAGATGTCAAAATCGGCCATGTCCAGCGTCTGGAACGAACATTCGCCATCCAGCATCACCGCAACCGTATCGGCGTCGCTGGGCCAGCCCTCGTCGCGGATGCGCCGGCCGGTGGTCACCAGATAAGGCGCGCCGATCTCGTTGATTGGCATGGCATGGGCCGCCGTCAGCGCCTGCAGCGCCGTGATGCCGGGGATCACCGTGGCGTTCGGCTGCGGGTCCAGCCGCGCCGCGATTCGCAGCGAACTGTCATAGAGCGACGGGTCGCCCCAGATCAGCAGGGCGACGGTGCGCGCCTTGGGGTGCCGGGCCATCGCCTCCTGCCAGCGCAGGGCGATCGCGTCGTGCCATTCATCCACGCCGCGCAGGTAGCCATCTTGCGACCGGCGCTCGGGGATGTCGAAATAGGCGATTTGGGGCGGTGTGCCGGTGACCTTGCGGATGATTTCCTCGCGCACGCCGGCCAGATCGGCCTTGTTGGCGCCCTTGCGCGGGATCAGGATCAGATCGGCCGCGCGGATCGCCTGCGCGCCCTGAAAGGTCACGTGGTCCGGGTTGCCGGTGCCGATTCCGATCAAGACCAGATCAATCATCGTCGAACTCCGCCAACGGACCATAAAGGATCAGCGCTGGCGCGGTGCCGATCTCGGAACCCAGGCGCTCGGCCAAGGCACCGACGGTGGACCGGTGCAGCGACTGCTCAGGCGTCGAGACCGACTCGGCCATCAGCGCGGGGGTCTCCAGCGGCAGCCCATGCGCGTGCAGCGCGCCGGCTAGCAGTGGAAAGGTGCGCTTGCCCATGAACACCACCGTCGTCGCACCCGGGTCGGCCAGCGCGGGCAGGTTCAAGTCCTCGGGAAGCTTCCCGCTGACATCGTGGCCGGTGACGAATTGCACCCGCCGCGCGGTCAGGCGCCGGGTCAGCGGGATGCCCGCAGCCGCAGCCGCCGCAATGGCCGAGGGGATACCCGGAATGATCTCGTACGCGATCCTGGCAGCGCGCAGTGCCACCAGCTCCTCCTCGAGGCGTCCGAACAGGCCGCCATCGCCCGATTTCAGCCGCACGATCCGCTGGCCGGTCTGGGCGTACTCGACCAGCAGGCGGCTGACATGGTCCTGCTTGGGCGAGGGCCGCCCGGCGCGCTTGCCCACGCCCACAAGGTCGGCCTCCTTGCGCGCATGGCTCAGGATCGGCCCGCTGCTGAGATCGTCGAACAGTACCGCATCGGCCTTTTGCAGCCGGTCCACGGCCTTGAGGGTCAACAATTCCGGGTCGCCGGGACCGGACCCGATGAAGGAAACGAAACCGCTCATGCGCTGGCCTCTGCGATCAGATGGAAGAACGTACCGGTGACATGTCCGCGGCGCGATCCGGTCTGCGGACCTTCGGCGCCTTCGGCGTCAAAAACCCGTGCCAAGGGCGCGTCGGGCTGCTCGACGATCGAGGAATAGTGGAACTCGTGCCCCCGCAGCGCGGTCCCGGCCGAGAACCCGGGCATGTCGGCCAGCAACTCGGCTCGGCGATAGCCCAGGTTGAACTTGCGCTTCTCGTACGAAGTGACAAGGCCCAGCAGCCCGGCCATCCGGTGGCGGGTGCCGTCCTTGTCGATCAGCCCTTCGCCCAGGGCCATGTAGCCGCCGCATTCACCATGTACGGGCCGCGTTTCGGCATGTCTGCGCAAGCCGGTCAGGAACCGCTCTGCCGCAGCCAAGGTTCCGGCGTGCAGTTCGGGGTACCCGCCGGGCAACCAGACCAGATCGGCATCCGGGGCCGGCGCCTCGTCCGCCAGCGGAGAAAACGGCAGGATCTCGGCCCCGGCCGCCCGCCAGCCTTCCAGAAGGTGCGGATAGGTAAAGGAAAACGCCGCGTCCCGGGCCAGTGCGATCCGTTGCGCCGGAGGGCGCGGCAGCGCGGCCGACGACGGCCCCATCGGGCCCGAGGAGGCCGCCCGCTTGATCGCCTCCAGTTCCACATGCTCACGCAGAAAGGCCGCGTAGCCGGCAATCGCGCTTTCCAGATCGGGGTGCTCGACCGCTTGAATCAAACCAAGATGCCGCTCAGGCAGGGTCAGGTCGCCGCGCCGGGGCAGGACGCCCAGAACCGGCAGGCCCGCGCGCTCCATCCCCAGACGGGTCAGGCGTTCGTGGCGCGGGCTGGCGCAGCGGTTCAGAATCACGCCGGCAAAGGGCAGGTCGGGGTTGTACATCCGGAACCCCAGCGCCGTGGCCGCAGCCGATTGCGCCTGTCCGCCCACGTCCAGCACCAGAACCACCGGCCAGCCCATGCGCAGCGCGGTTTCGGCGCTTGACCCGTGGCCCAGTTCTCCCGGCTTGGCGACTCCGTCGAACAGGCCCATCGACCCTTCGGCCACCACGATGTCGGCGCCTTGGGCCTGCGCCGCAATCGCGCCCAGCAACGGCGCGCCCATCGCCCAGCTGTCCAGGTTGAACGAGGCCCGCCCCGCCGCCGCCCGGTGAAAGGCCGGGTCGATGTAGTCGGGACCGCTCTTGAAGGGCTGCACCGTCAGCCCGTCCTCGGCCAGCGCGCGCAGCAGGCCCAGCATCACCGTGGTCTTGCCCGTGCCCGAGGATGGGGCCGAGATCAGCAGTCCGGGCGGGTTAGTCATCGCCGTGACTCCAGCTTGACCACGGGCTGTCGGCGCTTTGCGGACGATAGCGACGGTCATAAGTCTTGGAATACAAGCAGCTTTCGTCGAAGCCTTCACCGGCCAGCGCCGGCCCGACCAGGATCAGCGCGGTGCGCGAGATGCTTTCGTCCAGCGAGTCCTTCAACGTGCCCAGCGTGGCGCGGATGATTCGCTCGTCAGGCCAGCTTGCGCGGTACACCACGGACACCGGGCAATCGACGCCATAGGCGGGGGTCAGGTCGGCCACCACCTTTTCCAGATTGCCGATCGACAGGTGGATGGCCAGTGTGGCGCCGGTGCGGGCGAAGTTTTCCAGCGTCTCGCCTTCGGGCATGGACGAGGCGCGCCCCGGGGTCCGCGTCAGCACCACCGATTGCGCCAGCCCGGGCAGGGTTAGCTCGGTGCCCAAAGCGGCGGCGGCGGCGGCAAAGGACGGAACGCCGGGGGTCACGCTGACTGGAATGCCCATCTGTTTCAGGCGCCGGATCTGTTCGCCCATCGCCGACCAGACCGACAGGTCGCCCGAATGCAGCCGGGCCACGTCCTGACCGGCGTCATGGGCGGCTTGAATTTCGGCCATGATCTGATCCAGATCCATCGGCGCGGTATTCACGATCCGGGCGCCTTCGGGGCAATGAGCCAGGATTTCTTCGGGCACCAGCGACCCGGCATACAGGCACACCGGGCAAGCGGCGATGATGTCGCGTCCGCGCAGGGTCAGAAGGTCGGCGGCGCCCGGTCCGGCGCCTATGAAATGAACGGTCATGTCTGTCCTCCGATGGCGACCGCGCAGGTGGCAAGCCGGTCGTCCGAGATCTGTCGGGGTGAAAGCAGCCGCGCGCCCGGTCCGGCGGCGGCGAGGGCGGAAGCTTCGGCCACGCTGCCGGTGCCATGGGTGGCGCGGCTGCGGGGCGAGCAGGTAAGGGTACGTTGCCCGGCCAGATCGGCCGGGTCCACGAAATGCAGGGGCAGGGCGCAGGCGGCGGCAAATTCGGCCAGCGCCGGGTGGCCGGCCTTGTCTGCGGCGGTGGCCAGCGCGTCCACCGCCTGCCCGGCAGTGGCGCGGTCGAACGCGGCCCGCAGGCTGGCGCAGGTCGCGGTGGACGAAAATCCAAGCCCGGCCACGATCATAGGGTCACGCTCCACTGAACGACCGGATAGGCCGATTTCCAACCGCGCCGTGGGCCGAGGTCGCCGGCCTGCGCCAGTTCGATCCGCAGCAGGTCGCCGCCCAGCTTGGCGTGCCAAATGCTCAGCAATGCTTCGCTTTCCAGCGTCACGGCGTTGGCCACCAGCCGGGTGCCCGAGGGCAGGTTGGCCGCAAGCCAGTCCAGCAGCGCGTCGCTCAGCCCACCGCCGATGAACACCACGTCAGGCAAGGGCAGGCCGTTCAACGCGTCAGGCGCCCGGCCATGGATGACCTGCAACCGATCCTGCCCCAGCGCGTCGGCATTGGCGC
This sequence comes from Ruegeria sp. B32, assembly GCF_025141855.1. Lineage (NCBI taxonomy): Bacteria > Pseudomonadati > Pseudomonadota > Alphaproteobacteria > Rhodobacterales > Roseobacteraceae > Ruegeria > Ruegeria sp. B32. Next base: position 2,266,877 of record NZ_CP081106.1, on the reverse strand, counting down.
GGATGCGCGCGACGCGGTCTGCGCGCGGCTCGATCGTGGTGGCCGTCAGGGACGGGTCGCACATCAGCCATTCGATGCCGATCGATCCGCTGCCGCCGCCGATGTCCCACAGATGCTCGCCCCGCGCAGGCGCCAGCGCTGACAGTGTCAGCGCGCGCACCGGCCGTTTGGTGATCTGCCCATCGGTTTCGAAAATCTCGTCGGGTTTGCCAGAGGCCAAGGGCAGCTCACGCCCGTCGCCCGCAACCTCGAGCGCCACGCAGACCGGATGCTCGAACGAGTCCAGCAGGGCTTCGGTCAGGGACATGCTGCGCGCGCGTTCCCGAGGGCCGCCGAGGGCCTCCATCACGTGCAGGGTCGTTTCGCCGAACCCGGTCTCGGTCAGATAGCGGGCCAGCTCGGCCACAGCGGCCCCGTCACGCAGCAGGACGATGGCGCGCAAGCCGCGCGACAGGTGCGGACGCAGGCGGGTCAGGGGGGCGGCGTGCAAGCCGAAGGTGGCAACGTTTTCCAACGGCCAGCCCAATCGTGCGGCCGCCAGAGAGAAGGTCGACTGCCCCGGCCGTGCCACCCACTCCCAAGGGGCGAAATTGCGCGCGATCACCGACCCGGCGCCAAACCAGAACGGATCACCCGAGGCCAGAACCACCGTGCGGCGGCCCTTCAACCCCTGCAGGATGGGCAGCCCGTCGGCGAACGGCACCGGCCATTCGATGCGTTCGGCTCCGGTTTCGGGAACCAGTGACAGGTGCCGGGGCGGGCCCATGATGACCTCGGCGCGCTCCAGCTCTTGACGGCTTGCGGGCGACAGGCCATCCAGTCCATCCTCGCCCAAGCCCAGAATGGTCAGCCACGGAGTTTCAGACATGCCCAACCTCCTGATCCTTGGCGGCACGACCGAGGCCAACGCATTGGCCCGCGCCGTGGCGGATTTGGGTGTGGCGGCAACCTATTCCTATGCGGGCCGGGTCGACAACCCGCGGCCGCAACCGCTGCCTACGCGCGTAGGTGGCTTCGGCGGGGCCGAGGGTCTGGCGCGTCACGTCCGCGACACCGGCGTGACCCATGTGATCGACGCCACCCATCCCTTTGCCGCGCAGATGAGCCGCAATGCCATCGCCGCCTGCCAGCAGACGCAGACGCCGCTGGCCGCGCTGACCCGCGCAGAATGGACGGCCGCGCCCGCCGACCGGTGGCAACACGTGCCCGACATCGCCGGCGCCGTCGCCGCGCTGGCCGGTCCGCCGCGTCGGGTGTTCCTTGCGGTGGGGCGCATGCATCTTGAGGAATTCGCGGCGCAGCCCCAGCACCACTATCTTCTGCGGCTGGTCGATGAACCCGGCCCGCTGCCCTTCGCCGATTGCGACGTGGTCGTGTCGCGCGGGCCTTTTACGGTTGAAGAAGACACGGCGCTGATGCGCCGGCACCGAACTGAACTGGTGGTGTCCAAGAACGCCGGCGGCACCGGCGCGCGCGCCAAGCTGGACGCCGCGCGAGCGCTGGGCATCCCGGTGCTGATGATCGACCGGCCCAGGCTGCCCCGCCGGGTCGAGTTGACGAGCGTGCCGCGGGTTTTGGACTGGCTGGCTCATTCCGGCGTGGACCTTGGCGTATAGACGATGGGGCCTATGGGCCGGTCGATGACGCGGGTCAGCGACGAGCCGACGATCACCACCGTCTGCATGTCGGCCATGTCGGGCGTTGCCTCGGCCAGGGTCGCGATGTGGATCGCCTCGTCTGGGCGACATACGGCGCGGGCGAACAGGATCAGGCGCTCGGGCTCGCATTCCTGTCGCAGGATTTCCAGTGTCTTCACAAAGCCTTCAGGCCGCGACTTCGAGCGTGGATTGTAGAAGGCCATTGCGAAATCGGCCTGCGCGGCCAGCCGCAGGCGTTTCTCGATCACGGCCCATGGCTTGAGGTTGTCGCTGAGGTTGATGGCGCAGAAATCATGGCCCAGCGGCGCGCCCGCCCGGGCTGCCGCGGCCAGCATGGCGGTGATGCCGGGCAGAACCTCGACAGGGATTTCACGCCAGGTGTCCGGGCCGGTTTCCAGCGCCTCGAACACGGCGGCGGCCATGGCAAACACGCCCGGATCGCCCGACGAGACCACGACCACCCGCTTGCCCTCGGCCGCCATGCGCAGCGCGTGCTGCGAGCGGTCGATCTCGACTCGGTTGTCGCTGGCGTGCAGGGTCAGGCCCGGCCGTTTGGCCACCCGCGCGACGTAGGGAATATAGCCCACCACATCAGTCGCCTCGGCCAAGGCGGCGGTCACCTCGGAGGTCACCAGCGCCTCGTTTCCGGGGCCAAGCCCGGCGATCTTGACCCAGCCGCTCATGGCCGCCGCCCCTGTCCGTGCACGATGATGATCGAGAAATAGGGTGTGACCTCGGTGCAGGCGTCGCTCAGCTTGCGAACGGTCTGGTTGGGCATCTGCGCGTATTCCACGATCCAGGCCCGGTCGAACAGGCCCGCCGTTTTCAGCGCGCGTTTCACCTTGTCGATGTTGCGGCCGATCTTCATCACCACCAGCGCGTCGGTGCGCGCCATGCGGTCTGCCAGAACATCTTCGGGAAGGGTTCCCATCAGCACCGTGAGGATGTCGTCGCCCCAAGTGATCGGATCGCCCGAGGCCGTCCAAGCGCCTGACATGCCGGTGATCGCCGGCACCACCTCGACGGGCACGACGTCGCGCAGGCGGCTGTAGAGATGCATGAACGAGCCGTAAAAGAACGGATCTCCCTCGCACAGCACCACCACGTCCTCGCCCTGATCGGCCAGTTCTTTCAAGCGTGCGGTGCAGCGTTCGTAGAACTCGGCCAGCAGAGCGTTGTAGCGCGGATCGGTGACCGGGATCTCGGTCGTGACGGGGTATTCCATTGGGAACTCGACCGCATCGTCGCGGATCATCCCGTTGACGATCTTGCGCGCCTGCCCGGTTCGGCCGGGCTTGCGGAAATAGGCCACGTGTTTCGCGCCGCGCAACAGGCGGTCGGCCCGGACGCTCATCAAATCGGGATCGCCGGGGCCGAGGCCCACGCCATAGATCGTGCCCATGGTCATTCCGCCCGGCTTGCGATGGCGTTGATCGCGGCAACGGTGATGGCGCTGCCGCCCAGGCGGCCCTTGACGATGCAGCTGGGGACGGGCTGGGCCTCCCAGAGGGCGTCCTTGGATTCGACCGCACCGACAAAGCCCACGGGGCAGCCGATGATCGCGGCGGGGCGGGGGCAGTCGGGGTCCTCGAGCATGTTCAACAGGTGAAACAGCGCTGTGGGCGCATTGCCGATGGCCACCAGCGCACCCTCCAGATGCGGGCGCCACAGTTCCAGCGCGGCGGCGGATCGGGTGTTGCCCATCTTCTCGGCCAGCGGGCGCACGCGGTCGTCGTGCAGGGTGCAGATGACTTGGTTGTCGGCGGGCAGGCGAAAGCGGGTGACGCCTTCGGACACCATCCGCGCGTCGCACAGGATCGGCGCGCCGTTTTCCAGCGCGGCGCGGGCGGTGCGCACGAAGCCGTCCGAGAAATGGATGAATTCTTCCAGCCCGACCATCCCGGCGGCATGGATCATGCGGACGGCGACCTGTTCTTCGTCGGGGTCGAAACGGGCCAGATCGGCCTCGGCCCGGATCGTGGCGAAGGATTGCTTGTAGATCGCCGCGCCGTCGGTTTCGTATTCATAAGGCATCAGGTCAGGTCCATGGTCTTCAGTGTTTCGGGGTCCAGCCCGCGCTGGAGGGGCTCATCCCCCGCGCGGCCGTGTTTTACAAGATCAAATCGCCCGTCGCGGCCCACCAGCGTCAGATCGGCCGCGCCCATGCGTGCGCAGCCCTTGGCGCAGCCCGAGACATGCAGGCTGCCGGACACGCGCAGGGCCAGTGCGCGGGCGATGGCCCGGGTTTCGGCCTGCGCCTGCGGACAGAATGGCGCGCCGGGGCAAGCGTCGGTGGTCAACAGAGGGTCGGCGCCGTCCGTCACGAAGGCCGGGGCGGGGATCGCCGCCCCGCCTTCCAGCAGGAACAACCGCCAGGGCGTGACGCGCAGGGCGGCGGCGCCCGTGGCCTGGACCAATGCACGCAACTCGGCGGCGGGCAGTTGCCCGAAGGCCGCGCCGTAGATTGGGCCGATTGCGCTGTTGCCGGGTTGCAGCGCCGGTGCCGTGGGGCCGGGGGCGGGGCCCTGCCATTCCTTGGGCAAAGCCTGCACCGCGATCAGGCGGGCCATGCGGCGGGTGTCAGAAGTGAAACGTTCCGCAAACCACCGGGCCAGATCGATCAGGCGATCAATCGCCTCATCTTCGGTCACCAAACGGCCGGTCTCGGCCCCGTCGGCGCGCAAGATCAGCCCCGAAGGTCCCCGCTCCAGCCGGATATCGGCCGAGTCCCCGGCCAGCAGCCGTGCCTCGCCGGTATCCACCGCAAAGCCGAACTTGGCGGGCAGGGCGGGCAGATCGCCTAGCCGGTCGATCAATGCCTGTGTCAGGCGCGCGGTTAGGTCGCCCGGCTGATACAGCGGCGACACAAGAATGTTGCGCCGGGTCTCGATGCCCGGTTCGGCGTCCAGCAGGTTCAGCGCCGACATCTCGGCCAGCAGCGCCTGGTGGTCGGCCTCGGCCACGCCGCGCAGTTGCAGGTTGGCGCGGTTGGTCAGGTCGATGGTGCCGTTGCCGAACCGCAGGGCCAGATCGCACAGCCCCAGCGTTTGGGCTGCGCTCAGCCGGGCCAGACGCGGGCGTACCCGCACCACCAACCCGTCGCCGGACATCATCGGGCGATGCGCGCCGGGGCACCAGCCCTGGACGACCGGAGCGCTCATCCCAACCCCTCCAGATCGGCGCGGATCGAGTTGCGGCGGGTGTTCCACAGCCCGGCCTCGTACAGCGCGCGGAACCGGTCCTGCATGGCCTGATGGGCCTGCGGATTGGCCTGCTGCAAAAAGGCGTCCACCTCCGGGTTGCCGAGGGTGGCATCGTGATAGAGGTCGAACAGGTGCGGGGCGACGCTGCCTGACAGATGCGCGAAAGACGCCATGTGATCCAGCGTCGCGGCGATCTCGGCCGCGCCGCGGAAGCCGTGGCGCTGCATTCCGGCAATCCAGTCAGGATTGGCGGCGCGCGCATGGACCACGCGGCTGATTTCCTCGGGCAGGGTGCGGGCGCGGGGTGTTTCTGGGCGGGTATTGTCTAGGTGGTACAACTGGGCCTGCCCGCCGGTCAGCTTTTTGGCGGCGGCAAAGCCGGCCTCATGCGTGGCATAGTCATTGGCCAGCAGAAGGTCGGTCTCGGTCAGGTCCTGCAGGTGCACGAAGCTGTCGGCCTGCGCCACGCGCTGGGTGATCCCGTCGGGGTCGTGGGCAATGTGCTCGCCCTCGAACGCAAAGGCACTGGCGTCCAGCCAAGCCTGACCGGCCTGCGCGCGCGCCTCGTCGGTATAGATTTCCGACAGGTGGGTCATGTTAAGACCATAGCTGCCCGGCGCCGGGCCATAGACGCGGGCGGCGGGAGCGTAGCCGGCATAGGGGTTCCAGTCGGGCGCCTCGTCGCGTTCTGACAGCGCGCGGACCGCCTGACCAAACAGCGCCGACAGGGTCGGAAACACGTCGCGGAACAGGCCCGAGACGCGCAGGGTCACGTCCAGCCGGGGGCGCTCCAGGTCGGTGATCGGCAGAACCTCGATGCCCGATACGCGCTCCGACCCCGGGTCCCAGATCGGTTTGACGCCCAGCAGGTGCAGCGCCATGGCGAATTCCTCGCCCGCCGTGCGCATCGTGGCCGAGCCCCACAGATCGACGATCAGGCCCTTGGGGTAGTCGCCTTCCTCCTGCAGGTGGCGGCGCACCAGTTCTTCGGCCAGCTTCACGCCCTGCGCATAAGCCGCGCGTGTGGGGACGGATCTCGGATCGGTGGTGAACAGGTTGCGCCCCGTGGGCAGCACGTCGGTGCGCCCGCGATAGGGCGAGCCGGATGGCCCGGCCTCGATCCGTTTGCCGGCCAGAGCATCCAGCAGGGCCTGGCGTTCGGCCTGGGCCGAGGCAGCGGCGTCGAAATTGCCCGCAACCTGCGGCGCGCGGCCGAAGACATGCAGCCCGTCGCCGAACTGGCTTTCCTTGATGTCGCAGACGAAACGGTCGATGCGGGTGATCGCCTCGGCGGTGCTGGTGGCCTGATCCAGCCCCAGATCGGACTCGAGCCCGATGGCCTGCGCTTCGTCACGGATATCGGCCTGCAGCCGGTCGCGCCGCTTGGGGTCCAGCCCGTCGGCGTTCGAGAACTCGTCCAGCAGCGATTCCAGCCGCACCATGCGGTCGGGCGTGCTGCTTTGCTTCATCGGCGGAGGAATGTGGCCCAGCGTCACCGCCCCGATCCGGCGCTTGGCCTGCGCGGCCTCGCCCGGGTCGTTCACGATGAACGGATAGGTCACCGGCAGATCGCCGATCAGCGCCTCGGGCCAGCATTCCGCCGAGAGCGCCACCGATTTGCCCGGCAGCCATTCCAGCGTTCCGTGGGCGCCGATATGGATCAGCGCATCGGCGCCCAACCCGTGCCGCAGCCACAGGTAGAAGGCTACGTAGCCGTGCCGGGGCGTGCGCGACAGGTCGTGGTATTCGTCGTCGCGCAGTTCCGGAGTGCCGCGTTCGGGCTGTAACGCCACCAGCGCCTTGCCGCGCCGAAGCGCGGTGAAGTGGAAGGCCCCATCGGCACAGGTCGGGTCGTCCTCGGGTGCGCCCCAGACGGTTTCCAGATTGGCGCGCAACGCCTCGGGCAGTTGCGCCAGCGCCGCGCGGTAGGCCGAGACCGGCCAGGAAATCCGGGCGTCCAGCAAGGTATCGGCAATCGGTTCGGCGGGGGCGGTGTCATAGCCGGCGCCCTGCAGGTCGGACAGGATCGCCTCGGCCGAGGCCAGCGCGTCCAACCCCACCGCATGGGCCATCTGCCAGTCTTTGCCCGGATAGGTGGACAGGACCAGCGCGGGGACCTGTTGCGCCTTTGGCTTCTCGGCCAGGTCCACCCAGGCCATCGCCCGGTCGACGATGGCGGTGATCCGGTCGGGCTCGGGCCGGTGGGTGAAACGGGAATATTCCAGTTGCGGGTCGCGCTTGCCCGGCTCCTTGAACGAGGCGACACCGGCTGTGATACGCCCGTCCACCTCGGGCAGGACCACATGCATGGCCAGATCGGCGGGCGACATGCCGCGTTCGGCCTCGGCCCAGGCCTTGCGGCGCGAAGTGGCCAGCGCGACCTGAAATACCGGCACGCCCGCCACGTCCAAGGGCGATGTGCCCGACGCGCCCTTGCCCGAAAACGAGGTGGCATTGATGATCGCCGAGGGCGTCATCTCGGGGATAATCTCGGCCAGCCATTCCGCCGCCGCAGGCGCCTTGAGCGAGGGCGCGAACAGCCCTACCGCCTGATGACCCCGCGCGCGGATTTCTCGGATCAGGGCCGCGACCGGCGCGGTATCGGCCGCGGTCAGGTAGGCGCGGTAGAACGTCACGATGATGCGCCGACCTTCGCCCGCGAATGCGTCCTCGGGCGCAATCACGCCGCGATCCGGGCACCACGCGCCGCATTCGGGCAGAGTCTTGGCCCCCATCACCGGCCCGGCATAGAGCCCCGCCGCCAGCGCCATCTGCGCCAGCGCCGCCTGCGCGGCCACCTCGCCGCCGGTGTCGCACAGATGCGCCAGCCGCCGCAGGGTCGAGACCGGCAGGGTGGAATAGTCGTCCAGCCGCGTATCCTCGCGCCCGTCGGCGGGCAGCACCGCCAGCGCGATGCCCTTGGCCTGCGCCAGCGCCAGCACCTGCTGCAACCCGTAGGACCAATAGGGCACTCCGCCGATCAGCCGGATCAGGATGCCCTTGGCACCCTCCAGCGTCTGCTCGACATAGGTATCGACCGACAATGGGTGCTTCAGCGCCGTCAGGTTGGCCAGCCGCAACGAGGGCATCCGCCCCTCGGGCCCGCCGCCGCGATGCCAGCCGGCCGCGAAAGCACCCAGGTCGCTGTCCGAAAAGGACAGCACCACCAGATCCGCCGGGCTCTGGCCCAGATCGGTCGGGGTCTCGGTTTCTTCGAGCCCGTGGTTTTCGCGGAAGACGACGTGCATCGGTGCTTACTCGGCGGCCTCGGTGACGCCCGTCAGGATGCCGCGGATCGCGGCCTCGTCGATGTCGTCATGCTCGGCGATGACCACAAGGCGCGAGCGGCGCTCTTCCTCGGGTTTCCACGGGCGGTCATACTGGTGCCGCACCCGCGCGCCGACCGCCTGGACCAGCAGGCGCATCGGCTTGCCCTGAACGGCGGCATAGCCCTTGACCCGCAGGATGTTCAGCTCGTTCGCCAGACGCTCGATATTGGCGACCAGCTGCGCCGGGTCGGTCTGTTCTGGCAGCTCGACCACAATGCTTTCGAAATCGTCATGTTCGTGGTCGTCATGGCCATCGTGATGCGAGGGGCGGGCGTCCATGTCGTCCTCGGCTGCGGCCTCCAGCCCCAGCACCACGCGCACGTCCACCGCACCCTCGGCCACTTCGACCACGGGCAGGGGGCGGGGCGCCTCGGCGGCGATGATCTCGCGCGCCTTGGCCACGCCTTCGGGGCCGGCCAGGTCAGGCTTGGTCAGCAGGATGATGTCGGCGCACGAGATCTGATCCTCGAACACCTCGGACAGGGGCGTTTCGTGGTCGATCGAGTCATCGGCCATGCGCTGGGCATCCACCGCCGCGACATTCGGGGCGAAGCGGCCTGCGGCCACGGCCTCGGCATCGGCCAGAGCGATCACGCCGTCCACGGTGATCTTGGAACGGATGTCGGGCCAGTCGAACGCCTTGAGCAGCGGTTTCGGCAGGGCCAGACCGCTGGTTTCGATCAGGATGTGATCGGGGCGCGGGTCGAGCGCCATCAGCGCCTCGATCGTGGGGATGAAGTCATCGGCCACGGTGCAGCAGATGCAGCCATTGGCCAGTTCCATGATGTTTTCCGCCGGGCAGTCGGGGATCGCGCAGCTTTTCAGGATTTCGCCATCGACGCCCACGTCGCCGAATTCGTTGACCACCACGGCCAGCCGCTTGCCCTGCGGGTTTTGCATCAGATGGCGGATCAGCGTGGTCTTGCCCGAGCCGAGAAAGCCGGTGATGACGGTGACGGGAAGTTTTTCGAGGGTGCTCATGCTCAGGCTCCAATCGGGGGAATGCGGGCGGCGCAGTTCTTGCGGAAATGTTCAGGGCGGTCGCGCCATTTCACAAGGCCATCATCGGCGGCCAGATATTTGGTGGCGCCTTCGACGATGATCTCGACATGGTCGGATTCGTTCAGGTTTTCATAGACGAAGGTCCAGCGCGACGGCCCGCCGCGCAGAACGATCGAGCAGCCCTGATCGCAGTTCGACAGGCATTCGACCGGCTTCAGGGTGATGCCCTCGGGCAGGTCGGCAGCGGCCAGCGCCTTGTGCAGCAGCGTGCCGGGGCGTTGGGCGTCATCCTCGATGGGCAGCCCGCGTCGGCAGGTGGTGCAGACCAGCAGTTCAACTGGTGTGGTCTCGGTCACGTCTCTCATCCCCCCTCACTCGGTTGTCGGGGGACGGGGTATGCGCGGGCCACGTTGCGGACATGGGCCCGACACCGGAACACCCCGTCCGGTTTGTCTTCGGGCGTTGGCAGGTCTCCCGGCTTGCGGATGTCAGAGCGGCGCTCTGTCGGATGTCCCGCCTTCCCGGCCAGCAGCCAGTGGCATTTGGGCACCCTCTCCGGTCACGGTCGCGGGGGCGGCTGCGTTTGACGGAAAACCGCTGACGCATTCCCTTTTCATCTGCTTGCACAGACACCAACGCAAGCGACATGCGGCACGGGCAGGGGGGTTGTCAAGCGCGCGGGGCCAAGTGCCTCGCGTCGGATCGAAAAAGCGACTTGCCGGGATCAATCCGCGGCATCGCCGGCCAGCCGGTCGCGCAGCCAGGCCAGGAACAACTGGGCAGGGATGGACGGAGGCGCCGCGCTGACGCTGCGGATCAGATAATGCGACTGGGCAAAGGGAATCGCCGGCCCCGCAACCCGGATCGGCGCGCCCTGGGCGATGGTGTTGCGCGCGAACCGCTCCAGAACGGTGGCATAGCCAGCGCCGGCCATCACCAGTTGCAGCGCCGTGACGGTCGTATCCGCCGAATTACGCGCGGGGCGGTCGGGCAGGTCGGTGCCCGTGGCCTCGAAGTACCGCGCCCAGTTGTCCTCATACCCCAGAATGTGAATCAACGGGCCGTTTTGCAGGTCTGGCGCCGGGTCCTGCGCCCGGCAGACGGGCACCAGCCGTTCCGAGCACAGCTGTTCGGCCGCAACTCCGGGCCAGTCGCCATAGCCCAGCCGGATTTCCACGTCCACATCCGCAGGCGCGGCCGAGTCGTTCCAGATATGCGACACCAGCCGCACCGGGATCTCGGGGTGCTGGGCGCTGAACGCGGGCAGCTCGGCCGCGATCCAGTAGGTCATCGTCGATATCGCCGCCCGGATGGTCAGCGCCTGCCGCGAGGCGGGGCCGAACAAGCTGTTGGTGGACAGCGCAATATCCGACAGCGCCCGGCGCACGGTCAGCGCATAGGACTGGCCCAGCTCGGTCAGCGACAGGTGTCGGGCGTTGCGGGCAAAAAGCGGCTGCCCGAGGTCCGCCTCGAGCGAGCGGATATGCAGCGACACCGCCGTCTGGGTCAGGCCCAGTTCCTGCGCGGCGGTGGTGAAATTCAGATGGCGGGCGGCGGCTTCGAAGCTGCGCAGCCAGGCCGGATTGGGCAGGCGGTCCATTCAGCACCAAAATATTTTGCATTTAGATTGACTTATTATTCGTTTCTTTTGTCGATGGGCAACGGAAATACTCGTGCCAACGAAATTGCGCCTGCGGGAGGGCAGAACATGAAGGTCGGTTTCATCGGTTTGGGCAATGTGGGGTGCAAGCTGTCGGGGTCGCTGCTGCGCAACGGTATCGACCTGACGGTACACGACCTGAACCCCGATCTTGTGGCGGAGTTCGCCGCCAAGGGAGCAAAAGCCGGTGAAAGCCCGGCCCAGATGATGCGCGATTGCGATGCGGTCATCACCTGCTTGCCGTCGCCCGCTGCCTCGGACGCAGTGATGCAGCAGATGCTGCCCGAGGTTACCCACGGTAAGATCTGGATGGAGATGTCCACCACCGACGAGGCCGAGGTCAAACGCCTGGGGGCCATGGTGATCGAACGCGGCGGGGCGGCGGTGGACTGCCCGGTTTCGGGCGGGTGCCACCGGGCGGCCACGGGCAATATCTCGATCTTCGCGGGCTGCGACCGGGCCACGTTCGAGCGTATCCTGCCGTTCCTTACGACCATGGGCCGGCGCATTCTGCATACCGGCGATCTGGGCACGGCCTCGGTTCTGAAGGTGCTGACCAACTATCTGGCCACTGCCAACCTGATCACCTGCGCCGAGGCGCTGGTGACCGCAAAGGCCGCCGGGATGGACCTGAACACCACCTACGAGGCGATCAAGATCTCGTCCGGCACGTCCTTCGTGCATGAAACCGAAAGCCAGGTGATCCTGAACGGCTCGCGCGATATTTCCTTCACCATGGACCTGGTGAAAAAGGATATCGGCCTGTTCCAGGAGGTCGCCGACCGCGCCGGCGTGCCGTTGGAGATGAACCCGTTGATGATTAAGATCTTCGACGACGCCATCGCCCGCTATGGCGCGCGCGAGCTGTCGCCCAACGTCATTCGACGGCTCGAGGATGCAACCGGGCTGAGCATTACCGCGCCCGGTTTTCCGGCCGAGATGCAGGACGATGAACCAGAAGAGCCGGGGTATGAGGTGATTCCTCAAGGCCGAAGCACGGTTTGAGCCGACGGTCAGCGCAAGGCACGCCCTTTCCGGGGGGGCTCGCATGTACCGACCGCGTCGCTGGTGACCCAGCGCGGACTAAATCCTTGCCCGGAAATTACTGGTTAGCTCGGCTGCGCTAACCATCTCCGCGCGTATTTTGGCGTTTCGTATCAACAAACTGGTCCAGGCGACTATCACAGGACCAGAGAACAGCGATGCAATGCGAGGCTGGAAAGTTGGAGGCGAGTACCGGAATCGAACCGGTGTACACGGATTTGCAATCCAGAAAGAGCGCGAGCGAAAACAACGGCTTAAGGGTGCAAAACACCCCCTGACAAAAAGTGAACAAAAAGCGAAAGTTTCAAAGCCAAATTCGCCGGTTCAAAACGAAAAAGGCCCCGTCACAGCGGCAACTGTGAACCGGGGCCAAATAGAAAAAGCCTGTCAGCTTCCGAAACACGTTAGCACAGGCCAGCGCCGCACCGCAAACGCTCAGTCGCCTTTTTCGTGGCCTCTGAAAGGCGAGGTGGTCCAATGAGCTGGCGCATCGCAAATGAGTGCGCCGAGCGCCGCTTTGGCAGCGCTGCGCGCAAGCAGATCATCATGTTCCTGGCCGACAAGGCGAGCGATGACGGCTCGGGAATCTGGTGTTCCAAGGGGACGATCCAGCGCCACACAGAGCTCAGCGAGAGCACGGTCAAGCGCACCATCATCGACTTCCTGCGTGAAGGTATTCTGATCGAGACAGGGCGGCGGCACTGCAAGAACGGCTACACCGTCATTTACCGCATTGTTCTGGATCGCGTGGCCGCGCTCGAACCCACGGCCGAGCCCGACATCGACACGGGGGTCACTGTGAACCCCGTCCAGCCTGAACCCGGTACGGGGTCCACGGTGAACGGGGTACGGGGTTCACGGTGGACCCCAAACCATCCTAAAACCATCCATAAACCACCTACGCGCAGGCGCGAGGCGGCGGAGGAGGTTGAAGATTTTGAATCTGAGAAGATCTTGGCGACCTATCCCGAAGACAGGATCCGAGACCGGCGGACCAGTCTGCGCCTGATCGCAGCGGTTGTGAAAGCCGGTGTGGAGCCCGATGACCTGCGTCAGGCGGTTAAAGCCTATGCCAAGGAAAGCGAAGGCTACACGCGCAGCAAGGTCTGTTTCTCGGACAACTGGTTCAAGATGCGCCGGTGGGAGAAGGGACTGGCCCAGATCCAGGCAGACCGCGAGAAGGCGCGAGAAGCCGAAGTCAAAGGGCGCGCCAGCCTCGCCGAGTGGATCCACGAGCGCCATCCTCTGTGCCGCCACATCACCAACCGGCAGATCGAGGATTTGATCGCTTCAAAGCTAGTGACGCCTGAGCAGGTGCGCGCTGCGGGGCTGCAGGTGTGAGCGAAGCGGTGATCGGAGGCGATGTGGCTTGGCTCGGAAGTGAAGCTTTTCTGTTGGCGAGAGGGTCAACCAACCTAGGAGGTTCTTCAAATTGTGAACGAAGCGTTGCTTGCATTTACGTTTATTTCGTTTATTTTGAATATTTCGAATGGGGCGCAAGATCCCATCGTAGGAAAAGGAGAGAACCCATGATGATGCAAGCAAATGAGGCGTTCGCAGAACGTTTGCCGGATCAGGTTGAAATTGAGAATGCTGACAGTCTTCGCCGCATCCTTGCCTCGCAAGTGAACGGTGATGAGGCCGTTGAGCTGAGTTTGGCATTTGGCGAGAAGCAGATTGAACCTGTGACGTTGGCTCCAGCTCTCGCGGCATCCTTGATGGAGTTGTTGCGGTTGGTTTCAAGCGGCAGAGGGTTTCGGATGATCCCTGTGGATGCAGAGCTGACCACCCAGCAAGCGGCCGATTTGTTGAACGTATCGCGCCCACACCTCGTGAAACTGCTAGAAGACGGGGAAATCGCCTTCTTCAAAACAGGTCGCCATCGCCGTGTGAAAGCAGCAGATCTGTTTGAATACAAAAAGAAACGCGACACTGATCGCTCTGACGCATTGTCTGACCTCGCGGCAATGGACATGGAGAACGATCTTTTATGAGTGACTATGCCGACCGTTTCACGGCACTGATTGACGCAAATGTCCTGGCGTGCGCGATGCGCAGAAACATAATCTTGTCGCTGGCCGAGGCCGGTTTTTTCCGGCCGCGGTGGAGCGATAGAATTATGGATGAGACTGCCGGTGCAATAGCCAAGATTACGAAGGGCGGGGCTGACACTAACAAGCAGCGTTCCGCTATGGAGCGCGCTTTCCCCGAAGCGTGCGTTACTGGGTATGCTGGGCTTGAGGCTGGTTTGCAGTTGCCGGATCCTGATGACCGCCATGTTCTTGCTGCAGCGATCACAACATCCGCTCAGGTAATTGTGACGGAAAACCTTAAGGATTTCCCAAGCGAAGCACTCGTCCCTTTTGACATCGATGCAATATCTGCAGACGAGTTTATTTCTGATGCAATCGAACTTGACCCACTCGCAGCTGTAGTTGCCCTGAGGAAAATGCGTGAGCGGTTCAAAAATCCTGACATGGACGCAGAAGCATTATTGCTGCGGATCAAGGCTCGAGCGCTATTTCAAACCGCTGAAATTTTGCACGAATACGTAGAGCTACTTTAGGCTTATGCGACGGTAGATCGCACTGGAGACGGTCTCCAGCGAACACGTTGATTTCTATCTACGCTCTACAATCTGTTGCACGACAGGGTGCATCCATGCAGGGACGTGCCTGCTTTGCTTTACCAAGAGCTTCCGATCATTGTCGTCCAGTGCGCGTGCAAGGCGGTCGACGATTTGACTGTCTACACGGTCCTTGCCGACATAACGCAACGCCTGGAAGACAACCCCAGTCTTATGTCCTGCGCCGACCAATGTTTTGGGGGATGCCTTGCGGAACTGGATGACTTGCCGCCCAACTTTCTTAGTGCGGGTTGGGCCGTCGGTCATATAGGTCGGCTTGGATGGTACCTGAGTGGAAAGGCCCAACTGATTGGCAGCCATCGAAGGAGAAGGTTGCAAGATCTGACCGTCCTTTCGAGCAACAGCTTTTGCGATGTCATCGGCGGAAGGCGACAGAAATCCGAAGCGCGGGCTCTTCTTCGGGTAGTCATACAGCCCCCGCGTCAGTCGGCGGATCACACCCTGATCAGCAAGGCGTGACAGGGCCTGATCTACGCTTGCGCGGGATCCGATGTCGAGAAAATCGGTCGGCGCAAAGATTGCGCCACGACCTTTTCCGATGATGCGTTGCTTGATGTTTGACGTAATCATGTTCGAACTCCTTGTCAGAAAATATGGTATGTTTTTCTGAAAGTCAACGGACCATGGAACAACCCCTCGGTAGGTGCAACCTGCATAGGGCAAAAAGGAGAACTGGTGCAAAATTTACGCTACAGCGCAAAAGTAGGAAAATTACGCTGCAGCGTAAGTTGTCGTGGGCTAGACTGCTACGTTTATGATCTTTAGATCATATATAGGATCTATGATCTAGGCATCATAGGCGGCGCTGGAGGCAGGCTTGAAGAACTTCGTTCGAATTCCCCGAGATCTTGGACATGCGATCCGTCAGGCTCGTCGAGAGAAAAACTTAACGCAGGCCGATCTCGCCACGCGCAGCGGTGTTTGGCAGGAAACGATATCGAAAGTTGAGGCCGGGCGGGGCGGTACAAAGCTCGACACGATCTTGGCGCTGTTGGCAGCCCTCGACCTAGAGCTTTTGGTCAGAACACGCAGCAAGGGCACTGCATCTGATTTTGACAACATATTCGACTGAAGCCCCGCAGTGACGGAGTGACCGCCATTAAGCCGCAGCGGTTTTTCTTGGTCCTCAGCTCTTGTGACGCAGCATGACGACTCCGTTCAGTATGTGAGTGCCGAACTCAGATCCTCAGCGCCGTGTTTCTGATTGCTGAAC
Organism: Ruegeria sp. B32; assembly: GCF_025141855.1. Classification (NCBI taxonomy): domain Bacteria; kingdom Pseudomonadati; phylum Pseudomonadota; class Alphaproteobacteria; order Rhodobacterales; family Roseobacteraceae; genus Ruegeria; species Ruegeria sp. B32. The sequence goes on along the minus strand of NZ_CP081106.1, from coordinate 2,251,121 downwards.
ATAAGCGGGCAGCCGTGCCGGACGCGGTGCAGGCCCCGCTTCAACAAGAAAATTCCCCTGCGCCAGCGCATTCCTCGCGAGGCAAGTTTCTCGCTGACAGCCCCTTGGTGCCAGCTTTGGTCATGTTCATCGAAACACTCAAAATGAGGATCAACAAATGGCTACTCAAACTCTGAAACTGAACGTCAAATCCGGCGAAAAAGACGGCAAGAACTTCTGGGACCGCTGCGGCGTCCTCTTCGTCAACACCGACGACAGCGGCAACATCACGTCGATCAACGTCAAGCACAGCATGTTTCCCGACGTTGAAATGGTCGCCTTCCCACGCCGCGATGAAGAACCGGTCACCGAATGACCTCAGCGCCAGGGCGGGTTTCCCGCCCTGGCTTTTGGGGAAAGCTTTACGAAACCAAGTCGAGAAAGGGCTTTTCATTGAAAATTCATTGGCCTGCCGATTGAAGTTGGGCTGGCCGAATGCTGGGTTTTCGGCGACAATCTAGGCGTGTGTGGCAGTTCGAGTCGGGCTGAGTATCGATTTAAGCCAGCGCCATTTAGTTGCAGCAAGTTTTTTAGGAGCCAGAACAATTTCAAGTTCGCTAGCAAACGAAAGTCAAAAGCGTGCGATTGAATGCTCAGATGGGCCAGTCTTAATTATCGCAGGCCCGGGCTCAGGAAAAACGTACACCCTTGTGGAACGCGTTGTCGCATTGATCGCGGCCGGACAAGCCACGGCTGAATCTCTATTGGTCGTAACTTTCACAGAAAAAGCGGCTCAAGAGCTAACAACCCGCATTTCAAACCGATTGATGTCCGCCGGGCTTAGATTCAACGTCAACGAGATGTACATTGGTACTTTTCATTCTTTATGCCTTCGCATCTTAAAGGATCATAGCGAGTTCACGAGGCTAAAGCGCAGTTTCAATCTTCTCGACCAATTTGATCAGCAATACTTCCTCTACCAACGCCTCAAAGAGTTCAAAGGCATCGAAGGAGTAACCGAACTAATCGGCGAAGACCGGTCTGGGCGTTGGTATCAATCGACACAGCTCCTAAAGTGGCTGAACAAAATCACGGAAGAGACGCTGGACATCAAGGCGCTTGAAGGTTCAGAGCAAGCGTCGCTTCAGGCGCTAGCCGAGTGTTTCGTGACCTATCAGCAGCTCTTGGATGAGGCGAATGCGCTAGATTTTTCGGGAATTCAGTTCGAAGCTTTGCGGTTGTTGAAGGAAAACCCCGATGTCTTGGAGGGCCTGAAATCCAAGTTCTCCCACTTGATGGTCGATGAGTACCAAGACACGAACACAATTCAGGAGCAGATACTCTTTCTCTTGGCTGGTGACACGAAAAACCTGTGCGTCGTAGGCGACGATGATCAGGGTTTGTACCGGTTTCGAGGTGCGACCATTCGGAACATTCTGGAGTACCCCAGCAATTTTGCGAAGGGCGAGTGCGAACAAGTATCCCTTACGGTCAACTATCGCTCTGACCCCAAAATTATCGACTTCTACAACTCTTGGATCGCCGATGAAGAATGGAGCGATGAGGACGCGCAATACCGATATGACAAGGTTATCGAACCGCGCCCCGACGATTTTGCGGACGTCAGCTCGGTTCTGAAAATCACTCAAACTGACGACAATGACTTTCAGGACGAGGTCTATGAGTTCTTGCGCCATCTTGAGGAGTCTGGCGAACTGACAGACTGGAACCAAGTCGCATTTCTGTTCAGGTCCGTGAAAAACGACAAGGTTCTCGCGCTTGCCCGACACCTCGAGGCCAATGGTATCCCTGTCTACTCGCCGCGCTCCAATCTCTATTTTGAACGCGAAGAGATCAGGTTGATGATCGGTGCGCTGATCTTCCTGTTCCCGCAGTTTGCTGATGTCCGGCAAGAGCGTGCAGACCTCGAGATGCGTGTTTGGGAGTACTATGACGAGCAGTGTTTCAAGCTGTTCGTTCAGGAACTGCGCAAACCAGAGAATAAGCGGTTGCTGGAATGGGCGCGCCCTCTGGCCAAACGGCATCTAAACCTGACCGCCGACGCTGACTATGCGTTTTCCGGGCTTTTCTACCAGCTCCTGCAGTTTCCTCTCTTCAGCCGTTTTCTGGAAGAAGACCAACTGACCGGCGTTGATAAGGGACGCGCGGCTCGCAACCTTGCGACGTTTTCCCAGCTGTTGGTGAAGTTCGAATATCTTCACTACATAACGGTTCTGAACCCACGCTTCTTGGACCAAAATATCCGGGATCTGTTCAACCGCTACCTCAAATTTTTGCACGAGGGCGGGATCAACGAGTACGAGGATGACAGCGAATACGCACCAAGTGGGTGCGTCTCCTTCTTGACCATCCACCAGTCCAAGGGGCTCGAGTTCCCGATTGTGATCTGCGGATCGCTCGAGGCGACGCCGCGCAAACAGTGGACTGATATTGATGAGCTTCTTGAACCCTACCTAAACAAGCCACCGTTCGAACCGATGGAGCGGACCAAGTTCTTTGACTTCCGACGGCTCTACTACACCGCCTTTTCGCGGGCGCAGAACCTTTTGGTGCTGGCCACCGAGGTCAAAGAAGGGCGTGGGCGGTCTCCGTCGCGGTACTTCGATGACTTCTTCCACGATCTGCCCCATTGGCGCGATCCAAAATTTGTAGTCGAAAACTTCGACTTCGAACAGGTCAAGGATGTGAACCTCAAACGTGAGTATTCCTTCACATCGCACATCACGTTGTTCGAGAATTGCGCCGAACAGTACCGGTTCTTCAAAGAACTTGAGTTCCAGCCGATCCGCGCCGGGGCGCAGCTCTTTGGTACATTGGTGCACCAGACGATTGAGGACGTGCACAAAGCCGTCTTGCGCGGCGAACCGCACCTGGTCACAGTGGATCAGATCAAGCTCTGGTTCGACACGAACTACCACTACTTGTCCAAGCGCGAGCGACAGTATCTGGCCCCTCAATCGCTCAGAGCGGCGCAAAGCCACGTTGAGCGGTATGTGGACCGCGAGCGGAAGCACTTTGACCGGCTGAAGGAGGCCGAGGTCGACATTTCGCTGGTTAAGGACAGCTACATCTTAAAGGGTAGCGTGGACCTGATCAGGGGCGAAGGCGGGACGGTCGAGCTGATCGACTTCAAATCCGAGCGCAAGCCAGACATGGAAAAAGACCGCAGCCGTCTGCGCCAATATCAGCGTCAGCTTGAGGTTTACGCGCACCTGGTCGAGGAGCGGACAGGCGAGACGGTCAGCAAGACGCATCTCTACTATACCGGCGAGCAGGACAGTAACCCGTTTATTTCGTTCGAAAAGGACGGTAAAGCTATTGGCAAAACTATCGCATCGTTTGACGCTGTCGTGGACCGGATTGAGGGCCGCGACTATGCGATCAAGGAGCGCCCGGCAAAGCTGTGTGAGAACTGCGATATGCGGGCCTATTGCGATATGAAAAATTGGAAATTCAAGGCGGGCGGTGCGTGATGGCTGACGAACAAAAAGATATGGATTTGGGGCCGGTCGCGGCGGGAGAGGTCTCTTCTGTCGAGGGGTACAAGTTCCAGCCTATCAAGGGCTATCCGATGCTCAATTGGCGCGGCAAGCGACCCTTCACCTCGACCCAGTTCTATCCGGCGCAGCTGAAGGAAACCTATGGCGAAGAGGTGGACGGTTGGCGCAACAAGATCTTCTGGGGCGACAACCTTCAGGTGATGAGCCACCTTCTGAAAGAGTTCAGGGGTAAGGTGGACCTGGTCTATATCGATCCGCCATTTGACTCGAAAGCTGACTATAAAAAGAAGATCAAACTGCGCGGCGAAAAGGTCCTAAACGATTCCGGAAGCTTTGAAGAAAAGCAGTATTCTGACATCTGGACCAATGACGGTTATCTTCAGTTCATGTATGAGCGCCTTGCGGTCATCCGGGAGCTTTTGTCTGAACGAGGTGTACTGTTCGTTCACGTTGATCCTGGCGTCTCGCATTCAATAAAGCTGATGCTCGATGAGATCTTTGGACACACAAACTTTCTCAACGAAATCATCTGGAGCTACCGTCGATGGCCTTCGACTTCCAAGAAATATCAGAGCATGCACGATGTAATTTTTTTCTACAGGAAGACTTCTTCCGAAAATCGTGTGTTCCATGTCGAATATGAGGGGGCGTCCGAAAGCTACATGAAGCGGTTCGGCGGAAAGACGCAAATTCTTGATCCAGAAAGTGGCACCCGGAAAATCACTTCAGAAGAAGAAACAAAAGGCATGCCCATGCGTGATGTGTGGGACATCTCAGTTTTGGCTGGCAACAAACCGGAAAGGGTTGGGTATCCGACGCAAAAGCCTGAAGAGTTGCTTGAACGTATAATCGCAAACAATAGCCCTGATGACGGTTTAGTCTTTGACTGTTTCATGGGTTCGGGCACCACCCAAGCAGTCGCAGCCAAGTTGGGGCGTCGCTTTATCGGAGCCGACATCAATTTGGGGTCCGTCCAAACCACCACCAAACGTCTCATCAAATTGATCGAACAGCCCAAGGAACTTGGCGACACCACGATGCCCGGATTTGAGGTGTACAACGTCAACAACTACGATGTGTTCCGAAACCCGGTAGAGGCCAAGGGCTTGTTGGCGGAAGCGCTTGAAATCCAGACTATTGAAACCAGCTCCATCTACGACGGCGAAAAAGACGGGCGCATGGTCAAGATCATGCCGGTCAATCGCATCGCAACCAAGGCAGACTTGTCCGAGCTGATCGCTGGCTTTGACTATAAGGCCTTTGATCGCCGCCAAAACGCGAGCCCGAACCAGCCGGTCGAAAAAATTCTGCTCGTCTGCATGGGGCACGAGCCCGATCTGAAGGCGCAGCTCGAACTCGAAGTGAAGCCCCACAAAATCGATGTGGAGGTCGTGGACATCCTGCGCGACAAATCGCAGCTCGAATTCAAACGCGACTCCGAGGCACGCTTGGCCATCAATGACGGCCATTTGGAAATCGAACGCTTCTACCCGATGAACTTGCTGCAGAAGCTCTCGCTCCAGAAGGAACAAGTCACCGATTGGCGCGAGATGGTCGAAAGCATCATGGTGGACTGGAACTACGACGGCGCGATCTTGCAGCCGGTTGAGTTGGACGTGCCCGAAAAGAACGAGTTGGTCAGCGGCCGCTACAAGGTGCCCGAGGACGCAGGCACGGTGCGCGTGAAGATCACCGATCTGTTGTCGGAATCCTGGGAAGGCAGCATCGATGCCTAAAAAGACCGACGCCGCCCTTGGCGAATTCGCCTTCTTCAAGTTCCTTCTGACGTTCTACCAGCAGAACAAGAAGACAATCCGGCGCAGCTATCGCGACCTGTCGAAGAAGTTCCTCGACTTCAACGATCCGGCCAATGCCCATGCCTACCTGCGCACACCGCAGTTTGAGGCGCTCGAGATCTATGTCTTTCTGAAAGAGTTCCTCGACAACAAGCGCATCGAACAGATCTTTAAGGACTGGTACGAGAAAGAGGGCGTCTTTGCCGATCGTGCCGAGGGTGGCGTGGCCTCGGACGACGGCCAAATTAGCCTCTTCGAGGACTTCTCCCAGAAGCAATATGAGGACGTGTTCAAGGCGATGCGCAAGAACGCGCGGGCCTATCCTAACTACATCTTCGCGCTGACCATGGGCACGGGCAAAACCATCCTGATGGCCACGTGCATCTTCTACGAGTTCATCCTGGCCAACAAATGGAAGAAAGACCCGAAGTACTGCCACAACGCGCTGGTGTTCTCGCCTGATAAAACGGTGCTTTTGTCGCTCCGTGAGCTTGAAACCTTTGATCTGTCCAAGGTCGTGCCGCCGGAATACGTGAACTTCCTAACCTCCCACATCCGGTTCCACTTTCTGGAAGAGGCGGGCACGTCGCTCGACACGCTCGACCAGTCCATGTTCAACGTCATCGTGTCCAACACGCAGAAGATCATTCTGAAGCGGAAGAACAAGGAAAAGACCGCCATCGATGATCTGTTCGGCGCGACGCCGGATACGTTCAGGGAAAGCGGAAGCGTCTATGCCGACGCCGCTGACCTGTACGACTTCGACACGCCGGAAGAGGAAGGCGAACTGACCACCAACCAACGGTTTGAGAAGCTGACCCGCCTTGGACAGCTGGGCATCTACGTGGACGAGGCCCACCACGCCTTCGGCAAGAAGCTGGCCAAGGACATGGGGATCGGCGCGAAGGAAACCGACAACAGCTTGCGCACGACCATCGACAAGCTGGCCTCTCGCCTCGAGCGGGCAGGAACGCGCGTTGTCGCCTGTTTCAACTACACTGGAACGCCATATATCGGCCAAACCGTACTGCCCGAAGTCGTCTACGCCTACGGTTTGAGTGACGCGATCGCCAACGAATACCTGAAGAAGGCTGATTTGCACGGCTATTCAAACACCAAGTCGGAAGAGTTCCTGCGCATCGCCATCGATGACTTCCTTACCAAGACTGACGGATTGCGACCGGAAGGTTTGCTGCCAAAGATGGCGATTTTCGCCACCACGATTGATGAGGTGCGCAACGAGCTCCAGCCGCTCGTCGCAAAAATCCTAGAAGAGAAAGGGCTCCCGGCCGACAGCATCCTGGTAAACCTCGGAGACGACAAGACCACGAACGACGATATTCGCGAGTTCATTCGTCTTGATACGCCGGGTTCCAAAAAGCAGTTCATCCTGCTGGTGAACAAAGGGCGCGAAGGTTGGAACTGTCGTTCGCTATTCAGCGTCGCGATGTTCCGCACCCCAAAGTCGAAGGTCTTTGTTCTTCAGGCCACGATGCGTTGTTTCCGTGCAATCGGTGAAACCCAGCATACCGCTCACGTATATCTTTCCGCTGACAACCTTCAGATTCTAAACGACGAGCTCAGCCAAAACTTCAGGCTTTCTGCGGACGACCTGAACAATGCAAACAGCCACAAGCAACGTTACGACATCCTGGTTAAAGAACCTGTGGAGCGGATCAAGCTGCAACGCGTTCGCCGTTCGTTTGAACTGATCGAAAAGGAGCTGCTTCCAAATCAGGAGCTTGGCATCAATCGTGCTGATAAGAGCGCTTGGCAAATGCTGACCGGGAAATACAACCTTCTTGAGACCGTACAAAGCGGCATCGAACCCTCTCAGATTGGCAAAACGGCATCCTCCAAGACCATCGACCGGACGGAACTGAGGCAGAAAGTCGAGTTCTCCGAGATCATGCTTGTCTCCGAAGTCGCGAGGTATTTGGGGCGTAGCCCGTTGGAAATCGAAGCTATCCTACAATCCACCGGTGAAGGCATCGAGAACATCCTCGACGCGATCAATGAGTACAATGAATTGCTCTACGACGTGGTCATCCCGCGTCTCTTCGGGCTCTTGTATGATTTGGAGCAGCACGAGCTCACGGAGGAGCATGAAGTCGAACTCGTACGAGTGCCGGAGAATGGCTCATACTCGGTAATGGCTGATCCCAAGTTGGTGGTGAGAGATGAAGATGTCGACGATGAGCTTGTTTCCTCGAAATCGTTTCACCTTGACACATATGCTTTTGACTCGCGGCCGGAGCAGACGCTCTTTTGGGATTTGATCCGGGAAGGAGCCGTTAAAAAACTTTACTTCACCGGGATGCTGACCCATGGCCAGTCCGAGTTCTTCATCCAGTATGTGGATCCCGAATCAAGAATGGTCCGGAGCTACTATCCTGATTTTCTGTTCGAAAAAGGCGACGGGACTTATGTGATCGTTGAGGTCAAAGGTGATAACATGATCGACGATCCGATCGTGCAGGCTAAGCGTGAGTATGCTGAGCAGATGGCTGACGCATCCGGTATGGAATATGCGATCATTAAAGGCACCGACGCCGAAGCTCACAATTTCAGATTCTTGATGAATTAAACGCCTGCCAGAGCGCTGGCGCTGTCTTTCGCGCTTTGAAGAACTTTTGCTAAGTAATTGTCTTTGGAGCCCGCGCCTTCACGCGCGGGCAACTTGACTCAGTAGACTGCACCGAGGCTCAACGGGCCCTGGGCCCGCTCACCCCGATCCAGACATCATCAATTTTGTTTGGTCCGCCCAACATCTCTGACCGTGGCGGTCAACCTTGGGCCATCGCCAAAATAAGCCACCAATTTCCCCTGTCTCGCGGGCGAGCCATTCCTCGCGGAGCAAATTGGCGTCTGATTTCGGCGCAGACATTTTCTTCGCAAATGTGGCCGATTGACAGCCCCGTTCAGGGCCGTGGGTCGGGCTTTGCCCTCTCCCACTCTGTTCCGCCGAATACATGCGTATTCGGTCAGATCAGGTGGCCGAGGCGCAGCCCATCGGCGGAAGGGGGCGCGAAGCCTCACCCGCGTCACTTTGATCGAGGAGGCCACAAATGGCACCGAAGTTTGATGTTTATGCCCACGTCACCGACACCATTATTGCAGAGATCGAGGCAGGCACGCCGCCATGGCGCAAGCCGTGGACAGGGAGCGCGACCGGCGTTGCCCTGCCGACCCGACACAACGGCGAGGAGTATCGCGGGATTAATATCCTGATGCTCTGGGTCATGGCGGCTAAGCATGGCTATGTTTCGAGCCGCTGGATGACCTACAAACAGGCGCAAGAGCTGGGTGGGCAGGTCCGCAAAGGTGAAACGTCGTCGACCGTGGTCAAATACGGGACGTTCACCCGAGAAAATGAGCTGGGTATTGAAGAAGAATTGCCCTATGCGCGCGCATACCGCGTCTTCAATGCCGATCAGATCGAAGGTTTGCCGGAGGATTACTACATCCGGCCCGAGGCCCCGCGCGATCTTGGCACTGAGGCTGATCCCGAGCTTGAGGCGTTTTTTGCTCGCACGGGTGCGGAGATCGTGACCACCGATGAGCCGCGAGCCTATTACAGCCCGGCCAAGGATCACATCCATATGCCGCCCGTAGCGACCTTTCATAGTGCGAAAGGGTATTTTGCGACCCTTGCCCATGAATCAATCCATTGGACCGGTAGCGAAAAGCGGCTGGAGCGGATCAAGAAATTTGCGAACCGCGAAGCCTATGCCTTTGAGGAGCTGGTGGCGGAAATTGGTGCTTGTTTCCTTGGTGCTCAGATTGGCGTCGCGCCGGAATTCGACCAAAGCGCCGCCTATGTTGAAGGGTGGTTGGAAGCTCTCAAAGAGGACAAGCGGGCGATTTTTCGCGCGGCGTCCGAGGCACAGAAGGCAGCCGATTTTGTCTTAGCAGCCGCAGGTCAGTCGAAAGCGGCCGCAGCATGAGCGGCCCCGCAATCTTACCCCCAATGACGTGCCGCAAATGCGGCGCGTCAAACCCAGTGATCTTTCTCGCGCCGGTCATCGTGAAAGGCAGTTGTTCGTGCATTTGCCTAGATTGCGCCGAGGCCCGTTCATGGCTGGATCCGGACGGCAACTTGAAAGCAGGTGTTGAGCTTTGAGCACCTGCGGCCCGCTTCACGTGGCGGGGCGCAGGCATTTTTGATCGGGATGATAAATTGTGGCCCGTGCTGCTGCGCACGGGCCGCTCTGAGAAACGGACTGTGCGGAGGATCGACTGGCTTTCAGCCCGCTCACCTCCTTCAGGCTTCTTTCAATTTGATTGGTCCGCCCAACATCCCTGTCACGTCCCGTCAATGGGCAAGCGCCGCGCGGGCGCGTCGTCAAAGCCTGCAACCCGTGTCCTCGCGCGAAGGCGCGCTGCGGGCCGCACCAGTTGCTGGCTTTGACCCATTGACTGGCCGCGTCAGGGGCGTGGGTCGGGCTGTGCCCCCACCCACTCTGTTCCGCCGAATACATGCGTATTCGGTCAGATCAGATTGGCCGGTGTGCAGCCCATTGGCGGAAGGGGAGCCAAGCCCCAACCGCAGCACCCAAAAGGAGGCCACAAATGGCTCACAAATATCAGCCCCCGAAATTCTGGACCTGCGACTGTGATCGCACGACCGGCGGTCATATCATCGACGGACTCTATAGCACCTGCGTCTATTGCAGGAAGCATCGACACGAGCTGAAAGAGATCGTTGTTCCGTCAGGTTTGGGCGGTGTGTTCTGCGTCGAGATCCTCAGCGTCGAGGATGACTGCGCCAAGGTGAAGGTTGCCAAGAGCTCGAACGGCTTTGACGCGCTGCCGCCCTTCACGGTGCCGTTCAAAGACGTCGCCCCGCGTTGGAAGCACAAGGCGGGAGAAATCCGATGACCCCTGACCATCACAGCGATGATTTTGCGACGGCGCGTCTGGAAGATACCGTGAGTTTGCGAAGCGCCGCCCGTGAGGCCCGCGCCACGCTTTACGCGGTGTTGAACCGGCTGGAGCTGAACGATCTGGACGGCGAGGAACAGCCATATATCGACGATTGTCTTGGGGCTCTCGCAATTCTTGAGGAGGCGTTGCGATGACCTTGGAAGACATCAAAGCAGCAATGGACGCGGGCAACCGCGTTCATTGGGTCAACAGCGGGTATGTGGTGACGCGTGATCGCCTCGGGCAGTATCTCATCACCTTCACGCGGAACGGGTCGGCTATCGGCTTGACCAGTCGGGATGGCACCCGCCTGAACGGCGAGCCTGACGAATTTTTCATCGGGGAAAGTGCAGAGGTTTGGCATGGAATATTCTGACATCAGGCAGGCGGCCCGAGAGGGCCGCGCCAGCGTGCATCTTCACGGGTTCTGCAATCTGCCTGATGGCGGGCAGGAGTATTGTGATGATCCAGAACTGATTGATGGCTGGGCAATCTATGTCCGAGTTGAGACCCCGGACGACCCGCAACAGCCCTTTGATCTGCAAGAGCTGCCCGATCATCAAACCTATGCCAGCGCTGAAAGCGCGGCCCGCACAATAGCGCTGCAATTGCTTGGCGATGCTGAGGCGTGGAACCACGATTAGTGGTGCCATGCCTAGCGCATGTGGCCAGGCTTTGCCCGGCGGTCGCAGCGTAGGGCTGCTCCAAACGGAATACAGGCAGTTGATGCAATATTATAGTATTGAATCAATTATGGCGAAATGCCATAACAGAGCTGCCTGTATGATGTTGGCAAGAAATAGGGGTGATTACTTCACATGGGCCTACCGCGCGCACCACGGCACAAGCGACTGACGCAAAACCAGCGTTTTGCCATCGTGCGCAAGCGTGCCGAGGGGGTGCCGATCGAGGATCTGGCCCGCGAATTCGGCGTCACGACCCGCAGCATCTTCTACACGTTGAAAGCCGATCAAAGCCGCAAGCTTGATGCGCGCGTGCGCTCCGAACTGGTGAATGTCCGGCTCACGCCAAAGGAGTTGGCGGGCTTCGATGCGGTACTGACGCGGCATGATATAACCAGCCGCGCCGAGGGGCTGCGGCGACTGATCCATGCCTCAAACGATCTTTTTGTTCCCGACGATGAGCTGGCCAATCAGATGCAGGGGTTATCGGCCTCGCTCAATCGCACCGGCAACAACATCAACCAGATTGCACAGCGCCTGAATGAAGCAAAGCGCCAGGGCAAGACGCCGCCTTACGGCAATTCTGCCCATGGCCAGGTGCGCGCTCTGGCCGGGCTGATCTTCGATATCGCTGACCAAGTCCAAGACATGGCGCAGCGCCGACGCAGCGTGCTGTCCGGCGAGGTTGCCCGAGTTCTGGGAGGCTTTGCCGATGGCCCGCAATAGCGCCGTTGCCGCCGCGCAGGAGGCCTTCTTCGATCGCGACTGGAGCCGCATTCGCGGCAGCGTGCCGCGCGCCCGTGCCAAGCAGATGGCCCGCGCCGCCATGGGGCATTCCCCCGCGATCTTCAAAGCCATTCGCGACGGCGGCACGCACAACAAGACTCAGCTGCGCAACCAGCTGGAATACCTGACCACCAAGTCGAGCTTCATCATCGACAGCCGTGGCACCTATGACGGCCAAAGAGTGCTGTCAGCCAAAGAGATCGAGCAGGTCACACGCCGGTTTTCAGCGCAGTGGAATGAGGGGTTTCATCCCAAGCTGGGACATACCTCGCATCTCTTGATGGCTTTCCCAATTGGCACGCGCGGTGAGGATGTTGCCGAGATCACGCGCGAGATCTGCGAGCGGTTCTTTCAGGGTGAAGGCAGCCATTTTGACTACATCGCCGCCGTGCATGAGGACCGGGATCACCCGCACGCCCATATCGTTCTGAACCGGCGCAGCAAGGACGGTGAATTCTTCTTTCTGAAAGAAGGGCACCATTTCAACTACGACAGTTTTCGCGAAGCGATGGTGGAGGTGTCGGACCGCCATGGGCTGCGCCTTGAGGCGACCCGAAAGCTTGATCGTGGGGTCACGACGAAAAGTCCAAGCGTTATAGAACAGCGTCGCGCGGAAGCCACGGGCCAGAGGTTGGCCGCGCGTGAGCGCGTGGGGCCAGAGCTTGATCGTGCCTTGGCTGAGGTGGCGCAGAACGCGCGGTTTTATCGCGGATTGGCGGCCGAAGCCTCGCGTGAGAACCAGCATGACATTGCAGCAGCCTTGGGCAAGGCCGCGACGCTCTTGGCGCAGGGCAAACCGATTGACGCAGATGGAAAGGTATATGGTATGGTCGAAGAACAGCATTCGTTTGATGAGGTCGTGGATGCCTTTCACGACAAGATCAACCAAGCTGAACGCATTGTGGCGGATGCCCCGGTAGAGCGGCGCGCGGCGCTCGAGCATGAGCTGAACGACATCTATCGTTCACTGTCACATCTGAGCCCAATGGGAGCGCAGTCCCACACCTTGCTCGAAGATGCGTCCAAGAGTGGGATCTATTCGGCCGCGAATATACGGGCCGAGGCCCAAGGCGCTTTGCAGGATCCAGCTCTGGCAGAACGTCTTCAGCACGCTTTGAAGGGCACCGGCATTGACGCGCAAGAGGTGGCACGTCGTGTTGAAATCGGCGCGGGCAATGCCGCGCTGGAGCGGCAATGGCTTGGTCAGGATTTGAAAGCGATTGCCGAGAAGGAAGGCTATGACCTGTCTCGCGCCGATGAGCTTGAGAAAGCAATCGATCGCCTTGACCAGGTGCACAGTGATCTGGGCCGTGTGTTGGCAGATGCCGAGGTTCTTAAAGATAGTGGGACGGTGGAGATTGACCGGCAGGAAGCCATCATCGACCGGCTGCCGCCGACCACTGCTGAAATCCTGAGCCGAATGAGGGAAGACCCGACCGCAGATCCTTTCATCAGCGATTTGGAGCGCGAGACCTTGCGAGCCGAGCTGGAAGAACTAGTCGGCGAAGAAAGCACCCCTGACTTGGCGATCGGCGATGAGACCACGCTGGAGGAACATATAGAAGACCGCCTGGACCGGCTCTATGCGGCCAAAGCCTATCTGCAGAGTGATGCCGCTCTGGCGAGCAGCGTGGCGATGGAGCACGTCCTCGACGAGATCGCCAATGAAGAAATAGACGCCCGACGCGAGCGGCATGTCGATAGCGATGGCGAAAAGGGCGTGACGCATGGGTAAGGCGCGGATCGCACTCGGCGTCATGAGCTTTGCTCTTCTGGGCGCGGTGCTGGGGTATGTTCTGGCGTCGGCCTTTCTGACGTTCCGCTGGTTCGGGGTTGGAGCGGAGATCGATTTCTTGATGCTGGCACGCAGCTATGGGGTTCTTCGAATGACCCATCCGGCCGATATGCATATTGTTCATTTGATCGTGGGGATCAGCACTGGTGCCGGTGTTTTGCTCAGTGCGGTGTTGATGAACGATGCACTGACCAAATTTGGGGAAACCCACTGGCAGCAGATGTCCGAGATGAAGCGGAACGGCTTTTTCGGAAAGCCCGGTCACGGCTTTGTCCTCGGCAAAATGGGCAAGCCCAAGAGTCGAAAGCCCTTTGTCATGTCCAAGGTCTTCCCCCATGCCTTGATCGTGGCCCCGACCGGTCGCGGGAAGACGACGGGTTTCGTCATCCCGAACCTTCTGACCTATCAGGGCAGTGCGGTGGTGCTCGACGTAAAAGGCGAGAATTTTGAGGCGACGGCACGCCACCGGGCTGCGCAGGGTGACAAGGTGTTCAGGTTCGCCCCCACTGACTGGAAGGATGCCCGCTCGCACCGGTACAACCCTCTGCTGCGGATATCGGCGCTGGAAAACGTCGACCGCCAGCAGATGGAGCTGCAACTCCTGGCCTCCCTGTTTCTGCAAGCAGATAACGACCGCGTCCAAGGGCTGCTCGACGGTGGCATCGACTTATTTGTGGCGGCAGGGCTTTTGGCATTCGAGCGAAAGCGGCCAACCTTGGGCGAGATCTACCGCATCACAGCGTCAGGCGGTGACAAACAGAAAGAGTATCGCCGCCGAGCCGACGAAGTCGTCAATCCGGCCGCCAAGCTAATCTTCATGCGCATGGCCTCGACCAACAACGACACGCTGACGTCCTACCTGTCGCTCTTGATGACATCTGGCCTCAAACAATGGTCGAACCCTGCCATCGATCGCGCAACTGCGACCTCTGACTTCGATTTCCGCGATATCCGAAAGACGCCGTTTTCGGTCTATCTTGTGGTCGAACCGCTGATGGTGAAACCCCTCGCGCCACTGATCCGCCTTTTCTTCGCAGATTTGCTGGCATCGTTGCAGGACCATGAACCCGGCAAGGACGAGCCTTGGCCTGTGATGATCATGCTCGATGAGTTCAACCGCTTGGGCAAAATGCCCATCGTTTTGGACAGTATTGAAACACTGCGATCCTACCGTGCGAACCTCGCGATCGTCACACAGACAATCCCGGCGCTGGACGAAATCTACGGCGAAAATGCCCGGCGTGCCTTGCAGGGCAACGCGGGCATCAAGCTCTATCTGACCCCCTCAGATGAAAAGACCATCGAAGAGCTCAGCAAAGCCGTTGGCAAAACTACCAAGCGCGTTGTGACCCGCTCACGGTCGGTCGGCCGCAACCCATTCGCGGGGCGCAGTATGTCTGAACGGACGGAAGAGACGCCTTTGTTACCTGAGGATGAGGCCCGTCGCATGGATCTTGATGACATCGTTCTGGTGGTCGACGCGCAAATGCCCGTGCGCGCCAAGCGGATCAAATACTATGAGGATCGGTTCTTTAAGCAGATCTTCGACAAGCAAACCGGCGATCTGCCATATCCGTCAGCTGGTGACCAGATGCGCGGGCTGCAAGGGCAGATCAAGGCGCTGGAGGCTAAGATTGGAGCGCTTGAGATGCCGAAAGCGGTTTCAGGTGACGGCTCTGGAGGTGGTGAGAAACGGCGCGATGAGATTGAAGAATTGGCGTCCGGTAGTCAAAATGCTCAGTCAGATGAACAGGCCAGTTTGGGTGATTATCAGGCCGGCACTGAAAGGGTGGAACGGTTCATGGAAGAGGCTGCTCGGAGATAACGGGCCGATTCCAGACTTTCGCTGCAGGTGCAAATTCACTTCTAGGCTAAGAATTCTTAGTTGGTTCGACGTCAAGAACGATGACGTCAAATCGCTCCCGTTGTTCCTGCGACAGCATTTCCTTCAAGGTTCGTTCCAAATCTTTTGCGTTGGAAGGTTTAGCGATTCCTGCTGGTGCCTTTGGTAGCGCTCCGGCGCTCAATCCAAACCAAAAAACCAGATAGATACCGAAGCCGTCCGCACCTGGATCATCGGCATAGTCTTGAAGTTGCTCCGTAACTGCCGTCCACAATTCAGTGTTGTAATGGCGCTTTGCTTCTATTGGCAGGTTTCTTCCAGCCCCGGTTGCAAGGAGAATGTCTGCCCTTCGCCCACCAGCTCGCTGCGCTTCTGACAAAGCCAAATCAACGGAAAAGCTTTCCAACTTTGGCCGAATGACGGTCAAGGCCTGGTCTCGGCAGACATTTTCGATTTTTGGATTTACAGCCTTCCCGTTTTTGTCGGTATTCCAATAGCCACTCCAAGCAGGAAGATCTCCTCGGCTAATCTCTTCCTGATAGCCCCTGAGGACCTCAACCATGACGGCGCGGAGGTCTGATGCGTTGATAGGGGGACCTCCGGCCAATGTCTCTTGGACCTGCTTTGTTGATGGATGATTGAAAGTGTCATCCCTTATTTGCTTCAAGTTGTTGGAAATCGCGTGGCGGAGTTCACTTTCCCAGGCTTTCAGAACAGGCAAATCACGCAGCTGAGTGAGCGTTTTTCTTGCTTCTCGATCGGCGATTTCAGCCAAGCTGTTGATTGAGTGCTGAATGGTATCTCTAGGGCCGAACATGTCGCCAGCAGGCGAGAATTCTGGTCCAAGAATTTCAACCACGGCTCCGTGATAAGAGAGTCTGTCATGTGTTCCAGCGAGTGGGAACGACTTAGTGACGGTTTCATTGACGTTTGAAAGCTCTGCCAGAGCCTTGCCGGCCTTTGCGAAGGTACTCAGAAATTGTTTTCTCCACTCGCAAGGGGAGATTGCAAATGCAACCATTGACCAGACTTGCTTATTTTCCTTTGAGACGGCGTTATCTGACATTTTCGCTTTACAGACTTTCAGAATTTCCTCGGCAGGCCACTGATGTACAGTTGCTTTGACCAATGATCTCAGAACTTTGGGAGGGAAATCATGGCTCTTGTCAAACAACTTAGACAACGCCAGGGACGCAGTTTTTGATCGTGTTTTGCCGCAGGAGAAGTCATGAACCAAATCGATGTCGATTGTATCGTCACCTTGTTTTAGCGCGATACGGGCGTCCAGCTCTCCCAGCCAAAAACTGACCAGCAAGTCGCTTGCAAGCTCGCCCTCATGATCCAGCTTGCGAAGTGCCCAGCCTTTCAACTGGCTCCGATGCTCTTCGTCTTCGCAAAAGAACCTATTCAGGAGGACCAATAAGGCGGCTTCAAGGGGTAACTTATCCAGCGCCTGAACGTTCTCTTCCTTCATGTGAATGCTTACCGCTGCTACGACGGCGGTTTCCATGCAGTTACGGCTTTGTTTCGCCCGTAAGCGCCCAAGCTCGGACACAGAGATACCGAGCCCTATTTCAGCTCGACGCATGAAACCGGCTATGATCGAGTCGGAAATTTCAGCTGTGAAATGGTTTTGGAGGTTGTCTGTCGACCACTCGCGCTTCAAGCTATCCACAAAACCGAAATAGACCATCGCTGCATGGTCGAGGTTACCTTCTCCGGACCTTAGAAGCGAGTGGCCCTTGTCCCAGTTTTCGATTCTCTTTGCTCGATCACTCTCGGCCTCCAACGCTCGCTCAGCTTTGTTTGCCGCTTGCCTACCCATGTGTTCAGGAATTTTGCAGCTCACCAAACTGGAAAGAATTACTCCCTCACCAAGATTCTTTTTGATTACGTAATAGGCGTCCCAGTAGACGGGCGCTGGACCATCCAATCTTCTGCAAACATCTGCAACGGCTGCGAGCAGTCTCTTATCGGCATCTTCGATGGGTTTCGCATCCACCAACGCAATGAAATCACTACCAAATAGCTTCGAGTAGAAGCCTCGGGCCAACGCCCGTAGACTTGCCATTGAACTCTGCTTTTCTTTCGGTTTGACCCAAGGAGAAATCAGCCCTCGAATGCACTTTTCAGATGGAGCCCGACCGGTCGCTTCCGTGAAGTTGAAATATGGCATCCATGGCCCGTCGTCCGGAGTTACCGAGTTCAAGACTTCTTTGAATAGCATAGTTTCATTGTCAGGGGCCTTGTCCAGCCATTCGGCGACCGCTTTCTTCGTCTCCCTTGAATCATTGTTCCAACGATTATGGCCAGCATTCTTCAGCCACTTCCAAAGAGTATTCGCAGTCAGTAGCTCCTGAGATCGGATCGTTGCTGATAAGATCCGGTCCAGATCATGAGAGATCCCATAGCTTTTTCTACGTTTATCGGATTTGGGTCTCCAACTTTCGACGGGCACGTCGAAGAATTCCACAATTGGATCAGCCTCCAAGCGGCGCACCAGGCGCGAAAGACGTCCAATTGTGTTGTCTTCTTCCGATATTTCGTAGTCAGTGAATATGGAAATTACGTCTGAAAAACCTAGATCCCCCGCGTCAAAGCGTGCTGCGATGTAAGCGCGTAGATTTTCTCGTCCGTTTGAGGGAGGCTCTGTGTCTAAGTCGTCAAACAGGGATCGCATTGCTGCCTGGGGCCGCGCTTCTCCGTTCATCCATGCGTCAAAAGCTCTCCAGCGCTGCCACTCGGCGCGCTTGGGGTCCAATGCTATGCTTCGCAATAGCGGCCGCAAGCTTTCCACAGGTTTGCCTGTCGTGAGGATATCGTAAACAGTAGCAAGTGAGTGACCTGGTCCGGCATTGCCGTTCAATATAGCCTTCAGGGTGGGTGCCAAGTCTTCGCCTGCCAGGGTATTTAGCGCGGTATCGCCCTCACTATGCGAACGAAAGAACGGATCATCCCTATCGAGTGAGAGGAGTAACTGTTTACGTGTTTTGGCAGAAAAGGCACCGGCGTCCCCATAGGCCACGACCGTCAAAGGGTCCTTGGCACATAGAACTGCGGCGAGATCTTGCTTGCCCAGCTTTTCCAAATGAGCAGCCAGCCAAGCATATATCCCCCGCAGTTCGGTGGGGGATTTTTGATCTGTGGAGCAGATAAGAGCCAGTACGCGAGATAAAGGAACACGCGAAATGTGCGAAGTACCTACGGCCCTCTTCGCCAGAAATCGTGCTGCAAGAAACTCGGCTACACTTCGGTGGATGGGCTCAAACTCTTCACCCTCTCCGGTAAACAAAGGCGTGTCGAGCGTCTCGTCGACAAGAGCCTTTTCTAAACCTATCTCATCGGTTCGTTGGAGTTCAGTTGCATCGATGGTGCTTGGAAGCATGGCATTTGACGACCAAAATGCACGGGCGCCCGTAACAAGTAGCAGAGCGCTAAGCTCTTCTGCTGTGCTCAGTATTTCAGAAGCAGGTTTTGCAGGTTGAAACCGACGTTCTTCATTGTTTTCGTGGCACAATTGGCTGGTTGCAGCTTCGAAGACATCATACCTAGTTTCGGGCCAATCGCCCTTTGCGGACACTACCTTTTCCAGTAGAATAAGGCTAAGTGGGTTTTCAAGGAACGCACCGGCACCCTTCTTTAATCCTTCGTCGTAGAATTGTTCAGGGCTTTCTATCCCAGTGGATGCGAGTATCGTAATCGCCTCTTCCCTCTCAAGGGGTAGCAACCTTGCAACGACGATGTCATCAGTATGCCCATACTGCTCATTGATTGCGTTTAAATCTGCGTCCTTACGCCAATCCTGTGATCGGCAGGATAAAAGCCAACCGTTTGGGCATTTTTTTTGCAGCGATATCGCAAGAAAATTGGCTTTATCTGCGGCGGAACCGTCAGAGCGATATTCGTCAAGAGCATCAAGATAAGCTCTCTCAGAGAAACAGTTTTCAGTCGGCGAATTTACCAGAGTTCTAACGTTGATCTTTTGAGAATGCGTGTCTTGAGCTTCTTGTCTCAAGACAGCAGATTTTCCCATACCAGGTTCGCCGATCAAGACCACGCGTTTGAAGCGTCGAAGGTCGCGAACAGAACGAATCAAGTGGGCGTCTTTGCTGATACCCTCAACAACGCTTACTCGGCGATCCAATGCGACTTGAGATGTTTTGGTATTCAAAAGTCGATCCACTCGAATTGTTCCATTGTCGGCCATAGCTCTACCGTTGCATGAAACCCCGTTGCAACAACCTTGTAGCGACGTTGTTCAGGCGCGATACTGGAGTGGGGAAGGACTAACGTCGTGTCCAGCACCTTCCGACGCTGCGGCGCAGCAATAGGGCGACTATCAAATGGCCGCTAAGGGCTCACTGCGTGAGGCCAACTAGCAGTAGTCATCGAATGTTTCGCCACGTTCCCAAGGCAAGCCTTGAGCTTCAGTCAGGGCCTTTTCCGCTCCGTCGCGCATAAAAAACGTGCCCTGGCTCTCATGAACAAACATTCCTTTTTCAAAGGTGATTTTTGAGATTGACCATGGTTTGATGGCGTCCTCGCCGTGTTCGCCGAGCAAGTAGATGGCATTATCTCCGCCAATCATCGCCACGTCTCCGACCTTTGTTTCTCCCCAAGGGGAAATTACTGCAACCGCCCCCTTCACCAAGCGGGATAGGTATTCTTTGAGTGGCTGTTCGGCTGCAGTGCCGGGACAAAGAGGAAATTCAGCTGGCACGCGCCAGTTGCGTTGAAGGGCTCCAACCGTCTTGGATGCGACCAGTTCTTCAACTGGTTCTTCAACCGTCGCTTGGCCCCGGCCAAAAACCCAGTCCCCAAGCCGGCCTCCTGTTGAGGCTTTTTCGGACGCTGCCCAGCTAAGCATTCGCTGCCGACTGTATTCGGCTTCTGATCGCGAGACATTCCTCATCCACTCGAAATCTGCGGTGAGTGTCCCATTCTTCGGATTTCGCGGGTCAGCGAGAAATTCCTCGATGCTGCCATACAAATTCTGGATCCGCTTCGCAGTGATCGGGTTGAGGAGAATATTCTCCAGGCGCGTGACCCATCGTAGGTTTTCAGGACGGTTGTTTCGGCGGTTTGTATCGATGTGATCTACCACATGACTCTTACTCGGTTGTTCTCCATGAAATGCCGTCGCAACAATCCGATGAAGTTTATGATCCGAGATGGTCATATAGCCATCGCTTTTGCTTGGATTTCCAAACGTCCAAGTCTCATCAAGCGGTCGCTTCCTCTGATCTTGCCGTGCACGGCGAAGGACCGAACCATTATCGCGAACGCAGTAGCTTTCCCCACGATAAATACACTCAACTTCCGTGTTGAAAATTGCCAGTCCTTCCACGATCGGGCTCCTTCTATAATCTTTCAGCATATCACGCGGGACATCTTCCACCCTGAAATCGAAATGGTGTGTTGAGATCACGGCATCAAGGTTGAAAGGCGAGTTTGGCTGCTTGGCAACGCAGCATCAAGCTCGGACTCAATGTCCGTAGGGGCCGGTAGAATTGGGCTTGGGAATGATTTCGGGTGGGAGATAGGATGCTAAGGCATCGCGTATAAGTTTGAAATATGGTTGATATTAGCGGGGCAGAGATCGGATTGAACTATGAAGATGTTAGACGACGAAGACCTGCAAACACTTCAGCATGAAGTGCAGCGGTTGCTGGGTCGGTGCATGTTACGGCTACAACAGTATGAGCGGCTGATTAAAGCCATGGTGGCGCATCAAAAGGTCTCAGGACCGTTTCATGACTTGGAGCGGGCAAAGGCAACGCAGATTGACGAAGCGGCCCGCAAGACGCTCGGCACCTTGGTTGGTGATCTTCTTGGATCGTATATTGTTGCCGATGAGATCGACCCTCCCGAAATGACGACAACCAGTTCTCCAGAGAACGTCAATTGGTTCGCCATGCAGATGTCACTTGGCTTGCCGGATGCAGAGTTCGTCCGCGTTGAGAGTGATCTGAGAGAAATGGTAGTTCTAAGGAACAATTTGGTTCATCACTTTCTCGACCAGCACGACCTCTGGAGCCCGGATGGATGTCGTGCCGCGCAAGATGCATTGATCATGGCATACGATCGTATCGACCATCACTTCGGACAACTTCGTGAATGGGCCGAAGACATGGACAAAATACGGCATACGATGTCAGAATTCTTGCAGTCGAAGGAATTCGAAGAGCTATTTGTCAATGGAATTGCCCCCGACGGAAAAGTAAATTGGGAGGCCTCGGGCATTGTGAGCGCGTTGCGAGAAGCATTCGGTGCGTTAGCTGTCGGTGGGTGGGTACCTGTGGCTGCAGCTGGCAAATGGGTTGCCAAGCGTTACCCCGATCAACTGCCCGCCAAGTATGGATGCCTCAGTTGGCGACAGGTTGTGCATAACGCACCCATCTTAGAGCTTCGGTATCTTGAAATGGATGGACAGCGCACCGCTTGTTATCGTGAGAAGGATAGTTCCGCGACGCAGCAATAATTTCGCTAACGTTGCATGATAACTATGTTTTATCCCACAGTCGCTTTGAAGTCTGCATGGCTACAAGTTCGATCTTGTGATTGCAGGGTAAGTGCGGAAACCTATTCTAGACGCTTCGCTCGATCTGCCACCCTCTGAACCATCGAAACGGTCGCACCACCTGCCTGACGTATCCCAGCCCCAGCGATTTCAGCATTTGACCTTGTCCCAAACCGTGCTCGCGCCCGGGACCCCTTGGTGCCGACCAATCCCTTGGCGAAGCCGCCGGGCCCCGGAATGCTTGGCGGTCCGGCCATCATGAAATTGCCCGAGATTGAACGGACGATCAGGGGGGTGGCGATGATCATGCCGCCAGCGAGGAACATCATCATGAAGAAGGGCACCAGCGCGCCGATGTTGCTTGCGCCGGAGGGATCTCCGAGTTCAGTCATGAGCGAGCGGGACATGCCGACGACGGTGGAAAACACGCCTGCGATTACGAGGGGGTAGAGCGCGTAGGACACCGTGCTGGACAGCCAGCGGTGGAAATAGTCTTTGCTGACGTCGAACAGCGAAAGCGCGATCATGATGGGAGCGATGCCGATCATGAAGGCCAGCATGATTTTCGCGAAGATCAGGACAAGGCCGCAAAGCGCGCCGATGACGCCGAGGAGGAAAGCGCCGATCGCGCCGATCATGGCTCCGGCCATCCAATGCATGTTGTCACCGGCCGCGTTCAGATAGTCGCCAAATTCTTCGATGAGATCGTCGAAGGCCTCGGCAAAGTAGGATGCGCCTGCACCGCCGCCGCCAAGCCCGGCCACCATGCCGCCCGCGAGCTGGTCGAGCCCGCTGATGAGGGCGCTGGCTACTGCGTTGAATTGGACCCAGTTCATCGCAAAGAGGGAGATCAGCATGAGCTTGAGGGCGAACCAGAAGGCGGTCCGCCCATCCATGGATTTGTACTGAAACACCATGTTGAGGAAGACGCCGATCACCGCGAGCGTCGAGGCCACAGCAATGACGCCGCCAAGCTGCCCGGCGACGTTGCCAAACGTGGTCTGGGCCGCGTCTTCCAGAAAGTTGTCGGTTGTCTCTACCATCCAGGTGACGACGCCCATCGGATCTTCCTCGGTCTGTTTAGGCGCTCGCGCCGGTGCGACGTTTCAGGAAGGCCTTCAGGATGTGTTCGCCGTCAAAATCCGGCACGACCGAGACCAGCTCCCAGCCATCCTGACCAAGGGCCGTCAGCTGCGCTTCGATTTTCGGTGGCTTGGTTTTGGCGGTATTGATCAGTTCAATTTTGTATTCAAACATGGGCTGTTTCCTTTAAATGGGCCGGATCGACCGGCAGGTAGAATTCGGTAATGCCGCGCGCGCCTTCATGGCGACCGGCCTGGATGATCACGTCGATCGAGCGAGTAATGTAGTCGTTCATGTCCTGGTAGGTCATGGGCACGTCAGTTTTCAGGGCGGCGATGGCGAGACGCTGAACCGCCAGCTGAGGTGTTTCAGCGTGCAGCGTGGTCAGTGAGCCACCATGGCCGGTGTTGATGGCCTCGAGAAATGTCATGGCCTCCTTGCCGCGTACTTCGCCTAAAACAATCCGGTCCGGCCGCATCCGCAGGGTAGAGGTCAGCAGGACATCGGCGCTGCGCGTGGCTTCGTCGCGGTCAGACATCAGCGTGACGATATTTGGCTGCGTCGGTCGCAGTTCTGCGGCTTCTTCGATCGTGATGATGCGTTCGTCTGTGGGCACAAAAGAGAGGATTTTGCGTGCTGTGACGGTCTTGCCGGTCGAAGTTCCGCCGGACACGATCATATTGAGCTTGTGGGTGACGCAGAACTTGATCGCGGCGTCGATGTCGCCGGTGGCCACGACATCGCGCAGCTCAGCATTGCGCTTGCGTCTTGCACCCTCGTTGCCGCGTTCTTTGCCAAAGAGATAGGCCAGCTTGATCTGTCCCAATGGAAGGTCAGCGAAGAACCGCAGAGAAATCGCGTAACCGCCATCAACGGCCGGAGGCTGGATGACTTGCGCGCGGATCGGGCGGTCACGGTAGGTGATGCTGACCGAGACGATGGGTTTCGTTCGGCTGAGCGTGGTGTTCGCGGCCGAAGCAATCTGATTGCCCAAGTCTTTGATCTCGTTCGGCGAGAGCCGTCGATTGACGGACCGCATAAAGTGATCACCCTGAAACTCGGCCCACAGCGTGCCGTCAGGATTGATGCAAAGCTCGATCAGCTTTGGATCGCGCGCCTCGGGGATCTTGTCCATCGAGCTTTGAAGGTAACTGGCCGCCATGATCAGAAAATCTCCAGATCACGATCGACCATCACGGTGACGCGGGCACCTTGATCGACATAGATCACGGGTGAGACGGAAAGGTATTCGCCAATCACGCTTTGCGTGCTGTCTTGCAGGTCTTCGCCAATGCCCTCGAGCACATCTGAGGTGATCTCATCTTCGGTGTTTTGGGCTGCCACAGCGGGCAGGGCTCCGATCAGCGATATCAGGGCGGCTGACCCAAACCGGGTGCCAAAACGGCTGTCGACGAAGCCGGTCGTGCCGGACCGCCCCAGTTCATCACCACCGAAGGCGCTGATTTCAACGGTCTGGTTGCTGGGCAGAATGATCCGGTCCCATGCGATGGTTACGCGTTGCTGCGCGATGTCGAGGCCGGATTGATACCTCCCGATCAGACGCGCGCCGCGCGGGATCAGGATCCGCGAGCCGTCATAGGCGTGGATATCTTCAGACACCATCGCGCGGACCTGACCGGCGAGCGAGCTGTCGATCGCTGTCTCGAGCACCGCCTGGATCATCGTGCCTTGAACGACCGTGTTTGACGGGTTCACGATCAACTGGGCTTGCGTCACCTCAGCGGGTTCAGCGCCATTGCGGACAAAGTCTGTGTCGCCATCAAGCCGCCGTTGCTGCGCGGCGGTTTCACTGTTGCCGCCTCCGGTGCCACCAAAGGCGATGATCGGGCTGGCAATGCGGGCTTGGAGTTCCTCAAGTTCGGCTTGTCGCCGCCGTTCCAGCTCCTGAAGGCGCAGTTCTTCGGCCGTGGGGCCGGTTGGTGCGGGCGTGCGAGGGGTTTCCAGGCGTGCAAGCTCTAGATCGTTCTGCAGTCGCTGGATTTGTCGCGCACGTTCTTCCAACTCTTCGCGCAAGGCGGCCTGCGTTGCTTCTGCCTCGCTGCGCAGGGCATCGATCTCTGCGCCCAAGGTATCCAGTGCCTCGAGGTCGACAGTTGGGGCTTCAGGTGCAGGTGCGTTGCGCATGGCTTCGAGCTCGCGCCGCATGGCGTCCATTTGCGCGCGCAGCTCTTCTGTTTCGCTGTCTGGTTCTGGCTCCGGTGGTGGGGAAGTGTCGATCGGTGCAGGCGTGGGCTCGAGCGCACCAAAGCCCGGTCCCGCTGCTTGGAATTCATCCGGGGAGGCGGTTTCCAGGCTGTCGGGTTCAGAACCGCCAGAGAACAACAGCAAGAGGCCGCCCAGAGCGGCGATTGCCCCAATGCCTAGGGCAATAGTGACAACGGACGGTCGCGATTTTCGGTTTTGTGGTTTACCTTCAAGCGCTTCGAGGCGCTTCTTAAGCTCAGCTGTTTCACTCATCGTGGTTTGCCTCGCTCATCTCTTGGACGCAGATCTCGTCCTCCCCAAGCCTGAGAACCCATCGATCGCTGACACCTGAAACACGGATCACGCCGTCTGGCCGCGCGAACGCATTCACGCTGCGCTCATTACCGCCGGACCAACGAAAGATCGCAGGCAGCGGCGCGTTCGCGGCAAAACGGAAGTAGGTGAAGGTGCCGTCGTCCCAAATCTCACGCGGGGTGATCTCGGACCGCGCGTTGACGCCATAGGCATGGTTTGCTGGCGCAGTGGCAACCACACGCGGTTGTCGTGGTGCCGAATCTGGATAGGTGAAGCGGATCACATAGAAGGTCGGCGAACTCGCCTCTGTCACGTTGAAATAATAGCTGCGCCGGTTGGTGTAGACGGTGATGTTGGTATGTGCGCCGCGTGTAACGGGCTTGATCGCAAAGGCCTGGCCTCCGGGCACGCCGTCCAAAAGGAACCCTTCGGTGTCGCCTGCAATGATCGAGCGGATAGTCTCACCCTGGCCGAACTCAATGCTGGTCACATGGGTCAGGCTGGTGCGGATCCGGTAGACCTGCCCATCCTGGTAGGTGGCCAGCCGGACGCGGGTATCATAGGGGCCTTGTCGCGGCTGGGTTTCCGCATTGGCAGTGCCAGCAAGCGGTACAAGGAAAGCGAGGATCAGTAACAAGCGGCGCATGGGTTACTCCAAACGATCCGAGCGGATCGCGTATTCAGTGACGGTGAAGCCGAAAGGGTTCTGCCAGACATCGTCGATCGAACGGCTATTCTCGGGCCGAAACTCAAACATCAGGGTTGCGGTGAAGAGCCCGTTTTGAGTGCCGCGCGGTGAATTTAGCCGCTTGCGTAGGCGCACCTGGGCACGATTGGCGCTGATATGGGTGATCGAGAGCACCTCGACCTCAAGCCGCGCATCTGTGCCATAGCTGTCCGGCGGATAGGCCTCATGGCCGCTGGTCCAAAGCGCGCGCAGTCCTGCAGCGGCCGCGCCGTCCGACTGGTCCAGGACCCGCCGCACGCGCACATCATTGTCGAGCTGATTGTACGTCTCTCGATCGATGACATAGCGGTAGACCTGTGCCTCAATGATAGCGGGGCGTTCCGTGAGTGAGACCGCTTCAACCATAGCATTGGGGAGGGCCATGCCGGTTTCGCTATCAAAGGGCACGATCATGGGCGGCGGGTCCACGTCGAACAGAGCGACAAGAGCAGCGGTGAGACAACCTGCCATGCCAAACGCCATGCCTGTCAGCCCCAGTTTCTGCCACATAAGTTCGCGCCGTCGTGCGCCGTAGACGAGCTCCTCTTCGATGATTTCTGCCTCGCTGTTCATGGCATCAGTCCGCGCGAAGCTCTGGCAAGGTGAAGTCCATGTAGCGGCGCTCTTCGGCCAGCGTCGCGGCATCGACCACGCCTGATTGGCCCGCGCCGACGGTTTGAATGGCTTCGAGCTCCCACATGCGTGTCATGGCGATGGCCAGCTCGGCCGTGACGCGGGTGTTGTGGTCCACGGCTTCTTTGAGCGTTTCCATATCGGGGATCAATGTGACCAGCTGCTCAACGCGTTCGAGAGATTGCGCGGCCTCTTCATAGCTGTTCTCGGCCGCCGCTGACATCATCGCCCCAGTGCCCGCTTGGCTGGCAATGCGCTCAGCCCCCGGATTGCCGCTGCTGGCCATGTCGGACAGGCTGTCTTGGTCAAAACCTGCATCCTCCAAGGCTTGCGTCATGCGGCCTTCCATCTGTGGGGCCGCATTGCCGATCAGGCCGCTGAAGTCACCGCTTTGGATTTGCCGGATGGTGCCAAGGAGATCACCGAATTCCTGATCGAGAAGCCCGTCGAGATCACCACCCATGGCCATTTCGATGATATCGGTCGCGCCGGTCAGGGCTGCGTAAGTCTCGTTGAGCGTGTCGAGTTGCTGCTGAACCAGGTCGAGTTGTTCGAGAAGCGTGTCGAGCTGGTCGGTCTGGATCCCGAAATCCTCCAGCATCTGCTGAAGCTGGCGAATTTCCTGCGCGATGTTGCGTGTGTCGACTGTCGGAACGCCTTGGGCAGATGCAGGGGACACAGCCAACAATGCGCAGGTGGCTAGGGCAGAAAGAAAGCGGATCATCGAAGTGCCTCCAGATCAAATTGCATGAAGTCTTGTTCGCGCGCCTGAGCGGCCGCCATGGCCAGTTCTGCGGCGCTAAGCGGGCGGGTATGGGCGGCCTTGAGCCGTGTGCGGATCGTGATCAGGCGGGCGAGTTCGGCCCGCGCATAGGTGTTAAGCGACATGGCCGCGTGAATGTCATCTGTCTCGCCAATGCGGGTAATGATGTCCTGCACGCGCAGCGCGGCCGCTTGCACCGAGACCAAGGAGTAATCGCCATAGATCCCTGCACCGAACGAGGTCAGGCTCATGGTGGAGTTGGCGAGCAAAACGGGATCAATCGTGCCAAGCGCATCAACGCCGCCGACACGGGCAAGGTAGAGATTGTAGCGCTCAGGGATCACCTGAACGTAGTGCTGGGTCTCGGCAAAGGGTGGCACGCCGCCGTAGCGCTGAACATTGCCAGGACCAGCATTGTAAGCCGCCAGACCGTGAATGACGTTGCCATCAAACATGGCCAGCATCTGCGCCAGATAGCGCGCGCCGCCGGTGACCTGGATGTAGGGGTTCTCATAGTAGGCCGGGTAAATCCCGAGATCCTGCGCGGTGCCGGGCATGATTTGGGTCAGGCCGAATGCGCCGACAGGGGAGCGCGCGCCGATGGAGAAACGGCTTTCTTGCCAGATCAGCGCCTGCAGGAGGCAACGCCATTGCTTGGGCGACAGGCCCGCCGCGCGCACGCCAGACATGTGGTGCGTTTCCTGAGCCGCTCGAATGATCAGCTGTTCGATCGATCCCGAGGCATCGCCGAACATCTGTGCCGCACCAGGGTTTGGGTCAACCGGACCATAAAGCGTGTCTGCGGCGCTTTCAGGCGATGAACCAGCTTCCAGGCTTGCGACCAGTGCGCCGGAATTTCCATTGCCAAGTGTTGCTGCGTCGAGGATGTCCTCCAACGCCTGGAGTTGTTCTTGCTCGAGCTCCTCAAGTTCTTCTTCTGTCGTTAGCCGATCCCGCTGCAGTGCCAGATCTTGTTCGCCCTGCTGCAACACGCGCTCACGCTGCAGGAACATGCCTGCATCAAACGTCGGCACGCCTTGGGCAGAGGCCATTGGTGTGGCGAACCAAACCAAGCCCGCAATGATATGCAGGCGGTGCTTACTCACCGAGACCACCAACCGGCCCGAGCAGCTCGAAATTGCAGTTACTGCGGCTGACCTCGGCAAAGGAGTTGAAGCATTCCGCTTCAGACGGCCGGTATTCCGCGCAGGCTGTCAGGGTCAAAAGGGTGAGGGTCAGCACGCAAAGTCTACGCATCAATCTGTCTCCAAAAATCGGGGTCTTGGCGGTAATCCGCGCCAACCAGCGCTTCGCCTTTTTCCATGCCGCCAAGGATCGTGAGGTAAGGGCCAAGGGCGCTTAGATCGGCGTCAATCACCACCGAGCCCTGATCATCACGCACCAGCGCCAGACGGGAGTTGCTGCCGGTGCCGAGCAAAACACTGAGCTCTTTCTCAGAAAGGTCCAACATGGTGTAATCGCTGGCCGTGGCGCGGATGTTGGGAAGCAAGAGTTGCGTCGGCACGGCCTCGACAATCGTCTTGCCGGTGCGTGTTTTCTCGAGCTGGCTTGCGTATTGGGTCATCATCACGACGACCGCGTTCTGTTTGCGCGCCGTGACCAGCCAGTTGCTCAGCCGGTCGGCAAAATACGGGTTGTCGAGTGCTTTCCAGGCCTCATCGATGATGATCAACGTCGGCTTGCGGTCCTCGATTACACGCTCCACCCGCCGAAACAGATAGGACAGGACCGCCATGCGTTCTTTCTCGCTTTCACTGTCGAGAATGCCGGTAAGGTCGAACCCGACGACATCACCATCGAGCGAAAAAGTATCCTCAGAGCTTTGCCCGAAAATCCAACCGTAGCGGCCGTCTGCGGTCCATTCCTGGATCCGCTCGAACAGATCCCCTTCATCCGCCCCGGCCACAAAGAGGGATGCCAGGTCTTGCCAGTTGCGCAGGTCGGCATCGCTCGCCCCGGCGTTCTGGCGCACCACTTCCTGAATGCGATTGATCTGGACCGGGCTGAGGGGCTTGTCGGCGCGATGCAAAAGGGTGGCCAGCCAATCGGACAGCCAAGCTTGACCGCGCCCGTCGATTTCTGTGCGCAGCGGGTTGAGGCCGGTCGCTTCACCTGCCTTAATGGCGCTGTAGCGCCCGCCACTGGCCCGCACGGCCATTTCCATACCCGCGCGATAGTCGAAAACGAAAACGCGCGCGTCGCAGCGACGGGCTTGGGTCATGAGGAAGGCCGACAGCACTGACTTGCCAGAGCCAGGGCGGCCGAGGATCAAAGTATGTCCACCTGTTGGCTCTTTGTCCGGCTGACCCGCCTCATGATAGTTGAACAGAAAGCCCGAACGCTCAGGCGTCGGGAACAGGGTAATCGGTTCGCCCCAAGGCACTTCTTGTCCGGGTTTGCCCAGTTGACCGCGATGCAGCGCAGCGAGGTCAGCAAAGTTCGTATTGGTGATTGCGGCCTTGCGGCTGCGCATCTGCCCATTGCCCGGATGCTGCGCGAAATAGTGGGTGCGGGCCGCAAAGCTCTCGTTCACCAGATTAACGCCTTCACTGGCGGCGATGTTGCGCACCTCGGCAGCGATGGCTTCCAGCTTTTCCTCGGTCTCGGCGAAAACCGTCACCGTCATGTGATGGTCGCCGAAGCTGAGGCGCTTGGATTCAAGATCGTCCAGCGCGTCGACCAATTCTTCGGCGAGGGAAATCGCGCCGTCATCGCTGGCCTTCATCAGGCGTTGTTGGCGCTTGATCCGGCTTGCCATGATGTTGCTGTTGATCGGTGTGAAGGAATGCGTGACGACCATGTCGACGGGCAGGTTCAGCTCATCGAACATGGTGCAGTTGGTTTTGGCCGGATAGGTCTTGATCGCAAAGCTGGTGCCAAACCGCTTTCCCGCCGTCCCGTCGTCGAGCGTAAAGCCACGCCCCTGAAACGTGACGCGGGTGTTGGCCACATCTTCGGCAATGACGCCAAAGCGGGATTTTGCGAAGAGGGGGTGTTCCTGTCCGATGTTGAGCGCCCCGAGGAAACCCAGCAGTTCGCCGCTTTCCGCCCCAAGCAAGCGCGGGTTCATCTCTGCAAAAGACGAAAGCAGAAAACCGACGACTTCCTCGAGCTTGCGCAGTTGTTTAGCTGTCTGGTCTTTCATCTGTGCGATGGAGTCTGAACGTTTCAGGCGCAGCCGCCCGCCGAGGGGCGGACGTTTCAGCACAGTGAGCGTGAGCGTTTTGTCCCGCAGGCCTGCTTGCGCCATGGCTGTTTGCCAACGGTTATCCAGCGCTTTCGCAAACCCTTCTTCGGGCACCGGCGGCAGCGCGGTCTCAATCGCCTTTGAAACCTTGTGTACGTAGAAACTGTAGTCCGACCCGATCTGCGCGATGATCGCTGCGAAGAGCGCTCGGATCTTCTCCAGGTGCGCGTCATCGCAGGTCATGCTGTTGACGCCATCGAGGCGGATGCATTGGAACAGAGCATTGCCGCGCGTGCGGATCGTCATGTCGTTCACAAGACTGACATAGGGCAGCATGCTGGCCATCGGGCGCTCTTTCCGCGCCCAGTCCGGTAGCGTCGCAAGATCATCCGAGGGGTTATGGAGCATAGCTGTCCCCCGAATGGATCTTGCGATTTGGCGTCGGGGGCGTTTCCTGCAGCACTGTTACCATCACCTCAAGAAAGGCAGGATCCCAATCCGCCGCTTTCCACAACGCAGGATAGGCGAGAGCGGCAATGATGATCACCGGCCAGCTCTGGATCCAGAGAAACAGCAACACAAACCCGAAGAGCCAAACCATGGCATACATGATCGGCAAGCCGATGAGCTTTGGCGGCCGGACCAGACCGAGGAAGAGGCGGGTTTGCGTTGCCATGCCGGATTTATGCGCCCCAGATGGCGGTCACGATGGTCGGCGCAGCTGCGATGCCTGCGATAGCGACCAGCACCCAAAGGGCTTGGCGGAAATCCAGAATGCCAAAGAGCCAGGAGAGGAACACGCCAATCAGGGCCAGGGTGCCGATGACAATGCCCAAGGGGCCGGTGATCGTGTCGACGATGCCCTGCAAAAGGTTCTGGACCGGCGAAAGGTCGATGCTCTGCGCCAAGGCGGGATTGGCAATCATTAGACTGGCCAGAGCCAGCGACAGGATCGTGCGGAATTGAATGTGCATCAGGAGGCTCCAGTCAGTCGGTCACGCACGGCCATAACGCGGCGCACGTGATTTTGGGTTTCTCGGTAGGGAGGGATGCCGCCATAGCGCGCGACCGCGTCTGGTCCTGCGTTATAGGCGGCGAGCGCGAGTTCGGGCGTGCCGAACTGCGCCAGCATCATCAAAAGGTAGCGGGCGGAGCCATCGAGGTTGGCCTGCCAGTCATGCGGATCCACACCAAGCTGCGCGGCCGTCGCAGGCATCAGCTGTCCAAGGCCAATCGCGCCTGCGGAACTGAGTGCATTCGGGTGATAGGCGCTTTCGATCTCGATATTGGCTTGGAAGAGCGCCTGCCATTCCGTCACCGACAGACCGGCGCGACGCAGTGCAGGATGCCCGCCGTATCGATGCGCGGTACTTTCAAGAGCTGCGAGGATTTCGGGGCGGGGAACTGCCCGGGCGGGTGCAGGTGAAGACGCCTCAGGTTCAGGCCCTGTGAAAACGATCAGCTCTGGTGGGTTTGCACCAATCCCATCGACATAGCTTTGTGCAAAGCCTGATTGGGGGGATTTGGTTTCCAGCTGGCCATCGGCCCGCATGGAAAGCACGAAGCCTTCAGAATACGCGGGTGCAGCGATGATCCCTGCAAGGACGGCAAGTGGCTTAGCCCGCGTCGTCCAACTTGTGAGAGGCGATCTTACCTTCGAACATGGGGATCGAGACGATCGAAACGCCAAGCCCGGCGAGGAAGCTGGATAAGCCGTTGATTGTCTTGAATTCCCGAGCTGCCATGTTGTTGCGCGCCGTGACGAGCAGGCGACGCGTCTCGCCATCTGGCGAGACGCAATGCACGGTCCAAACCCCGGACCACTGAGCACCTGTACGTTTGGGCGTAACCCGGCACACAACATCCGCCGAATGACCCTCGGCAAGCAGCGTGCGCAGCCCGTCTTCACTGACAACATTGGGGGCGTCTTGCATCAAATTCATAGGATCGAGCCTTGCAGAATTGTGCATTGGCCCGGCAGTCCCTCATGGACTACCGAACCGATACAATATTATAACTTTGCAATCAATAGGTGCAGTTTGTGTTATTGCGCCTTTCATGCGTTGAAACGAATTTACTGCAACGGAGTGGCTGAGCCAAGATAATATGGAGCTTTTGAAACAAACATGGGTGATTATAGTCGTTCTGAGCTGGGGTTCTGCCGCGATTGCGGGCACTTGCCTGCCGCCTGCGCCGCCTTGGATGCCGAACACTGCCAGCGACGTGCGGGCATATGCTGACTTGTTGAGGCGCGATGCGGAGACCTATTTTACCGATGTCGAACGATACTTCCGTTGCCTAGATCAGCAGAGGCGAGAGGTCTTCGAACAAGCGCGCGTGGTCAGTGGGGACTATGCGCGCGTTCTCGAGTTTCTGGACGAGGTGAGGAATTGACACCCGTCCTCACCTAGAGAAAGCTGCCATTCAATAAGGCAGCGGCGAAGGTCCGCAGTGCGGGACTTTCTGCCGTTCGCTGCGGGTGCGCCAATGTCTGCTTCTGGAAAACGGACGCGGTCAAAAACGGTGATTTGTGACCGCAGCCACCACACAACTATAGCGAGAAACACCAGAAGTCAGAGATGAATCCTGCCAAGCTAATAATCAGCCTGTCACAGTGTAGGGTGCGTTGTGAACGGTCGGCTCGATGGGGTTGCCATCGTTGTCCGTGGCATGGCGCTCGAAAACCTTAAAACCGGGCGGCAGGATGGTCCCTGGGCGGGCTTCAGAGACGAAGATGTGCTTGCTGTTGTCGGGGTTCACCGAGATCGATGCTGGATCGTCAAGCGTCCCGATATAGATGCCGAGGCGGTCCGGCCAGCGCTCGAAAGTCAACGCTAGCTTGGTTCCACATTCAGAGCAGAAGTGGACCTTTATTTCCTTTCCGCTGCCATCCGACGGAAGCTTATAGATGGTGGGAGAGCCGCGTGTGAAGGTGAACGTCTCACGTTCGAAGATCGGCTCGATCATTCGATCTGAGCCGGTCGCGGATTGACAGAACTTACAGTAACACACTGTCACCCAGAGCGGGTCACTTCCCGTGTCGTACTCCACGTTTCCGCACAGGCAGCGCCCAGTATGACCAAGGGGCATGTCTGACACCTTTCTAGTGACTCGATACCTCGTCAGGCTAACCTAACAAGCCACCGCCAGAAAACTTTTTTTCAGGTTTGCTTGGCTGAGAACCGCTCTCCCTCGAAGGGCAACAGCCATACGTAGTGCACTCTGCGCGGCGACTGCTCTTGTTCGTCATCACCGGGTATTACAACCTAGTGTTGTTTTGGGGTATTCTGGACTGGCGAAAACGGTGGTTTCTGTCACTTCGCGATACCCCATCCAAATCGTAGAAAAATCCTGTGCCACAAACCCTTGGCAAAACTCGGTTTGGTTTTGTCACGTTTGTGGCCGTTGCTTGGAGACCGGACATTCGTGTGCGGCGCAGCATCGGTCAAAGTGGGCTCTTTCCGGCCGTTAGCTGCGTTTTGCACCAAGGTCCGGTTCAGCGGGATGATCTGAGCGGTGTGGTGTTTTAGGATGGCCGCCATCGTATAGCGCGGCCTGCGTCTCGCCGTTATCCCACTGATACAGAAGACCGATTTCTTCGCCTGTCTTGATACACGTAATGCGGCCGATCGCTTCGGCCGTTGTGCGAACACTCTCAAGTTTGGGCAAAACTAGCCCCTCTCGTTAAACAATTCCTTAGGATCGACCTCGAGGGCATCCGCGATCCGCTCCAGAACATCGATTGATGCTGAATTTTTGGCGAGTTCAATCTCGCTGATATAGCTGCGATCGATGTTCGCGGCCAAAGCTAGCTGTTCTTGGCTCAATCCTCTGGAACTTCTTAGATTCCGGACATTTAACCCTACTCGTTCCCGTAATTTCATGGCCTGTAATCGGCCAGATCACAAGAACCGCTCTACGGAATATATTCCACAAAGCGCGCGCGAACATCATAAACGCTATGCTCGCATATGGTGTGATGGTCAGGGTTGGAGGTAATGTGTCAATAATGCAGTAATGTAATCATAAGGCATTTATTGATATGAGGAGTAGACTTTTCAGAAACTGGACAGGCGGAGCTGTTGTGGCTGTACTCTCAGCCGTGGCCCCGCAGGCGGCTAAGGCCTATCAGGTTGACTGCGCCATTCTGCTTTGCCTGGCTGGTGGGTGGCCCGCGTCAGCAGAATGTGCCCATGCCCGCGCCGTGTTTATCCGCCGGATCACGCCCTGGCCAATTGAGCCGCCTTTGCAAATCTGGCGTTGCCCGATGGGTGTTTCTGAGCGCGCACCGCTGCAAAGCACAGCCCCGAAAATCTGGGAGGCCAGCAACCAAACAGGTCAGACGCTCGGCCAAATCATCCTGGCTCAGGTGGTCGAAGACGGTGCCGATATCGACATCAGTGGCCTGGAATTTGATTTCGTGCGCTCGATCCGCGTCTGGGATGTTCGGCACTACAGTCATCGCGAACGTGGTCGCGACGATGATTGCTCTGAGAGTTACAACATGCGCCTCGGGACCTACGGTACGCAGGGAGAGTTCAGCTGGCAACGAACGACACCAGCCGCCGCCCCACAATGGGTCCTACCGTCACGGCGCTGTTCGTCATCAAATTGGCGGCGCGGAGTAGGTGTGGAATGGGAAGATCACGAAGGCAATCATGGATATGAATGGGTGGCCTACTAGTGTCCAGTGCCCCTTTTTCCTTTCCCGTTTTGCCGTTTGGTGACTTGTGCTGTTGTTCGACAACGAGGGAAGGAAGAGCACCCAAGGAACGGTTCGTCGTCTGGCCCCATTCGGAGAACCATGTTGCCTTGATTGCATGTTGGGCATTTCGCCCCTTCAGCTATGGGGTCTTTTAGTCGAATGGATTTCACTGCAGAAGCGCTGCCTCTACCAACCGTAAGTAGTCGCTTGGTATAATCACATTCTGGATGCGCGCTGCACGCTTCAAACGGTCCAAATCGTCCGGTCTTTTGGCTGAGTGTGCCAGCCCCGCATTTTGGGCAGACCTTCAAAGTAGCCTTTTCGCTTTTGATCTCGGTGTGCCCGTTTTTCGCGAGCTCGACGACAAATCTCGAAGGCTTGTCCTGCAATGTGTAGATGCGCGTTTGTCGGCGGGCGCGTGTCAGGGCAACATAGAAAAGGCGGCGCTCCTCAGCCAGTGGGAAGTCATCGGGCTCTGGCATCGCGAGCTGCAATGCAGGGTCGTCGACGATTTGGCTTGGAAATCCCATCAAGCCTTCGGTGACGTTGAGAAGCATCACATAGTCAGCCTCGAGGCCTTTTGCGGCATGGGCAGTAGAATAACTGAGCTCAAGTTGATCGCCATAGGCGCGCTTCCAGCTGTTGAAGCTGGCGGGCTTATCCTTGTGATAACGGCCCAAGAGCATGATGGTGACTTTGTTGCCGTCGGGCACGTCAAGCTGGCCATTTATGGCGGCACCATGCAGCTGCCTAAGATCTTTCTCGATGCGCTCAAGAGCGCCACTCATCGTCTCAGCTGCAAATGTATGAAGTCCGGCTCTTTCATAAGTGTTGGTGGTTTCAACGGTCTTTCTTATTTGAATGGGATTCTTCTGGATGAAGTCGCTGGATGCTTCGCACAAAACCTGAGGGCATCGGAACGTTTTGCTTAGTGTGAGCTGTGTAGCGTTCAGGAATGTTCGGTCGAAACCGGTCATGACAGAAATATCGGCACCAGCGAAACGGTTGATCCCTTGCCAGTCATCGCCAACAACGCACAAGCTTGCGGAAGTCCCTGCGCTTTCTTTTAGGGCTTTGAGTAAACGCAACTTAGCCTGAGAAACATCCTGAAACTCGTCCGCAAGAACCATGTTGAAGGGGCTTTGATATGTCCCTTCTTTCAGGTGCTTGATTGCATCGAGCAACATGTCATCGAAATCGATGCAGTTTTCGACAGCAAGACGCCGCTGCCATTCCTCGGCGACCCTTTCGTAAAGTTTAACGAAGCGCGTTAGCCGGTCGCGGTGGCCACGCTCATGATCAGCAATCTTCTGGTGCAAGTCCCTCGGGCTCAGTCCATTGCTTTTGACATGCTGCTGGAAGGCACGGATCGTCGAGGCTAGTTGCTTGGTTGGAATTGGCTCTTGGCCGGTGGATTTGCGGCTTTCGTCGAACTCTAGAACTTCGCCGTGTTTCTCCAGTTCGAATTTCAGCCGATCTAGGTCGTTACCGTTTCGCAAGCCATGCGAGGTGGTTTCGAATAGCTGGGTTCCTCTTTCGTCGTGTAGCTCCCTTTTCCAGAGGACACCCGAAACATAGTCGCCGGAAAAATGGGCCGGTGCCTTGCCATACGCGTCAAGCGCAAAATGCTCGTGGTAGAGGTTCAAACGGGGGTAATAGAAGTCAGGATGGTATTGGGAGTGCTCTGCTGTGGCAGTGTCGTGTTCGTATGCACGTTCGTACTCATATGGCACGCCGTGGTAGAAGAGAAAATCGCAGATCATGCGCTCTTCTTGGCTCTTAACCAGTTTCCCGTCTGCCGTTGGAATGCTGCCTCTACCTATGACGTCGGTTTCCGGTTGCTTGAGGTACTCCCACTCATCGATGCCGCGACCGTAGACCGTTCTGAACAGATCCCAGTCAAGCCGGAAGCGGGGATCGCGTTGGCGAAGGTCTTCTACAATTTCTGAGATGGCTTGAATGTCTTTGCCTGGTTCAACCCAGTCAGCCAACCTTGGCTTTCGTCCGGTGCTCTTTCCGATTACCTCCAGGCCGAAAGCATTGAATGTCTTTACATTAATGCGTTGAACGTTGGGAAAATCACCAAGGCGTTCTTTGATGCGACCTTCCAGTTCGTCCTTTACAGATCGGTTGAACGCAAGAATCAAAATCTCCTCAGGTGGGACCAAGCCTTCCTTTAGCGCATACCCAACACGTGCAACGATAGTTGATGTCTTACCGGATCCTGCAGCAGCAACGATTTGGAGCGCGCTGTCCATGCAGATGCAGCAATCCATTTGCTCATCGGTGAGCGGGTTCCGCTCGATTGACGAAAAAAAATCGCTCAACCGTTCTTTCTGTTTTTTCCCAAAAGCGGCGTTAGCCGCATCAAACTCTTTTGCAAGAGCCTTCTGAAAATGCGGATACTGCGAAGTGGGTTCAGCTTCTTCGCTCCCGTTCTTAAATGGTGGAAAGCGTCGGACAATGTTCTCAGCTTCACCTTTGGGGATCCATCTGTTCGGTTCAATGGATGTTGACCAAGCGCTGCGCCAATCGGAATACTCTGAACTGGGCCCAATTGCTGGGACTCTTTTTGGAACGACCCTCGTTGAAGGGGGGGATCGCTCCACTTCTTGGTCGCCACCGCCCCAGCCATTGATTTTGTTGAACCAGCTACCCAACGCCACTGTGATAGCAAGAACATGCGGCATAGCCGCGATCAAACAAATTGGATTTAGGCAAAAGCCGAAGAATAGCAGTTGATTGAGGACCATCACAACTATGAAGGTCCAAGTATAGGTTGAGGCAACGTGTTTCGTGCGCTGCCAAAGTGTTTTGGGCATTTTTTTCTCGGCAGATTCTAGAGGTTAAACGTTCAATTCGCTAACCATTGCCGCCTTTCTGATTGCTCTGATGAATCGCCTCCATCCGAGCGGTAATGTCGCTCGCGATGCTCTCGTACAGCGCCGCTTGGCGCTCTCTCGCTGAGCCCGGTTTAGGCGTTCTGCGTCGTATTCTTTTGGCAAGCCAAAAAAGAAGCCTTGCAGCAGGATCGGTGACGTTTTCCGGTACAGGGGCCGGATAGTTTTCTTCGAGGAGGGCAACGACCTCAGCATTCATGCTGCGATGGTTGGCCTCAGCCGCGAGGCGTATTCGATCGCGCAGGCCGTCGGGCAGCCGCACGATGAATTTATCCTGATTTTGAGAGCTTTGTTCTGGCATGGTGGCACTGTGCCATAAAAAGAGATTGACGCAATAGTGGCTAAATGCCACTAACGGGATGTGATTTCAACCTGGAGGCGTTTCATGACCAATCGTAAACCAATGCAACTTCGGCTTCCGCAAGAGCTCAAGGAGTGGATCAAGGCGGAGTCCGATCGCAATGGCAACTCCCAGAATTCCGAGGTGATCCGCGCAATTCGCGCGGCAAAAGACAGACGTTCTGCACTTGGTGCATTTGGGAAAATCACTATAGATCAGGGTGATAATGCGCGTTGTTAACGAGGTGAGAGAGGTATCGATAAGATGACGAAAGCAAGTGCACAGACGAAAGCGAAACAAGCGGCCTCAGCTTTTATCCGCGAGGCGCGGGAGGCAGGTTGGCAACGCGCGAAGTTCGAGATCAAGCCAGATGGCAGTGTCATCGTCGATGCCAACATGGTCGCGCCAGAGGCAGCTGACGACTTTCTCAATAGTGAGTTGAGAATGGGCGAATGACCCGAAAGACCCTGCCAAAATACGTTTACAACGACAGGGGGTACCTTCGGTTCATCCGGCGGTCGCGTGGCATCTCCGTCATGATGCACGAGGAAGCGGGCACGCCGGAATTTTGGGATCACTACAATCGCTTGCTAAAGGGAAAGCCAGCGCCTGCGCCGGTGAAACGCAATTTTGAGGCGCTGATCCTTAGCTACTACGAGAGCGACGCCTACAAGAAGCTGAAGCCCCGGACGAGATCCGACTATCGGCGGTACATCAGCCACATTCGTGAGATCTGGGCCGACAAAGACCCGGCGAGGATCGAAACCCATCACATCTACGAATTGCACCGCGCCAATGCGGATCACTGGCGGCAAGCCAACTACCTTGTCCAGGTCATGGTCGTCTTGATGAATCACGCCCGGTTGATTGGCTTCATCAAGAAAGAGCACGGCAATCCGGCGAAGGGTATTCCGCTTTTCAAGCAGCAGAGCGACGGCTGGGAGCCGTGGCCAGATGATGTTCGGGAAGAGTTCGAAGCGCTGGCTTCAAAACGGGCGCGGCTGGTCTACGAGCTTTGCGTTGGCACAGGCCAGCGCATTGGCGATGTCGTGAAGATGAAGTGGGACCACTTCTCCGATGAAGGATTCGATTTCACGCAGGGCAAAACCGACAAGCCTCTTTGGATCCCGCTCACCGACCGCCTGAAAACCCACCTCGAAGGCATTGCGCGAACAGACGGCACTGTCGTGACCGACACCAAGGGGCGGCCAGTGAGCTACCGGATCGTTGCAGAGGAAATGCGCACCATCAAAAAGAAGATGAAGCACGAGAAGGCGAGCTACTACAAAACGCACGGGCTGAGGAAAAATGCGACGATCGAGCTGTATCTGGCTGGATGTGATGACGAAATGGTCAAGGCGGTCACCGGCCATTCAGGCGTTGAGATGCTGAAAAAGTACGGTGGGCCGATCCGGCAAAGAGAGCTCGCCAAGCGCGCTCAAGAGGCAAGAAATCAAATGGAACGAAGCAAGACCGAAACGTGAAAGTTTCAACGGTTGTTTCAAAAATGGCAGTGAAGGAGAGTAAGGATGACGCAAGTCATTGATTTTATTGGAGGCGAGTACCGGAATCGAACCGGTGTACACGGATTTGCAATCCGCTGCGTCACCACTCCGCCAACTCGCCTTTTCAAGCAATTTCAATTACTTGACGTGGTGCAGGCGCGGTTCTAGCAGCTTTCCCGAACAACGTCCAGAGGGTTGCTGAAAATTCCGCCGACCACGGCGTTGGATGGTCGGTCAGCGCAGTGGCAACTTTTGTCGCGGCCTGCAATTTTTGCCGGGCTGGCCGTTGCCGGGCGGGATCGGATGTGGCAAAAGCCGAGCAACCATGGGAAATATACGAGCGGTCACATGACGGATTTCGCAGCCCGACGCCACACGATGGTAGACACTCAGATCAGGCCCTCTGATGTCACCAAATTCCCGATCATCGATTCAATGCTGAAGGTCCAGCGCGAGAATTTCGTGCCGGATGCCAGTCGCGAAGTGGCCTATGCTGGCGACCTGATCGATCTGGGAAACGGGCGCTGCCTGCTGGAGCCGAGGACTCTGGCGAAGATGCTGGATGCATTGAATATTTCGAATGACGAGGTGGTTCTGGATATCGCCCCAGCGTTCGGATACTCGACCGCCGTGGCCGCGAACATGGCGCAGCTTGTGGTGGGCGTCGAGGATGACGAGGCCAACGCAGCCGACGCGCAGTCCCGCCTGATGGAGGCGGATATCGACAACGCGATCATTCATGTCGGACCTTTGGAGCAGGGGGCTGCCGAGCATGGCCCTTATGATGTCATCATCATCCAGGGCGGTGTGGAACGTCTGCCCGATGCCCTGCTCGATCAACTGAAAGATCATGGCCGCATCGCCTGCCTGTTCGTCGAAGGCAATCTGGGCACCGTTCGCATTGGTCGAAAGTCCGATGGGCGGGTGACTTGGCGTCATGGCTTCAACGCAAACGCCCCGGTACTGCCGGCGTTTTCGGCCGAGTGTGCATTTTCGCTATAGTCGATCAGCGGTTTTCCGCGGTCCCTTGATTAGTTGAAAACAAAGGCGCAAACTGCCTGCGGGCTTGCGTTATTTTGATTTGAGAGGATTTGGGTATGCTTGGAACGGCTGGAGGGAAGCTGGTCAAGGCAGTCGCTCTGACGGCGGGAATCGCGCTGAGCGTGATGCCGGGGCGCTCGGTTTTGGCGGACAATCTGACCGACGCGTTCATCGGTGCATACAACACAAGCGGGCTGTTGGAACAGAACCGCGCCTTGCTGCGCGCAGCCGACGAAGACGTTGCAATCGCGTTGTCGGCCCTGCGCCCGATCATCAACTGGACCGTCCGTGTCAGCCAGGATTACGCCAAGACCCGCGCCGGAACTGTGGTGTCGACGGTCGAACCATCGCGCTTCTTCTCGGGGTTAACGCTGAGCCAGCTGGTCTATGACGGCGGTGCATCGATTCTCGGGAAACAGTCGGCTCAGGAAACAGTTCTGGCAACCCGCCAGGCATTGATCGATATTGAGCAACAGGTTCTGTTCCGCGCAACGACGGCTTATCTGAGTGTTCTGCTGCAGGAAGAAACGGTTCAAATTCGCCAGAACAACGTCAATCTCTCGGGCGAGGAACTGCGGGCCACGCAGGACCGTTTTGAAGTCGGTGAGGTCACCCGGACCGACGTCGCGCTGTCCGAAGCGCAGTTGGCAAGCTCGCAGGCTGATCTGGCCGATGCACGAGGCGACCTGAGCACCGCTCAAGCGGAATACGTGAACGCCGTAGGCAAACAGCCTGGTCGTACTGCGGGCCAGCCGCGTCTGCCGAAGCTGCCCGGTTCATTGGCCGAGGCCATCAGCCTGGCACAAAGAAACCACCCGGCAATCCTGTCGGCGCAGCATCAGGTGCGTGCCTTGGATCTGACCGTGCAGCAGCAGCGCGCGGGCCTTGGTCCGAATGTCAGTCTGAACGCGGACGCGGGGATCACCGAAAGCTATGACAACGACGACTATACCAACGATGCGTCCATCTCGTTGAATTTCAATCAGCCCATCTATGCCGGTGGTCGATTGGCGGCCAACGTGCGCCGCGCAATGGCTCAGCGGGATGCATCGCGCGCCAACCTTCTGAATGTGCAGAAAGACATCACTCAGGGTGTGACGGACGCCTATGTGCGCTTTGAAACGGCCACTGCCAGCCTGCGGGCATCCGTCGAAAGGGTACGCGCGTCGCAGGTCGCCTTTGACGGGATTCGCGAAGAGGCCACCTTGGGGGCTCGGACCACGCTGGACG
This sequence comes from Ruegeria sp. B32, assembly GCF_025141855.1. Lineage (NCBI taxonomy): Bacteria > Pseudomonadati > Pseudomonadota > Alphaproteobacteria > Rhodobacterales > Roseobacteraceae > Ruegeria > Ruegeria sp. B32. The sequence continues at coordinate 2,208,617 of NZ_CP081106.1, read as the reverse complement.
TTCTGACCGCTCAGCAGGATTTGCTGGACGCACAATTGGCCGAAGTTGCCTCGCGGACGGAACGGTCGCTGGCTGCCTATCAGTTGTTGCAGGCACAAGGTCTGTTGACGGCCGAGCGCCTTGGACTGGCGGTCCAAATTTATGACCCGACGCTCTACTATAACCTGGTCAAAAAGGCGCCAGCACAGATCAGCAAGCAAAGCCGCGACCTGGATCGAGTTCTCAAAGCTTTGCGGCGCGAGTGATCAGCCACACTATCTGTTGTTAGGTTCGACCGGATTGGATACACTGGTCCAAAAGGTCAGAGCGGTAGAGAACAATGACGGATAGCAGTGTCAAAGCAGGTGTCGAAGACGTATTGTCGTCGATCAAGCGTTTGGTCAGCGAAGAAGGGCGCAAGGTCCCGAACCTGATCAAAGCGACTGCGGCCCGCAAGCCGGGACGCCTGGTTTTGACGGATGCCCTGCGGGTTGGCACACCGCCCGAGGATCCAAAAGCACCTTTGAAACTGGCCCAAAAGATCTCGGCTGAGGCGGCCTCGCAGCATGCTGCGAATGTCGAGGCGATGCGCCCGGCCAACGACCTGTCACAACCTATGCGGTTGCGGTCTTGCGATATCGTTCGCCCCGGAACTCCGGCAATCAATGACATTGGCGGTGAGTCTTCGGATGATCGCGAAGGCCGCAGGGATCTGGCCGGAAGCCTGAGCGCCAAGATCGCGGCTCTTGAGGCTGCGATTGCGCGGACCGAAGATCAGTGGGAGCCTGACGGTGAAAGCGACGACGCTTATTCCGGCACGCGCACCGACACGGTCAGTTGGGCCTCGGACACCGGGTTTTCGGCATCAAAGGATGCGGCTGCGTCCGAAGCTGAGATGGACGCTGACAGCGACGAGGAAACAACGCCTGCCACGTTTATCCGCGACAACCGGGATGCCTCAGAGGCCGAAGTAAAGCTGGATCAGGAAACGCCGGCGATGGCGACCGGCACGATGGATGAAGACGAATTGCGCGAGTTGATCGCAGACATCGTCCGTCAGGAACTGCAGGGCGCGCTGGGTGAACGTATCACCCGCAACATTCGCAAGCTGGTGCGGCGCGAGATCAACCGCGCTTTGGCCGCTCAGAATTTGGATTGACGCTCAGCCGAACCGAGGCTCGGCTGCCAGTGACAGCAGGGCATCAAGGTCCATATGCTGTTCAAGGTGATAGGCCAACGCCTCCAACGTTTGCTCAACACTGTCTTCGTATGCCAGTTCCGACCTGGCGCCAAACCGCTGCAGATACGACGCGCGGAAGGCGTCTGACGCGAAAATGCCGTGTAAATAGCTTCCCAAAACGCGCCCGTCTCTCGATGCGGCGCCTTCCGGGCGACCCTCCACCTGCAACCACGCACGGGCAGTATCCGGACCTTGGGTGCGTCCCATGTGGATTTCGTAGCCGGTTACAGGCTCGCCGCCGGGCAAGGCCTGCGCTGATCGCAGTTCGACCCGCTTTTCCCCGGACATAACCGTTTCCACGTCCAGCAAACCCAGCCCATCGACGCTGCCGGGTCTGCCGTCCACTCCATCGGGGTCGGCGATCACCCGGCCCAGCATCTGATACCCGCCGCAAAGGCCAAGAACATGGCCGCCCCGCCGAACGTGTGCATACAGGTCGATGTCCCAACCCTGTTTGCGGAAAAAGGCCAAATCTCCAATCGTGGATTTGCTGCCCGGCAGAATCACCAGATCCGCGTCACCGGGAAGGGGGCGGCCAGCCGGAATGATCTCGACCGAAACACCCGGCTCGGCGGAGAGCGGGTCCAAATCATCGAAATTCGCCATGCGCTCCAGTTGCGGCACCGCAACCTTGCAGGTGCCGCCGGCGTGCGAGCGGATATCCATCATGTCTTCCGCCGGCAGTTTCCAGGCGTCCTCAAACCAGGGAACGACGCCCAGGCAAGGCCATCCGGTGCGTGCCGCAATGTCGTCGCGCCCGTCATCAAACAGGCTGACGTCTCCCTTGAAGCGATTGACCGCAAAGCCGCGGATCATTGCAAGGTCAGCGTTCTCCAGCACTGCATGGGTGCCTACGATCTGCGCTATGACGCCGCCCCGGTGAATGTCTCCCACCAGTATGACGGGCACATTTGCGGCGCAGGCAAAGCCCATGTTGGCGATGTCGCCTGCTCGCAGGTTGGTCTCGGCCGGACTGCCGGCGCCCTCGAGCAGCACAAGGTCGGCATCTTGGCAAAGCCTGGCAAAGCTTTCGAGCGCAGCGTTCAGAAGTTTGGATTTGTCCTTGCGATAGTCCTTGGCCCGCATCGTTCCCGCCCGCTTGCCCTGAACGATCACCTGCGCACCGGTATCGGTTTCCGGCTTCAGAAGGATTGGATTCATGTCCGTATGGGGCGCGCGCCCCGCCGCCCGGGCCTGCAGCGCCTGGGCGCGGCCAATCTCGCCTCCGTTTGCCGCCACTGCGGCGTTGTTGGACATGTTCTGCGGTTTGAAAGGGGCAACCTTCAACCCTCGCCGCGCAAAGGCCCGGGCCAGCCCGGCCACAAGCATCGACTTGCCGACGTTGCTGCCGGTCCCCTGAATCATGATCGCGCGAACCATCTGAGCCTCCTGCGGATGTTGGCAGATGACCGCATTTATTCAGCCGACGAAAGCGTGGATCGGGCCATTTGCACGACGAATGCGACCATTCCGCTGCGTACAGGGCAAAAAAAAGCGCGCCGAAAGTACCGGCGCGCGTTTTTGGGTCGGGCAAAGCCTTAGGCGGCTTCGGCCTGCTGGGCAGCGTTGCGGCGTTCGCTTTCTTCGCGCGACAGGGCGACGGACGTACGCACGCCACGGCCAACGAACTCCATCAGTCCGTGGACAACCCGTTCGTTCGGGTCGATGCCAGCGCAGGACAGCACTTCGCGCCCATCGCGCGAGCGTGCCCAGCGGGCGATTTGTTCCGGGCCATTGCCGTATTTCTTGTCATCGGCGATGGCATCATCGAGTGCAGCCAGCACAACGGCCGCGAAAAGTTTGCGGGCACGGTTGCCTTGCTCATTGTTAAAGGCGGTGCCGTCAACGAAATCTCTCATCTCGTTTTCCTTGTTGTTCTTGCTCTTGTAATTTTCGGCGTGGCGGTCCTTATGACCTATTTAGTGCGATTCGGATACACCTAATTTGCATAGTTGCGTTGCGTCATTTGCATGGCTCTCTGCAGGTGCAGCACTAGGTTTCGTTGTATTGCATGGATCGGTCCCGCCAGATATAGGGACGACAACTGACGCATCAACCATGTGTGAAGGAAATATGTCATGCCCAAGATCAATGGGAACGAAATTCGCCCGGGCAATGTGCTTGAGCATAACGGCGGTCTGTGGGCGGCGGTCAAGGTCGATCACGTCAAACCGGGCAAAGGCGGTGCTTTTGCACAAGTAGAATTGCGGAACCTGCGCAACGGTTCGAAACTGAACGAGCGGTTCCGTTCAGCGGACAAGGTCGAGCGTGTTCGGTTGGAGCAGAAAGACCAGCAGTTCCTGTATGAAAGCGACGGGATGCTGGTATTCATGGATGCCGAGACCTATGAACAGATTGAATTGCCTGCAGATTTGCTGGGTGACCGTCGTCCGTTCCTTCAGGACGGAATGACCATCGTGGTCGAATTCTATGAAAGCGAGGCGCTGAACGCGACGCTGCCTCAGAAAGTCGTCTGCAAGGTCGTCGAGACTGAACCGGTCGTCAAAGGTCAGACTGCGGCGAACTCGTTCAAGCCGGCGGTTCTGGACAACGGGGTCAAAGTCATGGTGCCGCCGTTCATCGCGCAGGACGAGATGATCGTCGTGAACACCGAGACCATGGAATATTCCGAGCGCGCGTAACGTTGCGTCATACTCGGAGAAAGACCAAGAAACCGCGCCGCTATTCGGCGCGGTTTTTTTCTTGCGAGGCGGCCCCGCCCCGGCGGTAGCGGGCGCGGTCGGGGCCGAACAGTTCCAGCAACAGCTCGAACTTGATGCGATTGGCGCTGACCTGCCGGTAAAAAGCGATGAGAAACCCGGTCGGCCCCTGGATCCGGGCCAGACCGCTGGTCGCGGCGACGACGGTTCCCACGTCGGTTTCTCCCTGCAGAACCAGCCATCCGCCCAGCATCAGAACACCGACGGTGCCTGCACCGTTGATCACGCTCAGCAGAAACTTGGCCGACAGTTTCCACAGGAACATCCGCCGCCGGGTGTCGTAGATCGCGTCGAATTGGTCGTGCACCTCTTGAGTCACGGCCTCGATGTTTTCGATCGTCAGATGGTCGGTCGCGCTACGCAATATGCGGACGCGGTCCGCCACGAACACGTTCACCTTTCTCTGCGAGACGAGAACGATAAGGATCTGCGGTGCGATCATCGAAAGGGCAATCAGTCCCAGCCAGGGTTGCGTCGACGAGATGTAGCCAATCACGCTGACCAAGGTTCCGATTTGTACGACCGGGTCCGAGAACGCGCCGCCTGCGAATTTGCCCAGTTCTTCGGCTTCGGCAGAGATGGCCGTCGTCATGGTTCCCTTGCGGACATTCTCGCCCGACTCGTCCACGTCCACGGTGCGGGCCAGCAAAAGCTGACGGATCCGACGGATCATGTCTTCGCCCAATGTCCCCGCGCGATACCCCAGCACCCACTTCAGAGCGAGGCTCAGCAGGATCACCCCCATCATGCCGGCGCCCAGCAGCAGAAGATGGGGCGCCTCGATATTGTCCGAGGTCAGATGGTTGATGATGTCCCGTTGAAACTCCAACGGGGCCGCGGCAAGAGCCGCGACCGACAAGGACAACAGGATCAGTATGACTTGCCGTCCGGCGCTGGCGCGCCAGATGGCTGAATACAGTTGGAGCATGCAGGCACCCGATCAGCCAAGTGCCTCAAGTCTTACCGTGTGGCCGGGTCGGATAAAACGTTTGCAAAGCAGCCCGGTCGGTGGTCGTGCCGGTTGGGCAACAGGCTCACTCCAGCAGACACAGGCGGGCGTCTCCGGCCTGCATGTCGTCGCCCGCCCGATCAAGGCGCAGATAGGCGATGGCCTGTCCGTTCGATTGCGTGAACAGCGTACCAGCTGGCTTTCCCGCCGAGAGGATTTCGGAGCCGACCGGAGCCGCGCCGTCGATGGCGACAACCCGCAGCCCCTTGCGCAACTGGGTCTTGTGCTTCATGCGAGCGGTAACCTCTTGCCCGACATAGCAACCCTTTTTGAAATCGACACCGTTGAGCGGCTCGAATCCGGCCTCGAGGATATACGTGTCCGGTGTCAGCTCGATCCCGGTTTCCGGGATGCAATGACGCACCCGAATTGCGTCCCAATCCGTTCCATCATCGGCTTCGGGAGCGTCAGAATATGCGCGCCAGCCCATATCGGGGTGACGAGGATCGGGCAGAGCGCCCTCGGGTGCGGGCCCGGTTCCGCGTTGCAGGTGCAAGTTGGTTTCCTCGATACGCACGTCCGCCCGCAGCTTGTACATGTTCAGCCGCTTGATAAGTGCATCCGCCATCCACTCAGCCACGTCCAGCAGCACCGAGTCGCCATCTCGTTTCAGAAAGAAATCGACCAGGTACTTGCCCTGTGGGGTCAGTATGGCCGCGTAGACAAGACCATCGTCCAGCTTGCGGGTGTCATTGGTGACCAGACCTTGCAAGAAGCTGTCGGTATCCGTGCCGGTCAGGCGCAAAATGCGGCGGGTGCTCATTTTTGGGTCCTCGTCATTGCCCTGAGAGCGGTGATATAAGCGAACCCGTTGCCAAGACCAGAGGTTTCGAACGTGTCCGCCCCGATCAGTATCGTGATTCCGACATTCGATTCCCAAACCGAACTCGCGCGCTCGCTGATGACCCTGATGGAAGGTCTGCACGCCGGTCTGATCCGTGAACTTGTCATCGCCGATGGCGGGTCGACCGATCATACGTTGCGTATTGCCGATGAAGCAGGTGCCCGGATCGTTGCCGGGACCGGGTCCCGTACCGCGCAGCTGCGCGTGGGATGCGACGCCGCGGTGGGCGACTGGTTGCTGATCATCCTTCCAGGGACCGAGCTTGAGCCCGGATGGACCGACGCGGTGGCCGAGCACCTTGTAACGCGGCGTCCGGGTGTGTTCCTCCTTGGGTTCCGGTCCTCAGGCCTGATGCCGAGTTTGACGGCAGGTTGGGCCAATCTGCGCAGCTGGGTCTTTGGACTGGCGTCTGGTGATCAGGGTCTGCTGCTGCCGGCGCAATTGTACAAGGCCGCCGGCGGATATCCGGATCAACCGGGGAAGGAGGAGGCGTTCATGCGCTCTCTGCCGCGCGCGACTCTGTTGCGGGCGCGTGCCATTACAGGTGCCGGGCGCCGTGGTCGGACGCGTCCTGAGGCGCCACCTCAGTAACCCCGGTCCCAGATGCTTCAGGGGGTGGCTGCCGCACCGTCGGCTCGGCGATGAGGTTGGACCGCAACTCGACAACAGATTTGCCCAACCGGAATGGTGCCGCAAAGCTGACAAGACACAGCGCGATGATCTGTAGCACGAGAATGTGGGCGTTTTCCTGAAGATACTCCCACTCTCCCTTCAGTTTGGCGACCTGAGCGATCAGGTCATCATAGCTTTGCGCGAGGATCATATAGTCTCCGGCGATTGCCGGCACTTTCCGCCGCATGTTGTCGATCGCGGTCTGCGTTTCTTCGTCCAGCGTGGTGAATACCAGGAATTGCTCGATGTCGAAGGCATCGGCCTTGGCGGCCATGTCCTGAATGTCATCCATCTGGCCTCGGGACCGTGCGCCGAAGATGAAGTTCAGGCCCTGCAGCGGCGCAACTTCGTTGGTGACGGCGATGAACAGCGGCAGGTCGGCGTTGCTGGCGGTCGAGGCCGACAGGAACTCGACCTTGTCGCACAAAACCGCCGTGTCCGGATCGTAGGCCGGATCGCAGAACCGCAGCCGGAACCGCGCAGCGTCGCGATCGAAGGCCAGTGTCGCCGCATAGGCAACGTCGATCTGCCTGTCCAACCTTGAGCTGTCGGATTTGTAGAGCCCAGCCATGACCGCCACCAGCGCGCCCAGCCCACCCAACACGACCCACACGAGGTCGGCCAGCTTCCATGCCCGGTGGCCCGCTGGTTTGCGAAACAGGAACGCGGTGCCAATCGATCCGGCCAGAAAGAACAGCAACAGCAGGGGCAGCTGATAGTCGGTGATGAAGCTCATGCACCCGAGTTTAAGTGGTCAGTCTTCCCACGCAACAGCGATCACGTGCAGTTGTAACGCGTGTCAGGATGCCCATACTCGGGTCAGGAGCCGGAGGGAGAACGTGATGACCAAAGAGATTGTGCTGATCCACGGGGCGTTTGCCGGGCCGTGGTGCATGGCGGACAATGCGGAGTTCTTCCGCGCCCGTGGATGGACGGCGCACACCCCGGCGCTGAGATTCCATGGCGGCGATCCCGCAGCCGAGCCCGATGCGGGTCTGACCGACACCAGCGTTCTGGATTATGCCAACGACATTGCCGAATTCGTCCAGGGGTTGGACAGCAAACCCGTGATCCTCGGTCATGCCATTGCGGGCGTCGTTGCCCAGCAGGTTGCGTCTCGCGGGTTAGCCAGCGCCATCGTGTTGATCAACCCGAACGCGGCCTGGGGCACCCTGCCGGAAACCGATGACGAACGCGCCGTGCCGCGCGCCTTGATGGAGGGCGGGGCCTTCTGGAAGCAGCCCATGCGCGTCGACTTCGACTTGATGGCCCCATTCGCATTGAACAAAATGCCCGAAGCCCAGCAACATGCGGTGTTCGATCAGCTTGGCCCGGAAAGCGGGCGGGTGATGTTCGAGATGTTTTTCTGGATGTTCGACGATCACCACGCGATGAAGGTTGATATCGACAAGGTCGACTGCCCGGTTCTGATCGTTTCAGGCTCGGAGGACAGGGCAGTGAACCCCAACACCTGCCGTTCCTTGGCGAAACTCTATGGCGACCGCGCGACCTTTCTGTCCGCAGAAGGTCACGCGCATTTTCTGTTCATGGAGCCCGGTTGGGAAAAGCCAGCCGCACAGATCGCGGACTGGCTGGACCAGAAGCTGGGCTAGGGGCCGTTCAGGCTTTATTTGCTGACCTGAAACGTGCTCTGAGGCCGCCAACGCAGCACGCCGTCGCTTTCGCGGTAACAACGCAACAGGCGTTCCTGCACCGTGCTCACCGTGCTGGTGACGGTGTTGTCACCGACCATCAGCACAAAGGCGTCCTCGGAATAGGCCATGCCGTCGTAATAGCAGAACCGGGTCTCGGCGCCGTCGGGGATGGGGGATGCGGTGCTGAGCATCTGCTGCGCGGGGGCTGCCGAGGCCATCAGGGTCAGGGCCAGCCCGAGGGTCAAAGTTTTCATGTCGTCCTCCCGTTCGGATATCCGTTTTTCAAATTGGGTCTTGGACGCTCGGAACCTCAAAGCTCGTTCTTGGATGACGGGTTGAGGGTTAGTGTGATCGGGATCAAAGGGTTAGGCAAGGGGGGGCTAAAGGCCTTCACTCTAAACAAATGTAGCCCGAATTAACCACTCATTTCGAAATAGAGATATTGAAGTTATCGTCGCCATACTTTCATTAGTTTTAAGGTTCGGCTACTTCGTGCCAATAGATTGGATCAAAATCTGCCCCGAAAAAATTTAATGTATCGAGAACATTCTCGTAGCCGCACACGCCTTCTAGATAGTCAATTTCATCTCTCATGAATGTGAAGCCACCATTATAAGCGTCCTTTAAGAACCTGTCCAAGTCTTTGGTCATCATTGCATCGCGATATGTGCCAAAAAGCGAGAAAGGCTCCCCGACCAAAGATATTTTTTCGATAGTTTCGTCGAGTAACTTTCTCAGTTCCGAGTTTGTTCGAATCCCGAAATTCTTGAGTTCTTCGATAACTCGATCTTTGGGTGCCATAACTGGTTCAATCTCTCGATCATACTTCTTTGCAAAATCAACCAGTAGTGCTTCAGCGGAAGTCACGGTGATTTCATCCTCCAAAACTCTCACATTGTTTTCGGAGATCATTTCACCATAGACCTGAGCTTCGCTGACGATGTTGGAGAATTCATTGTCCAGTAACTCCAAAGCTCCTGCAAGGATCATGAGTCTTCTTTGAAGGTTCTCCGGTAAAATATTTCTGCCCTTGTAGTTTTGCTTGTGCTCGATTTCGGCCCAAGTGTGTTCCAGTGCAGTCCTGATTTGTATTTCAAACTTGTTTTCAAAAAGGTTTTTGTACTCGGGTACTTCTTTTCTGCTTTCCCCAAGGCTGCAAACTAAGTGTAACGATCTGTAACCGACTTGATCGACAGACTTTTTTCGCTTGTCGACGCAGTTCGCCTCATCTATTTCAAAGCAGTTTCGAAGTGCTACTTCAGCCCGTTCTATATCACTTTCAAGATAAACGATAACACGAAGCCCAACTAGGTCAGTCATTTCCATTTCGGGGTTGGCGTACTTTTTGCTTCGCTGCTTATTTTCGGCGCTAGTCAAGTCTTTCACACGATGCGTTACATCGAGAAAAGGAATATTCTCCTCTTCGAGAGCGTGGCGGGTAATTCTTTCCGCCGCTTCTTCCAATTTTTTTAGTTTTCCAGTGTTATGAGAAAGGAAAGTCTTAAATTCGTGGAGGTCCATCAAACATCCAACTCCTCAACAAACCGCGCGTTCTCCTGAATATATTGGAACCGCAGTTCGGGTTTCTTGCCCATCAGGCGCTCGACCAGGTCTCCGGTCTCGCCGGGTTCGTCCTCGTCGATGGTGACGCGGATCAATTTCCGCGACTTGGGGTCCATCGTGGTTTCTTTCAGGTCCTTAGCGTCCATTTCACCCAGACCCTTGAAGCGGCTGACGTCGATCTTGCCTTTGCCGCCCAGACCTTTCTCCAGCCATTCGTCGCGCTCGGCTTCGTCTAGGCAATAGACACGCTTGGCGCCTTGGGTCAGGCGGTAGAGCGGTGGGCAGGCCAGGTACAGGTGGCCCGCGTCGATCATCGGGCGCATCTGGGTGAAGAAGAACGTCATCAGCAGCGAGGCGATATGCGCGCCGTCCACGTCGGCGTCGGTCATGATGATGACCTTGTCATAGCGTAGATCGTCGAGGTTGAACTTGCTGCCCAGCCCCACGCCAAGCGCCTGCGTCAGGTCATTGATCTCGGCGTTGGTGCCCAGTTTCGAACTGGCCGCGCCCAGTACGTTCAGGATCTTGCCACGCAGGGGCAGCAGGGCCTGTGTCTTGCGGTCGCGGGCCATCTTGGCCGAGCCGCCAGCCGAGTCGCCCTCGACGATGAATAATTCGGTGCCGTCGCGTGTTGAACTACTACAGTCCACCAACTTGCCGGGAAGACGGAGTTTCTTAGTGGCGGACTTGCGTTGTGTTTCCTTCTCGGCCCGTCGGCGCAGGCGTTCCTCGGCCCGCAGGATGAGGAAGTCCAGAATGGCGCCGGCGGATTTGGTGTCGGCGGCCAGCCAGTTGTCGAAATGGTCGCGGACCGAGTTTTCGACCAGCCGCTGCGCCTCGACCGTGGCAAGACGGTCCTTGGTCTGGCCGACGAATTCGGGTTCACGGATGAAACACGAAACCAGCGCGCAGCCGCCGGTGATCAGGTCATCGCGGGTGATCTGGGCGGCCTTCTTGTTGTTGATCAGTTCACCGTAGGCCTTGATGCCCTTGAGGATCGCGGCCCAGAAGCCCGCAACATGAGTACCGCCTTCGGGCGTGGGAACGGTGTTGCAGTAGGACTGGATGAAGCCATCGCGCGACGGCGTCCAGTTGATCGCCCATTCCACCTTGCCGGGGGTGCCGAATTTCTCGTTGAAATCGACGGTTCCGGCGAAGGGCTGTTCGGAATAGGTCGAGGAGCCGTTCATCGTCTCCTTGAGGTAGTCCGACAAGCCACCGGGGAAGTGGAAGGTGGCCTCGGTAGGCGTCTCGCCGTCGTCGATGGCGGTTTTCCAACGAATTTCAACGCCCGAGAACAGGTAGGCCTTGGAGCGGATCGACTTGAACAGGCGGGCGGGTTTGAACCGGTGGTGGCCGAAGATTTCGGGGTCGGCGTGGAAGGTGACGGTGGTGCCGCGCCGGTTGGGAGCCGAGCCCACCTTTTCGACCGGACCCAGCGGGATGCCGCGCGAAAAGCGCTGTTCGTACAGCTCCTTGTTGCGGGCCACTTGAACGACCATCGAATCCGACAGCGCGTTGACCACCGAGGCGCCCACGCCGTGCAGACCGCCCGAGGTCTGGTAGGCCTTGCCCGAGAACTTGCCGCCCGCGTGCAGGGTGCACAGGATCACCTCGAGCGCGGATTTGTCGGGGAACTTCGGGTGCGGGTCGATCGGAATACCGCGGCCGTTGTCGCGCACGGTCAGGGCGTAATCGTCGTGCAGTTCCACCTCGATACGGTTGGCGTGACCGGCAACGGCCTCGTCCATCGAGTTGTCGAGGATTTCGGCCACCATGTGGTGCAGTGCCCGTTCGTCGGTGCCGCCGATATACATGCCGGGGCGTTTGCGCACGGGCTCCAGACCTTCGAGTACCTCGATCGAGGAGGCGTCGTAGGTGGTGGCGGATTCGGGCGTCAACAGGTCGTCGGGCATGGGTGCTGCTCTTGTTTTTGGGTTTGGCCCATTATGGCAGGTGATGTGGGTCGGGGGAAGAGGGACGCGAGGTGTTGTATCAATCTTGCGGTCGGTGGCGGGTTGCAAAACGGGTGGTTTCCCGCTGAGATGCGGAAATCTTGGAGGAGCAGGTGATGAGCTGGATCAAGACGATACCATTCGACGAGGCCCGCGGTCGGTTGAAGACGCTGTATGACCGGGTCACGGGGCCTGGGAACAATGTGGACAACATCATGATGGTGCATTCCCTGCGTCCACATTCGATGGAAGGTCACATGGCGCTCTACAAGAACGTGCTGCACCATTCGGGAAACTCGGTTCCCAAGTGGTTTCTGGAAGTGCTCGGGGTCTGGGTCAGCTCGTTGAATCGCTGCGGCTATTGTGTCGAGCATCATTTCAGCGGGTTGCAGCGACTCTTGGGCGACGAGCAGCGCGGTTTGGCCATCCGCGCGGCGATCGAGGTGGAAACACCCGAGACGGCGCCGTTGGACCCCGCACAGGTGGCGGCGATGGAATACGCCCGAAAACTGACCGAGAACCCGGCCGACCTGGTGGCGGCGGATATTGACGCGTTGCGATCTGTTGGCTGGGACGATGGTGAGATCCTGGAGATCAATCAGGTTTGCGCCTATTTCTCCTATGCCAACCGCACCGTTCTGGGGCTTGGCTGTTCGACCAAGGGCGACATTCTGGGGTTGTCTCCGAACAATTCGGACAATCCGGATGACTGGGGCCATCGGTGAAGGGCGCTGCCTCTTGCGTCCTTCGGCGTCGGGCGAAGAGTTGGCTCAGTTGTCCTGAACCCAATCGAGAATAGCGTCGGCCACCGCCTGAGGTTTCTGGTGATGCAGCCAATGGTCTGTACCGTCGATCTGCATGCGGGTCAGGTTGGGAGCGAACTCTTCCAGCCCATCGGTGCATTCGGGAAGCAAGGCTTTGTCCCGCGGCCCCCACAGAAGCAAATGCGGGCAGCGGACCCTCAGCCTGTCAACGGGCAGTTCCGGCAGGTCCGTGCAGGGCGCGCCTGGCTCAGCCACCACAAGGGGTGAGGCCCGGTACCAGTTCAGCATGGCGTCGAGCCGTTCCGGGCGGGCCCATTCGGTGCGATAGTCGCCCATGCGCGCGTCGCTCATCCAGTCCAACCCCATGCCATGCCGAAAGAATTGTTCGAGCTTGGCGAAGTTGTCGGCCGAAAGAAATTCGGCTGCATCGGGCGCGCGCAGGCGGTTGATGTATTGAGAGGCCTCGGATTGTTTGCCTCCTGCCGCAAGTTCGCGCTGGAACGGGACAGGGTGAACACCGTTGGCGATGATCAGGCGGCTGACCAACTTGGGGTGGAACATGGCAATTCCGTAAGCCACCGAGGCGCCCCAATCATGTCCCAGCACAGTGACGGGGTCGCCAACCTGCTCGATCAGCACGGCCATGTCCGACACCAGCTTTGACAGCGCATAGTTCGAAATACCCTCGGGGGCCCAGCTTTGACCATAGCCACGCTGGTCCGGCGCGATGCAGTGAAAGCGGTCCGACAGGTGCGGGGCCAGGTCGGACCACGCGCCGCCATACTCCGGGAAACCGTGCAACATCAAAAGCGTAGGCAGGTTGGGATCGCCCCAGCGGCGGACGAAGAACGGGTGGCCGTTGAGGTCGAAGAATTCGCTGTCCATGCGGGATGCCCCTGACTGAGTTCACACCTGCAGAGTTTTCGGAGCCGTCGCCGAAGTCAACTTGATACGGATCAACGCGGAAAAGATGCAGATCTGCTAGGCGTTTCGGCGGACAGTGACACAGGAGAGAGCATATGGACGCAGTGATCCGAAAAAAGACGACCGCAGCCCCCGTGGCCGTCATGGCCAAACCGAACGCGGACACCGAAGCGCCCACCCGCGAAAAGATCCGGCAGGCCTTTGAAAGCGGGGAGTATCCGTATCGCTCGAAATTGTCCCGGGCGGCCTATGAAAAGCAGAAGGCCCAGTTGCAGGCCGAATTGTTGAAGGTGCAGTTGTGGGCGCAGGAGACCGGGCAGAAGTTCGTGCTGCTGTTCGAGGGTCGCGACGCCGCCGGCAAGGGCGGCACCATCAAGCGGTTCATGGAGCATCTGAACCCGCGTCAGGCCCGGGTGGTGGCGCTGAACAAACCGACCTGGGAGGAGAAGGGCCAGTGGTATTACCAGCGCTATATCCAGGAATTGCCCACCGTCGGCGAAATGGTGTTTTATGACCGGTCCTGGTACAACCGGGCCGGGGTCGAGCGGGTAATGGGGTTCTGCACCCCGAACGAATACCTCGAGTTCATGCGCCAGACGCCCGAGTTGGAGCGTATGATGGTTCGGTCGGGAATCCAGCTGTACAAGTACTGGTTCTCGGTCACGCGGGACGAGCAGCTGCGCCGTTTCAAAAGCCGAGAGACAGACCCGCTGAAGCAGTGGAAACTGTCGCCCATCGACAAGGCCAGTCTGGACAAATGGGACGACTATACCGAGGCGAAAGAGGCGATGTTCTTCTATACCGACACCGCCGACGCGCCTTGGACCATCGTCAAGTCGAACGACAAGAAACGCGCCCGGCTGAACTGCATGCGGCATTTCCTGTCGACGCTGGACTATCCGGACAAGGATCATGACATCGTGGGCCAGCCCGATCCATTGATCGTGGGGCAGGCACATCATGTGGTCCACCGGTCGGATCACATCCTTGGTACGGCGATCCATCCCGAGGCGCGCGTCACCTGATTGGTCCGACGGGCGTCATCGAGGTCTCGAAGTGAAATTTCAGAGATCTCCCCTTGCCCCGGCTCGGGGCCGCGCATATGGCTGGCGGGATGAGAAAGGTCATGACATATCCCGCTCATTTCCGGGCCATTGCTGTGCTGGGGCTGCCGTTGATCGGTGGTCATCTGGCGCAATTCGCCATTGGCCTGACGGATACGATCATGCTGGGCTGGTATGGCGTCGAGGCACTGGCCGCGGTGACGCTGGCCAGCAGCTTTTACTTTGTTCTGTTTCTTTTCGGAGGCGGATTTGGCCTAGCCGTCATGCCGATGGTCGCGACCGCGGCTGCCGAGGAAGATGAAACCAGCATTCGCCGCAGCACCCGAATGGGTCTGTGGCTGTCGCTGCTGTATGGCATGCTGGTCATGCCGCTGTTGTGGTGGTCCTACCCGATTCTGATCGCCACGGATCAGGATCCGCAAGTGGCGCAAACCGCGTCCGAGTATCTGCGGGTCGCGGGCTGGGGCCTGTTCCCGGCGCTGGTGGTCATGGTTCTAAAATCCTATCTGGCCGCTCTGGAGCGCACGCAGATCGTGCTGTGGATCACCGTCGCGGCGGCAGTGGTCAACGGACTTACGAATTATGCGCTGATCTTCGGCAACTGGGGCGCGCCGGAACTGGGCGTGATGGGGGCCGCGATTGCGTCGGTGGTCACGCAGAGCGTGTCGCTGGTGGCCGTGATCATTTACGCGGTGAAAGTCCTGCCGGAACATAACCTGTTCCAGCGGTTCTGGCGCCCGGATTGGGAAATGTTGCTGAGCGTCCTGAAGCTGGGTGTGCCCATCGGTCTGACCTTGTTGGCCGAAGTGTCTCTGTTCGCCATGTCCGCCTTCATGATGGGTTGGATCGGGCAGGTGCCGCTGGCGGCGCACGGGATTGCGCTGAACCTGGCGTCGGCGACGTTCATGGTGCATCTGGGCCTGTCGAATGCAGCAACGATCCGGGCCGGCAACGCGCTGGGCCGCAAGGATCGACCGCATCTCGAGAAAGGCGCAATTGCGGTCACTGGCATGTCCCTTGTGGTGTCAGTGCTGACAATCATCCTGTTCCTGACCTGCGCCGAGCCGCTCATCTCGGTATTTGTCGAACCGGACGACCCGCAGCGCCCCCAGATTCTGGCCATCGGGACCGGTCTGCTGGCCATGGCGGCCCTGTTCCAGTTGGTGGACGGCGCGCAGGTAATCGCTCTGGGCCTTCTGCGGGGGTTGCAAGACGCCAAGGTGCCCATGGTTATGGCGGGCCTCAGCTATTGGGTCGTGGGGATCCCCGCATCCTACTACTTTGGTTTCGTGCAAGGCATGGCCGGGATCGGAGTTTGGCTTGGCCTTGTTCTGGGCCTGGCCTGCGCGGCAGTCATGCTGATGGGACGGTTCTGGCTGCGATCCGTCCGCGTGGTTGGTGCGCCCGCCGCATAGCGACAACCGGCAGGCTCAGCCCTTGTCCAGCCGATCGGCCTTCTTGCGCACCAGTACCGTGCGCAGGTCGTGCATCGCCAGCAGCAACCGGTCCGTAATGTCTTCCAGCTGGGTATCGGTCGCCTTGGACTGGGCCCACTGCGTGGTCAGGTTCAGGTGATCGATCGTGCGGTGGATGTCGTCGACGTCGCGCCGCGCAAGCAGGGCTTTGCGTTCGTCCATCCAACGGGCGATTTCGACTTTGTCGGCTTCGGTCAGGGTACCCTGACCATGCGGCTTGACCTCGCCGTTGCGGATGTTGATCACCGCGATCTGGTCCATTTCGATCCGGCGCTGCCGGTTCTCCGTGTCGATCTTGAACACGACCGCGCCGTTCTCGCGGACGCGAAAGTAATATTCGGGCAGTGCTGCGGACATGTTGAACCTCGGTCTTAGCTCAGGGACGCGCAGAACCGCTGGATGCGGGTGCAGGCCTCGGTCAAGGCTTCGTCTGAAGTCGCGTAGCTGACGCGGAAATTGGGGCTGAGGCCGAACGCCGCTCCAAACACTACGGCTACGTCGGCTTCCTCCAATAGGGCAGTCGCGAAGGCCTCGTCGGTGTCGATGACCGTGCCGGCCGGCGTGGTCTTGCCGATCAACCCGGCGATGGACGGATAGACGTAGAATGCGCCCTCGGGAGTGGGGCAGGTGATGCCGTCAATCTGGTTCAGCATCCCGACCACAAGATCGCGTCGGCGTTTGAAAGTTTCATTGTTCGGGGCAAGGAAGTCTTGGGTGCCGTTCAGGGCCTCGACCGCGGCCCACTGGCTGATCGAGCAAGGGTTCGACGTGGATTGCGACTGGATCTTGCGCATGGCCGCGATCAGCTCGACAGGGCCTGCGGCATAGCCGATACGCCAGCCGGTCATGGCATAGGCCTTGGAGACACCGTTGCACGTGAGCGTGCGATCATACAGCCCGGGTTCGACTTCGGCTGGCGTGCAGAACTCAAACCCGTCATAGGCGAGGTGTTCATACATGTCGTCCGACATGATCCAGACATGAGGATGCCGCATCAGAACATCGGTCAGAGCCTTGAGCTCGACGCGGCTGTACCCGGCTCCAGTTGGGTTCGACGGCGAGTTGAAGATGAACCATTTGGTGTTTGGCGTGATTGCGGCTTCCAACTGGTCTGGGGTCAGCTTGAAGCTGTTTTCCAGTGTGGTCTCAACCACGACAGGCGAACCGCCCGCAAGCAGCACCATGTCCGGATAGCTGACCCAGTAGGGGGCGGGAATGATCACTTCGTCGCCCGGATTCATCGTCGCCATCAGCGCATTGTACAGCGTCTGCTTGCCACCTGTTCCGACCGAGATCTGTGCGGGCGTGTAGTCCAGCCCGTGGTCACGTTTCATCTTGGCGCAAGCGGCCTGTTTCAGCTCGGGAATGCCGTCAGGCGCGGTGTATTTCGTTTTACCGGCGGCGATTGCGGCAACGGCTGCGTCCTTGATGTTCTGCGGCGTGTCGAAATCGGGCTCACCTGCGCTGAGGCCGATGACGTCCCGTCCGGCGGCCTTCAACTCGGCGGCTTTGGCCGTCATGGCAATGGTCGGCGAAGGTTTGACGCGCGACAGTGTCGCAGACAGAAAGCTCATGGTGGGCCCCGGTTTGTATGTTGCTCAGGACTGTCATAGGGTGCCGCCGAAACACGATCAAGCGATATGCTTTTGAAGAACTGGAGAGTTTGATGAGCGACGAAACCGACTGGTTCGGACCCGAGGCCGCGACATTCGGAGACCGCGTGGCCGGCGCGCGCGAAGCCGCCGGCATGACCCAGACCCAACTGGCCCGTCGGCTGGGTGTCAAGAAGTCCACTGTGGTGGCCTGGGAGAATGACCTGTCAGAACCGCGCGCCAACAAGCTGTCGATGATGGCAGGTATGTTGAACGTGTCGATCATGTGGCTGCTGACCGGTGAAGGCGAGGGTATGGATGCTCCGGATGTTGCGGAAGCCGCGGATATGGAGCTGGCGCCGCTGGTCGCGGAGTTGCGCGCCATCCGAGGCGAGATGCGTGCCAGTTCCGAGCGCCTTGCGCGGGTCGAGAAAACGCTGCGGCTGAAGCTGGAGAAAGGCGAATGAACGACATCCGGATCAAGCGGCTGAAGATGCGGTCGATGCGGCGTGGCATCAAGGAAATGGACATCATTCTGTCTGCCTATGCCGACCAGCGGCTTGAGCGGATGTCTGCGGCCGAGTTGGACCTGTACGAAGCTTTGTTGCACGAAAACGATCAGGACCTCTACCAATGGGTAACCGGGCAGGTCGCCGCCCCTGAACACTACGCGAGCATGATCTTCGATATCTCGCAAGTATTTCAAAAATAATGGCAAAACAGACTTAACAGATTCTTCGGGATTTCGCGTCAAAGTTTCCTGAGCGGCGCGATTTAATCGGAGGATCGGATGAGTTTGGAATTGCAGGTCTCCGCACCCGGAACCAAAGGGTTCATGTCCAGCTATCTTGAGGCGCTGGCATTGGTTGAACGTCTGCATCGGTTGCTTCTGGACGTCATAAAGGACGAGTTCGAGCGGGTCGGCGTTCTGGAAATCAACGCGGTGCAGGCGCTGCTGCTGTTCAACATCGGTGACCACGAGGTGACTGCCGGTGAACTCAAAAGCCGCGGCTATTATCAAGGCAGCAATGTCAGTTACAACCTCAAGAAACTGGTCGAGATGGGGTTCATGCATCACCAGAGATGCGAGATTGACCGACGTTCGGTGCGGGTGCGTCTGACACCTCGGGGGCGGGAAATCCGTGACATCGTGGCCGATCTCTTCTCGCGCCACGCCGAAGGGCTGCAGGCCAAGGGTGTCCTGGGCACCGAAGGGATCGAAGAGATTACCAGCGCTTTGCGCCGGGTCGAACGGTATTGGACGGATCAGATCCGGTACATCTACTGACTACCGCCGTTCAATGGCAAAACTTGGGACAGGGTCAGCGAATCCAGCTCTCTGATCAGCTTGCGCGTCATCGCGTCTTCGTAGGCTTCAAATCCCAAAGCGGTTTCGACGAAGGCTCCGGGCCCCAGAATGACCCAAGCGTTGTAATAGGCCGACAACTCTCCGATTTGCACGTACCGCTTGTCCCCGGTGCTGGGATCATCGGCTCCGATCACGAGCCCATTGATCGTGATGCCGGTTGCCTGCAGTTGGGCTTTGGCATCTCTGGGATGGAGGCCGACATTGTGCTTGCCATCTCCTGAGAGGTCCAGCGTCCGCTTCAAGCAGGCGGCTTGGGCATCCAACAAATCAGCCCCGTACTGCATGGCAGACCCCACCGCTGTGCCCTGAGGTGCCGATGACCGACGCGTGGATTGCAGACGTTGCGCAATCCCGGACAAATCGGTCGGGGACCGAATGTCGGTCCAGCCGACCAACAGCCGCTGGAAACCTGCTTCGCTCCATTCGAAAACGGCGATCCGAACGGGGGCTTCGGGATTCGACAGGATCAGCCGTTCCACCTCCGGCCGTTGCAATGCAGCGGCCAAGCCGTCCAATTGAAGTCGGTATTCGTTGCTGTCGACTGAGCCTGAAACATCCAACCCAAGCGCCAGGGCTTGCCGGCATTGAGCAGCGGCCGGGCTGCCCAAGGCCAAACAGCACAGAGCCAGCGCACGAATGATCATTCTGCGTTGCGCCCCAACGCGCCGACCTGAAGGCTGGTCAATTCCCGTTCCAGCTTGCGTCGCATGGCGCGCTCAAAGTCTTCGAACCCTTGCGCGATTTCCAGAAAGGCGTTTGGCCCATGCAAGACGTTGTTCTTAAAAAACGGGATGAGGAACAGCTCCCCTTCGAAATCCGCCGCATTTATGACCAACCCATTCACGGTTATGCGGTCGAAGGGAAAGTGGCGATAGGCGATCTGCGGACCGTAGCCGTCATTGTTCGAGCCGTCCCCTGACAGGTCAATCGTTTGATAAAGGCATTGCGGAGCCTGCTCCATCAGCGAGGCCCCGAAAGCCAGAGCATATCCCATGGCGGTGGCCGAGCCGCTGTCAGATCTTTGGGACTCGCTCACCTTTGTCGCAGCAACAAGTAGATCAGCCTCGGTCTCGATGAGGCGCCAGGGAAGGACGATGTACTGGGCATCGCGACCGCTCCACTCATAAACCGTCAGGGCTACGGGCAGCGGCGAGGAAAAGAACGCCTTCCGGACTTCCGGAGCGATCAAGGCTGAAGCCAGGCCCTGCCGCTGCAGGGCGTCTTCTTTGGCGTCGACCGAAACGGAGATATCCAAGGCAAGCGCCAAAGCCAGCCTGCAGTTTTGGGCCTCAGCAGAGCTGGCCAGAACGGCCAGCCCCAGTCCTGTCAACCAGCGGATCACCAGTGGCCGGTGCTTTCCATGCTGGCCCAAGGTTCGGCCGGGGGCAAGGCATCGCCATTCTGCAGCAGTTCAACCGAAATGTTGTCAGGCGAGCGCACGAACGCCATACGCCCATCGCGGGGAGGGCGGTTGATGACGACGCCATTGTCGGCAAGGTGCTGACAGGTCTCGTAAATGTTGTCGACCCCATAGGCCAGGTGGCCGAAATGGCGGCTGTCGCTTGGCAAACCTTCATCACCATCCCAGTTCCATGTCAGCTCGATCGGCCTGTCCTCCTGACCCGGAGGGGCCATGAAGATCAGCGAAAACCGCCCTTCCTCGCTGTCGTAGCGGCGGGTTTCCTGGAGTCCCAGCAGCTTGTAGAAGGCCATGGATTTTTCCAAATCCTTCACGCGCACCATGGTGTGGAGGTATCTCAGCCCCATCTCGGCGATCCTTTCGGTGTTGATGATTGTGTGCAGCTTAGCGCGCTGCAGGGGCGTGTCGAGGGGGCGGTCGCAGAGAAACCAAAAAATGCGCGACGCAGCACACATATGGCGGTTTCAGTGCTGATGTTGCCGATATATAGTGGTCGGCGACTCATTTCAAAAACGAGGTATGTCCATGCCGCTGTCCGCCGAACAACTGGCCGAGATCGAAGAGCAACGCGCACAAACGCAGTCGACCCGCCGTGTTGTGGCTCCGGGTATGGAACAGCACCTTTACACTGCGCATCCTGTTCTGGACCATGGTTTCGTGCGGGTCATCGACTATATGGGCGATGATGCTGCGATCTGCCAAGCGGCCCGCGTGTCCTACGGCAAAGGTACGAAGTCCGTACAGAATGACGAGGGGTTGATCCGCTATCTGATGCGCCACTGGCATTCGACCCCGTTCGAGATGTGCGAAGTGAAACTGCACGTGAAACTGCCGGTCTTCGTCGCCCGTCAGTGGATCCGCCACCGCACGGCGAACGTGAACGAATACTCGGCCCGTTATTCGATCCTTGACCGAGAATTCTACATTCCCGCGCCGGATCAGCTTGCGGCGCAATCAGCGATCAACAATCAGGGGCGGGGCGAGGCGCTGCAGGGCGAAGAGGCTGCGCGCGTGCTGGACATTCTCAAGGCCGACAGCGCCCGCTGCTATGACAATTACGAAGCGATGATCGGCCAAGATGGCCAGCAGGGTCTGGCGCGCGAACTGGCGCGGATGAACCTGCCGGCAAACATCTACACGCAGTGGTATTGGAAGGTGGACCTGCACAATCTGTTCCACTTCCTGCGCCTGCGGGCAGATCCGCATGCGCAATACGAGATCCGCGTCTATGCCGAAACCATGTGCAAGATCGTAGCCGACTGGGTACCGTTCGCGTACAAGGCGTTCGAAGACTATCGCCTGGGTGCGGTCAACCTGTCGGCGCAGATGGTCGAAGCGCTGCGTCGGATGCTGAAGGGCGAGCAGGTGACGCAGGAAAACTCGGGCATGACTGCGCGCGAATGGCGTGAGTTCGAAGCGGTGATCCGCGAAGGCTGATCGCCACCTGTTCGGATTGTCATGATCCTGTTACACTTTGGGCATGACGTTCAGCTTGATGTTTAGAACTGCAGCGATCGCTTTGTTGCTGGGCCAGCCAGCGTATGCAAAGTCGCCAATCGCTGAGGTGATCTGCGAGCCCACGGCGCGGATGCATGACAAACTGCGCCACCAATTTGGGGCGCAGCAGACCGCCTCTGGTGTTCGCGGACCCGAGCAGATCATGGAGGTGTGGACCAGCCGTCGCGGTGACTGGACCCTTGTCGTAACCTATGCGACCGGGACGTCCTGCATTGTGGCCATGGGCGACAACTGGACAAACCGCATCGAGACCGACCCGACGCGAGGCTAGACTATCCGGGAAGAGGGTGGACAACGGCCTGTCAATTGGCCGTTGACCTTGTTTCGTCGCACCCGCCAGTTGGCGGGCCCTTTTACAATGGCTTCAAATCAGCCGCCATTTGGCGGCCGTCACGTCCGTCCTGCAACTCGTACGAGACTTTCTGATTGTCGGCGAGTCCGGTCAGGCCGGATCGTTCTACGGCCGAGATATGAACAAACACATCCTTACCCCCTTCATCGGGGGCAATAAAACCATAGCCTTTGGTCGTATTGAACCACTTCACGGTGCCGGTTGGCATTTCCCGTGTCTCCTTCTCCTTGCGCGTCACCCAGCAAATCGGCAGGGCATAGTCAAAGCGACCACAAACCCACGCAGTTCCGAACGAACGAGACGGCGTAAATTGTGTGTTTCGCCTTTTTCAACATTGCACGGTGAAGTAAAAAATCAAGGAATACTGGGTTAACCTATTCGTTTTGCCCGAAATTGCTGCAACGACCGGAGTAGATACACTATGCGCCTTTTTGGCCTGAAGACCTGCGATACCTGCCGTAAGGCACTGAAATCATTTCCTGATGCCGAATTCATCGATGTCCGAGGCGCGGGTGTTCCTTCGGAGGTGTTGGCCAAAGCGTTTGACCAGTTCGGCGAAGCCTTGCTCAACACCCGCTCGACAACCTGGCGTGGATTAGACGACGATCAACGCTCGCGACCGCCGCTGGAACTGCTGGCGGATCATCCTGCCCTGATGAAACGTCCGCTGATCGAATGGGACGGGCACTTGTTCTTGGGCTGGACCCCGCAAACCCGCACAGCCCTTGGCATTGCTTGATCGGGTGACTATCTGAACCGGCGCAACAATCAGGAATACTTCATGCGAAACGCAGCGATGATATTGGGTGTCATTGCCGGTCTGGTCGGAATGATCGTCGGTTTTTTTGGGTACGGGTTTGTCGAGCTTGTGGATCGTTACGGCGAGATCGAGGGGCTCGCAGAACAGGTGGACAACCCCCAGCTTATCAAGACGGCATCGCTTCTGGCGCCGTTGCTGGCGATTGCCGGGGGTGCCATGGCGCATGCGCGTGCTCTGTTGGCCGGTGTGTTGTTGCTGATTTCCGCGGCGGGGATGTACTACGCCTTTGGCTTCGGCGTGTTCACCATGTTCCCGATTGCCTTCGCCGGCGTTGCGGGGCTGCTTGGGATCGCCGCGGGCAAGCCGGACGAACCCAAAGCGCATTTCTAGATCATTTCAGGCGCAGAACCCGGTCGAGCGAGAGCGGGCCCGCGCCGTTGATCACGATCACCACGAACAGGAAGGTCCACATAACCCGCTGATCCATCAGGGTTATGGTGTTGTCGAACAGACCGCCCAGCTTGACCCCGTGCCCGGTGACATCGGTGAAGGTCTGGACCCAGACGAACCCGATCATGCCCAGGGCGGCAAGGCGGGTCAGCAGCCCCACCAGCAGCAACGCAGGCAGGATGAATTCGGCCCAGGTTCCGGCGACGGCAACGGGCCAGGTAAAGAACCCAAGCTGCGAGCTGTCGTAGCCGACGGCCTCCATCGCCTTGGGGAAGATCTGGACATAGGCCCCATCCGAGGGGAACAGAAACCCGAAAAACCCGCTGCCCAGCTTGGTCATGGCCGAGTTCCAGTAATAGACCAGAAGAACCGCTATGAAAGTCAGCCGCGCCACGGTCGGTGTCAGCCAGTTCGAGGCGTGGTCCAGCTTTCCAAGTGCGGAATTATGCATTGAGATCAGGGCAGTCATGTTTCCGGCCTTTCGATAGTCATTGAAGTAATTGCACTGCCCTGCAACAGCAGTGCCAGGGTGGTTCCCAGGTCGAACGCGGGAGTCCGGGCGGTGGTTGCCTCGAAGGCCTGACCAATGGTCTGGCCGGCCTGCATGGCGGTGATCCAGTCGACCCCGCCGGGCGGCAGCAGGTGTGGCGACGGGTCGAATTCGGGGCGCGTGATCAGCACGTCCTGCGCACCGGGCTGAGGCTTTGGCGCGCCGTCTTCGGTGTTGAACCGCCAGATGGAGTGGATGGGCCAGTCGGATCGGATCAACTGCATGGCCGGGGCAAAGCCCAGCCGGGCCTGCATCAGGTCTTCGGGCGGCAGGGCGGCCAGCGCGTCGGGCGCGATCGGTTGGCTGTCGGCGGCGTGGTAGGACCGGCGCAATGCCAACTCCAGCCGTGCCACGTCGGGCAGATAGCCAAGATGCACCAGTTGCTCGGTGTCGGCGAGGAATTCGGGGAAGTTCTCGCCATAGAACATCATCAGCGGAGAGCTAGGCGGGTTCCGACGCAGATAGATCCCGGCCAGACCGTCCATATTCTGCGGACCCAGCAGCTTGGTTATGACCGAAAATGCCTGGTGCATGGCCTCGGTCAGCGACACGGCCACGTTGTTGCGGTAGACGCTGAAGCGGCGTCCGGCGGGGCGGGCCTGATCGTCCAGCAACCCCTCGGGCACGGGGGCCGTCGGGTCCAGCAGGGCCGCCCGGAATTCTGATTGCGAAACGCTCATGCCGGGATCCGGTCCAGCGCGGATTGCGCGCGTTCGGCCTCGGAGCGCAAGGTGGGCCAGTCGGGCACGTCATTGTCCCATTCGATCAGCACGGGTTTGGGGCCTGACTGGTCGAGCACATAATCCAGCAACGCCCAGACCGCATCGACGACGGCGCGGCCGTGGCTGTCGATCAGCAGGGGTTGGCCGTGATCGTCCTGATCCTCGTCATGGCCCCCCAGGTGGATCTCGCCAACCTGGTCCAGAGGGTAGGCGTCGATATAGGTCTGCGGGCTGTATTTCAGATTGGTGGCCGAGACGAAGACGTTGTTGACGTCCAGCAGCAGGCCACATCCGGTCCGGAGCGCGACCTCGCGCAAGAAGTCGGGTTCGGACCACGTGCTTTCAGCAAAAGCGAGATAGCTGGAAGGGTTTTCCAGCAGCATCTGCCGGCCCACCGTCTCCTGTACCTGATCGATATGATCGCAGATGCGGGTCAGTGTGGCGTCGGTGTAGGGCAGGGGCAGCAGATCGTTAAGGAACTGGCTGTCATGGGTGGACCATGCCAGATGCTCCGAAAAGCTGGCCGGTTTCAGCCAGCCCACAAGATGCTTCAGGCGGGCCAGGTGCTCGGCGTCCAGCGGGCCTTCGCCACCGATGGACAGGCCCACGCCGTGCACGGAAATGGGAAGCCGTTCGGACAGGTGACGCAGCTGCGCCAGCGGTCGACCGCCGTCGCCCATGTAGTTTTCGGCGTGAATTTCCAGCCAGCCGACCGGGCCGGGCTGGTCAAGGATCTCGGTGTAGTGCTGCGGCTTGTAGCCGACCCCGGGCGCGGCGGGCAGCCGTTGCATTCTGCGGGCGTCATCCAACATCGCGTGATCCTTCTCAGCAAGAAACAGGGCGGGCTGTTTGGTTTAGCCCGCCCCTGACATTCCTTCCCGTGCCTTATGCCGGCAGATCGCGTTCCAGCGGCTCGAGCGAGCCTTTGCGGGGCGTTCCGTCCGCGGATTTGGGCAGCTCGATGTCGGCGCAGGTGCCTGCATCGACCAACGTCCAGGCGTTGCCTTGGTAGTCCACGGTCGAGGTGCCGGCACACGTGGTGCCCGGTCCGGCGGCGCAGTCGTTCTGGCCTGCCAGCGATACGCCATAGCATTTTTCTTTGGCCTGAGCGGCGGCGGTGGTTGCAGAGCCCGCAACGGCTGCGGCAACGGCGCTTGCGATTACGAGGGTTTTGGCGGTGTTCGACATCTCAGGTAATCCTTTTCGTGATTGCGTATGTCTGCTTGTGACAGTGACAAAGGTAACGGCTGACACTGCTCTATTGAATTCACGAGCCCGTGTCTCACGGCTGTGTCAGGGAGCGTTAATGCCCCTTGCAAGTTAACACACTGTAATAAATTAGGAAATCCAGAAATGTTTCAATCCGGCCCCGTGCTGGGGGCCGGATTGGCGGCAAGACTGTGCCGATTGTTACAGAAGATCGGGGGGCGTTGCCGCGTGCGCCAGCTCTTTTGTTACAGCCTCAAGCGGCTGGACCTGGGTCTGCTTCTCGCCCAGGCGGCGGACGCTGACTGTGCGCTCTTCGACCTCACGGTGGCCGACGGCCAGGATCACCGGCACCTTGCCGACGGAATGTTCGCGGACCTTGTAGTTGATTTTCTCGTTGCGGATGTCGGCCTCGGCCCGGACACCGGCAGCCTTGAGCGTTTCGACCACTTCCAGAACATAGTCATCGGCCTCGGAGGTGATCGAGGCCACGACGACCTGGCGCGGCGCCAGCCAGAAAGGAAGTTTGCCGGCGTGTTCTTCGATCAGGATGCCGATGAACCGTTCGAACGATCCCAGGCAGGCGCGGTGCAGCATCACCGGACGGTGTTTGGCACCATCGGCGCCGATATAGGTGGCGTCCAGCCGTTCGGGCAGGACGAAATCCACCTGGAAGGTGCCGCATTGCCAGTCACGTCCGATCGCGTCGGTCAGGACGAATTCCAGTTTCGGCCCATAGAAAGCACCTTCGCCGGGGTTCAGTTCCGGCTCGACCCCCGCTGCGCGGGTGGCGGTCAGCAGGGCCTCTTCGGCCTTGTCCCAGACCTCGTCCGAGCCGGCGCGCTGTTCGGGGCGGTCCGAGAATTTGACCTTGAAACTGTCAAAGCCCAGATCCTTGTAGACATCGGTCAGAAACCCGATGAAGCGGGCACATTCGTCGCCGATCTGGTCCTCGGTCGAGAAGATATGCGCGTCGTCCTGGGCAAAGCCGCGGACCCGCATGATGCCATGCAGCGCGCCCGAGGGTTCGTAGCGCGCGCAGGATCCGAACTCGGCCATGCGCAGCGGCAGGTCGCGATAGGATTTCAGGCCCTGCTTGAAGATTTCCACGTGGCAGGGACAGTTCATCGGTTTGAGCGCGTTTACTGCCTTTTCGCGGGCGTGTTCCTCGTCAACTTCGACGATGAACATGTTTTCCTGGTACTTGTCCCAGTGGCCCGAGCGTTCCCACAGCTTGCGGTCGACCACCTGAGGGGTGTTGACCTCGACATAGCCGCCGCGGTGCTGGGCACGCCGCATATAGTCCTGAAGCTGGGTGTAGATGGTCCAGCCGTTGGGGTGCCAGAAGATCTGGCCCGGGGCCTCTTCCTGCATGTGGAACAGGTCCATCTCGCGGCCCAGCTTGCGGTGGTCGCGCTTGGCGGCCTCTTCCAGCATGTGCAGGTGCGCCTTGAGCTTTTCCTTGCCGGTGAAGGCAACGCCATAGATACGCTGCAGCATCGGGCGGTTGCTGTCGCCACGCCAGTAGGCGCCGGCGATGGACATCAGCTTGAACGCGTCGCCGGGTAGTTGGCCGGTATGCTGCAGGTGCGGGCCGCGGCAGAGATCCTGCCAATGGCCGTGCCAATACATGCGCACCGGCTCGTCACCCGGAATCGCCTCGATCAGTTCGACCTTGTAGGGCTCGTTGTTGGCCTTGTAGAACGCGATGGCACGCTCGCGGTCCCAGATCTCGGTGGTGACGGGATCGCGCTTGTTGATGATCTCTTTCATCTTTTTCTCGATGAGGCCGAGATCTTCGGGCGTGAAGGGTTCTGCGCGGTCAAAGTCGTAATACCAGCCGTTTTCGATGACCGGGCCGATGGTGACCTTGGTGTCGGGCCAGATTTCCTGCACCGCGCGGGCCATCACGTGGGCGAAGTCGTGGCGGATCAACTCGTTGGCCTGGGCCTCGTCCTTCATCGTATGGAGAGCGATTTCGGCATCCTGTTCGATGGGCCACTGCAGGTCCCAATGCTGGCCGTTGACGGTGGCCGAGATGGCCTTTTTCGCCAGCGAGGTGGAGATGTCGGCAGCGACCTCGGCCGGCGTGACGCCTGCCGCGTAGGATCGGGAATTGCCATCGGGGAAGGTAAGAGAGACGGATTTTGAATCCAGGGCCATGATCTGGCTCTCCTCGTCGGTTTGGCGCCCACTGAACGCCCGGTTGCGGGTTATGGTGTCGGGTCCGTGTGGCAGGTGGTGGGGTCCGTGTCAAGCGTTGGCGGGCAGAGGGCTCTGCTCCAAGCGTGCCGCGGGATATCTGCCTCCAGATGACGGAGGGGCGGGAATTGCACTTGGGCGCGGCGCGTGCATGATGCTGGAAAAGCATGTGAGGATTTCATGGCAGCAACGACATTTCTGGAAACGCCGCAGGGGCGGCGGCTGGCCTATCACAAGAGCGAAGGGGCCGGGCCCGCGGTCGTTTTCTTGGGTGGCCTCAAGTCGGACATGGAGGGCACAAAGGCGGTGCATCTCGAGGACTGGGCGCGGGCGCGTGGGCAGGCCTATCTGCGGTTCGACTATTCCGGGCATGGCGAAAGTTCCGGCCGGTTCGAGGAAGGGTGCATCGGGGATTGGCATGAGGACACGGTTGCGGCGGTCTCCGCGCTGACCGAAGGGCCGCTGATCGTGGTGGGTTCGTCCATGGGCGGCTGGCAGGCGTTGCTGCTGGCGCGGGCCATGCCCGAGCGGATCGCCGGAATGGTCACGATTGCGGCAGCGCCGGATTTCACAGAGGACGGTTATTGGGCCTCGTTCAGCGACGAACAGAAACAGGCGCTGGAGACGGTCGGGCATGTTGAACTGCCTTCGGACTACATGGAGCCCTACATCATCACCAAGCGGATGATCGAGGATGGGCGGACGCGGCTGGTGTTGCGGTCGCCCTTGAACCTGCCGTTCCCGGTACGGTTTCTGCAAGGCACGGCGGATACGGCGGTTTCCACCGAGACGGCGGTACGGCTGCTCGACCATGCCAGCGGTCCGGACATGCGGCTGTTACTGGTCAAGGATGCGGATCACCGGTTTTCGGACGGGCCGTGTCTGGGGTTGATCGAGGATGCGGTTCGCGACGTGATGGGGGCAAATTGATGCGTCGGCTGGGGCGGTTTCTAGGGCGGGCCTTGCTGGCGTTGGTGGTGGTCGGCGGGCTGATCTACTGGTTCGGCCCGCGCGAAGAGGTGGATCTGCACCCGCGGTTCGATCCGCGCAAGTTCGGCGAGGGGGTTCAGGTCTATTTCGAAAGCATCGAGTCCGCCTATGACGATATCGTACCGGGCGTCGAAAAGCGGGTGATCTGGCAGGACGGATTCAAAGAACGGCGCGCGCCCTATTCGGTGCTTTATGTGCACGGGTTCTCGGCCTCGTCCGAGGAAATCCGCCCGGTGCCCGACAGGATCGCTGAGGCGCTAGGGGCCAATCTGGTCTATACGCGCCTGCAGGGGCACGGGCGCGACGGGCTGGCAATGGCCGAAGGGACGGCCTCGGGCTGGATGCGGGACATGGCCGAAGGCCTGGCCGCCGCCCGCGCCGTGGGCGACAAGGTTATCGTGATCTCGACCTCGACCGGGGGAACCCTGGCGGCAGCCGCGGCGTTGGACCCCGAACTGAGCAAGGACGTGGTCGGGATGGTGTTCATCTCGCCCAATTTCGGGGTGCAGGCGGCCGGATCCTGGATACCGTCACTGCCTTGGGCGCGCAGCTGGCTGCCGTTGCTGATGGGGGAAACCCGCGAGGTGTCGGGCCCTGATCCGGAAAAGAACCTTTATTGGTCGTCCTCTTATCCGTGGGAGGCGGTGGTTCCGATGTCTGTTCTGGTCGATACCGTCTACGAGCTGGATTTTTCGGGCGCACTGGTGCCGGCTCTGTTCTGGTTCGCGGATGACGATCAGGTGGTTCGGCCCGACCTGACTCACAAAGTTGCAGAAGACTGGGGGGCACCTGCGACCGTTCAGACCGTAACTATGGGGTCGGGTGACGACCCGCAATCGCACGTCATTGCCGGACGGCTGATGTCGCCGGGGCAGACCGATGCGACGGTGGCCGGTATTCTGCAATGGCTGAACGGTTTGGGGGTGGAGTGATGGAGCAACGCGTCAGCCTGATCACGATCGGGGCCGAAGATCCCGAAGCCGCAGCCCGCTTTTACGAGGCGCTGGGCTGGCGCCGCACCGACAGCCCGGACGGGGTGATCGTTTTTGACCTGATCGGCCAGACGCTGGGTCTGTACCCATTGACCGCGCTGGCCGAAGAAATCGGGGTTGGCGTTGAAACCCTAGGGCGCGGCGCGATGACGCTCAGCCACAATTGCCGGTCCAAGGAGGGTGTCGCCGAACTGTTGCAAGCTGCCGAGGCAGCGGGGGCCGAAATCCTGAAACCAGCCTCAGACGTGTTCTGGGGCGGGCACCATGGGTACTTTCGGGCACCGGATGGTACGATCTGGGAAGTTGCGTTCAACCCGTACTCGGCCCTCGCGCCGGATGGGGCCTTTCGCTGGAACGGGTATTGAATATGCGCAGACCGGGCAGCATGTGGAGCCTCGAGACCCTGGGCCGCGTGCGCCTGTCGCGCCATTTCTTCATGCGCGATTTCCTGTATTCCGAGATCGGGAACTTTCACGAAAAACAGAACCTGCCGGACAACCCGGATCTGGCCATCGAAACCGGCCGTGCATTTTGCGAAACCCTTCTGGATCCGTTGGAGGAAACATTCGGGCGTGTTGCCGTCCGGTCTGGATACCGGTCACCTTCGCTGAACCGGTTTGGAAACGAGAACAAGTTGAACTGCGCCCGCAACGATCATCCACTTGAATGCCACATCTGGGACCGGGGAACAGGCGAGGCGCGAATTGCCGGAGCCTCGATCGTGATCCCATGGTTTGCCGACCGTTACGCACAGGGCAGGGACTGGCGCGATCTGGCCTGGTGGATGCACGATCATCTCGATTATTCCGAGATATGGTTCTTTCCCAAACTTTGCGCCTTCAATCTGGTGTGGCGGCCCACCCCACTGCGCCGGATCGACAGCTACATTGCGCCGCGTGGCAGCCTGCTCCGGGCCGGCGCCGATCCGGATGAGACCCTGAGCGAACGCCGTCGGCGCTATGCGGACTTTCCCGAATTTCGCGCAATCCGCTATCCCTAAAGTTTTTCTTGCCCGTCTGCGCCGAAACTCTCATCCTGATCAACAAAACGGCCGAGCCGATCGGCCAGTACAAGGAGGCCCTGCGTGATCGAGCCGCTGGTCTTGTTGCCAGGATTGATGTGCGATGCACGGCTGTTTCAGCCGCAGACAACCCGGCTGTCTCAGACCAGGCCGGTGATGGTCGCGCCGATCGGCGGCGGTGATCGGATCGAAGAGATTGCCTCGTCGCTTTTGGACCAGTTGCCCCACCGCTTTGCGTTGGCTGGTCTGAGCATGGGGGGCATTGTCGCGCTGGAACTGGTGCGCCGGGCCCCGGAACGCGTGACCCGCCTTTGCCTCATGGCGACGGATGCGCAGGCCGATACCCCCCAGATCGCCGCTGACCGCGAAGAGCTGATCGTTGCGGCGCAGGCTGGCCGTCTTGAGGATGTCATGCGCAAGGTTCTGGGCTCGGACACGCTGGCCCCCGGACCGCAGCGGATCCCGATATTGAACGACATGCTGGAAATGGCGCTGGAGCTGGGGCCGGAACTGTTCGTGCGCCAAATGCGCGCTCTGCAGCGCCGTCCGGATCAGCAGGGCACCTTGCGGCGAATAAAGGTGCCGACCTTGGTTCTGTGCGGGGCACATGACACTTTGACGCCGGTCAGAAAACACAGCTTCATGGCCGAGTTGATCCCCGGGGCAGCCTTGCATGTGGTGGACATGGCGGGTCATCTTCCAACGCTTGAAGCGCCGAGTGAAACCACCGACGCGCTGTCCGACTGGTTGGACATACCCGTGCGGGCTTTCTAGTCGTACAGCGCCTTGCGTTCTTCAAGGCTGATGACATGCGGAGCCACAACCGGATTGCCGGTTGCGACGTCGAAGAACGGAGTCTGCTTCCAACGACCGGAAAGGCGCGCCGCAATGACTCTGCGGATCATGCCGAAAACAGCAGGAGCCACATTTTCGTGCTTCCATTTGCCATTCGCCTGCGGGACATGGGCGCGGGTCTTCACAGGCCCCAGAGGGGATGGATCGGAAAACCTGGCGACATCAAATCCGGCAAAGGGGAATTTCATGCTGCTGGTGGTGGTCGCCAAAGGCGCGTTGCAGCATTTGGCGTACCATCGAAACAGACCTTTGGGTCCCAGCCGCATCACGGCCAGGTTCTCGGCGCCTTTGGTGATGCGGATATATTCGGGCGACATCTGAAAAATGTCTACCGGCCCCGGTGCGGGGTCAGGTTGACCAAAATACAGCTGTCCGGCGCGGCAATCTGGGCAGAAACAGACGACATGGGTGCCACTGGACACCCCTTTGGCCGTGATCTCGCCGCTAAGCTCACCGCAGTTGCAGGCGAACGGAAGGGCAGGCGCCGGGTCTGCGGACATCAAGCAACCTTGTTGCTGTTGGCCGCGCGGCGGCGCGGTTTGCGGCTGTTTTCGTTCATGAAGTCTATGACCAGCGGGCGGATATTGTCACGCCAACTGCGTCCGGCGAAGATACCGTAATGGCCCGCTCCGGGTTCGACATGGCTGGCCTTCTTGCTGTCGGGCAGGCCGGTGCACAAGTCCAGCGCTGCGATACACTGGCCGGGGGCCGAGATGTCGTCATTGGCGCCTTCGACCGTCTTGACCGCCACATCCGTGATTTTGCCGATGTCGACTTTGTGGCCAGCCACGATGAACTCATTCCGGGCGATCTCACGGTTCTTGAACACTCGCTCGACCGTCGAGAGGTAGAACTCTGCCGTCATGTCCATCACGGCCAGATATTCATCGTAGAAACGGTTGTGGGCGTCATGATCCGACGCCTCACCCCGCATGACCCGCTGGATCTGGTCGGAGAAAGCCTTGCCATGGCGCTCGGCATTCATCGACATGAAGGATGCCAATTGAAGAAGCCCGGGATAAACCATGCGTCCCACGCCCTTGTATTTGAAGCCCACCCGCTGGATCATCGTTTCCTCAAGCTGGCCCATGGTCACCCGGCGGCCGAAATCGGTGACTTCGGTCGGGGTTGCGTCAGGGTCAACCGGGCCACCGATCAGCGTCAGCGTGCTGGGCTGCGCCTTGGGGTCGGTTTCGGCAAGGTACGCCGTCGCCGCAAGGGTCAGGGGCGCGGGCTGGCAGACAGCGACGACATGCGTGTCCGGCCCCAGCTCCTTCATGAAATCGACAAGGTACAGGGTGTAGTCCTCGACATCGAACTTGCCTTCGGACACGGGGATGTCGCGCGCGTTATGCCAATCGGTCACATAGACTTCGCAATTGACCAACAGGCTCTTGACGGTCGAGCGCAGCAGGGTGGCGTAGTGTCCGGACATCGGCGCAACCAACAGCACCTTGCGCGGTTGCTCTTTGCGGCCATTCACGCGAAAGTGGACCAGATCGCCAAACGGGCGTTCAAGCACGGAGGTGACATCCACCAGATGATCTTTGCCGTCTTCGCAGGTAAACGTTCGGATACCCCAATCGGGTTTCACGACCATGCGTTGAAACGTGCGTTCGGTTACTTCGCCCCACGCGGCCATCCAGTTGAATGCCGGGTTGGGGATCATGGAAAACTGGGGGTAGGACGCCATCGCGCTTGCGGTTGCACCAAGCCATTGGTTGGTGTTGCGCATGGTTTCCATCAGGTCGTAGGTCATCATGTAACGCACGGGAATGGCCTCCTAAATGTCAGCCTGAGAGTTCGGACCATTCGTCGCTTTGCCCCCCGGTGCCCACGACGATATTCTGCACAGCAGCGAGGTTAGGGGGGATTTGTTAAAATGACAACAAGTGAAGGCCACATGCCCGACTTAAGCGACGAACACGTTGAACGCCTTAAGGAAAACATGCTGAAAGTCGAAGATCTGTCCAAGCGGCTGATCGAGGTGATGGCGTCGAAAAAAGCTCATACTCCCGCGCTGGACGGCCCGAATCAGGAACTTTTTGCAAGAGCAGCAACTGCTTATTGGGCCGAGGCCCTGCAGAACCCGGCCAAGTTGTTGGAACAACAGCTGGAATACTGGGGCAAGTCCGTCCTGAATTTTGCTGCGGCGCAGCAGGCCCTGATGGCGGGTGAAGGAGAAGCGGACGAGGCTCCTAGCAAGGATAAACGTTTCTCGAACCCGCTGTGGGATACGAACCCCTATTTCCGTCTCGTCCGTCAGCAATACCTGACAAATGCCGAAGCCATCGCGAACGCGGTGGAGTCGGTCGAGGACTTGGACGCCAAGGACAAGCGGCGGCTGAAATACTTCTCGCAGCAGATTGTCGACATGATGTCGCCGACGAATTTCCTGCCGACCAACCCCGACGCTCTGCAGAAGGCGATCGAAACCGATGGCCAGTCGCTGATCCAGGGGCTGGAGAATCTTGTTGCCGATCTCGAAGCGAATGATGGCGAGTTGATCGTCAAGCTGGCGGACGAAAACGCGTTCAAGGTGGGCGGCAACCTGGCTACAACGCCCGGCGAAGTCGTCTATCGGAATCGGATGATGGAACTGATCCAGTACAGTCCCGCGACCGAGACAGTCTATGAAACCCCCGTCGTTCTGTTCCCGCCCTGGATCAACAAGTTCTACATCCTGGATCTGAAGGCACAGAACAGCCTGATCAAGTGGATCACCGATCAGGGCTATACCTTGTTCGTCGTCAGCTGGGTCAATCCGGATGCCAGCTATGCCGAAACGGGAATGGAAGACTACGTTCAGGACGGTTTCCTGACGGCGGTCGAAGAGGCCAAGAAGATCTGCAAGGTCAAACAAGTCAATGCGGTCGGGTACTGCATTGCCGGAACGACCTTGAGCCTCACTCTGTCGCTTTTGAAGCAGCGCGGTGACAAGTCGATCAAATCCGCCACGTTCTTTACGGCGCTGACCGATTTTTCGGATCAGGGCGAGTTTACCCCCTTCCTGCAGAATGATTTCATCGACGGGATCGAGGAAGAGGTGAACAAGGAAGGTGTGCTGCGGTCATGGATCATGGCGCGCACGATGTCGTTCCTTCGGTCTCGCGACCTGGTCTATGGACCGGCGATCCGCAGCTACATGCTGGGCGAGACGCCACCCGCCTTTGACCTGTTGTACTGGAATGGGGACGGCGCGAACCTGCCCGCGAAAATGGCTGTGCAGTATTTACGTGGCTTGTGTCAGCGCAACGAGTTCGCCTCGGACGGGTTCGAATTGATGGGCCACAAGCTGCATGTTCGCGACGTGGATGTGCCGTTGATGGCGATCACCTGCGAGACGGACCATATCGCCGCGTGGAAAGACTGCTATCGCGGCGTGCAGAAAATGGGGTCGCGCAGCAAGACCTTTATCGTTTCGGAATCGGGACATATTGCAGGCATCGTCAATCCGCCCAGCAAAAAGAAATACGGTCACTATACCAACACCGATCTCAAGGCGGATGCCGATACCTGGATGAAAGAGGCAAGCTTCCACGAAGGCTCGTGGTGGCCCCGCTGGGAGGCTTGGTTGAAGAAGCGGTCTGGCAAGCAGGTTCCGGCACGCGAACCGGGTGATTCGAGCCACCCACCGTTGGCTCCGGCGCCGGGAACCTATGTAGTCGCCAAACCAAAGTCTTGATTTCACATTGAAACTAAAAAATTCTGCGTCGCAGCAACAAAAAACTTGAAATGCTGCGTCGCAGCAATCATATTGTCCTCAAGCTGATGAAACCCGGGGTGGGCCCGGACCGGCTGAAAGGATTAGGACAATGGCAAAGACCCAAGACTTTACCGCGATCATGAAAGACATGATGGGCGCGTTCCCGGTGGACACCTCCGCCGTTGAAAATGCATTCAAATCGACCGCTTCGCTGAACGAAAAGCTGTCGGGCGTTGCTCTGGAAGCTGCCGAGAAATCGGCTGAAATCTCGAACAAGTGGACCAAGGAAACTCTGGCCAAGCTGAGCGAGATGTCGAAAGCCAAAGCAGAGCCGGCCGACTACGCCAAAGCAGCAACCGATTTCGCCAGCGCTTCGGCTGAAGTTGCTGCCGAGAACCTAGCTGCTTTCGCTGAAATCGCCAAGAAAGTTCAGTCGGAAACCGTCGAGCTGCTGATGGCTGCTGGCAAAGAAGCTGCGGAAGAAACCACCGCGGCCGTCAAGAAAGCCACCAACGAAGTGACCGCTGCTGCCAAGAAAGCAACGGCTGCCAAGTAAGCAAGATCCGCGAAACGCACCCATCCCTCCCAAATTGGTGCAATCGCTAAGGGCAGGTCCATTGACCTGCCCTTTCTTTTTGTTCTGCAGTCGCATAACCTCTGCTGCAACGCATCATCCTTGGGGAGGGTAAACGGTGTCGGACAAAGATAAACCTCTGCTGATCAAGCGGTATGCCAGCCGTCGGCTGTACAACACCGAGACCAGCGACTACGTCACGCTCGAGGACATCGCTGGGTTCATCCGCGACGGGCGCGAGGTTCAGATCATCGACCTGAAAACCGGCGACGACCTGACACGACAGTATCTGCTTCAAATCATTGCCGAACATGAAAGCCGGGGTGAGAACGTTCTGCCTGTGAACGTGCTGAATGACCTGGTGCGCAGCTACATGGTGCCGGGCGGGGGCATGATGCCTCAATTCCTGCAATCCAGCTTTGAGATGCTGCGCGAAAGCCAGGCCAAGATGATGGAAAACATGAATGCGATGAACCCCATGAGCAGCATGCCCGGGTTCGAAGCAATGCAGGCGCAGCAGCAGGCGTTCCTCAAGGCCATGACTGGCGGGTTGTCGGGCAATTGGTCCGGGCCCGACAAGGACGAAGAAGGCAAGTCCGAGTCCAAAGAAGACCTGGACGACATCAAGAAACAACTGGCCGAGTTGCAGCAGAAGCTTTCCAAGCTCAGCTGATACCAGACAGGCCCGGACGACCCGGGCCTTTTCTTTATTGTGTTGGGGTCAGGTGCCGAAGGCCACTTCGGGCGCGGTAACCTCGCCGACCGAGGCCAGGATGATGTCGGCGATTACATCCAGTTCCGCGCGGGTCAGGCGCACCGGCAGGCGCACGTCACAGGCCGACATCAGCATTGCGCGCGTTCGAGGCAGCTCGACCTGCTCTGGCAGAAACTGCCAGTTCCAGAAGGCGCGGGCATTGTCCTCGCTCAGACCAAAGACCTGCACCTTGACGCCGCGGCCCTCGGCGGCAGCGGCAAATGCCTTGATCTGGTCTTTGTCCAGGTCGACCAGGTTGAACTGGATCGAATCCGGCGCGCGTCGCTCCGGTGTCAACGGGTCGGGGACGTGGATATGCGGTGACGAGTTCAGGCGCTGCGCGACATAATCGTGGTTGGCCAGCCCGTCCCGCACCCGCCGCGCCAGTTCGGGCAGTTGGGGGCGGATCACCGCGGCGCTGAGATTGCTCATACGCAGATTGTAGAGCGGCAGCTTGTTCTGCCATCGGGCAAAAGCTTGCTCCAGATCGGGCGTATTCTGGCCGTGCGGGCCTTTGTGCTTCTTCCAATTGTGCTCATAGGCGCCAGACATGATCACGGCGCGGGCGACCAGGTCGGCGTCGTCGGTGACAAGGATGCCCCCTTCGCCCGCGTTGATCATCTTGTAGGATTGGAACGAGAAACACCCCACCTTGCCGATGGTGCCGATGTTGCGGCCATGCCAAGTGGTGCCCAGCGAATGGGCCGCGTCCTCGATCACCGGGATGTCGCGCGCGTCGCACAGCGCCATGATCGCGTCCATGTCCGAGGTATGGCCGCGCATGTGGCTGATGATCACCGCTTGAACGTCGTCGAGCTTGGCCGCGAAATCGTCGATGTCGATGCGGTAATTGTCGCCCACCTCGCACAGGACCGGATCGCAGTCTGCATGCACCACCGACGAGGGCACCGCGGCAAAGGTAAAGCCCGGGATCAGCACCCGCGCGTCCCGCGGCAGCCCCAGTGCCTTGAGCGACAGGAACAGAGCCGCCGAACAGGATGACACCGCCAGCGCGTATTTGCTGCCCAGCAACTCGGCGAACTCGGTTTCAAGCAAAGCAACCGGCGCGTCCTGCGGCGCGGTATAGCGGAACAGGTCCCCGGATTGCATCAGGGACTCGATCGCGTCTTTGGCGGTGGCAGGGATGGGTTCGGCGTCATGGACGTTGGGTGGCAGCGTCATATTTGATAATCCCAAATTCTATGTTTGGAAAAGATAAAATGAAAAGCTGAGCAAACCAAGCTTTCATTCGCCTGTTGGGCGAAATTTCACCGAACCGTCACAAGTGGTGGGTCAAAAGCCCAGCCGATCACGCAGGGCATACCAAGTCATCGCCAGCACCAGCAGAGGGCTGCGCAGGGCCGAGCCCCCGGGAAAAGGCAGAGCAGGCACGCGGGCCATCGTGTCGAACCCTTCGGCCTGGCCCTGGATGGCCAGCGCCATCAACTGACCGGCATGGGTCGCAGTGCCGACCCCATGACCGGAATAGCCCGAGGCCGACAGGATGTTCGGCGCCAGGCGTGTCAGGTAGGGCATTCGCCGCATGGTGATGGCCAGCGTGCCGCCCCAGGCATAGTCGATCCGAACATCGCGCAGATGCGGAAAGATCTCGGTCATCGGTTTGCGGACCTTGGCGGCGATGTCGGATGGAAAGCGATAGCCATAGCTCTCGCCACCGCCGAACAACAGCCGCCCATCGGCGCTGAGCCGGAAATAGTTCACCACGAATTTCGTGTCGGCAACCGCCACGTCTTGGGTCAGAACCTTTGCGGCCTCCGCGCCCAGCGGCTCGGTCGCGGCGATGAAATTGTTGATCGGCATGACCCGCGCAGCGACCTTGCGGTTCAGATTGCCTAGATAGCCATTGCAGGCCAGAACCAGATGGTCGGCCGTGACCGAACCCTGTTCGGTGCGAACGGTGACGCGTGGGCCTTCCTCGATGCCCAGAACCTCGGTGTTTTCGTGCAGCGTCAGGCCGGCGGCCAAGGCGGCCTCGGCCAGGCCAAGCGCATAGTTCAGCGGGTGCAGATGGGCCGCGCCCATGTCCAGATATCCGCCCGCATAGGCCGGCGAGGGGCAGAGCGCGCGCCCGGCTTCGGCATCCAGAAGCTCGATCTGGTCATAGCCATAGGCGGTTTTCAGGTGATCTGCGTGAGCGTGCAATTCGGCGCGTTCGCCGTCGCTGAAGCCCAACGTGGCGATGCCCGGTTTCAAGTCGCAATCGATGCCCTGGCGTTCGATCAGCGATTTGGTCAGCGTCTTGGCGTCTTCGGCCAGATCCCACAGCTTGGCCGCGTCGTCGCGCCCCACCAGCTTCTCCAGGTCTTCCTGATCCATGCGCTGGGCGCTGCCCAATTGGCCACCATTGCGCCCCGAGGCGCCGAAACCCACGCGATGCGCTTCAAGCAGGACCACCTTGAACCCGGCCTCGGCCAGGTGCAGCGCGGTCGAAAGACCCGTATACCCTCCACCCACGACGCAAACGTCAGCGGTGACATCGCCGCGCAGCGGCTCGGTCGAGGTTCGCGGGTGCGCGGTGGCGGCATACCAGCTGGGCGGGTAGGTGCCGCGTTTGTCATTGCTGTACAGCAGGTTCATGGCGCACATGGCTCAGACGTTCAGCAGCAGGTGTTCACGCTCCCACGGCGATATCACCTGCAGGAACTCCTCGTACTCGGCGCGTTTGACGATGCTGTAGACGCGGGCGAACTCGGCGCCCAGAACCTGATGCAAGGCTTCGGCCTCGTCGAACAGATCCAGCGCGTTGCCCATGACCTGCGGGATGTCGCCGTCACCTTCGTAGGCGTCGCCATAGAACTGACGGCGCGGCCGGTCCTGATTGACCAGGCCAAGATAGCCGCAGGCCAGCGACACGGCGATGCCCAGATAGGGGTTGCAATCCATCCCGGCGATGCGGTTTTCCACCCGGCGGCTGTCGGGGCCTGACAGTGGCACGCGGATGCCCGTGGTGCGGTTGTCGCGCGCCCATTCCAGGTTGATCGGGGCGGCGTGGTCCTTGACGTAGCGCCGGTACGAGTTGACGTAGGGCGCCATCACCGCCAGCCCGGCGGGCAGGTGCAGTTGCAGACCGGCGATGAAGTTGTAGAACGCGTCCGTCTCGCCGCCCTGAGGCCCTGAGAACAGGTTCTTGCCCGTCTCCATGTCGATGATCGAGTGATGGATGTGCATGGCCGATCCCGGTTCATCCTCGATCGGTTTGGCCATGAAGGTGGCAAAGCAGTTGTGGCGCAGCGCAGCCTCGCGGATCAGGCGTTTGAAATAAAACACCTCGTCGGCCAGCTTGACCGGGTCGCCATGGCGCAGGTTGATCTCAAGCTGACCGGCGCCGCCCTCCTGGGTGATGCCGTCGATCTCGAACCCTTGTGCCTCGGCGAAATCATAGATGTCGTCGATCACAGGGCCGAATTCATCCACGGCGGTCATGGAATAGGCCTGCCGCGCGGCAGCCGGACGGCCCGAGCGGCCCATCATCGGCTCGATCCCCTTGGCCGGGTCCACGTTGCGGGCAACCAGAAAGAACTCCATCTCGGGCGCGACAACCGGTTTCCACCCTTTGTCCTTGTACAGCTGGACCACGCGTTTGAGCACGTTGCGCGGGCTGAACGGAATCGGATCGCCGTCGCGGTCATAGGCGTCATGGATCACCTGAAGGGTCCAGTCACCGGTCCACGGTGCCGCCGAGGCCGTGCTGAAATCGGGCTTGAGGATCATGTCGCGTTCGATGAACCCATCCTCACCCGCGGCCTCACCCCAGTCACCAGTGATGGTTTGGTAGAAAATGCTGTCGGGTAGATGGAAATAGGCCTGCTTGGCGAATTTCGATGCCGGAACTGCCTTGCCGCGGGCAATCCCCGGCAGGTCTGAGATGATGCATTCGACCTCGTCCAGCCGGTGCCCTTCGATGTAATCCCGTGCTGCTTGTGGAAGTTGGTCTGTCCAGTCGGCCATCAGGCCCTCTCTTTCTTCAGGAACTTTGCCATGAAACGCCCGATATTGGCGTTGTCATCCGGAGCGTTCCATCGGGTTTTTGCGTCGTCCATCAGGGCGTCGGGCACCACGCCTTTACCGCGTGTCTCCATGAGGCCCTGAATGAAATCGTTGGAGTATTCGGGATGTGCCTGCACCGTCCAGATCGTGTCCCCGTAGGCAACCATCGCGTTCTTGCAGAACGCGTTGCTACCCAATAGCTGGGCGCCGTCGGGCAAGGCCGTCACCTGATCCTGGTGCCATGCGTTCAATGACACCTTGCGCCCGTCATAGTCATACTCCGTGCGTCCGATCGCCCAACCCTTGCCGAACTTTTCAACCTTGCCGCCCAACGCCTGAGCGATGATCTGGTGGCCGAAACAGACCCCGATCAACGGTTTCCGTGCCGCTTGGATCTCGCGGATCAATTGCTCGAGCTTGGGGATCCACGGATGATCTTCGTAGGCGCCATGACGCGAGCCGGTGATCACCCATCCATCGCAATCGCTTGCGCTGTCGGGGAACACATCATCCACCACCGCATAGGTCACGAACTCGAAATCGTTGCCGTCCAGAAGCTGTTGAAACATCAGGTCGTAGTCGCCGAACGATCGTTCCAGCGGTTCGGGCGCGTGGCCGGTCTGCAGTATGCCGATTTTCATGAGTCACCAAATTTGATCAAATTCAATCTACCCGAGTCTCGATCCACGGGCAAGAGGATCATACGGACTCCAGATAGCTCAGCCAGTGACTGTCGGGGTCCATGTCGGCAAAGCGTGCGGATTCCTGCCTTTTGGTCATCACCATGTTTCGGATCAGATCCTCGGAGAAGATGCGCGCGATGATCGGGTCCGTCTCGAATGCCGAAATGGCCGAATCCCAGTCCCCCGCCAATTGCAGTAGCCCTTCGATCTCGTAGGCATTTCCCGTGATCGGGGGCGGGGGTTGAAGGCCGTCCTCGATGCCGATCAGAGCCGCGCCCAGAACCGCGGCCAGCATCAGATAAGGGTTGATGTCGCCGCCGGCCACGCGGTGCTCGATCCGGCGGGCAGCGGGCGCACCGCCCGGAATGCGGATTGCCGCGGTCCGGTTCTCATAGGCCCAGGCCGCGCCTGTGGGGGCATGGGCTCCGGGCACGAGCCGCGTGTAAGAATTGCCATGCGGAGCAAAGATCAGCGTGCTGCCGGGCATGGCGGCCAGACAGCCGGCGACGGCAGAGCGCAGGATTTCGGTCCCTTCACGCCCGCCATTGTCAAACACGTTGCGTCCCTGGTCATCCAGCACGGAAAAATGCACATGCATTCCGTTCCCAGCATCATCGGCATAGGGTTTGGCCATGAAGGTCGCGGTAAAGCCGTGCTTGCGGGCCAACCCACGGGTCAATGCCTTGAAAAGCCACGTATCATCGGCGCAGCGCATGGCATCCTGATGGTTCAGATTGATTTCGAACTGGCCGATACCGCTCTCTGAGATTGCCGTCTGGGCGGGAATCCCCATTTCGGCGCACCCGTCATAAAGTTCGGTGAAAAAGGCGTCGAAGGCGTCCATTTCGGCCATCGACAGCACCGCCTCGCCGCGTAGCCGACGGCCGGTGACCGGATTGTGCGGGGGCTTTGGTTGCACATCCGAGGAGTCAAGCAGCGTGAACTCCAACTCGGTCGCGGCAACAACTTTCCATCCGCGCTGGGCATAGCGCGACAGGACTGCGGCCAGCGCGTGGCGGGGGTCGCTGGCAAAGGGGGTGCCGTGATCGTCGTACAGGCACATCGGCACCAGCGCCGTGGGTGTGGTCAGCCAGGGCATCGGCACCGGGCCGCGCTCGGTCGGGCGCAGTACGCCATCGGCGTCGCCGGTTTCGAACACCAGCGGGCTGCCCTCGATATCGGCGCCCCACAGATCGACGTTCAGCGCCGAAAACGGCATGCGCACCGCGCCGCTGTCCAGCTTGTCGGCGTAAGACGGGGGCACGCGTTTGCCGCGCATCTGGCCGTTCAGGTCACAGGCGGCGACGCGAAATGTATGCAGGGCGGCAAGGTCCATCTGGGGCTCCGTAGCTGTGCTGCGGCAAACCTAGTCGAGCTTTTTGCCCTTGTCACGATATTTGATCAAATTATTCAGGCAACAATCTCGGGCACGGCAGGAATAAACGAAACATCAGGATATGTACCCATTCCAGCACCTGCATTGCACGGTTTTTACAACTTCGATCGGCCGGCTCGGATCAACACTCGGTTGCGTATTTGTGGGAATCGCGAGGGCTGGGTTACGCTTTGATCCGCAGTCAGGAAAGTTTTCACAAGAAAGGAATGTTCGGATGTCGGAAAGAGATGTTTACGTCGAAAAAGCCAAGGCCATGCTGGACCAGTGGAACGCCGAAATCGACAAGACCAAGGCAAAGATCGACGAAGCCGCGGCAGACAGTAAAATCCAGTACCAAAAGCAATTAGAAGAGATGCGGGCGCAGCGGGACAAGGCCGAAGCCGAATTGAAGGAAATGCGCAAGGCCAGTGACGCAGCCTGGGCCGATATGAAAGCCGGGTTCGACAAGGCATGGGACAACATGTCCGAGGCTTTTGACGCTGCGATGGCGCGCTTTAAGTGAAACGACAGTTAAAGGTCTTGGCGCCTCAGCGCGCCAGGTTCAGGCGGAACCGCATCTTGGCCTTGCGCGCCACCGGCAGGTGCCGGTTCAGCCGCTTGTTGATCAGGCCGAACACGCCCACGATCACCAGCGTCAGCAGGATGAAATAGAACGCCAGGATCGGGTAGGGGACGAATGGATTGAACGTCTTGTCGGCGAAATAGCTGGCATAATACAGCGCGTCCCCGCGTTGCTGCCAGGCTGGGAAGGCCGAGAAGAAGACCAGCGTTGTGGCATGGAACAGGAAAATCGCCTCGTTCGTGTAGGCGGGCCATGCCAGCCGCAGCATGGTAGGCCACACGATCCGGCGGAAGCGCGACCAACCCGACATGCCATAGGCATCGGCGGCCTCGATATCTCCCTTGGGAATCGACCGCAGCGCACCATAGAAGATCTCGCCCGAATAGGCGGCGGTGTTCAGGAAAAGCACGATCAACGCCCCCAGCCAGGCCGAGGTGAAGGCGTCGAACATCGGGTAGGTCTTCTTGAGCGACAGGAACAGGAAGTAGGCAAAGAAGAACTGGATGAACAGTGGCGAGCCGCGGAAGATGAAGATGAACCATTCGGAGGGTTTGCGCAGCCACTTGCGGCTGGACGCCTTGCCCAGGGCCACGGCCGTGGCCAGGAAGAACCCGGTGGCCAGTGCCATCACGCCGAAATAGATGTTCCAGATCATCCCCGAGCCGATCAGGGTGAACTGTTCGCACAGGG
The DNA here is from genome assembly GCF_025141855.1 of Ruegeria sp. B32. Classification (NCBI taxonomy): domain Bacteria; kingdom Pseudomonadati; phylum Pseudomonadota; class Alphaproteobacteria; order Rhodobacterales; family Roseobacteraceae; genus Ruegeria; species Ruegeria sp. B32. Next base: position 2,164,381 of record NZ_CP081106.1, on the reverse strand, counting down.
TGAAATCGCTGCGCGGCAGCAGGCGCTCGCCGATGCCGATCGAACGCAGGCCGTAATCCTGGATGGTCTGCAGGCAGCTCATGCGGTGGTCTCCTTGCGCAGCAGCTCTCCGCCCGATGTGGCCTGGCCATGCGACAGGCGGCGCATCAGCCGTTCGAGGCCGATCTCGGAAACGCGGGTCATGCCAAGGTAGAAAACCAGCAGGAACAGGAAGTACCACATGCGCCAGTCGCCATGCGGATAGGCGGTGAATTTCGAGGTCTTGGTGCCGCCCAGCTCGCGCGCCCAATAGACGATGTCCTCGACCCCCAGCAGGAACAGCAGGGGCGTGGCCTTGATCAGCACCATCCACAGGTTCGACAGGCCGGGCAGGGCATAGACCCACATCTGCGGCACGAGAATGCGCCAGAAGGTCTGGCGGCGGGTCATGCCATAGGCCTCGGCGGTTTCAAGCTGCGCAAGCGGCACGGCGCGCATACCGCCGAACAGAACGTTGGCGGCGAAGGCACCGAACACGATCGAGAAAGTGATGACGGCCAGGAAAAAGCCGTAGGTTTCGTGCACCCATTCCGGTGCGGTGCCCAGCGGCAGCTTGGCGGCGGGGCAGACGAGAAAGTCGTTGCCCTGGCGGATCGGATCGGTCCAGTCGGGACACAGCACCTGATGCCGCATCCACTCGAGCCCCTGGTCCAGGGCGATCACGAAAAACAGGAAAAACGCAATATCGGGCACACCGCGCACGATGGCGATATAGCCTTTGCCCAGCCAGCCCAGCGGCGGGAAATGCGACCGCGCCGCCATTGCCCCCGCAAAGCCGAAAGCCAACGCCACCGGGGCCGTCACCGCCAGCAAGGCCAGAACCTTGATGAACGACAGGTAGAACGACCAGTGCACGCCGTTGGTCAGATAGCATGAAAACCAGCGGAACGTGCCGAGCGTGTCGGGATCAGCGCAGTAGGAAAACATGGGGCGTCTTTCGAACGTCGGGTCCGGCGCGGGCCGGGGTGGGTTCGGCGCGTGTGGCGCCGAACCGCAGGACCGGATGCTTAGTTGGTGACGACCGAGCCGTCAGGTGCGTAGGTGGCGGTGTCTTCACCAAACCACTTTTTCAGCATCTCGTTCAGGGTGCCGTCCTCTTTCATCGAGGTGATGGCGGCATCGAACTTGCCGCGCAGTTCGGCATCGCTTTCGCGCAGGCCCATGCCAACGCCACCGCCGAGCGGAACCGGATCGCCGACAAAGACCAGTTCGCCATTCGATTCCTCAACCAGCGGCACCAGGTAGTCGCGGTCGGCCAGAACGGCATCAGCCTCACCGTTGCGCACGGCGGCGATGGTTTCCTCGGGCGTTGCGAATTCAACCAGAGTTGCGCCCGACTCGGCCACGTGGCCAGCCTGGATGGTGGCGGTCTGTGCGGCGACGACGCCGCCGGTCACGTCAGCATCCGCCGAAGTTGCGACATAGGCCGAAGCGGTCGGCGGATAGTAGTCCTGGGTGAAGTCGATGACCTCGTCACGCTCGGCCGTGATCGACATGCCCGCGATGATGGTGTCGTAGTTGCCCGAGACCAAGTTCGGAATGATCGAATCCCAGTCGTTCTTGACCCATTCGCATTCCAGCTGAGCGCGTTTGCACAGCTCGTCGCCGACCTCACGCTCGAAGCCGTCGATCTCGCCGGCGTCGTTGATGAAGTTGTACGGAGGATAGGCGCCCTCGGTGCCCATGCGGACCGTGTCGGCCATGGCCATACCAGCGCCAAGCGCCAGCGCTGCAGTGGTCAGAATCAGGTTTTTCATTGGTAACTCCCCTGTTTGGTTCTGTCCTGATTTTACGCCGCCTTTGTGGCGGAGAGAAAGCCCCGAAGCCTTTCGGATTCGGCAGCAGTGAAAATATCTTCGGGCGAGCCTTCTTCTTCAATCAGGCCCTGGTGCAGAAACACCACGTGGCTAGAGATGTCGGCCGCCATCTGCATGTCGTGCGTGACGATGATCATGGTGCGGCCTTCGGCGGCCAGATCCTTGATCACCTTGATCACTTCCTGTTCCAGCTCGGGATCCAGCGCCGAGGTCGGCTCGTCGAACAGCAGCGCCTCGGGCTCCATGCACAGGCCTCGCGCGATCGCGGCGCGCTGTTGCTGGCCGCCCGACAGTTGCGCGGGATAGGCGTCGCATTTGTCGCCGATGCCAACTTTGTCCAGGTATTTGCGGGCGCTGTCCTCGACCTCGTGCCGGTCACGGCCCAACACGGTGATCGGGGCTTCCATCACGTTCTGCAGGATGGTCATGTGAGCCCAAAGGTTGAACTGCTGGAACACCATCGACAGGTTGGTACGGATGCGCAGCACCTGCTTGGGATCGGCGGGGCGGCGGTGATCGCGGGTTCCCGTCCAGCGCACCGGCTCACCTTTGAACAGGATTTCGCCCTCCTGGCTGTCTTCCAGCAGGTTGCAACAGCGCAGGAGGGTGGATTTGCCCGACCCGGATGATCCGATCAGCGACACCACGTCGCCGCGATGGGCGGTGATGTCCACTCCTTTGAGGACTTCGAGATTGCCAAAGCTTTTGTGCAGGTTCTTGATCTCGATGACGGGAGTGCTGTCTGTCACGGGTCGTCCTGGTGTTGTTGATTGCGTTGGTGCGGTACTAGGGCCGAAAAACAAGAGCAATGCAATGCGCAAATGACAAGTTCAAGTCCCGAAACCTCCGATTCGGCCACGGTCAGTGGTCAAATTGGTCAGCTTTCAGGCAGCAACGCCGCAGGCGATGGCGGGTTGGGAACGGCAAGGTAGAGATCGGCTGCAATGTCGATCAACCCGCGGATGTGTAGCGCTGCGCGATCTGCCGGGGAAAGGTCTGAGATCGCGGCGCGAACCGCGGTGGCGACCGGGACCGGATCGCGCGTGATCGCAGTGATGTAGGGCAACGCCGGGGTGGGGCGCGTGGTTGCCACCGGGCGCAGGCGCTTGCCCAGATCGGTATGCTCTTGCAGCAGCACCCATGTCAGCGCGTCCAGCGATGCGAAATCGGCATGTCCATCGGCCACGGCCTGCGCCGACAAAGCGTGTCCACCGGTTTCCAGCAGGCGCGCCGGAGCAATGCCCAGTTCGGACAGATGCGTGACCGGCGCGGCCCAACCCGATTGGGACAGCGCCTCGTTATAGGCAAAAATGCCGGCCGCCAGTTCAGGCAGATCGCGCGCGTCATCGGCGTGGGCCACGAAAACCGAGCAGTAGTGTCCCGGCGGACAGCCCGGCAGGTCATAATCTGGAGTGCCGACCAGATGCACCTTGCCGTGCAGGCGCGTGCGATAGGGCATGCCGCAGGTCTGGGCAAAGACAAGGTCAGGGTCCTGCCAGATCTCCCAGAAATCGCGATCACGGGTCAGATGGTTCGGACCTTCGCCCAAATGTGCGCGAATCAAACTCCAAAAGCGATCGTTGGCCGGTTGCAAAGCGGGCATGTCGTACATGCCCAGCATCGCCGTCACGATTTGGCGGCCTTCTGCCGGGCTAGAGCTGAATCCACGTCGCTGACGCCCAGGAGGCTGACGACCAGCCGCAGCAGCGAGTCCTCGTCCTGCGAGCGCTGACCGTCAGCCAGCGCCACCGACCACAGCGCCTGAACCACGCCGAGGCGATGGTCGTACGGCACCGCATCCTTGATCGCACGGGTAAAGCGGACGGTATCAGGGGCCTCGGCCTCCAGATCTTCGGCCTGGGCGCGCAGCCCTGCGGCCTCGAACGGGGACAGGCCGTAGCGCTCGGCCAGAACCTTGTCGATGCGCGACATCTCGGTATCGGCATAGTCATCATCGGACCGGGCAAGGCGAACCAGCAGGGCGGCCAAGGCCAGCCGGGCGTCGTCATCGGTCAGTGGGTCGGGTTGCGGCTGGGTCAGCCGGGACAGGAAGGCGTTGAACATGGCCTAGATATAGCCGTCACTCAGCCCGCGTCCAAGCGGCTTTGCACCCGTTCGCGCGCGGCCTGGCTGTCATTGTAGCTGAGGCCCATTGCGATACGCGCTTCTTCGACGATCTTGATCTCGCCCTCGTCCGAATTGCCGTCGGCCAGCACAACCTCCCAAAGGGCCTCCATCGCGGCCAGACGTTCGTGCAAATCCGTCGTTTCGCGGATCAGTTTGCCGAAGGTATCCGTGTCGGGGGCTGCGGCGTGCAGCTTCTCGCAGGTGGCGCGCACCTTGGCGGCTTCGATCGCGTTGTGCTGGTACAGCCGTGCCAGGATGCGGTCGATCAGGCTGATTTCCTCGATCTTGTAGTCGCGGTCGGCCTGCGCAACACGCACCAGCAAAGCGCCAAGCGCCAGTTCCGCATCGGGGTCCGGCAGCGTGGTCTGTTGAGGAGGGCGCAAAGCCTGCAGGAAGTTCTTTAGCAGTGGCATTGGGGAATCCGTATTTCTGTCACCGTGTCCGTGCTAGGCGTCATACCCTTCGATGATCACCAGATCACCGGATGAAACTGGATCGCGCAAGGCTTTTGCCTTTTGGTACAGGTCGCTTTCATAGCAGGCCAGGGCGGCCTCGTAGCTGGGAAATTCGATAACGACGGTTCGCGCCCGCGCTGCGCCTTCCCGCACCTGACGATCTCCACCGCGGACCAGAAAACGGGCACCGTATTCGGCAAACGCCTCGCCATTGGCAGCGATGTAGGTCTTGTAGGTCTCCATGTCGTCTACATCGACATGGGCCACCCAGTATCCTTTGCTCACGCGGTCTGCTCCTTTTGTCCGTTCCGGCTCAAACTGAACCGGAACGCTTTGCAAAGCAAGACCAAGCCGTACAGTCCGCCTCAGACCAGACGTGACGTGTCCTTGGCCGCGCGAACGAAGTCGCGGAACAACGGGTGCGGATCGAAAGGTTTGGATTTCAGTTCCGGGTGGTACTGCACGCCGATGAACCACGGGTGATCCGACCATTCGACGATCTCGGGCAGGCGTCCGTCGGGTGACATCCCCGAGAAGTTCAAACCCGCTTTCTCAAGCTGTTCGCGATACTTGGTGTCCACCTCATAGCGGTGGCGGTGTCGTTCTTCGATCTGGGTGCTGCCATAGACCTCGGCCACTTTCGAGCCTTCGGTCAGAACCGCGTTGTAGGCACCCAGACGCATGGTGCCGCCCTTGTCGTCACCAACCTTGCGTTCGATCTTGGCGTTGCCCTGAACCCATTCCTTGAGGTGATAGACCACCGGTTCAAAGCGTTTTTTGCCAGCCTCGTGGTCGAATTCCTCGGACCCCGCGCCGGAAATGCCGGCCACGTTGCGCGCGGCCTCGATCACTGCCATCTGCATGCCCAGACAGATGCCCAGATACGGCACCTTGTGTTCGCGGGCATATTGCGCAGCCTTGATCTTGCCTTCGGTGCCGCGCTCGCCAAAGCCGCCGGGCACCAGAATGGCGTGGAACCCTTCCAGATGCGGGCCGGGGGCTTCGGTGTCGAAGATCTCGGCATCGACCCACTCAACCTTGACCCGGACGCGATTGGCCATGCCGCCATGGGTCAGCGCCTCGGCGATGGACTTATAGGCGTCTTCCAGCTGGGTGTACTTTCCGACGATCGCGACCTTCACTTCGCCCTCGGCGTTGTGGATGCGGTCGCTGACGTCTTCCCACTTCGACAGGTCGGGCTTGGGCGCCGGGCTGATCTGGAATGCGTCAAGCACGGCCTGATCGAGACCTTCGCGGTGATAGGCCAGCGGCGCGTCGTAAATGGTCGAGAGATCCTGCGCGGCGATTACCGCGTCGGGGCGCACGTTGCAGAACAGGGCCAGCTTTTCGCGCTCTTTCTGCGGGATCGGTCCTTCGGAACGGCAGACCAGAATGTCGGGCGCCAGGCCGATTGAGCGCAGTTCCTTGACCGAGTGCTGGGTGGGCTTGGTCTTCAGCTCGCCAGAGGCCTTGATGTAAGGCAACAAGGTCAGGTGCATGAAAATGCACTGGCCGCGCGGTTTGTCCTGGCTGAACTGGCGGATGGCTTCAAAGAAGGGCAGGCCTTCGATGTCGCCCACGGTGCCGCCGATCTCGCACAGCATGAAATCGACCTCGTCCTCGCCGATGGCGATGAAGTCCTTGATCTCGTTGGTCACGTGCGGGATCACCTGAATGGTCTTGCCCAGATAGTCGCCGCGGCGTTCCTTTTCCAGAACGTTTGAATAGATCCGCCCCGAACTGACCGAGTCGGTCTTTCGTGCGGCAACACCCGTGAAGCGCTCGTAGTGTCCCAGGTCCAGGTCGGTCTCGGCCCCGTCGTCGGTGACGAAAACCTCACCATGTTCGAACGGCGACATCGTGCCGGGATCGACATTCAGGTAGGGATCCAGCTTGCGCAGCCGAACCGAGTATCCCCGAGCCTGCAGAAGCGAACCCAGAGCAGCGGACGCCAGCCCTTTGCCCAAGGATGAAACAACACCACCAGTGATGAAAATAAATCGTGCCATGTTTCTTCGGCTGCCCCCGTGAGACGTCAACATCAACTGCCCGGCGGTTCCAAAAAACCGCAGCATCACGGGACTTCACGTATAAAGGATTCGCGCAAAAAGCGCAAGAGAACCGCAAGATGCTGTTGTGGTTCTCTTTCAGATTTCTAGGTTTTGTGGATCAGTCGGCCTGTGGGATCAGCGGCGCGTTGTCGCCCTGCGCCGGCGGCAGCAGGTCCTCGGCCGAGGGAACAGCAGGTGTGCTCTCTTCGGTCGCGTCCTGAGCCGGAACGCCAAGTCGGTCGATGACCGAGCTTCCAGCCGATTTTTCCGCGGCAAGAATCGTCAGGGTGATCGAGGTGACGATGAAGCAGGCTGCAAGGATCCAGGTCACCTTTGCCAGTGCCGTCGTTGCCGAACGTCCTGCAATGGCGCCACCGCCGCCGCCACCCATGCCCAGGCCACCGCCTTCGGACCGCTGCAGCAGAACAACGGCGATCAGGCCCAAAGCCAAAAGAAGGTGGATGATGAGAACGACGTTTTCCATGGTGTTCCTGTGCGGCGTGGCGTGTATCGCCGGGTACTTAAGCAAGTTTGAGGCCGGGGGCAAGCCACGAGTTGCCATCACCGCCGGGGATTGTGCCGAACAGGCCAAATGGGGCTGGACACACGGCGGTGCCTGGCTCAGGCTGCGGCCATGCCACATGACGACCACGACCACCCGCACGCGTTGCTGCCCCCGGACCCCGCTTTGCGCGTCAAAGCGCTTGAGACGATCCTGACCCGCAAGGGTTTGATCGACCCGGCCGCTCTGGACGAGATCATCGACACCTATCAGAACCGGATCGGTCCGCAGAACGGTGCGAAGGTTGTCGCCAAAGCTTGGGCTGACCCGGAGTTCAAACGCGCCCTGCTGGACGACGCCACGCCTGTGCTCTCTGAGATGGGATTTTATGGCCGGCAGGGCGAACATATGGTCGTGGTCGAGAATACTCCCCAGACGCACAACATGGTCGTTTGCACCTTGTGCAGCTGTTACCCATGGCCGCTGTTGGGTATTCCCCCGGGCTGGTACAAATCTGACGCATACCGCGCCCGTGCCGTGCGCGAGCCGCGCCGCGTCCTGGCTGAGTTCGGAGTTGAACTGCCCGAAGGTACAGCGGTTCGTGTCTGGGATTCGACCGCCGAAATACGGTATCTGGTTTTGCCCATGCGCCCGGAAGGCACTGACGATCTGAGCGAAGGGGACCTCGCCGCGCTGGTCACGCGCGACAGTATGATCGGTACGGGTTTGCCGAAGGTGCCAGCATGACCCGTGTCCACGACATGGGCGGGCGGTTCGGCGACGGGCCGGTGCGTCCCGAGCCTGAAGACGCGCCGGTTTTTGCCGAAGACTGGCACGCGCGGGCCCTTGCCGTGACACTGGCTGCGGGCGCGTTGGGCCAATGGAACATCGACACGTCGCGCCATGCGCGGGAAAGGCTGTCCCCCAAGGACTATGCCCGGTTCAGCTATTACGAGAAATGGATTTCGGCCCTGGCCGACCTTTTGGTCGAGACCGGAGTTCTGCGGATCGAGGATCTGCGCGGGCAGGGCGTTGACGAGCCACATCCGCTTGCTCCGCGAAAACTGCCGGCAGATGCGGTGGCCAGAGTTCTGGCCAAAGGCGGACCGGCCGATCGCCCGTCGAATACCCCTGTCGCTTTTGAGGTCGGCCAGACCGTTCGCACGCTGCGCCCTTCTGCCAATCGTCTTGTTGATGGGGGACACACGCGGCTGCCCGCTTACGGCGCGGGCGCGACCGGACGAATTTTGCGGTTTCACGGCACACATGTCTTGCCGGACGCCAGCGCGCATGGCCTGGGTGAAGCGCCCGAGCCGCTTTATGCCGTTGCTTTTCCCGCGTCGGAACTGTGGGCCGATCCCGAACACCCGGATGACGAGGTGATTCTGGATATCTGGCAAAGCTATCTGGAACCCGCATGAGCATCTGTCCCGATCACAATGCCCCAAGTCCGGTTTTTGAGAACCCCTGGCACGCTCAGGTGTTTGCGGTGACGGTGGCGTTGAGCGAGGTCGGCCGGATTTCCTGGACCGATTGGGCCGCCCGGTTCTCCGAGACTTTGCGGCGCCACGGGCTGAACCGCGAGCTGGACGGGGGCGATGACTATTTCATGGCCTGGCTCGAAACGCTCGAGTCGGTTTTGGCCGAGCAGGAAACGGCATTGCCCGAAGAAGTCCACGTAATGCGCGTAGCTTGGGAGGCGGCGTATCTGAAGACGCCTCACGGAATGCCGGTACGCCTGTAGCGCAAGTTGACTTTCAAGGTGTTGCCCGTTCCGGGCCTTTTCCAGTTGTGTTCCCGGCCAGATGAACAACGGCGCGGACTCCGTCCGGTGGCCATGATCCCCGACAACAGCATTGCGCGTCGGCGCGATTGGTGGCTGCGGCGAATTACCGGTTTCCCTGTTGCCTGCGCCCCGCTATATGAGCCGGGTTTGGTAATTCAGCGCAAAAAGGACCGGATATGGCCAATGTGGTTGTTGTCGGCGCCCAATGGGGTGACGAAGGAAAAGGCAAGATCGTCGACTGGCTCAGCGAGCGGGCAGACGTGATCGCGCGTTTTCAGGGCGGGCACAACGCCGGGCATACGCTGGTCATCGATGGCGAGGTCTACAAGCTGCATGCACTGCCGTCTGGTGTGGTGCGTGGTGGCAAGCTGAGCGTGATCGGCAACGGCGTTGTCCTGGATCCCTGGCATCTGCTGAAAGAGATCGAAACGATCCGCGCGCAAGGCGTAGAGATTACGCCTGAAACGCTGATGATCGCCGAAAACACACCCTTGATCCTACCGATCCACGGCGAGTTGGACCGCGCGCGCGAGGAAGCAGCGAGCAAGGGCACCAAGATTGGCACGACCGGGCGCGGGATCGGCCCGGCCTATGAAGACAAGGTTGGTCGCCGCTCGGTGCGTGTGGCCGATCTGGCGGATGAGGCGACTCTGGAGGCTCGGGTCGATAGGGCGTTGCAGCACCACGACCCGCTGCGCAAGGGTTTGGGTATCGATGCCGTGGATCGTGACGCATTGATCGCCCAATTGAAGGAAATCGCTCCGCAGATCCTGCCTTTCGCGGCTCCCGTTTGGAAAGTGCTGAACGAAAAGCGCAAAGCGGGCAAGCGCATCCTGTTCGAAGGCGCTCAGGGTGCCTTGCTGGATATCGATTTCGGCACGTATCCGTTTGTGACCTCTTCGAATGTGATTGCAGGGCAGGCGGCGACGGGCGTGGGGATCGGTCCGGGGTCGATCGACTTCGTTCTGGGTATCGTGAAGGCCTACACTACTCGTGTTGGCGAAGGCCCGTTCCCGACCGAACTGCACGACGCCGACGGGCAGCGACTGGGAGAGCGCGGACATGAATTCGGCACCACGACAGGCCGCAAGCGGCGCTGCGGCTGGTTCGACGCCTGCCTCGTGCGGCAAACCTGCGCCACAAGCGGCGTCAACGGAATTTCCCTGACCAAGCTCGATGTTCTGGACGGGTTCGAGACGCTGAAAATCTGTGTCGCTTACGAACTGGACGGCAAGCGTTTGGACTATTTGCCCACGGCTGCGGATCAGCAGGCGCGGTGCACGCCGATCTATGAAGAAATGCCGGGCTGGAGCGAGTCCACCGAGGGCGCGCGCAGCTGGGCAGACTTGCCGGCAAACGCCATCAAATATGTCCGCCGGGTGGAAGAACTGATCGAATGCCCGGTGGCGCTGCTGTCTACCAGCCCGGAGCGGGACGACACCATCCTGGTGACCGACCCGTTTGCCGACTGATGACAGGCGCGGACAAACCCGGCCTCAGCTACAAGGCCCGCAGACGGTGGTCGCTGGTTCTGTTGCTGGTGGGGCTGCCGCTGTACATTGTAGCAGTGGTCACCATCGTGAACTGGCTGGACCGACCATCGATCCTGGTCGAACTGCTGGTCTATGTGGTTTTGGGTGTTCTGTGGGCGCTGCCATTCAAATTTGTGTTTCGTGGCGTTGGCAAAGAAGACCCGGATCAAGATCAGCAATAGGCCAGACCGTTGTAAGAAACCTGCCGACGTGACAGGCTTGTCCGAAAAACAGTTTCGGTAAGCACAAGTCGGCAGGTGGATCCTTGATGAAATATGCTGTTTTGGTCACATTGACCAGTCTCGCAACCCTGAGTTCGGGCGCCGTCTGGGCTGATGATTGGGAGTTCGTCATTGCCCCTTATCTCTGGGGGCCGGATTTCAGAACTTCTCTGGACATTGGGCCGAACCCTCCGGTTGATGGCAGCAAATCCATCTTCGACATTCTAAACAGTGCATTTCTGATCGCGGGCGAGGCCCGGAATGGGCGTTGGACGATCGGAGCCGAGTTCAACTATCTGAATTTGGGCGACACCGTTTCCATCGGACCATTCAGCAACGCCGCGAGCTGGGAGCTGGACGGGATCATGACCTCGCTTGCGGGCAGCTACGCGGTGGCAGAGGACAGCCAGTCCCGGATTGAGGTGCTGGGCGGGCTGCGCCATTGGGATCTTGATCTGTCGACAACCGTGGCCGGTTTCACGGCAAGCACTGACCAAAGCTGGACAGATCCAATCATTGGGGCACGATACTCTCGCGCGCTGAATGAGCGTTGGAAGCTTGCGGCCATGGGCAACATCGGTGGTTTTGGCTATGGGTCGAAATTCCAGTGGGAAGCCCTCGTTCAAGCCAATTGGAGCTGGACCGAGACCATCGATGTTGCAGCCGGCTACCGTCATCTGAGCGTTGATTTTGAGGACGGCCGCAACGTTGTCGATCTTATACTTACTGGCCCATACGTGGCGTTGGCGTTCAAGTTCTGAGCTTTTTCGTAAAATGCAAAAAAGGCCGGAGAGGATCTCCGGCCTGTCTTGGGCAGTTGGGGGGTCTTGTCAGCCCGCGGCGCGCTTGTCGTCGGGGCGGAAGCCGATCTGGTTCGAGGCGGCAAAGCGCCCTCCGCCGGCTTTTTCGATCTTTCCATCGCGCAGAAGCTGGCCGAACGAGCGCAAGCTTTCTTCGCGGTTGAACTCATCCTGCTTGAGTGAACGCACCTTGTTCATCAGCTGCGGACGCGAGAACTGCTCCTGACCTTCGATGAAAGACAGGTAGGCCGCCGCCGCCTCCAGCAGGTCGGGCAGGGATTGTGCGCCCTGCTCCTGAGCGAAATGGGCAAAGCCGCCTTCTTCGGATGGGTCGTCGTCTTGTGCTGCGGTCACGCGGCGCGGGGTGACCGGACCGGCGTCCGCGTCCTGCGTATCGATGCGCTGCTCGGCAACCAGCTTGAGCGGCGCGGCCGTATCCGACTCGGGGCGCATGCTGGTGACATGGATTTCGGGACGACGGGGGCTGACGACCGAGGCCAGGTCTCCACGATATTTCTGGTTTTCGTCCTCATCCGCATCGCGGGCCTTGCCGCCTTCAGCTTCGGTGGCTGCTACAGCTGTGCGCAGGTGGGAATAAGTTTCCCGCTTGTCCGAAGTGGCCGGGTCGTCCATTTGGGCGTCGGCCTTCTCCATCAGGCGCAACACGTCCGAGTCCACGTCCTGAGGCTTGTTTGCGTCGCGTTTCGAGCGCGCATCCATTTCCGCTTCGATTTCCGAGATCTCACCCAGGATGCTCTCTTCGTCTTCGGCAGTCAGGACGCCGTCTTCCGCGAGTTCAGAGACTTCCTCATCGGCATCTTCGGGCTGATCACCCAGAATGTTGAGGATGTCGTCAGCCTCGGGCTCCGAGTCGGTGTCCTCTTCAAGATCAGCAAAGAGAATCTCGGACGAGGCTTCTTCATCACTGGCGGCCTGGTCGTCTTCGGACGTTTCTTCCGCCGCGGCTTCCTCAGCCTCTTCCAGATCAGCTTCAACTTCCGGAGCATCCTCGGCGCCTTCATCAGCCTCCGCTTCGACTTCCGATGCTGCCGAGAATTCTTCTTCCGCTTCGAATTCGACCGCGGCCTGAGGTTCTTTCTCGGCCAGGTCGACAAACGGGTCCGTGGGCTGTTGTGTGGCTTCTACCGGAGCATCTTCCTGCGCCACTTCTTCGGTTGCATCCAGATCGTCGGGGCTGAGCGCTCCGGCTTCGAATGCGGCCGAGATGGCGTCAATCTGGGGCTCGGGCGAGGCTAGAAAACCGCTGTCTTCGTCTTCGCTGTAGGCGGGGGGCGTTTGGTCATTATGCGAGACGACCGCGCGGATGCGCTGCAGTTTGGCGGCGATGCTGTCGGCGCTTTGGGGGGCTGCGGATTCGACCGGCTCCGCATCGGCAAAGAACGGGGCAGCACCAGCCGCTGGTGCCGTGTCGACCACGCTCAGGTCAGGGCTGGCGGGCGCTGGTGTGCTGGCTGCGGGTGCGGTTTGTTGCGGGGCCGCATCATGGGCTTCGTCCGTGGCGCGCAGCAGCAGTCCGGTGTCGTTCTGCTTGGCTTCCACACGGCGCGAAGCGTCACGCTGAGCGATACGGGTCAACATTTCTGCGTCTGGTTGCGGAGGCTCGGAGCCGAAATACCTGTCATCCGCGGCAAGATCGCGGAAGTATTCGGCAATCGCCTTCATCGTCTCAAAGGAATCTTCAAAGCCTTCCAAAGTGCATGAGAAGGTTCCGTAGGAAACGGTCAATACCTTGTTGTTCTGTACCATCAGACGCACGTCCTCTACAAACTACACAGAGCCAACCCGCGCGACGCTGGGCGCGTCTGTCAGCTCGAACCTGATCTAAAGAACCTATCATTTTGTGGTCTCAATGTGTCCAAAAGCGGGAAAAATGGTCAATCTTGGAAAAAACGGCGAAATTGTTCATTCCAAAAGACCAATTGCCCTGTTCGGAGGAGGGGAAATCGGCCCCGATGACTTGAATCTGGCGCTGAATCGCGTCAACGGCGCTGTTGCTGCGGATGGCGGGGCCGCCGCATTGATCGATTCGGGGTGCGTTCCGGATGCGGTGATCGGCGACTTCGATTCGTTGGAACGCGCCTATCTTGCACGGGTACCAGAGGACCGTTTGTTTCCGATCCGGGAACAGGACAGCACTGATTTCGACAAGGCCCTACGCAATATCCGCGCGCCGCTGGTCTTGGGCGTCGGGTTTCTCGGAGGTCGGCTGGACCACCAACTGGCGGTGCTCAATACGCTGGTTTGCCACCAAGACAGGCCGTGCGTCCTGCTGGGCGCACGCGAAGTGGTCTTTCACGCCCCGCCCAGCATATCACTGTCGCTCACGCCGGGCGACACAGTGTCATTGTTTCCATTTCAGCGGGTAACCGGACGCAGTTCGGGGTTGGAATGGCCGATCGACGGGCTGGTGCTTGAGCCGGACGGGCGGGTCGGAACATCGAACCGTGCGCTGGCTCAGGTTACGCTCGAGGTCGACGGACCCGGGTTGCTGGTCATGGTGCCGCGCGGTGCTCTTGATGCTGTCATGCAGGCGTTTGCGTCGGGGCAGACCGGGCGCTGGCCCGCTCGCGCAGGATGACATAAAGCCCGGCCGCGATCGTGATGGCGATCCCCAGGGCCGCCGGGCCGTTTGGCAGATCGTGAAAGATGAGCCAGCCGATCAAGGTCGCCACCGGAATTTCCAGATATTGCATCGGCGCCAGTGTTGCCGAAGGCGCGAACCGCAGCGCCCATGTCATCAGCAGATGTGCCACGGTTCCCAGAACACCGATGGCCAACAGCAACCAATGAGCGTTGTCTTGCGGCAGGGTCAGTGCCAGATCCGGAAGACCTGTCAGGGCCCCGATCGCAAGCACTGGAGCCAAGACCGCGGTGGCCAGCAGCCCGGACACGGCCTGCAGGGCAATTGGATCGGTTTCTTTGGCAATCTGCCGGGTCACCAGCATGAACAGGGCAAAGACGACAGCCACGATCAGCGGCAAAAGGGCCGGAGCACCAACCTCGGCAAAGCTGGGCTGGATGACCAGCAACGTGCCAGCAAAGCCGACAATGCAGGCGATCAGACGACGATGCCCGACTTCTTCACCCAGCACACACTTGCCCAGCAGCAGCATGATGAATGGCATGACAAAGGCGATGGCGACGGCATCGGCCAGCGGCAGATACTGCAGCGCACTGAACATCGCTGCGATTCCGACAATGTGCAGCAGAGTGCGCAGCACGGTCAGCCGCAGCACGCGCCCGCGCATTCGCCAGGTCCGACCCGTCAGCGCCACCAGCGGGATCAGGATGGCCGCCTGCACCGCAAAACGCACCAGCACAAGAACGCCAAGCGGAGTGGTTTCTCCCAACAGCTTGGCCAAGGCATCGCCCAGCGGTGCAAGCACGCAGAAACCAAGCATCAAAACGATGCCGAAGACGGGACGATCCTGTGTCATGGGCGCGACGCTAGACGTTTCCCGAAGAATGGGAAAGGCCCGTCGTCAGCCCTCGGGCAAGGGCTGCACCTTTGTGTAGTCCGGACCGAAGCAAGTGGGCAGCCCGTCGCCCAGTTCGAGCCACGTCAGTTTCTCTTCATAGGCGACATGCAGCGTTGGCCGCAGGGCTTCGGGGTTCTCCAGTGTCGCTACATAAAGGTGCAAAACGTCGGACATCGTAGTGGATCGGAACGAGATCGGCGTTCCGCAATGCGGGCAAAAGCTGCGCTCGACACCGGGGGAAGAGTTGAACCGCTTCGGTTCCTCTCCGGTCCAACGCCACTGTCCGTCGCGGACCCCAAAATATGTGGTCATCGGCGCGGCACACTGGCGGCGGCAGCTGTCACAATGGCAGGAAACACAAGACAGGACCGGAGGGTCGACCTCGAACCCGATTCTGCCGCACAGGCAATGTCCGCGCATTGAGCTGCCCTCCCGGTTCGATCCCTCAGCAGTTTGGCACGTTGACGGCCAGTCCGCCCAGCGAGGTTTCCTTGTACTTCTCGTGCATGTCATGGCCGGTCTGGCGCATGGTCTCGATCACCGCATCCAGCGGCACGAAATGCTGCCCGTCTCCGCGCAGGGCCAGCGACGCCGCCGAAACCGCCTTGATCGCACCCAGCCCGTTGCGCTCGATGCAAGGCACCTGAACCAGCCCGGCGACCGGGTCGCAAGTCATGCCCAAGTGATGCTCCAGCGCGATCTCGGCGGCGTTTTCCACTTGTTCCGGTGTGCCGCCCATCACTGCGCAAAGACCCGCCGCGGCCATTGCGGCCGCGCTGCCGACCTCGGCCTGGCAGCCAGCCTCGGCACCCGAGATCGACGCGTTGTACTTCACCAGACCGCCGATAGCGGCGGCGGTCAGCAGGAAATCCTCGATATGGCTTTCTGACGCGCCGGGAACGTGATCGAGGTAATAGCGCAGCACCGCCGGCAGTACGCCCGCCGCGCCGTTGGTGGGGGCGGTGACGACCTGACCGCCGGCGGCGTTTTCCTCGTTCACCGCCATCGCATAGACGCTCATCCAGTCGTTGATCGTGTGCGGCGCGTTCAGGTTCATGCCGCGCTCGGCCATCAGCGCATCGTGGATCGCCTTGGCGCGGCGCCGAACCTTGAGGCCGCCGGGCAGGATGCCTTCGGTGCTCAGCCCGCGCTCGATACAGGCGTTCATCACCTCCCACAGGCGAGCGGTGCCCTTCGCGAAACTGTCGGCGCAGCCGCGCGCGATCTCATTGGCGCGTTTCATTTCGGCGACCGTCTTGCCGCTGCTGCGCGCCATTTCCAGCATTTCGGCGGCGGTCTTGAACGGGAAGGGCACCGGCGGGCCGTCATTGGTGTCCTTGCCTTCGGCCAGTTCTTCTTCGGTCAGGACAAAGCCGCCGCCGACCGAGTAATAAACCTGCCGCAAGATCACGTCGCCCTGCGCGTCGGTGGCCATCAGGATCATGCCGTTGGCATGGCCGGGTAGTGTGTTGTCGTAGTCGAAGATCAGATCGGCCTTTGGGTCGAACTGAAGGGTCGGCAGACCCTCGGGTGTGACAGTGCCGGTTTCGGCAATTGCGGTCAGTGCCGCTTCGGCACGGTCGTGGTCATAGCTGTCGGGGACAAACCCAGCCAGCCCCAGGATCGTGGCGCGGTCCGTGGCGTGGCCGACGCCGGTGAAGGCCAAAGATCCATGCAGAGACGCGCGCAAGCCAGCGAATTCGAATGGCGATGCGCGCATCAGATCGAGGAACCGCGCGGCCGCCACCATCGGCCCCATCGTGTGGGACGAGGATGGGCCAACGCCCACTTTGAACATATCGAAGACGGATAGAAACATGTCTGGTCGCTGAGCCTTGTCGCGAGTTGGCGGCCGGGCCGGTTTGAAGCGCCCGAACCGCTAGGAAACTGTATGCGCTTTATTTACACAACCGAGCCGACCACTGAAGATTTGATTGCGACGTTTCCGATGGGAAACGCGTATTCGTGTATCGATTATTGCGCCGGTCCCGCGGATTTTGGGCCTCGCAGTCGGGCAGGGCTTTCCGTATAAGTTCCCCAAAGAACTGAGGGGAAGCCGCAATGACAGCAGAGTTGTCACCCATCGACCGGGCCAAGAGTGTCGCCGCCTATCGCGCGGCCGAGATGGTCGAAGACGGGATGCGCGTGGGTCTGGGTACCGGATCGACAGCGGCATGGTTGGTGCGTCGTCTGGGAGAGCGGGTGCGGGACGAAGGTCTGCGGATAAAAGGCGTTCCGACGTCGACGGCTACGGCGCAGCTTGCGCGCGAGGTCGGGATCGAGGTTGTTTCGCTGGATCAGGCGGGTTGGCTGGACGTGACGATCGATGGCGCCGACGAGTTCGACGGTGAATTGAACCTGATCAAGGGCGGCGGCGCGGCGTTGCTGCAGGAAAAGATCGTTGCGACGGCCAGCGACCAGATGATCGTGATCGCCGATGCAGGGAAAGAGGTCGAGGCGCTGGGCGCGTTCCCGCTGCCGGTCGAGGTCATTCCATTTGGCTGGCAGACCACGCGCACGCTGATCGAGGAGTTGCTGGACACGATGGACGTACTGGGTACTTCGGCGACCCTGCGGATGAACAGCGAGGCGCCGACCGTGACGGATGAGGGCAATCACATACTCGACCTGCACCTGCAACGCATCGGCAACCCGAGGCAACTTGCACTGGTGCTGAACCAGATACCGGGTGTGGTCGAAAACGGGCTGTTCATCGACATCTGCGACAAGGTCGTGATCGGCCACGGCGACGGCCGGGTCGAGCTGCGCGACTTCAACAGCGGTACGATCGAGCTGGATCGGTTGGGCGACGAACACGACAACCTGTTTTCGGACCTGGCCGACTGAGCCAACCGCGCACCCGCCTTCACAGCGGTGTGCGATTTCCGGGCCAAGGGGTTGGCACGATCATTCACGCCCCCAAATACTCAGGGCAATTTCAGGCAGGCTGACAAAAGGAACGCGGCATGAGCTTTGACTATGATCTTTTCGTCATTGGAGGCGGCTCGGGCGGTGTCCGCGCGGCGCGTGTGGCGGCGGGCGAAAACGGCGCCAAGGTCGCGCTGGCCGAAGAGGACCGTTATGGCGGAACCTGCGTGATCCGTGGCTGCGTTCCCAAAAAGCTGATGGTGTTTGCCAGCGAATACGCGGGAATGGTCGAGGACGCTCGTGCCTATGGCTGGGACATTCAGCCGGGCGATTTCGACTGGCCGCAGTTCCGCGGCAAGCTGCATGCCGAACTCGACCGGCTGGAAGGCATCTATCGCAATATCCTCAAGAACAACGGTGTCGAAACCTTTGACCAGCGCGCGAAACTGCTCGATCCGCATACGGTCGAGCTGGCCGACGGAACTCGAAGGACCGCCAAGCACATTCTGATCGCCACCGGCGGGCGTCCCGTGGTGCCCGAGTTTCCGGGCTCGGATCTGGCCATCACCTCGAATGAGATCTTCCACCTTGAGAAACTGCCCGAGACCATGCTGATCGTCGGTGGCGGCTATATCGCCTGCGAATTCGCCGGGATCATGAACGGCATGGGCGTCAAGACCACGCAGTTCTATCGCGGCGCGCAAATCCTGCGGGGTTTCGACGACGAGGCGCGCGGCCTGATCTGCGAAGAGATGTGCCAAAACGGGATCGATGTGCATCTGGGCACCAATGTGCTCGAAATGAAAAAGCAGGGCGACAAGATCTGGGTCAAGGCGACCAACGGGTCTGAACAGCTGTTCGATGTGGTTATGTATGCCACGGGCCGGGCGCCGAATGCCGATGATCTTGGCCTTGAGGCGCTGGGCGTCGAACGTGGCCGCAAAGGGCAGATTGTCGTGGACGAATACAGCCAGACCGCGGTGCCCTCGATCTATGCCATCGGGGACGTGACCGACCGGGTGAATCTGACGCCGGTCGCCATCCGCGAGGGCATGGCTTTTGTCGAGACCGTGTTCAAGGGCAACCCCACCCCGGTGGATCATGAGCTGATCCCGACCGCGATCTTCACCCAGCCCGAGATGGGAACCGTGGGCCTGAGCGAGGAGCAGGCCGCCGAGCAGGAGCCGATCGAGGTCTACGCGACCTCGTTCAAGCCGATGCAGAAGGCGTTCGCGGGCGGCACGCAACGGGTGTTGATGAAGCTGATCGTCAGCCAGGCCACCTGCAAGGTGCTGGGCTGTCACATTGTCGCCCCCGGCGCGGGCGAAATGATCCAGTTGGCGGGCATCGCGGTCAAAATGGGCGCGACAAAGGAAGATTTCGATCGCACGGTTGCGGTTCATCCGGTGATGGCCGAAGAACTGGTAACCATGCGGCAACCCGTGCGTACCGCTTGATTTGCAACCGCGCGCACACAGGTTACAAGTGATCCCGTAAGAACACGGGCCAAAACAAGGGAAATGAAACACATGGCGGGCAACAGCGGAGGCCCCTGGGGGGGCGGAGGCTCATCCGGTGGCGGAGGAAACCGGGGAAACAATGGGGACGGGCGACGCCCGCCCGAAGGCGACGGGCCGCAGATCCCCGAGATCGACGAGTTGATGAAAAAAGGCCAGGAGCAGCTGCGCGTGCTGATGGGCGGGCGCGGCGGCGGGGGCCGAGGCGGCAACGGATCCGGCCAGGGCGGCGGTGGCGGCCCGGCAATTACCAAGGGCACCATCCTGCTGGGCGGGGTTGCCGCCTTGGTTCTGTGGGGCTTTGCCAGCGCCTACACAGTCAAGCCCGAAGAGCAGTCTGTTGAGCTGCTGTTCGGTCGCTTTACCGGAATCGGCACCGAAGGTCTGAACTTTGCCCCGTGGCCTGTTGTCACGGCCGAAGTCATCCCGGTGAAGGTCGAACAGACCGAAACCATCGGATCTGGCGGTCGCGGTTCGGACGCCGGTCTGATGCTGACGGGCGACGAAAATATCGTCGATATCGATTTCCAGGTGGTCTGGAATATCTCGAATCCTGCGGACTACCTGTTCAACCTGCGCGACCCGAAACAAACTATCCAGGCCGTGTCTGAGTCGGCCATGCGCGAGATCATCGCGCAGTCGGACCTCGCGCCGATCCTGAACCGCGACCGTGCTATCATCGCCGAACGGCTTGAGGAACTGATCCAGTCGACTCTGGACAGCTACAACTCGGGCATCAACATCGTCCGTGTGAACTTTGACGGCGCCGACCCACCGGAACCGGTAAAGGATGCCTTCCGCGAGGTTCAGTCGGCTGGACAGGAACGCGACCGGCTGGAGAAGCAGGCCGATGCCTATGCGAACCGGGTTTTGGCCGGCGCGCGTGGTGAAGCCGCGCAGGTGCTGGAAGAGGCCGAAGGCTATCGGGCACAGGTCGTGAACGAAGCTCAGGGTGAGGCCAGCCGGTTTGGCGCGGTTCTCGAAGAATACTCGAAAGCTCCGGATGTGACCCGCAAACGTCTGTACCTTGAACGGATGGAGCAGGTTCTGGGCGACGTGGACAAGATCATCTTGGATGACAGCGCAACAGGCCAGGGGCAGGGCGTCGTGCCTTATCTGCCGCTGAACGAACTGCGCCGCAACTCGGGTGAGGGGAACTAAGACATGCGTAAATCAACCTTTCTCCTACCTGCCATTTTCGTGGTTATTGTGATCGCCCTCTCAGCGATCTTCATCGTGGACGAGCGTGAAAAAGCGCTGGTTCTGCAATTCGGTCGCGTGATCGACGTCAAGGAAGACCCGGGCCTGGCCTTCAAGATTCCGGTCATTCAGGAGGTCGTGCGCTACGATGACCGTATTCTAAGCCGCGAGGTCGGGCCGCTGGAAGTCACGCCGCTGGATGACCGCCGCCTGGTGGTCGACGCCTTCGCGCGCTATCGGATCACCGATGTGCGGCAGTTCCGTGAGGCCGTGGGTGCCGGTGGCATCGACACAGCGGAGCAGCGTCTGGATTCGATCCTGCGCGCCAAAACCCGCGAGGTTCTGGGTTCGGTAAGCTCGAATGACATTCTCAGCTCGGACCGGGCGGCGCTGATGCTGCGCATTCGCAACGGCGCGATCGCCGAGGCCCGCGATCTGGGCCTTGAGGTGATCGACGTTCGCCTGAAACGTACCGACCTGCCGCAGGCCAACCTCGAAGCGACCTTTGCCCGGATGCGCGCCGAGCGGGAACGCGAGGCGGCCGACGAAGTGGCGCGCGGTGAAGAAGCTGCACAGCGGATCCGTGCCCAGGCTGACCGGACCGTGGTCGAACTGGTCTCCGAGGCCCGCCGTGAGGCGGAGATCGTTCGCGGTGAGGCTGATGCCGAACGGAACGCGATCTTTGCCGAAGCCTATGGCAAGGACCCGGAGTTCTTCGAGTTCTACCGCTCGCTTTCGGCCTATGAGAACGCTCTGAAAGGCGGCAACAGCTCGCTGGTGCTCAGCCCGGATTCCGAGTTCTTCAACTACCTCGGATCTCCGCAAGGCCGTTCGGCGCCCGCCGCGCCGGCCTCCCAATAATGGGTATGATCCTGCTGGCCTTCGGGCTGGTGTTGATTGTCGAGGGGCTGGCCTATGCGCTGGCCCCTTCGCTTGTCGAGCGGATGCTTGAGGCGTTGCGCAGCATCCCCGAACCGGCCCGCAGACTGGTCGGACTTCTGTGTGTGGTCAGTGGCTTCGTCCTGTTGTGGACGGCCAATCGGCTGGGGTTTTGATCGGTTGAAGTAAACTGGCAGTGAATTCCTCAACTTCCCGAGTTGCGGGCGGTCACAAACTGACTACATTGTTTCCCAGCAAGCTGCTCAGGCAGCCACCAACAGAACAATGTCGACAAGGAGAGACCAAGTGCAGGCAGTAGCACACAGTGTATCCGTCCGCCGGGACGATGTGGTGACGATGGCGCGGCTTTTGTGGCTGGCCTTTGCCGCGGTTTCCCTTTTGTTGCTCCAGACGTTGGCTGCACAGGCCCGTCAGGAAAGCCTGGCGCCGCTGGTCAACCGGATCAGCCCGGCCGTGGTCAACATCACCACGACGACCCTGATCGAGGGGCAGTCGGGCGCGCAGGGGATCGTTCCCGAGGGTTCCCCGTTCGAGGACTTTTTCCGCGAGTTCCAGGACCGCAATGGCGACCAGGACAATCGCCCGCGCCGCAGCAACGCCTTGGGATCGGGGTTCGTGATTTCCGAGGATGGCTACATCGTCACCAACAATCACGTCATCGCAGAGGCGGATGAAATTCTGATCGAATTCTTCCCCGGCGATGGTCAGCCCGTAAAGGAGCTGCCGGCCAAGGTTATCGGAACGGATGAGAAAACGGACATTGCGTTGCTCAAGGTCGAGGCGTCGGGTCCGCTGAAATACGTCACTTTCGGCGACAGCGACACAGCGCTTGTAGGGGACTGGGTGGTTGCCATGGGCAACCCGCTGGGCCAGGGGTTCTCGGTATCTGCCGGGATCGTGTCGGCGCGCAATCGCGAGCTCAGCGGTTCCTATGACGACTATATCCAGACGGATGCGGCCATCAACCGGGGCAACTCGGGCGGTCCTCTGTTCAACATGGACGGTCAGGTAATCGGTGTGAACACCGCGATCTTGTCGCCGAATGGCGGGTCGATCGGTATCGGGTTCTCGATGGCGTCGAACGTGGTGTCCAAGGTTGTCGATCAGTTGCGGGAATTCGGCGAAACCCGCCGCGGCTGGCTGGGTGTCCGCATTCAGGACGTGACCGAGGATATGGCCGAGGCGATGGGCCTGGACAAGCCGGGCGGCGCGCTGATCAGCGATGTGCCGGACGGCCCTGCCAAAGAAGCGGGTCTGCTCGCAGGGGATGTGATTCTCAGCTTTGATGGTGTCGAGGTGAAGGACACGCGCGGATTGGTGCGGCAGGTCGGTGAGACACCGGTCGGCAAGTCCGTGCGCGTGGTTGTTCAGCGGGACGGCAGCACTCAGACCGTGCTTGTCACTCTTGGGCGTCGCGAGGATGCCGAGCGTGCGGAAACCGGCGATGATGATGGTGCGGAAGAGGCGCCGCTGGACGAGAATGCAGACATCCTTGGCCTGACGATTTCGCCGCTGACCGACACGTTGCGCGAAGATCTGGGTCTGGACGCGGACGCAGATGGTCTGGTTGTGACGGATGTGGATGAGGCCTCCGAAGCCTACGCCAAAGGCCTGCGGGCAGGCGACCTGATCACCGAGGCTGGTCAGCAGAAAGTGTCGTCGATCTCCGATCTCGAGGATCGGATGGACGAGGCTCGGGAGGCGGGGCGCAAGTCCCTGCTGCTGCTGGTGCGCCGTGGTGGCGATCCGCGCTTCGTCGCGCTGAGCCTCGAAGAGTAGGGCAGCCAGTTTGGTCAAAATGATCGGCCGGGGCAGATGCTCCGGCCGATTGTCGTTTTGGCTGCAGAAATCAAAAGAGCCACACGCCGGGGAGGCGCGTGGCTCTGGTGCAGGGAGATGCCAGTGGACAGATATCGGGGATGATACTCTGGCACCCTACGGTAACAATTCATTACCTAATGGAAGCGAATCCCGTTGTATGTGAAGCGGATCACATCCGGGTCATTTTCCGGGCAGCAGGTCAGATCAGATCGGATTCGGCGAGTTGGCGCAGGGCGTCAAAGTCGTGGATCTGCAGCCCACCGCGTGAAGCCTCGACCACGTTCGAGCGTTTCCACGTCGAGATCGTCTTGGATACCGCCTCGCGCGTCGCGCCGACGAATTCCGCTAGCTCGCTCTGCGACAGGGCGATGCGTTCGGACGGCGCGTCCTGCTGGTTGGCCAGAAGCAGAAGCTTTCGCGCAAGTCGCACAGGCATCGGCAGGAATACCTGCTCGTTCAACTGCGCCCCCATCCAGCGCATGCGCAGTCCGGCCAGCCGGATCATGTCCTCGGCCAGTTCGGGGTGCTTGCGGATTTGTTCCATCAGATCCTTGCGACGCACGCGCAGTACACGCGACGGCTCGGCTGCGGTGATCGTGGCGGTGCGCGGGCCGCTGTCGAAGAGGGCGATTTCGCCGAAAACCTCGCCCGGGCGCATCAGGCTGAGCGCCAACTTGCGCCCGCTCATGGCCAGGAAGGACACCTCCAAAGCGCCTTCCAGCAAGGCATAGAGGGCGTCACCCTCGTCGCCTTGTTCGAACAAGACCTCGCCGCGGTCCAGCGAGACAGAAGTGGCTAGCGCAGTGAGCATATCACGAAGCCGGTCTGAAGCTTCGGACAGGAACCCGCTGTTCGGAAAGGCGGTCATGGAAGACACGGTTCTCCGGATGAGTGGTGTGGGTGGTTTCCCAGCTTTCCACAGCTTTGGAGCTAAGCCAAGGATTTTATCCGGTTTTCCGAAGGTTTCCCCAAGGTTCGCCGGCCCGTGTCAGGGACGCATTACTGTTTGTCCGGATCGTCCATATAGCTTTGCAGGATGCTGAATTGCAGCATCAGGAACCCCATCAAAGCGATCGGAAAGCCAAAGGTTTCGATCTTGACCCACAGATCAGTGGACAGGGTGCGCCAGACCAGTTCATTGGCCACGGCCAGCACGGCGAAACAGGCGCACAGGCGGCGGGTCAGGATCATCCAGCCCTCGTGGCGCATGGGCAGCATCTCGTCCAGCACATAGGCGAGGTAGGATTTGCCTTGCAGCAGGCCGATGCCCAGCATCATCGAGAAGAACCCGTAGACCAGCGTGGTTTTCATCTTGAAGAACCGCTCGTCGTTGAACCAGGCGGTCAGGCCGCCGAAGAAGATGACCATGATGGCGGTGAAGATCTGCATCCGGCTGAGTTTGCCGGTCAGATACCACAGGACGCCCATCGCCCCCAGCATCAGCGGAACGAAAATGATGGTGGCCACGATGAAGCCGGAATATTCGGTGCCGCCGATCAGAAAGCTGTCGTCGCGCAGGCGCAGGTAGATGAAGAAGAAGGCCAGCGGTGGTCCCAGTTCCAGCACCTGTTTCAGAAACGGATTGATCTCTTTCTTGTCTGCCATGCCTGTCGTCCTGCTGTTCACCCGCCCATTTCAACTATTACCGCGCCCAATGCAATCAATGCCATCAGGATTATGCGCCGAGGCCCCACGGTCTCTTTCAGGGCCAGCCAGCCGATCAGGGCGGCAAAGACGGTCGAGGTTTCGCGCAGCACCGCGGCTTCGCCGACCTTGTCCAGCCGGGTGGCCAGCATGATCGCTCCGAAAGACATGGGGGCGATCAGCCCGCCTGCAAGCCCCCTCAGCATCAGCGGCCCGATTGCCGGGCGGTGAACCATCGCCCGCCAGCGTAGGAAGGCGTAGATCGGCATGGTCGCCCCGTCGATCATGAAGAACCAGGCCAGAAAGGTGAACGGATCGGCCGTGGCGCGGATGCCGTAGGCGTCATAGGTTGTGTAGAGCGCCACGAAGAGGCCGGTTGCGACCGCAAGGGCCAATGCGATGCCCAAAGTCTCGCGGTTGGTTTCCAGGAAACGGAAATTGTAGGCGGCCAACCCGAAGATACCCGTCAGCAGAACGGCGACGCCCAGCCATTGGGTCGGTGAGAAGGTTTCATTGAACAGAAGATAGGCGCCGATGACGGTGAACAGCGGGCCGGTGCCGCGCACCACCGGGTAGACCACGGTGTAGGACCCTTTGGTATAGGCCATCGCCTGCAGCGTCTTGTAGGCGACATGGATCAGCCAGACCACGGCGAATATCGGCCACATGAAAGGTTCGGGCCAGGGCACGACGAAGAACGCAAAGGGTGCGGCCATCAGGCAATAGCAGGCGTCGATCGCGCCGCGCGAC
This sequence comes from Ruegeria sp. B32, assembly GCF_025141855.1. NCBI lineage: Bacteria > Pseudomonadati > Pseudomonadota > Alphaproteobacteria > Rhodobacterales > Roseobacteraceae > Ruegeria > Ruegeria sp. B32. The sequence continues at coordinate 2,138,851 of NZ_CP081106.1, read as the reverse complement.
AGCCAGGGGTCGTGCCGACCCTTCTGCAGCGCGCCGAACACCGCATGCAGAAAGGCCGCCATCAGGGCGAGGCCAAGGGCCAGCCTGTGCCCGGCCTCGGTGCCTTCGAGGGAGATCAGCCAGTCGCTCACGCTGCGGGTCTTTCGCTGGTGGAGAAGCTGGGGGTTTTCCACCCCCAGACCCCTGAGGATATTTGGGGCCCGATGAAGGTCAGTTGCTGTCGAGCCCGGTCAGGGCGGCGGCGAATTCCTCGGGGTCGAAGGGGGCCAGATCGTCGATCTGTTCGCCGACGCCGATGGCGTGGATCGGCAGGCCGAACTTGTCGGCCAGCGCCACAAGCACGCCGCCCTTGGCCGTGCCGTCGAGCTTGGTCATCACCAGGCCCGAGACATCGGCCAGCTTGCGGAAGGTTTCCACCTGGCTGAGCGCGTTCTGGCCGGTGGTGGCGTCGAGCACCAGCAGGGTGTTGTGCGGGGCGGTTTCGTCGATCTTGCGGATGACGCGGACGATCTTGGCCAGTTCCTCCATCAGATCGGCGCGGTTCTGCAGGCGGCCGGCTGTGTCGATCATCAGCAGGTCGGCGCCTTCAGCTTGCGCCTTGGTCAGGGCGTCGAAAGCCAGCGAGGCGGGGTCGGAGCCTTCGGGCGCGGTCAGGACCGGCACACCGGCGCGGTCGCCCCAGACCTGCAGCTGTTCCACGGCGGCGGCGCGGAAAGTGTCGCCCGCGGCGATGACCACCTTTTTGCCGGCGGCCTTGAACTGGCTGGCCAGCTTTCCGATCGTCGTGGTCTTGCCGGACCCGTTGACGCCCACCACCAGCACCACCTGCGGGCGCTTGGGGTAGATCGGCATCGGTTTGGCGACCGGCTCCATCACGCGGGCGATTTCCTGCGCCAGCAGCTGCTTGATTTCCTGCGTCGAGAGTTTCTTGCCATAGCGCCCCTCGGCCATGTTGGCGGTGACGCGCAGGGCGGTGTCGACACCCATGTCCGAGGCGATCAGCAGTTCCTCGAGCTGTTCGAGCATGTCGTCGTCCAGCGTGCGACGCACCACCGGCCCGGCATCGCCGCGACCGAACAGACGCCCGATCAGGCCTTTGGATTGCGCCTGTTCCGGCAGTTCCGGCGGAGGCGGTGCGGGCGTTGGATCGGCCGGCTCGGGCGACGGTGTCTCGACCGGTTGCGGTGTGGGCGCGGGTTCGGGGATTTCCGGGACAGGTTGCGGCTCGGGCTCGGGCTGGGGGGCCACCGGGTCAGGGGCGGTGGTTTCTTCGCCGCCGTCCTCGACGATTGCCTCAAGCCCCTTTTCGAGGCGGGACGAGGATTTGAACAGCCGGTCCTTGAGCTTGGTAAAAAACGCCATCTTGGTCTCCGCAGGTGTTTCCTTCACCTAATGCGGAATGGCGGCAGTTGCAAAGGGTCAGGTGAAGGCGAGGAAAAAGCCGAACTGCGCACCCCAGTAGAGCGGCCAGACCAGATAGGGCGTCAGTCGCAGGGCCGGGTGTCCGGGCGGCAGCAGGAACCTTTCGGTTGCCAGGATCAGGTCCGAGGCGATGAAGGCCATCGCGGCCGGTAAAGCCCATCGCAGCGCTCCGGCCTCGGGCAGGGCCAAAACGGTGATGCCCATACCCAAAATGATCGGGATATAGGCCAGGACCGGTCCGCGCAGATCACCGGCCCGAGGGGCCAGGAGCGTGGCCATCACGATGCCCAGAATGACCAGCGTCCAGGCGTATCCGGGTTTGCCCAGGATCAGGGCGGTGTCGCTTGACGGATGGGTCAGGAACAGTGCGATGTAAACCAGATGTCCGGCGGCGAACGCCCCGATGCCGGCCATGAAGGTGCCTTCGGTCTCACGCGACAGAAGGGCGTCGCCCAAGGCGCAGAGAGACAACGCGAGGATCAGAAGCAATGGGCCGGACTGCACCGCCGCCTCGACCGCCAGCAGGGCGACGCTTGCGGTTTTCAGCGCCGTGCGTAGCAGGCTGGCCGGACGGGCCGTCAGGGCCAGGTAGGCCAGGGCACAGGCCAGCGCTGCGAGTACGAGTATCGTCATGTCCTGCCTTCCGATGGCTCCGATGCGATTCAGTGTCGCCGCGAACTGAGTTTACGCTCAACCCATAACGTTGGGGCAGGGCGTTCCAAGATTGGCGCGCGGCCGTGGCATCTGCCAGAATGAAACGATGTGGATACGTTCGTTGATTCTCGGATCTTTGCTGGCCCAGCCGGTCGTCGCGCAGACTTTGTCAGGGGCAGAATTCGATGCCTATACACGCGGCAAAACCCTGTTCTACGGCTTCGGTGGAACGACCTATGGCGTCGAACGGTATTTGCCCAACCGGCGCGTAGTCTGGTCGTTTTTGGATGGCGACTGCAAGGAGGGCATCTGGTACGAACAGAACGGCCAGATTTGCTTTGTTTACGAAGACCGCCCTGACCCGCAATGCTGGGTCTTTACCCGCTCGTCCCAGGGACTAATCGCGCAGTTCGAGGGCAACCCCGAAGCCACCGAACTGTACGAAGCAGCCGACGTCGACGAAGATATGATCTGTTACGGGCCCGAGGTCGGCGTCTGAACATTGGCCTTCGTCAGAACAGCGACCCTTGATCCGGGGCTGGTGGCTTGGACGGTTTCTTGGCGGTCGGGGTCGTCCCGGACAGCGGTGCGGTCTTCAATTCTCCATCGGCAAACTCGATGGTCAGTGCAGCGTGCTTGCTGGCTTGCGCCTTTGTGGTGACCACGCCGCTTTCGGAATGCACCACGGCGTAGCCGCGTTGAAGCGTGGCTTTGTAGCTGAGCGTCTCGCGCAACCGGTCAGTCGCATCCAATTGCTGGCGGAGCCGGTCCACCCGCAGGGTCTGCGCGGCTGTCATGCGCTGGGCCAACTGGTTGACCCGTTCGCGCTGCTGCTGGATGTCGCGTTGGATCGGGCGGATCGACAGGCGCGAGGACAGGTTGCGCAGCGTGTCGCGCCGCGCGGCCACGAGGTTGCGCAACGTTGACGGGCGCAGGTGCCCGCACAGTTCCACCACCTGCAGGCGGCGGTTCTGCACACCGCGTTGCAACGCAGGAGCCAGACGATCGGCAATCAGGTCCAGTCGCTGGCGCGGACCGTCCAGCAGAGTCTCGGGCCGCGGCAGGGCGCGCGACAGATCGCGCAGGCGTTGCGCCCGGCGTTGTACTGCGTCGGTGGCCGCGCGGGACAGACGCGCGCCCTGTTCGCCGGTCCAGGCCAGCAGCTCCATCCGTACCGGCACCGCCAGTTCGGCGGCGGCTGTGGGGGTCGGCGCGCGGCGGTCCGAGACATAGTCGATCAACGTGGTATCGGTTTCGTGCCCCACGGCCGAGATCAACGGAATCTCGGACTCGGCGGTGGCGCGGGCGACGATTTCCTCGTTGAAACCCCACAGATCCTCGATCGAGCCGCCACCGCGGGCGACGATGATCAGATCGGGGCGGGGCAGCGCGCCGCCGGGTGTCAGGCGGTTGAAGCCCTGAATGGCGTTGGCGACCTCGGACGCGCAATTGGCGCCCTGCACGGCCACGGGCCAGATCAGCACCTTGCGCGGGAAACGGTCGCGCAGGCGGTGCAGGATGTCGCGGATCACCGCGCCCGAGGGCGAGGTGACGACGCCGATGAACTGCGGCAGGAAGGGCAGGGGCTGCTTGCGCTCGGGCGCGAAGAGCCCTTCGGATTCGAGCTGTTTCTTGCGTTTTTCCAGCAGCGCCATCAGCGCGCCTTGCCCGGCTACGGCCACCTCGTCGACGTTCAGGTTGTATTTCGACTGCGCGCCAAAAGCTGTGAGGCGGCCCGTGACGACGACTTCGAGCCCCTCTTCCGGCACCACCGACAGGCCCGCTATCTGGCCCTTCCAGGTGGTGCAGGCCAGCACGTTCCGGTCGTCCTTGATGTCATAGTACAAATGCCCCGAGCGCGCCTTGAACACACGCCCGACCTCGCCCCGTACGCGGATTCGGCCAAATGTGCCTTCCAGCGTACGTTTCACCTCGCCCGAGATCTCGGACACGGTGTATTCGGGTGTATTCTGGCCGGGAATCGGATCGTCAATCAGGTCGGACATTTCAGCGCCTTGTTTCGATAGCTCGCGCAGCTTAGAACGCCGCGCAGGCAAGGCCAAGCAGATCGGAGACTTTCATGAACATCCTCATTCTCGGCAGCGGCGGGCGCGAACACAGCCTGGCCTGGGCGGTGATGCAGAACCCCAAATGCGACCGCCTGATCGTGGCGCCGGGCAATGCCGGGATCGCGCAGATCGCCGATTGCGCGGCGCTGGATATAGAGAATGGCGGCGCGGTGGTCAGCTTTGCCGAGGAAAACGCGATTGATTTCGTGATCATCGGCCCCGAGGCGCCCTTGGCCGCCGGGGTTGCCGACCGGCTACGCGAGGCGGGCATTCTGGTGTTCGGCCCCTCGGCCGAGGCGGCGCGGCTGGAGGCCTCTAAAAGCTTTACCAAGGAAATCTGCGATGCGGCCGGTGCGCCCACCGCTGCCTACGCCCGGTTCACCGAGGCCGAGCCGGCCAAGGCCTATATCCGCCAGCAGGGTGCGCCGATCGTGGTCAAGGCCGACGGTCTGGCCGCGGGCAAGGGCGTGATCGTGGCGATGGACGAGGCGACCGCGCTGGAGGCCGTGGACGACATGTTCGGCGGCGCCTTCGGCGGGGCCGGGGCCGAGGTGGTGATCGAGGAGTTCATGGACGGCGAAGAAGCCTCGCTATTCGTGCTGTGTGACGGCGAGAACATCCTGTCGGTCGGCACCGCGCAGGACCACAAGCGCGTGGGCGAGGGCGATACCGGCCTGAACACCGGCGGCATGGGGGCCTATTCTCCGGCACCGGTTCTGAGCCCCGAGGTCGAAGAACGTGCGATGGAACAGATCGTGCGCCCGACGATGGCCGAGATGGCCCGGCGCGGCACGCCGTTTCAGGGGGTGCTGTATGCCGGGCTGATGATCAAGGACGGGCAGCCGAGGCTGGTGGAATACAACGTGCGCTTTGGCGACCCGGAATGTCAGGTGCTGATGATGCGTCTGGGGGCGCAGGCGCTGGACCTGATGCATGCGGCAGCCGAGGGACGGCTGGACGAGGCGCGGGTCAACTGGGCCGACGATCACGCCTTGACCGTGGTGATGGCCGCGCAGGGCTACCCTGGGGCATATGAAAAAGGCAGCGTGATCAACGGGCTGGATGACTTGCCCGAGGACAGCAGCCATATGGTCTTTCATGCCGGCACCAAGGCGCAGGACGGGCAGATAGTGGCCTCAGGGGGCCGGGTTCTGAACGTGACGGCGCGCGGAGCAACACTGCAAGAGGCGCGTGACAACGCTTATGCGATGGTCGAGGCCATCGATTGGCCGGGCGGCTTCTATCGTCGCGATATCGGGTGGCGGGCGCTTTGACGGTTTGAGGGTCCGCAGGTAAAGGGGGCTCGGCCGACGGCCTCACCTCGGGATTTCTTGACCAGATGAATCCCCGGATCAGCAGTTCAGCGCGCTCATAAGGGCTTGTCGGTTTTTCAACGGGCCAAGATCCTGGGTTTGCCAGCCGCCATCGTAGCGGACGGCAATGATCCGGCGCCAATCGGCGCTGGCGACGATCAACTCAGGCTGGCCGTCGCAGGAGCGAAGCCCGCCTGAAATGAAATCCTCTCCGATCCGGTGATTGGTCAGGCCGGGGAGCGCGGCGATTTCCGTCAGTCGGCCGTCTGAGAAGCGCCAGATGCGCAGGGTCTTGGCCAGGTGAGGGCGGTCGACATAGGCAATTTCAATATGCCCGTCGCCATTCAGGTCTGCCGCTCCGACCGGAGCCAGCCAGCGGAAACGGGTGCCGATATGCGGTGTCGCCGCCATGCGGCCGTGCGGGTCGTAGATGGCAAGACGCGCGCCGTGCTGCGCGTCACTCTCCACCGCGATGACTTCTGGAAGCCCGTCGCCCGTGACGTCGATCACGCGGGGCGCTAGGTCTTCGAAGACCAGATGATCGGGCAGCGTGAAGCTGCGGTGTTTACCATCTGAAAGCGTGAGTTCAATCGAACCCCATTCGATCTGGTCACCCAGAACGCCGTGGGGATAGCGGGTGGTCGGATCCGTGTAGCGGGCGGTCACTATGGTTTCGGCGGCCAAGGCTGGACCCGCCAGCCACAGGCACACAGCCATCAGCGCGCCGCGTACGTGGCACGGCCAAAAGCGCACCGCCGGACGCGGCGCTTTGAAGCCGCAGCGCATGCCGCCGGACGAGCGGGACATGCGCCGTCGCATCAGATCTGCTTTTCCGGCATCTGGACGACCAGCCCGTCCAGTTCGTCAGTCACCTTGATCTGGCAGGTCAGACGCGAACGGGCCGGGTCGGGCTCGTAGGCGAAGTCCAGCATGTCTTCTTCCATGTCGTCCTTGGCAGGCAGTTTCTCGACCCAATCGGGATGGATGTAGACGTGACAGGTCGAGCAAGCGCAGGCGCCGCCGCAATCGGCCTCGATGCCGGGAATGTTGTTGTCACGGGCGCCTTCCATGACGGTCAGGCCGTTGGCGACCTCGACTGTGTGTTCGGTGCCGCCATGCTCGACATAGGTGATCTTTGCCATTGCTCGCGTCTTCCTTCTGCGGTGTTCAGGTTCCTCATTAGTCAAGGGATTTAGGTCTTTCCAGTGCCATTTGCGACCAATCGGGGCGTGATCGGGCAAACGGTCCGTCATTGTCGCCCAAATTCCACGCGTTCGCGCCGCAACCGAGTGGTTTGACCGGTTTATTCCATCAAAGGTTGAGGCTCGGATAGCGGTTTCGATTGTTGCGTGCATGGATTTGTGTTCTGGTCGTGTGACCGTGATTTGATAAGGGAGTGAGCAGATGCCGTTGACGGTTCAGGACGCAAAGATTGTGGTTGGGATGAACGAGCGGGGCGATGCCGAGCATGACATTGCCGCGTGGTTTGGCGAAAGCCAGGCGAAAATCGTGGAGGTGATCGACGGGATCAGCCATGGTGCATTGGCAGCAGCGAATGACGATGAGCTTCATCCGGTCGGAGCACCGGGCCCCAAGGCTCTGCGGTTGCGCAGTGACGTTTTGCGGGCGCTGGATGCGTTGGACGGGGATGACCTGGCCAAGGCCAAGGCGGTTCTGCGGGAAGGTTTGGCCACGTTCAACGCGCATGACGCCAAGTGACCCTTGTCTGCGCTGCGGTCGCGCGTAGCGCATGACCTTTCTGGCTATGGTTTCGGTCCCCTGCATCTGGACATTCAGGGCATTTGTTCTATTTTTGTTCTTATGCGTATCGCATCGACACCACAGCCCAGTTCGGGCCGCCCATGGCCGAGACCACCGGCTTGCCTTCCAGCCGACCGACTGGACGACCCGCCCGAGGGTGCGCGGGTTGCTGTGGCGGGATTGGTGATCCTGCGGCAGCGGCCTGGTACGGCCAAAGGGGTGATCTTCATCACGCTCGAAGACGAGACCGGCATCGTGAACGTGATTGTCTGGCGCAAGATCTATGAGCGGTTCCGCCGAGCGGTGATCTCGGGGCGGTTGCTGCGGGTGACCGGGCGGATGCAGCGGGCCCATGCGGTGACCCATGTGATCGCGGAAGAGATCGAGGACATATCGGGCATGCTGGACCTGCTGGTGCGGGGTGACGGGGCGGATGCCTACCGGCCCCAGCCGACTGCAGAGCAGAATGAGTTCGCCAAAACGCGCAATTTCGGCTAGTCTTTTGCATCATGCGGTTGCCGGGGGGCGCGCAGATGTCGACGAATTCGGCTGGTTTCGTGGGCAATATTCCAAGTCATTACGACGCGGGGTTGGGCCCGAATATCTTCACTGACTACGCGGACAGACTTGCCGCCCGTTGCGCCGAAGAGCCGGTGGCCAAGGCCATTGAACTGGCCGCGGGTACGGGGATCCTGAGCCGCAAGCTGTGCGATGTGCTGCCGAGCGAGGCCCAAGTTCTGATCTCGGACCTGAACGCGCCCATGCTGGAGGTTGCAAAGGCCAAATTCTCGGCGGCGGACAACGTCGAGTTCGCGGTCGTCAACGCGATGAATCTACCGTTCGAAGACGGCGCGTTCGACCTGATTACCTGCCAGTTCGGGGTCATGTTCTTTCCCGACAAACCCGCTTCGTTCCATGAGGCGGCGCGGGTGCTCAGACCGCGTGGGCGCTATGTTTTCAACGTGTGGAGCCCGATGTCCGAAAACCCGTTCTCGCAGGTCGCGCACGATGTGGGGGCGCATTTCTTTCCGCAGGATCCGCCGGGATTCTACAAGGTACCGTTTCACTATGGTGACCCCGAGGCTGTCCGGGCTGATCTGAGGGCCGCAGGCTGGACGGATATCGAACACGAAACGATCCGGTTGACGAAGACCATCGTCAACCCGGAAGCCTTTGCCCACGCTCTGGTTTTTGGAAACCCGTTGGTCGATGAAATACGAGAGCGCGGCGGCGTGGATCCCACGGACGTGGCGGCGCGGATGTTCTCTGAATTGAAGCGCGTCTTTGGTCCGCAGGGCATGACGATGCCACTGTCAGCGACCACGTTCGTCTGCCGAAAGACCTGACGGTAGCTCGCGCACAATCCGACCCGGGTCAGAAAAAACCCAATGACGATCAGGCCAACAGCGCCTGACCGTTCTTGAGGTGACGCGAAATCAGACCGCGCTGCTTGTGACCTTTTGGAATCAGGGCAGCTGGCCGCGGTTCAAAGCCGGGGTCCTCAAGCTCGGGGAACAGGGCCAATATCTCGGCGCGAGCCGCCTCGGGGATGGATTTCAGCGCTTGGGGACCGGCGAAGAGGCTTTCGCTTGGGTGTCGTTGGCAAAGATGACCTGATGCGTGTCGAAAAGAAGGTGGAAATAGCAAACGGACTCCGTGGCACAGACCCGGTCAATGCCGTCCAGCGGCAGCAGCGACTTGGCCGAAACCAGCACCTCGTTGGTGTTGAACATGCGCTGCGCGATCTTTGACCGCACCAGAATGCGGTGCTGGGGTGAAACGGTCAGGTCCTGTGTTGGCAGCCCTGCGCAGAGCGCGCCGGCGGAAATCCGGATGGGAACCAGTTTCGGATTGGCGGAGAAGTCGACGCTGTCCAGCTCACGGCGCCCGATCCAGCGGATCGGTTCATAGCTGCCGGCGTAGGTCAGAACCAGATCTCCGACCGACAGGTCTTCGATCTTTTTTGTCCCGTTCTTGGTTGTGATCAGTGTGCCGGCGGTAAAGCATGGGACATTCGAAATCGGCGATGCCTGACCATCACTGCTGCCGGCAACCTCATAGGTCGTACCGGGCGTTGGCAGGACGGGGCCGCTGATGCCGACATTCACGCCATCGATGCGAATGACCCAGAACGTGTCGCCGGAGGTTGTCGTAAAACCGAACTCAAGCTCGACCTGATCGCCGGGCTGAAAGGTCTGTCCGTTGATCGTCACCGCCTGGCTCAATACCTGGTCGTTGTTGGCCGTACTGGGCGACAACCCGTCTCCGGGCGTGTCGATGTAACCGTCCGAAAACAGCTGGCTGGCCGTGCCGTCGTCATCCTCGACGTTGATCACGGTCAGTGCGGCACCGGCATTCAAGGAAAAGGTCGTTCCGACAGGATAGCCGACAGTGTTGTTCGTCGATGCGCCGGTCCATTGGTCGAACCCGTAAATCGGAACCGTGAAATTGAATGTCGCCAAACCTTAACTCCTTGTTACCGCTTGTAGTTACAGAACGGCCAACGCGCAATTCAACTGTCGTCAGGGTCTTGATGCAGAAAGAGGTGCGATTCGCTCCTAGTTGCCTGAAATTTCAGCATTTGGTGAACACTACCGTTTGAACAGAACGTTCTGCGCGTCTTTGCTGCGATGGTCTCCGCGCAGCTCGGAATGCAGGGCACGTCCCGCCTGAACTCCGGGGCGGGCTCCCACGGTCTCCAGCCACCGGGCAAAGTGGGGTTTGTCCTCCAACGTCTGCTGCTGACCCTCCCACAGGCTGGCCCAACCCCAAATTGACATGTCGGCAATCGAATAGAAGTCGCCGGCAACATACTCGTTGTCGGCAAGGCGCCGGTCCAGAACGCCGTACAGGCGCGCAACCTCGGTGCGATAGCGGTCCTTGGCATAGGGCAGGTCCTGCGGCGGGTCCAACTGGGGCGCATATTTCAGAAAGTGGTGTGCCTGACCGGCCATCGGTCCGACGCCACCCATCTGCCACATCAGCCATTCCTCGACCGCGATCCGGTCACGCTCGGTCGACCCGTAGAACTGGCCGGTCTTGCGGGCAAGGTACATCAGGATCGCGCCGCTTTCGAAAACCGAGATCGGTGCGCCATCCGGGCCGTCTGGGTCGACGATCGCAGGCATCCGGTTGTTGGGTGAGATTTTCAGAAACTCGGGCGCGAACTGATCGCCTTTGCCGATGTTTATGAGGTGGGTCTGGTAGGGCAGCCCCATCTCTTCAAGGGCAATGGATACTTTCCAGCCATTTGGCGTGGGCCAGAAATACAGGTCGATCGGGTGTGTCATGAGGCCTCCGTGTTGCGGGACGATCATGAGCCATTCGCCGCAAAGGGCAAGTGCGCGGTGGATGTCGCGGCTTGACGCCCGCGCGCCCGAGGCGTATGCGCAATCCAGAAACCACGTGGCGATTTGTTACCGGATTGCGGGCCACGCTAAACAACACCGCTAAAAGGTCAGGATGAAAGACCCCTTTCGCTTGACCGCGTCTGGGGTTTTTTTGATTTGCCCTCGGGTTTCGGGGCCGAAAGGTAAAGACATGAGCGAAAGCTGGAACAAACGCACCCAAGCCGTCCATGGCGGTATCCGTCGCAGCCAGTACAACGAAGTCAGCGAGGCGATTTTCCTGACCCAGGGGTTCGTCTACGACACCGCCGAGCAGGCGGAAGCTCGGTTCATCGAGACCGGCCCGGACGAGTTCATCTATGCCCGTTATGGCAACCCGACGGTTGCGATGTTCGAACAGCGCATCGCTGCGCTTGAGGGGGCCGAGGATGGTTTTGCGACGGCGTCCGGAATGGCGGCCGTGAACGGGGCGCTGACCTCGATGTTGAAGGCGGGCGATCACGTGGTTTCGGCCAAGGCCCTGTTCGGGTCGTGCCTGTACATTCTGGAGAATATTCTGACCCGCTATGGTGTCGAGGTGACCTTTGTCGACGGTACCGACCTGGATCAATGGAAGGCCGCGATCCGGCCCGACACCAAGGCCGTGTTCTTCGAATCCATGTCGAACCCCACGCTCGAAGTGATCGACATTCGCGCCGTGGCCGAACTGGCCCATGCGGTGGGGGCCACAGTGATCGTCGACAACGTGTTCTCGACCCCGGTGTTTTCGCAAGCGATCGCGCAGGGCGCGGATCTGGTGGTTTACTCGGCCACCAAGCATATCGACGGGCAGGGCCGCGCGCTGGGTGGCGTGATCCTGGGCACCAAGGAGTTCATTCGCGGAACGGTCGAGCCGTACCTCAAACACACGGGCGGCGCACTCAGCCCGTTCAACGCCTGGATCATGCTCAAGGGGCTGGAAACGTTGGCCCTGCGAGTCAATGCCCAGGCCGAGACGGCGCAGAAACTGGCCGACGCGCTGGAAGGCCATGAGACGCTGGAGCGGATCATGTATCCGGGCCTGAAATCTCATGCTCAGAACGCTCTGGTGCAGAGCCAACTGGGGGGCAAGGGCGGTACGGTCCTGTCGCTGGACATCAAGGGGGGCAAGGACGCGGCCTTCCGGTTCCTTAACGCGCTGACGATCCCGGTGATTTCGAACAATCTGGGCGATGCCAAGTCCATCGCAACCCATCCGGCAACGACCACGCACCAGCGGTTGAGCGATGCGCAGAAAGACGAATTGGGGATCACGCCCGGTTTGATCCGCTTTTCTGTCGGGCTCGAGGATGCTGACGATCTGCTGGAGGATATCCGGCAAGCATTGTCGGCTGCTGCGGTGTGACGGCGGACACGCGCCGTTGAACACATCGGCAACCGCGCAATGTCGCCCGGGTAAAAGGGCGCAATCCGTTCGGAAATGGCGGTTTTGCGATGGTTTTTTCGATCCGGGCTGCTATCTCAAACGTATTGGGTTACACTGCGGTTTCCGCCGCAGTCAGAGATGGCCTGACGACACACCGAGGATACGCAGCCAATGAACATTCATTCGCGCGACATTGACGAAAAACCTGATCGGGACGAGGCCGCTGCGGCTCTCAAGGTCCTGCGGAAATGGGCAAAGGGCGCCAGCGAGGCCGAGATCAGCCAGCTTGATCCAGCCGTGGCGCGCTTGGTGCCCGGGTTGATGCCGGACAACTACCCTTCGATGTCACGTGAATACCCCGAAGACTTCAAAGTCGACGAAGCCTACAAATCTGCTTTGCCCGATCTCCAGAACGGCCCGTCCAGCCTGATCCGCGGTGCGAAACAGCAGATCCAGCATGTGGGCATCTCGAATTTCCGTCTGCCGATCCGGTTTCACAGCAAGAACGGTCCGGACCTGACGCTGGAAACCTCGGTTACGGGCACCGTCAGCCTCGAAGCCGAGAAAAAGGGCATCAACATGTCCCGGATCATGCGGTCCTTCTACAAGCATGCCGAGCGTACGTTCAGTTTCGAGGTGATGGAATCTGCGCTGAGCGATTATCTGACCGACCTCGACAGTTTCGATGCAAGGCTTCAGATGCGCTTCTCCTATCCCGATCGGGTCAAAAGCCTGCGTTCGGGTCTTGAGGGATATCAGTATTACGACATCGCGCTTGAACTGGTCGAACAGGGCGGCGTGCGTCAGAAGATCATGCATCTCGACTATGTCTATTCTTCGACCTGCCCATGCTCGCTGGAACTCAGCGAACACGCCCGGTCGGTGCGCGGACAGCTTGCGACGCCGCATTCGCAGCGTTCCGTGGCGCGCATTTCGGTCGTGGTCGATTGTGACGCCGATTGCCTGTGGTTCGAGGATCTGATCGCCCTGTGCCGCCGTGCCGTCCCCACCGAAACCCAGGTGATGGTCAAGCGCGAGGACGAACAGGCCTTTGCTGAGCTGAACGCCGCCAACCCCATCTTTGTCGAAGACGCCGCGCGTCTGTTCTGTGCCGAGCTGCTGGCCGATCATCACGTGGGTGACTTCCGCGTCATCGCCAGCCATCAGGAAAGTCTGCACAGCCACGATGCGGTATCGATTCTGACCGAGGGGCCGACTTTTGCATCCACCAGCCTGGACCCGCGCCTGTTCACGACGCTGTTCCACGTCGGCTGACCCGAAAAGCGCCGCGAAAACCGGCGTATATTGGGCGGTAGGCGCCTTTTTGCCGCAATGCAGCAGAAAATGCTGCATGCGCGCGATTATTTGCATACATTGAAGGTGAATGCAGCTGTGGCGCGCCATGTCAGTTGTGGCGCACCACCCCGAAAGGAAGCCGGGACGTGTTACGCCTTGGACTGCAATACACCTTCGTCCGTCCGCGCGATCGGAACGGCAAGGGCTTTTCTACCTCGGAAATCGGGCTGCTTCATTGCTACAGGAGAGACTTGGAATGAATCCCATTGCCCAACAGCTTGAGCTGCAGGCCGCCGCCGTGCGTCTGGCCGGCTATGCCGTGACCAGCCAGATGAAAATGATGCAGGCATTTGCTCAAACCGTGTTCCCCATGCCGGTTGCGTCGGTCACCGAACCAACGAAGCCGGCCGTGAAGTCGGCCAAGAAACCGGTGGCGCGAACCACGGCCAAACCCGCCGCGAAGAAGGCGAAACCTGTGGTCCGGGCCAAGGCCAAGACGGTCGCAAAGCCGGCTCCGAAGCCGAAGGCACCCGCAAAAGCCGCACCGAAACCGGTCACGAAGGCCACAGCCAAGCCCAAAACGCCGCCTGCAACGGCTCAAAAACCGCCGCAGCCCGTCGCAACGGCCACTCCTGCACAGCGCGTCACTCCGGTCGCATCGGAGAAACCCGCAACGGCCGTGACGCCCAAGGCCAAGCCCACCGAGGCAAAACCTGCGGCTTCAACCGAAGAAGCCAAGGCCAAAAAGCCCGTAGCGGCTGCAACAACCAAACCCGCCGAGGCACCGAAACCGGCCACGCGCCGCACGCGTGCGCCGTCCAAGCCACCGGCCATGCCGCCCGTGGCTGAAAAAATGGACGACTGATCACAGATCATCTGCTTGACACTTTCGGGCCGGCGCGCCAACGCTGCCCATCATGATGGATCTTCGCCCGGTCGGATATGTGATTGGCTTGCTGGTCGCCATACTTGGGGCGACCATGCTGTTGCCGATGCTTGCGGACATCATTGAGGGTCGGGGCGAGTGGAACGTTTTCTTTGAAAGCGGTGTCATCACGATCCTGACCGGCGTGGTTCTGGCCATGAGCTGCTCAAACGGTGTGGGCGAGGGGCTGACCATCCGTCAGACCTTTTTGCTGACCACCGGCGTCTGGGTCGCGCTGCCGCTGTTCGGGGCAATCCCCTTCGTGTTCGGTGAGACCGAGCTGCGATTTGTCGATGCCTATTTCGAAGCCATGTCCGGGTTGACCACCACCGGTTCGACCGTAATTTCCGGGTTGGATGATCTGCCGCGTGGCCTGCTTTTGTGGCGCGGTTTGCTGCAGTGGCTGGGCGGGATCGGTATCATTGTCGTGGCCATGGTCTTCCTGCCCGAGCTCAAGGTCGGCGGTATGCAGATCTTCCGCTCGGAAGGGTTTGAAACCATGGGAAAAATCCTTCCTCGCGCGCAAGAGATCGCGGGCCAGATTTCGCTGATCTATGTTTTCCTGACCGTAGCCTGCGCACTGGTTTATGCCGGTTTGGGAATGAACTTTTTCGACGCGGTCGTTCATGCGTTCACAACCATGTCCACCGGCGGGTTCTCGAACTATGACGCCTCGTTCGGTACGTTCTCGGGGCCCGCGGAATACGCCGCGTCCATATTCATGATTCTGGCTGCGCTGCCGTTCGTGCGGTATGTGCAATTTGTCAACGGCCGGACAGGCTCGATCCTGGAAGACAGCCAGATCAGGGCCTTTCTGGCCACGATCGCCGTTCTGGTGGTGATCATGGCTGTCTTTCTTACATCGGTCTTTCCGCACCACTGGGAACAGGCGGTGCGCGAGTCGTTGTTCAACATCACCTCGATCATTTCCGGCACCGGCTACGCCAGTGTCGACTACATGACCTGGGGCAGTTTTCCGATCATGATGTTCTTCATGATCGGCCTGATCGGCGGTTGCGCCGGTTCGACGGCCTGCTCCATCAAGATCTTCCGCTATCAATTGCTGATTGCTTCCATCAAGGCTCAGATCAGTCGGATCCGGTCGCCGCACGGAGTGTTCGTGCCCAAATATGATGGCCGCGCCATCAGCCGCGATGTCCTGACATCGGTCATGAGCTTTTTCATGTTCTTCGCGCTGTCGCTGGGGGCGTTGTCCTGGGCGCTGGCGCTGACTGGTCTGGATTTCATCACAGCGGTATCCGGTGCAGCGACGGCGCTTGCAAATGTCGGCCCCGGTTTGGGTGATCAGATCGGCCCCGCAGGGAATTTTGCCGGGCTGAACGACACGGCCAAGTGGTTGTTGACCTTCGGAATGCTGACCGGCCGGCTGGAGCTGATGGCCGTGTATGTCCTGTTCACCATTCGGTTCTGGAGAGGCTGATGAAAAGACCATTGGGCGCCCAAATCTCGCACATGCTCAAGGATCGGGGGGTCGAAGTCATTTTCGGCATTCCCGGTGTGCACAATCAGGAAATGTACCGTGGAATCGAAGAAGCGGGCATTACTCATGTGCTGGCGCGGCATGAGCAGGGCGCGGGCTTCATGGCTGACGGTTATGCACGGGCGACGGGCAAGCCCGGCGTGGCCTACGTGATCACCGGTCCTGGCCTGTGCAACGTCATGACGCCGATGGGGCAGGGCTATACCGACTCGGTTCCGATGCTGGTTCTGTCCTCCTGTCTGAGCGAAACGCAGGCACAGCGCGGCCAGTTGCACCAGATGAAAGACCAGCGCGCGGCCGCTGAATGCGTGACCGACTGGTCCTGCCAGGCAAACGACGCGCAATCAGCCTATGGCCTGATCGAACGCGCCTTTGAGGAGTTCGCGCTGAAACGTCCGCGCCCCAAGCATATCCAGGTCCCGATCGCGAAGTTGGAGGCCGAGGCCGACCCCGCTCCTTTTCCGAACCAGGACGCGGTTCGGGTCAAGGCTCTGGCGCCGGACATTGCGCCGGTTCTGTCGCTGCTGAACATCGCACGGCGGCCGCTGTTCATATTGGGTGGTGGGTCGAGGTCTAACCTGTGGCGCCAGATTCTGTCTCAGCTCGGTGCGGCCTGTTTCACCACTTATGCGGGGCGTGGGTTGGTCGGCACCGGCTATACCCTGGATTTCGGCGCGACCTTGCCGCGACCCGGCAGTGCCGAGGTGATTGGGTCGGCCGATCTGGTCATCGCGGTCGGTGCCGAATTGGGTGAGGTCGACCTTTGGCGCGACCGGTTGGGCCACAAGGCGACCTTGGTGCGGGTTGACCTCGACCCCGAGGTGCTGGCCGACCGGCACCGGGCGGCGGTCAAGCTGCAGGCCGACGGCGAAAGTTTTGCCCATTCACTGTGGTCCGCGACCCAAGACTGCAAACCGGCCACCGGCTGGTCGCCGGAAGAGGTGGCCGAAGCCCGAGCGCGCTGGCGCGCCGAGGTCGACGCGGAAAGACCGGGTATCGTGCCGGTTGCCGACGCCTTGCGTGCAGCGATGCCCGCCGACACCATGATCTATTCCGACATGACCCAGTTCGCCTATGTCGCGAAAGAAGTCTGGGACATGGCGCGCCCATACCACTGGCACCACCCGACCGGGTTCGGCACTCTGGGCTATGCACTGCCGGCCGGGATCGGCGGCGCGGTTGCGCGGCGCGGAAAGCCAACTGCCGTGATCGCGGGTGACTACGGGTTCCACTATACGATGCAGGAACTGGGTGCGGCGGTCGAGCTGGGGTTGTCGCTGCCCATGATCCTTTGGGACAACGGAAAGCTGAAAGAGATCGAGGACAGCATGGTCGGCAGCCAGATTGCTCCGAATGCGGTTGTCGCGCGCAACCCTGATTTCTGCAAGCTGGCCGAGGCTTTCGGTGCGCGGTCGGCCGCTCCAAACTCGCTACCTGAAATGCAGGCTGCCGTTCGCGCGGCCTTTGACGCGCCCGTGCCGACCCTTGTGCACGTCACGCCCGATATCTTGAAGGGATGAAAAAAGGCGCCGCAATGTCCTGCGGCGCCTTCAAATTCTGTTCGTGACTTTCGGTCAACCCCAGCAGTTCACCAGCACGGTCATGCCAGTCGCGCGGCGGTTCAACTCGTCGGGCGAAACCTGGCCGGTTTCCTGCGCTGTCTGAGCCGTTGCCCCGGCCTTTGACAGGATCTCGTGAAGGCGGTCGGCCGAGGCAGCCAGGCTGACATCGCGGGGCAGGGTGCGCCCCTCGGTCCGCGCAGGCAGCAGCATTCCGACCACGTTGCCGTGATCATCGAATACCGGGCCGCCGGCGTCTCCGGGTTGTGCGGTCAGGCTCAGGCGGGTCACACCGGCCTCTCCGTTCAGCCCGCGGATATCGGCGATCTTGCCGTAGGTCAGGGTCGGAGCCCCCAAAGCGCCCCCATATGAGTATCCCGCGACGGCCACTTCAGATTGCAGGCGAGGCTGGGCTTCGTTCAAGGCCGCAACGGCCATCGGTGCCAGCGTCTTGTTGGGGCGCAGGACCGCCACGCCCAGTTCGGGATCGCTCCACGCGGTTTGCAGTTCCTGACCGTCTTCAAGGGTGACGCGGGTGCAGTTCTGCACCGCCTCGGCCACGGTCAGGACCAGACCGTTGGGATCGGCGAAAAAGCCCGATCGCGACAACCTTGGTTTTCTGAGTTGCAGACCGGACATCAAGTCGATGCTTTGCTCGGCATTGGCGCCAGCCGCAGCATCAAGAACACCATCGGTGGTTTCAAAGCTGGCAGTCATTGCGGCCAGAACCCGGGCGCGGCGTGCGTCATCGCCTTCGGGCCAGACAAGGGTGAAGCCTTTGATCTTGCCGTCGCTCAGATTGGCCTGTGTATAGGATACGATCCCGTTGCCACGGCCTTCGATGGTAAACCTGTCGCCACGCAGCTCACGCGGGCCGTTCAGCGGCACGATCTCGAGCGATTGCATCGCCTCGAACAGCGCGCGCAAAGTGGTTTTGCTGCCCTCCTGGCTGATCAAAACGACCCGTGCGTCCAGATCACCGCTGGAATTGAAATGCGCGAACGGCGCCTCGTATCGGTCGAAGGCAACTACCCCAAGCGGCAGGTCGACGGAAATCCCAGCGCGATCATCGACGTGACGGGCCATGCCGACGCTGATCAGCGGGGCATTGTAGTCATCCATCAAAGCCTTGCGCTGTGCCGTCGTCAGGACACCGGTCGGTTCAAAGCCATTGAATCGCTGCCATTCCGCCATCGACCGACGTGTGCCCTGGCCGAATGCCCCGTCGATGGTCGAACTGTAGAACCCGGCAGCCTGCAATGCGGTTTGCAGGTCTTTTCGTTCCTGTCCGCTCAGCAGCCGCTCGGACTGCAGGGCCTGTGATCTCGTCTCGTCCGAAGGTTGCGGCGTCAGACCGGCCTGTGGCTGCTCTGGCTGCGGCTCGGGCTGAACGGGCGCTGTGATTGCCCCGCGGTTCAGGACGTTTGCGCCAATTGGCCAGAACTGCTGCCCAAGGGCGCCTGAAAAGGTGATGAAACTGTCTGAGGGGATCTGCCGTTCGGCCCGGTAGACGCGCAGCACCTGCTCGGCGTCGGCCCGCAGATAGGGGCCGATCACGATGGCGTACCAGCCGCTGTTCAGGCGGAACCCGTTCACGTCGGGCAGGGCATTGGCGTAGACTTGCGCCCGGTCCTGCGCCTCGCGCAGCGATGGTTGCGCTTCGACCTGAACCCAGACCCCTGCGTCAGCCCCCTGTTGAGCATACGCAGCGCGCATGCCGACTGTAATCAGTAAAAGAATTGCAACGAATATGCGTGTCATTTTCTGCCCGTTTTATGCGGTGTTTTGGCTTTGCCTCAACTTACGCGATTCAGGGGTGAAAACGCTATGCCCACGATACGGGGAATTTCTGGTGTGGCGGCACAGTGACAGCAGGCGGGCATTGGCCCGTTGACGCCCCTTGGCCCCTTGCATAGGAAGGGCAAAACCGACCGGAACCGGGCAAATCCGCGCCCAAAGGGAATGTCATGACCGAACCGTCCAGCGCACCACGTTCATTTCAGGAAATCATCCTGCGGCTTCAGAACTACTGGGCCTCGAAGGGCTGTGCCATCCTGCAGCCATACGACATGGAGGTCGGTGCCGGTACCTTCCACCCTGCAACCACCCTGCGGGCTTTGGGGTCCAAACCCTGGGCTGCGGCCTACGTTCAACCGTCGCGCCGTCCGACCGATGGGCGCTATGGCGAGAACCCCAACCGCTTGCAGCACTACTATCAGTACCAGGTGCTGATCAAACCCAGCCCTCCGGACCTGCAAGAGCTGTATCTGGGCAGCCTTCAGGCCATCGGCATCGACATGGACCTGCACGACATCCGTTTCGTCGAGGATGACTGGGAAAGCCCCACCCTGGGCGCATGGGGCCTGGGATGGGAGGTCTGGTGCGACGGCATGGAAGTCAGCCAGTTTACCTATTTCCAGCAGGTCGGCGGCCATGACTGCGCGCCGGTCTCGGGCGAGCTGACATATGGTCTGGAACGGCTGGCGATGTATGTCCTGGGCATCGACCACGTAATGGACATGCCCTTCAACGACCCGCAATCGCCCAGCCCGCTGACATATGGCGACATCTTCAAGCAAACCGAAGAGGAATACGCCCGTTGGAACTTTGATGTGGCCAACACCGAGGTTTTGCTGCGCCACTTCGAAGAGGCCGAGGAAGAATGCGCCGCGATCCTGAGCCAGGAAAACGTTGACCCCAAAACCGGCAAGCGCATCATCATGGCGCATCCTGCTTATGACCAGTGCATCAAGGCCAGCCATATCTTCAACCTCCTGGACGCGCGCGGCGTGATCTCGGTGACCGAGCGGCAGGCCTATATCGGGCGGGTGCGCGCGCTGGCCAAGCAATGCGCCGATGCCTTCGTGCAGACCGAGGCGGCAGGCTTTGAGGCCTGATGGCCCGTCGCACCCCACAGGAGGATCGCGCATGACCGGGAAAATGCTGGCAATTCTGTTGGTCGCTTGCGCCGTCATTGCTGGCGTCAGCATGTATTACCTGCAGGTCTACGGCTACTACTACGAGGTCGAACCCTCACCCGGTCAGGATGTTGTTCTGACCGAAACCGCGACCGGCCAACCGGTGCCAATTGCCTACAGCGCGTTTCAGGCGATCGACGCCGACAGCTCTCCGATCCGGTATCGGGCGTGTTTCCAGACAGATCTGAAACCGGAACAACTGGCCGTCCGCTACATGAGCGCCGAAAAGGCCGAGCCGCTGACGGCCCCGGGTTGGTTCGACTGCTATGATGCGGCTACTCTGGCCGAGGCGTTGGCGAACGGATCCGCCCGCGCGTTCATAGGGGTCAAGAACATCCACTACGGCGTTGATCGGATCGTCGCGGTGACGCAGGACGGCTCGGGCTTTGCCTGGCATGCCCTGAACAACTGCGGCGAAAAGGCCTATGACGGAACGGTTGTCGGCGAAGAGTGCCCGCCCCGACCGGAAAACTGAGTGGGCGGGATGGGGTTCATCGTTGAAATCCCCGGATTTCTGACGGCAACGCTGGGCTTTGCCGTCTACCTGATGGGCGCGGAGATCAACGCCCGCGCCGAGGTCCTGCGGCGGTTCAACATTCCCGAACCCGTGACCGGAGGTCTGTTGGCCTCGCTGGTGGTTCTGACGCTGTATCTGCTGTTCGGGATGGAACTGGAGTTCGACCTGACCGCGCGGGATTTCCTGCTGGTGCTGTTCTTTGCCGGGATCGGCCTGAACGCCCGGCTGTCCGATCTGATCGCGGGCGGAAAGCCTCTGGTGCTGCTGCTGATCCTGACGTTGCTGACGATCGTGGCGCAGAACCTGATCGGCGCGGCGGGGGCGGCGGCCTTCGGCTATCCGGCGCAGTCCGGCGTTCTGTTCGGCTCGGCTGCCCTGATCGGCGGCCACGGCACCGCCATCGCCTGGGCGCCCGAGGTCGCGCAGGTCACCGGGCTTGAGGGCGCGACCGAGCTGGGCGTTGCAGTTGCGACCTTGGGCTTGGTCCTGGCGGCGCTGGTCGGTGGCCCCATCGCGCGTCTGTTGATCGAAGGACGCGACCTGTCGCCAAACCGCCCGGACGAGGAACATACCATCGGCGTGCCCGACGAGCCGTCAGACGCGGCCGCGAAGATCGACCACCTGACGGTGATGCGGGTGCTGCTGTACCTGAACATGGCCATCATCGCGGGCTATGCTCTGTCCGAGGTGATCCTGGCCGCGGGTTTGAAACTGCCGCTGTTCGTGCCCTGCCTGATCATGGGTATCGTGATCGGCAACCTGCGCCCGCTGCTGGCCCCGCGCGCCGCGCCGGTGTCGCGCACGCCGTCGCTGGCGCTGATCTCGGAATTCGCGCTGGGCGCGTTTCTGGCCATGTCGCTGATGAGCCTGCAGCTGTGGACCATCGCCGATTTGGGCCTGTCCATCGTGGTGATCATGACGGCGCAGACGTTGTTTGCGGTGGCCTTCGTGATCTGGGTTCTGTTCCCGGTCATGGGCGCCAACTACCGCGCGGCCGTGCTGGCGGCGGGGTTCGGCGGCTTCGCGCTGGGCGCGACACCGACCGCAATTGCCAATATGACGGCCGTAACCAAGCGATACGGGCCTTCGCCTATTGCCTTTATCGTGCTCCCCCTTGTATCCGCATTCTTCGTGGATATCGCCAACGCCATCGTCATCCAGACGATCGTCAATTTCTAAGGATCGAAAATGCCCGACCTGCTGATCGAACTGTTTTCCGAGGAAATCCCCGCGCGCATGCAGACCCGCGCCGGCGAGGATCTGAAAAAACGGATCACCGACGGTCTGGTCGAGGCCGGTTTGACCTACGCCCATGCCCACGCCCTGACCACGCCGCGCCGCCTGACGCTGGCGGTCGAGGGGCTGCTGGCGGAAAGCCCCACCATCCGCGAGGAGCGCAAGGGCCCCAAGGTTGGCGCGCCTGAAAAGGCGATCGAAGGCTTCCTGCGGGGCGCGGGGATCAGCCGGAACCAGCTCGAGGAACGGGACACGCCCAAAGGTGCGGTCTATTTCGCCGCCATCGAGAAACCGGGCCGCCCGGCGGCCGAGATCGTGGCCGAGGTTCTGGCCGACACGATCCGCAACTTCCCCTGGCCGAAATCCATGCGCTGGGGCAGCGGGGCCCTGCGCTGGGTGCGCCCGCTTCATTCGATCCTGTGCGTCCTTGGCGATGAAGCCGGCGCGCAGGTCGTGCCGATGGAGGTCGACGGGATCACCGCCGGTGACACCACCGAGGGCCACCGCTTCATGGCGCCGGGCCGGTTTGCCGTGACCGGGTTCGAGGATTACGCCGCCAAGCTGAAACGCGCCTTTGTCGTGCTGCCGCCCGAGGAACGGGCCGAGCACATCTGGAACGACGCACAGAACCTGGCCTTTGCTGCCGGTCTGGAGCTGGTCGAGGACAAGGGCCTGCTGGCCGAGGTGGCCGGGCTGGTCGAATGGCCGGTTGTGCTGATGGGGCAGATCGACGATGAATTCCTCGACCTGCCGCCCGAGGTGCTGCAGACCTCGATGAAAGAGCACCAAAAATTCTTCTCGGTCCGCAACCCCAAGACGGGGCGGATCGAACGGTTCATCACCGTGGCCAACCGCGAGACCACCGACAATGGCGCGACCATCCTGGCCGGCAACCAGAAGGTGCTGTCGGCGCGTCTGGCCGATGCGAAATTCTTCTGGGAGAACGACCTACGCGTCGCCAAATCGGACATTACGCAATGGACCCGCGCGCTGGAGAACGTGACCTTCCACAACAAGCTGGGCACCCAGGCGCAGCGGATCGAGCGCATTGCCGCACTGGCCCGCGAACTGGCCCCGCTGACCGGCGGCGACCCGGACCAGGCCGAAAAGGCCGCGCGGCTGGCAAAGGCCGATCTGAGTTCGGAAATGGTCTATGAATTCCCCGAACTTCAGGGGCTTATGGGGCGGTATTACATTGAGGCGGCTGGAGAAGACGCCGCCGTGGCCGCCGTGGCGCAGGAGCATTACTCGCCCCTGGGCCCGTCGGATGACGTGCCCACCGCGCCGCTGTCGGTGACCGTGGCGCTGGCCGACAAGCTGGACACGCTGACCGGGTTCTGGGCGATTGATGAAAAACCCACCGGCTCGAAGGACCCGTTCGCGCTGCGTCGGGCGGCGTTAGGGGTGACCCGATTGATCCTGAACAATGATCTGCGGCTGAAGCTCGACCGTTTCTTCGACGCGCAACTGGTTCGGGCCGAAGCGGCTTCGAACGAAGCTTTGCACGACGAGCATGTCGCAGAGCTGTTGGATGAAATCGCCGATCACGGTGTTTTCGGAGCGGCGTTCCGCACGGTGAAGGAGAAGCTTGCGGGCGACGAGGCCGGGAAACACCAAGTGACGGACTTTATGCATCTTGAACGGAAGGTGCCCGATACGTCGGAGGATCTGCTGACCTTCTTCCACGACCGCCTCAAGGTCTTCCTACGTGACGAGGGCATTCGCCACGACGTGATCGACGCCTGCATCGCGATGGACGGCAATGACGACCTGAACCTGCTGGTCAAACGCGCCCGCGCGTTGAATACGGTGATCGCGACCGAAGATGGCGAAAATCTGGTGCAGGGGTTCAAGCGCGCCAACAACATCCTGACCCAGGCCGAGGAGAAGGACGGGGTCGAATACTCTTTCGGTGCCGATCTGAAATTCGCCGAGACCGACAGCGAAAAGGCCCTGTTCGCCGCGCTGGATCAGGCACAGGCCAAGATTGCACCGGCACTCAAGGCCGAGGATTTCCCGGCGGCGATGGCGGCCATGGCCGCGCTGCGCGGGCCGATCGACGCGTTCTTCGAGGACGTCCAGGTCAATTCCGACAATGCCGTGCTGCGCCGCAACCGCCTGAATCTGCTGAGCCAGATCCGCCAGATCTGCTCGAGCGTCGCGGACCTGACCAAGATCGAAGGCTGACCCAAAGGGCGCGCTCTGGCGCGCCCACAAGGCCCTTGCGCGGAAGGCTGGGGCGCTTATGCTGCGGTGAAACCAAAAGGTGCCGCAGTGCAGAATAATCCGCATACCACGCTCATCACTCCTGATGCTCCTGTCGCCGCCGACACCCATGGCGGCCGGGCGAAATGTCTGCAGCGCCTCGTGCGGTTGGACCTTCCCGTACCGCGTACGGTGGCCCTGTCCTTCGATCAGGTGCGGCGGATCGCTGACGGCGATATCCCGGCAATCGAAGCTATAATTGAACAGTTCGACGCATCGGCGTTGCTGTGCGTGCGCCCCAGTTCCGAGGACCCTGACTGGGGTGGCCCCGGCGCGGTTCTGAACATCGGGATGAACGATGCCCGTTTCGTGGAATTGTCCGACAAGATGGGCCCCGAGGCCGCCGCCGCATTGTATCTGCGGTTCGTCCAAAGCTATGCGATCCACGTTGCGCGTCTGGACGCGGATGTTTTCGACGACATCGAAGCCGATGGTCGCGAAGGCCTGCGCCAGACCCTGCGCGCGTATGAGGACGAAACCGACGAAGCGTTCCCCCAGGACCGGGGCGAGCAGTTGCTGGCGGTCCTGCGCTCGATGGCGCGGGCGTGGGATGGTACGTCCGCCCGCCTGTTGCGGCAGGCCAAGGGCGCTCCGGCGGATGCCGGGCTGGGCCTTGTCATCCAGGAGATGATCCCGGGCGTCGGCCAGGGCGAATGCGGATCGGGTGTGCTGCAGCTGGTGGATTCCTCGACCGGCATGCCGCAGATCACAGGCCGCTACCTGAGCCAAAGCCAGGGGCGTGATGCGCTGGGCGAGGGGGTTGCGGCCCTCTACCTTGAAAAAGACCCGCGCGGGCAAGCGCTCGAGGATGTTGCGCCTCAGGCCTTTGCCGACCTCAAGGCCCATGCGGCGTTGATGCGGTGCAAATTGCGCGAAGAGATGCAGGTCGAATTCGTGATCGAAAACGGCAAGGTGCATATTCTGGACGGGGTCCGCGTTCAGCGCAGCGCCCGCGCCGCCATGCGGATCGCCGTTCGATTGGCCGAGGATGGCATCATCACCCAGCAGGAAGCCGTCATGCGGATCGATCCGCATTCGCTGAATGAGTTGCTGCACCGTCAGGTGCATCCCGAGGCCAAGCGTGACGTGCTGACCACGGGCATCGGGGCCAGTCCCGGGGCGGCCACCGGCCGGATCGTGTTCACTTCGGCCGAGGCACAGGCCAGCGCCGCGCGCGGCGAGCCCTGCATTCTGGTGCGCCGTGAAACCTCGCCCGAGGATGTGCGCGGCATGCACGCCGCGGTCGCCGTACTGACCGAAAAGGGTGGCATGACCAGCCATGCGGCCGTGATCGGGCGCGGGCTGGGGCTGCCCTGTATCGTCGGCGCGTCCGAAATGCGGTTCCAGACCAAGAAAAAGCAGCTTACCGTTCCGGACGGCCGCGTTTTCACCACAGGCGACATTCTGACGATTGACGGAAGCTCGGGCCAGGTGTTGGCGGGCGAGCCGGCGATGCTCGAAGCCGCACTGGATGACTGTTTTCAGACTTTGATGAGCTGGGCCGACGCCGAGCGTGACATATCAATTCGTGCCAATGCCGACACTCCTGCCGACGCGCAGGCTGCGCGGAACTTCCAAGCGCAGGGGATTGGGTTGTGCCGAACCGAGCATATGTTTTTCGACCCCGGTCGTCTGATCGTGATGCGCGAGATGATTTTCGCTCAGACTTCATCGGGGCGCGCGGCGGTTTTGGAGCGGTTGCTTCCGATGCAACGCGATGATTTTGTGCAGCTTTTCCGGATCATGGAAGGGCAGCCCGTCTGCATACGGTTGTTTGATCCGCCTCTGCACGAGTTTCTGCCGACCACGCGCAGCGGGCAGCGCGAACTGGCCGAAGCGCTGGACCTTCCTGTTTCGGATGTCGAGCGTCGGGTGGACGAAATGAGCGAGTACAACCCCATGCTGGGGTTGCGGGGCGTACGCCTTGGAATAACGGTGCCCGAGATCTATGACATGCAAGCCCGCGCGATCTTCGAGGCGACGCTCGAAGCCAGCAAAAATGGCGCGCCGGTGGTGCCCGAGGTCATGATCCCGCTGGTTTCGGCCAAGCGCGAAGTTGAACTGATCAAGGCGCGGGTGGACACGGTTGCCGCAGCCGTTGCGGCCGAGCGTGGTCAGGAGTTTGAATACCGGTTGGGTGTGATGGTCGAAACGCCCCGGGCCTGTTTGCGCGCCGAGGAAATCGCTCCTCATGCCTCGTTCCTGAGTTTCGGCACCAATGACCTGACGCAGATGACCTATGGTCTGTCGCGCGACGACGCGGGACGCTTCATGTCAGCCTATGTTCGGCAGGGGGTGTTCACCGAGGATCCGTTCCATGTTCTGGACGCCGATGGGGTCGGCGAACTGCTCAAGCTGGGCTCGGAGCGGGGGCGTACAGCTCGGCCCGATGTCACGCTTTCGGTCTGTGGTGAACATGGCGGCAACCCCGAATCAATCGCCCTTTGTCGGGATTTGGGGTTCGATTATGTGTCCTGTTCACCCTTCCGAGTCCCGGTCGCTCGGCTGGCTGCCGCTCAGTTGGCGATTTCGTCAAAACTTGGGGGTTGACAGGCCGTCAAAGCCCTAGGAATAGTGGTTTCGGGATGGACCTGTGGCTGATTAATTTTGGCCCCGCGGGCAAGATTTTTCTTGCTTTTTCCTCAGAACTGGACCTTTCGCGCCTTCTGCGTTAAGACCCCGTCGCGCCCGCCGGGGGAGGGTATGGCGCGTGAAGTGCCTGTGCGAGGTTATCTGATGCTACGATATATACTGGCTGTTGCCATTGCGGCGGCAACCGTGATGCCGAGTGCGTCCGTTGCCGAGAGGGAAGCCACCGAGACTGCCAAGCGCGAACTGGTGTCGCGCAACGAGGTGCCGGGACAAAGCTTTCGCGACTATCTGAAGCTGTTCCAACCTAGGAAAGAGGTCCAACCGGTTGAGATTTCCTACACCAAGGCCTGGCTGGACCAACAGCCCAAAGCCAGCGGTGGCGAAGATCTGAAATGCTTGGCCGAGGCCCTGTATTTCGAAGCGCGCGGAGAGAGCGTGCGCGGCCAATTCGCGGTTGCCGAGGTGATTTTGAACCGGGTGGAAAGCACCCGTTTCCCGAACACCGTCTGCGGCGTGATCCGTCAGGGAACAGGCAAGAAATATCAGTGCCAGTTCACCTATACCTGTGACGGCCGCAAGGAAGTCATTCACGAGAAGAAAGCCTATGAGCGCGTGGCCAAAGTTGCCAAGGTGGCGATCGAGGGCGTCAGCGACCCGCTGACGTCGGGGGCCACGCATTACCACACCAAGGCGGTGCGCCCGTCGTGGTCGCGCGTTTACAAGGAAACTGCGCGCATCGGTGTGCATATCTTCTACCGCCACAACTACCGCACTGCGAGCAACTAGCGCGCATTGACGCACCCGCGCTGGAACGTTGATGGCGCGGGTGAAACCAAGGGCTATATTGCGGTCAAGGAGATCCGCAATGAATCTGAGCCGCCGAAGCCTTTTGAAATCTGCCGCCGCGCTTGCGGTGTTTCCAACGCTGGCGCGCTCCGCGCCGCTGACCCTGACTGCGCGCGAGGGCGCTCAGTTGATTGCCCCTCCGGGGTTTCCGGAAACCGATATCTGGGGCTTTGATGGGTCGGTGCCAGGCAGCCCAATCCATCTGCAGCAAGGCGAGCGGGTTCAGCGCCGCTTGGTGAACGAATTACCGCAAGCCACCTCGGTTCATTGGCATGGTATCCGCATCGACAACGCTATGGATGGCGTGCCGGGTCTTACTCAGGAAGCGGTTCCAAGCGGCGCGACCTTCGACTATGATTTCATCGTGCCGGACGCCGGAACCTATTGGTATCATGCGCATAACAAGTCAGTCGAACAGGTGGCCCGTGGCCTGTATGGCCCTTTGATCGTGCACGAGTCCGAAGCGCCGGATGTGGAGCAGGATCTGGTGCTGATGCTCGATGACTGGCGACTTGATCCGGAAACGGCCCAGATTACCCAAGACTTCGACAACGGTCATGACCTCAGCCATGCTGGTCGGCTGGGAAACCTCATTACCGTCAATGGAGCATTCGACCCATCCTTTCCTGTTCAACAAAACCAACGCATGCGTCTGAGGTTGGTCAACGCCGCAAATGCGCGTGTCTTCACCGTAGGCCTAGACGGAATGTCCGGATGGATCGTCGCGCTGGATGGAATGCCTTTGGCCGAGCCGATCCCGATTGAGGACACGTTCCCGCTGGCCCCGGCACAACGTGCGGATTTGTTGGTGGATGTGCTGGCTGCGGATGCGGAAACGGCCAGCCTGTTCAGTCAGGAACGTGACGGCGCCTTTGGTTTGGCCCGATTTTCAGTGGCAGGGCAGGCGGCTTCCAATCCCCGGTCGGGAGTCCGGCCATTGCCGCCGAACCCGCTTCCGGAATTGACGGACCTCAACAACGTACCGCGGCACGAGATGAGGCTGCAGGGCGGTGCTATGCGCTGGCTTGAAAGCGCGCGGATTGGCGAGACCGAGCTCTCGGGCCGGGAGCTGGCTCAGCTGGGGCGGTTCTGGGCGCTGAATGGCTACGCCGAGCGACCCGATGACCCGTTTCTTGATGCGTCCGTGGGAAGTGTTCACCGGATCGCCTTCGTGAACGAAACGGTATTCCCGCACGCGATGCACCTGCATGGTCACCACTTTCGGTTGATCTTGCCGGACGGGACCCTTGGCCCGTGGCGCGACACGGTTCTGGTCGAACGCGGCGAGACTCGCGAGATTGCTCTGGTTACGGACAACCCGGGCAACTGGCTGCTGCATTGCCATATGCTTGGACACGCCGCATCGGGTATGATGAGTTGGTACCGCGTCACCTGACGCCGCATTCGGCGGCTGGAATGGCGTTTGCTTGAATGCTATAGCCGCGCGGAACCAATAAATTGGGCAAACCTGTCCAAGCTGCCCGAAAAGGCCCGTGCCATGAGTACTGAAATCCGCCTTGCCTTTGCGCACCCGTCCGAACGGTCCGAGGCGACTGCGCCACGCGGGCCGCTGGATCGTATCTCGTTGCGCGACCACATTGTCGAGGTTGAGATCGGCGCCTTTCAGGCCGAACGGGGCACCACCCAGCGCATCTGTTTCAACATCGTGGTCGAAGTGCGGCCGCTGACCGAAAACATCGACGATGATGTCGATCGCATCCTGTCCTATGACCGGGTGACCGAGGCCATCGCCTATGAACTGGCGGCCGAGCGTCTGAACTTGCTCGAGACACTGGCGGATCGAATAGCCGAGCGGATCCTGCTTGAACCTCAGGCGGTAAGAGCTTTTGTCCGCATTGAAAAACTGGATCGCGGTCCGGGTGCTTTGGGTGTCGAGATCGTTCGTGGCAAGGATGCGGTCCATCACGATGTCATCGAGGAAGAGCGCCCACATCCCCGGCTGGTCTTTCTGTCGAACGCAGCGATTGAGTCCGAAAATTTGTCGGGCTGGATCGACCAGTTGGAAAACCGACAGCGACCGCTGATTCTGTGCGTAGGCGCCTCCGATCTGCCGGTGCCGCAGACCGGCCATGCCATGACCCAGCGCCGGATCGACCTGCTGGCGATCGAGCAGAACGCCTGGGTGCTGGCCGCGCGTGATCATCGCTGCGTCGTCGTCTCGACCCGGACCGAACTGGACTGGGCTATGAAGAACGGCCAGATCTGCGTCTGGGCGCCGTCCAAGATCGTGCTGGATGCGGTCGACGGGCCTTCGGCGGCGCCGTCCGATGCGGTGGCCTTGGCCGCCTGGTTCGCCGCCACCTTTGAGGCCAGCGAAATGCTTGTCATTGGCGGGGAACTGCCCGAGTCGCCTAAAACGCCGCTTCGGGCGGTTCCGGTGGAGCAGGCGAAACTGTGACCAGCTACTATCGCCCATTGGTGCAACACGGGCCTGTGCGCCCGGACGAGGCCTTGCTGCTGGCGGGGCAGGACCTGTGGTTCACCCATGCCGAATGTCTGCAGCGTGACGCGGCACCCCGGATCGTTGCGGCTGCCGATATCCCTGAAACGTGGCTCGACCGGCTGACGCAACCGCGCGCCGCGATTGCCGGGCTGGAGATGACGCAGCCGCAGATCATGGGCATCCTGAACGCCACGCCCGACAGTTTTTCCGACGGTGGCAAGCACAACACCCCCGACGCCGCGTGTGCAGCAGCCCGGGAAATGGTCGCGCACGGTGCGACCATTCTGGACATCGGCGGTGAATCCACGCGCCCCGGTGCGGATTTTGTGCCCGAGGAAGAAGAGATCGCCCGCACCCAGCCCTTGATCCGCGCGATCCGGGCCGAGACACCGGCGCTGATTTCGATCGACACGCGCAAATCCGCCGTGGCAAGGGCCGCTGTTGAGGCGGGGGCGGGGCTGATCAACGACGTTTCGGGCTTTACCTTCGATCCCGCGCTTGGCGCTTTCTGCGCCAAGATCAACGCGCCGGTCTGCGTGATGCACATGCAGGGCGACCCGGCCACGATGCAGGACAACCCGACTTATGATGACGTTCTGCTGGACGTTTTCGATTTCCTGTCGGGGCAAGTGGCCCGTCTGGAAGGCCTTGGGCTGAATCGGGGCCGGATCATCGTCGATCCGGGTATCGGGTTTGGAAAGACCGAGGAACACAACCTGACCCTGCTGCGCAATCTCAGCCTGTTTCACGGGTTGGGCTGCCCGATCCTGCTGGGCGTATCGCGCAAGGGCTTCATCGGCCGGATCGGCGCGGAACCGCGCAAGGATGCCCGCGCGCCGGGATCAATTGCCGTTGCGTTGGCCGGATTGTCGCAAGGTGTGCAGATCATCCGGGTGCATGACGTGGCAGAGACCGCTCAGGCCTTGCGCCTGTGGGCCGCTGTCCGGTAATCCGGTCGCAGGCAGGACTTTGTGGAGTAACAGGTATGCGCAAGCTGTTCGGAACCGACGGGGTGCGGGGCACCGCCAACACCTATCCGATGACGGCCGAGATGGCGTTGCGGATCGGCGCGGCGGTGGGGCGGTACTTCCGCCGGGATGGCTCAGGCGTTCACCGGGTGGTGATCGGCAAGGATACGCGCCTGTCGGGCTATATGCTGGAAAACGCGCTGACGGCGGGTCTGACGTCGACCGGCATGAACGTGCTGCTGCTGGGGCCGGTGCCGACACCGGCGGTCGGACTGATGACCCGGTCGATGCGGGCCGATCTGGGTGTGATGATCTCGGCCAGCCACAACCCGGCCGAGGACAACGGGATCAAGTTCTTTGGCCCCGATGGGTTCAAACTGTCCGACCAAGCCGAACTTGAAATCGAACAGCTGATCGAAGAGGGGGTCAAACCCGCGCAGGCGCAGAATATCGGGCGCGCCCGGCGTGTCGATGACGCGCGGTTCCGCTATGGCGAGCGGGTCAAGTCATCTCTGCCGCGCGAGCTGCGTTTGGATGGCCTCAAGGTGGTGATCGACTGCGCCAACGGCGCCGCGCACCGCACCGCGCCCGAAGTGCTGTGGGAACTGGGGGCCGAGGTGATCCCGGTGGGAACCGCGCCCAACGGCAAGAACATCAACCTGGGTTGCGGCTCGACCCAGCCGCGCGTGGCGGCCGAGGCCGTCGTGGCGCATGGGGCGGATGTGGGCATCTGCCTCGACGGTGATGCCGACCGGGTCGTGATCGTGGATGAAACCGGGCAGGTCGCCGATGGCGATCAACTCATGGCCCTTCTGGCTACCGCCTGGGCCTCTTCCGAACGGCTGAAAGGCGGCGCGCTTGTTGCGACCGTCATGTCGAACCTGGGGCTGGAACGGTTCCTGGGTGCGCGCGGGCTGCGGCTGGAACGGACGGCGGTCGGAGACCGCTATGTGGTCGAGCGTATGCGGGAAGGCGGGTTCAACCTTGGCGGCGAGCAATCCGGCCATATCGTCATGAGTGACTATGCCACCACGGGTGATGGCCTGATGGCGGGGCTGCATTTCCTGGCCGAGATGGTGAATTCGGGGCGCAAGGCCTCGGATCTGGCGCAACAGTTCGAGACGGTGCCGCAACTGTTGAAGAACGTGCGCTATGGCGAGGGGCAGGCTCCGCTGGAAGCGGAGACAGTCAAGGCCGCGATTGCCGATGCCGAGGCGCGGCTGAACGGGCAGGGGCGGTTGCTGATCCGCAAGTCGGGCACCGAGCCTTTGATCCGCGTGATGGCGGAATGCGAGGACGACGCCCTTTTGGCACAGGTCGTCGATGGGATCGTGGCTGAGGTCGAAGCTGCCGCGCGTCAGTAGCCCAACAGCAATTTGCGCAAACTGAACCATTGGCTAATCGCCATTCCGGTCAGGATCAGCGCCAGCGCGATGTAGAACCGCAGCGGCAGCGCCTCGGACAGGATCCACGCGCCGAAGATCATCGACCAGACCGGCACCTGATAGTTCACCAGCGTCATGAATACTGACCCGGCGCTGCGAATGATCGACACCCGAAGCAACGTCGCAAAGGCCGTTGGCACAAGCCCCAGCACGATCAAGGCAAGCGTGGGGCGCAGACCCTGTGGGGTGGGCACGCCCTCGGTCGCCATCATGATCGGCAGCAGGATCACCGCGCCCACCACCAATGTCAGCGCGGCCAGAACCACCGGGTCGATCGGCGGGCAGCGCCGGGTCAGGATCGACGCCACCGAATAGCAGAACGCCGCCCCGATGCAGGCCAGTTGGGCCAGCGGCTCGGCCCCGCTGCCCAGTTGCGCAAGCCCCGGGCCGATCAGCGTCAGCGCTCCGGTAAATCCCAACGATACCCCCACGAACCGGCGTGCGTTCAGGGGTTCATCCGAAAAGAAATGCGCCAGCGGCAGCACCATCAACGGAATTGCGGCCATGGACAGCCCGGCAAAGGCCGAGGGTACATATTGCTGCCCCCAGCTGAGCAGCACGAAAGGCAGCGCGGTGGACAGGATGCCGATCAGGATCACCGACCAGGCCAGACTTGGTGTCAGGCTGGGGATGCGCCGCCCGGACAGCCCCATCAAGGCCAGCAGCATCACCGCGCCCAGCGTCGTCCGCGCCGTGGCCACCGTGATCGGGCCATAGCCTTCCAACGCCATCGCGACGACCATGAAGGTGCCGCCCCAGATCAGGCCCAGGGCAATGACGCCGCTCCAGTCGCGTATGTTGGGTTGAGGCACCATCGCTGGCTGTTCATCCGTTCTGCAAGAAAAGGGCGGCCACCGGGGCCGCCCTTGGGTCCAAGCCGTTCGGGCTTAGTTCTTTTCCTGATCGACCAGCTTGCCGGCCGAAATCCAGGGCATCATGCCCCGCAGCTTTTTGCCGACTTCTTCGATCTGGTGTTCGTCATTGGCACGGCGCGAGGCCTTGATCGTGGGCTGACCGACCTGATTTTCCAGCATGAAGTCGCGCACGAACTTGCCCTGCTGGATGTCGTTCAGAACCTCTTTCATCGCCTTTTTGGTCTGCTCATAGGGCAGGATGCGCGGGCCGGTCACGTATTGACCGTATTCCGCGGTGTTCGAGATCGAGTAGTCCATGTTGGCGATGCCGCCTTCATAGATCAGGTCCACGATCAGCTTCACCTCGTGCAGACACTCGAAATAGGCCATCTCGGGCGCATAGCCGGCCTCGACCAGGGTTTCAAAGCCGCAGCGGATCAGTTCGACCAGACCGCCGCAAAGAACGGCCTGCTCGCCGAACAGGTCGGTTTCGCATTCCTCGCGGAAGTTGGTCTCGATGATGCCCGAACGGCCGCCGCCGATGGCCGAGCAGTAGGACAGGCCGATTTCCAGCGCCTTGCCGGTCGCGTCGGTGTGAACGGCCACCAGGCAGGGCACGCCGCCGCCTTTGACATATTCGCCGCGCACCGTGTGGCCGGGGCCTTTGGGGGCCATCATGATGACGTCCACGCCCTCTTTCGGCTCGATCAGGCCGAAATGCACGTTCAGGCCGTGGGCAAAGGCGATTGCCGCGCCGGGCTTGATGTTGTCATGCACGTATTTCTTGTAGGTCTCGGCCTGAAGCTCGTCGGGCATGGTGAACATGATGACGTCGCACCAGGCCGCGGCCTCGGCAATGCCCATCACCTGCAGGCCTTCGGCTTCGGCTTTCTTGGCCGAGCGCGAGCCTTCGCGCAGGGCGACGACCAGGTTCTTGGCGCCTGAGTCGCGCAGGTTCAGCGCGTGGGCGTGGCCTTGAGAGCCATAGCCCAGAATGGCCACTTTCTTGTCCTTGATCAGGTTGATGTCGCAATCGCGATCGTAATAGACGCGCATTTTGCCGGTCCTTTCTGTTTCGATTGCTGCGGTTCTATCTGCAGTGATTGCTATTGGCGAGAGCGATGACATTGGATATTGACGACAGAAGCGAAGAATAATTCGTAGAATCCGGAAAACTTGAAAAAGTCATGCTTGACGACATCGACCGCCGTATCCTGCGCCATTTTCAGGCCGACCCAAGCCTGAGCACCGCCGAACTGGCCGAGCGGTGCCGGATCAGTAATGGCGTGTGCTGGCGCCGGATCGAAAAGATGCAGGCCGCCGGGATCATTCAGGGGCAGGAGGCCGTGATCGACTGGTCCGCCATGGGCTATGCGGTCGAGGTTTCGCTGCGGGTGACGCTGGACAAAACCCAGCCGCGCGCATTCGACGAATTCACCGAAGCCGCCCGCAAAGTGCCCGAGGTGATCGAGATCCAGACCTTTCTGGGGCGGGTGGATGTCCGCCTGTCCGTCATCGCGCGGGACATGGCGCATTATCAGCAGGTCTATCGCGATCGTATCCTGACCCTGCCGCATATCGCCGATATCGAGGCCCTGATGCACATCGCGCGGGTCAAGCGGGACGAGGTGCTGCCGGTATGATCGAACTGGATGAACTGGACCGCAAACTGCTGCGCGCTTTGGCTCAGGACGCGACGCAGAGTGCAGGTGCGCTGGGGCGGCGTTTCGGTCTGTCGCAGCCTGCCACCTGGCGCCGGATCCGGCGGCTGGAGCAGGCGGGCATCATCAAGGGGCGCAGGCTGCGCTTGAACGCCGAGGCACTGGGGTTCGGTGTCACAGTATTTCTGGGCGTCAAGCTGGCGCGCAAAGGCCAGGTCAGCCTCGAGGATTTCGAACGCGCCGTTAGCGCCATTCCCGAAGTCCAAACCGTGGAACACGTACTGGGCCTGTATGACTACCGACTGCGGGTGGTGGCACGCGATCTGGCAGATTTCGAGCGTGTTCTGCGGCGTCGTATCATGACCCTGCCGGGGGCCGGGGATGTCGAAGCAAATGTACTGCTGAGCGAAGAACGCCTGCCCGGGCCGATTGGCTAGCGGTCAGTAACGGGTACGGATGCAATAGCCCGGATGGTGGGTCAGGCGGGCAAACGAAACCGGCTGTCCGTCTTTCCAGGTCGTGCGCTCAAGCTGAATCATCGCGGCCCCGGTCGTCGTTCCCATATAATCTGCCAAGTGGCTGTCGGCGGAAATGGCGTAGAGTGCAAGCTCGGCGTCAATGAAGGGGTTCGCATTCAACAGCCATTCATGCGGCCCGACTTCTTCCAGATTGGCATCTTCAACCTCGGGGACGGCCGAAATGTTGATCCAGCGTTCTTCGTGCTGAAACGGGCGGTTGTCGGCATAGTGCATGCACACCAGATGCAGGATCTGCGATTGCGGCGGCAGACCCAGTTGCGAGCTGAGCCAGCCCGGGCTCTTGTCGATGCTGCGCTCGACCAGGGCATAGCGGTAGGTCTGGTTCTGGTCTTCGACGATCTGACGGGCCAGCGACAGTTCCAGCTTGGCCTGTTTGCTGGGTGATTTCTTGACCCGCGTTCCGCTCTTGCGCTTGCGCTCGACGAACCCTTGCTCTGCCAGTTCGCGCAGCGCACGGTTGACGGTTGCGCGCGCGCAGTTGAACTCTTCGGCAAGCTGGGTTTCGGTCGGCAGCAAGGAACCTTGGGGCCAGACCCGTGTCTCGATCCGCCGCTTCACTTCGTCCCGAACGAATTGAAAACTGATCCGCTTTTGAACGTTCACGGTCTAAAATATCCTTTCAAGCTCAAGATGTGCGTATCTGTTCAGAAACACGTCAAGGTGTAAAGAGAGAGGTGACACTAATTGGCGTCAATTCGGCCTCTCAGGCTGTTGAAACGGGTGTCCAGCCGAGCTTCTGACCGTTGACCTAGGGGAAGCGCATGAGGGTCAATGAGCACTTTACCAACAGATGCAAAGCCTTCAGAAAGTGAGCAACCCAGAAAAGGAGACAACATGCCTGCATTGTTGAATACAGTCGATCCGGACGGGCTCGAAGAATTCTCGGTCGTGTTCACCGACCGCTCGCTCAACCACATGTCGCAGGCGTTCCATCAGGTGATGCGCGACATCTCAGGGATGTTGCGTGAGGTCTATAGTGCGGGCGGCGTGGCCGTGGTGCCGGGTGGCGGAACCTACGCGATGGAGGCCGTGGCCCGCCAGTTCGCCCGCGGTGCCGATGTGCTGGTGGTGCGCAACGGCTGGTTCTCGTATCGCTGGAGCCAG
Source organism: Ruegeria sp. B32 (assembly GCF_025141855.1). Lineage (NCBI taxonomy): Bacteria > Pseudomonadati > Pseudomonadota > Alphaproteobacteria > Rhodobacterales > Roseobacteraceae > Ruegeria > Ruegeria sp. B32. The sequence continues at coordinate 2,102,130 of NZ_CP081106.1, read as the reverse complement.
ATCATCGAAACCGGGGGGCTGACGGCGTCAACCACCGTATTGAAGGCCCGTCAAACGGGGAATTCCAGCCCGTCGCCCTTTGCGCCTGCGCCGATCGACGAGGTGGTCGAAACCATTCGCAGCCAGCGACCCGGCGTGGTGTTCGCGCCGCATGTGGAAACCTCGGCCGGGGTCATTCTGCCGGACGACTATGTATCGGCGATGGCCGCCGCCGCGCACGAGGTCGGTGCGTTGATGGTGCTCGACTGCATCGCCTCGGGCTGTGCCTGGATCGACATGAAGGCCACCGGCGTGGACGTTCTGATTTCGGCCCCGCAGAAGGGCTGGAGCGCCTCGCCCTGTGCCGGTCTGGTCATGCTGTCCGACCGCGCCGAGGCGCGGCTGGCCGAGACCGCCTCGGACAGTTTCGCGCTGGACCTGAAGAAATGGCGCCAGATCATGCAGGCCTATGAGGGCGGCGGCCATGCCTATCATGCCACCATGCCCACCGATGCGCTGCGGGCGTTCCGGGACACGATGCTGGAGACCCGCGACCATGGGTTCGAAAAGCTGCGCGATGCGCAATGGCGGCTGGGCAATGCAGTACGGGCGATGCTGCGCGACAAGGGGGTCGTTTCGGTCGCGGCCGAAGGCTTTGGCGCGCCGGGGGTGGTGGTCAGCTATACCGACGACCCCGAGGTGCAGAACGGCAAGAAATTCGCCGCGCTGGGCATGCAGATCGCAGCCGGCGTGCCGCTGCAATGTGACGAGCCCGAAGGGTTCAGCACCTTCCGCCTGGGCCTGTTCGGGTTGGACAAGCTGTATGATGTCGATGGCACGGTGGCCCGGCTGAAGCGGGTTCTGGATCAGGTGCTGTAGGCCGGTATGGGCCTCAGCGCACGCCGAGGCCCATCTGCATCAGCGTCTTGCGCACCACCGGCATCGAATAAAGCGCGTTGAGCCCTGCGGCGCGCGCATCGCGCAACGGCCGTGCCTCGACCATCGAGGCGCGGTTCAGCAGGTCGATCCCCTTGATGCGCAGTTCGATCTCGGCATGGCGGGCCTTGTGATAGGCGTCGAGCATCTGGGCATCTCCCAGACCCTCGGGCCGGGCTTGGGCCAGGTCCAGCAGGCTGCGCAGATCCCCCAGAGACATGTTCAACCCCTGTGCGCCGATCGGGGGTACCACATGGGCGGCCTCGGCCATCAGGGCCACGCGCTGGGCCGACAGGCGCTCGGCCGATTGGCTGATGATCGGCCAGATCGTCCGACGCGAGGCCAGTTTCAGCGGTCCGAACAGGCCACAGGACCGCTCGGTCATCGCGGCCTCGAATTCGGTCTCGGGCAGGTTCAGCAGTTCGACCGCGCGCGGGCCGCGCTCCATCCACACGATCGCCGACGAGGGCTGGCCCTGCCAGTCGGGCAGGGGGACCAGAGTGAACGGCCCGCCGGACCGGTGGATCTCGGTCGAGACGTTTTCATGGGCGATCGGATGGGTCACTGCAAAGGCCAGTGCCTTTTGCCCGTATCGCGTGGTTTGGACCTTGATCCCCGCAGCCTCGCGCATGGGCGAGTTGCGGCCATCGGCGGCGATCACCAGCTTGGTGCGGATGCGCGTGCCGTCCGACAGGCCCACACGGGCCTCGGCGGTGCGGGTGAACAGGCTGACGGTGCCGGTGCCGGGGCGGAAATCGACATTCGGCAGTTCGTGCAGCCGGGCCACCATCTCGCGCCGCAGCAGCCAGTTGGGCAGGTTCCAGCCAAAGGGTTGATCCGAGATATCGGCGGCGTTGAAATCGCGCACAACGCGCGGCTCGGGGATGTCGCCGCCTGCGTCCACGATGCGCATGATCTGCAGGGGCGCGGCGTGGGGTTCCAGCCGGTCCCACAACCCGCAGTGCTGCAGCAGGCCGTGGGCCGGTTGCAGAAACGCGGTGGTGCGCAGGTCGGATCCGTCGGCGTCTCGGTCTGTGACGGGCGGGGTCGGGTCCACGCAGATCACGTCGAACCCTGCGGCGCCGAATACGGCCGCCGCGGTCAGCCCGGCGATTCCGCCGCCGGAAATCAGGATGTCACAACTGTCGGTCATCGCGTCACTCTCCGTTGCCTGCGGACCCTAGTGCGGTTCTGGGGCCTGCGCCAAGTGACATCCTGTCCCGTGGTCTAGCCGCGTGAAATCAGGACCAGAATCAGGAACATCACCGGCACCATCGCCAGGGCCGGCAGATACAGGCCCGGCAGGCCGAACAACAGGGCGGAACAGCCCCACATGCTGACCAGTGCCGCAACGGTATAACCCAGATCCTCGGGCTTGCCATTGGCCGCATCGCGGGCCAGCCAGCCAAACAGGGGAATTGCAAAAAGCAGGCGCTGCCAAAAGGGCAGGCGGCCGGGCATCTCGATCGCGGTCATCTGGGTCTCCAGTTCTGTTCGTCGCTGAGCCTGATGTAGGAACGACTTTGCAGCTGCAGAATGCGCGGATCGTCGCAGTTTCAGGCTGCGCGCAGGCGCATTTCGTCGCAGTCTCGGGTGGTTCAGATTAGGCGGGCGAGAAACGCGGTCAGGTCATCGGTGTGGTGGTGGATGTGATCCGCCTCATGAGGATCGGGGGCAACATGCACCGTACGCATGCCCATGTCATGCGGGGCCTTCAGATTGCGCGGCTCGTCCTCGAACATCGCGGCGCGGTCGGGGTGGATGCCGTCGCGGGAAAAGACCGTTTCAAACGCGGCCTTGTCCGGTTTGGGCCGATATCCCGCATGTTCGACCCCATAGATCGCGTCGAACAGCCCATCCAACCCGCGCGAGGCCAGAACCCGCTCGGCATAGGGCGCGCTGCCGTTGGTGTAGACGATGCGCCGCCCCGGCAAAGCCCGGATATGCGCGGCCAGCGTAGGGTCGGGCTCCATGTGGCTCAGGTCGACCTGATGAACCGCGTGCAAGTAGGGCTCGGGGTCCAGGTCATGTTCGGCCATCAGCCCGGCCAGCGTGGTGCCGTGTTCGCGCCAATAGTGCTGGCGCAGCCGGTCAGCCTCGGCCCGGTCAACGCGAAGGGCTTCGACCACGTATTCGGTCATCAGCACCTCGATCTGGTCGAACAGGCGCATCTGTGGCGGATACAGGGTATTGTCCAGATCGAACACCCATTGGGTGACATGTGAAAATGCAGGCTTGACCATATGCTTGGGTTTAGGCCGAGGCCACCGGGTTTTCAATGGCGCACTTGATTGCAGACCCATGGCCCGGATAGACAGGTCCGAACGAGGAGAGACCCGACCAAATGAACCAGTCCCGACAGCCCCAGACCGATGCCTACAGCCTGATCCTCGAAGCGATTGACGTGGGGGTGTACAAACCCGGCGACCGGCTGGTGGAAAGCGAACTGGCCGAGCGGTTCGGCGTGTCGCGCACCCCGATCCGCGAGGCGCTGCAGCGGCTCGAGACGCAGTCGCTGCTGGAACGTGACGGGCGGTCGCTGATCGTGGCCTCGCTTGACCACAACCAGATGGCCGAGCTGTATGTCGTGCGGCGCGAATTGGAAGGGCTGGCGGCCCGACTGGCCGCGCGCCACGCCACGGATGAAGAAATCAAAGTCCTGCAGGATATGGTCGAAGCCGATGACGCGCTTGTGGATGATCCAGTGGCGCTGTCCCGGGCCAACCGGCGGTTCCACGAGCAGATCCACCTTGCGTCGCACAACCGCTACCTTGTGCAGCAATTGGACCTTGTCCATCGCACCATGGCTCTGATGGCAACGACTTCATTGGCCGCGCAGGGCCGCGGTGAGATCGCTCAGAGTGAGCACAAGGGGATCGTCGAGGCGATCGCGGCTCATGACGAAGAAGCCGCCGACCGAGCCCTGAAGGAACATATCTCGGTCGCGTTCATGACCCGGCTGAAGCAGGATGCAATCCGGCGCGAGAAATAGCTTCCTCATCTGGCTGCACTTCTTCGCTGGCCTGTCCGTGCTGGGTCTTGTCCCAGAAGAACGGTCTGACCGCCAGTTCCCAAAGCGCCTTGTATGCTGCTGCCACACCCAAGGGGTAGTAGAGTGCCATGGTCGGGACCCACGGCAGCAAGAAAAATCGCCCTCCGGCCGCCGCGCCCAAGCCTCCAACAAGGATGTTTGCGGTCTCGGTGGTCAGGACCAGGTAAACACAGACGCGGAAAACGTGCGTGGATACAACGGCTTCAAATGGGTTCGTCAGCCCCAAAAAGGTCAGCCAGAAGACCCACAGCACCGGGGCGAGCAGGAATTGTCCGACCGTCCCCAGGAAAAAGGCTTGGACACCCAGAAAGCGCCACATCCCCAGATCGCGCATCAATGCCAGGGGCGAGCGCATGTGGACAAGGTACGTGACCATAAACCCTTTGAGCCAGCGTGAGCGTTGCTTCACCCAAGGCCAGGCGCGGAAATTGGCCTCTTCATACGTGGCGGTGTTCGCGATTTCGGTGCGATAGCCCGCGCGACTGAGCCGAACCCCCAAATCCGCGTCCTCGGTCACATTGTGAGCGTCCCAGCCCCCCAATTCCAACAGCTTGTCCCTGCGGAAGAAGAACGTCGTTCCACCCAGCGGCACCACAAGACCCAACCGCGCGATTCCGGGCAGGATCACGCGGAACCAACCGCTGTATTCGATGGTGAAGCAACGCGAGCGCCAGTTGGTGCGCGGGTTGTAGTAGTCCAGAACACCCTGCAGGCAGACCACATCATCGGGCGCGCGGGCGAATTGCTCCACCACGGTCTCGATTTGGTCTGGCAGAGGCGCATCCTCAGCATCCCAGACGCCCAAAATCTCTCCTCGGCAGAAATCCAGCGCATAGTTCATCGCCCGTGGTTTGGTGGTCAGGTTGCCAAGATCGGGCACCTCCAGCGTTCGGATCCAGCTGGGCAAGGTGGTCTGCGCAAGCGCTGACCGGGTGACGTCATCATGCTCTTCCAAGACCAGGATCACGTCCAACAGCGCCTTTGGATAGGTCAGGCGTGTCAGCCGTTGGATCAGCGCACCGGCGATTTCCCGTTCCTTGTGCAGCGGCACCAGAATGGACACGCAGGGCAGGCGGTGTTGCGCAAGCAGACCGTCTGGTTTCTCGGCCTTTTTGGGGAAGAGATACGATATCAACCCGGCCAGCCGAAGAATCAGGAACAGGATCAGCGTTGAAACTGCTGCCCAGAACAGCACGGATAGCCCGGCATTCGGTTGCAGACCCAGGCCCAGAAGCGCAGCCAGCGCCAAAAGTGTCGGCAGGAGACGTGAACTCGCAGTCCATGAGCGGCAGCTTTGCGATAGCGGCGCCCGCGTTTCCGCCGCCTCAGCCAAAGGTTTTGCGTAATGTCGGGCGATGGCTTGGTCGATGTCATCGGGTGCGGCCAGCACAGGCAGGACTGTCTGGGCGCAATCTGTCAACCCGTACCGTATTTCATCAAAGCGGTCTGGGTATGCCGTCGCGACCAAAAGCACGGGCCCGACTCGCAGCCACGGAATGGCGTTGTGCGTCAGCCAGAACCGCATCGGGCGCAGCGCGCAAAGGTCAGCGGGTGGCGGCGTGTTTTCCAGATCGGCGATCTGCAGCCCATGTTGTTGGCCCAGCGCCAACAACACATCGCCGCGCGAGGCCATATGCTCGCCAACCAGAATTTCGCCCAGAGGAGCGTTCTGCCGCTCCTGCAGTTTCAGGGCGTGATCCAGTTGAGCGGGGGTGATCACCCCCAAGTCGATCAGGCAAGTGCCCAAAGGTTTGCGCGGGCCAATGCCGGAAACCGGGGTCGCAGGCCCGTGACCCAGAAAATTCAATTCAACCATCATAGCACCCTGCCCGAAGTGTCGGGTCAGAGTTGCTCAATCAAGGTTAATTCCGGGTTAACGTTGACGCGGCCCGCAAACCTGCGGGATTAAGCGCGCACTTTTCGGTCGGCCATGGCCGCGGCAAACCGTTCAAACAGGTAAAAGCTGTCTTGCGGGCCGGGCGAGGCTTCGGGGTGATACTGAACCGAACACACCGGGCGATCGGACATGCGGATGCCGCAGTTCGAGCCATCGAACAGCGACCGGTGGGTTTCAACCACCCCCGCAGGCAACGATTGGGCGTCGACCGCGAATCCGTGGTTCATCGAGGTGATCTCGACCTTGCCGGTTTCCAGGTCCTTGACCGGGTGGTTCGCGCCGTGGTGTCCGTGGTTCATCTTGATGGTCTTGCCGCCCAACGCCAGTGCCAGCATCTGGTGACCAAGGCAGATCCCGAAAATCGGCAGATCCGTGGTTTCAAGTATTTCCTTGATCATCGGCACAGCATAGGTGCCGGTGGCAGCCGGGTCTCCCGGGCCGTTGGACAGGAACACGCCGTCGGGGTCGTGCGCCAGTACCTCAGCCGCGGTTGCGGTTGCGGGCAGGACCGTCACGTCGCAACCGGCCGAGGCCAGGCAGCGCAGGATGTTCCGTTTTGCGCCGTAGTCCAGCGCGACGACCTTGTGCACGGGCGCTTCCTGACGCTGGTAGCCGTCCGGCCAGGCCCAACGCATCTCGTCCCAGCGGTAGCTTTGGGCACAGGTCACGTCCTTGGCCAGATCCATGCCCTCCAGCCCGGCGAAACCACGCGCCGCTGCAACCAGGGCTTCAATGTCGAAGTTGCCCTGCGGGTCATGGGCCAGCGCGACATGCGGAGCGCCTTGCTGGCGGATCGCGCGGGTCAGCCGGCGGGTATCGACTCCACCGATGGCAATCCGGCCACGGCGTGCCAGCCAGTCGGTCAGCCGCTCGGCCGAGCGCCAGTTCGACGGCTCGGTCGGGTCCCACTTGACCACCATGCCCGCGGCCACCGGATCGGCGGTTTCGTCATCGTCGGGATTGACGCCGACATTGCCGATATGCGGGAAGGTGAAAGTCACGATCTGCCCGGCATAGGACGGGTCGGTCATGATTTCCTGATACCCGGTCATCGCGGTGTTGAAACACAGCTCGGCCACGGTTTGTCCCGTGGCGCCGAACCCGGTTCCGAAGAAGAGTGTTCCGTCGGCCAGAGCCAGACATGCGGTGGGCTTGGACGTGGCTTGATGGGCCATGGCGCGACTCTCCTATCGGGTAAATCGGCGCATAACTAAGGGGGTTGGTGCCTCGGGTCAACCCTGTTCAAATTTTGGGCTATTGTTGTTTTTCAATGATTTAGCCTTATCTGTCTGCTGTTGTGCCTCGGATTTTGTTTAGATATGTTCGGGGTTCCGTTGCCATGGGGATGGACAGAACAGATGGATATGCGAACTCGGGTGACCACTGCCCTGAAGCAAGCAATGAAGGACAAGGATGCCGAGCGTCTGTCGACGCTGCGGCTGGTCAATGCCGCGATCAAGGATCGGGACATCGCGCTGCGCGCGGCCGGAAACGAAGAGGCCAAGGGCTGCGATGACGCGGATGTTCTTGAGATTCTTGGGAAAATGAGCAAGCAGCGCAAGGAAAGCGCGCGGGCCTATGAGGAAGGCGGTCGTTTGGACCTGGCCGAGCGCGAACTGCGCGAGGTGAAGATCATCGAGGAATTCCTGCCCAAGCAGTTGGATGATGATGAGGTCGCAAAGGCCATCCAGACGGCGATCACGGCGACCGGTGCCGGGTCGATCCGGGACATGGGCAAGGTCATGGGCGAGCTCAAGGCCAACTACACAGGCCAGATGGACTTTGGAAAGGTGGGGCCGCTGGTCAAAGACCACCTGTGCGCAGCGTCGAACGGCGACTGCTGACGCGCTTTATTCAAGCGCCGGTTCGCGCAGCCGTTTTACCAGATCATCATACAAGGCAATGCGTTCCTCCTCTGAGAGGAACGCGCCAATCTCGACCACCCGTCCTTCACCCGACAGGGTCACATAGTTCGGGACGGGTCCGCCGGCCTTGTGCATTTCCGGACGGGCCCAGTATCGATTGCAAGTCCATTCCTGCTGGCCGGTCCGGGCGCTGTGATGGATCAGGCGTGCTTGGGTTCCGGTAAGCGTCAGGACCTCAAACACGTTTCGGGACCGATAGTTTGCCTGGATCGCAAGCCATAGGCCTGCCACCGTCAACAGAAGGAACGGCAATAGCCCCCACAGCAGAACCGATCCCAGAACAGCAAGCAGGGGGATCAGTCCAAACAGGAAAACCGATAGCACTACGGCCATCGCGCCGCGCGGTGGCAGGGAATTGTGCGGCCAAAGGCGCAATTCCTGTTCCGAGTTCGAGCTGTCGTTCCAATGGTAGGGCATATTGCAAGAATAGCGCCTGCTGATCCGGTGTCGATTGCCAATTTCAAACGACGTGTCCGACCCTCGCCCAGGACAGCGCATCCTCAAGCCGATCGTCGCCCCAGAACACTTCGCCCCGCGTGACAAAGCTGGGCGCGCCGAATACGCCCAGGCCCACCGCCGTTTCGGTTTCAGCTTTCAACGCGGTTTCGATTTCGGGGCTGCGCGCGCGGGCTAAGACTGGCAGCGGGTCCAGCTGGCAGCGGAACAGAGCTTCGGACATGGCGTTTTCACTGCCGGCTTCGATACCGTCCTCAAACCAGATCCTGTAAAGGTTTTGGGTAAAGCTCTTGCCCCATCCTTCACGGATGCCCAGCAGCGCGACCTGGTTGGCCAATTCAAGGTTCGAGATCGGATAGGGGGCGGGCAGCTTGGCGTGGATATGGTACTTGGCTGCGCGGCGTTCGATGTCGCGCCACATGTAGGCCGACTTGACGGGTTTGCCCGCAAACGGAATGTTCTTCTGTTCAGACATGACCGCGCGCACGTCGAAAGGGCGCCAGTTAACCTGCGCCTGGTGTTCTGCGCACCAATCGTCCAGACGCATGATGGTCAGGAAACTGTAAGTGCTGCCGATGGAGTACCAGAAATCAATATCGGGCATGGTGACCTCGGAGATTGGCCGGACATGCGGCGCCCCAAGGATACCCGATTTTCAACGATATTGCGACCGCCCGCGGAATGCGATGGCCGATAGAGCGCGAACAGTAAAAGAAAAACCCCGCCGTGAAGGCGGGGTTTCCTGTTTTCGGGAAGGGATCAGTGCGCGTGGCCTTTGTCCCAGTCTTCCTGCTTGGGCAGCTGCTCGAACGTGTGCTCGGGCGGCGGCGAGGGCAGGGTCCATTCCAGCGTATCCGCGTATTCGTTCCACGGGTTCGGACGTGTTTCCTTGGCGCCACGGAACAGGGCGTAGAACACGATCCCGAAGAACAGCAGGAACGAAGCGAACGAGACGAACGCTCCGATCGACGACACGAAGTTCCACTGAGCGAAGGCTTCGGGATAGTCGATATACCGGCGCGGCATGCCCTGACGGCCCAGAAAGTGCTGCGGGAAGAAGGTCAGGTTTGCACCGATGAAGAACATCCAGAAGTGTACCTTGCCCCAGAACTCCGAGTACTGACGGCCCGTCATCTTGGAGAAGTAGAAGTACACGCCTGCAAAGATTGCGAAGACTGCGCCCAGGCTCATCACGTAGTGGAAGTGCGCGACGACATAGTAGGTGTCGTGGTAGGCGCGGTCGATACCGGCCTGCGACAGAACCACACCGGTCACACCGCCGACGGTGAACAGGAACAGAAAGCCGAAGGCGAACAGCATCGGCGTCTTGAACTCGATCGAGCCGCCCCACATGGTGGCGATCCACGAGAACACCTTGACCCCCGTCGGAACCGCGATGACCATCGTGGCCAGCATGAAGTAGGCCTGCTGACGCAGCGACATGCCGACGGTGTACATGTGGTGTGCCCACACGACGAAGCCCAGCGCGCCGATTGCGATGATCGCCCACACCATCGGCAGATAGCCGAAGATCGGCTTGCGCGAGAAGGTGGCGATGACGTGGCTGATGATGCCAAAACCGGGCAGGATCACGATGTACACTTCGGGGTGGCCGAAGAACCAAAGGATGTGCTGGTACAGGATCGGGTCACCGCCACCGGCCGGGTCAAAGAAGGTGAAGCCGAAGTTGCGGTCCATCAGCAGCATGGTGATCGCGCCCGCCAGAACCGGCAGCGACAGCAGAATCAGCCACGAAGTGACGAAGATCGACCAGCTGAACAGCGGAACCTTGAACAGGGTCATGCCCGGGGCACGCATGTTCAGGAAGGTGGTGATCATGTTGATCGCGCCGAGGATCGAGGAGGCGCCCGATACGTGCACGGCAAAGATCGCCAGGTCCATGGACATGCCGCCTTCGGTCGTCGACAGCGGCGGGTAAAGAACCCAGCCCACACCCGAGCCGGCCTGATCGTTGCCGCCAGGGGCCAGCAGCGACGCGATGCCCAGCGAGGTGCCGGCGACATACAGCCAGAAGGACAGGTTGTTCATCCGCGGGAACGCCATGTCCGGCGCACCGATCTGCAACGGCATGAAATAGTTGCCAAAACCGCCGAACAGGGCGGGGATGACCACGAAGAACATCATCAGAACACCGTGATAGGTGATCATAACGTTCCACAGGTGTCCGTTGGGCGTACAGGGATCGGCCATGAAGCCTTCCAGGCACATGTACTGAACGCCCGGATGCATCAGTTCAAGCCGCATGTAGATGGTCATCGCGACCGAGATGAACCCGGCAAAGGCCGAGAAGATCAGGTAAAGGATCCCGATATCCTTGTGGTTGGTCGACATGAACCACCGGGTAAAGAACCCGCGCTGGTCTTCATGATCGTGACCATGAATGGCTGCGTCTGCCATTTAGGTGCCTCCTGTTGCAAATAGACCGCGCAGCCGGACCTCTCCGGCGCGCGGGATTCCTGCTGGTTTTAGAATGCAAGGGGGCGGCCTTCAATGGCCGAGTTTGATCTGGATCAAGAATAATTGTCGCGGGGCAGGAGGACACCCGCGCGATATCGGCCTTGGATGACCGGTATCTGGGGATGATCGGGCGAATTGCAAGGACAGGGGCTGTCCAAGGGCGGAATCACGCCTTGACCCGCTGCGGGCTTGGCCGCAGAACAACACGCAGCCCCTTTGTCGGAGACCCACCATGACCGCTTATGATCCCGAAAACATCTTTGCCAAGATCCTGCGGGGCGAGATCCCCTCGACCCGCGTCTACGAGGATGAGGACACGCTGGCTTTCATGGATATCATGCCGCGTGCGGACGGGCACCTTCTGGTGATCCCGAAAACGCCTTGCCGCAACGTGCTGGATGCCACACCCGAGCAATTGGCCGCAGTCATGACCACGGTTCAGAAACTGGCGCTTGCGGTCATGCGCGCCTTTGACGCCGAAGGGGTGACCATCCAACAGTTCAACGAGGCGGCCGGAGGGCAGGAGGTGTTTCACCTGCATTTCCATGTCCTTCCCCGGCACGAGGGCGTCTCTCTGCGCCCGCCCGGCAAGATGGGCGATTTCGACGAGATCGCCAAACACGCCGAGCGCATCAGGGCTGCGCTGGCGTGACGGGTGGGGGCGCCTGATGCGTCCCTGAACAGGCATCGTGATCCCCAAACGCCTGCAAGACTGAGCAAACGTGGTCGTGCTGCCCGTCGCAGGCGGCTGCGATCCGGGCAAGTTCGGTCTCGAGCCGGCGCAGTTTTGCAATACGATCTTGTAGGTCCGCCAGTTGCCGCTCGGCGATTTCGTGTGCCCGGTTCAGATCGGCGCCTTGGGCGCCTTCCAATGACAGCAGGGCCTCGACATCGGCCAGTGGCAGTCCAAGATCGCGCGTGTGTTTGACAAAGTGCAGCCGCTCGAGCGCGGCGCGGTCATAGCGCCTTTGGTTGCCAGCGCTCCGTTCCGGCGGTGGCAGCAGGCCCCTTTCTTCGTAAAACCGGATCGTGGCGACTTTGACGCCTGTGCGCCGTGACAAATCCCCGATCGAGAACATTTTCCGCAATCCTCCTTGAACCTCTAGTCACTAGAGGAATTAGGTATGGACCATGACCCAGACAAGGACACGACATCATGGCGCATGATCATTCCCACGCCGGACACAAAAACCACGCCCAAATCGACGCCGATGCCGGAGACGCGCGGGTGGCATGGGCCATCGCGGTCAACATGTTTCTGACGCTGGCACAGGTGGTCGGCGGAATCTTTTCGGGGTCGCTGGCGCTCATCGCTGACGCGCTGCACAATTTTTCCGACGCGATTGCACTGATCATCGCGTTCTTTGCCCGCAAGATTGCCCGGCGCCCAGCCGACCCGCGCATGAGCTTCGGATACGGTCGGGCCGAAGTGGTCGCGGCGCTGGTCAACTATACCACACTGATCGTCATCGCTGTGTACCTGATGTACGAAGGGGTGACCCGGTTCTTTCAGCCCGAGCCGATTGACGGCTGGCTTGTGGTCTGGATAGCCATGCTGGCGTTGGTGGTGGATCTGATCACCGCGCTTCTGACTTATAGCATGGCCAAAACCAGCATGAATATCCGCGCGGCTTTTCTGCACAATGTTGCTGACGCGCTGGGATCGGTTGCAGTGATCGTGGCCGGGGTGGCTGTGATCCTGTTCAACTGGACCTGGGTCGATCCGGCCGTCACCATTCTGATCTCGATGTACATCCTCTGGCATGTCCAAAGCGAGATCGGAGAAACGATCCGTGTTCTCATGCTTGGCGCGCCGCCCGATCTGGACCCCGAGGAGGTCGCCTCGGCCATTGAGGCAATGGACGGCGTGCGCGAGGTTCACCATGTCCACTTGTGGAGCATGCAGGAAAACCAGCCCGCTCTTACCGCGCATCTGGTGGTCGAAGACTCCGCCTGGTCGCAGGCTGAAGAGGTGCGCGGTCTGGTGAAACAAACTATGCGCGACAGTTTTGGGATCGGCCACCTGACGCTTGAGGTGGAAATGGCCGCTCGGTCCTGCCCAAAGACCATGCGGTTCGGCCATGCCGCGGACCAATCAGGCGAAAACTGAGGCCCCAAAAACGAGAATTGCCGTTCCGATATGGGGTCGGAACGGCAGACTCGTAACCAAACACTTGATCGATTTTCGCGGGCTGGCCGCGATCACCGGTTAACATACCACTCACTCTTGAACGGTATATTCATGATACCTCAAACTGCGGCTGTTGTGTGGAAGGAAGAAGGAGATTCCCTAAATTTTAAGGCAATTCGCGGCAATCTTCGGAAATTTGCGACCATATTGAGAAACAGAAGAACCCTGCATCGAGGATTGTCGTTCCGCGGGGTCAGATTCTGCGATTCGAGACCATGGTCGATGCGAGGGGGTCAGGCCGCCTCGGGGCCGAAAGCCTCAGTAAAGGTTTTGCGCAGAGCCACATCGACATCGGCCATTGTCACCGGCAATCCCAGATCCACCAACGAAGTCACGCCGAACTCCCGGATGCCGCAGGGAACGATGCCCGAAAAATGCTCCAGGTCCGGTTCCACGTTTATCGAGATACCGTGGAAGCTGATCCATTTCCGCAAGCGGATGCCGATCGCAGCGATTTTGTCCTCGGCTGGTTCGCCGCTGACGGTCAGCGGCTTGTCCTTGCGCGGCACCCACACACCGACACGGCCTTCGCGGATTTCTCCGTGGACGTTGAACTCGGCCAGTGCCGAGATCACCCAGGTTTCCAGCTGTTTGACAAAGCGGCGGACATCATGGCCGCGCTTTCCGACATCCAGCATGACATAGACGACCCGCTGGCCAGGTCCGTGATAGGTGTATTCGCCCCCGCGCTTGCTGGCATAGACCGGGAATCGATCCGGGTCGGTCAGGTCTTGGGGTTTGGCTGATGTTCCGGCCGTATAGAGCGGCGGATGCTCCAAGAACCAGATGCACTCGTCCGCGGTTCCGGCCGCAATCTCGGCCACCCGCGCCTCCATGAAGGCGACGGCGGTGTCATAGTCGGTCAGTCCGTCGGTGATCTTCCATTCCATGCGCGCCTCATAGCCGTCCTGCTGTCCAAGCGAAAGAGGTTAGGCGGCCTCGGCCCGGCATCGCTGCAGGACCTGAGCGTAGGTCTCGTTGCCCTGCGCACCCGTCAGCAGGTACTTGCCGCCAAAAACCATTGCCGGAACTCCGGTGATGCCTCGGCTGGTCCAGAATTGTTGCTTTTGCCGTACCGGGCCTGCATGCGCGCCCGATTCCAACGCCGCGCGGGCGGCGTCTGGGTCGAGCCCGGCGGTCTGAGCGGCATCCAGCAATACCTCAATTTTCGAAACATCCCGCTGATCTGTGAAATAGGCCTTGAACAACGCCAGCTTCAGCGGGTGTTGCCTGCCATGCGTTTCGGCCCAGTCCAGAAGTTGATGCGCAGCAAAGGTGTTCACGATCCGGCTGTCATCATTGAAATTGAACGTGAAACCCAAATCTGCACCCAACGCGGTCAACCGGTCTCGGGCCTGCTGGCTCTGCTCGGCGGTCGAGCCGTACTTTTCCATGATGTGCTCTCGCAGGTTCTGGCCATCTGGCCCCATTGCGGGGTTCAACTCGAACGGGTGCCACCGGAGCTGCGCCAGCACGTTCTCCTGCTCCAGCGCCAGATCAAGCTGGCGAAACCCGACGATGCACCACGGGCATACGACATCGGATACGATGTCGACTTGGATGACGGGGCGGGGATCGGGTGTGGTCATCGGATGCTCCTGCTGCGATGTGGCATCGGGTTTCATGACCCCACAGATATGGTTGCGGGCCGGGAATTCCAATGCGGTTGCTTTTGCCTCTTCACATCCTTTTGCCAAGCGTCTATACGCCGCCTACCAAGTCACAGGCAGTGCGGCCGTGGCGGAATTGGTAGACGCGCAGCGTTGAGGTCGCTGTGGGGTAACACCCGTGGAAGTTCGAGTCTTCTCGGCCGCACCATTTTCTTCAATATCAATTCACCCGTCGTTCCGTTTTGGGCGAGGGGCATCTTTGTGGCCAATCGTAAAATCTTGCCTGCGGTTTAAACGCGCCAAAAACGGGCACTTGATTTCGTCTGTAATTCGAATATCCATGAATTATGGAAAAAGTGATTCCCGACCGCCTGTCCACCTTGGGTCATCCGGCTCGGTTGGCCGTTTTCCGGCTGTTGATGCGCCGGTATCCCGATCGCATACCCGCGACCGAGATTGCCATGGCGTTGGACCTCAAGCCGAATACGCTGTCCAACTACGTAAACGCGCTGATGCAGGCCGACCTTGTGACGCAGGAAAGGGTCGGGACGTCCTTGCGCTACTCGGTGGATATGGACGCCGTGCGGCAGACGTTCGATTACCTTCTGCTGGATTGCTGCCGTGGGCGTCCGGAACTCTGCGCGCCCAGTCCACTCAACGGCGTTGACGCGCATGCGGCCAAGGCCCCGCGTACCTACAACGTATTGTTCATATGCACCGGGAATTCCGCGCGTTCGATTTTCGCCGAGGCCCTGTTGAAGCAGCTTGGCGGCGACCGGTTCAACGTGTTTTCCGCCGGTACACGTCCGCAGTCCCAGTTGAACCCAGCGGCGCTTGAGGTGCTGCGGCAGAATGGGCACGACATCTCGGACCTGCGCGCCAAGAATGTAGGCGAGTTCCAGGCCCCGGGCGCGCCGAAGTTCGATTTCGTGTTCACCGTATGCAATCAGGCTGCGAACGAAGATTGCCCCGCTTGGCCCGGGCAGCCGGTCAGCGCGCATTGGGGTATGCCCGATCCGGTGAAGGCCGAGGGGACAGAGGCCCAAAAAAGCCTTGCCTTCCAGCAGGCCTATGGCGCGCTGCGCAACCGGATCCTGACCTTTTCGTCGCTGCCGTTCGAAACCCTTGACCGTATGTCCCTTCAGAAGGCCGTTGATGACATCGGCCAGATCCATACCGGAGAAACCGCATGACCGTTTATGCTCTCAACGGCCTTGGCCGCATCGGCAAGCTGGCCTTGAAACCCCTGCTTGAGAAAGGGGCGCAGATCGCCTGGATCAATGATGCGGTGGGGGACCCCGCGATGCACGCGCATCTTCTGGAGTTCGACACCGTGCATGGCCGCTGGGCCGCCGACTTCAGTCATGACGAAAACTCGGTCACCATCGACGGCGTTCGGTTGCCCTTTGTCGGAACCCGCAACCTGTCGGATCTGCCGCTTGAGGGCGTCGACGTCGTCATCGACTGCACCGGGGTCTTCAAGACCGAGGCAAAGCTGGCCCCTTACTTTGACGCCGGTGTGAAGAAGGTGGTGGTCTCGGCTCCGGTAAAGGATGGTGATGCGGCCAATATCGTCTTTGGCGTGAACGAAGGCACTTATGACCCGGCGCGCCACCGCATCGTGACCGCGGCCAGCTGCACCACGAACTGCCTGGCCCCGGTGGTCAAGGTCATCCACGAGAGCCTGGGCATCCGGCACGGCTCGATCACCACGATTCATGACGTGACCAATACGCAGACGATCGTGGACCGTCCGGCCAAGGACCTGCGCCGTGCCCGGTCGGCGCTGAATTCGCTGATCCCCACGACCACTGGCAGTGCCACGGCGATCACCATGATCTATCCCGAACTGACGGGGCGGTTGAACGGGCATGCGGTGCGGGTGCCGCTGCTGAATGCCTCGCTGACCGATTGCGTGTTCGAGGTGGAACGCGAAACCACCGCCGAAGAGGTGAACGCCCTGTTCAAGGACGCGGCCGAGGGGCCTCTGGCCGGCATTTTGGGTTATGAGGAGCGTCCTCTGGTCTCGACCGACTATACCAATGACACCCGGTCCAGCATCGTGGATGCACCGTCGACCATGGTGGTGAATGCAACCCAGGTAAAGGTCTATGCCTGGTACGACAACGAGATGGGCTATGCGCACCGTCTGGTGGATGTCGCGATGATGGTCGGGGCATCGCTTTGACCCGCGCTTCCCAACGTCCCGACGGGCTGTCGGCCTATATGGCCGTCACGGCTGCCTATTGGGCCTTCATGCTGACCGACGGCGCCCTGCGGCTGCTGGTGCTGCTGCATTTTCACACGCTGGGCTTTTCGCCGGTTCAGCTGGCCTATCTGTTCGTGCTGTACGAGATCGCCGGGATGGCCACCAACTTGGCCGCCGGGTGGATCGCCGCGCGGTTCGGTCTGACCGCGACCCTGTACGCGGGGCTGACGATACAGGTGCTGGCATTGCTGGCGCTAGCGCAGTTGGATCCGGGCTGGACCATCGGTATGTCCGTCGCCTTCGTGATGGTCGTGCAGGGTGCCAGCGGCGTGGCCAAGGACCTGACCAAGATGTCGTCGAAATCGGCGGTCAAGCTGTTGGCCCCCACCGAAGGTGGCGGGTTGTTCCGCTGGGTCGCGGTGCTGACCGGGTCGAAGAACGCGGTCAAAGGGGTGGGCTTCCTGCTGGGAGCGGCCTTGTTGGCAGGGTTCGGCTTCACGGGTGCCGTGGTGGGCATGGCGGGGGTGTTGTTCCTGATCCTGGTGGCGGTGCTGCTGGCGATGCCGCCGGGGCTGCCCAAGGGCCGCAAGGGCGCTAAATTTTCCGAGGTCTTTTCGAAATCGGCCAATGTGAACTGGCTGTCCGCGGCGCGGGTCTTCCTGTTCGGGGCGCGCGACGTCTGGTTCGTCGTCGGCATCCCGATCTATTTCTACGCCGTGCTGTCGGATGGCAGCGAAGCCGGCAACCGCTCGGCCTTTTTTCTGATCGGCGAGTTCATGGCCTTGTGGATCATTCTGTACGGCATTGTTCAGGCTGCCGCCCCGCGTCTGCTGCGGGCAGGGGCGCGGGATGAGGCCGATCTGGTCGCAGCAGCGCGCAGCTGGGCCTGGGGGCTGGCCTGCGCGCCGGCCGTCCTGACGGTGGCTGCGCTGATGTCCTCTGGGCCCGCGCCGTGGCTGACGCTGACGCTGGTGGGTGGCCTGCTGGCCTTTGGCGCGGTCTTTGCGGTGAATTCCTCGCTGCATTCCTATCTGATCCTGGCCTTCACCCGGGCCGAGCGGGTGACGATGGATGTGGGTTTCTACTACATGGCCAATGCGGGCGGGCGGCTGTTGGGTACGCTGCTGTCCGGCCTGACTTATCAATGGGGCGGGTTGCCCTTGATGCTCGGGACGGCGGCCGCCATGGTCGCGCTTTCCGCCTTGGCTGCGGGGCGCTTGCAGCCCCACACAACTTCGGAGATCTCTGCATGAGCGTATTTGAACGGTATCTGTCCCTGTGGATCGCGCTGGCCATGGTCGCCGGGATCGCCATCGGCTCGTTCGCGCCGGGTTTGGTCCAGGCCATCGCCGCGGCCGAGGTGGCCAATGTCAACCTGGTGGTGGCGGTGCTGATCTGGGCCATGGTCTATCCGATGATGGTGGGGGTCGACCCAAGCAGCCTGCGCGACGTGGTGAAACAGCCCAAGGGGCTGGCGATCTCCCTGGTGGTCAACTGGCTGATCAAGCCCTTCACCATGGCCGCGCTGGGCGTGCTGTTCTTCGAATACGTCTTCGCCGACCTGATCGCGCCCGCCGATGCCCAGCAATATATCGCGGGGCTGATCCTGCTGGGTGCGGCGCCCTGCACGGCAATGGTGTTCGTCTGGTCGCATCTGACCAAGGGGGACGAGAACTATACCCTGCTGCAGGTGTCGGTGAATGACATCGTGATGGTCTTTGCTTTCGCCCCGATCGTGGCCTTCCTGCTGGGTGTGACCGACATTTCGGTTCCGTGGCAGACGCTGGTCCTGTCGGTTGTTCTGTTCGTGGCGCTGCCCCTGGCGGTAGGTGTCTGGACGCGCAACCGGCTGGGCTCGGCCGAGCGGATCGAGGCGTTCCGCGACCGGGTCAAACCATGGGGCGTTGTCGGCCTGATCGCGACCGTCGTCATCCTGTTCGGCCTGCAGGGGCAAGTGATCTTGGACCGCCCGATGGTTATCGCGCTGATCGCCGTGCCCATCCTGATCCAGTCCTACGGGATCTTTGCGGTGGCTTATGCGGCGGCTTTTGCCCTGCGCGTGCCGCACCGGATTGCGGCGCCCTGCGCACTGATCGGCACGTCCAACTTCTTTGAACTGGCGGTGGCCGTCGCCATCAGCCTGTTCGGCCTGAATTCGGGTGCGGCTCTGGCCACGGTGGTGGGTGTTTTGGTCGAGGTGCCGGTGATGCTGTCGCTGGTGGCTTTCGCCAACCGGACGCGCGGCAGTTTTGCCGAGCGCTCCGAACAATCTCCAACGGACGTCCGGGCCTAGCAATCCGACGGTGGAAATCTGGCGTCAAACAGTGGTAGACGCCTAGCGCGGACCCGGCTTGGCCGGGCGCCGCACTTTTGTCTGGGCCACAAAAAGGAACGTGCACTGATGGCTGGGTTTCAATCTCGGGCACATGCTGATCGCAGCGAAGTCAGTCGCGCTGCGCGCTTGTCGGTTGCGCCGATGATGGATTGGACCGATCGGCACTGTCGGTATCTGCACCGTTTGCTCAGTGCTGAAACGCTTTTGTACACGGAAATGGTGACGGCCCCTGCTCTGGTACGGGGTGGAGCGCTGCATCTTCTGGACCATAGCCCCGAGGAACATTCCGTCGCTCTGCAATTGGGCGGATCTGACCCGCAGGAGCTGGCTCAGGCGGCCGCATTGGGGGCTGAGGCCGGATATGACGAGATCAACCTGAACTGCGGCTGCCCGTCGGATCGGGTTCAATCAGGAACGTTTGGAGCCGTCTTGATGAAAGAGGCGGGCCGGGTCGCCGATTGCGTGGCCTCCATGCGGGAAGTTGTTGATGTCGATGTCACGGTCAAATGTCGGATCGGCGTGGATGACCAAAACCCCGAGGACGTATTGCCCGACTTTCTGGATCGGATTCGCGCTGCCGGCTGTCGGCGCGTGACGATCCACGCCCGCAAGGCTTGGCTTCAGGGGCTTAGCCCGAAAGAAAATAGGGACATACCGCCGCTGGACTACGATCTGGTTCACCGGATGAAAGCCGGTTTTCCGGATCTCCACATCTCGATCAACGGAGGCATCACGACACTGGCCGAAGCCCAGGTGCATCTGGACGCCGGACTGGACGGAGTGATGATCGGCCGGGCTGCTTATCATCAGCCGACCGATATTCTGGCCGATGCCGACCCGCTGATCTACGGGTCGGGGCAAAAGGCGGATCCGGTTGAAGTCGTGATGAAAATGCTGCCCTATATCGATCGGCATCTTGCCGGCGGGGGGCGGTTGCACCAGATCACCCGACATATGCTGGGATTGTTCGCAGGACGCCCGGGCGCTCGTGGTTGGAGGCGTGCTTTGTCCGAAGGCGCGGTCAAAGACCATGCCGGACCCGACGTGGTTCTGGGCGCGCTGTCCCGCGTGGCACCGGATGCCGAGGCGGCGCAAGTATTTTAAGACGGCCCACGGGCCGGGGACCAAGGGGGACGGATGCCCGATACGATGTTGCTGGCCCAGATGCTGGGCCTTTTGCTTGTGATCGGCGCGCTCGCCGGTGTTTTGGCTGGCCTTTTGGGAGTAGGTGGCGGGATCGTTCTGGTGCCGGCCTTCTTCTACGCGTTTCAAACGCTGGGATATGGTGGCCCGCAGCTGATGCAGCTGTGTCTTGCGACGTCACTTGCCACGATCATCGTGACTTCGGTTCGTTCGGTGCTGAGTCACAACAAGAAAGGCGCCGTCGATTGGGATATTCTGCGCGGTTGGGGTCCGGGTATCGCTGTCGGTGCGATTGTTGGCGTACTGGTCGCCTCGGCCCTGCGCACGGAAGCGTTGCAGGCGCTGTTCGGTATCCTTGGAATGGTGATTGGCGCCTATCTGGGACTTGGCAAGTCCGAATGGCGATTGGGTGATGCCATGCCCGGCGGGCTGAAGCGGTTGGTGATTTCGCCTTTGGTCGGGTTTCTGTCGGTGCTGATGGGAATTGGCGGCGGCAGCTTTGGGGTGCCCCTGATGAGCCTCTACAACACACCGATCCATCGGGCCGTTGCGACGGCCGCGGGCTTTGGCGTGATCATCGCCGTACCCTCGGTACTGGGCTTTCTGTTTCTGCCGATCGCAGCTGAACACCGTCCGCCGCTGACCATCGGCGCCGTCAATCTTGTGGCCTTTGGTGTGGTTGTTGCGATGACGATGATCACCGCGCCCTGGGGGGTGAAACTGGCCCATGCGATGGACCCCAAGCCGCTCAAACGGGTGTTTGCCGTTTTCCTCACGCTGGTGGCCCTGAATATGCTGCGCAAGGCAGTGGGGTGGTAAGGCCTTTTTGGTCACGGGGGTGGGAAGTATTCCCCTACGACCAGCCCATAGCAGACTGGGTGGCCCACGCCCTACCACTGGCGCAGCAGGCCGCCAGTGACCCAGCCCACCGGCAGTGGTTGGATTGCGAAGGCACCTGGTTCATCGGCGTCGATGCTCTGCCCAATGACGGGGCAGGGCGTGTCGGGGCCTCAGCCCCGTTGAGCGGGCAGGCTGTCGCGTTTCTGGTTGAACACTATGAATCGATCAAATTGCACAAGGGGCAGGTCTCGGTCGTCTATCCCGGCTATCCGCGCCCGCGCAGGGGCGAGAACGAGGCGGCGGCCCGATACCGGGCCAAGCGCGACGCGGCGCATGTGGATGGTCTGAAACCCGGCGGCCCGGACCGTCGGCGCAAGATCGACGAAACTCACGCATGGGTCCTGGGTATTCCTCTGACACAGGCGAGCGCAGATGCCGCGCCTCTGGTCGTTTGGGATGGCAGCCACAAGATCATGGGCGCGGCTTTCAAGGCTGCGTTGGCCGGTGTTCCGCGCACCCGGTGGGCGCAGACCGATATCACCGAGGCCTATCAGGCCGCTCGTCGCGAAGTGTTCGAAACCTGCCCGCGTATCGAAGTTTCGGCTTCGCCCGGCGAAACCTACGTGTTGCATCGCCATTGTCTGCATGGGGTCGCGCCTTGGGGGGCGGGGGCAACGGCGGGGCCGGACGGACGGATGATTGCCTATTTCCGGCCCGAGCTGCCGGGCGGTGTGGCCGAATGGATCGAATCCCCGTAACCTTCTGCCATTCTTTGGCTTTGGAGGCTTAAAATGATTACGGTCCACAAGAATTCCGACGGTGCATTGATCGAAATCGAATTGTCCGGCGAAGTAACAAGCGCCGATTACACAAACACTCTGGTTCCCGCAATCGAGGCTGCGCTGGCGGAACATGACGCCGTCCGCCTGCTGGTTATCGTCGGCCCCGAGTTCAAAGGCTACGATTTGGGCGCTGCTTGGGAAGATACCAAGCTGGGCCTAAGTCATTGGCGCGGGTTCGATCGCGCCGCGGTCGTCGCAGACAAGGGCTGGGTCCAGACCAGCGTGCGTCTGGCTGCGCCGCTGATGCCCTGTCCGGTGCAGGTGTTCGAGCTGGCCGAGCTGGAAGAAGCGCGCCGCTGGATCCGTGAATCTCTGGGCGCGATCCACATTGTGGATTTGGGCGGGCCATGCGTGCAGGTCAGCCTGATGGGTAAGCTGGACCCCGAGGAATACGAAAAGGCCGAAGCCGATTTGGATGCCAACCTCGGCGACCGGGATGCGTTCCGGTTGCTGATCGATCTGAGGGAATTCGATGGCTGGCAAGGGCTGACCGCTCTGGCCGCGCATTTCCGTCTGGCCCGCGGTCACGTGGGAATGCTGGATCGGGCAGCCATCGTCGGCGACAAGGCATGGCAGAACATCGCGCAGCGCGTGGGTGGTCACATTCTGGGTACACGGACCCAGTTTTTCCCGTCCGAAGAGATTGAAAACGCCAAGGCGTGGCTGGCTGCCGGATGACGATGGCGCGCGGCCCGAAGGAATGGGCCGCGCTGCGCGCCCAGGGCCAAATTCTGGATTGACACCTGACGCTGTCGCGGGCCGGTCCAACTTGTTACGTTACGTCCTTTTCGCCCAACCGCGGGGCGCGAAGGCATTGTAACTGTTGAGTCTCTCCGGATGATTTGTCTAATTGGTAAAAAAATTGAAGCGCGACGGCAGGTTTTCCCCCTTTCTCAAAAGCCTGACTCCGGTATGCGCAAATCGTCGCTGCGGGCCGCCACTCACTCACGCATAGTCATACGGCTCGATCCCCCTTTCCCGAGCTCTCGACCGGCCCGCAGCGACGCAGATTTATTCAGGAAGGCTCGTATGCGGCTGATCAAGTTTTTGAAAAGAAAATCCATGACCAGCGCGGCTGTCGAAGTTGATTTCCAGGAATCCACTCTTCGGCGCGCGCAGACCAGCAAGTCGGAAATCACACGTTTGTTCCGCAGTGAATTGAAGGCCGGGCAACGATCCGGTGTGAAGACATGCGCAGACACAGCGAAAGATGAAGAAGACGGTCGGAAGACCGACAAAGCCCTTTGATTGTCAGGATTTGTCCAGACGGGCCGCGCGACCACCCCGTCTCTTGGCCAAGCGAGGCTTGCGGGCAGGCAGGTCATTCATGATTTCGGCGCGTTCCGAGCTGTCCATTTTCGACCAGCGCGTGATTTCGTCGATGGTGCGATAGCAGCCGGTGCAGATACGCTCGGTCGGATGCACGACGCAGATCTGGACACAGGGGCTTTCGACCTCGTTCCTTTTCCAAATCATGTTCGTCATCGCCGGTCTCCGGGCTCGTTAAAGAAAGCGCAGCCTGTCCAGCGCTCCTTGCAGGATATAACCCGCCGCGACGTGGTCGATAACCTGTCCGCGACGTTTTCGTGTCGTATCCGCCTCTAAAAGTGCCTTTTCTGCCGCAACTGTGCTCAGACGCTCGTCCCAGAACCCGATCGGGATGTCGGTCAGTTGGGACAGGTTGCGGGCAAACGCGCGGGTTGATTGGCACCTTGGACCCTCGGATCCGTCCATATTCATGGGCAGGCCTAGAACGATCCCTCCGATCTCGCGGTCGGCAGCGATTTCCAGAAGGCGGGCAGAGTCCAGCTTGAATTTCTTGCGGCGCACGGTCTCAAGTGGGCTGGCCACACCGCGCATGCGGTCGGAAACAGCCACGCCGATCGTCTTTTCGCCCAGATCCAGTCCCATCAACGCCTGCATCGGGGGCAGTGCGGCTGCGAAATCCTCGAACACGTCCTGGATCATTGCGACAGGCCGGCCTGCTGCGCGGCCGAGTTGATCAGTTCAAGCGCGGCAGGGTCTTCGGCAAACTTGGTCGCGGCTTCATCGCGGATCGCAGCGGCCTGCTCGGTTTCTCCCAGCACCCCCAACGCCGAGATCAATCGGGCCCATTCCTGCGGAGAACCACCTTCGGTCGCCAGCCGGTCCGACAATCCGTCAACCATGCCGCGGATCATCTCTTGACGCTCCTCGGGCGTCATTTCCGCCGCGGCTTCCATATCCGACTGGCTGGGCCCCGGACCTGACGGAGCAGCTGCCATTTCGGGCGCGTTGAAGACGCCGGCGCGCCAGGCAAGTTCGTCGATCTGGGCGCGAATGGCGTTGGCCCAAGGCGCCCCCGGCGGCGAAGTGCGCAGCGTGTCCATCCAGACGCGATAGGCCTGGTCCGGCCGTCCGATCTGCAGCAGCATCTGTCCCCAGTAATAGCGCGCCGGTCCCGATTGCGGGTCGCGTTCCAGTGCCTGGCGCAAGGCCGCTTCGGCTTCGGGCGAGACATAGCCCCCTGCCGCCAGGATCAGCATTTCTGCAAAGTTCGAATAGGCGTCCGCCGGGGCCTCATCCCCCATCAACTCGATTGCACGGCGTTGGGCTGCATAACCGGCCTGAAAATTGCCCGCGTTGGTTTCGTGCTGCGCCAATAGAATGTGACCCTGAAGATCGTCCGGTCGGTCGGCCACGGTCGTGCGCAGCTGGTTCAGAAGGTTGGCATAGCTGTCTTCAAGCTGAGGCGCTTCGACGGGCGGGGCCATCTGCTCGGCCTCTTCCTGGCCGGGTCTGTTCTCACGCAGTTCGGCGGCCATCTCCATGCGCGCTGAAAGCGGCTGATCAGGGTATCCGGCAGCGCCCAGTTGGCGGTACAAAGCAAACGCTCCGCCGATCAGAACCAGGGCAACGAACCCGATGGCGGCCAACCGAACAGTGGTCGACGGCCCGGTCGTCGCGTCACCGGTACGGATTTGCGCGTCGGCGGCCAGGATACGGCGCGAAATCTCGGTTCGAACCCGCTCGGCGTCGGCTTTGGCGATCACTCCGCGGGCCAGATCGCGATCAACGCTGGCCAGCTGTTCCTTGTAGACCCGCAAATCGTAGGCCGCCGGATGTTCCTGTCGCCGGCGGGTTCGGGTCAGGCCAAAGGCCAGGAATGCGGTGATCGACAGCGCAAAGAGCAGAAGCAGAACCCAGAATGTCATGATCTCTCCGGAATTGTTGCCCTCACTTAGACCTGCGCGCGCCCGGAAAAAAGGGACAAATGGCCGCGAATGGCCTACATGTCGCAATAGTGCGATATTGCGGCGCTGTACGGCAGGGGTAATCTGTCGCCGCACGGCATATCTTCGGCCAATCACGAACCGGACGGATTCGCTCATGAAACACTATTCAGCCTTTGCCGTAGCGCGAGAGGCGCTGCGCTATCACACCGGATGGGAGCGCGCCTGGCGTTCGCCAGAACCCAAGAAACGGTATGACGTGATCATCGTCGGTGCCGGCGGGCACGGTTTGGCGACGGCGTATTATCTGGGCAAGAACTACGGTATCCAGAACGTCGCAGTGATCGAAAAGGGCTGGCTGGGCGGCGGCAATACCGGGCGGAACACGACCATCATCCGCTCGAACTATCTCCAGGACCCGTCGGCGGCGATCTACGAAAAATCGCGCAGCTTGTACGAGGATCTGAGCCAAGATCTGAACTACAACGTGATGTTCAGCCCGCGCGGCGTGATGATGCTGGCGCAAACCCAGCACGAGGTCCGCGGCTATCAGCGTACGGCGCATGCCAACGCGCTGCAGGGGGTCAAGACCGAATGGATCGAGCCCGAGCGCGTAAAGCAGCTGGTCCCGATCATCAACATCGACGGCCCGCGCTATCCGGTCCTTGGCGCGCTGTGGCAAGAGCGCGGCGGCACCGCACGCCACGATGCGGTTGCTTGGGGCTATGCGCGCGCCTGTTCGAATATGGGTATGGACATCATCCAGCAGTGTGAGGTTACGGGCGTCCGGTCTGAAAACGGTCGCGTCACAGGGGTCGAGACGACCAAGGGCGCCATCGAGTGCGACAAGCTGGGCATCGTGGTCGCGGGCCATTCGGGCCAACTGGCCGAGATGGCGGGCTTCCGCCTTCCGGTCGAGGCGCTGGCCCTGCAGGCGCTGGTGTCCGAGCCGATCAAACCCTGCATGGATGTGGTGGTGATGGCCAACACCGTGCATGGTTACATGTCGCAATCCGACAAGGGCGAGATGGTGATCGGCGGCGGCACCGACGGGTTCAACAACTACACCCAGCGCGGCAGTTTCCACCATATCGAGGAAACCGTCCGGGCCCTGGTCGAGACCTTTCCGATGATCTCGCGGCTCAAGATGCTGCGGCAGTGGGGCGGGATCGTCGACATGACCGGCGACCGGTCGCCCATCCTGTCCAAGACGCCGCTGGGCGGTTGCTTCATCAACTGCGGTTGGGGCACCGGCGGGTTCAAGGCCATCCCCGGTTCGGGCTGGGGCATGGCGCAGCTGATGGCCACCGGGCATTCCCCGCTGACCGAGGCGTTCTCGCTGGACCGGTTCAAAGAGGGCCGCTTCATCGACGAAAGCGTCGCCGCCGGGGTCGCGCATTGATGGACATCCAATCCCTTCCCACGGCGATACCCGACCGACCGCGCCGCAGCCGGCTTGCGCTGCTGGACTTTCTGCTGGCGTGTTTCGACGCGCAGTCCGACAGCGTTCAGGTGGTGCAGGTCGGGGCCAATGACGGCAAGCTGGATGATCCCATATTGCCGTACTGGTCGAAACCGCATTGGAAAGGTGTCCTGATCGAGCCGCATCCGCTGTATTTTTCGGCGCTTGCGTCGCTGCATGCGGCCAACCCGAACGTGACGCTGGTCAATGCCGCCGTCTCGCAGGTTGCGGGCAGCATGACGCTTTATCACCTCGACGACACCTATTCCGGCGCCTATCCGGGCTGGCTGCGCGGCTGCGCGTCGCTGGACCGTGGCCGGATGGTGGCCGCAATCGACCGCGCCAACCGCAAGACGGGGGCGAACGTACCCCATTCGGCCGTGGCCGAGACAACCGTCGCCGCGCGGCGGCTGGACGAGATTTTGACCGAAACGGGTGTTTCCGCCGCCGATATCCTGGTGATCGACGTCGAAGGGCACGAACGCTCTGTCCTCGACAGCTTTGATCCCGCACGCCTGGAGCTGTCGTTGGCCATCGTTGAATGCAACGCAGGCGACCCGGCCGAACAGGATGGGATCGTCTCGGACCTGAGCGCGGCCGGTCTGGTCCCCTATCGGCTGGCCAACGACATCGTCGCTCTGCGCCCGGGCCGCGTGACCATCCCGATCGAGGCGATGTTCCACTTCAACAACCTTGTTCCGCTGACCGTCCAAGAAACGGTCGAGCCGAATCCATGACCAAAGGTGTTTTGACCCGATGCTGATCCTGAGTTGCCCCTATTGCGGCGTCGACGCCGAAGAGACCGAACTGACTGCCGGCGGCGAAGCGCATATGAAACGCTTCGGTCCCGGCTCGTCGGACGAAGAGTTCCATGACTATCTGTTCATGCGCGAAAACCCCAAGGGCGTGCACTTCGAACGCTGGCGGCACAGCAACGGCTGCGGCAAGTGGTTTCATGCCGCGCGGTGCACCGCGACGCTTGAGGTGTTCGGCACCTATTCGGCCCAGGTCACCGAGCCGCCAAAGGAAATCCGCGATGCGATTTCGGCCAAACGGCCGGGTTGGACGTGGAGAGAGTTCTCCTGATGCTTCGTCTTTTTAAGAACACATCTGCCGGAGGCCCTGACGCCTCCACTTGCGAAAGGTCCGCAAAATGAGCACCCGTCTCGCAAATCAAGGTCGCCTGATCGACAGGTCGAAACCGGTCACGTTTTCATTCAACGGTACCTCTATGCAGGGCTATCAGGGCGACACGCTGGCCTCAGCCCTGCTGGCTAACGACCAGATGATGGTCGGCCGGTCCTTCAAATACCACCGTCCGCGCGGCGTCGTCGCCAGCGGTTCCGAGGAGCCCAACGCGCTGGTCGGTCTAGGGCAGGGCAACCGGTTCGAGCCGAACCAGCGCGCCACCACGACCGAGCTGTTCAACGGCCTGACCGCGATCTCGCAAAACCACTGGCCCAGCCTGGAGTATGACATCGGCGCGGTGAACACGGCGCTGGCACGGTTCCTGCCGGCGGGGTTCTACTACAAGACGTTCATCCACCCCAAACCGTTCTGGAAACATGTGTACGAGCCGTTCATCCGCCAGTCCGCCGGTCTGGGCAAGGCGCCCGATAAGGACAGCCGCGACGCGGATACCTATGAACACTTCTATGCCTTCACCGACATATTGGTGATCGGCGGCGGTGTTGCGGGCCTGCAGGCGGCCAAAGCCGCCGCGCAATCGGGCGCCAAGGTCATGCTGATCGAGCAGACCGCCTATTGGGGGGGGCGCGCGCCTGTCGACGGCGGCACCGTCAACGACGAGCCTGTGGATAAGTTCGTGGAACAATTGGTTTCCGAACTCGAAACAATGGACAACGTCACCATGCGGTCGCGCTGCATGGGGGCTGGGGTCTATGATCACGGTTACGTGCTGGGATACGAGCGTCTGAACGACCACAAACCGGGCACCCAGGGCCCGCGCCACCGCCTTTGGCGCATACGCGCCAAACAGGTCGTTACGGCGACCGGCGCGATCGAGCGCCCGCTGTCCTTTGCCGGCAATGACGTGCCGGGGGTGATGCTGGCCTCGGCCATGCGCGACTATGTCGTGAACTGGGGCGTGACCCCGGGCGAGCGCGTGATCGTCGCTACCAACAATGACGACGCCTATCGCACTGCGATCATCCTGAAGCAGGCGGGCGTGGATGTGTTGCGCGTCGTCGATGCCCGTCCCTCGGCCGGGCCGCTGGCGGACGAGGCGCGCAGCCTCGGCATCCGGGTCGATCCCGGCAAGGCCATCGCCAAGGTCAAGGGCGGCAAACGGGTCAAGAAGGTCGCGATCTGCAACCAGGAAGGCATCGGTGGCGCTCGGGAAGAGGTCGAATGCGATGCGGTTGCCATGTCGGGCGGCTGGTCTCCGGTGGTGCACCTGTGGTCCCATTGCGGTGGCAGGCTGATCTGGAACGAAGCCAACGCCCATTTCCGCCCCGATCCTGACCGTCCGCCGCTGGGCGCGAATGGCGCAGGCTTTGTTGTGGCCGCGGGCTCGGCAAGCGGGCCGCTGGCGCTGGGCGAGGTGCTGGCCGATGCCCACGCCGCGGGTAAGGCCGCGGCCAAGGCAGCCGGCTTCAAGCCGAAGAACACCAAGGCACCGCAGGGCGAGGCCGAGACCGAAGCGCCCATGCAGGCCGTTTGGCTGATGCCCGCCAAGGCCGAGGTGCAGCTGCGCATGAAGTCGTGGCTGGACTTCCAGAACGACGTGAAGGTCTCGGATGTGCAATTGGCCGCGCGCGAAGGCTATGAAAGCGTCGAGCACACCAAGCGTTATACCACGCTGGGCATGGCGACGGATCAAGGTAAGCTGAGCAATATCAACGGTCTGGCGATCCTTGCTGATGCGCTGGAGTCGGAGATTCCCAAGGTCGGCACCACCACTTTCCGCCCGCCTTATACGCCCATCTCGATGGGAGCCATTGCGGGCGAGGCGCGCGGCGAGGTGTTCCAGCCGATCCGCCGCACGCCCATGCATGACTGGCATGACCGGAATGGTGCCGATTGGGAGCCGGTGGGCCACTGGCGTCGCCCTTACGCCTATGTCCGAGCCGGGGAATCCGTGCATGACGCGGTGAACCGCGAGGTCAAGAATACCCGTGAAAACCTCGGGCTGTTGGATGCCTCGACGCTGGGCAAGCTGATCGTCAAGGGCCCGGACGCCGGCAAGTTTCTGGACATGATGTACACCAACATGATGTCCACGCTGAAGGTCGGCAAATGCCGCTATGGCCTGATGTGCTCGGAAAACGGCTTCCTGATCGACGACGGCGTCGTGGCCCGCATCGACGAGGACACCTGGCTGTGCCACACCACCACCGGCGGGGCTGAGCGCATCCATGCCCACATGGAGGAATGGCTGCAGACCGAGTGGTGGGACTGGAAGGTCTATGTCGCCAACGTGACCGAGCAATACGCCCAGGTCGCCGTGGTGGGCCCCAACGCCCGAAAGGTGCTGGAGAAGCTGGGCGGCATGGATGTCAGCCGCGAGGCGCTGCCGTTCATGGAGTGGCGCGACGGCCAGATCGGCGGCTTTGATTGCCGGGCCTACCGCATCTCGTTCTCGGGCGAGCTGTCCTATGAAATCGCGGTGCCCGCCAGCCAGGGTCAGGCTTTCTGGGATGCCCTGATGGAGGCCGGGGAAGAGTTCGGCGTGATGCCTTATGGCACGGAATGTCTGCACATTCTGCGGGCGGAAAAGGGTTTCATCATGATCGGGGACGAGACCGACGGCACCGTGATCCCGCAGGATCTGGGGCTGCACTGGGCGATCTCGAAGAAGAAAGAGGATTTCCTGGGCAAGCGGGCGCAGGAACGCTCTCACATGACCGACCCGGACCGCTGGAAACTGGTGGGTCTGGAAACTGTGGATGGATCGGTTCTGCCCGACGGCGCATATGCGGTGGGCGAGGGCGTGAATGCCAACGGCCAGCGCAACGTGATCGGGCGCGTGACCTCGACCTATTACTCGGCCAATTTGGGCCGGGGCATCGCCATGGGGCTGGTCAAGAACGGGCCGAACCGCATGGGAGAGGTGATCGAATTCCCGGGCACCGACGACAAAATCTACAAGGCCAAGATCGTGGACCCGGTGTTCTACGACAAGGACGGGGAGAAGCAGAATGTCTGAACCCATCAGCGCACTGAACCACGCAAGCTTTGACGGCATCGCCTGGATCGAGGAATGCGGCCTGCAGGGGATGATCACCCTGCGCGGCGATCTGTCCGACAAGCTGGTGATCAAGGCGGTCAAGGACGCCACCGGCCAGAAGATGCCCGGCCAGCGCGAGGCTTTCGTCGATGGCGAGACCGGCGTCTGCTGGATGTCGCCGGACGAGCTGCTGGTGCTGGTTCCTTACGCCGAGGTCGAGGCCAAACTGGCCGCCATGCAGGGCGCGCTGAGCGGCGTTCACGCGCTGGCGGTCAACGTCTCGGACGCGCGGGCGGTGTTCCGGGTCTCGGGATCGACCGCGCGTGAGGTGCTGGGCAAGGTTGCGCCCGTCGATTTCTCGTCCGATGCGTTCCAGCCCGGCCAGATCCGGCGCACGCGCCTGGCGCAGGTTGCGGGGGCGTTCTGGATGGACGACGCGGAATCCTTTCGCGTGGTGTGCTTCCGATCGGTAGCGGATTACGTGTTCAAGCTGTTGAAGGTTGCGGCGCAGCCCGGCAGCGAGGTCGGATTCTACTGAACCCGACCCCACCTTGGCAGAAAGAACAAGCCCCGGACATCACCGGGGCTTTTCATTTTTTGACGGCCTCGCATCTGCCGGTTCCGTAGGGTTTGTTCGATGCCCCTACATTCACGAAACTGCCGCTCACCTTCAGCCCACCGTCTGTTGCAAGATTCGCCTGATAGCGCATGCGAATGGCCTGACCTTCGGTGCTTTTGAGCGTCACGTTCCAGATCATCCGATAGCCCTTGGCCCCACGATCCCGAAGCTGCGCGTTGGTCCAGTCATGGTAGTTGCTGGCGGCTTGGGCCGTGCCGGCCTCGGGGTCGATTTGAAAGGCATATTCGGGTGCAACCCAGCCGTGGCTATCCTTTTTCGTGATCGTGCACTTGTAAGCCATGGGGGATGCGGCAGCCGCCTGTGCTGTCAGGACCGCAGCGAGAAACGGAATAAGTCGCAAGTCAATTTTCCTGTAATTTCAATGATCAATACAGGAAAATGAACACCGCGTCGTCGGGTGTTCAAGGGCAAACTCTCGTTTGGATAGAGTTTCCTTTACGGAACTCTATTCCGTGAACAGGACGCTGCGGTACTGGGTCAAAGCGCACGGGCTCAGCAAGCCCTCGGCCGAGATTGGGCGCCCGGCTTCATCGTACATGTTCGAGTAGAAAGACAACGTCGCAAGCAGGGCTTCGACCCGTTCGGCGCGGTTGTTTTCGTCCAGTAGGGGCGCGTGCAGCGACAGATACAGGGCTGGCTTCTGCTCCTGCAGCCAGTCGGCGAGCGTCGGCAGAACCGCAAACTCCGCCCCTTCGATGTCCATTTTGACCAGCGAAATGCCTGTCAGGTCCGTCGCTTTAGCGAACTGGTGCCACCCGATGGTCAGGGCATCGGTGCCATGCGCGCCGTCATGCAGCAGCGAACTGGTCGAGTCGCCGCGCTCGCCCCTGACTGAAGCCATGCGGGCCACGCCGAACCGGTCGGACAAAGCCACGCCAAAGGCCGAGACGTTGCAGATGTCGTTCAGGTCGAGGTTCCAAGCCAGATGGCGAAAGGCGGTGGGGTCGGGTTCGAAACACCAGACATGCCGGGCCTTGCGCGCGCCATAGAGAACCGTCGGCCCGATCCAGGCGCCGATGTCCAGATAGTCGCGGTCGGGCGACAGGTGCTGGTCCAGCACCGCGAAAGTCTCGGGCTCCCACGCGCCGCTTGAGGCCTTGCGCCAGAATTTCGAATGGTAGGGGTCCAGCCGGAACACCTCGCCATTCAGATTGCCTGCATAATGACCGCGGGCACGGTAGAACATCTTGCGCGCCTGCGTCAGCATCGCGGACCTCCGGGTTTTCTGCGCTCGGGCCTTGACCTGCGGCGGTTGCCAAAGCATTTAACCTTGGGAACGCAACACAAATTTACAGGGGGCCGAGATGGCTTTTGAACTTCCTGATCTTCCTTATGCACATGACGCGCTGGCAGCCAAGGGCATGTCGGCGGAAACGCTGGAATATCACCATGATCTGCACCACAAGGCCTATGTCGACAACGGCAACAAGCTGATCGCCGGGACCGAGTGGGACGGCAAGTCGCTGGAAGAGATCATCGTCGGCACCTACGACAAGTCGGCCGTCGCACAGAACGGGATCTTTAACAACATCAGCCAGCTTTGGAACCACAACCAGTTTTGGGAAATGATGGGTCCGGGCGAGTCGAAGATGCCGGGCGAGCTGGAAAAGGCGTTGGTTGAAAGTTTCGGTTCGGTCGAGGAATTCAAATCGCAGTTCAGCGCGGCGGGAGCCGGTCAGTTCGGTTCGGGCTGGGCGTGGCTGGTCAAGAATGCCGACGGCTCGCTGGCGGTTACCAAAACCGAAAACGGTGTGAACCCGCTGTGCTTCGGCCAGACGGCGCTTCTGGGTTGCGACGTGTGGGAGCACTCCTACTACATCGACTTCCGCAACAAGCGTCCGGCTTACCTCTCGAACTTCCTCGACAACCTGGTGAACTGGGAAAACGTTGCATCGCGGATGTAACTCTTGACCCGACGAGGGTTCATCAAGGGCCTGCTGGCGGTGACGCTGGCAGGCCTTGTTGTTTCGCTGTACGGGTTCTTTATCGAACCGGCTATGCGGCTGCGGGTTCGCAAATGGAAGCTCAAGCGCGCGGACTGGACGGCGCCTCCGCTGCGGATCGCGGTCATCGCCGACCTTCATGCCTGCGAGCCATTCGTTACCGTAAAGCGTATCAAGCAGGTCGTAAGGCGCACAAATGCGCTGGATGCCGATCTGGTCTTGCTGCTGGGGGATTTCACCGCCAGCCACAGGATGGTTTCGAAACCTGTCGCGATGGCGGACATCACCCCGGTTCTTTCCGGACTGACCGCGCGCCATGGGGTTTTCGCGGTGCTGGGAAACCATGACTGGTGGGATGATACGGCCGCTCAACGCCGGGGCGGTGGGCCCAACTTATATGCCGATGCGTTGGCCGCGAGTGGCATCCCGGTCCTATCCAATTCTGCGCAGAAACTGGATGGTCCGGGAATCTGGCTGGCGGGCCTCGAAGACCAACTGGCCATCGTGGAGGGCAATGGGCGATACCGCGGCCTGGACGATCTGTCCGGCACGTTGCGGCAGATTACCGATGACGCGCCCGTCATCCTGATGGCGCATGAACCGGACATATTTCCCCAAGTGCCAGATCGCGTTGCCTTGACACTGTCCGGTCACACGCATGGTGGTCAAATCAGACTGTTTGGGTGGTCGCCCGTGGTGCCCTCGCTGTTTGGCAATCGCTATGCCTACGGCCCGGTGCGCGAAGGTGGAAAGGATCTGGTAGTTTCCGGCGGCATTGGGTGCTCGATCCTTCCGGTCCGGTTTGGTGTTACACCCGAGATTACGCTTGTCGAAATTTCGGTCTGATCTGCGCTTCGGGTGGAAACTTGCCGATACGTCAACTTTTGCACGCATGCGCCGTTGCAAGACGCCAAAGAGTGATTAGCTGTTAGTTGCGGGAGGAGAGAACCGCCAAAACCAAAACAATGAGGGAATAGCTGCCAAATTGTGCCGTGGGTGCAAGATGTTGGCTGTTCTTGTTCGGGCGGGGGACGGCCACGAAAACCACAACGGGAGATCGCAATGGTCGCACTTGCACAGGGTACTTGGGTCATCATCGCCGACGGGGAAAAAGCACTGTTCACTGAAAACGTGACGGATGCCGAGAACCCCAATCTGGTGGTCGTATCGGTTGAGGAACATGATCATCTCGCCGCGCGGGGCAAGCCCTCGGATCGGGCGGGACGGCGAAATGATACCGGGCCGAACCAGAAATCTGCGGTGGAAGAAGACACCTGGCGCACTCACGCCAAATCCCTGTTCGTCCAGGATGTGGCCAACCTGCTCAACAAAAAAGGGCTGAAGGGCGCGTACAAGCGGCTTGTTCTGGTTGCCAGCCCACAGGTCCTGGGCCTGCTGCGCCGGCGCCTTCACAGCGAAGTTCTGGCCAAAGTCGTCGCCGAAGTCGACAAGACCCTGACCAATCATCCACTGCACAAGGTCGAAAAGGTGCTGCAACGCCAGCTGCGCACCTCGACCGCCTGATCTTGCTGGTTCGGGACTCGCGGGCGGGGAAACCGCCTGTGACGTCTATCATTTCAATAACTTGCGCAATTCGTTCATCGCGGACTCGGCGTCGTCGACCCATGTGATGAAACGGGCCAAGGAGGCATCCGCAAAACCTGCGTCGATCACCTGATCCAAAAGCGTGTGAAGCGCGTCCCAGTATCCGTCCACATTCATCACCAGAATGGGTTTGTCATGCAGGCCCAACTGGCGCCAGGTCAGCGCCTCGAACAACTCGTCTAATGACCCGGGGCCGCCGGGCAGCACGACCACGGCATCCGCATTCATGATCATGACTTTCTTGCGCTCGTGCATCGTTTCGGTGACCACGAAACGCGTCAGATCTGTTTTTCCCACTTCCCGCCGGAGCAGATGAACCGGTATCACGCCGAAGGTTTCGCCTCCGGCCGCTTGCGTGGCCCGGGCGACTTCGCCCATCAGGCCCACGTCACCCGCACCGTAGACCAGCCGCCAGCCTTCGGCGGCCAGCAGCCGTCCAAAGGTGCCTGCGGCCTTTGTGTAGGCCGAATTCGCGCCATTGCGTGACCCGCAATACACACAGATCGATTTCTGGGACATCAAACAGCGACTCCGGGGTTGTGTCAGAGGTTTTGACCCGTGATAGCGGGATTGGTAAATTGGCTCAACCGTTCGGCGGAAAGCTTTTGAGTCAAGGCATTTGCGCTGCGGAGTGAAGGAAAAAACATGGACGCCAAATCGGGAAGCGGTAGGTCGGGTGCATTCGTCTGGGGTATCCTTGCGGGTATCTTGGCTGTGATTGGCGCCGGGGGCTTGTATCTTTCGGGTGTCTTCGGTCCTGCGCCGCAGTCTGAACAGTCCACTACGGAAGAGGCCGTCGCCGAAAGCGCCAGCGAAGAGACGACTGAGCCAGCCGCTGCACCGGCACCAAGCCCGGATGCAGAGGACTCGCAGGTCGTTGCGGAACCTGACAACGCGGACGAGGTTCAGACCTCGACCGAGACCGAAGAAGCAACCGCGCCGGAAGCCGAAGAGAAAACTGCGACCGACGAGCAGACTGCGCAGGACGCGACGGTTGAAGAACAGCCGGCAGAGGCTGCTCCCACACCCGAGGCTAACGCGGCCGCAACTGCTCCGACGCTCGACCAGATATTCGTGGAGCCTGACGGCAATGCGCTGCTGTCCGGCAAAGGCGACCCGGGCAGTCAAATTCGTATCCTGCTGGATGGCGAGCCGATCCACAGCTTCACGGTCGATGGCAGCGGCCAGTTCGCCGAGTTCGTCACCATCCCCTTCAGCGAGGCCGCGCGAGGTCTGGTTCTTGAAGCCGGTGACGGTACCCGGTCTGCGCAATCGGATGACTATCTGATTGCCGCGTTGCCCAAGCCGCCTGCGCCACCCGCTAAGGACGAGCAAGTCGCCAGCACGGACACCGAAGCGCAGGATGAAACGGCGGAACAGCCGTCTGCGGCCGCAGTCGCAGAGGACACCGAGGTCGCGCAAGCGGACGAGACCGTTTCCGGGGCGCAGGACGAAGAAGCAACCTCACCCGAGGCCACGACCGAGACTCAATCCAGCGAAAGCCAGCAGGTGGCCGTTTTGCGGTCCGGTGAGGAAGGGGTTGAGCTTGTCCAGTCGCCGTCGTCCGAAGACGCGTCGCCCGAGCAGGTTGCGCTTGATACGATCGGCTATTCCGACGCTGGCGATGTCCAATTGTCCGGCCGTGTGTCCGAGGGTGCTGCGGTTCGGCTCTATCTGAACAACAAGCTGGTGGCCGATATCACGCCAGGGCAGGACGGTGATTGGCGCGGGGAGATCCAGGAAGTCGATCCCGGTGTCTATACCCTGCGTGTTGACGAAGTCGACACGGACGGAACGGTGCTGAGTCGTCTTGAAACGCCATTCAAGCGCGAGCCGGTTGAAGTTCTGCAGGCGGCCGAGGCGCAGGATGCGTTGCCGGGCGCCGACCAAAGCACGCCGATCCGGTCCGTTACCGTGCAGAAGGGCGACACCCTGTGGGCGATCTCGCGAGAGCGTTTTGGCGACGGTGTTCTGTATGTCCGCCTGTTCGATGCGAACCGCGACCTGATCCGCGACCCCGACCTGATTTATCCGGGCCAGGTCTTCACCATCCCGGAATAAAGGCTTAGGTCTTGCGAGGCCGGGTTTTCGCCCGGCCTCGAAGCTTTCCGGGTCAGACATGAGAAGACTTGCGCCTATGCATTCCGCAGACATGCCACAGATGGACGAACGCAAGTCGGGTTGGCTGACCATCCGAAAAGTGGCTCCGTACCTGTGGCCCGAAGATGAGCCGTGGGTCAAACGGCGGGTGGTCTTCGCGATGGCCATGCTGATTCTCGCGAAGTTGATCGCGGTCTATACGCCGATCCTGTACAAGGGCGCGGTCGATGCTTTGGCGGGCGAGGGCGTGCCGCCTTTGGCGCTGGGCGCCGTAGGTCTGACGGTGGCCTATGGCGTGGCGCGGATGATGACGGTGGGGTTCCAGCAGTTGCGCGATGCGCTGTTCGCGCCGGTGGGGCAACGCGCGCTGCGGGCGCTGGCGCTGGAAACCTTCCAGCACATCCACCAGCTGTCGATGCGCTATCATGTGACCCGCCGGACGGGCGGCCTCAGCCGGATCATCGAGCGTGGGGTCAAGGGCGTGGAGTTCCTGCTGCGCTTCCTTTTGTTTTCGATCGGACCGTTGATCCTTGAACTGCTGCTGGTGGCGGTGGTTCTGATGTGGCTGTTCGACGTCTGGTACCTGGTCGTGGTGGCCGTCACCATCGCGCTGTACATCTGGTTCACCTTCACGGTCACCGAATGGCGCGTGAAGCTGCGGCGCGAGATGAATGACCAGGATACCGAGGCCAACCAGCGCGCCATCGACAGCCTGCTGAATTTCGAAACCGTCAAGTATTTCAACGCCGAACGGCGCGAAGCTGAACGATATGACGTGTCGATGAAGGCCTATGCGCAGGCCGCGTTGAAAACGGCATACTCGCTGGCCTTCCTGAATTTTGGTCAGTCCTTCCTGATCACTTGTGGCCTGATCGGAGTGATGGTTCTGGCCGCGATCGGCGTTCAGAACGGGCAGTTGACGGTGGGCGATTTCGTGATGGTCAACGCCTACATGATCCAGATCACCGTGCCGCTGAACTTTCTGGGCACCGTCTATCGCGAGATCCGGCAGGCCTTGGTTGATATGGGCCAGATGTTCCAGCTGCTGGAGCAGCCGGCCGAGGTAGTGGACAAGCCAGACGCCAAACCGCTGCAGATTACCGAAGGCCGGGTCGAACTGGACGATGTGCATTTCGGCTATGACCCGGACCGCGAGATCCTGCGCGGCGTCTCTCTGGTGGTGCCGGGGGGGCAGACCGTTGCCATCGTGGGCGCGACCGGCTCGGGCAAATCCACCATCGGGCGGTTGCTGTTCCGGTTCTACGACGTGACCAAGGGCGCGTTGCGGATCGACGGGCAGGATGTGCGCGACGTGACGCAGGAAAGCCTGCACGCCGCCATCGGCGTGGTGCCGCAGGATACAGTGCTGTTCAACGATACGATCCGATACAACATCGCCTATGGCCGCGAGGGGGCCTCGCAGGCCGAGATCGAAGCCGCCGCAAAAGCCGCCCAAATCCACGACTTCATCATCTCTCTGCCCGAGGGGTACGAGACCAAGGTGGGAGAGCGTGGCCTGAAGCTCTCTGGCGGCGAGAAGCAGCGCGTGGGCATTGCGCGGACGCTGTTGAAGAACCCGCCGATCCTTCTGTTGGACGAGGCCACCAGCGCGCTGGATACCGACACCGAGCAGGACATCAAGGATGCCCTGGCCCGCGCCGGCGAGGGGCGTACGGTGATCACCATCGCCCACCGCCTGAGCACGATTGCCGAGTCCGATCAGATCGTCGTTCTGGAAAAGGGCGAAATCATCGAGCAGGGCACCCACGACGAATTGCTGCGCCGTGAAGGGCGTTATGCCCAGCTGTGGAACCGCCAGCAATCGGATACGCAGGCGGCCTGAATCCGCTTCAGCTAGGGTTTCAAATGAAAACGGGCCGGCTGTACCGGCCCGTTTTTTTGTTACTCCGCCGCTTTGAGCGGATGCCCCGGTGTGTCGCCCGGGCTTTCCTCGGCATCTGCAGCCTCATCCTCGGTCCAGACGATTTCCGTCGCCTGCATCCGGCGGGCCGAGTCTCCGATCGCCATATCCTGCGCGATCTGGCTGGAACGGCCGGCGGTCACGCGGGCCAACAGTTTGCCCAGCCATATGGCATAGGTGGTCACCCACACCCGCAACGCCAGGAACGAGGGCGTCACGATCAGCGTCAGAACCGTGGCGATCCCCAGGCCAAACACCACTGCCGTCGCCAGCTGCTTCCACCACAGAGCGGTGGGGCTGTCGATGGAATAGCCGCCATTGATGAAGTCCAGCGACAGGCCGAACATCATCGGTGTCAGGCCGGCCATCGTGGTCAGGGTGGTCAGCAGAACCGGACGGATCCGCGCCTCGGCCGTGCGCACGATGGCGTCGATCCGGGGCATGTAGCGGCTGTATTCCTGATAGGTGTCGATCAGAACGATGTTGTTGTTCACCACGATCCCCGCCAGCGCCACGATGCCGGTGCCGGTCATGATGATCGAGAAGGGCTGTTGCATCACCATCATCCCGATCAGCACCCCGGTGGTGGACAGAACCACCGCCAGCAGCACCAGCACCGAGTTGTAGAACGAGTTGAACTGCGCCAACAGGATCACGAACATCAGACCCAGCGCGGCCAGAAAGGCGCTGGAGAGGAAGGCCTGGCTTTCGGCCTGGTCTTCCTGGTCTCCGGTCCATTCCCAGGTGATCGTGTTGGCAAAGGGCTGAGTGTCCAGCCACTCGGTCAGTACCGCGATCCGCTCGTTCGGGTTGATCAGCGTCAGGCGGGCGTCGCCGTCATCAATAGCGGCCTGCACCTCCTGCAAGCTGTCCTCACCGGTCAGCTGAACCAGAGTATAGGCCGTACCATCGGCACCGTTGATCGTCGCACCTTCGGGTTCCGAGCCTTCGGTCACTTCGCGCACCACGGCCAGCCGCTGTTCTCCATCCGGGGTGTCGATCACCACTTTGCTCAGACCGGACTCCACGTCGGCCTTGACGTCGTAATAGCGCTCTTGATCCACGCGGTTGATTTCGGCCAGCTTTGCCACCGGTTTGCGGGTGATGAAGTTCGACAAGGGCACCAGCCCGTCCGGAGTACGCACCTTGAGCGTATCCAACGTGGACAGGACCCGATCCTGATCGGGCAGGCGGACGCGGATCTCGATCTCTTCATCCACGCTTTCGGGGCGCATTTCGCCCAGCAGGATGCCACGGGTCACCAACTGCACCATCGCGCCCACGGTTGCCACGTCGGCCCCGAACCGTCCTGCCTTGGCCACGTCGACGTCGATCTGCCAGTCGATACCAGGCAAGGGCAGGGTGTCCTCGATCTTGATCAGGCCCGGGGTGTTTTCAAACACCTCGCGCGCGGTCAGCGTGGCGCGGGTCAGGTCATCCCAGTTGTCGCCCTTGATCCGCAGGTGCACGGGCTTGGCCGAGGCCGGACCTTGTTCCAGCGGCAGGATCTCGACAACGAAACCCGGCAGCTTGGCAAGCTCGGCGTTCAACTGCTCGATCACGAAATCGCCGTCATACTCGGGCGCGACGGTTTGCTTATCGAACAATCCGCCTGCGACCGGTTCTGACAAGTTCGGGCGATCCTCCCACGGGATGATCTCGAACTGTACGCGGCCCACCGTATCGGCCGGAGCCTGCGCCCCGCCGTTGTTCTGGTTCAGGCCGCCTTCACCGGCAAACGAGAACACGTTGATCACCGCCGGATGCTGGCTGATCACCTGTTCTGCCTCAAAGACCAGCGCGTCTTTTTCGGCCAGCGACAGGTTGCCCCGTGCGCGGACATAGGCGGTGGCCTGTTCCGGCTCGCTTTCGACGAAGAATTCAACACCGCGGTTGTTCTGACCGTACATGGTCATCACCGTCATCACCGCAAAGCCTACTGCCACGATCGAGACGATCGGCATGATCGGATTGCCGACGAGGAACTTGATGACATACCCGAAGGGCGTATGTTCCTTGGCCGTGTGGACACGTTCGTCCGGCTTGCGTTCGATCCGGGCTGCGCTCAGCGTGACCGATCCGGCGAAGGCGCCGAAAAGGAACAGAACCGCGCCCAGCAAGAATCCACCGCCTGCGCCTTCCGGCAGCAGATACGTGGGGTTCAGCAGCTGCATTGCGCCTAGGAAAATCATGTAGACCGACGGCGGAACCAAGACGGCACGCACCCACCACGGCGTCCGCGCGCGCAACCAATCCGAGCTGCGGTCGAACATGCGGCTCAACCGACCCGAGACACCGCCCATCACCGGCAGGTAGATCAGCGCCACGATCAGCGAGGCCGACAGAACGAAGATCAGCGTGACCGGCAGCATCCCCATGAATTCACCCGGAATGCCCGGCCAGAACAGCATGGGCAGAAAGGCGCACAGCGTCGTGGCGGTTGACGAGACGATCGGCCAGAACATCCGCTGGGCTGCCTCGACATAGGCATGCATCGGGCCGACGCCTTCCTTGATGCGTTTGTCGGCATACTCCACGACCACGATCGCGCCATCGACCAGCATCCCCACCGCAAGGATCAGGCCGAACATGACGATGTTCGAGATACTGACGCCCATGATGGCCAGGAACGCGAAACACAACAGGAACGAGGTCGGAATCGCGAAGCCCACCAGCAGTGCCGCACGTGTACCCAGCGAAGCCAGTACCACGATCATCACAAGCGCGATGGCTGTCAGGACCGAACCTTCCAGCTGGCTGACCATCGAACCGACGATGCGGCTCTGGTCATTCGACGTACCGACATTCACGGCAGCCTGCAGCTCGGCCGGCCACTTGGTCTCGGCCTTGGCGACAGTCTCTTTCACCTGGGCCACGGTGTCGATCAGGTTGAAACCCTTGCGTTTGACGACCTGCAGCGCCACGGTCGGTTCGCCGTTGAAGCGGGCGGTCCCTTCGCGGTCTTCGAAGGTGTAGTTGATCTCGGCCAGTTCGCCCAAAGTCACGACCCGGTCGCCATTGACCTTGATCGGCAGTCCGTAGACATCCTGTGCGGTCTTGAAGGACGAAGGAATCTTGACCGAAAACGCACCCTGTTCGGTCTCGACCTCACCAGCGGCGATCAGCTGGTTGTTGTTCTGAACGACGCTGATCAGTTCGGCCGCGGTGACGTTGTACGCCTCAAGCCGCAGCGGATCGATGACCACTTCCAGCATTTCATCGCGATTGCCGGCGATCCCGGCCTCAAGGACCGAATCCAGCGCCTCGAGCTCATCCTGGAGGTCCTTGGCGACCCGCGCCATCGTGCGCTCAGGCACGGCACCCGACAGGTTCACGATGACGATCGGGAATTCCGAGAAGTTGATCTCGGTCAGCGTGTATTGCTCGGCGCCTTCGGGAAAGTCGGCCTGTGCACTGTTCATCGCGTCGCGCACGTCAGCGGTAATGGCTGTCTTGTCCCAGCCAAAGTCGAACTCAAGCGCGATCCCCGCATAGCCCTCGGCGGCGGTGGCGGTCATCTCCTTCAGGCCGTCCAGATCCGCAAGCTCGGTTTCCATCGGCTTGATCAGCAGGTTTTCACTGTCTTCGGCCGAAATGCCCGGAAACTGAACCGACACGAACAGGGCTGGAATCTCGATGTCCGGCTCGCCTTCTTTGGGCAGGCTGACATAGGCAAACCCACCGATGATCAGCGAGATGGCAATGAATGCCAGAACCATTCGGGCCCTGTCGGCGGCCCAGCTGACTATGCCAGTCATTGGGAAACGTCCTTGTAGGTGGGCGCTACGACCACACCGGCGGTCACGAACTCTTGTCCGACCACGATGATGTCTACGGTTTCCGCAAGACCGCCGACCCAAACACCGTCGGCCGTATCGCGCAACAGGCGGATGGGTACGAAATCGACGATATTACCGGCTCCGACCGTCCGAACGCCTAGCTGGCCTTCGTTGTTCAGCGTCAACGCCGATTGCGGCAGCAGGTGAGCCTTGGCGCCTTCGGCCGCGATGCGGATGCTTGCGGTCTGCCCGTCCCGGATCAGAAGCTCGGGGTTCGGGACGGTGACTTCCACCTCGAACGTGCGGGTGGTGTCGTCCGCCGAACGGCTGAGGAAGGTCACGCGGCCCTCGACCTGCAATCCGGTCACCAATTGTGCCTGCGCCGGAGCGCCGACGGTGACACGGTTCACTTCGGTTTCGGGAACAAAGCCGACCAGCTTGATCGGATCAAGCTGGATCACGGTTGCGCACAGCGATCCGGGCTGCATCAGGCTGCCCAATTCGGCGGCATCGCTTTCCAGAAGGCCCTGAAACGGGGCCTCGATGGTGATGCGATCCAATTCCAGTTCGGCAGCCGAAACCGCCGCTTCCGCAGCCTCGATGCCCGCCTCCGTAGCCTTCAACTCGGCCTCGGCCGCCTTGATACCGGCCTTTGCGGTACTCATCTCGGCCTCGGCCGCGATCCGCCGGGTTTCGGAGCCGAAGCCAGTTTCCGACAGTTTGCGGGCTGCAATCAGGTTTATTTCGGCCTCGGCAACGCGCGCATGCGCTTCCTCCAGTCGTGCTTCGGCTTCGGGCACACGGCTTTCCGCCTCCAGCTTGGCGGCCTTGGCCTGGGCCAGCTGTGCCGGGCGTGAGCCGGGATCCAATTCACACAGCAGATCGCCGGCCTCGACGAAGGTGCCTTTGCGCTTGGGTTCCGAAATGACGGTCGATGTGGTTTCGGCCAGAACTTCGACCTGACGGATTGCTTTGGTTTCACCGCGCAGCAAAACGGCGCTGTCGATTTCGCGCGCAGTGGACCGCAACGCAACAACCCCAACGGCCTGCACCGCCGAGGCATCGCTTGCCTCAGAGCCAGCGTCAGACTGGCTCGCAGCATCTTCGCGACCGGCAAATGCAAACAGGGCATCGCGCTCGAAAACCACGAAATACAATGCAACGATGACCAATACGGCGTTGACGAGGGATATCAATCGCATGCCGTCATTCT
The DNA here is from genome assembly GCF_025141855.1 of Ruegeria sp. B32. Classification (NCBI taxonomy): domain Bacteria; kingdom Pseudomonadati; phylum Pseudomonadota; class Alphaproteobacteria; order Rhodobacterales; family Roseobacteraceae; genus Ruegeria; species Ruegeria sp. B32. The sequence continues at coordinate 2,058,173 of NZ_CP081106.1, read as the reverse complement.
CCTTAAAATATTATGTCCCCACAAATGCCGGTGGGCACGCAATGACATGGGGGCGTGCGTGCGCGAAGTCCATACTGAACTGAATAGTTTGGTTTGATTTTTTTCGCAAGAGCGCCCTGACGCTGAGCAATTGTGCATTTCGGGTACTTGGCTTGCTGATGGCGCCGGGGTATGACATGGCGCCAGAAAGCTGAATGCAACGCCCGGGGGCAGGAATGAGCGACGTCGACAGTTTCATTGATGAGGTCACCGAAGAGGTGCGCCGCGACCGGCTCTACCTGCAGCTGCGTCGATGGGGTTGGGTCGGTGTTTTGGCCGTTGTTCTGATCGTGGGCGGTGCGGCTTTCAATGAATACCGCAAGGCGCGCGACGCCAGTCAGGCGCAGAAGCTGGGCGACGATATTCTGGCCGCGATGCAGCTGAACGACGCTTCCGCACGTGCGGATGCGTTGGCGCAGGTCACGGCCAATTCGGCCGGCGAGCAGGCTGTTTTGGGCTTTCTCCTCTCGGGCGCATTGTCCGAGTCGGGATCGGCCGAAGAGGCGGTTGAACAGCTGAATGCGATTGCAGTTCAGGGTGACCTGCCGGAAATCTACCGCTCGATCGCTGCCTTCAAGGCCCTGTTGTTGCAGTCCGAAACCATGCCCGCCGCCGAGCGCCGGCAACAGTTCGAGGCGCTGGCCGCTCCGGGCGCGCCGCTGCGTCTGCTGGCCGAAGAACAACTGGCCCTGATCGACCTCACCGATGGTGACACTCAGGCCGCGCTGGAACGTCTGCAGGCCATCCGTCAGGATGCAGAGGTCAGTGCCGACATCCAGCAGCGTGCAACCCAATTGATCGTCGCGCTGGGCGGAACGCCCGAACCGATCACCGCACAGCAGGGTTGATACGCGGCCCATTTCAGTGAACCAAGACAGGCGAGTTCGGAGTTTCATGGCAAAAAGACTATTTTCCCGATTTGGTTTGCCGGTCGCAGCCCTGGCGCTGACGGCGCTGAGCGCCTGCGAGGAACCCGAAGTGATCCTGCCGGGCGAGCGTGAAGACATTCGCCCGGCCCAGGATCTGGAAACCGTTCAGACAACCGGTGCCAAACCGATCAGCCTGCCGGCCGCAAAGCGCAACGCGGAATGGGCACAGAGCCCGGGAACCGCGGCTTTCCGTACCACCAACGCGGCGCTCAGCCCCGCGCCGCAGCGTATCTGGTCAACCTCGATCGGGGCCGGCGACGGGCGCAAACAAAGGATCACCGCTGATCCGGTCGTCGCAGGTGGCCTGATCTACACCCTGGACGCGGCGGCTACCGTTTCCGCGGTCTCTCCCCAGGGGCAACTGGTCTGGAGCACAAACCTGGTCCCCGCCACGGATGGCGAAGAGCAGGCGACCGGGGGTGGCATCGCCTATGCAGACAACACGTTGTACGTTTCGTCCGGTTTCGGCCGTCTGACCGCTCTGGATGCGCGCACCGGCGGTATTCGCTGGCAAAAGAAGCTGAACGCGACCGGTAGCGGAGCACCACTGGTTTCTGGCGGCCTGCTGTACCTTGTGGCCGGGGATCAGACTGGCTGGGCGGTTGATGCAAAGGACGGGCGCATTGCTTGGCAGATCGAGGGCACGCCCAGCGTCGGCAATGTCCTGGGAGCTCCGGCGCCGGTATTGGCGAACGAGTTCGCAGTCTTTGCGTTTGGGTCCGGTGATGTGGCGGCTGCTTTCCGCAAAGGCGGTATCCGTCGCTGGAACGCGTCGGTCGCCGGCGGCCGCAGGGGGCGGGCCGCAGCGCAGATCGTGGATGTGACAGGCGGCCCGATCGTATCCGGAAGCTCGATCTACATCGGCAACCACTCGGGACGCACGGTCGCCTTCGACGCCAGCTCGGGCGAACGGATCTGGACCGCTTTCGAAGGCGCGGTCGATACCGTCTGGCCGGTCGGCAACAGCGTATTCCTGATCAGCGACCGCAGCCAGTTGGTGCGGTTGGACGTGTCAGACGGGTCTGTGGTCTGGGCCATCGACCTGCCGGGCTTCGTCAAGGACAAGCCCAACCGTCGCGGACCGATCTTTGCGCATTACGGCCCCATCATGGCGGGTGGACGCATCGTCATCGGCTCGAACGACGGTTATCTGCGGTTCTATAACCCTGTCGACGGCACGCTGGTGCATCAGGTCGAGGTTCCGGGCGGGGCGACAACGGCACCGGTGGTTGCGAACCAGACCCTCTACGTGGTTTCGACCAAAGGGCAACTGCACGCTTTCCGTTGACGACAAGATGCGTTAAAGGGCGCGTCTGAGTCTTGAAAGTTGAGTATCATGTCTTTGACCCTCGCCATCGTGGGGCGCCCCAATGTGGGCAAATCCACCCTGTTCAATCGCCTTGTGGGCAAGCGCCTTGCGCTGGTGGACGACCAGCCCGGCGTTACCCGCGATCTGCGTGAGGGCGAAGGGCGGCTGGGTGACTTGCGCTTTACCGTGATCGACACGGCCGGGCTGGAGGATGCCACCGACGACAGCCTGCAGGGCCGGATGCGGCGCCTGACCGAGCGTGCCGTGGACATGGCCGATGTCTGCCTGTTCATGATCGACGCCCGTGTGGGCCTGACCCCGACCGACGAGATGTTTGCCGAGATTCTTCGCAAGCGGTCCAAGCATGTGATCCTGGCGGCCAACAAGGCCGAGGGGGCGGCGGCGGATGCCGGTGTGCTCGAGGCGTACAACCTGGGTCTGGGCGAGCCGATCCGCCTGTCGGGCGAGCATGGCGAAGGCATGACTGACCTTTATGCGGCGTTGATGCCTTTGGCTGACGCCATGGAAGAAAAGCAGCCAGAGGACGTTCCGCAAACGGATATCGATCTGGACGAGGATGGGGAAACCGAGGGCGAAACCCCTGCGATTACTGCGGAAAAGCCGTTGCAGGTGGCCGTTGTCGGGCGTCCGAATGCGGGCAAGTCCACACTGATCAACAAGATCCTGGGTGAAGATCGTCTTCTGACCGGTCCCGAGGCCGGCATTACCCGTGACGCCATCAGTCTGAAGTTGGACTGGGGTGGCACCCCCATGCGCATCTTTGACACCGCCGGTATGCGCAAGAAGGCCAAGGTACAGGAAAAGCTCGAGAAACTCTCGGTGTCGGACGGCCTGCGCGCCGTCAAGTTCGCCGAAGTCGTGGTTGTCCTGCTGGATGCGGCGATCCCGTTCGAGCAGCAGGACCTGCGCATTGCCGATCTGGCCGAGCGTGAGGGCCGTGCCGTAGTGATCGCGGTGAACAAGTGGGATGTCGAGGATAACAAGCAGGAGAAGTTGCGCGAGCTCAAAACCTCGTTCGAACGTCTGCTTCCCCAACTGCGCGGCGCACCTCTGGTGACCGTGTCGGCAAAGACGGGCAGGGGATTGGAGCGGCTGCGGGATGCGATCCTGCGCGCCCACGATGTCTGGAACCGTCGGGTTCCCACCGCGGCCCTGAACCGCTGGCTGACGGCCATGTTGGAGCAGCACCCACCGCCAGCCCCCCAGGGGCGCAGGATCAAGCTGCGCTATATGACCCAGGCAAAGACGCGCCCGCCGGGCTTTGTCGTCATGTGCTCGCACCCGGACAAGATGCCGGAAAGCTACTCGCGGTATCTGGTCAACGGTCTGCGCGAGGATTTCGACATGCCCGGAACACCGATCCGGCTGACGCTGCGCGGCCAGGGGGACAAGAACCCCTACAAGGGGCGCCGAAAGAAAAACGCGGGTGCGCTGGCCAAACATCTCAAGGGCAAGGCGTAACTGCGCCAATTTTCAGCATTTTCGGGCTTGGGGCGTGACAGCCCCCAAGCATCGCGCTAGCATTCGCATGCGTGCATTCATTTCGCGCGCGATTTGCGCGTACCTGTGACGTGCAAAATTTCGCAAGGACTATTGAACCGGACCATCGTGGGGAGCTGGCTGGATGGACCTGAGAGAATATACGAGACAGTACGCGGTGCAGGACAATCGGCTGGCCGCGCTCAGCTATTTCGGGACGTTCGTGATGTATTTCGCATCGCTGACGCTGGCGATCGTCTATGTGGATCAGTGGTTCATCATGATCCCGGCCGGGATCGTGTTCGCCTTTTCGGCAGTGCGTCTCTATGTTCTGCAGCATGATTGCGGTCATCATTCTCTGTTCGAAACCCGACGGCAGAATGAATGGGCTGGCCACGTGCTGTCGCCGTTCACCTTCGCTCCGTTCGAAGTGATGAAACAGAACCACAACCTGCATCACGCGGGCATTGGCAATCTCGAGCATCGGGAGACCGGGGAAATCAACACGATGACCTTGCGGGAATGGAATGAAGCGGATTGGAAAACCCGTCTGTTCTACAGGCTTTACCGCAATCCCTTCATCCTGGTGCCGGTCGGGGCCCTGTTCACGTACTTCATCCGCTATCGCTGGCCCAAAAACACGGTGCGGTTCGGCGTCCGTGGGGTCTTGCTGCACAACTTGTCCATCGTGGTTTTCCTCGGGCTGTTGTATTGGATTGCTGGCATGACAGGCATACTCGTCTGGCTGGCCTTCTCGTTTCTCGGCGGAATGCTGGGTGTGTTTCTGGTGTATCTTCAGCACAATTTCGAGGACACCTACTGGGATCGCCGCCCGGATCTGGACCCGCAACTGGCGGCGCTTCAGGGTTCGTCAGCGCTGGATTTCGGATGGTGGTTTGACAATGCGGTCGCCTGCATCACGCTGCATGACATCCACCATTTCAATGCGCGCATCCCGTCCTACCGGCTGCGCGCCTGTCACTACAACCTGCCACCCGAATACACACCCCGCCGGATCAAGTTTCCCGAGGCGGTGGCCGCGCTGAACCTGAAGCTGTGGGATGAAGATGCCAAGCGGCTGGTTCCCTTTCCGCGGCAGGGTGAAACCGGTGAGCTGGCCCGGGGCAGTTAAGGACGGTTTTCCAAAGGTTGTGCGGACCAAAGCCTTGTCTTGCGGCCTGTCGGACGTAGTTTTTAAGTTGGATCGTTTAGGAGTTTTGGAATGACAGCGGTGACCAAGGTTCGCGGCATCGGAGAAGCACTTGGCCGCGCTCTCAACGACAATGGCTTCAAGACGGCCGAGGACCTGGCCAAGGCCAAGCCGGCTGCGCTGGTCGCCGTTCCCGGTATCGGAGCGCGCCGGGGGCCCGGATTGATCGCCGCCGCCAAACAGGCCACCTCCGGCGCTGCACTCGTGGCCAAGACCCGCCCACCGAAGGCCCCAACGCGCAAGACGGCGCAATCTCGGACCTCAGCTGCTGCGCGCAAGGCCGAGGCAGAAGCCAAGGTGGCAGCCGAGAAAGCCGAAGCAGAGGCCAAGGCCCGGAAGAAGGCCAAGGCCAAAGCCAAGGCCGAAAAGGCAGCAAAGAAAAAGAAAGAGATGGAAGCGGCGATCTCGAAGGCGAAGGAAAAGATAAAATCCAAGGCCAAGTCGAAAAAAGACAAGAAGTCCAAGAAGGCAAAAGAGAAGGCCGACGGTAAGTCCAAGAAAGACAAAAAGGACAAGAAGGCCAAGAAAAAGGCAAAGAATTAGTCACTTCCTTGCCTTGATCTGAAGCAATGCGGTCGCGGCTGGGGTGACCGCCAAAGGTTACGCCAGCGTGCCGTCAGCCTGCAGGGTCAGCTTGCCGCCAAGATACGGCGAAAGAACCTCGGGCAAGGTCACGGTGCCATCGGCGTTCTGGCCGTTTTCCAGAACCGCAATCAAACAGCGACCCACAGCCAGGCCCGATCCGTTCAGCGTGTGCACGAATTCAGGTTTGCCCCCACCTTCAGGCCGGAAGCGCGCATTCATGCGACGGGCCTGGAAATCTCCGCAGGTCGAAACCGAGCTGATCTCGCGATAGGTGTTCTGGCCGGGCAGCCAGGCCTCGATGTCGAAAGTCCGGCGCGCGCCAAACCCCATGTCGCCGGTGCACAAGACGACGGTACGATAAGGAATGCCCAGCTTTTCCAGGATGCCTTCGGCACAGCGCAGCATGCGCTGCTGTTCGTCGTCCGATTTGTCGGGATGCGTGACCGAAACCATTTCGACCTTTTCGAACTGGTGCTGGCGCAGCATGCCGCGCGTGTCCTTGCCGGCCGAGCCCGCCTCGGAGCGGAAGCACAGCGAATGTGCCGTGTAGCGGCGCGGCAGATAGCTTTCCTCGATGACGCAATTGTTGACGATGTTGGTCAGCGACACCTCGGAGGTCGGGATCAGCCACCACCCCTCGCGGGTTTGGTAGCTGTCTTCGCCGAACTTCGGCAGCTGGCCGGTGCCCTGCATCATCTCGGAGAGCACCAGAACCGGGCCGTTCACTTCGGTCAGACCGTTCTCGTTGGTATGCGTATCCAGCATGAACTGCGCGAGCGCCCGGTGAATGCGCGCCACACCGCCCGACAGCAGCACGAAACGAGATCCTGCCAGTTTGGCCGCGGTTTCGAAATCCATGCCGTTCTGGACCGAGGCGATCTCGAAGTGTTCTTTCGGTTCAAAGTCATAGTCCCGCGGCGTGCCCCAGCGTTTGACTTCGACATTGTCATTCTCGTCTTTGCCGTCGGGTACGTCCTCGGCCGGCAAGTTGGGGATGCGAACCAACTGGTCAGTCAGAAGGGCGTCGATATCCTTGGCCTCGGTCTGCATACGGGCGATTTCGGCCTTTTTCTCGGCCACAAGTGCCCGAAGACGCTCGAACTCGGCTTCGTCGCCGCGCGCCTTGGCTGCGCCGACTTCCTTGCTGGCCTTGTTCTGTTCGGCCTGCGCCGTTTCGGCTGCCAGGATCTTGGCCCGACGGCTTTCATCCAGGCGCAGCAGGTCTGACGATACCGGAGCTTCACCCCGGCGCGCGAGCGCGGCGTCGAAAGCTGCTGGGTTTTCGCGAATTGCGCGGATGTCGTGCATAGGTCAGATCCTTGGCAAGTGAATCACTAGGGCCGCTTATGCACCATCTGACGGGCAGGGTGTAGCACTGGGTTGGAAAATCGGCCTAGTTGTCCGTGTCTTCAACCGCTTCATGTGCCAGTCGACCGTCCCATGGATGGGTTGGAATCTTCGGCTCGGGCGGGTCGGCAACGTAAGATGGCGTCATGATCTGAACGCCGTTCTCGTTGAACACTTCAACGATGTTGCGGTGCAGGTCGGACTTGATCCGCGGGATCGAGTTGCCACGGGTCGTGTAGGCGTTGATCTGGTAGTTGATCGCGTAATCGGCCAGCGCGGTCCACAGGACAAAGGGCTCGGGACGGGCGCGAAGGCCATCGGTGCGACGGGCTGCCTCGATCAGCATCGCTTCGACCTTTTCGGGGGGCACTTCATAGCCGATCCCAACGGTCGTGTGCAAAAGCAGGCCCTTGCCGTCGGTCTGCTTGGAAAAATTGACCACGTCCGAGTTCATCAATTGGGCGTTGGGGATCGAGATCAGCTCGTTCTTGATGGACTTCAGGTGGGTTTCCATAAGTTTGATCTGCACCACATCACCGATGTGTTCACCGATTTGGATGCGGTCACCGATCGAGGTCGACCGGCGATAGATTACGAACAGTCCAGCCAGCATGTTGCTGACAACCGAGTTCGCGCCAAGAGAGAGCATTGCGCCAACCAGGATGGTCAGACCCTGAAAGGCCGCCGAATCCGAGCCCGGAATGTAGGGAACCGCAAAGACAAGGGCGATCAGGATCACCACGACACGCGCGATATTGAACGTGGGATTGACCCAGTGTTTCTCGAAATCGCCCATGTCGAAAGTGCCGGCCTCGACCGCGTCGAAGAACACCCGCATGCCTTTGATGATGTACATCGTCACCCAGGCGATCAACGCCAGCATGATCATGTTCGGGATGTAGCTGAGGATACCCCGGAAGATCAGCAGAACCGGTTCGGTCAGGTAGGTCAGTAGCAGCTGCGCAAAGTACCGCGACTCGGCAAATGCCAGCAGAACGAACGACAGATAGTAATAGAAACCCAGAAAGAAGATGATCAGCAGGCCAAAATTCAGCCCGTATCGGATCAGTGCGGCAATCGCCTCGGCCTGTACACTTTTCGCGGTGGCTTCCTCCACGTCCCTAAGGTATCGCCGGACAAAGATCAGCGTGCGTCGCCGAATGCGCCTGTGCAGCCACAGGATCACCAGGACGAAGACGATGAACCCCAACGTCCACGCCGCCGCTTCGATCGCACCGGACACACGCGCCTCGTCCGTGCGGTTTGCCCGGTAAGCCATGATCGAGTCCCGGATGGCGTCGCCATGCAAGACCGTCAGGACGCTCAGTTCCATTTGCTCCAGCTCGGCATCGGCCTCGGTGACGATGGTGACCATCTGACCGTCCGCCAGAATGCGGGTGCCTATCTCGGTGTCCTGATAGGTGATGTCGACATCCGTGGCATCCGAGGATTCGGCGACCTTGATGATCGCGTCCTGAATGTTCTCGGCCCTTTCCGGCGCGGGCAGGGCGCTGGAGCCTCGAATGTGGAACAAGGTGTCGCCGTCAACGATGACCGGAGCCATGAAGGTCTCGGCGGCGGCGCTGTCGGCTTCGGGTCCGTCCTGCGGGGCATCCTGCGCCATGACAGGCACCGAAAAGGCCCAAGCCGCAAACAGCATGGACAGCAAAACACCCAATGGAAATGGGGCCTTGACGATACTCCGCATGGGTCCTCCCTGACTTTGACTATACCCAAAGCCCCGCACCATCCTAGTGGATATCTGCGGTGTAATTCATCATCTTCGGGGATCGTGACACTGTTGCACGGCATGCCAAGTCGGCCATCGCTTGCAAAGGTTGATTTCAAGGCATAGTTTCCCGGCAAATTCGCGGTGCTCACTCCGCGACCTCAAGAAAAAAGGAATGTCCCATGGAAGGTGGCGCAATCGCCCAGTTTCTCCCGCTCATCCTGATCTTCGCGATCATGTACTTCCTGCTGATCCGTCCGCAGCAGAAGAAGATGAAGGAACATCAGGCCATGGTCGAGGCAGTGCGCCGCGGCGATCAGGTCGTCACTCAGGGTGGCCTCATCGGCAAAGTGTCGAAGGTCAAGGAAGGCGAAAACGAGATCGAGGTCGAGATCGCGGACGGCGTCCGGGTTCGTGTGGTCAAGTCGACCATCGCTCAGGTGCTGAACAAGACCGAACCGGCGAAGTAAATTCGCGTCGCAACTTCCTGAAAAGGCAGGGTAATGCTGCAAATTGATACCTGGAAACGGGTCCTGATCTGGCTGGTCTGCGTGGTTGGCCTGCTGATGGCCCTGCCGAACGCGTTTTACACGCGGGTCGAACAATCGAACGACGCCAAGGCCGCCATCGAACTGGGCATCGACACGCCCGAGATGCAGGCGCAAGCGGGGCAATGGCCCGATTGGCTGCCGTCGTCATTGGTCAACCTGGGGCTTGATCTTCGCGGTGGGGCGCATCTGTTGGCCGAAGTTCAGGTTGGCGATGTCTACGAGACGCGGATGGAGGCCATGTGGCCCGAAGTTCGTGATGCCCTGCGGGACGAACGGGCGACGGTCGGAACGATCCGACGTCAACCCTCGGCCCCGGATGAGATTCGCGTTCGTATCAGCCAGCCGGACGGAATGCCAAGCGCTCTGGAAGCGGTGCGCGGGCTGGCCCGTCAGGTGCAGACGCTGACCGGGGTCGGCGCCACGGATATCGAAGTCAGCGCCGACGGCGACACCCTGATCGTAAAACTGTCCGAGGCGGAGAAACTGGCCTCGGATGATCGAACGGTGCGTCAGGCACTGGAAATCGTGCGCCGCCGGATCGACGAGGTTGGCACTCGTGAGCCGACCATCCAGCGTCAGGGCACCGACCGGATCCTGATTCAGGTGCCCGGGATCGGCAGCGCAAGCGAGTTGAAGGACATCATCGGCACCACGGCGCAACTGACCTTCAATCCGGTCGTGGCCCGCGGCACCGATCCGGACGTCGTGCCCGGCGTCGGTGAAGAGGTCGTGCCGTCGATCGACGAAAACGGCGTGTACTATACCATCGAATCCGCACCCGTCGTGACGGGCGAGGAATTGGTCGACGCGCAGCCTTCCTTCGATCAGAACGGACGCCCGGCGGTCAGCTTCCGGTTCAACACATCCGGCGCCCGTAAATTCGGCGATTACACCCGCGACAATATCGGTGCTCCGTTTGCGATCGTGCTGGATGACGAGGTGATCTCGGCCCCGGTGATCCAAAGCCATATCCCCGGCGGATCCGGCATCATCACCGGCAACTTCACCGTCGAAGAAAGCACGAACCTTGCTGTTCTGCTGCGTGCAGGTGCGCTGCCGGCGGGTCTTGAGTTCCTCGAAGAACGTACGATCGGCCCCGAGCTGGGCCAGGACAGCATCGACGCGGGTAAGGTCGCCACCACCGTCGCTTTTGCAGCAGTCTTGATCTTCATGGCGCTCAGCTATGGTCTTTTTGGCATCTTCGCCAACATCGCTTTGCTGATTAACGTCGGGCTGATCTTTGGGCTGTTGTCACTGATTGGCGCGACATTGACGTTGCCGGGCATTGCCGGGATCGTGTTGACGGTCGGTATGGCGGTGGATGCCAATGTGCTGATCTTCGAACGTATTCGAGAAGAGCTGAAATCGGCCAAAGGCCCCGCTCGGGCAATCGACCTGGGCTATGAAAAGGCCCTGTCGGCCATTCTGGATGCCAACATCACGACCTTCATCACCGCCGTTATCCTGTTCGCCATCGGCAGTGGCCCGGTTCGCGGCTTTGCCATCACGCTTGGCCTGGGCATTTTGACGTCGGTCTTCACCGCGATCTTCGTGACGCGACTGATGATCATCATGTGGTTCGAACGGCGCCGCCCGAAAACGATCGAGGTTTGACATGAGACTGAAACTCGTACCCGAAAACACCTCGTTCGATTTCTTCAGCCGCTGGAAGGTCTGGCTGGGCATTTCGGGCCTGATGATGGTCATCGCATTCGCTTCGTTCATGCTCCAAGGTTTGAACTTCGGGATCGACTTCCGGGGCGGTACCACGATCCGGACCCAGAGCACGCAGGAATTGGATGTCGGTGTTTACCGCGACGCCATTGCGCCGCTGGGCCTCGGGGATGTCACCATCACCGAAATCTTCGACCCGACATTCGGGCCTGATGAGAACGTGGCCATGATCCGCATTCAAGCGCAGGACGGTGCCGAATCTGTCACGGCCGAAACCATCGCGGCAGTCGAAGGCGCCTTGCAGGCGGTAGTCCCAGATATCCAGTTCGTTTCGGTGGAATCCGTGGGCCCGAAAGTATCGGGCGAGCTGATCCAAACAGCCGTGATTGCTGTGGTTCTGGCGATCGGAGCGGTGCTGGTCTACATCTGGCTGCGGTTCGAATGGCAGTTCGCGCTGGGGGCGGTCGCCGCGCTGGTGCATGACGTGTTGCTGACGATCGGTATTTTTTCCGAGCTGCAGATCCGCTTCGACCTCGCGATTATCGCCGCGCTTCTGACAATCGTCGGTTACTCGCTGAACGATACCGTGGTCGTATTCGACCGGGTGCGTGAGAACCTGCGTAAATACAAGAAGAAGGACCTGAAAGAGGTGCTGAACCTCTCGATCAATGAAACGCTCAGCCGAACCGTCATGACCTCGGTCACCACGTTGCTGGCGCTTGTCTCGCTGTATGTGCTCGGCGGTGACGTGATCCGCGGGTTCGTCTTCGCGATGATCTGGGGCGTGATCGTAGGGACCTATTCGTCGGTTTTCGTGGCCTCGACCATCCTGCTGTGGCTGGGGGTCAAACGCGATTGGTCCAAGCCATCGAACACGGCCGGCAACCAGTTTGCCAATATTGATGCCTGATGTGTTCGGCCAATCCCCAACGGGATTGGCCGTCATCATTTTTGCAGCCCTCGCGGGTGGAATCGTTCGAGGGTTTTCCGGGTTCGGCACCGCGCTGATCTTTCTGCCGCTGTCGACGCCTTACCTTGGTCCGTTCGGGGCTTTGATCGCGTTGACCTGCATGGATGTCTTCGGGCCACTTCCCAATCTGCGCCGCGCCTGGGTTGATGTCGACAAACGCGATCTCGTGCGACTTGTCGTCGGGTGTGCACTTTTGCTGCCGGTCGGACTGTCGATATTGACCCGAGTCCAGCCTGAGGTTTTTCGCTACGCCGTCAGCCTCGTGACCCTGTTCATGCTGGTCGTGCTGATTTCGGGGCTGCGGTACAACGGCGAAGTCCGGCGCAACATGGTAACTGCCATCGGCGCTGCGGCCGGCTTTTTGGGGGGCGTTGCAGGCATCCCGGGTCCGGCGGTAATCCTGTTCTACATGTCTCGCCCGTTGCCTGTGGCAGTTGTTCGGGCCACGATCCTGCTGTTCCTTCTGGCCTTTGATTTTCTGATCTTCGGATATCTCGCTGCGTTCGGGCAATTGACCTGGTCAACGGTTGGGTTGGGGCTGGCGCTTGCCGTTCCGAATCTGGCAGGAAATTGGCTGGGCGGCTGGATGTTTCAGCCTGCCAGGGAACGGGTCTACCGCGTGATCGCGTATGCAGTCATCGCTGCTGCGGCCTTGTCGGGCTTGCCGCTTTGGGGATAGAAGATCACATGCGTCTGAACGAGATCACATATACCAACGCAGTTCCGATTGATGGCTATGGGCCGGGATTTTTTCGGATAGGCGGCGAGGTTCACGAAGGCAGTGTTCTGACAGGCCCCGGAGGGACCGGACCTTGGGGCGGTTTTGCGGACAGCGAGAGCCTTCTAGGGCTGGCCAATCAGGTTGACGTTCTGTTCATCGGCACCGGCGCTGATCTTTCTCACATACCATCTGATTTGCGGTCGACCCTCGAAGAGGCCGGCATCGGGGTCGAGATCATGAACTCGCCCGCCGCCTGCCGTACCTACAACGTGCTCTTGTCCGAGGGGCGCCGCATCGCTCTGGCCCTGTTGCCGGTTTGACCGATTCATCTGGCCCCTCACATCCCGCCCCGCCAAAAGGCCCTGCGGCAAATCCGTCCTTTTTCCCCCGCAACCAATCGGATAAGCGGGTCTCATGACACTGACCGTGACCGATCTTGCCATTGCCCGAGGGGGCGTGCCCGTGCTCGAAGGCCTCAGTTTCGCGCTGCCCCCGGGCAAGGCGCTGATCCTGCGCGGCCCGAACGGGATCGGCAAGACCACCCTTCTGCGCACGCTGGCCGGGCTGCAACCGCCGCTCTCGGGCCGGATCGAGGGGGCCGAGGACCGGATCGCCTATGCCGCCCATTCCGACGGGCTGAAACCCACCCTGACCGTGACCGAGAACCTGACCTTCTGGGCCTCGGTCTTTGGCACGCGCGACATCCAGCCCGCGCTGGAGGCCTTTGCCCTGAACGAACTGGCCGATCGTCACGCAGGCAACCTATCGGCGGGTCAGAAACGCCGGCTGGGCCTTGCGCGGATGCTGGTGACCGGCCGCCCGATCTGGATGCTGGACGAACCCACCGTGTCACTGGACAAGACCGCTGTGGCAATGTTCGCCGATGCAGTGCGGGCGCATCTGGGACAGGGCGGCTCGGCCCTGATTGCCACCCATATCGATCTGGGTCTCGATGGTGAGGTCCTGGATGTCGGCCCCAACAAGGCGCGCCCCAAAGCGCTGGACGACTTCGACGGAGGCTTCCTGTGATCGCCCTGCTGTTGCGCGACCTGAAACTGTCCTTCCGCGCGGGGGGCGGGTTCGGCCTCGGGCTGGCTTTCTTCCTGATCGTCACCGTTCTGGTGCCGTTTTCGGTGGGTCCGCAATCCTCGCTGTTGGCGACCATCGCGCCGGGGGTGCTGTGGCTGGGCGCGTTGCTGGCCTGCCTGCTGTCTCTGGATCGCCTGCTGGCGCTGGATTGGGAGGACGGGTCGCTCGATCTGCTGGCCACCGCGCCGCTGCCGCTGGAATCGGTGGTCACGATCAAGGCGCTGGCGCATTGGATCACCACCGGCCTGCCGCTGGTGCTGGCCGCGCCGGTGCTGGGTGTGCTGCTGAACCTGCCCGGCCCCGGTTTTGGCTGGCTGGTCGTCTCGCTGCTGATCGGCACGCCCGCGCTCAGCGTGATCGGCACCTTTGGCGCAGCCCTGACCGTGGGGCTCAAGCGCGGCGGCCTGCTGCTGTCGCTGCTGGTGCTGCCGCTATATATGCCCACGCTGATCTTCGGGGCCGAGGTCGCGCGCCGTGGTGCCACCGGGATGGAGGTCCAGACCCCGCTGCTGATGCTGGCCGGGATCACCGCCGCCACGGTCGCCCTTCTGCCTTTTGCCAGCGCGGCGGTGCTGCGCATCAACCTCAGATGATTGGGGCACGTTGACCGATGTCAATTGAGAACGCCCCCGACTCGGACTAGATAAGGCCCATGTCGATAGCAGCCAAAGCCAACGCCCTGTGGGAATACGCCAACCCGCGCAAGTTCCTCGCCACCAGCGAGCGGGTCCTGCCGTTCTTCTGGATCAGCTCGGCCCTGTTTCTGGTCGTCGGGCTGGTGTGGGGGTTCTTCTTCACGCCGGATGACTACAAGCAGGGGTCTACCGTCAAGATCATCTACCTGCATGTGCCATCGGCGCTGATGGCCATCAATTGCTGGCTGATGATGCTGGTCACCTCGCTGGTCTGGCTGGTGCGCAGGCACCATGTCAGTGCCCTTGCCGCACGCGCCGCAGCGCCGATCGGCATCGTGATGACCCTGATCGCGCTGGCCACCGGCGCCATCTGGGGGCAGCCCATGTGGGGCACCTGGTGGGCCTGGGATCCGCGCCTGACCTCGTTCCTGATCCTGTTCCTGTTCTATCTGGGCTACATCGCCCTGTGGGAGGCGATCGAAGACCCCGACACGGCGGCGGACCTGACCTCGGTCCTGTGCATCGTGGGCTCGGTCTTTGCCATCCTCAGCCGCTATGCGGTGAATTTCTGGAACCAGGGCCTGCATCAGGGCGCATCGGTGATGCGCGCAGGGGCGATAACCGGCACGGACACCACCGAGAAGGTCAGCAACGTGTACTTCTACCCGCTGCTGACCTGCATCATCGGCTTCGCGCTGCTGTTCATCGCACTGGTCCTGTACCGGACCGGCACCGAAATCCGCGCGCGGCGCATCAAGGCGCTGCTGGCACGGGAAAGGGTAAACGGATGATGCCTGATCTGGGAAAATACGCGGAAACGGTTCTGTCTTCCTACGCGGCCTCGATCGTTTTGCTGGTGGCACTGGTGGTTTTCAGCATCCTGCGTGGTCGCAAGGTCCGGGCCGAGATGGAAAAGATCGAACAGAGGATGTCGCGCAATGGCTAAGATCTCGCCGTTGATGATTGCTCCGCCGCTGATCTTCGGTGCCTTCGCCGTGCTGGCGGCCATCGGCATGTTCCGCGAAGACCCCAACGCGCTGCCCTCGGCCCGCGAAGGCCAGCCCGCGCCGCCCGTTGTCCTGGCCGAGTTTCCAGGCAAACAGGGGTTCGACGACGCAACCCTGCGCGACGGCCAGGTCAAGCTGGTGAACTATTGGGCCAGCTGGTGTGCTCCCTGCCGCGCCGAGCATCCGAACCTCGAGAAACTGGCGCAGGAAGGTATTCCGGTCTACGGCATCAACTACAAAGACAAACTGGCCAACGCCGACGCTTTCCTTAGCGAACTGGGTGATCCTTATGCCGCCATCGGGCGCGATGAAAATGGCCGCATGGGATTGGATTGGGGTGTCTACGGCGTGCCCGAGACCTATGTGATCGATGGTGACGGCACGATCATCCTGCGGTTTGCCGGTCCGATCACCCAGCGCGTGATCGAGAGCACTATCCGACCCGCATTGGAAAAAGCCGCCGCGCAGTAACGCCGGGGTTAAAGGCGATACCCGCCAGAGACGGTCAGCACCTCTCCGGTGATGAAGGACGCGTCTTCGGATGCGAGAAAGCGAACTGCGCGCGCTATGTCCTCGGGTATCCCAACACGCCCCAGCGCCGTGTTCTGAACGAATAGGTCGGTCAGATCGTCGGGTCTTGGGGCTTCGGGGATGTTGATCGCTCCGGGTGCCACCGCGTTGACGCGAATGCCGTCTGGGCCAAGTTCTTTCGCCATGGCGCGGGTCCACAGGTTCAGCGCGGCCTTGCTGGCCCCATAGGTAGCGGCGTCGCGTGGCGGGAGTTCGGCGTTGACTGACGAGATACTGACGATCGACGCTCCCCGCTGCAGGTGAGGCAACGCGGCGGCCAGCAGCGCGGCCGGTACCAGCAGGTTGAGATCAAGAATAGCCCTGTGGTCCTTTTGGCTGAAGCTGTCCTTCGGCGTGGCCTGAACCAACCCGGCATTGTTGATGATCACATCCAGCCGGCCGAACCTGTCGATGACGCGGCGCACCACGTCTTCGGGCTGACCTTCTTGCGTGAGATCGCTTTGCAGGGTCAGGGCCGGTCGGTCATCGGGCAAGGGCTGCGGTTCGGTCTTGTGCCACGTCAGGGCGAGGCGATGATCCACGGCCAGATCAACCGCGATGGCCCGGCCAATTCCGCGAGCACCACCAGTTATCAAGGCAACTTTTTCCATGCCCCCAGCAGACCGCTTATCTGCACGTAACACAACGCGATAGTGGCCAGACCTGAAACGAAAAAGGGCGCCCGTTCGGGGCGCCCTTGCGTTCTTGGCTTTGTGCCGGCTTAGCTGGCCTTGGCCAGGTTCCGCAGCACATAGTGCAGCACGCCGCCGTTTTCGATGTATTCGATCTCGGGCGCGGTATCGATGCGGCACTTGAGCGTGATGGTCTTCTCGGTCCCGTCCGCATAGGTGATCGTGCAGGGCACCTCCTGCAGCGGTTGGATCGTGTCCAGACCGTGGATCGAGAAGGTCTCGTCGCCTTTCAAGCCCAGCGTCTTGCGGTTGTCGCCGGCGGTAAACTCGAACGGGATGACGCCCATGCCCACCAGGTTCGAGCGGTGGATACGCTCGAAGCTTTCTGCGATCACGGCTTTGACACCCAGCAGCGCAGTGCCCTTGGCCGCCCAGTCCCGCGAGGAACCGGCGCCATACTGCTCGCCACCGATCACGACCAGCGGAGTGCCTTCAGCCTGATAGGCCATCGATGCGTCATAGATCGAGGTCTGCTGACCATCGGGACCTTTGGTGTAACCACCCTCGACGCCGTCCAGCATCTCGTTCTTGATGCGGATGTTGGCGAAGGTGCCGCGCATCATGACCTCGTGGTTGCCACGGCGCGATCCGTACGAGTTGAACTCGCGCGGTTGCACCTGACGCTCCAGCAGGTATTTGCCCGCGGGGCTGGTGGTTGCAAACGAACCAGCCGGCGAGATGTGGTCGGTGGTGACCATGTCGCCCAGAATGGCCAGAACCTTGGCGCCTTCAATGTTCGAGATGGTGCCCGGCTGTGCCCCCATACCCTGGAAGTAGGGCGGGTTCTGGATGTAGGTCGACGTCGGCGGCCAGTCATAGGTCTCGGCATCGGTGGTTTCGACCGATTGCCATTTCTCGTCGCCCTTAAAGACATCGGCGTATTTCGACTGGAATGCCTCGCGGGTTACGGTTGCCTCGACCAGTTCGGCGATCTCTTTCTGGGTCGGCCAGATGTCTTTCATGTAGACGTCGTTGCCGTCCTTGTCCTGACCGATCGGTTCCGAGGTCAGGTCGATGTCCAGCGTGCCGGCCAGCGCATAGACAACCACCAGCGGCGGCGAAGCCAGGTAGTTGGCGCGCACGTCGGGCGAGATCCGGCCTTCGAAGTTGCGGTTGCCCGACAGGACCGAGGTCGCCACAAGGTCGCCCTCGGCGATGGCTTCCGAGATCTCTTTCTGGATCGGGCCCGAGTTGCCGATGCAGGTGGTGCAGCCATAACCAACGAGGTTGAAGCCGATCTTGTCCAGATCTTCCTGCAGGCCAGCGGCCTCAAGATATGCGGATACGACCTGCGATCCCGGGGCCAGAGAGGTTTTGACCCACGGTTGGCGGTTCAGGCCCAAAGCCGCCGCCTTGCGTGCGACAAGGCCCGCACCGATCATCACATAGGGGTTCGAAGTGTTGGTGCACGACGTGATCGAAGCGATCACGACCTTGCCCGATTCCATGGTGTAGTCTTCGCCTTTGACCGGCACTTCCTTGCCCATCGGGCGCTTGAAAGTGTTTTCCATTTCCTGGCGGAAGGCAGCCTTGGCGTTGGTCAGGGGCACATAGTCCTGCGGACGCTTGGGACCCGAGATCGCCGGAACGATGGTGCTCATGTCCAGCGTCAGGGTGTCGGTGTAGACCGGGGCATAGTTCTCGTCGCGCCAGAAACCGTTTTCCTTGGCGTAGGCTTCGACCAGCGCGATGCGGTCCTCGTCACGGCCAGTGTTGCGCAGGTAGCGCAGGGTTTCGTTGTCGATCGGGAAGAAGCCGCAGGTCGCGCCGTATTCGGGCGCCATGTTGGCGATGGTTGCACGGTCGGCCAGCGGCAGACGGTCCAGGCCTTCGCCGTAGAATTCAACGAACTTGCCCACCACGCCCTTGGCGCGCAGCATCTCCACGACCTTCAGAACCAGGTCGGTGCCGGTGGTGCCTTCGACCATCTCGCCGGTCAGTTCGAACCCGATCACTTCGGGGATCAGCATCGAGATCGGCTGACCCAGCATCGCGGCTTCGGCCTCGATCCCGCCGACGCCCCAGCCCAGAACGGCCATGCCGTTGACCATTGTGGTGTGGCTGTCGGTGCCGACCAGCGTGTCGGGATATGCGACTTCTTCACCGTTCTGGTCGGTGTCGGTCCAGACGGTCTGGGCCAGGTATTCCAGGTTCACCTGGTGGCAGATGCCGGTGCCCGGCGGCACGACGCGGAAGTTGTTGAACGCGCTCTGGCCCCATTTTAGAAACTGGTAGCGCTCCATGTTGCGCTCATATTCGCGGTCCACGTTCATCTGGAAGGCGCGCGGGTTGCCGAATTCATCGATCATGACCGAGTGGTCGATGACCAGATCGACGGGGTTCAGCGGGTTGATCTTCTGGGCGTCGCCACCCAGCGCCTTGATGCCGTCGCGCATCGCGGCCAGGTCGACAACGGCCGGAACGCCGGTGAAGTCCTGCATCAGCACGCGGGCTGGGCGGTAAGCGATCTCGCGCGGGTTCTTCCCGTTGTTGGCACCCCATTCGGCAAAGGCCTTGATGTCATCGACCGAGACCGAAAAACCGCCGTCCTCGAACCGCAGCATGTTTTCCAGCACCACTTTCAGCGCGGCGGGAAGCTTGGAGAAATCGCCCAGGCCGGCCTCTTGCGCGGCGGGGATCGAGTAATATGAGATGGACTTGCCATTCACGCTCAGGCTGCGGCGTGTCTTGGCGGTATCCTGTCCGACTTTGATGGGCATCTGTGGCCTCCCTCTCAAATGACGTGGAATTGGGATTCGCTGAGCGGTATCTGCATCACCATGGCCTGCGGTTCAAGGTCCAACAGGGCGGGTGCGGCAATTTTTGTATACCATTGCACACATTTTTGCGGATTGCCGCCGAAACCTGTCTCAAGAAACCTTGATTGGCGCTTGATCCGGTGGCGGAGTACACCGGTGCTTGCAGGCTCCTCAAACAGAGAGTGAAATGAAAAGATCAGCCCTGACCACAGTTCTTGCGACCGTATTCCTGTCGGCGTCTTCGGCCTGGGCGGACAGCCCGGTGGTGGTCGAATTGTTTACCTCGCAGGGGTGTTCGTCCTGCCCGCCGGCAGATGCGATCATGCACGATCTCGCCAAGCGCGACGACGTGATCGGCTTGGCGCTGCACGTGGACTATTGGGACTACATCGGTTGGAAGGACGAGTATGCCGATCCGGCGCATACGGACCGTCAACGAGCGTATGCGCGGCGCGGCGGACGTTCGATGATCTATACCCCTCAGATGGTGATCAATGGACAGCAGGATGTCGTCGGTGCCAAAACCCGCGATTTGAACCGATTGATCGACGCGCATTTGACCGCTGCGCCCACCGCGTCGGTTTCGGCGCAGAGGTCCGGGAACACGGTTACGGTCCGCGTTGCCCCGGTCGACCTCGTCGACGCGAAAAACTATGACGTCGTGGTCGTGCAATACACGCCCCTGCGCCACGCGTCGATTCGACGGGGCGAGCTGGCCGGACACGATCTGGACTACGCGAATGTCGTTGAGGAATGGCACGAAGCGGGCCGATGGAACGGGTCGGCTGAACAGGATTTTCAGATCGAACTGTCTTCGGACCTGCCCGCGGTGGTTCTGATTCAGGGCACCGGCAGTGGCCCGATCATCGCCTCAACAAGGGTGAAGTAGAGGGCGGCTCAGGGCATGTCCTGAGGCTGCACACCCAGCCCATTCCAGGCTTTCCACCGCCGGTGAATCCAGAACCATTGGCCCATGTGTTTCCGCACCATGCCTTCGAGGTCATCGTTGATGAATTGGGTCATGGTCTTGGGGTCCGTATGCGGCACCGGATCATGCAGAACGATCTCGAAATCGATACCGTTGGCTTGGCGCACCGCGTAACAAGGAATGAGAACGGCATCGTATTTCATCGCCAATTCCGCGTTCAAAACCGACGTGACTGCGGGTTTGCCAAAAAACGTCAATTCTTCACCGCCATGGGCGTGCAGGTCCGATACGATGGCGATGATGCCGCCCTTTTTGAGGGACCGAACCATTTCCACCATGCCGCGCCGACCTTGTTCGAACATCGGCTCGCCGGTTTTGTGGAAGGCGTCGACATACATCTCGTTGAAATACGGATTGGCCATGCGGCGGTACAGGCAACCAATCGGCTTGCCGCTGCGCGCCTGCAATGCGATCCGCGCAGCAAGGTAGTGGCCGAAATGTGCGGTGATCATCATCACCGGCCGCCCGTTGGCCACCGCTTGTTCAAAGGCGTCGATTCCTGAACCTGATACTTTTGCGTTCTTCTGCCGTTCGGTGAAATCCTCGGGCGAGAAGTGTTCCATGATCGCGCGGCCCGCGTTGTCGGGCACTGCACGGCAAATGCGTTTGACTTCGGTTTCAGGCAGGTCAGGGCAGGTCAGTTTCAGGTTGCTTCGCACACGTTTGGTGAACCCGACCGCCGGGGCCAACCCGCGCACGATCGCCCCCATCGTCGAAACGCGCCGTTCATAGGACAAAAGACGCATTGCGCCGATCATGCCTTTCAGGAACAGGTTGGCGACATAGTATTGACCAAGCTCAAAGCGGCTCAGTTCCGACTTTTCGACGGGCATCGGGGGATCTCACCGGGTGTTGTGAATTGCGGATTCAGACATACAGCCGGCGCGCAACAACCACAAGCATTGTCCCGATCCCTGGTTCTACGGCATCCGAGCCAGCGGCAGGCAGCCCTTAGTCGTCGTTGCCGTCGGCATCGGCTTCGACAAGGGCAATTGTGCCGGCGTCCACGAGTGTGCGGATCGCACCGACAATCTGGGTCATGGCCTCCTCTGCTTCGGCCTGCTTGACCTTGCCGCGTTCAGCAATTTCTTCGCGCAGGTTGTCGGCCATCCGTGCGGATATGTTGGACAGAAGATAGTCAACCGAGGCCCTGTCATCCTCGGTTCTTGCGCCAGCCAGAGCAGTTATCAAAACCGGCTGATCGACTTCGCGCAGGATGGCAGGCACATCCCGTGCAGCGATACGCGTGGCGATGTGCGCAAAGGTGAAAATGGACTTGCGAACAGCGCTGGCGAACTCAGAGTCCTCCTCATCGAGCGCGTCCAGCAGCCCGTCACGCGTGGATGGGGGGGATTGGTTCAAGATCGCCCCGACGCGCGTGTCGGGTGAATCGGTGAAGGCCGGAACCGGGCGTTGATCGAGTTGCGCGGCCAGGGACCAGCCGATCCGCTCCACCGCCTCGGGCGTCACGTTGGCGGTTTTTGACACGGCATAGGTTATCCGTCTGGCCACCGGCCCGGGCAATTGCGCCAACAACTGTGCTGCCTTCGCCGTATCAAGCTTGGATAGCATGACGGCTGCAACTTCGGTGCTTTCGGCCTGAGCCATACGCGCGAGGTCTTCTGCAGGGGTGTCACGCAGTCGCAGCCATGGATCGCCGACCTGGCGCACACCCGCGACTTTGCGCAGCCGGGCAGCGGTCGCCGGGGCAATCTTGCCATTTACCGCGTCCAGCGCCCCGGCCAAGCCGTGCGGAAAGGCAAGTCCGACGCTGTCCAGCGCATCTGTGAATTCTTGCGCAACCGCAGCGAGGGTTACACGGTCAACCAGCCCCATCCGGCCCAGATGGAGGGTCAGCCGTTCCTGCAGTTCGTCGGGCAACTCCTCCAACGGAAGATCGGCCCCCTCGTTCAACAGCAGGCGTACGATGATGGCGGCCTTCTGGCCGGGCGTGAGTTGGCGAGGTACGACGCGAGGGGCGTCATCCGTCTGTTTCTCGGCCGGAGCAGAATTGCCCGGCGCGGTCTGTACCAAAGCATGTGAATCTTGCATCTGCCTGCGGTGTCAATTTTTGTTCCGCAGGCAGATTAGCGAGAGTCGAGTAAAGAAAGACTGAACCTAGTAGCTGTAAGTCAGCCCCGTGCGGATCGCTTCGCGCAGAGACGCTTCGGCCCAGGTGCCTTCTCCTCCGCGTGACTTGATCTCGCGCCATTGCGCGATGGCCAGTTCGGTTTTCCCTTCGGTGACATATCCTTGGCCCATATAGCTGCGGGCCAGGATGTTGTCAGGATTGGATTCGATTGCGCGTTGGTAATAGGTTTCGGCCAGCTCGGCTTCGCCCATTTTGCGGTAGGTGAAACCCCAATACGTCAAAACGCGATCATCGTCTTGATCCATGACCCGCAACACGTTCTGCGCATTTTCGAACTGGCCGTCATAAGCAAGCTCGCGCACGGCCTGATACAATTGCTCTTCGCTGAAATTGGTCTTGTTCGGCTTGACGCAACGGCCGGCTGCTTCGTCATAGACGCGGCCGAACAGGCATTTCTTGGTGGTATTCGTCGGTTTTGGGGGGCTGCTGTCACCGCCGGCGGCACTGACCGCGGGGGCAAAGGCAAAGGTCTGAAGGGCTAGTGCCGTGGCCATCAAAAGGCGCATTGTCCTACTCCGTTCCAAGGGCTGCTCGCAAGAAGCATAGTGCGTTCTTCAAAAAAGCTAACAGCCAATGGCTCGCTTTTATTCACAAGTAGGACAAGAATTCAGCTGCTGGCGTTTTTCACGCAGCGTTCCGAGGCCGAATCCCAAGTCGTACCAGGCGCACAGGATTGCGATTGCTTGCTGTGGCCTTGGCAGGCGAATGCGGACGAGGCGGACAGGGCAAGGGCCAGTGCGCAGAGTGTCGTGCGGATCATGATGGGCTCTCCTTGAACGAAAATTGCCCATTCAGCATAGCCGATTTCGGACGTTTCCGCAAAAGACAGGGGCCCGGATCGCGCAGCGCGACCCGGGCCCCGGCAAAAGCCGTTCCTGCGTCGAGGGTTACTCGCCGAACACCCGCTCGAAGATCGTGTCGACATGTTTGGTGTGATAACCAAGGTCGAATTTTTCTTCGATCTCTTCCTTGCTCAGCGCTGCGGTCACATCCGGGTCGGCCAGCAGTTCGGTTTTGAAGTCCTTGCCTTCTTCCCAGACCTTCATCGCGTTGCGCTGCACCAGGCGATAGGCGTCCTCGCGGCTGACGCCGGCCTGAGTCAGGGCCAGCAGCACGCGTTGGCTCATGACCAGACCGCGGAACTTGTTCATGTTGGCCAGCATGTTGTCCGGATAAACCACCAGCTTGTCGATCACCCCGGTCAGGCGCGACAGGGCGAAATCCAGGGTCACGGTGGCGTCGGGGCCGATGTTGCGCTCGACCGAGCTGTGGCTGATGTCGCGCTCGTGCCACAGGGCCACGTTCTCCATCGCCGGGATCACGGTCATGCGCACCAACCGGGCCAGGCCGGTCAGGTTCTCGGTCAGCACCGGGTTGCGTTTGTGCGGCATCGCCGACGAGCCCTTTTGGCCTTTGGAAAAGAACTCCTCGGCCTCCAGAACCTCGGTGCGCTGCATGTGGCGGATTTCGATGGCGATGTTCTCGATGCTGCTGGCGATCACGCCCAGCGTGGCAAAGAAGGCTGCGTGGCGGTCGCGCGGGA
This sequence comes from Ruegeria sp. B32, assembly GCF_025141855.1. Taxonomy (NCBI): domain Bacteria; kingdom Pseudomonadati; phylum Pseudomonadota; class Alphaproteobacteria; order Rhodobacterales; family Roseobacteraceae; genus Ruegeria; species Ruegeria sp. B32. Next base: position 2,034,174 of record NZ_CP081106.1, on the reverse strand, counting down.
TGACCTGCGTGCTGATCGGCTCGGGCACCAGGCCCAGTTTTTCGCAGACATGCTCTTCGACGCGCGGGTCGATATTCGCGAAGGTGCCGACCGCGCCGCTGATGGCGCCGGTGGCGATCTCGGCGCGGGCGTCGCGCATCCGCGACAGGTTGCGGTCCATCTCGGCGTAGAAGCGCGCGAAGGTCAGGCCCATGGTGGTGGGTTCGGCATGAATGCCGTGACTGCGGCCGATGCGGACAGTGTCCTTGTGCTCGTAAGCGCGGCGCTTGAGCGCGGCCAGCAGGCCTTCGAGATCGGCGATCAGGATGTCGGCGGCGCGGGTCAGTTGCACGTTGAAGCAGGTATCCAGCACGTCCGAGCTGGTCATGCCCTGGTGGACGAAACGGGCCTCATCGCTGCCGACATGCTCGGCCAGATGGGTCAGGAAGGCGATGACGTCATGCTTGGTGACGGCCTCGATCTCGTCGATGCGGGCCACGTCGAATTCCACGTCCTTGGCTTTCCAAACGGCCTCGGCGTTTTCGCGCGGGATGACGCCCAGATCGGCCATCGCGTCGCAGGCATGGGCCTCGATCTCGTACCAGATGCGGAACTTGGTCTCGGGCGACCAGACGGCGACCATTTCGGGGCGGGAATAGCGAGGAATCATGGGCGGCGGCACCTTTTTCGGTTGGCAATGGGTGTTGGCGCGGGTGATAGACTCGCCAGACCGTTGGGACAAGGCAGGAGACGCGGGATGAGACGGTTTGCCCTGATTTTGTTGGTTTGGCCCGGAATTCTGGCGGCCGACACGTTCCGACCGCTGACGGGCGCGCAGATTCTTGACGCTCTGTCAGGCCGGACGCTGGCTTATGACAACGGGGCCACACAGGTCTTCGAGCCGTCTATGGCTACGCAGTATTTCTCGGGTCGACCTAGCTCGGGGCGCTGGGCCGTGCGGGATGACAGATATTGTTCGATCTGGCCACCGTCTGACTTTTGGACCTGTTACGATGTCCAGTCGGACGGTACGCGGATCCGATTTGTGGGAGAGGCCGGCGATGCGACAGTCGGCGTATATGCAGACTAGGCGGCAATACAGGTCAGGCGGGCCCCTGAGCAAAACTCTTTAAAAACTGGACAAGCGCGGGTTGCATCGCTCATCCTCGGGACGATGACACCAACAAATAGAGATATCAGCTTGTTTAAGAGAAACCTTTTTGCCATCGGCGCGGCTTTTTGGGTCGGGATGGCGGGTGCGGGGCTGAGCGACACGCCGGTCACCTACACCGAAGGGGGGCGTGCGCTGTTTCAGTTCGATGTCCCGGATTTCTGGATGCTGCGCACGGGCGGCCCACGCGATCTTGAGGATACACAACTGGGCGATACCCGGTCCGTAAGCCGGGTGATGGCTGCGCGCCCGGTCACAGATGACTCGGTCTGGATCGGATTCGTTTCGCCGTTCGGCGTTGCCAGCATCGAGGACGGGGTCCGTTACTTGCAGGATGTCGACAAGTTTCTGGTCAAAAACCCAGAGGTGACAAGTGATGCGAACATGCGCATCGGCGGTCTGCCGGCCCGGGTCATTCGCGGCACCGGCACCCGTGAAGGGCGCGGGATCAACTTCACCGCGACGGTGATCGACCTGCCGCGCAACCGTGTTGCGGTTGTGGTGACCATCCTGCGCGACGGTGCAGATCCTGGCTATGTCGAGGATCTGAATGCCATCTTCGCGTCATTCCGGTCAGTGCAGTGAGGGCGTGAAAATGGCAGGAACCTTTTTGAAGCGATCCGTCATCGTTCTGGGGCTTGGGGCCGGGGGATTCACCCTCTCGGGCTGTGAAGGCGTCACGGTCGGTGTAGGATACGGATATGACCCGTTCTATGACTCGATGCTGTGGAACGACTATTACCGCAACGTGAATGTCGACATTGACGTGGACCGCCCACCGCCGCCGGGTAAACCGCCGGGTGGAAAACCGCCGCCCAAACCCAAGCCGCCAATTGCGAAACCGCCTGCGCGGCCCAAACCTCCGATCGCCAAGCCGCCGGCGCGTCCTCGACCGCCCGTGGCCCGCCCACCAGCGGCACGGCCCCCGATCCACAGGCCTGCGCCTCGGCGATAGGCCATCCGGACCGGATATCGGTTCACGCCGGAGCCGCAACAGGTTCCGGCGGCAGCAGTTCGGTGGTGATATGCGCCGAATTTTCAAGCGTGCGGTGCACCGGGCATTTGTCGGCAATCTCAAGAAGCTTGGTCCGCTGGTCATTGTCCAGCGGTCCGTCCAGTCGGATCTTGCGGCGGAACTGGTCGACCTTTCCATCCCCCGCCAACCCCGCGTCCTGCGCGTGCACCTTGTTGTGACAGACATCCACGCTGATCCCGGTCAGGGGCCATTGCTTGCGTCGCGCATACATACGGATGGTCATCGAAGTGCACGCCCCAAGCCCGGCAGAAACGAAGCCATAAGGCGACATGCCGCGATCGGTCCCGCCGTAAGAGGCCGGCTCATCCGCCACGGCATGATGGCTTGGACCTGATTGAATGTCCTGAAGAAAACCGCCCGGGTCCACTTCGGTCACGCGCACCACGCCTTCGGGCGCGCCCGGCGGCGGGGCGGGCGGCGACAGCGGGACATAGCGCGATACCCAGGCCGCGATGACGTCGGCGGCGTATTCTGCATCCTTCGGACGGGTGATCAGGTGGTCTGCGTCGTCCAGCGTGACAAAGCTTTTGGGGTGCTTGGCGGTCAGAAAGATCGTGCTGGCATTGTCGATGCTGACTGTTTCGTCGCGCGGCGCATGCAGAATCAGCAGCGCGGCCTTCAACTCGGCAATCGAGGGCGTCAGTTCGGATTCAGAGATGTCGCGCACAAACTCTCGGCCGATACGGATGGGGCGCCCACCCAGCAGAACTTCGGCGCTGCCATCCTGTTCGATCTGGCCCCGTGCGTCTTCAAAGTGATGAGCCACATGGCCGGGATCGGCCGGGGCGCCGATCGTGACCACCGCCTTTACCGAGGGTATACCGGCCCGCGCCCGTAAGACCGCGGCCCCGCCCAAAGAATGCCCGACAAGCAGGTCAGGCGCCATGTTCCGACCCGCAAGAAACTGCGCAGCGGCGATCAGATCCTCAACGTTCGAAGTGAAAGTCGTGTTGGCGAACTCGCCTTCGGAATGGCCCAGCCCGGTGAAGTCGAACCGTAGAACGGCAAATCCCATCGCTGCAAGCCGCGCGCTGATGCGCCGGGCCGCGGGAATGTCCTTGGAGCAGGTAAAGCAATGCGCAAACAACGCAGTTGCCAGCACCGGCCCATCGGGGAGATCCAGCCGAGCAGCCAGCTTGCCACCATCGTGACCGGAAAATGTGACGCGTTCTGTGGGCATGTAGGGTCCTCAGGCTGTGATGCTAAGCGCAATACTGTGAATAAGGCAGTGCAGTCTCAACCCTTGTGACAGGACCGTCACGGGAAGGTGAGGGCGCAGGCGGTGATCGTGAGGCGCCCTTTGTCAGGGCGTTGATCACAATCTGTGAAGTCTAAGCGAACAACAATTCGTTTTAATAATGACTCAGAAGCTCCCATGTTCGGCCTAACCGAAACAAAGGATCAAGGAGCGCGGAGATGACACATTCGACAAACGTGGCGCATTTCGAAGTTGCACAGGTCGGTACGGCGGTTGCCGTCTTTCTGGCCACGGCCATCGGATTTGCCGCCGGACTGCACTGGCCCCAAGACACGTTTTCGCCGGGCGCATCGGCAGAGCCGGTGCTTGAGGACTGGCAAGGAAATGTACGTCGCTCTCACTGGAGGGATTGAGACCTAGTCGAGCCCCATAAGAGCGGAATCGAACGGGTAGCGGGTCAGGTTTTCATAGCCGTCTTCGGTGATCAGAACCTGATCTTCAAGCTTGATCGAGAAGTCGGCGCCCACTTCGCCCACGGCGGCCTCGACGCACAGCACCATACCGGGTTCCAGCGGATAATCATATGAGCCTGGCACTGCCTTGTCGGGATAGGCCACCAACGGCCATTCATCACACAGGCCCACGCCATGCATCAGGCAGCCGTACTTCTGTGTTTGGAACTTGTCGTCCAGCCTGTGGCAGTTGGCGGTCAGGTCGGGGATCATCACGCCGGGCTTCAGCATCTCCATGTTGGTCATGATGTGCTCGTGCGCGTGCTGCATGGCATAGATCATGTCGGGGCGGGGTTTTTCATCCCCGATCCACCAGGTGCGCGAGATGTCGACGCAAATGCCGTAGCTGCCGATCAGATCGGTATCAAAGGCGATGATCTCGTTCTTCTGAGTAATCCGCGGCCCGCATTCCTGAAACCACGGGTTGGTACGCTGGCCTGAGGCCAGCAGGCGGGTTTCGATCCACTCGCCGCCGCGCTTGATGTTCTCGGCGTGCAAAACGGCCCAGATGTCATCTTCGGAGGTCTTGCCGTCACCAACATTGGCCCGGGCGAACTTCTCCATCTCAGCCACGGCGGTTTCGCAGGCGTGGCTGGCGCAGCGCATGGCCAGGATCTCGTCAGGGCCCTTGATGGCGCGGGTCTTTTCGGTGACCTCTTCGCCTTCCATGATCTCGAAACCCTGCGCCTCGAGCGCGCGGAGGCCGTGCAGCATGATCTTGTCCACCGCCAAACGGGTGTGGCCGGGGGCGTGATCCTGCATCAGCACGCGCACCTCGTTGGCGAACACGTCCGCCTGCACGTCCACCTTGTCGCCCCGGTCGAAATAGAACAGGTCCGCGCCCGAGCGCTGCTCGCGTACCAGAGGGTTGAATTTGGACAGGAAGGGCGAGTTCTTGTAGTCCCAGATCACCATGTAGCCATCGGCGCACAGCAGCACCGCACGGAACGGGTTGTGGGTGTTCCAAAGCTGCATGTTTGTGCTGTCGGTCGCATAGCGGATGTTGAGCGGGTCGAACATCAGCAGCCCGCCATAGCCCCGGTCGACGATCGCCTGGGTCAGCCGCTTCCAGCGATAGTCGCGCATGCGGTTCAGGTTGGGCAGTTGCAACCCGGCGGCGGCCCATTCGCTGAATGCAAGTTGGGTGGGGCCGATCTCGATCCGGTCATTGTCGTTCGGCGTGCCGTCGCCCAGCGTCGCGCCGCGGCTTGGGTCGATCTTGCGGGTATCTCGATAGTGGTGGTTCACGGCGCGCCTCCCTGCATGCCGGTTCAGCCTGACGGGGCAGGGCGGCCCCGTCTGGGTGAATTGCGACGATTTGCCAGTCGCTTTTTGACCGACAAGGCCTGTTTCGAGTGCTAACCCAAAGCCATGACAGTCATTGTGCAACAGACTCTACCCTACGATCCGACCCAACAGCGACCGCCGCCGGGGATCGCGCCGACCACGATGGAGGACTGGCTGCATCGCGATGATGCCTTCGCCGCGCAGATGGGACACCGTCAACATCTGCTGGAAACCCGCCGGGACGACGTGCTGGCGCTGGACGCGCAGGCCCACCCGGCGGCTGTCGAACTGCTGGATCTGGTCTTGGCGCAGGCCTATCCCGAGGCGGCCGACACCGCGCAGCGCCCGGATGGGGCCGCCGTGCCGATTGACCGGGACAATCCTTTGGATACGCTTTGCCTGCTGGCGCAGGAGGATTTCTGCATCCTGCAGAAACAGGGCGACGAGCATGTGCTGACCGGGGCCATCCTGTGCTTTCCCGCCAGCTGGCGTCTGTCCGAGAAATTCATGCGACCACTGATCGACATTCACGAGCCGGTCGACAGCTACGATCTCAACATCGCGCGCCGGGTACAGCGCCTGTTCGACGGGATTCAGGTCGGCCGGCCTTTGTGGCGGTTCAACGCGCTGTGGTATGACGACCCCGAGTTGCACCAGCCCCGCAGCGCCAGCGCCCCGCGCGAGATCCGTGACCGTGGTACCACCCGGTATCTGCGCAGCGAGCGGCAAACGCTTTTGCGGTTGCCCGAGACACGGGCCGTGGTGTTCTCGATCCACACCTATGTCGTGCCGGTCGAGCACCTGCCAGAAATGGAAAACCCCGCCTGATGGCGGGGCCTCCAAGGAGGGTCTTCTGGTAATTCAGTTACAGTCCGATCGCATTGGCGACATCGGCAAAGGCACCACTTGAGTTCAGCGACACGATGGCGACCGTATAGGCCAGGACCTGAGTGTTCAGGCGAAAGTCTTCGCCCCGGATGAGGTTCACAGCGGCCATCGACAGAGCGATCGGCGCCGACAGGCTGGCCACGGCACCGGTCAGGGCCCAGCTGGTCAATCGCAACGCGTCACTGGGCCGGTCTTCATCGCCATCCGTCGCGGCCGTTGCATCGGAAGCGGGTGCGTCGGCCTCGTCGGAACGGAAGGCGATGCTGAGCAATTGCTCATCGGTCAGTTGAATCGGGCGCGGCGGCTTTGCCGGTGATTTGACGGCTTCATGGTCATCAGTTGCAGCGGGCTCAAGGCCCGCGAAGGGTCCGCTGACCGCCTCGAACGCTTCGCGGCGGTTCCGCTGCTTGCGTGGCATCAACGAGTCAAACGCGCCCATGAACTGTTCGATCGTCAAAACGGTTTTCGGCGACAGCCATTCCACACGTTGCGTCGAGCAGATGTCGACCATCCGATACAGCATGACGACAAGCATCAACTCGGAAATCTCGGTGTCATCCACCAGGCCGGAAACAGGCGAGACCGAAATCACCAATCGGTTGCGCGGTCGTGCCGCCGATGGGCGCACCATGGTCTTCAGACCAACCGTACGGTCCAGACGCCCATAGCGGTCGCTGGTCTCCCGGGGTTCGGACTCGAGGGTCAAACGGACCAGGTACTGGCTGGACACGATGGTTGCCTCGGTCTGGCTCAGCAGGGTCTTGCGTTCCACAAGATGCCCGTAGTCCTCAAGAGTTGCCACCACAATATGGCCGAACCGCTCCAACGCGCCGTTCGTGTCGCCGTTGAATTGCAGGCCACCGTGGTATCTGTGCTTCGTGGTCACAGTCTTGCCCTCTGCCGTACGAATACTGAACCAACACTCTAGTTGGTGATGAGGGTCAAATTTTGACCATATTGCAAAAAAATGAATTTTTGCGACGATTGATTACGCTTTGGAAACCAAGAAATTAGAGCTTTCCGCCCGACACTGTGGCAGCAATGTGGCGGAATTGAGTGCGGCGGTCAGGTTGCTGACAAAGCCTCAGTTGTCGATTCGAGCGGCCATGATCGCAATTGATTTTTGGTAAACCGATGCGGCGTTCCATTGCTGGATCACCGCAAAATTCGGTTCGCCGGGTTGATAGCCGCGGCCGGGTTTCCACCCTTTCTGCCGAAGAAAATTTGCGGTTGAGGCCAACGCATCCGTCATGTTGTAGAAGTCCACGCGCCCGTCACCCGTGGCGTCCACGCCATAGGTCAGAGCATTGCCGGGCAGAAACTGGGTGTGGCCCAACTCGCCATGTTTTGCCCCTTTTGTTGCCACCGTGATCGCCCCCTGATCGACCAGTTTCAGCGCTCCGATGGCATGGGGAACAAAGAAGTCGGACCGGCGACAATCGTAGGCCAGTGTTGTGATTGCGGAAACAACCTGGCTGTCGCCCATGAAGTTTCCGAACCCGGTTTCCATGCCGTGAATGGCAATCAGAACGCCGGCCGGTACACCGTACTGACGCTCCAGCGCCGCGTAGAATTCCGGGTTTCGGGCCTTTCGCTTGCGCCCCTGGGCCACGATCGTATCCGCCCCTCGGACCTTCATGAACTTGTCGAGGGAATATTTGAAGCTTTTCTGCCCCCGATCCGCGGCGATGGTTCGCGTGGCGTATTGGGTTTGCGCCAGAGCCTGAAGTCCTTTTTTCTTTACTCCGGCTTTGCGCGCCTGCTTGGCAAAATCGGCCTTCCAGGCTTCAAAACCAGCGCCTGTGTTCCCGCAGGGAGCGGACTGCGCCGCCATGGGTGCACTCAGTGCAATGAAAACGGACAGGACCGTAAGGCGCATGGGGACCTCCTGAAAATCAGGGCAGGGTGGGTGCGATAACGTACAGGGCTTTCAGGGCTTCGCTGGGTTCAATCCCGGGCAGTGCAGCGCGAAAGATCTCTTCCATCGTGCCTTGGGCATACATCTGCGACAGGATCTCGTCGACCATCAGGCGAAAGTCATCATCGCCGCGCGCAAGGGCCAGGCCTTGCTTTTCAATCGTCAGAATCTCTTGCGAGATTTTGAAGTCGTCCTTCAATCCGGCTGCCAGATAATTCACCAAAAGGATGGATTGGTCGGCGAAATAGGCGTCGATCTCTCCGTCCCTCAAAGCCTTGATCCCGTCGGGATGTGAGGCGAACCGAACGAGCTTTGCCTCGATCCCCGCTGATCCGAACGAGTTGAACACGGCTTCTTCGGTGGTCGTGCTGCTGCGCATGCCGACTTTCTTGCCGGAAAGCGATGCCATCGTGGTTTCCGCATCTATCGGCAGCAAAACGGATGTTCCGTCCACGAAGATCGGGATCGAAAAATCGACGGTTTCCCGCCGCGACAGTGTGATTGTCGCCGCGCCGCACAACAGGTCGATCTGGCCAGAGGCGACCATGTCAAAGCGTGTATCCGACTGCACCGGAATTAACTGTGCGGTGAGGTCATCCGCACCCAGTCGGCTGGCGATGGCTCGGGCAACCTGATCGCAGACCATCACGGACAACCCGTCGGGTCGCTCCTGGTCGTTGATGTAAGAAAGCGGGGCGGCATCTGTCCGAAACCCAAATCGGATTTCGCGGGTTTCTTTGATCCGGTCGATCGTCTGCGCCGCAGCGCCTGAAACAAGAAGTGCAGCAGAGAGGGTCAGGGCGAGAAGGCGCATGAATAATCCTGATAATTGAATTGATCTTCAGCCTAGCGGCAAAGGCGCCTGTCACAAAGGGAAATATGGGGACCCTGCAGCACTGAAAAGGGGCGCCCAACAGGACGCCCCCAAGGTCTTTTCATTGGACTTCCGACCGGGGTCAGCAGCTGTAGTACATGCCGTATTCGACCGGGTGCGGCGTGTGCTCGTAGGTTTCGACCTCTTCCATCTTCAGTGCGATGTAGCCGTCGATCTGGTCTTTGGTGAACACGTCGCCCTGCAGCAGGAAGTCGTGATCGGCCGCCAGGCATTCCAGCGCCTCGCGCAGGCTGCCGCAGACGGTCGGGATACCGGCCAGTTCTTCGGCGGGCAGATCGTACAGGTTCTTGTCCATGGCTTCGCCCGGATCGATCTTGTTCTTGATGCCGTCCAGGCCGGCCATCAGCAGTGCCGCAAACGCCAGGTAGGGGTTTGCCGACGGATCGGGGAAACGGGCCTCGACGCGCTTGGCTTTCGGCGATTCAGTCCACGGGATACGGACGCAACCCGAACGGTTACGAGCCGAGTAGGCGCGCAGAACGGGCGCTTCAAAGCCCGGGATCAGGCGCTTGTAGCTGTTGGTCGACGGGTTGGTGAAGGCGTTCAGGGTCTTGGCGTGCTTGAGGATGCCGCCGATGAACCACAGGGCTTCGTCTGAAAGGTCGGCATATTTGTCGCCTGCAAACAGCGGCTTGCCGTCCTTCCAGATCGACATGTTGACGTGCATGCCGGTGCCGTTGTCACCCGCGATCGGTTTCGGCATGAAAGTGGCCGATTTGCCGTAGGCGTGTGCGACGTTGTGGATGACGTACTTGTATTTCTGCAGCTCGTCCGCCTGCTTGGTCAGGCTGTCGAAGATCAGGCCCAGTTCGTGCTGGCACGAGGCCACTTCGTGGTGGTGCTTGTCGACCTTCATGCCCAGACGCTTCATGGTCGACAGCATTTCCGAACGCAGATCCTGGGCTTCGTCGATCGGGTTGACCGGGAAGTAGCCACCCTTGACGCCCGGACGATGGCCCATGTTGCCCATCTCGTATTCGGTGTCGGTGTTCCAGGATGCATCGGTTGCATCAACTTCGTAGGACACCTTGTTGATGCTGTTCGAGAAACGCACGTCGTCGAACAGGAAGAACTCGGCCTCGGGGCCCATGTAAGCCACGTCGCCAACGCCCGACGACTTCAGGTAGGCTTCGGCCTTCTGCGCGGTGCCGCGCGGGTCACGCTCATAGGCTTCGCCGGTATCGGGTTCCACGACCGAGCAGTGCAGGCAGATTGTCTTTTCCGCATAGAAGGGATCGACATACGCGCTTTGGGTATCGGGCATCAGTTTCATGTCCGATGCTTCGATCGACTTCCAGCCGGCGATGGACGAACCGTCGAACATGAAGCCTTCCTCAAGGAAGTCTTCGTCGACCTGGTCGGCCATGACGGTCACGTGCTGAAGCTTGCCACGCGGATCGGTGAAGCGGATGTCGACATATTCGGCACCCTCGTCTTTGATCAGCTGAAGAACTGCGTCCTTGCTCATTACTATGTTCCTCTAGATTGCAGAATTGGTTTTACAGCGCGTCCGAGCCGGTCTCACCGGTCCGGATGCGAATGGCTTGTTCAACGGAAGAGACAAAGATCTTGCCGTCCCCGATCTTGTCGGTCTTGGCGGCCGACACGATGGCTTCGATAGCCGCATCGACCTGATCGGCATCCAAAACGACCTCGACTTTGACCTTGGGCAGAAAGTCCACCACATATTCCGCGCCGCGGTACAGTTCGGTGTGTCCTTTCTGGCGTCCGAAGCCCTTGACTTCGATCACGCTGAGGCCTTGGACGCCAACGTCCTGCAGGGCCTCTTTCACTTCGTCCAATTTGAACGGCTTGATGATCGCTTCGATCTTTTTCATCCGGGCTCACCTCGCATGGTTGTCAGAATGGCAGTGATCACGTCTAAGATCGGGCGGCAATGCGATTGCCGAATTGACCGTCTGCTGGTGAAGGGATTCTGGGCGGTGGGCCAATTATTAGGCAAGTTGCACAAAAAGTAATCAGATTTGAATCGCGCGAGGGTTTCGGATGCCAAAACTGTTGAGTTCGTCCCAGATGAGGGCGGCTGAACGCGCCGCAATCGAATCCGGCCTTGTCACCGGCCTGGAACTGATGGAGCGCGCAGGTCGCGGTGTGGTCGAGGCCGTCTTTGAAACCTGGCCTGACCTCGCGGCCGGGTCCGGCCGGGCCGTTGTGTTCTGCGGGCCGGGCAACAATGGCGGCGACGGTTTTGTAGTTGCGCGCATTCTGAAAGAGTGGGGGTGGGTCGTGGACCTCTTCCTGTTGGGCGACCCCGAGAAGTTGCCTGCAGACCCGCGGGCGAATTATGAGCGCTGGTGCGCGATGGGTTCGTGCCATGGGCTGTCCGATGACGCGCTCGATGCCTACGCAGCGGCCTGTTCGGATACTGTTCTGGCGGTTGATGCCTTGTTCGGAACCGGGCTGACGAGACCGGTAGCCGGGCTGTCCCGGACCATGCGTAAATTGGGCCAGTGGAAAGCGTCACAGTCTGAAGGTGGTTGCCCACGTGTCGTCTGTGTGGACATTCCCAGCGGCCTATGTGCGGACAGTGGTCGGCGTCTGGTGTCAGAGGGATTTGCCCCCGAAGACTGCGCCGTTTCGGCCAACCTGACGGTGACGTTTCATACCGCAAAGCCGGGCCATTATCTGGCCGAGGGACCAGAGTGCTGTGGCAGGATGTCCGTTGTCGATATCGGTCTGCCGGCTCTGTCAGTTGAAGAAACGCCAGATCAACGGCCGAGCGTGTTGTTGGGCCCCGAAAATCTGCCTGATCTGCGGAAATCGGCTCTCGATCACAAATACGGCCACGGTCATGCGCTGATCCTGACAGGCGACACAGGTAGAACAGGTGCCCCGCGATTGGCTGCCCGCGGAGCGTTGCGCGTGGGCGCTGGTCTTGTCACGCTGGGTGTACCTCCCGCCGCATTGCAGGAAGTCGCCAGCCAAGTCACCGCGGTCATGATTGAGCAGATCGCAGGCGCGGATGGGTTGGCCATTGCATTGCGGGACCAACGCCTGAACGCGCTGTGCCTGGGGCCCGGATTGGGCCTGGACAAGGCACGATCGCTGGTCCCTGTGGCGCTGGAGTCCGGAAGACCAACAGCGCTGGATGCCGATGCTCTTTCGGCATTTGCCGAGGATCCGGCGTCACTGATGAAGATCCTGCATGAAAACTGCGTCCTGACACCGCACGGCGGCGAATTCGCCCGTCTGTTCCCCGATATCTCGGCCAAGCTTTCCTTGCACCCCAAGGATGGCCCAGCTTTCTCAAAGGTTGATGCCGTGCGCGAGGCGGCCGGCAGGGCAGGTTGCGTGGTACTTTTGAAGGGACCGGACACTGTGATTGCGGGTCCGGACGGTCGGTGCTCGATCCATTCAGCCCACTATGATCGGGCCGCGCCGTGGCTGGCGACCGCAGGAGCGGGCGACGTGTTGGCGGGTTTTTTGACCGGGCTGCTGGCACGTGGATTGCACCCGCTGAATGCCGCCGAAACCGCCGTCTGGCTTCACGTGGAGTGCGCGCGCGCTTTTGGCCCGGGATTGATCGCGGAAGACCTTCCCGAGCAACTGCCCGGTGTGCTCAAACGTCTTCAGATATGAAGTTCTTGCGTGTTCCCAAGGCGCAAGGCTAGAATATCGGCAGGATTTTGCTGTCAAGACTGCGCAAATGCATAGCGAGTGTTTGCCAAACGCATGGCCGGATGGCAGAATTCTCTTGCGGGCCGTCTGAAGCCTGCATGCGTTTGTTGTTAAAATATTGATAACACGGACATTTTGCTTTGCTGCCACTTTGTCTTTGTGGCGGATTTGCAATGATCGAGCTGAATGGCGTAGGGGCCTCTGGAACCGGACAGTTCCACTGAACATCTGGGCAGTACCTGAAACCCGAACCTTTCATGGTGAGTGCTATGACATTGAATATCAAACTCTCCTCAGTCGCCGCTGTTCTTGCGGCCACCACGGCCATCCCCGCCGCGGCAGAGCTGAAATACGAGAACAACAGCGGTGGCTATGTTCTGCTGTATGGGCAGTTCAACCCGGCAATCATCTCGGTTGACGACGGCCAAGAGACCGATACCCGGCTGCTGGACAACGACCTGTCCAACAGCCGCGTCGGCCTGAGCCTGATGCAGCCGTTTGGCCAGAACGAATTCACCTTCCGCTTTGAAACCGCGCTGGGTCTTCCGAACTCCAGTGAGTGGAACCAGTTGGGCACCGATTTCAGCGGCTGGACCCGGGAAGACATTCGTCACGTGGATTTTGCGCTGAAAGGTGGCTGGGGTAAATTCTGGGCCGGTCAGGGCAGCATGGCGTCTGACGGTGCAGCGGAAACTGACCTGTCTTATGTCGGCACCGCGCTGTATTCGTTCACCAACGATGAAAACTCGGGCTTCTTCTACCGCGGAACCGACGGAACCCTCAGCGACATCACCGTCGGCGACTCCAGCAGCAACTTTGACGGCGCGCGCCGTGGCCGCGTGCGATATGACACGCCGGATTTCAGCGGCTTTTCGGCCAGCTTCGCCTATGGTCAAAACATCCTGTCCAGCAGTGATGACGACGACTATTACGACGTTGCTCTGAACTACAACAACACCTTTGCCGGTGGTGTCGAGTTCGCGGCAAGCGTGGCCTATGCGGTGCGTGATTTCGACGACGGTTCGGGCGACCGTGAAGACACGATCGGCTCGGCATCGGTACTGCTGCCCAGCGGCTTCAGCTTCACCGCTGCTGCCGGTACCAGAAACAACGTGTCGGGCGAAAGCGATCCCAACTTCTGGTACACTAAGATCGCCTATGAAGATAATTGGGTGTCCTGGGGCAAGACCGGTATTGGCATCGACTACTATGATGGTTCCGATTTCAACACGGACGGCTCCAGCACCGAGTCCTGGGGTATCGCAGTGGTGCAGCGCATCGACAGCATCAACACCGACGCCTACCTGAAATATCGCAACCACGACTTCAACGACGGGACGTCGTTTGACAAGAACGAAGCTTGGGTCCTGGGGGCCCGCTGGAAGTTCTGATCCCGACGTTGTTTTGAATTCATGGCGCCCCGGCTTTGTCCGGGGCGTTTTTTGTGGGGCAGGGTGGCAAAACAAGGCCAATCTGGCACCTTGCCCCTTGCCCTTCGGCGGCTAGGCAAATAGAAGGCGTCAAATTTGCCCGGCGCGCCCGTTTTGCGCGCCCCGAATCCTATGGGGACTACCAGAATGCAGGTTACCGAGACGCTGAACGAGGGTCTGAAACGCGGCTACAACATCGTTGTCACCGCCGCCGAGCTGGACGAGAAGGTCAATGAGAAACTGATCGAAGCTCAGCCGGAAATCGAGATGAAAGGCTTCCGCAAGGGCAAGGTTCCCATGGCACTGCTGAAGAAGCAGTTTGGCCAGCGCCTGTTGGGCGAAGCAATGCAGGAAACCATCGACGGTGCTATGAACAAGCACTTCGAAGACAGTGGTGATCGTCCGGCGCTGCAGCCTCAGGTCAAGATGACCAACGAAGACTGGAAAGAAGGCGACGACGTTCACGTCGAAATGTCCTATGAAGCCCTGCCGGAAATCCCCGAAGTTGACCTGAAATCGGTCGAGCTGGAGAAGCTGGTCGTCAAGGCGGACGACGCGGCCGTGGAAGAAGCCCTGCAGAACCTGGCTGAAACCGCTCAGGATTTCAAAGCCCGCCGCAAGGGATCAAAGGCGAAGGAAGGCGATCAGGTCGTCATCGATTTCGTCGGCAAGGTTGACGGCGAAGCCTTCGAAGGCGGTTCGGCCGAGGATTACCCGTTGGTGCTGGGCTCGAACAGTTTCATCCCCGGTTTCGAGGACCAGCTGGCTGGCGTGAAGGCTGAGGAAGTCAAAGACGTCACCGTTACCTTCCCCGAGGAATACGGTGCCGAGCACCTGGCCGGCAAAGAGGCCGTGTTTACCTGCACCGTCAAAGAGGTGAAAGAACCTGTTGCCGCCGAGATCAACGACGAACTGGCACAGAAGTTTGGCGCTGAGGATCTGGCTGCGTTGAAGGCACAGATTGCCGAGCGTCTGGAAGCCGAATACGCGGGTGCGTCGCGCGCGGTGATGAAGCGCGCGCTGCTTGATGCGCTGGACGAGAAAGTGTCGTTCGACCTGCCGCCGACCCTAGTCGAAGCCGAAGCCAAGCAGATCGCGCATCAGCTGTGGCATGAAGAAAACCCCGAGGTGACCGATCACAACCACGATGAGATCGAGCCGACCGAAGAGCACAACAAACTGGCTGAGCGCCGCGTGCGTCTAGGCCTGTTGTTGGCCGAGCTGGGCCAGAAGGCTGAAGTCGAAGTCACCGACGCTGAGATGACTCAGGCGATCATGAATCAGGCTCGCCAGTACCCGGGTCAGGAGCGTCAGTTCTTCGAGTTCGTTCAGCAGAACGCTCAGATGCAGCAGCAACTGCGCGCGCCGATCTTTGAGGACAAGGTTGTGGACTACGTGGTCGAGCTGGCCAAAGTGACCGAAAAGGAAGTCAGCAAGGAAGAGCTGCAGAAGGCAATCGAAGCCCTCGAAGAGGAATAAGCCGCGTTTTCAGGTCGGTCCGGGTGCCGCCGCACCCGGCCGGTCAAACGGCGATTGTCCGGACAGAAAGAAATGAAATCAGGCCCTCTTCGGAGGGCCTTTTTTGTTGCTGCCGAGAACCGGAACGTATGCGTCAGCGGCGGATCGGTTGCAAAAATTAGAGCGGAGCCGCCTGGAATGAGACGGCTCCGCATGGGTGGCTTTTGGACTTATGAGGTGAGGGGGTCAGGCCTCATGAGCAAAAGCACGGGGGGTTTGCAACAGAGCGGTTTTCTGCTCTGGGGTAAATCGGTCCGACAGGCTCTCGATCAATTTGAGTACGGCCTGGACCTCTTCTTTCGTCGTCGCAGCATGCATCTGCTCGACGAAGTATTTCTCAAGATCGGTCAGTGGCTGGTGGTCAAGATTGGCGGCACCGGCCTGTGCCGTCTTGGCTTGATGACCCGAATTGAACAGTTCGAGCGCCTTATCGTCGGTCAGGAACACGTCGTAGTCGATACTCGAATACTCGCGGATCGATTGGATACGCTCGTCCGAGCAATCCATCAGAGCGGCCATTGCGACCACTTTGCCCATCGGCTTGGCCGTTCCGACATAGTCGTACGGAGCATTTCCGGACCGTTGCAGCACCCGGTTCATAACCGGATCAATGACCGCGACCGAGTCGAGCACTCCAGCTTCCTGGGCGTATTCGAATGACCCAATCATGACCTCGCTGGTCACGTAGGATACGGAATTTTTGCCACGTCCCCGGCCGAGCCGTTTCGTGTCGACGCAGAACCGCGTGGCCTCCCAGACCTGGGCGCTGCGGATTGGCGGCTCGCCATCAAGGATCGAGCTGAACACATCGGCCAGCATGTGCGGGCCGGTCGTCTGCAAGAGGCGCATGCACCCAACGACGTCCCCCTCGTCGTTGATGCTGACCACGTGTGCAGGATTGAGCGAGTCGAACTGATCGAATTCGCGCCCGTCCTGGATGTTCACTTCCCAGCCCAAGCGATCCCCGAACACGCGTGCGCGCAGCTTGAACATCTCATCCAAGACGTCTTTGAACTTATGCTGGTTGATGCCATCAATAACGATGATCATTCCATCCCCCTACAGTTTGGTTACCGTAAGGAGCAGATTAACCAAGTTTCGAAACAAGACTATTGGGGATATCCCGTATTTTTCTGCCTTAATTGTTAACCGGGGTAAATTAACCCCAGACCAATGGCACGGCCGATCGCCTGGGCGGTCGTAAGTGCGCCCAGTTTCTCTCGCCCGGAACGCATATGCACCTCGACCGTCCGGTGCGAAATGCACAGAATATCTCCGATATCCTGCTGGGATTTGCCCTCGGCGACCCATTGCAGGATTTCTTTTTCGCGCGAGGATAGGGTCGGAAGGTATAGAGCCTTGGCCAGAAGGCCAGATTGCATGACGGTGTCATGCGCGTGAACCGCGGCCATCTGCAGGTCACCCATCACGTGCTTTTTAAGCTTTTTCCATTCCTCGTCCGTGCAATCCTTGGTTACGCTGAGCAAGCCAGTTTCGCCATAAGGCCCCCGAACCGGAACTGTCAGGCCGCGGTCGGTGATCCCGAAATCATGAGCGTCGCGGAACACCGCGTTGAACTTGTCGTCGTGATTAAAACGGCCCCAGTCCACCGGCGCGATGCTGAGCGCCGACTGATACAGGGTGGGATCAAGGTGATGGTAGCCTTGCGTGGCGTAGTGGATCTTCCACTCATCCGGGTAGTTTGCGTAACCTTGGACGTCACCATTCACGGGATGGGTCGTCGCATAGGACGCATAGTCGAATCCAAGTTCGTTGCAGACAGAATTAATTATGTCGTAAGCCGACCGTTCATCATGATCAATTGTGGCCAAGTCAATAAGTTTCACTCGTCCAACCTTTGTCCCATCGGCATTTTCCCCGAAAAATGCCGTATCTGTCCGTATCACAGCCTACGTTGCGTCAATCTGAACAGATTGCGCAACCCATTTGTACATATCACATGGAGTTATTGGGTGCTAATGGCAACAGACAACCTCCGGATTACTTCATCCTGTGAGGTATTCGCGGTCAAATTGAACGCTGTATAGACCGATGTCGATTGCCCCATTTACGCTATTCGGACCGCAAGCCGGTTTCAACCAGCATTCCGCGAGCCTTGGCTTCGGGGTAGTACCCCTTTGCATAGAGGAAGATCGCGCGCTGCTGGTCGCCGTCGGCCAGCATCCAGGCCCCGCGAAGATACTTGCCCGCATATTCCAGATTGGTGTCCGCATCCAGAAGCCCCTTGGCGTCGCCCTTGTAGCCCATCGAACGAGCGGTGGCGGGAAGGATCTGCAGCAGGCCGTAATATGGCCGGTTCGTCGCCCAAGGGCGATGCGTGCTTTCGCGGATCGCCAGCTTATGGACCAGTTCCCGCGGCAGTTCATAGTGATCAGCCCATTTGTTGATCGACTCGCGCAATTCAGGCGTTTCGTTAGGGTAGAGCGGCGGCTCGAATGCCTGTTCCTTCGTCGCTTTGCCAGACGGGTCGCTGCAGGCGGCAATCGGGGCAGCCAGAAGCACTGAAAGCAATATTCGACGCAGGACCTTTGCCATGCAACTTCTCCGGGTTGTTACGCGGCTGGATGATACGAAAGTGGCCCCGGGTCGCAAGTCCGGCGCGCTGCGGCGGCCAAATATTGCCAGTAGAAAGAAAAAGGCCGCGCAATGCAGCGCGGCCTTTAAGATCAACAGACCTGATCGGATCAGGCTTTGGGTTCGTCTTCTTCGGTCGAAGCATCGGCGGCAACCAATTCTTCGTCTTCCGAAGCGGCCGAGCCGATGTCGTCGAACAGTTCCGCGATTTCAAAATCTGCGGCGGCCTCTTCTTCAGCGGCCAGTTCCTGGATCGACTTGCCCGATGCCTGAAGTTCGGCTTCTTCTTCCGAGCGGGCAACGTTCAGTTTGATTTCGACCTCGACCTCGGGGTGCAGTTTGACGGAAACCGTGTGCAGACCCAGCTCTTTGATAGGCGAGACCAGAACGATCTGCTTCTTGTCAACGGTGAAGCCGGCAGCGGTTGCGGCATCGGCTGCGTCACGCGGGGTGACCGAGCCGTACAGCGCGCCGGCGTCCGATGCCGAGCGAATCACGATGAACTGCTGACCGTCCAGCTTTTCAGCCAGAGCTTCAGCTTCTTTCTTGGTTTCCAGGTTGCGGGCTTCCAGCTGTGCTTTCTGGGCTTCGAACGAGGCGATGTTGGCCTCGGACGCGCTCAGCGCTTTGCCTTGCGGCAGCAGGAAGTTGCGGGCGTATCCGGGCTTGACGTCGACGACATCGCCCATCTGACCCAGTTTCGCAACGCGTTCCAGAAGGATAACTTGCATATCAGTCTCTCCTTACTTCACGGCGTAGGGCAGCAGGGCGAGGAAGCGGGCGCGCTTGATGGCGCGGGCCAGTTCACGCTGCTTCTTTGCCGAAACGGCGGTGATGCGCGAAGGCACGATCTTGCCGCGCTCGGAAATGTAGCGCTGCAGCAGACGGGTGTCTTTGTAGTCGATCTTCGGCGCGTTCTCGCCCGAGAACGGGCAGACCTTGCGGCGGCGGAAAAACGGTTTTGCGGCCATGGTTTGGTGTCCTTTCCTCAGGCGTTGATCAACGGCGCTCGCGGCGGCCATCGCGCTCATCGCGCTTCTGCATCTGGACCGAGGGGCCCTCGGGATGTTCGTCGACCTTGATGGTCAGAACGCGCATCACGTCTTCATGCAGGCGCATCAGGCGCTCCATTTCCTGAACGGCGCCCGACGGAGCGTCGGTCTTCAGGAAGGCATAGTGGCCCTTGCGGTTTTTGTTGATCTTGTAGGCCATCGTTTTGACGCCCCAGTACTCGCTGTCGACGATCTTGCCGCCGTTGTCAGCCAATACGGTGCCAAAGTGTTCGATCAGGCCCTCGGCCTGCGCGTTGGACAGATCCTGACGCGCGATCATTACATGCTCATACAGTGGCATGTTCACTCCTGTTTATATCAAGGCGCATTTCATAGGCGGGGCCAGCAACCCTTCGCGACCCTGCCACGAGAGGCTGCGCGGTTCATGCGTATTGCGAAGGATGGCCCCGTATACACGTTTCTGGATGGGGGGCAAGCCCTGCCATGAATGCCTTTCTCACGCCGCCCAATTACCTTTGGGCCGCCCAAATCCTGACGCTTTTCGGCTTGAGGTTGTTTGCAAGCCCGGCGTTACCCGGGGGGTCTCAAGAAACTTGGACAGGGCAAAAGCGATGGCCGTCATGAACACGAACACATTTCAACAGTCCGCAGCCGGCGCAGCATACGACAAATCCGTGCCCGTGCTTATTTCCTTTGCACCGAATTGGAAGGCCCGGTTGGTCCTGTTCCGTGTGCTGGGTGCATTTCTGATCGTATCGGCCTTTTCGATGTGGCTGATGCCGGGTTCGGTCATCGGGGCCGACGTCTGGACCATCAAGCTGGTCGCGTCGCTGATGTTCCTGATCCTCGGGGTGAGCCTGCTGACCATCGAGGTTCTGGATCCGCGTCCCGACGCATATTTCGACCCGATCCGCCGCGAAGTTCGGGTGCTGCAGAAGAACGAAAACGGGCGTCCGCAGACCGTGCTGCGCCGCAGCTACGATACGTTGGGCGGAGCGCGGTTCGTGGACGACCAGGTTGAACTCTTTGAAGTCGATGGCAGCCTTCTGATGAAGCTGCCACTGGAATCGGCGGATGTCAGCCGAGCGCTGAAAGGGCAACTCAGCGGAAGCGTAACAATTTTCGCCTGAATTTTATTCTGTTCATTGAGGAACAGAATTTGTGAGAGAATGAAGGTTGTGTGCCGCCCATGGGCGGCACATCTTTGTTTTGGAGCAACCCAACCGGTTTGCGCTTTGAAAACTTTCGGAGATTGTCATGAAATCCACCCTTATTGCAGCAGCACTTGCCACGGCGGCGACCTCGGCCATCGCGGCCCCGGAAAAGTACGTTCTGGACCCGAGCCACAGCCAGGTTGTTTTCAGCTACAACCATCTTGGCTTTTCGACCACCACCGGCATGTTCTCGGGTTTCGAGGGCGAAATCATGTTTGATCAGGAAGATCCTGCAGCGTCGAGCGTGACGGTTTCGATGCCCGTGGTCGAGATGATCACCGGCTGGAAGCCCCGTGAAGATCATTTCATGTCCGAAGATTTCTTCGCGGCGACCGCCGAGGAAATGGTGACATTTACCTCGACCTCGATCGAGGTGACGGGTGAGAACACCGCAAAGATCACCGGGGATCTGACCTTGAATGGAGTGACCAAGCCAGTGGTGCTGGACGCCAAGCTGAACCAGGTCGGCGAGCATCCGATGGCGGGCAAGCCTTGGGCCGGGTTCGATGCCACCACCACCCTGGTGCGCAGCGATTTCGAACTGGGCAAGTTCGCGCCTTTCGTCGGAGATGAAGTTGCCATCGCGATTTCGATCGAGGCGCAGAAGGCCGACTGATCCGGGCTTCAGAACTAAAGAAACCGCCGGTGGCCGATGCCCCGGCGGTTTTTTTGTTATCGGCTTACTGAGCGTTGCGTGTTGCCGTCAACTCGACCGAAACGGTGACGGCGAAGGCCAGCGAATCCTCTTTTGGCATTGACTGGCCAACCCCGAAGTCGAGGCGGTTGAGATCCATCGCGCCGGACATTTTGGCAGTCTCGCGTTGGATGTCCAAAGAGAAGGGCAATACAACGTCCAGTGTTTGATCGCGGATGGTCAGCGGACCCCTTGCTTCATACCCCGTCTCGGTTTTGTAGATCTCCGCATCGAATTGGGCCGTCGGGAATTGCGCCTTGTCGAAGAAATCAGCCCCCATGGCCTGATCCGTCACGGTACCCAGGCTCAAAGATCCGATGGAGACCGTTACCTCTACCGACCCGGCCGGACCGGGTTCGACGGGGTCGTCAAAGGTGATTGCGGCGGTCCAGTCTGAAAACTGACCGGTAACCGGGTTGCCCAGTTGTGTGATCGTGATGGCAAGCGTGCCTTCTTCCACCTGCCAATCCGATTGAACGGCCGCCAACTCGGCCGTTGCAACCTCGGCATCAGGCTTGTCTGAAAAACTGCCGGTCAGCAGGCCGGCTGACAGAACGCCAACCCAGACAAGCCCAGCAGCTGCGGCGGGAACCATCGAGTGCTTCTGTTCCGGCGGAACCGGCGCAGAGGACGCCCCGGGCAACATTCGCCGCAAAGTACTGTCCTTGTCGATGACGTGGTGTTTCAGTGCTCCGGCGATGTGCAGGGTCAAAGCTGCGACGAGAACCAGCATGAAAAGCCAGTGCAGCGTTGCCATCACCTCGGCCAGATGCTCGGACTTCGGCACCAGTGGCAGGTTCTGCCCAAATGGCCAAAGGATGGGCGCGAAGCCTTCGGTGGCAGCGTGGTCGATCCAACCAGACAGCGGAACCAGAACCAAGGACCCGTACAGCAGCCAATGGACCGTCTCGGCCGCAAAGGCCTCGGGCTTGTTGTCGGCGTTCAGCAGTCCGGGCTTGGTTTGGGTGAGCGACCAGAGAATGCGTGCCAGCGCAACGAAGAAGACGGTGATCCCAACGGTTTTGTGCAGGGAAAACAGCCGTGCGGCTTGGGCAAGATCGGCCTCGGTGGTGGGGATGGTCGGGTCATAGATTGCATGGGCCAGGTTGTTGGCGAACCACCCCAACGGCAAGGCGGTGAAGATCAACAATGCGGTCAGCCAGTGGAATGTCTTGGTCACGCTGCCATAGCTGACATTGGTGTTGGTTAGGGACATCGATCTTGCGCTCCGGGTTTTCTGCTGAGGCCAAGGTAACCGTGTGACGCACATAGACAATAGCGTGTGGCGCACAGACCCGGTGCCGTCACGCAGAGTGCAGGCAGTGCTTGTGCCGGACCCTCACTCGGTTTACACCCCGGCGCAACCTAACGTCATCCAAGAGGTTGCAATGACACTTGCGTTCGTTTTTCCGGGGCAGGGCGCCCAGACCATCGGCATGGGCAAGGCGCTGGCCGACGCTTATCCGGCCGCCAAGGCCGTGTTTGACGAGGTGGACGAAGCGCTGGGCGAAAGCCTTAGCAGCCTGATCTGGGATGGCGATATCGAGACCCTGACTCTGACGCAGAACGCGCAGCCGGCGTTAATGGCCACATCGATGGCGGCGATGCGCGCGCTTGAGGCCGATGGGGTCGATGTGACACGGGCTGCCTTCGTGGCCGGTCATTCGCTGGGCGAATACTCGGCTCTCGCCGCGGCCGGCGCGCTGAGTGTCGCGGACACTGCTCGCCTGCTGCGCACCCGCGGTCAAGCCATGCAGAGCGCCGTTCCAGTGGGCGAGGGCGCGATGGCCGCGATCCTGGGACTGGACCTCGACGCCGTTCGTGCCGTGGCCGAAGAGGCCGCACAGGGCGAGGTGTGCCAGGCTGCCAATGACAATGACCCCACGCAGGTCGTGGTTTCGGGTGCCAAAGCCGCCGTTGAACGCGCCGCTGAAATCGCCAAGGAAAAGGGCGCGAAGCGCGCTGTGATGCTGCCGGTCAGCGCTCCGTTCCATTGTGCCCTGATGCAGCCTGCCGCGGACGTGATGGCCGAAGCTTTGGCGGGTGTCGAAATCAAGGCGCCGGCGGTTCCTCTGGTTGCCAATGTCCGCGCCGAGGCGGTCACCGATCCCGACCTGATCCGGCAATTGCTGGTCGAACAGGTTACCGGTTCGGTTCGGTGGCGCGAATCCGTTCAGTACATGGTGGCGCAGGGTGTGACCGAAGCGTGGGAGATCGGTGCGGGCAAGGCTCTGTCGGGCATGATCCGCAAGATCGACCGGTCCGTGGCCTGCTCCGCCGTTGGCACGCCGGAAGACGTTAAAAAAGCGCTGCAGGCAGGCGATTAACTCTAAGCTGGTCCGACAGGACACTCGAAAAGGATACCGGTATGTTTGATTTGACTAGAAAATGCGCCCTAATCACCGGGGCTTCAGGCGGGATCGGGGGCGAGATTGCACGCACCTTGCACGCCGCAGGGGCTACTGTTGGTCTGTCCGGCACGCGCGTCGAACCGCTGCAGAAGCTGGCGGATGAACTGGGCGAGCGCGCTCATGTCCTGCCGTGCAATCTGGGTGATCCCGAGGCCGTGGCCGCGTTGCCGAAACAGGCCGCCGATGCCATGGGGTCCGTTGATATTCTGGTCAACAATGCAGGCATCACCCGCGACAACATCTTCATGCGCATGTCCGACGAGGAATGGCAGAGCGTGATCGACGTGAACCTGACCGCCACCGCCAAGCTGTGCAAGGGCGTTCTGCGGGGCATGATGAAGGCGCGCTGGGGCCGCATCATCAACATCTCGTCCGTTGTTGGTGCAACCGGCAACCCGGGTCAGGTGAACTATGCCGCGTCCAAGGCGGGCATGGTCGGCATGACCAAGTCGCTGGCCTACGAGGTCGCGAGCCGTGGCATCACCGCCAATGCCGTCGCGCCGGGTTTCATCACGACCGCGATGACCGACAAGCTGACCGATGAGCAGAAATCCGGCATCCTGACGCAAGTTCCCGCCGGTCGGATGGGCGAGCCATCTGAAATTGCGGCGGCCGTTCTGTACCTTGCAAGCCCCGAAGCGGGCTATGTTACCGGAACCACCTTGCATGTGAACGGCGGCATGGCCATGTTGTAGGCGCAGCCAGGGGCAGATGCGAAAGCGTTTGCCTCTTGCGTCGTCTGTGCTATAGGCGGCGCATGTAATCAGGGGCCGGTCGTTCAGGTCGGCCTTCTACTTTCCCGGAGACCCGGGACCCAAACCGCCCGGATCGGGCAAACCAAGGCCACCCCGAGCGGGCAAGGGCAGAACCGGGCAGACCGCCCTGAAATGGAATGAGGAATAGACATGAGCGACGTCGCAGATCGCGTTAAAAAGATCGTTGTTGAGCACCTGGGTGTTGAAGAGGACAAAGTCACCGAGAACGCGTCCTTCATCGACGATCTGGGCGCGGACAGCCTGGACACCGTTGAGCTGGTCATGGCTTTCGAAGAAGAGTTCGGCATCGAGATCCCCGATGATGCAGCCGAGACCATCCAAACCTTCGGCGACGCCGTGAAGTTCATCAGCGAAGCTTCCTGATCGCTTTGAATTTGACCGAAAACGGCGCTTCCGGGCAACGGAAGCGCCGTTTTTTTTTGCCCGCTCGAATTCCCGCTTGCCTCGTGGAAAATCGGTTTGCACTGTTTGCGATGAGGCAACAAAACACCGGGTAAGGGCATGAAAAGATCCGCCCCGATGATCAACACCGCGCGCCTGATGATGTGCGCAATGCGTCCCGAGGACTTTGAAAGGTTCGCGGAGATTTGGCGCGACCCCTGCGTGGTGCGCCATATCGGCGGCAAACCCCGTACCCGTGGCGAGGCGTGGGACGCGTTCCTGCGCAATGCGGGACACTGGCAGATGGCTGGGTTCGGGCAATGGGCCGTGTTCTTGCAGGCGAATCGCAAATTGATAGGTCAGGCCGGGTTCTTTTACGGCAACCGCTGTCTGGGAGAGGATTTCGACACCTTCCCCGAGGCCGGTTGGGTGTTGGCGCCCGAGGCGCATGGCCTGGGATACGGGCACGAGGCCGTTCAGGCCGCGCATGACTGGTTCGACCGGATCATGCCCGGGCCCTTGGTGTCGATGATTGACACGGATCATAAGGCCTCGCAAAAGCTGGCGGCCAAGCTTGGATATAAATTGCTGCGCGAGACAGAGTATCGGGACAGCCCGGTGAAACTGTTTCGACGCGACGGCCCTCCGGCCCGGAACTGAAACGCTTCTTTTTTTGCGGTGCCGCAAACGGATCGTCGTTTGCCGAAACTGAGAAACGCGAACCTGCGCGCGACCAGTATGCTATCATGGATATCCGGAACGATTGAGCGGAGGAGTGTGCTCATGAGGGTTTATCCTACAATGGAATTGCAGAGCGGCCGCTGTGTCACGCTGGACAAGGGCCGTCTGGACGAACCGATGATCTGGCATGTCGATCCGGTGGAAACGGCCCAAGGCTGGGCCGCCGCAGGTGCCGAGTGGATGCACCTGACCGATTTCGATGCGATCGAGGGGCGGGACACGAACTCTGCGCTGGTCGAACAGATCATCCGCAGCGCCGAGCTGCCTGTTCAACTGGCGGGCGGGTTCCGCTCGCGCGAGCAGGTCGAGCGTTGGATCGACAAAGGGGCAGGCCGCATCGTGATCGGCACCCTGGCGGCGCGTGATCCTCATCTGTTCAAAGAGTTGGCCAAGCTATACCCAGACCAGATCGTGTTGGCCGTGGACGTGTGGCAGGGCTACGTGATGACCGACGGCTGGCGGACCCAAAGCGCGTTCACCCCGGAGGCTTTCATCGAAGCGTTTGCCGATGCTCCGCTGGCTGCCATTCTGGTCACCGATATCGACAGCGACATGGTGGATGTCGAGGCGCAGCTGGGCCTGATTTCGGGGCTGGCCGCGCATTCGCGCACACCGGTGATCGCCAGCGGCGTCGTGCGCAGCAGCGACGACATCTCGCGTCTGGCCTACATTCCCAATATCTCGGGTGCGTTGGTCGGACGGGCGCTGTTCCGCAAGACGGTCGACCTGTCCGAGGCATTGGCGGTAGCCAAAACCGCCCATGAACCAGTGGCACAGTTCCAGTAACGCGGCCTAATCCGTCCGAGCCGCCCCCGACAGGTCGTCGGGGGCGGCTCGTGTGGTTCTGCTTTGGCCGCGCGCCGTGTGCAGCGCGGAGGCAGGCGGCAAGCTGCCGGTGCGGAATACGCTGTTGCTCTTGCCCCCGGACCCCGGGCCGGGGTATGAGCGTTTCTCAAACAGGAAGCAGGCAAGAGGCATTTCATGCGCAGAGTCGTTGTAACCGGTCTGGGATTGGTCACTCCACTGGCCAGTGGGGTCGAGGAAACCTGGTCGCGGCTGCTGGCCGGAGAGTCAGGTGCCGGCCCGATCACCTTGTTCGATGCCGAAGCCGCAGGGGTCACCACGACCTATGCCTGCGAGGTGCCCCGCGGTGACGGGACCAACGGGACCTTCAACCCCGATGACTGGATGCCGCCCAAGGAACAACGCAAGATCGAGGATTTCATTCTGTATTCGATCGCTGCGGCAGAGATGGCCTGCAAGGACGCCAACTGGCTGCCCGAGGACGAGGAAGAACGTCTGCGCACCGGCGTTCTGATCGGGTCGGGCATCGGTGGTCTGGGCTCGATCGCGGAAACCGCCAACCTGATCCGTGACAAGGGCCCGCGCCGCGTGTCGCCGTTCTTCATCCCGGGCGCGCTGATCAACCTGGCCTCGGGTCAGGTCTCGATCCGCTTTGGCTTCAAGGGTCCGAACCATTCGGTGGTGACCGCCTGTTCAACCGGTGCCCACGCGATCGGCGATGCCAGCCGCATTATCCGATCGGGCGATGCCGACGTGATGATCGCCGGCGGCGGAGAGGGCTGCATCTGCGAGATCGGGATTGCCGGTTTCAACGCCTGCAAGGCGCTGTCGACCAAATATGCCGACAACCCAAAGGCCGCCAGCCGCCCCTATGACGTCGACCGCGACGGTTTCGTGATGGGCGAGGGCGCCGGTATCGTGGTTCTGGAGGAATACGAGCACGCCGTGGCCCGCGGCGCCAAAATCTATGCCGAGGTTCTGGGCTATGGCATGTCGGGCGATGCCTATCACATCACGGCTCCGGCCGAGGATGGCGACGGGGCGGAACGTTCGATGAAGGCAGCGCTACGCAGCGCAGGGCTCGAACCGAAGGATCTGGACTATATCAACGCGCATGGCACCTCGACCATGGCCGACACGATCGAACTGGGGGCCGTTGAACGGCTGCTCGGCGAACATGCCAGCAAGGCGACGATGAGCTCGACCAAATCGGCCACCGGCCACCTGCTGGGGGCTGCAGGTGCGATCGAGGCGATCTTCTCGATCCTTGCGATCCGCGATCAGGTCGCCCCGCCGACGATCAACCTAGACAACCCAGCCGTGGAAACGCCGATCGACCTTGCTCCGAATGCCAAACGCGAGCGGGAAATCAACGTGGCGCTGTCGAATTCATTCGGCTTCGGTGGCACCAATGCCAGCGTGATTTTCGGGAAAGCATCGTAAATGTGGCGGGCTCTGGCATCCAATGCGCTGACCTTTCTTGTGGTCGCCATGTTTCTTCTTGGCGGTCTGATCCTTTGGGGGCAGTCGCAGTACAAGGCCGAGGGCCCGCTCGATACCGCCATTTGCCTTCGGGTGAAGGGTGGTTCGAACATGAACAAGGTCAGCCGTGACTTGGAGGATCAGGGCGCGATCAGCAGCGCAACGATCTTTCGTATGGCGGCAGACTACACCGACAAGTCACAGCAGCTGAAAGCGGGTAGTTTCCTGATCCCCGAAGGCGCTTCGATGGCGGAAATCATCGACGAAGTCACCCGCAGCGGCGCCAGCACATGCGGAACCGAGGTCGAGTACCGCATCGGTGTGACCCGCACTCAGACACGGGTTCGCGAGCTGGACCCTGCAACACTGAATTTCGTCGAGGTCGCATCTTTTGTCGTTGGTGAGGACGAAGCCCCTGAAGTCTATCAGGAAAAGCGGAACCAAGCCGATACGCGATACCGCGTGTCCTTGGCCGAAGGTGTCACCAGTTGGCAGGTCGTTGAGGGGCTGAAGGCGGTGGATGCCTTGACCGGAGAGGTCTCGGAAATTCCGCCTGAAGGCATGTTGGCCCCGGACAGCTACGAAATCTCACCCGGAGATGAGCGAACGGCTTTGCTGCAAAAGATGCAGGACCGGCAGCAAGAGCGGATTGCGCGGGTTTGGGAGACGCGTCAAGACGGGTTGCCCCTGTCCAGCCCCGAAGAAATGCTGATCCTCGCCTCGATCATCGAGAAGGAGACAGGCATTCCGGAAGAGCGCGGTCAGGTTGCCAGTGTCTTTGTGAACCGCCTGAAGCAAGGCATGAAGCTGCAGACAGATCCCACGGTGATCTACGGCGTGACCAAGGGTCAGGGTACGCTGGGCCGAGGCCTTCGCCGCAGCGAGCTTCGGCGGAACACGCCCTGGAACACCTATTTGATCGACGGTTTGCCGCCCACGCCGATTGCCAACCCGGGTCTGGCCAGCTTGCAAGCTGCCGTTGCTCCCGACGAGACCGACTTCGTGTTCTTCGTCGCAGATGGAACCGGCGGCCATGCCTTCGCCAAGACGCTGCAGGAACACAACCGAAACGTTGCCAAATGGCGTGAGATCGAAGCCGAGCGGAACAATTCGGGTAACTGATCCGCTCGTTGGTCGAGAGCAGAGCCAGCATGAATCAGGCGGACAACTCGCCTGAGAAATGAAAAGTCAAAATCCTGGAAAAAGACTGCGCGCATGGAGACATGCGCGCAGTTTTTTTATGCGGCCGATTTTCGGCGCGGACGGCGCCGACGGTTGGCGGGGCCATTTGTGCCCTGCGGTTTCGGGCCACGGCGTCGATTGCGCTGGCGATTGCCGGGCTTGGCGGCCTCTGCGGCTTCGGGTGCCGCTCCGCTGGCGACCGGGATCTCGATCTTCATCAATTTCTGAATTTGACGCAGCAGATCAAATTCATCCGGTGCGCAGAAGGCGATGGCCTCACCTTCGCGACCGGCCCGAGCGGTGCGGCCAATGCGGTGCACATAGTTGTCAGGAACGTCCGGCAGGTCATAGTTGATGACATAGGCCACCCCTGGAATGTCGATGCCACGGGCTGCCACGTCGGTGGCAACCAGAACTGTGATCTCGCCGGCGCGGAAGGCCTTGATGGCGCGATCCCGCTGGCCCTGGCTCTTGTTGCCATGGATCGATGCTGCGTTGTAGCCGTCGGCCACCAACCCTTTCATCAGCTTTTCCGCACCATGCTTGGTCCGGGAGAACACAAGCGTCAGGGCGTCGGTATCACGCGAAAGGATCTCGCGCAGCTTGGCGGGTTTTCCCGGCTTTTCAACGAAATGCACCGACTGGGTGATCTTGTCGGCCGCCTTGCCCGGAGGCGAGACCTGCACCCGTTGCGGGTTGGTCAGGTAGGCGCGGCTGAGTTCCTCCATCTGCTTCGGCATGGTGGCCGAGAACAGCATGGTCTGGCGCGGAGTGCCCAGTTGCGGCGCGATTTTGCGCAGAGCGTGGATGAAGCCGAGGTCCAGCATCTGGTCGGCCTCATCCAGAACTAGGTGCCGAACCGAGCCGAGATCGACCGCGCCACGTTCCATCAGGTCGATCAAACGACCGGGGGTCGCGACAAGAATATCGGTCCCACGCGAAAGAAACATGATCTGTTTGTTGATCGACTGTCCGCCGACAACTGTGGCCACACGCAGTTTCGTCTTTTTGGTAAGCGTGCGGAGGCTTTCAGCGATCTGGTTCACCAGTTCGCGGGTTGGGGCGAGGATCAGCGCCTTGGCGGTTTTGGGTGCCGGTTTGCCGGGCTGCGCCAGAAGGTGGTCGATCAGCGGCAGGCCAAAGGCCAGCGTCTTGCCGGTGCCGGTCTGTGCAAGGCCCAGAATGTCATGTCCTTCCAAGGCCAACGGGATGGCCTGGTTCTGGATCGGTGTGGGTTGAGTGAAATTTGCGCGCTCGAGCGCGTCGTTCAGTGCCGGCGCGAGGCCGAGCATGTCGAAATCGAACAAGTCGTCTTCCTTTGTAATCCGCGCCGGCATTGGCCGTGCGCGAACAAGAGTAGCTGGCCGTGCGGATTGCACGACCGGCAGGGAGTGTGCGCAGCCTCAGGATTTGCGGGCGAGTCCCGCAACATCCGGCTTTTGCGTCAAGAACCCTGCGTGAATGGGAACTGGGAAAATTGGGCGCTATCTCGGACCTCGGTTCAGTCCGCGTGCTCACGCGGCAGCGCTGTGGCGTAGATGAGCGCTGCTGAGGCGAATGTCAAGCCGACACCGGCAGGCAAAGCTGCCGGTGTCCTGTTCGTTGCAAATGGATGGTCAACGACGAGGCGTCGGTGCGGCGGCAGCCAGCGCCTTTTCGACTGCCTGTGTGGTGGAGGGGTGCCCGGCCTTGGACAGGCACGAAGCAATTATACCCGCGTCAGGGCGCTCGGGGCGCTTGCCGGGCTTGGGACGATCGCCCAGGCAGCTTTGGAGCGCAGATTGCGGAATGCCAATCTCGCTGGCGATCTTGCCAAGATCAGGTCCGCGGTGCCCTGTCTGAGCCTGCGCCACTGTGCCGAAGAGCATCAGGCCTCCCAGACAGATTACCGAGACATAGCTGAGGGGATGGTACATTTTTTGTCCTTCAGAAATTTTTCGTATGCTTGCGGTTCTTGGTGTTTATGCAGATTGCGTGTGCAATCCGTATTTGAAACGCACGACGGAAATTACTCCGTCGCGGAAATCTTGCCGATCACAGAATTGGTTGCGGTCACTGATCTGGATTAGGATTTTGTTAACACTGGCAGTGCGTTACTTGTTGCGCGTTGTTGCGTCGGAGCTTGACTGAGCGCCCGATTTCGCGTATAAGTTGTGTCATGCTAGAAGAAGTGGGCAACGGCCCCGGGGCGACCCGGCGGCCGTTTTTCATTTCTCTCGTGCGGAGATCACTCACGCATGAGGTCACAGGCAAATATGACTTTGATTACCCCGGAAGAGCGGATGTCCCGGACGGCCGAGCTGTTGCAGTCGTTGGAGGTGTCCATTCGCGGTTTGCGGCAAGCGGCGGAAGACCTGCGCAAGCGGATCGAGACCGGGGAGGATGCAGACCTGGCGAGTTCAGCCAGACAACTCGGGCAGCTAGAGGGGCTGATCCGAAGTTGCCAGAAAGTGGAGACAAGCTTTGTCGAACAATGTCACAGACAAGCGGGAATTGCCCAAGGGGGCTATGCGCTCGACCTGGAGCGGGCCCGATCTGAGATCGGGTGCCGATTGGCTCGCCTCCGCGCCTGCTGCGGTGCGGGACAGGTTTCTGAGTGAGATCGGGGAGGGAGGGCTATGTGCCCTCCCTTTCCTGTTCGAGTTCTGGGCGCTGCCGCATCAACTGCCGCCCGAGGGCGACTGGCGGTCTTGGGTTATCATGGGCGGGCGTGGCGCGGGCAAGACGCGGGCCGGGGCAGAGTGGGTGCGATCCGTGGTCGAGGGGGCCAAGCCGTTTGATGAGGGTGAGGCCCGGCGCGTGGCGCTGGTGGGTGAGACCTTTGACCAGGTGCGGGACGTGATGATCTTTGGCGACAGCGGAATCATGCAGTGCTCTCCGCCTGACCGGCGACCGCAGTGGAAGGCGTCGGAACGCAAGCTGGTCTGGCCCAACGGTGCCGAGGCACAGGCCTTTTCGGCTCATGACCCCGAGGGGCTGCGGGGGCCGCAGTTCGATGCGGCTTGGGTGGATGAGCTGGCCAAGTGGAAAAAGGCAGGCGAGACCTGGGACATGCTGCAATTCGCGCTGCGACTGGGCGAGCGGCCGCGGGTCTGCGTGACCACGACGCCGCGCAACGTGAAGGTGCTGAAGGACCTGTTGGCGGCACCGTCGACGGTGATGACCCATGCGCCGACCGAGGCGAACCGGGCCAACCTGGCGGAGTCCTTTTTGCAGGAGGTGCGCGCGCGTTATGCGGGCACCCGGCTGGGGCGGCAGGAGTTGGACGGGGTGCTGCTGGCCGATGCCGAGGGGGCGTTGTGGACTGGCTCGATGCTGGATGCGGCGCGGGTCAAGGCGGTGCCCGAGCTGGACCGCGTGGTGGTGGCGCTGGACCCGGCGGTGACGAGCGGATCGGGCGCGGATGCCTGCGGGATCGTGGTGGTCGGCGCGCAGGTGCAGGGGCCGCCCGAGGACTGGCGCGCCTATGTGCTGGCCGACCGGACGGTGCAGGGCGCTGGCCCGGCGGGCTGGGCGCGCGCGGCGATCGACGCGATGGACGAGTTCGGGGCCGAACGGTTGGTGGCCGAGGTCAACCAGGGCGGGCAGTTGGTGGAAGAGGTGGTGCGGCAGGTGGACCCTCTGGTTCCGTTCCGGGCCGTGCGGGCCTCGCGCGGGAAGGTGGCGCGGGCCGAGCCGGTGGCGGCGCTCTATGAGCAGGGGCGGGTGGTCCATGTGGCCGGGTTGGACGCGTTGGAGGAACAGATGTGCCAGATGACCGCGCGGGGGTTCGAGGGGCAGGGCTCGCCCGACCGGGTCGATGCGCTGGTCTGGGGACTGCATGAGCTGGTGGTGGGGCCGGCGGCGGTCTACCGGCGGCCGCGGGTGCGGGTTTTGTGATCAGCCCTTGGGTTTTTCGAACTTTGCGAAGGCCTCGGCGTAGTCGGGATGCCAGCGTGAAAGGGCGGGGCGGTTGTGGATGATGTCCTCGGCGGCCCATTGAACGCGACGGCGGTCGCGTTCGGCATCGACGTCGTTGTCAGGGCAGAGGATGTAGAAATCGCCTTGGGCCATGCGGTCGAGGAAATAGTCGACGGTCTGCTCGCTGGTCCAGGCGGCGGCCGGTTTTTCGGGCAGGAATGACGCGACCATGCCGGTATAGGTAAAGCCCGGAACGAAGAGATGCGCGGTGATCGGTGCGCCGGCCTCGCGCAGCTCGTGCGCGAGCTGTTCGGTCAGCGTTTTGACGGCGGCCTTGGACACGTTGTAGCCGGGGTTGCCCGGCGGGGAGGTGATCCCCTGCTTTGACCCGGTGTTGATGACCACGGCCGGGCGATCGGCCCCGATCATGCGGGGCAGGAAGGCGTGGATGCCGCGCAGGACCCCCAGAAAGTTCACGTCGAGAATTTTCTGCCAGTTGTCGAATGACTCCCATGTTTTCGTCGGCAGGCTGATCCCTGCATTGTTCATCAAGACGGCAACCTGCCCTGCGGCGAAAGCTGTGTCGGCCAGGTTTTCCATGTCGGCTGGCGAGGTGACATCCGTCGGCACCGCGCTGATGTTTACCGCGTCAAGGCCTGCCTTCAGGTCTTCCGTTGTTTCGTCGAGCGCCTGTCCCGGAAGGTCGGCGAGTATGACGTTCAGCCCGGCTTGGGCAAAACGCTGTGCCGCGACGCGCCCGACTCCGCTGGCGGCGCCGGTCACGACGGCGATCCCGCCGGTTTTCACTGCGCTTGCATACATGACTGGCCCCTCGTGATGCTCAAATGCATAAGGTAGCGCATTTCCGTCGGAAGCCGAGATTTATCCTTCGGTCACACGTTCCAAAGCCGTTGCACAACCGCCGTACGCCCCATTCCCGAGGCCTAAAGATCTTTCCGTCATAACTCCTTTCAACAAGCCGGGCAGAGCGGCGGCAGAAAGGAGCATCTGGACATGGTATTCGATTTCTTGCGTCGTGGATCGGCTGAGAAAGCCCCCGAGGCAAAAGCAAGCGCAGCCGGGCCGGTGGTGGCCTGGCAGACCGGTGGGCGCGTGGCCTGGAGCCCGCGGGACACAGCCTCGCTGACGCGCACGGGGTTTTCGGGCAACCCGGTGGGGTTCCGGTCGGTCAAGCTGATTGCCGAGGCCGCGGCGGCGCTGCCTTTGGTCCTGCAGGACGATGCGCAGCGGTACGAGACGCACCCGGTTCTGCGCCTGATGCGCCGTCCGAACGCGGCGCAGGGCAAGGCCGAGCTGCTGGAGGCGCTGTTCGGGCAGCTGCTGTTGTCGGGCAACGCCTACGTCGAGGCGGTGCAGGCCGAGGGCGGGTTGCCGGTCGAGCTGCATGTGCTGCGCTCGGACCGGATGAGCGTGGTGCCGGGGGCGGATGGCTGGCCCAGGGCCTATGACTACACCGCCGGGGGCAAGACGCACCGGTTCCCGGCCGAAGCCATCTGCCACATCAAGTCGTTCCACCCGCAGGATGACCATTACGGCTTTTCGCCCATGCAGGCGGCGGCGATGGCGATCGACGTGCACAACAGCGCCTCACGGTGGTCGAAATCGCTGTTGGACAATGCCGCGCGGCCCTCGGGGGCGCTGGTGTGGAAGGGCGGCGACGGGCAGGGCGTGATGGCCGAAGAGCAGTTCCGCCGCCTGAGCGACGAGATCGAGGCAAATTATCGAGGGGCGCGCAATGCAGGCCGCCCGATGGTTCTGGAAGGGGGGCTGGATTGGAAGCCGATGGGCTTTTCCCCCGCGGACATGGAGTTTCAGAAGACCAAGGAAGCCGCCGCCCGCGAGATCGCGCTGGCCTTCGGTGTCCCGCCGATGCTGCTGGGGATCCAGGGTGACGCGACCTATTCGAACTATCAGGAGGCCAACCGGGCGTTCTATCGCCTGACCGTTCTGCCCCTGGTGACGCGGGTGGCGGCGGCGTTGTCGGGCTGGCTGTCGGGCTTTACCGGCGAAGATCTGGTGCTGAAGCCCGATCTGGACCAGGTGCCGGCGCTGGCGGCGGAGCGCGATGCGCAATGGGCGCGGGTGGCCAATGCCGATTTCCTGACCGATGCCGAAAAGCGTGCTCTGCTGGGCCTGCCGGCGCTGGCGGAGACGGCGGATGGCTGACACGCCGGGATACCCGCCCTTTGACTGCGCGCCGGGCCTGCGT
Organism: Ruegeria sp. B32; assembly: GCF_025141855.1. Classification (NCBI taxonomy): domain Bacteria; kingdom Pseudomonadati; phylum Pseudomonadota; class Alphaproteobacteria; order Rhodobacterales; family Roseobacteraceae; genus Ruegeria; species Ruegeria sp. B32. Next base: position 1,999,280 of record NZ_CP081106.1, on the reverse strand, counting down.
CTGGCCGCGCACGAGAGGGTGGCCGAGATCCAGCATGCGCATCTGTGCAGGCGGCTGGATCAGATTGAGGAAATGATGGAACGGCTGGAGCGGCGGTTGTGGCTGACGGTCTATGGCGTGGCGGCGGTGATCCTGGCGCAGGCGTTCCAGTCTTTCCTGACGGTGGCGCCATGAATTCAGTGGCTTACGAGGAGTTGTTCATGGATTTGGAACGCAAGTTCGCGCGGTTCGGCGATGGGCTGTCGGTGACCGAAGACGCGGTGATCGAGGGCTATGCCAGCCTGTTCGGCCAAGTCGATCAGGGCCGCGACGTGGTGCAGAAAGGTGCCTATGCCGCGTCGCTGGCCGGGCTTAAGGCGGCCGGTCAGCGGGTCAAGATGTTGTGGCAGCACGACCCGGCCCAGCCCATCGGCGTGTGGGACGAGGTGCGCGAGGATGAGCGCGGCCTGTGGGTCAAGGGGCGGTTGCTGGAGAGCACCCAGAAGGGGCGCGAAGCGGCCGAGCTGATCCGCGCGGGTGCACTGGACGGGCTGTCGATCGGCTATCGCACCAAGCGGGCCGTGAAGGATGACAAGGGCCGGCGGCTCTTGACGGAACTGGAGCTGTGGGAGGTGTCGCTGGTGACCTTCCCGATGCTGCCCAGTGCGCGGGTGGCGGCAAAGGGGACGGACCCCGATGCCGAGGACACCTGGCGCAGTATTGCCGAGGTGTTCGAGAACGCCCGGCAGGAGCTGGCGCGACCCTAGCGCGCCTCAACCCCCACCCAGAAAGGAAGTGCTGATGAGCAAGACCGAGACCGCGGCCTTGACCGGAGAGGGTGTGCCCCTGGTTCAGGAGGTGAAGCAGGCGATGGCTGGCTTCGTGAGCGAATTCAAGGGCCTGAAGGCTGAAGTTCAACACAAACTGCAACAAACAGAAGAGCGACTGACCATGCTGGATCGTAAATCAACCATCGCGGCGCGCCCGCATCTTGCGGCCTCGACCCTGGAGGAAGCGCCGCACCAGAAGGCCTTTGACGCCTATGTGCGCTCGGGCGACGATGATGCCCTGCGCGGGCTGGAGATCGAGGCCAAGTCGCTGTCGACGGCCGTCAACAGCGATGGCGGCTACCTGGTCGATCCGCAGACCGCCGAGATGATCAAGTCGGTGCTGAAATCCACCGCGTCGATCCGCTCGATCGCGTCGGTCGTGAATGTCGAGGCGAATTCGTTCGACGTGCTGATCGACCACACCGATGTGGGCGCGGGCTGGGCTGCCGAGAACGCCACCGCCGCCGAGACCGGCACCCCGTCGATCGACCGCATCTCGATCCCGCTGCACGAGCTGAGCGCACTGCCCAAGGCGTCGCAGCGGCTGCTGGATGACAGCGCATTCGACGTCGAGGGCTGGCTGGCGGGCCGCATCGCCGACAAGTTCGCCCGTGCCGAGGCGGCGGCTTTCATCAACGGCGACGGCATCGACAAGCCCAAGGGCATCCTGAGCCATCCGGCGGTGGACAACGACGTCTGGACCTGGGGCAACCTGGGCTATGTGCCCACCGGTGTCGCGGGCGGCATCGATGCGGATGCGATCGTGGACGTGGTCTATGCGCTGGGCGCGCAGTACCGCGTGAACGGTACCTTCGTGATGAACTCGAAAACCGCGGGCGTGATCCGCAAGCTGAAGGATGCCGACGGCCGCTTCCTGTGGTCGGATGGCCTGGCAGCAGGTGAGCCTGCGCGCCTGATGGGTTATCCGGTGCTGATCGCCGAGGATATGCCCGATCCGGGCACCGACAGCTTCTCGATCGCCTTCGGTGACTTCTCGGCCGGCTATACCATCGCCGAGCGCCCCGACCTGCGCGTGCTGCGCGATCCGTTCAGCGCCAAGCCGCATGTCCTGTTCTATGCCACCAAGCGCGTGGGCGGCGACATCAGCGACTTTGCCGCGATCAAGCTGGTGAAATTCGGCACCGCCTAAGCGGTGACGGATCCGGGGGCCGGCGGGCCGGTCCCTCGGGCGGCGGGCGCGGGCCGGGGTGAGATCCCCCGCGTTGTCTAGCTGCTCCCCTCCGTCCGAGCAACGTGGGGCGGCACGTGCCCGCCATTTTCCAAGGATGCGGCCCCCGGAGGGGTCCGAGATTGCGGAGTGAATGGATGATGTTGATCGAAGAAACCGCCATCGCGGATGCGGCGCTGCCGGTGGATCAGTTCAAGGCGCATCTGCGGCTGGGCACGGGATTTGCCGAGATCAGCCTGCAGGACGACGTGTTGAAGGGGTTCCTGAGGGCGGCGATGGCCGCGATCGAGGCGCGCACGGGCAAGGTGCTGATATCGCGCAGTTTCACCTGGACCCTGAGCCGGTGGCGCAACGACGCGGGCGAGGTTCTGCCGGTCGCGCCGGTGACGAGCATCGACGCGGTGACGCTGACCGACGCGCAGGGCGCCCAGCATGTGGTGGCGCCCGGGACCTACCGCCTGGAGCGCGACAGCCAGCGCCCTTGCCTGCGGCCGATGGGGGCCTGTCTGCCCTCAATTCCCACCGGTGGAGAGGTGACCATCGCGCTTACGGCCGGGATGGCGGCGGACTGGGGTGGGCTGCCGGCGGATCTGGGGCAGGCGGTGCTGCTGCTGGCGGCGCACTACTATGAGTATCGCGACGAGACCAGCCTGAGTGACGGCTGCATGCCTTTCGGCGTGACCAGCCTGATCCAGCGCTATCGCATGGTGCGTTTCGGCGCGGGGGTGATGCAATGAGCGCGCCCCGCCTGAACCGGCAGCTGGTGCTGGAGGCCCCGGTGCGGGTGGCCGACGGCGCGGGCGGCTACGTCGAGACATGGACGCCGCTGGGCACGCTGTGGGCCGAGGTGACCGCCCGGACCGGCACCGAGCGCGCGGTCGCGAATGTGCCGGTGTCGCGCATGAGTTACCGCATCGTGGTGCGTGGCGCGCCCGAGGGGTCGTCGATGCGCCCGGCACCCGATCAGAGGTTTCGCGAGGGCAATCGTCGCTTCGTGATCCGCGCCGTGGCCGAATACGACGCGGCCGGGCGCTATCTGACCTGTTTCGCGGATGAGGAGGTGGCGGCATGAGCTATGGCGTTTCGGCGGCGCTGCAGGCCGCTGTGTTTCAGCAACTTGTCAATGACAGGGGCATTTCTTCCCAGGTCGGCGACGCGGTCTTTGACGCGGTGCCTTCGGGGACATTGCCGCAGACCTACATCACCCTGGGTCCGGAAGAGGTGCGCGACGCCTCGGACAAGACGGGGCAGGGCACTTTGCATCGGTTCACCGTATCGGTGGTCTCGGAGGCCGCCGGTTTCGGCGCGGCCAAGACCCTGGCCGGGGCCGTGTGCGACGCGCTGGACGGCGCCGCGCTGACGCTGGATCGGGGGCGGCTGGTGGGGCTTTGGTTCGAGCGGGCCTCGGCCCGGCGCACCGGGACCGGCGGCGCGATCCGGCAGATCGACCTGAGATTCCGCGCCCGCGTGGAAGACAACTAAGCAATCAATGGAGAGAGCATATGGGTGCCCAGAACGGTAAGGACCTGCTGGTCAAGGTGGACATGAACGGCACGGGTCTGTTCGAAACAATCGCGGGGCTGCGGGCCACGCGGATCAGTTTCAACGCGGAAAGCGTGGATGTCACCTCGTTGGAGAGCCAAGGCGGCTGGCGCGAGCTGCTGTCGGGGGCGGGGGTCAAGTCGGCCTCGATTTCCGGATCGGGCGTGTTCAAGGACGCCGGCACGGATGAACGCGCGCGGCAGTTGTTCTTTGATGGTGAAACGCCCGCCTTTCAGGTGATCATCCCCGATTTCGGCATCGTCGAAGGACCGTTCCAGGTGACCGGGATCGAGTATGCGGGCTCGCACAATGGCGAGGCGACCTATGAGATGAACCTGGCCAGCGCCGGCGCTCTGACCTTCGTGGCGCTGTGATGGTCAATCGGTGGGCGGGAGAAGTGGCGCTGGTGGTCGATGGCCAGCGCCGGGTGCTCAAGCTGACGTTGGGCGCGTTGGCCGAGCTGGAGCAGGAGCTGGGCGCAGGGTCGCTGGTAGAGCTGGTGCAGCGGTTCGAGGGCGGCGCCTATTCCAGCGGCGACGTGCTGGCGCTGATCCTGGCGGGGCTGCGCGGTGGCGGGATGGATGTGACCTGTGCCGACATGTTGCGGGCCGAGATCGAGGGCGGCCCGATGGCCGCGGCGCGGGCGGCGGCCGAGCTGCTGGCGCGGACCTTCATGGTGCCGGGTGAGTCATGAGCGGCTTTGACTGGCCCGGCCTTATGCGGGCCGGGCTGCACGGGCTGCGGCTGACGCCGGATCAGTTCTGGCGTCTGACCCCGGCCGAACTGCGGCTGATGCTGGGGCAGGGCCGTGGGATGCCGGCGATGAACCGGGCGCGGCTGGACAAGCTGCTGGCCGCCTGGCCCGACAAGATACAAGGAGAGCGTGATGACGGATCGGGACGGGTTTGACGACCTGCAAGAGCGCGGCGAGGCGCTGGGCGATGCCTTGGGCGATGCCGCCACGATGGCGGCGGCTTTCGATGCCCAGATGAAACGGATCAGCGCCGCTTTTGAAGAGACCGGGAAGGATGTCGCCACCTTGGAACGCGGCATGTCGAGCGGCCTGCGCAAGGCCTTCGACGGCGTGGTTCTGGACGGTATGAACCTGTCGGACGCGCTGGACGTGCTGAAGAACTCGATGATCCGCACGGCCTATTCGGCGGCGATCAAGCCGGTGACGGATCACTTCGGCGGCATGCTGGCCAATACGGTCGGCGGCCTGGTGCAGGGGCTGCTGCCGTTTGCGGATGGCGGCAGTTTCGCTCAAGGACGCGTCATGCCTTTTGCCAATGGCGGAGTGGTCACCGGGCCGACCACCTTTCCGATGCGCGGTGCGACCGGGTTGATGGGCGAGGCCGGCCCCGAGGCGATCATGCCGCTGGCGCGCGGACCCGACGGCAAACTGGGGGTGCGCAACTCGGGCGGCGGACGGGCGGTGAACGTGGTGATGAACATCACCACACCCGACGTTCAGGGCTTTCGCCGCAGCCAGGGCCAGATCGCAGCCCAGATGAGCCGTGCCCTGGGGCGCGGAAATCGCAACCGGTAGTTTAGGGAGCAGGACATGAATTTCCACGAAGTCAGATTTCCCGCCAGCCTGAGTTTCGGCTCGGTCGGCGGCCCCGAGCGGCGCACGGATATCGTGACGCTGGCCAACGGGTTCGAAGAACGCAACACGCCCTGGGCGCATTCGCGGCGGCGTTATGACGCCGGTTTGGGGATGCGGTCGCTGGACGACATCCAGACGCTGATCGCCTTTTTCGAAGCGCGTCAGGGTCAGATGTCCGGGTTCCGCTGGAAGGACTGGTCGGACTACAAGTCCTGCGCCGCCACTGCCGAGTTCGACAAGGGCGACCAGGTGATCGGGCAAGGCGACGGGGTCACGACCGAGTTCCAGTTGGTCAAGATCTATGCCTCGGGCGGGGTCAGCTATGTCAGGCCCATCGTCAAGCCGGTACTGGGTACGGTCAAGATTGGGCTGGATCAGGATGAGGCCCGAGAAGGCGTCGATTTCGAGGTGGACCTGAATAGCGGTCTGATCCAATTCGTCGTCCCGCCATCCGAGGGGGTCGACGTGACCGCCGGGTTTGAATTCGATGTGCCGGTGCGGTTTGACACCGACAGGATCCAAGTCAGCGTGGCCAGCTTTCAGGCAGGCGACGTACCCAATGTTCCGGTGGTGGAGGTGCGGGTCTGATGAGCGGCGACAAGCAGGCATTGCTGACCCATCTTCAGTCCGGCATGACTACGGTCTGCCGCTGTTGGGCGATCACCCGAACCGATGGCATGTCCTTCGGGTTCACCGACCATGACCGCGAACTGGCCTTTGACGGGCTGGTTTTCAAGGCAAGCACCGGTCTCACAGCCTCGGCCATCGAACAGGCGACGGGCCTGTCGATCGACAATTCCGAGGCCATGGGGGCGCTGTCTGATGCGGCCGTGCGCGACGAGGATATCGAAGACGGCCGCTTTGACGGTGCCGATGTCCGAGCATGGCTGGTCAACTGGGCCGCGCCGGAACAGCGCATGTTGCAGTTCCGTGGCTCAATCGGCGAGCTGCGCCGCGCAGGGGGCGCGTTTCACGCCGAATTGCGCGGGCTGACCGATCTGCTGAACCGACCCTTGGGGCGGATCTACCAAAAACCCTGTACGGCCGTTTTGGGTGACAAAGCCTGCGGCTTCGACAGGTTGACGCCCGGCTACTGGGCCGAGGCCGAGATTGCCGAGATCGACGAGGGTCCGATCCTCAGACTGCAGGGGGCGGAGGCGTTTGAGGACGGCTGGTTCGAACGTGGCCGCGTCGATGTGCTGACCGGCCGCTCTCAGGGTCTTTGGGCTTCGGTGAAGACGGACCGAAGCATCAAGATCGGGCGGGAATTGCACCTTTGGACCGCTCTGGGCTCGGGTCTGGCCGCCGGTGACCGTGTGCGGGTGCTGGCGGGCTGCGACAAGCGGATGGAGACCTGTCGGTTGAAATTCAACAACATCATAAATTTCCAGGGTTTTCCGGATCTGCCGAGCGAAGTCTGGGTGATGGCCGTGCCGAAACAGGGCAACGCGAACAATGGAGGCAGCAGGCGGTGATGGTGACGGCGCAGGATATCGTGGACGAAGCGCGAGGCTGGCTGGGAACGCCCTATGTGCATCAGGCCTCGGTCAAGGGAGCGGGAACCGATTGCTTGGGATTGCTGCGCGGCGTCTGGCGATCCGTCATCGGCCACGAGCCTGAGGCGGTGCCTACGTACAGCATGGACTGGTCCGAACCGCAGGGCGAAGAGCGCATGTGGGCGGCTGCGCGGCGCAATCTGGTCGAACGTCCGCGTAACTTTCTGGCCCCTGGATGCGTGCTGCTGTTCCGGATGCGCGATGCCGGTGTGGCCAAACACCTTGGTATCGTGAGTGAAGCGGGCGCCGTGCCACGCTTCATCCATGCCTATTCCGGACATGGCGTTGTCGAAAACGCACTGAGCGACCCCTGGCGCCGCCGGGTGGTCGCCTGCTTTGAATTTCCTTTGGAGGGCAACTGATGGCGACGATAGTTTTATCTGCGGCGGGGGCTGCGCTGGGCGGGTCCATCGGTGGAACCGTTGCTGGGCTGTCAACGGCCATCGTGGGCCGGGCAGTCGGCGCGACGCTCGGGCGGGTTATCGACCAGCGATTGATGAGCCAGTCGGTCATGGGTGCCGGAAGCGAGGTGGTCGAGTCTGGCCGGCTGGACCGGTTCAGACTTACGGAAACAGGCGAGGGCGCGCCGTTGTCCACCGTGTTCGGCCGAATGCGGGTCGGTGGGCAGGTGATCTGGGCGTCGGATTTCCTTGAGACCCGCAAAACCACGACGTCTACGCAGTCTGCTGGCGGCAAAGGAACGCCAAAACCAGCCGAAGTCACCACGACCACCCATAGCTACAGCTACTCGATATCACTGGCGATTGCTGTCGGCGTCGGAGAGATCGCGGACATCGCGCGGATATGGGCCGATGGGGAAGAGCTTGAGCGCAACAGTCTTAACATGCGGGTTTATACCGGTAGCCAGGATCAGCTGCCGGATCCACTGATCGAAACGATCGAAGGTGCCGGAACGGTTCCGGCCTATCGCGGCACTGCGTATGTTGTGATTGAAGACCTGCCGCTGGCGCAATTTGGCAATCGCGTTCCCCAGTTCTCTTTCGAGGTTGTTCGGCCTGATCAGAAATCCGCACCAGACTACGAATCCGAATTGCAACAGATTGTCCGGGCCGTGGCCCTGATGCCTGGCACCGGGGAATACACGCTGGCCAGCACGCAGGTAAACTATTCCAAAGGGTCGGGCCAAAGCTGGGCCGCCAACGTCAATTCGCCCTCGGGCGAGCCCGATCTGGTGGCTTCGGTGCGTGCCCTGAACAAAGAACTTCCGGGCTGCAAGGCTGCGTCACTGGTGGTCTCTTGGTTCGGAGATGACTTGCGTTGCGGTGCTTGCAGCGTTCGACCCAAGGTGATCCGCGACGACGTGGACGGCGCCAACATGCCGTGGAAAGTCTCTGGGCTAAAGCGCAAATCGGCCCAGGTCGTGCAACATGTGGACGGGCGACCCGTCTATGGCGGTACCCCGGCCGATGCGTCGGTGGTTCAGGCCATTCAACACCTCAAGGGCTCCGGCAGCCGGGTAATGTTCTATCCTTTCATCCTGATGGATCAGATGCAGGGTAATGGTCTTCCAGACCCATGGTCGGATGCCGGCGATCAGCCGCATCTGCCGTGGCGCGGCCGGATCACGCTGGACGTGGCTCCGGGGCGCCCCGGGTCCTTGGACGGAACCGCAGGTGCGGACGCTCAGGTGGCAAGCTTTTTTGGTGCAGCCCAAGCCTCGGATTTCATCATCGGTAATGGCACTGTCACCTATACCGGACCGGAAGAATGGAGCATGCGCCGTTTCATTCTTCACTACGCGGCGTTGTGCAAGGCAGCAGGCGGGGTCGAGGCGTTCTGCATCGGCTCGGAAATGCGTGGCCTTACCCAGATACGCGGCGCGTCCGGGTTCGCGGCCGTTGCTCAGCTGAAGGCATTGGCGGCGGAAGCGCGGCAGATACTGGGGCCAGACACCAAGATAGGCTACGCCGCGGATTGGACGGAATATTTCGGGTACCAGCCTGCCGATGGCAGCGGTGACCGATACTTCCATCTGGACCCTCTGTGGGCAGACGAAAACATCGATTTCGTCGGGATCGACAACTACATGCCGGTCTCGGACTGGCGGGATGGCAACGAGCATCTGGATGCGCTGGATGGTGCTAGGTCAATCTACGACCTGGATTATTTGCGCGGCAACATCGAAGGCGGTGAAGGATACGACTGGTACTATCCAACACCCGAAGAACAGGACGCGCAGATAAGGTATCCGATCGAGGACGGCGAACATGCAGAGCCATGGGTGTGGCGATACAAAGACATCCGCAACTGGTGGTCGAACTTGCACCACGAACGGATCGGAGGAGTGCGCAAAGCTGACCCGACCGATTGGGTTCCGGGATCAAAGCCGATCTGGTTCACGGAATTGGGCTGTGCGGCCATAGACAAGGGAACGAACCAGCCCAACAAGTTTTTGGATCCGAAATCCTCGGAATCCGATCTGCCTAAATACTCGAACGGTCAACGCGACGATTTCATTCAGGTTCAGTATTTGAAGGCAGTTCTTGGATATTGGACCGATCCGCAGATCAACCCAGTTTCGGACATCTACGATGGTCCGATGGTGGACGTTTCGAACGCCTATGTATGGGCGTGGGACGCGAGACCTTTCCCGACATTCCCGAACCTGCGTTCACAGTGGAGCGACGGCGAAAACTACGCCCGTGGTCATTGGTTGAACGGACGTTCTGGTGCCAGGACACTGGCCTCGGTGGTGGCCGAGATTTGTCAGGCTGCCGGCGTCTCCGATTTTGATGTGTCTGCGCTGGACGGAGTTGTCCGTGGATACGTGATCGAAGATGTTTCGGACGCGCGGGCGGCCCTTCAGCCACTGATGCTGCGCTACGGATTTGATGCGATCGAGCGAGACGGTGTTCTGACATTCCGCATGAGGGCCGGGCGCCGGGCATTCGATCTGTCGCTGGATCAGGTCGCGGAAAGCCCCGAGGTCGATGGTAGGGTCCAGTACCAGCGCGAAGCCGAGGCCGAAATGGCCGGCCGCGTGCGTCTGCGTTTTGTTCAGTCGGATGCGGACCATGATGTGGTAGCGGAGGAGGCCGTGCTGCCCGATGATCGGACCCATTCTGTAGCCGTGAACGAAATGCCTCTGTCGATGACCCGCTCCGAAGGACGGCAGACGGTCGAACGCTGGCTGGCCGAGGCCCGCGTCGCGCGCAATACCGCTCGCTTTGCGCTGCCGCCGTCGCAGATGAATCTGGGCGCCGGCGACATTGTTCGGCTTCCATCCTGGAATGGGGGAGCCGGTGCGCTGTATCGCATAGACAGGTTGGAACAGGCTGACATCCAGCTGGCAGATGCCGTGCGGATCGAGCCCGGGGTCTATTCGCCGTCCGATATGGCGGATGATGGGTTTGTGTCACAACCCTTTGTGGCCCCAGTCCCGGTTCTTCCGATTTTTCTTGATCTGCCACTCATTACAGGCGCCGAAGAGCCGCACGCCCCTTATCTGGCCGTCACAGCCGATCCCTGGCAAGGCAGCGTCGCCGTCTATTCCTCGGACAGCGACGAGGGCTACGCGCTGCGCGATCTGGTGACTGGTCAGGCTGTGATCGGGTTTACCGAATCCGCCTTGCCGTCCGCGAGCGCAGGGGTTTGGGATGAAGGTGAGCCGCTGCGCGTGCGCCTTGTCGATGGCGTCTTGCAGTCGCGGTCGCGTGACTCACTTCTGACCGGCGCCAACTTGGCCGCGATCGGAGACGGCACGCCCGGAAATTGGGAAGTGTTTCAATTCGCGGATGCCGTCTTGCAGGAACCCGGGGTCTATGCCCTGTCTGGCCGCCTGCGTGGCCAATTGGGTACGGACGCAGTCATGCCCGAAATCTGGCCGGAGGGTTCCGTGTTCGTGTTGCTTGACGAGAGGGTTCTTCAGACCAGTCTGCTGCGGACCGAACGCCGAATTGCCCGGCACTACCGGATCGGGCCCGCAACCCGCGGATACGACGACGATTCCTATGTCCATAAGGTCGAGGCGTTTGATGGAAACGGTCTGCGCCCCTACGCGCCAGTTCATCTGAAGGTCAAAAGACACGGGGGCGATGACCTGTTCACCTGGGTACGCCGAACCCGGATCGACGGCGACGATTGGGACGTGCTGGACGTGCCGCTGGGCGAGGAGTCCGAGACCTATCTGATCCGGATTCGGTCAGGTGGCGCCCTTGTTCGGGAAGAGATCGCCACGACGCCAATTTGGACCTATTCCGCGGCGGCACAGTCTTCGGACGGCGTCGCGGGCCTCTACGAGGTCGAGGTGGCGCAGGTTTCGGCCAGCTACGGGCCGGGTGCGGTCGCGAGTCTGAGTGTGGGGTAGAGGGATCATGCGCCCTGTTTTGCACGGCGATGTCAGTTCCGCGGCGCGGGTTTTGCTGACCGTGCCGCAAGCCCAGCGTGAGCGGCTGTGCGCGCGCATGATCGCCGAGGCCGAGTTGGCTGACCGTCACGTGGCCGCGACGGGTCGTTTGCATCCTGTTTACGGGAACGGAGCATTGATGGCAGCTGCACGCAGCCGCCCGTTGGCAGATGAGCCAAGCTTCAGCGACACCGAGTATTGCCGGTGTTTCGAGACGGTACTGCGCCAACTTATCCGGTTTCAACTCAACCGGCCGCGCAGCTGACGCACTTGCTGGCGGCCGGGTCCAGGTCCAGGCGTCTGCGCGGAATGTCGTCACCGCAGTCCTCGCAATACCCGAATTCGCCCTCGGCCATTCGGTCGAGGGCGGCTCTCAGCCGTCGGGCTTCGAGATCTCGTCGCGTTTGTTGCGCCTTGGCCATGGCTTGATTCTGCAGCGCATCCATTCGGCTGAGCCGCCCGACCGCCTGCTGGTCAAGCTCGACCACGGATTGAGCATCCTGACCGGCCAGGGAATTGCGTTCCAATTCCTCTAGCCGGGACAGGATAAGTGTTTCAAATTCCCTGAGTTCGGACCGGTTCATTTTCTGTTGTGTTGCACATCAAGGGTTTGCGTTTGGCCTTTTTGGGCCTAGATGGCTATTCTAGGCGCAGCAGAGGATCAAAAGCCATGTTTGAAACGCGCACCCAAGTAACGTCAGTTGACCCCGTCTGGGACCGGATCACGGCCGAAGCACAGGCCGCCGTCGAAAAAGAGCCTTTGATGGGCGGACTGGTGCATGCCTGTATCCTGCACCACAAATCTCTGGAACGTGCGTTGTCCTATCGGATCTCGGCCAAGCTGTGCTCGAACGAGATGTCGATGATGGTTCTGCGTGAAATCGTCGAAGAGGCATATGCCGATGACAAGGCGCTGATGAATGCAGCCCGCGCGGATCTGATGGCCGTGTACGAGCGCGACCCGGCCTGCCATCGTCTGCTGCAGCCGATTCTGTATTTCAAAGGCTACCAAGCCATGCAGGCCTATCGCGTGGCACACTGGCTGTGGCAGAAGGGCCGGCACGATCTGGCCTATTTCTTCCAGATGCGCAGTTCGGAAATCTTCGGGATCGACATTCACCCCGCCGCGAAGATCGGCAAGGGGATCATGATCGACCACGCGCACTCCATCGTGATCGGTGAAACTGCGGTCGTGGGCGACAACGTCTCGATGCTGCATTCGGTGACTCTTGGCGGGACCGGCAAGGAAGAAGAGGATCGTCATCCCAAAATCGAGGATGGCGTTCTAATCGGGGCCGGGGCCAAGGTTCTGGGCAACATCCGCGTGGGTCATTGCAGCCGCATTGCCGCCGGTTCGGTGGTGCTGCAGGATGTGCCGCCCTGCAAGACCGTAGCGGGTATCCCCGCCAAGATCGTGGGTGAGGCGGGGTGCGACCAGCCCTCGATCTCGATGGATCACATGCTGGGCAAGGATCAGTAAGCCTGTTCTCAGGTACGAAAAAAGCCGCCTCGGGGTCCGAGGCGGCTTTTTTGATTTTTGTGACTTGGATCAGGCCAGCATGACCATGGGGTTTTCGAGGTTGTCCACGATGGCTTGCAGGAGCTGTGCCCCCAGCGCGCCGTCGATCACCCGGTGATCGACCGACATGGTAACCGACATCACGGTCGCCACGGTCAGCTCCCCATCCTCGCCCACGACTGGCTTCTTGGCGCCGGTGCCGACGGCCAGGATGCCCGCATGCGGCGGGTTCACGATGGCGTCGAAATTGTCGATGCCATACATGCCCAGGTTCGAAACCGCGAAGGTGCCGCCCTGATACTCATGCGGGGCCAGCTTGCGCTCGCGCGCGCGCGCGGCCAGGTCCTTCATCTCGGTCGAGAGGGCCGACAGAGACTTGGTGTCGGCGTCCTGCAGGACCGGGGTGAACAGCCCGCCTTCGATCGCGACGGCCACGGCCACGTCCGAGGGTTTCAGCTGCAGCACCCGGTCGCCCGCCCAGACGGCGTTGCACTCGGGCACCTGCTGCAGCGCGTTGGCGACGGCCTTGATGATGAAGTCGTTGACGCTCAGCTTCACGCCACGGGCTTCCAGCTGCTTGTTCAGCTGGCTGCGGAATTTCAGTAGCGCGTCCAGCTTGATATCGCGGCGCAGGTAGAAATGCGGGATGGTCTGCTTGGCCTCGGCCAGACGGGCGGCGATGGTCTTGCGCATGCCGTCCAACTTGACCTCCTCGTACTCGCGGCCCTCGTACATGCGGGCCACCATGTCGGCCGAGGGGCCTGCAGGAGCAGCGGCAGGGGCCGGCGCCCCGCTTGCCGAAGCAGCCGGCGCCGGTGCCGCTGCCGGAGCGGTTGCGCCTTCGACATCTGCTTTGACGATGCGGCCATGCGGGCCCGAGCCCTTGATCTGTGCTAGATCCAGACCCTTTTGGGCGGCAATGCGACGGGCCAGCGGAGAAGCAAAGATGCGACCGCCATCTGCCTTAACCGGAGCCGCCGGAGCCGGGGCAGGGGCGGGCGCCTCGGATGCCGCAGGCGCGGCAGCCTCGTTGCCCGCGTCGGCTGCGGGCGCAGCCTCGGGTGCCTTGGTCGGGGCTTCGGCGATGTCATCGGCGCTTTCGCCTTCTTCCAGCAGCACGGCGATGGGGGTGTTCACCTTGACCCCCTCGGTGCCTTCAGGAACCAGGATCTTGCCGACGACGCCTTCGTCAACGGCTTCGAACTCCATCGTGGCCTTGTCGGTTTCGATCTCGGCCAAAAGGTCGCCGGAGGAGACGGTGTCGCCTTCCTTGACCAGCCATTTGGCAAGCGTGCCTTCCTCCATGGTCGGTGAAAGGGCGGGCATCAGAATTTCGGTGGGCATCTGTCAGTCGCTCCTTACCGATAGGTCACTTGTTTGACGGCGGCGATCACCTCGTCGGTGGTAATCAGCGCCAGCTTTTCCAGGTTCGCCGCATAGGGCATGGGCACGTCCTTGCCGGTCAGCGTGATGACGGGCGCGTCCAGATAGTCGAACGCTTCCTGCATGACCACGGAGCTGATGTAGCTGCCGATCGAGCCTTGCGGCCAGCCTTCTTCCACTGTGACCAGACGGTTGGTCTTCATCACCGAGTTGATGATCGCACCGGTGTCCATCGGGCGGATGGTGCGCAGGTCGATCACCTCGGCGCTGATGCCATCCTCAGCCAGCTTGTCGGCGGCTTCCAATGCGTATTGCATACCGATCCCAAAGCTGACGATGGTCACATCGGTGCCTTCGCGCCAGATGCGGGCCTTGCCCAGCGGCACGGTCAGATCATCGACCTGCGGCACATCGAACGACCGACCATAAAGGATTTCGTTTTCCAGGAACACGACCGGGTTGGGATCGCGGATCGCCGATTTCAGCAGACCTTTGGCATCGGCTGCCGAATAGGGCATCACCACCTTAAGGCCCGGGATCTGCATGTACCACGCGGCATAGTCCTGAGAGTGCTGGGCCGCCACGCGCGCGGCGGCGCCGTTGGGGCCGCGGAACACGATCGGACAGCCCATCTGACCGCCGGACATATAAAGCGTTTTGGCAGCCGAGTTGATGATCTGGTCGATCGCCTGCATGGCGAAGTTAAAAGTCATGAACTCGACGATCGGCTTCAGGCCTCCAAAGGCGGAACCCACGGCAATGCCGGTAAAACCATGCTCGGTGATCGGCGTGTCGATCACACGTTTTGCGCCGAATTCGTCCAGCAGGCCCTGGCTCACCTTGTAGGCGCCTTGGTATTCACCGACTTCTTCGCCCATCAGGTAGACGTCTTCGTCCGAGCGCATTTCCTCGGCCATCGCGTCGCGCAGAGCCTCGCGGACCGTCATCGATTTCATCTCGGCATCTGCTGGCCAGTCCGGCGACAGGTCCACGGTTGGCGCGGCCGGTGCAGCAGGGGCAGGAGCGGGGGCCTCAACCGCCGCAGGGGCGGCTTCGGCCTCCGCTGCGGCTGCGGGGGCAGCCGCGGTCACGGCCGAGGCGTCTTCGCCCTCTTCGACCAGGATCGCGATCGGCGTGTTGACCTTCACGCCTTCGGTGCCCTCGGCAATCAGGATTTTGCCGACGATGCCTTCATCGACGGCTTCGAACTCCATCGTGGCCTTGTCGGTTTCGATCTCGGCCAGAATGTCGCCAGAGCTTACGGTGTCGCCTTCCTTGACCAGCCACTTGGCCAGTGTGCCTTCCTCCATGGTCGGCGAAAGGGCGGGCATGAGAATTTCGGTTGCCATGTCTTATTCGTCCTCTCAGGCGTAAATGTCGGTCCAGAGCTCGTCCAGCGACGGCTCGGGGCTTTCCTTGGCGAACTCGGCGGCCTGGTTGACGACCTCCTTGATTTCCTTGTCGATCGCCTTCAGGTCATCCTCGGTGGCGTGCTTGCCGGTCAGCAGCAGCTCGCGCACGTGTTCGATCGGGTCGCTCTGCTCGCGCACCTTCTGCACCTCTTCGCGGGTGCGGTACTTGGCGGGATCCGACATCGAGTGTCCGCGGTAACGGTAGGTCTTGACCTCGAGGATGTAAGGGCCCTTCCCAGCCCGGCAGTGCGCCACGGCCTTTTCGCCGGCCTCTTTCACTGCCAGCACGTCCATTCCGTTGACGATTTCGCCCGGGATGCCGAACGCCTCACCGCGGTGATAGATGTCCTTGGTCGAGGTTGAGCGCGATTGCGCCGTGCCCATCGCGTACTGGTTGTTCTCGATCACGAAGACCACCGGCAATTGCCAGATGGCCGCCATGTTGAAGGTTTCATAGACTTGACCCTGGTTCGCTGCGCCGTCACCGAAATAGGTAAAGGTCACGCGGCCGTTGTCTTTGTACTTGTCTGCAAAGGCAAGGCCCGCACCCAGCGGAACCTGTGCGCCGACGATTCCATGGCCACCATAGAAATGCTTTTCTTTTGAGAACATGTGCATCGAGCCGCCCTTGCCCTTGGACAAGCCGCCTTCGCGTCCGGTCAATTCAGCCATGACGCCGCCCGGATCCATGCCGCAGGCCAGCATATGGCCGTGGTCGCGGTAGGAGGTGATGCGCTTGTCGCCATCCTCGGCCGCAGCTTCGAGCCCCACGACGACAGCTTCCTGACCGATGTAGAGGTGGCAGAAACCGCCGATCAGACCCATGCCGTATAGTTGACCTGCCTTTTCCTCGAATCGGCGGATCAACAGCATCTCGCGGTAGTAGGTTTTGAGTTCTTCCGCAGAAACATTTGGTTTCTTTGTGGTTTTTCGCGCAGCCATCGTGGCGACCTCTCCCTTCCGGCAAGATAGTTTAGCGTTAAACTATCTCATAAAGCATTTCGCGCTTTCTGGCGAGCGGAAATGTGACGCAGCGTCCTGGACGGGGTGGGGTATCTGTTTCTACCCGAAATCCGGCAGGTTTTCGCCTTTTGGTTCGCCCTATGCACGGTTAGTATGCTTCCATTGGCAGGCAATTTTGAACGGGCGTCGGAGACAGATTAGCATGATGATCCTCAGAGAGCCGAAGCTGGTTTTCATCAAAACGAAGAAAACCGCCGGATCATCCATCGAAATTGCACTGAGCAAGCATCTGAAGAATGGCGACTTCGCGTCCCCGCTTTCACCGGAGGAAGAGGCTCAAAGGCCCGGAAAAGACCCATTGTGCGTCAATCGGTCCGACTGTTGCGAGAGCGATCAAACGGCCAGGTTCGGGCCCGTCAACCCCACAACCCCCACTCAGTGGTCGCGACCTATTTGTCAGATATTGCGGAGGGATGTTTCAGCTTTTGCGTGGAACGCAATCCGTGGGACAAGGCCGTTTCGGCTTTCTACTTTTGGATGTACAGACGTGGAATTGAAGTCGTCGATCCCCATGCGATGTTCACGCGATTTTGCCAAGAGCAGTTACAATTCTTTTCTGACTTCGACCTATACTCGACGGATGGAGAAATAGTTGTTGATCGTGTAATTAGGTACGAAAGACTTGCAGCAGAATTCGGTGAGCTTATGCAAGAAGTCGGAATTGGTGATGTGTCGCTAAATGAGGTTCAAGCAAAAGCAGGTATCCGGAAAACAAGGCGATTGGACCTGTTCTATGGAAGAAACTGGCGTAGCAGAAACGTAGACTTGGTTGCTGATGTTTTCTCCGCTGAAATAGCGGCACTAGATTATAACGTGCCTTACAGCCATGGGCATTTTATTAACGGATGACGATTTCATCAGCCCGGATCATTCCCAAAACGGTTCGGGCCTGTTGATCCAGCAGGTCGAGATCCAGGTAGGTGTCCGAAAGGCGTCGGGTCAGGTTTTCCATCCGAGCGATGTCGGCGTTCAGCGCCGCAAGGTCGCGTGACAGAGCGTCCCGTTCCGCTGAAATCTCGATCCGTCGGAACAGGCCGTAGTCGCCCTGAACGGCAGCAAAGGTGAAATAGACACCCAGCATGAAAGCCACCGAAAAGAATGCGACTGCGCCCAGACCGGGCCGATTGGAACGGGACACTCTGTTGACCGCCGTATGAATACTGCCTCAAAAACGTGCCCTTTGCGGGCATCTGTCAGCACTATGTCACAGGTGATTCGGGTTGTGAATCCCCCGATTCGCACTTTTTGTAATTCGACGAAAAAAGTGATGCTCGAAGAGCCATGACCGCGTAGGTATCCGCTCAACGCAAAGCGGACAGTTCCTGATTTCGATTCAGGGTCTGTTCTTCCATGCAAGACCAATAGAACATTTGCGCGGCACTGCCATCGCTTTTGAGTTCGGGGTCACAAGTTGCGTCCCTGCGTTTCAACCAAGCGCGCTGTTCGTTCAACAAAGCCTCACCGTTTCCGCGCCTGTCCGCCGCTGATTTGACCTCTTTCCAGAGGCGGTTCAGTTCTTTATTAGCGATTTCCCATTTCTCTTTGGCACAGAAAGTGGCGTCGATCTGAGTTTGACCGGCGCAATGGGACTGCGCGCCAGAAACACTGGGCAGGAGGATAACAGCAAACGTGGCAACGGCTTTCATGGCCCATCTCCCGGTCTGTGAGAGAATGCCACGAATGCAGATCACCAACTAGAATGGGGTTATTGGGCCAGCGCTGCCACACCGGGCAGGGTTTTGCCCTCCATCCATTCCAGGAACGCACCGCCGGCGGTCGAGATGTAGGTGAAGTCCTGCGCGGCACCCGAGGCGTTGAGGGCTGCAACCGTATCGCCGCCACCGGCGACCGACACAAGTTTGCCCGCCCGCGTCAGTTCTGCGGCTTTCAATGCAGCGGCATTTGTCGCCGCGTCGAAGGGTTCCAGTTCGAATGCCCCCAATGGGCCGTTCCAGATCAGAGTCTTGCTCTGTTCGAAGATGGTGCAGATTGCGGCGACGCTGTCCGGCCCGGCGTCCAGGATCATCGAATCTGCGGGGCACTTGTTCGCGGGGACGACCTTGTGTGGGGCGTGTGCTTCGAATTTCTCTGCAACGACAACATCGCTGGGCAGGACGATCCGGCAGCCTGCCTTGTCTGCTTTTGCCATGATTTCGGCTGCAGTATCGGTCATCGCGTGCTCGGCCAACGATTTGCCAACGTCCAGCCCTTTGGCCAGCAGAAAGGTGTTGGCCATGCCGCCGCCGATGATCAGGTTGTCGACCTTCTCGATCAGGTTGCCCAGCAGATCCAGCTTGGTTGATACCTTGGCCCCACCGACCACGGCGGTCACCGGACGCTGAGGGTTGCCCAGAGCGGCTTCGAGTGCGCTGAGCTCTGCCTGCATCAGGCGCCCGGCGCAGGAGGGCAGAAGGCGCGCCAGTGCCTCGGTCGAACTATGCGCCCGATGAGCCGCCGAGAAAGCGTCATTGCAGTAGATGTCTCCCATCTTGGCCATACCTTCGGCCAAGGTCATGCTGTTCTGTGTCTCTTCGGCGTGAAAGCGGGTGTTCTCCAGCAGCAAGACCTCGCCGTCACCCTGGTTTGCGGCAGCGATTTCAGCCTCGTATCCGACGCAATCCTCTCCGAAGCGGACCTTGGTTCCAAAGGCGGCTTCCAGCGCGGGCACCAGCTGTTTCAGTGACAGGTTCTGTCGGCGTTCACCGCCGGGCCGGCCGAAATGGGCCAGCAGGATGGGTTTGCCGCCAGCGGCCAGAATGTCGCGCACCGTGGGCACGATCCGCTGGATCCGGGTGTCGTCGGTCACGGCGCCATCCAGAACCGGGACGTTGATGTCCACGCGCACAAGAACGCGTTTGCCCTGCAAATCCATGTCGTCCAGAGTTTTCCAGCCCATCGTGTCATCCTTGCCGTTGTCACCACGCGTAAGCGGTTCTTTTCCTGCATTTTGCCCTCAGGTCAATGCGTCACTTGGCTTTCTCGCGTCCGGCGCATAGGTATTTGCGCAAATCAATTCCACAGGAGGGCCCCATGGCCGAGATCAAGGATCCCGAAAACACCATCATCATCGAGCTGAAGGACGGCAACGTCGTCATCGAACTGCTTCCCGACGTCGCGCCTCAACACAGCGAGCGCATGAAGGAACTGGCGCGCGCGGGCGAGTATGACAACGTGGCCTTTCACCGGGTGATCGACGGCTTCATGGCGCAGACCGGCGACGTACAGCACGGCGACTTGGAAGACGGCTTCAATATCCGTATGGCTGGCACTGGCGGGTCGTCCTTGCCGAACCTTCCAGCCGAGTTTTCCAAGCTGCCGCATGACCGGGGCACCCTGGGCGCCGCTCGTTCGGCCAACCCGAACTCGGCCAACTCGCAGTTCTTCATCAACTTCAAGGACAACCATTTCCTGAACGGCCAATACACCGTCTATGGCCGCGTGATCGAGGGGATGGAGCATGTCGACGCCATCACCCGCGGCGAGCCGCCTGCGAACCCCGACCGCATGATCAGCGTCAAGGTGGCCGCCGATGTATAAGCTGGCCGCCGTTTTTACCTTTTTGGCCAGCCCCGCGCTGGCCGCAGGCCTGCAGATCGAAGTCGAGGGTGAGGCCAACGGCACGATCACCATCGACCTGTTCGAAGACGTCGCGCCCAAGCATGTCGAGCAGATCACCGCTCTGGCCGCCGAAGGCAAGTATGACGGGGTGGTGTTCCACCGCGTGATCGAGGGGTTCATGGCACAGACCGGGGACGTGGAATACGGTAAACTGGGCAGCGACATGCGTCGCGCCGGCACCGGCGGTTCAAGCCGTCCGGACCTGCCTGCCGAGTTTTCCGAAGTTCCGTACGAGCGCGGCATTGTCGGAATGGCTCGCGCCAGCAATCCGAACAGCGCAAATTCGCAGTTCTTCATCATGTTCGAACCGGCCCCGACCCTGAATGGTCAGTACACGGTGGTGGGCAAGGTGACCGACGGCATGGACGTTGTTGATGCGATCAAACGCGGCACAGGCCCGAACGGCGCGGTGGTCGGCCAACCGGACGTCATGACCAAGGTTACCGTCACCGAATGATCCCTAGACCCGGCGCGGATTGCGCGCCGGGTTGTCCGCGCACGGCGCTTCACGTCCCTGTGTAAGGGGCTTGGCTCGGCCGCACGGCCTGACGCACGATGGCAGGTAGCCAAAGGTGCCTCATGCGATGCCGTCTGTTTGCCCTTCTGCTGTTCTGCGCAACCGCGGTGTCCGCGGACCCGAACCTGTGGCGCGACGAATGGCCCAAAACCGATTTTTCGGTCACCTCGATCGGTGACTGGTCTGAGGTCCGGTCCGGCGGACCGCCGAAAGACGGCATCCCTGCCATCGACAAACCCGAGTTCGTCCCGGCTTCGGCGGAAACCGGGCTGGGGCTGACCGAGGCCGTGATCACGGTGGAACTGCCCGGTAAGCGCCCGCGCGCCTATCCCCTGCGTTACCTGATCTGGCATGAGATCGTGAATGATCGCATCGGCAACCGCCCAGTCGCGGTTACATATTGCCCATTGTGCAATTCGGGGCTGGTTTTTGATCGGCGTATCCCGGGACGGGTTCTCAGTTTCGGCGTGTCCGGCAAGCTGCGAAATTCGGACATGATCATGTATGACCGTGAAACCGAAAGCTGGTGGCAGCAAGCCACCGGCGAAGCGATCGTGGGCCAGTTGACCGGTGCTCAGTTGACAGCGCTGCCAGCGTGGATGGAAGGGTGGGATCAGTTCCGCAAGCGCAATCCCGACGGTCTGGTGATGGCCGAGCCGAATTTTGCGCGGGATTACGGGCGCAACCCTTATCGAGGGTATGACAGCGCGCGCAGACCGTTCCTGTATGACGGCGCGCTGCCTCCGCATGGTATTCAACCGCTCGAACGGGTGGTGCGGGTTGGTGAGCGGGCCTGGCCTCTGACGCGATTGCGTGCGGCTGGGCGATTGTCAGAAGCAGGCGTTGTCATCGTTTGGTCGGCGGGGCAGGCCTCGGCTCTGGACGCCGGGCGCGTCGACAAGGGACGCGACATAGGATCGATCCGCGTCACGGATGGTGCCGGACGGGATGTCGTGCATGATGTGATGTTCGCGTTTGCCTTCCACGCCTTCTGGCCCGACGGCATCTGGATGACAGGGCGTTGACCCGCACGCCGCGCGATCAATTCACCTGTCTGGCAACGCTCCGGGTCCAGCCGCTCAGGCCGCGCCGGATGCGGACCAGAAGACCGTATTCGTTCACGTGCTTTTTGTAGGCTCGGTAGGACGGCGCGCGTGACAGGCAGCGCTCTTCGTGCCAGGCCCGTGCGAAATAGATCAGGTTCACACCCAGCAGGGCCAGACAGTTGGCCAGGCCTGCCCAGAAGTCGACCGCGATGAACGGGATCGAAATCATCCACCAGGTGATGTTCTTGCTGATGTAGGACGGGTGTTTGCTGATGTTGTAGGGAAAGTCGCAGGCCAGCCCGCGATAGGTCAGGTTCGAGAACCGCAGACCCATGCGCGCGGCGGTCAGGCAATAGACCGCCAGGAAGAACAGGATGGTGCCGCCCCACAATCCGTAGAGGACAGGGTAGTCCCACAGCCAGACACCCCAGGCGAAGCCATCCTCGACATAGTTGAAATAGCTGCGCGACAGCAGTTGCCAGAACGGGGCATAGCAGATCACGCAGACCAGCCATCCGCTCACCGTCGTTTCGGTCCAGCGGATATGAGAGGTCAGAAGCCGGGTGGCGGTGGCATAGCCGATGGTGACGATTGTCAGGTCCAGAAAGAAGGCAAAGCGGTAGAGATATGCATAGACCTGCTGAAAGTCCTGCGCATCCCACAGCGAACGGGTCTGCAGAAAGCTCCAGTCATAGACCAGATAGCAGAACATCAGTGGCAGAAAGAACCCTTTGACGCCCAGCCCAAGAAGAAAGGATTTCAACTCGCGGGCCCCGGTGGATTGGCGACCAAAAGACAAAACCACACGTCCCAGATGCCACATGCCGTCGCGAGGATGCCGCATCGAGAAATGAACCGCCGTGACAACGGAAAGGACAATCGCAAGGATCAGCGGCCAGTAGTCGCCGAACAGCGAAAAGAACGGCTGATACCATTCATCCCGGTAGAGGTCGGCGGTGGAGTAGAACAGCGCAAGCAGCACAAGACTGGCCGCCAGACCAATAAGTTTGATCCAGAAATCAGCCAGATACGCCGGGTCTTTGAAGTTTTCCGGGTTGTAGACCAAGCCGCTGCCCGGCTTGCGATGAATTCGTGCTATGAAAATCTCGGATAGGGCCAGAATGGCAAAGATCGTCAGAGCGAACAGAACAGTCTGATCCCGATCAGAGACCGCGCCGAGGTCTGGCCAGAAATAATGAACCAGCGGAATACTAGCCATCGCAATCCAGGCGGTGGATGCGGGAATTGCGGAAGCGGGGCGCCGGAACTTTGGCCAGGAAATCATGATCAGGTCTTTCACAGAGTTCTGCGAATTCTGGCGGTTCGTTCCGGAAATTCAACCACCCTGATCCGACCGGTCGAATTCTTGCCGCGGGTGTGGCCCACGCAACCGTATAACAGAGTCACCTCCCGGCGTAGGCCGGGAGGGGGTTTGCATTAGTAGGGCGGGTTTCTATTCGTCCGAGGCCATCATTTTCCAGATCGCGGCTCCCAAAGCGCCACCGATCAGCGGGGCGACCCAGAACAGCCACAGCTGCGCCAAGGCGGGGCCATCGGCAAACAGCGCCACCCCGGTCGAGCGGGCCGGGTTCACCGACGTATTGGTGACCGGGATCGAAATCAGGTGGATCAGCGTCAGCCCAAGACCGATGGCAATGGGCGCGAACCCGGCCGGAGCCTTTTCGGATGTCGCGCCCAGAATGATGATAAGGAAGAAGGCGGTCAAAACGATCTCGATCACCAGCGCCGACATCATCGAATATCCTTCGGGCGAGGCCTCACCATACCCGTTCGAAGCAAAACTGCCAACGCCTTCGAAGCCGGGTGCGCCGCTGACGATCACGTACAGAACGGCTGCGGCCAGTATCGCTCCAAGCACCTGCGCAGCCCAGTAGGGCAGCAGATCCTTGGACGGGAAACGCCCACCGATCATCAGCCCGAGGCTGACGGCGGGGTTGAAGTGACCACCCGATATGTGGCCGACCGCAAAGGCCATGGTCAGGACCGTCAGGCCGAAGGCGAACGACACGCCCAGCCATCCGATGCCCACATCGGCGACCCCGGCAGCCAGCACCGCGCTGCCACAACCGCCGAGAACCAGCCAGAACGTGCCGAAGAATTCGGCCATCAGTTTTGCTCGCATGATAAAACCTCCCAATTTCAACGAGGTGAAGTTTAATTCAAAAAACACCTTTTGTGAAAATGTATCGCGCGTGCAGGGCTTTGCGGTCTTGATAGGGGGACGGATTGTTGCCTGATGGGCATAGAAAAACGCCGCGGACAGTGGCCGCGGCGTTCTTGGAACTCGGTACTCGGAGCGGTTTACTGGCTGACTTCAGCCGCCGGATTGGCTCCGGTTTTGCCGCTGCGTCCTGGGTTCAGCGGATCGTCCTGACGCTGAACCGAGCCTTCGAAATGCGCGCCGCTTTCGATGGCGATGGTCTTGTGGATGATGTCGCCCTCAACCCGAGCGGTCGAGGTCAGACGTACTTTCAGACCCCGCACGCGACCCACGATGCGGCCGTTCACGACCACGTCGTCCGCGGTGACTTCGCCTTTGATGGTCGCGGTTTCGCCGATGGTCAGCAGATGCGCGCGGATATCGCCTTCGATGGTGCCTTCGACCTGGATGTCACCGGTGGTCTTGATGTTGCCGGTGATGTGCAGGTCCGACGACAGAACCGATGCCGGAGGCTTGGGCTTGGGCGCGGTGCTTGCGGCCTTCTGTTCGGTCGGGGCAGGGGTCGCCTGAGGCGCCGGGGCTGCCGGCTTGGCCGTTTCGGATGCCTTGGGTGCGGGCTCGTTGATTTTGCTTTTAGAAAACATTGTTCGCAGCCTTGATGAAGTCCATTGGGTTTACAGGTTTTCCGTTCACGCGCACCTCGTAGTGCAGATGCGTTCCGGTCGACCGTCCGGAATTACCCATATCAGCAATGTGATCCCCGCGCGAGACCCTTTGGCCGACCTTCACGCGGATCTTCGAGTTATGGGCATAAAGTGTCTCAACCCCGAAGGCGTGCTTGATCTTGACCAGACGGCCATAGCCGGATTGCCAGCCCGCATGGGCCACGACACCGTCGGCGGTGGCGAAGATATCCGTGCCCGTCGGGGCCGCAAAGTCTGTGCCCTTGTGCATCCGGCGCCCGCCGGTTTTGGGGTCGCGGCGATAACCATAGCCGCTGGTGAACCGGAAGGCCGATTTGACCGGCGTGGCAAACGGGGCCTTTTCGGCCGCTATGCGATACAGGTTCAGCTGGTCCATCTGCTGCAGAAGCTGATTTGCGCGCACCTCGTCTGCTGAAAGCTCTTCGCCGCGGGTACTGAACGAAATCGGCGTCAGCGGGCCGCCCATGCCGCTGTAACCGCGCCGCACTTCGTCAAGCATCCGGTCGGTGGGCATTCCGGCCTCGCGGAACATCTTGTCCAGCGGTTCGACCGAGATCACCATGGCTTCTTCCAGCTGGCGGAATATCTCGTCATTGCGTTCTTGCATCAGCAGGATTTCCAGCTCAAGCTCATCGCGCTGGTCCAGTGCCGCCTGTGCATCCGTGGCGATCTGGTCCCGCTGCTGTGCTGTCCGGGTCAGGGCGTCAGCCATGAATTCGATCTGTGCCGGAGCGGCAGAGGCGAACATCGCAACCGATGCGCCATCGGATTTCTCCTGAAGCTCGGCGAGTTGGGCCCGGGCTTCCTCACGCTGCTTCATGGTCGACCGCAGGGTGGTCTGAATGACCTCGATGCCGGTTTCCAGCTCGCGTCGACGGTTTTCGGATTCCAGCAGTTCCGACTGCATCGCCGAGATCTGCCGAAGCGCCGAGTTGAACCGGGCATGTGCGGCCAGTGCTTCCTGGGCCCGCGCGTCGCGTTCCTGCGACAGGATGTTCAGCCGCTCCTGATATGTTGCCTGATCGCGTTTGGCCTGTTCACGGAAATTGCCCGACCCGATGCTGTCCATCAGCAGGATCGCCGTGGCAACCGCCGTCCAGCCGACCATGATCGAAACGCCAAGCGCCGCCACGATCTGCGTCTCCGAGCTGAGCCGGATGAAGCGTGTGTCATTGTCGGATTTCAGGAAGACCCGGCGTTCCGGGAAGTGCCGTTCGAGCAGTGAGTGTAGTTTGATTGCCAGACGTGTTCTCACGCGCCTTACCTCTCATCCCCAATGTCGGGAACGGTCGTGAGTGGATCGCCGCCCCTTGGGCCGATTGCTTAAAGGGCCGGTCCCGGTTGGGCAAGTTTGTTAACCGATTGGTCGACAATTACGGTGTTTTCCCGCACGTCATCGGCAGAAAATTGCCGAAAGCGGCGCGTTTCCGTCAGCGCTTCCCGTCTCCCGGGGGCGGCAGATCCTCGGTCAAAGGCCAGTAGAAATCGGGCGGCAGGCCGGCTTCGGCCCGCTTTTCCTCGTTGAAGGGCGGCTTGAGCGCGCCATGGAAATAGCGCCGCACCAGTTGGTGGAACACGTCCTTGGGGTCGGCATTCTCGCGGCCGCACAGAAAGTGGAACCATTTCGAGCCATAGGCCACATGCCCGACTTCTTCGGCGTAGATCACCTCAAGGGCGGCCACGGCCTGATCGGCCTTTGCCTTGCGGAAGATGTCGATCATGCCCGGTGTCACGTCGAGGCCGCGCGCCTCGAGCACCATGGGCACCACCGCCAGCCGGCCCATCAGGTCTTCGGCGGTGTCCTCGGCCGCACGCCACATCCCGGCATGGGCGGGGAGGGCGCCGTAATAACTGCCCATCGCCTCCAAGCAATCGCAGACCATTTCGAAATGGCGCGATTCCTCCTCGGCGCATTTGACCCAGTCGTCGTAGAAGCCGACCGGCATCGGCACATGTCCAAACCGTGCGATGATGTCCCAGTGCAGGTCCACGGCATTCAACTCGATATGGGCCACAGCGTGCAGCAGCGCGATGCGTCCAGCCTCCGAGCCGGGGCGACGGCGCGGCACGTCGCGCGGCGACAGCAGCTCGGGCTTGTCAGGACGCGACGGATGCAACGGTGGCGTGGCTGTCCCGACTTCGATCGCGGGGGTGTCGCCGTTGCGCGCTGCAAACCATTCGGCGGCATAGCGTTTGGAAAGGGCGGTCTTGGACCGCCCATCCGCAGTGGTCAGAACCTCGGTTGCCATCTGGGTCAGGGTTTTGGCCACGGTAATCCTCGGGTTGGATGAAAACTGCCGCCTCTTAGACCGGATGGCCCGCAGCGTCAAAGCGCGCGTACGGCCTCCAGCACCTCATCCACATGGCCGGGAACTTTGACCTTGCGCCAGACGCGGGCGATCTTTCCGTCGGCGTCGATCAGGAAGGTCGAGCGCTCGATCCCCATCGACTTTTTGCCATACATGTTTTTTTCGACCCAGACGCCGTAATCCTCGCACACGGTCGAACCTTCGTCGGACAGCAGCGGAGTGGTCAGCCCGTGCTTGGCGACGAACTTGTCGTGCTTGGCGACGCTGTCGCGAGAGATGCCGAAAACCTGTGCGCCGGCGTCGGCAAAGGATTGAAGCTGCTCCGAGAAACCGATGGATTCCTTGGTGCAGCCCGGCGTATCATCGCGGGGATAAAAGAACAGAACAACGGGACGACCGCGCAGGTCCGACAGGGTAACCGTGCCGCCGCCATCGCGGGGCAAGGTGAAATCGGGGGCGATGTCTGCAACGTCAGGCATTTTGAACTCCGGTCAGGATTTGTAGGTGATGCCGCGTATCATAGGGCGGCTCGGGCAGGTTGAAAGACGTGGACGGCAAATTGGCGCAAGACGAACAGGACCAGGCCGAGAAGGGCGGGAAACCGCCGCGCCGCCGATCCCGTCGGCGGACAGCCGGGCTGTGGGCCTTGCGCGGGGTGTTCCTGCTGGTGTTTCTGGCCGTCCTGTCCGGGGTCATGGTGTTCGGCCATCGGATCCACGCGCCGGAATGGCTGAGCGACCGGGTCGAAACGCGGCTGGAAAATGCATTGGGCGGTTTGCAGATCCGGTTCGGCGATGTCAGCTTTATCATCAATCAGGAATGGCGCCCGCGTCTGCGGCTCAGCGATGTTTCGATCAGCGACGCCGAGGGGCGCCAGATCGCTCAGGTCTCGAGCATGCAGGCCAGCCTGGCGATGCGCCCGCTGCTGCGCGGCCATGTCCGGCCCAAGCGGATTACTCTCAACGGCGCGCAGATCGCACTGACCCGAGCCGAGGACGGATCACTCTCGCTGACCGTCGGTTCCGGCAGCGCGCCCGTGCAGAATGCGCCAACCTTGGCCGAATTGATCGAACAGTCCGATCAGGTGTTCCTGTCACCGGTCCTGTCGTCCCTGACCTCGGTCGAGCTTGACGCCATCACGCTGGATTACCGCGACTTGCGCCTTGGGCGGTCCTGGGTTCTGGACGGCGGGCATATTCTGGCGACGCGGAGCGAAGGCGCCCTGCGCCTGGCGACCGGGTTTTCGGTGCTGGCGGGCCGTGACTATGTCAGCATGATCGAAGCGAACTACACCAGCACGCTCGGCTCACCCGAGGCGCAGTTCGGGATTTCGATCACCGATCTTCCAGCGACCGACGTCGCGGCGCAATCCCCGGCACTGGCCTGGTTGCAGGTGTTGGACACGCCGATCTCGGGCGCATTGCGCGGCAGTATCGACGGGGCCGGCGCGCTCGGGCCGGTATTTGCAACCTTGAACCTTGGGGCCGGGGCCGTTCAGCCCAACCCCGAGACCCGACCGGTTCCGTTCGACTCGGCCCGCACGTATTTCACCTATGACCCGGCGCAGCAGGTACTGGATTTCAACGAGGTTTCCGTGGTGTCGGGCTGGGGCAGCGTACAGGGCGAGGGCAAAGCCTATCTGAAGGGTGTAGAGGCCGGCGCGCTGGAAAGCATGGCGGTGCAGTTTCGTCTGAACGGTATCCGAGTGAACCCGGCCGACCTGTTCGTTGATGCGCTAGAGGTCAAGCAGGCCGATCTGGACTTCCAAGTGCGCCTGAACCCGTTCCGGCTGCAGCTGGGGCAGGTCGTGGTCGAGGATGGCGAAGACCTGTTGCGCGCTTCGGGCGAGCTTGTGGGCCTGCCGGAGGGGTGGAGCGTGGATCTGAACGCGCGGCTGGGGCACATGGCATCGGATAAGCTGCTGCATTACTGGCCGCCCCGATTGGCTCCGAAGCCGCGCAAATGGGTGACCGAGAACGTGTACGAAGGCAATCTGTCGGACATGGACTTCGTTCTGAGGCTGCGGCCCGGAGACACCAAGCCCGAACTGTATCTTGATTTCGACTTCGATGATGCGCTGGTTCGGTTTGCCAAGACCTTGCCGCCGATCCAAGGCGGGCGTGGGCAGGCAACGCTGATTGGCCGTCGGTTCACGGTGACCGCCCGCAAGGGCGTCGTGATCGCCGATGACGGTGGCGCGGTTGATGCCTCCGGGACGTCGTTCATCATCCCCGATACCGACATCAAAAAGAGTACACCAGGCATCGTGCGTGTTCAGGCCAGTGGCAGTGTGACCTCGGCCTTGTCGTTGCTTGACCGGGCGCCGCTGCAATTGCTGACCAACGCAAACCTTCCGGTTGATCTGGCTTCGGGCAGCGTGCGATTGGGCGGCACTCTCTCTCTGCCCTTGATCAAGGGGCTGAAATTCGAGGACACACAGTTCCACTTTCTGGGCGAATTGATTGATCTGGATACGGAAAAACTTGTACCGGGCTTTCGCGTCAGCGCCGCCAAACTGCGCCTGAGCGGGGATCAGACCCAAGTGGCCATAGACGGAGATGGTCTGTTCGGTGAGGTGCCGATACAGGCGACTTGGCGACAGCCGATCGGCGGCAAGACAGCACAACGCAGTACGCTCAGCGGGCAGATCGAACTGTCCCCGCGGCTGATGGATGAACTGAAGGCGGGATTGCCGTCCGGTATGCTGACCGGGCAAGGCGTGGCGGAGATCAGTCTTGGAATTGGAGGGGGAGAGCCGACAAAGCTGACCGCGACCTCTGATCTGGTCGGCGTCGGAATGGCAATTCCCGAACTGGGTTGGCAAAAATCCGCAGCCACTGCCGGCACGTTGGCCACCGAGGCGACGCTGGGCGATCAACTGCGAGTGGACAGCCTGCGGATTGATGCCGCCGGATTGCGCGCGGTGGCTTCGATCTCGATCGCAAATGGCGCTTTGGATCGGGTTCAGTTCAGTTCTTTTGAACTGGGCGATTGGTTGGCTGTTCCGGCCGAGTTGATCGGCCGTGGCGCCGCGGCGCCGGATATCCGCGTTCTGGGGGGCGTTCTCAACCTGGCCAAAGCGACGTTCGGCAGCGGCAGCGGCGGCGGCGCGTCATCCGGTCGAGGTCCGAACCTTGATGTGGCGCTGGACCGGCTGCAGGTGACCGAGGAAGTGGCCCTGACCGGTTTGAAGGGCAATTTCGAAACGACCGGAGGGTTGAAGGGTGGATTTTCCGCTCAGGTCAACGGAGGCGCCCCGGTCCAGGGGCAGGTTGTGCCCAGCGGATCGCGCAGTGCGGTCAGCCTGCAATCCGTGGACGCCGGTGCGGTACTGCGGTCTGCCGGTTTGTTGACCCAGGCCAGAGGGGGAAAGCTGCAACTCCGGTTGAATCCGGTGGCTGGCCCGGGCAACTACGATCTGACCCTGAAAATCACGGACACTCGGATCCAGGATGCTCCGGCCATGGCGGCATTGCTGAATGCCATTAGCCTTGTCGGTCTACTGACCGAGATGGCCGGGCAGGGGATCTACTTCTCATCAATCGACAGCGAGATGCGGATCACGCCGACCGAGGTCAAGATTCTCAGCGGCAGTGCGGTCGGACCGTCGATGGGGCTGTCCTTCGACGGGACGGTGGATACCGAACGAAAGTTCCTGAACCTGCGCGGCGCGATCTCTCCGATCTATATGGTGAACGCGATTGGCAGCGTCCTGACCAAGAAGGGCGAGGGCGTATTCGCGTTCAACTATACGCTGGTGGGCCCGATCTCGGCCCCGCAAGTGTCCGTGAACCCGCTGTCCGGTCTGGCGCCACTGTTTCTGCGCAACTTGCTACGAGAACCTGCCCCAACCGTTTCCGACGGCCCCAACGCAACGCCTGTCGCACCGGACGGACCCAGCCCGTCGGTGGGAAGCCGGGGCGAGGACCGCTGACGCAGAGTGTGGCCGAATCTGTTCGGGCGA
This sequence comes from Ruegeria sp. B32, assembly GCF_025141855.1. NCBI lineage: Bacteria > Pseudomonadati > Pseudomonadota > Alphaproteobacteria > Rhodobacterales > Roseobacteraceae > Ruegeria > Ruegeria sp. B32. The sequence continues at coordinate 1,968,532 of NZ_CP081106.1, read as the reverse complement.
TGTATGGCGCGGCCATGAAGCTGAGTGATTTCGATTTCGACCTGCCGGATGACCTGATTGCCACGCGGCCCGCCAGCCCGCGGTCTTCGGCGCGCCTGCTGGTGGCACAGGGTGACGCGATCTCGGATGATAGGGTGTTCAACCTGCCCGACTGGCTTCGCCCAGGTGATCGGCTGGTGCTGAACGACACGCGCGTCATCCCGGCCCGGCTGAGCGGCCGGCGTCACCGTGACAGCGCCCAGGGTCCGGTCTCGGCTGCGATCGAGGCCACCTTGCTGGAGCCCCGCGCCGACGGCACCTGGGGCGCATTGCTGAAACCGCTCAAGAAGATCCGGTTGGGCGAAGAGATCGTGTTCTCCGACGACCTCAGCGCGGTTCTGGAAGGGGTCGCCGACGGCCAGGCCCATCTGCGCTTCAATCTGAAGGGCGATGATTTCGACCGGGCGCTCGAGCAGGCCGGAGCAATGCCTTTACCCCCCTACATCGCGGCCAAACGGCCCGCGGACGAGCGTGACAAGACTGATTATCAGACCGTTTGGGCGCGGCAGGCCGGGGCTGTGGCGGCACCGACCGCCTCTCTGCACTTTGACGAGCCATTGTTGCAGGCCCTTGCGGATCGAGGTGTCGAGTTCACCCATGTTACCCTGCACGTCGGGGCCGGAACGTTCCTGCCGGTCAAGGTCGAGGATGTGACGACCCATAAGATGCACGCCGAATGGGGGCAGGTCAGTCCGCAGGCCGCAGCCGAGATTCAGGCGACCAAAGCCTCGGGTGGCCGCGTCATCCCGGTTGGCACCACCGCCTTGCGACTGATCGAAAGTGCCGCGCGCGATGGATCGATCCAGCCTTGGGAAGGGGAGACCGACATCTTCATCTACCCCGGCTTCCAGTTTCAGGTCACCGACGCGCTGATGACCAATTTCCATCTGCCGAAATCGACGCTTCTGATGCTGGTTTCGGCGCTGATGGGCCGGGACAGGATGCTGCGGGTCTATGATCATGCGATCAAAAGTGGCTATCGCTTCTTTTCCTATGGTGACGCGTCGCTTTTGATCCCTTAGAGGGCGGGATCGCGGGATCGAATCTGGTGAATGTCGTAGACAAGCGCGACCGGGACATCGTTTGATCCTTTAACGAAAGCCATTGTTCAGCGGATTTGGAGTGCAAACATGCTTCAGGTACTTGCCAGCGCGTGGGCGCTTCTACTTGGAATGGGTCTGCTGATGATCGGCAACGGCCTGCAGGGCACCCTGTTGGGTGTCCGGGGCGAGATCGAAGGGTTTTCGACCCTGCAGATGTCGTTTGTCATGTCCGCGTATTTCCTGGGCTTTCTGGGCGGATCCCGACTTGCACCCGAGATGATACGGCGGGTCGGGCACGTGCGGGTCTTCGCTGCGCTGGCGTCGTTCATCTCTGCCGTGATGATCAGCTATCCGATGCTGACCGATCCGATCGCGTGGTCGCTGGGCCGTGTGGTCATCGGGTTCTGCTTTTCCGGCGTGTACGTGACCGCCGAAAGCTGGCTGAACAACGCCGCGAGCAACGAAAACCGTGGCCAGGCATTGTCGCTATATATGATCGTCCAGATGATCGGCATTGTCAGCGCGCAGGCACTGATGCTTGCAGGGGACCCGGCCGGGTACGAAACCTTTGTGATTGCCTCGATTCTGGTTTCCGTTTCCTTTGCTCCGATCCTGTTGTCGATTTCTCCGACCCCGGCTTTTGATACGACCAAGCCGATGACGCTCAGGCAGCTGATGGACACGTCGCCCTTGGGCTGTGTCGGCATGTTCCTGTTGGGCGGCATCTTTTCGGCTCAGTTCGGCATGGCCGCGGTTTACGGAGCGCGGGCCGGGCTGACACTGGTCGAGATTTCGACCTTCGTGGCGTCATTCTATATTGGCGCATTGGTCCTGCAGTATCCGTTGGGCTGGTTTTCGGATCGCATGGACCGGCGCCTGTTGATCCTGCTGGTGTCGGTCGTTGGCGGCATCAGTGCGGCGGTAGGCATGGTTTTCGGGGTCGACTTCCCGGTTTTGCTGGCTGCGGCCTTTGTCATCGGTGGCATGTCCAATCCGCTGTATTCCCTGCTCATCGCCTACACCAACGACTACCTCGAACACGAAGATATGGCGGCCGCGTCCGGCGGGCTGATTTTCATCAACGGGCTCGGCGCAATTGCCGGCCCGCTGATCACCGGCTGGTTGATGGGGGATGCCGTGTTCGGGCCGTCCGGCTTCTTCCTGTTCATTGCCGCACTACTGTTTGCCATGGCGGTCTATGCGGTCTACCGGATGACCCAGCGGGCCTCGGTGCCCGTGGACGAGACCGGCACCATGTCGCCGCTGTACCCGACGGCATCGCCGGTCGCACTGGAAGTTGCACAAGAAGTCGCGATCGAAGCGGCGCAGGACGAAGAGGAAGAACACCAACCTGCCTGACCGCCGGATTTATGTCGTCAATGTTGCAATATGTTACTGTAACAAGTCTGTAAAACCGACTTATATGACGTTACGTCCCTCGGGGGGGAACAGACGGAGTCAAGGGCAATGGTTGGTCCTGAAGAAGTACTGAGTTTCTGGTTGGATGAAGTAGGCCCCGAGGGGTGGTACCGCGAAGATGAAGCGCTGGATGCGCAGATACGGGACCGCTTCCTTGAGACATGGCAAGCCGCGTGCGAGGGTAAGTTCTCTCTGTGGTTGACATATCCCAGCGGATCGCTGGCCTACATCATCCTCATGGACCAGTTTCCGCGCAACATGTTCCGAGGCAGCGGCAAAGCCTTCTCATCCGACAAGGCGGCACTGGCAGCAGCGAAATGTGCCGTCGACAAGGAATGGGATCTGAAGATCGACGAGCCAGCCCGACAGTTCTTCTACCTGCCGATGATGCACTCAGAGAACCTGTGCGATCAGGAGCGCTGTGTGCGCCTGATGTGCCAGCGCATGCCGGAACATGGTGCAAGCAATCTGCTGCATGCCCGCGCCCATCGTGAGGTGATCCGCAAGTTTGGGCGTTTCCCATACCGCAACGCGGCGCTTGCCCGTGAGACCACGGCACCCGAAGCCGCATATGTCAGCGGCGGTGGATACGGCACAACGGTGCGTGAGTTGCAGGCGGCGGGCTAGGCCGCCTCTCCACATCCGCGCAATTCGATCAGCCTGGCCGTTGTGGCATCGACGGCCGTGGTGATTGCGTAATCAATCAGTAGCTGAGGATTTTCGACCAGTTCGTTGAGGCGAGCCTGCGTGGTTTCCAGCTTGGCCTGAACCTCGTCCAATCGCACCAGCGCCTGCTGAAGCTTCTGCTTCAACTCAGGCTCATCATCTCCCAGGATGCGAATACCGGACAGATCAGCGCGCAGACTTGCAAGATCCTCTCGGACGCCCTGCGCCTGTTCACGCAGCGGCTGAACGATTTGCAGGCTTTCTCTGAAGTTGTCCTGAATATTCTCGACGCTTCGCGCCAGCTTCCAACCAAGGAACAGACACAGAGCCACAAGGATCAGTGTGGCGTTCAAAAGGGCAAGCAACAAATCTTTGAGAGTCTTGGCCATGATTGTTCCCTAAAATCTGTAGATCCGAAATTCGAACATGGTTGCAGGTCTTTTCTAGCCTTCGACGGACGCGGGGTATAGGCTGAATAGCGCGCGCTCTTGTTTTGATGACCTTGCGTCACATATGTCGCGGGGCAGCATATTGATGCGTTCAAAAAAATAGTTTAACGGTAAACTAGTTTTCAATCGACCTGCGCCGAGAGGTAAACATGGCTGCACAATCCTTTGATCTGATCGTAATCGGTGCGGGCCCCGGCGGCTATGTGGCTGCCATTCGTGCGGCCCAACTGGGCCTCAAGACCGCCGTGGTCGAGCGCGAGCATCTGGGCGGCATCTGCCTAAACTGGGGCTGCATCCCGACCAAGGCCTTGCTGCGGTCGGCCGAAGTGTTCCACCTGATGGAGCGCGCCAAGGATTTCGGTCTGAGTGCCGACAAGATCGGTTACGATCTGGACGCGGTCGTCAAACGCTCGCGCGGGGTTGCCAAGCAGCTGACCAGCGGCGTCGGTCATCTGCTGAAGAAGAACAAAGTCACCGTCGTGATGGGCGAGGCGACAATCCCGTCGAAAGGCAAGGTGACGGTCAAGACCGACAAGGGCACCGAGGAGCTGACGGCGAAGAACATCATCTTGGCCACCGGTGCCCGGGCGCGCGAGTTGCCGGGCCTGGAGGCAGACGGCGATCTGGTCTGGACCTACAAACATGCGCTGCAACCGGCGCGGATGCCGAAAAAGCTGCTTGTTATCGGGTCCGGAGCGATCGGGATCGAGTTTGCCAGCTTCTACAATACGTTGGGCGTAGACACGACCGTGGTCGAAGTGATGGACCGGGTCTTGCCGGTCGAAGACGCCGAGATCAGCGCGTTCGCCAAGAAATCCTTTGTCAAACAGGGCATGAAGATCATGGAGAAGTCCATAGTCAAGCAGCTGGATCGCGGCAAAGGCAAGGTGACGGCTCATATCGAAACCGGTGGCAAGGTCGAAAAGCACGACTTCGATACCGTCATCTCCGCCGTTGGGATCGTCGGAAATGTCGAGAACCTCGGGCTTGAGGCGCTGGGCGTCAAAATTGACCGCACCCATGTGGTGACGGATGCGTATTGCCGGACCGGGGTCGATGGCCTCTATGCCATCGGCGACATCGCCGGAGCGCCTTGGCTTGCGCACAAGGCCAGCCACGAAGGCGTGATGGTCGCAGAGCTCATCGCTGGCAAGCATGCCCATCCCGTGAAACCGGAAAGCATCGCGGGATGTACCTATTGTCATCCCCAGGTCGCGTCGGTTGGCTATACCGAGGCCAAGGCCAAGGAGCTTGGCTTTGATGTGAAAGTTGGCCGCTTCCCGTTCATCGGCAATGGCAAGGCAATTGCATTGGGCGAGCCGGAAGGCATGATCAAAACCGTATTCGACGCGAAAACCGGCGAGTTGCTGGGCGCTCATATGGTTGGCGCGGAAGTGACCGAACTGATTCAGGGCTATGTCGTCGGTCGCCAGTTGGAGACCACCGAAGAAGACCTGATGAATACAGTCTTCCCGCACCCGACCTTGTCGGAAATGATGCATGAATCGGTTTTGGACGCCTACGGGCGCGTGATCCACATGTAAGACGGTCTGTCCGCGGGCCGCGGCTTAAGGGGGCGCTGCCCCCGGCCGCGTTGCCCGCGACACACCGGGATACCGCCGGCCGGATGAAGTTCGCATCCGCGCTTCACCCGGCTCGGAATATCCCGGAGCGCAAGGCTGCGCCTTGCGATAAAACGCGGCTATCGGCTCAGAGCGTCCAGAATTCGGGCCCACGAGCGGATCCCTTTATGAAAGCTTTTCACGTCGTATTTTTCATTGGGCGAATGGATTGCGTCATCGTCGTTGGCATAGCCGACCAACATTGAATCCAAGCCCAGGACCGTATTGAAGTATCCCACCACCGGGATCGATCCTCCCATGCCGGTGAAAACGGCTTCGCGCCCCCATTCGTCGGACAGTGCGGCGCGTGCCGCTTCGAATTCCGGGCGATCCAGGTTCATGACCGACGCAGGGGAGCCCTCGAGATCATTGTCCCAGACGACTTTGGCGTCAGGAGAGAGCCGGTATTCAACATGCTTACGGATCTTGTCGCGCAGTTTGTCCGGGTCCATTTCACCGACCAGGCGACATGTGATCTTGCAATGGGCCTGGCTGGGGATCACCGTTTTCGAACCGGCGCCGTTGTAGCCGCCCCACAACCCGTTGATCTCCAGCGTCGGTCGCGCCCACTGCTGTTCCAGGGTCGAGTACCCTTTCTCACCATGCGGTCGCGTGTAACCCACCGAGTTGAGGTATTCGGCCTCGTCGAAACCACAGTTCTCCCACTGGCGCAGCTGCTCGGCGGAGACTTCGTGGACCCCTTCGTAGAAACCTTCCACAGCGACCCGTCCGGTTTCCTCATCGTAGAACGAGGCAACGATCCGCGAGATTTCCCGCAGCGGGTTCAAACCGGGGCCGCCGTAATGGCCGGAATGCAGGTCGATGCGCGGACCGATGATGGTGAATTCGTCCTTGAGCATGCCGCGCAGTTGCGATGCGATCGAGGGCACACCGCGCGAGACCATCGAGGTGTCGCAGACCAGCGCCAGATCGGCCTTCAACTCTTCCTTGTTGGCCTCGAGAAATGGGACCAGCGAAGGTGAACCGGATTCCTCTTCGCCTTCGAAGAAAAACGTGATGCGGCAAGGCAGCTTGCCGTTGACCGCCTTCCAGGCGCGGCAGGCTTCGACAAATGTCATCAACTGGCCCTTGTCATCCGACGAGCCCCGTCCGCGGATGACCTGACCGTGTTCTGTCTCTTCCAGCGCCGGGTCGAACGGGTCACGGTTCCACAGGTCCAAGGGATCAACGGGCTGCACATCGTAATGGCCGTAGAACAACACATGCGGGGCGTCCGCATCGTCGCCGACATGGCCCACGACCATCGGGTGGCCCGGGGTCGGGTGCTTTTTCGCATCAATCCCTATGCTTTTAAGGTCGTCGACCAACCAGTCGGCCGCCTTGTCCACGTCTTTCTTGAAGGCCGGATCGGTGGAAATCGACGGGATTCGCAGAAACTCCATCAGCCGCTCGATGGAGGCTGAGAGGTCAGAGTCGATTTTGCTCAGAGTGGCGTCAAGCGACATGGGTGTGCTCCTGAATGGATGAGATATTGCGGCGGACCCTAACAGCGCTGGCAGCGCCGTCCAGCCCGTAGCGGCGGAAAAACGCGCGTCTGATCGGAAACATTCTGCGCGAAACGGCACGTAACCTGCGTCGTTTCCTCGCGCCTTATGGTCTCAACTTTACTTGTCGCTGCGGGTTCAAGGCGATAATTGATGCAAATCAAAGTTGCGACCCCTGTCTGGGCGTTAGGCAGGAAACCTGAAAATAGGCGCGGATGCGGCCGAAAATTCGGTTATGATACGCATCGGAACACAGCCTTGCCGTGCAATCACCCTGCGGCGGGGTCACGAAGGAGGGTCCTTTGGACTACACTGCTCAGCTCGACTCAGCGATTGCCAGGCTGCACGACGAAGGCCGTTACCGGACCTTCATCGACATCGAACGCCGCAACGGACATTTTCCCCATGCCGTGCGTACGCGTCCGGACGGGTCACAGCAGAACATCACCGTCTGGTGCGGCAACGACTACCTTGGCATGGGGCAGCACCCCGTCGTGCTGGAGGCGATGCACGAGGCGATCGACGCAGCCGGAGCGGGCTCTGGCGGGACGCGCAACATCTCGGGGACGACCGTCTACCACAAGCGGCTCGAGGCCGAGCTGGCCGACCTGCACGGCAAGGAAGCGGCCCTGCTGTTCACCAGCGCTTATATTGCAAATGACGCCACGCTCAGCACGCTGCCCAAGCTGTTTCCCGGGCTGATCATCTATTCCGACGAGCTGAACCACGCGTCGATGATCGAAGGTGTCCGCCGAAATGGCGGGGCCAAGCGGATCTTCCGTCACAATGACGTTGAGCACCTGCGCGAGCTGCTGCAAGCCGACGACCCGGCGGCGCCGAAGCTGATCGCGTTCGAGTCGGTCTACTCGATGGATGGCGACTTCGGTCCGATCGAACAGATCTGCGACCTGGCTGACGAATTCGGCGCGCTGACCTATATCGACGAAGTGCACGCGGTTGGGATGTACGGCCCGCGCGGCGGCGGTGTGACCGAGAGAGACCGCCTAGCGCACCGGATCGACATCATCAATGGCACTTTGGCCAAAGCCTACGGCGTGATGGGTGGGTATATCGCAGCAAGCGCGAAGATGTGCGATGCGGTCCGTTCTTATGCGCCGGGTTTCATCTTCACCACCTCGCTGCCGCCATCGGTCGCGGCCGGTGCTGCAGCCTCGGTGGCGTATCTCAAGACAGCGCCCGAACTGCGTGAGCAGCATCAGACCCAAGCCAAGATCCTCAAGCTGCGACTGAAGGGTCTGGGCTTGCCGCTGATCGATCACGGCAGCCACATCGTTCCGGTGATCGTGGGCAACCCGGTGCACACCAAAAAGCTCAGCGACATGCTGCTGGATGACTACGGGATCTACGTGCAGCCGATCAATTTCCCGACCGTTCCTCGGGGAACCGAGCGTCTGCGCTTTACGCCTTCGCCGGTCCATGGACCCAACGAAATGAACCGTCTGGTCCAGGCCATGGACGAACTTTGGTCACATTGTGCGCTAAATCGCGCCGAACTTGCTGGTTAACCTAACGCCGACATGTGCAACTTGTTTGCCGCGTGTTAAGCTTACGCTAACAAAAGTAGCGGACGAATCGTTATGGGGATGATTCGCCGTTAGCGTGAAACACGCGATGGGCAGAATGGGGCAGCAGGAATGATTGGGCGCAGGACACAGCGCAATTCCGAAGAAGACGTGGACGTCAGGCCCAAGGGGTTCGACGACTACGAAGTACGGCTTGGCGACGTGATGCGCGGTGAGCGCGCAACGATGGGCAAGTCTCTTCTCGACGTACAGCGCGAACTGCGGATCAAGGCCAACTACATCGCTGCCATCGAGAATGCCGATCCCGACGCATTCGACACACCCGGATTCATCGCCGGGTATGTGCGTTCTTACGCCCGTTATCTGGGGATGAACCCTGACGACACTTTTGCCGCGTTCTGCAAGGAAAGCGGGTTCGAAGTGGCACATGGAATGTCCGCACAGGCATCGGTCGTCAAAAAATCGGTCGGGGACCTTCCGAACCGTGGCCCGATGGGGCGCGATCCGTTCATTTCGCCGAACACGCCCTACATTCCCGGCCGCGAGTCCGTGTTCAGCCAGATCGAGCCGCGTGCCGTAGGCTCGTCGCTTGTCCTCCTCGCGCTGATTGCCGGGATCGGATATGGCGGCTGGTCGGTTCTGAACAAGATCCAGCAGGTTCAGGTCTCGCCCGTCGAACAGGCCCCGGTCGTGCTGTCCGATCTTGACCCGCTGTCGGCCATCCGGACCGAGTCCGGAACGACCGAGGTTGCGGCCGCTGAAATTCCCAGCCCCGAAGCGCTGGACCGTCTCTACCGCCCCCAAGCACTGGATGTACCGGTGATGGTTGCACGGGATGCCCCGATTTCCACACTCGATCCTCGGACCGTAGGCACGTTCCGTCCGCCGGAAGTCCCGGAAATCGCGCTGGCTGAAATTCATACCGTCGAAAGAACTGCCGCGACCCTTCCACAGGTGGTTGAAAAGGTCGACACGTCGCTGAAAATCGTCGCGGTCGAACCGGCCTGGATGCGGGTCACCGCAGCGGATGGCAGCGTGATCTTCGAAGGCACGTTGGGAACCGTCGAAAACGGCAAGAGCTTTGAGGTTCCCCTGACGGAAGAGCCGCCGCAACTGCGGGCCGGTGCGTCGGGCAACGTGTATTTCTCGATGAACGGCGAGCTCTATGGGCCGGCTGGTGCACCGGGAACCGTCGCCAAGGGTGTGGTTCTGTCCAAGGACGCTGTGGCCGAGACTTATGCCGTGGCGGATCTTGAGGCTGAGCAAAACATTGCGCTCAAACAGCTGGTGGCTGAGCTTCAGACACAATCCGCCGAGGCGCCGGCAGAGTGATCTTGCCATTGCGGCGGGCTTGCCCCCGGACTATCTAAAGGCCAGACCCCAGGCTGACGCGGATCCGTTTTCATGTCTCTGAACCATGTGCGCCCTTGGCGCGACATCTATCGCCGCAAATCCCGCCAGATCATGGTTGGCAATGTCCCGGTAGGTGGCGACGCGCCGATTGCCGTTCAGACCATGACCAACACGCTGACGACCGATGTCGCCGCGACCGTGGCGCAGGTACAAGCTGCGGCAGAGGCAGGGGCCGATATCGTGCGCGTTTCGGTCCCGGACGAGGCGTCGTCGAAAGCGTTGAAGGAGATCGTGCGCGAAAGCCCGGTGCCGATCGTGGCGGATATCCATTTCCACTATCGCCGCGGGATCGAGGCCGCCGAGGCCGGTGCCGCCTGCCTGCGCATCAATCCGGGCAATATCGGTGACGAGGCGCGGGTGAAAGAGGTCATCAAGGCCGCACGCGACCACAATTGCTCGATCCGCATCGGCGTGAACGCGGGCAGCCTGGAAAAGCACCTGCTGGAGAAATATGGCGAGCCGTGCCCTGAAGCGATGGTGGAAAGCGGGTTGGAGCATATCCGTATTCTGCAGGATAACGATTTCCACGAATTCAAGATCAGCGTGAAGGCCAGCGACGTGTTCCTGTCGGCCGCGGCCTATCAGGGCATCGCCGAGGCCACCGACGCCCCGATCCATCTGGGCATCACCGAGGCCGGTGGGCTGGTCAGCGGCACGATCAAGTCGGCCATCGGGCTGGGCAACCTGCTGTGGATGGGCATCGGCGACACGATCCGCGTCAGCCTGTCCGCCGATCCGGTCGAAGAGGTGAAGGTCGGGTTCGAGATCCTCAAGTCTCTTGGCCTGCGCCATCGGGGCGTGAACATCATCTCGTGCCCGTCCTGCGCGCGGCAGGGGTTCGACGTGATCAAAACCGTCGAGACGCTGGAACATCGGCTGGAGCATATCAAGACGCCGATGAGCTTGTCGATCATCGGCTGCGTCGTCAACGGCCCGGGCGAGGCGTTGATGACCGATGTCGGTTTTACCGGCGGCGGCGCAGGCTCGGGCATGGTGTATCTGGCGGGCAAGGCCAGCCACAAGATGTCGAACGAACAGATGATCGACCACATCGTCGAGCAGGTGGAAAAGAAGGCGGCCGAACTGGAAGCCGCGGCCGAGGCGGCGGAGTAGTACTTTAACTTCGATCCGGAACTAATTCATCATAAGCCATTTTTAGGCCCATTTGTGCGGTGTCAATCGCGATATCGACTGTCTGGACCGGAGTTCGATTCTTTGAAACCAATGCCTTTCGTGACGGCGTTTGCCGTCGTCTTTCTTTCTGCTTGCAGCAGCCCCTCTACCGGGTCGGACAAACGCCCCGGTTTCTTCAGTGTTCCAGTTCCGCAGTCTGCACCGGGGACGCAACTTGGGTATATGTCGGTGCATGTGTCCGGTTTCGGAAATGACGTAGTGACAACGCGCGCAGACGTCCGGCTCAGCCCGGGCGGAACCGGCAAACCGCGGGGCCGTTTGACCCCGATCATGAATGTCGACCCGCAGCTGGCGTCTCGGGTCGCGGTATCGTTCAAAACCGGTCAGGATGCCCAGGCGGCCTATGCTTTGGCGAAACAGATCGCCAGGGCGACCTACTGCCCAACCGGCCCAATTTCTGAAAACACCGGTATTCGCAAGTACGACAATCCCCAGGACCTGCAGGCAATTCTGGCTGAAAGCAAACGGCAGGGGCGTAACGTCATTCCATCGGGAATTCGGGGCAAATCCGTGCCCGCGACCCAATTTAGAAAAACTGGAACTCCGACATGGGTCGTGTCGATGAAATGCGACGCCCCGTATCCAAACGACTAGGGCGTCGTTTCAACGGGGCGGCGATCAAGCCGCCCCAGCTGCTTCAGCCGCGTTCAGCCCGCACACCGTCGGCGATCTGTTTCATCTGATCTGCTGGCAGGAAGCCCCGCAGCATCTCGGTGCCCAGAACAAAGGATGGGGTGCCCGAAATCCGCATGCGCTGCGCCAGTGCCCGCGTCTTGGCAATTTCTTCGGTCACTTCGTCGCTGTCCATCGCCGCAAGGATGGCGTCACTGTCCAGTCCCAGCCCGTCCGAGATCCGGCGCAGCGTCACTTCCGAAGGCTCGCCCGTGAATTCCAGCAGGGCGTCATGGACTTGCTTGTACGCGTCATCCCCGGCGACCTGCTTGGTGGCGATGGCAAAGCGCGACGAAAGAACCGACGCATCGCCCAGAATTGGGAACTCCTTGATGATCAGGCGGATGTTGCCATCCTCGGCCAGCAGCGCGTCCACTTCGGGGACCGCGCGGCGACAGTATCCGCAACGGTAATCCATGAACTCGACGAGGGTGATGTCGCCGTCCGGGTTGCCACCGACCCAGCTATAGCCGTCATTGAACAGCTCGTCGGCGTTTTCAGCGATCAATTGCTGGTCGGCCTGTGCTTCGGCTGCGGCGTTGCGTTGCTCAAGGATGTTGATCGCCTCGAGAATGACTTCGGGATTTTCCAGGAGGTATTCCCGCACTTGCGCGCCGAACTCTGCTCTTTCGGATTCGGTCATCGAGGACAGATCCAGCGCATTGGCCGGACCGGCAATCAGGGAAAGCCCCAGAAGGGCAGGTGCTGCGTGTCTGAGGATCATTTCCGGTTCCTTTTCGATTTCTCAGCTTGTTCTGCGGCAATCAGCACATCCTGTGCCCGTTGCCAACCCGTCGAGCCTTCGGGCAACTGACCGATGGCTCGTCTTGCGTGAATGCCGGCATCCAGCAGACGCCCCTCCAAGGCGAACCGCTCGGCAGTGACGGCGGATGCCATACCGTTGTTGCCGACCTTTGAATAGGCCATTCCCAGATCCTGCATCAGGCGGCCGTTCCGGTAGTCGCGGGCGCGTGCGCTTTCCAACACCTGCAGAGCCTTTTTCGTCTGTCCGTCAGCAAGCAGGGCGCGCCCGTAGCCTGCCATGATCAATGCATCGGTCGGAGCCAGTTCGGACGCCCTGGCATAGGCCGTGACCGCCTCCGAGACCCGAAGGTTCTCCAAAAGGATCTGCCCCTTCAGTTCGTGATAGAACGGATCGTCAGTGCGGATTGCCAGCGCACCATCGATGGCTGCCCGCGCAGCCGAAAGGTTTCGGTTCTGATGATGGGCGGCGGCCTCGCGCATCAGGCGAATATCCTGCGCCGTTTCTTCCTTGGCCCGCCGCAGGGTCCAGCCGGGAGAGCGCAGAAACGCGGACAGCTTGCCCTTGACCCGCGCAAACCAGTAGTCGGCATTGGGGTTAGATTTCGCCCGATCCCCGAATTGGTACAGAAATTCCTCGGCGGCGCGCAGACGTTCACGGCTGGTCGGGTGCGAGCGCATATAGGGATCCTGATTGATCTCGCTCAGCAATTCCTGGCCGGCGAACTTGCGGTGCAGTTCGACCATGCCGATGGGAGAAATCTCGGCCCAACGCAGGTAGCTGGCGGCGCTGCGATCCGCCGAGGATTCTTCGGCCCGCGTGTGGCCCAGAAAACTGCGGATTGCGGCCCCTTGGGTGCCGGCGGCAATGCCCGCGGCGGCCTCTCCGCCGCCCGCAGCGGCGGCAATCAGAGCCAGCGCGGTACCGAAACCGGCCGCGCGTTGAGCCGCCCGAAGGTTCTCGGCCCGGCGGGCGAGGTGCCCGTTGGCGATATGGGCCGCCTCATGCGCGATTACGGCCTGCAGCATCTCGGGGCTGTCGACCGTCTGGATCAGTCCGTGGTTCAGGTAGATCGTGTTGTAGTCGATGACGAACGCGTTGAACGTGCCGTCCTTGACGACCATCACCCGCACGCGGTTGGTGTTCAAGCCGGCGGCGCGCAAGATCGGAAAGGCCAGTTCGCGCAGCCCGTGTTCTATATCGGGGTCGCGGATCAGGCTTTGCGCGTGGCTTTGCGCGGTCGACGACATCCACAGCGCCACCGCCAGCAGAATTGCCGGGATTGACGCCAGCCGGGATCCGCGTTCAAAAGCCATGGTCGCAACATGGGAGATGGGCATGCGAAACTCAACCCGGTCGGGCGTTGATCCCTTCATCGTGATGGACGTGATGGAGGCCGCGCGCCGCGCCGAAGAGGCAGGGCGCCACATCATCCACATGGAGGTCGGCCAACCCGGAACCGGCGCCCCGCAAGGCGCGCTGGAGGCGCTGGCCGACGCGATGCGGCAAGGCCCGCTGGGCTATACCGTCGCGCTGGGTCTGCCGGCGCTGCGGCAACGCATCGCACGGATGTACGGCGAATGGTACGACGTCGACCTGAACCCCGATCGGGTGGTGATCACTCCCGGATCCTCGGGCGGATTCCTGCTGGCCTTCACCGCGCTGTTCGACAGCGGTGACCGGGTGGGGATCGGCGCGCCGGGATATCCGTCCTATCGGCAGATTCTGCGGGCGCTGGGTCTGGTGCCGGTCGATCTGCCGACTGCGCCGGAAAACCGCCTGCAACCCGTGCCTCAGGACTTTGCCGGGCTCGACCTGCAGGGGCTGATGGTGGCCTCGCCCGCAAATCCGACCGGAACCATGCTGGACCACGTCGCCATGGGCGCGCTGATCGAGGCCGCGCGGGGGCAGGGGGCCTCGTTCATCAGCGACGAAATCTATCACGGGTTGGAATACGAGGCCAAGGCGGTCACTGCGCTGGAACTGACCGACGAGTGCTATGTCATCAACTCGTTTTCCAAGTATTTCTCGATGACCGGCTGGCGGGTCGGCTGGATGGTGGTGCCCGAAGATCAGGTGCGCGTTGTCGAGCGCATCGCCCAGAACATGTTCATCTGCGCGCCCCATGCCAGCCAGGTCGCCGCGCTGGCCGCGATGGATTGCGAAGACGAACTGCAGGGCAACCTGGCCGTCTATCGCCGCAACCGCGACCTGATGCTGAAGGGCCTGCCCGAGGCCGGGTTCACGAACATCGCGCCACCCGACGGGGCGTTCTATGTCTATGCCGATGTCTCGGACCTGACCGATGACAGCCGCGCCTTTGCCGCCGAGATCCTGGACAAAGCCGGCGTCGCCGTGACGCCGGGGCTGGATTTCGACCCGGTGCGCGGCCACACGACCCTGCGCTTTTCCTACGCCCGCTCGACCGAGGACATCGAGCAAGGCCTTGCGCGGCTGCGCAGCTTCATGGCGGATCGCCGGACGGCGCAGAAGTCGGCCTGAGGCGTTCACAAACCGGCCACGCTGCGATAGGCTCCTGCCAAACGATCTCGGAAAAACTTGAGGCCATGAGCAGGATCTTCTTCGTATGTGCGCTGATTTGGGCGTTGGCCGGAGCCGTTTTGGCGCAGGAATTCAACGCCTTGGCGCGGGTATTGCCCGAGCAGAGCCGGATCACAGACGGCAAGGGTGCCGGGGTAACGCTTGAGCTGGGGCTCAGTCAGGGCGTCCCGTATCGCGTTTTCACGCTTCAAGACCCGTACCGTATGGTCATCGATTTCCAGGAGGTCGACTGGAGCGGCCTTGACCGGGCCAAGCTGTTGCAGACCCGTCGGATCAGCGGGGTCCAGTTCGGCGCCTATGTGCCCGGTTGGTCTCGAATGGTGCTGGATTTGGGGGCGCCCTTGGCCGTCGATACGGCGGCTATGCGCGTGGACCCCGACAGCGGGGCCGCGGTTCTGACGCTGAACCTGAAAGGTACGGATTTCGACAGTTTTGCCGCCAGCGCGGGTGCTCCGCGCAATCCGGGCTGGGATTTGCCTGCGCCTGCCGTCACGCCCCCGGTTGTGCCGCGAGATGGCGAAAGACCGCTGCGCGTGATGCTGGACCCGGGGCATGGTGGCATCGACCCCGGCGCGGAATCGGGTGGCGTTAACGAGAAAACTCTGATGCTCACGTTTGCGCGCGAACTGCGGGAACACTTGCTGCGCGCTGGCGGATACGAGGTCGTGATGACCCGGGTGGACGATCACTTCGTGTCGCTCGAACGCCGAATATCTCTGGCCCATCGGGCCAGCGCCGATGTGTTCATTTCGTTGCACGCGGATGCATTGTCCGAAGGGCAGGCTCATGGGGCCACTGTCTATTTCCTCTCCGATGAGGCCTCGGACGTGGCCAGCCAGAAACTGGCAGAACGGCACGACCGCAGCGACCTGATCGCGGGTATCGACCTGAGCGGCTCGGACGACCAGATTGCTGACGTTTTGCTGGACATGGCACGGCAGGAGACCCAGCCGCGCTCGGAAGCTTTGGCCCATGCGCTTGCGCACGGCATGGGGCAGCAGGGCGGCCCCATGAATCGGCGCCCGATCCGCAGTGCGTCGTTTTCCGTCCTCAAGGCTGCCGACATTCCCTCGGTTCTGGTCGAGATCGGATTCATCTCCAGCCCCAGAGACTTGAAAAACCTCGTAAATCCCGAGTGGCGCATCGGAATGGCGCAAGGAATTCACCAAGGTCTTGAAGCCTGGCGCCAGCAGGATCTGATCCGCCGCGGCTTGATTGGGCAGTGACCCTGCGGCGCAAAGTGGCTAGAATGCGCCCGTGTGTTTTGACCCTTGGGTGCAGCGACACTATATAGGCGTCACCGCGAACAAAAGGCAGCAACGTGATCCGGTTCATTCTTTCGATTTTCGGGGCGGTTTTCAGCCTCGTCACCTTGGGTATTTTCATGGTCGCGCTGGTGATTGGCGCGGTCTTCTGGATGTATGGCCGTGACCTGCCCAGCCACGAGTCGCTGGCCCAGTACAAGCCGCCCACCATCAGCCGTATCTATTCGGGCAAGGGCCAACTGATCGACGAATTCGCGCAGGAGCGCCGCCTGTTCACCCCGTCCGAGGAAATCCCGGACCTCGTGAAGCACGCGTTTATCTCGGCGGAAGACAAGAACTTCTATTCGCATCAGGGGTACGACCCGCGCGGGATCATCGCAGCCGGAATCGAGGCGGTCCAATCCAAGGGTGAGACGCTGCGCGGCGCGTCGACCATCACCCAGCAGGTGATGAAGAATTTCCTGCTGTCCGGCGACCGGCGGGTCGAACGCAAGATTCAGGAAATCATCCTCGCGACCAGATTGGAAAAAACGCTGAACAAGGAACAGATCCTTGAGCTGTATCTCAACGAGATCTTCCTTGGCCAAAACTCCTACGGCGTGACCGCCGCTGCGCAGACGTATTTCAACAAGACTTTGCAGGAACTGGCCCCGCATGAGGCCGCGACGCTGGCTGCGATGCCCAAGGCGCCTTCGGACTATCACCCGGTGCGCCAGAAACAGCGTCTGTTGGATCGCCGCAACTACGTGCTGCGCGAGATGTATCAGAACGGATATATCGATCAGGCAACCTATGAGACTGAAGTGGCGCAACCGCTGCGTTCGGTTCAGAACGGTGATTTCGAAAGCTTCCGCACCGCACTGCCACCGCGCGACTATTTCACCGACGAAATCCGCCGCCAGCTGAGCGAGGACTTCGGCGAGGGTGAGTTCTTTACCGGTGGTTTCACCGTCCGGGCCTCGGTTGACGAGGAGATGCAGGTTGAAGCCGCACGCGCCCTGCGCGAGGCGCTTCAGAAATATGACCAGTCGCGCGGCAAGTGGCGCGGCACGGGTGAAACCATCCCCGAGGAAAAACTGGCAGACGAAGCGCAGTGGCGCGAAGCTCTGGCGATCATGGAAATTCCGCGGGACGTGGTGCTGCCCACGCAATGGTACCCCGCGGTGGTGCTGGATGTGGCCGATCAGCAGTTGACGGTAGGGATCGAGAACGGTCCGGCTGACGGCATCATCCCGCGCAGCGACATCAAATGGATGCAGGGTGACTTCAAGGCAAACTTCAAACGCGGCGACGTGATCCTGGTCGTTGCCGGGGAAGAGGGCCAGTGGTCCGCCCGTCAAGTTCCCGAGGTCCAAGGCGGCTTCGTGGCGATGGATGTGAACTCGGGCCGCGTTCTGGCGATGCAGGGCGGGTTCTCGTACCAGGACTCGGTGTTCAACCGGGCAACCCAGGCGCAGCGCCAACCGGGATCGGCCTTCAAGCCTTTCGTCTATGCGGCAGCACTGGACAGTGGCTACAGCCCAGCGACCATCGTCGTAGACGCCCCGATCGAGGTGAACACACCGCAGGGCTTGTGGACCCCGAAGAACTCGACCAACAAATTCTACGGGCCGACGCCCCTGCGCACCGGGATCGAGCAGTCGCGAAACCTGATGACCATCCGACTGGCGCAAGAGGTTTCGATGCCGGTGGTTGCGGGATACGCGGAGCGGTTCGGTGTGTATGACAACATGGGTCCCTACCTGGCCAATGCGCTGGGGGCCGAGGAAACGACGCTCTACAAGATGGTGGCGGCCTATGCGATGTTCGCCAACGGCGGCGAGCGGGTCGAACCGACTCTGGTCGACCGGATCCAGGACCGGTTCGGCAAAACGATCTATCGGCATGATGACCGGCAGTGCCTGGATTGCAACTCCAGCTGGCTGGAGCCCGACGCCTCACCCACGATCGTGACCGACCGAGAGCAGGTGATGGATGCAATCACGGCCTATCAGCTGACGTCGATGATGAAGGGCGTGGTTGATCGCGGCACCGCGTCACGTGTGGTCAATCTGCCGGTTCCGACGGCTGGCAAGACCGGTACGACCAACGAATCCAAGGACGCCTGGTTCATCGGCTTCACCTCGAACATCGTTGCCGGGTGCTACATCGGGTATGATCGCCCGCGCCCGATGGGGCGGGGTGCTTACGGCGGCACGCTGTGCGGTCCGGTCTTCCAGAGCTTTATGGAAAAGGCCGTCGAGAAATACGGCGGCGGTCCGTTCGAAGTGCCGCCGGGTGGGCACTTCATCAAGATCGACCGTTTCAGCGGTGCCCGTCTGCCGGATGACGCATCGGGTGACTATGTGGTGGCCGAGTATTTCCGTGATGGCGTCGACGGGTTCATCGACCGTGTCTATGACGGTGGTTTTGCGATGGGGTCCGATCTGCCGTTGTTCGAAGAAGTGACCAATGGCGGGCGCCAGGTCCAGACCTCGACCGGGCAGACCATCATCGTGGGGCCCAAGGCCAGCCAGGGTGACCTTCAGGGCGGCGGACTTTACTGATCTGCAGCGCTTAGAAACAGGCGCAGCAGATCGGCCTCCGGGTCACTCTCGACCGATCCGCCGGACCGCCAGCATATGGACAGGGCGCATTTGGCCGCCGCCCATCGGGCCAGGCGCGCCCGCGAAACATTCATCGCCGCGGCGTATAGATCCAGGCACGCGGAAATCTGCCCGACTTCGCGCACAAGGTCCGGCATGCCTTTTGGGTGCCGCAGCGCATTTGCCAGTTCGAACGCCGGATCCCCGACATAACCCTTGGCATCGATCACGCGCGGGCCGGACGCGGTCAGGATGACATTGTCGGGGTGCAGGTCTCCATGCAGGGGGAGATGCACGGGTTGCGTCTGCAGCAGATCCTGAGCCAAACCTATGGCGCGCCGCATATCGGTTTGCAGGGGCCGCGTACATTGATCGGTAAATCCGACGTCGAAAAGCGGGGCGAACACTTGCTCCAAAGGCCTCAGCCCGCTCACTTCGACAATTGGATCAGTCTGCAGGTTCCGCGCCGTTTCAGCCAGTAGTGTCAGGGCGTCGGCCACGTTGCCCGCCCGTGCATGATCGCCGAGGGTCGGACCCTCGAGCCACTCCATCATGACCGCCCGGCGGTCTTCGGCCAGGATCGCGACGGCGCCCCGGTCGCGCCAGGCAGCCAGCAGGCGGCATCCCGGCGCCTCGTTGCCGCGATCGGCGCGGCGATAGAGTTTGAGCGCGACTTCAGACCCGTCCTCACGTTTGGCCCGCCAGACACGCGCCGCGCCGGTATCCGCCGCCAGCCGCGGGTCGGCCAGATGCCATTTCTTCAGGAACTGCTCCGGTCCGTGCTGCATTTGCCTTTCGGGTCATCTTGTGGTGGCCTGAACCTCTTGCTATCACGCAGGCCTGATTGAGCAAGTTGGGACCTGACCATGCGCGCCGAAATCCAGAACATCGTGGCCGAGATCCAAAAATCGCTGGAGCTGCTGGCCCAGCGTATGGACTATGAAACCGCGCCGCACCGGCTGGAGGAATTCAACGCCCGCGTCGAGGACCCCAACCTGTGGGACAACCCCGAAAACGCGCAGAAGCTGATGCGCGAACGGCAGGTTCTGGTCGATGCGATCGAGACCTACGAGTCGATCAAGACTGATCTGAACGACAACATCGAACTGATCGAACTGGGCGAGATGGAGGGCGACGAAGAGGTCGTCAAGGATGCCGAAGAGGCCCTAAAGAAACTGCGCGACAAGGCGGCCGAAAAAGAGCTTGAGGCGCTGCTGGACGGCGAGGCCGATGCCAACGACACCTTTTTGGAGATCAACGCGGGCGCCGGGGGCACCGAAAGCTGCGACTGGGCTTCGATGCTGGCGCGGATGTATGTCCGCTGGGCCGAGAAGAAGGGCTACAAGGTCGAACTGCAGTCGGAAACCCCGGGCGAAGAGGCGGGGATCAAGTCGGCGGCCTACAAGATCTCGGGCCATAACGCCTATGGCTGGCTGAAGTCCGAAAGCGGCGTGCACCGGCTGGTGCGCATCTCGCCCTATGACTCGGCGGCCAAGCGGCACACGTCGTTCAGCTCGGTCTGGGTCTATCCGGTGGTGGACGACAATATCGAGATCGAAGTGAACCCGGCCGATATCCGCGTCGATACCTACCGGTCCTCGGGGGCGGGCGGTCAGCACGTAAACACCACAGACTCGGCGGTGCGGATCACCCACATCCCGACCGGCATAGTGGTGACCAGCTCGGAAAAATCGCAGCACCAGAACCGCGACATCGCCATGAAGGCGCTGAAATCGCGCCTGTACCAGATGGAACTGGACCGCCGCAACGCCGAGATCAACGCCGCGCACGAAGCCAAGGGCGATGCCGGCTGGGGCAACCAGATCCGGTCCTATGTTCTGCAGCCCTATCAGATGGTCAAAGACCTGCGCACCAGCTACGAGACGTCGGACACCAAAGGGGTCCTGGACGGTGATCTGGATGCATTCATGGCGGCCACTCTGGCTCTCAAGGTCTCGGGCAAAAGCCGGGCCGAGGCGCAGTCGGACGACTGATGCTGCGCGGTTGATCTGCGTGGAAAAGATATATCCAAAACACCGGGTTTAAATGCACACATGGGGTCGCTAGGCTGAGCGCAAGCAAAGCTCGGACGTAACCCCATGAACCTAAGCGATACTTCAGCCGCTGATCTTCTCGAGAAACTCGCGACTGGGCATTTGTCGGCCACCGAGTTGATGCGCGCGACGCTCGACCGGATTGCCCAGGTGAACGGGCATGTCAATGCGATCGTCGCGCTGCAGGACGAGGATGTGCTTATGGCACAAGCCCGGGCCGCCGACGACAAGTCGGGCCGCGGGCCGCTGCATGGGCTTCCGATTGCCGTCAAAGACCTGGTTAATGTGGCTGGCATCGCGTCGACCCAGGGGTCGCCGGTTTTTCGCGATCACGTCCCAGCCGTCGACGACCTGATCGCAGCACGGTTGCGGGCCGCCGGAGCTATTCTGATCGGCAAGACGAACACACCGGAGTTCGGGTTGGGCTCGCACACCTTCAATCCGGTGTATGGCGCAACCCGGAACCCCTATGATCCGGCCCGGTCCTGCGGTGGGTCGTCTGGTGGCGCAGCGGTGGCTTTGGCCACCGGGATGGTCGCGCTGGCGGATGGGTCGGACATGATGGGCAGCCTGCGCAATCCGGCCGCGTGGAACAACGTGTACGGTTTCCGGCCCAGCTGGGGCCGGGTTCCCTCGGAACCACAGGGTGATTTGTTCCTGCACCAGCTCTCGACCTTGGGACCGATGGCCCGCAGCCCGCAGGATATCGGACTATTGCTGGATGTGATCTCAGGCCCCGATCCGAGGCAGCCTTTGAGCGTTTCCTGCGACCCCGTCACCCCATTGTCTGTCGAAAGCCTGGACGGGATGCGGATCGGATGGCTGGGAGATTGGGGAGGCGCATTCCCGACTGAGGAAGGGATTTTGACCCAATGCAGCAACGAGTTGGCGATTTTTGAAGGCCTCGGCGCAACCGTCGAGGACGTACCGCCGCCCTTCGATGCCGAACGCCTGTGGAACAGCTGGATCACCCTGCGGTCGTGGAGCGTAGCAGCAAGTCTGCTGCCCTTGGCCGACCGGAAAGACGCCCTGAAGGACACCGCGCAATGGGAGCTGGAGCGAGGTCTGGCCCTGACAGCGATGGAGGTCCATGCAGCCAGCGTCACCCGTTCGGATTGGTACCGTCGGGCGGTTGAACTGTTCGCCGAGTATGATGCGCTGGTGTTGCCGGCAGCTCAGGTGTGGCCGTTCCCTGTGAATCAGCCGTATCCGCGCAGCATTGGTGGGGTCGCGATGGACACCTATCATCGCTGGATGCAGGTGGTCACACCGGTCAGCCTGATTGGTCTGCCCTGCCTTTCGATACCGGCGGGGTTTGGCCCCGGAGGACTGCCGATGGGAATGCAACTGTTCGGGCCGCGCGGCAGCGACGCGCAACTGCTGGCTTTGGGGGCCGCCTATCACGCCGTGACGCATTGGCCGCAAAAACGCCCGGCCATGGCCTGAGGGCAAGGGGAGGAGAAACGTAACATGGAAAAGCCATTCGGAGTGCCAACGCTGAAACCGGCGGATATCGGCATGTTGCGCACGGCGCTGCATCGCGCCTGGCAGGATTATCGCCGCGCACCGGTCTTTGGCCTGCTGTTCGGCGGCTTCTACGTTCTGGTCGGGTGGTTGATGGCCTGGGTAACCGTGCAAACGGGCACCTCGTTCTGGCTGGTGCTGGCTGCCATCGGCTTTCCGCTGATCGGGCCGTTCGCCGCCGTGGGTTTGTACGAGGTATCGCACCGGCTCGAGAGGAATGAGCCGTTGGACTATGGCGCCATCTTCGGTGTCGTGATCCAGCAGAGCCGCCGTCAGTTGCCGTCGATCTGCGCGATCATCGTCGTGATGTTTCTGTTCTGGTTCTTTCTCGGCCACATGATCTTTGCGCTGTTCATGGGGCTGTCGACAATGACAAACGTGTCGTCATCGCTTGAGGTATTTCTGACACCCAACGGTCTGGCCATGCTGGCTGTCGGCACTGCTGTAGGCGCGATCTTTGCCATCCTGCTTTACATGATCACCGTGTTGTCGATCCCGATGCTGCTGGACCGGGAACTCGACTTCGTCACTGCCATGATCTCAAGCTATGCCTATGTCAGCGTGAACAAGCGGGTCATGTTGGGCTGGGGTGCCTTCATTGCGGTCACGACCTTTGTCGCCATGGTGCCCTGGTTTTTGGGATTGCTGATCGTGTTGCCTCTGTTCGGTCATGCCAGCTGGCACCTGTATCGGCAGATCACCGAAGACGATGCAGCGGCGGGGCCGGTTATCGAAGCGGCCCAAGCCTAGGTTCTCGGGGTCAGGAATCGGGCACTTCGCGGCCCATGTCGACCAGCATCTGACGCAGACGTCCCGCGCCGGGCAGGTTGGCTTCAAGCGCATGGACATAGGCGTGGGTCAGAAAAAAGCTCCGGGCGTCGTCGTCCTGCTGGCTGGCGGCGGCCAATTCGTACAATTCAGCCAAAGCCGTGATGTCACCCGCCGCATGCGCCTGCAGAAGGCGGGTGTGCAGGTCGGTCATTCAGCGGCCAGTTCGTTGCGATGTGCCATCAGACGCTGCGCCACCCAGTCGTGGAACAGATGGGTCGGCCCGTCCATCGCCGGCGAGAAATGTCCGCCGTCAAACCCCGGCGCCGCGCGGCCACGCTGCATCCCTTCTACAACGAACACATCCTCTTCAAAGACCACTTTCCACTGCTCGGCATTGCGGGCGCGCAGATCCGCATCGGTATCCGGCGCCGAATAGAACAGGTGGATGTGCTCCGAGGTCCGGTTCTGGGCCTCGGGCCGCAGAATGATGGCGAAGGCGTGGTCCCGGTGCACGCCCAGCAGCACGTTGGGGAAGGCGGCAATGTATTCGGCTGCGGTGTCCCATTTCTCGCTGAGACCTTCGAAATCGGGAAAAACCCGACCGTCCTCAGTTTTCAGTTGCCGATAGACCAAGGTTCCCTGACCGGAATAAAGGCCGGGCTCCTGGATGTGATAGTGATCCTCAAGCCGCGAGTAGCTGTTCAACCCGGGATGCACCCACGGCAGGTGATAGCTTTCACAGTAGTTCTCGACCGCCAGTTTCCAGTTGCAATTGACGTCCAACCGAAAGGAACTTTCCGGGCCGCCGTGGTACAGCGGCTTGTCGAACTCGGCCCAACGCTCGATCAGCCTGGCGTTGGCATCCTCGAACGTCGGCGCGTCGCCCGAGACGTTGATCCAAACCACGTCGCGCCAGATATGGCTGCGCACCTCGATCAGGCCGAGTTCCGATTTGCTGACCGCGTCATGTGCGTTCTGGCCCGGGCCGCCCACATGCGGCGTGGCGACCAGCCGGCCTTCGGTGGAATAGCACCAGCTGTGATAGGGGCAGCGAATGGCGCCTTCGATCTTGCGGGGCTCTTCGACCAGGATCATGCCGCGGTGACGGCAGATATTCTGAAACACACGGACCGTACCGGAACGGTCACGCAGCAACAGTAGCGGAATACCCATGAACTCCAGCGGAACCGCGTCACCGGGCTCGGGGACATCGGCGGTTACCGCGAAGCCGGCCCAGCCATCCAGCAGCAGGGCCCGAGTTTCTTCGGCGTGCAGGGCAGGGTCCGTATAATGTGCATTGGGCAGGCCCAGAGCGGTTTCAATGCTCTGACGAACAGCCGACAGATCGGTTGGGGTGCTGGCCATCTGGTTCTCCTCGCTTCACCACCAGCCTAGGCATCCGGGACCAGCCCTCGCTTACACTTCTGCGACTCCGGCTTTTCTCACAACGACATGCACGGGATTTTAGGCGGTTTCCTATGTCCGGCGCGCCAGCCGCGCTGCCCCCAGCGTTGCCCGGAAGTCGTGGCCCAGATGGCGGATTTCCAATCTGTAGATGTGCGGAGTAGCCGCAGAGTGCTCCATGCACGAACCGATCCATACGCCGTTGCCATCGGTCATGTCTTTGCGGATCACGATCGTCTTGCTGTCACGACCAGCCTCGCGCGACAACACTGCGTAGATATTGGGCCCGGCGCAGGCGGCGAAGCCACGAAGCTCACGGCCCGTGGCGGAACGCGTGCCTGCCATGGCCGGCGGCAATAAGCCGCGCAGGACAGCACACTGATGCAGGTGCCGGGTTTGAACCAGCCAATGATGGGCGCGTGGATCGTCTTCGCCGACATGTTGCGTCACAAGATAGACGCCGCTTGGAAACGCGTCCTCAGTCAAGGCTGCCAGTCCGGGCCGAAGGAACTGAACCACGCTTTCGGGCAGGTCACAGCGCCGGGGCGCGGGGATTTCCTCAAGCGGTTTCAGCAGAATGCGGGCGTCCACGTCAAAGAACCGGCAGATCCGGTCCAGAACGTCCGGGCGTGGAAAACTCTCGCCAGAAAGATACCGGTTGAACTGCGTGCGGTTGACGCCCAGCTGTCTGCACAGTTCGGCGACCGAAGGATAGCGGTCGGCAAGTTGCCTGAGATTCGCCCCCAGCATGCTGCGCAGCTCGGCGGGCGTGCGAGTGTCTACGGCCATGTCTCACTCTGGTTTGCAACGGTTCGGGAAACACGACCGGAGCGGCCAGAAAGGCCGGTGGCCAGTCAAGAAATCGTAAAATTGACCCCATGGAACACGCAATTTGCGTATTCTGGTCCAAGCGTAACGCGCTCAGGCGCGAACGCAATAGGCATTAAGCCCATTTGTATGGTCTTTTTCCTGTCAGTGCTCAGTTGTGCACCTGCAGGAAACGATCCGACAACGCAAAACGCCCCGTCAACGAGGGCGACGGGGCGTTTCGATGGGTTCGCAAAAAATCAGTTGCCGCGCAGCAGGGCCGCGACGCCTGTCCGTGCAACCTCGACAGAGCCCAGCGGGCGCATCAGATCGGCAAATGCATCGATCTTGTCCGGCGCGCCGGTGATTTCGAAGATGAACGAATTCAACGTGCTGTCCACGACATTGGCCCGGAAAATGTCGGCAAGACGCAACGCCTCGACCCGCTTGTCGCCTTCGCCAACGACCTTGATGATCGCCAATTCCCGCTCGACCGAAGGGCCTTCGACTGTCAGGTCATGCACGTCATGCACTGGGACGATACGGCCCAGCTGAGCCTTGATCTGTTCGATCACCTGCGGTGTACCGGTGGTGACGATCGTGATGCGGCTGAGGTGTCCGGTATGGTCGACCTCGGCCACGGTCAGGCTTTCGATGTTGTAGCCGCGCCCCGAGAACAGCCCGATGACCCGGGCTAGAACCCCCGGTTCGTTTTCGACCAGAACAGCGATCGTGTGGCGTTCCTGCACGTCCGAGAAGGTCGGGCGCAGGTTGTAGGCCGAGTGGCGGGTGGAACCTTTTTTGATATGTAGGGCAGACATTTATGTCCCTTTCTTCAACTTTCGTGCGCCGGAAGCCGGCAAGGGGCGATGGATCGATCAGACCAAGACCGAGCCTTTGGAATCGATGACACCCTTCGTTTCGGCCTCGCCCAGCAGCATCTCGTTATGGGCCTTGCCCGACGGGATCATGGGGAAGCAGTTCTCGTGCTTTTCCACCAGACAGTCAAAGATCACCGGACCGTCGTAATTGATCATCTCCATGATCGCGTCATCCAGATCGGTGGGGTCTTTGCAGATGATCCCCTTGGCCCCGAAGGCCTCGGCCAGCTTGACGAAATCGGGCAGGGCCTCGGACCACGAATGCGAGTAGCGTTCGCCGTGCAGCAGTTCCTGCCACTGGCGCACCATGCCCAGGCGTTCGTTGTTCAGGATAAACTGTTTCACCGGCAGGCGGTATTGGACGGCGGTGCCCATCTCCTGCATGTTCATCAGCCAACTGGCCTCGCCCGCGACGTTGATCACCAGCGCGTCCGGGTGTGCCATCTGCACCCCGATCGAAGCCGGGAAGCCATAGCCCATGGTGCCCAGCCCGCCCGAGGTCATCCAGCGGTTGGGGTCTTCGAACCCAAGGAATTGCGCGGCCCACATCTGGTGCTGGCCCACCTCGGTACAGACATAGCGATCGTGGTCCTTGGTCAGCGCCTCGAGCCGTTCCAGCGCGTATTGGGGTTTTATCGCCTTTTCGCTGTTGGTGTAGGCAAGGCAGTTGACCTTGCGCCAGTCCGAGATCTGGGCCTGCCACTTGGCGATCGCTTCGGTGTTGGTTTTGCGACCACGCGCCTTCCAGACCTTCAGCACGTCTTCCAGAACATGCGCCACGTCCCCCACGATGGGGATGTCCACCCGGATCACCTTGTTGATCGAGGACGGGTCGATGTCGATATGCGCCTTTTTCGACTTGGGCGAGAAGGCGTCGATACGCCCCGTGATCCGATCGTCGAACCTGGCGCCGACATTGATCATCAGATCACAGTCATGCATGGCCATGTTCGCCTCGTACAGACCGTGCATGCCCAGCATCCCGACCCAGTTCTTGCCCGATGCCGGATAGGCGCCCAGGCCCATCAGGGTCGAGGTGATGGGGAACCCGGTCGCGTCGACCAGCTCGCGCAGCAGTTGGCTGGCAGCGGGGCCTGAGTTGATCACGCCGCCGCCGGTGTAGAACACGGGCCGCTTGGCGGTTTCGATGGCGGCGACCAGTTCGGTGATCTCTTCGATGTCGCCCTTGAGCGCCGGTTGATAATGCGAGGTCGATGGTTTCGGCGCGTTGTATTTGCCGGTGGCAAACTGAACGTCTTTGGGGATGTCGATCAACACAGGACCGGGACGGCCCGCGGTGGCGACATGAAACGCCTCGTGCATGGTTTCCGCCAACGAGTTGGTGTCTTTGACCAGCCAATTGTGCTTGGTGCAGGGCCGGGTGATGCCCACCGTGTCTGCCTCTTGGAACGCATCCGAGCCGATCATGAACGTCGGCACCTGACCGGTCAGAACCACGATCGGGATCGAATCCAGAAGCGCGTCGGTCAGGCCGGTCACCGCGTTGGTCGCGCCGGGCCCCGAGGTCACCAGTGCGACACCGGGTTTGCCGGTTGAACGGGCATAGCCCTCGGCGGCATGTATGGCGCCCTGTTCATGCCGCACCAGGATATGACGGATGTCATTTTGCAGAAAGATCTCGTCATAGATCGGTAGCACGGCGCCGCCGGGGTATCCGAATACCGTGTCCACGCCCTGATCCTTGAGGGCCTGGACCACCATCTTTGCGCCGGTCATCTCACGTGTCATCTGCTTTGCTCCGTTCGCGACATGTGTCTTGCGTTTGACAAAAAAAAGCCCCCGAAGTTTCGGAGGCGCATGGGTTCGATTATGGTTTACCGTTACCGGCCCATGCGCGTGGTTCCTACGATTACGACTAGCGTTCTCATCGCCAGAGGCTCCTTTTTGCGTGGGGCAGACATTATGGGCGGCGCGAAGGGGCGTCAACAGGCAATCTGGCCAATTTCCTGACTCTGATGTCGAATTTTGCGACATTTTGTTGCGCAGATTGCCGCATGTGGAGAAATTTCCGGAAATACTGGCCGAGTTTTGCCGAGTTCCGAGCGGTGGTCGAGGTCAGAATGCGTCAGAGCGATGTCTGAAACGGGCATGATGCGGGGTCCGGGCTGGGTCAGGCTGGGGCTGCGAACAAGTCAGGGAGGACGGCATGCTGGTGGATCTGGTGGACCTAGGGCG
This sequence comes from Ruegeria sp. B32, assembly GCF_025141855.1. Lineage (NCBI taxonomy): Bacteria > Pseudomonadati > Pseudomonadota > Alphaproteobacteria > Rhodobacterales > Roseobacteraceae > Ruegeria > Ruegeria sp. B32. The sequence goes on along the minus strand of NZ_CP081106.1, from coordinate 1,940,154 downwards.
CTATCCGATCGATCGTCCGAATTCGGCGGCCTATGATCGGTTGATCGATGACATTCGTCGTGACCTCGACAAAGATGGTTGCGCAGTTTTACCCGGATTTGTCCACGAAGACGGGTTGAGTCAGTTGCTGACCGAAGCCGAAGCCGTCGCGCCGAGTGCGCATCGCAGTTTCAACCGGACCAACGCCTATTTCACCAAGGACGATCCCCGCTTTGGTATCGCCCACCCGATCCGTCGGTTCTATGACCGGTCGAACGCCTTTGTTCCGGCCGACAATTTCCCGTCTACCGGCCCCCTGCGCAGAATCTACGAGTTCGAAGGATTTCTGCCCTTCATCCGCGACGCGTTGAATGAACCCGCGGATCGGTTCTTTCGCTACGATGATCCATTGGCGGATGTGATCATCAACGTGGTCGAAGAGGGGCAGGGCTTTCCGTGGCATTTCGACACGAACAACTACACGGTTACTCTGGCGATCCAGAATGGCGAGCAAGGCGGCGCCTTTGAATACGCGCCGAACCTGCGCACCGCTGAGGAGGAGAACTTTGACAAGGTGGCCTCGGTTCTAGACGGCAATATGGGAATGGTACGCCAGTTGGAGCTCAATCCCGGTGATCTGCAGATCTTTCGGGGGCGCTATTCCTTGCATCGCGTGGCGCCAGTGTCGGGTGCACGGCCGCGCTACGTGGGGATATTCTCCTTTGTCGAGGCCGAAGGCATGTGTGGCGGGGTCGAGCGTACACGGCAGCTCTACGGCCGTGTGCTGCCGTGTCATCGCGACAGGGAGGGGGTGCGAAACGATGAGCTTCTGGACTGACCCGTGATAGGGTGGAGCAGTCAGATCCTGCCAGGGAGTGCAAGGTGCCACGTATTGTTCAGCTGACCCCCTTTGTCCTGTGTTCCTCGCTGAGCCGGCAAATTGCATTCTACTGCGATCGTCTGGGTTTCGCGTGTGGGTTCACGCAAGACAACTATGCTTTTCTCAGGCTTGGCCCGGTTGCAATTCGCCTGCTGGAATGCCCGCCGCGCGCGGATGGCCTGCCGCTGGGCCACGAGCAATCCTTCTATGTTGATGTCGAGGATATAGACGACTTGTACGAAAGCCTGCGTCCCAAACTCGAGGACCTCCCCGAAGGGCGGGTTCGTGCGCCATTTGATCAGCCATATCAACAGCGAGAGTTTCACGTTCTGGATGAGGACGGCACGCTGATCTTTTTCGGCGAAGGAATCCGTTGAAGCGCGGAAGCTGCGCTGATGGCGCGGCCGTCAGAAGGCCACGCCGGTTCCTTGCAGAACGCCATGTTCCAGCGCGTATCGGGTCAGGCCGGCAGTCGATGAGATGCCCAGCTTGCGCTTGATGTTTTTGCGATGGGTTTCGACCGTGCGAACCGAAATATCCAGCGCCAGCGCGACTTCCTTGTTCGACTTGCCCTGCGCCAATTCCAGAAGGATCGTCTGCTCGCGTCCGGTGAGTGCTTCGCGCGCCGCATCCTCTTTCGGTTCCAGCGATCCGATCGCCCCGGTGCACAGATAGCGCTCTCCACGCATGACCGCGTCTATGGCCTGCTTGATTTCGTCCGTCGGCACATCCTTGAGAACATAGCCCTTGGCCCCGTGGCTCAATGCGGTCGAGATGTATTCCGGGCTGTCATGCATCGACAGAATGAGGATGCGGGTGTCGGGCAGCCGTTCGAGGATCAGCTCCGTGGCGCTGAGCCCCCCGAGCCCCGGCATGTTCAGATCCATCAGGATGACATCGGGCTGCAGGCGCGCGGCCTGATCCACCGCGTCACGGCCATTGCCCAACGTGCCGACGACCTTGATGTCGTCAAAACTCTCGAGGATCGACTGGATGCCCTCGGCGACCATGGGATGATCGTCGACGATAAGGACTCGGATCGTTTCGGTCATCAGGAACCGGCCTTTCCTTTGGGTGTCGCGTCTTCCTGCGGCGGCAACAGGTGGCTCAGCGGCAGGCTGACTTCGATCACTGTACCACTTTGTGCGCCGCGTGATGACAGGATACGCAGGGATCCGTCAAGCTGTTCTATGCGCTCTTGCATGTTGCGCAGCCCGATCCCGGTGCTGACCCGGCCCGGTCGTGACCGAAGGCCACGGCCGTTGTCGGTGATGCGCATGGTCGCGCCCTTCTTGTGGCCGCGCAGGTCGATCGTGACGCGGGTTGCGCCAGAATGGCGTTCGATATTCGTCAGCGCCTCTTGCGCGATACGGTAGAGGGCGATCTTGCTGTCCTGGTCCAGGCGATTGCGGAACACGACGGTCGAGAACTCGGTCTCGATCCCGGTCCGTTCGCGGAAATCATCGGTCAGCGCCTTCAGGGCCGGGCCAAGGCCCAAGTCATCCAATACGCCGGGCCGCAGGTCGCGACTGATGCGGCGCACTTCGGTAATCGCGGTGCCCAGGTTGTCGATGCCCTTGTCCAGCGGCGCACGTGCGCCGTCATGATCGCCCTTGGACAGGCGCCGCCGGGCATTGTCCAGCGCATAGCGTACCCCGACCAGGATCTGGCTGATCCCGTCATGCAGCTCACGCGCCACCCGGCCGCGCTCTTCCTCCTGCGCGTCGATGACCCGCTTGGTCAGTTCCTTCAGCTTGGCATCCGCAAGCCGGCGTTCGCGGATGTTCAACAGCATCCCCGAGGCGAAGACGATCAGAACCGCCGCCAGAACGATACCGCCGATATACAGGAACGTGCGTTGCACCCGCGCTTCGACCTCGGCGCGGGCATTGGCTACGGTGGCCACGATGTCGTCGATGAATACACCGGTTCCCACGGCCCAACGCCAATCCTGCAGGCCGACGACATAGGCGATCATCATCGCCTCTTCCCCGGTCGAGGGCTTCTGCCACATGAAACTGTGCCATCCGGCACCCTGCCGGGCCAGGCGGATGAACTCGTCGACGACCGGAACACCCTCGCTGTCCGTCAGGCCTTCCCAGTTCTGATTGATGAACTCGGTCTGGCGCGGGCTGACAAGGTTGTTGCCGTCATAATCATATACGAAGAAGAACCCGTCCTTTCCGTAAATCATCGCCGACAGGATCTGGGTCACCAGATTCTGGGCGACCTTGTCATCCGGAGACGCGCGTCCGTAGATGTATGCGAACCCGTTCCGGGCCTGTGTCACGTAATTGCGCAGCTCTTCCTTCTTGGCCTCGATCAGCCGACGCTCCAACGCCTTGATCTCGCGTTCAGCAGTCGCGCGGGATTCGTAGGCCACCATGACCGCGATTGCGGCCACGGCTACGACCAGCGGAATGGCCGCCACCAGCGACAGCTTCTGAGCGTAGGTCAGTGAAAGCAGAGCGCGGAGTTTCCCCATGGTCGAATCGATACGCAAGCGGGGGTGAAATTGCAAAGAGATTGGGCATTCCGGTGCTCGAAACGCCCAGGACTCGCGGTTTGCGGGTCGAAATGAGCTCCTCAATTGCGCGTTCTGCAGAAAAAACCATCTGATCTACGTAGTAATAGGTATTCCTTTTCAAACGGCCTTCATTAGGGTGACGCTACCGTAAACGACTGGCTCGGGCGCTGCCCGAGTCGTGACTATGAAGGGGAGGATTACTCTTATGGATCGTCGTAAGTTTCTAAAGACGTCGGCACTGGGCGGCTCGGCCGCAGCGGCAACCACATTGGCGGCACCCGCCTATGCGCAGGGCAAGCGCACGCTGACCATGGTTACCTCGTGGGGCCGCGGTCTGGCTGGCGTGTTCGACAGCGCGCAGCGTTGCGCCGACAGCATCACCGCAATGTCCGACGGCAACCTGACCGTTGACATCAAGGCCGCGGGCGAGCTGGTGGGTGCGTTCGAAGTGTTCGACGCCGTCTCGTCGGGTCAGGCTGACATGTATCACGCCGCTGACTATTACTTTGTCGGTCAGCACCCGGGCTATGCGTTCTTCACCGCCGTTCCGTTCGGAATGACCGCGCAGGAACTGGTGAACTGGTACTATTTCGATGGCGGCATGGAGCTGCATGACGAACTGGGCCAGATCTTCGGCCTGAAATCGTTCCTGGCAGGCAACACCGGTGCGCAGGCCGGCGGCTGGTACTCGAAAGAGATCAACAGCCCCGAAGACTTCAACGGCCTGAAGTTCCGTATGCCGGGTCTGGGCGGCAAGGCTCTGGGCAAACTGGGCGCATCGGTTCAGAACATTCCGGGTTCGGAAGTGTACCAGGCACTGTCCTCGGGTGCCATCGACGGCACCGAGTGGATCGGTCCCTGGGCCGACGAAAAGGCCGGTTTCCAGGAGATCACCAAGATCTACTACACCGCCGGTTTCCACGAGCCGGGCGCAGGCCTGTCGCTGGCCACCAACCGCGACGTGTTCGAAAGCCTCTCGCCGGCGCACCAGAAGATCATCGAGATCGCTGCCGGCGAAGCGCACCAGTGGAACCTGGCACAGTTCCTGGCCAACAACGGCGCGGCGCTGCAGCGTCTGCAGGCCGGTGGCGTAAAGGTCATGGAATTCCCCGACAGTGTTTGGGATGCCTTCGGACAAGCCAGCCAGGAAGTTCTGGCCGAGAACATGAGCGACGAGCTGTTCAAGAAGATCCACGACAGCGCGATGGCATCGATGAAAGCCTCGTCGTCGTGGCTGAACATGTCGTCGGGCGTCTACACCGCTCAGCGCGACCGCGTTCTGGGCTAACTGGCCGTCTGGCAATCAAACGGTTTCCCCGCCACGTGCGGGGAAACCTTTCCTGTTGCAGATGCGCGGATCGCACGGTTTTCCGCTATAATCAGCGTCGCAACCAACGGGACCTGGGGACATTATGCAGGACGAAAACGGTATCTCGTTCTTCGGCGCCCTGTGGAACGGACTGGTCTGGTTCGTTCAGAGCATCGCCGAAGCCTTCTATAATTTCGGATACGCCATCACGCATCCGCAGCTGTGGCTGAACTGGTCGGACAAAGAAGCAATCATGCGCTTTGTCTACTACGGCGGGTCGGTCGAGTTCTTTTTCGTGGTCTTCACGATCTTCCTCGTGCTGACCGCGATCGGGCTTTACTTCCGTGGCTTCATGTGGGGCATGGTGCGCGTTTTGGAAGGGTTCGCCAACACGACCGGGCGTTTCTTTGCCTGGGCGGGCCTGCTGATGGTGATCCAGCAAATCGTCATCGTATTCATGCAGCGCGTATTCGCGCGGCCTGACATGGCGTTTGGTCTGGGTATCCCGTTTCAGATGGATATCAGCTGGTACGCCGAAGAGCTGAAGCTGTACAACGCGCTCGTCGTTTGCCTGTGCTGCACCTACACCTTCGTGCAGGGCGGCCACGTCCGCGTGGACCTCGTTTATGCCGGCATCTCGCACCGGGCCAAGCGCGTGGTCGACATGCTGGGCTCGATCCTGTTCATGATGCCCATCGCCGTGCTGACCTGGATGTATGGCTGGTACTTCATGTGGCGTCACCTGATCGTGCCGAAGCCCTCGGCCAGCGACACGCTGGACCGGCTGGTGATGAAATCCCGCGCGCTGCGCTGGAACGTCGAAACCATCGGCTTCAGCCCCAACGGCTTCAATGCCTACTTCCTGTTCAAGATCCTGCTTGTGGCCTTTGCCGCGATGGTGTTCCTGCACGCGATCGCGTTCTTCTACCGGTCCTATCTCGAATATGTCGAAGGCCCGGAAAGCGCTGGAAAATACCTCGACAAGGACAGCCTTGGCGAGGGTGAAGAAGCCTACGAAGGCACACATTAAGGACGGAGACCAAGACAATGCTATTCGGACTTGATGGCGTCGAGATAGGCCTCATTATCGTATTCCTCTGCCTGTTTGGCGGAATTCTCAGCGGCTTTCCGGTGGCGTTTGCCATCGGCGGTGCCGGTATCATCTCCTTCGGGATCATCGCCGCGCTGGACAGCGCCGGATTGTTGATCCACCAGGCGATCGACACAAGCTCGCAAGCCTATCGGGACATCGTGAATTCGGGTGTGAAACCCGACGTGATATCCGTGTTCCGATACCCGGACCTGCCAAGGATCGCCGAGCCGGTCTTTGTTCAGGGCTGGGAAACCGCGTTGGACCGCAACGTGTCCTTCATCGTGAACCGCATCAACGAACGGGTTCTGGCCGGTCAGTCGATCGAGACTCTGCTGGCGGTGCTGATGTTCGTGCTGATGGGCATCACGCTGGAACGCTCGAAAATCGCCAACGATCTGCTGACCACGATGGCGCGCGTCTTTGGCCCGCTGCCGGGTGGTCTGGCGGTGTCGATCGTGGTTGTGGGGGCATTCCTTGCGGCCTCGACCGGGATTGTCGGCGCGACCGTGGTGACGATGGGCCTGCTGGCCCTGCCGACCATGCTGCGCAACAACTACTCGCCAGAGCTGGCGACGGGTGTGATCGCGGCCTCGGGCACGCTGGGGCAGATCATTCCGCCCTCGATCGTGATCGTTCTGCTGGGCACGCTGGCGGGTGACCTGTATTCGACGGCGCAGGAGACCCGCGCAGTCGAAGCGGGCTGTACCGACGCGCTGACCTATCTGGGCGAGCCGGCCGTGGTTTCGGTGGGGACGCTGTTTCAGGCGGCGTTGCTGCCGGGGATCATGCTGGCGCTGCTCTATGCGCTTTATGCCTTTGGCTACGCGCTGCTCAACCCGCACAAGGCACCTGCGGTCGAACTGTCAGGCGGCAGCGGCGAGACCATCACCCGCTCGGAAGGCCTGACTTGGCTGCTGGGTGCCCCGGTCGCACTGATCGTGGGCGCGGTTCTGCTGGGCAGCGCCGGTGTCATTGGCAGCCAGAACATCACCGTTTCCGGCTTCTCGGACATCGGTGAGGCGGCCTCGTTGCGCACCAATGTGTCCGAGGAGTGCAAGGCCTCGATGATCGACCTGCATGGTCAGGCGGCCTGGGACAAGGCCGTGGCCGAGCAGGAAGCCATCGATGCTGCCGGCGGCGCAACCGAGGCGCAACGGCTGAGCGAGGAAGAACTGGCCTCGGCCCGTGAAGCCAAGATTGCGGCTGCCGCCCCGATCGGCACCGGTGTTGCGGTCATGGTCGTACTGCTGGGTCTGACGCTGGTTCTGGGCCGCGGCATTGCGCCTTCGCAATCGCCGCAGCCGCTGATCGTGGGTGCTATCGGACTGATCCTGATGCTGCTGGTCGATGTTCTGCTGATTGCGCCGACCACCTCGTCGGGGGCCACCTTCCTGCTGTTGGCGCTGCCTTTCGGGCTTGCCATGTATGGCTGCAAGGAAGCGGCGGCGCGCTGTGCGACCAATGATCTGATCCGCGTGGTATTCCCGCCGCTGGTTCTGATCATCGCGGTTCTGGGATCGATCCTGGGTGGTGTGACCAACCCGACTCCGGCCGCAGCGCTGGGGGCAGGCGGGGCCATCATGCTGGCGGCCTATCGCAAACTGCAGGATCAGGGGCGGTCGGGCAAAGTGATCATCTGGTCCACCTTCGCCGTCATCATTTGCCTTCTGCTGGGTGTCAACTTTGACCTCCGCGTGAACCAAGGCGATGTAAGCGTCGAGACCTGGATTGCGTTCATCCTGGCCTATGCCACCTACCTCTATGCGCTGTTCGGCCTGCTGTTCGCCTGCTGGGTGCTGTATGCCAGCGGTGTTCTGACACCGGTGGTGCGGGAAACCGCCAAGGTGACTTCGATGGTCTTCACCATCCTGATCGGCTCGCAGCTGCTGAACCTGGTGGTGATCTCGTTCGGCGGGGAACACTACATCCAGCAGTTCCTGAAGAGCTTTGACAACGAGTTCACGGTCTTCCTGATCGTGATGCTGGTGCTGTTCATCCTTGGCTTCGTGCTGGACTTCCTCGAGATCATCTACATCGTGATCCCGATCGTGGGTCCGGTGATCTATGGCGGGTCGTTCGACCCGAAATGGGTGACGATCATGGTGGCGGTGAACCTGCAGACCTCGTTCCTGACGCCGCCATTTGGCTTTGCGCTGTTCTATCTGCGCGGCGTGGCGCCGAAAGAGGTAACGACGGGCCATATCTACCGCGGGATCATCCCCTTCGTGCTGATCCAGGTGGTGGGCATCGGAATTCTGTGGTTCTTCCCGTCGATCGTGACGATCGTGCCGGACCTGATCCCGAACTGATCGGTGATGGCGTTATCCAACTGAAAAGGGGGCCGCGAGGCCCCCTTTGCTTTGGTCCCGGCTGACGCCGGTTGTCAGGTGAACTGGATCAGGTCCCAACGGTTCCCGAACGGATCCTGCCAGACGGCAACGATGCCATAGGGTTCATGGCGGGGCTCTTCCTCGAACCGGACCCCGTTGGCCAGCATGTCTGCGTGATCGCGGGCGAAATCATCGGTTCTGAGGAAAAACCCGACACGACCTCCGGTCTGATTACCGATTGCGGCCCGTTGGCTGTCTCCGTCAGCCTTGGCCAACAGCAGAGCAGCCCCATCGCTGCCAGGGGGCGTAACCAAAACCCATCGTTTGCCTTCGCCAAGATCGATGTCCTGGGTCAGCCGGAACCGAAGCGTCTTGGTGTAGAACGCGATCGCGTCATCATAGTCCGGCACCACCAGGGTGACGGCGTGCAAACCTTGCTGCATCAGAATTCAACCTTTGGTAGGGTGGCGATCGGGAAGTTGGATATTCGCGACCTGCTCGGCAATCGGAGCAGTCGAAAGTGGGTGATGCGTTGAGTCGGTGAATGCCTCCGGGTCGTCCACACGCTGCCACCCGCCTTTCACATAGACCTCGAGCCCGGCGAATTTCACCTTGTAGCCCATCTTGGGGCTGCCGGGGACCCAATAGCCCAGATATACATATGGCAGCCCGGCCTCGCGCGCGATGTCGATATGATCGAGGATCATATAGGTTCCCAGCGAGCTTTGCGGCTGGTTCGGGTCATAGAACGAATAGACCATGCTCAACCCGTCATCCAGAACATCGGTAAGGCTGACGGCGATCAGGTTTCCGGTCTTGGGGTCGGCGTATTCAACGACGCGGCTGCGGATCGGGGTCTCTTCGATCATCGCGGCGAATTCGAACACGTCCATATCCGCCATGCCGCCATCAGCGTGCCGTGTGTCCAGGTACCGCCGAAACAGCTCGTACTGGTCGTCGGTGGCCCAAGGTGAGGTCGCGCGTCGCTGAAGGTGCGCATTGCGCCGCGCCGCGCGTTTCTGGCTTTTGGTCGGAGAAAAGGCCGAGACGTCGATCCGGGCCGACAGGCAGGCCGCACAATCGGTGCAAGAGGGCCGGTACAGAACGTTTTGAGACCGGCGAAAACCCTGCTGCGACAGAGAGTTGTTCAGCTGATCCGCGCCTTCGCCCTGCAGGGCGGTGAACAGCTTACGCTCGATCCTGCCCTCGAGATAAGGGCAGGGCTGTGGTGCAGTCACATAGAACTGCGGCGCAATCGGCAGCGTGTGTCGCATGAAGGCCCCGTGTTTCCTCGGGGCCGATGATAGCAACCGTTTCTGGGGTCGCCAAGTCCCAGAAACGGGCCGTGTCAGGCGCGCTGGTTCAGCATCACGGTGCCGAGGAAGGCATCGGTCAGGCCCTGGTTGCGGGCACTGGTCAGCATCATGATGACCGAGATGATCTGCAGGATCGGAAACGCCATGCTGACAAAGTAGCCGGCTGTATGCGCGACGGCCTTGCCGGTATCCATGCGTTCGCCAAATGCGTCGCGCAGCTCGATTCCCATAAAGCGCATACCCAGCGTGGCAGACCCGTTTGCGATGGTGACAACGCGGTAGATGAAACTGACGACCGCATAGATCAGCGCGATGACGAACAGGCCCATGCCGAAGGTCAGCAGAATGGCAACCGTGCACAGCAGCGAAATGAAGGCGATATCAAACAGCCACGCGAAGAAACGTTTGATCGCCACGGATTTGTAGAAGTCCGGCTGACGATCCGGGTCGGGCAGATGAGACATGAAGGAATTTCCGGTCGGTTGTTGAGGTTTGCCCTGTCCCACAGAGAGGGGGCAGGGCGGTAGGGTATCAGGCGGTTTCGTCCTTGTCGTCCGCCGTATTCTCCTGAGCGCGTTCGTTCATGAACTGGTCGAACTCGGCCTTGTCCTTGGCTTCGCGCAGGCGGTGCAGGAAGGCTTCGAAATCCTGTTGTTCCCGTTCCAGGCGGGCCAGCGTGTCGGCCTTGTAGGCGTCGAATGCGCTGTTGCCCGAGGGCTTCATCGCGCTCATGTGACTGTGCCAGGAATGGCGGCGGCTGCAGGATTTGCTAAACATGCGTTTGCTCCAGATCATATAGGCCAGAAGGGCCAGGCCAACGGGCCAGAAGAAGATGAAACCAAGGACCATGGCAGCGATCCAGGCGCCTTTGCCCTTGTCGTCTAGCCAGGCCTCTGCACGGTGCAACCATCCCGGGTTGCGGGGGACGGCGTGTTCGGACAATGCGGTCATTTGGGCTCTCCAGGTTGATGTAAATTGTGTTCACATTGATCTAGATGGGGTGGCCCGGCCCGGATGCAAGGGGTGATGTGAAAAAGATTTACATTAAGTGCCCCGGTTGACGGCAGTTCTGATCCTGCGCAACGTGCGGGCATGAACACGCACAACGACAAGCCCGCCCCGACGCTTGAAGAAATCCTGAACCTGGAGCAGCAGGTCTGGACCGCTTTGGTCGAGGGTGATGCGCAGGCGGACCGGGCGTTGCTGAGCGCCGATTTTCTGGGCGTATACCCATCCGGTTTCGCCAATCGTGACGATCATGTGGGTCAGTTCGCAGACAGCCCGACCATGGAGTCATATGAGTTGAGCGCGGCGCAACTGCGCGTTTTGACATCGGATATCGTCCTGTTGTCCTACCGGGCGGACTATCAGCGGCCGGGTGCGTCCGCGCGCGAGGCGATGCTGATCTCATCGTTGTGGGAACGCCGGGATGATGGCTGGATCAATACCTTCAGCCAGGACACTCCAGTCGACGTTAACTGACCGGAATTCGCCCATGACCGACAATCTTACCATCCAACGCGTCCCGCGTCCCTACGACCCCGAATTGGGGCGAGAAGCCTGCGCCGCAGTGCCGGATCTGACCGCTGATCAGTCCGAACTGGTGACTGGTGCCGCAGGCAGCAGCCCGTACCTCAAGAGCTTGATCGACCGTGAGCGCAATTGGCTGGCCCCGGCGCTGGATCGGCCGCAGCACGCTCTTGCGCAGATCATGGACGACGCGTGCGCGTTGGCTCCTGACCAGTTGAAACCGGGTCTGAGGCAGGCAAAGCATCGGCTTGCCTTGCTGACGGCCCTGGCCGACCTTTCCGGAGCTTGGAACCTCGAGCAGGTCACGACGGCACTGACCGACTTTGCGGCGCTTGCCGTGGACATCGCGGCCAAGGCCGAGATCGCGGCGCTGATCCGGCGCAAGAAGCTGCCCGGCATGACCGAAGACGACGTCGAAACCGCCGCGGGGATGGTGATCCTGGCGATGGGCAAGATGGGTGCGCACGAACTGAACTACAGCTCGGATATCGACCTGATCGTGCTGTTCGACGAAACCCGGTACGATCCCGACGATTTCTATGAGGCGCGGCAGGGCATGGTGCGGGCCACGCGCAATTTCTGCGCTACGCTCAGCGACAAGACGGCCGATGGGTACGTGTTCCGCACCGATCTGCGCCTGCGCCCCGATCCTGCGGTCACCCCCGTCTGCATGGCGACCGAGGCGGCCGAGCGCTATTACGAAAGCCTGGGCCGCACATGGGAGCGTGCAGCCTATATCAAGGCCCGCCCTTGCGCCGGTGACATCGCCGCCGGGCAGCGGTTTCTGGAGACCCTGCGGCCCTTTGTCTGGCGCCGCCATCTGGATTTCGCCGCCATCCAGGACGCTCACGACATGCGCCTGCGCATCCGCGAGAACAAGGGCACCGGGGGGGCTCTGACGATCCCCGGCCATGACATGAAGCTGGGGCAGGGCGGCATTCGCGAAATCGAGTTCTTTACCCAGACCCGGCAATTGATCGCCGGGGGCCGTGACCCCGAACTGCGGGTGCGCGGCACGGTGCCAGGGCTGGCGGCGCTGGCGGCCAAGGACTGGGTGCCGCAGGACGTGTCCGACAAGCTGACCGACCATTACCGCGCCCATCGCGAGGTCGAGCACCGCATCCAGATGGTGCATGACGCGCAGACCCACAAGGTGCCGCAGTCGCCCGACGGGATCGAGCGCATCGCCTGCTTGATGGGCACCACCAGCGCCGAGCTGACGGCCGATCTGACCCGCCGCCTGACCGAGGTGCACGAGCTGACCGAGGGCTTTTTCGCGCCTGGCGCCGGTCCCGCGCCGACCGCAGCGCCCCCGGTCGAGTTCGACGCCGGCGTTCTGGCCCGGTGGACAACCTATCCCGCGCTGCGTTCGCAACGGGGCGCGCGCATTTTCGAGCGGCTCAAACCCGAATTGCTGGCCCGGCTGGCCAAGACCGCCCGTCCCGACGAGGCGCTGCTGGCGCTGGATGGGTTTCTGGCCGGATTGCCCGCTGGTGTGCAGCTGTTTTCGCTGTTCGAAGCCAACCCGCATCTGATCGACCTGCTGGTCGACATCGTCGGAACCTCGCATGCACTGGCCGCGCACCTGTCGCGCAATGCCCAGGTGTTCGACGCGGTGATCGGTGGCAGCTTCTTTGCCGATTGGCCCGGTCAGTCCGCCTTGCAGGCTGAACTGTCCCACGCGCTGGCGGCTGAGTCGGACTATGAAACGCAGCTGGATCTGGCGCGGCGCTGGTGCAAGGAATGGCATTTCCGTATCGGTGTGCACCACCTGCGCGGTCTGATCGACGGGTTGCAGGCCGGGCGGCAATACGCGGACCTCGCGCAGGTTGTCATCGCCGCGATCTTACCCTGCGTAGAGCAGCAGTTTTCGCAGAAGCACGGCTCCCCCCCAGGGCGTGGCGCTGTGGTGCTGGGCATGGGGTCGTTGGGGGCCGCTCGGCTGAATTCGCAATCCGATCTGGACATGATCGTGATCTACGACCCGCAAGCGGTGGACATGTCCGACGGCCCCAAGCCACTGGCCACGCGCACCTACTATGCGCGCTTTACGCAGGCGCTGATTACCGCCCTGTCGGCACCGATGGCGCAAGGACGGTTGTACGAGGTCGACATGCGACTGCGGCCGTCCGGCAATCAGGGGCCAGTCGCCACAAGCTGGGCCAGCTTCACTCATTACCAACAAGAGGAAGCCTGGGTTTGGGAGCATCTGGCCTTGACCCGCGCGCGCGCAGTTGCAGGCAACACGGATCTGGCAGACGATTTCGAAGCTTTCCGAACGCAGTTCCTGTCTCGCCCGCGCGACAAGGATCAAGCCCTGCGCGAAGTGTCCGACATGCGCGCACGCCTCGCGGCCGCGAAATCTCCCGCCGGTGTCTGGGATGTCAAGAATGGCCCCGGCCGTCTGCTGGATATCGAACTGATGGCCGAAACCGGCGCACTGTTGTCCGGCGCGCCACAGCGCGACGTCGACTCGGGCCTGGACGGGGCGGTCGCTGCGGGTCTTTTGGATGTCGCTCAGGCGCAGGTGTTGAAGGACGCATATGACCTATGCTGGTCGGTGCAATGCGCGGCGCGGCTACTGTCGGGCAAGGTGATCGAGGCCGACAAGACTGGGCAGGGGGGCACGGCCTTTCTGTGTCGGGCGACCGGGTTCGAGCAGGTCGAGCAGTTACAGTCCGCCTTGCAGGACAGCTATGCTGCCGCAGCCGAAGTGATCGGCGCGGTGATCGAGGAGAGTGCGGATGGCGCGCAGTGACGACCCGAACGACCCCAAGGGCCTGATCCGCGAGGCCTATCGCATCGACGGAATCACGCTGCCCGAGTGCCGCAGCATCTTTTTGGACTGGGCGCTCAGCCTGCCGGACGGGCGCGACCAGAAGCAGGCGCTGAGCGTACTGCATGTCGCCTATGCCGCACAGGATGCCGACCATCCCATGACACAGGTTCTGCGCGAAGGGCTGGACACCGCGCAGGCCCCGCGCCGGCGCGGCGGCTGGCGGGCGCGCCAACGCTGACGGATCGCCGGAGGGGCTTTTCTGCCCGCGAAATCGCGACTATGAGGGCGCCATGACCCAAGCCGACATGCCCGACCGCCCCAGAATCCGTTTGAAACCCAAAGCCAACGCGCGCGGTCTGCGCCACGGCTTTCCTTGGGTTTATGCCAATGACATCGTTACCGACCGGCGCACCCGCAAGATCGCGCCCGGCGCTCTGGCCGTGCTCGAGGACGACAAGCGTACCCCCATCGCGCTGGTGGCAGTGAACCCGGATTCCAAGATCATGTGCCGGGTGTTGGATCGCGACCTGTCGGCGCAGCTGGATGCCGCGTGGTTCGAAACCCGCCTGCGCCGCGCGCTCGACTTGCGTGAACGGCTGTTCGATGCGCCTTTTTATCGGCTGGTCCATGCCGAGGCCGACGGTTTTCCCGGTGTCATCATTGACCGGTTCGGAGACGCCTGCGTGATCCAGCCCAACGCCGCCTGGGCCGAGGCGCATCTGGACCTTCTGACCGACGCGCTGGTCGCGGTGACGGGGGTGACGACCGTGCTCAAGAATGCCTCGGGCCGCACCCGCGGGCTGGAAGGTCTGGATGACGTGAGCCAGTCTCTGCGCGGCACCGCGCCCGATGCCCCGCTGCCCGTTCCGATGAATGGCGCAACTTACATGGCCGACCTGACCGGAGGCCAGAAAACCGGCCTGTTTTATGACCAGCGCCCCAACCACGCCTTTGCCGCCCGGCTGGCGGGGCCCGGCACGCATGTGCTGGATGTGTTCAGCCACGTGGGCGGGTTTGGCCTGGCCATGCTGGCCGGTGGGGCAGATCATGCGCTGTCGGTCGATGGCTCGGCCGCCGCGTTGACTCTGGCCGAGCAGGGCGCCGCCGCATCGGACTTCGGTGACCGCTTTGAAACCCGACAGGGCGATGCCTTCGACGTTCTGACCCAGCTGGGTGAGGACGGTGCGCAGTTCGACGTGGTCATCTGCGATCCGCCGGCCTTTGCGCCGTCGAAACAGGCGCTGGATGCCGGGCTGCGGGCCTATGAGCGGATCGCCCGTCTGGCCGCGCCGCTTGTCAAACCGGGGGGGTATCTGGGCCTGTGTTCCTGCTCGCATGCCGCCGACCTGACCCGTTTTCGCGAGGCCTGCGCCCGCGGCATCGGCCGGGCCGGGCGTCAGGCGCAGATGATCCACACCGGCTTTGCCGGACCCGACCATCCGCAACTGCCGCAGCTGGCCGAGAGCGGCTATCTGAAATCCGCGTTCTACCGGCTGTGAAGGCGGTTCTTGACACCTGCGTCATCTATCCGACGGTGATGCGCGAGATGCTGCTGGGCGTGGCCACGCGGGGCCATTTCACCCCGCTCTGGTCGGCTCGCATCCTCGAGGAATGGGCCCGCGCCGCCCGCAAACTCGGACCCGAGGGCGAGGCGCAGGCCCGGGCCGAAATCGCGCTGGTGCAGGCACATTGGCCGCAGGCCGAACGCCCCGAGGCACCCGGCCTCGAACAGCGACTCTGGCTGCCCGATCCGGCCGACACCCATGTGCTGGCCACCGCGGTCGCCGCTTCGGCCGACACGATCATCACCGTGAATGCCAAAGACTTTCCAAGGAATATTCTGGCGGAAGAGGGCCTTGCGCGTATCGACCCCGACAGCTTCCTTCACGGCATCTGGCAGAGTGACCCGAGCAGTGTCGAAGAGATGGCTCAATCGGTCCTGACCGAAGCCAACCGTCTGTCGGGCGACAGATGGACTCTGCGCGCATTGATGAAAAAAGCCCGCCTGCCGCGTCTCGGCAAGGCTTTGGCGGCCTGACCTCTTCCCCTGGCTCCAAATATCGCGAGAGTGTGGCCTCTCGCACTCTGACCCTCAGCCACGCTCCCAACGTTGTTCAAGGGCCTCCAGCGCGGCAATCCGCTCGTCCGTCTTGGGATGGCTCATCAGCCAGGCCGGAACCACGCCCGCCCGCTGCTGGGTCAGATCCTCAAGCTTGTGAAACAGGGATTTCTGCGGCCCGATCCCGATTCCGGCCTTGGTCAGCAGGGCGGCTGCGTATTCGTCCGCCTCGTATTCGTCCGCCCGCGACAGGCGCGAGGCCAGCAGCGCGGTCAGCGCATTTGCGATCCACGCGCCGATGAAGGGAATGAACCGGTTGAGCAGCATCATCAGCGCCGCCCGCATCGCGTTCTGACCGGAAAAATCGATCATCCGCCGCCGGGCGTGGCCCAGCGCAACATGTCCCAGCTCGTGCGCGATGACGCTGGCCATCTCCTCGGCTGAGACCTCGCCGTTGCGGAACTTGCGATAGAAGCCTCGGGTGATGAAAATGCGCCCGTCCGGTGCGGCCAGCCCGTTCACCGGGTCGATTTCATAGATATAGACCGGCACGCGCGCCACATCCAAGGCGGCGGCCAGGCGGTCGGTCATACGCTTCAACTCGGGATCAGCCAGTTCGGTCGACTTCGCATCCAGCTCGCGATGGGTGCGCCAGACGGAAATCCGATACATCACAATGGCATAGGCGATCGCCAGCAGAATTGGGGTCAGACGCAACATATCTCAGATATGGGCGGATCGGGATGCGGGGGCAAGTCGTTCCTCATCACTTTCGGGCAACATGGGCGACCTGGGGCAGTTCGTGAGACGGAAATCGCGCGGCGTCAGATCGCAGTTTCCATATTTCAAAGGTTGAAATGAAGGCAAAAGCCTTCTAGGGCACGGCGCACGCTGTGCGAGCGCGCGCTATGCAAGAGGGACAAATGGCCAACAATGATTTAGAAGCCCGGCACCTTGAAACACTGGATCGTGACCTGCGGCGGTTTTCCCGCCTCGAGGTTGCAACGGCGCAGGTCGGGCGGCCGTTCGTCGGATCGGGCATCGCCTTCGTGTTCATCGTGATCGCCGGGATCACGGCTGCTTTGTTGTTCGGACAGGCCAGCAACACGATGATCGTCGTGATTGCGGCCATGTTCGGAGCCTACATGGCGCTCAACATCGGGGCGAACGATGTGGCCAACAACATGGCCCCGGCGGTGGGCGCGAACACCCTGACCATGGGCGGCGCCATCGCGATTGCCGCAGTTTTCGAAAGCGCCGGCGCCCTGATCGCGGGTGGAGACGTGGTCTCGACCATCGCCAAGGGCATCATCAATACCGAAAGCATGGGAACGGCAACCGTCTTCATCTGGGCCATGATGGCCGCGCTGTTGTCTGCTGCGCTTTGGATCAACCTGGCCACCTGGGTTGGCGCTCCGGTCTCGACCACGCATTCGGTCGTGGGGGGCGTCATGGGGGCAGGGATCGCGGCGGCGGGGTTCGGCGCGGTCAGCTGGGTCAAGATGAGCCAGATCGCTGCAAGCTGGGTCATCTCGCCGCTTCTGGGCGGCATCATCGCCGCCGGATTCCTGTGGTTCATCAAGGCGCGGATCATCTACCAGGACGACAAGATCGCCGCTGCGCGCAAATGGGTTCCAGTTCTGGTCGGCATCATGGCCGGGGCGTTTGCCTCGTACCTTGCGCTGAAAGGCCTGAAACACCTGTTCAAGATCAACCTGCAGACGGCCCTGGTGATCGGTCTGGTCAGCGGAGTGCTGATCTGGATGGTGACGATTCCTGTCATTCGCCGTCAGGCCGAAGGGCTGGAGAACCGCAACAAGTCGCTGAAGATCCTGTTCGGCATCCCGCTGATCATTTCGGCGGCGCTGCTCAGCTTTGCGCATGGGGCCAATGACGTGGCAAATGCCGTCGGACCTCTGGCCGCCATCGTTCAGGCTTCGGCGGTGGGTGATTTCACCCATGCGGTGAACATTCCGCCCTGGGTCATGATCATCGGCGCCTTCGGCATTTCGTTCGGTCTGTTCTTGTTCGGGCCCAAGCTGATCCGGGTGGTCGGCAGCCAGATCACCAAGCTGAACCCGATGCGCGCCTATTGTGTGGCGCTGTCGGCGGCGATCACCGTGATCGTGGCCAGCTGGCTTGGCCTGCCGGTCAGTTCGACCCACATCGCCGTGGGCGCAGTGTTCGGTGTCGGGTTCTTCCGGGAATGGGACGCCGAGCGGCGCCTGATCAAGGCGCGCGGCGCTGTGCCGGAACGCCCGGTGTTGGCCCCCGAAGAGCGCCGCCGCCGCAAGCTGGTGCGCCGGTCGCATTTCCTGACGATCATCGCGGCCTGGGTGATCACCGTGCCCGCGGCGGCCCTGCTGTCAGGTCTGCTGTTCCTGGGAATTCAGGCAATCGCCGGATAAAAGCAAAGCCGGGCTGGCGCTATCGCGTCAGCTCGCGCATGCCGCGTTCCAGCCCGGCCAGCGTCATCGGCACCATCCGGTCTTCGAAGATCTCGCGGATCATGCCGATGGAATGGGTGTATTCCCAGTATTTCTCGGGCACCGGGTTGATCCACAGGTTCGACGTCCACTGTTCGCGCGCGCGCTGCAGCCAGACCTGACCGGCCTCGGCGTTCCAGTGCTCGTTGGCGCCGCCGGGATAGGCGATCTCGTAAGGCGACATCGACGCATCACCCACGAAGATGCACTTGTAGTCGGGGCCGTAGGTCCGCAGCACCTCATGCGTGGGGGTCTGCGCATCCCACCGGCGGCGATTGTCGCGCCAGACGCCTTCGTACAGGCAGTTGTGGAAATAGAAATATTCCAGGTGCTTGAACTCGGACCGCGCGGCCGAGAACAATTCCTCGACCACCTTGATATGCGGGTCCATCGAGCCGCCCACATCGAGAAACAGCAGCACCTTGACCGCATTGTGCCGTTCGGGCCGGGTCTTAACGTCCAGGTATCCGTGCTCGGCCGTGGCGCGGATGGTGCCGTCGAGGTCCAGTTCTTCGGCGGCGCCCTCACGGGCCCAGCGGCGCAGGCGTTTCAGCGCGACCTTGATGTTGCGGGTGCCAAGTTCGACCGTGTCGTCCAGATTGCGGAACTCGCGCTTATCCCAGACCTTGACCGCGCGCTGGTGGCGGCTTTCCTTCTGGCCGATGCGCACGCCCTCGGGATTGTAGCCGTAAGCGCCGAAGGGCGAGGTGCCCGCCGTTCCGATCCACTTGTTGCCGCCCTGGTGGCGGCCTTGCTGATCCTCCAGCCGCTCGCGCAGCGTCTCCATCAGCTTGTCGAAACCGCCAAGCGCTTCGATCTCGGCCTTTTCCTCGTCTGACAGGTGCTTCTCGGCCATCTTGGCCAGCCACTCGGCCGGGATGTCCACGGCCTCGAGCACCTGATCGAAGGTGATCTCGGACAGCCCTTCGAAGCTGGCGGCAAAGGCGCGATCGAACTTGTCGATGTTGCGCTCGTCCTTCACCATCGAGACACGGGCGAGGTAGTAGAACGCCTCGATGTCGTAGGTTGCCAGCCCCTTTTTCATCCCCTCCAGAAAAGTCAGGTATTCCCGCAACGAGACGGGGATGCCGGCTTTTCTGAGGTTTTCGAAAAAGGGGATGAACATCGGCTCAGCCTATCACCCGCACCAGAACAAGCGAAATGGCCAGTCCCGCCAATGCAAATGCAATGCCGTAGCCGGCTGCATATTGGGCGATGTCCGCGCCGCTGCCTTTGCGTTTTCGTGCCGTCAGCGCGCCCAGAGCCGCCCCCAGGACCGCCATTCCCACAACCACTAGCATGTGTTCGTCATCCGCCTTTTGCGATGTTACGGGGCCCCCAGCGCGACGTCCTGCATCAACGTGCTGACCACCAATTCCGAGCCAAACCCGTAGCGCGCCCACCCCAGACTGTCCAGTCTGACGGAGCGTGCCTGTTCGGGTTTGCCGGCCTGCTTCAGGGCCTCGGCCTTCAGCAGCAGCAGCGTCGCCAACATCGAGGCGTTTTCGGCCCGCGTCATCGTCGCGATGGCCCGGTCGAGGTCCGGCAGGGCTTCGGGGCCGCGCCCCTGGGTCAGCGCATAGGCCGCCGTCTGAACCGTGATATGCGCGCGTTGAAGCTCGGTTCCAGGGGTCGCGCGCAGGTATTGCAGAGCGATGGCATATTCGCGCTGCGCTTCCTCGGGGGCGTCGAATTCACCCAAACGGGCCTTCAGATAATGGGGGTACGCCCGGCGGTGATCGGTCCAACCTTGCTCTCGGCCGATCCGCATCGCGCGGTCGATGGCCCGCATTTGCCGCGGCGAGGCTCGGCCCTTGCCGACCGCCAGTTGCACGGCGTCGATCCATTCACGCGGGGTCTCCGAGATTGGCTGGACGGGCAGATTGGCGCCGCGCGGGTTCAGGCGGGCGATGACCCCGGGTATGACCTGCGCCACCTGTTCCCGGGTCATGCCGGTCTGAAGCTCCGGCACATAGGTCGCGCGCAGGATCAGCATGTCGAACCCGGTCAGGACAGTGTGGAAATTATCGTCGTTGAAGACCGAATCCGGCAGGCGGTACATGTCGTTCAGAGGCCCGATCGCCTGTGCAAGTTCTTCGTGAAGGCAATCCCGCATTTCCTGGGGACTGACATCGTTGGGAATGAAGATCGCCAATCGCTCGCGGCTGCGCAGTGCGCGCCAACTGCTTTTGGTCTTGCGCTTGTCGCGATTGTATTCCTCGAGGCTGGACGCGTTGGGCACGACGAAACACGCGGCCTGCGGCAGCAGCCGCTGGATCTGGCGCTGGGTCACTGCTTCGATCGTGATGTTGGCCTGCCCATCGTTGATCTGGCGGATGTCGATCCGGGCTTCGCGCTGCAGTCTGGTCAGCAGACGCGTCAGGTCGGATTGCATCGTGGGGGCAGGGGCGCCCGTCAGCCGAACTGTGATCGGACCCTCGAACCGCGTGAACACCGGCAGAGCAGTGCCACTTTCCAGCGAGAAATGCAGCTCCACGAAATCCGCCGCGATGTTCGTATTCGACCGGGCCGGCGGGAAAGGACGTGGCGTGCCGAAGGCCTGAGTCACCGGTGCCGCGGCCTCGGTCACCTTGATTTCATCGGGCAACTCAATCCGGTCGACCGAACTGCAGCCGGCAAGGACAAAGCCAAGAAATATGCCAGCAAGACGTTTCATGGACGCCGATACTTGAGGAAAGGCGTCAGTTGGCCGACGCGGTCATAAAGCTGGCGCGCCGTATGGTTGAACTCTTGCGTCAACCAATAGACATCGGGCGCGCCTTTTCGATCGGCTTCGGCATAGACGGCCTCGATCAACGCTCGACCGACACCGGTGCCGCGTACATGCGGGCTGGCATAGAGATCCTGCAGATAGCAGACGTTTTCGATCTTCCAAGCATGGCGGTGAAACAGGAAGTGGGTCAGCCCGATCAATTCGCCGTCCAACTCGGCCACAAGGCATGAAAAGTCCTGCGGATCATCCCCCAGCAGGCGCGCAAACGTGCTGTCGTAGACCTCGTCGGGCAAGACCGTTTCGTAGAATTCAAGATATGCCCGCCACAACAAGTCCCAGCTCGGCCGGTCTTCGGGCTTGAGGGGGCGAATGCGCGGCGCTTGGGTCA
Organism: Ruegeria sp. B32; assembly: GCF_025141855.1. Lineage (NCBI taxonomy): Bacteria > Pseudomonadati > Pseudomonadota > Alphaproteobacteria > Rhodobacterales > Roseobacteraceae > Ruegeria > Ruegeria sp. B32. The sequence continues at coordinate 1,918,744 of NZ_CP081106.1, read as the reverse complement.
ATTCGGGCGGTCCTGCTCTTCAGCGTGCTCGGTGTCGTGTTCTTTGATCTTTGTTGCAGCAATGCTGGCATCAGGCTTGCCGCAAGGCAAGCCGTGATCACCAAGTATTCATGAATGGGCGGGCTTCAGCGCTTGGCGCGCGCCATGAAGGCCAGCCGTTCGAACAGATGCACGTCCTGCTCGTTCTTAAGCAATGCCCCGTGCAGCTTGGGCAGGGCATTTACCCCGTCGCGTTTCAGGTCCTCGGCATCCAGATCCTCAGCCAGGAGCAGCTTGAGCCAGTCCAGCACCTCGGAGGTCGAGGGTTTTTTCTTCAGCCCCTGCGTCTCGCGAATTTCGTAGAACTGGGTCAGGGCGGTGGTCAGCAACGCCTCTTTGATGCCTGGGTGATGCACTTCGACGATGCGACGCATCGTAGCCTCGTCGGGGAAGCGGATGTAGTGGAAGAAACAGCGGCGCAGGAAAGCGTCTGGCAGTTCCTTTTCATTGTTCGAGGTGATGATCACGATGGGGCGGTGTTTGGCCCGGATCGTTTCGCCGGTCTCGTAGACATGGAACTCCATCTTGTCGAGCTCCTGCAGCAGGTCGTTGGGGAACTCGATATCGGCTTTGTCGATCTCGTCGATCAACAGCACGACCTTTTCATCGGCGTCGAAGGCCTGCCACAGCTTGCCTTTGCGGATATAGTTCGAAACGTCGTGCACACGTTCGTCGCCCAGCTGGCTGTCTCGCAGACGGCTGACGGCGTCATATTCGTAAAGACCCTGCTGCGCGCGGGTGGTCGACTTGACGTTCCACTCGATCATCCTGAGACCCAGCGCGCCGGCGACCTGTTTGGCCAGTTCGGTTTTGCCCGTTCCGGGTTCACCCTTGACCAGCAGTGGTCGTTCCAGCGTGACGGCTGCGTTTACGGCAATGGTCAGGTCGTCGGTGGCAACGTATTCGGCTGTGCCTTTGAAACGTGCGGTCATGGGGCCCTCGTATGATGGTCGCAGCAACAGGAGACGGGAACCGGGTTACCTAGGGCGGGGCCGAATGACAAGCCGGGCCGCAGCGTCGCGGGCTGCCAACGACGGGCGCGAGGGACGAATCGCACCGATTCCATCATCCGCTCAAGGGTGTTCTGCCGCAAAATGGTCCTTTCGCTTTCACAGAATGGCGACGATTTGGTGTCCAAAGTCTCATATTTATACCGGTTCTCATAACGGCGCGTCGGGGTTGCGTTTGGATAGTGACATTCCCCGTCCCGTCAGTTAAACGCTGCGCAGAAGGGGGTGCCAAATGTCAGGCGACACGACCGCAAAAGACGTTTCTGGCCATACCGAGGGAGCCAATATGAAGCAGGAAGTTTTTCTGCCGGAGGACTATCGTCCGGCCGAAGATGAACCTTTCATGAATGAACGCCAGCTTGAGTATTTCCGCCGCAAGCTGCTGAACTGGAAACACGAACTTTTGGCAGGCAGCCGGGACACGATCGAGGGGCTGCAGGACAGCACCCGTAACATTCCCGACGTTGCAGACCGCGCCAGCGAGGAAACCGACCGTGCGCTGGAACTGCGCACCCGGGACCGCCAGCGCAAACTGGTTGCCAAGATCGACGCCGCTCTGCGCCGGATCGACGAGGGCGAATACGGTTACTGCGAAAAAACCGGCGACCCGATCTCGCTCAAGCGTCTGGATGCGCGTCCGATCGCGACCATGACGCTGGAAGCGCAAGAGCGTCACGAGCGTCGCGAAAAAGTGCACCGCGACGATTGATCGCTGGGTTCTTTCAAAAAAGACATGCGCCGGGGCCTGTGGCTCCGGCCTTTTTGCGTTAGGCCCGTGTCATGAAGATCGACGGTTTGCAGATTTGTGTCATCGGCGGCGGGATCGGCGGAATGGCCGCTGCGCTGGCCTTGCAGCAACGCGGTGCACGGGTGACCGTGCTCGAGCAGGCCGAGGCCTTGACCGAGGTCGGGGCCGGTTTGCAAATCAGCGCCAACGGCATGGCAGTCCTGCGTGCGCTGGGTGTCGTGGATGATCCCGGTCGGGTCGCACAACTCTCTCACGGCACTCTTCTGCGCGATTATCGGCGGGGCCGCGTCGTTAGCCGCCTTCCGGCACCTTCGGCCGGACCCACGTGGTATTTCCATCGCGCTGACCTTCTGGATGTGTTGCAAAAGGCGGCCGAGCGCGCAGGGGTGTCGATCAGGCTGAATGCCCGCGTCACCAATGTTCGGAAGCATCCAGCCGAAGCCGAGATTGCGCTGCAGGATGGAACCCGGCTGCGCGCGGAGTTCGCCGTTGCAGCGGATGGAGGGCGCAGCGGTATCCGGCCCACCCTGAACGGAACCGAAGCGCCCGCATTCACGCATCAGGTGGCTTGGCGGGCAACGGTGCCCTGGACCGACCACGAAGCCGAGCCCATGGCATCGCTGACGATGGGCCCCGGGCGTCATGTCGTGACCTATTCGCTGCGAAAGCAGTCCATGTTTAACATCGTGGCCGTAGAAGGGCGGTCCGACTGGCGGGAGGAGGGCTGGCGCCTGCGCGGTGACCCCGAGGACCTGCGGGCGCGTTTTGCCGATTTCGGCGGTCCTGCAGGTGCCGCGCTTGCGCAGGTGCAAGATGTTCACCTTTGGGCTTTGTTTCTGCGCCCGGTGGCACAGAAATGGCAGAATGGTCGCGTTGCCCTTTTGGGGGACGCCGCGCATCCCACATTGCCGTTTATGGCTCAAGGGGCGTGCCTCGCCCTTGAGGATGCTTGGATCCTGGCCCGATCTTTTGACGAACAGTCGGGTGTCCGCCGCGCACTCGAAGCCTATGAAATCACGAGAAAAACCCGCGCGCGCAAGGTGGTCGCAGCTGCCGGTGCCAACGCGCGGAACTTTCATTTGCGCGGTCCCGCACGACTGGCCGCGCAGGCGGCCTTGGCCCTGATCGGTCCGCGCCTGACGCGTCGATACGACTGGATCTACGATTACGACCCGACGGCCTGACGAGTCAGATGTCGAGGTCCACCCAAACAGGGACGTGATCGGACGGTTTTTCATGTCCGCGCACTGCGGCGTCGATCTGGCAATCGCGCATCAGGTCCGCCGCTTGTGGTGTCAGAAGGAAGTGGTCAATGCGAATGCCGTCATTCCGGTTCCACGCGCCGGCCTGATAATCCCAGAACGAATAGTGGCCCGGGCCTTGCGTCCGCGCACGGAATGCTTCGGTGAAGCCAAGGTTCAGAACCTTGCGAAACGCCGCGCGGCTTTCCGGCCGAAACAGGGCGTCTTCGCGCCAGGCCTCCGGGCGTTTCGCGTCCTCGGCTTGCGGAATGATGTTGTAGTCCCCGGCCATGAGGGCCGGCTCTTCCGTGGCCAGAAGATCGCGGGCGCGCTCGTACAGCCGTTCCATCCAGGCAAGCTTGTAGTCGAATTTCGGCCCCGGAGCAGGGTTCCCGTTGGGAAGATAAAGCCCGCAAATCCGCAGCGCCCGCTTGCCGATGACGGTTGCTTCGATCCATCGCGCCTGCTCGTCCTCTTCATCCCCAGGCAGCCCGCGCGAGACGTCTTCGAGCGGATACTTCGAAAGTATCGCCACGCCGTTGAAGCTTTTCTGACCATGGGTTTCGACGTTGTACCCGCGTTCCTCAAAGATCTCGCGGGGAAAGTTTTCGTCGACGGATTTGATTTCCTGCAGCAGGACCACATCGGGCTGGGCTTCGTCCAACCAGCGGGGCAGAGCCTCGGCCCGCGCCTTGATGCCGTTGATGTTGAATGTTGCGATTTTCATCCCGGTCCCTCCGAAGCTCTGCCGAAACCTATCGCCCAGAACGGAGGCCATCACAAGGTGGCAGTCAGGTCTGCCGCGGGCACCGGGGGCGTTTGGGGACGGATGACGCGATGAGAACTGGCCCAGTTGGCGCGGGGCCAAACACGGTCAACCGCACGCTACGGCCGCGTCGAAGGACATCGGGCGCTCCTGCAGATCATGAAGATATCCAGAGGATGTGGGCGCAACGCCCCCACGATTGATCACATCGAAAAAGACGTGCCGCACCCACAGGAAGAGGTTGCGTTGGGGTTGTCGATCACGAACCGGGCGCCGATCAGTTCTTGCGTGAAATCAATCGTCGCATTTTCCAGGAACGGCAGAGATATTTCGTCGACGACAACCTTCTGGCCTTTGCCTTCCAGCACCAGATCATCGTCCTTGGGCTCGTCCAATGCGATTTCGTACTGAAAGCCTGAACACCCTCCGCCTTCTACGGCGATGCGCAGGGCCTTGCCGTTGTCGGCGGCGCCGATCTCGGCAAGCCTCTCGAAGGCGCGTTCTGTGACTCTCGGAGGCAGATTCATGCCATGCTCCAAAGGTTTATTTCCTCGTTGGTCTACAATATAGAAACCCTGGAGACAGGCGACAAGGACAAGACCATTGGAGCGAGCAGGATTTGCTGCCGATCCGGGCCGGGCGCGCGGGCGGCTGGTGCCAGAGGAAGAAAGCAGTTTCCGGTCGTGCTTTCAGCGGGACCGGGACAGGATCATACACGCCAGCGCGTTCCGACGTCTTAAGCACAAGACACAGGTTTTTGTCGAGCATGAGGGCGACAGCTATCGCACGCGCCTGACCCATTCGATCGAGGTGGCGCAGGTCGCGCGCACGATCTCGGGGGCATTGGGGCTGAACCCCGAGCTGACCGAGGCCGTGGCCCTGGCGCATGATCTGGGCCACACGCCGTTTGGCCATACCGGCGAGGACGCTCTGCATGCGCTGATGGCGCCCTACGGGGGCTTCGACCACAACGCTCAAGCGATCCGCATCGTCACCAAGCTGGAACAGCATTACGCGGATTTCGACGGGTGCAACCTGACATGGGAATGCCTTGAGGGCATCGCCAAGCACAACGGCCCGGTTACGGGCGAGCTGCCCTGGGCGCTGGCCGAGTGCAATGCCGATTTTGACCTTGAACTGCACACCCATGCCAGCGCAGAGGCGCAGGTTGCGGCACTGTCCGACGACATCGCCTACAACAATCATGACCTGTTCGACGGCCTGCGGGCCGGACTTTTTACCGACGACGAGATCGCCCAATTGCCGATTGTCCGGGAGTGTTATGCCGAGGTGGATCGCAAGTACCCCGGGTTGGATTTCTACCGGCGTCGTCACGAGGCGCTGAGGCGGGTGTTCGGCGTAATGGTTTCGGATGTAATCGACACCTCGCGCGAGGTTCTGGAGAGATCGGGCGCGCAAACAGTCGAAGATGTTCGTCACCTCGGGGCTTCTGTCATCCGCTTCTCGGATGATCTTTGGGCGCAGCTCAACGATATCCGGGCGTTTCTGTTCACCCGCATGTACCGGGCGCCCAGCGTCATGGAGGTGCGCGCCAAGGTCAGTCGCGTAGTCGAGGAGCTGTTCCCGATCTATCTGAGCGACCCGCGCCAGATGCCTCGGCATTGGCATTCGGATATCGAAGCGGCGCCGGACGAGACCGCGCTGGCCCGGATCGTATCAGACTATATTGCGGGCATGACCGATCGGTTTGCCTTGCAGGATCATGCCCGCCTGACCGGCACGCAGCCCCCGCAGGTTTAGGGCTGCATGCTGCGAATGCTGGTTTGGACCGCTTGCCCGCATTGACCTTGCCGCCTTGCGTGGTAAACCGCTGCGCAAGCAAAAGGACATCCGAAATGAACCTGTTCTCCGAGATCCGCGGCCTTGTTCTGGACGCGCTGACGCAGATGCAGTCCGAAGGCGCGCTGCCCGAGGGGCTGAGCTTTGACAACGTTGCGGTCGAACCCCCGCGCGACGCCGCCCATGGAGACATGGCGACCAATGCCGCGATGGTGTTGGCCAAGCCGGCCAAGATGAAGCCGCGTGACATTGCCGATGCGCTGGCCGCGAAACTGGCCGCCGATGAGCGGATCACGAGTGCCGAGGTTGCAGGTCCGGGCTTTCTCAACCTGCGGCTCGCTCCGTCGGTCTGGCAGGGCGTTCTGGGTGCGGTGTTGGAACAGGGCACGGACTATGGTCGCTCGAACATGGGGCAGGGGTTGAAGGTGAACGTGGAATACGTCTCGGCCAACCCCACGGGACCGCTGCATGTGGGCCACACGCGTGGCGCGGTGTTCGGCGACGCGCTGGCCAGCCTGTTGGCCTATTCCGGCCACGACGTGACCCGTGAATACTACATCAACGATGGCGGTGCGCAGGTGGATGTATTGGCCCGGTCCGCGTTCGAGCGGTACCGCGAGGCCAACGGCCTGAGCCCGGAGATCGCCGAAGGCCTTTACCCGGGCGACTACCTGATCCCGATCGGTGAGGCGCTGAAGGAAAAATACGGCGACAGCTTGCTGGACAAGCCTGAAAGCGAATGGCTCGCGGAGGTCCGCGTTTTCGCAACCGATGCGATGATGGATCTGATCCGCGCCGATCTGAAGGCGCTGGGCGTCGAGATGGACGTGTTCTTCTCGGAGAAGTCGCTGTACGGAACCGGCAAGATCGAGGCTGCACTGAAGTCGCTCAGCGACAAGGGTCTTATCTATGAAGGCGTTCTTGAGCCGCCCAAGGGTAAGACCCCCGAAGACTGGGAGCCGCGCGAGCAAACCCTGTTCAAGTCCACCGCACATGGCGACGATGTGGATCGCCCTGTCAAGAAATCCGACGGCAGCTGGACCTATTTTGCTCCGGACATCGCTTATCATTACGACAAGGTGAGCCGCGGATTCGACGCGCTGATCGACGTGTTCGGCGCAGATCACGGTGGTTACGTCAAGCGGATGAAGGCCGCCGTTTCGGCCCTGTCAGACGGCAAGGTGCCGCTGGACATCAAGCTGACCCAGTTGGTGAAACTGTGGAAAAACGGTGAGCCGTTCAAGATGTCCAAGCGGGCCGGCAATTTCGTCACTCTGCGTGATGTGGTCGACCAGGTCGGCCCGGACGTGACCCGGTTCGTGATGCTGACCCGCAAGAACGATGCGCCGCTGGACTTCGATTTCGACAAGGTGCTTGAGCAGAGCCGCGAGAACCCCGTGTTCTACGTGCAATACGCCCATGCCCGGGTCATGAGCGTGCTGCGCCGTGCCGCCGAAGCGGGCATTGCCGCGGACGACGCGACCCTCAAAGCTGCCGATCTGAGCAAGATCGACCACGCGGCCGAGTTGGTTGTTGCCAAAAAGCTGGCCGAATGGCCACGGCTGGTCGAGATCGCTGCGCGTACCAATGAACCACATCGGGTTGCCTTCTATCTATATGAACTTGCAGGGGATTTTCATGCGTTGTGGAACAAGGGCAACGAAGAAATGTCGCTGCGCTTCCTGCAAGATGGTGACGCGGCAACAAGCCAGGCAAAAATCGCGCTGGCCCGGGCCGTTTCTGTTGTGATTTCAGCAGGCTTGGGTATTCTTGGTGTCACGCCGGCGCAGGAGATGCGGTAACCAACACTGCCCGAACCGCCGGCCCGAGGTAGGCAAGAAATGACCCGCGCGCCCCAATTTCAGGCGCGAAACGGGCAGTGAGGCGGATATGACCAGTTACGATTTCTCGGGGCAGACCAGCCCCGAGCACGCGCATTACTCGAATCAGTTCCACCCCGAAGATGGGTATGAATATCCCGACGACATGATGGACCAGGCAGAGGGTGCGCCGGCAGGCGCGGGCCTCGGGCGGCTCGTCAACCTGCTGGGTGCTGCCGCGTCTCTGGCGCTTGTCGCTGGCGTCGCGATCTGGGGGTACAAGCTGGTCATGCGAGATGTGAGCGGCGTACCGGTCGTACGCGCGGCCGAGGGGCCGATGCGGGTGCAGCCGGAAACTCCCGGGGGCACACCCGCCGATCACCAGGGTCTTGCGGTCAATGCAGTTGCGGCGGTTGGGACCGCCGCGCCTCCGGCCGACCGGTTGATCCTTGCGCCGCGGCCCGTTTCCCTGACGGATGAAGACGTAGCGATGGGCGAGCTGAAGCCGACCCCCGCCGTGCATGTTGTCGAACAAGAAATCTCGAACCAGGAAGCGGCCGAACTGCGTCAAGGCGCAGTTGACACCGTGGTGGCGGAACTGTCCGGCGCGCCTGCCGTTGAGACACCGCAGACCGAAGCGGGGGTGCAGCTTGCATCCCTGAACTTGGCCGATGACGAGCCAGCCATTGATCCGGCCGATCTCGCCGCTCAGCTGCCGGATCCCGAAATCGCGGCCCTGCCGGGCGTGCGCCGGTCTCTGCGTCCGCTCCGCCGCCCCGCGCGCGCGGCTTCGGCTGTACGCCCTGCAGTCAACGAAGACGCGATCAACGCCGCGGTCAAGGCCGCAGTAGGGTTGGATGTCGACCCGAACACCTTGACCAAAGGTACCCGGCTGGCGCAGCTGGGTGCGTTTGAAAGCCCCGAGGTCGCGCAGGCCGAATGGGACAGGCTGTATCGGCGATTTGGCGAATATATGGATGGAAAGCAGAGGGTTATCCAGAAAACCTCAAGCGGAGGCCGCACGTTTTATCGTCTGCGGGTCCTGGGGTTCGATGACCTGAGCGACTCGCGCCAGTTCTGCGCCGCCCTGGTCGCACAGGATGCTGACTGTATCCCGGTCGCCGTGCGGTGAGGTTCGGCGCCACGATCACGGATGCGGCCGGGCTGCGATTGACACCCGAAGAAAAGGCGTTGTTTCGCCAAATGAACCCGTTCGGGTTCATTCTGTTTGCCCGCAATATCGAAACCGCGGATCAGGTCCGTGCCTTGTGTGACGACTTTCGCGAGGCTGTCGGCCGAAACTGTCCGATCACCATCGACCAAGAGGGCGGACGGGTCCAACGTTTGCGCGCGCCACTTGCGCGGCAATGGATGCCCCCTTTGGATCATGCGGAACGTGCCGGCGACCATGCCGAGCGGGCCATGTACCTGCGGTACCGCCTGATCGCGCACGAACTTTATTCCATGGGCATCGACAGCAACTGCGCACCAATGGTGGATCTGGCGCGTCCGGACACCCACGCGTTTTTGCGCAACCGGTGCTACGGTGGCGATGCTTCGACGGTCGCAAAAATCGGCCGGGCTGTTGCGCAGGGTCATTTGGACGGTGGCGTGTTGCCCATCGTCAAGCATATTCCCGGCCACGGGCGGGCGACCTTGGACAGCCATTTCGATCTGCCACACGTCAATGCGCCGTTGGTCGATCTGTTGCAGACCGATTTTGCCCCGTTTCGCGCCTTGAACGACCTGCCGATGGGCATGACAGCCCATTTGGTCTTTGAGCAGCTCGATGAACGACCGGCAACGATCTCTCCGCAGATGATGGCTGTGATCCGGGATCAGATCGGGTTTGATGGCCTGATCATGACCGACGACATCTCGATGAAGGCGCTCAGCGGGTCTTTGGCCGACCTGTCACGTCAGGCGCTGGCCGCAGGATGCGATGTTGTGCTGCACTGCAACGGCTCGCTTGCCGACAGGGCGGCGGTCATGGAAGCTGCGGGCGAGATGTCCGAGGTGGCACAAGCCCGCGCAGACAAGGCGCTGGCACAGCGGCAATCGCCCGAGGAACTTGACATCCGTGCCGCCGAGACGGAACTATCCCGTCTGATGGGCGGGCAGGTATATGACGGATAACCTTTTCAGCGAAGACCCGGTTTCGGTCGCCGATCGGCTGGCCGCAGAGGCGCTGATCGTGGACGTCGACGGGTTTGAAGGCCCGCTGGACGTTCTGCTGACCCTGTCGCGGACGCAAAAGGTCGATCTGCGCAAGATCTCGGTTCTGGCGCTGGCGCAGCAATATCTGGCCTTTGTCGAACGGGCCCGCGCCCTGCGGATCGAACTGGCCGCCGACTACCTGGTGATGGCCGCGTGGCTGGCCTTTCTGAAATCCCGGCTGTTGCTGCCGCCCGACCCCGACGAAGAGGGGCCGACGGGCGAGGAACTGGCCGCTCACCTGGCCTTTCAGCTGGAACGCCTGCAGGCGATGCGCGACGCGGCGGCGCGCCTGATGGCGCGCGACCAACTCGGGCGCGATTTCTTCAGGCGCGGGCAGGGCGAGGATGTCACCCGCATCCGCACGGTCACTTATTCCGCGACCTTGCTGGACCTGATGCAGGGCTATGCCCGCATCCGCACCCGCGACGAGTTCCGGCCCTTCGTGATGGACCGCGACGCCGTTTTCACGATGGAGCAGGCGCTGGAACGGATGCGCCCGCTGATCGGATTTGCCGGAACCTGGACCGACATGGAAACCTACCTCCCCGACGGATGGGACGTTGACCCGGTGCGGCGGCGCTCGGCCACGGCGGCGACGTTTGCGGCCTCGCTGGAACTGGTCAAGGAAGGACATATGGAGATCAAGCAAAGCGAGACCTTTGCTCCGATCCAACTGCGCAGAAGGACTGACAAACGTGACTGACGCCCCCGAAGACGACGGCACCGGCACCCTGTTCGAAGCGCCTCCGCTGGCTGAGCAGGAGCGTATGGTCGAGGCGGTAATGTTCGCCAGCGCTGAGCCGGTGACAGTGGCCGATCTTGAGGCGCGGATGCCGCATGGCTGCGACGCCGCGCAAGCGCTGGAACTGCTGCAGAAACGTTATGAAGGGCGCGGGGTCCGCGTGGTCAAAGTGGGTGAGGCGTGGGCCATCCGCACGGCCCCCGATCTGGGCTTCCTGATGCAGAAGGAAACGGTCGAGACCCGCAAGCTGAGCCGCGCCGCCATCGAGACCCTGGCGATCGTGGCCTATCATCAGCCCTGCACCCGCGCCGAGATCGAAGAAATCCGCGGCGTGTCCGTGTCGCGGGGAACCATCGACCAGCTGCTGGAGATGGAGTGGATCCGGCTGGGCCGTCGCCGCATGACGCCGGGCCGTCCGGTGACCTTTGTCGTAACGCCTCAATTCCTGGACCATTTCGGTCTGGAAAGCGCGCGTGACTTGCCGGGCCTTAAGGAACTGCGCGCTGCTGGCTTGCTGGAAAACCGGCCGCCGCCGGGGGCGATGCCGATCGGCGAGGCTAACGAAGATGACACGGGTGACGAAGATCAGTCCGAACTGTTCGAGGAAGATTGATTGCGCCGCCCTTTTGTCGGCGCTTATCGCCGCTAGGTTCTGCGCAGAGGAACGGAGACCGAAATGAACGCAAACCGCATCATCGACATGATCGTTCGGCAAGTCATGCGCAGGCTGGTCACGCGCGGTGTCGACAAAGGTTTTGACCTTGCCGATCGTGCGACCCGCAAGTCGGGCCAACAGAGCCAACCGCGCGGTCCTCAGACCGACCGGCGCATGGCGCAAAGTGCGGGCGGACAGAGTCCCAGCATGAAACAGGCCAAGCAGCTGACCCGCCAGATGCGGCGGTTCATGCGGTTCTGAGGTTTACTGTGCGGACTTGAAATGCTTCGACAATTTCAGGCCTTGGCCCTGATAGTTCGAAGCAATTCCTGCGCCGTACAGCTGTGTCGGCATCTCGGCCATACGCTCGTAGACCAGCCGCCCGACGACCTGTCCATGCTCCAGTACGAAGGGCGCTTCGTGACAGCGAACTTCCAGAACTCCACGTGAACCGGCGCCTCCGGCTTCGGCATGACCGAAGCCCGGATCGAAAAAGCCCGCGTAGTGCACCCGGAATTCGCCCACCATCGCCAGATAGGGCGCCATTTCGGCCGCGTACATCGGTGGGATGTGAACCGCCTCTCGGCTGACCAGGATATAGAATGCGCCCGGATCCAGAATGATCCGTCCGTCCTTGGTACGCACCTCTTCCCAGTATTCCTGTGGGTCGTATTCGCCGATCCGGTCAAGGTCGATCACGCCGGTATGCGGTTTCGCGCGATAGCCAACAAGGTCAGTGTTGGGCAGGCGCAGGTCGACCGAAAACCCCAGACCGTCCTGAATGACGGCCGGACCATCGACCAATGGTGATTCCGCATGCAGAGCGGTCAGGTCTGCATCGGACAAAACCGCCTGGCCTTGCCGGAAACGGATCTGGTTCAGCCGCATGCCCGGACGCACCAGAACAGAAAAGGACCGCGGGCAGATTTCGGCGTAGAGGGGCCCAGAATAGCCTGCGGGCACCCGGTCGAACTCGGTTCCGCCATCGGTGATGGTACGGGTCAGAAGGTCCAGACGCCCGGTCGAGCTTTTGGCGTTGGCGACAGCGGTCACGTCACCGGGCAGGGACAACGCTTCCATCAGGGGCACAAGGTAGACACAACCTTTTTCGAGAACCGCGCCGTCGGTGATGTCGATCCGGTGCATCTCGAACTCGGCCAGCCGTTCGGACACCGAACGCCCTTCGCCCGCCAGAAATGACGCACGGACGCGGTAAGCGACTGTTCCCAAACGAAGATCAAGGCTGGCGGGCTGGATCTGAGCGGGCAGAATGGCCGGCTCGGCGGAGATCTCATCGCGCGCGATCATCGCCTCAATTTGCTGGTTCGGGCATACACCTGTCATTCCGATCCCCCCTGATGCCAGAGCGGGATCTGGCCTGTCTGCCATAAACGTCGGTGTGATTTGGTCGGGCTAGCAGGACTCGAACCTGCGACCTTCCGTCCCCCAGACGGACGCGCTACCAGGCTGCGCCATAGCCCGACGTTGGGCTGTTCATAATGATTTTCCCGGCAGGGGCAAGAGGAAAACATTGCCTTTCTTCTTATCCCGCCTTTTGACCTTCGACCCGGCTGAGCCATGCCCTGAGGTCCCTCGCGATCGGGGCGATCTGGCGCAGCGCCTCAGCGTCAAAATCTGTCGTCTGCCAAGCTTTGGAAGCGATGCCGCCGAACAGCGGGGCAGGGCTGATGCCGTCGTCCCCGTTGACCGCAGCGGGCGCGGGCGTCGGCTCGGGGTCTGGGGAACTGGGTGTTTCCTGAGGCTCTGGCGACCCGGGACCATCAGTGTCGGACTGCAGATCGAGGTCGATTTGCTGACCGGTCGATTTGGGCGGAAAGGATACCACCACGTCCTGCGGCGTCTGTGGTGATTCTGCGCTGACATCGATGTCGGGGGACAGCGCCGCCACATGGGCCACGCCCTGTTCCCTCAGAATGCGTTGAACGCCTTTTATCGTGATGCCGTCCTCGTGCAGCAGCTTCTTGATGCCGCCCAGCAGGCGCATGTCGTTGGGGCGGTAGTAACGGCGACCGCCAGCCCGCTTGACTGGTTTGACCTGTGCAAACCGGCTTTCCCAGAATCGCAGGACATGGGCTTGAACACCGAGCCAATCCGCAACTTCACTGATGGTGCGAAACGCGTCGGGTGACTTGCTCATATCCTCCTGGCCCCGGGTTTACTTGCGATTCCCGGCGGCGACGCGATCCTTCATCAGATGCGACGGGCGGAAAGTCAGCACGCGGCGCGGCTGGATCGGAACCTCTTCACCGGTTTTTGGGTTGCGTCCAATACGGGCCGATTTGTCACGAACGCTGAAAGTGCCAAAGGACGAAATCTTGACCTGTTCGCCACGCACCAGCGCGTCCGACATGTGGTTCAGAATGCTTTCGACAAGCTGTGCACTTTCGTTGCGTGACAGCCCAACTTCGCGAAACACGGCTTCGCTCAGATCCATTCGCGTCAGTGTATTATCGCCCATGACATTTCCCCTATTGATTTTCGAGCATAGGGGTAGCGCAAATTCGCTGTCAATATCAATGAATTGCGGGCGGCTGTGTAAGCCGGAATGCGCCGGTTACCAGCGCAGGACCACCGAGCCCCATGCCAAACCGCCGCCAATCGCCTCGGTCACGATCAAATCACCTTGCTTGATCTGGCCCCGTTCCTTGCCCACCGACAGGGCTAGGGGAATCGAGGCGGCCGATGTGTTGCCGTGGTCCTGAACGGTCACCACGACGTGATCCATGGGCAGTTGCAGCTTTTTGGCAGTGCCTTGGATGATGCGGATATTGGCCTGATGCGGGACGATCCAATCGACGTCGCCGCTTGTCAGTCCCGCGCGGTCTAGCGCGGTGGTTGCCGTGGCGGTGAGCTTTTCGACCGCATGGCGGAACACCTGGTTGCCCTGCATCCGAAGATGGCCTGTCGATTGCGTCGACACCCCGCCGTCCACGTACAGAAGGTCCTTGTAACGTCCGTCCGAATGCAGATCCGTGGACAGGATACCCCGATCATCGCTTGTTCCGGCACCGTCCTGCGCCTCGAGCACGAGGGCACCGGCCCCATCCCCGAACAACACGCAGGTCGATCTGTCGGTCCAGTCCATGATCCGCGAAAAAGTTTCAGCGCCGATCACCAGCACCCGCTTGGCCTGACCCGAAAGGATCAGGGCGTTGGCGTTACTCAGCGCAAACACGAAACCGGCGCAGACGGCCTGAACATCAAAGGCAAACCCTTGGGTCATGCCCAGATTGGCTTGAACCATGGTGGCGGCCGACGGGAACGTCAGATCCGCGGTCGAGGTCGCCAGAACGATTGCGTCAATGTCATCGGCTGTAAGGCCGGCGTCCTGCAGAGCGGCTTTGGCCGCATAGGTTGCCAGGTCGGACGTGGTTTCATCTTCGGCCGCAAAGTGCCGACGCTCGATACCAGAACGGGTGCGAATCCATTCATCGGTCGTATCAAGCGTCTTTTCGAATTCGGAGTTCGGAACCACCCGCTTGGGCAGGTAATGTCCGACACCTACAACGACTGAACGGCCTGCCATCTGGGGTACTGCCTTCTTTGTTCTTATTTGGTCTGCAGCGCAGATTGCGCCGCATCTTGTTCAAGCTCAGCCGTGGATGCAACCCGTGCTGCCAATTTTTCCGCAAAGCCGGACTTGGCCAGGGTGAAAGCCAGCTTGATCGCGGCAGACACGCCGGTGGCGTCGGCGCCTCCGTGGGATTTGATGACAGTGCCGTTCAGGCCAAGAAAGACCCCGCCGTTCACGCGGCGCGGGTCGATGCGTTTTTTCAATCGCTGCAGCGAGGTGATGGCCAGAACCGAGGCCAGGCGCGATAGGGGTGAATACTTGAAGGCCTCGCGCAGCAGGTCGCCGATCAGGCTGGCCGTGCCTTCGCCGGTCTTGATGGCGACGTTTCCGGTAAACCCATCCGTAACAATGACATCCGCCTTGTCGCCTGGAATGTCGCTGCCTTCCACGAAGCCCACGAAATCAAAGTTTGCCTGATCCGCGAATTCGGTGATCAGGGCATGGGCTTCCTTGAGTTCGGCGCGGCCCTTGTGCTCTTCGGTGCCAACGTTCAGCAGCCCGATACGCGGGCGGGTCAGTTCCATGCCGTTGCGCGCATAAGAGGCGCCCATCAATGCGAACTGCAGCAGATCCTTGGCGTCGGCCCGCACATCCGCGCCCACGTCCAGCATGACGTTGAAGCCCTGAGGGTTGCGGGATGGCCACAGAATCGCGATGGCGGGGCGGTTCACCCCGGGCAGTTTGCGCAGCCGCATCATCGACAGCGCCATCAGCGCGCCGGTATTGCCGCAGGAGACGGCACCATGGGCCTCGCCCTGACGCACCGATTCCAGCGCCGACCACATCGAGGTGTTCTTGCCGCTGCGCACCACCTGGCTGGGCTTGTCCTGCATCGTGACCACGTCCGGGCAATCACGAAAAACGACGCGTCCGTCAAGGACACGCCGTTTCGATACAAGCTTGCTCAGCACATCTTTCGGGCCGTGCAGAAGAAATCCGACCTCGGGGTTCTTCTTTGCT
Source organism: Ruegeria sp. B32 (assembly GCF_025141855.1). NCBI lineage: Bacteria > Pseudomonadati > Pseudomonadota > Alphaproteobacteria > Rhodobacterales > Roseobacteraceae > Ruegeria > Ruegeria sp. B32. The sequence continues at coordinate 1,903,151 of NZ_CP081106.1, read as the reverse complement.
GACTTCGCGATTCCAGCCACGACCACGCCGGGACCTGAATCCCCGCCCATTGCGTCAACCGAGATGATGATCTTTCCGGTCTGCGTGGGCTGCGCTGTCATGCCAGAACCTGCGTTCAATCAGGCTTAGGCCGCGTCTTCGTCCAGGTCGATGTCGTCGGCCTGAGCGACGACTTCACGATCGTCATAGTGGCCGCATGCTGCGCAAACGTGGTGCGGGCGCTTCAGCTCGCCGCAGTTCGCGCATTCGTTCGGGTTTGCAGCAACCAGAGCGTCGTGTGCGCGGCGGTTGTTGCGACGCGACTTGGAAACTTTGTTCTGTTGGACGGCCATGGTCTCAACCTTTGTCTACTAAGGGCCAGCAGATTCGCTGCAGGCCGGGTTTCATTCTTCGTTTTCTCGTGGTGTGACGTGCGTTTAGGGAACAAGCCCCGCGATGTCCAACCCAAATTCCGATGAGCGCGCGAAAATACTGCGATTCTCGACATGTTCAAGCGATTTTTCTGAGCGCCTGCTATGACAGGAAATCGATCCCCTGTCACTCGTCTTTTTTCAGTGCGTCACGCAGGGACGCCAGCCCGGCAAAGGGTTTGGCATCCTCGTCGGTCATCGCCTGTTTGCCCGGTTCGGTATAGTTCGCGTCGCCCAGATGTGCACCGTCTTTCCGGGGGTATTGGGGTAACGCAAGGGACAATGCCTCGCGCATCACCTGGTCCAGATCGATTTCCGGGCCCAAGGCTTCGGTCTCGTCATCTTCGGGCATTTCGAACTCGGGTTCGTCCGGTTCGGTCCAATTGGCCAGGAAAATGCGCCGCACCGGGGCCTCGATCCGGGTCGTGACCGGGTCCAGCGTCACCACGCAGGGCTGAATGACGGTCGCGCCCAGCTTGGCGGTCAACACCCAATCACGCTTGCCCTGCGCGCGCAGCTCGCCGACAAAACTCAGCTTGCGCAGCCCGAGCAGGCCCAACGCATCACGAATTTCCTCGAGTTGCCGAGAAGGGGGGCGCAATTCGAACGCGGTCGGGCTGTTTTGAGGCAGATCGGCGACGCGCAATGTTGAGAGGTCGGACATTGTGACCCTTTCCTGTGTTGAACCGGGGCATGGGTTTCTGTAATCGGATAGAAGCCGCAAGGGACCAAGGCAAGAGGGTGAACATGTTGAAAGTACTGAACAGGCTGAAACCGGCGTCCAGGGCGGTTGCCTGCACGCTTGTTCTGGCCACCGCTGTTGCCTGTACCCCGGTCTACAAGAAGCACGGCTATATCCCCACCCCGGAAGAGCTGGCCGAGATCAAGGTTGGCGTCGATACCCGCGACACGGTTCTGGAAAAGGCTGGCGCGCCCAGCTCGTCAGGTGTGTTGAAGGATTCGGGTTTCTACTATGTGGCGTCGCGCGTTCGCCACTATGGCCCCAAACGCCCCGAGGTCGTCTCGCGCGAATTGGTGGCGATCAGCTTTGACCAGCGTGGCGTCGTCCGCAATATCGAAAAATTCGGTCTCGAAGACGGCTATGTCATCGTGCTGGATCGCCGTGTGACGGACTCCAGTGTTCAGGACAAAGGCTTCCTGCGGCAGCTGCTGGGCAACATCGGCCAATTCAGCCCGTCGAACATCCCGGGGGCCAGCTAATTTCCGGCCGCCGGTTGAAAGCTTCACACGGCGGTCACACTATTGGTGCATGGGATCAGGCAGATCGCAATCGGTGAGAAACCGTGGAGGATGCGACCATGGCCGATGATATTTTGTTGGACAAAGGCCGCTTCCGCGCGCGCCTGGCGCGGTGTCCCGAGGACGTGCGGGTGGCCCAGAATCTTCGTACACTTGCATTCCGAACAGCCGAGACGGATCGGGACGACTTCGACGTTACCTGCGCCCATGTTCTGGTCGAGGATTCGCAGGCAGGTGGCCAGTTGGTCTGCTGTTTCCGGATGCTGGTCATGGACAGCGGCAGCGAAATCAGCCGGAGTTATTCGGCCCAGTTCTATGACCTTTCCGCTTTGCAGAGCTTTGATGGGCGCATGGTGGAAATGGGGCGGTTCTGCATCCATCCCGATTGGACGGACCCCGATATCCTGAGGGTGGCCTGGGGCGCGATGACGGCCTTTGTCGACCGCAATGGGGTCCAGTTGCTGTTTGGATGCTCGTCCTTCGCAGGAACTGAGACTGCGGAATACCTGGATGCCTTCGCGATGCTCAAACATCGCCACCTTGCGCCCAAACGCTGGTTGCCGCGGGTCAAGGCGCCGGACGTGTTCCGCTTTGCCGCGCGGCTGCGGCGGCGCCCGGATGCCAGAAAGGCCATGCTGCGAATGCCGCCGTTGCTGCGTACTTATCTTATGATGGGTGGCTGGGTCAGCGATCATGCGGTGGTGGACCGCCAGCTGAACACGCTGCATGTCTTCACCGGCGTCGAGATCGGCGCGATTCCCGCGGCACGGAAACGCCTCTTGCGGATGATCGCGGGCTGAAGCCGCGCTGCTGGCAAAAGGTGAGGTTGGGGCGTTGACGCCCAATGCCTGCCGGTTTAGCTGGCGCTTATGGCACGTATTCCTTTGTTGCAGATGTCCGGTATCTCGCTGACCTTCGGGGGCGAGCCGGTGTTTTCCGATCTGGACCTGGTGGTTCAGCCCGGCGACCGCGTTGCGCTGGTCGGGCGGAACGGCTCGGGCAAATCCACCCTGATGAAGGTCATGGCCGGTCTGTTCGAACCGGACCGGGGCGACATTGTCGTGCCGCCCGGCAAATCCGTGGGTTACATGGAGCAGGACCCGACGATGGAGGGATTTGCCACGCTGGGCGATTATGCGGCCAGCGGGCTGGAACCAGGTGAGCTGTACAAGGTGGAACGGGCCGGCGAGGGGCTGAAATTCGATCCCTCGCGCGCGGTTCAGACCGCCTCGGGCGGCGAACGGCGGCGCGCGGCGCTGGCCAAGCTGATGGCCGAGGCCCCCGACCTGATGCTGCTGGACGAGCCGACCAACCATCTGGACATCGAGGCCATCGGCTGGCTTGAACGTGAACTGGGCGCGACACGGGCGGGTTTTGTCCTGATCTCGCATGACCGCGCGTTCCTGCGGGCGCTGACCCGGGCAACACTGTGGATCGACCGCGGTGTGGTGCGCCGACAGGAGCAGGGGTTCGAGGCCTTCGAGGCCTGGCGCGACAAGATCTGGGAAGAGGAAGATCAGCAACGCCACAAGCTGGACCGGCTGATCAAATCCGAATCCCGCTGGGCGGTCGAAGGGATCAGTGCCCGCCGCAAGCGCAACCAGGGCCGGGTGCGCGCCTTGCAGGCTTTGCGGGCCGAACGCGCCGCGCAGATCAAGCGTCAGGGCTCGGCGGCCATGTCTTTGGAATCCGGTCCGAAATCCGGGCGCAAGGTGATCGAGGCGCGCGGTGTCAGCAAGGCGTTCGACGGCACGCCCATCGTGCGCAACCTGGACCTGCTGGTACAGCGCGGCGACCGGGTGGCCTTTGTCGGCCCGAACGGCGTGGGCAAGACAACGGTTCTGAAGATGCTGCTGGGCGAAGTGGAGCCGGACGAGGGGTCGGTGACACTGGGCACCAATTTGGAGATCGCGGTCTTCGACCAGACCCGCGCGCAGCTGGACCCCGAGATGACCCTGTGGGACAGCCTGACCGGCGACCCCGAGATGCGAGTCACGGGCAAGGCCGATCAGGTGATGGTGCGCGGCCAGCCCAAGCATGTGGTGGGGTACCTCAAGGAATTCCTGTTCGACGAGCGGCAGGCAAGAGCGGCCGTCAAGTCCTTGTCGGGCGGCGAAAAAGCGCGGTTGCTGCTGGCCAAGCTTATGGCGAAACCGTCGAACCTGCTGGTGCTGGACGAACCGACCAACGACCTGGATGTCGAGACACTGGACCTGTTGCAGGAACTGCTGGACGACTATGACGGCACCGTGCTGCTGGTCAGTCACGACCGGGATTTCCTGGATCGTGTGGCGACCACTACGATCGCCATGGAGGGCAACGGCCGCGCGACCGTCTATGCGGGCGGCTGGTCGGACTATGTCGCGCAGCGTGGCGAATTGGCCGAGAAAAAGCCTGAGAAATCAAAAGAGAACAAGCCGAAGGTCAAGCAAGAATCCAAGCCGAAAACCGGCCTGTCCTTTTCCGAAAAGCACCGGCTGGAGAAGCTGCCCGCCGAGATCGCGCGGCTGGAAGCCGAGATCGCCAAGCTGGAGGAGCTGATGTCGGACCCCGAGCTGTTCACCCGCGAGCCGGTGAAGTTCCAGAAGGCGACCGAGGCCCTTGTCGAGCGGCAGAAGAAGCTGGCCGCTGCCGAGGAGGAATGGCTGGAACTGGAAGAAAAGGCCGAGGCGGGCTGAGCCAATTCGTCTGTATTGTACCGGCCCGGAGCCGGGGATCTTCCGTTTTGTACAAAACCAAAATGGCCGGCCCTGACGCCGATCGACCGGGCCGGAAACCGTCAGTAAGGGTCAGCGCATTCGCAGGGCGCCGTCGATGCGGATGACTTCGCCGTTCAGATAGCCCATCTCGACGATGAACCCGGCCAGCCGGCCGTATTCGCGCGGGTCACCCAGGCGGGCGGGGTTCGGCACGTCGGCGGCAAGCTGCTGCTGCACCTCTTCGGGCAGGCCGGCCAGCATCGGAGTCATGAAGATGCCGGGCGCGATGGTCATAACCCGGATTCCGGTCGAGGCCAGATCGCGCGCCATCGGCAGGGTCATGCCCACGACACCGCCCTTGGACGCCGCATAGGCCGCCTGACCTTTCTGTCCGTCAAACGCGGCAATCGAGGCGGTGTTGATGATCACGCCACGCGCTCCATCCGACTCGGGCGCGTTCTTGGCCATTTCGACCGCGGCCAGACGCGACACGTTGAAGGTGCCCACCAGGTTGATGTCGATGGTGCGCTGGAAGGCGTCCAGCGGGTGCGGGCCGTCCTTGCCGACGGTCTTGATGCCATAGGCGATGCCGGCACAGTTCACGCAGGCGGTGATCTTGCCCATCTTGTCCATCGCCAGCGCAATGGCCGCGGCCACCGACGCCTCGTCCGTCACGTCAGTCTGGGCAAAATGTCCGCCGATCTCGGCCGCGACCTGGGTGCCGCGCTCGGCATCGCGGTCCAGGATGGTGACCTGCGCGCCGTTCTCGGCAAAGTAACGGGCGGTGGCCTCTCCGAGGCCCGAGGCGCCGCCGGTGATGACGGCGGCGGTGGTGGACAATTGCATGGCGGGCTCCTCCCCAGTGATCTGAACGTTTGTTCAAATAATCCGAGATGGCACGTCCTGTCCAGTCGGCAGTGACTCAGTCCAGCCGGCTGCGCTGCTGCATCGGGGTGACGCCGAAGGCGGCGCGGTACACGCGTGAGAAATGGCCCGGGCTTTCAAAGCCGCAGGCAAAGGCCACGTCGGTGACCGAAGATTCGGTCTGCAACAGCAGGTTTCGCGCGCGGTCCAGCCGAAGCTCCATGAAGTATTTCTTGGGCGAGGCGTTGAGGTATTTGCCGAACAGCCGTTCCAGCTGGCGGGTCGAGATGCCGATCTGTTCGGCGATCACCGCCGGCGAGATCGGGTCGTTGATGCGGTCGGCCATGATCTGGATCGCCTTGGCCAGATGCGCGTTGCGCATGCCGTTGCGCGATTGCAGCGACACACGCTGATCGGCGGTCGCGTTGCGCACGGCGTTGTAGACCATCTGGTCGGCCACCGCGATCGACAGGTCCTGCCCGTGGTCGCGCTCGATCAGGTGCAGCATCAGGTCGGCCGTCGCCGTGCCGCCCGAGGCGGTCATGTGCTTTTCATCGGCCACGAAGACGCTGCGCACGAGGTTCACGTCCGGGAAAGCCTCCATGAAGGCGTCGTGATATTCCCAGTGGATCGCCGCCTGCATCCCGTTCAGGAACCCGGCCTCGGCCAGCAGCCATGCGCCCGAACACAGCGCCCCGATGGCCGTGCCGCGCGCCCGTTCGCGGCGCAGCGCGGCCAGCAGGGGTCGGCTGACGTGATCGCGCATGTGAATGCCCGACAAAACAAAGATCTGGTCGCATTTCGGCAGGTCCGCCAACCCGCCATGCACCAGTGTCACGGACCCGTTCGAACACACCGCCTGCGCGCCGTCCTCCGAGGCGAAGGACCAGCGGTACAGTTCCTCGCCGCTGACCCAGTTGGCGATCCGCAGCGGCTCGACCGCGCAGGAGAAGGCCAGGTGCGAGAACTCGGGAACGAGGATGAAACAGAAATGTTGCGGGCGGGTCATGCGCTCAGTCTATCACGGGCGGTCAGACTGATTGTGTACAAGTTGCATTTTATCGGGCAAGAGCAGAGGCGACATCCTGGGTGTCGCGATTCGACCAAAGCGAAGGTTGGGGATGAAAGACGACACGAAAAGCCGCAAGGCGGCGCTGGCCGCGCATCTGAAGGCGGCGGTGATGACGCTGAAACTGCGCCCTGGCGATGATCTGGACGAGGCGCAGCTGTCCGAGGCGTTCGGCCTGTCGCGCACGCCACTGCGCGAAGTGTTCCGGCATCTGGCCGGGCTGGGCTATCTTGAACTGCGTGAAAACCGGGGCGCGCGGGTGTCGCAGATGTCCTATGCCACGCTGCGCGATTTCTTCCTGGTGGCGCCGATGATCTATGGCGCGGTGCTTCGGCTGGCGGCGCAGAACGCGACAGGTGACCAGATCGATCGGTTGAAGGCGGCGCAGGCGGCGTTTCGGGAAACGTTGCGGGCGAGCTCGGCCGAAGATCGCGCGCTGGCCAACAACCAGTTCCACGAGATCACTGGCGAGATGGCGGCGAATGTGTACCTGCTGCCGTCGTTTCAGCGGCTGCTGATCGACCATGCGCGTATTGGCATGACCTTCTACCGCCCGGGTCAGGCCGGGATGGGCGAAAGCCTGGCTCTGGCCTGCGACCAGCATGACGCCATCATTGCCGCGATCGAGGCGCGCGACGAGGCGGCGGCGGGGCAGCTGGCGGCCGATCACTGGGCGCTGTCGCGCGATCAGATCGAGCTGTTCGTGACGCCGGCCGGTCTGGACCTGCCGCTGGGCTCGGTCGAACGCGGATAGAAAAACGGCCGCCCGAAGGCGGCCGTCGTGTTCGGGGGCAGGCGGTTCAGCCCAGCTGCACCAGCGCGTGCCGCTTCTTGCCCGCGCTCAGCTTGATGGGCGAGGAAAGGGCCGCTGCGTCGATCATCAGCCCGGCATCGGTCAGCGGTGCGTCGTCCAGACGGGCGCCGTTTTCGGAAATCAAGCGCTTGGCCTCCTTGCCCGATTTCGCCAGGCCCGACTTCACGATCAGCTGCACGACCGAGATGCCGTCGCCCAGATCCTCGGCTGTCAGGGTCAGGGTGGGCAGGTCGCCGCCCACGCCGCCCTTTTCGAACACCTCGCGCGCGGTGGCCTCCGCCTTGGCCGCGGCCTCGGCCCCGTGCAGCAGGGTCGTGACTTCGTTGGCCAGACGGATCTTGGCCTCGTTGATCTCGGACCCCTGCAGCGCGCCCATGCGGTCGCATTCGTCCACGGGAAGCTCGGTGAAGATCTTCAGGAAGCGGCCCACGTCGGCATCGGTGGTGTTGCGCCAGAACTGCCAGAACTCGTAGGGCGACAGCATGTCGCCGTTCAGCCAGATGGCGCCGCCCTGGCTTTTGCCCATCTTGCGCCCGTCGCTGGTGGTCAGCAGGGGCGTGGTCAGGCCATAGATCTCATGATCCAGCACGCGTCGGGTCAGGTCGATGCCGTTGACGATGTTGCCCCACTGGTCCGATCCACCCATCTGCAGGATGCAGCTGTAACGACGGTTCAGCTCCAGAAAGTCATAGGCCTGCAGGATCATGTAGTTGAACTCGAGGAACGACAGGGATTGTTCCCGGTCCAGCCGCGATTTCACCGATTCAAAGGACAGCATCCGGTTGACCGAGAAATGCCGCCCGATGTCCCGCAGGAAATCGAGATAGTTCAGGTCGTCCAGCCATTCGGCATTGTTCAGCATCAGCGCGCCGGTGTCGCTGTCGTCATAGGACAGGTACTTGTCGAACACCTTCTGCATGCCGGCGATGTTGGCGTCGATCTGCTCGGGGCCCAGCAAGGGGCGTTCGTCCGAGCGGAAAGAGGGATCGCCCACCTTGGTGGTGCCGCCCCCCATCAGGGTGATCGGCTTGTGCCCCAGCTTCTGGAACCAGCGCAGAACCATGATGTTCATCAGGTGCCCGACATGCAGGGACTGGGCGGTGGCGTCATACCCGATATAGGCTGTCTGCACCCCGCTTGTCAGAGCATCGTCAAGGCCCTGATAATCGGTGCAGTCGGCCAGAAAGCCGCGCTCGATCATCGTGGCGATGAAATCCGATTTGGGGTGATACGTCATGTCTTGCCTCGGGGTTGAATTGCGGGGCACGTTATAGGCGGCGAACGAGGGAAGGAAAAGGCCATGAATAAGGCCCGAGGCAAAGTTGGGGCAGTGCGGGCACTGGGGGCCATGTCGGGCACCTCGCTCGATGGGGTCGACGCGGCGGTGGTGGAAACCGACGGGCGGCAGATCCTGCGGTTTGGCGACAGTGCGTACCGGCCCTATACTGAGGGCGAGCGCAAGCTGCTGCGCGCCGCGCTTGGCAAATGGAGCGGACCCGAGGTGCACGCCGCCGAAGATCTGGTGACCCGCGCCCATGCCGAGCTGCTGTCGGAATTCGAGGACGTGGAGCTGATCGGGTTTCACGGCCAGACCCTTGCGCATGAGCCGCGCGGCAAGGGCACTTTGCAGGTGGGCGATGGCGAGGGGCTGGCAGTCGCGCTGGGTGTGCCCGTGGTCTGGGATTTCCGCAGCGACGACGTGGCCATGGGCGGCGAGGGCGCGCCGCTGGCGCCGTTCTTCCATTTTGCCTGCGCAAAATATGTCGGGGCCACTGCGCCCTTGTGCTTTCTGAACTTGGGCGGTGTCGGCAACCTGACCTATGTGGACCCGTCCTTTGACGGACCCGAGGCGCCAGGTGCGCTGTTGGCCTTTGACACCGGCCCGGCCAATGCGCCGATCGACGACCTGGTGCAGGCGCGTCTGGGCCTGCCGATGGACCGCGACGGCGCGCTGGCCCGGCAGGGAACGGTCGAGACCGGAGCGCTGGAGCTGTTTCTGGCCGAGCCGTATTTCAACCGTCTGCCGCCCAAATCGCTGGACCGCAACGATTTCGCCGAAATGATCGGCCTGGTGAAGGAATTGAGTGACGCCGACGCCGTCGCCACCCTGACTGGCATGAGCGCCGCCGGGGTGGTGCAGGGGATGGAGCATTGCCCCAGATCGCCCGCGCGGGTGCTGGTCACCGGCGGCGGGCGCAAGAACCCGGTTTTGATGGAGATGCTGCGCGTGGCGATGGACTGCCCGGTCGATCCGGTCGAGGCCGTAGGTCTGGATGGCGACATGCTCGAGGCGCAGGCCTTTGCCTATCTGGCGGTGCGCGTGGCGCGGGGGATGCCGACCTCTTGCCCCGGCACCACCGGGGTAAAGGCGTTGGTTGGCGGGGGGACGGTCAGCCGGGTGTCGCAGGGCGCACCGCGCTGAAACGCAGCGAAAAATGATCCTGCCAATGCGCTCGGGCGTAATTGTAGCAGTAGCCACAACAACGCCGGAGATGAAGATGATCGGTTCCCTTGTCAAAAATGCGGCCGGTTGTGCCGCCGCGTTCATGCTCGCAGTGCCTGCCATGGCCGACGTGCAGGTTGAGTTCGTCGAGGGAGCGCCAAAGGACCGCTTCGTTCTTCGCAACGCCAGCGATTGCAGCCTGTCTGCTGCAACGGTGCGTCTGGATTTGTCTTCGTCGCAGGGCGGGCTGATCTTTGATGTCACCGGCTCGGGGGCAGGGGTTGAAGTGTTTCAGCCCTTTGAAATGGTTTCGGGGTCCGAGTTTCTGAACGGGTTGCCTCAGGTTCAGGACGGGCAGTCAATGGTCGATCTGGACATCCGGTCCATGCCTCCCGGAGCAGAAATCGCCTTTACGATCGACGTGGATGACACAGGCGGCGGACGCGAGATCACCGTTTCGGGGGCTGAGATTCAGGGCGCGACGGTCTCTCTGGAAGGCGCGCAGAACCCGCCGCGTGGTGTCTTTTCGTCGGCGGCCCGCGCGGCTATACCGGTCGGGACCTGCTGAGCGGCAGTGCACCTGCGGATGGAACCGGCATGACCAAGACCCTGACACGTATCGCATTTCTGGTTCTGGTACTGGGTGGCGGCATACTGATCGGCACTCTGACGGGGCCGGGTGAGTGGTATGCAAACCTGAACAAACCGGTCTTCAACCCCCCGGGCTGGGTATTCGGCCCGGTCTGGACGGTTCTGTACGTGTTGATTGCGATGGCGGGATGGCGGCAGTTCGAACGCGACCGGGGATCGCCCGCAATGCGCCTGTGGTGGGCGCAGCTGGGCCTGAACTTCCTGTGGTCGCCCGCATTCTTCGTGCTGCACCAGCCGTGGCTGGCATTGGTAGTGATACTGGCGCTTCTGGTGGTGATTGTTCTGTTCATCACACGTGTCCGCCCGGTGGATCGCGTTTCGGCATGGGCGTTCGTGCCCTATCTGGCATGGGTGGCATTTGCGACCGTTCTGAACCTGTCGATCGCGATCCTGAACTGACGCCGGCGGTGGTCAGAGCATCCACTCGACCGGCAGCCATCTGACGACGGCGGCAAGGCCGCGCTGGAACCGAGAGGTGTTCGGGTCGGTCTCAAAGGTCGTGGTCGTCCCGTCCTTGGTCTGCTGAACCCAGACCAACCCACCGTCATCATCCATCTCGACGCGATAGGCAAATTCCGGCTTGTCCAGTTGCCGGGCCAGATCTGTCGCGATCGTGGGGCTCTCGATCAGCAGGCCCATCTCGGTGTTCAACCGGGCCGAACGCGGGTCCAGATTGTATGAGCCGATAAAGATCCGTTTGCCATCCGAGCCAAAAACCTTTGCATGCAGGCCGGAGGCGGAGCCTGCAAGAATTTCGGGCAGGCTGCGTTCCTTGTGCTCGTCGCGCAACGCGCGCAGCTCCAGCAACTGAACCCCGCTTGCCAGCAGGTCGTCGCGATAGGCCATGTAGGCCGCATGAACCGGCATCACATCGGTCGCATCCAGTGAGTTGGTCAGGACCCGGACTTTGACCCCGGATGACGACAACCGCTCGAGCAGCTCGGCCCCGCGGGGACCGGGAATGAAATAGGCCGAGACCAGATCGAGCGAAGTCTCCGAGCTTTCGGCAAAGGTGATGAGACGCTCGACCATGAGGTTCTCGTCCTCGACCTCTCCAAGCCCCTTGGCCGGGTCATCGACAAAAAGTTCGACCGCGCTCCATTCGAACGGCAGATCGCGGGCGGCGATGCGGTCGGCCAGTTCATTGTCGCGGATTGCCTTTTGGTATCCGGCCCCGGCCGCGGTCTGACGCGCGGCCTCGGCCAGTACTTTCAGGCTTGGGTCGGTCGCAGCGGGCAGGAACAACGCGGCATCATAGGCTGATCCGCTGTTCCAGTAGGCATCGAACGACTCGGCCACCTCGTCCACGATCGGACCGATCGCGATGGTATCGACATCCAGATAATGCGTCCCGGCCCCGTAGTCGAAATAAATGTCGCCGATGTTTCGGCCCCCGACAATCGTGGCCACACCGTCCACCGTCATGGACTTGTTATGCATGCGGCGGTTCAACCGGCCGAAATCGAACACATAGGACAGCAGCTTGGGATTGCGCAGCGTGAACGGGTTGAAGATGCGGACATGGGCCGTTGGCATGGCATCCAGTTCAGCCAGAAGCGGGTCCAGCCCCGAGATGCCGTTGTCATCGACCAGAAGGCGCACGCGCACGCCGCGTTCCGCCGCCGCACGCAATTCGTCCAGCAACATCAGGCCGGTCACGTCATCCTGCCAGATGTAGTATTGGGCATCTATGGACGAGACCGCCTCACGCGCGAGAATGGCGCGGGCAGCAAATGCGGTATGCCCCTGACCAAGGGGGCGGACGCCGTCCAGTCCGGGGTTGCGCTGCATCGCCGGCTCGATGGCTTGGCCCAGCGGACCAGTCCAATCCGCGGGTTGGCGGTATGTCCGCTCCGAGAAATTGGTCTCGGGCAGCGGAAAAGCCAACCGCATCCCAAGCACGCCCAGGCCGAGGATCACAGCCACGGTCACCAAAGTCTTGATCAGCCGCATCGCGCCCTCGTCTTTGCCCAATCATACACACGCGAACCTTGCCGCATCGGGCAGGGCAAGTTCAAGCATGGTTCGGCAGGGGCTTGAGGTTTAACCCCGGGGAATGTCGAACTCCGCCGGCGCCAATTCGAACCCGTCGAACTGGAACCCGGGCGAGACGACGCAGCTGACCAGCGTGTAGTCCCCGGTGCTGCGGGCAGCCTGCCAATGCCCGGCGGGTACGATGACCTGCGGCGCGCCCGCGCTCAGGTCAGGGGACAGCATGTGATCGCTTGCCGGTCCAGTATCGGTTTCGCTGATCGACAGGATCAGCGGCGCGCCGGCGTGAAACAGCCAGATCTCGGTTGCATCGACCCGGTGCCAGTGGCTGGCCTCGTCCCGTTTCAGCAGGAAATAGATGCAAGTCGCGGTGGGGCGGCCTGTGTTGTCTGCGCGCCAGGTCTCGGCATACCAGCCGCCTTCGGGGTGGGGCTGCAGTTGCAGGTGGTCGATGATCTGGTCGGCGGTCATGGCGGGCCTTTCACGGCGATGGGATTTGGTGCTGGCAATACTGTGCACAGATCATATGTTTGCGCCATGACCCTGACGATCCCGTTCGACAATTCCTATGCCCGGCTGCCCGGTGCGTTTTATGCGCGCCAGTCGCCCGAGCCCGTACGCGCGCCGCGGCTGGTGGCTTTCAATGACGATCTGGCGCAGGTGCTGGGTATCTCGCCCGGTGACGCGCAGGACATGGCCCAGGTTTTTGCGGGCAACACCCTGCCGGACGGGGCCGAGCCGCTGGCGCAGCTGTATTCCGGTCACCAGTTCGGCAATTACAACCCGCAGCTGGGGGACGGGCGCGCGGTGCTTCTGGGCGAGGTGGTGGGCACGGACGGGATTCGCCGCGACATTCAGCTCAAGGGCTCGGGGCGCACGCCGTTTTCGCGGCAGGGCGACGGGCGGGCCTGGCTGGGGCCGGTTCTGCGCGAATATGTCGTGTCCGAGGCGATGCACGCGCTGGGTATTCCCACCACGCGGGCGCTGGCGGCGGTGGAAACCGGCGAGGTCGTGCTGCGCGAAGGCCCGATGCCCGGCGCGGTACTGACCCGCGTGGCGCAAAGCCATCTGCGGGTGGGTACGTTTCAGGTGTTCGCCGCACGCGGCCAGATCGCCGACCTGCAGCGGCTGACCGACTATGCCATCGCGCGCCACTACCCGGGCGCCGTCGGGCCGATGGGCCTGCTGCGCGCCGTGCGGGACGCGCAGGCCGCGCTGATCGCGCAGTGGATGGCGGTGGGCTTCATCCACGGGGTGATGAACACCGACAACTGCGCCATTTCGGGCGAAACCATCGACTATGGCCCCTGCGCCTTCATGGACAGCTATCATCCGAACACCGTCTACAGTTCGATCGACCGGATGGGGCGCTATGCCTATTCCAACCAGCCCGAGATCGCGGTGTGGAACCTGGCGCAGCTGGCGACGGCGCTGATCCAGCAGATCGAGGACAAGCAGGCCGCCGTGGAAGAGGCGACCGAGATCGTACATGCCATGCCCGATTTGATGCAGAAGCACTGGCTGCGCCGGTTCCGGGCCAAGATCGGCCTGACCACCGAGGAGGACGGCGACCTTGCACTGATCTCGGACCTGCTGACGCGGATGGCGCAGAAACAGGCCGATTTCACCAATACCTTCCGCGCGCTGGGCAGCGATGCGGCGCGGGACCAGTTCACCGATCCGGCGGCTTTCGACGGCTGGGCCGTGGGGTGGCGCGCGCGACTGACGCGCGAGGCGGACCCGGCCGCGGTGATGCACGCGGCCAACCCCGCCTTCATCCCGCGCAACCACCGCGTCGAACAGATGATCCAGGCCGCCGTTCAGGGCGACTATGCCCCGTTCCACCGGCTGAATGCAGTGCTGGCTCGGCCCTGTGGCGACCAGCCCGACGCCGCCGACCTGATACGCCCGCCCACGCAGGACGAGGTAGTGCATGCCACCTTTTGCGGGACCTGAGCGGGTTTCGGCATCTGTGCTGAACTATCGGCTTGCGTCCAGGCGCGATCCTGCGAATCCTGACGGGGTACAACCGTAGAAAACCGATGACCACTTTGCCCAAGCTGCGCCTTGCCAGCTACAACATCCAGAAATGCGTCGGACTGGACCTGCGACGCCAGCCGCAGCGCATCCTGCAGGTGCTGGACCGGCTGGGCGCCGATATCGTGGTGCTTCAAGAGGCCGACAAACGCCTGCCGCCGCGCCCGGCGGCGCTGCCGCATTTCATGCTGGACGAGGCCGGGTGGAAGATCGTCGATCTGGGCGGTGCGGGCAGTCTGGGCTGGCATGGCAACGCGGTGATCTGGCGGGGCGACCACATCCGGGTGCGCCGCGCCGCGCATCACGATCTGCCGGGGCTGGAGCCGCGCGGAGCGGTCCGGGTCGAATTCGACACCCATATCGGGCCTTTGCGGGTTATGGGGATGCATCTGGGGCTGTTCTCGGCGTGGCGCCGTCAGCAGATCATCCACCTGCGGCAGGACGGCCGCGCGCTGGACCGGATGCCCACCGTCTGGGCAGGGGATTTCAACGAATGGTCACGCCAACCGATTCTTGACCGTCTGGCTCCCGACATGCGGTTCCTGCCGCCTGTGCCCAGCTTTCCCGCCGCGCAGCCTCTGGGCGCGCTGGACCGGATCGCGCTGGGCGGTGGGCTCGAGGCGCTGGCCCACGGCGTGCACGGGGAACGGCCCGCGCATATCGCCTCGGACCACCTGCCGGTCTGGGCCGATCTGCGGCTGGCGGGCTAAGGCGCAGCGGGCGCAAATCACAGTGGCGAAATCTGCGCGGACGTACTAAGACAGAAACCCGAACGGATTCTGGGGGATGACATGGCGGACACGATCATCGCGCGTTGCGAAGCCAAAGGCCTGCGCATGACCGGCCAGCGTCGAACCATCGCGCAGGTACTGCAGGACAGTGATGATCATCCCGATGTCGAGGAATTGTACGCCCGCGCCTCGGCGCTGGATGCGGGCATTTCGATCGCAACCGTCTATCGCACCGTCAAACTGTTCGAAGAGGCCGGGATTCTCGAACGGCTGGAATTCGGAGACGGGCGTGCGCGCTATGAGGACGCCGAGCGCGACCACCACGATCACCTGATCGACATGAACTCGGGCGAGGTGATTGAATTCGTGGACCCCGAGATCGAAGCCCTGCAGGAAAAGATCGCCTCGAAGCTGGGCTATCGCCTGAAAGGTCATCGGTTGGAGTTGTACGGAGTTCCGCTGGACAAGGATTGATCCGGCCGGGACACATCACCAAAAGCGATTGGTCATCTAAAATCTATTCATGATTCCAAGCACTCTTCGCGCTTGCCACGGCGGCGCGATCCGGGTCTTCTGCGTTGCGACGCGGCAATTAGGCCGTACGAAATCAATAGGCAATGACATGAACAACGCGAACGGCATCCTGCTGGTCATCGGCGCTATGGCCGCCTTCACGCTTGAGGACATGTTCATCAAGCATCTGTCGGTCACCGTGCCGACCGGTCAGGTCATGATCGTGCTGGGGCTGTTCTGCGCGCTTGTCTTTGCCGCCATGGCCATCGTGACACGCAAACCGATCTTTGACTCGGCAGCCTGGCAACCGCTGTTCGTGATCCGCGCGTGCACCGAGGCGGTCGGGGCGCTGAGTTTTGTCACCGCCTTGTCCTTGGTCGACCTGTCGACCGTTGCGGCCGTGTTCCAGGCGATGCCGCTGGTGGTCACGATGGGGGCCGCTCTCTTCCTGCGCGAGCAGGTCGGCTGGCGCCGTTGGAGCGCAATCGGCGTTGGGTTCATCGGCGTTCTGATGATCATCCGCCCCGGTCTGGACGGGTTTCGGCCCGAGGCTCTGTTCGTGGTGGCCAGCGTCATCGCCATTGCCGCGCGGGACCTGATCACCCGCCGGCTGGACGCGCGCGTGGCCTCGGCCGTGGTGGCGTTGCAGGCCTATGCGGCGGTCGCCATTGCCGGCGGCGTGCTGATGCTGACCTCGGCGCAGCCTCTGGCGCCGCTGCAGATGGGGCAGATCGGACCCTATTTCGGTGCCGTTGGTTTTGGTGTTCTAGGCTATCTGGGGATCGTGACCGCAATGCGCGTGGGCGAGGCCTCGGCCCTGACGCCGTTCCGCTATACGCGGCTGCTGTTTTCGATCTTGGCAGGGATGTGGATGTTCGGCGAACGGCCGGACCTGATGACCATGATCGGCGCGTCGCTGATCATCGGGTCGGGCATGTACACGTTCATCCGCGAACGGCGCATCGCGCGGTCCATGGCCCCGGCGGTCTGCTGACCTGTTGGCGCAAACACGCCGCTGTTGGCGCTAAAGGCCAGAAAATATGCGTGTTAGCGATAACGGACCCGGTTTACTTTTCCCCGCGTGCTGGTATGAGGCATGCAACCGAACGCATTTTCAGGGACCGGTATCATGAGCACCATCATCGACATCCACGCACGCGAAATCCTGGACAGCCGGGGCAACCCCACCGTCGAGGTGGACGTGGTTCTGGAAGACGGCACCATGGGCCGGGCGGCCGTGCCTTCGGGCGCATCGACCGGCGCCTATGAGGCGGTTGAAAAGCGCGATGGCGACAAGTCCCGTTACATGGGCAAGGGCGTGCTTGAAGCCGTGGCCGCCGTGAATGGCGAGATCGCCGAAGAGCTGGTGGGCTTTGACGCGACCGAGCAGGTGGCGATCGACGCCGCCATGATCGAGCTGGACGGCACCCCGAACAAGGGCCGCCTGGGCGCCAACGCCATTCTGGGCGTGTCGCTGGCCGTGGCCAAGGCGGCGGCGGATTTCACCACCCAGCCGCTCTATCGCTACGTGGGTGGCACCTCGGCGCGGGTTCTGCCGGTGCCGATGATGAACATCATCAATGGCGGCGAACATGCCGACAACCCGATCGACATCCAGGAATTCATGATCATGCCCGTGGCCGCCAGCAACATCCGCGAGGCGGTGCGCATGGGTTCGGAAGTGTTCCACACTCTGAAAAAGGAACTGTCGGCCGCCGGGCTGGCCACCGGTGTCGGCGACGAGGGCGGGTTTGCCCCCAACATCGCCTCGACCCGCGAGGCACTGGATTTCATCCTCAAGTCGATCGAGAAGGCGGGCTACAAGCCGGGCGACGAGATCTACCTGGCGCTCGATTGCGCCGCCACCGAGTATTACAAGGACGGCAAATACGTCCTGTCGGGCGAGGGCAAGACCCTCAGCAGCGACGAGAACGTGGCCTATCTGGCAGCCCTGGTGAACGACTATCCGATCATCTCGATCGAGGATGGCATGTCCGAGGATGACTGGGACGGCTGGAAGGCGCTGACCGACGAGCTGGACGGCAAGGTGCAGCTGGTAGGTGACGACCTGTTCGTGACCAACCCCGCGCGTCTGGCCGAAGGGATCGAGAAGGGCTGCGCCAACTCGATGCTGGTCAAGGTGAACCAGATCGGTTCGCTGACCGAGACCCTGCGCGCCGTGGATATGGCGCACCGCGCCCGCTATACCAACGTGATGTCGCACCGCTCGGGCGAGACCGAAGACGCCACCATCGCCGATCTGGCCGTGGCCACCAACTGCGGTCAGATCAAAACCGGCTCGCTGGCGCGGTCGGACCGGCTGGCCAAGTACAACCAGCTGATCCGCATCGAGGAAACGCTGGGCGAGGTCGCCGAATACGCGGGGCGTTCGATCCTTCGCAAGTAAGGCACAAGCTGCTAGGCTGACCCCCGACATTGGCCGGGGGTCCGTCATGCTAAGTATCGTTGAACCTAAAACGCCGGACCAGTTCGATGCTGTCCGGCGTTTGTGTTGGGATTATCACGCCTACCTGCTGACGCTGGATGAACGGTCGCGACAGGTCGTGAACACGTTCTATCCACCCGAGAAATATGCAGCTGTTCTGTCCGCCATCGAAATCGAGCATATGCCGCCCAAGGGCGGGACCCGGCTGGCGATGCTGGATGGTCAGGCGGTGGGCTGCGGGATGTTCCAGACGATCGGTCCGGGTATCGCCGAGATCAAGCGCGTGTTCGTGACCGATGACGCTCGGGGCACGGGTGCGGGGTGTGCAATCATGCAGGCGCTGATTGCCCAGTGCCGCAAAGACGGGTTCGAGATGATCCGGATGGACACCGGAAAACCGCTGGAAGCGGCGACTCGGCTGTATCTGTCGCTGGGGTTTAAGCTGCGCGATGCCTATTCGGATATACCCGAGATCGCGCAGGGCCAGCTGTTGTTCTTCGAAATGTCACTGACGGGTGACTCTTCCGAACCTGATGGAATTGCAGGGTAATTTTCCATTACCCCAGGGTTTGATTCAGGCAGGGAGAAAAAATGCAAGCATAAATGTGATTATGTGTGAACTTGTTCCTACAAGTGCGAGGTTGTCGGGCGTAGCTTGACGGTACAGCAGAAAAGGAGAACGTGATGTCCGCTTCAAGAATCCTTCTCGTTATTTCCGTGCTTTCCGTCGGGGTTCTGGCGGCCTGCGCAGGGCCTGACACCTACCCGATCACCGGCGAGCCGGTGTCGCAGAACGATCCGGTGCAAGAGATGTACTACAATCCCGGGCTGATCTTCCGCGGTGAGTCACGCTAGAGCTTTTTGCTCATCAACATGTAACGGTCGCGCGGTTTGAAACCGGTCCGAAGGTAGAGTTTCTGCGCGGCCTCGTTGGTTCGGTCCACTTCCAGATGCAGGGCTGTCAGGCCGGCACCGGCCAGCGCTTTGGGCAAGTCCAATAGAACTTCGGTGGCAATGCCGCGGCCGCGAATGGCGGGCCGGATGTAGATTTCATCGACGAACCCGTCCATCCCCCCGAACTCGACCGACCAACCGAAGGTCAGGATGATGTAGCCCAACGGCGCGCGCGAAGGGCCGATCAGATAGATGCAGCCATGCGGGATTCCTTCCAGAATCGGCATCAGCGCATCGCGCCTTTGGTCGGGGTCCTGTTCGATCCCGGCCTCAGCGTGAAAGGCGGCGACCAGGCCCATCAGCCGATCAAGGTCCTCGGGGCGGGCAAGGCGCAGGGCGGCACTCATAGCCGCGCCAGCCGTTCGGTCAGCAGTGCAAAGAACCCGTCGGCATCCACGTCTCCGATGAACAGCGCGTTGGGCTTGCGGTCGGTGACGCCCCACCAGTCGGCAACGGTCATGCCAAGCGTGAGGTCCGACTGGGTTTCGATCTCGACGTTCACATGGCGGCCCGAGAACAATTCGGGGCGGATCAGATAGGCAGTCACGCAGGGATCGTGCAGGGGCGCGCCTTCGCTGCCGTATTTTTCCTTGTCGAAACGTTCAAAGAAGTCAGTCATTTCGGCCACGGCGATGCCGACCTTGGTGCCAAGAGCCCGGAAAGCGTCGTTGCGCTGTTTGGTGACCAGGGCCTTGTGCGTCACATCCAGCGGCATCACCACGATCGGAACGCCGGATTTGAACACGATATCAGCGGCCTCGGGGTCGACATGGATGTTGAATTCGGCGGTGGGTGTGATGTTTCCGACTTCGAAGTAAGCGCCACCCATCAGCACGATTTCCTGTACGCGCCCGATGATGTCGGGGGCCTTCTGGAAGGCCGTGGCGATGTTTGTCAGCGGCCCCAGCGGGCAGAGGGTGACGGTGCCGGGATCCTGCGCGCGCAGGGTGTCGATGATGAAATCGACGCCATGCCCCTCGGCCAACGACATCTGCGGACCAGGCAGGACGGGGCCGTCCAGCCCGGTCTTGCCATGCACGTGCTCGGCGGTGATCAGAGGACGTTTCAACGGGCGGTCGCACCCGGCAAAGACCGGAATGTCTGTGCGCCCGGCCAGTTCGCAGACGATGCGCGCATTCTTTGCGGTCAGCTCCAGCGGCACGTTGCCGGCGACGGCGGTGATGCCCAACACCTCGATTTCGTCGGGGCTGGCCAGCGCCAGCAGGATGGCGACGGCGTCGTCCTGTCCGGGGTCGGTGTCGATGATGATCTTGCGCGCGGTCATGGGGCCTCCGGGGTCTTGAAGGGCGGAGACTGTCAATCCGCGCGCCGCTTGTCCAGCGGTTTCAGGCCCCTGTTCCGGTGGCCACCGGCGGGAGTTTGCCATTTGCCCGGTGTTCTTCGGTTTTTACCGCGTCCCACAGGGCGTCCATCTCTTCCAGCGTGCTGTCTGACGGTGACTTGCCACGTGTGGCCAACCGGGATTCGACCTGTTCGAACCGGCGTGTGAACTTGGCGTTGGTGCGGCGCAGCGCGGCCTCGGGCTCGATGCCCAAATGGCGGCCGAGGTTGACGATCACGAACAGCAGGTCGCCAAATTCATCCTCAAGCGCGTCGGCGTCCATCTGGTCGCGCGCCTCTGCCAGTTCGGCGGCCTCTTCTGTGATTTTGGCCAGCACATGGCTGACATCGGGCCAGTCGAAACCCACCCGCGCGGCGCGTTTCTGCAGCTTGTAGGCGCGCAGCAAGGCGGGCAGGTTGGCGGCCACGCCGTCCAGCGCACCTTTCTGCTCTTTGCCGGCGCGCTCGGCGGCCTTAATCGCCTCCCAGTCACTGGTCTGCTGTTCGGCGGACTTGTCGCGGGATTCGTCGCCAAAGACATGCGGATGGCGGACCACCATCTTGTCGGACATGGTGCGTACCACGTCCTGAAAGGTGAAATGCCCCGCCTCTTCGGCCATCTGCGCGTGAAAGACCGACTGGAACAGCAGGTCGCCCAGCTCGCCCTTGAGCTCGTCCCAGGCCTGCCGTTCGATGGCGTCGGCGACCTCATAGGCCTCTTCGATCGTGTAGGGGGCGATGGTGGCGAAATCCTGTTCGATGTCCCACGGGCAGCCGGTGTCCGGGTCACGCAGGCGGCGCATGATTTCCAGCAGCCGCTCGATTCCGGCGTCAGTATCGTGGATCAGTGGATTTTCAGCCATTGCGAAGCCCCTTGTTCCGGTGTCAGATGCATCCATCCCGCAGCTTGGATCAGGAGTCCACCCCCGATGCCCGTCGTCAACCGAATTGCCGATTACGCCGCCGACATGGCCGAATGGCGCCAGCACCTGCACACGATCCCGGAACTGGAGTTCGACTGCCATCAGACCGCCGCCTTCCTGGCCGAACGGCTGCGCGAATTCGGCGTGGACGAGCTGCACGAAGGGATCGCCCAGACCGGGATCGTTGCGATCATCAACGGGCAGGGCGATGGCCCCACGATCGGGCTGCGCGCCGATATGGATGCGCTGCCGATCGTTGAAGAAACGGGTGTGGAATATGCCTCGAAGAATCCTGGCAAGATGCATGCCTGCGGGCATGACGGGCACACCACCATGCTGCTGGGCGCAGCGCGGTACCTGGCCGAGACGCGGAATTTCCGGGGCCGCGTGGCGTTGCTGTTCCAGCCCGCCGAGGAAGAGGGCGGCGGCGCCGATATCATGGTCAAAGAGGGTGTGATGGACCGGTTCGACATCGCTCAGGTCTATGCGCTGCACAATGCGCCGGGCTTTGCCGAGGGTGCTTTCTATACTACGCCCGGGCCGATCATGGCGGCGGTCGACACGTTCGACATCCACATTCAGGGCGTCGGTGGCCATGGCGCCATGCCGCACGAGACGCGCGACCCGGTCATGGCCGCCTGCGGAATCGCACAAGCGATCCAGACCATCGTCAGCCGCAACCATTATGCGCTGGACGACCTGGTGATCTCGGTCACCCAAATCCACACCGGGACCGTGAACAACGTGATCCCCGACACCGCCTATCTGAACGGCACCGTCCGCACCTTTGACCCGGCGGTGCAGCAGATGGTGATGACCCGCCTTGAGGAAATCGTGCAGGGGCAGGCGGCGTCCTACGGCGTTACGGCGACATTGGATTATGTCGTCGGCTATCCGGCCACGGTCAACGATGCGGACAAGACCGGTTTCGCCGCCGAGGTGGCGCGCGAAGTGGCAGGCGCCGATCGGGTGATCGCAAATTCGGGCCGCGAGATGGGGGCCGAGGATTTCTCGTACATGCTGCAGGAACGCCCGGGCGCCTATCTGTTCCTGGGGCAGGGCGACGGGCCGGGGCTGCATCACCCCAAGTACAATTTCAACGACGAGATCGCACCGGTGGGTGCCTCGTTCTTTGCGCGCATCGTCGAAAAGGCGCAGCCGTTGACCTGACGGTCCGGTCAATACAGGGAGGAAACGGGTCACAATGGCATTGGAAGACGCGAAAAATCAGGTCGATGAGGCCTTTACCAACCCCGACCTGAAGGGGTTGAGTTATGAAAACACCTTTGGCGGGGCCACATCCTTTCTACGGCGGCTCTACACCAAGAACCTGAAAGGCGTGGATATCGCCGTGACCGGCGTGCCGTTTGATCAGGCGGTGACCAATCGCCCCGGCACCCGTCTGGGCCCGCGCGCGATCCGCGAGGCCAGCGCCCTCCAATCGCCCGATGCGCCCTATGGTTGGCCCTTCGATGCGCTCAGCGAGCTGGCGATCATCGACTATGGCGACATGGCCTATGACTATGCCAACATCCCCGCCTTTCCCGACACGCTGACCGACCATATCCGCACCGTTCTGGCGGCGGATGTGGCCTCGGTCACGCTGGGGGGCGACCACTATATCAGCTTTCCGATCCTCAAGGCCTATGCCGAGAAATACGGGCCGATGTCGCTGTTGCAGTTCGACGCCCATACCGACACCTGGGCCGATGACGACATGAGCCGGGTGGACCACGGCACCATGTTCTACAAGGCGGTGAAGTCGGGAATCGTGGACCCGAAACGCTCGGTCCAGGTCGGGATCCGCACCACCAACGAGGACACGCTGGGCGTCAACATCATCGACGCGCGAGAGGTCTATGAATCCGGCCCCGCCGCCGTGGCGCAGAAGATCAAGGGCATTTTGGGCGACAGCCCGGTCTATCTGAGCTTTGACATCGACGGGCTGGACCCGGCCTTTGCCCCTGGCACCGGCACGCCAGTCTGGGGCGGGCTCAGCTCGATCCAAGCGCAGATCATCCTGCGCGACATTGCCGGGATCAACATCAAGGGCGGCGACGTGGTCGAGGTGTCTCCGCCGTTCGATACATCCGGCGCCACGGCGATCGCGGGGGCGCATGTGGCGACCCAGATCATCTGCCTGCTGGGATGGACCAAACTGGCGAAAGACGGGCGGCTTTAACCATTGGTTAGCCATGGTTTTGCTATGGCCGGTATCAGGTGAACCAACGGGACAGGGGGCGCGCACGCCATGAGCCAATTCAACCAACCCATTAGCGGCAATGATCTGGCGCGGTTTTCGGGGCCGAACACCTTCATGCGGTTGCCCGCGGCCGATACGCTGGCGGGGCTGGACGTGGCGGTGCTGGGCGTGCCGATGGATATCGGAACCTCGTGGCGGTCGGGCACCCGGTTCGGCCCCAAGCAGATCCGCGCCGAAAGCGCGATGATCCGGCCCTACAACATGGCCACCTTCGCTGCGCCTTTCGACAGCCTCCAGATCGCCGATATCGGAGATCTGGCGATCAACACCTTCTCGCTGGCCGACAGCCTTCGGATCATCAAGGAAAGCTATGACGCGATCCTTGCGCAGGGCGTGATCCCGGTGGCGATGGGGGGCGATCATTCGATCACACTGCCGATCCTGCGGGCGGTTGCCGCGAAACACGGGCCCGTTGCCCTGGTCCATGTGGACGCCCATGCCGACGTCAATGATGAGATGTTCGGTGAGCGCGAAACCCACGGAACCGTCTTCCGCCGCGCGTATGAAGAGGGGCTGATCGTACCCGACAAGACCTTTCAGGTCGGTATCCGCGGGTCGGGCTATGCGGCCAGCGATTTCACCGAGGCAAAGGGCTGGGGGTTCCGGCAGTTTCCTGCGTGGGAGTTGTGGCAACAGAACCTGACCCAGATCGGGGCGTTGATCCGCAAGGAAATCGGCAAGCATCCGGTTTATGTCACCTACGACATCGACAGCCTGGACCCGGCCTATGCCCCCGGCACCGGCACGCCCGAGATCGGCGGGCTGACCACGCCGCAGGCGCTGCAGCTGATCCACGCGCTCGGGGGCATGAACGTGGTCGGCTGCGACCTGGTCGAGGTCTCACCGCCCTATGATCCGTCGGGCAACACTGCGCTGACGGCGGCCAACCTGCTGTTCGAGCTGCTGTGCATCCTGCCCGGTGTGACGTCACGGTAAGCGGGGCCGGCAGGTCTTGCCAGGTACTGGCGGGCGGCTAGGGTTCTGCCGGAAGGTCTGATTGGAATGAAACGCATGGTTCTTTGGTTGATCGTCGCCGCGGTTGTCGGGCTTGGCCTCTATGTGCGGCTGGCACCGGCCGATCCCGCGCGCTGGCATGTGCCAGTCGTGGCCGAGGCAGATCGTGACCTGCCCGGAGGCGTGATCCGTGTGGTGCAGACCGGACCGGACGGCCTCGCGCGGTTGGACCAAGTGGCGCGGGCGACGCCGCGTACGACGGTGCTGGCCGGATCGGTGGATGAGGGCCTGATCACCTATGTCTCCCGCAGCCGGGTGTTCGGCTTTCCCGACTACACCACCGCCCAGCAGGACGGCGACACAGTGCGCATCTATGGAAGGTTACGATTTGGCCGACGGGATTTCGACGTCAACCGCACTCGGGTCGACGGTTGGCTGGCGGCTCTGCAGTCCTGAAGACAGGCACCCCTCTGACACCTCGCGCCACATCGGCACGTTCAGCGACATCTGGCACTGGGCCATGAACATGCGGCCATCGACCTGCAGGCAGACCATCTCGCCCAGTTCGACGCGGCTGCCGGACGTGTCGGTGCAATAGCAATCCTGCACCTTGCCACCGGGGCCGATGACATCGGCCAGACCGGGCGTTGCGCAGACAATCAGCAGGGCAATGATCCGTTTCATGGGCATAGCTTAGCACAAGCCGGGGCCTTGACCAAAGACGTCGGATGATAGACACCGCCCCAATGATCCCCGAAGAACGTCTTGAACAGATCACTCTGCGATTCCAGTACCTCGAAGCGGCGATGTCTGATGGCGCCTCGGGCGGGGATATCGCGGCTTTGGCCAAGGAATACTCCGACCTCAAGCCGGTGGTCGAACAGATCGCGGCCTGGCGCCAGCTGCGGTCCGATCTGGCCGAGGCCGAGGCGATGCTGGACGACCCCGACATGAAAGAGCTGGCTGAAGAGGAGATCCCGCAGCTCAAGGCGCGCATCCCCGAGGCCGAGCATGCGCTGCAACTGGCGCTGCTGCCCAAGGACGCGGCCGATGCGCGGCCGGCGATGCTGGAGATCCGCCCGGGCACCGGCGGCGACGAGGCGGCGCTGTTCGCGGGCGACCTGCTGCGGATGTATCAGCGCTATGCCGAGGCCCGCGGCTGGCAATTCGAGATCATCGAGGAACAGCAGACCGAACTGGGCGGCATCAAGGAAGTGGTGGCCCATATCAAGGGCGACAACGTCTTTGCCCGACTGAAATACGAATCCGGCGTGCATCGCGTACAGCGTGTACCCGAAACCGAGAGCGGCGGGCGCATCCACACCTCGGCGGCGACTGTGGCGGTTCTGCCCGAGGCCGAAGACGTAGACATCCAGATCGACCCGAATGACATTCGCATCGACACGATGCGCAGCTCGGGCGCGGGTGGGCAGCATGTGAACACCACCGACTCGGCGGTGCGGATCACCCACCTGCCGACAGGGATCGTGGTGACCAGTTCCGAGAAATCGCAGCACCGCAACCGCGAGATCGCGATGCAGGTGCTCAAGACGCGTCTCTATGACCTCGAACGTCAGCGGATCGACAGCGAACGTTCGGCCGACCGGGCCAGCCAGGTGGGGTCGGGCGACCGATCCGAGCGCATCCGTACCTATAATTTCCCGCAGGGCCGGATGACCGATCACCGGATCAACCTGACGCTCTACAAGCTCGACCAGATCATGCAGGGCGATCTGGACGAGGTGATCGACGCGCTGACCGCCGATGATCAGGCGCGCCTGTTGGCGGAGATGGCGCAATGATCGCGGCGCTGACAGCGGCACAGGCCATGGTGGCCGCCACCGCGCGCCTGCGGGCCGCAGGTGTGGACGACCCGGCGCGGGACGCCCGGGTTCTGCTGGCCCATGCCGCCCGGATCGAGGCCAGCCGCGTGACCCTGATTGCGCCCGAAGAGCTCTCGCCCGAGATCGCCGAACGGTATGAGCAACTGGTGTCGCTGCGCGCGATCCGGGTGCCGGTTTCCCATCTTCTGGGCGAGCGCGAATTCTACGGCCGACGCTTCGGCGTCAGCCGCGACGTTCTGGACCCGCGCCCCGAAACCGAAGCGCTGATCGAAGCGGCCCTCAGCCAGCCGTTCGACCGCGTGCTGGACCTGGGCGTCGGCTCGGGCTGCATCCTGATCACCTTGCTGGCGGAGCGCACCAGCGCAACCGGGCTGGGTGTCGATCTGAGCGAGGCAGCCTGTCTGCAGGCAAGTGCGAATGCAGTGGCCCATGGGGTGCAGGATCGGGCGGAAATCCAGCGCTCGGACTGGTTTGAGAACATTGGTGGCCATTTCGACCTGATCGTTTCCAATCCGCCCTATATCGCGCTCGACGAAATGGATGACTTGTCGCCCGAAGTGCGCGAGCACGAGCCGCGTCTGGCTTTGACGGATGAAGCGGACGGGCTGGACGCCTATCGCCGGATTGCGGCCGGCGCCCCCGATCACCTTGTGCCCGGCGGACGGCTTCTGGTGGAAATCGGCCCGACACAGGCGCAGGCGGTCGGCGCGTTGTTCGACGCGGCGGGGCTGGCGGATATCCGTGTGGTTCCTGATCTGGACGGGCGGGACCGGGTGGTGGGCGCCAGAATGCCGGGCTAGCCGCGGATTCTGAGGCCGATTTACGCCGGTCGGGGTAAAAAACCCGGCATTTGGTGTATTAACCCCTTGTCTGCGCCGTCAGGACATGCTTACTCAGAGTAGTCAGCGCGGTTGACGCCCCTTCGGCGCACCCCTGACGCCAAGCCCAAAAAAGTCGACATCCCGTGACGGCACAGGCCACAGAGCAGCGCAGAATACGGGTGGATCGACAGTGCAAGACAAGGCTGACGTACAGTAAGATGAGATCCTCCAAATCCCGCTCGCGGGCAAAGAACAACCGCAATCGTCCCTCTGGTGGAAACGTCGTTAACCGGGTTTTCGACAGCTCGGGGCCCGAGGGCAAGGTGCGCGGCACGCCGCAGCAGATCATTGACAAGTACAACCAGCTGGCGCGCGATGCACAGCTGGCCAATGACCGCGTCGCTGCCGAAAACTTTCAGCAACATGCCGAGCATTACCTGCGCCTGCTGAGCGAGGCGCAACGCGAAATGGAAGCGCGTCGGGAAGAGCAGGAACGCCAGAACCGCGAGCGTCAGGCCGAGCGCGATCGGGAGCGGGCGGAACGGCAGGAACGTGAAGCCGCACGCCAGGCGGACCCGGCCGAGGCTCCGCAGCCGGACATCGTTGATCTGAACGCCGATTCGGATACTCCTGAATCCGGGCTTGTCGAGACGCCCGAAAGCGCGGGCGCCAAGGCCGAAGCGGCCGAGCGCAAGGACAAACCTGCCCGGAGACCGCGCGCACGCAAGCCCAAGGCCGTAGAAGAGCAGGCCCCCCAAGGCGGCGGTGATGCACCAGAGGCTGCCGAATAAGCCATAGCGGTTGCGCACAGAGTTCAAAGGCCCCGGTCAGAGATGTCCGGGGCCGTTTTCGTTCGGGATCAGGTTTTTTGTATCTCACGCGCCAGCGCGCAGAACGCTTCGAGTGATATCTGCTCGGCACGGTCGGTGGGCTTGATGCCGGCGGCGTTCAGGCGGTCCTCGATATTGGGGGCCATCCCCTTGAGCGAGGCGCGCAGCATCTTGCGGCGTTGATTGAACGCAGCGGCCACGACACGTGACAGAATACCGGCATCGGCCGGAAAGCGCGGTTCGGGCAGGGCGGTCAGGTGGACCACGGCGCTGCTGACCTTGGGCGGCGGCGTGAACGCACCGGGGGGCAGGGACATGGCGATGCGCGCCTCGGCCCGCCACTGGGCCAGGATCGCCAGCCGCCCATAAGCCTTGGTGCCGGGCTGCGCCACGATGCGCTCGGCCACCTCGCGCTGGAACATCAGGGTCAGGCTCTGCCAGAAGGGTGGCCATTCCGGCGGGGTCAGCCAGCGCACCAGCAGTTCCGTGCCCACATTGTAGGGCAGATTGGCCGCCACGCGGATGGGCGGGTTCAGATGTTCAAGCGGATCGATCTCAAGAGCGTCGCCATTGATGACCTCGAGCCGCCCGGGATAGGCAGCGGCGATTTCCTGAAGCGCGGCGATGCAGCGGGTGTCTTTTTCCACCGCCACCACCTTGCGCGCACCTTCGGCCAGCAGCCCGCGGGTCAGGCCTCCGGGGCCAGGGCCGATCTCCAGCACGTCGCATTGGCTCAGGTCGCCGGCCTGCCGGGCGATCTTGGCCGTCAGGTTGAGATCGAGCAGGAAGTTCTGACCCAGCGACTTGCGCGCCGAGAGCTGGTGCTTGGCGATGACCTCGCGCAGCGGGGGGAGGGTGTCGATTGCGCTCATGATCCGGTTACCGTGGCGCGAGGGGCAGGCGGTGCGCCAGAGAATTTTTGCCTCCGGCGGGGATATTTGGCGCCAGATGAAGGATCAAGTGCTTTGTGCCATGCGTTGGGCGAGTTTCAGCGCCTCGATCAGGCTGGTGGGGTTTGCGATGCCCTGTCCGGCGATATCGAGCGCGGTGCCATGGTCGGGCGAGGTGCGGATGAAGGGCAGGCCCAGGGTCACGTTCACGCCACGGTCGAAATCGAGCGTCTTGATCGGGATCAGCGCCTGATCGTGATACATGGCGATGGCGGCGTCATAGCGGGCGCGTGCGGCGGCGTGGAACATCGTGTCGGCCGGATGCGGGCCGGTTACGGTGTAGCCCTCGGGGGTGAGATCGGCCAGCAGAGGGGCGATCCAGTCCAGTTCCTCGCGGCCCATCTTGCCACCCTCGCCGGCATGGGGGTTGAGCCCGGCCACCGCGATGCGAGGATGCGGGATGCCGAATTGGCGGCGCAGGCCGTCGGCGGTGATTGCGATCGTGTCGCGCAGCAGGTCGGGCGTGAGGCGCGAGGGCACCTGCGACAGCGGGATGTGGATCGTGGCGGGTACCACGCGGAGTTGCTCGCTGGCCAGCATCATCACCACGCGGGAGCGACCTGCCAGCGCCGCCAGAAGCTCGGTATGGCCCGGATAGGCGAAATCGGCGCCGTCGATCAGGGCCTTCTTGTGGATCGGTGCCGTGCAGAGGGCCGAGGCCGCGCCCGATTGCACCAGTGACACGCCGGTTTCGATGGCGTCTATCACCGAAGGCGCATTGGCTGGATCGGGGTGGCCGGGCAGGTTCGGGGCCGGAAAGGTCAGCGGCAACACCGGCAGCGCATCTGCGCAGATGTCGGCCACTTGGGCCGGGTCTACGATTTCGGTCTTGGGGATGTCGTCGGGCAGGTGGCCGGGATCGCCGATGTAAAAGAATGGGCAGCTGTCGTGCAATGCGGCCCAAGCCTTGGCGGCGATCTCCGGACCGATGCCCGAGGGTTCGCCGCAGCTGAGCGCGATGGGCGCGGTCATTGCTCGATGATCGTGGCGTCGGCGCGCAGCTGTTCGACGAGGCTGTTGGCGAATGCCTGCAGGCGTTGCTGTGTCAGCGCGTTGGCCACGTCCTCGCGCGACGTGTCCTCACCCAGATCGCGCGTCCGATTGCACAGCATGAGGAACACCAGCGTCTGGCCGTTGTTGCGGGTCAGAGTGGTCGACACCTCGTTGGGATCCAGCTTGGCGAGTTCCAGCGCGATGTCGCGCGGGATTTCGGACGGACTTGCCGAGACCCGGTCGAGTACCTCGGGCGGTTGCCCCTTGGCGATGCCGTACAGGTCGTCGCAGGTATCAACCGTTTCCTTCAGTTCGGCGGCTCTTTGCAACGTTTCGGGGCTGAGCCCACCAGGCAGGTAATAGGCCGCATAGTCGATCTTGGAGAACCGCGGCGTGCTGGCGGCGGCCACTTCTCGCAGGCCGCGCATCTGGAACAGGGCTACGGCGTTGGGAAGGCTCAGCGGGGCCGTGACCTCGCCATTCTTCAGGCCGAGGATAACCGGTTGCAGCGCCGGAGGCAGGTTGGTGACGTTCAACCAGTCCAGGCGTCCGCCATTTTCGCGTGTCGGCGCTGCCGAGTACTGCGTGGCGGCGGCCGAAAACGCATCGATGGTTTCGACACGGGCGATTTCGTCGGCCAAGGCCTCGGCCTGTGCCAAGGTCTGCGCATTCACGGGGATGATGATTTCAGACAGCAAAACCTGAAGACCGCCACCGCCGGTCTGACCCATTGCACGGTCAATTTCGTCGTCCGTCGGACGGGCCTGAGAGATAAAACGGGCGCTGACATAGTCGCGCCATGCCAGCTGACTGGATACGTAATCCCGTACGGTTTCGCGGTCGATGCCCGCATCAGCCAGTGCCTTCAGGAACTGATCCGGGGTCAGCTGACCACGCGAGGCGAATTCGTCGATCGCAACCTGAATGTCTTCGGGTGTGGGCTGGATGCCGGCTTCGCGCATGGCCTGCTTGCGCAGGCGCTCGTCGATCAGCGCCTTGCGGACTTCGGCCTCAGAGCTGCCGGGGATACCCAGAATTTCGAGAAACCGCTGGCGCTGATCCAGTTCGTACCAGGTGACGATATCCTGATTCACGCGGATAGCCGGTGAAAACAAGCTTTGCGCGGGGGCTTGCTGAGGCGCAACTGACAGCATGGCGACCGCGAGGCCGGGCGCAAATGCCGTCAGCCAACGGGAACGAAAGAACCTGGAAAAACCTGAAATCAGCTGCATTTTCTTTTATACTTCTTGCCCCCGCCTTCAACGGCGTATCCTGTCAGTGCAACGGTAAAGCCGAATTCCGTCGAAGGCTCAATACTTGATGTCGAAGTATATCGCCGGCTGACGGACATGTTAACCTGCACACATTCATTTTCATACGTCACACCCAAGCCCAGCCGCAGCGGTTCGGATTCTGCCAGATCATAGCGGGCCAGGGCGTTGGCTCTCCAGTTTTCATCCAGTCGTTGACGTGCGGTCAACCGTATCTCGGATGTTTCCATGTCAAGGTTTTCGGCCGGGTCCGGCTGCTGCCAGATATAGCTTCCGCCCAATTGGGTCCCCTCGTTGGCCCAAGTTCCGCGCAATTCAGCCTTTGTAAAGCTGAAATCGCCATCCATCAATCCGCGTGCGGCCAGCGTCAGGCCATTGTTCGTCTTGATCTGCCCCGCCAGCAGCAGGTCGGACGAAGTTCCCTGGAGGCCGGACGTAGCCGTGAAGTTCGGATCGGCGGTCGAGCGGAAGACCTGGCCGACCGTGGCCAATGCCCGCCAACCGCCCGGGGCATACCGAGCCCAGTTCACGCCCACGACCGCGGTCGTGCCGTCTTCGCGTCGATCCTCGGCCGGAAAGCGCGACAGGGACAACAGGTTGCCTTGGTCAAATTCCTGGAAGGTGCTTTCGTCATTGGGCACATCGGTGTCCGAAACATGGGTCCAGCCAAACTGCGCGATCGGCTCCAGAAACTGGGTCGCGCCAGAGGCTTCGCGCCGGGTCATCGGATAGCGCAGTGTCAAAGCCGCACGCGGGGTCGACCGGGTGATCTGGTCGGGGTAGGCGCTGTCGTTGCGAATGTCGAACGTGTCGACCGAAGCCCCCAGTTCAGCATCCGCGCGCAACCCAAAGGCAAAGGTCCAGCTGCGCAGCCACTGGGCGTCGAATGTGGCGCGCGCCACATCGCGCCCGATGATATCCTCGTCGCTGGTCCGGGTGTGAGTGTGGGTGACGAAGCCCAACCGCACCTCACCGCCGACAGCTGCCGCGGGGAAATAGCGTTTCTGGTAGAACAGATCGAAGACCTGCGACGGGATCTCATCCTGTTCCTCGCTGTCGCGCAGGGTCTTGTAGTGAATGAAGCTGGTCCGAAACGCCGTGTCGCGTTTGATGCGCTCAAGCGCGATCTCGCTGCGCAGGCGGTCATAGTCAGGCAGCCCGTAGTCCGCCAGGTACGAGTCGTCCGATGCGGTCTGGACGTCGAAGGTCAGCCGGAAGTCGTTCGGCAGATTGAACCAGCCATTTGCAAAGAAATAGCCCCGATCCTGCTCCTGCTGGACATCGTCGCGGGTATAGGCCCCTTCAAACTGGATGCGGCCGTTCTTGAAGGCCTGCCGGTAGCGATAGCCAAGCGTCGTGGTCTTGGACGACAGGTAGGGGGTCAGCGTCAGATCCCTGTGATCGCCCAGTTTGAAGAAATACGGCGTCTTGACGCCGGTACCCAACTGCGAGGTCGTGCGGATTGACGGCACCAGAAACCCGGTTGCCCGATCCAGTGTCGGGTCCGGCAGCCGCAGGGTTGGAAAGTAGAAAACCGGCACATCCAGAATGCGGAACTGGGCGCCCTCGAAATACAACTGCCGTTCGAGCTGGTCATGCGTGACCTTGCGTGCCCGGATCTGCCAGAGGGGCGGCCGACCGTCGGCGCAGACATGGCAGGACGTGGCCGAGACCTTGCTGAACTGCGTGTAGCGTCCTGCCGCGCGGGTCGCCTGAACCGACGCGATCTGCACCTGCTGGTCGAACACCAGCCGTGCGCCGGTCAGCAACCCGTTTTGGATGCCGTCATCCAGTTGCGCTGAGTCCGCAAGGACGGTCGAGCGTCCGCCCTGATCGATCCGGATCGGACCTTCCAGCGTCAGCTCGCCCGACTCGCGGTCGAACACCACGCGCTGTGCGGACAGTTTGACGTCGCCCTGAAAGGCTTCGACATTGCCCTCGGCCACCAGTTTGCGATCCGGGGTGATGAAGATCCTGTCAGCCACCAGCAAGGCAGGCTGATCCTGTTGTTGTGCCGTGTCAGACGCGGGCGTACTGGTCTCCGAGGTCTGGGCCAATGCCAGCCCCGGACCGGAAAAGAACACAGCACTGGACAAAAGAAGGGGCAGAAGGCGCCGCATCAGCCGTCCTCCGCGTGCAGCAGAAGGCCGAGCGACAGCAATATGGCCGCAAACGGCGGTGCCCAGGCCGCAATCACAATCGGCAATTGGCCGTTCTCTCCCAAAATCTGAGCGAAATTGCGCACGAAGTATACGCCGAACCCCAGAAGAACAGCCGTCAGCACGGCGACGCCGGTGCCGCCGAACCGCACGTGCCGCATGGTGAAAGCCGCGCCGATCAACACCATCGAAATCAGGAAGAATGGGCGCGCCAGCTGCACCTGCAGCCAAACCTCGTATTGCTTGGTTGAAAAGCCCGCCTCGCGCAGGTCGCGGATCAGTTGGGGCAGGTCATAGACCGAGACGCTGTCCTGTTGGCCCAAGGTTTCAAGGATGCGCTGACGGGTCAGCGAAGTGGGCAGCCGCAGGGTCTCATGCGTGACGGCGTGGGTCTCGGGGTTGGTGTCGCTGGACAGGGGCCATTCCTTGGTGTTGCGCAGGATCCAGGCCCCGTCGTCGAGGCGAGCGCCGTCGGCGATGATCTGACGGGTCGGAAGACCTTCGGGCGAAAACGTGATGATGGACACGTCGATCAATTCAAGCTCGGCGTCGTTGGTCGATGCGCGGGCATGGATCACCGATTGGCCCTGCGGCGAGCCCTGACGCAGCCAAAGCCCATCGCGGCTGATCGACAGGGCGGAACTGCCACCGTTTTTGTATAGATCCGAGAAATGCCGGTACTGCTCGGACGTGGCCGCCGCAATCGGGTTCAGCAGGGCCACCGCCAGAGTTCCGATTATCAGCGCCAGAAGGACCGGTGCCAACAGCGCGCGGATACCCGAGCGGCCGATCGCCCGGGTCACCACCAACTCCGAGCTGCGTGCGAGGCCGACAAACAGGGCAATGGTCGACAGGATCATCAACAGCGGCAGCATCTCGCTGATCGCAGCGGGTGTGTTCAACAGCGTCAGCTGCAGAACCTGGCCAAATGACAGGTCGGCGTCATTGAACCGACGGGCCTGTTCGATCAGGTCGATCAGGATCATCAGTGTCAGGAAGATGGCCCCAATCACCAGAAAGCTCTGCAAAAAGCGGCGGGCGAAGTACCGGTCCAGAATCACGGCCGCATCCCCGGCACGTGGCGTCCAGCAGGCCTGTTGCCAGAATCGCCAAGGCACAAAAACATGCGCGACGGCCTATGCCTGCCGAATGATGCCAAGTTTTCTCCCCCGAGCCTGCCGGTCATTTTGGCGCGACCTTAATGCAATTGGCGGGCGGGGAAAACTGCTATCTGGTCAATGGCGGCGGCGCGGGCTAGGTCTGTGGGCAGAGTTTTTCAGGAGCAAGAAATGAGCAGTCTGGTACCGATCCGTTTTCAAGCCTTCGAACTGGACCTGATGGCGCAGGCCCAAGGCCGGGTGGCCATTCTCATTCCCGCCGATGGCAAGATGAACCCCGCCGCGCGCCGCGCAAACCGACTGACCCGTGGTGCCGTAGCCCGGCTGGTGGAAAGCGACCGTTTCGCCAAGGTCAAGACTGGCGACGTGATCTCGTTGGCTTGGCCCGGCGGGATGGAGGCAGAGGCATTGGACATTCTCGTCCTGCCACGCCGCCCCGAACCGGACGAAGCCCGCAAGGGCGGTGCTGCACTGGCCAAGCTGGCAGGTGGCAAGGACCTGCTGGTCATGGCGGGCAACCAGGTACGGACCGAGGAACTGGCCTTGGGCATTGCTTTGCGCAGCTATGATTTTGACGCGCACAAAACCACGGACGATGACGCAAAAGGCGCGGTGTCCATCTGCCACGCCAAGCCCGACGACGCCAAGGCCGCCTTCGCACCGCTCTATGCGGTTGCTGATGGTGTGCGCATGACCCGCGACCTGACGAACGAACCCGCCAACATCCTGACAACGAGCGAATTTGCCAACCGTCTGAAAGAGATGGAGGAGTTGGGCCTGAAGGTCGAGGTGCTGGAGGAAGACAAGCTGGCCGAGTTGGGCATGCGGACCCTGCTGAGCGTCGGGCAAGGGTCGGACAGCCCCTCGAAAGTCGTCGTGATGCAGTGGAATGGCGGCGATGCTGATGACGCACCGCTGGCTCTGGTCGGCAAGGGGGTCGTTTTCGACACCGGCGGTATTTCGATCAAACCGGCCGCTGGTATGGAAGATATGACCATGGACATGGGCGGCGCAGGCGTCGTTGCGGGCACCATGCGCGCATTGGCCAAGCGTAAGGCCAAGGCCAATGTCGTGGGCCTGGTCGGGCTGGTCGAGAACATGCCCTCGGGCAGTGCCACGCGGCCGGGCGACGTCGTGAAGTCGATGAAGGGCGATACGGTCGAGATCATCAACACCGACGCCGAAGGCCGTTTGGTGCTGTGTGACGTCATGTGGTACGCGCAGGAGCGGTTCAATCCGGTCGGCATGATCGATCTGGCCACCTTGACCGGCGCGATCATCATCGGGCTGGGGCATGAAAACGCAGGCGTGTTTTCCAACAACGACACCTTCTGCGACGCGTTCCTGAAGGCGGCCCGGGCCGAGGATGAAGGCGCGTGGCGTATGCCCCTGGGGCAGGCTTATGACGATCTGCTGAAGTCGCGCATCGCGGACATGAAGAACGTGGGCGGCCGGCCGGCCGGTTCGATCACCGCAGCGCAGTTTCTGCAGCGTTTCGTCAAGGAAGAAACACCCTGGATCCATTTGGATATCGCGGGCGTGGCCTCGGTCGCGGCGGAAACGTCCTATGCGCCCAAGGGCGCCACGGGTTGGGGCGTCCGTGCGCTCAGCCGCTTCGTGCAGGACAATTTCGAGTAGGTCGATGGGCGCCGTCTACTTCTACCACCTGACCCGCCATCCACTTGAGCAGACCTTGCCGGTGTTGCTGGACAAGGCACGGCAGGCCGGGTGGCGGATTGCGGTGCGGGGCACTGACCCTGCGCGGATGGACTGGCTGGACGAAAGGCTTTGGCTGGGCCCCGAAGACGCGTTTCTGCCGCATGGGCAGGCAGGTGGGCCGCACGACGCGGTTCAGCCGATTCTGCTGACTACCGAGGCGGACGCTGCCAACAACCCGTCTTGCCTGATGGCGGTGGACGGAGCCGAGGTGACGCCGGATGAGGTGACCGCCTCGGAGCGGGTTTGCATCCTGTTCGATGGCAACGATCCAAGCGCGGTGGACCATGCGCGCGGTCAATGGAAGACGCTGACCGCGGCGGGTTGCGCGGCGCAGTATTGGTCGGAGGAATCCGGCCGTTGGGAAAAAAATGCCGAATCCGGCTGACTCGGGACCGAAATCAGATTGCAGGCGTGGCGATCCGCGCGACAGGAGATTGATTGATGAAAATGAAACCGTTGGGCCGCACGGGCATCCAGGTCTCGGACCTGTGCCTCGGAACCATGACATTCGGCACGCAGACCCCCGAGGCGGATGCGCATCGTCAGATCGACACGGCGCTGGCGGCCGGGATCAATTTCCTTGATGCCGCCGAGATGTATCCGGTCAACCCGATCACCAAGGAGACAGTGGGCAAGACCGAGCAGATCATCGGCAACTGGAATGCGGCCCATCCGGCCCGTCGCGGCGGTTATGTTCTGGCGACCAAGCATTCGGGCGCCGGCTTTACCCATGCGCGGGACGGAGCACCGATCTCGTCCATCACGATCCCTGGGGCCATCGAGGGATCGTTGCGGCGTCTGCAGACCGACTACATCGACCTGTACCAATTCCACTGGCCCAACCGCGGCAGTTACATGTTCCGGCAGAATTGGGACTATGACCCGTCGGGCGGTGATCGGCAGGCGGTTCTGGACAATATGCACGAATGCCTCGAGGCGCTGCAATCGCAGGTGGACAAGGGCAATATCCGCGCCTTCGGCCTGTCGAACGAAAGCGCCTGGGGCACCGCCCAGTGGCTGCGCCTGTCGGACGAGATGGGGGCTCCACGGGTGGCCTCGATCCAGAACGAGTATTCCCTGCTGTGCCGCCTGTATGACACCGACATGGCCGAGCTGAGCGCCTATGAGGATGTGGGTCTGCTGGCCTTCTCGCCGCTGGCCGCCGGGTTTCTGACCGGCAAGTATCAGGGCGGGGCGGTGCCCGAGGGATCGCGCATGTCGATCGTGCCGCAGATGGGCGGGCGCAAGGGCGACCGGGTGTTCGACGCGGTCGAAGCCTATCTGGCGATTGCCGCGAAACATCGGCTGGACCCGGTGCACATGGCGCTGGCCTGGTGCCAGGCGCGGCCGTTCATGACCTCGGTCATCTTCGGTGCGACCACCCAGGCGCAGCTGGAGCGGATCCTGGAGGGGCGGGATGTCGTACTGTCCGATGAGGTTATGGCCGAGATCAACGCGGCCCATCGCGCGCATCCGATGCCGTACTGAGGGATGGGGGCGCTGCCCCCGTCGCCGTAGCCAACTCCCCCCAAAAATCTATGACCAGATCAAGCTCGCCCGTCAGTGATGGGTGGGCTGGGTGCGGTCCTGCCTCAGGTCGCGGGCGGACAGTCCATGCGCCGTGCGGAAAGCGCGCGCAAAGCTGGATTGCGAGGTGAACCCTGTGGCCAGTGCCACATCCATCAGCGCCATGTCGCTGTCGGTGACCAGTCGGCGGGCCTCGGCCAGGCGCAGTTGCAAATAGTGGTCCTGTGGCGTGGTGTTCAGCCGCAGGCGGAATTGCTGCTGCAGGGTGCGTGGGCTGGTTCCCAAGGCTTTTGCGATTTCGGCCAGGGGAAGCGGGTCGTCCAGCGCGGCCTGCATGATCGCGTTGGCGCGGGCGGTCAGGGCGTTGTGGCGGTGTGGCGCGCCGGTACGGCTCTGTGGTCTGCCGGGTTCGGGGGCGCCTTCGTAGAGAAACAGGCCCGAGACACGGGCCGCGAAGCCTGCGCCGTGGCGTGCCGCGATGATGTGCAGCATCATCTCGACCGCGGGGATCGCGCCGCCCGAGGTCAGGCGGTTGCCGGATACGGTGTACCGGTCGGGGCGCACGTCCACTTCGGGGAAACGGGTGGCGAAGGTCTCGAGATCCTCCCAGTGGGTGGTGGCGGCGTGACCGTCAAGAAGCCCCGCTTCGGCCAGCAACCAGGGGCCTCCGTCGATGCCCGCCATCGTGGCGCCGGTATTGGCGATGCGGCGCAGTCCGGCCAGCAGGCTGGGCGTGGCGTGGCGCACCAGATTGAACCCCGCGATCACGATCATCAGGTCGCAGTGGTCGAGACGCGCCAGCGGGATGCCCGGCACTTGCAGCGCGCTGGTCAGCATCGCCGGCTCGGGCGTGGCGGTCACGTAGTCCCAGTCGAAGGCCGGGCGGTCGGCCAACCGGTTGGCGGCGCGCATCGGGTCCACCGCCGAGGCGAAGCTGAGCGTGTTGCACTCGTCCAGCACCAGTACTGCGGTTTTCAGCGCGCGGTGCTCCGGCTGGAGGATGTTTTTTGCGGATTTCATCAAGTCTGATTCGCATTCTGGCAAGTTGTCTGGTCAAGGCTGCGCCAGAGTCGGGGCCAGACGCAAATCGGAATCCGGGGACAAGCCTGGGGAAAACCCATGGCGAAGCCGGGTATAACTTGGGGATAACACCATGCCTTTGGAAATGAACCGCGAAGTCTTCATCACTTGTGCCGTGACCGGCTCGGGTGGAACGCAGGATCGCAGCCCACATGTGCCGCGTTCACCCAAGCAGATCGCCGAGAGCGCCATCGCGGCGGCCAAGGCCGGGGCGGCAGTGGTGCATTGCCATGTGCGCGACCCCGAAACCGGCGCGCCCAGCCGCCGTCTGGACCTGTATCGCGAGGTGACCGACCGCATCCGCGACGCCGAGGTGGACGTGGTTCTGAACCTGACCGCCGGCATGGGCGGTGACATCGTGTTCGGTGGGGTCGAAGCTCCGTTTCCCGTGGCCGAGGGGACCGACATGATCGGTGCGTCGGAACGCGTGGCCCATGTGGCCGAATGTCTGCCCGAGATCTGCACGCTGGATTGCGGCACCATGAACTTTGCCGAGGCCGACTATGTGATGACCAACACGCCGGGCGCGTTGCGGGCGATGGGGCAGATGATGACTGATCTGGGCGTGAAGCCCGAGATCGAGGCCTTTGACACCGGCCATCTGTGGTTTGCCAAGCAACTGGTGAAAGAGGGCGTTCTGGCCCCGAACGCGCTGGTGCAGCTGTGCATGGGCGTGCCGTGGGGCGCGCCGGATGACCTGAACACCTTCATGGCGATGGTGAACAATGTGCCCGACGACTGGACCTTCAGCGCGTTCTCGCTGGGGCGGCATCAGATGGCCTATGTGGCGGCCTCGGTTCTTGCGGGCGGCAACGTGCGCGTGGGGCTCGAGGACAACCTGTGGCTGGACAAGGGGGTGCTGGCCGAAAACTGGCAACTGGTCGAACGCGCCGGAACGATCATCGAGAACATGGGCGCGCGGGTGATCGGCCCGGCCGAGGTGCGCGAGAAGCTGGGATTGGTCAAACGGGCGCCTGTGGCGTCCTGACGGCGGGGCGACCCTCACAAAATCTGTCGAACAACGATGGCCCCCGGTGCGGCGTGAACGTTCGGGGCGAAGGAGAGAAGATGAAGACGGCAGCGATCATCGGTGGTGGCGTGATCGGCGGCGGATGGGCCGCGCGGTTTCTGCTGAATGGCTGGGACGTGCGGGTGTTCGACCCGGACCCCGAGGCCGAGCGCAAGATCGGCG
Source organism: Ruegeria sp. B32 (assembly GCF_025141855.1). Classification (NCBI taxonomy): domain Bacteria; kingdom Pseudomonadati; phylum Pseudomonadota; class Alphaproteobacteria; order Rhodobacterales; family Roseobacteraceae; genus Ruegeria; species Ruegeria sp. B32. Next base: position 1,863,283 of record NZ_CP081106.1, on the reverse strand, counting down.
AAGTCCTGAACAACGCGCGGCGGTCGTTGCCCGGGCTGAGCGATGTGCCGCTGCCGCGAGAAGGCGCGTTGAGCTTTCATGCCGACATCGCCGACGCGGTGAAGGGGGCAACGTGGATCCAGGAGAGCGTGCCCGAGCGGCTGGATCTGAAGTTGAAGGTTTACAAGGGGCTGCAGGAGGCCTGTGATCCTGGGGCGATCATCGGGTCCTCGACCAGCGGGTTCAAACCCTCCGAGCTGCAGGAAGGCGCGCTGCGGCCCGAACAGATCGTGGTGACGCACCCGTTCAACCCAGTCTATCTGCTGCCGCTGGTCGAACTGGTGCCTTCGGTCGCCAACCCGCCCGAACTGGTCGCGCAGGCCAAGGATGTGTTGCGCTCGGTCGGATTCTTCCCGCTGCAGGTCCGCAAGGAAATCGACGCGCATATCGCCGACCGGTTCCTCGAAGCCGTGTGGCGCGAGGCGCTGTGGCTGGTCAAGGACGGCGTGGCCACGACCGAGGAGGTGGACGAGGCGATCCGCATGGGCTTTGGCATCCGCTGGGCGCAGATGGGCCTGTTCGAGACCTATCGCGTGGCCGGGGGCGAGGCCGGGATGCGGCATTTCATGGCCCAGTTCGGCCCGGCGCTGAAATGGCCCTGGACCAAGCTGATGGACGTGCCCGAGTTCACCGACGATTTGGTCGATATGATCGCCGACCAGTCGGACACGCAATCGGGGATGCACTCGATCCGCGAGTTGGAGCGCATTCGCGACAACAATCTGGTGGGCATGATGCGGGCGTTGAAGGCGCGTGACTGGGGCGCGGGGGCGGTGCTGAACCAGCATGACGCGCTGCTAAAGCCAGGTGCCCTGCCGACGCTGGATCAGGCCGATCTGAGCCAGCCGATCCTGACGCTGGCCCGCGCGGTGCCGCTGGACTGGACCGACTACAACGGTCACATGAACGAGGCGCGGTATCTCGAGGCCTTCGCCGCAGCGACCGACCGTTTCATGGAGATCATCGGCTGCGATGCCGACTACATCGCCTCGGGCGGCAGCTATTTCACGGCTGAAAATCACATCCGGTATCTGGACGAGGCCCATGCCGGGGCGAAAATCGAGGTGCGCACGCAGATGCTGTTGGGGAAGGACAAGAAGCTGCACCTGTTCCACAGCATGTACGAGGGCGACAAACTGCTGGCCACGGGCGAGAGCTTTCTGCTGCATGTGAGCTTGGAAACCCGTCGGCCCTGTGCGCCGTCGTCGCAGATCGAAGCCGCGATGGCCCGCATCGCCGAAGCGCAGGCCGGGTTGCCCTATCCCGAGGGCGCAGGGGCGGCCATCCGCAAACCGGCATGACGGGGCGAGTTCTGATCACCGCCGGGGCCTCGGGCGTGGGGCGCGCGATGGCCGAAGCGTTCGACGCCGCCGGCGCGCAGGTCTGGGTGGCGGATGTGGACGCCGAGGCGTTACGGGCCTGCCCGGATCACTGGGGGTGGTCGCAGGTAGATGTATCGGATGAGGCTGCCGTCGCAGAGCTGTTCGGCGAGATCGCGGTGCAGTGGGGCGGTTTGGACGTTCTGTGCGCGAATGCGGGGGTCGCGGGGCCGACCGCATTGGTCGAAGATGTGGCGCTAAGCGATTGGCAAAAATGTATTTCCGTCAATCTGGACGGGGCGTTTCTGTGCGCGAAATACGCGGCGCCGATGCTCAAACGGCAGGGGCGCGGCGTGGTGCTGATCACATCCTCGACCGCCGGGCAGTACGGCTATCCCAACCGCGCGCCCTATGCGGCGGCGAAATGGGCGGTGATCGGGTTGGGCAAGACCCTGGCGATGGAGCTGGGGCCGCACGGCGTGCGCTGCAACGTCATCTGCCCCGGCGCGGTGGAAGGCCCTCGGATGGAGGGCGTGCTGCAGCGCGAAGCGGCCGCCAAGGGCATGACCCGCGATCAGGTCTATCGGGGCTATGCGGCGGGTACTTCGATGGGCCGCTTCGTCGAAGCGCATGACATTGCCGCCATGGCGGTGTTCCTGGCCTCGGATGCGGCACGGTTGGTGTCGGGGCAGGTCATCGCCGTCGATGGGCACACCGTGAACCCCGACCCAAAGCTTTAGCCCTGGTTGGGGCCGCGCATCTGGCGGATCGAGGCGCGAACGGCCTGCCAGTTCTGTGCCTCTTCCACGTTTCCGGCGGCTTCGAATTCGCGGGCTTTCTGGGCGGCTTCGGCCTCGGCCTTGTCGCCATGCGCCGAGTAGAGGGCGCGTGCGTATTGAGCGGTTTTGAGAGCGTCCATTCCTGATATCCTCCTTTGGGTCGGATCGTTCGGATTTTCGCGCACCTCAATATAGGGGATCGGGTGGGAAATTGCACCCGTGGACTGGTGTCACCCTACCGAAATGGCCGCGCGCAGTTGGCGCAGATGGGTCGGGAAATGCCGGGCGGTCAGATCAGCTTCGCGGACCAAGGTATCAAAATGGCGCGTAAAAACCTCGATCCGGTCCCGGTCGCGAAAGGCCATGTAATGGCTGCCGGCATAGAACACACATAGCAGTGGGCCAAAGATGGTGACCGGCGCGGAATAGAGCCGCTTGGCATCGAACAGGTAGATGCGCATGCGCGGATACAGCTGTTCGCACAGCTCCAGCATATGATCGATCTGGTCCAGCCGCACCTGCAGGGGCAGCCCGTCATAATAGCCGGTGCCACAAACAAAGCTGTGAATCTCATACAGCGGCATGGCTATTTCATAGTCGGACTGGGCCCCGCGCATCCAGGTCAGGCGGTCCTCGGAGGCGCCGATGGCCTGGTCGGCGGTTCGGCCCAGATGCGGCGCATATTCCCATTCCAGCACGGCGCGGGTTTTCAGCATGTCGGGCAGGGTGGCCGGAACATAGCGGATTTTGTAGCCGGCGGCCTCCTGATGCCATTCAAAGATGCGCTCGTCGACCAGGGCGCGGGGTGCCTCGGTCATGGTCAGAGAACTGGCCAGCAGCTCGGCCGCGCTCTCGGGTCGGTTCGAGAGGCTGAGCAGCCAATCCGCCGACACCCCCAGAGCCGAGGCGCAGCTGCCCACGACATGGGCGTTGGGCAGGCGTGCGCCCGTATCGGTCAGCAACTGGGAAACGGTTGAGCGATCGACCCCGATGGTGCGCGCCAGCGCGCTTTGGCTCATCTTCCGCTGGTCCATTGCGCGGGCCAGGCGCAGGCGGAACTGCGCGGCGCGGTCGCGTTTGTCGAAATTTTCCTGCATGTGGTGATAAATATCACGAACGCTGAGATTTGTTAATCATATTCGGAATTCTCGACAGGGCCACTGGCAGGTAACGCTTGTGTGAAAAGCAAAAAGACTGGGGACCGGAATGGAAACGCGGCGAAGATCTGTCGTGAAGGCAATCATTTGGAATGCGATGGGCCTCGCGGTCATGACCGTGGTGGGGCTGGTCGCCACCGGTTCGGCCGCTATTGGCGGCGCATTGGCGGTGGTGAACACGGCCGTCGGGCTGACGCTCTACGTGATTTACGAACGCATCTGGGCCGGAATCTCCTGGGGGCGGCATGGCTGAGGCGACCACCCCCAAATCCCCCGAATGGCCGACCTTTGCCCTGATCGTTGCCTGCTATGCCCTTTGGCTGGTCGCGATTTTCGGCGTGGCTGCGTGGTCGCTGTGGCTGGCGGTGCCGATGATGGGTGGTGTCGCGGCGCTGCATTCATCGCTGACGCATGAGGCGCTGCACGGCCATCCGTTCCGCGCAAAGTGGCTGAACGAGGCGCTGATGGCGCTGCCGCTGACCCTGTTCATCCCCTACAACCGCTTCCGCGATCTGCATCTGGCGCACCATCAGGATGCCAACCTGACCGACCCCTATGACGATCCGGAGTCCAACTATCTGGACCCGGCTGTCTGGGCCAGGCTGCCCCGGTGGCAGCGGTGGGTCTATCAGGCGAACAACACGCTGTTGGGGCGCATGGTGCTGGGTCCGATCATCGGGCAGTTGGCCTTTCTGCGCGACGACTGGCGCGGAGCGATGCGAGGGGATCGCGACATCTGGTTGGCCTGGGCCCTGCATCTGCCGGGCGTGGCGGTGGTTCTGTGGATCGTGGCGCGATCAGCGATGCCGGTCTGGGCCTTTGTCCTGGCGGCCTATCTGGGGCTGGCGCTGGTCAAGATCCGTACCTTTCTGGAACACCGCGCGCACGAAAAATCGCGCGCCCGCACGGTGATCGTCGAAGACCGCGGACCGCTTGCGTTTCTGTTTCTGAACAACAACCTGCACGTCGTTCATCACATGAACCCGGCGGCACCATGGTATCGGCTGCCTGCGCTCTATCGCCGAGGGAAAGAACGCTATCTTGCCTGCAATGAGGCCTATGTCTATCGCTCGTACGGGCAGGTTTTCCGGCAGTATTTCTGGCGTGCCAAGGATCCTGTGGAACATCCGCTCTGGCCAAAACCCTGATTTGACGACAGAAGGGAAGCCATGAGTTTGTGGATTCCCGTAACCTTGGCCGCCGCCACCTTTCAGACGGTGCGCTTCATGCTGCAGAAATCGCTGAGCAGCGTGAAGCTGTCGGCGACCGGCGCGACCTTTGCGCGCTTTGCCTATTCGATGCCTCTGGTGCTGCTGGGTCTGGTGGTGGCGATGCGTCTCAGCGGTCTGCCGCTGCCTGCGCTGCCGCCTCTGTTCTGGCTCTATGCCGCCATCGGTGGGGTGTCCCAAATCCTCGCCACGATCTGCGTCGTGGCGCTGTTCAAACAGCGCAACTTTGCCGTTGGCATCACCTTCAAGAAAACCGAGGTGATCCAGACCGCAATCGTCGGTTTCGTCGTGCTGGGCGACCGGGTTTCGGCCGGTGCCTTCGGGGCCATCCTGCTGGGGCTTCTGGCGGTTCTGCTGTTGTCGAAAACGCCGGGCGGCAGTGGGGCGTGGTGGCGTCACCTGACCAACCGCGCCTCGCAATTGGGGTTGGGATCGGGTGTCTTGTTCGCCTTTTCCGCGGTCAGTTATCGCGGCGCATCGCTGCAACTGGGCGATGGCGAGGCCTGGTTTCGGGCGCTGGTGACGCTGGCAGTCGTAGTCTCGATCCAGTTCCTGTCGATGGCGCTGTGGCTGGTTTGGCGCGACCGGGCCGAGCTGCGCGCGGTATGGGACACGCGGCGCACCGGCATCTTCGTCGGGCTGACCAGCCTGGGCGGGTCGTTCTGCTGGTTCTGGGCCTTCAGCCTGCAGAACGCGGCCTACGTCAAGGCGCTGGGGCAGGTGGAGCTGATTTTCAGCCTCATGGCCTCGGTCCTGGTCTTCCGCGAGACGGTGACGCGGCGCGAAACTATGGGGATGGTCCTGCTGGGTCTCTCGATCCTGATCCTGGTCGCCGCGATCTGAGATGCAAAAAGGCGCGCGGAGGTCCGTGCGCCTTCTGATCTTTTTGCCATGCAGGCGGGTCAGCCCGCGCGGCGTTCGTCAAAGCTGAGAGCGATAAAGCTGGGCAGGTGATCGCCCATGCCGACGACGGCTGGTCCGCCATCGTCGCGGCGTCCACGGCTTTTGCCGCGTTGGCCCTTTTCTCGTGCCGGCTTGTCCTTGGGGGCTGTTTCCCTGGGCGTAGCGTCCTTGGCGGGCTTGTCCTTCCCGGTGTCCTTGGCCTCGGATTTGCCCTCGCCCTTGCGGGTCGACGCGCGCGATCTCTTCTCGTGCTTTTTGTCCTCGTCCCCAGCCGGTTCGGCCTGAACCGGGTTGTCCAGACGTGGGATTTCCTTCTGGATCAGCTTCTGGATCGCGTCCAGCGCCTTTTCATCGCGGGCCGTGCACAGAGTGATGGCCTTGCCTTCGCGCCCGGCGCGGCCGGTACGGCCGATGCGGTGCACGTAATCCTCGGGGTGGCTGGGCACATCGAAGTTGAACACATGGCTGACCGACGGAACGTCCAGTCCCCGCGCGGCGACATCGGACGCCACCAGGAAACGCAGCGTTCCTTCGCGGAAGCCCTCAAGGGTCCTGGTGCGCACGGACTGGTCCAGATCGCCGTGGATCGCGGCCGCGTCATAGCCGTATTTCTTCAGCGATTTCGCGGTGATATCCACGTCGGTTTTGCGGTTGCAGAAGACAATGGCGTTGGTGCATTTGTCACCTTCGGCATCGATCAGTGCGCGCAGGACCTTGCGCTTGGTGCTGCCCTCACGGTCACGGCGGCCGCCTTTGACCATTACGACGCCCTGTTCGATGGTCTCGGACGCGGTGGCCTGACGGGCCACTTCGATCCGGTCCGGGGCCGACAGGAACGTGTCGGTGATCCGCTCGATTTCGGGCGCCATGGTGGCCGAGAAGAACAGCGTCTGCCGGGTAAAGGGCGTCAGCGAGAAGATGCGTTCGATATCGGGAATGAACCCCATGTCCAGCATCCGGTCAGCCTCGTCCACGACCATGATCTGCACGCCGGTCAGCAACAGCTTGCCACGTTCGAAATGGTCCAGCAGACGGCCGGGCGTGGCGATCAGCACGTCCACGCCGCGGTCTATCAGGGCATCCTGTTCCTTGAAGCTGACGCCGCCGATCAGCAGCGCCTTGGTCAGCTTCAGATGCTTGGTATAGGTGTCGAAGTTTTCGGCCACCTGCGCCGCCAGTTCCCGCGTCGGGCACAGCACCAGCGAACGCGGCATCCGCGCCCGCGCACGACCGCGCGCCAACAGGGTGATCATGGGCAAGACGAAACTGGCCGTCTTGCCGGTTCCGGTCTGGGCGATGCCCAGAACGTCACGTCCCTCCAAAGCTGGCGGGATGGCGCCTTCCTGGATCGGGGTCGGGGTTTCGTAGCCGGCTTCCTCAATAGCTTTGAGGACCTTGGGGTTCAGGTTCAGATCGGTGAATTTCGTCATGTATGTCCGGTTCATGCGGACACTGACCTGGCCCGCGCGTAACAAAAAATGCCGGGCCCGGATGGCCATGCGCACCATGCGCGTGTCGGCTTGGATGCGGACATAACAAAAAGGTGTGGCAGGGTCAAATGAAGACAGTTTCATCTGTATAGCTACATCGCGTCACTGGCGATTTCGTGCAACAATTCAGCAGCTTCCGGGAAAGTGTTTCTGCAGCTTTTCCTCAAGATCAAGCGGTCGGTGCTTGATCAGACCCCGTTCCTGCAGGCGCGCGCGAACCTGCGGGTCGGTGGCGCTGAGTTCGTCAAAGAACTTGCGCAGACCTTTCTCGCCTTCTTCGGCCTCGATCCAACTGAGCAGTTCGTTCATGTTCAGCCCACCCCGATCGCGATGTACGTTCGGAGCCATGCCAGGCTGGTACGAGCCGCGCTCCAGTCGAAACCGATAGTGTGACCACCAATGCTCCCAATCCGTGGCATGGCGGTGGCACAGGTCGATCTGCGGCATTTCGGTCTTGCAAGGCAAGATGACCTTGTTCTGAAACAGGTTGTGGATGCGATAATTGAGGTTCTCCATCCCCGTGCGCACGAACAGCTTGCCCTGTACGTGGCTCAGAAAGCCGCCCAGAACGAAGGCGCCGTAGTTTGGATAGATCGTCTCGACAAGCGCTTCTCGTTCGGGGCCCTGGGGGATGAACGCCTTGTAGAGATCGTCGCCGCAGGCCAGGGCCTCGATCGGACGAATCCGAACTGCGTGTACCGTTTCGGGCACTTCGCCCAGCAAGTCCGCGATGGGGGCCGTGGGCCACAGGAACTCGTCCACATCTATATGCGCCAGCCAATCGAGATCGGTGTGGCGATAGGTATAGGTCGCATGAACGGTCTGGCGGACCTGGTGGCGCTCGGGCTTGTCCCGTTTGCGCGCCGCCCAGAACGCATCGTCGCAGATGCGGACGGTCACCTTGGGGTGGCGGCGCAGGGGGCGAAAAGCCCGCCGGTTGGGCTCATCAAGGTAGAGGTAGAGGTGATCCGCGCCCAGATCCAGGTGGTAGGCCGCAAAACTCAGAATGTCGTGGGCCGATCCACGCACCGTCGAGACGATGCCCCAGCTCGGCCCCGCTGCGGTCATGCGATGACGGCCTCTGATGCTTTGACGGGGGGCAGGGTCAGCATCACGTCATCATTTCCTTGGTCGCGGTAAGCGTCAGTTTGGGATAGTCGCGCACCACGCGGTCGATGTCCCATTGCAGGCGGGTCAGATAGACGATGTCGCCGTCGTGATCGTGGGCAATGTGCTGCTTGTTCGCATTTACGAACTTCTCGACCTCGGCCTTGTCGCCCGACACCCAGCGCGCACTGGTGAATTGCGAGGCCTCGAACCGCACCGGCAGGCCGTATTCCAACTCGATCCGGCTGGCCAGCACCTCGAACTGCAGCGCGCCCACCACGCCGACGATAAAGCCCGAGCCGATTGAGGGTTTGAACACCTTGGCCGCACCTTCTTCGGCAAACTGCATCAGCGCCTTTTCCAGGTGTTTGGCCTTCATCGGATCGCCCGCGCGCACGCCCTGCAACAGCTCGGGCGCGAAGGATGGAATTCCGGTTACGCGGATCGCCTCGCCCTCGGTCAGAGTGTCGCCAATGCGCAGCTGGCCGTGGTTGGGGATGCCGATGATATCGCCAGCCCATGCCTCGTCGGCCAGTTCCCGGTCGGACGCTAGAAACAGAACCGGGTTCGTGATCGCCATGGGCTTCTTGCTGCGCACATGGGTCAGCTTCATGCCGCGCTTGAAATGGCCGCTGGCCATGCGGACAAAGGCCACCCGGTCGCGGTGCTTGGGGTCCATGTTGGCCTGTACCTTGAAGACAAAGCCCGCCACCTTTTTCTCATCCGGCGAAATCTGGCGCGGTTCGGCCGATTGCACCTGCGGCTGCGGTCCGTACTGGCCGATGCCCTCCATCAATTCCTTGACGCCGAACGAGTTGATGGCCGAGCCGAACCAGATCGGGGTCATGTGGCCTTCCAGAACCGCCTGCGGGTCCAGCGCGGGCAGCAATTCGCGCGCCATCTCGACCTCTTCCAGCAGCTTGTCCAGCAGTTCGGCGGGCACATGCTCGGCCAGTTTGGGGTCGTCCAGCCCGTTGATCTCGATGCTTTCAGCCACTTTGTTGCGGTCGGCGCGGTCCATCAATTCCAGCCGGTCACGCAGCATGTCGTAGCAGCCGATGAAATCGCGCCCCACGCCGATGGGCCAACTGGCCGGTGTCACGTCGATGGCCAGCATCTCCTGGATCTCGTCGATGATTTCGAACGTATCGCGGCTCTCACGGTCCATCTTGTTACAGAAGGTCAGGATCGGCAGGTCGCGCAAGCGGCAGACCTCGAACAGCTTTTGCGTCTGGCTTTCCACGCCCTTTGCCCCGTCGATCACCATAACCGCGGCGTCAACGGCGGTCAGCGTGCGATAGGTGTCTTCGGAAAAGTCCGAGTGGCCGGGCGTGTCCACCAGGTTGAACCGGTAGGGGCCATAGTCAAACGACATGGCCGAGGCCGAGACCGAGATCCCCCGGTCCTTTTCCATTTGCATGAAGTCCGAGCGCGTACGCCGTGCCTCGCCCTTGGCGCGCACCTGTCCGGCCATCTGGATAGCACCCCCATACAGAAGGAACTTTTCGGTCAGGGTCGTCTTGCCCGCATCCGGGTGCGAGATGATGGCAAAGGTCCGGCGCCGTGCGATCTCGGGCGGCAGGGTGGGTTGGTTCGAGGCGGTATCAAGCATGAAGGCGCGTATAGGCGGGGAATCCTGTCGAGGCAAGACAAAGGGGGTGGTTCGAATCGGGTGGATATGCCAATAAGAACATATAGTGAACAAATAGTGGAGTGGATCAATGAATTTGAAAGAAATCGCCCAGGAACTGGTGGCAGGTTGCCGCGAAAACCGCGCCAAGGAGAATCTGGAGAAGTTGTATGCAGCCGATGCCGTCTCGGTCGAGGCGATGGACATGCAGGGCATGGGCCGCGAGACCCACGGCATTGAAGGCATCCGCGGCAAGCATGATTGGTGGGAAAGCGCGCACGAGGTTTCGGGCGCGTCAGTCAGCGACCCGTTCCTGCATGGTGAAAACAGCTTTGCCGTGATTTTTGAAGTGCAGGGCAAGGTGAAGGAAAGCGGTGAAGCTTTCGACATGCGCGAGGTCGGAGTCTATCACGTGGTCAACGGCAAGATCGTGCGGGAAGAGTTCTTCTACTGATTTGCCGACGCCAATCTGGTCTTCCCTGTCTGGCCGGTGCTAGACATGCGGGTAACAACTGACAGGGGGGATCACATGGATCTGGGACTACAAGGAAAACGCGCGCTGGTCTGTGCCAGCAGTAAGGGCTTGGGGCTGGGCTGCGCCGAGGCGCTGGCCGCCGAGGGTGTCGATTTGGTGATGAACGCACGTGGGCCTGACGCGCTGGAGGCGCAGGCCGACCGGTTGCGCGCCGAACATGGCGTCGAGGTGCAGACCGTGGCTTGCGACGTGACCACGCCCGAAGGCCAGGCGCAGGTGATTGAGGCCGCGCAGGGCGTTGATATCCTTGTGACAAACGCCGGTGGTCCGCCGCCGGGCCTGTGGTCCGACTGGGATCGCGAGGATTTCATCAAGGCGCTGGATGCCAACATGCTGACGCCGATAGCCTTCATGAAGGCGCTGTTGCCGTCGATGATGGACAAGGGTTGGGGCCGGGTGGTCAACATCACCTCGCAATCCGTGCGGGCGCCGATCGCGGTGCTGGGCCTGTCGAACGCGGCGCGTACCGGGCTGACCGGCTATGTGGCCGGAACCGCGCGGCAGGTGGCGCCCTACGGCGTGACCATCAACAACCTATTGCCCGGCATTCATGCCACCGACAGGGCGGACTCGCTAGATGCCGGGGTTTCGGCGCAGAAGGGCATCTCGCTGGACGAGGCACGGGCCGAGCGCGCGGCGACCATTCCAGCGCGGCGCTATGGCACGCGGCTGGAATTCGGCGCGACCTGCGCGTTTCTGTGCTCGCAACATGCCGGGTTCATCGTGGGGCAGAACATCCTGCTGGATGGCGGCGCGACCAACCTGACGATGTGACCGTGGCGCAGGGGTTTTCGCTGAAGGATCAGCTGTTCAACGCGGAAAAGACCCGTTACATGGCCGGCCTGTTCGCGCAGGCCGACCCCGGGTTTGACGGAGAGGCGTTCCAAGCGCGGGTCATGTCGCGCCTGCCGGAGCTAGAGCTGAAGCAGCGGATCGCGTGGATTGCCGATTGTTTGCAGACGGCCTTTCCCGGCGCGCTGCCCGACGTGGCCCCGGTGATCCTGCGGGCCTTGCCGCCGCCTCTGGACCCGTCCCTGAGTGATGACGATTTCGGTGACTTCATCTTTGCCCCATTGGGCGAGTGGGTGGCGCAGGTCGGCGCGGACCATCCCGACGTGGCGCTGGATGTGCTTGCAGAGATCACTCAGCGATTTTCGATGGAATGGGCGATCCGGCCCTTTCTGAACAGCCATCCCGATCTGGTGCTGGACCGGATGCAGGACTGGTGCGGACATTCCAGCTATCACGTCCGGCGGCTGGTCTCCGAAGGCACGCGCCCACGGCTGCCTTGGGGGCAGGCGGTCGGGCTGGACCTGACGGACCCGTTGCCGCTGCTGGATCGGTTGCACTCGGATCCGACGCGCTATGTCACGCGGTCGGTGGCGAACCATCTCAACGACATCACAAAGAAAGACCCTGACCTGGCGCTGGACCGCCTGAAGGCGTGGCATGCCTCGGGTGCGCAGGAGGCCGGCGAGATGCGGTGGATCACCGCACATGCGCTGCGCGGGCTGGTCAAGTCCGGCCATGGCGGGGCGTTGGCGCTGCTGGGCTATGATCCGGACGCCCCGCTGGAGGTGGGCGTTGCGGTGATTGGTGAGGCCCGCATCGGCGGGGTTCTGGAGTTTGCCGTCTCGGTTTCAGGCCCCGATGATCATCCGGTCTTGATTGACTATATCGTTCATTTTCAGCGACCTGGCGGGAAAATCTCCCCCAAGGTTCACAAGCTCAAGCAAGCCAATCTTTCAGATGGCTGCCTGCGGCTGAACAAGCGGCACAAACTCAAGGGCGACGCGACCACGTTTCGGCTGGTTCCGGGGCCGCATCGGCTTGAGCTTCAGGTCAACGGCAAGGTCCGCGCGGGAGTGTCGTTCGAGCTGCTGGCCTAGGCCTCTCTTGCGCCCGATGGGCGGGGTTGTTATCCCGGCGCAAGCCCGATGAATTTGATCGGAAAAAGGCAATTGGGGTCCGTCGGTGGCAATCAACACAGCTCCTCCGCGATTGGAAATCCGCAATCTGGTCTGTCGGTTCGGCGGGCGCACGGTGGTGGATGATGTCTCGCTGACCGTTCAGGCGGGGCAGGTGACCTGTCTGCTGGGCCCGTCGGGCTGCGGCAAATCCACTACGTTGCGGATGATTGCCGGCGTCGAAATGCAGGACTCGGGCGAAATCTACGTCGATGGCAAGTTGGTCTGTGACACGGTGTTCAGGGTGCCGCCGGAACGTCGCGAGATCGGACTGATGTTCCAGGATTTCGCTTTGTTTCCGCACCTCAGCGTGGCCGACAACGTGGCTTTTGGCCTGAAGGGGGCCAAAGAGCAAAAACGGGAACGTGTCGAAGAGTTGCTGAGAAAGGTCGACCTGATCCGCCATATCGACGGGTTTCCGCATCAACTGTCAGGGGGCGAGCAGCAGCGGGTCGCGCTGGCCCGAGCGTTGGCGCCGCGTCCGCGGATCATGCTGATGGACGAGCCGTTTTCCGGCCTCGACAACCGTCTGCGCGACGGCATCCGCGACGAGACCCTCGCCATCCTGAAGGAAGAGGACGCCGCCGTGCTGCTGGTCACGCACGAGCCCGAAGAAGCGATGCGCATGGCCGACGAGATTGCACTGATGCGCCGCGGCAAGATCGTGCAGCAGGGCGCGCCCTACAATGTCTACACCCGACCCGTAGACAAGGCTGCCGTGGCATTTTTTAGTGATGTCAATGTGTTGCAGTCCCAGGTGAATGGAGCATTGGCGCAAACGCCATTTGGTCAATTCCTGGCGCCGGGCGTTCCCGATGGCACGGACGTCGAAATCGTTTTCCGCCCTCAGCATGTGCGGCTGGACTTTGATCGCAATGGCAAGGGACCGCTGCCGACGGCGACCGATGGTGTTGCGGCCCGCGGCGTGGTCGAGCGCGCTCGCTTTCTGGGCAACGAAAGCCTGATCGAGTTTCGGATGGACTATGACGGCTCGATCCTCAAGGCGACCGTTCCGAACGTGTTCGTGCCCAATCCGGGCCGGGTGATGTGGTTGACCATCCGGCGGGATCGCTGCTTCGTTTTTCCAGCCTAGACGCCGCAACCGGTCGATTTCCCGGCGAGTGGTGCGCGAATGCCGCAGAATGCGCCGGGGCATCGCTTGCCGCATCCTTTGGGGCCGTCTATCAAGGGCGAAACGCTGGGGCAAAGGCAGGCAATGCGCATACTTCTGACAAATGACGACGGGATCAACGCCCCAGGCCTGATCGCGCTCGAGGCGATTGCTGCGGATGTGGCCGGCCCGGATGGTGAGGTCTGGATCGTGGCTCCGGCTTTCGAACAGTCAGGGGTCGGGCATTGCATCAGCTATACCCATCCCATGATGGTGGCCAAACTGGGCGAGCGTCGTTACGCGGCCGAAGGGTCGCCGGCCGATTGCGTACTGGCCGGGCTTCATGACGTGATGAAGGACGCGCGACCTGATCTGGTTCTTTCAGGCGTGAACCGGGGCAACAATTCGGCCGAGAACACTTTGTACTCAGGCACGATCGGCGGCGCGATGGAGGCCGCACTTCAGGGCATTCCGGCGATCGCCTTGTCGCAGTACTTTGGCCCGCGCAATCTTGGGCTGGACGACCCGTTCGAGGCCGCCACACGGTTCGGAGCGGACCTGGTACGACGCATCCTTGAGGCCGATCCGCCCGCGCAGGAAGACTACCGCCTGTTTTACAACGTGAATTTCCCTCCGGTGCCTGCCGATGAAGTTCTTGGTACCCGCGTCGTGCGTCAGGGATTCCGACGCGACACGCATTTTGGGGTGGAACCGCACAGCTCGCCCTCGGGCCGCCGTTTCCTGTGGATCAAGGGGGGCTATCAGCACAACCCGACGACTCCGGGAACGGATGCTGCGGCGAACCTGGACGGCTATATCTCGGTCACGCCGATGCGGGCCGACCTGACCGCCGATGATGCGCTGGAGGCGTTGAAGACGATCGAATGACCGGACTGGACCCCGAAACCAAGATGCAGTTCCTGTTCGCCCTGCGGTCTCGCGGGGTGACGGATGCGCGTGTTCTGGACGCGATGGAGCAGATCGACCGCGGCAAGTTCGTGCGCGGCCTGTTCGCCGAGCGTGCCTACGAGGACACGCCGCTGCCGATTGCATGCGGCCAGACGATCAGCCAGCCCTCGGTCGTAGGTCTGATGACGCAGGCGCTGCAGGTCACGCCGCGCGACAAGGTGCTCGAGGTGGGGACGGGTTCGGGGTATCAGGCTGCGGTGCTGTCCAAGCTGGCGCGGCGGGTCTACACCGTGGAACGCCACAAGCGTCTGGTACGCGAAACCGGAGAGCTGTTTCGAGAGTTGGGGCTGACGAATATCACGGCGATGCTGTCGGATGGATCTTTCGGGTTGCCCGAACAGGCTCCTTTTGACCGCATCATCGTCACCGCCGCGGCCGAGGACCCGCCGGGCCCGCTCTTGGCGCAGCTCAAAATCGGCGGTATCATGGTCTTGCCCGTTGGGCAGTCGGATGCGGTTCAGACCCTGATACGGGTCACCAGAACCGAGACCGGGCTGGAATATGACGAACTGTTGCCTGTTCGGTTCGTGCCCTTGCTGGAAGGGCTTGGAAAGGACGAGGCGTAACGTAGGTTTAGGAATTGGGCGCCAGAACCCCGGCAAACAGGGGCAGGTGTTGAGGACAGTGATATGAGAGCAGTTTCCAAGTCAGTCTTGGGTCGTGGAACAACGGCGATGGTTGCCGCGCTGGTGCTTGCCGGTTGCGAAGGCCCGCTGGATTACGACCTGCGCGGTCAGGTCGGCGGTTTTTCGACCACTCCGGCCGCACAATCAGCCACCACGAACCGGCCGGCGCCGGACAGCCGTGGCGTGATCACCTATCCGACATATCAGGTTGCCGTCGCGCAACGGGGTGACAACGTCGCCGCCGTGGCTGCGCGGGTTGGTCTGCCCGAGGCCGAGCTGGCCCGGTTCAACGGTCTCAAGCCCACCGACCAGCTGCGCGAGGGCGAAGTACTGGCCTTGCCACGGTCCGTCGGCGCCGGAGCGGGGAATGTCGATATCGCCTCGATCGCCACGACCGCGATTGATCAGGCGCCGGATACGGGCGGCGTGCGGGTCACGAACCTTGAGCCGGCCAAACCGGCGCCCGTCACCTCGACGGACGAGCCGATCCGGCACAAGGTCAAGCGGGGTGAGACGGCCTATACCATTTCGCGCCTGTATCAGGTTCCGGTCGATGCGCTGGCTGAATGGAACGGTTTGGGTTCGGACTTCGCCGTGCGCGAAGGTCAGTTTCTGCTGATCCCCGTCAAGAATCAGGCTGCACCGCGCCAGGCTGCCGCCGCAGCGCCCACGGCGACCACTGAACCGGGGCAGGGATCGCCCACCCCGACGCCGCCCAGTGCAACGCAGCCGCTGCCGGACGAAAAAGTTGCGCCGTTGACGCCCGCTCCGGACGTGACGGCCGAGGCCCCGACGAATTCCAGCTCGTCAGCCTTGGCTCTGCCGGTAACTGGCAAGATCATTCGCCCGTATGCCAAGGGCAAGAACGAAGGGATCGACATCGCCGGTTCGCCCGGCGCATCGGTCAAGGCGGCCGAAGCCGGTACCGTGGCGGCCATTACGGCGGATGCGGATCAGATCCCGATCATCGTCGTCAAGCACACCAACGATTTGCTGACGGTCTACGCGAATGTTGAGAACATCTCGGTCAAGAAAGGCGACCGGGTCAGCCGCGGCCAAAGCATTGCCAAGCTGCGCGGGGGTGAGAACGCCTATGTGCATTTCGAAGTGCGCAAAGGGTTCGAGTCCGTCGACCCCGAAACCTATCTGCGCTGAGGGTCTGAGCGCCGTTCCAAGTGGCCTTGGGTGAAAAACGGGATCAGTCGGTCGGGTTGTAGTCAGCCAGCCGCTTTCCGGGCTCGTCGGCAAAGATCTCGGGCAGGGGCGTGACGCTTTCGATCAGGTCGATGCGGAACACGCGGAAGGCGTCGCGCAGCTCGCACCAGGCGGTCAGGGTCCAGACCCGGCCCCAGTATTCCATGTGCAGGGGGCGGATCGTGCGTTCGGTCAGGGTTCCGTCGATGCGCCGGTAGGTCAGTCGCAGTTTCTGGCGCGATTTGATGGCCGCCCGGATCGGCGCCATATGCGCCAGCCCGCGCGCTGCATCGGCAAAGGGGTAGACGGCGAATTTCCAGGCATCGGCCTCGGCCACCACCTGGGTGGGCAGTACCGCGTCGATCTTGGCGGCCAGCGCCTCGGCGGCGGCCTTCAGGTCGGGGTCGGCGGCCTCGGCCACGATCGCCATGCCGAGGTTCAGGGCCTCAAGCTCGGCCGGGGTGAGGTTCAGCGGGGGCAGGGTGATCTGCTCGCGCACCATGTACCCCACGCCGCGTTCGCCCTCGACCGGGACGCCCGACGCCACCAGCGTGTCCATGTCGCGATAGATGGTGCGGACCGAAACCTCGAGCCGGTCCGCGATGTCCTGCGCGCGGTGCAGTTTGCCGTCGCGCAGGATCTGGATGATGTCGAACAGGCGGTCAGTGCGGCGCATGACACGCCGTCCGGACCGCGATCAGGCGGTCATGTTCCATAGCACTTTCTCGTGACGCATCTGGATGCTGGCGGGGTCGATGGCCGCCATCAGACCGGCGGCAAAATCCTGCTGCGGGAACTGCGCGGCGGCGTCCTGAGCGGCCTTCATGTCGGTCCAGATGACATAATCGGTCCAGCTGCCATCCTCGCCCAGGCTCAGCTGTCGGTGGGCAAAGCCCGGGGCCGCGCGCACGAAGGCCTCGGTCGTCTGGCTGAGCCTGACGAACTCTTCCGGCGTGGTGCCATCAGCGAGGGTGAAGGTGACGATTTCAGCAACATGGGTCATGTGAGTCTCCGTTGACCAGGTTTCGATGCCCTGTTCCTAGTCGCCTACAACTGACATAAACCTGTCAGTTGGAAATTGCCAGCCTGCAAAAACCACGTGAGCAGCACGGAATTGAACGCGGATTTGACATGCGTCACTTTTTTCGACGGCCCGGTGGGCGTAGACAGGCTTCCAGATCACATTCCCGGCGCGGCGCGCCGACGTAGAAGGAGAAGAGACATGCTCAACAATATCGGCCTTCCCGGCCTGCTGCTGATCGCCGTCGTGGTGCTGGTGCTGTTCGGCCGCGGCAAGATCAGCTCGTTGATGGGTGAAGTGGGCAAGGGCATCACCGCATTCAAGAAAGGCGTCAAGGACGGTACCGAAGAGATCGAACAGGACGCGTCCGAGCTGGCCAAGGATGTCACGCCCGAGTCCGACAAAGACAAGGTCTAATCGCCCATGTTTGATCTGGGCTGGACCGAGCTTCTGGTCATCGGCATCGTTGCCCTGATCGTCGTGGGGCCCAAGGACCTGCCGGTTCTGTTCCGCAATGTCGGACGGTTCGTCGGCAAGGCCCGCGGCATGGCGCGCGAGTTCTCAAGCGCCATGAACGAGGCGGCCGACCAGGCGGGCGTGAATGACATAAAGAAAGGACTGGACGCGGCCACCAACCCGGTGGGCAGTGCGATGGACGGCGTCAAGCAGGCGGCCCAGGACATGGCCAAGAGCATGGACCCGACCAAGTTCGACCCCGACAGCGAAACCGGCAAACTGGCCGCTGAGCGCGCCGAGCAGGCCAAGAAGATCCAGGCCTCAACCGCCCGTGCGGCTGCCGAGCGCAAAGCGAAAGAAGCCGCCGAGGCCCTGGCCAAGGCCGAAGAGGCCGAAGCCGCGCTGAGAACCGAAGGCAAGACATGAGCAAGACCGACGAGATCGAAGATACCTCGGCCCCCCTGATCGAGCATCTGGCCGAGCTGCGCACGCGGCTGATCCACAGCGTCGTGGCATTTTTGATCGGTATGATCATCTGTTTCACGGTAGCCACGCCGATCTTCAACTTTCTGACCCAGCCCCTGTGCGATGTTCTGTCCGAGCGGGGACAGGACTGCGACCTGATCTTCATTTCGCCGCAGGAGGGCTTCTTCGTGGCGATCAAGGTCTCGCTCTTGGGTGGGTTCATTCTGGCCTTTCCGTATATCGGTATGCAGATGTGGCGGTTCGTGGCGCCGGGGCTCTATCGATCCGAGAAGAACGCCTTCCTGCCGTTCCTGCTGGCCTCGCCCTTCATGTTCCTGCTGGGCGCGAGCTTTGCCTTTTACGTGGTCACGCCGCTGGCCTATGACTTCTTCCTTGGGTTCCAGCAATTCGGGGCCGAGGGTGAGGCCTTAGCGGATGGTGCCACTGCGCCGCTGAGCGTGGTTTTCCAGGGTTCGGCACAGGAATACCTGAACCTGACGATCAAGTTCATCGTGGCCTTTGGCCTGTGTTTCCAGCTGCCGGTTCTGTTGACCCTGATGGGCAAGGCCGGGCTGGTCAGCGCCGAAGGTTTGGGCGCGGTGCGCAAATATGCCGTGGTGGGCATTCTGGTTCTGGCCGCCATCGTGACCCCGCCGGACGTGATCACCCAGATCATCCTGTTCGTCGTGGTCTATGGCCTGTACGAGATTTCGATCTTCCTAGTGGCCCGGGTCGAGAGAAAGCGCGAAGAACAGCTGCGGGCCGAAGGCTACTATGACGATGAAGAAGCCGCCGATGATGCGATGATGGACGAGTTTGACGCAGAAGACGGCAAATAAACCCGAGCAGTAAATGGGGAAGGGCGTGCCTTGGCGGGTGCGCCCTTTCTTCATGCGGGTCTTGTTGGCGGCCCGTGAACGTGGTTGAAATCGGCCGCAAGACTTCGGAGGACCCATGGACGACCAAGCCCTGAACCGCATCGCCGACGCCTTGGAGCGCATGGCCCCGGCGCCGTTGGCCGCGCCCGATTTCTCGGTCGCGCCCGCCTTTGTCTGGCACATCGGGCCCGACCGGCTTGAGCCGGTGCACAATGTCAACCGCGTCGATCTGGATCTGCTAGTGGGCATCAACCGGTCGCGCGATACGCTGCTGGACAACACGCGCCGCTTCGCTGCCGGGTACAAGTCCAACAACGCGCTGTTGTGGGGTGCCCGCGGCATGGGCAAGTCCAGCTTGGTCAAGGCGGTGCACGGCACCCTTCAGCCCGAGTTTCCCGACCTGAAGCTGGTTGAGCTGCAGCGCGAGGACATGGGCTCGGTCGCGCGGTTGCTGAACCACCTGCGCGCCGCACCTTACCGGTTCATCCTGTTCTGTGATGACCTGTCGTTCAGCCATGACGACCAGCACTACAAGTCGCTGAAGGCCGTGTTGGATGGCGGGATCGAGGGCCGGCCCGAAAACGTGGTGTTCTATGCCACGTCGAACCGCCGCCACCTGATGCCGCGCGACATGATCGAGAACGAACGCTCAAGCGCGATCAACCCGTCCGAGGCGGTCGAGGAAAAGGTTTCGCTGTCCGACCGGTTCGGCCTGTGGCTGGGGTTCCACCCCTGCGATCAGGACGAATACCTTGCGATGATCGACCGGTATTGCGCGGCTTATGGCGTCAGCGTCGATGCCGACGTTCTGCGGGCCGAGGCGATCGAATGGCAGGCCACGCGCGGCGCGCGTTCGGGCCGCGTGGCGTGGCAGTTCTTTGTCGATCTGGCGGGCCGAAAGGGCGTTCACATCGAATGAAAACGGCGCCCGCTTGGGGCGCCGCAACATCTTTCCCGTCGATCTGACCGAAAGGTCTCAGCCCAGCATGGACAGCAGGCGCGCTGCCTCGTCCGAGGGGCTGGCCAGCTTCGAGCGGTCCTCACCGGGGAAGAAACGCGCGCGCAGGGCTGTGGCCATCGGCCTGGGCTGCAACACATGAACCTTCGGCCCGGTGCGCACGGTTTCGGCGGCCCAGCTGCGCGCCATGGCGATCTGCGCGGCCTTGGTTGCGCCGTAGGTGGCGCAGAACTTCTCGCCGGCACGCGGGTCGTCAAAGAATACGGCCTGTCCAGCCTCACCCAGCAAGGGCGCGACATAGGGGATCAGCACCGAAGTTGCCGAGGCGTTCACGTCCACGGACTTTTGCCAATCCTTGGGGTCGATGAAATTTGCGGGCGTCAGCGGTGCGGTGTGGATGGCCGTATGCAGCCACAGGTCCAGCTTGCCCCAGCGGTCATGGATGCCCCGGCACAGCGTGGCCATGGCATTGGGGTCGGCGATGTCCATCGGCGCCAGGGTGGCCGCGCCCCCTTTGGCCTTGATGCGGTCATCCAGGTCTTCCAGCCCGCCGGTGGTGCGGGCAACGGCGACGATGTGATACTCGGGCGCCAGCGCCTCGGCCAGAGCGGCACCAAGGCCGCGCGACGCGCCGGTGACAAGTGCGATTTTGATCTGATCGGTCATGCGCGGGGTTTGAACCCAAGCGCGCAGCCCGTCAAGCCCGGATCAGCTTCCGGGGATGGCGATGCGCTGGGTCCGGCCGCTTTGTCGCAGCATGATGCCGTCTTTGTCGATGGCCACGATCGTGCCCGAACCAAAGCGGCTGCCTGTCTTGACCTCTTTCACCCGTCCAGACGATGAGCGCATCAGGGCGCGCATGTCGTTCTGCGGGCCAAAGACGCCCAAGACGGTCGTACCATTCTTGCTGAGCGCGCCCTTTTGGGTGGCCGCGCTGTCGACTCTGGGATTTGCCATGTGAACTGGCCGGCCCGGTGGCCCGGCCTCCGTGTGATTGCGTGAGTGAGCAGCCGGTTGGCTAGCAGAGCCAAAGGGGAAGGAAAAGCCGATGCAGCAGGTTTCGGCCATGTTTCGCCACGCCGATCCGGCCCATGAAAAAAGGGGCCCTGCGGCCCCTTTGAGAAGTCTCTGAATTCCGGCCTTATTCGGCCGCCGGTTGCATCTTGAACCCTTGTTCAACCATGTCCGCCGGAGTGACGGGATACTCGCCCGAGAAGCATGCATCGCAGTATTGCGGGCAGTCCTTGCTGCGGCCCTGCGATTCGCCGACCGCCCGGTACAGCCCGTCCAGCGAGATGAACTTGAGGCTGTCGACCGCCAGATGCTTGGTCATTTCTTCCTCGGTCATCGTGGCGGCCAGCAGCTTTTCGCGCTGTGGGGTGTCCACGCCGTAGAAACAGGGCCAGGCCGTGGGCGGCGAGGCGATGCGGAAATGCACCTCTTTCGCGCCGGCATCCAGGATCATTTCCTTGATCTTGCGGCTGGTCGTGCCGCGCACGACCGAGTCGTCGACCAGTATCACCCGCTTGCCCTCGATCAGGGCGCGGTTCACGTTCAGCTTGAGCCGCACGCCCATGTTGCGGATCTGTTCGGTGGGTTCGATGAAGGTGCGGCCCATGTATTGGTTGCGGATGATCCCCATCGCATAGGGGATGCCCGACTCCAGCGAGTAGCCAATGGCCGCGGGCGTGCCGCTGTCGGGCACGGGGCAGACCAGATCCGCCTCGACGGGGCTTTCCTTGGCCAGCTCGCGCCCGATGGCTTCGCGTGTCTCATAGACCGAGCGTCCACCCAGAATCGAGTCTGGGCGCGAGAAGTAGACATGCTCGAAGATACAGAACTTGCTGGGTTGCCGGCGGAACGGGAAGTGGCTCTCAACACCGTTCTGGGCATTGATCACAACCATTTCACCGGGCTCGATCTCGCGCAGGAATTCGGCACCGATGATGTCCAGGGCACAAGTCTCCGAGGCCAGGCACCAGCCATCGCCGATTTTGCCCAATACCAGCGGGCGCACACCCAGAGGATCGCGGACGCCGATCAGCTTCGTCCGGGTCATGGCGACCACCGAGAAGGCGCCCTCGACCCGGCGCAGTGCGTCTTCCATCCGTTCCGGGATGTTGCGCTGTAGCGAGCGCGCCATCAGGTGGATGATGCATTCGCTGTCGGACGAGCTTTGGAAGATCGAGCCGCGCTCGATCAGCTCGCGCCGCAGGGCGTTGGCGTTCGTGATGTTGCCATTGTGCGCAATCGCGGCGCCGCCCATCGAAAACTCGCCGAAGAATGGCTGTACGTCACGGATGGCGGTCTGGCCCTTGGACCCGGCCGTGGAATAGCGCACATGGCCGATCCCGATCGGCCCGGGCAGGCTTTCCATCACGTCGGACGAGGTGAAATTGTCGCGCACATAGCCAAATCGACGGGCCGAGTTGAAGCCGAGTTCAGGATCATGGGTGACGATCCCGCCGGCTTCCTGCCCGCGGTGCTGCAGGGCATGCAGACCAAGAGCAACGAAATTGGCGGCATCCTTGACGCCGACGACCCCGAAAATCCCGCATTCCTCGCGGAGCTTGTCATCATCGAACGGGTGGGCGGGGGGCATCTGCGGGCTATGCAAGACAGGCAGCTCCGATTCCATGGCGAGTTGGCCCTCACATAATGCCTAATGCCCCCCATGTCACCAAAGGATCATAATTCGTTTTGCCGCAGGCCGGGTTTCTGGTTTGATGGGGCCGCGAACATGAGTGTTTCCCGTGTTTTGAACGCGCTGCGTGGAATGATGCCGGCAGCATTTGACCGAGGGCAAAACAGGTATGTGGCAGGGACGACCGGGCCAGAAAAAGGACGAGCACGTCAAGCGCCGGTGCCATCGGTGCCGCGGAATGGGACGTGCACCTTGCCAGATATGCAATGGCAAAGGCGAAGTCCTGAAGGGTCGAGATCACTTGGGCAAGCCTCAGTTCAGCCGGTGTGACGGATGCTTTGGCCTGAAAACCAACCGCTGCTCGGTTTGTGGGGGCGAAGGGTTCGTCTGACCCTCTGGCAAAAAACAAGCCCGGCTGGCCGCCGGGCTGCTTCGTTTTGCTTGGCTGGTAGCTGTTACTGGCCCTGAGAATCCGCTGTGCAGGATGCAACGAGTTCTTCGTACTGGGTGGTCACCCAACCCAGGGCGGCCTCGGGGTTCTGCTCTTCGATCCTGTCGCTGAACTGCTCGAATACCTTGGCCGAGCGGCTTTCGTCGACGATCGTGTAGGACTGGCCGGTCATCACGGTGTCGTAGACAAAGAAGGCGATGGCAACCAGCAGAATGCCGCGCGCTATGCCGAAGAAGAAACCCAGCGCCTGATCCAGCCCGCCCAGCGCCGAGCGCTGTACCAGTGACGAGAACAACGGGGTGAAGATGCTGACCACGATCAGCGCAATGGCAAACACTGCGGCAAAGCCCGTAATCACCGACAATTCGCAGCTGTCACGCAAGAAGTCTCCGACCACCGGGATTTCCTTGACCAGCGGCACGGCTTGCGGTGCAAAGATGAAGGCCAGAACTGCGGCGGCAACCCAACCTGCAATGGCCATGACCTCGCGCATGAAGCCGCGCGAATAGGCCAGAATCCCCGACAGCACGATGATCAGGGCAACGAGCCCGTCAATTATTGTAAAACCTTCCATGGCCCTCGCCTGTTCTTTTTCTGCCCCTCGAGGCGCGACTTTAACCTGCTCCGAAGGTTTCGCCAACAAACCCGACCAAATCAGAGGGTCGGGTGAGTGTCAGACCTGCCACAGTACCGGTTTTGCCGCCTGCCGGAGCAATTGCTGCTGTGAAACCAAGTTTTTGCGCTTCTTTCAACCTGTTTTCGGTCTGCGGCGCTGGTCTAAGTGCCCCGGATAGCGAGATTTCTCCGAAAACCACGGTGTCGGCGGGCAGGGCGGTGTCCTCGCGCGCGCTCAGCAGGGCGGCGGCCACTGCGAGGTCGGCTGCGGGCTCGCTGATCTTCAGGCCCCCGGCCACGTTCAGGTAAACGTCGAGCCCGGCAAAGGGGATGCCGCAGCGCGCTTCGAGCACGGCGAGGATCATCGCAAGCCGTCCGCTGTCCCAGCCGACGACCGTGCGGCGGGGCTGTGAATGGGGCGAGGGCGCGACCAGCGCCTGCAGTTCGACCAGAACCGGCCGCGTGCCCTCGATGCCTGCGAAAACCGCCGAGCCGGGGCTGGGTGTGCCGCGTTCCGACAGGAACAGGGCCGAAGGGTTGGTGACCTGTACCAGACCCTTGCCCGTCATCTCGAACACGCCGATCTCGTCGGCGGGGCCAAAGCGGTTCTTGACCGCGCGCAGGATGCGGAATTGGTGGCCGCGCTCGCCCTCGAAATAGAGGACGGTATCGACCATGTGTTCGACCACGCGGGGGCCGGCGATCTGGCCTTCCTTGGTGACATGGCCGACCATGATGATGGACACGCCGTGGCGCTTGGCAAAGCTGGTCAGCTCGTGCGCGGCGGCGCGGACCTGACTGACTGATCCCGGTGCGCTATCGACATTGTCCGCCCACATGGTCTGGATCGAGTCGATGATGGCAAGGCCGGGTTTCTCGGCCTCGAGCGTGGTGAGAATGTCGCGAAGGTTGGTCTCGGCCGCCAGTTGCACCGGCGCGTCCTCGAGCCCCAGACGGCGCGCGCGCATGCGAACCTGGGCGCTGGCTTCCTCGCCCGAGACATAGATGGTTTTCAGGCCCGACCGGGCAAAGCGCGCGGCGGCCTGCAACAGCAGGGTGGATTTGCCGATGCCCGGATCGCCGCCCACCAGCAGGGCCGAGGCAGGGACCAGTCCGCCGCCCAGGACACGGTCCAGTTCTTCGACACCGCAGACTGTGCGGGGCGGCGGGGCCTCCTCGGTGGAGAGGTCTGTCAGGGTGACGGCCTGGCCGCGTTTGCCGCCCAGCGATTTCTTGGCCGGGCCTGCCGACAATGGGGCCTCTTGAACTATGGTGTTCCACTCGCCACAGCCGTCGCAGCGGCCGGACCAGCGGGAATGCGAGGCGCCACAGGCCGAGCAGGTGAAAGTCGTCGTCTTTGCCATGGCGCAATTCGTGCCCGAGCTTGCGCGGTTCTTCAAGCCCTTCCGGTGTTCAACCCGGACTGACGGGCCGCGGCGTCAGGCCCGGGAGGGCCATCCTTCGCGGCTGATGCTGCCGCATCTGGTGAGTGAGTGGCTATTCGGCGGCGCGGGGCGGGGGCATGGCGATGACGCTCGATGCGGTCGGGTCGCTGTCGTCCGGCGGTGTCTGCAACTGGGCTGACAGCTCGGGCAAAAGCTCGAACAATTCCTCGCGCAGGCGGGCCAGTTGCGCCTTGGCGATGGACTCCTCGATCTCGATGTCGCGGGTCCATTGGCGCAATTCATGCTGTATGGTCTGGGCGTCTTCGATCCGTTGCTGGAACAGTTCGATCTCTTCCTGCCGCTGTTGCAGGAACGCCCGCGCTCGGGCGACTTTGGCCGCGCCATAGGTTTCGGCCAGTTCGTGGCTGACCTGGCTCATCTGTGCAGCCAGTTCCAGGATCTCGGGCTCCAGCGATTGCAGGTCGGGGTGATCACGCAGGAAGGCCATGCGTTCCTTGACCGCGTCAAACTCCGAGGCCAGCGCGAACACACCGCTGCGGTCGGCCGCATGTGCGATCTGGTAGGCATCGACCACGTCCTGCATCTGCAGCGAGAACTTCCGATGCGCGTTTTCCAACGCCATCATGCGCGCGCTGGAGGGCAGATAGAAGGCAAGCATCAGAACCAGAGCGGTCAGGCCGATCTGGATGTAGACGCCGGCGTTCGGAATGTCCTGCCCGCCCAATCCAGCCTGCATCGTCAGCCAAGGCCAGACATTCACGGCGGCAAGCATGGTGGCGGACACGGCAAATAGGGCGGCGGCGCAGATCAGGAAAAAAGTCAGTCGCAGGAATACGTTCTGGAAATGAATTGAAATCGAATGGAGGGCGGCCATGGCAGTCCTACTCCTTTTGAAACCGGCAAAACCGGGCCCGGGCGGAGTATCCATCAAACGTGCAAGACGGTCCGCGTCGGACCCTGAAACAAAAATGACTTGGCTGCTCGAATACTGGCCATCATAGCCAGAAATGCGTTTTCAATCAATCAGGTCCGGAGGTTTCGTGAACCAAGTTTCACTTCGGTAACGTATCCCAGCGCGATCGACGCAAGGATGCAGCCGGTGAAAAGGTACAGGCCCCACGCTGTTTCGATCGTTGCGTATGAGATGCCCTTGGCCAAGGTGATGTAGAGCGCGATGAGGAAGATATCGGCCATGGCCAGCTTGCCCATGATGTTCAGCGCGGGTTGGACACGCGGGTCCAGCAGGTCCCATTGGACCAGCGCGGTTCCGATGGTTTTGATGTACGGCGCAAACAGGGCAAAGACGGTGACGACCAGCGCGAGGAAGATGTCGGATTTCCAGAGGGATTGGAGGCCGGTGATGACGCTGATCTCGCTGAGGCCGAAGATCGGCAGCAGGCCCGCGCGCATCAGTGGGGCGAACCACGCGATGGGGTAGAGGATCAGCAGCGAGAGGGTGGCGAGGCGGAGGGTCATTATGCTTATATCGTAGGGTTTATGGACGACGCTTTCTTCGACTGAATGATGTGATAACGTGTACAAGTGAAGTCATGTAAAGTCATTCGGCAAGGAGATAATTTCTATGCCCGCCTATTTGGCGTTCAAGTCGGTGGTTGATCCTTCCGATTGCGATTTCCTTGGGCACATGAATGTATCCAGGTATTTTGCAGCATGTTCAGATTCCGTTTTCGCCATGCAGGCCGAAATGGGCTTGACGGCAGACGATATGCGGAGCGGTAGGCGGCTTTCCTTCGCAGTGGTGAATATCAACAGCGACTTCCGGCAGGAACTTGGTTCAGGCGAAGCGATCCAAATGGAGAGCGAAATTCTGGAAATTGGAAAGAAATCCATGACTTTCCGCCACACGCTTAGAAAAGTAGCGGACGGTGAAACGGCTTTCATCGCTGTGTTTAAATGTGTTTTGCTGAACTTGGAAACACGCCGGGCTGAGGTGTTGCCCGGTGATGTTTCAGAAAAAGCGAAACTGTGGATGGATGTAGAATAGACCTACCGCACCGCCTCGATCGGTCCCTCGGCACTCCCACTGATGAACTGCTCGACGAAAGGATCACCCGAGGAATCCATCTGGCTGACCGGGCCGGTCCACTGGATCACCCCGTCATGCAGCATCGCCACGTTGTCAGCAATCGCGCGGACCGAGCTCATGTCGTGGGTGATGGTCATCGCGGTGGCGCCCATTTCGGTCACGATCTCGCGGATCAGGTCGTTGATGACGCCCGACATAATCGGGTCCAGGCCGGTGGTGGGTTCGTCGAAAAAGATGATCTCGGGCTCGGCGGCGATGGCGCGGGCCAGACCCACGCGTTTCTGCATGCCGCCCGACAGCTCGGAGGGATACAGATCTGCCACCTTGGCGCGCAGGCCCACGCGGCGCAGTTTCTCGATCGCGATTTCACGTGCCTCGTCCGTCGGTCGTTTCAGCGAGCCGCGCAGCAGGCGGAAGGCCACGTTCTGCCAGACGGGCAGCGAGTCAAACAGGGCCGCGCCTTGAAACAGCATACCGAACCTGGCCAGAAAGGCGTCTCGGTCGCCGGTCCGGGCGTCCTGCCCATCGACAAAAATCTTGCCGCTGTCGGGTTTGATCAGGCCAAGGATGCATTTCAGCGCCACGGATTTTCCGGTGCCCGAACCACCGATGATCACCATGGACGTGCCTTTGGCAATCTCGAGGTTCATGCCCCTGAGAACATGGTTGTCGCCGAAGGCCTTGTGTACGTTCTCCATTCGGATCATAGCGAGAAGAACACCCCCGTGAGAACGAAGTTGGCGGCAAGGATCAGGACTGCGGCGGCCTCGACCGAGCCCTTGGTTGCGCGGCCCACGCCTTGCGCGCCGCGTCCCGAATGCATGCCGAAATAGCAGCCCATGATGGCCGCGATCATGCCGAACGCCGCCCCTTTGACCAGCGAGGACAGGATGTCGAGCGGCTCGAGGAAATCGACCGTGTTTTTCAGATAGGCCGCCGGGTTGAAGCCGAGGTTCTGCGTCGCCACGGCATAGCCGCCTGCAATGCCGATGATGTCGCCCACGGCAACCAGAACAGGCACGGTGATCAATGCGGCCAGAACGCGTGGGGCCGCCAGGTATTTCATCGGGTGGGTCGACAGGGTGACCAGGGCGTCGATCTGCTCGGTCACCTTCATTGTGGCGATCTCGGCGGCGATCGACGAGGTGACGCGCGCCGCAATCATCAGGCCGACCATGACAGGGCCCAATTCGCGGACCATGCCGATCGCCACGATCTGGGGCACGACGGCCTCGGCGTTGAAACGCGCGCCGCCGGCGTAGATCTGAAGCGCCAGCGCGCCGCCGGTGAAAATGGTCGTCAGGCCTACGACCGGCAGCGAGAGCCAGCCGATGTTCAGCAGGGCCATGCCCAGCTCACGCGGGTAGAACGGCGGTCGAAAGATGTGTGACAGAGCATCCGACGCAAACAGCGCCACGCGGCCGAACGCCGCCAGCAGGTTCAGGACCGCGCGGCCCAGTTCGCCAAGCCATGCGAGTGGATTCATTCGACATAGCCCCGCGAATAGCGGTTGCCGAGTGAGGTCAGGATCTCGTACCCGATGGTGCCCGCGGCCTCGGCCAGGTCGTCCACCGTCTGATGGCCGTTCAGAATGCGCAGACGTTCGGGTGTGTGCGGCAGGTCTGTCACGTCGACGGTGATCAGATCCATCGAGATGCGTCCGACGACGGGGCACGGCAGGTCGCCGGCAAACGTGTCGATGCCGCCACCGATGGCGCGGTGCAGCCCGTCGGCATAGCCCGCTGCCACGGTTGCGATACGCGAGGGGCGTCGGGCCTTCCACGTGTTGCCGTAGCCGACGGTTTCTCCGACTGCCAGATCGCGCACCTGTATCACCGGCAGATCGACGGTGACCACAGGTTTGGCGCCCGCAAAAGGCAAGCCGCCATACAGGCCGATGCCGGGGCGACAGAAATCAAAGTGGAATTCGGGCCCCAGCAGCAGGCCACCGGTGGCCGCCAACGAACGCGGAGCCGATACGCCATCGGTCATCTCGCGGAAGGTTTTCAGCTGTTGCCGGTTCATGGGATGGTCCGGTTCGTCCGAACAGGCTAGGTGCGACATGACCACGACAGGGTTCAGCGCCTCGGTCCGGCTGCGCAGAGCGGCCCAGTCGGAAGGCTCCAGCCCGAGGCGGTTCATGCCACTGTCCAACTGAATCCCGAACGGATGGACCGGCAGCGCCTGCAGGTGGCGTTGGAATTGCTCGGGCGAGTTGATCAGCGGCACAAGGTCGTGATCGCGCAACAGGTCGGCGTCGCCCTCCATATGGCCTGAAAAGACGCAGATCAGCGGGCCGGGGCCAATCGCCTGACGGACGGCTGCACCTTCCTCGGCAACGGCGACAAAGAACTTGCGGACGCCTTCTTCGGCCAGCGTGTTGGCAACTGGTCCGGCGCCCAGACCATAGGCGTCGGCCTTGACCACGGCTCCGGTCTCGACATCGGTTTTTGCGTCCAGCGCCCGCCAGTTACTGGCCAGCGCATGAAGGTTGATCGTCAAACGTGCGGTACTCATGACCCGTTCATGACATTGCGCCGCACGAGGTCAAGGGGGAATGCGCTGCAAACGCGCGTAAAGTCCTTGCCATGGGCGGCTTGTAGCCGGGTTGCGCAGGTCCGTGCGGGCTTGAACGCGGGCAAGACAGCCTGCCAGCATTGTCCGCCTATCCGGGCCAAAACCGTTGGCTGATCCAGATCGTTCATCCGGCGCATTGGGCCGCGGCACATGGATTCGGGCCTGATGGGCTTAGTAGCCTTCGATCTGGCCACCCTGCTGCCAGGGTTTGACAAGGTTGCCAAATCGGGTGAACTGCGCCTCGAAGGACAGCTCGACCGTGCCGATGGGGCCGTGGCGCTGCTTGCCGACGATGACTTCGGCCTTGCCGTGCAGGCGCTCCATCGCCTGCTTCCACTCTTCCATCTTCTCCAGCTCGTGATCGCCGGGCTTTTCGCGCTCTTTGTAGTATTCCTCGCGGAACACGAACATCACCACGTCGGCGTCCTGCTCGATCGAGCCGGATTCGCGCAGGTCGGACAGCTGCGGGCGCTTGTCGTCGCGGTTTTCCACCTGACGCGACAACTGCGACAGGGCGATGACGGGAATATTAAGCTCTTTCGCGATGGCCTTCATGCCCATCGAGATCTCGGCGATCTCGTTCACGCGGTTGTCGGACATGCCGCGGCACAGCTGCAGATAGTCGATGACCAGCAGGTCCAGCCCATGCGTCCGCTTGAGCCGCCGCGCCCGGGCCGCCAATTGTGAGATCGGTAGAGCCGGTGTGTCGTCGATGTAAAGCGGACAGGCTTCCAGCGCTTTGGCCGCATCGACGAAACGGCGGAACTCGTCCTCGGTCATGTCGCCTTGACGGATCTTGTGGCTGGAAATTTCGGACGCCTCGGCCAGAACCCGTCCGGCCAGCTGCTCGGCGCTCATTTCCAGCGAGAAGAATCCGACGACGCCGCCGTCCACCGCACCCTCGGTGCCATCGGCGCGCTGACCCCGCTTATAGGCTTTGGCCACGTTGAACGCGATGTTGGTCGCCAGCGAGGTCTTACCCATCGACGGACGCCCGGCAAGGATGATCAGGTCCGACGGGTGCAACCCGCCCAGCTGTTTGTCCAGATCGACCAGCCCGGTCGCAATCCCGGCCATGCCGCCGCCGCGCTGATAGGCCTCGTTGGTGACATTCACCGCCTCGGTCACGGCCTTGAGGAAGGATTTGAACCCCTGTTCGGTCTGGCCCTGTTCGGACAGCTTGTAGAGCTTTTGCTCGGCCTCGACGATCTGTTCCTTGGGCTCACTGGCCACTTCGACCCGCGCGGCCTTGTCCGAGATGTCGCGACCAAGCCGGATCAGTTCGCGCCGGATCGCCAGATCATAGATCATCTGGGCATAGTCATGCACGGCGAAGGCGCTGATCGAGGCCCCGGCCAGCTTGACCAGATAGGCCGGGCCGCCGAGTTCCTTCAAACCCTCGTCCTCGGCCATGAAGGATTTCAGCGTCACCGGCGATGCCAGCGCGTTCTTGGCGATGCGCGCGGCGGCGACCTCATAGATGCGGGCATGGACCGGGTCATAGAAATGCTCGGGCCCGATGATCGAGGCGACCCGGTCATACAGGTCGTTGTTGGTCAGGATCGCGCCCAGAAGCTGCTGTTCGGCCTCGATGGAATGCGGCATGGTCTCGGCGTTCTGAATCTGCGCCGCTGCCTGCTCGATACTGCTGATCTCGTTCATTGCTGCTCTCGCTGTCCCCATGGGACAAAGGTCATATCGCGGCCCCGTGAGTCGGGGCAAATTGTATGTTTTCTGGGGATATGCTGTGCATATCTTCCGCTCCTGCATCTTGCCGCAGGGATCGGTCATTCGTCAACATCTTGTGGATAGGCAGCCAGGCTGACGGCCAGTGTTTCCTGGCCGGCAACAATGGCTCGACAGTCAGCTCTTGTTGGCGTCCTGCCAGCCGCGCGGGTCGTTCAGGAAGGCTTCGACCCCGTCCAACGTTTCCGCGTCGAACGTGCCTTGCGCCTTGGCCTCGGCCAGAACATCCCACCAGGTGCACAGGTGGTGCAACTGCACGCCATGATCGCCCAGCGTCTTTTCGGTTTCGGGGAAGATGCCATAGTAGAAGATCACCGCCGTATGCCCGCAGGTGGCGCCGGTTTCGCGGATCGCGTCCACGAAGGAAAGTTTCGAGCCGCCGTCGGTGGTCAGGTCCTCGACCAGCAGCACGCGCTGGCCTTCGGTCATGGCCCCTTCGATCCGGGCGTTGCGACCATAGCCCTTGGGTTTTTTGCGCACATAGGTCATCGGCAGGGCCATGCGCTCGGCCACCATCGCGGCGAAGGGAATGCCCGCGGTTTCACCGCCGGCGATGTTGTCGAAGGCTTCGAAGCCGGCATTCCGCATGACGGTGACCGTCAGGAAGTCCATCAGGGTCGACCGGATGCGCGGGTACGAGATCAACTTGCGGCAATCGATATAGGTGGGGCTGGGCAGGCCACTGGCCAGCGTGAAGGGCTCGCGCGCGTTGAAATGCACCGCCTTGATTTCCAGCAGCATCCGCGCGGTCAGGCGGGCGATTTCCGTGCTGTCGGGAAAGGAACTGGGGATCATGGCGGGACCTCGGTGCTGAAATGACGTTGCGGGCTGATAGCCTGCCGACCGGTCCGATGTCGAGAGGGGTTGGCGCAAAAGAAAAGCGGACCTCGCAAGAGGTCCGCTTGGTGCCCGGATGGGCAGTCGAGACAGCCAAGGTGGGCTTAGCTGCTCATGTCATAGGCCCGTTCGCCGTGGAACGACAGGTCGAGCCCGTTCGTCTCGGTCTCGGCGTCTACGCGAAGCGGGGTGACAAGCGCAACCACCTTGATCAGCACAAATGTGACAACTGACGTAAAGACACCCACGATCACCAGCCCGCCCAGCTGCGCGGTCCAGGCGCCCAGGCCGAAAACGGCGATCATGATGGTGCCGAAAATGCCGCCCACGCCATGCACGGCGAACACGTCCAGCGTATCGTCGATGTTCAGCACGTTGCGGACCACGTTCACCGCCTCTTGGCACAGGATGCCGGCGACCGCGCCGATGATCAGCGCCTGAACCGGATCGACATAGCCCGAGGCCGGCGTGATCGAGGCCAGACCCGCGATGGTTCCGGTGACCAGACCGACCAGCGAGGCCTTGCCGTACTTGATCCGCTCCCACAGCGCCCAGCTGAGCGATGCGGTGGCGGCCGAGATATGCGTGACCGTCAGCGCCATGGCCGCGCCGCCATCCGCGGCCAGTTGCGAGCCGCCGTTGAAGCCGAACCAGCCGACCCACAGCATCGCGGCCCCGATCATGACGTATCCGGGGTTGTGCGGCGGGGTGGTGCGGTTCCTGCGCGGCCCCAGGACCCACGCGATGATCAGAGCGGCCAGACCGGCGGTTTCGTGCACCACGATGCCACCGGCGAAATCGCGCACGCCAACCTCGCCCAGAATGCCGCCATCGGTCAGGATGCCGCCGCCCCAGATCCAATGAACCACCGGCGCATAGCACAGCAGCATCCAAAGGCCCGAGAAGACCAACACGAAGCCAAAGCCCACGCGCTCCACATAGGCGCCGACGATCAGAGCCGGAGTGATGATGGCAAAGGTCATCTGGAAGGCAAAGAACAGCACCTCGGGCAGGGTGCCTGACAGGCTGTCGGCATCGACGCCTTTCAGAAACGCCTTGCCCAGCCCGCCCCACAGGCCCGAGCCGCCGTCACCGAAGGCGATCGAATACCCGGCGACCAGCCACAGGATGCTCATCAAGCAGGCGATCGCGAAACAGTGCATGAAAACGCTCAGCACGTTGCGGGCGCGCACCAGCCCGCCATAAAACAGGGCGAGGCCCGGCAAGGTCATGAACAAGACCAGCGCCGTCGCGACGATGATCCAGGCGGTATCGGCTCCGTTCATTGGGCCGTTCTCCTCTTTCCTGTAGCTGCGCCAAGGGGCGCGGTGTGAGTGACGTGCCGAGGGTTCAACCGAACGGCGGCCGAGGAAAAAAGAGGCAGGGTGCGAAAAAGGTGCCTGTTTTGGCGTCCTTTTTCCAAGTGGTGACAAAAAGTGCGCCTTGTCCGGGCGGGTGCCAAAAATTTAGGCGACTTCGGAAAGGCCGTTTTCCAGCAGCTTAAGCGCATGATCCCGCGCCGCGTGTCGGACATTGGCGCGGCCCGCGGCGCCGAACTCGACGGTTTCGGTCAGGGTGGGGCGGCCTGTGACGGCGAGGCCGAAACAGACCCGGCCCTCGGGCTTGAACTCGGACCCGCCGGGCCCCGCGATGCCGGTGATCGAGACAGCAAGCTGCGCCTGAGAATGCGCCAGCGCACCCTCGGCCATCTCGCGGGCGACCTCTTCAGAAACGGCACCATGGGCCTCCAGCGTCTCGGCACGCACGCCCAGCATGTCCTGCTTGGCGGCGTTGGTATAGGTGACGAAGCCTCGGTCAACCACGGCCGAGCTGCCGGGAATGTCGGTCAGCGCGGCGGCGACCATGCCGCCCGTGCAACTTTCTGCTGTGGCGATCATGACGTTCAGCGCCTTGGCGCGGTCGAGCAGTTCGGCGACGGTCATAAGCCCAGTACTCCATGTGAGATCCCGGCCAGGATCAGAACGCCCACGGCCGCGAACAAGCCCGCGATCACGTCATCCAGCATCACGCCCAAGGGGTCGCCACGACGGTCGGCCCAGCCGACGGGGCCTGGCTTGGTGATGTCGAACAAGCGGAACAGCAAAAACCCGGCGATCCAGCCCGGCCACAGGGCGGTGACCGCGATGTCATGCGCCCAGGCCGGATAAGACACGGCCCAGATGGCGATGAATTGGCCCGCGACCTCGTCGATGACGATCTCTGAAGGGTCGTGATCGTCCTGCCCGGCAGTCATGACGCCCGTGGCCCACGTGCCGGCCGCAAAAACGGCGACGGTTGCGACGGCCAGCAGCGGGAAGCCGCCCAGCAGGTGCAGCGCGAAGGCCAAAGGCAGGGCGGCCAGCGAACCCCAGGTGCCGGGGGCAGGGCGAAGGTAACCGATCCCGCCGACGGTTCCGATCAGGCGCGCCAGGGTCATGGTTTCACCAGACAGGCGGTTGCGATAGCGGCGATGCCTTCCTTGCGGCCGGTAAAGCCCAGCCGCTCGGACGTGGTGGCCTTGATCGACACGCGGTCGGCCTCCAACCCCATGATTTCGCTCATTTTCTGCCGCATCGCCGCAGCGTGCGGGCCGATCTTGGGGTATTCGCAGACCAGCGTGCAGTCGATGTTCGAGATGCGAAAGCCCATGCGCGCGGCCAGATCCACCGCATGGCGCAGAAAGATCTCGCTGGCGGCGCCTTTCCACTGTGGGTCGGATGGGGGAAAGTGCTGACCGATATCGCCCTGCGCCAGCGCGCCATAGATCGCGTCGGTGACGGCGTGCATGCCCACATCCGCGTCGGAATGGCCCTGCAGCCCCCGATCATGCGGGACCTCAACGCCGCACAGGATCACGTGATCGCCCGGCCCGAACCGGTGCACATCATATCCGTTGCCCAGCCTTACATCCATGTCTGACCTCAATATCCTTTCGGCCCGGGCAAAATCCTCGGGCCGTGTGATTTTCAGATTGTCCGCGTCGCCCGGCACGATGGCCACGTTGATCCCGGCGGCGCGGGCAACCTCGACATCATCGGCGGCCCCACCGGGATGCACCGCATGCGCGGCGACGATGGCGTCATAGCGGAACCCCTGCGGCGTCTGCGCGGCATACAGGCCCGCGCGATCTCGGGTGCCGGTAACTTGGTCGTCGGCCCCGGTCCACAGCGCATCGGTGACCGGCATCCCCGGCGCCGCAGCGGCGTGGGTGTCGAGGGCCGCCAGCACGTCACCAATGACCCGCGCGCTGACACAGGGCCGGGCGACGTCATGGATCAGAACCTTGCTGACGCCGCGGTCGGCCAGCGCCTGCAACCCGTTGCGCACGGATTCGGCTCGGTCGGCGCCGCCGGGCGCAAGGATCAGGCCGCTGTCGGCGAATTCCGTCCAGGCCTCGGGGTCGTCGGGGGACAGGACCAGCACGACCAGCGGGACCTGCGCCTTGATCCGTTCGATCGTCCAGTCGGCCACACGCCGCCCGGCCAAGGGGCGCCACTGCTTGGGCTGGCCTCCTCCGGCGCGCAGGCCGCGCCCGGCGGCGACGATGATGGCGGCGGTTGTCATGTTTGAATTTCCGACCTTCGTTTGGCTTCCGTGTTTAGGCGGCGGTGAAAGCAGAGGCAATCACTCGCGGTAAGCTGATTAAAAAATAGGCATATGATGATTTTGCGGGCTTGTTGGTCGCGGATTTGTTGTTCATACGCCCCGTATTCGATATGAAAACCGCAATTGCTCAAGGATTAGGCACGTTGACGCTGCGCATTGCCGAGAAAACTTTGACCCCGCCGGTTCTGCTGGCGCCGATGGCCGGAATCACCGACCGGCCGTTTCGCGACCTCGTCATGCGGTTCGGCGCCGGGATGGTGGTCAGCGAGATGGTCGCCAGCCAAGAGATGGTGCAGGCCAAGCCCGGCGTGCGCGAACGAGCCGAGCTGTCGGCGGATGTGGAAAACACTGCCGTACAGCTGGCCGGGCGCGAAGCCTATTGGATGGCCGAGGCCGCGCGGCAGGTTGCCGACCGGGGCGCGCGGGTGATCGACATCAACATGGGCTGCCCGGCCAAGAAGGTGACGAACGGCTATTCCGGCTCGGCCCTGCTGAAGACGCCCGATCACGCCCTCACCCTGATCGAGGCGGTCGTGGACGCGGTGGAGGTGCCGGTGACGCTCAAGACCCGGCTGGGGTGGGACGACACGCTGCTGAACGCGCCGGACGTGGCGCGGCGGGCGCAGGAGGCCGGCATTCAGATGGTGACGATCCACGGGCGCACGCGCTGTCAGTTCTACAAGGGCGAGGCGGACTGGGCCGCGATCCGCGCCGTCAAGGATGCCGTCAGCATTCCGGTCGTGGCCAATGGCGACATCACCAGCCCCGGGCGTGCGCAGACAGCGCTGGAGCAGTCGGGCGCGGAAGGCGTCATGGTGGGCCGCGGCGCGCAGGGCAAACCGTGGCTGCTTGCGCAGATCGCGCACGAGCTGTGGGGGACGCCAGCACCGGAGGTTCCCGAGGGCGACGATCTGGCCGACATGGTGCGGGCGCATTACGAAGCGATGCTGGGGTTCTATGGCACCGATCTGGGGCTGCGTGTCGCACGCAAGCATCTGGGCTGGTACATGGACGAGGCCGGAACGCCTGCGTCGCTGCGCCGCGCTGTCCTGACCTCGCGCGATCCGGCCGAAGTTCTGCGGCTGATCGGCGACGCTTTGACGGAAAATGCCGAGGTGGCAGCATGATTTCGGATCAGGTCATCTGGGCATCGCTACCGGTTCCCGCCTTCATCATCGACCCCGAGGATCGCATCGCCGACGTCAATTCCTCGGGTGAGGGGTTCCTGAACGCCTCACGCAAATCGGTGGTCGGGCATCCGGTCTGGGACCAGATCGCCGTGGACGCGCCGCTGGAAGAGGCGTTCACGCGCGCCCGCGCGCAGGGCACGCCACTGTTCGTGAATGACGTGGATGTGGGTTCGGGCAATCGCGCGCCGCTGCAATGCGCGCTGCAGATCGCGCCTCTGCTGGGGCATCCGGGGTCGATGATCATAATCGTCTCGCCGCGCGAACTGGCCACCCGCATGACTCGCGGCAACACGGTCAAATCGGCGGCGCAGTCGGCGATCGGCATGGCCGAGATGCTAGCCCATGAAATCAAGAACCCGCTGGCCGGGATCACCGGTGCCGCACAGTTGCTGAGCATGAATATCGGCCCGCAAGACCTTGAGTTGACGGATCTTATCGTGGCAGAAAGTCGTCGGATCGTGAAGCTGCTCGAGCAGGTCGAGCAGTTTGGAAACCTCTCGCGGCCCGAGTTCAAGCCGGTCAATATCCACGACGTTCTGGACCGCGCGCGCCGCTCGGCGCTGCTGGGCTTTGGCGCGGACATGACCATCATCGAGGACTACGACCCGTCGCTGCCACTGGCCTATGGTGACCCGGATCAGCTGTTGCAGGTGGTTCTGAACCTGCTCAAGAACGCGTCCGAGGCCGCCGGCCCCGAGGGCGGGACGATCCGCCTGCACACCTATTTTGAACATTCCTTCCGTCTGCGGCGCAGTGATGGTTCGGGCCATTCGTTGCCGCTGCAGATCGAGATCATCGACGATGGCCCGGGCCTGCCCGAGGACATCCGCGGCGATATTTTCGACCCGTTCGTTTCCGGCAAGGAAAACGGCACCGGCCTTGGCTTGGCGCTGGTCAGCAAGATCGTGTCCGACCACGACGGTTGGATCACGGCCGAGTCGGTACCGGGGCGGACAGTCTTCCGGCTGTCGCTGCGCCGCGCGCCGCGCGAGGCAGGGCCGGACAAAGAATAATCAAGGAGAACACCAGATGGATGGCACGGTACTGGTTGCAGATGATGACAGAACGATCCGGACGGTTCTGACCCAGGCCCTAACGCGGGCGGGCTGCAAGGTGCATGCGACCTCGTCCCTGACGACGCTGATGCGCTGGGTCGGCGAGGGCAAGGGCGACGTGGTGATCTCGGACGTGGTCATGCCCGATGGCAACGGGCTGGAAATGCTGCCCAAGATCGCACAGGACCGGCCGGGCCTGCCGGTGATCGTGATCTCGGCCCAGAACACGATCATGACGGCGATCCAGGCGGCCGAGGCGGATGCCTATGACTATCTGCCCAAACCGTTCGACCTGCCGGATCTGATGAAGCGCACCGCCCGGGCGTTGGACCGCAAGCAGCGGGTTCAGATCGAACCCGCGGACACATCCGAAGACCGCCCCGACGAGTTGCCATTGGTCGGTCGAACTCCGGTGATGCAAGCCCTGTACAGGTTGGTCGCCCGGGTCATGAACACCGATCTTTCGGTCATGATTTCCGGTGAAAGTGGCACGGGCAAGTCGTTGATTGCGAGGGCAATTCACGATTTCTCAGACCGGCGGACACTGCCCTTTGTGACTGCTACTGCAGCAGACCTGCGCGACCTGGAGGGTCCGGCCCGGGTCATGGCCCGGGTGCGCGGCGGTACCTTGCTGATCGACGAAATTGCAGACCTGGACGATGAAATCCAGGCCCGGATCGTGCGGATGATGGACACGCCCGGCGACCACGTTCCGCGCTTCATGGCGACCAGCCAGTCGGACCTGACCGAGGCGATGGAAAGCGGGCGGGTGCGGCAGGACCTTTATTACCGCCTCTGCGGTGCCACCATCCATGTGCCAGCCTTGCGCGAGCGGGTCGACGACATCCTGTTGCTGGCCGAGCATTTTCTGGCCCGCGAAGAACGCGAAAACGGCACAAAGCGGCGGTTGGGCCCTGACGCGATCGAGCTTGTGCGCCGGTATTCCTGGCCCGGCAACGTGCGCCAACTGGAAAACGCTATCCGGCGGCTGAGCCTGACAAGCCGATCCGACGAAATCACCAAGTCCGAGGTCGAGGCCGTCTTGGGCAGTCAGCCCGAGGCCGAACCACTGCTGAGCGGGAGCGAACGAGAGAAGCTGTCTTCGTCGGTTGCGCGGCATCTGCGGCGCTACTTTGACCTTCATGGAAACATGCTGCCGCCACCGGGTCTGTACCAGCGCATTCTGCGCGAGGTCGAGGCTCCGCTGATCGAAATCGCGCTGGATGCGACCGGAGGAAATCAGGCAAAATGTGCCGATTTGCTGGGGATAAATCGGAATACGCTGCGCAAAAAAATCACTGATCTCGATATTCAGGTGACACGTCGGCGCAAACTGATGTAATCTCGCCACACAAACCGTGGCATCCGGGCACAGTCCCGGAAAAGACCACGACATATGGCGGTACGCCGCGAAAGCGGCACATCAGGATGAGGGCAGACGGTGGTATCCCGGGCACAGAAACGGCCGGCATTATCCCTGAATCGGTGGCGTAAGTCCCGGAAACTGCGCAATTTCGGCACCTTGGGGCTGGTTGTGTTGGGGCCGGTCCTGACCCTTGCGACCTACCTTGTAATCGGGCCGTTTGATCTGGGTGCGAATGCGCCCACGCTTCGGCTGATTCTGCTGGCAGACCTTGTTTACATTCTGGTCGTTGCGGCCCTGGTTCTGGGGCAGCTGGGCAATCTGATTGCGGCGCGCCGGGCTAAATCGGCGGGCTCTCGCCTACACCTGAGGCTGATCGGGGCGTTCACGCTGTTGGCGCTGGTGCCCACGGTGACGGTGGCAATTTTTGCCGGTCTGACCGTGAATATCGGGCTTGAGGGATGGTTCTCGGACCGGGTCAGGCAGGTGGTCGGATCTTCGCTGACGGCGGCCGAGGCCTATGAACAAGAGCACGAACAGGGTCTGACGCAGGATGCCTCGGTTCTTGCGCGGTTTCTGGACAATGCACGCAAGCTGGACTTCTACATCTCGGATGCCGAGCTGCGCGAGGTGCTGGCCCAGGGGCAGGCACAGATTCAGCGCGGACTGCGCGAAGCCTACGTGATTGACGGCAGTGGCGAAATCCGGGCCCGCGGAGACAGGTCTTATCTGTTCAACTACGAACCGCCGACACCCGAGCAGTTGGAGCAGGCCCGAGACGAGGGGCTGTTGATCATCGCGGACTGGCCCAACAACGAATTCCGGGCTCTGGTGCCGCTGCGCGCCTATCTGGACCGTTACCTGTATGTCAGCCGCGCCGTAGATGGCCAGTTGTTGACCCTTTTGGATGACACCAAGGAAACCGCGCAGTTCTATCAACAGTTGGAAAACGAACGGGGCAGGGTGCTGTTCGAGTTCGGGCTGCTGTATCTGGGGTTCGCGGTAATCCTCATCTTGGCGGCCGTTTCGCTGGGCATGTGGTTCGCCGAGCGGCTCTCGCGCCCGGTTGGTCGTCTGACCACGGCCGCGCAGCGGGTCGGGGCCGGTGATCTGGACGTGCAGGTCATCGAGGAGGCCAGCGACGACGAAATCGCCATGCTGGGGCGGTATTTCAACCAGATGACCCGGCAATTGAAGGCGCAGCGGGGTACGCTGCTGGAAAACACCCGCCAGATCGAAAGCCGCCGCCGGCTGTTCGACTCGGTGCTCAGTTCGGTGACTTCGGGCGTTGTCGGGGTGGATCCGGATGGTCAGGTGACATTCGTCAACCGCTCGGCCGAGCGCTTGCTTGACTGGAAAGGCCATGAGCAACAACTGGCTATCGGCATCGCCGTGCCCGAGTTCCTGCCTTTGTTCGAAGCGCTGAAAGAAGGCAACCAGGAAGCAATTCAGGACGAAATCAAGGTCACCCGCAAGGGACAGTTGGAAAACCTGCTGGTCCGGATGGCGACCCGACGCGGCGAGGACGGCAGGCTGGAAGGTTACGTGGTCGCCTTTGACGACGTTACCGATCTGGTCAGTGCCCAGCGTATGGCGGCCTGGGGGGACGTAGCCCGCCGCATCGCGCATGAGATCAAGAACCCGCTGACCCCCATTCAGCTGAGCGCCGAACGCATCCGGCGGAAGTTTGCGCGGAAGCTGGATGAAGAGGACAGCGCCAGCCTGGAATCCATGACCGACGTGATCGTTCGCCAGACCAACGACCTGCGCCGGATCGTCGACGAGTTCTCGAAGTTCGCCCGCATGCCCGAGCCCGACCGGCACGAGGAAGACATCGCGGGCTTGGTGCGTGAGGCGGTTCTGCTGCAGCAGGCCGGTCAGCCAGACGTTCAGATCGATGCGGAGATCCCGGACCAGCCAGTATTGGCTGATGTGGACGCGACGATGTTGAACCAAGCGCTCACGAATCTTATCAAGAACGCCGGCGAAGCGATCGAAACCCTGAAAAAGAAAGGTCCGCCCGACAACCTCAGCCCGCAGATCAAGGTGCGCCTGTCCACGGATGACGACGGAACACTGATCACCATCGCGGACAACGGCATCGGGCTGCCGGAAGACCGGGCACGGCTGTTCGAGCCCTATGTGACGACGCGCGACGAAGGGACTGGCCTGGGCCTGCCCATCGTCAAGAAAATTATTGAAGAGCACGGCGGTACGCTGACCCTTGAGGATGCGCCCGTGTTCGACGGACAGGACCATTTTGGCGCAATGGCCGTGATCCGGTTGCCGAAGGCCAATACGGCCCCGGTCGCAGCGCCTCAAAAGCAGGCAATTAAATCCAAGACACTGAAAGCAGGCCAAAGATGAGCGACATTCTGATCGTAGATGACGAGCGCGATATTCGCGAACTGGTGTCCGACATTCTGGAGGACGAAGGATATTCCACCCGGCTGGCCGGCAACTCGGACGAGTGCATGGCCGCGATCAACGCAGAACCACCCGGGCTGCTGATCTTGGACATCTGGCTCAAGGACAGCCGCATGGATGGGATCGACATTCTGAAGGCGGTCAAACGCGACAATCCGGATGTTCCGGTGGTGATCATATCGGGGCACGGGAATATCGAAATCGCCGTCGCGGCGATCAAGCAGGGGGCATATGATTTCATCGAAAAGCCCTTCAACATCGACCAGTTGATGGTGGTGATCCGCCGCGCGATGGAAACGTCGCGCCTTCGTCGCGAGAATGCCTCGCTCAAGCGCAAGGAAGTCAGCAATTCCGACATGATCGGCAAGTCGGCTGCGTTCCGCGCGATGCTGAGCCAGTTGGACAAGGTGACCAAATCCAACGGTCGGGTCATGCTGCGCGGTCCCGCCGGATCGGGCAAGGAAATCGCCGCGCGCTACATTCACGCCCACTCGAACCGGGCGAACGCGCCTTTTGTCACGGTCAACTGCGCCGGCGTCGAACCCGAGCGCATGGAAGAAGTTCTGTTCGGCCGTGAATCCGCCGAGCGTGGCGTTGAATCCGGTCTGCTCGAACAGGCCCATGGCGGTGTGGTCTATTTCGACGAGGTTGCCGACATGCCGTTGGGCACGCAGTCCAAGATCTTGCGTGTCCTCGTTGATCAGCAGTTTCAGCGGGTGGGTGGCTCGGACAACGTCCGTGTCGATCTGCGTGTGATCTCTTCCACCAACCGCGACCTTGAAACCGAGATTGCCGCGGACCGGTTCCGCGAAGAGCTGTATCACCGCCTCAACGTCGTCCCGATCGCGGTGCCGTCCTTGGAAGAACGGCGCGAGGATATTCCTGTCCTCGCCAAGCATTTCATCGAGATGTGCAACGAAACCCAGGGCCTCCCCGTGCGCGAGTTGTCGGAAGAGGCCGTGGCTCTGCTGCAGACCATGAGTTGGCCTGGCAACGTGCGCCAGTTGAAGAACCTGGTCGAGCGGGTCTTGATCCTTGGTGATGGCACCGGACCGATCGAAGCGCGGGAATTGCCGAATGAGGAGGAAAAGGCCGACGATTCCGGCCGGGTCGTGCTGTCGGGCGCTCTGGCAACGCTGCCACTGCGTGAGGCACGAGAGGCGTTCGAGCGTGAGTATCTGCTGACCCAGATCAATCGCTTTGGCGGCAATATCAGCCGCACGGCCAGTTTCGTTGGAATGGAACGCAGCGCCTTGCACCGCAAGCTGAAATCGCTGGGTGTGGTGACGTCGAACAAGTCGGGCGCGCGGGTGGCGCAACTGGACGAGCCTGAACCGGCGGAATAGGGGCCGGCCATACAGGCAGGACGACGGGAGGCGCCCGGCCATGACGCTACCGATGATCCAGCAGGGATTTCCCGCCTTTGGTCGTCGTCTCAAACGGCTTCGGCGGGCCACCGGGATGAAGCAGGCGGCGCTTGCACATGTGATGCGGGTCGATCAGGCCACGGTGTCGCGCTGGGAAAACGAAGTCCAGACCCCAAGCCCTGAACAACAAGCTGCGGTTTTCACGGCGCTTTCGGATCACCGCGCCGACGATGCAGCACTGAAGCGGCTTGTCGGCAGTTCGCAAGCCTGTCTCCATCTGGTGGACGAAGCGAGCCATGTTTGTCTGGCCTATTCACCCAGCCGCGCACGGGATTGGTCAGCGAGCCAGCACTCGTTGTTGGGGGTGTCGCTGTGGCAGTTTGCGACCGACGAGATCCGCCAGGCCGAAATGGAGCTGACGGACGAGGGTTGGTGGGACCTTCAGGTGCCAAATCCCAAAGCTTTCATCACTTCTCAGGCCGTGCACGACCAGATCACCATCAGCGCAGGCCAAATCGTATGGGAGCGACTGTATCTGGCCGATGG
Source organism: Ruegeria sp. B32 (assembly GCF_025141855.1). Taxonomy (NCBI): domain Bacteria; kingdom Pseudomonadati; phylum Pseudomonadota; class Alphaproteobacteria; order Rhodobacterales; family Roseobacteraceae; genus Ruegeria; species Ruegeria sp. B32. The sequence goes on along the minus strand of NZ_CP081106.1, from coordinate 1,819,573 downwards.
AACCCCAGTGCGCCTTGTCAGCGGCACGCGCGTACGCGCCGCATAATATATGCGTTCACCTCGCCGGGGGGCGAGGGTAGAACTCGGGTGTGACTCAATCATTTCGCATAATCCTGCAGGTGATCCTGTTATGGGTGGCCGGACTGGGCGCGGCCACGCAGTTCGCCAAGATCGCCGTTGCCTTCGACGCGGTCGGTGCATTGTATCCAGGCTATGGGGATTCGATCGGCTGGTTGTTGTCGATCATCAGTTTGATGGGCGCCGTGCTGGGGGCCATGTCAGGCGCCATTACCGCGCAGTTCGGACCGGTCCGCCTGCTGGTGTTCGGTTTGCTGCTGGGCGGCGTTGTATCGGTGTTCCAGTCCACCATGCCCGGTTTTCAAGTGATGCTGGCCAGCCGGATCATCGAGGGCGTTTCGCATCTGGCGATCGTGGTTGCCGCTCCGACGCTGATCGCACAGATCACACGCGGAGCCGCGCGCAATGCCGCCATGGTTTTGTGGAGTTCTTTCTTTGGAGTTGCTTTTGCGCTGAACGCTTGGTTCGGCCTGCCGATGATCCAGCGTTTTGGATTGGCGGATTACTTCATAGGCCACGGTTTCCTGATGGCGCTGATTGCAGGACTGGTCGCCCTGTTTCCGCCAAAGGGTCCGCCCATCGCGACGGGACGGCAGGGGTGGGGGCTGGGGTCCATCCTGCAGACGCATCTGGAAACCTACCGCTCGCCCCGCATGGCCGCCCCGGCGATCGGATGGTTCTTCTACACTCTGACCTTCGTGTCGTTGCTGGCTATCCTACCCGGCCGTATGCCCGAGGATCAGTCGGTTCTTGTAGCCAGTCTGATGCCGCTGGCAGGTATCGTGCTGTCGTGGGTCACGGTGCCCGTGCTCTTGACGTTCCTGACCGCGGTCACGGTTGTAAATCTTGGTTTTGCGGCCGGGATGGTTGCCCTTGCCCTGCTGTTTTTCGATGCGCCTCTGCCCGTTGTCGGCGTTGCGCTGTTCGCGGTGTTGGGCCTGGTGCAGGGCGGCAGTTTCGCGGCGGTTCCGCAACTGAATGGCTCGGCCCGAGATCAGGCGCTGAGCTATGGGGCGATGGCGCAGATGGGAAATGCGGGCAATCTGCTGGGCACACCTGTTCTGCTTGCAATCCTTTGGCGTGCCGGAGAAGGCTCGATGTTCGTGGCCGTACTTGTATTCTATGCAGCCGCCATCGCAGCACATCTGTTCCTGTCACTCCGCCGGCGACCTTCACCCGGCGATCCGGGCTGAGTTCAGCGGGTCAGCCCGGCAACCCCGGCGTGATGATCTGGAATGACCCGTCGTCGAATTTGACGAAACAAGACGCCGTGCCCAATGGCGGCAGGACGGTTGTTCGGGTCGGCGGAACGCCCGATTTGACCGATTGTTTGCAGGGCGGCAGGCTGATGGGGCGGTATCCCTTCTTGGCCATGCACTGCGCCTCGACCGTGTTTCGCAGTCCCTGATTTACATCTACGGTGTAGACGCGGCCCGGCTCCCACCAACCTCCGGTGCGATAGCATCGCCCGCGCCCGTCGCAATAGGTGCGGCCCGGCCAATAGGTGGGCGGGCTTTGGCGCACCTGGTTTGCAACCGGTGCATCCTTCAGCGCCTGCACTTGGCATTCGGTCGTTTCTGCCTGCATCCGCGAGACGCTTTCGCCTTCGCGATAATACATCGACAACGGACCGCAGCCGGCCAGCAGGGCAAGGGGAACAAGCAATCGAAGCACTGTTTTCATTCGCTTATCTTGCATCACACAGGCCGTCATGACAATTCGATTGACCGCTCTGTGGGCATCTGTCATTCAAAACGCTCAGGCAGAAAGGCCAAAGGCATGAAGGTCATCATTTGTGGCGCCGGCCAGGTGGGCTGGCAGATTGCTCGGCACCTTTCGGGCGAATTGAATGACGTCACCGTTGTGGACAACAACCCTGACCTGGTACGCCGGGCGACCGAGACGCTGGACGTTCAGGGCATCGCCGGCTTTGCCAGCTATCCCGACGTGCTCGAGCGGGCCGGAGCCCGTGACGCCGACATGATCATCGCCGCGACCCATTCGGACGAGGTGAACATGGTCACCTGCCAGATGGCGCACTCGGTGTTCTCGATCCAGCGCAAAATCGCGCGGTTGCGGTCGAAATCCTACCTCGAAGCGATCCATCGCGACCTGTACCGCCGCGACCATCTTCCGATCGACGTGGTGATCAGCCCCGAACGTGAAGTGGCCGCCGCAGCCATGCGCCGCCTGTCGGCGCCTGCGGCTTTTGACACGGAGCTGTTCATGGATGGCAAGGCGCAGCTTCTGGGCATTCGGATCGCCGAGGATTGCCCGATCGTCAACACGCCCTTGCGCCAGCTGACAGACCTGTTTTCAACGCTCAGCGCCATCGTGGTGGGGATTCGTCGCGACGGAACACTGTTCGCGCCGGAATCCGAGGACCAATTGTTCGTCGGTGACGAATGCTATGTCTTTACCAGCGTCCAAGACGTTGATCGTACGATGGAAGTATTCGGTAAATCACAGAAAAAACAGGATCGCGTGGTCATCGTGGGCGGCGGGAACGTCGGCCTCGAAGTCGCCCGGACGCTGGAAGAGCGCGAGGGACGCATCCGTGCAAAGGTTATCGAACGTGACCGGCGCTGTGCGGAACTGGCCGCCGAGTCGCTGGAGCGTACGATCGTTCTGAACGGCGACGGTCTGGATTCCGCGCTGTTGAGCGAAGCGGGGATCGAGCGCGCGGACGCGATGCTGGCCGTCACCGATGATGACCGGACCAACATGCTGGCTGCGGTACGGGCCAAGGCCGAAGGTTGTCCGCTGGCGATTGCGCTGATCAACGACCCCAGCATGGTGGCCTTGATGGGGCCATTGGGGATTGACGCCTATATCAACCCGCGGGCCACGACCGTCAGTTCGATCCTTCGCCATATCCGGCATGGCCGGGTGCGACAGGTCTATTCGATCGGCGATGCCGAGGCCGAAGTGATCGAGGCCGAAGTGCTGTCGACCTCGCCAATGGCCGGGCAGAAACTGCGCGACATCGACTTTCCCGAAGGCGTCCTGGTCGGCGCGGTGCGCAAGGGCGACGAGGTCCTGCGGCCCACTGGCAGTCTGCGGATTGACGAAAAGGACGTGGTTGCGATTTTTGCAATGGCCAATGATGTACCCGAGGTCGAACGCCTGATGCAGGTTTCGATCGACTTTTTCTGATGGCTGTCGCCCGCGCACCCAAAATCAGCGTTATTCGGCGGCTACCGCTGTTTCTGTTGATCTCGGCGGTTGTGTCCCTGGCGATGTGGATCCCGGCGATCTACGCCCTTGCCTTGGATGACCATCCAACGTCGCGGTCGTTCTTCTATTCGGGTTTGGTTGGGCTGTTCCTGGTCACGATCGTAGGCCTGGCGACGGCCAGCCGGCAGCCGCGGCGCGGAACCTTGGGGCAGTTGGCGGTCCTGCTGGGCTCGTTGACGGTATTGCCGTTGTTTCTGGCCGTTCCGGTCCATGACGCGTTGGGGAACACGACCTTTCTGAACGCCTATTTTGACATGGTCAGCGCCATCACCACCACCGGAGCGGACCTGTTTCCCGACCCCGAGCGCCTGTCGGCGCCGGTTCACCTGTGGCGGGCACTCGTCGGCTGGATGGGTGGGTTGCTGATGTGGATCTCGGCGGCTGCGATCCTGGCGCCTCTGTCCTTGGGCGGGTTCGAGATTACCGCGCGCGGACAGCCGGGCCGCCCGGTTTCCGGCGTTGCCCAGAGCGAAAAGGTCGACCCACGGGGGCGACTGCTCCGTGTGACGGCGACATTGACCCCGGTTTACGCCAGCCTCACAGCGGTAATCTGGGTCTTGCTGTTGATCGCCGGAGAAAAGGGCCTGACGGCCATCTGCCACGCAATGTCGGTGATGGCGACGTCCGGCATATCGCCAGTGGGCGGGTTGGAAGGGTCCACCGCCGGGATCACCGGCGAGGCCATCCTGTTTCTGTTCCTGTTCTTTGCCTTGTCCCGCCTGACCTTCTCAAAGGACACCGCAACAACCGGCTATTCCCGACTGGACCACGATCCGGAATTCCGGATCGGCCTGATGATCGTCGTTGGCGTGGCGGCATTGTTGGTCTTCCGGGTGCTGGCCGGGGTTGCCGAGATCGGCGGGCAGGTGACGGGCCTGCAAACGCTGAACGTCATCTGGGGCATGTTGTTCACGGTGATGTCGTTCCTGACGACGGCCGGGTTCGAAAGCGCTTATTGGAACGACGCGCAACAGTTGTCCGGCCTGGGAACACCGGGGCTTGTGTTGATGGGGCTTGCGCTTATCGGGGGCGGGGTCGCCACCACCGCCGGCGGGGTCAAGCTGTTGCGGGTCTATGCGCTTTACCTGAATGGCGCGCGTGAACTGGACAGGCTGATCCACCCGTCATCGGTCAGCGGGGCGGGCGGTGGCAATCGCCGCATCCAGAGCCAGGGCGCGTTCATCGCGTGGGTCTTTCTGATGATGTTCGCGCTGACGCTCGCGTTGCTTGATGTCGTTCTGGCCGCCGAGGGGGTTGGGTTTGAGCGCGCCATGGTGCTGAGCGTCGCGGTGCTGAGCACGACCGGTCCGTTGATCGAACTGGCCACTGATCTGCCGATCCGTCTGATCGATCTGTCGGCCGGGTCCAAGCTGACCATGTGCGCCGGGATGGTGATCGGCCGGCTGGAGACTCTGGCGATCATCGCGTTGATCACTCCGGCCCTGTGGCGGGATTGAACCGGCAATTCGGACCTTCACGTTACTGCCTGATTTTTCATCTGGAATATCTCTGCGCGTCACTCCATACTCGCGCGGAGGGAGCGCGTTGGTCCGCAGCGCGTAAGCAAGAACAACGGCGAGATAACAAAATATGGCTTCGGACAGACAGAATCTTCAGGATGCCTTCCTGAACAATGTACGGAAAGCAAAGGTTCCCGTTACAATTTTCCTGATCAACGGCGTGAAATTGCAGGGTGTCATCACCTGGTTCGACAATTTCTGCGTATTGTTGCGCCGCGACGGACAGTCGCAGCTTGTCTACAAGCACGCGATCTCGACCATCATGCCGTCGCAGCCGATCAACCTGTATGAGGGCGAAGACGCCTCTTGATGGAACATGACCGGAGGCGCACCCGGGCTTGGGTGCTGCATCCCGATATCAAGTCTGATGACCAGCGCCGCGACCCCGTTCCGGCGCTGGAAGAGGCGGTGGCACTGGCTGCCGCATTGCCTGATCTTGATGTGATCGGGTCCGAGATCGTGCGCCTGCCGCGGGCGCAGCCCGGCCTGCTGTTCGGCAGCGGCAAGATCGAGGAACTGGGCGCGCGTTTTGCGGAAAACGAGATCGAGCTGGTTCTGATCGACGGGCCGGTCACCCCGGTTCAGCAGCGCAATCTGGAGAAGGCGTGGAAGGTCAAGATCCTCGACCGGACGGGGCTGATTCTGGAAATCTTCTCGGACCGCGCCCGCACGCGCGAGGGTGTGTTGCAGGTCGAGATGGCCGCGCTGAGCTATCAGCGCACGCGCCTCGTGCGGGCCTGGACCCACTTGGAACGTCAGCGCGGTGGGCTGGGCTTCGTCGGCGGACCGGGGGAAACCCAGATCGAGGCCGACCGGCGTGCGATCGACGATCAACTGGTGCGCTTGCGCCGTCAGTTGCAGAAGGTCGTGAAGACACGGACGCTCCACCGGGCCGCGCGGGCCAAGGTGCCCTTTCCGATCGTGGCGCTGGTGGGCTATACCAACGCGGGCAAATCGACGCTGTTCAACCGCCTGACCGGGGCCGAAGTCATGGCCAAGGACATGCTGTTTGCCACGCTGGACCCGACCATGCGCCGGATCGAACTGCCCGACGGCCCCGAGGTGATCTTGTCGGACACCGTGGGTTTCATCTCGAACCTGCCGACCGAACTGGTCGCGGCCTTCCGCGCCACGCTCGAAGAGGTTCTGGCCGCCGACCTGATCGTGCATGTGCGCGACATCAGTCATGCCGAGACCGAAGAGCAGGCCGAGGATGTGCGCACGATCATGGCCTCGCTGGGTGTGGACGATACCCGCCCTCAGCTTGAAGTCTGGAACAAGATCGACCTGCTGTCCGACGAAGACCGGCAGGCCGTGCAGGCCCGGGCCGAGCGCGATCCGGCGGTGTTCCCGATCTCGGCCGTGACCGGTGAGGGCATCGATCTGCTGCTGACCGAGATCGCCACGACCCTGCAGGGCGTGCGCCGGGAAGAGGTTTTGAAGCTGGGCTTTGCCGATGGCGACAAACGCGCCTGGCTATTCCGGCAGGACGTGGTGCGCGGCGAAAAACAGACCGAGGACGGGTTCGAAATCACCGTTCTGTGGACCGACAAGCAGGCCAATCAGTTCGCGGGCCTCTGACGGTCAGGCCCCTTCGATCTGGCGCTGATGGTCGTCGGCATCGAACCAGCCCAACGACGACCGGATTTTGTACTCTGCATCCAGCTCCCATTCTTCCCAGCCGCGCGTGATCACCGCATTGCCGGTCCGGGCGTGGTGCCCTTCAAGGGTCCACACGAAAATGGCGTGGGGACCGGCCCATCGCAGCATGTCGCAGCGCACCTCAAGATCGGGAAAGTCGGTATGAAACCCGCGCGTCATGTCGGCGATGGCTGCCCGCCCGACAATGGGGTCGCCGCGATTGATCGTGATCTGCCCGTCCGACGTAAAGAATTCGGCCACGGCATCGGCGTCACCCGAGCTCCAGGCGATGGCATAGTCGCGGGCTAGATTGTTCAGGGTATCGCGCAAACTGGCCATGATTTTCCCCCTCGCGCTGCAGTCCGGGCGCATCGGAATGGTAGGCCAAGCCACGGGGCCGCGTCCACGGGGCGGCAAAAAAGGGGCGGGGGTCCGCCGAAAACCTGCCTATTGCGGCATCAGATGGGTGGTCCCGACGGCGGCGGCGCGGGCCAGATCCAGGTCCAGCGACATGGGAATGTACTCACCCCGGCGCCACAGTTGCGCCTGATCGTCATAATAGCGCGACAGGAAGTGGCCCGATTGCCCGGTGGCCGTGATGAAGACCGAACTGTCGGGGTCGGCAAAGTCATAGACCCCGCGATAGCCCGCGCCGTGCACGTTCTGGAACGGGTCCGGCCCTTCGCCCGAGGTGCGCCCGCGCAGCAGGGTGTTGTCGCCGCCGCTGGTCGATTGGCGGATGTTGACGAAATAGCGCAGCACCGGAACCTCGCCCAACACCGGGTGGTCATGGGTGGCCTGGTGGGCATCGCCCCAGCGCAGGGATTCCAGTTGGCTGCCATAACGTTCGGAGATCCAGACCAGCGCATCGTCCAGGGCCAGCCGGGCCATGGCGGTGCAGGTTTCCACCGGCGCGCTCTGCCGGACGTCGCACCAGGCCGAGGCCCCGTCGATGTCGCGGAAGACGCGTTCTATGAACAGGGGCTCGACATGCTTGAATTCCTTGGCCAGCGGCCCGAGGTCATCGGCGATCAGGCGTTTCTGCAGCGCGCGGACCCAGGCCGCATAGATCAGCGGTTCGGGCAGGTGCTCGTTCATCTCGCCGTTCCATTCGGCCAGCAGGGTCAAGGCGATCTGGCGCTGGCGTTCGGGGGTGCCCTCGGGCGCGGCCTCGCCGGTGAACCACAGGTCGGCCCCGATCAACGGTAGCAGTGACCGTGCGGTGAAGCTGACCGTGTCCAGTTGTGCCTCGATGAAGCTGTCGCGGGTGTGTACCTCGCGCGATTGCATCAGGAATTCCCAGCGGTGGACGCGCTGAGTATCGCCCCATTCATAGGACACATGCAGGGGGAAGGGCCGGTCTATGATCTTGTTGTTGGTGTTGCCCAGAACGCCACCGGCCGGAGCCACGAATTCGGGGTTGTCGGAATAGGGCAGACGGCCCTGCCAACGGTTGGCAGCGATCCAGCCCGGGGTCGGGATGCGCCCACGGCTCTGGTTGTTGAGGTCGCGGCTGGGCATTGCGCCGATGAGTTTCATGCCGACGGTCGTCTTGTCGACCACCGACAGGTTTTGCGACGGCGCGATGAACAGCTCGGCGGCTTCAATCGCTTCACGCACGGTATCCGCGTTCATCAGCGCCATCGACGCGCTGATCGAGGTGTCGCGCGGACTGAGCGCCGTCCAGGACAGCGAGGCGACATGCCCCGGCGGTGTGATGGTTTCCAAGTTGAAATGGGTGCCTGGCAGGACGGGGCCGTTCTCGGTCCAGCGCAGGGTCAGGGTGATTGGGGGGGCGTCCTTGATCTCGATGATTGAAGGGCGCGACTTGAAGGGTTCGAAGCCTTCGGGCGTCAGATATTCCTCGGGGTTGTCGGGATTCACTCGTTCGATATGCACGTCCTGATCGTCCAGATAGGACGAGGTCAGGCCCCATCCCAGCCGGTCACTACGGCCGGACATAACCGCCGGAATGCCGGGGATGGTGGCGCCGATCACGCCGCCCTTGGCCAGTTCAAGCCTTGCCAGATACCAGATCCCTGGCGCAGTCAGGCCCAGATGCGGATCGTTGGCCAACAGGGTTCCACCGGTGGCCGAGCGCGACGGAGCGGCAGACCATGCATTCGAGGCACCCGCCAACCCGTGCTGCGGGACCGGGTTCAGCCATGAGGCCGCGGGTTCAGAACTGGCGGCATAGCGGGGCAGGTTGGGAAACAGCGCCGCATATTCGGGCAGCGCTGCAATGCCCGCGCCAGGCACGTCCGGCAGAATATCTGACAGCCGCTGCGGATCGTTCAGCATCAAGGAGGTGCGCGCCCGCAGCACTTCGTCCTGCAAGTGCCCGGACAGCTGAACCGCCATCAGCTTGATCATGGCTATGCTGTCACCCGGTTGCCAAGGAGCAACCGGTGCGTTGAACAAAAACATTTCGGGCGCGCCGCGGCCCAAGGCGTTTTCGTTGATTTCGTCCAGCCGCGCATTGACACCCGCGGCATAGGCGCGAAGAGCGGCCTTGGTGTAATCGTCCTGAACCTCGAAGGACTGATGCGCCAGCCCGTAAAGATCCAGTCGACGCATGAGCTTGTCGATATGCACGGTTCGCTGGCCAAAAACCTCGGACAGGCGCCCCTGCACGGTCCGGCGCATGACTGTCATCTGCCACAACCGGTCCTGGGCATGCGCATAGCCCAGACCGAAGAACACGTCGGGGTCGGTCCGCCCCAGGATGTGAGGCACGTTGGCGGTGTCGCGCACGATCTCGACCGGGGCATTCAGGCCTTTGACCTGCAGCGTTTGATCGTAGTCAGGCAGCGACTGGCTGGCCAGGAAATACACCAGACCGATCGCCGCGAGGGTCAGCAGGACCAGACCCGAGGCGATACGCATCAACCAGCGAAAGACGACACCCATCAGCAGCGCACCATTTGAATTTGCAGATCAGGCGAAGGTTAATTCATGGCTCTGGCGACCGAAAGAGGCCGCGCCGCGGAATCTTCGTCTGAAACGAAAAACTCCGCCACGGCATTGGCCAGTGACGGAGTTTTCTTGAGGGGGGGCAGGGGGTCAGGGAATAATGCGCGTGTATTTGATGCCCTCGACCGTCGCGCCCAATTGCAGCCCAGCCTGACCGAAGACCGCCGCCAGCACAGGTTTGCGCAGGGTAGTCAGGTCGGTCGACAACTGGTCCGCCTGGTCGCTGACGACATATCCAATGTCCGCGCCGGCGGTCCATCCGCTTGAGCGGCGGAAATCGTTCAGGGCGTCCTCGGTCATGAAAAACAGGACATGGGCATATTGCTGGGCGCCAATCTGCAGCCCCGCGGTACCTTTGACGGCCGAGTAGTAGTCGACCGTGGCGCCATTGATGCGCAATGCGCCTTTTCCGTAGCCACCGCCAAAGACGAACCCCGCCTCGGTGATCAGCGGCATGACCAGCATCCCGTTGGCCTTGTTGGCGATTTCCAGGGTGTTCGGGTAGCGGGTATACATCTCGGTCAGCGTGGCATCGACGCGGGCATCGATCGTTGCCGCGTTCGAGTTTCCGACGCCGTTGCCGCAAGCGGCGGTCAGGGTCAGTCCGGCCATGCCAAAGGCAAAGCCGCGACGGCTCAGTCGTGGTGTGTTGGAACTGCTCATGTTTCTTTTTCTCTGTCGATGTGCCTGAAAAGCCGGGTGGTCCCGGTCTTGTGTGCAAGAATACGCCGAACGGCGTCGGGTGTCACGGGAAAACCGGCAGGCCAAGGCCGGCCGATCGGCGAAAAATCGCGGAGTCCCGCGGGATTAGCCGTGCAGAAGCCGGGCGACCTGCGGTGCGAAATAGGTCAGGATGCCGTCACAGCCCGCGCGTTTGAAGGCCAGCAGGCTTTCCAGCATCACCTTTTCGCCGTCGATCCAACCGTTCTGCGCCGCGGCCTGGATCATCGCGTATTCACCCGACACCTGATAGGCATAGGTGGGTGCGCCAAACGTGTCCTTGACCCTCCGGCAGATGTCCAGATAGAGCATGCCGGGCTTGATCATCACCATGTCGGCGCCCTCGGTCAGGTCGCGTTCGATCAAGCGCAGCGCCTCGTTCGAGTTGGCCGGGTCCATCTGATAGGTCTTCTTGTCGCCGGTCAACGCGCCCGAGGCGCCCACCGCATCACGGAAGGGTCCGTAGAAGGCGCTGGCATATTTCGCGGCATAGCTGAGGATCATGACGTCGCGATGGCCGGCGGCCTCGAGCGCCTGGCGCATCGCGCCGATCCGGCCGTCCATCATGTCGGACGGGCCGATGATGTCGGCTCCGGCCTCGGCCTGCGCCAGCGTCATCTTGACCAGCGCCTCGACCGTTTCATCATTCACGATCTTGCCGTCCACCACGTACCCGTCATGGCCGTTGATGTTGTAGGGGTCCAGTGCGACGTCGGTCATGACCGCAATTTCGGGCGCGGCTTGCTTGATCGCGCGGATGGCGCGGTTCGACAGGTTGTCGGGGTTCCACGCCTCGGCACAATCCTGCGTCTTGAGGCTGGGATCGGTGTAGGGAAACAGGCAGATCGCCGGGATGCCCATAGCCTGCGCCTCGGCTGCGGCCCTGGCGATCAGATCGACCGAGCGGCGCACCACGCCGGGCATCGAGGGCACGGGCTCTTCGATGCCCTCGCCGTCGCGTACGAAAACCGGCCAGATCAGGTCATCCACGGTCAGGGTGTTCTCGCGCACCAAGCCCCGGATCGCCTCGGACTGGCGGGCGCGACGAAAGCGGCCGTGGGGGTAGGGGGCGATTGTCGGTTTCATGGCGCGTTCTCCTTGAACATTCGCGCACTGGGTGGCATGAATTTGCGCAGGTCTCAAGGGTACCAATGGCCGCGCCGTTGCGATAGAACCGCCTGAGAATTTTGAACAATGAGGCAAGTTTGGACTGGTACTCCACGATCTTCGAGCTCATCGACATGCGCAGTTTCTCGAATCTGTGGTACTGGATCGCGCTTGCGGTGCTGTGGTCCACGGCCAGCCACTGGGTGATGGGCGTTCCCTATGATCTGGTCGTGCGCGCCCGCCGCGTCGGAGGCCAGGCCGAGACCGACCTGCTGGACATCGTGCGGATCAACACCAATCGCATCCTCTACATTGCCGACGTTTCGGGGGTCGTAATCTTGGCGCTGTGCTGTTTCCTGTTCGCAGGGCTGGCGACGCTTGGGTTTTACTATCAGGTCGAGTTCGCCCAGGCCGTGTTCCTGCTGTTGTTCCCGATGGTTCTTGTCGGCGCAAACAGCCTGCGGGTGGCCCGGAACCTGCGGCGGCAGGAGTTGACGATTGAAGCTGTGTCCAAGGCGCTGCATCGATGCCGGCTGGCGACGCAGGTCATCGGCATGTTTGCGATACTGGTCACTTCGATGTGGGGCATGTATCAGAACCTTTCGATAGGCGTTCTGGGATAGCAGATTCAGAAAGGCAGCGTGATGAAGGCTCCGAACCACGTGACAGTCGGCGGCGCCCCCGAGGGGTTTGACGCGCAGCTGGTGCTGAACGAGGTTGCCCGCTCGGGCGGGCCAGTTCTGCATGTGGCGCGCGACGACAAACGTGCCGAGGCGATGCGCGCCGCGCTGCGTTTCTTTGCGCCCGACATGCCGGTGATCCTGTTTCCCGGCTGGGATTGCCTGCCTTTTGACCGGGTGTCGCCCAACCCCGACATTGCGGCGGCGCGGGTGGCGACCCTGGCGGCGCTGGTGCATCAGATGCCCGAGCGCTTTGTTCTGCTGACCACGCTGAACGCCGCCACCCAACGCGTGCCGGCGCGCGACGTGCTGCGGCAGGCGGCGTTCACCGCACGGATCGGCCAGCGCATCGACGAGGCCGCGCTGCGCGATTTTCTGGTACGCATGGGGTTCAGCCAAAGCCCCACGGTGATGGAACCTGGCGACTATGCCGTGCGCGGCGGGATCATCGACATCTTCCCGCCGGGCGAGGCAGGGCCGGTGCGGCTGGACCTGTTCGGTGACGTGCTCGACGGCGCGCGCCGGTTCGATCCGGCCACCCAGCGCACTACCGAAAAACTTGATCTGGTCGAACTGGCCCCGGTCTCCGAGGTGATACTGGACGAGGCCGCCATCACCCGGTTCCGTCAGAACTATCGCATCGAATTCGGTGCGGCCGGCACGGATGATCCGCTGTACGAGGCGGTCAGCGCCGGGCGCAAGCATCAGGGCATGGAGCACTGGCTGCCCCTGTTCCATGAAAAGCTGGAAACGCTGTTCGACTATCTGCCGGAGGCGACGATCACGCTGGACGATCAGGTCACGCCCGCGCGTCTGGCCCGGTGGGACAGCATCGCCGATCAATACGAAACCCGGCGCCTCGCGCTCGAGAACCGTTCGCGGATGGATTCGGTCTATAAACCCACCCCGCCGGGCCTGCTGTATCTGGACGATGCCGCGTGGAGCCAGGCGGTGGAGCAGCGGCGGGTGCTGCAATTCAGCCCCCTGCCGCAGGCCAGCGGCCCCGGGGTGATCGACGCGGGCGGTCGGATCGGGCGCAACTTTGCCCCCGAGCGCCAGCAGGAAAGCATCAGTCTGTTCGGCGCGCTGGCCAGCCACATCAAGGACAAGCTGGAGAAGGGGCCGGTTCTGGTTGCGTCCTATTCTGAGGGCGCGCGCGAACGCCTGACCGGGTTGATCGAGGACGAGGGTCTGGCCGAGGCGATCCCCGTTTCGGATGGCTCACGCATCGGCAAACGCGGCCTGCGCTTGGCGGTCTGGGCGCTGGAGCATGGGTTCGAGACGCCCGACATGACGGTGATCTCGGAGCAGGACGTGCTGGGCGACCGGCTGATCCGCCAGCCCAAGAAACGCCGCAAGGCCGAGAATTTCCTGACCGAGACCCAGTCGCTCAGCCCCGGTGATCTTGTCGTGCATGTCGATCACGGCATCGGCCGCTATATGGGCATGGAGGTCGTGACCGCCCTTGGCGCCGCGCATGAATGCCTGCTGCTGGAATATGCCGAAGGTGCCAAGCTGTACCTGCCGGTCGAAAACATCGAGTTGCTATCGAAATACGGGCACGAGGAAGGCTTGCTCGACAAGCTGGGCGGTGGCGCGTGGCAGGCCAAGAAGGCCAAGCTCAAGGAACGCATCCGCGAGATGGCCGACCGGCTGATCCGCATTGCCGCCGAACGCGCCTTGCGCAAGGCCCCGATCATGGACCCGCCGCCCCACGCGTGGGAGGAGTTCAGCGCCCGATTTCCCTATCAGGAAACCGAAGACCAGTTGCGCGCCATCGCCGACGTGATGGAGGACCTGCACTCGGGCACGCCGATGGATCGCCTAATCTGCGGCGACGTGGGCTTTGGCAAGACCGAGGTCGCCATGCGCGCGGCCTTTGTTGCGGCCATGTCCGGCCTGCAGGTGGCGGTGATTGCGCCCACAACGCTGCTGGCCCGTCAGCACGCCGCCAGCTTCAAGGACCGGTTTCGGGGCTTCCCGCTGGAAGTCAGGCAATTGTCACGCTTCGTCTCGGCCAAAGAGGCGCAGCAGACCCGCGAAGGGCTGGCAAAGGGCACGGTCGATATCGTGATCGGGACCCATGCGCTGCTGGCCAAGGGCATCCGGTTCCAGAATCTGGGCCTGCTGATCATCGACGAAGAACAGCATTTCGGCGTGGCCCACAAGGAGCGGCTCAAGCAGCTGCGCTCGGACGTGCATGTGCTGACACTGACCGCAACGCCGATCCCGCGCACCCTGCAACTGAGCCTGACCGGCGTGCGCGACCTGTCGATCATCGGCACGCCGCCCGTCGATCGTCTGGCGATCCGCACCTATGTCAGCGAGTTCGATGCCGTCACCATCCGCGAGGCACTGCTGCGTGAGCACTATCGTGGCGGGCAGAGTTTCTATGTGGTGCCGCGCATCTCGGACCTCCCCGAGATCGAGGAATTCCTGAAGGAACAGCTGCCGGAACTGACCTATGTGGTGGCCCACGGCCAGATGGCCGCGGGCGAGTTGGACGACCGGATGAACGCCTTCTATGACGGCAAGTATGACATCCTGCTGGCCACCACGATCGTGGAAAGCGGTTTGGACATTCCCACCGCGAACACGATGGTCGTTCACCGGGCCGACATGTTCGGGCTGGCGCAGCTCTATCAGATCCGGGGCCGGGTGGGGCGGTCCAAGACCCGCGCCTATGCCTATCTGACCACCAAGCCGCGCGCGCGGCTCACCCCGGCGGCCGAAAAGCGGCTGCGGGTTCTGGGCTCGCTCGATACGCTGGGGGCGGGGTTCACGCTGGCCAGCCAGGATCTGGACATTCGCGGCGCGGGCAACCTGCTGGGCGAGGAACAGTCGGGCCAGATGCGCGACGTGGGCTATGAACTGTATCAGTCGATGCTGGAAGAGGCGATTGCCAAGATCAAGGCCGGCGAGATGGAGGGGCTGAGCGAAGCCGACGACCAGTGGGCGCCGCAGATCAACCTGGGCGTTCCGGTGCTGATCCCCGAAGACTATGTGCCCGATCTGGACGTGCGGCTGGGCCTCTACCGCCGCCTGTCGTCGCTGTCGACCAAGGTCGAACTGGAGGGCTTTGCCGCCGAGTTGATCGACAGGTTCGGCCCGCTGCCGAAAGAGGTGAACACGCTGCTGCTGGTGGTGCGGATCAAGGCCATGTGCAAACGCGCCGGCATCGCCAAGCTGGACGGCGGACCGAAGGGAGCAACGATCCAGTTCCACAATGACAAGTTCGCCTCGCCGCAAGGTCTGGTCGAGTTCATCCAGAACCAGCGCGGGCTGGCCAAGGTCAAGGACAACAAGATCGTGGTGCGGCGCGACTGGAAGAAGGACAGCGACAAGATCAAGGGCGCCTTTGCCATTGCCCGCGATCTGGCCGAGAAGGTGGCCGCCGAGAAAAAGAAGAAGGCCAGCGCCTGAGGGCGCGGCCTAGTCCCCGGCCACGAACGTACACAGCTGCCAGTCACCGCTGTCCGACTTCACGAAGGCCGCGCGATAGCCGACCATCGACCACAGGAAATCGGAATAGATATAGCCGCGCGTTCCGTCGGTCAGGATGACGCCCTGATACTCGGCCTCTTCCAGATAGTCCGGCACGATCACCACTTCATGGCTGATCAGGTCCAGAATGGGCGCGCCACGGTTGGGGGCCTGGCGCAGGGTGACATCCTGACCGGTCACGAAATAGGCGGCGAACGGGTTCAGCTTCGCTGGCAGGGTGATGCGCCACTGATACGGCATCCAGAATTCGCCATCCTCGTCGAAATAGCCGGGCTGGGCCAGCGTGGTCTCAAGGTCGCGCCAGTAGTCGTCGCGGATGGTGTCGGCGTGGCGGCGGTCGGATTCGGGCAGGGTCTCGGGATCGACCGTCAGGTTGGCGCGGAACGTCTCGGGGCCGTCCGCGTCGCCGTGGCTGGTGTAGATCTCGGGGCAGGTGGCGGCCATGACGCCCTCAAGGTCGCGGGCGGCGACCTTGGCGCGCAGGTCCGCACGAAAGGCTTCAAGCGCCAGGTCCTGGCTGGCCTCGTCTACAGGCGCAAAGGTCTGGCGGTCGGCCCATGCAGGCCCGCAGAACAGCGCGATCAGCGCAGCGTTCAACAGTTTCATTCAGCGGCTCTCATCGCGGCCTGGGCGCAGAAGCACGAGGCGCCGACGCTGTGGTCGGCCCGCGCCAGGGCCAGGTCAAGTCGTTGTCGGATCAGCTGCAATTCCTCTACCGCGCCACGCGCCTTGAGGCAATCGTGCAAGCCCTTGAGGCTCCAGACATTGTCGGGATGGATCGAGGCGCGGCTGAGGGTACCGCCCAGACCCAGATCCTCGCGATAGACGGCTTCGGCCTCGGCCACGTGGCCCTGCTCGAACAGCAGCGCCCCCAGCGCGTGGCGGGTGGGCTGCATCCAGCCCCAGGGCTCGTCATAGGGCAGGTTGTCGTCCAAATCGACCGAGCGGCGCAGATGGGCGAAGGCCGTGTCGAAATTGCCTTTGCGGTACTCGATCTCGCCCCGCAGCATCTCGCGCGCGATCTCCAGCAGGTCAATCACGCGGTTGTTGTGCAGCAGGCGGGTTTCGGGCACGCGGTCCTTGGCGGCGAGGAACAGCAGTTCCTCGGCCTCGGCCTCGGCCACGTCGCCGGTGGCGGCATGGGCGATGGCGCGGGCGTAATGCGTGGTGGCCGTCACCGTCAGATACAGGTCGGGATCGGGGGGCAGGGGCAGGGCCTTGGCTTCCTCCCACCGGCCGAAACGGATCAGAATATGTGGCTCCATGGCCATGTAGCTTTCAAAATAGTCCGCCATCGGCGGGCTTTCGATGCGCAGCATTTCCTCGGGCGTGGTGTCCCACAGGCCCTTGTTGGCACGCAGGGCGGGCTCCATCTGACCGAGGAACAACGCGCCATAGATGACAAAATGGTAATTGTGCTGGCGATAGCCGGTATAGATGTTGAACGCGCCTTCGCGCTGGTAATATTTCAGATCAGCGATGACGGCCTGTTCGTTCCAGTGGACGACGTTCTGGTAGTGGCCGCACAGCACGTCGATATGGGTGGGCATGTGCACCAGATGCCCGGCATCCGGCACCAACGTGCGCAGCACGTCACCGGCCTTCAGCGCCTTTTCCGGCGTGGGCGACATCTCCATCAGATGCACATAGAGGTGCAGCAGACCCGGATGCGACATCGCCGCCGGATCGTTGGCCATGGCCCATTCCAGCGCCTCCTGCGCTTCAAGCGTCGCGGCACCCTCGGCAGGCTGGCCTGTCCTGAGGTCCCACATCTGCCACGGGGTCAGGTTCAACAGCGACTCGACATAGATGGTGCGCAGGTCCAGATGGTCGGGTCGGGCCGCGAAGGCGGCGCGCATGGCGTCGGCGAAGTCGTGGTCCCAGCGGTGCATGTCGGGCGCCGGATCACGCTGGGGATAGCGGGCGGGCAGAGCGCGGATCAGTTCGCGTTCGACCGGTGTGCAGCGATCCAGCAGGGCCAGTGCACATTGGGTTGCGTCATAGGCGCAGTTCAGGGCCTTGGCCTTGCCGCGGTCGTCCAGCAGATCCCAGGGCAGGTTGTAGTTGGGCCCGGCGGCATAGGCCACGCCCCAATGGGCCATGGCGCAGTCGGGGTCATGCTCCAGCGCGCGCTGGAAACACACGACCGCCTCTTCATGGTTGTAGCCGTAGGTCCAGACAAGGCCCCGGTTGAACCAAAGCTGCGCCTGATCCGAGGACGTGGTGACGGGGCAGCCATGCGTGCCCAGATCGTAATAGTCGCTCATGCCGAACTCTCCCTGACTGCGGCGAGCCTAGCGCAGTTCGGGTGCGCTGCACAGGTCAGGCGGGGACGCGGTCTTCGATCCGGCCCATGTGGACCATCAGCCCGAAGGCCAGCACGCACATGATCAGAATGCCGATGCTCAGCGGCCCCAGTGTACCGTCGAACAGCAGCCCCACCGGTGCGGCGATCGCGGCGGCCAGCACGGTCGAGATCGACCCGATGACCGAGGCCGCCATGCCGGCGATATGGCCCATCGGCTCCATCGCGATGGCATTCAGGTTGCCCATGGTGACGCCGGCCATGAAAAAGACCGTGGTCTGCCAGAACACGAACAGCGCAAACGAGGCCTGCGACGACAGGTTCGACATGTTCAGGGCAATCACCAACGAGGTGATCAGGATCTGTCCGGCCAGCGCCCAAGTCACCATCCGGCGCATACCGACGCGCACCACGACGGCCGCGTTGAGCAGGCTGGCCGAGCCGGACATCAGCGCCACGAACCCGAACCAGAAGGGGAAGCTGTCGGCGCGGTCGTGGATCACGTCATAGACCGGCTGCACCATGGTCAGCATGGTGAACAACATGCCCATGCACAGGGTCTGGACAAAGATCGACAGGCGCACGGTGGGATGGGCGAACATCTCTTTCACCGCATCGACCATCAGCGGCAGGCGGAACGGGCGGCGGTTTTCCGGCGCGAGCGATTCCGGCAGTCGGAACCCCATCCAGACAATGATGACCAACGCAAACAGGATGAACGACATGAACACGCCGCGCCAACCGGCGAAGGCGATCACGGCGGCACCGGCCATGGGCGCGATGGCGGGCACCAGAGTGAAGATCATCATCGCGATGGACACGATCCGCGCCATTTCCCGGCCCGAGAACAGATCGCGGATGATGGCCATGGCCACGACACGCGGGCCTGCGGCCCCCAGCCCCTGAACCACCCGGGCGGCCAGAACCAGCTCCAGCGACGAACTGGCCCAGGCCACGGCCGATGCCAGAATATAGACTGCTGCTCCGGCGAAGATCACCGGCCTGCGTCCGACCGCATCCGAGATCGGGCCGGTGAAGAACGTGCCGATCCCCATTCCCAGAACAAAGCTGGTCAGGATCAACTGCGCCCGGTTCACGTCATCAGGGCTGAGCTGCGCGCCGATCTCGGGCAGGGCAGGCAGCATTGAATCAATCGAAAATGCGATGGTGGCAAACATCATCGCGATCAGCGCGATGAATTCGGCCTTGGAAATACGGTCAGCCATGCGGGGACTCCTTGCCCCAACGCGCTAACACGACAGGGCAAGGTGGACTAGGTGCAATCGCGCACAGAACTCTGTGCTATTCTGCAGAGGAAGGCTCAAGCTGAGACATGATTTCGCCGATCACTTGCGCCCACAATTCCGGTGGTTGCGCCCCAGGGACCGCGTGCTGGTTGGCGACGATGAAGGTGGGGACCGAGTTCACGCCCATTTCACGCGAGTGCGTATCCCGCTGGCGAATGTCGTCCCGGTCGGCGTCGGATTTCAGCAGCTTCAGAACAACTGCGGCGTCCATGCCCACGCTGTCGGCGATGTCGGCCAAAACCTCGTGGTCGCCGATGTCGCGGCCCTGCACGAAATACGCAGTGAACAGCGCATCCACCACCTGGTTCTGCTTGCCCTCGATCCCTGCCCAATGGATCAGGCGATGGGCGTCCAGCGTGTTCGGGGTGCGTTTCATGGCCTCGAAATCGATGTTCAGGCCGGCCTTTTCGGCATGCTCCACCACCGGCGCATAGGCGCGAACCGCACCCTCCTTGCCACCGAATTTGCGTTCCAGGTATTCGCGCCGGTCCATGCCGCCTTCGGGCATGTCGGGGTTCAGCTGGAACGGATGCCATTCGATCACGAAGGGATGGTCCGGGGCCGAGGCCAGGGCCTTGTCCAGGTTGGTCTTGCCGATATAGCACCACGGGCAGATCGGGTCGGACAGGATATCAAGCTTAACGGTCTGGGTCATTCTTCGGGTGCCTTGAAATAGGCCGGCAATGCGCGGCGCAGGAGTTTTCCGTTGCCCCCGGTGGGCAGTTCGGGAAGATGGATGAAGGCGCGGGGTTGCTTGTAGCGCGCCAGGTTGGCCTCGACATAAGCGCGCAGGGCGGTTTCGTCCAGTTTTTCCGGCCCGGAATAGAAGGCGGCGATCACGAAAGTGTCCGGTTTGACCTCGACCGCCGCCGCGCCGACCTGAGAGATTCCGGGAAAGCGCGACAGGACGGATTCGACCTCGACCGGGGACACCCGGTATCCGCCTGCGTTCATCATGTCGTCGTCTCGCCCCAGATAGGTGATCTGCCCATCCACGGCCATCGCGCCCTGATCGCCGGTCAGGAACCAGTCGCCCTGCATGCGCGCGCGGGCCTCGTCCGGGGCGTTGAGATAGGTCAGCATCAGCCCCGGGTCCGAGCGGTGAATGGCGATGGTGCCTTCCTGCCCCTGCGGAACCGGCCCGTCGGGCCCCAGGATCGCCACGCGGCGCCCCGGTTGCGGCCGTCCCAGCGCATCGCCGCGCGCGGGGTGGGACGGGCTGGATGAGATGAAGGTCGAGCATTCCGACATGCCGTAGGCCTCGTACAGCTCGGTCCCGGTGGCCTGTACCCAGCGTTCGTGCAGGGCGCGCGACAGTTTCTCGCCGGCGCTCAGGCCGTGGCGCAGATCGGGCAGAGGCAGCGTGTCCGCCGCGTTCAGCATCTTTCGGTACACACCGGGGGCGGCCGCAAAGATCGAGGCGCGGTGGCGGCGCAGCAACCCGGGCAGGGCGGCCGGGTCGGTTCCGGGTTCGGGGATCAGCGCTGTGGCGCCGATGGTCCACGGGTCCATCAGGCCGGTGCCCAGCGTGTAGGTCCAGTTGAACGCGCCCGCGTGGCACAGGCGGTCAGCCTCGCGCAGGCCGTACCAGCCATCGACCATCATCTGCCGTGCCCAGATCGCGCGATGCGCATGGGCCACGGCGCGCGGTTTGCCCGAGGTGCCCGAGGTATAGACGACATAGGCCATGCGTTCCGGATCGCCCATGTCGAACGACGCGGGCGGCAGGTCGCGCATGGCGGCAAGCTCGGCCAGGCCGATCTGGTTGGGGTGTGCGGCGCAGGTCACGGACGGATCGCGCAGAATGGCGGCTGGAGACAGTTCCCGGATCATCCGTTCCGTTTCCGGCTCGGTCAGTTGCGAGGATGTCGGAACCGGGATCAGCCCGACCGCGATCGCCCCCAGATAGGCGATGGGAAAATCGACCGTATTGCCCAGGCGCATCAGCACGATGTCGCCGGGCACCAGGCCCGCACGCAGCAGCCCGGTTCCGGTGCCCAGGACCGCGGATTTCAGCTGTGCATAGGTCCAGTCGTCCGAACCGTCAGGGTGCAGCACGGACAGAGCCACCTTGTCGGGCGTGGCATCGGCGCGGCGCAGCACATGGGCGGCCAGGTTGAACGGCGTAGGGCAGGGCGGCGGCGGCCCCTGATCGAAGATCGACAACATGCGCCTTGGCTATTGCCCTTTGTCACGCGTTGCAAGCGCGCGGCGCTGGCCCTATAGAATGACGCATGACGAGCAAAGACCACAAATCCATCGTACGCATCGCCCGCGACAACGGTTCCCGCACCGAGCTGGAACCGGTGGATCTGGGTGCCCGCGTGCGTGAACTGCGCAAGGCGCGGAAATGGACCCTCGAGCAGGCGGCGAACCAGGCCGGGTTGGCCCGGTCCACGCTCAGCAAGATCGAGAATGGCCAAATGTCGCCGACCTATGACGCGCTCAAGAAGCTGGCGATCGGTCTCGAAATCTCTGTACCGCAGTTGTTCACCCCGCCCGAGCGGGATCAAGTGATCGGTCGCATGGCGGTGACCAAGATGGGCGAAGGCACCGCGCACGCCACAACGACCTACGAGCACGAGTTGCTGGCCGAAACGCTGACCAAGAAGCAGATGCTGCCCTATCGGGCCCGCGTGCGCGCCCGGTCAATGGACGAGTTCGACGGCTGGGTGCGTCACGATGGCGAAGAATTCCTGTATGTGCTGACCGGCGTGATCCGCCTGTACACCGAGTTTTATGAACCGGTTGAGATGCGTCGGGGCGACAGCGCCTATTACGACGGCAGCATGGGGCACAACGTGATCTCGGTAAGCGATGAGGATGCAACCATCCTGTGGGTCACGTCGCTGGCCTAACGCCGGGCAAGCTCGCGGTTCAGGCCTTCGGTGTAAAGGAAATCCTCGACCTCTTCATGGGCCTCGTTCACCGTCAGGTGGTGCCGCTCGGCCAGATAGGCCTCAAAGCGTTTCCTGTCCGTCCTCACGCGCGCCATATCCTGATCGCGCAGGTTCGGAAAACGGCGCTTGGCACGTGCGTAGGACGCGCTCCAGTCTTGTGTCAAATCAGTCCAGTTCAACATCTGCGAGCCTTCCGTGGTTCGGGTTTCAGGACTGCTCTTCCCCAGACCAGCGTACGGAGCGCGCAGCCCGTGCGAAGACATGACAAAATGTCGCAGGTCGGGGTGCTGGAAAATCAAAGCGGTTTTTCACGCCGTGCTCGGCCCGTTTTCCCACTCACTGTCGGTTTTGGCGATCGTTCAAATGCTCGCACTCTGGACTGCGCCGAATACAGGGCTTTGTTCTATCTAAGAAATCTGTTTTCGGTGCAGGTGTCCGTTGCGTCGATCCTCACTTGGATTGCGAGATATCGTGGTAACAAGCGTTCCACCCGCAAAAAGTAGTCAAATGCTCTAGAAATAGCGGCCAGCGGATTTGTTCGATCGCCTTTTGGTGTTTGGTCACATGTGCCGAAAATTGCCGACGCTCGCGCGGCGTCCGATCCGCGCCAAGCGCATCACTTGAAATGGGCCGGGGCTCAAGCCCCTGCCGGTTGCCTGCTACTCCTCGTACCACCAGACATCGGGCATGAACTGCGGTCCGTCGCCGTAGATTGGCAAGATCTGAGGATGCTTCATTTCCTTCACATGGGCAATGCGGCCAACGTCAAAGCTCCAGATCGGAATGACATACCGCCCGGCGGTCAGAACCCTGTCCAACGCGCGGGTGGCGGCCACGAAATCCTCACGGCTTTCCGAGGCCAGCATCGCATCGATCAGCCCATCCACCGCCGGAGAGGTGACCCCCATCAGGTTGCGTGTCCCCGAGGCATCCGCGCCTTCGCTGCCCCAGTAGAGGCGTTGTTCGTTGCCCGGCGACAGCGACAGTGCGCGGCGGAACGGGGTCATGTCGAAATCCAGCTCGGACACCCGCTGGGTGTATTGTGCGTCATCCACCTTGTCGACGGTCAGCTCGATCCCCAGTCGTTCCAGCGCGCGGGCATACATCTCGGCGATCGCATCCACGTTCTGAACCACATTCAAGCTTCCCTGACTGATGACCAGGGTTATCTTGAGCGGCTCTCCCGCTGCGTTCTTCAGCACGCCGTCCTGGATTGTCCATCCGGCTTGCTCCAGCAGATCAGCGGCCTTGCGGATGTCCTTTCGGTTGCGAACCGAGTCGTCGCCCTCGGGCAGAACATATCCTTCCAGAGTTCCCGGCGGCAAATCAGCCGCGTAGGGTTGCAACATCTCAGCCACCCGGCCGGTTGCCGGGCCAGGCTGCATCGCCAGTTCAGACCCCGAGAAATACGAGGTGATCCGAGGCTGAGCACCGCCAGTGATCGTGCCGTTGATGAATTCAAAATTGAACGCAAGCGTCAGCGCCTCGCGCACGCGCCAATCGTCAAAAGGCGCTTTGCGCGTGTTCATGACCAAACCTGTCATGCCCGAGGGCTTTTTATGTGGGATCTCGGTTTTGATGACGTCGCCGCGCTGAACTGCCGGGAAATCGTATTGCGTGGCCCATTTGTCGGCGTTGAACTCGCGGACGGCCGACAGAGCGCCAGCCTTGAAGGCCTCGAACAGAACCGTCTGGTCGCCGTAGAACTCCAACCGCATCTCGTCGAAATTCATGGTACCCCGGCGGAACGGGACATCGTTGCCCCAATAATCCGGATTGCGTTTGAGGTTCACGAAACGTCCGGCCTCGTAGTCATCGATGACATAGGGGCCGGTGCCAATCGGGACATCTTGCAGGGATGCCTCGGCGAAATCCTTGCCCTCCCATTGGGCTTTCTTGAGGATCGGCCGCAGCCCTGCGATCAGGGCCAGCTCGCGGTCTGGCTCGTTGAAGATGATCCGGACCGAGCGTGGTCCGGTCTGCTGAATACTGTCGATCTTGGCCCACAGACCGCGATAGCGCAGATGCCCCTGCGTTCCGAGGGTCTCGTAAGACCAGATCACATCGTCAACCGTGACCGGCGATCCGTCAGAGAATCGGGCAGTCTCACGCAGGGTGAATTCGACCCAGGATCGGTCCGGCGCGGTGTCGATTGATTCGGCCAAAAGCCCGTAAAGAGTGAAAGGTTCGTCCCACGAACGGCCCATCAACCCCTCGTGGGTCCAAAATCTCAGCTGCCAAGGGGCGGTGCCTTTTTGCACAAACGGGTTGAGACTGTTATAGCCGCCGGTATTGCCGAACACGACATTGCCGCCCTTGGGCGCGTCGGGGTTGGCATAAGGCAGCGACACAAAATCCGGTGGTAGGGCCGGGTCTCCATACATAGCTATGCCATGGGTCGATTCTGCTTGCGCTAACGTGGCGACAACCGAGGCAGCGATTCCCGCGATAAACGGGCGGATGGGACGGAGAATATCGGGGCTCATTTTGGAAACAATCCTGCTCTGGCCTTATTTTGTTGGGATTCACCGTACCGATGATTTTTCTTATTATCAAACTTTTAGCTTGGATGACGGCGCGGAATTGCTTATAAAGGTTCCACTGCTCGATAGGTTTCTTGCCTGTATGAAACCTGCCTCAATAACTTAACGCCCGCTTCGTGCGGGCGTTTTTTTCTGCCTTGAGGCCCGAGTTTCCCGCCCCGAAATCGACGGGTTCCGACCCAGGGTCATTCCCCGTTTATTTTGCAGGTGCAGCATGGCACTGTGTCTCCAAATCATGAGTCTGTGGGAGACCCAAAATGAACCTGTCGGGAAAAACAGCAATCATCACCGGATCGAACTCGGGCATCGGGTTGGGCATCGCGCGCGAATTGGCCAAGGCGGGGGCCGACGTGGTTCTGAACTCGTTCACCGACCGCGATGAAGATCACGCGCTGGCGGCCGAGATCAGCAAGGAGACCGGAACCAAGGCGCGCTACATCAAGGCCGACATGTCCAAGGGTGAGGAATGCCGGGCGCTGATCGAACAGGCCGGAGCCTGCGATATCATGGTCAACAATGCAGGCATTCAGCACGTCGCCCCGATCGACCAGTTCCCGGTCGAGAAATGGGACGCGATCATCGCCATCAACATGAACTCGGCCTTTCACACGATGGCGGCGGCGCTTCCGATGATGCGCAAGGCCGGGTGGGGGCGGATCGTCAACATTGCCTCGGCGCATGGGCTGACTGCATCACCCTACAAGGCGGCTTATGTGGCGGCCAAGCACGGGGTTGTCGGCATGACCAAGACCGTTGCGCTGGAAACCGCGCAGGAGCCGATCACCTGCAACGCCATCTGTCCGGGCTATGTGCTGACGCCGCTGGTCGAGGCGCAGATCCCCGACACGATGAAGGAATACAACATGAGCCGCGAGGACGTGATCAAGAACGTCATGCTCGAACGGCAGCCCTCGAAAGAGTTCGCGACCGTCGAACAGCTGGGTGGAACCACCGTGTTCCTGTGCTCGGACGCCGCGGCCCAGATCACCGGCACCACGATCTCGGTCGACGGCGGCTGGACCGCCTTGTGATCCGCGGCGCGCGCCGGGGCCGGCGGACATGGTAAAGCGCATCAATCTTGCCCTGCAGGGCGGCGGCGCGCATGGCGCATTTACCTGGGGCGTGCTGGACCGTCTGCTGGACGACGAAGACATTGAGGTTGCGGCGATCACCGGAACCTCGGCCGGGGCGCTGAACGGGGCCGCGTTCAAGGCCGGGATGGTCCATGCCGGTCGCGATGGCGCGCGTGAAACCCTGAACGCCCTGTGGGAGAGGATGGGCGCGGTGGGCGACATGCGCATCGCCAACTGGCTGGCCGGGATGGAACCCGCCCAGATCGCGCAGGCGATGGAGTATTCCTTACCGTTCTCGGTGGCTGATACCTGGTCGCGTATGGTGTCGCCCTATGCCTATGGGCCGTTCTACCGCAATCCGCTGGCCCCGGTGGTCGAGGCGTTTGATTTTGGCGAGGTCTGCGCCGATCAGGGGCCACGCCTGTTCGTCTGCGCCACCTGTGTGCGCAGCGGCAAGATCCGTGTTTTCACGGGCGATGAGGTGACGACTGACGCGATTCTCGCCTCGGCCTGCCTGCCGAACCTGTTCCAGGCGGTTGAAATCCACGACCCCGAAACCGACCGGACCGAAGCCTATTGGGATGGCGGCTATACCGGCAACCCGGCGCTGTTTCCGCTGTTCAACGCGGGCCTGCCCGAAGATGTTGTGATCGTGAACATCAACCCGCTGGAGCGCGACGAGGTTCCCAAGACCCCGCAGCAGATTCAGAACCGGATCAACGAGATCAGCTTCAATTCTTCCCTTCTGCGCGAGCTGCGGGCGATCAACTTCGTGCAGCGCCTGTTGGCCAAGGGCAAGCTGAAGGCGGGTGAAATGAGCCGGGTCTTCGTGCACATGATCGCCGATGACGCGCTGATGAACAGCCTGTCGGTGGCGACCAAGACAGTGCCCAACCCGGTGGTTCTGCACAGCCTGAAACAGGCGGGACGGGCCGCGGCCGACCGGTTTCTGGCCGATCACAAACCCGATCTGGGTGCGCGAAGCTCCGTTGATCTGCCCGCGATGTTCGGCTGATCACTCGGGCGGCTGCGTGGGGTCTTTCTGGTTCGGATAGACCAGCCCGGCCGAGATCACCAGTTTGGCGGCATCCTCGATCGTCATGTCCAGCAGGATCACGTCTTCCTCGGGGAAGAACAGCAGAAAACCCGAGGTTGGGTTCGGCGTGGTTGGGATGAACACGCTCAGCAGGCCGCCGCCGGTTTCGGCGCGTTTGTTGATCTCGCCCTTTGCCTCGGTCGAGACGAAGCCGATGGCCCAGATGCCCCGGCGAGGATACTGGACCAGGCAGGCCTTCTCGAACGACCGCTCGGTCTGGGCAAAGACGGTTTCCGAGATCTGCTTGATCCCGGAATAGATCGACCGGACGACGGGCATCCGGTTGACCAGGCTTTCGGCAAAATGGATCAGTGACCGGCCTAGGATACCTTTGGCGATCCAGCCGACCAGAACCGTGAAGATCAGGAAGAACAGGACGCCCACGCCGCGCAGGTTGATGCCCACATATTGTTCGGGCCGGAACTGGTGCGGGATCAGGGGCAGGACCGCGCTGTCGATCCAGCCGACTACCGACAGGATCAGCCACAGCGTCAGCCAGACCGGTGCGATGACGACGATACCCGTCAGAAACGACGCGCGTAGCCGCGACAGCAGGCCGGGGCGGCGGTGGGGTTCTTCATCAAACGGTGTGTTCATCGCGGTTCCGAGCGGTTTGCCGGACTAGTTAATCAGTCCGGCGCCTTGGTACAATAGGTCCGTTTGACGCTTAGTCAGCCTGAGCCTTCAATGCCTTGGCTATGCCAGCCGCAAGGCGCGCATTGTTGCGCACCAGGGCGATGTTGGCGATCAGGGATCGGCCCTCGGTCCGCTCGTAGATGCGTTGCAGAAGATAGGGCGTGACGGCCTTGCCGGTGATGCGATGCGCTTCGGCGTCCTGCTGGGCCGAGGCGATGATCGGGTCCAGTTCCTGGGACGGGATCTGATCGGCCAGCGGGATCGGGTTGGCGACCAGTTGCCCCCCGGGCAGACCCAGAGCGCGGCGCGTCGCATGGGCCTTGGCGATCTGCTCGGCCGTGTCCATCCGCAAGGGCGCGGCAAAAGGCGACTTGGCCGACCAGAAGGCCGGGAATTCATCCTGCCCATGGGCGATGACCGGCACGCCCAGTGTCTCAAGCACTTCGAGCGTTTTGGCCAGATCGAGGATGGCCTTGGCCCCGGCGGCCACGACCGTGACCGGGGTCTGCGCCAGCTCGTGCAGGTCGGCCGAGATGTCAAAGCTGGTTTCCGCGCCGCGATGCACCCCGCCGATGCCGCCGGTGGCAAAGACCTCGATCCCCGCGAAATGGGCGGCGATCATCGTGGCGGCAACGGTGGTGGCCCCGGTCCCGCCCGAAGCGATGCAGGCCGCCATATCCGCGCGCGAGATCTTGGCCACGCCCTGCGCCTGTCCCAGATCCTTCAGCTGATCGGGTTCCAGACCTACATGCAGCCGACCGTCGATCACCGCGATCGTGGCCGGAACGGCGCCCGCATCGCGGATGTCCTGCTCGACCTGGGCCGCCACCTCGATGTTCTGCGGGTAGGGCATGCCGTGGGTGATGATGGTGCTTTCCAGGGCAACGATGGGGGTTCCGTCGTCCTTGGCCGCGCGCACTTCGGCGGAATACTGGATGTCGATCACAGGGGGGTCTCTCCGGATACATAGGTTGCGGCGGCATGCAGAGCGCGGGTCAGCGCCTCGTCGATGCTGGCGCCATTGGCTTCGGCGGCGATATGGGCCGCCATGAACGTGTCGCCCGCCCCGGTCACGCGCGTGACCAGAACCGACGGGGGTTTCTGGGTGATCACCGCCTGGGCACTGGCCACGGTGGCCGAGTTGCCCCCGTCGGTCACCAGCGCACGCAACGCGCCCCGGTCCAGCAGCGCTCGGGCAGCGGATTCGGAGTCGGCGAACTCGCGCTGGCACAACAGCCCGGCTTCTTCGAGGTTCACATACAGCGTGGCCCGGCCGTGCTTGAGGAAGGGCGACAGCCGTTCGGCCTTGCCGGGCGAGGCCGGGGCCACGCGCAGGTCGGCGCGGGCGAAGGCCGGGCTGACGGCGATTTCTTCCAGAAGGTCCAGCGTCAGGTTGCCGTCCAGCGCGATCTGCCCTTCGAACGGGGTGTTTTCATAGCCCAGCGGGCCATGGATCAACGGGCGCAGGATCTTGGCACCGGCGGCCTCCAGCGAATGGGCGTCGGCGATGGCGGCGATCAGGCCGTTTGCGCCTTCGACCGCCATGTACCGGTCGGTGGGCAGGTCCTGCGAGCGATAGATATGGGTCGTGTCCATGCCCAGCCGCTTGCAGGCGTGAACCAGCTCGTCGCCCTCGGGGTCGCTGCCGATGGCGGTCAGCAGGGTTGGGGTCATGCCAAAGCGCACAAGGGTCATGGCGATGTTCATCGCCACGCCACCGGGCAGGCGCGTGATGCGGCCGGGCACGTCCGACCCTTGCCGCATGTGGCTGGCGGATCGTCCGATCACGTCCCACAGGACGGATCCGATGCACAGGATGTCGCTGTTCTGAGTCATTTCCTCGTCATGCCGCAGGCGCAGGGCGCGCGCAAGCCGGAAGCTGCGCGGGCTGGGTCCACGTCGGCGATTTGGCTTGCCAATTGTTTGGAAGGACGAAACACTCGGACACAGTGTTTTTTGGTTCTTTTGGATTTTTTCGGATGGGTCTCAATATCCGTTTGCTGACCTTCCTGAGGTTTCGCGCCTGGATCATTGCGCCATTGCTGGCATTTATTTTTTTGGCAATGCCTGCATGGGCGCAACAAAGCGGACGGATAATCGTTGACTTTCAGGTCCGGGACGGTCGGCTTCTGGTCGAAATCGCCATGAACGCCGAGGCCGTTCTGGCCGGGTTCGATCCGCAAGAAGTCGCGCAGGGCGGCGACGGCGGGAGCGCGCGTTACGCACAGCTGCGCCGGCTTGTCTCGTCCGAGCTTGAGGAACACGTCCACGATTTTGTAACGGATTGGAAGCAATCCTTGCAGATCGACGTGAACGGGCCGGTTGCATTGTCCTATGAAGGCGCAAGTATTCCAGTGGTCGGCAACCCGGACGTGCCGCGGATTTCCCGAGTGCTGTTGGCCGGTCCTCTGCCGCCCGATGCAAGCAGTCTGCGCCTGACCTGGCCTGAAGGAATCGGCCCCGTGGTCTTGCGCCAGCAAGGGGTCGAGGCGCCTTATACCGGGTTTCTGAGCGGCGGCGAGGTCAGTCCTCGCATTCCCTTGGCAGGCGGGGCCGGGCTGGGGGCGCAGCAAGCGGCCGAGGCTTTTTTTCGGGCCGGGCTGCTGCATGTCGCGGGCGCGGGGGCACAGCTTCTGGCGCTGGCCTCGGTGCTGGTTTTCTTGTCACTGAAGTTGCGCTCGGTCCTTGTTCAACTTGCCGCGCTGGGGCTGGGCGTTCTGGTGACGCTGCCGCTTGTGATGTTCGACGTGTTGAATGCGAGCCCGTTCCTGCCGTGGCCGGTCGTGCCGGCGGCCATCGCCTTGTTGGCGCTTTGGAACCTCGTCACCGCCCGGTTGGGGGTCTGGCGCGTGCTGTTCCTTTTGGCGACCGGTGCAGTTCTTGGCCTGACCCTGTCAGAAGCATCGTCGCGCCTGGGTGTGCCGCCGCATCATGTCGCGCCGGCGGTGCTGGGTTTTGCAGCTGGCATCCTGTTGGCGCTGAGCGGAGTCGCGATCCTGATCCTCGCCACCCTGACCGTGCTCTTGCCGGATTCGCCCAGGCTGCGCGGCCGTATCTCCACAGTCGCCTCGCTGTTGTTGGCGGGCTTGGGGCTGTACTGGGCGGTTATGTCCTAACCGCCGGTTTTCATCGGCGCGATCAGCGTGTTCAGGGTGCTTACCGGGTCCTCTGCGGCCCAGATCTCGTCTCCGATACCGAAGAAGTCGGTACATTCAGCCAGTTCGGCAATCAAATCCGGCGTCAGGCCGCCTTCGGCGACAACCGGAACCTCGATCATCTCGGACCACCATTGGAACAGATCACGCTCGGCGCGGGTTCCTTTGCCCAAGGACACGTCCCCCACGGGCCCAAAGGCCACATAGTCAGCGCCGGCTTCGCCCGCGGTCATCCCATCATGGCGCGAGGTTCCGCAGAAACTGCCGACGATGGCATCCGCCCCCAGCTCTTTGCGCGCGGCCCGGACCGAGCGGGCTGCATCGTCCAGATGCACCCCGTCCAGCCCCAGCCGTTGCGCCAGCAGGACATGGTTCGATATCACCAGCGCCACGTCACGCGCATGGGCCACCTCGCGGCAGGCGTCGGCCGCGCGGGCGATGGCGTCCTCGTCGCTGCCGGCCAGCGCCAGCCGGATGCAGGCGATCTCGGTCCCGTCCAGAACGCGGGCCAGCCGGTCGGGAAAGGTGGCCGGGTCGATGGTCGGCGGGGTGATCAGATAGATCTGAGGCTGCTCGGGGGTGTCCATTGGCGGATCCTTCGCGGTTGGTCTTTGGCGCGGTTTAGCCGATTGCGACGGCGAAGCAAACTTTATTGCCCGCAGACCGCGTGATTTGCAATCGGGCAGGGCGGCCGGGCTTGCCCTGTGCCAACGGCGGCAGTATGGCAGGCGCAACTTTCGGAGATCAGAATGCCCAGCGACAGACCCCAGCCCTCATTCGTGCTTGTCCGCCCGCAGATGGGCGAAAACATCGGTGCCGCGGCCCGGGCGATGTGGAATTTCGGCCTGGACCGGATGCGCATCGTCGCCCCGCGCGACGGCTGGCCCAACCCCAAGGCCGTGGCCATGTCGAGCGGCGCCGGGCGTCTGCTGGACGAGGCGCAACTGTTCGACGATCTGGCCGGCGCGTTGGGCGACCGCACATACGTTTTCGCCACCACCGCCCGTCAGCGTGGCCTGACCAAACCCGTCTACAGCCCCGAGCGTGCCATGCAGATCGCGGCCCAAAAGGTGGCGGCGGGCGAAAAGGTGGCCGTGTTGTTCGGGCCTGAGCGGGCCGGTTTGGAGAATGAAGACATCGCCAAGGCCAATGCGATCATCTCGGTGCCGGTGAACCCCGAATACGCCTCGCTGAACCTGGGGCAGTGCGTGTTGCTGACCGCCTATGAGTGGATGCGCCAGACCGGCGACGTGGTGCACGAGGCCACCGATCTGGGCAAAGGCGACTGGGCCACCGGCATCGAGGTCGAGAAACTGGTCGAGCATTATGAGCAGCGGCTGGACGAGGCCGGGTTCTTCTACCCGCCGGAAAAGGCCGAAGGGATGAAGGTAAACCTGCGCAACCTGTGGTCGCGCATGCAGATGACGCGGGCCGATGTGCAGATGCTGCACGGGATCATGCGTCAGATGGTCCGCTGGAAGGACAAGGGCTGAGGCTGGACCTTCGCGGGCACTGGCCCTAGCTTGCGGGAAAATCAAGGACATGAGGACGGCATGAGCGGCAAGCGCAGCATCTTCGAAGAAGTCTCGGGTGAACAAAAGCAGGAAACGGTCCAGCCCGGCATGATCGACCGCGGCCGGGGCGGTGCACGCAAGGCCATCCGTATCTGGCTGATGATCTTGTTCGCGCTTGTCGTCGTGATGATCGCGGTGGGTGGGCTGACCCGCCTGACCGACAGCGGCCTGTCCATCACCGAATGGCGACCGGTCACCGGAGCGATCCCGCCGATGTCCGAGGCGGACTGGCAGGCCGAGTTCGACAAGTACAAACAGATCGACCAGTGGCGCATCATGAACCAGTGGATGGAGTTGGATGACTTCAAGACCATCTACTGGTGGGAATGGGGTCATCGGCAGCTGGGCCGTGTGATCGGCCTGGTCTGGGCGCTTGGGTTCTTTGGCTTTCTGGTGTTGCGCAAGATCCCCGCAGGCTGGACCGGGCGCCTTGCGATCCCCGGACTGTTGGGCGGCGTTCAAGGCGCCGTCGGTTGGTGGATGGTGGCCTCGGGCGTGACGCAGGGCGAGGGGATGACCGCAGTTGCCAGTTATCGCCTAGCCACCCATCTTGGCCTTGCGTTCGTGATCCTGGGCTTTCTGGCCTGGTACATCTTCATGCTGGGGCGCGAGGAACGCGACCTGATGCAGGCCCGTCGCGCCAAAGAGGCGCGGCTGTTTTCGCTGTCGACCGGGCTGCTGCACTTTGCCTTTCTGCAGATCCTGATCGGCGCATTGGTGGCGGGCATCGACGCCGGCCGGTCCTATACCGACTGGCCGCTGATCGGCGGGCAACTGCTGCCGCCGGACGCTACCGCGCTTGACCCGATGTGGCGCAATTTCTTCGAAAGTCCGGGACTGGTGCAGTTCATCCACCGCTGCGTAGGCTATGCACTGTTCGCCTTCGCCATTTTCGTCTGGCGGCGCGGCAGCAGCAGCGCCCACCCGCAGACTCGGTTCGCCTTCAACGCCATGTTCGCGGCGCTTTCGCTGCAGGTGATCGTGGGCATCCTCACCGTGGTCTATGGCGCGCCCTGGCAGATCGCCATCTTCCACCAGTTCATGGCCGTGGTCGTCTGGACCCTGATCCTGCGCGCCCGGTTCCTGACCGCTTATCCCATTGCAACCTCGCTGCGCGGAGCTTGACCCAATGACTGCATTCAACGACCTGATGGCCTTTCAGCGGGAAACCTCGGCACTGGCACAGATCGCCGGGCGTCTGGGCTGGGACCAGGAGACTGTCATGCCGCGCGGGGCCGCCAACCAGCGCGCCGAGGAGATGGCCGCGATCGAAGCCGTCCTACATGCGCGCCGTTCGGATCCGCGCGTGGCCGAGTGGTTGGAAA
This sequence comes from Ruegeria sp. B32, assembly GCF_025141855.1. Taxonomy (NCBI): domain Bacteria; kingdom Pseudomonadati; phylum Pseudomonadota; class Alphaproteobacteria; order Rhodobacterales; family Roseobacteraceae; genus Ruegeria; species Ruegeria sp. B32. The sequence goes on along the minus strand of NZ_CP081106.1, from coordinate 1,786,199 downwards.
ACGCCCATGCCGACACTGAGGTCGGTCAGGCGCAGTTGCGCGAAATCCGTCGCACATACGAGCGCACGGTCAAGGTGCCCGCTGATCTGGCCACGGCCATCGCCCGCGTGACATCGGCCGCGCAGGGTAAGTGGGCACAGGCCCGCGCCGACGAGGATGTTGCCGCGTTTCTTCCGGTTTTGGAGGAAGTCGTGGCTCTGCGGCGCGAGGAAGGGGCGGCTCTGGCGCAGGGCGGCGATGTCTATGACGCTCTGGTCGAGGATTACGAGCCCTACACGACCGCTGCCCAGATCGCCGACATCTTCGACGCCCTGCGTCCGCGTCTGGTTGCGCTGCGCTCCGCGGTTCTTGACCGGCCGTCCCCCGCGGGAGTGACCGGAACGTTTGACGAAACGGCCCAGATGAAGCTGACGCAAAAGCTGGCGGAGACTTTCGGGTACGACTTGAACCGGGGGCGGGTGGACAAGGCCGTACACCCGTTCTGTTCGGGCAGCGGCGACGACGTGCGCGTCACCACCCGGACCAGCGAAACCGACCCGTTCAACTGTTTCTATTCGACCATCCATGAGGTCGGGCACGCCTGCTATGAGCAGGGCATCGACCCGGCCTACGCGCTGACACCGCTGGGCCAGGGCGTGTCAATGGGCGTTCATGAAAGCCAGAGCCGCATCTATGAAAATCAGCTGGGCCGCTCGCGCGCCTTCACGGGCTGGCTGTTCCGGCAGATGACGGACACCTTCGGTGATTTCGGCATAGCAGATGAAGATGCCTTCTATGCCGCCGTAAACCGGGTGCACAACGGATACATCCGAACCGAAGCGGACGAGGTTCAGTACAATCTGCACGTAATGCTGCGGTTCGATCTGGAGCGCGCACTTATGTCGGGCGAACTGCAGGTGAAGGACCTCGAGGCCGCGTGGAACGACCGCTTCCATGCCGATTTCGGCTATGCGGTCGACAAGCCGTCGAACGGGTGTTTGCAGGACGTGCACTGGTCGGTTGGCCTGTTTGGCTACTTCCCGACCTATTCGCTGGGCAATGTGTACGCAGGCTGTCTGTATCAGGCTCTACGGGCGGCAGTTCCAAGTCTGGATGATCAATTGGCGCAAGGCGATACCTCCGCGGCAACCGGATGGCTGCGCGAGCATGTTCAGCAGCATGGCGGTCTGTATGCCCCACGCGACGTCATCCGCCGCGCCAGCGGCATTGAGCCCGGACCCGAGCCGTTGTTGGCTTATCTCGAAGACAAATTCGGCACGCTCTACGGCCTTTGATCTGGAAAGATGACCGCTATGGGTATGATGGGGGTCATCTAGCTGCGGTGTGCATCAGGCACCCAGTCTTCCGGAGGCCGGTTCCAGAACCGGTTCGGGTTGTCTTCATCCTGCCCGCGGATGTGCAGCGTTCGAAAACACGGGTGCAGAAAGATCACCGGTTCTTCATAGGGATGGGCCGCGTAGATTGCGCGCAGCACGGTCGAACGCACGCCGTCCGACCTATCCAGAAAGAACGAGACTTCGACGCAGGGAACATCCACCGTGTCGCAGGTGACGGCATTGCGTCCGGTCCCGAGTGACCGAAAGCTCTGCGTTCCGGGCGTCGACAGGAAGGTGACGTGATCATAATCCCCGTAAACCAGGTTGGCTTCGGCCAGAACAGCATCAATCACCGCCTGCGCGCGGTCCTCGGGGACCTGAACGATCACGCGCCAACCTTCGTCTGTCAGATATCGTTCGGTGTCCTGTGGTTTTTGGGTCATTCCAGTCTCCTAACCAAGCAACGTCAGAATGACCGGGTTTGCACCTCAAGTGTGATTTATCGCTTCGCCATCGACCGAACTGACGGCCCGAGGCAATCGAGCAAGGAGTCCGACAAGCCGAAATGGCGAGTCAGTGCGATCTTGCCGTCCGGCGTGATGGTCAGGGCGCGACTGGACCTTTGGCGCGTCAACCATTTGTCTTTCAGAGCTTTTTCCAGAATCGCGATTCCCAAGGGTCCTGAGATGTGATGGCGGCGTTCCGTCCAGTCCAGACAGAATTTGGCGATCGGCCTGTGGGCGTTGACCCGCGGTGGGGCAAGGTCGAGATCGGTCAGAAACGCGTGATATCGCGGACCCGGCGCCAGAGCCCCATGTGCCAGTTGCAGAACACCCGTATCCAGCAGGTTGTCCGTGATCCACACACCGAGACGCCCGGCAAGATGGTTATAGCAGCAACGGGCCAACAGGACGCCCGAGTCCGGTTTCGCGGCTCGCCGGACATGATCGCTGGGGGTTAGCGTGGACAGCGTTTCCAAAACCGATGCGACCTGTGCGTTTGCGATCCGGTGATAGACATGCCGGCCGCTGCGTATCGAGGTGGTCAGGCCGGCCCGCTCCAACTGCTTGAGATGGGAGGTCGCAGTTGGCGGCGTTATATTGGCAGCGCAGGACAACTCTTTGTTGGTGAACGCCCGCCCGTCCATCAGTTCGCACAGGATGCGCGCGCGGGTTGGGTCGGCGAGGGCGGCGCCGATGATGTCCAGTCTGGGTTCGGGTCTCATTGGATGAGCCTACCGCAAAACCCGGCTTGCCCCCAGAAAGAACGCTTCGACATCCGCCGAAACGAAAAGGAGCGGCTGCTGTTGCAGAGCCGCCCCTCGTCGTTGAAATGAGAGCCGCCGATCAGAGGCGGCCATCCTTACGTTTCGCTATCGTCTTCCTCGTCACCCTGGTCTGCGATCCAGGCGACGCTGACGACTTCCTCGCCTTTGCCGGTGTTGAACACCTTGACCCCGCCCGCGCTGCGGGACCGGAACGAGATACCGTCGACCGGAACCCGGATCGACTGCCCCTTGGACGTAGCCAGCATGATCTGGTCGTCGATTTCGACGGGGAACGAGGCCACCAGCGGGCCGCCCCGCATCGCCTTGTCCATCGCCATCACGCCCATTCCACCGCGGCCGCGCACCGGGTAGTCATGCGACGAGCTGAGCTTGCCCGACCCGCCGGCCGTGATGGTCAGGATCAGGTTTTCGGCCGCCGACATCTCGGCATAGCGTTCCTGCGGCAGGATGCTGTCTGCGTTGCCTTCGTCTTCGTCGGTTTCGGTCTCTTCGGTGACGCCTGCCATCAGGCGGCGCATCTTCAGGTAGGCGGCGCGTTCGTCTGCCGTGGCCTCGAAGTGGCGAATGACGGACATCGAGACGACCCGATCGCCATTCGTCAGCTTGATGCCGCGCACACCGGTCGACTTGCGGCCCTTGAACACGCGCACGGCAGTGGTCGGGAAGCGGATTGCCCGGCCGGAGTTGGTGACCAGCATCACGTCGTCATCCTCGGAACAGATGCGCGCGTTGACCAGTTCCACACCCTCGGGCAGATCCATCGCGATCTTGCCGTTGCGCTTGACGTTGGTGAAATCGCTCAGCGCGTTTCGGCGCACATCGCCGGCACTGGTGGCGAAGACGATCTGCAGGTTTTCCCATTCTTCATCCGGCACATCGACCGGCATGATCGCCGCAATCGAAACACCCGTGGGAATCGGCAGGATGTTGACGATGGCCTTGCCCTTGCCGGTGCGCCCAGATTGAGGCAAGCGCCATGTCTTGAGCTTGTAGACCATCCCATCGGTGGTGAAGAACAGCAGTTGCGTATGCGTGTTCGCCACGAACAGATTGGTTACGACGTCCTCTTCCTTGGTCTGCATCCCCGACAGACCCTTGCCGCCGCGCTTCTGCGCGCGGAAGTCGGCCAGCGGCGTACGCTTGATGTAGCCGCCCGAGGTCACGGTGACGACCATGTCCTCGCGTTCGATCAGGTCCTCGTCTTCCATATCGCCGGACCAGTCGACGATTTCAGTGCGGCGCGGCACTGCGAACTGCTCTCGAACCTCGCGCAGCTCGTCGGCGATGATGCTCATGATGCGCTCGCGCGAGGACAGAATGTCCAGGTATTCCTTGATCTTGGCGGCCAGGTCTTCCAGCTCGTCCGTGACCTCTTTGACACCAATCTGGGTCAGGCGTTGCAGGCGCAGATCAAGGATCGCGCGGGCCTGAACCTCGGTCAGGTTGTAGGTGCCGTCGTCGTTCATCTTTGACAGCGGATCGTCGATCAGCCGCAGATAGCTTTCGATCTCGGCTGCGGGCCAGCGGCGGGTCATCAGCTTTTCGCGCGCCTCTGCCGCGTCGGCCGAGGACCGGATCGTGGCAACGACCTCGTCCACGTTCGAGACCGCTACGGCCAGACCGCACAGGATATGGCTGCGTTCCCGTGCCTTGCGCAGGTCGTATGCAGTGCGGCGGGCAACGACATCTTCGCGGAAGTCGATGAAGCTGGTCAGGAACCGGCGCAGGGTCAGCTGCTCGGGGCGACCGCCATTCAGCGCCAGCATGTTGCAGCCGAATGAGGTCTGCATCGGCGTGAACCGGTAAAGTTGGTTCAGCACCACCTCGGGCGTTGCGTCGCGCTTCAGCTCGACCACCACCCGCACGCCGTTGCGGTCAGATTCGTCCTGAACGTGGCTGACGCCTTCGATGCGCTTTTCACGCACGGCTTCGGCGATCTTCTCGATCATCGAGGCCTTGTTCACCTGATAGGGGATCTCGTCCACGATGATGGCATAGCGGTCCTTGCGCAGCTCCTCGACGCGGGTTTTGGCGCGGATGATGACGCTGCCACGGCCCTCCAGATAGGCCTTGCGCGCACCGGACCGGCCCAGCATCACGCCGCCAGTGGGGAAATCGGGGCCGGGGATGTATTCGATCAGCTGTTCGCTGGTCAGGTCCGGATCGTCGATCAGCGCCAGCGTCGCGTCGACCACTTCGCCGAGGTTGTGCGGCGGGATGTTGGTGGCCATACCCACCGCGATGCCGCCGGCGCCGTTGACCAGCATGTTGGGGAACCGCGCGGGCAGGACGGTGGGTTCCTTGTCCTTGCCGTCGTAGTTGTCCTGGAAATCTACCGTCTCTTTCTCGATATCCGCCAGCAGAGCGGCGGCGGGCTTGTCCATGCGGACCTCGGTGTAGCGCATGGCCGCCGGGTTGTCGCCGTCCATCGAGCCGAAGTTGCCCTGACCGTCCAGCAGCGGCAGCGACATCGAGAAATCCTGCGCCATCCGCACCAGCGCGTCATAGATCGCGCTGTCACCGTGCGGGTGGTATTTACCCATCACATCGCCCACGGGACGGGCCGATTTGCGGTAAGCTTTGTCGTGGGTGTTCCCGGTCTCGTGCATCGCATAGAGGATGCGCCGATGCACCGGTTTCAAGCCGTCGCGCAGATCGGGGATCGCACGGGACACGATGACCGACATCGCATAGTCCAGATAGGACGTCCGCATCTCGGATTCGATGGATACCGTCGGGCCGTCGTAAACCGGGCGCTCGGGCGGGGTTTCATCCATGTTTTCGGGGATTTCTGGCGTATCGCTCACGTAAACTGCCCGTTTTTTGTGCTGGGTCTATATCTTGTGGATGCATCTTATCAGACCCGGCACATAGGGTGCAAGCAAGCAACCCGGAAGTGGCCTGAAACCGCGGTGTTTTTCGGGTAACACATTGTTTTAATACGGATTGAAAAGGAATCATGTTACCCTGATGGGACCTTTGAGGAAATCTGGAGGTCTGAATGGAGAAAAACGAAACTGAATTGATGCTGAAGGGGTATGGCCTGACAACGGCTGAAATCTTCTATCGCATGCCGGATTACATCCATGTTCTGAACACGTTCATCTGGCAGGATTACGACTTGGCGCCGGATCATCCCAAGCTGTTCAATTTCATCGAGTTCTGGCAGCGCGAAATCGAAGGTCCGCTGCATTCGGTGCGCTTTACCCACCGCAAGATGATCGCGCCCGGAGAATGGCGAAATGTCGTCGGAGAATACCGGCTGAACTAGTGTTTCGGCCCGGTTGCGCTCAAGGCCAATGCGCCTTGATCCGGCCGATGGATCATCGAAGGAATGCCGACCTGCGTTTCGGCGCAGGTTACTCACTCTCATAATTTCAAAACACAACCAGATCTTGGCAATCCGTTGACGGTGGACGCGCTGAGCGGTTGAATATTCTTATGCGTTTCGGTGGCGGTCCGGTGAGGCGCACACGATTGGTACAGATTGGAAAACCAGAGAAAGTCCACGATATGATTGCGCTAACATTGGACATGCCGGCGCTGGCGCGTTAAGGACGGCTCATGGTTTCTCGCGTTATACCCGTCGACCCATTTGATCTGGTCATTTTTGGTGGCACCGGGGATCTGGCGCAGCGCAAGATTTTGCCTGCCTTGTTTCGCCGTTATTGCGCGGGACAGTGGAATGACGATGTTCGGATAATCGCCGCAGCAAGGTCCGCACATGATCAGGCGGGCTATCGTGCGATCGTGGCCGAGTCGCTGGCCCAGCACGCACCTCGTCAAGCGTCGGATCCCGGCAACCTTGATGGGTTCCTGAACCGGCTGCAGTATCTGCGGTTGGATGCCAGCTCTGATGATGGGTGGAAAAACCTTTCAGGTCAGTTGACGGATTCGCGGATCCGCGCCTTCTATTTCTCGGTCGGACCCGGATTGTTCGCCCCGTTGGCGGAGAAAATCCGCCAGCACGGTCTGGCTAACGAGCAGACGAGGATCGTCGTCGAAAAGCCGTTCGGTCACGACCTGGACAGCGCGCGGGCATTGAATGCCACGCTGGCCTCGTATTTCAGCGAAAACCAAGTCTACCGGATCGATCATTATCTGGGCAAGGAAACCGTCCAGAACCTGATGGCCGTCCGGTTTGGCAACATGCTGTTCGAGCCGCTGTGGAACAGCCAGTATGTCGACCATATCCAGATCACCGTCGCCGAGACAGTCGGCGTGGATGGGCGCGAAGAATATTACGAGCGCGCCGGGGCCATGCGCGACATGGTGCAGAACCACCTGATGCAGCTGTTGTGCCTGATCGCGATGGAACCGCCCGCCAAGTTCGATTCGGACGCCGTGCGCGATGAAAAGCTCAAGGTAATCCGCGCGCTGGACCCGGTGCAGCCGCACCACATCGTGCGTGGGCAGTATTCGGGTGGTCCCGACGGGCCGGGCTACCGCGAAGCGGTGGGCAATCCGCGCTCGACCACCGAAAGCTATGTTGCGCTTCGGGCGCATGTCAGCAATTGGCGGTGGGCGGGTACACCATTCTACCTGCGCACCGGCAAGCGGTTGGTGGCGCGGTCCTCGGTGATCAACGTCATCTTCAAGGACGCCCCGCATTCGATCTTCGGGGCCGAGGCCGGGCGGCATGCCAACACGCTGTCGATCCGGCTGCAGCCGAACGAAGGCATAACGCTGAAAGTCACGATCAAAGAGCCGGGGCAGGGCGGAATGCGTTTGATCGACGTTCCGTTGGACATGAGCTTTGCCGAAGCGCTCGGGCCCGAAAACCAGGAAGCGCCGGATGCTTATGAGCGTTTGGTGATGGACGTGATCCGGGGCAACCAAACCCTGTTCATGCGCGGAGACGAGGTCGAGGCCGCCTGGGCCTGGACCGACCCTATCATTGCGGGGTGGCAGGCGCGCGGCGACGTGCCAAAACCCTATGACAGCGGCAGTACCGGTCCCGGCGACGCCGAACTGCTGATGAATCGCGACGGTCGCCATTGGCAAGGGATCAAGCCATGAAGATTCAGGAATATGCCGACAGGGACATGCTGGCCATTGATGTTGCCAACGTTCTGGCCGGAGAGTTGGAGGCCGCGCTGCTGCACAACGATGTCGTGGCTTTTGCGGTTCCCGGCGGCACCACGCCCGGACCGATCTTCGACAGCCTGTGCGCCGCGGATCTTGAGTGGGAGCGTGTCCGTGTGCTGCCCACCGACGAACGCTGCGTCCCGGCGGACAGTGACCGGTCGAACGAACGCTTGATCCGCGACCGTCTTCTGACCAACCGGGCGGCGGCGGCGGACTATGTCCCGCTCTATATTCCCGGCAAGGCGCCCGAAGAGGTTCTGCCCCAAATCGAAGCTCTGATCGAGCCGCTGCGCCCGTTGGCGGTGCTGGTTCTTGGAATGGGCGACGACATGCATACGGCCTCGTTGTTTCCGGGGATGGAGGGGCTGGCGCAGGCATTGGCCAGCAACGCACCGGCATTGGCCGTTGCTCGCCCGCAGACGCAGCCCGAGTCGCGCATCACTCTGACGGGTCCGGTTCTGGATGGTGCCCTGTCCAAACACCTGGTCATCTATGGTGAAAAAAAGCGCGCAGCGCTTGAGCGTGCCATGAGCCTGCCGCCCGAAGAGGCGCCAATTGCGGCAGTCTTGGATGGAATGACGGTACACTGGGCGGATTGATCTCATGCAACTGGACACTCTCAGAACCCTTGCCGCGCAGGCGGCGGATACCCGCATCCTCGACCTGTTCGCGCAGGATCCCGACCGGGCGCAGAGATTCTCGGCCTCGACCGGGGATTTGCTGTTCGACTATTCGAAGACCCTGATCGACGCGGACATACGCGCGGCGCTGATCGACCTGTGCGATCAAGCCGGTCTGGCCGAGCGGCGCGACGCGATGTTCCGGGGCGACAAGATCAACGAAACCGAGGGCCGCGCGGTGCTGCATACGGCGCTGCGCAATCTGGACGGCGGCCCGGTCGAGGTTGATGGCCAGGACGTGATGCCCGACGTTCTGGACACCCTGCAGCGCATGCGCGTGTTCGCCGAAGAGGTCCGGGGCGGAACGGCCCAGGGGGCAGGGGGCAGCTTTACCGACGTGGTGAATATCGGCATCGGCGGTTCGGACCTTGGGCCGGTGATGGCGACGCTGGCGCTGGCGCCCTATCACGACGGGCCGCGCCTGCACTATGTCTCGAACGTGGATGGCGCGCACATCGCCGACACGCTGCGCGAACTGGACCCGACGCGGACGCTGGTGATCGTGGCGTCCAAGACCTTTACCACCATCGAAACCATGACCAACGCGCGGACGGCGCGGGCCTGGATGCTGGATGGCGGCGGCGACCCGGGGCGGCAGTTCGCGGCCGTGTCCAGCGCCGTGGACAAGACGGAAGACTTCGGCATCCCGTCGGACCGCGTGTTTGGCTTTGCCGATTGGGTCGGCGGGCGCTATTCGGTCTGGGGTCCGGTCGGGCTGCCGGTGATGATCGCGGTGGGCTCGAACGCCTTTGACGCGTTCCTGCGCGGCGGGCAGGCGATGGACGTGCATTTCCGCGCCGCGGACTGGGCCGAGAACATGCCAGTGATTCTGGCTCTGGTGGGCATCTGGCACCGTCAGGTGCTGGGGCATGCCAGCCGCGCGGTGCTGCCCTATGACCAACGGCTGCTGCGGTTGCCGGCCTATTTCCAACAGCTCGAGATGGAATCGAACGGCAAATCTGTGGCCATGGACGGCTCGGCGCTGAGCGTGCCTTCGGGACCGGTGGTCTGGGGCGAGCCCGGCACCAACGGGCAGCACGCATTTTATCAGCTGATCCACCAGGGCACCGACGTGATCCCCTGCGAATTCATGGTGGCCGCCGAAGGCCACGAGCCCGAGCTGGCCCATCATCACCGCCTGCTGCTGGCCAACTGCCTGGCCCAGTCCGAGGCGTTGATGCGCGGCCGGTCGCTTGAGGAAGCGCGAGCGCGCATGGCCGAGAAGGGCCTTCAGGGCGACGAGTTGGAGCGTCAGGCCCGGCATCGCGTGTTCCCGGGCAACCGACCGTCGACCACGCTGATCTTTCCGCAGCTGACGCCCTTCGTTCTGGGCCAGATCATCGCGCTCTATGAACACCGGGTGTTCGTCGAAGGCGTGCTGTTGGGCATCAACTCGTTCGACCAATGGGGCGTGGAACTGGGCAAGGAACTGGCCACCTCGCTGGGGCCGATCGTCGATAGCGATGCGGGCACCGAGGGCAAGGACGGCTCGACCGCCGCACTTGTGTCCTATGCGCTGCGGCACCGGGGCTGAAGCCCTGCAAATCTGACGGCCTGCCGCCACGGCAGGCCGCATTCTTTTATTGTCAGACAATTAAATGATTGGCAGGATCGGCCCCGAGGAGAAGCCCCGGGGCCGGCCACGCCGCCGTGCCGCCCGGCCGCAACGGACGCCGCATCAGGCCGGCGCGATGAATGGGAGGATGTCCATGCTGGGACAGATGATGACGCAGCCGCTGTTGATTTCGTCACTGATCGATCATGCTGCGCGCTATCATGGTCAGACCGAGATCGTTTCGGTCGAAACCGACGGAACCGTCACCCGGACGAACTGGGGCGAGATCGCTGCCAATGCCCGGCGCATGGGGTCGGCGCTGACCAAGCTGGGCCTGCAGCCGCAGGACCGGATCGGCACCCTGGCCTGGAACAACCGCCGGCATCTGGAAATCTACTATGCCGCCTCGGGTGCCGGATTTGTGTGCCACACGATCAACCCGCGCCTGTTCCCTGAGCAACTGGTTTACATCATCAACCACGCGCAGGACCGGGTGCTGTTCTTCGACGCCACTTTCATCCCGCTGGTCGCGGCGATCCACGATCAACTGACCGAGGTAAAGCATTTCGTCCTGATGGGGCCGCGCAACGAGGACGCACTCCAGCAGATCCCCGGACTGGAATTCTATGACGAGTTGATCGAGACCGGTGCCCCCGATTTCGAATGGCCCGTCTTCGATGAAAACACCGCCTCGAGCTTGTGCTACACCTCGGGCACGACCGGCCACCCCAAGGGGGTTCTGTATTCGCACCGTTCGACCGTTCTGCACAGCTTTGCCTCGAACACCCGCGACGTCATCGGGTATTCGGCGATGGATGTGGTGATGCCGGTGGTGCCCATGTTCCATGTCAACGCCTGGGGGTCGCCCTATGGCTGCGCCATGTCCGGTTCGCAGATGGTGTTGCCCGGGCCGGACCTGCATGGCGAGGCGCTGGTGAACCTGATCGACACCTATGGCGTGACGCTGGCGATGGGGGTTCCCACGATCTGGCAGGGCCTGCTGGCCCATGCCGCCAAATGCGGCACCAAGCTGGAAAGCCTCGAACGTACGGTGATCGGCGGCGCGGCGTGCCCTCCCTCGATGATCGAAACTTTCCGGGAAAAATACGGCGTCGACACCGTGCATGCCTGGGGGATGAGCGAAATGAGCCCGCTGGGCACCGCCAACATTCCGCTGGCCAAGCATCGCAAGCTGCCGATCGAGGAACAGCACAAACTACGCGAGAATCAGGGTCGTCCGCCCTTTGGGGTCGAGCTGAAGATCGTCGATGACGACGGCAACGACTTGCCGCATGACGGGGTCACGCAGGGCGACCTGATGGTGCGCGGCCACTGGGTGCTGGACAGCTATTTCAAGTTGCAGGATCAAGAGCTTCTGCAGGACGGCTGGTTCGCCACCGGCGATGTGGCGACGTTGGACCCCGATGGCTACATGACCATCCGCGACCGCTCCAAGGACATCATCAAGTCGGGCGGTGAGTGGATCAGCTCAGTCGAATTGGAAAACATCGCCGTAGCGCACCCGAGATTGGCCACCGCGGCCGTGATCGGCGTGCCACATCCCAAATGGGACGAACGCCCGCTGCTGGTGGCGGTCAAGGCCGAGGGCGAAGATCCGTCCGAGGCCGAGCTTCTGGAGTTTTTCGACGGCAAGATTGCCAAGTGGCAGGTGCCGGACAAAGTGGTCTTCGTCGACGCGCTGCCACTGAATGCAACGGGCAAGGTGCTGAAACGCAAACTGCGGGATGAATTCAAGGACGCCTTGGCAGGTTAACGCTTGATTTCTAAGGATTTTTGGCTCCGGCGGTAGGGATCGAACCTACGACCAATTGATTAACAGTCAACTGCTCTACCGCTGAGCTACGCCGGAACTGAGGGGCGTGTACCAATCTGCAAAGACGAGGTCCAGACGAAAATTGCTTTCTTTGGACGAATTGCGCGCCCCAGGTTTCCGTTTCGGATTTCAATCGGGGTGAACAGGTTTGTTGTTTCGTGCGGCAGTGAAACGTTGCGTTGATCTACGCACCGGCCGCGACGTGATCGTTTCATCCGGATCAGAAAGAGACTAGCCTCTCGATAATGCACCATTCTTCGGTGAACCTGTTGAAATCGGAAAGGAACCCAAGATGCGGACAGCTTGCAGGATTGCAGCGAAGCTTTTCTTCTTTGTTCTCGCCGCGCCGGGGATCGCCCAAGAGGCCGGAACCCTGATCACCGGCGCTCGGATTTTCGACGGTGTCCGTTCCGACCTGATCGAGGGTCAGGACGTTTTGATCCAAGACGGCGTGATCACGGCCATTGGCCCTGATCTGGATGCGCCGGAGGGGGCGACGGTGATCGATGCGCAGGGTCGGTTCCTGATGCCCGGATTTGCCGACATGCATGCGCATCTGATGTTTCAGATGCCGTTCGGTATCGCATTCAATGCCGATCGCGAATACTGGGCCTATGTTGCCGCAACCGTCGCCGAACAATACCTGATGCAGGGGTTCACGACGGTCCGCGATGTCGGCGGGAACTCGTTTTCACTGAAACGCGCCATAGACGAGGGCATCCTGACGGGGCCTCGGGTCTATCCTTCGGGTCCCATGATCTCGCAGAGCTCGGGCCACTCGGATCATCGGACGGACGCAAACGAGCCCGGTTCATTGGTGTTCGAGCCCAGCATTCCGATGAAATACTTCCATGTCGCAGTTGCCGATGGGCGTGACGAGGTTCTGAAAACCGTACGCGAGGTGTTGCGCCGCAGGGCCTCGCAGATCAAGATTTCGGTCGGTGGCGGCACCGGGTCATTTGCTGATCCATTGGACACCACGCAGTACACGGAAGACGAAATCCGTGCAGCCGTCGAGGCGGCCGAAGACTGGAACACCTACGTTACCGCCCATGTCTACAACTCGGATGGCATCATCCGCGCCGTCGAGAATGGGGTGAAGTCCATCGAGCATGGCAATCTGATGAGCGAAGAGGCCATGCGCGTGATGATGGAGCATGATGCCTGGCTGTCGCCGCAGGTCATCGTCTACACATTCCATCCGGCAGGCTACAACGACGAACAAAAAGCCAAGCATGACGAAGCCTATGACGGCATCAACCAGATGTTCACCATGGCCAAGGAGCTTGGATTCGAGAATATCGTCTTCGGCACGGACGTGATCACTTCTCCTGAGATGATCAAGCGCGCAAACGAGGAGTTCGTTCTGAGAACGGAATGGTTCGACAATGCCGAAATACTCCGTCAGGCAACCTCGAAATCAGCCGAGTTGCTTGCCTTGTCGGGGCCGCGCAATCCTTATCCCGGGGCGCTGGGTGTCATTGCGGAAGGTGCTCATGCGGATATCCTTTTGATCGACGGCAACCCCCTTGAGGACATGTCTGTCATGACCGAATACGAAGAGCGCTTCGATCTGATCATGAAGGGCGGGGTGATCTACAAAAACGAACTGTAGCGGACGATCTGCTGTGCAAATGCATGGCGGACCAAACTTGCGTCACAGGCGCTGAAAAATTCTCTGATGTTTCGCGGGTGTGATTGACAGGATTGGGCTGATCGAAAGACCAACTCCAAACTAATGGCGCAGGTCCTTGGGGGCAGGCTGATTGTATGCCTGGAACTAGCTGAAAACCCGGCCTGTCGGATCGGCAACCGACCATACACGGGACGCGAGCGGTTGGGTGCGCCACAAACTTCTGAAATCAGAGGATTTTGGCTCCGGCGGTAGGGATCGAACCTACGACCAATTGATTAACAGTCAACTGCTCTACCGCTGAGCTACGCCGGAACTGAGGCGCATATAGCAATCCGGTTTTTCGGCGTCCAGAGGGGAAAAGCACCGAGGGCGAATTTTTTGTGCGTTCAGGAGATGCGATGAAAACTGGTCTGCACCGACAGCGCGCCCCGGGGGGCGACGCGGTCTTTTCCGGTCAGGTCCACCAGATGGGCAAACACGTTGCGCTCGGCCGCTGGAAGCAGGGCAGGCGGGGTTTCTACATAGATCCGCTGGGCCAGATCCCGGGCTGTGCCCGGGCGCTCGGCCAGCGCGTCGAGGATTTGTGCCTCACGTTCGAGCCGGTGGCGGATCAACCAGTCAAGCCGACCCGAAGGGTCTGTGATCGGCGCGCCGTGTCCGGCATGGAAGACGGACCAGTCGCGTGCGCGTAGCCGGTGGCAGGCTTTCATGAAGTCTGTCAGATCGCCATCCGGAGGCGAAACCAGCGAACTGGCCCAGCCCATCACGTGATCGGCGGTGAAACAAACGTCTCCCCAGGCCAGCGCGATGTGGTTGCCCAGATGACCCGGCGTGTGAATGACCTCAAAGCCCCATCCGTCCCCCTCGATCCTGTCGCCGTCCGCCAACTCGATGTCCAGGCGGAATTCCGAGTCGATTCCCTCGCCGCCGCCGGCGAGGCCTTGCTCGGCCAGTTGGGACATGATCGCGCTGCGCCCTGCCTGTGGCCCGCCAAAGGCGTAGATCGGGGCACCTGTCCGCTCTGACAGCGGAGCAGCCAGCGGCGAATGGTCCAGGTGGCTGTGGGTGACCACGATATGGCTGATCTTTTGCCCGGGCTGCAGCGCATCCAGAATGGCTTGCATGTGACTGTCGCTCAACGGTCCGGGGTCGATTACGGCAAGGTCGCTGGTGCCCAGGAGGTATGTATTTGTCCCCAGATAGGTCATCGGCGACGGGTTCGGGGCCAGCAAGAGCCTGAGGCCCGGCTGCAGGGCGACAGGGATCCCCGGTTTCGGGTTGAAATCGTCTGCTGGCAGCATCTTGGCCTCTTTCTCTTGGCGGGGCAGCCCGCTAGGTTTAGCGCATGTCCTCGCGCTGGCTCAAACCCTATTTGCCCCGCAGCTTGTATGCCCGGGCGGCCCTGATTCTGGTGCTGCCGGTGATCGTGGTTCTGTTGGTGGTGTCGGTGGCATTCGTGCGTGAACACCTCGAGGATGTGACCGGTCAGATGACCCGGGCGGCGTCGCGCGAAGTGCGGCTGGTTCTAGAAGATATTCAGGGTGCCGAAACCCAACAGCAGGCGTTGGCCGCGGTGCGCCCGGATCTGAGGGTGCTGGACATGCAGGCCCGCTTTCTGGGGATCAACGAAACGCCGACGATTGAACCGCGACGCTGGTATGATTTCATCGCACCGCAGATCGACGCTGATCTTCGAGAGCTGCTGCCGAACCTCGTGGCGGTATCGTTGCCGGACAGTCAGGTCGCGACTTTGTTCTTGAACACCCATCTGGGTGTTTTGGAGCTTCGCTTTGATCGCCGGCGTCTGTCGACGGTCGCTCCGCACCAGTTGATCGTCACGATGCTGTTCTTTGCGGTGATCATGACCTCGATTTCGTTCTTGTACATGCGCAATCAGTTGCGGCCGATCACTCGGCTGGCCGACGCGGCGCAGGCTTTTGGTCGCGGTCGGGTCGTGCCGTTCACCCCCGGAGGGGCCGTCGAGGTGCGGGCCGCTGGCAGCGCGTTTCTTGACATGCGCGCCCGGATCGAGCGGCAGATCGAGCAGCGGACCCTGATGCTGTCGGGTGTCAGCCATGACCTGCGAACGCCTCTGACCCGGCTCAAGCTTGGCCTGTCGATGCTGCCCGAGGAAGATGCAAAGCCGCTGCTTCAGGACGTGAATGAAATGCAGTCACTCTTGGATGCCTTTCTTGATTTCTCGCGCGGCGCGTCCGAGGGCGAGCAGGTCGAGGTTCGTCCGGATGAGCTTTTGCGCTCGATCGTGGATGATGCGCAACGGGCCGGACAAAGTGTCGAGTTGCTGCCGCCCGAAGGGCAGGGTGCAGTGATGCTGCGTCCGACTGCAATCCGCCGCGCCGTGGAAAACCTGATCGGCAACGCGGTGCGCTACGGGTCGCACGCGATGGTCAGCATGACCCTGACTGACAAATCGCTGCGCATTCGAGTTGAGGATGATGGCCCCGGCATCCCGCCCGAACAGCGGACCGAGGCGGTTAAGCCGTTCAGCCGGTTGGACCCGTCGCGGAACCAGAATCAGGGCAGCGGGGTGGGCCTCGGGCTGGCCATCGTTGCAGATATCGCTCGTGTCCACGGCGGTGTTTTGCGCTTGGGCCAAAGCGAACGCTTGGGCGGTTTGTGCGCGGACATCATCATCGGGCGGTGATTTCGGCCGTATTTGGTAGGCCCGGAGGGACTCGAACCCCCAACCAAAGCGTTATGAGCGCTCTGCTCTAACCAATTGAGCTACAGGCCCGCCTGAGCGCTTGGGTACCACGCAGAACGGCCGCGTCAAGCCTGACCGTTGCAACGCGGCGCACAATCGACTAACCCGCGCTGAAAGCATTCATGAGGGAACGGCCATGACAGCGGGCAAGAACGGCATCACCTATGCAGATGCGGGCGTGGATATCGATGCGGGCAACGCGCTGGTCGACCGGATCAAGCCCGCCGCCAAGCGGACGAACCGCCCCGGCGTCATGAGCGGCCTTGGCGGGTTCGGCGCGCTGTTCGACCTGAAAGGGGCAGGGTATTCCGACCCGATCCTGGTGGGGGCAACCGATGGCGTGGGCACCAAGCTGCGGATTGCGATCGACACGGGCGTGGTCGATGGTGTGGGGATCGACCTGGTGGCCATGTGCGTCAACGACCTGATCTGCCAGGGGGCCGAGCCGTTGTTCTTCCTGGATTACTTCGCCACGGGCAAGCTGGACACCGAGACCGCCGCGCGGATCATCGAGGGCATCGCCGAGGGCTGCGTCCGATCGGGCTGTGCCTTGATCGGGGGTGAAACCGCCGAGATGCCGGGGATGTACCCCGATGGCGATTTCGACCTGGCAGGCTTTGCTGTCGGCGCGATGGAGCGCGGCAGCGATCTGCCCGCCGGTGTGCAGGCCGGGGATGTTCTGCTGGGGCTGGCCTCGGACGGGGTGCATTCCAACGGCTACTCGCTGGTGCGTAAACTGGTTCAGATCTCGGGCCTGGGATGGGATGCGGATTCGCCCTTCTGCGACGGGCCTTTGGGAGAGGCGCTGCTGACGCCCACGCGGCTCTACGTCAAACCCGCCCTGGCCGCGATCCGGGCCGGTGGCGTCCATGCGCTGGCGCATATCACCGGCGGTGGGCTGACCGAGAACCTGCCGCGCGTGTTGCCCGACGATCTGGGTGCGCAAATCGACCTGAACGCCTGGGATCTGCCGCCGGTGTTCCGTTGGATGGCGGAAACCGGGGGCATCGCCGAGGCGGAAATGCTCAAGACCTTCAACTGCGGGATCGGCATGATCGTCGTCTGTGCCGCCGACCGCGCCGATGACTTGGCCGCCCTGCTGTCGGATGCCGGCGAGAGCGTCGCGCGCGTCGGGTCGGTCACCGAAGGGGCGGGCGTCAGCTACGCAGGCAAGCTGCTGTGAGCCAAAAGCGCGTCGCCATTCTGATTTCAGGGGGCGGGTCGAACATGGTGTCGCTGGTCGACAGCATGACAGGCGACCACCCGGCGCGGCCCTGTCTGGTTCTGTCGAACAATGCGGATGCTGGCGGCTTGGCCAAGGCGGCTGATCGCGGGATTGCCACAGCCGTGGTCGATCACCGACCGTTCGGCGGTGACCGCGCCGCGTTTGAGGCCGAGCTGTGCAAGCCGCTGCTCGAGGCGCAGCCAGACATCGTCTGCCTGGCGGGGTTCATGCGCGTGCTGACTGGCGATTTCGTGTCCTGGTTTCATGGGCGGATGCTGAATATCCACCCCTCGCTGCTGCCCAAGTACAAAGGGCTCAACACCCACGCCCGCGCCATCGCCGCCGGGGATGCCGAACACGGCTGCACCGTCCACGAGGTCACCGCGGCGCTGGATGATGGTCCGATCTTGGGGCAGGCCCGGGTTCCGGTCGAACCCGGCGACACCCCGGATTCGCTTGCTCGGAAGGTGCTGGCCTGGGAACACAAGCTGTATCCGGCGGTTCTGGAGCGCTTTGCCCGTGGCGATCGCGCACCGGTGTTACTCCCCTGATCTTGCGCCAGAGATTTACATGAGCGGCCAATTCGGCCTATGGTCTGGCCAAGCGCTCGGGGCAGAAGAAACCAACGGGCAATGACCAGAGCAAGAGCAAGAATAGCAAGCGCATGAAGACCCTCAAAACCACGCGAGAGTTGGCTGACTTCTGCAAGGCTGCCGCCCAATACCCCTATGTGACCGTCGACACCGAATTCCTGCGCGAGCGGACCTACTACTCCAAGTTATGTCTGGTCCAGTTGGCCGTGCCCTCTGAAGACGAGGACAGCGCGGTATTGGTCGATCCGCTGGCAGACGGCTTGTCGCTTGAGCCGCTTTACGAATTGTTCCAGAACGAAAACGTCGTCAAAGTGTTCCATGCCGCCCGCCAGGACCTTGAGATTTTCTGGGTGGAGGCCGGTATTTTCCCCAAACCGCTTTTCGATACGCAGGTCGCTGCAATGGTTTGTGGTTTCGGGGAACAGGTTGGCTATGAAACGCTGGTTCGCAAGATCTGCAAACAGGGTCTGGACAAGACCTCGCGGTTTACCGATTGGTCGCGGCGCCCGCTGAGCGAGGCCCAGCAGACCTATGCGCTGGCGGACGTGACGCATCTGCGCAAAATCTATGAACATCTGGCCGCCGAGCTGGAGAAATCCAAGCGCAGCCATTGGGTGGCGGAGGAGTTGCGCGTTCTGACCGATCCCGCAACCTATGACATCCGCCCCGAAGAGGCATGGCGGCGGGTCAAGACCCGGACCAACTCGGCCAAGTTCCTTGCGGTGGTGCGGGAGCTTGCCCGGTTCCGTGAGGAATATGCCCAACAAAACAACGTGCCGCGAAGCCGTGTATTCAAGGATGATGCGCTGGTCGAACTGGCGTCGACCAAACCACGCACGCATGCTGATCTGGGCGGCTCGCGTTTGCTGCTGCGCGAAGCGCGCAAAGGTGCCATCGCCGACGGGATTCTGGCCGCCGTGCAGGCAGGTGTGAATTGCCCGCCAGAGGATCTTCCCAAAGTGGACAACAGCCGGGACAAGATCAAGGTGAACCCTGCGCTGGCTGACCTGCTGCGAGTTTTGCTGAAGTCAAAGACGGAAACCGCAGGGGTCGCGGCCAAGCTCATCGCGACCAGCTCGGAGCTGGATCAGATCGCGGCAGGGGACCGTGACGTTGCTGCGATGTCCGGCTGGCGGTTCGAGGTTTTTGGAGAGGACGCGCTCAAACTCTGCAGAGGCGAGATTGCCTTGGCAGCGAAGGGACAAACTGTTCAGGTCGTCCCCCTGTAAGATCGATTTCAGCGCCGACGCGATTCCAGGGCGTTCTGCTGACCGACCACGCGGATCAGACGAATGCCTTCAAGGTCCTGACGGCTGACATTGACTGCATCGGTCACTTCACGCGTACGTTCGGGCCCCTGCGCAGTGGCATAGGTCGGGTAGTTCACGCGGAAAACGAACTCCATAACGCCGTTCTTCCGGTTTTCCTCGGATTCGACGAAGGTGAGCTTTGCGTCATAGGCGCCCTGGCGGAAGGCGGTGCCTTGCGCGACAACGATGGCACCCGAGGCGTTCGGCTCGATCCGCAGCTCAGTGATGGTGGTGATCGGTACGCTGGTATCTTCGGGTTCAGGGCGCGCGAACAGTCCCCGGCCCGAGCTTTGCTTCGGCACCAGCGCATCTGCGTCGCTGGCCGATGTCTCGACCGGGGCAGGGGTGCTGTTCCCGAACCAGTTCGACGGGTTTGCCCGGGAATCGCGCCAGCTGCTGCAGGCGGACAGGGTCAACAGGGTGACGAGAAGGACGGAAACAGTTTTTTGCATGGACCCAAAGCTTTGCAAGGTATTACTCGCACTGGGTAGCCTACTTTGGGTCGTTTGAAAAGCCGCCCATAGGGGTGGACACCGGACATCGGGCGACTTAGGTCAGAACCAGAACCGCAACCAGAGGACCCACGTTCATGGCCACGCCTGCCTTTGAGGAGATTGTCGAGGATTTCGAGTTCCTTGAGGACTGGGAAGACCGGTACCGCCACGTGATCGAGCAGGGCAAGGCGATGGCTCCGCTGGATGACGCCTTGAAGGTGCCGGCAACCAAAGTCCATGGCTGCGCCAGTCAGGTCTGGCTTCATCCGGTGATCGAAAATGGTGTTTTTCGGTTTGACGGCGACAGCGATGCGCTGATCGTGCGTGGTCTGATTGCTGTATTGCGCTCGCTTTACAACGGTTTGCCCGTTGCCGAAGTGGAGAAGGTCGACGCCGCGGCCGAGCTTGCCCGATTGGGGTTGAATGAACATCTGTCGGCCCAGCGGTCAAACGGTGTGCGTGCGATGATCGACCGAATCCGAGACGTAGCGCGCGAAAACGCCTGAGCCGGGTTCGCCACTCGGGGGCCAATCAGGAAGATTTGGGGCGTGCGCCGGCCCAGTCTGTCAGCGTGGTCTGGAGATCGCCATATCCGGTGAAACGGCGTTCGAACTCCAGCCCCATCCGCTCCGCGCATTCCTGTGCCCGACGGGTCAGTTCGGGGTCATCTGTCTGCGCCTGGTAGATCAGCTTGGTGTAATTTCCGAAATACATGTCGCGCAGTTCCGGGTGCCGATCCAGCCCCAGCGGCTTCCAGACGAACGCATCGAATTGTCTGGCCAGAAAGTCGGTCAGGTAGAAGGCCGTAGTCTCATCGTCGCCGCGTTCGGCGAATTTTTCGTTTCCTTCGAAGAAGGAATAGCAGTGCGGCCCCCGCACCATTTCGACACCCAGTCGTTTACAGGCCTGCTCCAACAGTCCGCCGGTCCCGCAATCGGCATAGACGACAAAAATCCGGTCATACTGGTCGCGATGCTTGGCGACGGCATCCTCGACGGCCTGAGTGATCCGTTCGGGATAGACATGCAGGATGGCAGGCAAGCACGTCAGAGCAAGGTGGTCCCAGCCGTTGCGTGTTTTCAGGTCCAGAATCTCGCGCGCCAACGCGCCGCAGGCGATCAACAGGATGCTTTGCTGTGCATCCATCTCGTCAAAGCCCTTTTCCGTCAGGCGTTTGTCGTCAGGCATGTCGTGCTGCGGCATGTTTCGCCTCCGCAAGGTTCCAATGTCAAATGACTGCGAAAAAGCCCCGGATGCAAGTTCGCGGCCTTTGGGATCACACACTCGGCACCTGAGTTTCGATCTCGTTGTGATGCCACGGCCCGGAAATGAAAAAGCCGCCCGGACAGGCGGCTTTGACAAAACAAGGCGTGCAGGATCAACCCGCCAGTTGGTTGTGCTTGCGCGAGACGAACTCCTTGGCGGTTTCGACCGCAACCGCCGCGTCCCGGCAATAGGCGTCAGCGCCGATCGCCTTGCCGAACTCTTCGTTCAGCGGGGCGCCGCCTACCAGCACGATGTAATCGTCACGCTTGCCCTGTTCGACCAACGTGTCGATGACCACTTTCATGTACGGCATGGTCGTCGTCAGCAGGGCCGACATGCCCAGAATATCAGGCTGCTCGGTTTCAAGCGCTTCCAGGTAGTTTTCGACCGGATTGTTGATGCCGATATCGACAACCTCGAAACCGGCGCCTTCCATCATCATCGAGACGAGGTTCTTGCCGATGTCGTGGATGTCGCCCTTGACGGTGCCGATCACCATCTTGCCAACGCGCGGAGCGCCGGTTTCCGCCAGCAGAGGCTTGAGGATGGCCATGCCGCCCTTCATCGCGTTGGCGGCCAGCAGAACTTCGGGCACGAACAGGATGCCGTCGCGGAAATCCTGGCCGACGATAGTCATGCCGCCGACAAGCGCCTTGGTCAGGATGTCATAAGGTGCCCATCCACGTTCCAGCAGGATGTTCACGCCTTCTTCGATCTCTTCCTTCAGACCATCGTAGAGGTCATCAAACATCTGTTCGACGAGTTCGTCGTCGTTGAGTTCCGACAGGACGATGTCTTCTTCATCGGACATGGGTCATTTCCCTGAGCTGGCGGGCCTTGCGCCCTTGGTGGCTGTTTTTCCCGTTTTGGCCATTTCGCCGCAGTTAGACTGTGACGATTGCGACCTCGGCGGTTCCGAGACCGACCTATAGGTGAAAATCTTGCCGCGCTCGACGCCAAATTTCACATGATCTTTCTGAGCGGTATTCATGGGTTCTGTGCATGAGACAAAGCCGGCAACTGTGATGGCGGACTTGCCGCGGAAACCCGCAGATGCTAGGAATAACGTGAACAAAGAGGGAACAAATATGCCGTTGCGCCACACTATTTCCGGGCGAGGTGCCGTATCGAACGACGCTGGTCGGTACGAGGCGTATGCGCACGAGGCGGTCGATGACGGCTGGGAGGATCCAGAACCACCGCCTCCCTTGCGAACCACGGTTCGGGACGAGGTCGCGAAGTCTCTGATCACCTACAACAAGTCACCGGATCTGCCATTTGACCGGTCGATCAACCCGTATCGCGGGTGTGAACACGGTTGCGTATACTGCTTTGCCCGACCCACACATGCATATCTCGGTCTATCTGCCGGGTTGGATTTCGAAACGCGTCTGATCGCACGTCCGAACGCGCCTGATGTGCTTGCGCGCGAGCTTTCGTCCGCGCGGTACAAGGTGGCGCCGATTGCGCTGGGTACAAATACGGACCCGTATCAGCCGATCGAAAAAACACGTTCGATCACAAGGGCCTGCCTGGAGGTTCTGAGAGATTTCAACCACCCGGTTGCGATCGTGACCAAGGGCGCTTTGATCGAACGGGATATAGACATTCTCGCGCCCATGGCCGCCCTCGGGCTGGTCAGGGTCGGCATCTCGCTGACCACGTTGGATGATGGCCTGTCGCGGCGGATGGAACCGCGTGCCCCTGCACCAAAACGTCGACTGCGCACGATCCGAAAGTTGACCGAGGCCGGGATTCCCGTGCGCGTCATGACGTCCCCGATCATACCGGGACTGACCGATCACGAGCTTGAAGCGCTGTTGGAGGCCGGCCGCGAAGCAGGCGCGGATGCGGCCAGTTGGATCATGCTACGGTTGCCCCGCGAAGTCTCGCAACTGTGGCAGGAGTGGTTGTCCGAGCACGAGCCTGGTCGCGCCGAAAAGGTCATGGCGCGGTTGCGCGAAATGCACGGGGGCAGGGACTACGACCCGCGGTGGGGGCATCGGATGCGCGGCGAGGGGGTCTACGCCGAAATGGTCGCCAAGCGGTTCAAGTCTGCGATTGCGCGACTTGGATTGGCGACCACAACTCCCAAACTGCGTTGCGACCTATTTGCCCGGCCTGCTCGGGCCGGGGATCAATTGTCACTGTTCCAATAAGAAAAGACCCCGCTCGATGGCGGGGCCTTTTGTCTGTCTCAGCGGTTTTCGATGTCGACGTAGTCGCGCAGAGTTTCGCCCAGGTACAGCTGGCGCGGGCGGCCAATCTTGTTCTGAGGGTCGGCGATCATTTCTTTCCACTGGCTGACCCAGCCAACGGTGCGCGACAGCGCGAAGATCGGGGTGAACATCGAGGTCGGGAAACCCATCGCCTCGAGAATGATGCCCGAGTAGAAATCGACGTTCGGGAACAGCTTCTTGTCGACGAAATACGGATCTTCCAGTGCTTGTTTCTCAAGCGCCTTGGCGACCTGCAGTTTCGGGTTGTTCTCGATGCCCAGCAAGTCCAGAACCTCATCGGCCGACTGCTTCATCACTTTGGCGCGCGGGTCAAAGTTCTTGTACACGCGGTGACCAAAGCCCATCAGGCGGAACGGATCGTTCTTGTCCTTGGCGCGTTCGATGAACTCGGGGATGCGGTCGACGCTGCCGATTTCTTCCAGCATCTCCAGGCAGGCCTGGTTGGCGCCGCCGTGCGCCGGGCCCCAGAGGCAGGCGATACCGGCCGCGATGCAGGCGAACGGGTTCGCGCCCGACGACGAGGCCAGACGCACGGTCGAGGTCGAGGCGTTCTGCTCGTGATCGGCGTGCAGGGTGAAAATCCGGTCCATGGCGCGGCTGAGGATCGGGTTGACGACGTAGTCCTCGGCCGGAACGGCGAAGCACATGTACAGGAAGTTCGACGCGTAATCCAGGTCGTTGCGCGGGTAGATGAACGGCTGACCGATCGAGTATTTGTATGCCATCGCCGCAATTGTCGGCATTTTGGCGATCAGGCGGTGCGTCGCGATTTCGCGCTGGCGCTCGTCGCCCACGTCAGTCGAGTCGTGATAGAAAGCCGACATGGCTCCGACCACGCCCACCATCGTAGCCATCGGATGCGCGTCGCGGCGGAAGCCACGGAAGAAATAGTGCATCTGCTCGTGGATCATGGTGTGGCGGGTGATGGTCGTTTCGAACTCTTCCAGTTCGTCGGCCTTGGGCAGGTATCCGTACAGCAGCAGGAAGCACACTTCGAGGAAGTGCGATTTCTCGGCCAGTTGGTCGATCGGATAGCCACGGTGCAGCAATTCGCCCTTTTCACCGTCGATATAGGTGATGGTGCTGTCGCAGCTTGCGGTCGAAGTGAAGCCCGGGTCGTAGGTGAACACGCCGGCCTGACCGTAGAGCTTGCGGATGTCGACTACGTCGGGTCCGGCCGTTGGCGAATGAACCGGCAACTCATAGGTTTTTCCGTGGACGGTCAGAGTCGCTGTCTTGTTGCTCTCGGTCATGTTTTCCCTTCCTCAATCATACGAATGCCGGCTCGCTGACCGACAAAACGGGCGGTGATCGCGCAAGTCTGCGCGAGTCAGGTCGTAGCGGAGCAGCGTTACCCGAATGTGAAGTCAGGACTGTGCCGCTGCATCAGAAATCCGTGCAATGGTCTCATCCCGACCTAGCACGAGCATCATGTCAAAAACCGAAGGTGTGACGGCCCGACCCGCCAACGCAGCCCTGAGGGGGCCAGCCAGCTTGCCGAACTTCAACCCGTTTGCCTCGGCAAACGAATTGAGGGTCTCCTCCAGTTCGTTCCGGGTCCAGCTAGCATTTTGCAGCTGCGGCGTCAATTGATCCAGTATACCGTCGGATACAGAACTCAGCGCCTTTTCTGCCTTCTCATCGCGCTCGATCGGTCGCGAAGTCAGTGCAAAATGCGCCTTTTCAAGGAGTTCCGGAAATGTACGCGCCCGATCCTTGAGGCAATACATCGCACGTTCCAAATCACCCGATTGTGTTTCTGTCAGCGCAGGCAGGCCAGCGGCGTCCAGATATTCTTCGATTTCTTGCCGCAATGCAGCATCATCGGATATGGCGATGTGCTGTCCGCACAAGTTCTCGAGCTTTTTCAGATCGAACCGCGCCGGGCTTTTCCCGATTCCGTCCAGGTCGAACCATTCCTTGGCCTGTTCATCGGTAAAGAACTCGTCGTCCCCGTGGCTCCAGCCCAGGCGCGCCAGATAGTTTCGCATACCGGCGGCAGGATAGCCCATGGCCTGATACTCCTGCGCGCCCAATGCGCCGTGCCGCTTGCTGAGTTTCTTTCCGTCAGGGCCGTGGATCAGCGGGATGTGCGCCCAGACCGGAACTTTCCAGCCCATGGCTTCATAGATCATCATCTGCCGCGCCGCGTTGTTCAGGTGGTCGTCGCCACGAATGACATGCGTCACACCCATGTCGTGGTCATCAACGACCACCGCCAGCATATAGACCGGTGTGCCGTCCGAACGCAGGAGGACCATGTCGTCCAGCTGATCGTTTCGGATGGTTACGTCACCTTGGACCTTGTCGCGGATGACGGTTGTGCCATCCTGCGGAGCCTTGATCCGCACAACGAAGGGGCGGTCGGGGTGTGTGCTGGGGTCGGCGTCGCGCCACGGGCTGCGGAACAGGGTCGACTTGCCCTCGGCCCGGGCCTGTTCACGAAAGGCCGCGATTTCTTCCTGGGTCGCAAAGCACTTGTATGCTTTGCCTTCTGCCAGCAGCTGATGCGCGACTTCGGTGTGACGAGCTGCGCCCTCGAACTGGCTGATGACATCTCCGTCGTGGTCGAGCCCGAGCCAGCTCATGCCCTTGAGGATGGCCTCGGTCGCTTCGGGCGTTGACCGTTCGCGGTCCGTGTCTTCGATCCGCAGCAGGAACTTTCCGCCTCGACCACGGGCGTAAAGCCAATTGAACAGCGCAGTACGGGCTCCGCCAATGTGCAGATAGCCGGTGGGCGAGGGTGCAAATCGGGTGACGACCTGATCGGACATTATAGTGATTAACCTTTTGGTAACCGCGTTGAGCGTAGAGTCGAGCCTGTCTAACGAGCCTCAAGGACGGGGGCAACCATGCGTGTTGTGGCGTGGGTCGAAGGTGCGTTGCTAAACCAGCGAGGGCACCTTTTGCCTTGGTCTCCGGTTTGTCTGGCCATCGGCATAGGCCTGTATTTCGCAATCCGGTTCGAGCCGGATGCGCGGATTTATTCGGGCCTGTCCGGGTTGGCCCTGCTTGCCATTTGGGCCAGCCGCCGGATGTCGTCTGCATGGGCTCCGTTGGCAATAGGGGGGGCGCTGGTCGCCGTTGGGTTCATCCTGGCGGGTGCTCGCGCTCACATGGTTGCAGAGCCGGTTTTGAAATGGCGCTATTACGGCCCGGTTGAGGGGAGGGTCGTGGCGTTGGATCGCTCTGCTTCGGATGCGCTGCGGGTTACGCTGGACCAGGTACGGATCGGGGACGTGCCGTCGGACCAAGCCCCGCGGCGCATCCGACTTTCGTTGCATGGCGACCATGTACCGATTGTGCCAGGGCAACGCGTTATGACGACGGCCCATCTGTCACCGCCGCAAGGTCCCGTCGAACCCGGCGGCTTTGATTTTCGCAGACATGCCTGGTTTCAGCGCTTGGGCGCGGTCGGATACGCGCGCACGCCAGTGGTCACCGCCGCTCCGTCCCGCTTTGAGGCCGGGGTGCGTGTCGCTGCCGTGCGCATGGCCATTTCCGACAGAGTGAGAGAAGTGCTGCCAGGTGATGTCGGCGGCTTTGCCGCAGCTGTTTCGACCGGGGATCGCAGCGGCATCAGCGCCGCCGCTTTGGACAATTTGCGCGCGTCGAACCTTGCCCATCTGCTTGCAATCTCCGGCCTGCATATGGGGTTGTTGACGGGGTTCGTCTTTGTGACTTGCCGGGTACTGCTTGCGGCCTTGCCCGCCTTGGCGTTGCGGTGGCCGGTTCGCAAGGTTGCCGCGGTCTGCGCGCTGATCGCTGCAACGCTCTATCTGTTGCTTTCTGGGGGCAATGTCGCGACCGAGCGCGCCTTCGTGATGGTATCGGTTCTGTTTGGGGCGGTTTTGATCGATCGGCGTGCCATATCTTTGCGGGCCGTCGCGGTTGCGGCGCTGTTGGTGCTGTTTCTTCGCCCCGAATCATTGCTCAGCCCCGGATTTCAGATGTCCTTTGCCGCCACGACAGCACTGGTCGCGGTTTTCGGTGCCCTTCGCGACGTTGAGGTTCCAAGAGTGCCCAAGTGGTTGCGCCCGGTGGGTGGGCTTCTGTGCTCCTCGGCGGTCGCTGGTTTGGCGACGGCCCCAATTGGTGCGGCACATTTCAACATGGTGTCGCACTACGGCTTGCTGGCCAACACCCTGTCCGTGCCGGTTATGGGATCCGTCGTGGTTCCCTCGGCAGTTCTGGCAGCGATCCTCGCGCCTTTCGGGCTCGAGGCCGTTGCGATCCATGTGGTGGGTATCGGACTGGCGTGGATCCTGGCCGTCTCGGACTGGGTGTCCGGCCTGGATGGTGCACGGGGCTTCGTTGCCAGCTCGCCCGGTTTTGTCCTGCCGCTGTTTTCCTTGGGTGCGCTGTGGGTCATTTTGTGGCAGGGACGCAGCCGCTGGGTTGGAGTTTTTCCGATGGCGTTCGCCGCAGTATTCTGGGGACAAGGCCAGCGGCCCGAGGTGCTGATCGCCGATTCAGGTGGTTTGGTCGGGGTGATGACCGAGAAGGGCCGCGCGTTGAGCAAGGAAAAAGGCGCTGGGTTCGTCGCTTCGGTCTGGCTTGAAAACGATGGAGACGGAGCAACCCAGCCGGAGGCTGCGGGCCGGTGGCCATCGGCCCCAGATCTTGTTCAGCGATATCCTTTAAAGGATTTCCAGCTGGTCCACATCACGGGCAAGCGCGCGGCGCAGCAGGTCACCGTTTGCCGACCGGGCGAACTCGTGGTCTCTGCCGTGCCGATAAAACTGACCGGTGACTGCGCCGTTTTTGATCCTGACCGACTGCGAAAGACCGGCAGCCTTGCGATCCGCCAAGGAAAGATGTTCAGCAGCGCTGATGCGACGGGGCCACGCCTTTGGTCACCGGCTCGGCCCGACGGCTTCAGTAAGTCCGAATAAGTCCGACGAGACGCCCTTGAACCTTGACCTTGTCCTCGGGCAATACCCGCGTTTCGTAAGCGGGGTTGGCGGCCTCGAGCGCGATCGCCTGGCCGCGCCGGAAAAACCTTTTCAGGGTTGCCTCCTGATCTTCGACCAAAGCCACGACGATGTCGCCATTGTCTGCCGAAGACGTTTCGCGGATCACGACCACGTCCCCGTCATTGATACCGGCGTCGATCATGGAGTCTCCCCGCACCTCAAGGGCATAGTGTTCGCCACGGCCCGATACCATCGTGCCCGGTACCGCAACATGATGGGAAATGTGGCTGATCGCCTCGATAGGAACACCGGCGGCAATTCTGCCCATCACCGGAAGTTCGAGAGCGTCCACCGACACAGGATCGACATTGGCGGGGCGGGGCACGCTGGGCTTGTCACCTTCGATCACGCGAGGCGTGAAGCCGGCGGTCGGCTCGCCTCCAAGACTCTCGGGCAGTTTCACGATCTCGATCGCGCGCGCCCTGTGGGCGAGACGCCGGATGAACCCACGCTCTTCCAGTGCAGTAATCAACCGATGGATGCCGGATTTGGATCTCAGGTCCAACGCCGTTTTCATTTCGTCAAAGCTGGGTGGAACACCGTCCGCCTGAACGCGTTTGTGGATGAATTCCAGCAAATCCAATTGCTTCTTGGTCAGCATCGCTCACACCTCGTTGCCCATGCGTTTTCTTTTGTTCTACGCATGTTCACGTTTTGTGTCAATGGATTTGCCGGCTGAACCTAAATCGGCAGGTAGGACACCGTTTCCCCCGCAGCACGCGCGGGATCGTTTGGAGGGCGCATCAGCAAGGCGTTCGACCACGCCAGAACGCTGAGCAGCGAACTGTCCTGATCCTCGAACGCGCGTATTCCATCGCTTTCCAATCGAGCGCGCATGTAATGCTCGCGCGGGCCGTTTGGTGGAAGGGCATCCGACAAGATGGCCTGATGGAGAATCGGGTCAACAGTCTGGATGCCCAGCATCTTTTTGACCAAGGGGACCAGGAAGAGATATCCGCAAACCATCGCGCTGACTGGGTTGCCGGGCAACCCGATCATCGCCGCATCACCCAGCCGCCCGGCCATCAGCGGCTTGCCGGGGCGCATCAGGACCTTGTAGAAGGATTGCTCGAGCCCCAGCCGATGCGATGCTTCGGCCACAAGGTCGTAGTCACCCACCGACGCTCCGCCAATTGTCACGACCAGATCGGAGCCTTCGGCCAAGCCAAACGCGGTTTCCAGCGATGACAGGGTGTCCTGTGCCACTGGCAACATGCGAACATGTGCGCCGGCTTTCTCGAGCAACGCTTTGATGCCAAACGAGTTCGAGGCAATGATCTGGTCAGGTCCCGGAGTTTCGCCCGGCATGACCAGCTCGTTTCCCGTGGCGATCAGCGCGATCTGAGGTTTGGTGGCCACGGAGACGGTTGGAACATTCATCGCCGCCAGCAATGCAAGATCTTCGGGCGAGAGGACTCGCGGCGCACTAACTACATCGCCGATGGTGAAGTCCACGCCTGCCGGTCGGGTGTTGGTTTTTTGGCCGGGATCTTCCGTGATCGTCAACAGATCGCCGCGCAGGTCGGTATCTTCCTGGATGACGACGAAATCTGCCCCGTCGGGGACCGGAGCCCCGGTGAAGATTCGAACCGCCTGGCCCGGGCCAACCTTGCCGGTGAAACGCTGGCCAGCGGCGGCCTCACCGATGACCTTGAACATCGCGTGACGTTCCACTTCGGCTGACTTCAGCGCATATCCATCCATTGAAGAGGCGGCAAACGGGGGTTGGTCACGCTCGGCTTTTACATCCCGCATCAGCACTCGACCGGCCGCGTCAGCAAGCGCAATCTGCTCTTCGGGCATGGTGGCTACCAGGCCGAACAGCAGCTGTCGGGCTTCTTCAACCGTTATCATTTCGCCTCGTAACGACCTGATTTGCCGCCATCTTTCAGCAGAACGCGGATGCCGCCGATTTCCATTGCCTTGTCAACGGCTTTGGCCATGTCATAGACGGTCAGTGCTGCGGTAGACACGGCTGTCAGGGCCTCCATCTCGACGCCAGTCTGTCCAGTGGTCTTGACCGTCGCTTCGATCTGCACGCCCGGCAGGTCCGGGTCCAATGTCAGGTCAACCGACACCTTGGTGACAGGCAAGGGATGGCACAGCGGAATCAGGTCCGGTGTCTTCTTTGCCCCCATGATCCCGGCCAACCGGGCAACCCCCAGAACATCGCCCTTCTTCGCGCGGCCTTCGGAAATAATTTCAAAGGTTTGTTGCGCCATTTTCACGTAACCCGCGGCAACGGCGACGCGGTTTGTCGTGTCCTTGTCCGATACATCGACCATATGGGCCTGGCCGTCGCTGTCAAAATGCGTCAGGGGCATCACATGACCCCCGGCACCAGCGGGTTCGACAGGATGTGACGGGTCGCGGCGGCGACGTCCTGCTGCCGCATGAGGCTTTCTCCGATCAGGAAACACCGGGCACCATAGCGGGCGATATCCGCAAGGTCTTCCGGGGTGTTCAGCCCGCTTTCGCACACGATCATGCGGTCAGCGGGAACCAGCTTGGACAAGCGACGAGTGGTATCAAGTGAGGTCTCGAATGTCTTGAGATTGCGGTTGTTTATCCCGATGAGAGGGCTTTTGAGATCGGCCGCGCGCTCAAGTTCGGCCTCGTCATGTACCTCGATCAGGACATCCATGTCCCAGTCAAACGCAGTCTGTTCCAGTTCGGCGGCTTGCTGATCGTCGACCGATGCCATGATGATCAGGATACAGTCGGCACCCAGTGCCCGCGCTTCGACCACTTGATAGGGATCATACATGAAGTCCTTGCGCAGTGCCGGAAGCGAGCATGCAGCCCGGGCGGCGGTCAGGAACTCCTTGGCGCCCTGAAAGCTGGGTGTGTCGGTCAAAACCGAAAGGCAGGCGGCGCCACCTTCTTCATAGGCTTTTGCCAGCGCGGGCGGATCGAAATCCTCACGGATCAAACCCTTGGACGGGCTTGCCTTCTTGACTTCGGCGATCAGGCCATAACCGCGGCGACTTGCCGTGCGCAGAGCATCCACAAAGCCGCGCGTTTCAGACGCTTCGCGGGCTTGTTGCTCGACCTCGTCCAGGGGAACTTGGGCTTTGTCGGCGGCGACTTCTTCCAGCTTGTAGGCCTTGATCTTGTCCAGAACGGTTTCGGTCATGCGGCTTCCTGTGTGAGTTGTGCCAGAGCAGCAATCTTGTCTTTCGCCTTGCCGCTGTCGATGCTTTCGGCGGCCATTTCGACGCCTTGCTTCAGGTCCGGTGCAGCTTCGGCGACCACAAGGGCCGCAGCCGCGTTCAGCAGGACCGCATCCCGATAGGCCGACGGCGCGCCATCCAGCAATGCGCGGAACGCGACGGCGTTTTCCTCGGGTGTCCCGCCCAGAATATCTTCAAACGGATGAACCGGCAGGCCCGCATCTTCGGGATGCAGTTCGACCTCTTTCACGCGCCCGTCCTCAAGCGACGCGACCCAACTGATGCCAGTAATCGTCAACTCGTCGGTCCCGTCCGAGCCATGTACCAGCCAGGCGTGCTCGGCCCCAAGCAAGCCAAGAGTCTCGACCATCGGTCGGATCAGGTCACGGCTGAAGGCTCCGGTCAGCTGTCTCTTGACTCCGGCGGGGTTGGTCAGGGGGCCAAGGATGTTGAAGATGGTTCGGGTGCCAAGCTCTTGCCGGGTGGGCATGACATGGGCGATGGCCGGGTGATGCATAGGCGCCATCATGAACCCGATGCCGACGGTCTGCAAAGCCTTTTCAACGACTTGCGACCCGACCATCACGTTGATTCCCATCTGTCCCAATGCATCGGCGGCCCCGGATTTCGAGCTGAGATTCCGGTTGCCGTGCTTGGCCACGGTAACACCCGCGCCAGCCACGACAAAGGCCGTCGCGGTCGAGATATTGAGCGTGCCTTTCCCGTCACCGCCGGTCCCCACGATGTCGATCGCGCCCGCTGGTGCTTTGACCGCGTTGCATTTCGCGCGCATCACGGCGGCTGCGGCGGCATATTCCTCGACCGTTTCGCCGCGCGTCCGCATGGCCATCAACAGACCGCCGATCTGGCTGGGCGTGGCGCGACCCTCAAACAGGATCTCAAAGGCCTGTTCGGCTTCGGCACGGGTCAGGGCGCGATCGGCCGCAGCTCCGATCAGCGGTTTCAGCGCGTCACTCATGCGGGGACTTTCATTTCGTTCAGGAAATTCTTCAGCAGAGCGTGGCCGTGTTCCGAGGCGATCGATTCCGGGTGGAATTGAACACCGTGGATCGGCAGCTCTTTGTGTTGCAGGCCCATGATGGTGCCGTCTTCCAACTCTGCCGTGATTTCGAGGCAATCGGGCAGGGTATCCCGATCGACGACCAGTGAGTGGTAGCGGGTCGCTTCAAACGGTGACGGCAGGCCGGCGAACAGGCCTTTGCCAGTGTGATGCATGGTTCCCACTTTGCCGTGCACGATTTCGTGGCACCGCACGACCTTGCCGCCAAAGGCCTGACCAATGGTCTGGTGACCCAGACATACACCCATCAAAGGCGTGCGCGTTTCCGCAGCTGCCTCGGTCAGCGCGAGGCAGATCCCGGCCTGGTCCGGATCACAAGGGCCGGGGCTCAGCAAGATGCCGGCGGGGTTCATGGCCATCGCTTCCTGCACATCCAGCGCATCATTGCGGCGCACGACCATTTCCGCGCCCAATTCGCCCAAATAGTGGACAAGGTTGTAGGTAAACGAGTCGTAGTTGTCGATCAGCAGCAGCATTTGGCACTTGTCTTGTGTTTGGGCAATTCGGACTGGCGATACAGCCCCGCGCCACGGTATAGTGTTGGGACATACATGCTCAGGCTTGTGCGGCAGCGTCAAGGGGACAACCCCAACAAGGCGACCGGACGGGTGAGTGCCGCAAAGACGGTGCACGGGCTGCCGAGGCAGGATGAAAGACGAGAGGCAAGAACAGATGGGCGGATTTATCGGTGGACTGATCGCCGGCGCGGTCGTTGTGTTGGTTCTGGGCGCAGTGCTTTCCCTGAACACGCCACTTGGCAGCAAACCGGATATTCAGACAGCGGCGCCAGCGGCGGCGGAAGCCGATCTGCCCAAGGCGGATACGGAAGTGCAGGGCGCTGGTCCGGATTCCGATCTTGTCGAAATCGCACCACGAGCGCTTGAGGCACTGGACGATACGGCGGATGGGTCCACTGGACTGGATGGCATTCAGGCCGAGCCGGATGATCGTCCGCAGGTCGGTGACACCGTGGCAGGCTTGAACGACCCGGGTGCGGGAGACGCCGCTTCGGTCGATGTGACGACCGACGCGCCAGCCGCACCCCCGGCGCCTGGACCGGTTCCGTCCAGTCCGGACGAGGAGGTCCAGCCCGTTACCGTGGACGCGACACCGCCGGCCGCACCACAGCCCCCGGTGCAAGAGGTCACGGCCGGCGAGCCAGAGACCGCCGAACCAGAGACCACGGCAAATGCGGAACCTGAAGCGACCCCCGAGCCGGAAACAGCCGCGCTGCCGTCGACACCTGAGCCGGATCAACCGACTGGAACCGGCGACAGCCCGATCGCGGTCGAGGGGGACGAAGACACGCAGCCCCGCAAACGGGCCCGGATCGCGGCCTTGCCCCAGATCGGCGGCGAACAGGCAACGGCCTCATCTTCGATTGCCGGCAAACGCGTGATCCCGCTGACCGAACGCGATGATGCCCCAGCCGATCAGCCGGCAGAGGGTGAGGGCATGCCCGGTAAGCCGATCGATGCTTATTCCGCCGCCTTTGACAACCCGGATGCCAAACCTCTGATGTCGATCATCCTGATCGATGACGAAGGTGCGTTCGGGGCTGAGGCGCTGAAGGATTTTCCGTATCCCCTAAGCTTTGCGGTCAGCCCTTCGGATCCGCAAGCGGCGGAGAAGATGAAGCGCTATCGCGAGGCTGGGTTCGAAGTTCTGGCCTTGACCGACCTGCCAAAGGCGGCCAGCGCGCAGGATGCCGAAGTTTCGCTGGCGGTCTGGCTCGAAACCTTGCCTGAAACCGTTGGCCTGCTTGAGGGCGTGAACACCGGGATACAGGGCAACCGCAAGTTGGCCGATCAAGTGGCTGCCATCGCGGCAGGAACTGGCCGTGGGCTGGTCGTGCAGGACAACGGGTTGAACACCGTCCAAAAGCTGGCCGCGCGGAACGGCATTCCATCCAGTGTGGTGTTCCGCGACATCGACGGTGCGCGTCAGGATCCAACGGTCATGCGCCGGTTCCTGGACCAGGCCGCATTTCGTGCCGGGCAGGAAGGCGCAGTTGTGATGTTGGGCCGATTGCGGCCCGAGACAATTTCGGCGTTGTTGCTCTGGGGGCTTGAGGATCGCGGCAACCGAGTTGCCCTGGCCCCGATCTCGGCGGTGATGAAAAGCCAGATCCAGTAATCAGTGAAGAAAAAGAAGAAAAGGCGGCCAGATTGGCCGCCTTTTTTTATGAATTCCCGGATCCGGTGAACCGCGCCGCATCCGCCGCAGCTCGCCTGATGGCATTCGATTTGTGCACGGTTTCCATGTATTCGGCCTCGGGGTCGCTGTCATAGACGACACCACCACCGGCCTGGATATACAGTTTCTGGTCCTTCACGATGGCCGTACGCAGCGCGATGCACATGTCCATGTCGCCACCGGCGCTGAAATAGCCGACACCGCCGCCGTAGACACCGCGCTTTTCGGGTTCCAACTCGTCGATGATCTGCATCGCCCGGACCTTCGGTGCGCCTGACACCGTGCCCGCAGGCATCCCGGCAAAGAAGGCGTCCAGGGCATCCTTGTCGTCGGCCAACTCGCCCACAACGTTCGACACGATGTGCATCACGTGGCTGTAGCGCTCAATGATGAATTCCTCGGTCGGGCGGACGGTGCCGATTTTGGACACGCGTCCTGTGTCGTTGCGGCCCAGGTCCAGCAGCATGAGGTGCTCGGCCAGTTCCTTTTTGTCGGCCAGCAAATCCAGCTCGTTCGCCTTGTCCTCTTCGGGGGTGGCACCGCGAGGACGTGTTCCGGCGATCGGCCGGATGGTCACTTCGTTGCCGAACACGCGCACGAGTATCTCGGGGCTGGCGCCGATCACCTGGAAGCCACCGAAGTTGAAATAGAACATGAACGGCGACGGATTCGTGCGGCGCAAGGAACGATACAGCGCAAAGGGCGGCAGCGGAAAATCTTGTGTCCAGCGTTGTGCCGGAACCACCTGGAAGATGTCACCAGCCCGGATGTACTCCTTGGCCTTTTCCACGGCTTCCATGTAGCCCGACTTGGTGAAGTTGGATACCGGCGGCGCGATCTCGTGTGCTTCGCCCAGATCTCGAGACTCCGAGGGCATTGCGCGTTCCAGGTCGCGCACCGCGTCCATCACACGCTCGGCCGCCTGTGCGTAGGCGGCCTTGGCTGACTGCCCGTCGCTGGCCCAGGCCGGAGACACAATGGTGACTTCGCCTTTCACGCCGTCCAGGACCGCAACCACCGACGGACGCAGCAGTATCGCATCCGGCAGCCCCAAAGGATCGGGGTTCACATCCGGCAGGTGTTCGACAAGGCGCACCATGTCGTATCCCAGATAACCGAACAGGCCGGCGGCTGCCTGGGGCAGGTCATCGGGCAAGTCGATGCGGCTTTCGGCGAGCAGCGCACGCAGGTTGTCCATCGGGTTGCCATCTTGCGCGTCGAACGCATCCGCATCAAACCGCGCCGAACGGTTCAATTCCGAAGTTTCGCCCCGACAGCGCCAGATCAGATCCGGCTTCATCCCGATGATCGAATACCGCCCGCGAACTTCGCCTCCGGTCACCGATTCAAGGACGAAGGCGTCCTTCTGAGCGCCCGTCAGCTTGAGCATCAGCGAAACCGGCGTGTCCAGATCCGCGGCCAGACGGGTATAAACGACTTGGTTCTGTCCGGCCTCATAGGCGCGGGCAAAGCTGTCGAAATCGGGTGTCAGAGCCATTTTCGTTCCGGTCAGAAGTTGGCCTGAACCGCGTTCAGCGCGCGTTGGTCCAGGGTCGGCCGCGCGCGTGTCTGAGCGTCGCGCACATAGATGTCGAAGATGTTTTGGGCCAGTGCCTGGTTCAGCTGAGCGGCAGCGGCCTCTTGCATCAGGCGCTGTTCGTCGGATTCCGCAGGCGGAAGAACCTCGTCCAGCCGCACGATGAATGCCGCATCCGGTCCGGCGATCACGCGCAGTTCATTGGGCTCCATCTCAAAGATCTGGGTCATGAAATCGGCCGGAACGTTATCCAGAAACGCGGTGCGGGTCAGCGCGTTTTCGACACGGAATGGCAGCCCGGTCGCCGTGAAATCACCGTCGACGGCCAATTGAGTCACGATGCCGTTGGCCTGTTCCTCAAGCGCCTTGGCTGTCTGTTCCTGTACCCATGCGGCGGCGACGCGGTCGCGTGCGGACTCCAGCGGCTCGGGGCGCGGCGGCAGAACCTCATCCAGTCGCAGGGCAAAGATCGAACCATCCTCGAGGAATCCGATTTCAGGGAAGTCATCTTCGCGGACGGCCTGTGCAGCCTGGCGGAAGCCGTCATACGCGGCGATGCCGTCGTCGCTTTGACGGGTCCAGTCAATCTTGCCAAGCTCCATTTCGGTTTCGTTGGCCAATTCTTCCAGCGTGGCGCCGCCGGCCAGCATGTCGTTGATGTCTTCGGCCTGGCTTTCGATCAGGCGCCGGGCGCGTTCACCAGCCAGCTCTGCACGCAGTTCCGGTTCGGCGTCCTCAAAGCTCACGTTCTGTTCGGCCAGCGATCCGTTGACCCGGAACAGGGCCGGACCAAAGACCGAGGGCAGGGGACCCACGACCTGATCAATCTCTGCGGCAAAAACGGCATCCGCGGCCTCGCCCAAATCTTCGCGGGTCACATCACCCAGATCGACACTGCTCAGTTCAAGTTCGCGCTCGCGTACCAGCTGCTCAAAATCCGCCCCGCCGACTTCCAGCTGCGCCATCGCCGCAGTCGCCTCATCTTCTGAGGGGTAGACCAGCCGCTCAACCAGACGACGTTCGGGTTGCTGATACTGGTCCTTGCGCTGCTCATACAGTCGCTTGAGCGCGTCTTCGTCAATCTCGACCGTATCCTGCAGCATCTCCGGCGACAGAACGGCGTAGGTGATCTTTTTGGTGCGCGGCAGGGTGAACCGATCATTATTCGCGTCGTAATACGCTTGGATCTCGGCGTCCGTCGGCTCGGGAATCGGGGTCGTCAGAGCGTCCGGCGATAGAGTTGCGACGGTAAAGCTGCGGCGAGCGAGAACATAGTCGGCTAGGGCTTTGGTCATGATCACGGGCATTTCAACTCCGCCCATCATCGCGCCTTGGACAATTGTCCGTGCTGTTTCCTTTCGCAGGTCTTCCTCGAACTCGGTTTCGGTCATGCCGATCTGTTCCAGCTGGAAGCGGTAGGCTTCGCGGTCAAAAGATCCGTCAGGGCCCTGAAAGGCCTGAATGCCGACGATTTCCTTCTGCAGGTTGGCATCACCGATCGAAACACCCAGCTGTGCGACCTCGTTGTTCAGGGCTGCCAGCGAAACCAGGCGCGCCAAGGCCCGCTGATCCAGCCCCAACTCGCGGGCCTGTGACATCTGCATCGGTTGACCGGTCTGCGCCTCGACTGCGCGGATTTCGCGCTGCAGCTCGCGGACATAGGCATCGACCGAAACGTCCTCATCCCCGACCTGGGCGACTGTGCGAACCGTTCCGCTGAGGTTGACGGCGCCAAAACCGGCAAGACCCAGCATCAGCATGCCCATGAGAATCCAGACGAAGGTTTTGGAGAGTTTGTTAATGCCTGCGGCCATAGTGCCCTCTTGGATCTTGCGGCAGGGTTCTGCCGTGACTGTTGCGGCCCTGAATACGACGCGGGATGCCGGGGGGCAAGCTCAGAAGGACAGGGCCTTCAAGCGGTCGAACAATAACCCGATTCCAGCACGGTCCAGATTGGCGAAAGCAATGCGCACCTGACGTTTCCCGGCGGGGTCGTGGTCGGGCATGAACATGGTGCCCGGCAACAGCAGAATACCGGCCTCGGAGACCAATCTGCGCGCCAGTTCGTCCGACGGCATGTCGAACGGATGTTCGAGATAGGCGAAATAAGCCCCCAGACCCAGCAGCCGCCAACCCTTGTCGGTCAGGCGGGGCATGTTCTCGGTGATTGCGGCGCGGCGATCCAGAATCTCGGCGCGTTCCCCGGCCAGCCATTGAGACAGGTTCTGCATCCCCCACAGCGCCGCGAACTGGCCCATCTGGCCGGGGCAGATGGCGACGGTGTCGAGGAATTTCTCGACCTCGGACAGCAGCGGCGCACCTGTGGCGATCGCGCCCACGCGGTGGCCGGTCAGGCGGTAGGCCTTCGAGAAGGAATAGAGATGCACCAGCGTCCGGTCCCAGTCGGGCTGCTGGAACAGCGCGTGTGGCGGGCCGCTGCGGCTGTCGAAATCACGATAGGTTTCATCGACCAGCAGGCGCAGGCCATGCTGTTGCGCCAGGTCATAGAAGGCACGGACCAGATCCGCCGGGTATTCGACGCCACCCGGGTTGTTGGGTGTGACCAACGCGATCGCGCGCGTGCGCTTGGTGATCAGCGCGCGCGCCTGTTCCGGATCGGGCAGCAGGTCCGACCCGGTCGGCAGATCAACCGTTTTGACACCGGCCATGTCCAACCACATTTTATGGTTGAAATACCAAGGCGTTGGCAGGATGACCTCATCCTCTTGATCCGTGATCGCCGAGATGACCGAGGCAAAGGCCTGATTGCAGCCCGAGGTGATGGCTGTCTGCTCCGGCCGAACCTCGGCAGCGTAGTGATCGCCGATCTCACGCGCGAGCTCCGCGCGCAGATCGGGGTTGCCCAATACCGGGCCGTAGAGATGTGCGGCGTCCTGATTGATCGCGAAATCGGCCATCGCCTGCCGCAGCGCCAGCGGCGGCGGATCGACCGGCGCCGCCTGGCTGACGTTGATCAGCGGGCGGTCATCCGAGAACGTGACCCCTTCGAGCCAACGCCGCGCCTCCATCACCGGAGGGGCGAAGGTGGCGGCGGTGCGGGTCAATGTCATCGGGTGTCCGGTCTTACTGATTTGTGGTGGATAAGTGGGATCAGTCGGTGCCGCGATAGGGCTCGACATATTGCAGGGCCATATCCCAAGGGAAGAAGATCCAGGTGTCTTGGCTGACCTCGGTGATGAAGGTATCGACCATCGGGCGGCCCTTGGGCTTGGCATAGACCGTGGCGAAATGGGCCTTGGGGTACATCTTGCGCACCAGTTCCAGCGTCTTGCCGCTGTCGACCAGATCATCGATGATCAGCACGCCCTCACCATCCCCCATCAGATCGGCATCGGGGGCCTTGAGCACCTCTGCCTCGCCACGTTCCTGATGGTGATAGGATTTGACGCTGATCGTATCTACGGTGCGGATGTCCAGCTCTCGGCTGACGATCATCGCCGGTGCCATGCCGCCGCGTGTGATCGCGACGACGGCGCGCCAAGCACCGTCATCGGGGCCCTGACCGTCCAGCCGCCAAGCCAGCGCGCGGGAGTCACGGTGAATCTGGTCCCAGCTGATATGAAAGCCTTTTTCGTGGGGCAGGCGGTCCTTTGCGCTCATGGTCTTATCCCTTTTCCACATCCGGCGCGTCGACGGCTTTCATGCCGACGATGTGATAACCCGAGTCAACGTGCAGGTTTTCACCGGTCACGCCGCTGCTGAGATCCGACAGAAGATAAAGGGCCGATTTACCCACGTCATCGATGGTCACGTTGCGGCGCAGGGGCGAGTTGTACTCGTTCCACTTCATGATGTAGCGGAAGTCGCCGATGCCGCTGGCGGCGAGGGTCTTGATCGGCCCGGCCGAGATCGCGTTGATGCGGATATTGTCCTTGCCCAGGTCCTCGGCCAGGTATTTCACCGACGCCTCGAGCGCGGCCTTGGCAACACCCATGACATTGTAATGCGGCATGACCTGCTCAGCACCATAATAGGTTAGGGTGATGGCGCTGCCGCCGTCGGTCATCAGCTTCTCGGCGCGTTGCATCACGGCGGTGAAGGAGTAGACCGACACATCCATCGTCAGCTTGAAATTCGCGCGCGACGTATCGACATAGCGGCCGCGAAGTTCGTTCTTGTCGGAGAAACCAATGGCGTGGACGACGAAATCCAGCTTGCCCCACTTCTCTTTCAGTGCCGCGAACAGCTCGTCGATCGACTCTTCGTCGCTGACGTCACAGGGCAGGACG
Source organism: Ruegeria sp. B32 (assembly GCF_025141855.1). Taxonomy (NCBI): domain Bacteria; kingdom Pseudomonadati; phylum Pseudomonadota; class Alphaproteobacteria; order Rhodobacterales; family Roseobacteraceae; genus Ruegeria; species Ruegeria sp. B32. The sequence goes on along the minus strand of NZ_CP081106.1, from coordinate 1,745,736 downwards.
ATCTCGCTCCCCAGTTGGGCCGCCAACGGGTCGACCCGTTTTTTCAGTGCATCCCCCTGATAAGAGAAAGCCAGTTCGGCTCCGGCTTCGGACAAGGCGCGGGCGATTCCCCATGCGATTGATTTGTCATTGGCCAGTCCCATGATGAGGCCGCGCTTGCCGGCCATCAACTGATTTGACATGTTCGGTTCTCCGCCTGTCGTCGCGATGTGTTGCGTTGGTTTATGCCATTGATTGCGCTGCATCAAGGCCATGCACTCTTGCCCGGGGCGGGTTCTCGCCGTAGGGTCATGTTCAATTCGTTCCAGGGGATGGACATGAGTGAGCGAAACGGCATCTTTGCCGGTGACGATCCGTTCGTGATCGCGGCCCGTTGGTTGGCCGAGGCCGAAAAGACGGAACCGAACGATCCGAACGCGATTGCCCTGGCGACCGTGGACCCCGATGGTATGCCGAACGCACGAATGGTGTTGCTGAAAGATATCGAGGCGGACTCCTTCGTTTTCTATACCAACTATCACAGTGCCAAGGCCCAAGAGCTGGATGCGGCCGGCAAAGCCGCCTTTGTGATGCACTGGAAATCACTGCGGCGTCAGATCCGGGTTCGTGGTACAATCACCAAAGAAGACGGTCCCTTGGCCGACGAATATTATGCGTCACGCTCGCTGAAAAGCCGGCTGGGTGCCTGGGCATCGCGACAGTCGGAACCTCTGAGCAGCCGGGCTGCTTTGATGGCCGAAGTTGCAAAGGTGACGGCAAAGCTGGGATCCAACCCGCCGAGGCCCGAATTCTGGGGTGGCTACAGGCTGACGCCGGTTGAAATCGAGTTTTGGGCGGATGGTGCCTTTCGGCTGCACGACAGGTTCCGCTGGCGGCGCGACCCGTCCGAGCAAAAGTGGAACGTACAGAGGTTGAATCCATGACGTTCGCGTATCGTGAAATGCAACACCCGGAAATGTCTGAATTTTTTCAGCTTGAATTTGCCCGACGTTTCCATACACATCAGACCCCTAACGACCCTTTGAATCTCGTGATGGGAACACCGTGCCAGAAGACCTGAACAGCATGTACCGCGTTCGTGGACACGTAAAATGGTTTGACCCTGCAAAGGGGTATGGCTTTGTCGTGTCCGACGATGGCGGTCCTGATATCCTGCTGCACGTGAACGTTCTGAGGAACTTCGGGCAAAGCTCGGTCGCGGATGGCGCGGGCATTGAGATCATGACTCACCGCACCGATCGTGGCGTTCAAGCGGTTGAGGTCGTGAGCATTGATCCGCCCGAGCGGGCCGACTCGGTGATGCTGGCGGATTTCGCCGAAATGGATCCCAATGAGATCGCACATGCGCCGCTCGAGGCCGCGCGGGTCAAGTGGTTCGACAAGAGCAAGGGTTTCGGCTTTGCCAATGTCTTTGGTCGCAGCGAGGACGTGTTTCTGCATATCGAAGTTCTGCGCCGGTCCGGGTTGGCGGATCTCCAACCGGGCGAGGCGCTGGCGATGCGGGTCATCGACGGCAAGCGGGGCCGCATGGCCGCACAAGTGCTTGCGTGGGAATCCGCGCTCAATGACTGAGCGCTGCGCGTGATGCGGATTCTGGCCGGTCTTCTTCTGAGTATTTTTCTGTCACAAGGCGCCTTTGCTGAATGCCGGTCTGACCGGGTGGACCTTCGCAATGACAAGGCACAGGTCCGGTTTCTGGTCGAATTGGCAGTTTCCCCGCAGGAGCGGGCAAAGGGTTTGATGTTCCGCGAAAGCATGCCTCAGGGCGAAGGGATGCTGTTCGTGTTCGATCCGCCCCAGCCGGTCGCATTCTGGATGAAGAACACCTTGATCCCGTTGGACATGATCTTTCTGGATCGCACAGGTTTGGTGACCCGTGTTCATTCCGATGCCGTACCGGGGGATCTGACCCCAATCGAGGGCGGCGATTCGGTCTTTGCGGTTCTTGAGGTGAATGCGGGGCTTGCCGCCCGTTACTCGATCGCACCAGGTACGGTCATGCGGCACGAAATTTTTTCGCAAGGCCCTGCAATCTGGCCCTGTTAGGGCTTTTCAAATCCGAATGACGCCGTTAGGAAGGCGCACGGTCCGGGGCGTGGCGCAGTCTGGTAGCGCACCTGTTTTGGGTACAGGGGGTCGTGAGTTCGAATCTCGCCGCCCCGACCACTTTCCTTACAACGGAGTTCCACCGAAATACCGGTAGAGCCGTGTCAATTCATCATCCAGAACCGAGCTTTCGACGGGAACCTTGATCGTCGCTCCGTCCTTCTGGGGGACCAGGAAAAACAACTCGGCATCGACCCGGTAACCGGCCTGATTGCGGGTCGAAGACATGCGGCGCACCCCTTTGGGCAAGTCCTGCGGGTAACCGTCATAGTTGAGGATCAAGAACGCGGTGGTTTCCGGAGGCAGAGAGGAACGGCACTCGAAACTGCTGCGCTCGGGGCGTGTGAACCGTTCCTCCGGACCTTCGCAGCTGATCTCGAACGTGCTGAATAACTGATCGGGGTATTCGGCGAACTGAGCGCTGCGTGAAGATTGTTCCGGCTCGGGCGTCGCACAAGCGGCCAGCAAGGTAAGGACCGGAAACAAACGGATAATCGAGGTTTTCACGGCGCACTCCGTCATTTGTGTGTCGTGATGCGTCGCGTTGCGCTGCCACGAAGATTGGTGATTCTCCTCACAGTATGGGGCACGGGCGGGCAGGTGACCATTTTCTCGTAACCGGGCCGGGAAAAAAGAAAATCCGATTTGACCGATCTGCACGGTTTTGTGGACAGCGTTGTGGAGGAATCGGCGCGTTGTGCCTTGGCCCATCCTGCGGTTTTGCGGTCAACAGAAAAGTTTTGGTTAGAAGCCAAAAAATGCCGTTGACCAACTATGGGTAGATACGCCAGATTGTATGGGCCGAGTGAGTTGCCACTAAATCTGGTAGGAATAGCCGGAATTGGCATAGGGCGAGGGTCGGAAAGCACTCCAAACTGACGTGCAACCGTGCAAACGGGTTTGCGCTGCCAAAGGCAGCGCCCGGTCCTCTGCGTCCCTGATCGGCGGTCAAGGCGGGCGGCACCCCGCCAGAAAACGGAATTGGTGCCGGACAACCGAATTTGGGCTGATTGATCTAGGGCGGCGGACATGAAGATTGAAAGAACATTTACCAAGGCAGGGCAGGACGCATACGCAGAATTGGACTTCGTGTCCGTCACGTCCGAGATCCGCAATCCGGATGGAACGATCGTGTTCCGCCTTGATAACATCGAGGTCCCCTCTCGGTGGAGCCAGGTCGCCAGCGACGTGATCGCTCAGAAGTATTTCCGCAAGGCCGGCGTTCCCAGCAAACTGAAAAAAGTCCGTGAGAAGGACGTGCCCGAGTTTCTGTGGCGCTCGGTTCCGGCCGACGATGCCGAATTTGGCGGCGAAACGTCTTCGAAGCAGGTGTTTGACCGCCTCGCGGGTGCCTGGGCCTATTGGGGCTGGAAGGGCGGTTACTTCTCGACCGAGGAGGACGCGCGCGCCTATTTCGACGAGATGCGCTATATGCTGGCGACACAGCGTGCCGCGCCGAACAGCCCGCAATGGTTCAACACCGGTCTGCACTGGGCCTATGGGATCGACGGCCCGGCCCAAGGTCACCACTATGTGGACTACAAGACCGGCAAACTGACCAAGTCGAAATCGGCCTATGAACATCCGCAGCCGCATGCGTGCTTCATCCAGTCGGTCGACGATGACCTGGTGAACGAAGGCGGCATCATGGATCTGTGGGTGCGCGAGGCGCGCCTGTTCAAATACGGCTCGGGTACCGGGACCAACTTCAGCCATCTGCGCGCGGAAGGCGAAGCGCTGTCGGGTGGCGGCAAGTCCTCGGGCCTCATGGGCTTTCTCAAGATCGGCGACCGCGCCGCTGGCGCGATCAAATCAGGCGGGACAACCCGTCGAGCAGCAAAGATGGTGATCGTCGATGCAGATCACCCTGACATCGAGCAATTCATCGAATGGAAGGTGATCGAAGAGCAGAAGGTGGCCTCGATCGTTGCCGGATCGAAGATGCACGAGAAGATGCTGAACGGCATTTTCGAGGCCATCCGCGCCTGGGACGGCGCGCAAGCGGATGCCTATGATCCCAAGAAGAATGACGCCTTGAAGACGGCGATCCGCGAGGCGAAAAAGGTCGCGATCCCCGAGACTTACATCAAGCGCGTGCTGGACTACGCCAAGCAGGGCCACGACAGCATCGAGTTCCCGACCTATGACACCGACTGGGACTCCGAGGCCTACAGCTCGGTCTCGGGGCAGAACTCGAACAACTCGATCCGTGTGACCAATGCCTTCCTGAAGGCGGTCGAGAAAGATGCCGATTGGGAGCTGATCAACCGTACCGACGGCAAGGTTGCCCGCACGGTCAAAGCACGCGATCTGTGGGAAAAAGTCGGCCACGCGGCCTGGGCCTGCGCCGATCCGGGCATTCAATTCCACGACACGGTCAATGAATGGCACACTTGCCCTGAAGACGGCGAGATTCGTGGCTCGAACCCGTGCTCAGAGTACATGTTCCTGGATGACACGGCCTGCAACCTGGCTTCGATGAACCTGTTGACTTTCCTGAAGGATGGCGAGTTCCAGGCGGCCGACTACATGCACGCGGCCCGTCTGTGGACGCTGACGCTGGAAATCTCGGTAACAATGGCGCAGTTCCCGTCGAAAGAGATCGCGCAGCTGTCTTATGACTTCCGTACGCTGGGTCTGGGTTATGCCAATATCGGCGGACTGCTGATGAACATGGGCTACGGCTACGACTCGGACGAGGGTCGTGCGATCTGTGGCGCACTGACCGCGATCATGACCGGCGTTGCCTATGCCACCTCGGCCGAGATCGCCGGAGAGCTGGGGCCGTTCGCCGGCTACAAGCGCAACGCCGAGCATATGCTGCGGGTCATCCGTAACCACCGTCGCGCTGCGCAGGGTGTGACCGAGGGCTATGAGAAGCTGTCGGTCAAGCCGGTGCCGCTGGATCACGCCAACTGTCCGGACAAACGCCTTGTCGATCTGGCCATGAGTGCCTGGGACGAAGCGTTGAGCTTGGGCGAGAAGAACGGCTATCGCAACGCGCAGGCCACGGTGATTGCGCCGACCGGCACGATCGGTCTGGTGATGGACTGCGACACCACCGGGATCGAGCCCGACTTTGCGCTGGTGAAGTTCAAGAAACTGGCCGGGGGCGGCTACTTCAAGATCATCAACCGCTCGGTGCCGTCGGCGCTGGAAAAGCTGGGCTATTCCTCGGCCCAGATCGAAGAGATCGTGTCCTACGCGGTGGGTCACGGCACCTTGGGCAACGCGCCGGGGATCAACCACACCTCGCTGACCGGTCACGGGTTCGGCCCGAATGAACTGGCCAAGATCGATGCCGCGCTGGAAAGCGCGTTCGACATCCGGTTTGTCTTCAACCAGTGGACGCTGGGCGAGGATTTCTGTACCGGTGTTCTGGGCATCCCGGCTAGCAAGCTGAACGATCCGACCTTTGACATGCTGCGCCATCTGGGCTTCAGCAAGGCGGATATCGATGCAGCCAACGACCATGTCTGCGGCACCATGACCCTGGAAGGGGCCCCGCATCTGAAGCCCGAGCACTACTCGATCTTCGACTGCGCCAACCCCTGCGGCAAGAAGGGCAAGCGGTTCCTGGGTGTTGACAGCCACATCACCATGATGGCTGCGGCGCAAAGCTTCATCTCGGGCGCGATCAGCAAGACGATCAACATGCCCAATGACGCCACGATCGAAGATTGCCAGAAGGCCTACGAGCTGTCCTGGAGCCTGGGCGTCAAGGCCAACGCGCTGTATCGCGACGGGTCCAAGCTCAGCCAGCCGCTGGCGGCGGCGTTGGTCGAGGATGACGACGAAGCGGCTGAAATCCTCGAAAGCGGCTCGATCCAGGAAAAGGCAGTGACTCTGGCCGAGAAGGTCGTCGAAAAGGTGGTGGTCAAAGAGATCATCCGCAGTCACCGCGAAAAACTGCCGCATCGTCGCAAGGGGTATACCCAAAAGGCGATCGTGGGCGGGCACAAGGTCTATCTGCGCACCGGCGAATTCGAAGATGGGCAACTGGGCGAGATCTTCATCGACATGCACAAGGAAGGCGCTGGCTTCCGTGCGATGATGAACAACTTCGCCATCGCCGTCTCGGTCGGTCTGCAATATGGCGTGCCGCTGGAAGAGTTTGTCGACGCCTTCACCTTCACCAAGTTCGAACCCGCCGGGATGGTTCAAGGCAACGACTCGATCAAAAACGCGACGTCGATCCTCGACTACATCTTCCGCGAACTGGCCGTGTCGTACCTGGATCGCACCGACCTGGCGCATGTGAAGCCCGAGGGCGCAACATTCGACGACCTGGGTCGTGGCGAGGAAGAGGGTGTATCGAACGTCTCGGAGATCAGCGACAGCGCGGCTTCGAAATCCTTGGAGGTGCTGAAACAGATCAGTTCGACCGGTTATTTGCGCAAGCGTTTGCCGCAGGACCTGATGATGTTCAACGGCGCCGCCGGCGAAGCGACCGGACTGTCCGAAGCGGCTGTGACCTTTGAAACCAAGAGCGAAACCACCGTTGTCACCGAAACGGCGACGGGGATGGATGCCCGGACAAAGGCCAAGATGCAGGGATACGAGGGTGATCCTTGTGGCGAATGCGGAAACTACACGCTGGTGCGCAACGGCACCTGCATGAAATGCAACACCTGCGGGGCAACCAGCGGGTGTAGCTAAGGCAAACGCCCCGCCAGGCGGGGTGTAGGGACCTGGATTTCCCCCCGGACTTCCGGTCCCGACGAATTCGGAGCAGGGCAAAACCTGAGACTTACCCTAGGTTGCCCTGGTCCACTCGGCCGGCATGCCCGTGCTGGCCGGGAACAGGGTGGGGCGGAATATCGGTCCTTCCCACTCTCTCACGGGGCGGGTGCGCTCGTCCCATGTGCAGTCCAGGCCGCAGGCAAAAAAACACCGGGCGGTCAACGAATTGAGCCTGGACAGCAAAACTGACAGGGGGCTTCGGCCCCCTTTCTTTTTTCGACTCGGTCGGGCTGAGCGACAGATTGCCGGGAATAGGGGTACGGATGAGGGAAGATGTGCCGATGCGCCAGCAGGCGGCTTGGCACAGCGAAAGCTTGCGACTCCAAATGGCCCAAACGGGCAGGGATTGGCGCGAATTGCGGGAAAATCTTTGCGGCCGATGACAGTGCGGCTGAGCAGGTGTTTTGTGTGCCTGTCCGGACAGACTACCACAAACCCCCTATCAGGAGACTGACAATGAACTCTCAGAAACTGGCCGTTCTGGCCGCAGTTGCCCTCGGGTTCCCTGCGCTTGCATTCGCGCAGAGCTCGGCTGACGCAAATGGCGACGGCGTTCTGACCATCGAAGAGGTTCAGGCCGTTGTGCCCGACATGGATGCCGATGCGTTCTCGCTTTTGGACGCGAATGGTGACGGCGCTCTGGATGAGGCCGAAATCGCAGCCGCGCAAGAAGCCGGTCTGCTGCCGCCCAGCAACGGTTAACAGCTTGAAGTACGAGGCAGCCCAGAGCGATCTGGGCTGCTTTTCAATTGGTTATGCAGGCAAGTGAATGTTGAACCTGCTTCTGAGTCCCGCATCCAGCGCCGGATCGAAACGCGCCGGAGACGGAGCGCCAAGGATCTCTTCTTTGCGTGCGGTGGCCTTTTCGACCAGGTCCGGCTTGCCCAGCTCGGCCCATTCCTTGGGCGAGGTCCGGTCGCCAAGCGCCGGATAGACATAGTCAGCCTGCATACGGCTGAGTGTTGCGTCGGTACCCAGGTAGTGACCCGGGCCACCGAGACAGACCGACACGATCTGGTCCAGCGCCAGCGTGTCGTCCGTGACCTCGATCCCACGAACGCATCGCAGGGCTTGACCGATCAGATCGTCACCAAGGATCAGGCTTTCAAAGCAGAAACCCAGCAGCGAAGCGTGCATGCCCGCTGCTTCGTAGACCATGTTCAGGCCGGACAGCCCGGCCATGACGTTGGAACACATCTGCTCCCATCCGGCTTGCATGTCGGGCAGTTTGGAGTCCGAAGCACCTGCTGCAGCGCCGCCGGGCAGGTCATAGAATTTGTGCATCTGGGCGCAGCCTGCCGTCAACAGGGCCTGCTCGCCAGACCCGACGCTCATCGCACCGGTCCTGAGATCAAGGCCAAAGGGCCAAGTGCCAAAAACCGCCGGAGCGCCTGGGCTTACGGCGTTTACATAAACCAGACCGGCCAAGCATTCCGCCGTAGCCTGGACAATCGCACCAGCCACCGTTGACGGGGCCGTGGCGCCCGCCATCCCAGCGGATAGCAACAGGACGGGCATCCCCGCCTTGATACATTCTTCCATCACCTGGCAGCTCTCGGTCGCGAATTTCATCGGTGGCACGACAAAGCAGTTCGAGTTCGAGACGAAGGGCCGCTCACGCCATTTGTCCTCGCCGCCAGCGATCATATGCAGCATTTCCATGGCCGGAGCTACATAGCTGGGGTCTGTGAAGGATGTTCCGATATGCTTGTAAGTTCCAGAACAACAAGCATAAATCGTATTCAGATCCATTTCGCGGTTGTCGGTGATGTCGCGGCAGACCATGGGGCGCTGCACGAAATGGATATTGTCCAGTTGTTCGCAAATCCGCGCGGCATCGTGCAAGTCCTGCACTGTCGAGTCGCGGTAATTGCGTCCCTGGGCGTCGACCATGCTGACGGCTGCTCCGGCGGTTCCATAATGAACACGTCCCCCGGACAGTTCGAGATCGGTTTTGCCGTCGCGGCTGTACAACGTGACCGAGCGGTTGGCGCGGGCGATCGTGTCCTCGACCAGCGCACGGGGAAAACGGATGCGTCCGTCATCGCCCAGCGTACAGCCGGCATTGACCAGGTAATCGATCCCGCTGGGTGGTGCGTCGGCCAGACCGATGGTTTCGAGCGCATCGAGCGCGGCTGAGTGAATACGCTCCATGTCCTGCTGGCTGAGCGGTTTGTAGGTGCCGCCCTCAAGCCCCGGGCGGACGGGGCGCAGATGTTCGGGCAGGGCCGCGGCACGGGCGGCCCGACGGGCGGCACGGCCGCCACTGCGGGACGTTGAGCGGGATTGGTTGTTCATGGTGAGGATTCCAAATTGAAAGTCAGGTCAAAGGGGGGAAGCTTCAACCCGTCACGGCCGCCCTCGAGCCGCACGCCCCCGATCGGCACCGATGGTGCGGCTGATCAGGCAAATCTTCCAAATATCGTTTGGCATGTGGTCCTCAACTCCTGCGACGAATGGTGTCAGGGTCCGAGCAAGCAATCTGTCCTGTTTGCGACCGATGTCGCTTTTGGCCTCGAAAATTTGGAACGTCGATGAACGCCGCAGGAAATCCTCACGCAAAGGGCGAAATATGTTATGCTTCCATTACTTATTGTTAAGATTTGCGTGACTTGAATTGATCTGACGGCACCAAAGCACATGTTTAATTGAGGTGCACATCACCGCATCTGTTGCAATCGCAAAGGGTGCTGAACGAAAACCGGAGGTCTGCATGAAACTGATCCGCGCCTTGCTGTCGGTCCTGCTGATTCCAGCGGCGCAGGTGGCGTTGGCCGAGGATTGGACCGGGCCTTATGCCGGGTTCACCTTCGGATATACCGACGCGGACGGCCCCGGCGGCAGTGGGGGCAACTCGGGCAGCATCGGCGCGAATATCGGATACGATCTGGATCTGGGCAGCTTCGTCGTCGGGGGTGAGTTGGAATATGACCGGCTGAACCTCGACCTGGGCGCTTCGGAGGGCAGTTTGGACAGCGTATCCCGCGTGAAACTGCGCGGCGGGTACGAGTTCGGGCGCGCTTTGGGCTACGTCGTGGTGGGTGCCGCGCGGGCGAGTACTTCGGGCGACAGCGACACGGCGGCCGTCTACGGGATCGGCGTAGCCTATCCTCTGGGCGACCGGCTGATCATCAGTGGCGAAGCCTTGCGGCAAAATTTCAACGATGTCACGCGGTCGCGCGGCGATCTGGATACCAACACCTTCAATCTGCGCACGACCTTCCGGTTCTGAACAAAACCCGTCTCGGTCACTCGGCCGCCGTCTGGCTCGCCAACCGGGCGGCGAAATCGCATAGGGTCTGAAGGGCGGCGGCGAACCGGTCATCGTCAATGGTCATGGCCACGCGCACATGTCCAGCGGCGGCTTGGCCGAAGCTTTCTCCGGGCATGACCGCGATGGCGTGGGTGTCCAGCAGCGCATTGGCGAAGTCTTCGCCGCTTTGCCCCGTCGCGCGGATGTCCAGCATCAGATACATCGCGCCTTGAGCCGGGATCAGGCCCACCGTGTTCTGTCGGGCCAGAACCTGCATCGCCAGGGCGCGGCGGCGGCGGAAGGGGGCCGCGACCTCTTCCTCCAGTTCGTCCCCGGCGGTCAGCGCAAAGCTGGCAGCGTCCTGAATGAATCCCGGAACCCCGTAGGTGGTGTGCGTGGCGAGGTTGATCAAATGGTCGATGGCCTCTTCGGGGCCAACGATCCAGCCACAGCGCGACCCGGTCATGGCGTGGGATTTCGACATCGAGCCCACGACCAGGGTGCGGTCGGCCATACCGGGCAGGGCGCGGGGCGACAGGTGAGCGCCGTCCCAGACCTGCGTGTCATAGACCTCGTCCGAAATCAGCCAGATGTCGCGTTCGCGGCACAGATCGGCGATCTCGGTCAGGGTCTCGCGGGAATAGACGACCCCGGTCGGGTTGTTTGGCGTGTTGATCAGCAGCGAAGCAGCACCCTCGGCCTGTTCCGTGATCAAGGCTGCGTCGGGCTGAAAGGCATCCTCGGCCCGGGTCTGAACCGCGCGCGCGATCGCGCCCGCCCCTCGGATCGTGCCGGGATAGGTCGCGTAGAATGGATCGAGATAGAGACCCACATCGCCCGGGTCGCACGCTGCCATATGCGCGGCGAACAGTGCGGCTTGTCCGCCCGGGGTGATCAGCACGTTGTGGCGCGTGGTGGGAACGCCCGTGCGGGTCTGCACCCGCGCGGCTACTGTATCGCGCAGCAGATCCGTGCCCGGCACCATGGCGTATCCGGTATGGCCCGCGCGCGCCGACCGGTCCATCGCGGCCAGGATCGAGGGGTGGGTGCGGATGTCATGCTCGCCGATGGTCAGTTCGGTCACGGCTTGGCCTTCGGCAATCATGCGGCGCGCGCGATAGAACACGTCCCACCCGTCCGAACCGCCTCCGGTCAGATGCGTGATGCGGTGCGAAAGTTTCATGGCGCGCCTCCATTGCAGCAAGCCCGCCGAATGGGTCAGAGCCGCGGCGATTTGTCAATCAGCTTCCCCGGTCGGCAACAGAAGTCTTGGCGCGCGGGGCCGGGCGTGCTATGCGGTGGGCCATGAACCGGAAGACCTGCATCATTATCTGCTGCATTCCCTGCTGAACTTTCACGCGGGCCGGTTTCTTTCGTTTTCTTCCCTGAGACAAGTTGCTAAGCCCGCGTCAACGCGCACGCTATTGCTGTATCCAGGAGCCAGACGCATGACGACGATCAAACTGCACAACACGCGGACCCGGACGAAGGAAGATTTCGTTCCGATCGATCCCGACAACGTGCGGATGTATGTCTGTGGTCCCACCGTGTATGACCGGGCGCATCTGGGCAATGCACGGCCCGTGGTGGTATTTGACGTGCTGTACCGCCTGCTGCGCCATGTCTACGGGCCCGAGCATGTGACCTATGTGCGCAACTTCACCGACGTCGATGACAAGATCAACGCGACGGCCCTGGCGCGCAAGCAGGCGGGGGCTGAAGGTACGCTTGAGCAGTTGGTGCAGGAGCGGTCGGACGAGACGATCGGCTGGTACCTGCATGACATGGGCGCGCTAGGGGCGCTGGAGCCCGACCAGATGCCGCGGGCCACGCGGTACATCGACCAGATGATCGCCATGATCGAGGACCTGATCGCCAAGGGGCACGCCTATGAGGCCGAGGGGCATGTTCTGTTCGCGGTGGACAGCTGGCGCGACGAGTATGGCAAGCTGTCGGGCCGGTCGGTCGATGACATGATCGCAGGCGCGCGGGTCGAGGTGGCGCCCTACAAGAAGAACCCGATGGATTTTGTGCTGTGGAAGCCCTCGGACGATGAACTGCCCGGTTGGGAGTCGCCCTGGGGTCGGGGGCGTCCGGGCTGGCATATCGAATGCTCGGCCATGAGCTATGAGTTGCTGGGCGAGAGTTTCGACATCCATGGCGGCGGCAACGACCTGATGTTCCCGCACCATGAAAACGAAATTGCCCAGAGCAAATGCGCCCATCCGCACGGCGAATTTGCGCGCTATTGGTTGCATAACGAGATGCTGCAGGTCGAAGGCAAGAAGATGTCCAAATCGCTGGGCAATTTCTTCACCGTGCATGACCTGCTGGATCAGGGCGTGCCGGGCGAGGTGATCCGGTTCGTCTTCCTGCAGACCCACTATCGCAAGCCGATGGACTGGACCGAGAAAAAGGCGCGCGAGGCTGAGGCCACGTTGCGCAAGTGGCGGGCGCTGACTGCGGGCATCGAACCCGCAGCCAGCGCGGCGCCCGCGGTGATCGAGGCGCTTGCCGATGACCTGAACGCGGCGGGCGCCCTGGCCGAGCTGCATCGTCTGGCCTCGGACGGCGACGCCGCGACCTTGCTGGCCAGTGCGCGGATCCTGGGTCTGTTGGAGCCTGACATGGGGGCCTGGGCCGAAACCGACGGCGTGGATCTGTCGGCCCATGCCGACCGGCTGGCCCGTGTTCGGGCCGAGGCGATGCAGACCAAGGATTTCGCGGAAGTGGATCGGTTGAAGGCCGCCTATCTGGCGGCCGGTCTGGAAGTTCGGATGAGCAAGGACGGGGTCGAACTGGTGCCCGGCGCTGGCTTTGATGCCAGCAGGCTGGAGGGCGTGGAATGACCAAAGAGCGCCTGTACCTCTATGACACCACGCTGCGCGACGGGCAGCAGACGCAGGGCGTTCAGTTCTCGACCGCCGAAAAGGTCCAGATCGCGCAGGCGCTGGATGCTTTGGGGGTGGACTATATCGAAGGCGGCTGGCCCGGCGCGAACCCCACCGACAGCGCGTTTTTTGACGCCGCGCCCAAGACGCGCGCCTGCCTGACCGCCTTTGGCATGACCAAGCGGGCCGGGCGCTCGGCCGAGAATGACGACGTGCTGGCCGCCGTCATGAACGCCGGCACGCGGGCGGTCTGTCTGGTCGGAAAGTCGCATGACTATCACGTGACCGACGCGCTGGGGATCTCGCTGGAGGAAAATGTCGAGAACGTCCGCGCCTCGGTCGCGCATATCGTGGCGCAGGGGCGCGAGGCGTTGTTCGACGCCGAGCATTTCTTTGACGGCTACAAGGACAACCCCGCCTATGCCATGCGGGTCTGCCAGGCTGCGCTGGAGGCCGGTGCCCGTTGGGTGGTGTTGTGCGACACCAATGGCGGCGCGCTGCCGGCCGAAGTGGGGCGGATCGTGTCCGAGCTGATCGCGGCGGGTTTTCCCGGCGACCGGCTGGGCATCCACACCCACAACGACACCGAAAATGCCGTGGCCTGTTCTCTGGCGGCCGTGGATGCCGGCGCACGCCAGATCCAAGGCACATTGAACGGGCTGGGTGAGCGGTGCGGCAACGCCAACCTGACCGCCCTGATCCCGACGCTTCTGTTGAAGGAACCCTATGCCTCGGCCTTCGAGATCGGGGTCAGCCGCGATGCGCTGACCGGTCTGACCCGCATCAGCCGCATGCTGGACGACATCCTGAACCGGGTGCCCAGCAAACAGGCGGCCTATGTCGGGGCCTCGGCCTTTGCGCACAAGGCCGGGCTGCATGCCAGCGCGATCCTCAAGGATCCGTCGACCTATGAACATGTCGATCCGGCCACCGTGGGCAATGCGCGGATCATTCCGATGTCGAACCAGGCGGGGCAGTCGAACCTGCGCAAACGCCTGACCGAGGCCGGGTTGCAGGTGGAGCCGGGCGACCCGGCGTTGGGGCGCATCCTTGAACGGATCAAGGCGCGCGAGGCCGAGGGGTATTCCTATGACACAGCGCAGGCCAGTTTCGAGCTGTTGGCCCGCGATGAACTGGGCCAGCTGCCGCAATTCTTCGAGGTCAAGCGCTACAAGGTCACGGTCGAGCGGCGCAAGAACAAGTACAACCAGATGGTCAGCTTGTCCGAGGCGGTCGTCGTGGTGAAGGTGGACGGTGAGAAGAAGTTGTCGGTCAGTGAGTCGATGGACGAGAGCGGCAGCGACCGTGGCCCGGTGAACGCGCTGGCCAAGGCGCTGGCCAAGGATCTGGGGCAGTACTCGCCCATCCTGGACGATATGCACCTGGTGGACTTCAAGGTGCGCATCACCCAGGGCGGAACCGAAGCCGTGACCCGCGTCATCATCGACAGCGAAGACGGGCAGGGGCGGCGCTGGTCCACGGTTGGGGTCAGCGCGAACATCGTCGATGCCTCGTTCGAGGCTCTGCTGGAGGCCATCCAGTGGAAGCTGGTGCGTGATTGCAGCCCGCAATCGGTGGTGGCCGAGTGAGCGTGCCCTTCGACGACGACGTCAAGGCCTGCGCGGCGCTGGTCCACCGGGCCGACCCGGACCGGTTCATGGCCGCGATGGCGGCGCCGGTGCAGGCACGGGCCGTGCTGTTTCCGATCTATGCGATGAATATCGAGGTCGCCCGCGCGCCTTGGGTCACCCAAGAGCCGATGATCGCGGAAATGCGCCTGCAATGGTGGCGCGACGCGCTGCAGGAGATCGCCGAAGGGCCCACGGTGCGGCGGCACGAGGTGGTCACGCCCCTGTCGCGCGTCCTGTCCCCGCATCTGGCGGCGATGCTGGATGAATTCGTGGCCGTAAGGCGTTGGGATATATACCGGGATCCGTTCGAGGATGAGGAACACTTCGAGGCCTACCTGACCCACAGCGCCGGGTCGCTGATGGTCGCCTCGGCGCAAGCCCTGGGTGCCGCCGACGAAACGGTCCTGCGCGATTTTGGCTACGCGGTCGGTGTGGCGAACTGGTTCCGTGCCATCCCCGAGCTTGAAGCCCGCGGGCGCGTCCCCCTGTTGGATGGGACACCGGACGGGGTGCGCCAATTGGCCGAGCGCGCGCTGGACCGGATGGCCGCGGCCCGGGCGCGTCGCGCCGATGTTTCGGATCAGGCGCGCCCTGCGCTTTATGGCGGCTGGCAGGCAGACCGCGTCCTGCGTCATGTGCTGGCTGAGCCCGGTCGGGTCGCTGCTGGTGCGCTGAACGTGGGCGAGATCCGACGGCGCGTGTCACTGATCTGGACCGCGACCACCGGTCGGTGGTGATCAGGAGAGTTTGGCCTCGCGGGGTCTGAGCACCAGCCACAGCAGCGCGCCGCCCGCCAAAGTCAGCAACGGCACCATCGCCAGGTTGACGGCGGTCCATCCCTCGACCGGGGACCCGCCAGAACAGTTCATCAATCCGCCCGAGGCCAGCGACGCAATCGTCACGCCTCCGAACACCAGCAGGTCGTTCAGGCCCTGCACGCGGCCGCGTTCATGCACATCGTGCTCGGCCGCCAGCATGCTGGTGGCACCGATGAAGCCGAAGTTCCAGCCGATGCCAAGCAGCACGAGGGCCAGAAAGAAGTTCCCGATCTCAACGCCCTGCAGCGCGACGACACCCGCGCCGCCCAAAATCGCCAACCCGATGGCAACCATCTTCTCGGCCCCGAACCGGGCGATCAGATGGCCGGTGAAGAAACTGGGAACGTACATCGCCAAAACGTGGCTGGTGACCACATCCGCCGCATCACCTTCGGAGAAGCCACAGCCGACAACGGCCAGCGGCGTCGAAGTCATCACAAGGTTCATCAGCGCGTATGAGACCATGGCACAGATGATGGCCACGGCGATGCGCGGGGTTTTAAGCAGTTCGAGCCGCGACCGGCCTTTGGGTGCATCCTGCGATGGGCGGTCGGGTGTCGGTATGTCCAGAAACAGGAACAGGACCGAACCGATGACGTTCACCGCGATCACCGCGAAATAGGTGCCCAGGAACGGAATGACATAGGCCTGCGAGGTCAGTTTGACGATCTGCGGCCCGATGATGGCCGCAGCCAGACCGCCAGCCATGACGTAAGAGATCGCCTTGGGCCGGAATGCGTCCGACGCGGTATCGGCGGCGGCAAAGCGATAGAAGCCATGTGCGCTCATGTAGATGCCGGTCAGCAGGCTGCCGACAAGAAAGACGGGGAACGACCCTAGGTACAGGCCATAGGCTCCTACGGCGCCGCCCACCGCTCCGGCGGTTGCGCCGACGAGGAACCCGGCGCGGCGGCCCCAGCGCTGCATGATGGCCGAGACAGGCGTGGCCGCCAGCATCGACCCCAGAACGATCAGCGAAATCGGCAGCGTGGCGAGGCAGGCGTTGCTGGCCAGCGACTGGCCCGCCAATCCGCCGACGATGAAGATCATCGGCATCTGTGCGCCCAGAATCGCCTGCGCCGCTACCAGAACGGCAACGTTGCGCTTGGCGCGGGTATCGTCGGGGGCGGTGCTGGTCATCGTCATGCGCAAATGGGTATCGGCGAACCGGCGGACATACAAGCGGGTTGCATATGCGACAAAGCAGCCTAACCTGCGCCCCGAACCGCCACCCGGAGCTGCCATGACCGTTGGTCGAATTATCGAGACACCAGAATGCGTTGCGGAAGGGGCCGCGTGGCTGTCTGAGGCCTGTCCGCGCATGGCGCACGCCATCGAGCTGACCGGCCCCTTGCCTCTGCGCCGCCGGCCCGACGGTTTTGCGCAACTGCTCAGCGCCATCATCAGCCAGCAGGTCAGCGTGGCCTCGGCCAACGCGATCTGGGGGCGGATGCAGCAGGCCGGCCTGACCGGGCCGCGCAAGATCAAATGGGCCACCGACGACGATTTGCGCGCCGTGGGGCTGAGCCGCCAGAAGATCCGCTATGCCCGTGCGTTGGCCGAGGCGCGGATCGACTACAAGGCCCTGCGCGACGCACCCGATGACGTGGTCATTGCGACCCTGACGCAGGTGCCGGGCATCGGGGTCTGGACGGCCGAGATCTATGCCATGTTCTCGCTGGGGCGGGCGGATGTGATCGCGCCGGGCGATCTGGCCCTGCAGGAGGCCGCACGGATGCTGTACGGCTTGCCGGATCGGCCGAACGACAAGGCGCTGCGGCAGATGGCCGAGGCGTGGTCGCCGTGGCGGTCGGTTGCAGCCCGGGTTCTGTGGGCCTATTACCGCGTGGCCAAGGATAGGGAAGGGATCAGATGACAAGGGTTTTGAACGCGCTCCGCAAAGAGCCGGTTTCGGGCGACACGCGCTCGGTCGTGGTGTTCGTGCATGGCTATGGCGCCAACGGGGCCGATCTGCTGGGGCTTGCGGATGTTCTGGGCGAACACCTGCCTGACACGCTGTTCGTGGCCCCTGACGCGCCCGAGCAGATCCCCGGCATGCCCAACGGGTATCAGTGGTTTCCGATCCCGTGGATCGACGGCTCGTCCGAGGAAGAGGCCCGGCGCGGCATGGAAATGGCGGTCGAGGATTTCAACGCCTTTCTCGATGCCCTGATGGTGGACGAGGACGTGCTGCCCGAGCAGGTGGTGCTGTTCGGCTTTTCCCAGGGCAGCATGATGAGCCTGCACGTGGCCCCGCGCCGCGAAGACCCGGTGGCCGGCGTGATCGCGTTTTCGGGCCGCCTGCTGGAGCCGGACCTGCTGGCCGACGAGGTGGTCAGCCGGATGCCTGTACTGCTGGTTCATGGAGATGCCGATGACGTGGTGCCGCCGCAATCGCTGCCCGAGGCCGCCGAGGCCCTGCAGCGCGCAGGCTTCAAGGAGGTCTTTGCTCATGTCATGAAGGGCACCGGCCACGGTATCGCACCCGACGGGCTGGGCGTCGCCTTGGCCTTCATGCGCGACAAGCTGAGCCTGTGACGCGGCAGGGTCACCCCCACAGGTGACCCTCGGCAAACTCCACCGAATTTCCGGCCGGGTCGCGCACATAGAGCGATCGTGCCCCGTTGGGCCAGTCAAACTCGGCCTCGACCGGGACGTTCCAGTTCAGCAGATGCTTGCGCATCGACGCGATCTGGTCGCGCGTCAGGATCAAGCACACATGCCCCGGACCGCGTGCGCCATGCGGCGGCACCGGCAGGTCAGGGTTGGTCGTGGGCTGTTCCGTCTGGTCCGGGTTGAACAACAGCAACACCGAGGCGCCGACCCGAAAGAACACATGCCGACCTTTGACGCGCTGAATGCGTTCCAAGCCCAGAACCTCGCCATAGAACCGTTCGGCGGCGTCCAGATCATCGACATACAGCGCGGCCTCGAGAATGCCCGAAGGCGACGGGATTCCGGCTGCTACTTTCATGGAGATATGATAGCGGAAATCGCCGAAAAAGTCACCGCCGCGGTCGCCGGTCCCGCTTGCGTTGGGGGGCGGTTTCCAGAACGGGCATCGGCAAGCTGTCCCAACTGCCGGGTGCGAGATCGTCCAGTGTCCAGTCTCCGATCTGGGCGCGGATCAGGCGCAGGGTGGGGTGGCCCACGGCGGCCGTCATGCGGCGCACCTGCCGGTTGCGCCCCTCGCGCAGGGTCAGTTCCAGCCAGCAATCCGACACCGTCTTGCGTTCGCGGATTGGGGGCGTGCGTGGCCACAGACCCTCGGGTTCGTCGATCAGCCGCGCCTTGGCTGGGCGGGTCATGCCGTCGTTCAACTCGACCCCGTCGCGCAGGGCCCGAATGGCAGCCGCATCCGGGATGCCCTCGACCTGGACCCAATAGGTTTTGGGCATTTTGTGCTTGGGATCCGAGATCTGGGATTGCAGCCGCCCATTGTCGGTCAACAGCATCAGCCCCTCACTGTCACGGTCCAGCCGCCCGGCCGGATAGACCCCCGGCAGGTCGATGAAATCCGACAGGGTGCTGCGGGGCGAGTCGGCATTTTGCCGGTCGGTGAACTGCGGCAGCACGTCAAAGGGTTTGTTGAAGCGGATGAACCATGACATGAGCTCCGCCATACTCTCAGTTCCGGACCTGCGCAAGCTGTGGATAACTGTCACGTGATTGTTACGGATTCAGAATAGTCCGTTACCGAGATGTTGTGGAAAAACAGGACTTGTCAGAGTTTTAACACGATATATAGTTAAGTTAAGACCGGGGCGGGTGCTCCCCGCTCTGGTGTCCCATACAGGCAGCCGAGAGCGAGGAGCGATTCAGCCATGGACGGAGATTTCAGGACCGAATTTGTCAGGGAGCCAGGTGCCCTCAAGCACCATCCGGCATTGGTTTTGAACGCCGATTATCGCCCGCTTTCCTACTATCCGCTGTCGCTTTGGCCCTGGCAGGAGGCGATAAAGGCCGCCTGGCTGGACCGGGTTGATATCGTCGCCGAGTATGACGAAGTGGTCCGCAGCCCGAGTACGGTGATCCGAATACCGTCGGTGGTTGTCCTGAAAGACTATGTGAAACCCAGAAAGCGCGTGGCCTTCACGCGCTTTAATTTATTTCTGAGGGATGAGTTCCGCTGCCAGTACTGCGGCAGCCGGGGCGAACTGACTTTCGACCACGTCGTGCCGCGTGCAGCAGGGGGTGTCACCAGTTGGCAGAACGTGGTGGCCGCCTGCAGTCCGTGCAATCTGCGCAAGGGGTCGAAATCGCTGCGTCAGGCCGGGATGAGCCTGCGCAAACCGCCTCGGCAGCCTGACGCCAGCATGCTGCAGAATATCGGACGGAAGTTTCCGCCGAACCACCTGCACGAAAGCTGGATCGACTTTCTGTATTGGGACGCAGAACTGGACGCCCAGTAGGTTCAACGCGCGCGCCAGGCGGCCAGCCACACCAGAGCCAAACCTGCGGACAGCAGGGCGTTCCACCCAGCCATGGACAGCCCGAACATTTCCCACGGGATGTCATCGCACCGTACCAACGGGGCGGCCATGATCTGCTCCATCAGCTCCTCGGCAGACAGGCCGCTGATACTGCCCGATGTGCAACTGGACGGACCTTCCCAAAGACCACGCTCGACCCCGGCGTGATAGACGCCGATACCGGACGTGGCGGCGGCAGCGGCTGCGCCGAGGAGAGGCAGCAGGCGCACGCCCGGAAGTGCAAAGGCCAGCGCGCCGAGCAATACAGCCGCACCATGCGGGTAGCGTTGCCAGATGCACAATTTACACGGGGCCATGCCGCCCAGATACTGGAACCCCCAAGCCGCAAGAAGCAATGCTGCAGACCCACCCGCGGCCAGCAAAATGAGTGTCCGTTTCCGCGTCATATGTATTTCACCACCAGAAATCCGCCGATCAGAAGAATGATGAACAAGGTGAACATCAGCCCAAGCCGCTTTTCGATGAAGTCCCGGATAGGCTCGCCAAAGCCCCAAAGCAACCCGGCGACGATGTAGAACCGCAAAGCGCGGGCGAGAAGCGAAGTGGCGATGAAAGTTCCCAGCGGCATTCCCGTCCAACCGGACATGATCGTGATGACCTTGTACGGGAAAGGCGTGACACCGGCGGTCAGAACGGCCCAGAACCCGAAATCGTTGAACCTCTGGTTGAATTCCTGCATCGCGTGACCCTTGCCCATCGCTTCGAGGATGGGTTGTCCGATGCTGTCGTAGAAAAACGCGCCGATTGCGTATCCCAAAAGCCCGCCCAGGACCGAAAAAACCAGCGCAACGGTGGCAATCAGCCATGCCCGCGATGGGCGCGCCAGAATCATTGGGATCATCAGCACGTCGGGTGGAATCGGAAAGACCGAGCTTTCGATGAATGCCACAAATGCCAACACCCACAGGGCGTGTGGGTGGTCGGCCAGTCGGATCGTCCGATCATAAAGCGATTGCAGCATCAGCGCGAGTTCCCAAGCTTTGTCATGACGAGGCAAACCACGCGCCCGACGGGGCGTCAACCGATCTGTCTCGGGCTGATCGTCGATTGACCGATTTTTGCCTCTGGACCTTCGGCCAGATGGGCGGTAATTCAATGCGCGTGGCCCAAGTGGCGGAATGGTAGACGCAGGGGATTCAAAATCCCCCGCCTTCACGGGCGTGAGAGTTCGAGTCTCTCCTTGGGCACCACATTGATTGCAAATGAATAACTTTCGTTGTGAGCGCACTTCTGTCCAGGAGTGCGGTGCAAAAAACCGGACCAGTATTTCGGTGAATTTCGGTGGATGGTGTCCAACTTAGTTATATATCCCTAAATCGACCACTGCCGGGGGGGTCAGTTGTTTCGATTGAGTAGAAGTCTTGCTTCAACGAAAGCACAGTCGATCTCGACCGAGTGGATAGACACCTTGCTGTCCGCACCCAGAGTCCATCACTGCCGTGTCGGATGTGGCAATGGGGAAATTTCCGGGTTCTACGTCATATGTGCGTCCCGGCGCCGGGGTCGGGCGCTTAACGCTTGACAACAGCGGTACGGGCAACAAACCATCGTGACCGTTGGGAGAATTCGGGAAAATTTGAGCTCATCCGTTGCCTGCTCATGCGGATTGTCATAATGGCTCGTCCCCCGGACAAGGGGCCTTTGGCCTGTCTTCCGTCCACAATAAGAATCTTGGGAGTTCCTAAATGATCAAGAAAAGCAAGCTCAGCCTCGGCGCGGTCGTGACCGCTGCCCTCATGGCTCCGGCGGCTTATGCCGAAGAATTCATCACCATCGGCACCGGCGGTGTGACCGGCGTGTACTATCCCACCGGTGGCGCGATCTGCCGTCTGGTGAACAAGGGCCGCAAAGAACATGGCGTGCGTTGCTCGGTCGAATCGACGGGTGGATCGGTCTACAACATCAACACCATTCGCGAAGGCGAGCTGGAATTCGGTGTGGCCCAGTCCGACTGGCAGTACCATGCTTACAACGGCACGTCGAAATTCGAGGAAAACGGCCCGTTCGAAGAGCTGCGCGCCGTATTCTCTGTTCACCCCGAGCCGTTTACGGTGGTGGCCCGTGCCGATTCCGGCATCAAGAACTTCGAAGACCTGAAGGGCAAGCGCGTCAACATCGGCAACCCCGGTTCGGGTCAGCGCGGCACTATGGAAGTTCTGATGGAAGCCCTGGGCTGGACCACGGATGACTTCGAACTGGCAACCGAGCTGAAGGCCGCCGAACAGTCGGCCGCGCTGTGTGACAACCAGATCGATGCGATGGTCTACACCGTCGGCCACCCGTCCGGTTCGATCCAGGAAGCCACCACTGCGTGCGACTCGGTTCTGGTGAACGTCAGCGGCGAAGCCGTTGACAAGCTGGTTGCCGACAACTCGTTCTACCGTACGGCCACCATCCCCGGCGGCATGTATCGCGGTTCGGACGCTGACACCCAGACCTTCGGTGTGGGCGCGACCTTCGTGACTTCGGCAAACGTGTCTGACGATGCGGTGTACGCGGTTGTCAGCTCGGTCTTCGAGAACTTCGACGACTTCAAAAAGCTGCACCCGGCCTTCGCCAACCTCAAGCCTGAGGAAATGATCAAGGACGGTCTGTCGGCTCCGCTGCATCCGGGCGCCGAGAAGTACTACAAAGAAAAAGGCTGGATCCAGTAATCCACCTTCAAGTCCAGAAACGAGGCGCTGTTCGCGCCTCGTTTTCACCGGTGAGAGGCCGGTAATACCAAAACTGCGCCGGAAACCGGCCGTTGGACGGGGAGACATTTGATGAGCGCTGATCAACAGGGCAATCGTCCGTTATCCGAAGAAGAACTACAGGAACTGGTCGCATCCTCTGATGCGGGGGCGCGGGACCCGGCTGGCAATGTCGGCTTGTTCCTGGCGATCGTGGCCGCGATCTGGTCGATCTTTCAAGTCGTTCTGGCGTCACCGATTGCCAACTACGTGCTGCCCGGCAGCGTTGTGAACAACGCGCGTCAGTTTCATTTGGCCTTCGCGATGTTCCTGGCCTTCGCGGCTTATCCAGCGCTTAAATCCAGTCCGCGAAACTACATTCCGATCCAGGATTGGATCATGGGTGTTCTGGGGGCCGGTGTCGCCCTTTACGGTTATTTCTTCTATGACAAGATCGTCAATGCGGGCGGTCTGGCGGACGATGTCGACAAATGGATCGCCCTCGGTGGCTTGATCCTGCTGTTCGAAGCCGCGCGGCGCGCGCTTGGCCCCGCCATGGCGATCATTGCGACGATCTTCCTGGCCTATGTGTTCTTCGGCTCGTCCGAGTGGGTGCCCGAGGTGATCCGCTGGAAAGGCGCCAGCCTGAAAAAGGCGATGAGCCACATGTGGATCACGTCCGAGGGTGTGTTCGGCATCGCCTTGGGTGTTTCGACGAAATTCGTGTTCCTCTTCGTTCTGTTCGGCGCTTTGCTGGATAAGGCCGGGGCAGGGAATTACTTCATCAAGATGGCCTTCGGCGCGCTGGGTCACCTGCGCGGCGGTCCGGCCAAGGCCGCCGTTGTCGGTTCGGCCGCAACCGGCCTGATTTCGGGCTCGTCCATCGCCAACGTCGTCACCACCGGCACCTTCACCATCCCGCTGATGAAGCGCGTAGGCTTTACCAGCGAGCAGGCCGGCTCGGTCGAGGTTGCAAGTTCGGTCAACGGCCAGATCATGCCGCCCGTGATGGGCGCCGCCGCCTTCCTGATGGTGGAGTACGTGGGCATCTCGTATGTCGAGGTCATCACCCACGCCTTCCTTCCGGCGGCGATATCCTACATTGCGCTGGTCTACATCGTCCATCTCGAGGCCGTGAAGCGGAACATGCCCACTCTGGGCGACCGCGACGTGCATCTGGCGCGGACGGTCGTGGGGATGCTGATGTTCTTCCTGGTGTTTGCGGGGCTCTGCTATGGTTCGCAGTTCCCGGTGGATGCTGTCACAAGCTGGGCGCCGTCCAGCGCTGGTCTGATCCTGAGCCTGGCGGTGTGCGCAGTCTATGTTGCTCTGCTGTACCTGGCGGCTCAGGTTCCCGACCTTGAGCCCGATGACCCGAACGCGACCGAAGTGAAGCTGCCGGTGATCTCCGAGATCTACAAGGCCGGCCTGCATTACCTGCTGCCGATCATCGTTCTGGTCTACTTCCTTATGATCGAACAGAAGTCGCCGGGTCTGTCGGCCTTCTGGGCGACCGCGCTGCTGTTCGTGATCCTGCTGACGCAGAAACCGCTCAAGGCGATCTTCCGGGGGCAGAGCAATCTGGCAAACTCCTTTGTCGATGGGGTTGCCGATCTGTGGCAGGGCCTGATCGACGGCGCGCGCAATATGATCGGCATTGCGCTGGCCACGGCCACGGCAGGCGTGATCGTCGGCACCGTGACCCTGACCGGTGTGGGGCAGGTGATGGCCGATCTGGTCGAGTTCCTGTCCGGCGGCAACCTGATCCTGATGCTGGTGATGGTCGGGCTGCTCAGCCTGATCCTGGGCATGGGGCTGCCGACCACGGCAAACTACATCGTCGTCAGTTCGCTGATGGCGGGCGTTGTGGTCGAACTGGGCGCGCAAAGCGGCCTGATCGTGCCGCTGATCGCGGTGCACCTGTTCGTGTTCTACTTCGGCATCATGGCCGACGTGACGCCTCCTGTGGGTCTTGCCAGTTTTGCTGCGGCGGCCGTATCGGGCGGTGATGCGATCAAGACCGGCTTCACTGCGTTCTTCTACAGTCTGCGTACCGTGGCGCTGCCTTTCGTGTTCATCTTCAACACCGACCTGCTGCTGATCGATGTCACCTGGGTTGAGGGGATCATAGTGGCCATATTCGCGACGATTGCGATCCTCGTGTTCACGGCCGGAACGATGGGCTACTTCCTCACCCACAGCCGAATCTACGAAAGCGTTGCGCTGATTGCGATCGCCTTCGCGCTGTTCCGGCCGGACTATTTCATGGATCGCATCTCGCCCTCGCACCTCGAGGTTGAGCCGGCCGGATTCGTGCAGGCCATTGGTGAGGCTGAACCCGGCACCGACGTGCGGGTGGTGGTCAGTGGTCCGGATTTCGACACCGGCAACATGACCGAGACTACGGTCGTCGTCACGGTGGGGTCCGAACCTGATGGTGCGGCGCGTGTTGATGCCATGGGCTTTTTGCTGATCGAGGAAGACGGCCTGGTGAAGATGGACGAACCTATGTTCGGCTCGCCCATCGCCGATGACCTGGCCAATTTCGACTATTACGCGGACGAGCCGGTTCGTATCGCATCCGCCGATCTTCCGGTCAGCCAGCCGCCAAAACAGTTGATCTATATCCCGGCCATGCTGCTGCTGGGGTTGATCGCCTTCCTGCAACGCGGCCGTGCCGCCAGACAAGAGGTGCCCGCATGACAAAGTCCGTCCTGTGCGCCGTTGATATCAGCAACGGCAATATCGATGCTCCTGTCCTGAAAATTGCTGCGAAACTGGCCGATCTCGACGGGGCGCAGCTGGACGTGGTGACCGTACTGCCGGATTTCGGTGAAAGCTGGGTGTCCGGCTTTTTCCGGCCCGACTTCCACGACAAGGCGCAGCACGAAGCGCATGACAAGCTGGTTGAGCTGTGCGTCGATGCGGTCGGGTCGGAGCGCAACGCCACGATCCGCCATGTCGTTGCAACCGGCACGGCCTATCAGGAGATCCTGAAGACCGCCGAAAGTGCCGGCAGCGATCTGGTCGTGATCGGTGCGCACAAGCCGGATTTCAAGGATTACCTGCTGGGGCCGAACGCGGCGCGAGTGGTGCGCCACTCGAACGTTTCGGTCTACGTGGTCCGCTAAACCCGCTAGTACCCTGTCATCTCAAGGTAGCCGCGCCCCTTGTGGCTGCCTGACACGGTGACCGGACCCTCCCAGTATTGAAAGCGCGTTCCCATCCAGGCTTGGGTGTTCTGAGCTTTGACGCGAATGTCCAGATCCTCGCCCGGGATGGTCACGCGCCAATCCGTCGGAACATCGCGCTCTGCCACCCGGCTGGTTTCCAGTGGTGTGAAGGTTACTGACCCGTTCGGCAGACTGCGGCTGGAACCGTCCGCGTTGATCCAGGTGGCCGAGGTATAGTCCCCACGTCCGCCGCGCAGTCGAAACGCCATCAACTTGTTGCCGTCCTCGAAACTGAGTGAGAACCAGTCCCACCCTGACTGATCGGCAGCCAAAGGCTGCGAAGACCACTCTCGGTCCAGCCATCCGTTCCCGGTGACCGCCACATCGCCGTCGGGCAGATGCAGCGTGCCCTGAACGGCGTAGCCCGGCTGCGAATAATAGTAGCTGGCCTGCCCATCAGTGGATTTTACGGAAAAGCCATTCTCACCATGAAAAACCAGCGGCCCCGAGGCAGACAGGTTCAGGTCGTACCCGAAATCGGCTCCGTTTGCGGTCAGGGTCAGGGTCTGGAGCGTTGGTCCTGCCATGCGCCATTCGTCGATCCATGCTTCGAACGGGTCGGCTGTAACACCGGCCTGACCAATTCCGCCCCGAGACAGGCGCTCGGCAAAAAAGTGGCGTTCCGGAGTTGTCAGCGCGGCATGGCCCATCCAGATTTGTGGGCTTTGCCAGCCAGCGGCTTCAAGTGGCTTCAAGGCAGAGCGAAACAGGGTCCACTGTATGCCGTAGTCCCGACCGTCCTCCCCGGTCAGGTTGGCCGTCAGGTACCACCATTCGATCCGATAGGACGGATGCGGGCCGTGGTCGGCGGGGAATTCGAACTGGTACTCTGGTTGTGGTACGTCAAAGCCGTCGGCGGAACCACCCAAACCGGCAAACCCCTGCGCCATTGCCGCAAGGGGCCAGAACAGCGCACATACGAGTAGTTTAGCGTTCATTGGCAAAGATCCTCAGCAAATCGGCCGGCGGCACCCGCCGAAGACGCAAGGCGGGCAGCGCCGCGGCAAGTGCGGCGGCCACAAGTGTCCACAGCATGAGCTGCACCCATGACGACGGGAAAAGGTGCATGGGTAGCCGCCATCCAAACGCCTCGACATTGATGACGGCCAGCAGAATCCAAGCAAGTGCCAGGCCCAGCGGCAAGGCGAGGCAGGCGGTAAGGAAAGCCAGAACCATGCTTCGCGCCAGTTCCAGTTTGGACAGATGCGACAGCGTCAGCCCCATTGCCCAGACCGGAGCGATCTGAGGCAGCCGCTGGGTCCAAAGGGTCAGCAAGCTGGTCAGAATGGCGAAGCCGGCCACGCCAAGCGTCAGGATGTTCAGAGCGGATGTCACGACAAATGTCTTTTCGAAGATCGCCATGGACTGCGCCTTCAGCGCGGCCTGCCGGATGATCGCGCCGGGGCCCAGATCAAACCTGTCCTGCAGATCCGCCGCCAGCTCATCTACACGCTCCGGAGCGATGCGAATACCAAACCGTCGGTTTTCGGCATTTGGTGCGATCCTTCCGAACAGGTCCATTGAGACGATCGCTTGCCCGGTCGGATTGCCGTAGTCGGAATAGACGCCAGCGATTGCCAGAGTGTGATCGGCGGTGAGCGCAATCGAATCCCCCGGCCACAGATCAGCACGGCGGGCCAGCTGTTCGTTAATCAGGATGGCGCCGTCGGACAGAACCTTGGTCCATACGTCCGGGGCAGCGGCGACAAGGGGCCAGTTGTCCCGGTAGGTCGCGTGATCGACCACTCCGTACAGAAACAGCGGGCCTGTGGAATGATCCAGCTCCACATTCCGTATCGGCAGGACTGCGTCAACGCTCGGGGTCAGCCATGTCTCGATCTCGTGACCTTGATCCGAGTCCTTCGCCGTGATGTACAGCTCGGCCATCAGGCGTTGGTCCAGCCAGCCAACGAAGGTAAGCCGGAAGCTGGACACCATGGTTCCGACACCGATATTGGCGGCCAGGGCCAGCAGCAGAGCCATCAGCGCAAGCGACAGGCCCGGCAGCTCGGCCTGCATGTCGGCCAGCACCCACTGCCGCACTGGTTCACGGACGCGCCCTGCGCACAGGTGCAATATGCTGGACAGCACCAGAGGCAGTAAAAGGGCGCTGCCGGTCAGAATGCCCGCCATCAGAGCGAAGCCAGCAACCAATCCGTCAAAGAGAAGAAAGATCACGACTCCGCCAAGAGCGAGCCCAACACCCACCAGTCCGGTCACGACGGCTCTTGTGCTGCGGCCACGCCATGCCTGCAGGCCTGGGCCGGACAATATCGGCATTCGGCTCAGACGCCACAGGGCGTATCCGCTGGCTGCCAGAGTTCCTGCGATGGACATACCCAGCCCGGCCAGCACCCAACCGCCCCTCAGTTGCAACTGACCATCCACCGGTGCCCCATAGAGCCCGCGCAGGGTTGCGGCGACATCGGGCAACAACGCTCCGGCCAGGAAAAAACCCAGCAGCAGGCCCATGGATCCACCGATCAAAGCCAGACCTACAAGTTCGGCCAGAATGATGCGGGAAAGCGTCCCCATCGGGACACCCATCGCACGCAGACTGCGGACCATTCCACGACGCTGCGCAAAGGCCAGTCCAACCGTTCCATGCACGATGAACAGCCCGACGGCGAAAGACAGCAGGCCGAACGCGGAAAGGTTCAGGTGAAAGCTGTCGGTCAGGCGGGCGGTGTCGACGCTGTTGGAAGGGGGCTGACGGTTCAGCTCCGGCGCAATCTGGGACAGGGGCGCAACTCCGCGAGGCTGATCGGGCAGGATGGCAAGTCGCGAAATCTCACCCGGTTTGTTCAGCAACGACTCAGCCACGCCGATATCGGTCAGAACCACATTGGGGGGAAGCGCAGTGCTGGCGATCGCCGCCGGAAGATCGGGCCGATCCTCCAGCATCGGCACCAGGTCTGGTGGCGCCAGCAGTCGGCCGGGCGCGGTCAGCATGGCCGCCGGGTCGGGTGCGGCCTCTTCCTGTTCCAGTTGCGTCACCGCCGGAAGCGGCGGGTAGGAGACAAGGTCCACTCCGGTCAAAAGAACCGATCGGTCCCCAACCCTGTACCGACCTTCCAGAACGGCCGCGACCTGCCATCCGGCGCGACGCAGATTTACGTATGTTTCCAAAGGAATGTGGCCGGATGGATGCCGCAGCATCTCCATCTGCCCAAGCGCCAATTGTTGGTTGGCACGCGCATAACTGGCCCGGGCTTCGGCGTTGATGGCCTGGACCGCTGACCAAAGGCCTGTCGCAAGCGCGATTCCGATCAGCAGCGTGGCCAGTTGGATACGGTGCCAACGCCAATGCGACCAGAGGGCCTGGATCACGGTGCGCGTCATGCGATCCGCCCGTTTGCCAGGTGTGCCGTTTGATCAAGCCGGGCTGCGATCACGGGCGAATGCGTGACCAACAGCAGGGCTGCCCCGGTATCTGCAACCAAGGACAGCATCAGCTCCAGAACCGCCGCGCTTGCAGTTTCGTCCAAGTTTCCCGTTGGCTCGTCCGCCAGCAGCAGCTTGGGACGGACGGCAAGGGCCCGGCCAATCGCGACCCGCTGTTGCTGGCCGCCCGACAGATGTTCGGGATAGCGTTGGGTCAATTCGGCGAGACCGAGCGTCGCGGTCAGATGCGCGACCCACTCGGGGTCAACGCGATTTGCCAGCCGGGCATGAAATGACAGGTTCTGCGCAACCGTCAGCGACGGGATCAGATTGAATTGCTGGAACACCAGGGACACGTCTTCGCGCCTTAGCAATGCGCGGCCGCGATCGTCCAGTCGCGACAACGCCGTGCCATCCAGAACGATCTCACCGCTGTCAAAACTGTCCAGCGCGCCGGCAAGGTTCAGCAACGTGCTTTTGCCGCTGCCACTTTCGCCGGTGATGGCAAGCGTCTGACCGCGTTCCAGCGACAACGATACGTCGTTCAGGACAGGCCGCCCGCGCGGGTAGGTTTTGTGGATATTCTGTATTTCCAACAACATGATCAGTCTCACCTGCTGCGCTCTACAATGTGCGGCGCGCCGATCCGCTGTCCAGCCTTCAAAAAGTTTCGGTTCTTTTCGTCGCACGACTGCCCGCTGTCCGGCCTTGTGCCTTGAGGGCAGAGCCGCCATTGTGCAGTTTCAGTTTCCGGGCCGATGCAGGGTATTACCATGACGTTGTCGCAGCAGATCCTTTGGGGCAGCTTCTATCTGGGGCTGTGTTTCCTGATCGAGATCGGGCTGCTCACATGGTGCACCATCGTGGTGCGCAAGGTGATCGACAGATGGGAAGGGCAGGGAACCTTTCTGCCCACGGCAGGCCCGATCGCCTTGGCGCTGGCCGTCATCGTGGCGACGCATACGATTCAGGTGTGGATCTGGGCGATCGTCTGGGTGATGGGAGATGTCCTGCCGGACTGGAACTCGGCCTTGTATTTTTCGCTCGTGACCTTCACGACGCTGGGCTATGGCGACATTGTATTGGGCGAGGGCTTGCGGATTTTCGGGGCCTTCGCCTCGGTCACCGGATTGTTGGCCTTCGGTCTTTCCACGGCATTCATGGTCGCGCTGATGACGCGCGTATTCCAGGAACGGTTCCTGACCTAGAGGATCGGCGAGAACAGCCGCGCCAAAGGCGCGCCATAGCGGATATGCGGCGGTTGCTGGGCGAGGCTTCTGGACATTTCGTAGCTGGCTTCGAAATCGGTCTTCAGCATGTCCTCGGCGGCAGCGGCTGCCCGGCTGTCGAAGAACAGCGCCATCGCTTCGAAATTCAGACGGAACGAGCGGTTGTCCAGGTTGGTGGTGCCAACTGCGGCCAACGTGTCGTCCACCAGAATTACCTTTTGGTGCATGAACCCGTCGGTGTAGCGGAATACACGCACGCCGGAATCCCGGATTTCATCGAAATAGGCAAAGGCGGCCAACCAGGGCAGGCGGTGGTCAATCATGTCCGGCACCAGAATGCGGACATCGACGCCGCGCAGCGCGGCATGTTCCAGTGCCGTCATCACGTCGATATCCGGCACGAAATAGGGTGATGCGATCCACAGCCGCTCCTGTGCCGCAGCGATCGTGGAAAAGAACATCAACGACCCCGTTTCAGTCGCGTCGCCCGGTCCGGTGGCGACCAGCAGCGCGTTCATGTCCTGATCGGATTCCGATCCGGCCCAGTCCAGCACGTCAATCAGGTCTTCTCCGCGGGCCCAGTGCCAGTCCTCGGTGAAAATCAGCTGCAACTGACGAACGATATGGCCGGTCATCTTGATGTGGGTGTCCCGCCAGCGGCCAAAATACGGATCCTGCCCCAGGTATTCGACGCCCACATTGTGCCCGCCGATGAACCCGGTTTCGCCGTCGATGATCACGGTCTTGCGGTGGTTGCGGTAGTTCAGCTGAAACCGGAACTTCGGCCCGCGCTGGTCCCGTGGATCAGCGACATCCACACCGGCCGAGCGCAGCTCCTCCAGGTATGAGGACGGCAGGCCATAGCTGCCCACCGCGTCAGTCATGAACCGGACGCTGACCCCGCGTTTGGCCGCATCGATCAGCCTGTCTTGCAGCTCCAGCCCCAGCCCGTCATCGCGCACGATATAGAACTGAATGAGGACATAGTTCTTGGCCGCATCGATCGCGCGGAAGATGGATTGGAACGTCGCCTCTCCGTCGATCAATAGTTCGGCCCCGTTGCCGCGGGATAGGGGCAGGTGAGCCAGCGCCTCAAACGGGCGCGGATTGACGGTCAGCGTCGCGGGATCGGGTTTTGAGTGATCGGCAAAGCTGCGGATCCCTTCGACCACACGCTCGCTTTCCTTGCGGGCGATCCGATACCCTTTGAACCGGTGATGTCCCAGGAACAGGTATAGCGGCACCGCCAGAAACGGTGCCGAAAGCAGAAACACCACCCATCCCACGGCGCCCTGCGGGGTGCGCGCCGTCTGAGCGGCCCGTACTGCAAAAAAAACCGCGACACAGTAGATGGCAAAGACGGACAGCGAGGCGATGAATGTCCACATGTGTGTGCCGACCTTTCCGCGCTTTAGTTCGAGCCGGTGAAAACCCGGGACCAGTCTTTGGCCATATCCACGATAACCCAGCCCATTTCTGGGCCTTTGTCCAGCCCGTCGACAAGCCGCCCGATGTGGCTGTCGCGATCATAGGCCCATTCCCGTTCGGCATCTGTGTGGTGGATCAGAACGCCCATCCGCGGCCCGTCGCCGGCGGTGGTCCATTCCAGCATGGCAAAATCACCGTCCGAGTTCCCGACCGCCAGGATCGGTCGTTTCCCGATCGTGCGCTCGATGTTGATCGGCTTGCCCTCCTTGTCGTCAATGAACGCCAGCGCGGGCGCCTTCATGATCGCGGGCGTGCCGTCGACAAGTTCGTAAGTGCTGTCCGCATAGGTCCCCAAGATCTGGTTGGGCGGTATCCCATAGGCGTCCTCGGCGAACACGCGCATGAAATGCAGGCCTCCGCCCGAAACGATATAGGTTGTGAACCCCTCGTCACGCAGATACCGGAGCAGTTCGACCATGGGCTGATACGTCATCTGGTCATAGGCCAGCCCCGTATCGGGATGGCGTTCCGTCTGAAGCCATTCTGCGACGGAAGCCTGGAAGGCATCGACGCTAAGCCCCGAATGCGTGGCGCTGACGACTTCGATCAAGGCATCTTCACCGCCCTTCAGCACGGTCTCGGCGTCGCCCTTGGCCGCTGCCTCCAAGGTCGGCGTAGTCAGGATCGAGGGATCGTCCTGCGCCATCTCGGCCAACTCATCCATGGCGTAGATGAACTGGAAATAGACCGGCTGCTCGGCCCAGAGCGTTCCGTCATTGTCAAACACCGCCACCCTGTCTGCGGGGGTGACATAGTCGTCCGAGTTCGGCGTCGTCACCGTATCGACAAAGGCGATGATCCGTTCCTTGGCCGGACTGTCGGTCCAACTGGGCAGAGGGTCCGCCGCAAGGCCCGCAGGCAACGCGAAAACGGCGGCTGAGAAGATCAGGCGGAACATGAA
This sequence comes from Ruegeria sp. B32, assembly GCF_025141855.1. Lineage (NCBI taxonomy): Bacteria > Pseudomonadati > Pseudomonadota > Alphaproteobacteria > Rhodobacterales > Roseobacteraceae > Ruegeria > Ruegeria sp. B32. The sequence continues at coordinate 1,712,894 of NZ_CP081106.1, read as the reverse complement.
ATATCCTTTCGCATCAAAGAAATGAGGGTCGCCGATCAAGCCGGCGACCCTCGAGAGTAGAACCGACCACTATCAGTTGTTGGTCGGCGTCAGCATCTTTTCCATCACCTGATCCAGGCTGAAGCTCGCCGCCTTCTGGCGCGGCGGGAACTCCTGGAAGGTTGCGAGGAAATTCGCCACGTATTGCTGCGCGGGCACCAAGAAATACACGCGGTCGATCATCCAGTCATAGTAGGTGTTGGACGTGCGATATCCGCGTTCATAGGGATCGCGGCGCAGGTTCACGATGATCGGAACGCGCAGTTCGGTCCATGGCTCCATCCAGGCGCGCAGGGTGGCCCAAGCCTTCTGCTCCAGGAAGATCAGCTTCCAGTCTCCGAAGCGCAGCGCCGTCATGTCGCCGTCATCCGAAAAATAGAAGATCTCCTTGCGCGGGCTTTCTGTGGTTTCACCCGTCAAGAGCGGCAGGATGTTGTAGCCGTCCAGATGCACCTTGTAGTCGCGACCCATCCCCGAGGACGAATAGCCTGCCTTCAGCTTGTCCTTGATCTCGGGATCTCCGGCCGCCGCCAGATAGGTCGGGAGCCAATCCATGTGATGCACGATCTCGTTGGTGACCGATCCGGGTTCGATCTTGCCGGGCCAACGCACCATCGAGGGCACGCGCCAGCCGCCTTCCCAGTTGGTGTTCTTTTCGCCCCAGAACGGCGTGGACGCAGCATCGGGCCACGTATTGTAGTGCGGTCCGTTGTCTGTCGAGTAATGGACGATCGTGTTGTCGGCGATGCCCAGCTCGTCCAGCAGATCGAGCAACTGGCCTACATGCATGTCATGTTCGATCATGCCGGCCGAGTATTCGTCCATCACACGACCGGTCATGTCATTGGCCTGCTGGCGCATCTCGTCTTTGACATGAGTGCGGAAGTGCATGCGCGTTCCGTTCCACCAGACATAAAAGGGCTGGCCTTGCTCGTGGGCCCGCTTGATGAAGTCGATCGCCGCAGCCACCGTTTCCTCATCCACGGTCTCCATCCGCTTCTTGGTCAGCGGTCCGGTATCTTCGATGGTTCCGTCGGCCTTGGACTTGATGACGCCACGGGGACCGAAGGCTTCGCGGAAAGTCCGACCATCGGGCAGAACGGTGTCACCCGGATAGTCTTCGTTTTCGGGTTCCTCTTCCGCGTTCAGGTGGTAGAGGTTTCCGAAAAACTCGTCAAATCCGTGGTTTGTCGGAAGATGTTCATCTTTGTCGCCTAGGTGGTTCTTGCCGAATTGACCGGTGGCATAGCCGTGATCCTTCAACAAACCAGCAATGGTCGGATCCTCGACCTGCATACCAAGATCGGCACCCGGCAGGCCGACCTTCGACAGCCCTGTGCGGAACACTGACTGACCCATGATGTAAGACGACCGCCCCGCGGTACAGGACTGCTCACCATAATAGTCGGTGAAGATCATGCCTTCATTCGCGACCCGGTCGATATTGGGCGTACGGTATCCCATCATGCCTTTGGTATAGGCCGAGATGTTCGACTGACCGATGTCGTCGCCCCAGATGACCAGAATGTTGGGTTTCTGATCTTGCGCCCAGGCCGGCGCGGCCAGCGCGACAGAAACCGTAGCAACTGCCAATCGTCGCAGTCCTCTGCGCCATAGATGCGTTAAATTTCCCTGTGATGACATCTTTTTCTCCTTATGTGGTCAGGCAAAAACGGCCTTGCAGGAAAGTCAAAAAGGGGAAAATGCGTCCCCCGATCCGTCAATCATTCAACACGCCCTTCGCAGGTCAGGCGGTTCGGCAAAAAGGGGGAATCAAGACAAGCCCCTCTAGGCAATTGATAACTATCACAAAGACCAATCTAAAAATACTTATGTTTGAAGATAGCGCCCTGGGATTTGGCTCAGATTGGGTTGACGTAAGGTAAGTAATTGGCAGCCGCGTCAGGGATTGAGCTGAGGCAAAGCGGATTGAGAGTGGCCTAGGGGGCGGGCGATACGGTCAAGGCAATCTCGGACCTTGCTCCAGTTTTCCGCTTGTTGATCGCCGCCGCCATATCTGGACGCGCCGATTTCGGCCAGAGAAGCCTCGAATTCAGCAGTGTCTGGCGGGTCGGCCAGTCGCCGTTTCCAGACTTCCAACTTTTGATAAACACGGGCCAAGTCTTGTTGGCGCACAGCCTGCTTGAGTTCCGAAAAGGCATGCGCTGCCGAGGCCAGCCTGCGTTGCCTGGCCGTTGCCCAGCGTGCCAAAAGAACCGGATGTAGTTTGCGAAAAACAAACCATAATATCACGACCCCAATGAAGAAATAGCCGACCAGCTGCAGAACGGTTTCCCGGTCCGGAGGCTGCCAAGGCGGCGGCGCAAGAACGAGGTCGACGGGATCGGCGCGCGCAGTTTCAACCTTGTTGGTCTTGAGGTTGAACCAATCGATCTCGACAGCCGGCAATTGGGTCTGTCCGCCGTCCTGAGCCACATAGGTCACGCGGTCGGTTCGTTGGCCGGACAGAACGCCCCGGTCTTCGGTTTCCGTCAATCGGGGCTCATTGGGATAGGCCCGCAACAACGGGTCCTCAATCTGGGGCAACAAAGGCGGGATCATGATCGGGGTCGTTCCGGTGATCTTTGCCGTCAGGGTGCGGGTCAGTGCGTCTCCGGTTTGAAGGCTGGTATCGCCCTCAATCTCCTGCGACAGTTCGAACCCGTCAGCGATTATCAGGGGATCCAATCCTCGGGCTGCGTCAGGAATCCCGACTGTCAGGCGAACGGCAGGCAGGGGAACCGAGACCTGAACGGGATCGTTGGTTTCGGGATCGGCAAATGTCACCTGCACCTCGGCCGCCGCAAATTCATACGTACCGGGGGCCAACGGATACAGCCGATAGCTGCGCTGAACCCCGGACCATGTTTGGCCTTCGACGCTCTCGCTGACCGGCCCCGAAGCGCGATCGGGCAGGCGTACCAGAAGGTTTTCCTGTTCAAGCGATGGAAAGACCGGCGGATTTGGCATGTAGGTCGGTACCAGCACCTTCAGGCGAACGATGGCGGGCTGGCCGACGATTGTCGGATCCGGCGGCACTTCGATCGTGACGCGGGGCTGGATGTCTGTTGCTTGCGCCAGAGCCTCAGCGGGGCACAGAAGCAGCATCAAGAGCGCGATATACCTCATTGGGAACGCTCCTGATTTTCAAGAACAAACCGGCTGCGCAGGAAATCCTGCATGTCTGTGTCGATGGCACTGATCCACTGGTCGGCCGACAGGCGCGCGGCGTCCCCGGTCTCGGCCTGTTGCGTGGTGTCCGCGCCCAGGCCGGCTTCGTTGTCGAACACCACATCATCAGCGCCGATGCCCGCTTCCTCGCCGGTATCGGATTGCTCGCGGGTGGATTCGACCTCGGCCAGAATGGCCTGGGCGACGGTCAGGTTGTACGCGGCCTCCGGCCAATCCGGGCGGCGCTCCAGCGCGGTTTCAAAGGCTGCGATGGCCGGATGATACTCTCGATTTCGGATGCGGGCCATGCCTTCGGCAAACGCCGCTTCGGGCGTGGAAAGCTGGGCAAAGGTCTCGGAGGCTTCGGCATATTGCCCGGCTTTCAACTGGGCATAACCACTGTGATACGGATCTTGAAACAGCGTGCTGGCGACGGCGTAGTCCTTGCGGTTCATGGCGATCTGGCCCTGCTGGTCCGGGGTCAGGAACCAGTCCCGCCAACCGTCTGCACGCGCGCCGGTCGGTGGCAGAAACAGCAATGCCACGAACCCCCAGCGGATGACCCAGCCGCGTCGGAACCACAGCAGCGCGATCAAGGCGACGGGCCGGGCCAGAATCCAGGCGCGGTCCTGCCAGTCGACGCGGTCATCCTCGCCCAGGGCTGCGGAAAAACTGCGGGTGATCCCGCGGTTCAGCCGGGTGATGTCACGGTCGCCGCCCGAGAAGGGAAAGATCGTGGCGCTGCGCAGGCCGTCCAGTTGCGGGATCTGGCGGCCATTCGGAAGCATGGTCAGAAAAAACAACGGTGTATCAGACTGTCCCAATGCGGAAACCTGTTGCGGATCGATATCGTCCAGCACGAAGAGAACCGCGCCTGTGCCCACCTGATCGCCCAGAATGTCCTGCGCGAGCGTCAGCGCGTCACCGGCGGCATCGCCCGCAACCGGCATGACCGCCGGGGTCAACCCTTCAAGCAAGGGACGCAGGATGTTGGCGTCTTCGGTCAGCGGCGCGACCCGGTGTGCGGATCCGGCATAGGCGATCAGGGCGGTGGGCGCACCTGCGCGGGTGTTGATCAGATCGGTGATCTTCAACTTGGCACGGTCCAGCCGTGACGGCGCCAGGTCTGCCTCCTCCATGCTGTCGGTGACCTTGAGCGCGATCACCAGCGGCGCGGTGTCCGCGATCAGAGGGTTCGGCGCCCGTGACCATGTCGGCCCTGCCACGGCAAGGGTCAGAAGACCGGCGGCGAGCGCGGCGAGGTCCAGCGGACCGACCCGCCGTTGGTCTTCGGCCCCCAGACGCAGTGCCTGCGCGAGGTGGGGCGCGATGCCCGCAGGCAGGTCCGAGCTGCCCGATCTGCGCGGCCGGGTCAGCCACCAGACAGCGGCAATAGGCAGCAACAGCAGCAACCAGTAGGGGCGCAGGAAATGGAACTGGGCCAGAGCGTCGATCATGCCGCGCGCCTCCGACCCTGTGAAAGGCGAAAGCCCAGGGTGCTGGCGAGGATGAGGAGCAGTGCCGCCGCCAGCGGATAATGCGCAAGGCTGACCCTCGGGCGGTAGCTTTGGGTTTCCACCACGCGGGGGTTCTGAGCGTCGATCTGTTGGTAGACCTCGGTCAGGGCGGCCTCATCATCGGCAAAGAAATACTGGCCTTGGGTTTTGCTGGCGATGTCCTTGAGCGCGTCCAGATCGACCCGGTCTTCGCCCGTGGCATTCGGGTCGCCGACGCCAATCGTGTAGATCACGACCCCCTTGTCCGCCGCAATCGACGCGGCATTGACCGGCGTCATGCGGCTTGAGGTGTCGGCACCGTCCGACAGCACGATCATCAGGCGTTGGTCCACCTCGCTCGACTCGAAGGTGCGGATGCCCAGCCCGATGGCATCGCCCAGCGCCGTGTTCGGACCGGCCATACCGACGGCGGTCTGGTCCAGAAAGCCGTTGAGGCTTTGCAAATCCTCGGTGAACGGGGCCTGAACGAAAGCGCGGGTGCCGAAGATGATCAACGCCATTCGGTCGCCGTCGCGCGCGGCGATGAAGGCGCGCAGAACGTCCTTGACGGCCTCCAGCCGCTGCTTGGGCGTGCCATCTGCGGCCTTGAAATCGCGCTGGTCCATCGAACCCGAGATGTCCACGGCCAGCACCACGTCGCGGGCGGATTTTTCGATGATGATCGGGTCGCCCAACCGTTCGGGCCGGGCCATGGCCAGAACCAGCAGCATCCAGATCAGGATCGCCAGACCGGTTTGCAGCCGCGTCCGTCTCAGGGTTACCGAGCCGGACTGCGGCTCGGCCCCTGCCGCCTGTGCGACGTGGCGAAAGAACGGGATGCGAATGGCATCGACCCGTTGCCGGTGTGGCGGAGCAAGGAAATGGACCAGTGCCGGCAGTGGCAGCAGAAGAAACACCCAAGGCGCGGCGAAACTGAACATCACGCCACCCCCTTGGACTGATGCGACTTGATCCAGTGCCGCGCCAGTTCGACTGCATCCGGGTCGGTGACCCCCTTGCGGTATGGGGCCGCCGCCAGAGTGCCGAGGGCCGAGGCGGAAAACCCTGACAGGTCAGCGGTTTGGCCCAGAAAATTCGTCCAGTCGTCACCGGTCAAACCGGCGACCTGAGATCGGGGAAAGGCGACAAGCGCCGCGCGGCGCACGATCTCGGCGGCTTTGGCCGGGTCATTCTGACACCGGTCCAATTCCTTCAGTGCAAGGCGCCGATAGGCATTTGCCTGCCGATGCCGCCAGATGGTCGCGAAGACCAGACCAAGCACGAGCAACAGCACCACCGCCAGAACAACCCAGCCCCAGGTCTGCGGTACCATGGAAATCGGAGCCGGCTCGGGCGCGGGTTTCAGCATGTCCAGCAGCTCGACCAGCGATTTGCCTTCGGTGTCCGGGGTCATGACCGCCCCCGTTGGTGGCCGAACAGTCTCAGGATCTGGGCCAAAGCGGGCTCGGCGGTGGTCAGCGGGACGACGGGAAACCCGTATCGGCGCGACCAGGATTGCAGCTGCGCCAGCCGTTGCTCCATCGCCTGTGTCACGCGGTCCGACATTTGGCGGTCTGACGCGTCCAGTTCGATTTGCTGGTCGCCGTCCGAGACCGTCAGCCGCAGCTCGGGCGGTATGTGGCGCGAGATCGGGTCGGAGATGTCGAACAGGATCAGGTCATTGGAATGGGCCAAGCGGCGCAGCAGCCGTTCGGACCCGTCGGTCAGGCCGTCAAAGTCCGAGAACACGCAGACCAAGGCATTGGTATGTGCGATGCGCGCAGCCTGTTGCAGCACCTGGTTCAGCGAGACCGTGGCTTGTGGGCGGAGCCCGGCATGCAGGTTGCAATTGAGCGCGCCGAGCGAGGACAGAAACCGCCGCAAGGCCGCCGGGCGGCGCTGTGGCCGATGTTCGGCCAGGTCGGTATCGCCGAACACGATACCGCCGACGCGGTCGCCCTGCGCCAGAACCCGATGGGCGGCGATGGCCGCAGCCTCGGCCGCTACCACCGATTTCATGTAGACTTGTGTGCCGAAGAACATCGAGACCCGCTGATCCACCAGCAGCAGCGCCGGGCGGTCGCGCTCTTCGGTATAGACGCGCACATGCGGCTCGCCGGTTCGGGCCGTCACTTTCCAGTCGATCGTGCGGATGTCGTCGCCGGGCAGATAGGTGCGCAGTTCCTCGAAATTCAGGCCGCGCCCGCGCAGGCGCGAGGCATGGCGGCCGTTCAGCACCGAACGGGCCGGCTGTCTGGGCAGAAGGCTGAGCGCGCCGGTGCGCCCGCCGAGGCTCAGCAGGTGGCGGGCATCGACATGGATGCGTGGGTCGCGGGATGTCGCTGCGGTCGGGGACACGCGGCTCTCCTTTGTTGCGATCAGGGCAGGGCGACGAGCTTCAGGATCTCGTCGATCACGTCATCGGCGGTCTTGGCGTCCCCCTGCGCTTCGAAACTCAGCGTGATGCGGTGGCGGAACACGTCATGGGCAATGGCACGGATGTCGGCCGGGTCCACATAGTCGCGCCCGTTCATCCAGGCATGTGCCCGGCCGCATTTGTCCAGCGCCAGCGATGCCCGTGGGCTGGCGCCGATCTCGATCCACGCGGCGAGCTCATCGCTAAGCGCGGACGGCGTCCGGGTGGCCTGAACCAGATCGGCCATGTACCGATCCATAGCATCCGAGACATGGATCTGCCCGATCTCCTGCCGGGCTGCAAAAACGGCATCCTGCGGGATCGGTGAGGGTTTCTCGGCGGTGGTCCCGGAATTGGCGGCGGTATCCTCGCCGCGGACCAGACGGATCACCAGCACCTCGTCCTCGACCGGGGGGTAGGTGATCTGCACATGCATCAGGAACCGGTCCATCTGCGCCTCGGGCAGCGGATATGTGCCTTCCTGCTCGATCGGGTTCTGGGTGGCCATCACGATGAACAGCGGCTCCATCTTATGGGTGGTGCCGGACACGGTCACTTGCCGTTCCTCCATCGCCTCAAGCAGCGCGGCCTGAACCTTGGCCGGCGCGCGGTTGATCTCATCCGCCAGGACGATGTTTGCAAAGATCGGGCCGGGCTCGAACCGAAAGGTGCCGCCCGCTTCGGTCTGGGTATAGACCTCGGTCCCTGTGACGTCGGACGGCAGTAGGTCGGGTGTGAACTGGATGCGGCTGAATTTTGCATCCAGATTGCGCGCCATCGCCTTGACAGCACGGGTTTTGGCCAGGCCCGGCAAACCTTCGATCAGCAGGTTCCCGTTGGCCAGCAGCCCGATCAGAAGGCGGTCGATGACCTGAGTCTGTCCGATGATCGATTGGGCCATCCGGGCTTTGAGATCGTTGATTTGGTCAAGCGGTGTCATGGCAGTCCAATCATCAGAAACGGTCAATAATGCGTTTGCGCCGGACCCGCTGGATCTTTTCGGTCAATCCATTGCAATATTTGAAAGTTAGCAGCGCACCCGGGACCGATCCACCCCCGATTTCAGGGTGTTCAACCCTGATCAGGGCCGTGCCGACTTGACGTCGTCGGCCAAACGTCCATCCAGCGACATCAGGACGGCGATCGGGCGCAGGGCCGGAATGTGGCTGAAGATGATCAGAATGCACACGGTCAACGGAACGCTGAGAAACGCGCCGATCAGGCCCCAGACCGTGGTCCAGAAGGTCAGTGCGAGGATGACCAGAAATGTCGACATGTTCAGCGAACGGCCCAGCAGGGCCGGGTCAAGGAAGTTGCCGATCAGGAACTGGATCGTGCCGCACCCGAAGACGATGATCAGGAACGGGCCGATCGTCTCGAACTGAACAAGGGCGATCATCGCGGGAAAGATCACCGCGATGATCGACCCGATTGATGGGATGAAGTTCAGGGCAAACGTCAGAACGGCCCAGGTTTCCGCGTATTCCAGACCCAACACGCGAAAAACCGAATAGCTGATTCCAGCGGTAACGAGGCTGATGAAGGTTTTGACCCCGACGTAGCGCTGCAAGCTGAAGGTAATCGCATCCAGAACCGAAGAAAGCTCGGCTCCGGTGACGGGGTTGCCCGCTGCAATCCGCAGCTTTTTGCGGAAGGCCAGCCGCTCGGCCATCAGGAAGGCCACATAGAGGCTGATCAGGAAGAACTGGTTTAGCATCGAGGTGGCGCTGCCCAGCAAAATCCGCGCGACCGAGGTCATGTCGATGCTGATCAGGTTGTCCCTGACAAAAGCGGTGACATCATTCCCGACCAGACCGGTGACGCGGTTGATCACGCCGTCGAACTGGCTTTCATAGGTACCCGCTGTTCGCGTGAACTGCGTGGCTTGACTGCCGAGGATGTAGGTGATCATGAACAGGCCTGCCAGAACCACTGTGACGGCGGCCAGGTTGGCAAGCCAGACCGGAGCGCGGGTCAGTGCGATCACCCGATCACTGAGTGCGATGATCAGTACGTTGATCAGCAAGGCCATGGTCAGTGGAACCAGAAAGCTGGCGCCTGCGTAAAGCCCAAGAACCACAAGCGTCAGCACGATGGTGACGTCGCGAACGACACTCAACCTCAGCGGTGTGCGGGTGGGGGGCTCTGATGGCGTCATGCGGGGCCTCGGCTATACCGGTGCAAGCCGGCAGCGATTGGAGTTTTGTGGGGCAATCCTGCACAGGCAGCGGGCTTTATGCAATCGGGCCAGACAGTTATTCGGTAGAATCTCGTGCAATTGGCACATTGGCCGGTTCTTCCAACGCGGATTGCAGGCTAGAGTTTCCCAATGACACGTCTTTCGATTCCCGTTTTTGGCCGGTTTGGCCGGGCGCTGTGGCTGGCGGTCCAACGCTTTGGCGACAAAAACGGTTTCGTCATGAGCAGCCATGTGGCGATGTCGCTGATGCTGGCGCTGTTTCCGTTTGTTCTTTTCACCGTCGCTTTGGCCGGGTCGTTGTCGCAGGGATATGTGACGGACGAACTGATCGAGTTGATATTCGGTGCGTGGCCACAAGACGTGGCCCAACCCATCGTGGCCGAACTGCGCGCGGTTCTGGACGGGTCGGGTTCGGGTGTGATCACGCTGGGCGGTCTGCTGGCCGTCTACTTTGCCTCGAACGGAGTGGCGGCCGTACGTGCCGCCATAAATCAGGCCTATCATGACAATGACAGTTGGCCATTCTGGAAGACGCGCCTGCTGTGCCTCGGGTTGGTCATTTTGGGCGGAGCCGCGATCCTGCTGATCGCGGCGGTTGAGCTGGTGCTGCCGGTCTACACACGTCTGGTGTCCGAGAATACGGCTGTGGACGTGGGCGAGTGGCTGTCGGTTGACCGTTTGCGCTGGACCTTCACGGTGGCGGTGCCGGCGGGAACGGTCCTGCTGGCCCATCTTATCCTGCCGACCAAGCGTCACCGCATCATGCAAATCCTGCCCGGAGTGGCACTGACCCTTCTGTTGTGGGCGGCCGGAGGGTGGGGGTTCTCGGTCTATATCGCGCAATTCGCGACCTACAGCGCCACCTATGCTGGCCTGGCGGGGGCCATGGCCGCGTTGATTTTCATGTATCTGTGCGCCGCCATCCTAATTTTCGGCGCAGAGTTTAACGGCGCGCTGATGGATATCGACAACCGGGGCGAGGTCGGAGCTTCATGAGAAATTGGCACCGCATCGCCCGGATCATCGCGTTTTCCGGATGCGCCCTTTTGCAAAACGGCGGTTGGGCTTGGGCGCAGGACTATGTCGGCTCGGACACTTGTCGCGATTGTCATGACGAACAGGTGCAAGCCTGGGCGGGATCCCACCACGCCTTGGCTTGGACACAGCCCACGCCTGACACCGTTGTGGCCGATTTCGGTGATACGACCTTTTCTCATGACGGCATGACCGTCACGTTTCGACGGGAGGGGTCGGACTATCTTGCCGACGTGACCGAGAAGGACGGCCAAAGCAAGCAATACAGGGTTCATTCCATAGCGGGGATCGAGCCGTTGCAGCAATACCTGTTTGAAACTGAACCCGGCCGATTGCAGAGCTTTGATGTGGTCTGGGACACGCAGGCCGGGCGCTGGTACCACCTGTATCCGGATCAGGACTTGCCACCAGACGATGGGCTGCACTGGACCGGCGCCTACAAGAATTGGAACGGCCGCTGCGCGGAGTGCCACGCGACAGGGTTCGAAAAGAACTTTCAGCCGCAGACCCAGTCCTTTGCTTCCGAGCAGGTCGAGATCGGCGTGGGTTGTGAGGCCTGCCATGGCCCCGGCTCGGCCCATCTGGATTGGACAAAAGGTCAGCCCGCGCCTGCCGGGCTGAACGAGTTTGGCTTTCCTGTCATCTGGGGTACGGGCGACACCGAGGTTGAGATTCAGCAATGCGCCGGCTGTCATTCCCGCCGTGAAGCGCTGGAGGACGGAAACCCGCTGCCTGGCACGCCATTCCACGATGCCTACAATCTGGCGCTTCTGCGTCCGGGTCTGTACCAGCCCGACGGCCAGATACTGGACGAGGTCTATGTGTATGGATCTTTTCTGCAGTCCAAAATGTATGCGCAAGGCGTCGGCTGCCTGAATTGCCATGAGGCGCACAGTGCAACCTTGAAGGCCGAGGGCAATGCGGTCTGTACTCAGTGCCATTCCCCGGCCGGCAATCCCGATTTTCCATCACTGCGAAAGGCGCAATACGACGATCCCTCACACCACCACCACCCGGAGGGAGGCAAGGGGGCGCAGTGCAAAAGCTGCCACATGATCGAACGCCTCTATATGGGCGTCGATGGCCGGCGCGATCACAGTTTCCGTGTTCCGCGCCCCGATCTGGGCTTGGGAGAGGATGCCTGCACTGATTGCCACACGGATCAGGATCAGCCCTGGGCCGCCGCCGCCATCAATGACTGGTTCCCGGACTCGGATCATCGTACGCCCCATTTCGGGACTGCTTTCGCCCCCGCATTTGCCGGAGAGGTCGAGGACCCGGCCGCGTTGCTGGCTGTTGCTCAGGACGGCGCGCAGCCCGGCATCGTGCGGGCGACGGCCGCCTATCTGCTGCAACCCTTCGCGACGCCCGAAATGGCCGAGCAAACAGCAGCGATGCTGACGGACGAAGACCCATTGGTTCGCGCCAACGCGGCGGTGTTGCAGCGGGCGGCGGGGCTGGACGACAGGGTGGCCCGTTTGTCGCCTCTGTTGTCCGACCCAGTGCGAAGTGTACGCCTTGCAGCTGCCAAGGAGTTCCTGCCCATTCCCGCCGCGGCTTTGACGCCCCTGCAGCGCAACAACGCGCGTGAGAACATGGCGGATTGGCAGCGCTCTTTGTCCAACCGTCTGGATTTCCCGGAAACCCATCTGGTCCTTGGGGGGATGGCGCTGACGCTGAGAAACCCTGTCGCCGCCGAACAGGCCTTTCGTCAGGTGGTATCCATGGATCCCCAGCGCGAGGATGCTTGGCCGATGTTGATCCAGCTGGCCCAAGTCAACCGCGGCACGGATGCAGCCCGTCAGGTATTGGACGAGGGTCTTCGGACTCTGCCCGACAGCCCAGCGCTTCAGGATCTTGCGCGGCAACTGGGCCGGTAAACCGGCATCGAAGCGACGCAGTTGCGCCATTTTGCAGTCCCATTTACCGGCCAACATCCATGGTCAAGGCATTGACCAGTTCAGGATGTGGTAATCCATGTTGTATTTGAAACGCCCGTCGACAAAGCTCGACCAACCTGTGGCCACGCACCGGGTCTCGCTGGATCAGCGGATCGACGAGTTGCGCAACAAGCCGGCCACGTATCTCAACCATGGCGAGGCGTTGCTGCTGCAGGGAATGGCGGCGGCGTCGTTGCGGCCGCAGCGGATTGTGGCCGACAAAATAGCCCTGGACGACGACTGATCAGCCCCGAAAACCGGTTGCCACCACGAATTTTTCCGAACTGTCCGACCGTGAAGCTGGCGGTTTGACATTTGCCACTTTCTCGAACTTCTGCTTCAGCAGTTTCTGCAGATCGCCTTCGGCGCCACCTGCCAGAACTTTTGCGACAAAGGTTCCTCCGACCTCCAGCACGTCAAAGGCGAAGTAGGCGGCGGTTTCGCACAGCGCCATGATCCGCAGGTGGTCGGTCTGCTTGTGCCCGGAGGACGCGGCGGCCATGTCCGACATGACAACGTCGGCCTTGCCGCCAAGCCACTGTTTTACCTTCTCGTCGGCATCGTCTTCCATGAAGTCCAGAACGTGGGTTTCGGCACCCGCCACGGGCTCGACCTCTTGCAGGTCGACGCCCAGAACCGTCCCGATCCGTTTGCCCGATTTCTCGCCCAGCGCATTCACGCGTTTGACCGCGACCTGGCACCAGCCACCGGGCGCGCAGCCAAGGTCGACCACGCGTGCGCCCGGAACCAGAAAGCGGAACTTGTCGTCCAACTCCAGAATCTTGTAGGCCGCGCGACCCCGATACCCCTCGGCCTGCGCACGCTTGACATACGGATCATTCAGCTGCCGCTCGAGCCAGCGGGTCGAACTGAGCTTGCGTCCGCGCGCGGTCTTGACCTTGACCTTCAGGTCACGCTGCCCGCGTCCCGAAGTGTTTTTGCCGCTGGGTTTCTTGGCCATTGAAAAGGTCTCCTGAAGACTGCGAGGCCTTTACCCGCTTGTTCATGTGGCATCAAGCCGATGATATCGACCGCTCCCTCAATAGCAGATCGGGCCAGGGCGTAGAAACACCAAATGCCACCCATCCCAGACCGTTCAAGACCTTCCCGCCGAGGGTGCCGGATGTCGGCGGTGACGCCGAAAAACTGTGCAGCAGTTCTAGTGCCTCTGCCGAGTCGACCGCTGGCACGGCGATCCCAATGCCGCCAATCGCCAAAGCATAATGCGGAACGGTGTTGGCGATATGAAAACCCGGGCTGAATACCTTGAACCCGGCAGCCTCAAGCGCACAGATTGTGGTTGCGGCCGTCGAAACCCGGTAGGCGATCGCTATGGTCGCAAGCGGCATGCAGCGCAGAGCTTTCTCAAAACGGCCCGTCTTCCAGGACGCCATCGGCGCTCATCTGTGCATAAAGCAAACCCTCGCGCAGCCCGCGGTCCGCCACCGAGAGGCGGTCGGTCGGCCAGCAGCGCAACAGCGCCTGCAAGATGGCAGATCCGGACATAATAAGGGCCTGCCTGTCCTCGCCGATGCGCGGATCGCGACGGCGGCCTTGAGGGCCAAGCTCCAGATAGCCGCGAATGACCTTGTCGATCTGATCGCTGGTCATGCGCAGGCCGTCCACCTTGGTCCGGTCATAGCGTTTCAGGCCCAGATGGGAGGCAGCGACCGTTGTGACGGTGCCGCTTGTGCCAACGATCTGAAACCCCTCGCGGGCCTGTTCGTCCTTATAGGGCGCAAAATCGGCGAGGTTTTCTTCAAAAAACCAACTCATCAGGGCAAAGCGGGCAGCATCGTCTTCGACATCGTGGAACTGATCGCGCAGTGTGGCGACGCCTAGTGGAACGCTGATCCAATCCACCACCTTGGCCGCCGGAAAGGGACTGTCGACCGTGTGAAACCCGTTGTGCAGCCGCATGATCGCCGTTGAACGGTCGCGTCGCGGCACCGAGGACAGGTCGATCCAGACCAGCTCGGTCGAGCCGCCGCCGATATCGACGACCAGCAACTGCTCGGTCTTGGTGCTGACCAGCGGAGCACAGGAAATGACCGCCAGACGGGCTTCTTCCTCGGGTTGGATGATTTCAAGGGTCAGGCCGGTCTCACGCTTCACCTGACGTATGAATTCGCGGGAGTTTCGGGCGCGGCGGCAGGCTTCGGTCGCCACAAGCCGCATACGCTTGACCTTGTTCCGTTTCAGCTTTTGCTGGCAAATCCGAAGGGCTTGGATGGTGCGCGCCATCGAGGACCGCGACAGCCGTCCGGTCCTTTCAAGCCCGGCACCAAGCTGCACGGACTTCGAGAAGCTGTCGACCACATGAAAGCCGCTGCCCTTGGGCTGGGCGATCAGCATGCGACAACTGTTAGTCCCCAAATCCAGCGCGGCATACAGGGCATCTGGATCGGGTCTTGCCGGCGCGGGGCTTTCGACCACCTTCGGGAACGCGCCCGCACCTTTGGGACGCTTGGGCGCCATCGTCACGCCCTCCGATTTTCGAGTTACCCCGACCTTAGGTCGCGGGCGCGCGTCGTGCAAGACGCTCATTAAAGTCATGAGGATTTTGATGGACCCCGACACTGGAGAAACCGGTGCAGGGCCTGTATCCCGAACTGCAAAACGTCGCTGTAAAAGCCCCGGGTGTCGAAATCCGACCGACCCGGCCCCACATAGCCGTTTAGAACCGGACCATCTGGTTAGGAGGAATCAAGATCAATGCCTGACGTCACCATCGTTTACTGGCGCGACATCCCCGCTCAGGTCATCGTGGGCAAGGGCCGCCGTGGCGCAAAGCGACAGTTGGATATGCGGTTCGAGCAAGCCATCGACCGCGCCGCCATGAAGGTGAACGCCAAGGACAGTGATGCCTATCTGGCCGAGTGGCGCAAAGCCGAGCCGTTCGAGGTTGAGGGTGACCCGACCGAGATCGCCGAGGCTGAAGCGCTACGCCTGGAAACGGAATACGATCAGGACCGCATCAAGGCCCTGATCGCAAATGACGGTTGGGCATGAGCCCCAGATCTTTATGGGAGGCCGCAATGGCTTTGCTGAACTTCAAGAAACGTGATGCGGCCGATAAGGCCCCGGTGAACCCGACCGTCGAAGCCTTTTTGCAGGGTTATTCGATCGAAGTCATGCCGCGCACAGCCGAGAAGGTCGAGGATTTCCGCGACCTGCTGCCCGAAGGCACGCGCGTGTACATCGCCCATATCGAGGGCACACCCATCGAGGACATGGTCAAGACCGCCAAGCGGATTGCGGCCGAGGGCTATCCTGTCATGCCGCATTTCCCGGCCCGCATCATCAAGGACGCGGCGACGTTGGAGAACTGGATCGCCATGTATCAGGGCGAGGCCGGCGTCGAGCAGGCGTTGCTGCTGGCAGGCGGCGTGGACAAGCCGCATGGCGACTTCGACAGCTCGATGCAGTTGCTGGAAACGGGGCTGTTCGACAAGGCGGGCTTCAAGCGCCTGCACGTCGCAGGCCACCCCGAGGGCAACAAGGACATCGACCCGGACGGTTCGACCAAAAACGTGGACGAGGCGTTGCGCTGGAAGCAGAAATTCAGCGAAACCACCGACGCCGAAATGGCGCTGGCCACCCAGTTTGCCTTTGACGCCAAGCCGATCATCGCATGGGCCGACGGCCTGAAGGCGGCCGGGATCGACCTGCCGATCCATATCGGCATCGCCGGTCCGGCCAAGCTGCAGACCCTGATCAAATTCGCGATCGCCTGCGGTGTGGGTCCGTCACTGAAGGTGCTGCAGAAGCGCGCCATGGACGTGTCCAAGCTGCTGCTGCCCTACGAGCCGACCGACGTGATTACCGAATTGGCCCAGCACAAGGCGGCCAACCCCGACTTCAACATCACCAACGTACACTTCTTCCCGCTTGGCGGCATCAAGACCAATGCCAACTGGGCCATCGAAAACGGCGGCGCTTCGGCGAAGCCTGTAAACGCTTAAGGACCGGACATGACCCGTACAGTCGTAGAATCAAAGACCAAAACCGCGATCATCGGCTTCGATCAGCCGTTCTGCGTGATCGGCGAGCGGATCAATCCGACCGGCCGCAAGAAGCTGGCCGCCGAGCTGGAAGCGGGCGATTTCTCGACCGTCGAGCAGGACGCGCTGGCGCAGGTCGCGGCCGGGGCGACCGTGCTCGATATCAACGCAGGCGTGGTCTACAACTCGAACCCCAACCCGAACGAGACCGAACCGCCGCTGATGAAACAGATCGTTGAGCTGGTGCAGGGTCTGGTCGACGTGCCGCTGTGCATCGACAGCTCGGTTCCGGGTGCGTTGGAGGCCGGGCTGGAGGCTGCCGAAGGCCGCCCGCTGCTGAACTCGGTCACTGGCGAGGAGGACCGCCTGGAACTGGTGCTGCCGCTGGTCAAGAAATACAACGTGCCGGTCGTAGCGATTTCGAACGACGATACGGGCATTTCCGAAGACCCCGACGTGCGCTTTGAGGTGGCCAAGAAGATCGTTCAGCGCGCGGCCGACTATGGCATTCCGGCTCACGACATCGTTGTGGACCCGCTGGTGATGCCGATTGGCGCGATGGCTACCGCCGGCCAGCAGGTCTTTGCCTTGGTACGCCGCCTGCGCGAGGAGCTGGGCGTGAACACCACCTGCGGTGCGTCGAACATCTCGTTCGGTCTGCCGAACCGTCACGGCATCAACAACGCCTTCCTGCCGATGGCGATGGGCGCGGGCATGACCTCGGCCATCATGAACCCGGTGGCGCTGCCGGTAACGCAGAAGAAGATCGCCGAGAAAAAGGCCGAGGTTGCGGCGGCGGGCATCATCCTGCCCGACGGCATGGACGACGAAACTTTCGTTCAGGTGTTCGGACTGGGCTCCACCAAGCCGCGGGCCGGCAAGGAAATGGAGGCCATCCGCGCCGCCAACCTGCTGACCAACAATGACCCGCATGGCGGCGAGTGGATCAAGTTCAACAAACCGGCCGATGCTGCAGGCGCCGAAGGCGAGAGCGCACGTGGCCGCCGGGGCGGTGCTCGACGTCGCCGGGCCTGAGCGGGCTGCTTTGTCAACGGGCCGGGCAATCTGCCCGGCCTTTTTGTTTGCCGCGCTGATCGAAGCATCTTGAACTCTGCGAAGGACGGGTGATATTCAGCACCCAGCGGCGGGTATGATGTAATGGTAGCCTGTCAGCTTCCCAAGCTGAACGCGCGGGTTCGATTCCCGCTACCCGCTCCAATAATTCCCCTCAACGCCCTGTAAAACAAAGATAAAAAAGAGAGGTCGCTTTCGCAGCCCCCCATTGCTCCCCCCGCCCTGCAGTATTAGGCCGCTCTTGCTTCGATCAGGTTTTCCAGATCCTTGGCCTTCACCAGACTGGCCCCGGAGTCCTTCAGAATTGGTCGCGGACTATTGGTCGGTCGCCGCGAGCCCCATGTCGCCAACGGGAGTCGAGAATAGAAGGGGTGTTTCCATGGTAGCAGCGAGTTTTGCCTTGGTCAGCAGGGGATCAGCGCGCGGCTTCCGGCCGCTAACCTTGACTTAGCGTCTTCCATGGATCCTATCGCTACCCGCTCCCACTCAAGCCAAGCTTTTCTTTATTCTGGGGACAGCGAGCGGAAGGCTTCAATAAGAAGGGCCTTGTCATCCTTGTCGGGAGCGCTGAAGTAGACAAGATCGGTTGGGTCTACGCCGAGAGCTTCCGCGATAGCGACCTGTTTTCGCGGTGTAAGCTGTCGAATTCCGCTTTCCAATTGCGCGAAATAAGAGCGAGACAAGCCGATCCTTTCCGCGACGTCCTCTTGCTTCAGGCCTTTTGAGAGGCGAGCCTCCTTGATGCGTAGTCTAATATTTTGCTCCGTACTTCCTTCGCCGTCTGAGCCTCCCCAACTGAACTGGTTCACCCCTATGTTTAGGAAACGGAGGACCAAGAATGGCAAACAAGAGACCGAAGCCTGAAGAGATTGTCTCGAAGTTACGGCAGGTTGAAGTTCTGATGGGCCAGGGCATGTCCCGTCTCGATGCGATCAGGCAGATCGGCGTTGTTGAGCAAACCTATTCCCGCTGGCGCAAGAAGTACGGCGGAATGGGTGTAGATCAATTGAAGGAACTGAAGCGGCTACAGAAAGAGAATGAGCGGCTGAGACGCGCAGTTTCAGATCTGACGCTGGACAAACCGATCCTGACGGAAGCCACAAAGGGAAACTACTGAGCCCGCTCGCCGTCGTGCCTGCATCGATCATGTCCGCAGCCAGCTCAAAGTATCTGAGCGACGCGCCTGCCGCGTGCTTGGACAACACCGGTCCACGCAACGGCGTGTCCCACAAGGTCGCGCAGACGAAGACCGATTGGTGGCCGACATGATCGAGCTGACCCGTCAATACGGCCGATATGGCTATCGCAGGATCGCTGCACTGCTGCGAGAGGCTGGATGGACTGTGAGCGATGGGCGAATTGAACGGCTTTGGCGACGAGAGGGGCTGAAAGTGCCAGTGAAACAACCGAAGAAAGGACGGCTCTGGCTGAACGATGGGTCTTGTGTTCGGCTGAGGCCGGAGTATCGCAACCACGTGTGGTCCTATGACTTCGTGCATTGCCGAACCGATGATGGCAAAGCTTTCCGGACGTTGAACATCCTTGATGAGTACAGTCGGGAATGTTTGGCTATCAGGGTCGAGCGGAAGCTGAACTCGACCGATGTAATCGATGTCCTGACAGACCTGTTCATACTTCGCGGCGCGCCGAGTTTCATACGTTCAGATAACGGGCCGGAATTTGTCGCCCAGGCTGTCCGAGACTGGATCGCCGCCGTTGGCGCCAAGACGGATACATCGAACCTGGCAGCCCGTGGGAGAACGGATACTGTGAAAGCTTCAACGGCAGGTTCAGAGACGAGCTGCTCAACGGCGAAATCTTCTACAGCCTTCGAGAAGCTCAAATTCTGATCGAACAATGGAGGAAACACTACAACACAAAACGCCCCCAAAGTGCTCTGGGCTATCGCCCGCCAGCGTCTGAAACCATCATCCCGATGGATCAGAGGCCGATGATGCACTAACAATCAACTTGGACAAGTCAGATGAGGCTGATCAGTAGAACGTCATCCAATTTCCGATCACCGGCCGGGCCGGGAATCCGTCGGCGATTTCTTCGAGATAGACCGCCTCCTGCTTGAGTGATCGCCACAGCCTCTAGATGAAGATGTTATCCATGCACCGGCCCCGGCCATCCATGGATATGCGCACGCCGGCTTCGCTCAGCGTGGTGACCCAGGCTGACCCGGTGAACTGCGACCCTTGATCGGTGTTCATGATCTCGGGCGACCGAACTTGCTGATGGCTTTCTTCAACGCCTCGACGCAGAAGTCGGCGTGCATCGTGTTGCTGAGCCGCCAACTCTGAACCTTGCGGGTTGCCCAGTCCATTATGGCAGCCAAGTACAGGAAGCCGCCCATTCACCGGAATGAAGGTGATGTCGGCGCACCAGACCTGGTTCGGCCGGTCGATCCGCATCTTCCTCAGCAGATAGGGATAGACCGGATGCTGCGGATGCGGCTGGCTGGTTCTGGGACGCTTGCAGATCGCCTCAAGGCCCATCTTCGCCACCAGACGGCGTATGCGGTGCCGCCCAGCCACCATGCCGCTCCAACGCAGATAAGCGGCGATCTGGCGGCTGCCAAAGAACGGGTATTTGGTGAACACCCGGTCGATCTGCTTCGTCAACGCCAGCGTCGCCGCATTGATGCCAATGGGCGTAAAATAGAAGGCCGACCGGCTCAGCTTCACCAACCGGCATTGCTGGTTGATGCTCAGATCGGGATGGTCGCGGCGGATCATGCTCTTCTTCCTGACCGGGCTCATCGCTTAAGCCCTTGCGACAAAAAATCGTTTTCGATGGCCAACTTCCCGATCTTGGCGTGCAGCTCTTTCACCTTCGCCTCGGTCGGCCCCTCCGGCTTGCCGCCACGTGCAAACACATCTGGCATGCCCTCGACCGCCTGACGCTTCCACGTGCTCACCTGGTTCGGGTGAACCTGATGCCGTGCCGCGATCTCCTGGATCGTCGTGTCACCACACAGCGCCTCAAGCGCGACCTTCGCCTTGAACTGATCTGTGAACGTCCGGCGTTTCGCCATCTCGTATCCCTCCAATACGTTTGGGATACACCTTAGCTTGCTGTTCGATTTTCTCGGACCACTTCAGTTCGGAGGTGAAGGTCTGTTCTTGTTTTCCAGTTATCACGCCGCAGTCACCGGAGGAATCTCTTCTCTCAAGATTTGAAGAACAGAGCATATTCGATCTTTCTGGTTTCCGCCACTAATTGAATCCGGTTACGAAACTCTTACCCAAACGTTTAAGTAGACAACTCACGTGGAGACGATCATCCGGTCGTAGCCAAATGCCTTAAAATCAGAGTTGAACAAATCATTCACTAAGAAAGTCTCCTTTTTTCCGTAGTATTTGTCTAGGGAACTGGTCGCATTTGTTGTCTGGTGGCCTGCGGCGTTGCTGCGGGAAAACTCAAATTTTGCGCCCATCATATTTAGCGCGACACTTGCATCATACGACAGGTTCTCAAAACGCCCAATAAAGTCCATTTTAAACCTGGGGTAATGGAGGATCTGACATTGCGGAGCCCAGTGTTCATTTTGTGCCAAATGTTGGGGAGTACGAGGGTCTTTCAGCCACATAAGAAAAGTAGAAAAGTTTACGTTTGAAGAATTCCTGCGTTTACGTGTAATTTTCAAGGCCCGCTGAAACACTCTTCCGATTGAGCGGTGATGATATTGATCATTGGCGAAAGCTAAGATGTTATTGTATACATCAGACCAATGATCACCTGCCGTGAGCGAGTCCCTGCTCTTATTGAATCTGTCAACCTTGTTCAGATAGGCTGAAAGGACCCGAGAATAAGGATTTCGCACGAAGGCAATTTTTTTGATCTCGGGAGATTCCAGTATTCTGGCGTCGTTTGTGTCAAGCGGGTCCAAAAACCGGAGACCAGATCGTTTTCTATCGTGCGCTATTTCGAAATCTTGATAGTTGGTGAAGCCTTGAATTCTTCGCAGGGCGAATTTCCAGTTGGTGCACGCAACTTTTGGTACATACCCGAAAACCACCGCTTGCCCCTCCAGGTAGATAAAGTTCTTGTGATTGATTGTTGTAGACATTCGATATCTTTCTTGGATACGGTTCCGACGCAGATTTAGCCTAGCAGGCATCGTCTACATCATGAATTCTTCATCCGCCGCGCCAGTCGCCTTTGTAATCTCCAAAGATCGGACCAATACGAGAATTTCCAGGGTGTAAGCAGTGCAACTACCCACCATTTTCTTTGCTCTCGGTGTAGTTTCGAAACATAACTTGGCTTTAGATACTTCTTTGGGAGCACCAAGTTAACGCCAAACCCAATATCGGTCTCCGAACTTGGGTTCGTCATAAACACCGATTGCAAGTTTTCGACTTTCAGTTGCGTTTCGTGGAGTACACTGGGGTGTATGTAGTCAATTATGTAAGGGGTAGACCCAGAGTGATAATTAATGTCAGAAACAATTGGTTTCCGATTTGAAAATACTACCATATTTTGGAGATTTTCCCAATCGAATTGTTCATCATGCCAGATTGTTGGGCGAACTAGGTCATATAGCATGAATTCTTGAACCAAAAATAGAATCGCCCAGAAACTCGGCCATGCAATAAGTAAATCTTGTCGCCGTTGATTTTTCGCCGAAACTGGTGTAAAGACTATAATTCCTCCGCGATCGGTAAGAGTTTTTACACTTTTCTCAGCTTCGTGCAGGCTGTCTGCTGGAACGCCATTTGTTACATGTATCAGCGTTATTAGTTCAGCTCTTGGGGACCTGCTGCGTACACGGTTTTCTAATTCTGAAAAGGGAAGGCACTTTACGTTTCCAATGCCCTCTCGTGAGTACGCTTCCTGCCACTCCGCATGCCGGTGCCCCTCGACAATTAGAACTTCTAGATGTGAGTTGCCAAATGTCGAGACGATGCGTTCAACAACCAGCTGCAAGCCTTTTTTTTTGTCCATTACATCCTGCTAATTCTGTGTTTGTTTTGGCGATTTAAGATACTTTAAGCACAACAAACTAGAAATGCTGACCGGATAGTTCCAGCTTCTGCCCTTGGGACATAGCGTGAGCTACTTCAGTAAACGAACTCCAGTTGCTGCCCAGCAAAACGGGAGCCTTGGATAGCAGGACAATATCGGCAACCGCATACTTCAATTGAGTTTCAGACCTACCGTACTCCGATCTGCGCAAGTATTGAACTCGACCGCCGTATTTCCTTGCAAAAGCTTCGTATGCCTCAGAATTGTCTGACGCTAAGAAAATGGAACAGTCTTGCGATTGGGACACTAACTGATCGAGCCTCTTGAAGAAGTATCCGTAGTGGGATCGGCTCCGGGCGGCTCGACAAAGGTCGTCTTCAGGCTTCGACCAGTCCCCATTTACATCATTGTGGGCATCTATGATGGCTCCACCATTCATTCGGACATGCACCGCTATGTCATTGGGGTATTTTATGGAATCAACCAAAGCTTGCACATCTTGGTTTGGCCTTAACGACAGGAGAAACTCTTTCTGTACTCTCAGATATTGCCTGTTGTCCACGAACCGATAGGCGGATTTAACGACAATATCTTTGTGTGTGTTTGTCAGCTGGGTTGGAGAGAACGTGTTCCGTACTGTGTGGTTCATCAGATCGAAAAGAACCGCTGTACCCGCTGTGTCTGGGCGTGAGTCCTCTACCTCACCCTGGTAGTTGAAAAGAGATGAAAAGCTGCAATCGCAGTGAGCATCTGGAACCCATCGAATAACAAGTTGGCGATCATGGATCTTCGCAAATGAATAACCTGCGGCAATTGCTCTAAGCCTGTTGCCAAGCCCGTGCTGTGCATCAACGATCAGTTTGGGTTTTTTCAAACTATACCCCAGTGGAACTGAAACGCTTTCATCTTCAGCAACGAGTTGCTCGGGTTTGCAACCAAGCGAAACGAGCGCCTCTTTCAACGGATGCGTCTTGAGTGCTTGATCAATCTTTTCGGGTGATGCGTCTACTATTACTTTTGGGAACACTGAATTTATGGCAAGGACTGCGGCCCGGGTTTTTTCTGCCATAGTTCCGATAAGGGCCGGGTCCAACCCAAATCCCATACTGCGGCGCAGCCTTAAATTTCCGTTTTGGGTGTCGAAGACATTAAACCGCGTCATCGAAAACGTGGTATCCCATGGCGAAGTATCTGACGCAATCTCTCTGTTCAAGTAGACCCAAAATTCCGGAAAGGTGCGTAGGTGATCCCAGCCTGAGGTAAACTCAATACAAGGCTTATCAACACGCCGATTATCGTCGTGATCCAAGTGGAGGACCGTTCCATGCGCGACATCACGACGTTCTATCCCGGATGTTTCAAGACGATTGTATAGGTCATCATCGTCCCAGCCATATGTCACAATTCGCTCGTCGAAACCATTTACCCCAAGGAGCTCCTTTCGGCCAACACTGAAAAACCCATTGACATGCGTTTGGCCCGGTTCTGCCGACCGCCAGTTCCCTGCGACCAATCGACCATCGGCAAGATTGTTCCGTTGGAAAAAAGACGGGTCCAGCAACACATCGGCGTCGACTTTGATGATGTGCATTTTGGTGGTTGCCCGAAAGCCGAGGTTATAGGCGTGCGACAGAACCCAAGTAGCTTCGTCTTCAACGCGAAGTATTCGAACCCGTGGGTCGGATATGGCCACCTCTTCAAGAGTAATTGCTACAGGCGTCGTGGAGCTCCAGTCCACTATGACGATCTCGTCGATTTCTCGATGCGACAACCAGGTCGGCAGTGTACGCGCCAAATGGTCATTTCGGTTCATGCAACAGGTAACCAGCGACAGTCCCTGTTGAATCTCGCATGCTGGTTTAAACTCCACACCTTGGACTTCAGGTTTGGGAAGCACTTCCATCAGTTCTTTGTGGGATGCGACCTCGCGATAAATAGCCCCGATAGACACCAGTGACCTAAAGTCCCGCGATCCGAGTTGAGTGCGAATATAACTACGGGCTATTTCTTTCTGCCGACTAGCTTTCAGCGTGTGTTTCGTCTGGTCAGCCTGCGTGTGTTCAGTCCCTTCAGTATGCACATTGTTTTCTATGAAGCACTTTAATACGTTCATTTTTCTTGGTTTTTCTGTGGTTGCGGTGCCTAGCGCTGACACTTGTTGCTGTTCATTCTGTCGGCCGCCTCAAAGCGAAATTGATAATGATATAGTGAATTTTAGGTGTCAAGTTTCAGAGTGACGTGGTGCAAGAACGCTATTGTGTAATCCTAGGCTAGTGCATGAACATGAGAAACCGGAAACGCTGAAAGTATAACCCCCTGGGTCACGGTTTACGTGGCGGTGTAAGCGGGCAGAGGCGATCGGGCAATCCAAAAGATCGATGCGGAGCACTATCAGTAATGCAGGCAGGCGAGCGAACTTCTGAAGTGTGCAGGCGCTAGCCGATTCATAGATCCCAATAGTGGTTTTGCATTGACCACTCTGTCGACGGATTCCAAGTAAAACCCCGACTTTTTTGTTTCCAGGACAAAAAATATTGCGCTTTGGCTCCAGTAGTATCGTCCAGCACTTGGCCGTGGAAATATTTTTTTGAGCAGCCGCACCACATTGCATTCCGCCTAGGTGGCCAAATCCGGCCACTTCTTTTTGAGGATGCGCCTCTTTTCGAGCAGATGCGACCGGGCATGGGCGCGGCTAACCTTGTTCCCGACGCTATGGGCGAGGGCTAAGGAACAGGAAGTCATTGTGGCGTAGGGACCAGCACAGATCCTCGCCGCACATAGTCTAGTCAGATAGGGAGATGCGAAAACCCTGAACCTTGCAGCGCTGTCCTGTCATGCTCTCTTTCGGCACCGCCCAAACGTCGCCGATGAATTCATCGAATCGTTCGCCACGAATGAGCATCCCGCGCGCCACGGTTGCGATAATGACGCGCAGGACGAGATATGTCGGGTGCAAATGTTCGGGCAGGCGCGCATAAAGATCCGGTATGCCCTGCCAAGGGGGCGAGCGAGCAGGTGCATTGCGACCCGCTCGACATATCCGAGGATTTGGTAGACCGCTTCGCAGATGAGTGGTTATGCCTCGAACCCTTCAGGTTCGCCAGTCGCAGTGCCATGCGGGTCGGGTACATTGCCTTTTCGGCAGTTTTGTACGTTGTGCGCTAGATCGGTTTTGGCGTATGTAGAATGTCCCACTGGGTGGTTGTGCTGAACCGCCGGTTCCCGATCTCGAGAATGATTTGGTTCTTGATGGGCGAGAACCATTGGCTGCGCGTTCCGTCGCGTCGCAGCTTTTCCTTTCGCTCCTCGAAAACGACATGCACGATTTCAGCGAGCGCCGTATCTTCCTGACCGGCCTTGGCTTCGCGCTGCAGGCGATCGCGATCAGATATCAAGTCGGTTCCCTGCTGTTTGACGCCTTCCCATTTCAAACGTTCTCCATGGATCTCGGCAATAGGAATCGCCGAAAGAGTGCCAAGCCCAATTTCCCTGCGATTGCCCTGGAACCTTTACCCGTGGATCCATTTCCTGCCTAAGTCTAATTTATTGATGAACAGCCCGTTGCTATCTAGGTGCTTGTCACCCGGTTCGGCGTTGTTGATTTTACTGCCGGTAGACTAGCAGCGTTTCAGCGCACTCTTGTGTTGCGATAGCGCTATGGCCGCGCTACCCGCTCCAAAACACTTTGATATTGGCTCGCGTGAAGCCTCAAGGCTGAGGTGGACTCGGACCATTTCGCGCCAAAATCCCGCCACAAAAAAGCCAAAATGATCGAATTCTCGCGTTAAACGGGAAATCCTTTTCGTTTGTGGGGAGGTTTGCCAGATGCGGGCTCGATACGATTTGAACTGACGGGGGAACCCTCGTTCCTGTGCGAAATTCGCACATTAATGAGTACAAACTGGAGTTCAAATCATGTCGAAGGCAATTCGTAGTCTTTTCATTCGTCTGCGCCGTGACGAGCGTGGCGCCACTCTTGTCGAATACGGTATCGCACTGTTCATTGCGATCGCTGTTGGCGGGACCCTGCTGACCGGTCTGGGCGGCACAACCAACACCAACTTCAATGACGCCAACACGGCTGCGACACGGCCGTAATCCTGCTGTTTTAGCCTGAAAAGCAACTGGTTTTCCGCCGCGAGGACGGCGGGAAGCCAGAAACAACCCAGTCTCGGCATTCGGCGTCCCGCGTGACTCAGTTTCGGCCGAGGCTTGGCCCCACGTTTTCAAAATGACCGCCCCGGCTATTTGGAGGGATCTATGCGATTGAAATCCTTGATGATGACTATTCTTGGCGTGGGTCTGGCGGGTGGCGCCGTGATGATTGCGCAGGAGCAGCTGAGACGCAGCCAGGCCGCCGCTGATCCGACAATCGTTCGCGTGGTCGCCGCAGCAGAAGAGATCCCGTTCGGATCTCCGATTGAAGGTCACAAGTTGACAGCCATCGACTGGCCGGCGGATTCTGTGCCGGCAGGTGTGTTTACAAGTTTCGAAGATGTTCTGCCCACAGCAGGTGTCGATCCGCGACGCGCCAAGCGCGCGTTGGCGCAGGGTGAAATCCTGTTGGCGTCAAAGGTTTCTGACTTCGGTGAGAAGGTCACCATCGTTCAGACCTTGGGCGAGAACAATCGTGCAATGGCCATCAATGTGGATGCGCAGACCGGTGTTGGCGGGTTCGTCACACCAGGTGACTTTGTTGATATCGTGCTGACGCAGGGCAAGAACGAGTCGCTGCGGGCGGTGACGATCCTGCAAAACATCCGTGTCATTGGGGTTGATCAGACGGCAGATGAAGATGTCGACCAGCCCGGGATTGCCCGAACGGTGACTGTCGAAGTCACGCCGGACCAGGGACAGCGGTTGGCATTGGCTCAGAAGGCCGGGCAACTCAGCCTGTCGCTTCGGTCGCTGCAAATCCAGGAGGACAAGCCGTTGGAGGCCATCCGCCTCAGCGACATTCTGCTTGAAAAGTCGCCGGTTGCAGAGGGCGCGCCCAAGCCGATCGTGAAGGTGCGTCGGGGCACCACGGACGTCCAGGAAGTTCCTGTTGCCGGCAACCCCTCGAATGCAACCGTGTCCAACTGATCGCTCGCGAGGTCTGTTCATGCCCACGTTGCGCAACATAAAGGACGACGAACAGGGGACCATTCTGGTTTTCGTCGGAATTTGCATGACCGTGATCGTTGGCATGGCGGCGCTGACCTTTGATCTTGGGCGACTGGCTTCCACGCAGACCGACCTGCAGGCTTATACCGATCACGTGGCTCTGGCCGCCGCCGGAGAACTGGATGGCGGTAGTGATGCGATCACACGCGCCACGGCCGCTGCAGCCGGAATGATCGAAGACTCCCAATTCTTTGCCGAGGGCAGCCAAGATCTGGGGACGGCCGCAGATTATTCGCTGCGGTTTCTGTCGGGACTGCCCGATCCTGCCGCTGATCCGGATGACAATGATCCAGTGGATGGGTTTGTGACGACCGATCCCGCTCTGGCCGTTCTGGTTGAGGTGACCGCGACCCCTAGAACCGTTTTCCTTCCGTTCGGTCGGGCGCTCGCCGACTTGTTGGGCGTGACTCGCCCGGATGAGGATGTCGAGGCCGTCGCGATTGCGGGTTACACCCAATATGCCTGTGATGTGACGCCGTTGATGTTCTGCATCCCTCCCGGCTGGACAGCGAATGCAAACAAAGGGTCAACCATCAAGTTGCGCACTGGAGGTAACGGTGCTGCTTGGGGGCCGGGGAATTTTGGTTTCCTCGACCCGACGGACATCGGCATCAACCCAAACGGTCCTTGCGCTGGGCAGACCGGATCAAAACTCTATATCTGCCTGATCGCGGCGCATGGAAACCTGACGCAATGCGTGTCTCAGCGCGGTGTAGATACCGAGCCCGGTCAGCGCAATGGCATTGGCAGCGCAATCTACAATTCACGGTTCGATATTTTCCACTCGACGATGAGCAAGCTCAAGAATGATGAAGACTATGCGCCGGGACCGCAGGTCATCGCGGGCTGGGAAAACTCTGGCGGAAGCTGTCTGAAGAACAATCCCGAGGTTTCGACCGACTCGATGCCGTTTCCGCCCGACGATTGCTTCGCCGCCGGCACCTGCGCGCATGGCGGCCGTTTTGGAAACGGTGTCTGGACCTCCGGCAAAGCGGCTTATTTGGACATGAACTATGGCGACGGTCCGGCCAATGATCTGACGCCGCACCCGCTGGGTAACCCGACGGGTAACACGCGATACGAAATGTATCTCGACGAGATCGCCAGGGCTGGTACGGGTGATGTGCTGTTTGGGCGCAGCGAGTCCGGCCGCCCGCAATGCGCGAGCACAACGCTGGACGACCCTGACCGCCGCACATTTATCGCAGCCGCCATAAACTGCGGTGCCAATCCGGTCGCGGGACGCGCGGAGAACGTTCCGGTGCAGGAGTTTGTAAAGGTTTTCCTGATCCAGCCGCTCGAAGAATCCTCGGGGACTGATTTTGACATCTATGTCGAGGTGGTCGAGCAGGTCGGCGGTGGAGTCGGTGGCAGCAGCGATGATGGAATCTTTCGCGATGTCGTGAGGTTGTATCGATGACTCGGCTCGTACGGCATATCCGACGGTTGCGGTCGTGCGAGGCCGGCGCCCCGATGGTCGAGTTCGGGATCGTACTTCCGTTGATCCTGCTGTTCTTTGCCGTGATCATCGAAGGTGGGCGTATCACCTGGATTCATCAGGCAACGTCGGCCGGGGTGCGCGATGCCTCGCGTATGATCGCGCGGATCGCACCGTTGGACTTGTGCGCAGCGGGCGGAGTCGGCAGCTATGACGCTCTGGCCACGGACATCGTCCAAAACCAGTTGGGCGGTTCGTCGATCATGCCGCATGGCACAACCGTTATCGACGTCACGCCGCGCTGTATCTCGCGGGCTGGCGTGTACCGGATCAATCCGACTTCGGTGGTCGAGGTCACGGCTCAGATCCGGATTGAGTACCTGTTTGGAAATGTTTTTAGCCTTTTCGGGGCAGCGCTGGGGCCTCTCGACACCGAGATCTCGGATCAGAGCCGGGTGTTTGGGGTATGACCGGAAACCTGCATATGGCGCGCGCTTTCTGGCGACGTGAAAACGGGTCGGCACTGGTCGAGCTGGGCATGGTCGTTCCGTTGTTCCTGGTGCTCGTGTTTGGAATTCTCGAGTACGGACGGCTCTACTGGTCCACGACGATGGCGCAGAAAGCGATGCAAAAAGCCTCTCGGCTTGCCACGGTCGGGCCGCCACTGTGTGGCGCGATGCCAAACACGCACACGCTGGCCGGTGGCGCCCCCGCAACAACCAAGTTCGGCGCGCTGTGCCGCAGCGGCAGCATCTGCGCCACTCCGAACCTGCCGGCGCCGTGTCAGCTTGACGCATCAAGCGCCTATGGCAGCCGGATCTGGGCCGAGATCGAAATGCTGCTGCCACCCGGAGCCACCGCGGCAAATGTTCAAATCACCTATTCGCACGATCCTCGTCTTGGTTTTCTTGGTGGACCCTATACGCCGGTGGTTACAGCCGAACTGGTAAACCTGGACTACGATTTCGCGCTGCCAATTGGGCCGCTGGTCGCCCTTGCTGCTGGCAACCCTGCCATATCCGCCAGCAGCCCCAACACCATTTCAATCCCAACGATGAGCACATCCGTCCCGGCCGAGGATCTTGCCATCGGTGCCGTTGAGTAAGGAGAAGAGTCATGAGTGCCAAGCAGATTTCAGTGCTGTTGATTTCACCGGACGAAGAGATTTTCGCGGCAATCGAAACCTCGTTGGAGGGGCTGAGCAATTGCCGCTTTACGGGCCGCAAGGACACTGTCGCGCGGGTCAACGGAACGGCCGTTGCCTTGTCAGCGCGTCATGACGTGGTTCTGTTCGATGTGGATGACAGTTCGCCAGAGCTGTTGCAGACCGCACAGCAAATATGTGACGCGCGCATGCCCAATGCGATCATTATCGCCTTGGCGTCCGAAGATCTGCCGCTTGAGAAAGCCCGACAGCTCAAAAAGCTTGGAGTTGATGACGTGCTGCCGCGCAATGCAATCCATGAGGAGATCATTCCGCAGGTGGATGCGATCCGTGCCCGGCGGCAGGCGCAGCTTCCCGCCGTTTGGGGTGGACAAGCCACACTTGGCAAGTTGATCGCGGTTGGCAAATCTCGTGGTGGCGTCGGATCGTCCTTGGTTGCGGCCAATATGGCGAACGAGCTTCAATCCAAGGCCGGGTTCCTGAAAAAGACAGCGTCCAACTCGGTTGCGCTGGTGGATCTGGACTTTCAGTTCGGTTCGATTGCGGCCTTGATGGATGTCGCCGAAAGCGACGCGATGTGGCGTATGGCCATGGAAGGCAGCATTCCCGACAGTGCCTTTTTGGAACAGGCAATGGTCAAGTCGCCCTGCGGGGTCGATATCCTGGCCGCTCCGTCGCGCTATGGTCCGTTGACTGCGATCAAAGAAGAGCAGATATCGGCCATTCTGGATTCCCTGAAACGCACCCATGACTACGTCGTGGTGGATCTGCCGCGGGCGCTGGTGGAATGGATTACGCCCGTCCTGACGCAAGCGGACCGTCTATATTTGGTGACGGACGTTGCCGTTCCGTCCGTTCGCTCGGCCCGCAAGCTGATGGATTTCTACCAAGCGGAAAATCCAGCACTGGAAATTCAACTGGTCGCCAACCTTGAAAAGAAACCCATCATTCCGGCGGCGCACCACAGAGCGGCGGCAAAACTCCTTGAAAAGGACTTTTCATTTTGGGTGCCGCGCGACGAGCGCACAGTACGCGAGTCAGTCGATCGGGGCGTGCCGTTGGAAGATGTTTCATCCCGTGCACCCATGACACGCGCAATCCGAAAGCTGGCACACGAGACATGCCTGTCATTGCCGCCTCGGGTTGGCCAGCACTGAGGCAGAGTGTTTCGGAATAGTTAAATATTTGCAAAAGGTTAAGTAGATGTTTCGAGAATTCGACCGACCAGGCCAGGAAAAACCGGACGCTTCGAAAGTTGTGCCGTTGGACACCAAGCAGTTTGCTCAGATCGGCAAGCCGGTTCATGGCTCCGGCGATGACCTCGTATTGATGCATGACATCCAGAACGATCGGATAGATCTCAAGGCACGACTGCATAACTCGTTGCTGGACAAGCTGAACCTCGCGGTTATCGAAAAGGTCGAGGAAGAAACACTGCGGGGCGAAATTGGGCGACATGTCACCGAACTGCTGCGCGCCGAAGGCCGTGCGATGCGCAGCGAGGAGGTCAAGCAGCTTGTCGAAGAGCTGATGCACGAGGTGCTTGGCTTGGGCCCGCTGGAACCGTTGTTGGCCGACCCCACGATCAACGATATCCTCGTGAACGGCCACACGCAGATTTTTGTCGAGCGCTCGGGCATCCTCGAAAAGACATCGGCACGTTTCCGTGACGAACGTCATCTGCTGCGGATCATCGACAAGATCGTCAGCCGGATCGGTCGCCGTATTGATGAACGGCAACCGTGGGTGGATGCGCGGTTGGAAGATGGCAGCCGCGTCAACGCGATCATTCGGCCCTGTGCACTGGACGGGCCGGCGCTTTCCATTCGAAAATTCTCGCGGGTTCCGCTGACGATGGAACGCCTGATCAAAAACGAGGCCTTGAACGAAAGCGCGGCCAAACTGCTGCGGGGATTGGTTGAAGCCAAGATGAACGTGCTGATCTCGGGCGGAACCGGATCGGGCAAGACCACGATGCTGAATGCATTGTCGTCGTATATCAGCCCTCGGGAGCGGATCGTCACGATTGAAGACGCGGCCGAACTTCAGCTTCAGCAGGAACATGTCTTGCGCATGGAAACGCGGCCTGCTGGCCTCGACGGTACTGGCGCCGTTGCCCAACGAGACCTTGTGCGAAACGCGCTGCGGATGCGTCCGGATCGGATCATCATCGGCGAGGTGCGCGGCTCCGAAGCATTCGATATGTTGCAGGCGATGAATACCGGCCATGACGGGTCGATGACGACGGTACACGCCAACAGCCCACGCGATGCACTTTCCCGGGTCGAGCAGATGGTGCAAATGGGCGGGCTGGAGCTGCCGCATGCAGCAATCCGCGCGACTATCGCTTCGGCAATTCACTTTGTTCTGCAATTGAACCGCCTGTCTGATGGTACCCGCCGTGTCACCTCGATTGCCGAGATCACCGGCATGGAGGGCGATATCGTGACCATGCAGGACATCTTCGTCTTCAAACGTGAAGGCAAGGACGAGGCCGGCAACATCCTCGGGCGCTTCATGCCGACCGGTATCCGACCGAAATCCAGCGATGCGCTGGCGGCGGCGGGTGTCGACCTTTCATCGATCAAGTTCAACTGAGGGACCCGGCCATGTTGGAAGATCTCAGATCCTTCTTTTCGACGCACAGCATAGACTCGTTGATCGGACCAGAGATGGAAGTGGGCGGTTACGATGTCCGCTTTGTTCTGTCACTCTTGATATTTCTCGGCGCCCTGATTGCTTTCGAAGGGGTCCGTCAGCTTTTGAAGCGCGGAGAAAACCGGGAAGAGGCGATAAACCGGCGCATCCAGATGCTGAACCAGGGAAAGACTGGCGAGGACGTTCTGGAATTGCTCAAACCGCGGGAGAGCAAACCACTCATGAAGTCGTTTCCGCTGGTCGGCGACTTGCCGGGTGCCCTTGCGGCATCGGGCCTGCACATGGTGCCGGAAATGTTCCTGTTGGGATGTGGGGGTGCTTTTCTGGTTTCGGCGATCGGAGGCTCACTGGTGGCCAACCCACTGACGGTCATACCTGTAAGCGCTGTGTGCTTCCTGTTGGCCCCGTTGGTCTACCTTGGCGCCAACCTCAGACGGCGCAAGGCCGCGCTGATCAAGCAATTGCCGGATGCGTTGGACCTGATGTCGCGTGGGTTGAAGGTCGGACATCCGTTGAACACGACCTTGCAGAGCGTGGCAAACGAAATGCCCGATCCGATCGGAACTGAATTCGGTCTGGTCGTGGACCAAGTCGCTTATGGGGAAGAGTTGACGACCGCCATTCGCAACATGGCAGACCGGGTAGATGAAGAGGATATCCAGTACCTCTCGGTCGCGCTGACGATGCAGCATGGCACTGGTGGCGATCTGGCCGGCATTCTGCGAACATTGGCGCGCGTCATCCGTGCCCGCATGTCTCTGCGGCGCAAGATCAAGGCCATTTCTGCCGAGGGTCGGATGACCGCCTATATCCTGTCGTTCATTCCTGTCGGGATTGCCCTCGTGATGACGGTCATGACGCCGGACTATTACGGAAGCGTTGTGCAATACCCGATTTTCTGGCCCGTCATGAGCGTCATTTCAGCGGCCATCGTTCTGAACGCCATCGTTTTGTTCAAGCTTGTCAATTTCCGGATCTGAGGGAGGGTTGTCGAAATGGAAATCGTGAACTCGCTACTCGACACTGGTCTTTTTTCCCAACTCATGATCCTGGGCGTTGTTGCCGCCGGCGCGATCGTTGCATTCTTTGGGATATCATCGTCGCTCGGCGATCGGTCTACAGCAGCCGAACGGATGCTGCCCAAACGAACAAGGGGCCAGAGCCTTGCACGTCTTGTGCCGGAAAAGGTGGAGGGCGATACACCGACCGGGCTGAGCGCCGCACTTATCCCCAGCGATGCAAGTGTCAGGTTCGAAGTTGGCCAAGTGCTTGCGCGCTCAGGGTTTCGCGGCCGGAATGCAATCGCCAATTTCTATCTGATCCGTTTGGGCTTGGCGACGTTTCTGCCGCTTGTCTTTCTTGTCCTCATGTCTTGGCAGCCTGCGTCCAGTATCGGCGCCACGATCAACGATTATGTGTCTGGTCTGAATTCATTTCAGATCTTGCGGAACCTTGGCATCCTCTGCGGCATCGGGTTCTTCATCCCCCAGCTTTGGATGAGCGCTCGGATCAAGGAGCGTAAACGTCGGATGGAGAATGCGTTCCCGAACATGCTGGACTTGCTCCAGATTGGGATCGAGGCGGGAATGGGCTTTGACCAGGCGCTTCTCAAAGTTGCAGTGGAAATGCAGACTGTATCGCCCGAAATGTCCGAGGAAATTCTAATTGCCCTGAGCGAGATTCAGGCCGGGCGCGACCGTGAAGTCGCGTTGATGAGAATGGCGCGCCGGACGGGCATCGACGAAATGAGTTCGTTCGTGAGCGTCGTCCTCCAGTCGTCCCGGTTCGGTGTCCCGTTGTCGGCTGCCTTGACTACGTATTCCGAAGAAATGCGCGAACTGAGAGAGCTTCGCGCGCAGGAAAAAGCCAACAAGTTGCCGGTGCAGATGTCCGCCGTCATGGCGAGCCTGATGTTGCCCTCGATCGCTGGGCTGATCCTTGCACCGATCATCATTCGATACGTCGAAACCTTCGTGAAATGACGCTGTTTTTGTAGGTGCGGCGCTCCCGGGTCTGCACGAGGTCAACTGTGCGTCCCCGACTTGGGTTGCGCTCTTTCAGGCGCCGTAAAGCAGCATCGACCAGCCGGCCAGGATCAGGCCTGAAAGGCCTATGGCAATCCCAAGGGGAAACTCGCGTCCGCTGAGCGTTGCTGCAAGCTTTCCTGTCGGTTGTCGGACGAACAGGCGCAGCAGGGTCAAGCTGGTCAGTCCAAACGCCATCGCGGCAGATAGCAGCAGCATGTATGTCGAAAGGGCTTGGGTCGGTATCGCCAGAAAGACCACCGGTAGCATTTTGGCGTCTCCGCCCCCCAGCCAACCGGCGGCGAAAAGGGCAAAACAGATCCCAAAGCAAAGCCCGGCGGCGATCAATCGCAATCCAACTTCATGCAAACCGAGGGCAGGGGACCCGACCAGAAACAAGGCAACCCCTATCAGGCAGTACAGGTTCGGTATCCGATATTCGGTTAGGTCCGTCCACGCCACCGCCACAAACAGCGGCACCATCAACCACAGTGGTACCCAGATATGCCAAGGCAGATCAATCATCATGCGCGTGCCTGATTGTGTCTGCCGTGCAAGGCTTCGCGTTCTTCGATCGAAACCAGCCGTCTGGCCAACATGTGGAAGTTCTCCATTCCTGTCTTGCCGTAGATATGCTTGAGATGCGTTCTCACAGTCGCGGGACCAATCTCGAGCTCGGATCCAATGGACTGTTGCGACAGTCCCCGGGAAATCAGAACGCAGACCCGCCATTCGGCCCGTGTCAGGCCCGCTGGGTTTTCGAGGCTCATCAGCGGCGCGTCATTTACCGCCCTTTGGATGGTTGTTACGGATTGGCGGGACAGTGCTTCGGTAATCAGACCGGCGCGTCTGTTGCGGTAGATCTCGGAGATTTCGGGTGCGATTGTCTCTATCGCTTCGCGCCAGCCGGGTTCGAGGCCTTTGGCGAAATGCAGCTCCAGAAAATCGATTTCGCAGCCTTGGTTGTCGAGACAGACGAACAGGATATCGTGCAGCTTGCGGTGCGAGATCCAGTCCAGAACAACGGCAGAAAACTCGTTTACGGGTTTCCCGTGATCCTTGAGACTGAAGACGACGCCTTTCTTTGGCTTGCTCGCAAACGGACCAATCACGTCGTTCGTGAAGGAAAGGAAAAGCGGCCGACTTATTGTCTGGTCACGGGTATCTGCGCGCGCAGCTACTCGGCTGCCACCTTTATTGAGCCAGACACGGCTGAGGGTACCACAATCGGCTCCAAACGCGTTGACAACTTCGGTCAACGCAGCGTCCAGAACCACTCCGCCCTGGCTCCATTGAATGAAACTGATCAATGCACGTGTGTGTTGCGTGTTCGGTAGCCACGCACCTGCACGGCCCATCCCCCTGTCCATATAGCACCAACTGGTAAACGTCTTACTCACTAAAGCGAGCCGGTTCAGCGGCTTCTGTAGATTTGAATTACTCTGCCCAATACATTCATATTTTACGATTTTTACGCAAAAATCACCAAGAATCTTATTAAGTTTCCGGATGGTGAGAAAAACACTGGCAAAAACGCAGACAATTAGGCTCAAAAGGCTGAAAAGAGTTGACGATCAGAAACAATAACAGTCAGCGGGTGTGATTGGCCAAGGGCGACACGCTCTGGTATTTCAGGAGGGCTTACGGGCCTGAAAGACGTTGATGACTGCCGGGATGCCAAACCCATCTGCCGTTTGAAAACTCGAAAACTCCTGGGCCACGGCGCTCTGGATTTTTCGTTCGTCGGCCTCATCGCCTTTAAAATGCGCTATCACGCGCGCGGCCGGCCCGACCCGGGTGCAAAGCTCAGCGGTGGCCTCCACCGATCCAAGCCCCGGTAGTCGGAGGCTTACGGGGTTGGCGAAGATGTCATCCAAACCCGCCGTTGCCATCATGCCGGTCACATGGTCGATGTCATGAAAGGCCAGTGGTCCCGGTGCGTACCGACCATATTTTGGTGGGTGGCCCAGATGCGATGTGGCGGCCATGTGGGGAATCCTGAACCAGGGATTGTCAGCCAGAGGTCCCCATGCGGCAAAAGTCATTTGTCCGCCGGGGGCCAGAGCCTTGGCGATGTTGGCGAACGCCGCAACCGAATCCTGAAAGAACATGACACCGAACCGCGATATCGCAGCGTCGAACGCGCCCTCGGGGAACCGGGCGACCTGAGCGTCGACGCATTGGAAATCGACGTTTTCAACACCCGCGGAAAAGGCCCTTTCCCGCGCTCGGCTTAGGAACGGCTCAGAAATGTCGCCGCCAAGAACATGGCCCTGCGGTCCGACACGCTGGGCGGCCGCGATGGTGCTGGCGCCGGTCCCGCAGCCGATGTCCAGCACGCGCATTCCGGGTTCCAGTTCGGCCTGTTCCAGAACGAGGTCCAGAACCGGTGCCAGCATGTGATCCAGTTTGTCCTCAAAAGTCAGCCACTTGGTGCCGGATTCGGAGTTGCCCCAGTATTCAGCCTGATCTTCGTTTGCTGTTTGCATGGGGTCCTCCGCAGTTTTTCGGACTATGCCTTTCTGCGGCGACGACGGCCAGTTTTTTCCGTGTCGCCTCCGGTGTTAAAAGACGGGGTGGGCAGGGTGACGATCTTGGCCAGTTCCGGGAACGGGTCGGTCTTGTGCGGGATCGCGTTGGCGGCCACGAAATGCTCCTGAAATTTCGGCTCGATCGCGGTTTCGACCTTGGTGATCTCGCGCACCACGCGTTCGATCTCGGCCCGGGCAGCGATGTTGCACAACGCGATGCGCGCGCCGGTACCGGCGGCGTTGCCGGCGCTTTGGACCTTGTCCAGCGGCGCGTCGGGGATCATGCCCAGAACCATCGCGTGTTTGGTCGAGATATGGGCACCGAACGCTCCGGCCAGCACCACGCGATCGACCTTGTCCACGCCCATCTCGTCCATCAGCAGCCGCGCCCCGGCATAGAGCGCGGATTTCGCCAGCTGGATCGCCCGGATGTCGCCTTGGGTCACGGTGATGCGCGAGCCGCCCTCGGCGCTGGCGTCATGGATCAGGTAGGAATGAGTGCGTCCCTCGGGGATGCAGCGGCTGCTGCCGGTCTGTTCGGCCGAGCCGATCAGGCCGCTCTCGTCCAGCAGGCCGGCCATGCGCATTTCGGCCACCGCCTCGATGATGCCCGACCCGCAGATGCCGGTGATGCCGGTGGTGGCGATGTCGGCCTCGAACCCGTCTTCGTCCGACCACTTGTCCGAGCCGATCACCCGGAACCGGGGTTCCTTGGTCACGGGGTCGATTTGAATGCGCTCGATCGCGCCGGGCGCGGCACGCTGGCCCGAGCTGATCTGCGCACCTTCGAAAGCCGGTCCGGTGGGCGAGGAACAAGCCAGCACGCGGGTCGTGTTGCCCAGCAGGATCTCGGCATTGGTTCCGACGTCCACGATCAAAACCAGATCCTGCGACTTGCCCGGTTCTTCGCTCAGCGCCACGGCGGCGCAGTCGGCTCCCACATGGCCCGCGATGCAGGGCAGGATGTAGACCTGCGCACGGGGGTTCATCGTGGTCAGATCCATCTCGCGTGCGGGCAGCGTGACGCTTTCCGACGTGGCCAGCGCAAACGGCGCCTGGCCCAGTTCAACCGGGTCCAGACCCAGCAGAAGATGGTGCATGACCGGGTTGCAGACGAACACGGTTTCCACGATCAGGGCCGGGTCGATCCCTGCCTCGTCGGCGATCGAGGTGACCAGATCGTTGATCGCCTCGCGCACGGCCCGGGTCATCTCCTGATCACCGCCGGGGTTCATCATCGCGTACGACACACGGCTCATGAGGTCTTCGCCGAACCGGATCTGCGGGTTCATCAGTCCCGACGAGGCCTTGACCTCACCGGTGTCCAGATCGGTCAGATGCGCGGCGATGGTGGTCGAGCCCAAATCGATGGCCAGCCCGTACAGCCCGTTTTCGTGCAGTCCGGGCCAGATTTCGACGATGCGCGCCACGCTGTCCTTGTGGCCCTTGTGCAGGGCGACCGTGACCTCCCACTTGCCTTTGCGCAGGGTCGGCTGCAGTTTGGACAGAAGCGACAGGTCGGCGGTGATGGCGTCGATCTGCCACTGCTCGCGCAGGGCGCGCTCCAGACGTTCCAGATCGCCGGTGGGCGAGTGCATATCGGGTTCTTCGACCACCACGAAATAAAGGCGCGTGGCCGGGTCCATCGTGATGGCGCGCGCGGCGGCGGCCTTGCGCACCACCTGGCGGTGAACCTGGCTTTCGGGTGGAACGTCGATCACCACGTCGCCTTGAACGGTGGCCTGACAGCCCAGCCGCCGGCCCGGTTTCAGACCGCGCTTGTCGTCATAGCGCTGCTCGACCGCGTTCCATTCGCTCAACGCGTCTTCGCGGACCGTGACGCCGTGTTTGGGAAACTCGCCATAGCTGGGCGTGATCTGGCATTTCGAGCAGATCCCGCGCCCACCGCAGACCGAATCCAGATCGACCCCCAGTTGCCGGGCCGCCGTCAGGATCGGAGTGCCAACGGGGAAATGTCCGCGTTTGCCCGAAGGGGTAAAGACGACAAGGGGATCGGTGGTCATGACGGATGCCTTTTTGGTGTTCGCGCGTATGGCGGCAAGATATGGGTTTCGCGGCAAAGGGAAAGGCCAATCCGCGGCAGGTTTTGCGCGGCTTGCGTCGTTTTCCGCGCCATCGCGGCGGTTTGTGGGCGAACAAGTTGGGGCAGGGGCTTTTCCTTTGGTCGAAACCATGCAATAGGGTCACCGCCAAACGGGGTTTTGCATGGGGTTAGCAGATGCAGATTCGTGAGGCACTCACCTTTGATGACGTTCTTTTGGTTCCGGCGGCCTCGTCGGTGCTGCCGGCAACGGCGGACACGTCGACGCGCGTGACGCGCGCGATCACCATGAACATACCGCTGCTCAGCTCGGCCATGGACACGGTGACCGAGGCGCGGATGGCCATCGCAATGGCCCAGGCCGGGGGCATTGGGGTGATCCACAAGAACCTGACCGTCGAGGAGCAATCGCGTGAGGTGCGCCGGGTCAAACGCTTCGAATCCGGCATCGTCTACAACCCAGTCACCCTGCGCGCCGATCAAACGCTGGCCGATGCCAAGGCCTTGGTCGAGCGCTACAACTTCACCGGCTTCCCGGTGGTGGATGACGACGGCCGCGTCGTGGGCATCGTGACCAACCGCGACATGCGTTTTGCCACGTCGGACGACCAGCCGATCCGCGCGATGATGACCACGGATAATCTGGCGATGCTGCAGGAGCCGGCCGACCTGGAAGAGGCAAAGAGCCTGATGAAGGCTCGCCGGATTGAAAAGCTGCTGGTCGTCGACGGATCGGGCAAACTGACCGGTCTGCTGACCTTGAAGGATACGGAGCAAGCGGTGCTGAACCCCACGGCCTGCAAAGACCATCTGGGTCGGCTGCGGGTTGCGGCGGCCACGTCGGTTGGCGATGCCGGCTTTGAACGGTCCGAGCAACTTGTCGACTCTGGCGTCGACATCATCGTGGTCGACACGGCGCACGGCCATTCCCAAGGGGTGCTGGACGCAGTGAAGCGGATCAAGGCCCTGTCGAACGAAGTGCAGATCATCGCGGGCAACGTCGCAACGGGCGACGCGACCAAGGCCCTGATCGACGCCGGTGCCGATGCGGTGAAGGTCGGGATCGGGCCGGGCTCGATCTGCACCACGCGCATGGTGGCCGGTGTCGGCGTGCCCCAGTTGACGGCAATCATGGATTGCTCGGCTGCGGCCGGTGACGTACCGGTCATCGCCGATGGCGGCATCAAGTTCTCGGGCGATTTCGCCAAGGCCATCGCGGCGGGCGCGTCCTGCGCCATGGTTGGCTCGATGATCGCCGGCACCGATGAAAGCCCGGGCGAGGTGATCCTGTATCAGGGCCGCTCTTTCAAATCCTACCGCGGCATGGGCAGCCTGGGCGCGATGGCGCGCGGCTCGGCCGATCGCTATTTCCAGAAGGATGCCGCCAATGACAAGCTGGTGCCCGAAGGGATCGAGGGGCAGGTGCCTTACAAGGGCTCGGCCAGCGCTGTCGTTCATCAACTGGTCGGCGGTCTGCGTGCGGCCATGGGCTATACCGGCTGCGCGACCGTCGATGAAATGCGCCGCAATTGTCAGTTCGTGAAGATCACCGGAGCGGGTCTGAAGGAAAGCCACGTGCATGACGTACAGATCACCCGCGAAAGCCCAAACTACCGCGTGATGTGACGGTTTCCGTCGGACTCAGGACCTCGACATGACCCCAGGCGCGCGCGTTCAGGCCGCTATCGAAATCCTAGACGATTTTCTGGGCGGAACTCCCGCCGAGAAAGCGTTGACGGGATGGGCGCGGCGCAGCCGTTTTGCGGGATCGAAGGACAGGGCGGCGATCCGCGACCATGTCTTTGACGCGCTTCGGCATCTTCGGTCTTACGCTGCGATCGGCGGTGCAAGGACGGGGCGAGGCCTGATGTTGGGCGCTCTGCGGTCCCGGGGCCAAGACCCGGTCGATCTGTTCAGCGGAGTTGGTCACGCCCCAGACCCCGTCACGGCGGACGAGGTCGGACGTCCATTCGAAACGGAAGCCGAACAGCTTGATATTCCCGAGTGGCTTTGGCCGGTCTTCGAGCGGTCGCTTGGTGAAAATGCCAGAGAGGCCGCCACCGCGCTGCAATCACGCGCTCCGGTTCACCTGCGGGTCAATTTGGCCCGCACGAGCATGCAAGAGGCGGTGGATGCGCTGGCGCGGGAAGGGATTTCCACTGCGCCGCACCCGGCCTGCGAGACGGCGCTTGAAGTCGTCGATGGTGCCCGGAAGGTTTCGCAATCCCAAAGCTATCGTGACGGCTTGGTCGAGTTGCAGGATGCGGCGAGCCAGGCTGTCGTTGCTGCATTGAACCTAAGACCCGGCATGAGGGTTCTGGACTATTGTGCCGGGGGTGGCGGCAAGGCGTTGGCCATGGCCGCCTCTGGCGGTGTCGAAGTCTTCGCCCATGACGCCAATCCCGGGCGCATGCGTGACCTTCCTGACCGAGCACGACGGGCGGGAGCGCGCATTTCCATCCTGTCTACGGATGACCTGGAAGAACACGGCCCGTTTGACCTGGTGCTGACTGACGCCCCCTGTTCCGGGAGCGGCTCGTGGCGGCGCGCACCTGCGGGCAAATGGGCATTGACGCCCGAGCAATTGACCCAGTTGCCTCAGACACAATTGTCCATTCTGGACGCAGCCGCACCCCTCGTCTGTGATGACGGTGTATTGGCCTACGCCACCTGTTCGATTCTGGATGTCGAAAACAGAGGCGTCATAGACACGTTCCTGTCGTCGCATCCGGAATGGCAATGCACGTTCAGCCGATTGTGGCAGGTTGTACACGGCACCGACGGCTTCTATTCCGCCCACTTGACGCGACGCTAATACGCTGAAAACAACTTAAAGGAGAATACCCGCTGGATTCCTTGAGCGGATATTAACTCTTTGTGCCACGAAATGCCCTGGATTGATTTTGAATCGAGTTGTTGATGACCGAAGTCGCTCAATTTACGTCAAGCTTGACCGGGCGACACTTTCCCAGCTGGTCGCGGGCCATTTCTCTGGTCGGTGTCGCGCTTTTGTTGGTCATTCTCGCACAGCTCTTTC
Source organism: Ruegeria sp. B32 (assembly GCF_025141855.1). NCBI lineage: Bacteria > Pseudomonadati > Pseudomonadota > Alphaproteobacteria > Rhodobacterales > Roseobacteraceae > Ruegeria > Ruegeria sp. B32. Next base: position 1,670,464 of record NZ_CP081106.1, on the reverse strand, counting down.
CGATCTCACCTCAGTTGGTTTCTGGCCTGCTGGCAGTTGGAGGGTCTTTTCTGGCCGTTGGCGCGTTTGTTCTGTTGCGCGGATGGTTCTCGTACCGCGTTGACAAACAGGCGCAAACCATTCTCGCATCGTTTCTGGAAAAAGAGCCCGCTCCGGGTTTCATCACGGATGCCAACGGGCGGGTGCTGATCGTGAACTCCGCAGCGCGGGACAGGTTCAACGCCTCGACAGGCGCAAGGCTGGACATGTGTTTGCGGTCCGTTTTCGCCAATCCTGCGGCGATACTGGTTCGGATGCAGTCATTGGCGCAAGTCGAAGGGCGCGCGGCAGAAGACATCGTGACAAAGGGTACGACAATTCCAGTTCTGGCGATCGACCTTGGCGATGATCTGTACCTGTGGCGGATCAAGGCCTCGGGTCGGCAACCTTGGGCGTATGCTTCGCTTCCAATCGTGACGCTCGGGCGAAATGACGTGGTCCTGAACATGAATGCCGCCGCCGAGGCGATGCTCCGAGGCAGCGAAGTGGGCGCGGCCGAGGCTCTGACGCCGGAGGTCATATCCGGTGAAACGGCTCTGCGCCTACCTGCTCAAGAAGGTTCGCGGCGGGTACTCGTCTGCGAGGTTCAAAAAACCAGCGCGGGCCGGGATATAGCGCTGGTTTTGCTTGACGACGCGCCTGCAGATCAGTGGACCACGACTTTCGCCGACGTCCCGGTGCCCATGATGCACCTCGCTCCGGGCGGTGAGATTCTGGATGCCAATCGGTTGGCGCGCAAACTGATCGGTGATGTTGAACTTGGTCAGACCAATATCGACACGATTCTGAGCGGATTGGGGCAACCCTTGCGGGACTGGCTGCTTCAGGTCGCCGCGTGCGATGGGCCACCACGTTCCGAATTCCTGCGGCTGGGTGGAAAGGACCGAGAGGTCTTCGTGCAACTGACCCTGACCCGCATCGTCAAGAACGGTGAGGTGCGCCTTGTTGCCGTTCTGAACGACGCGACCGAACTCAAGACGCTGGAGGCGCAGTTCGTCCAGGGGCAAAAGATGCAGGCGGTCGGGCAGTTGGCGGGCGGCGTGGCGCATGATTTCAACAACCTGCTGACCGCCATTTCCGGACATTGCGACCTGCTTCTGTTGCGCCATGATCAAAGTGATCCGAACTACGGCGATCTCGTCCAGATAAACCAGAATGCCAACCGGGCCGCTGCGTTGGTCAGCCAGTTGCTGGCCTTTTCCCGAAAACAGACTCTGCGACCCGAAGTACTGGATCTGCGCGATACCATTTCCGACCTGATCCACTTGTTGAACCGCCTGGTGGGCGAGAAGGTCAAGTTGATCCTCAGTCATGATCCGGTTCTCAAGCCCGTTCGCGCAGACAAGAGGCAGTTGGAACAGGTCATCATGAACCTTGTGGTGAACGCGCGCGATGCGATGCCCGACGGCGGAGAAATCCGTATCGAAACCGAGGTGTTTTCTTTGACCGAGCCGCTGATGCGGGACAGAGCGACGGTTCCGGTGGGTGAATATGTTTCGGTCAAGGTCATCGACAGTGGCGTCGGTATTCCGTCAGACAAGCTGCAGAAGATATTCGAACCCTTCTACACGACCAAACGGACAGGCGAGGGGACCGGTCTGGGTTTGTCGACGGTCTATGGCATCGTCAAGCAAACCGGCGGCTTCATCTTCGTGGACAGCACCGAAGGGCGTGGGACCGAATTCAACGTCATGCTGCCGGTCTGCTTGGCACGGGACACCGAGGTTGCGATCGAACCGCCGGCACAACCGGAACCGAACGCGCATCAAGGCGAAGGTGTCGTTTTGCTGGTCGAGGATGAGGCGCCGGTACGCGCCTTTGCCACCCGTGCCTTGCGCCTCAAGGGCTATACCGTCTTTGAGGCGGGCTCGGCCGAGGACGCGTTGCGCATTCTTGCGGATCAGAACCTGCACGTCGACGTCTTCGTCACGGACGTGGTCATGCCCGGAATGGATGGTCCAACCTGGGTTGCCAAGGCGCTGGAAAGCCGGCCAGATGTGCGGGTGGTCTTCATGTCGGGCTATACCGAAGGCGCGTTTGGGGACGCTGGGCCGGAAATCAGAAACTCGACCTTCCTGCCCAAGCCTTTTTCACTGACACAATTGACCGAGGCGGTGTTCCAACACCTCAACTAACGCGCCTGCTGATGCAGACGAAACTCGGCGGCATGAGCCTTGCGGAATGTATCCATGGTCTGGTCCGAAAGTATCAGTTCCCGCTTGGGCGATACATTTTCGCGGGTCAGATCGATCCGGGCGTTCAGTCGATCTTGAAGGAAGTCCAGAATCTCGTCCTGGTGTTCGTAGCGAAAGATATGCGAAGCACCAGCGCCGTTGCTGCGGGTCCGGAAGAATTCAGTTTGGCTGCCGACATCGGCAAACGCGGGACGGGGCGACTGCATATAAGCTTGGACAAACTTGTCGAAAGACATGCCGTCGGTCGAATGCGGGTGGCCCGTCAATTCGGTGCGCGTCCTGTACCGATACCAGCTGCCCAGCCAATCGACGGGTTCGCGCACGACGGCCATGATTTCCATTTCCGTGTCGTACATCTTGCGGAAAATGTTCTGGAAGAAACGGTCGTAGCGACGCACCGGCGCATGTTTCAGATCCGGTGGACCCGACACCACGATATCCGCCCGGTCCCGCAACGCGACTTGGTAGGCGGTGCTTCCGGTTTTGGGCAGGGACAGAAGCGCAAGGCGTTCCTTGAAGAAGATCAGCATTTCATGTCTTTCCTGCGCCGAAGGCTGTCGTGCCACATGATTGTCCGCCCCGGCGGCCGAGGTCAATTGCTTCCGCACAAAATCGCCAGCCTGTGCAAGCAAAGTTTCATTGCAAAGACAGAGCCTTGGGCATGATTGAGCAGTTTCGAGATCAGAATAAACGACTCTTTAACCTCTTCATCCAAAGGTAAGGAATGAAAGTTTTTGTTGAAATGTTCTTCTTTTGATCTCATAAGGAACAAGAGGCGAACAAAGCAGCGATTGCCGCCCGGTGATGGGTGTGACAAAAGGGAAGGCGACAGGACAATGGCGGATCTTCTGACAATGAACGACAAGAAAAACCCCGACAAGCAAAAGGCGCTGGACAGCGCGTTGGCGCAGATCGAGCGGCAGTTCGGCAAGGGCTCGATCATGAAGCTGGGCGATGGCGCCCGGCAGGAGATCGAAGCCAGTTCGACCGGGTCGCTTGGGCTGGATATAGCCCTTGGTATCGGCGGACTTCCGATGGGTCGGATTGTCGAAATCTACGGCCCGGAAAGCTCGGGCAAGACGACCCTGACCCTGCATTGTATCGCAGAGCAGCAGAAACGCGGCGGCGTCTGTGCATTTGTCGATGCGGAACATGCGCTGGACCCGCAATACGCCCGCAAGCTGGGGGTGGATCTGGATGAACTGCTGATCTCGCAGCCCGACACGGGTGAGCAGGCGCTGGAAATCACCGATACGCTGGTGCGTTCCGGGGCGGTCAACATGGTCGTTGTGGACTCGGTGGCGGCGCTGACGCCGAAATCCGAGCTGGAAGGCGACATGGGCGACAGCAATGTGGGTGTGCAGGCCCGGCTGATGAGCCAGGCGATGCGCAAACTGACCGGCTCGATCGCCCGCAGCAACTGCATGGTGATTTTCATCAACCAGATCCGCATGAAGATCGGCGTCATGTTCGGCAGCCCGGAAACTACGACCGGGGGCAACGCCCTGAAATTCTACAGCTCGGTCCGTCTGGACATCCGCCGCATCGGCGCGATCAAGGACCGCGATGAGGTGGTCGGTAACCAGACCCGCGTGAAGGTGGTCAAGAACAAGGTGGCCCCGCCGTTCAAGCAGGTGGAATTCGACATCATGTATGGTGAGGGCATCAGCAAGATGGGCGAACTGCTGGATCTTGGCGTCAAAGCCGGTGTGGTCGAAAAGTCCGGCTCGTGGTTCAGCTATGGGGATGAGCGGATCGGGCAGGGGCGTGAAAACGCCAAGCAATACCTGCGGGACAACAGTCGGGTTGCGCTGGAAATCGAGGATAAGATCCGTGCCGCGCACGGACTTGATTTCGACATGCCGCCTGCGGCGGATGAGGATGATATCCTCGAAGCCTGATCGGAAGATCCGAGAGAACACTGGCAAGGTGAGCCTTCGGGTTCACCTTGTTTCGTTTGCGGTGCAGCAATCCTGTGGACTATCGGCGGACAGGGGGCTAAACCGTCGCGATAGATCATGAATGCGCGCTGAGAGAGCCCAATGCCCACGCTGAACGATATCCGCTCAACCTTTCTGAACTACTTTGCCAAACAAGGGCACGAAGTGGTCGCGTCGAGCCCGCTTGTGCCGCGCAACGACCCGACGCTGATGTTCGTTAACTCGGGCATGGTGCAGTTCAAGAACCTGTTCACCGGCCTTGAGACCCGCGACTACACACGTGCTACCACGGCGCAGAAATGCGTGCGCGCCGGCGGCAAGCACAACGACCTGGACAATGTCGGTTACACGGCCCGCCACCACACGTTCTTCGAGATGCTGGGCAACTTCTCGTTCGGCGATTATTTCAAATCGGAAGCGATTCCGTTCGCTTGGGAGTTGATCACCAAGGAGTTCGGGATCGACAAGAACCGTCTGCTGACGACGGTCTATCATACCGATGACGAGGCGTTTGAAATCTGGAAGAAAGTCGGCGTCCCCGAAGACCGGATCATCCGCATCGCCACCAGCGACAATTTCTGGCAAATGGGCCCGACCGGTCCCTGCGGCCCCTGTACCGAGATCTTCTATGATCACGGCGACCACATCTGGGGCGGACCTCCGGGATCGGCCGAGGAAGACGGTGACCGGTTCATCGAGATCTGGAACATCGTTTTCATGCAGAACGAGCAGTTCGAAGACGGCTCGATGCGTGAACTGGACATGCAGTCGATCGATACCGGCATGGGTCTGGAACGGATCGGCGCGTTGCTGCAGGGCAGCCATGACAACTATGACACCGACCTTTTCAAGACACTGATCGAGGCCTCGGCCGAAGTCACGCATGTGGACCCCTATGGCAATCAGAATGTGCACCATCGGGTGATTGCCGACCACTTGCGGTCGACCTCGTTCCTGATTGCAGACGGGGTCATGCCCTCGAATGATGGTCGCGGTTATGTCCTGCGCCGGATCATGCGCCGGGCCATGCGCCACGCGCATCTTCTGGGCGCCAAGGATCCGGTCATGCACAAACTTGTTCCGACACTGGTTCAATTGATGGGCGCGCAGTATTCCGAGCTGGGTCGTGCTCAGGCTCTGATCGAAGAGACGTTGTTGTTGGAGGAAACCCGGTTCAAGCAGACGTTGGACCGGGGGCTCAAGCTGCTGGATGACGAAGTGGCGGGCCTGCCGGATGGGGCGCCACTGCCCGGGGATGCCGCCTTCAAGCTGTATGACACCTATGGCTTCCCGCTTGACCTGACCCAGGATGCCCTGCGCGAGAAAGGTCGGACGGTTGATACCGCCGGGTTCGACACCGCCATGGCCGAGCAGAAGGCGAAGGCGCGCGCCGCCTGGGCTGGTTCGGGCGAGGCAGCAGATCAGGCGGTCTGGTTCGACATACTGGACGCAAGCGGTGCGACCGATTTCCTGGGCTACGAAACCGAAATGGCCGAGGGTCAGGTTGTGGCTCTGGTGGTCGACGGTGACCTTGTGGACCGTATCGAGCAGGGCGGATCCGGCTGGGTGGTCGTAAACCAGACACCCTTCTACGGCGAGGCCGGTGGCCAAGTTGGCGATTCCGGCAGCATCCGGCGTCTTGAAGACCGCACCCAGAGCGCGACGGTCGAAGACACCAGGAAGTTCGCGGATGGCAAGGTCTATGCACACAAGATCGTCGTGGACAGCGGTGCGATCGCCAAAGGTGATGCCGTCGAGCTCGAAGTCGATCACGCCCGGCGCTCGGCCATCCGAGCGAACCACTCGGCGACCCACCTACTGCACGAAGCGCTGCGAGAAACGCTTGGCGATCATGTTGCACAGCGCGGATCGTTGAATGCTGCCGACCGTCTGCGGTTTGATTTCAGCCACGCCAAAGCGCTGACACAGGCTGAGTTGCAGACCGTGGAACGCGAGGTGAATGAGTTCATTCGTCAGAACTCGACGGTCGAAACCCGTATCATGACCCCGGACGATGCCCGCGCCTTGGGGGCACAGGCGTTGTTCGGTGAGAAATACGGCGACGAAGTCCGGGTCGTCTCGATGGGCAAGGCCCAGACCGGCAAGGGCCATGACGGCCAAACCTGGTCGATCGAATTGTGTGGCGGTACGCATGTGCGCCAGACAGGAGATATCGGGACCTTTGTCATTCTGGGTGACAGTGCAAGCAGCGCGGGCGTGCGGCGGATCGAGGCTCTGACCGGGGACTCTGCATTGCGGTACTTGACCGAGCAGGATCGGTGGCTTGGCCAGATTGCTGCCGAGTTGAAGGCGCAGCCGGATGATGTCGTCGATCGCATCAAAGCTCTGCTGGACGAGCGCAAGTCGTTGCAGAACGAAGTGGCGCAGCTGCGCCGCGATCTGGCGATGGCCGGTGGAGCCGGTCAAGGCGGCGGCGCGGAAGCCAAAGAGATCAACGGCGTCAAGTTCCTGGCACAGGCTCTGAATGGTGTGTCGGGCAAGGATCTGCCGGCCCTCATTGATGAGCACAAAGCGCGGCTGGGATCGGGCGCCGTTCTTCTGATCGCCGACACGGGCGGCAAGGCTGCAGTTGCTGCCGGTGTCACAAGCGACCTGACGCAGTCGATATCGGCCGTCGATCTGGTCAAGGCCGCCGTGCAGGAACTGGGCGGCAAGGGCGGCGGCGGGCGTCCCGACATGGCGCAGGGCGGTGGTCGCGATGCCGCCAACGCCGCGGCGGCCATCAAGGCCGCGGAAGAGGTTTTGGGAGGATAAGATGCCAGCACTCTGGATTGCACATGTCACGGTTACTGATGCCGAAGCTTATGGCAAATACGCCGAGCTTGCCGGCCCGGCCATTTCCAAACATGGGGGCACGTTCATTGCCCGTGCAGGACGCTATGTCCAACTGGAAGGCAAAGAGCGGCCCCGCAATGTCGTGGCGAAGTTCCCGTCGGTTGAAGCCGCCGTCGCCTGTTACAACTCGGCTGAATACCAAGAAGCCCTGAGCCACGCCCGGGGCGCAAGTGAGCGCGAATTGCTGGTCGTCGAAACGACCGAGTGAGAATCAACCGGAGCCGGTCTTGGATTGGCTCCGGAACCCGCTTTGGGTGACGCAACGTCAGCCAAAGTTGCGACGCCGATCCTGTAATTGGGCCGATAGTGTTCCAGTGATCACGTCCCGCAACAAAATTTCCCTCATACTTTCAATGAGTTGAGCTTTTTTGTGGCGGCGAAACTATGACGTTCTACCTCTAATTGTGTCAGGCTTCGCCATTTTCTTGCGCGGAAAAGGTCATATTGAGTTACGAATTTCCGCCGTTTTTTGCCGACAACCTGACCGAGGATTGCCAGAGCCAGTCTGTTAACGGATAGTTTCCAAAAGCAGAATATGGTCCTCAGAAGCGGCAGTCAGTCGAACGTATGGGATCGAGGGACAGGCATGAAACGGGTTTTGGACAGGCTCAACACAGTGGCAAGTCGCGCGGCCAGCAAGGCCACACTGGCTCTGGGTGTGTTGGGAGTGATCGGCGGTGCCGTTCTTGCGACAGGACAAGCCAGCGCTTCAGAGACAGCTTTCATTTCGGGGTTTTCGGCTTCGCCACCGCCGTCGGGCGCACGGACCTTGTGCCGCCAGTATGCCTGGGCTTGTGCGAACAAGAAGTCGGTTTCGCTGCCCAGCCATCAGGAACTGCGACTGGTCAAGCAAATCAATGCCCAGGTCAATGCGACAACGCGTGAGGTCACGGACCAAGTGCAGTACAAGACGCGGGAGCGTTGGGCCCTGCCAACATCGCGCGGCGGTGATTGCGAGGATTTTGCGCTGCTGAAAAAGCGTGACCTGATCAAGGCTGGAATTGATCCCAACAAGCTTTTGCTGGCGACCGTTCTGGATACCCGCCGCGGCCCCCACGCGGTTCTGGTTTACCGCTCCAATCAAGGTGATCTCGTGCTGGACAACCTGACCAATCGGATCAAACCCTGGTCGGCCACACGCTATTTGTTCCTGCGGATGCAGGATCCGAAACAGCCCCAGCGTTGGGTTGGGATTTACGGGCGAAGCTAAGAAGCCACAGCGATTTGAGTTTCTTGAAGGCTCCAGCAAAAAAAGGGCGATGAATTCATCGCCCTTTTTCATTTGTATGCCAGATTGCCACTGAAACGTGGCATCACGACCACAGGCGGTTAGTCCTCGTCATTGTTGGCGTTGTTGCCCTGACCAGGGCTTGCGCCTTCGGGTCCATTTCCACCGCCATTATTACCGTTAACGCCGCCGCCGTTACCGTTGCCGCCGCTTGAGCCGCCGCTATCGCCGCCTCCGGATCCACCGTCGCCGGAGCCGCCACCGTCGCCGGAGCCGCCACCGTCGCCGGAGCCGCCACCGTCGCCGGAGCCGCCACCGTCACCGGAGCCGCCACCGTCGCCGGAGCCGCCACCGTCGCCGGAGCCGCCACCGTCACCGGAGCCGCCACCATCACCGGAGCCGCCACCATCACCGGAGCCGCCGCCGTCACCGGAGCCGCCGCCGTCACCGGAGCCGCCGCCGTCACCGGAGCCGCCGCCGTCACCGGAGCCGCCGCCGTCACCGGAGCCGCCGCCGTCACCGGAGCCGCCGCCGTCACCGGAGCCGCCACCGTCACCGGAGCCGCCACCGTCGCCGGAGCCGCCGCCGTCGCCAGAGCCACCGCTGGAGCTGCCGCCGCTCGAGCTGCCTCCACCGTCGCCGGACCCACCGCTGGAGCTGCCGCCGCTCGAGCTGCCACCGCCGTCGCCGGAGCCACCGCTTGAGCTGCCGCCGCTCGAGCTGCCACCTCCGTCACCGGAACCACCGCTTGAGCTGCCACCAGACCCCCCTGGAGGCGCTGGCGGTGCAGGATTGCCACCGCTGGAGCCGCCGCTGGAGCTACCACCGCTGGAGCTGCCGCCACCGGTTGGGGTAACGCCGCTTCCGCCAGAGGAACTCCCACCGCTCGAGCTGCCGCCCGAAGAACTACCACCCGGGTTCGAAGGGCCGTCGCCGGATCTTTGTTCGACTGTACCAATCGAAGCGGTCGGGAAATCCGTCAACACGGCCGCAAAGGCCGGGCAGGTCTGCAAAGTGCGTGCAAGAATGTCTTCAAAATCGGCGCGACGCTGGATGTAACGCAGCATCCGTGCATCCACGACCGTACAGGCACACAGGGTTTCTGTGGAAACCGACTGCCGGGCGGTCTGGATCGTACATTTGTCAGCGGCGACAACAGGCCCGCCGGACATCAGCGGCAATGAAGCTGAAGCAAATACTATTGTCAGTAGACGGGATTTGATGCGCATATTGCGCCTCCTTACACTCGTTAAACTCATCACCGAACAACCTGGCGATGACATACTTTGAACACAAATACACCCCTATCACGTCGCATTTTCAAGGGCAACACCGCGATAGCAATGCGGAATTAATTCATCTTATGGGTGAAATTGCAGGCAAAACAAAAGGGAAGCCATGATCCATTCATGGCTTCCCTGAGAAAACACTGTTTCAGATGGACGCAAAAATGTCACATTCGCGCCATTGTTTCCGACCCGTCCAAAATCGAACGGACCGGGGGTCAGGCTGACTTGGCCATACGCTTGCGTTCGTGCGGGTCAAGGAACCGCTTTCTCAATCGGATCGCGTTCGGGGTTACTTCGACCAGCTCATCGTCGTCGATGTAGGCGATGGCCTCCTCCAGCGAGAACTGGACATGCGGTGTCAGGCGAACGGCATCGTCCGAACCGCTGGCGCGCACGTTGGTCAGCTTCTTGCCCTTCAGCGGGTTCACCTCAAGGTCATTGTCCCGCGAATGTTCGCCGATGATCATGCCCTGATACACATCGGTCTGGGGGCCGACGAACATCCGCCCACGCTCTTCCAGGTTCCACAGCGCGTATGCGACGGCCTGTCCGTTCTCCATCGAGATCAGAACGCCGGCGCGCCGTCCGGGGATCGGGCCCTTGTGCGGTGCCCAGCCGTGGAACACGCGGTTCAGAACGCCGGTGCCGCGGGTGTCGGTCAGGAATTCACCGTGATAGCCGATCAGGCCACGCGACGGGACATGCGCGATGATGCGGGTTTTGCCAACTCCGGCGGGGCGCATCTCAACCAACTCGCCCTTGCGCGCGCCTGTCACCTTTTCGATGACTGCGCCCGAGAATTCGTCATCCACGTCGATGGTGACTTCCTCGATGGGCTCCAGGCGTTGGCCGTCTTCCTCGCGGAACAGAACCTGCGGGCGCGAGATGCTGAGCTCGAACCCTTCGCGACGCATGTTCTCGATCAGAACGCCCATCTGCAATTCACCGCGGCCCGCAACCTCGAAGGCTTCGCCGCCGGGGGTGTCCGTGATCTGGATGGCCACGTTCGATTCGGCCTCTTTCATCAGGCGGTCGCGGATGACGCGCGACTGGACCTTCTTGCCGTCACGCCCCGCCAGCGGCGAGTCGTTGATGCCGAAGGTGACGGTGATGGTCGGAGGGTCAATCGGCTGGGCGGGCAGGGCCTCGTCCACCTGGGGCGCCACCAGCGAATCCGCAACGGTGGCCTTGCTCATGCCTGCGATGGTTACGATGTCGCCCGCTTCGGCAACGTCGATCGGTTGCTGGCTGAGACCACGGAAGGCCAGGATCTTGGTGGCCCGGAAATTCTCGATCAGCTTTCCGTCACGGCTGAGCGCTTTGAGGCTGTCACCCGCTTTGAGCGTGCCGCTTTCGACGCGGCCGGTCAGGATGCGACCGATGAACGGGTCGCTGCCCAGAGTGGTCGCCAACATGCGGAAGGGTTCATCCTTGCGCTCAGCTTGTTTGGGGGCGGGAACGTGGTCGACTACCAAGTCGAACAGGGCGGATAGGTCCTTGCGCGGGCCGTCCAGTTCCATGTCAGCCCAGCCCGACCGCCCCGAGGCGTACATGGCCGGGAAATCCAGCTGGTCATCGTCGGCGCCGAGGTTGGCGAACAGGTCAAAGCATTCGTCCAGGGCGCGGTCGGGCTCGGCATCGGGCTTGTCGACCTTGTTCAGCACCACGATCGGACGCAGACCCAGCGCCAGCGCCTTCGAGGTCACGAACTTGGTCTGAGGCATCGGGCCTTCGGCGGCATCAACCAGCAGCACAACACCGTCGACCATGCTGAGGATACGCTCGACCTCGCCGCCGAAATCGGCGTGGCCGGGGGTGTCAACGATGTTGATGCGCGTGCCTTTCCACTCGACACTGGTGGCCTTGGCCAGAATGGTGATGCCGCGTTCACGTTCCAGGTCGTTGCTGTCCATGGCGCGCTCGGCCACGGCCTGGTTTTCCCGGAATGCACCGGATTGTTTGAGTAGCTCGTCAACCAGGGTCGTTTTACCGTGGTCCACGTGAGCGATGATTGCGATGTTGCGCAGGTCCATGAGGTCAGCCTTTGAACGGGAAGTTGCCGCGCGCATAACGCGGCGCGGCACAAGTTACCAGCCCTAACGCGCGATCAGTGGCCCGCAGTTTGCGAAAAGAGGTGGATGACCAGAATGCCGCCCAGAATCATCGCAAGGCCCAGAACCGCGGGCCAGTCCAGCCGTTGGCCGAAAACCACAAAGCCGATCAGCGCAATCAGAGCGATGCCAAGCCCGGACCAGATCGCATAAACGATGCCGACGGGCATTACCTTTAGCGTCAGCGCCATCAGGTAGAAGGCAAAGCCATAGCCCACCACCACCAGCACCGAGGGCCAGAACCGGGTGAATTGCTGGCTGGCCTGCAACGCAGTCGTTCCGATTGTCTCGGCAATAACGGCGAGAAGGAGGATGAGGTAGGCTTGGGGCATGGTTCTTGAACCCTTGATGCATCTGCTGGGACGTTGAGCACAGAATTCAGAAACGGCGCAAGGAAATTCAGGCAGCCGCCCCTTTCGTTGGTTCACCTAGGGTCAGGTAAACCCGACTATGGCAAGGCCGGAAAGCGTGTAAACTACTCCACGTTTTCGATTACTTTTTTAACGAGTGTGTTTCATGACGACATTTGCAAAAACGGTCGTGTTTGCTTCGGCAATAATCGTGGCGATTGGGTGGCTTGCTGACGGGGGGTCCGTCGATACTGACGCAGCCAAATTGGTTGATAGGTCAAGCGCAACAACAGTTTGAACGCTACGAATGCAACGAAAAAGGAGCCCGCGGGCTCCTTTTTTGTGCGCCTATTGCTTTTCGATCGCCTTCACCTTGGACCGGTGATCCGACAGCCTCTTGATCAGGAATTGCCGCGCCTTGCGCTCGGCCAACCGGACGCGGATTTCGGTAAGGAAAGCCTCCTCAAGCGATTGGGAGGCCGCGCCCAGCACGTCACCGACTTCGACGTAGAACCGATCCTGGCCAGTTTCGTCCATGACCTTCATCGTATCCTCGGCCAGTTTCGCCGCGAGAATGGTGATGGTGTCGGACATCAGCGTGTGTTCTCGGTCAGGCGGCGTTTGACGTAGTCGGTCACGTTGGTCATCAGCGTATCCATGTGCTCACCCTGGAAGAAGTGGTCGGCTCCTTCAACCTCGGTGTGGGTGATGGTGATACCCTTCTGTTCGTGCAGCTTTCCGACCAGTGCGGTGGTGTCCGCCGGCGGTGCCACCCGGTCAGCCGTTCCGTTGATGATCAGCCCGGACGAGGGGCAGGGGGCAAGGAACGAAAAATCATACATGTTCGCGGGCGGCGACACGCTGATGAAGCCGGTGATCTCGGGGCGACGCATCAGCAACTGCATGCCGATCCAGGCTCCGAACGAAAAGCCTGCAACCCAGCAATGTTTCGAGTTGTTGTTCATCGACTGCAGATAGTCCAACGCCGATGCCGCGTCGCTGAGTTCTCCGACTCCCTGGTCATACTCGCCCTGGCTGCGGCCGACGCCCCGGAAATTGAAGCGCAGGACCGTAAAGCCCATGTTGTAGAACGCGTAGTGCAGGTTGTAGACGACCTTGTTGTTCATGGTCCCGCCGAACTGGGGGTGCGGGTGCAGCACGATGGCGATCGGTGCGTCTTTTTCCTTTTGGGGGTGGTAACGGCCTTCCAGTCGGCCTTCAGGTCCGGGAAAAATCACCTCGGGCATGTGTGCGGTTGTCCTGTCTTTTTCTCGCGGGCGCCGGGATATACTTGACGGTTATCGTCAGGCACCTTAGAACGGTTCTAATTGAGTATCGCAGCGTGAACACGCTGTCAGTCGGAGATACGCACTGACCGCGGCGACGTCAATGTTTTCACGCGGTTCAAGCCACGAGGATCGAAGAATGAAGCTGTCAACCAAGGGCCGTTACGCGATGGTTGCGTTGGCGGACATCGCGCTTCAGCCCGCCGACACGCTGGTGACCCTGGGAGAGATTTCCGAGCGTCAGGACATTTCGCTGCCCTATCTGGAGCAGCTGTTCGTCAAGCTGCGCCGTGCCGATCTGGTTGCATCCGTGCGCGGGCCGGGCGGCGGCTATCGTTTGGCGCGGCCGGCGTCGGAGATCCGCGTGGTCGAGATTCTGTCAGCCGTGGATGAAACAGTTGATGCCATGCACAAGGGGGCCGGGGCTTCGGGGGGATCCTCGGGCAGCCGGGCGCAGTCGCTGACCAACCGCCTGTGGGAAAGTCTCAGCGCGCATGTCTACGTGTTCCTGCACCAGACACGCCTCTCCGATGTGATCCAGAACGACCTTGCGCCGTGTCCAGCGGTGCCTGGGCTGTTCTCGGTCGTGGATGATTGACCGGTGAGTGGATTGGGAATCTCGAAGGGTGTGGCCGTGGATGAAAAGGTGAGTCCATGAGACGTGTTTACCTGGATCACAACGCCACGACCCCGCTGCGCCCCGAGGCGCGCGACGCAATGATCGCGGCGATGGAGATCTGCGGGAACCCGTCCTCGGTGCATGCCGAGGGGCGAGCGGCCAAGGCCGTCATCGAAAAGGCGCGCGCGCAGGTTGCGGCGGCCTTTGGGGCGGACGGGGCCGATATCGTGTTCACATCCGGGTCGACCGAAGGCGCGGCGCTGGCCTTGGAAGGGCGCAACCTGCATGGCGCGGCGATCGAACATGATGCCGTAAGGGCCTGGACTGTCGAGGATTTGCCGGTTTCGAGCCAAGGCGTTGTTACCGTTGCCGACCCGGCCCGGTCCACGTTGCAACTTGCCAATTCGGAAACCGGAATCATTCAGGCCTTGCCCAAGGGTCTGGCCGTCACCGATGCAACGCAGGCGTTCGGGAAACTGCCGATCGCGTTCAACTGGCTGGATGTGCAGATCGCGTTGGTCTCGGCGCACAAGCTGGGCGGGCCAAAGGGTGTGGGCGCCGTGGTTATGAAACGCGGTACGGATCTGGAGGCCCGGATCAAGGGCGGCGGGCAGGAAATGGGTCGCCGGTCGGGGACGGAAAATGTCATTGGAATCGCGGGGTTCGGCGCTGCGGCTGAAGCGGCGGTGCGGGATCTGGCAAACGGGGTTTGGGAAAAGGTTGCAGAACTTAGAAATATTCTAGAAAAGGCCCTTGAGGCTGGTTCTAAATCTACTATTTTTGTCGGGAAAGATCAGGATCGGTTGCCCAACACCCTGTGCTTTGCGACGCCCGGCTGGAAGGGCGAAACGCAGGTGATGCAGATGGATCTGTCGGGCTTTGCGATCAGCGCCGGTTCGGCCTGCTCCAGCGGCAAGGTGAAGGCAAGCGCGGTACTGACCGCGATGGGATATGACGAGGCCACGGCAGCCAGCGCAGTACGCGTTTCGCTGGGCCCCGAGACGAGCGAAGAAGACGTGCTACGTTTCGCCGAAACGTGGCTGGAAAAAGAGAAAAAGCATCGCGCGCGGGCCGCGTGATCTGACGGAGGGTGGAACATGGCCGCTTTGGACCAGACCCAGGTAAAAGAAGGTGTCGATCAGGAAACCGTTGACGCGGTGCGCGAGGTCGGAACCTACAAATACGGGTGGGATACGGATATCGAGATGGAATACGCGCCCAAGGGCGTGAACCCCGATATCGTCAAACTGATCTCGGAAAAGAACGAAGAGCCCGAGTGGATGACCGAATGGCGTCTGAAGGCCTTCGAGCGCTGGACCCAGATGGAAGAGCCCAAATGGGCCATGGTCCACTATCCCGAAATCGACTTTCAGGACCAGTATTACTATGCCCGGCCCAAGTCGATGGAGACCAAGCCCAAGTCTCTGGACGAAGTCGATCCCAAGCTGCTGGCCACTTACGAAAAGCTGGGTATCCCGCTGAAAGAGCAGATGATTCTGGCAGGCGTCGAAGGCGCCGAGGATGCCCCGGCCGAGGGCCGCAAGGTCGCCGTGGATGCGGTGTTCGACTCGGTTTCGGTGGGCACGACCTTCCAAGCCGAGCTGAAGAAGGCCGGCGTCATCTTCTGCTCGATCTCCGAGGCGATCAAGGAGCACCCCGAACTGGTGAAGAAGTATTTGGGCTCGGTGGTTCCGGTGTCGGACAATTTTTACGCCACGCTGAACTCGGCCGTATTCTCGGACGGCTCGTTCGTCTATGTGCCGCCCGGCGTGCGCTGCCCGATGGAGTTGAGCACCTATTTCCGCATCAACGCGGAAAACACGGGCCAATTCGAGCGGACGCTGATCATCGCCGACAAGGGCTCGTACGTGTCCTACCTGGAAGGCTGCACTGCGCCGCAGCGTGATACCGCGCAGCTGCACGCCGCGGTGGTCGAGATCATCGTCGAAGAAGACGCCGAGGTGAAATACTCGACCGTCCAGAACTGGTTCCCGGGCGATGAGAACGGCAAGGGCGGCATCTACAACTTCGTGACCAAGCGCGCCGATTGTCGGGGCGACCGGTCCAAAGTGATGTGGACGCAGGTCGAGACCGGCAGTGCCGTGACCTGGAAATACCCATCCTGCATCCTGCGGGGCGATGACAGCCAAGGTGAGTTCTACTCGATCGCTATCACCAACAATATGCAGCAGGCCGATACCGGCACCAAGATGATCCATTTGGGCAAGAACACCAAGTCGCGCATCGTGTCCAAGGGCATCAGCGCGGGCAAGGCCCAGAACACCTATCGCGGGCTGGTGTCGATGCACCCCAAGGCCAAGAACAGCCGGAACTACACCCAATGCGACAGCCTGCTGATCGGCGACAAATGCGGCGCGCATACGGTTCCGTATATCGAGGTCAAGAACAACAGCAGCCGGGTCGAGCACGAGGCCACCACCTCGAAGGTCGATGACGATCAGCTGTTCTATTGCCGCCAGCGCGGCATGGACGAGGAAGAAGCCGTGGCGCTGGTGGTCAACGGTTTCTGCAAGGACGTGCTGCAGGCGCTGCCGATGGAGTTCGCCATGGAAGCCCAACAGCTGGTCGCGATCTCGCTGGAAGGCTCGGTCGGCTGATGGCCCGCTCGCCGCGCACCCGCAGGGATGATGTCCTGACCGCAGCGTCTTATGCGCTACCGGTGCTGGGCGGCCTGCTGGGCGTGGCCTATGTCAACGTCAACTACACCGATTTCATCAACCCGGTCTGGGCAATCGGCGGCGGGGCGGTCCTGGGATGGATCGCGGCGCGGCTGCTGCGCAGGGTGCTGGGATAGGAACAGACCGGGGCCGGCGCGTCCCGACGATACGCAAAAGGACAAAACATGCTGGAAATCAAGAACCTGCACGTCAAACTTGAGGAAGAGGAAAAGCAGATCCTCAAGGGCGTGGACCTGACGGTCGAGGCCGGCAAGGTACACGCGATCATGGGGCCGAACGGCTCGGGCAAGTCGACGCTCAGCTATGTGCTGTCGGGCCGTGACGGATACGAGGTCACCGAGGGTTCGGCCACGCTGGATGGCGCCGACCTGCTGGAGATGGAGCCGGAAGAGCGTGCCGCCGCCGGCGTGTTCCTGGCGTTCCAGTACCCGGTCGAGATCCCGGGCGTGGGCAACATGACCTTCCTGCGCACCGCCGTGAACGCCCAGCGCAAGGCGCGTGGCGAGGAAGAACTCTCGGCCGCGGATTTCCTGAAACTGGTGCGCGAAAAGGCCAAGTCGCTGAAAATCGACGCCGACATGCTGAAACGCCCGGTGAACGTGGGCTTCTCGGGCGGTGAGAAGAAGCGCAACGAAATCCTGCAGATGGCGATGCTCGAGCCCAAGATGTGCATCCTGGACGAGACCGACTCGGGCCTTGACGTGGATGCGATGAAGCTGGTGGCTGAGGGCGTGAACGCACTGCGCGACGAAGGCCGCGGTTTCCTGGTGATCACCCACTATCAGCGTCTGCTGGACCACATCAAACCCGACGTGGTGCACATCATGGCCGATGGCCGGATCGTCAAGACCGGCGGGCCCGAGCTGGCGCTGGAAGTCGAAAACAACGGTTACGCCGACATTCTTGCCGAGGTGAACTGATGGCCTTGCCCGACGTGAAACAATCCGCGACCGAGGCGCGGCTGGCCACGCTGCGCATGCCCGAAGCCGGCTGCACCCGCGACGCGCGCGAGGCGGCCCTGGCCCGGCTGCGCGCCATGGGTCTGCCCGGGCGGCGCGACGAGTATTGGAAATACACGCGTCCCGATACGCTGATTTCGCCCGAGGCCCCGGCGGCCGAGGTGTTCCACACCGACGAGCCGATGGTCTTTGACGGGTTCGACCGCCTGAAGATCGTCTTCGTCGATGGCGTGTTCAGCCCCGAGGACAGCGATGACCTGACGCTGGAAGGCGTGAGCATCGACCGGCTTGAGGATATCTGCTGCAAGGACATCCACTGGGCCAAGCAGCTGTATGGCGTGCTCGAGGAGCGCGGTCAGACCCCGGTTCAACGCCCGTTGGCGGCCCTGAACACCGCCTTTGCGCAGGATGGCGTGGCGATCCATGTGACCGGCAACCCGTCCAAGCCGATCAGTCTGATCTATCGCCACGACTCCGAGACCTCGGACGCGATCCTGCACCACGTGATCCGCGTGGAAAGCGGCGCCGAGGTGACGATTCTCGAGAACGGTCCGGCGGCCTCGCGGTTCAACAAGTGCATCGAGATCGACATCGCCGATGGCGGCAGGCTGCACCATGTCCGGGCGCAGGGCAGGGACCATCAGCGCCGTGCCGCGACGCATATGTTCACTCGGCTGGGCAAGGACTCCGTCTACAAGTCTTTCACCCTGACCGTGAATGGTGTGCTGACGCGCAATGAACAGGTGGTCGAGCTGACCGGCGACGATGCGGTGGCGCATGTGGCCGGCGCCTGCGTGGGCGATGGCGACTTCCACCATGACGACACGGTGTTCATCACCCATGACGCGGTGAACTGCGAAAGCCGTCAGGTGTTCAAGAAGGTTCTGCGCAACGGCGCGACCGGCGTGTTCCAAGGCAAGATCCTGGTCAAGGAAGGCGCTCAGAAGACCGATGGCTACCAGATCAGCCAGTCTTTGCTGCTGGATGACGACAGTCAGTTCCTGGCCAAGCCCGAGCTTGAGATCTATGCCGACGACGTGGCCTGTTCGCATGGGTCGACCTCGGGTGCGATCGACGAGACCGCGCTGTTCTACCTGCGCTCGCGCGGGGTTCCGGCAAAGGAGGCGACCAACATGCTGACGCTGGCCTTTTTGGCCGAAGCCGTGGAAGAGATCGAAGACGAAGCGCTGGCCGAGGACATCGTCTCGCGGCTGGAAGGCTGGTTGGCGCGGCACAGCTGATGCCGGTGACCACCGATATCGTCGCCTCGTATCGCGGGCCCGGTCGGGTGGTGCGTCGACTGCTGGACATGGGCCCGCGCGAAGACCGCGCGCTGGCCTTTGTCATGGCGTTCTGTGTGATTGGCTTTATCGCACAGTTGCCGGACCTCGCGCGCCGTGCCCATCTTGAGGGGTTGGACCTGAACATGCTGATGGGTGGGGCCTTGCTGGGGTCGGTCTTCATTCTGCCGTTACTGCTTTACGTCCTTGCCTGGGGGACTTATCTGATTTCTCGCATGTTCGGCGGTGCAACCACGTCCTATCAGGCGCGGCTTGCGCTGTTCTGGGCTCTGCTCGCCTCATCGCCGCTGGTGTTGTTGAACGGGCTGGTGGCGGGTTTCATCGGTCCGGGCCCTGTCCAGACGCTGACCGGGGCCCTGTGGGTTGCGGTATTCGTCTGGTTCTGGTTTTCCGGGTTTTCTCAAACACGAAGGGCGCCGGCATGAACGCCGCATTTCTGGGACATCTGGCCGTTCTGACACTGGCAAATCCGGCCGAGGCGGCAAGGCGTCTGTTGACCAGTGTACCCGGTCGGGATGTGCTTTGGACAGCGCTGGCATTGGTCGTTGTCCTGAACGCTTTGTCTCAATCACTGTCGACCCTTGTGTTTCCGGCGCTTGATCCATCGCTGGATATGGCGTTTGAACCGGTTGTGCAGTCGTTGGCGACTTCGGCCGGGGCCGTTCTCTTGGGCATCTTCGCGTTCCATTTTGTCGGCAGGATGCTTGGCGGCACCGGTAGCCTGGAAGGCATGATGCTGCTAATGGTCTGGCTGCAATTTCTGCAGATTCTGGGCCAATTGATCATCTTCGTCATGGTGATGGTTGCGCCGACGATGTTCCTGATCCTCGTATTGGGGATGAGCCTGTACAGCCTCTATATCAGCCTGCATTTCATCAATCAGGCGCACCACTTCGACTCGCTGGGCAAATCCTTCGTGGTCATCCTCATCTCGGGATTGCTGGCGATACCTTTCGTCCTGTTGATGACCCCAAGCGGGCCTGTTTAGGGAATTCGTTCATGTATGACGTCCAGAAAATCCGCGCCGATTTCCCGATCCTCTCGCGTGAGGTGAACGGGAAGCCGTTGACGTATCTCGACAATGGGGCCTCGGCGCAGAAACCTCAGGTGGTGATTGATGCAGTCACCAATGCCTATGCGCACGAGTATTCGAACGTGCATCGCGGATTGCACTACCTGTCGAACCTGGCGACCGAAAAGTACGAATCCGTGCGCGGGACCGTCGCCCGGTTTTTGAATGTTGAGAATGAGGATGAGATCGTCCTGAATTCCGGGACGACCGAGGGGATCAACCTTGTCGCCTATGGGTGGGCCATGCCGCGGATGCAGGCCGGCGACGAAATTGTTCTGAGCGTCATGGAGCATCATGCCAACATCGTACCCTGGCATTTCCTGCGCGAACGCCAGGGCGTCGTTCTGAAATGGGTGGACGTGGATGCAAGTGGTGCGCTGGATCCGCAGGCCGTGATCGACGCCATCGGGCCCAAGACCAAACTGGTGGCGGTGACCCAGTGTTCCAACGTTCTGGGCACCGTGGTCGACGTAAAGGCGATCACCGAAGGCGCCCATGCCAAAGGCGTGCCTGTGCTGGTCGACGGAAGCCAGGGCGCGGTTCACATGCCGGTGGATCTGCAGGATATCGGGTGTGATTTCTACGCTATTACCGGACACAAGCTGTACGGCCCGTCGGGATCCGGCGCGATCTTCATCAAATCGGAACGCATGGCCGAGATGCGCCCCTTCATCGGAGGAGGCGATATGATCAAGGAGGTGTCGAAAGACACGGTGATCTACAACGATCCGCCGATGAAATTCGAGGCCGGAACTCCGGGTATTGTCCAGACGATCGGCATGGGCGTTGCGCTGGACTATATGATGGGTTTGGGGATGGACAACATCGCGGCCCATGAGGCGGGCTTGCGCGACTATGCAATGCAGCGCCTGACCGGGCTGAACTGGCTGCAGGTTCAAGGGACGACGCCCAACAAGGCCGCTATCTTCAGCTTTACGCTGGATGGTGCGGGCCACGCGCACGATGTATCCACCATTCTCGACAAGAAGGGCGTCGCCGTTCGGGCGGGGCACCATTGCGCCGGACCGTTGATGGATCATCTCGGGCTTACGGCCACTTGCCGCGCCAGTTTTGGTCTGTACAACACAACCGATGAGGTCGACACGCTGATCGATGCGCTGGAACTGGCGCACGAATTGTTTGCCTGATTGTTCGTCGCTAAACCGCGTTCCGACATGCAAAATCCAGTTGCACCCGGATCGGAACAAGGTTAGCTAACGGCCAACGCACCTGTAGCTCAGCTGGATAGAGCGCTGCCCTCCGAAGGCAGAGGCCAGAGGTTCGAATCCTCTCAGGTGCGCCACTTTCTTCCAGAGTTTCAAGGCGTAACGCTTCTGCGTCTGTGTATGTCACTGCCGGATGGGCGCTGCGCAGCAAAAAGCCCCGGGCAGTGATGCGCCGGGGCTTTTTGCGGGGTTGGTGAGTGGTAGTGTATTAGCCGCGCCAAGAGCGAACGTCGCCGCAGTCCATGTGCACGAAGTTTGATCCATAGTATTGGCCAACACCGCCGGCACGGCATGAAATTGCTGCTTTGGCCATCTGTGAGACCGAGCGGGAGGCAAGCCGCAGATCCGCAGCCTGACCTTTGACATGGAGAGAGTTCTTGGCGACACCGCGCGACCGACGGCGCAGCATGGCGTTGGTCTGCGGAGAGCGGTAGCCCGACAATAGCATGTAGGGCTCGTTCACATCCAGAAGGTTGTGGGCCGCGGCCATGATGTCGATCGTGCGCAGATCCATGTCCTTTGACTGATCGGTGCGCCAGTCACGCATGAAGTGGTTGATTTCCTTGACCGCGTCTTTGACGTATTTGCCATCGACCCAGTAGATCATATCCAAACGCTCGCCGGTACGGCCCGAATACATACGGATCCTGCGGATGTCTCCGCCCCCGCGAAGGAAGCCTGCTGCGTTTGAGTAGGTTGGTGCTGCAACAACTGCCGTTGCCGCGAATGCGCCCAATAGGGCACGCCGGGTCATCCCCGAGGTACTGCTCTTGGTCATAGCGTGTTTCGTCCCGTACAGTTCCTGCCTGCACACGATGTTACGTGCGCTTTCTTAATTCTTTCCCATCCCAGATGCGGATTTTATGCCACAGAGGGATTCTTGCGCCAAGTGATCTTTTGGTCTTGTGCTTTCTTACGGGGAATTTTCGGCGAAAATCTGCGCAAGTGACAAAAAATGTGGCGAACAGGCCTGAATCCCTTTCGTTTTTTTCCAGACGATGCAAACACGCATCAGGGGGCCGGCGGTGTGATGTGCTGTTGGAAATGTGAGTGGACAATCCCCCGAGGCGTGAAACATAATTGTTGAGCGCAAAAACTAGTGTTCCAAGTTATTGAAAACCAAGGCTATCCCATGAATTCTGTCCGTCGGACCTGTACGATTTTTCTGTTTGCCGCAAGCATCGCCGTGTCGGCCACATCCGTTCAGGCGGCTCCGACCCAGGCTGAGAGTTTCGCGTTTCGGATGGCTGTCGCGGAAAGCGCAGGGACAACCCCGGATATCGCGTCCTTTTATCGAGAACAGGAATTCGCGCCGATTTGGGTCGGTCCTACCTCTGATCATGCGGCGCGTCGGTCGGCACTTATCAAAGCATTGTCCCATGCTCAGATGCACGGGCTTCCGGCCGAACGATATGACGTCGACGGCCTGATGGCGAAGATGGAAAGCGCTCGGTCAAACCGCGATCTTGGAGCGCTTGAGGCAGCGCTGAGCGAGGCCTTTGTCCGCTATGCGCAGGATATTCAGTCCGGGCTGCTGCGCCCGGCTCAGATCGATGCCGGCCTCGTGCGTGCGGTCGAACGGAAGCCGGCGTCGGAACATCTTGCGGCGATGATGAGATCCACCGACGGCTCTTATCTGGCGCAGCTTCCGCCGCAGTCCAGCCAGTACCGGGCGCTGCTCAAGCAGAAGATGGCGCTGCAGTCACTGAACGAACATGGGGAATGGGGGCCGACTGTACCAACCGGAAAATACGAACGCGGCGATACGGGGCCGAGCGTCATAAAACTGCGTAATCGTCTGGTTGCGATGGGGTTCCTCAAGCCCACGGCCAGCCCGGAATATGACGACTCCGTGGTGGCAGCGGTGCAAGCCTTCCAACGCGCCCATGGTCTTGAACCAGATGGTGTCGCTGGCCAGGGAACGATTGCCGAAATCAACAGTTCACCTTCTGACCGGCTCAAGGCGGTGATGGTTGCGATGGAACGTGAACGCTGGCTCCCTCGCGAGAGGGGTGCACGGCACGTTCTGGTCAATCAGGCCGACTTTTCCGCGAAAATCGTCGACGATGGTCGGGTGACATTTGAAACACGTGCGGTGATCGGCAAAAACACCAGCGATCGTCAAAGCCCCGAGTTTTCGGATGTGATGGAGCACATGGTGATCAATCCCAGCTGGCATGTGCCGCGCTCGATCATCACCAAGGAATACCTGCCGAAGTTGCGGGCCAACCCCAATGCCGTCCGGCATCTTGAGATCACCGATCGGCGTGGACGGCAGGTGAACCGCAATGCGGTGGACTTCAACCAGTTCACGGCTCGCAGCTTCCCGTTTGCGATGCGCCAGCCTCCGGGGCAGAGCAACGCTCTGGGGCTGGTCAAGTTCATGTTTCCCAACAAGTACAACATCTATCTGCACGACACCCCCCAGAAGAGCCTGTTCGCACGCGAAGTGCGCGCCTTCTCTCACGGGTGCATTCGTTTGGCGCAACCTTTTGATTTCGCATATGCTTTGCTGGCAAAACAGGAAGAGGACCCCAAGGCCTTTTTCCACAGGGTGCTGGGTACCGGACGTGAAACCAAGGTTGACCTCAAACAGCCGGTTCCGGTTCATCTGATTTACCGCACCGCGTTCGTCGGGCCGAAGGGCGACGTGCAGTATCGGCGCGATGTCTACGGGCGGGATCAGAAGATTTGGGATGCCCTGCAAAAAGCAGGGGTGGCCCTGCCGAACGTTCAGGGGTAAGCACAGGGCGCAAAATCCTGCGACAAGGAAGCCCGCGATGCAGTTCACCTTACAGCAAATCGCCGATGCTCTGGGGGCGCCGGCCGAGGGAAACACCACCCTGACGATTCTGAGGGCGGCCGAGCCCAAGGATGCCGGTCCGACCGATTTGGCTATGGCGATGGCTCCGAAATACGCCGAAGCCCTGGCTGAGGGTCAGGCGCGTTGTGCCGTTCTGTGGGAGGGTGCCGACTGGCGCGCACTGGGTCTGGAGGGCGCCGTGTTCGTTGGCCGCCCCCGTATGGCAATGGCCGGAATTACCACGATGCTGGACCGGGGGCAGGGTGTCGCGCCCGGGATCCATCCTTTGGCGGTCGTGGACCCGACGGCCGAGATCGCCGGAGATGTGTCCATCGGGCCTCTGGCCGTTGTCGGCCCCCGGGCCCGCATCGGATCCGGAACGGTGATCGGCGCCCAGTGCCACGTTGGTATGGATGTCGTGTTGGGCCAGAACTGCCTGTTGCGCGAGATGGTCAGCATCGGCGCGCGTGCCATTATCGGCGATCGCTTTATTGCGCAACCCGGAGCCAGGATCGGCGGGGATGGGTTCAGCTTTGTCACGCCCGAGGTTTCTGGTGTGGAAAACGTGCGCAAGACCATGGGCGACGCCGGAGACGCCAAAGCGCAGAGTTGGTTGCGCATCCATTCTCTGGGTGCGGTCCAGATCGGCAATGATGTCGAGGTTGGCGCGAACTGCACCATCGACAATGGTACGATCCGCAACACCGTAATCGGAGACGGCTCCAAGTTGGACAATCTTGTTCACGTCGGGCACAACACCCAGGTCGGCAGGGACTGTCTGCTGTGCGGTCAAACCGGAGTGTCCGGTTCGGTCGAGATCGGCAACAACGTGGTTTTGGGTGGCCAGACCGGAGTCGTCGACAATATCTTCATCGGTGACGGCGTGATCGCGGGCGGCGGAACCAAGATACTTTCGAATGTCCCGGCAGGTCGTGTGATCATGGGCTATCCGGGCGTGAAAATGGAAACGCACACCGAAATCTACAAGGCGCAGCGTCGGCTTCCACGCATAGCCCGTGACGTAGAGGCGCTTAAAAAGACGGTTTTCAAACCCTCGTCGAGCGATTAAATCAACCGCAACGCGACAATCAGGGGAACGACATGAGCATCAGCGACCGCGTCATCGCAATCATTGCAGAGCAGGCCGTGCTGGAGCCGTCCGACGTGACGCCCGAAAGCTCTCTGGAAGATCTCGGGATCGATAGCATGGGCCTGGTTGAAAGCATCTTTGCCATCGAGGAAGAATTCGACATCTCGATCCCCTTCAACGCCAACGAACCGACGGCAAGCGATTTCGACATCTCGAATGTTGCAGCGATCATTGCCGGGATCGAAAAACTGGTCGCGGAAAAGGTCTGATCCGGGGCCATGAAACGGGTTGTCATCACCGGCGCTGGCACGATCAATTCGCTGGGCCATTCCGTGCCCGACACCCTGGAAGCGATGCGCGAAGGCCGTTGCGGCATTTCCGAGCTTGAATTTCGTGATGTCGACCGACTGAGCATCAAAATTGGCGGCCAGGTCCGCGGGTTCGAGGCCGAGGGTCGGTTCAATCGCCAGCAGATGGCGCTGTATGACCGTTTCACGCAATTCACTCTGACTGCGGCCAAAGAGGCGATCGACCAGTCGGGGCTGGAGTTTCATGGCGAATTGGCCGTTCGGTCGGGGGTCGTTCTGGGAACGGCCGGCGGTGGTGTTTCGACCTGGGATGACAACTACCGCTCGGTCTACGAAGACGGGAAGAACCGGGTCCATCCATTCGTCGTGCCGAAGCTGATGAACAACGCGGCGGCAAGCCACATTTCGATGGAGCACAACCTCAAAGGCCCCAGCTTCACCGTTTCGACGGCCTGTGCATCGTCCAACCACGCGATGGCGCTGGCGTTCCAGATGGTGCGCAGTGGCGCCGCCCCGGCGATGATTACCGGCGGGTCGGAATCCATGTTGTGTTTTGGCGGGGTCAAGGCCTGGGAAGGCCTTCGGGTTATGTCGAAGGACGCCTGCCGGCCGTTCAGCGCAAATCGCAATGGCATGGTTCAGGGCGAGGGCGCCGGTGTGTTCGTATTCGAGGAATACGAACATGCGCGTGCTCGAGGCGCTGAAATTCTGTGTGAGGTTGCGGGCTATGCGATGTCTTCGGACGCGACGGATATCGTGATGCCCAGCAAGCAGGGCGCGGCCCGTGCCATGGCCGGGGCCTTGAAGGACGCCGGGCTGAACGCAAGTGACGTGGGCTATATCAACGCCCACGGCACCGGAACCGCCGCCAATGACAAGACCGAATGCGCAGCAGTAGCGGATGTGTTCGGACGCCATGCCGACGATCTGATGATCTCGTCGACCAAATCCATGCACGGCCACCTTATCGGCGGAACCGGCGCGGTTGAACTGCTGGCCTGTATCATGGCTGTCCGTGACGGCGTGATAGCGCCGACCATAGGGTATGAAGAACCCGACCCGGAATGCGCTTTGGACGTCGTACCAAACGAGGCGCGCGAGGCCGAGGTGAATGTGGCATTGAGCAACGCCTTTGCGTTTGGCGGTCTGAACGCGGTGTTGGCCCTCAAGAAGGTATGAAAAAAGCCGCCATCGGGGGATGGCGGCTTTGGTCATTCATCTTGGCGTGATCAGTTGGTGTTGACCTCCAGGCCGTCAAAGGCAGCGGTAAATCCGCTCAGCGACAGATCCATGTTGATAACCTGATCGGGCGCGCGTGCGGGCACCAGTGAAATGGTAGCCTTCGTTCCCGCTTTCATCGCGTCAATGTCGCCCTGCGTCAGACCCAGCTGTGCAACACAACCGACCGGAACACAGTGATGATAGTTGTACAGCTTGCGCGGTGCGCCATCGATCGAGATGGCCAGTTGTGCTTGCAGCAGAGTTTCCAGAGGAACAATGACGTTCGCCCAGGCCGCGGCGGCACCACCGGCGGGCAGCTTGCCAACGGTGATCTCGGCCAGAGGTTCATTCTGCGCACCGTTGAGAATCTGAACCATCGCACAGGGGTCATCGCCGGATTGCGCCTTGATGCAGGAGATCTCCCAGTCGCCCGACTTCTCGCGGACATATTGCTCGCCGACACGCGGGCCGCTTTGACCCAGATCCAGGTCGGAGCCGGTATTCGTGGTCTGACCGGCTTGGGTCTGCTCTTGAGTTTCAGTCGTGGCTTCCTGGGCGAACGCGCCTGAGCCCAGCAATGCAGCCGTTACCAGGGTGGCTGGAACAAGTTTGGTGATCATCAGTGCCTCATTGTGCTGATACAGCTTTTTCAAACGTCTCTAGCATTCCTGCTCGGCCATGTCAGTTGCAAAGCGCGCGCTGCACGCGGGATTGGACGGATTTTCGCCGACCCATCGGAGGCCACCTGAAGTGACGCCGAGAAGCCTTTGAGTACAAACGACAAAGGGAGCCGTACGTGCGGCTCCCTTCAATAAATGTATCTCCCCGTCGGACTGGCCGACTTAGTTATGCCCGAACGTTACGAGAGGCGAACCCAGTGGTCAACTGCTAACAGCGAAATTTAATGTTTCCACAAGCAGAAACTTGGCAATTTCAAAAAAAGGGCTGTGCCCGAAAGCACAGCCAGTCGACAGGGAGGAAGTTTGCCCACCACACGAGGGAATTGCGAGGCGGGCAAAATCACTATCGCAGTCAAAGGTTAAGTTTGTATGGTGGTGCCGGGACGCTAAGTTTTGGGACGTATCAATATGACGGAAAACGTTTTTGTCGGCGGTGGCGGTGTTGATTACAAGCAGCCGCAGGGTTTGACGCTGAAATATTCAAACAGGCACGGCTTGATTGCCGGTGCAACGGGGACGGGCAAGACCGTGACCCTGCAAATCCTGGCCGAAGGGTTCTCGCAGCAGGGTGTTCCTGTTTTCCTGTCTGACGTCAAAGGTGACCTGTCCGGACTGGCGCGTCCCGGCAGCCCCGATCACAAGTTGCATCAGGCCTTCATGGACCGTGCCCAGCGTATCGGGTTTGCCGATTACTCCTATGCCGCGTGCCCGGTCACGTTCTGGGATCTGTTTGGTGAGCAGGGCCACCCTGTCCGGACAACGGTTACCGAGATGGGGCCGCTGCTGTTTTCCCGGCTTCTGGACCTGAGCGAAGCGCAGGAAGGTGTGCTGAACATCGCCTTCCGGGTTGCGGATGAAGAGGGAATGCCGCTGCTGGATCTCAAGGACTTGCAGGCTCTTCTGGTCTGGATTGGTGAAAACCGGTCGCAGTTGTCCCTGCGCTATGGAAATGTCTCGACCGCTTCGATTGGCGCCATACAGCGACGATTGCTTGTGCTGGAGAACCAAGGCGGCGCACGGCTGTTTGGTGAGCCTGCGCTCGAACTGTCGGATTTGATGCGCCTGGATGAAAACGGCCACGGGATGGTCAACATCCTGGCTTCTGACAAGCTGATGGGCGCGCCCGGGCTGTATGCCACGTTCCTGTTGTGGCTGCTGAGCGAACTGTTCGAAGAACTGCCCGAAGTCGGCGATCCCGACAAGCCCAAGCTGGTCTTTTTCTTCGACGAAGCCCATCTGTTGTTCGATGATGCGCCCAAGGTTCTGGTGGACAAGGTCGAGCAGGTCGCGCGATTGATCCGATCCAAGGGCGTTGGGGTTTACTTCATTACTCAGAACCCGGCCGATATTCCCGAAGATATCCTCGGGCAGTTGGGCAATCGCGTCCAACATGCCTTGCGCGCCTTCACCGCGCGGGATCGCAAGAATTTGCGGCTGGCCGCGGAAACCTATCGGGAAAACCCGGCCTTCGACACGGAAACCGCGATCCGGGAGGTCGGAGTGGGTGAGGCGTTGACCTCGATGCTCGAACGGAAGGGCGCGCCCGGTATGGTCGAGCGGACATTGATACGTCCGCCGGGTTCACAACTGGGCCCGATTACCGACGCCGAGCGCAAGGCTGTGATGGCGGCGTCTCCGATGGCTGGGAAATACGAAACGCTTTTGGATCGCAAATCGGCATTCGAAATCCTGCAGGCGCGCGCGGCCAAGGCCGCGGCCGAGGCCGAGGAAGCCGAACCCGAGGAGCAAGACGACACCCGGTCGGTGTCCGAGCGGGAGTATTCGGCGGCGCGCAGATACAGCGGCAGCAGAGTAGGGCGATCGTCTGCACGATCGGTCCGAAAGCAAGACAGCTTTGCCTCTGCCATGAGCGAGGCAGTCATCAAAGAGCTGAAAGGAACCACAGGACGCCGCATCGTTCGCGGCATCCTGGGCGGGCTGTTTCGCAACCGCTGAGCATCATCGCCCTGCCAGCCGAACTGGCGGGGCGTGCGGCGTCAGCGCTTGAGGCGCCGCTGTCCTTCCTGCTGACAATAGGCGTCAGCTTCGGGAACCGACATCTTGGTGGCCGGGAAATCAATCGCGCGATCCCAGTCAACCCGATCCTGGCGATACAGTTGGCAGGTCACGACGCCCTTGGGCGTCTGGACCTGGACGGGTGTGGTTTCCAGTTCACGGGGGCTCGGGATACATCCGGCCACAACAGCCAGGACCGGAATCATAAGGGCAATTTTCTTTGTGGAAGTCTTCATGGTGCAAAAAGCTTTTCTTCTGGGTCAGAGTTTACTCGTTACGAATGGCGCATCAGGTGAGTGGTCTTTCGAACAATATGCGCCGGTATGGTTCATAGAGTGTGAATGCGTCTATTGATTTTTCAAGCCGCAATCAAGAAACCGCGCCATTCGCATGGCGCGGCCTGACGGTTTCGTGATGAAAGATGTCTACTTCTCGGGGATCAGGCCCCTTGGGCTGAATCTGAGAACAATCAGCAGGATAAGCCCCATCGTGAACAGGCGCATATGTGCCGTGCTTTCGATCAGGTGGGCCTTAAGCGCGCTGCCATCTGGCATGCTGGAAGTGATCAGGTTCATAAGCCACAGACCGATCGGTTCGACCTCGACCCACAGGAACCAGATCAGAAAGGCCCCCAGGACCGAGCCGAAGTTGTTACCGGAACCGCCGACGATCACCATCACCCAGACAAGGAAGGTGAACCGGAGCGGTTGGTAGGCGCTGGGTGTCAGCTGGCCGTCCAGCGTCGTCATCATCGCCCCGGCAATGCCACAGATGGCCGAGCCCAGAACGAAGATCTGCAGATGACGGCGGGTGACGTCCTTACCCATGGCTTCGGCGGCGACCTCGTTGTCGCGGATCGCGCGCATCATGCGGCCCCACGGGCTTTTGAGCGCCATCTGAGCCATCCAGAGCAGGATGAGAAGCACGATCAGGAACAGGAATGCATAACCCAGTTTCACCCACAGGGTCGAAGCGGTCACCGGGTCCAGCCCGAATGAGGCTGCACGTTCGACGAAGGACGGGTCGCTCTGCAGGTCAATCTCATAGCCCACGA
Organism: Ruegeria sp. B32; assembly: GCF_025141855.1. Taxonomy (NCBI): domain Bacteria; kingdom Pseudomonadati; phylum Pseudomonadota; class Alphaproteobacteria; order Rhodobacterales; family Roseobacteraceae; genus Ruegeria; species Ruegeria sp. B32. The sequence goes on along the minus strand of NZ_CP081106.1, from coordinate 1,640,122 downwards.
TAGGTGAGGGGCGGGGGATGCCGTAGACGTTCTTGACCCCTCGGGCCAGCCAGTCCTCGTTTTTCATGATCGCAATGATGATCTCGGCGATGCCCAGCGTGGCAATCGCAAGGTAGTCCGAGCGCAGACCCAACGCCGTCTTGCCAATCAGCCAGGCAGCGCCCGCGGCCAACAGCCCTCCCGCCGGCCATGCAAGCAGCACTGGAAGATTCAGTCCGCCGATATTTCCGGCAATGGCTGGGTCGATGGCTTCGACGGCTGCGATGCTCGGGTCGAACACCGCGCGATAGACGAAGAACCCGACGATGAGGATTGCGATGATCGCCAGCGTTCGTGCCCGGCCCTTGGGCATTTTTTGCGCGGCCATCACGGCTGCGACAACGGTCGCCGCCCCCAGCAGAAGCGCCAGCACGATCCCGTATCCGCCCGCGGACCAGGCTCCGGGTGTCGGAGGGGTAGAGACCAGCACAACCGCAAGTCCGCCCAGCGCAACAAAACCCATGACGCCGACATTGAACAGTCCGGCAAAGCCCCATTGCAGGTTCACACCGATCGCCATGATCGCGGAAATCAGACCCATGTTCAGAATCAAGATCGCCGTGTTCCAGCTTTGAACGAAACCGGTCAGCAGGATCAGCCCGCCGACAATCACGAAAAGCAGGGTGTTTTTGACTGCTTCGTTCATACCGCTTTCCCCTTGAACAGACCTGTTGGCTTGAACAGAAGCACGATCAGCAGAATGACGAAGCTGACGGCGAACTTGTAATCGGTGGACAGGAACTGCACCAGGCCCGAAGGTTCGAGGCTTTCCGGGGCAAGGTAGGTCAGCACCTTCTTCCAGGCATAAGTGATCGTGACTTCGGAAAAGGCGATGATGAATCCGCCTGCGATCGCCCCAATCGGGTTGCCCAATCCGCCCACGATGGCAGAGGCAAAGATCGGCAGAAGCAGCTGGAAATAGACGAATGGCTTGAAGCTCTTGTCCAGCCCGTAGAGAACCCCGGCCGTCGTGGCCAGTGCCGCAACGATGATCCAGGTGATCATCACCACACGTTCCGGGTTGATGCCGGACAACAAGGCCAGATCCTCGTTGTCGGAATAAGCGCGCATCGACTTACCGGTGCGGGTTTTGTTGAGGAACCAGAACAGCAAAGCGACGGCAACGACGGCGACGATCACGGTGATACCCTGCGAGGTCTTGATCGCAAGCCCCTCATCCAGCCCGGTCATCTTTTTGAAATCTCGCGCAGAAATCAGGAACCGTGCCCCATCCGAGAACCTTTGGTCATCGGGACCGATGATGAAGCGCACCAGCCCATTCATGATGAACATCACACCCATGGACACGATCACAAGGATCACAGGTTTGGCCTTTTGCTCGCGGTAGAACCGATAGACCAGCCTGTCGGTGATCAGCACCAGAAGGATGCACCCGAGGATCGCAAACGGAAGCGCCAGAAGCGCCGTCGGCAGGGGCCCGAACCCGATCCCTGCGGCCTGAAGACCCCAGGTGACCAGCACGGCAATCATTGCGCCGAAGGCCATCGTATCCCCGTGGGCAAAGTTGGAAAACCGCAGGATGCCGTAGATCAGGGTGACCCCCAGCGCCCCAAGTGCCAACTGGCTGCCATAGGCAACCGCAGGCACGATCACAAAGTTCGCAAGCGCAACAAGCGCATTCAGTAGGTCCATTATGTTCTTCTCACTGTCCGGGTGCGGCTTTATGGCATGACGCCGACGAAAGACACAACAATTTGGAGCATGATTTTTGCGGCTTTGTGCATGTTTTTATGCGGTTTGGCGGACATTCATCACACGCGCTCCAACCGTCTGCCGATCCCCGAAAGAAAAAGACCGCGCCACCATGTGGGACGCGGCCTGAAATCGCAGATGATTGCTGGACTAGGCTCCGGTTTCCATGCATTGGCCGCGGTCATTCTGAAGGACCGGACGGCGAATGGACAGGTTGTAGGACAGATCAGGGCTTTTGACGAAGAAGGTCATGACATGCTGTTCGGTCGCCAGGATGAACGTCATGTTGTTCAGTCCAGGAAACACCTGAGCATCCCCGGTCGTGTCACCGAATTTGACCGATCCCTTTTGCTCGCCTTCAAGCCGTGTCAGCCGGTACTCGGTTCCATCAATATCCGATATGCACACAAACTCGCGTTGCTGAGCCACAGCGCCAGTTGCCAAGTGTGCGACCAGTGAGGCGATCATCCATTTCTTCATTTTGACTTCCAATTTTTGTGCCCCCCAATTGGGGCGCGTTTCGGGGATTGGTGTAGTGGTTCGGGCGCAGCGATATTTTTGAAATTTGACCTGATTAAAGCAGCAGATTGGCATTCCGAGAAATCCCACAGGCTTTTTGAACCGGTGCGGTGCCAGGAAATAATTTATATTTTTCAGATGCCTAATAAGGGTTCTCAGGAAGAAGGGTGTGGCCGGCAACGCCGATTGCCATCTTCTGGCCTTCAATTTTGCGCAAAGCGATTAAGCAAAAGGGCCAGCCGAGAATCCCGACCGGCCCCATGAAAAAACCGAATTCTGAAAAGCGTCGGTTAACCGCCCAAAAACGACTTGCGCACTTCCTCGTCCGCCAGCAGTTCCTTGCCGGTTCCCGTGTATGCATTGCGGCCTTGGACCAGCACATAGCCCTTGTCGGCGATCTCAAGTGCCTGGCGGGCATTCTGCTCGACCATCAGGATCGGAAGGCCAGTGCGCGACACTTCGATGATGCGGTCGAACAGTTCGTCCATCACAATCGGCGAAACGCCCGCAGTCGGTTCGTCCAGCATCAGCACTTTGGGCTTGGTCATAAGCGCGCGGCCGACGGCCACTTGTTGGCGCTGACCGCCCGAGAGCTCGCCCGCCGCCTGGTTGCGTTTGTCTCTCAGGATCGGGAACAGCTCAAACACCTGTTCCATCGTGTCCGAGAAATCATCCGTGCGGATGAACGCGCCCATTTCCAGATTTTCCTGAACAGTCATCGAGGTGAAAATGTTCTGCGTTTGGGGCACAAAGCCCATGCCTTTGATCACCCGGTCCTGTGGGCTGAGGTTGGTGATGTCCTCTCCATCCAGCCGCACCGATCCGGCGCGCACGTCCAGCATGCCGAAAACGGCCTTCATCGCGGTGGATTTGCCAGCGCCGTTGGGGCCGACGATCACGGCGATTTCGCCCTTGTCCACGGCGATCGTACAATCGTGCAGAATGTCGGGGCCTTTGCCGTACCCGCCGGTCATGGTGTCACCGATCAGGAATGGACCGCCTTCTACCCGGTGGGTCTTGCCGCTGACCCGATGGGCCGGCGTCATTGTGCCGATGCCATGCGTGTTGGTAATCGAGGCGTCCTTGTTGCCCTTGTCGTCCTGATAGGGATTGTCGCTCATGCCCCGGCCTCCAACTGGTCTTTGTTCTTGAGCCCAGTGCCCAGATAGGCCTCGATGACGTGCTCGTTGGCCTTGATCTCGTCCAGCGTGCCTTGCGCCAGAACCTTGCCCTCGGCCATGCAGATCACCGGATCGCAGATCTTGCCGATGAAATCCATGTCGTGTTCGATCACGACGAAGGTATAGCCGCGTTCCTTGTTCAGACGCAGGATCGTATCGGCGATGGTCATCAGCAGGGTGCGGTTCACGCCTGCGCCGACCTCGTCCAGGAACACGATCTTGGCGTCCACCATCATCGTGCGGCCCAGTTCCAGCAGCTTTTTCTGGCCGCCCGAGACCTGACCCGCCTTGTGGTCGGCCAAGTGTTCGATAGTCAGGAACTCCAGCACCTCGTCGGCCTTGGCGCGCAGGGCGCGTTCCTCATCCGCAATCCGCTTGCGGCCGAACCATGTGTTCCACAGCGATTCACCGGATTGGCCACCGGGGACCATCATCAGGTTTTCGCGGCATGTCATCGACGAGAACTCATGCGCGATCTGGAAGGTGCGCAACAGCCCCTTGTGAAACAGATCATGGGGCGGCAGGCCGGTGATGTCTTCGCCATCCATCCAGACCTTGCCGCTGGTCGGAGGCAGAACACCCGCGATCACGTTGAAAAGAGTAGTTTTTCCGGCCCCGTTTGGACCGATCAGGCCAGTAATCGAGCCCTTTTCGATTTCCAGCGATGCCCCGTCCACCGCATGGAAACCGCCGAAATGCTTGTGCACGTCCTCGACGACGATCATGTGTTCCCCTGTCCGCGGCTTTCGCGGTTCTTCGTGTTGCCCCATCCTCAAGGTAAGGTGGCGCCTTTTGTCATTGAAACAGCCCGGGCACAAGGCCCGGGCTGCTTGGTATCATGCGGTCAGCTGACGGATCAACGGAACTTGACGGTCTCGTTCTTGCCGTCTTTCACTTCGATCTCGCGGTAGGACCCAGCGCTTTCGCCCGGACCGATCAGTTCGACACCCGAAGCGCCGACATAGTCGATGTCCTGACCAGCGGCCAGCAGTTCCAGACCCTTGGCCAGTTCACCCGGATAGATCTTCTCGCCGGGGGCGTTGGCCACATCCAGGATCTTGCCACCGTACTGGGCTGGATCGGCCGACCCTGCGGCCTGCATGGCCAGCATGAACAGCGCGGCTGCGTCATAGCTTTCAGGCGAGTAGGGCGACGAGCCGTCAAAGCCCGCGGCTTCGGCCATCGCGAAATATTTCTCGGCGCCTTCACCGCCGGAACCGGCGATCTGACCAAACGAACCGTCCAGATCGGGGCCGACATTCGCAGGCAGCGAGTCACCGATCATGCCGCCCGGCAGACCGAACGTGTCGAACGCGCCGCTGTCCAGAGCGGACTGGATGATGCCCAGACCACCTTGGTCGAGATACCCGGCAACCACGAGGATGTCACCGCCGGCCGAGGCCAGCGCGCCGACTTCGGCCGAATAGTCCGCCTTGCCGTCTTCATGTGCTGCAACGATGGTCACTTCACCGCCCACAGCCTCGAACGACGACTGGATCGCGTCGGCCAGACCTTTGCCGTAGTCGTTGTTGGTATAGGTCAGAGCGATCGAATTGATGCCGCGGTCTTTCAGAATGTCAGCCATAACCTGACCTTCACGCGCATCCGACGGGGCGGTGCGGAAGAACAGACCGTTGTCTTCCATCGTCGACAGACCGGGCGAGGTCGCCGACGGCGAGATCATGACCATGCCATTCGGAATAGCGACGTTCTGCAGGATTGCGCCAGTCACACCCGAGCAGTCGCCGCCGATGATGCCGGCAACGCCATCGGCGATCATGCGTTCGCCGTTCGAGGTGGCCAGACCGTTGTCGATGCAGCCGGTATCGGCACGCGACGGGGTGACGGTGGCGCCGCCCAGCAGCTTGCCGGATTCGGTCACTTCGGCCATCGCCAGTTCAGCGCCCGAACCCATTGCCGGGGCCAGTGATTCAATCGGCCCGGTAAATCCGAACAGAACGCCCAGTTTGACGTCTTCGGCCATTGCGGCACCGGCCAGCAATGCGGTTGCTGCAGTCGCAGTAAGCAGCTTTTTCATTAGGTTACTCCCTTGTTGGAACGTATTCGTTCTGAGCAAGACCCTAGGCAAGCTGTTCAGAAAAGAAAAGTCCAAACAGGAATGTGTCTTTTGGCTGAACAACTCTATTTGTTTTCTAGGGTTTGGTTCCCGGGCGGCTCATTCTGACCGGGATTGGAGCGATAGATATGATCAGGGTTTTCACGATTCTCATTCTGATGATTTGCGGCAGCGTCGCGTCGGGCGAGTCATTGAAGACATCCGCAGGCGAGGTCTCGGTGACGACCATGCTTGCCGGCCTCGATACGCCCTGGGCGATCGGCCTGCTGCCTGATGGCAGTTTTTTGGTTACCGAGCGCGACGGCCAGTTGCTTTTGGCGCGTGACGGCAAGGCCACCAAGGTACGGGGCGTTCCGAAAGTCGCGGCGCAAGGGCAGGGCGGTCTGCTGGACGTAACCATCGCCCGCGATTTTGACCGCACCAGAGAGGTGTTTCTCACATTCTCGAAGCCACAGAGCGGCGGGGCCGGTACGGCGGTTGCCGTGGCGCGCCTGTCCGAGAACGGCAAGCGGCTGACCAACCTGAAGGTGATATTCGAAGCGGTTCCCGGCGGCTCGGGTGGCCGGCATTTCGGATCGCGCGTGGTCGAGGCGCAGGACGGGACGCTGTTCATCACTTTGGGGGATCGTGGCGACAGGCCGACCGCACAGGACCGCTCGAACCACATGGGGACGGTTATTCGGATCAACCGCGATGGCTCGATCCCGGCGGATAATCCGTTTGTCGCGCAAGAAGGCATCCGCCCCGAGATCTGGTCCTTTGGTCATCGCAATCCGCAAGGCGCTGATATTGATACGAGTGGCCGGTTGTGGGTCTCGGAACATGGCGCCAAGGGCGGGGACGAAGTGAACCTTGTGAAACCCGGCGCCAACTACGGTTGGCCGGTCATTTCCTACGGGACGCATTATTCCGGAGAGAAGATCGGCGAAGGCACCAGCAAGGCCGGAATGGAACAGCCGCGCTTGTATTGGGATCCGTCCATCGCGCCGTCGGGCTTGATGGTCTATTCCGGCGGGATGTTTCCCGAATGGCAGGGTGACATCTTCGTGGGTTCGCTGAAATTCGACTATATCGCACGGCTGTCCGGCAACCCGTTGCGCGAGGTCGAGCAGATCAAAGGCCCCGAGACCGAACGGGTCCGTGACATCGTGCAGGCCCCGGATGGGGCGATCTGGTTCATCTCGGTCGGGCAGGGTGCGGTTTACAGGATTTCCCGTTCGTCCTAGGAGTGCAGCGATACACTTCTAAGAGGATTGAGATGTTCCGCATTCTCGCAGCAATATTTTTGTCCCTTTCGACACTTCCCGCCGCGGCCGACGAGGTCTTTGCGACCTATGCCGATTACGAAGCCTTCGTCGACACCAAGATCAAGAACCGCGAGTTCTCGAACGTCATCAACCGGTTGGGCGGCGCCGACGAATACACGCCGCAGCAGATGCAAGTCCTGCAAGGGCAGCTACGTGACCTTGTTCCGTACTACCTGACCAATGCCGACGTTGCCAAACGGGTCGAGCTTGAGAACGGGTTCGCGCAGGAAATGCGGATCTACTGGAACGACAAGAACAGCTATCTCTACTATTACGCTCTTCTGCACCAACGCGACGACGGCGTGATGGTTCTGCAGTTCAGCATCAACACCAGCGCCGAGTCCATTCTGGCGAAGTTCTAGGTGTCAGACCGACAGCCGTCCACTCTGCGTTCCACGCTCGCGATAGGGCGTGGTGTTGTAATGCGCGCGGTAGCATTTCGAGAAATGGCTGGGGCTGGCAAAACCGCAGGCCAAGGCCACGTTGATCACGCTCATGTCGGTCTGCATCAGCAGGTTGCGCGCCTTGTGCAACCGCAATTCCATGTAATAGCGCTTGGGCGAACGGCTCAGATACCGGCGGAACAGCCGCTCGAGCTGGCGGGTCGACATGCCAACATCCTTGGCCAGGATCGAGGGCGAAATCGGCTCCTCGATGTTCTTCTCCATCATCAGGATGACCTGGCTCAGCTTGGGGTGGCGCACACCGATCCGCGTGGGCGTCGAAAGGCGCTGGGTGTCCTGATCGGTGCGGATAGAGGAATAGATCATCTGGTCAGCTACGGCGTTAGCCAACTCTTCACCGTAGTCATCGGCAATCAGCTTCAGCATCAGGTCGATTGACGAGGTGCCACCAGCCGTTGTCATCCGGTTGCCGTCGATCAGAAAGACGGATTTCGTCAGTTCGACGTTTTCGAACTCTTCCGCAAAGCTGTCGGCGTTTTCCCAGTGGATGGTGGCGCGTTTGCCGTCCAGCAGGCCGGCTTTGGCAAGGGTATAGGCGGCTGTGCACAAGCCACCGATCTTCAGACCTTTGCGGGCCTCGCGGCGCAGCCAGTTCAGAACCTTTTTGGTGGTCGCCGCCTGAACATCGACGCCGCCACATACAAGGATCACCTCGTCCCGCTGCAGTTCGTCCAGGTCGCGGTCAAGCTCGAACGTCGTCCCGGCCGAGCAGCTGACCACCTCTCCGCCTTCACCGGCCAGCGACCAGGTATAGATCTGCTGATCCGCCATCCGATTGGCAATCCGAAGGCTGTCCAGTGCCGAGGCAAAAGACAGCAACGAAAACTTGTCGAGCAACACGAATACGAAATTGAGCGGCTTGGCCGCGCGCTTGTCCACAGTGACAACTTGGCGTTGCTCTTGCATGGCGAACTGTCCTTGATTCGGCGGGCCGAGGCCCGAGGCCTGCGGCGAATTTGACCGACACCATGCTCAAAGCTTGTTTCCGACGTCAAGAGGCGCAAATCGGATATGGTCTCTGGTCTATGGATTTTGTATAGAGACCACCTGAATTACCTCAGCGGAGATCAAAGCTATGACCGAGTGGCAAAAAACGAACTGGCGCAGCAAGCCGCGGGTTCAGATGCCAGACTATACCGACGCGGCCGCGCTGGCCAAAGTCGAGGCCAAGCTTTCGCAGTATCCCCCGCTGGTTTTTGCGGGCGAGGCCCGGCGTCTCAAACAGCATTTGGGCGCGGCCGGCCGTGGCGAGGCCTTCCTGCTGCAGGGCGGGGACTGCGCCGAAAGCTTCGACCAGTTCAGCGCCGATGCGATCCGCGACACCTTCAAGGTGATGCTGCAGATGGCGATGGTTCTGACCTATGGTGCCAAGGTTCCGGTGGTCAAGGTCGGCCGTATGGCCGGCCAGTTTGCCAAGCCGCGCAGCGCGCCGACCGAAGTGGTCGATGGCGTGGAGCTGCCCAGCTACCGTGGTGACATCATCAACGAACTGGCCTTCACGCCCGAGGCGCGTATCCCGAACCCGGAAAAGATGCTGCAGGCCTATACCCAGGCTGCGGCCACTCTGAACCTGCTGCGCGCGTTCTCGACCGGCGGTTTCGCGGACATGAGCCGTGTGCATTCCTGGACCTTGGGCTTTACCAACGAACAGGACGTGCAGAAGTATTCCGAGATCGCCGACCGCATTCAGGACACGATCGACTTCATGGAGGCCGCCGGCATCACCGCGGATACCACCCATGAATTCTCGACCGTCGAGTTCTACACCAGCCACGAAGGACTGCTGTTGGAGTACGAAGAAGCGCTGACGCGACTGGATTCGACTTCGGGCAAATGGCTGGCCGGCTCGGGCCACATGATCTGGATCGGCGACCGCACCCGTCAGCCCGATGGCGCGCATGTCGAATTCTGCCGCGGCGTGCTAAACCCGATCGGTCTGAAATGCGGACCGACCACCACGGCCGAGGACCTCAAGGTTCTGATGTCCAAGCTGAACCCGGACAACGAAGAAGGCCGTCTGACCCTGATCGCGCGCTTCGGCGCGGGCAAGGCGGGCGAGCACCTGCCGCGCCTGATCAAGGCCGTCAAGGAAGAGGGCGCCAAGGTGACCTGGGTCTGCGACCCGATGCACGGCAACACGATCAAGTCGGCCACCGGCTACAAGACCCGTCCGTTCGAATCGGTCCTGCGCGAGGTGCGGGATTTCTTCGGCGTGCATCAGGCAGAGGGCACGATCCCCGGCGGCGTGCATTTCGAGATGACCGGACTGGACGTGACCGAATGCACCGGCGGCGTCCGCGCGGTCAGCGAAGAGGACCTGTCGGACCGCTACCACACCGCCTGCGACCCGCGCCTGAACGCATCGCAGTCGCTGGAGCTGGCGTTCCTGGTGGCTGAAGAGCTGACCAACCTGCGCCGTGACCGAAAGGACCGCGCGGCAAGCTGAGGCATGTCGGATTGAAACGCAAACGGCGGGCCCTCGGGTCCGCCGTTCTGCTTTTCACTCGTCGCGAGAGAAGACCAGCCGCAGGTGTTTCGCCGGTCTCTGGAAATCGGCCTGATCCTCGGCAAAGCCCGCCTCGAAAGGCCGGCTGTTGTGGGCCTGATCCTGAATGTTCACCAGTGTGCGGATCCGAGTGTCCTCGATTCCGAACCGTCGCGGCGTAGCGCCGATCGCGCCATCGCTGACCATCACACCCAGCACCCGGCTGACATCCCCCAGATCACTTCTGAGGGGCAACAGGATCATGCGGGCCTGCAGCCGCGTCCGGCCGAGCTTGCCTTTTGAAACAAGGCTGAACTCACCGATCGCCGGAGCGGCGAACACCTCTTCCAGCGCCTCTGACACCTGATCACGGGCGCTGGGATCAAAGAAGGCGGTCAGAGGCATTCCGCGCACCTCCATCCCCGCGATCTTGTTCAGATGGCTTCCCGCCAGTCGAAACCGGGCGAGGCCGGGCGCGATGCGTTCCAGAATGAATGTGTATTCCAGAATGTTCTCGAGGCCGCGTGGGTCGATCTGGGAACGCTTGGGAACGCCGTCGCCGCTCAGCAGCGCGGTCCAATACGCCTCAGCCTGACGGATGGGGAACAGACTGCGCCCACTGTCAAAGCGATCCATTGCGATGATCTTTCCAGCTTTCGACCCGGAACCATTCCAGAAGAAGGTTTTCATTACCATGCACCTCGTGTCGATTGGCGGCCATCCGGTCCGTGCGCCATGCAAAGCGATAGCGGCCGACCCATCCTTCGACTGACAGATTGACACGGGTTTATTCAATTTTGGACCAAATCTTTAAGGAATGGTTAACTTCTTGCGATGAATTGCACATCCGGCAAGGTCTTGCCCTATGGGGTACGATAGCTTTAGGTGCAGCAGAACAAGGCTGCGCAGCAGTGGGAAAGGGCAGGCATGATCAAATCCATGACCGGTTTCGCATCCGGAAAGGGCGCATTGGGGCCGCACAGCTGGAGCTGGGAGCTGCGCAGTGTCAACGGCAAGGGTCTGGACATGCGGTTGCGGGTGCCGGACTGGCTGACGGGACTTGAGGCTGCGCTGCGCGCGGATATGTCCAAACAGATCAGCCGGGGCAACGTGACGTTGAGCTTGCGCGTTGCCCGCGAAGAAACCGCCGCCGAACTGAAGCTGAACGAAGTCGCAATGAGCGCCGCGCTGGATGCGCTGGCGCAGGCCGAGGAATTGGCGGTCAACAAGGGTGTCGCGCTTGCTCCGTCAAAGGCCAGCGATCTGCTGATGCTCAAGGGGATGCTGGACGCAGCAGCCGAAGACGACGATCCCGCGCCGCTGGTCGAGGCGTTGAAATCCGAATTTGGCAGTCTGCTGGCCGAGTTTGTGACAATGCGCCGGGATGAGGGGCAAGCCCTGGCTTCCATCCTGTCGGCCCAGTTGGAATCAGATCCAGACCCTGACAGAGCAGGCCAGCGAGCTGGCCGAGCGGCGCAAGGAAGCCATGGCCGACACTCTGCGCCAGAACCTTGCGCGGGTAATGGAAAACAGCCAGGGCGCCGATCCCGACCGGGTGGCGCAGGAGTTGGCCCTGATCGCGGTCAAGGCGGACATCACCGAAGAACTGGACCGCCTGGCCGCCCATGTCGTAGCCGCGCGCGCTCTGCTGGAGCAGAAGGCCCCGGTCGGCCGCAAGTTGGATTTCCTGATGCAGGAGTTCAACCGCGAGGCCAACACGCTGTGCTCCAAATCCCAGAATTCGGACCTGACAACGATCGGCCTGGAGTTGAAGGCGGTGATCGATCAGTTTGAGAGAACAGGTGCAAAAATGTTGAATAACGAGGAAAAGTGTAATGGCGGATCGCCGCGGTCTACTCTCATCCTTTCGTCGCCCTCGGGTGCCGGAAAATCCACTTTGGCCCGTCGCCTGATGGAGTGGGACACCGATCTCGAGTTTTCGATCTCGGCCACTACCCGCGCCCCGCGCCCGGGTGAGGAACATGGACGCGAATACTATTTTCTCAGCGAAGATGATTTCCGCCAGCAAGTGTCAAATGGGCAGATGCTGGAACATGCCCATGTGTTCGGCAATTTCTACGGCTCACCAGCTGGTCCAGTGCGCGAAGCGATCCAGAGCGGGCGGGACGTGCTTTTTGACGTGGATTGGCAGGGTGAAGTGCAGATCCGGAATTCCGAGCTGGGCAAACATGCTTTGTCCATTTTCATTCTACCGCCATCGATCAAAGAGCTGCGCCGCCGGCTTGAAACCCGCGGTCAGGACAGCGCCGACGTCATTTCCAAGCGCATGATGAAAAGCTGGGACGAAATCAGCCATTGGGGCTACTACGACTATGTGTTGATCAATGACGATCTGGCCGCAACCGAGGAAAAGCTGAAGACGATCGTCAGCGCCGAGCGGATGCGCCGTATTCAGCAGCCCCGGTTGCAGGATCACGTCCGCGCCCTGCAATACGAATTCGAGAGCATGTCATGACCATTTACGCATTGGGACAGGACGTCCCGCAGATCCACGAAGACAGCTGGGTTGCACCGGACGCGAACCTGATCGGCAAAGTCGTCCTTGAGCAAGGTGCATCCGTCTGGTTCGGGTGCACGATCCGAGCCGATCACGAAGAAATCCGCGTGGGCGAGGGCAGCAACGTTCAGGAGAACTGCGTGATGCATATCGACGCCGGTTTTCCTCTGACGATCGGAAAGAATTGCACCATCGGCCACAAAGTGATGCTGCATGGCTGCACTATCGGTGACAACAGCCTGATTGGTATGGGAGCCATCGTCCTGAACGGCGCGAAGATCGGCCGGAACTGCCTGATCGGGGCAGGGGCCCTGATCACGGAAGGCAAGGAGATCCCCGACAACTCGCTGGTGATGGGAGCCCCTGGCAAGGTGGTCCGGCAACTGGACGAAGCGGCGGCCCGGCGGATCACGTTCAGCGCGCTCCACTATCAAGAGAACATGCGCAAGTTCCGGGAAACGCTGACGCCCGTTTCGCCCGTCGCATAGGTCCTGTGAACCGGTCATGAGCAACGAACTGCTTGCCGAAGTCGTCTCTGCTTTGCCGATGCCCGCATTGATGGTCGATCAGACCGAGCGGATCATCGCCTCGAACGCGGATGCGCGTGCGCTGTTGGGCCGAAACATCGACGGTCGCCATTTTGCGACGATCCTGCGACAGCCGCAGGTCATCGAAGCGATGGAGAAAAGCTTGCGGAGCAAGGGGCCGGCCAACAGCCGGCATCTGGCGAACGACGGCGCACAGGACACTGCGTTTCAGGTCCACTGTCGGTACATGCAGGGCGTTGGCGCGGTTTCCGGTGGCGCGGTTCTGGCAACGTTCATGGATGTGACCCACCTTGAACAGGCCAGCCAGATGCGCCGTGACTTCGTTGCCAATGTCAGCCACGAACTTCGTACCCCACTGACCGCTCTGATGGGCTTCATCGAGACTTTGCAAGGACCGGCGAAGGATGACGCGGCGGCCCGGGACAGATTCCTGAAGATCATGACAGCCGAGGCCAACCGGATGAACCGTCTGGTCGGTGACCTGCTGTCGTTGAATCGGGTCGAGAGCGAAGAGCGCGTTCGGCCAAGGCAGCAGATTGAACTGATCGAGCTGCTGCGCGTGACGCTCGAGACGTTGCGCCCCTTGGCGGATGACGCGGGCGTTTGCCTGTCTCTGAGCGCCCCGGATAACCCCGTTCGCCTTCCGGGCGACAATGACCAGCTGCGGCAGGTCTTCACCAACCTGATTGAAAACGCGATCAAATATGGCGGCAGCGGTGGCGGTGTCGATGTGCAAGTGACGGTTTCAGATCAGGATACCGCGATCCGGGGACCGGCCGCCCGGGTGAGGGTCATCGACAAGGGCCCTGGCATCGATCCGGTTCATCTGCCTCGACTTACCGAACGGTTTTACCGCGCCGACAGCCACCGCTCGCGCGAGTTGGGGGGGACGGGGCTGGGCCTGGCTATCGTCAAGCACATCATCAACCGCCACCGCGGTCGGTTGCGGGTGGAAAGTGATTTGGGAAAGGGCGCGGTGTTCACCGTCATTTTGCCCATGTAAGACTGGCGCGTGATAGGCTAGGAACGGTCAAGCCGAGTACTCGGACCAAAAAACGAAGGACCCGCCACCCGTGGATAGCGCATTGGAAACCGAAACCCTCAAGGTCTCAGCCAGGAACGTGAACGTGTTCTATGGTGACACGCACGCCATCAAGGACGTGAATGTAGAAATCCAGGACAAGACCGTTACGGCGTTCATCGGGCCCTCGGGGTGCGGCAAGTCTACCTTTTTGCGGTGTCTGAACCGGATGAACGACACCATCGACATCTGTCGGGTCGAGGGTGAAATCCGCCTGGATGGGGAAGACATCTATGACAAGCGGATCGACCCCGTGCAACTGCGCGCCAAGGTCGGCATGGTGTTTCAGAAACCCAACCCTTTTCCAAAGTCGATCTATGACAACATCGCATACGGCCCGCGCATTCATGGTCTGGCCAAGACCAAGGCCGAACTTGACGAGATCGTCGAGAAATCCTTGCGCCGCGGCGCCATCTGGGACGAGGTGAAGGATCGCCTGGATGCCCCTGGTACTGGTTTGTCAGGAGGGCAACAACAGCGCCTGTGTATCGCACGCGCCATCGCCACGGCACCCGAAGTTCTGTTGATGGACGAGCCCTGTTCGGCACTGGACCCGATTGCCACCGCCCAGGTCGAAGAGCTGATCGATGAACTGCGTGAGAGGTTTTCGGTCGTGATCGTCACCCATTCGATGCAACAGGCCGCGCGCGTCAGCCAGAAAACGGCGTTTTTTCACTTGGGCAATCTTGTCGAGTTCGGTGATACCGCCCAAATCTTCACCAACCCCGAAGACCCGCGTACCGAAAGCTACATCACCGGCCGCATCGGCTGAGAACAGGTAAAAGACCATGAGCGAACAACATATTGCATCTGCCTTCGACCGCGATCTTGAGGCGGTTCAGGCCCACATCATGAAAATGGGTGGTCTGGTCGAAGCCGCGATTACAGGTGCGGCCCGTTCGCTGGAAACGCGGGACGAGGAGCTTGCGCAGCAGGTGCGGCAGGGCGACAAGGCGATTGATGCGCTTGAGGACCTGATCAATGAGGAAACCGCCCGGGTGATCGCTCTGCGGGCGCCCACCGCCGGCGACCTACGGTTGGTGCTGTCCGTTCTCAAGGTTTCGGCCAACCTGGAACGCATCGGCGATTACGCAAAGAACATCGCCAAGCGCACCACCATTTTGGTCGAGGCCAACCAGATCGGCGGCAGCACCGCCGCACTGCGCCGCATGGCGCGTGAGGTTGAGCGGATGCTGCGTGACGCATTGGACGCCTATATTCAAAGGGATGCTGAGCTGGCCCGTGACGTTATCGATCGGGACCAGGAGGTGGACCAGATGTACAACGGCCTGTTCCGCGAGTTGCTGACCTTCATGGCTGAAGACCCGCGCAACATCACGGCCTGCATGCATCTGCATTTCATCGCCAAGAACATCGAGCGGATGGGCGACCACGTCACTGCCATCGCCGAACAGGTGATCTATCTGGTGACCGGCGAACGGCCGACCGAAGCCCGCCCGAAAGCAGACAACACCTCGCAATCTCTGTAAGTGGTGGCCGGCATGCCAATGGGCCAGCCGACTATCCTGATCGTCGATGATGAGCCCGCACTGCGCGAGGTGCTGGCGTACAACATGCAGTCCGCCGGGTACGAAGTGGTTCAGGCGGCAAGCGGCGAAGAAGCCCTGGTGCTGGTTCAAGAGGTGGCGCCTGATCTGATCGTGCTTGACTGGATGATGCCCAATCTCAGTGGGATTGAGCTGTGTCGTCAGCTAAAGGCACGCCCGCAGACCCGCGCGATTCCGATCATCATGCTGTCGGCGCGGTCCGATGAGGGGGACAAGGTGCGCGGTTTGGAGACGGGGGCCGATGATTATGTGGCCAAACCGTATTCGATGGCGGAACTGATGGCGCGAATCCGAGCTCAACTGCGTCGGGTAAGCCCGGCGGCGGCTGCGGAAACCCTGGAATATCACGACATCGTCGTGGACCTCGAAAGCCACAAGGCCAGTCGGGCGGGCAAGCCGCTCCGGATGGGGCCAACCGAATTCCGGCTGCTGTGCACCTTCATGGAGAAGCCGGGGCGCGTGTTCAGTCGCGATCAGCTATTGGACCGTGCCTGGGGGCGCGACGTCTATGTCGATTCCCGCACCGTGGATGTCCATATTGGTCGACTGCGCAAGGCGTTGACGGCGTTTGGCGGAGCCGACCCCTTTCGAACGGTTCGAGGTGCTGGATACGCGCTGGATTAGCCTATCTGGGCAGAGTTTCGTCGTTTTGGGCCTGCGACGCCAACCAGTGACGGAAGTGCCGAAGTGTCGGATCTTCGGACTTTGAGCTTGGCCAGACCAGATAATAGGCCCCCATGGTTTCAACCGGATCCTTGCAGGCTGCAACAAGTCTGCCGGTCGCCAGGTCTTGCTCGATCAGATAGTTGGGCAGCAGGGCGACGCCCAGCCCATGCAGGGCGGCTTGATTGATGGTCGTGAATTGATCGTGCACCGTACCGGGCAGGGCGCCTGAATGCGGAACGCCCATTTGTTTGAACCAGTCTTGCCAAGCGCGCGGGCGGGTCTGGATGTGAAGCAGGGGCAGTTTCAGCAATTCGCGCGGATCGTCCGGCGCGCCTCCCGGCAGCAGCGAGGGGGCACATACCGGCAGAACCCTTTCCACCTTCAGCAGCAGACGCTCGGTTCCGGGCCAATCCGGTTCCCCGAAATGTAACGCAGCATCAAAGGGTTCCGACGAGAAATTGAAAGGCCTCAGGCGCGTGGACATGTTGATCGTGATGTCAGGATGCAAACGGGCAAAATCCGGCAGCCGTGGCACCAGCCAACGCATTCCGAATGTCGGCAGGATTGCCAGATTCAGCGTTCCACCCACTGGCGCGACGTGCAGTTTCAGGGAGGCCTGCGCAATTTGGTTCAGACCTTGTCGTATTTCCGCGACATAGTCCTGCGCCACCGGCGTCAACGCCAATCGCTTCTTGTCACGCAGAATGAGTTGCACGCCCAGTTGGGTCTCGAGCGTCTGCAGTTGCCGGCTGACGGCGCTCTGGGTCAGCGCAAGCTCTTCCGCGGCGGCCGAGGCGGACCCCAGCCTGTCCAATGCTTCGAGCGCGCGAAGCGAAGAAATTGACGGAAAAAGTCGACGAGGCGTATCCATCTATGCGTTTTACTCATGAAAACTTGCAAATGTCTCGCTGTTTTTTGCGTAAATTGCAGGGTAGGGTGCGTATGAACTTCAGTTTGGAGCCAGAAGATGAACGCCCCCGACACCAAACCTGCATTGCGCGCAAAGGATGCGCCCGATCTTGGCCGCTTTACCTGGGACGATCCGTTCCGCCTGTCTGATCAACTGACCGAGGATGAACGCCTGATCGCCGACAGCGCGCGTGCGTATGCGCAGGAAAAGCTGCAGCCTCGGGTAACTCAGGCGTTTCAGAACGAGGAAACCGATCCTGAAATCTTCCGTGAGATGGGCGAAATGGGCCTGCTGGGCACCACCATTCCCGAAGAATACGGCGGGATTGGCGCCGGTTACGTCACCTACGGTCTCGTCGCGCGCGAGGTCGAACGTGTGGATTCCGGCTATCGCTCGATGATGTCGGTGCAAAGCTCGCTGGTGATGTATCCGATCTATGCCTATGGCAGTGAAGAGCAGCGCCGGAAATACCTGCCGAAACTGGCCAGTGGAGAATGGATCGGTTGCTTTGGACTGACCGAACCGGATGCGGGGTCTGATCCGGCGGGCATGAAAACCCGGGCGGAAAAGATCGACGGCGGCTACCGTCTGACCGGCAGCAAGATGTGGATTTCCAACGCTCCAATTGCCGATGTGTTTGTTGTCTGGGCCAAGTCCGATGCGCATGACGGAAAGATCCGCGGCTTCGTGCTTGAAAAAGGCGCCAAAGGTCTGAGCGCGCCCAAGGTCCAAAACAAGCTTAGCCTGCGCGCGTCAATTACCGGCGAAATCGTGATGGATGGTGTGGAGGTCGACGAAAGTGCCTTGCTGCCGCACGTCCAGGGCCTGAAAGGGCCGTTCGGCTGCCTGAACCGAGCACGCTATGGCATCAGTTGGGGTGTCATGGGGGCCGCTGAATGCTGCTGGCACGCGGCGCGCCAGTATGGATTGGATCGCAAGCAGTTCAATCGTCCTTTGGCGCAGACACAGCTGTTCCAAAAGAAACTGGCGGACATGCAGACCGAAATCGCGTTGGGCTTGCAGGCCAGCCTGACAGTCGGACGGTTGATGGACAATGCCGAAGCAGCGCCTGAGATGATCTCGATCATCAAGCGGAACAATTGCGGCAAGGCGTTGGATATCGCGCGGATGGCGCGGGACATGCATGGTGGCAACGGGATCTCGTTGGAGTTCCAAGTCATTCGCCACATGGTCAACCTTGAGACCGTCAATACCTACGAGGGCACGCATGATGTTCATGCGTTGATCTTGGGGCGGGCGCAGACCGGGTTGCAGGCATTCTACTGATCCGCAGTCCAAAGTTCGCGTAATCTGTATTATGTAAATAAATATGTGAAGTCTGGCACCGCCACGTTCGCATTGGCGGTGCTATTTCAACCTGTTACGGTCCTGTGTGAACCCAAGACAGGATGCGCTGATGGATCTTCAAGGAAAAATCGTAGTTGTTACTGGTGCAGCCCACGGCATCGGCAAAGGTATGGCGACGCGCTTCGCGGCGGACGGCGCGCGTGTGATCTGTGCGGATATCGATGAAGCCGGTGCCGAAGCCGTCGCGCAGGACATTGGCGGGCATTCGGTCAAATGCGATGTGGCCGACGAACACGAAATCCAGGCAATGATCGAAAGCGTTGAATCCAGCATCGGCCCCATTGATCTGTTCTGTGCCAACGCCGGCATTCTGACGCTTGGCGGTCTCGATGTTCCCGATGCGCATTGGGATAGGATCTGGAAGATCAACGTCATGTCTCATGTGTGGACGGCCCGCCATCTGGTGCCGCGGATGATTGCGCGCGACGGCGGCTACATATTGATCACGGCTTCCGCTGCGGGGCTGCTCAACCAGCCCGGAGCCGCGCCATACGGAGTCACCAAACATGCGGCGGTTGGTTTCGCGGAATGGCTGGCTTTGACCTATGCCGACAAAGGCATCCGGGTTTCGGTCTTGTGTCCTCAGGCCGTCCGATCGGAAATGACCAAAGGGTTTGAAGACTCAGTTGCCGCGATTGATGGCATGCTTGATCCCGAGGACGTGGCACAGGCTTGTGTCGAGGCCATTGGCACCGAGACCTTTCTGATTCTGCCGCATCCGCAGGTTCTGGATTACATGCGCTTGAAAACCGCCGATTACGACCGTTGGATTTCAGGAATGAACAAGTTGAATCAGCAGTTTGCAGGCGATACCTAGTCTTTCTTGCGGGCGCGGCGCAGAAGGCCTTCCTGCGCGACGGAGGCGACCAAGGTACCGTCCTGCGCATAGATTGACCCGCGGTTGAAGCTGCGTCCCTGCCCCGTCCATGGCGACTCCATGGAATAGAGATGCCAGTTCTGGAAATGAACCGGTGCATGAAACCAGATCGCGTGATCCAGGCTCGCGCCATTAATTTCGCCCGTGAACCAGCTCAACCCGTGCGGCCGCATGCCGGAACTCAGCAGCGCCATGTCCGAGGCATAGGCCAGCAACAGGTGTTGGGTCACGTGATCAGCCTGTTCCGCTGCTCCCATGCGGAACCACAGATGGTTTCGGTCGTCGCTTTTCTCGGGCTGGAATATGTCCAAGGGATCAATCTCGCGCACCTCGATCGGACGTTCGCGCAGCAATTCGGCGCGCAGCCTTTCGGGAACGCGGTTCAGGTATTTTTGCCGCAATTCATCGCGGGACGGTTGCGTTTCGGGCGATGGGACATCAGGCATCGCGTGCTGATGGTTCCAGCCTTCATCCTGAATGTGGAACGAGGCCGACATGTTGAGGATCTGCTTGCCGTGCTGGATTGCAACCACGCGCCGTGTGGTGAACGACCCACCATCCCGCGCGCGATCTACCTGATAGATAACCGGAATTTCCGGATCTCCCGGACGGATGAAATAGGCATGCAGTGAATGGCAAAGGCGGTTTTCGACCTTTCGGTACGCCGCCGCCAGAGCCTGCGCAATGACCTGACCACCAAATATCCGCGTAGGCGTTTCACCGCCGGACCCGGTGCCTCGGAACAAGTCTACCTCAAGGCGTTCAATGTCCAGCAAATCCAACAGGATGCGTTCGGCTTCGGTCATTCGACTCTCTCTGGTTCTGTTCGTGATCGGCCTAGCAGGCCCGCGCGGGTCATTCAATGAGGGCGGCGTGAACCAGGGCTTTGAGTTCTGAGCGTGACGGGTAAGAACTGGAGGGCGACAACTGAGTAAAGAAAACAGCCGACAGGTCGTTCTTTTGGTCGACCCAGAAAAAGGTCGACGCCATTCCGCCCCAACTGAAATCTCCAACCGACCCAGGAGTACGTGCACGGCCCGGGTCCAAAACCACAGCGCCGCCAAGCCCGAACCCCATGCCGTCCATCGGCTGTTCGGCAAAGCTTTGAGGACCCAGGGACGCGATGTCGCCCGGCAAGTGGTTGCGCATCATGAAGTCCACCGTGCTCGGGCCCAGCAGTCGTTGATCACCCATTTTCCCTTTTGCGCGCAGCATCTCGGCGAAACGGGCAAAATCGTCGATCGTGCTGACCAGTCCACCACCGCCGGAGAAAAGCGTGGCCGCTTCAAATGGCGAGTTTCCGGCCTGATCCACCAATCGCAACGTTTCGCCGCCGGACTTGGCCGCGTTCAGGGCCATCGCGTCTCCCTCGAGCGGTGTGTAGAGCGAGGCGAACCGGTCCCCTACCCCTTTGGGAACCGAAAACCCGGTTTCGTCCATCCCAAGTGGCCCAAAGATCTCGTCGGCAAAGAACTGGTCCAAACTCCTGCCGGACACG
Organism: Ruegeria sp. B32; assembly: GCF_025141855.1. Taxonomy (NCBI): domain Bacteria; kingdom Pseudomonadati; phylum Pseudomonadota; class Alphaproteobacteria; order Rhodobacterales; family Roseobacteraceae; genus Ruegeria; species Ruegeria sp. B32. Next base: position 1,619,303 of record NZ_CP081106.1, on the reverse strand, counting down.
ACTTCGACCACGCGTCCGATTACGTCGATGCCAACCGAATACTCCCAGCGGCTGCCGGGTTGAAACGCCAGCGGCAATGCAGCCACGGCCCGAACCTGATCGGCCAGCAGACCCTGGTCCGGTTTGAACATCAGGTCCTGAGCATCCATCGCAGCGGGAAGAACGCCTGGGTTGAACGGATAGCTTAGCCCGCTGGTGTGAGTCAGCAGTTGATGCAGGGTCGGCGGCGTCGAGTCTTCTGTTTGATCAATGGATTGCGCGTCTTTCCGCAACGCCTTCATTTCGGCGAATTCCGGCAGAAACTCGGATACCGGCGCCTCAAGGTGCATCAAACCTTGTTCTACCAAGATCATCAGCGCTGTCGTCGTCATCGGCTTGGTCATCGAGTAGATACGAACCAAGGTCTCGCGGTCGAACGGCAAATCACTCTCGAGACTGCGCAATCCGCAGTCGTGAAAGAAAACTTCGCGCCCGTGCTGCTTCAACAGAAAGGCGCACCCGGGGTATTTTCGTTCGTCCACATACCTTTGCATCCATGTCTGAATGCGGTTCAGCCTCGTCTGATCAAACTGCATTAGCCGAAATTTCCCCGTTTTTTCTTTCATCTACGCGCAATCCTGCCGCCCCGTGGCAAAGAAAAACAGCCCAAAAACACAGCCGGCGAAAATTGCCGGGCGAGCGGTCTGCAAGTCTACTCTCGGCCACGACTCGCGACGCTGCTAGACTGACGGTGTTCTGGATTCGTGATTTGCAGCCGTTACCCCTGAATTCGCCACCGGCCGGAGGTGCCAGATGACGCAGAACGTGGAATTCGTATACGACTTTTGCAGCCCGAACGCTTACCTCGCTCATAAGGTTTTGCCAGATCTCGCCGCGCGCCACGGGGCTGAGATTCGTTTTGTGCCGGTTCTGCTGAGTACAGTTTTCAAGGCTACCAACAACCAGAGCCCATTTCAGGCGTTCTCGGAAAATCGGAAGAAATCGGCGTATCTGACCCATGACCTGCACCGCTTTGCGCGGCGGCGCGGCCTGAACTTTCATATGAGCCCCTATTTTCCGCTGAACACGAAATTCGCTATGCGTGGGGCGGTCGCGGCGATGGGAAAATCATGGGAAGACAGATATGTAGACGCCGTATTTGACGCAATATGGGTGCACGGGCAGAAGATTGACGACCTGAATGTTTTGACCGACATCATTCAGGAACGTGACCTGCCCGTACGAAAAATCCGTGAGGCGATCACCGGCGATTTGGCCAAGCAAACCTTGAAGGATCAGACAAAGGCGGCCGTTCGCCGCGGAGTTTTCGGGGTGCCCAGCCTGTTTGTCGGGTCCGAGATGTTTTTTGGCAAGAACAGCCTGGCCAACGTAGAACTTGAACTCGAGATGTTGCACTGAGGTTTCAGGGACGCAGTCCCAATTGCCGGGCGGCATCTATCAGCTTGTGCGCGTGGTCTCTTTCAAGCTCTTCAGGGGTCACATAAAAGCTGGGCCCGCCGATATTCAATCCAAATACCCGCCCGTCACTGGCGGTGGACACCGGAACGGAAATGGCATGGACGTCGTCCCGCCACAGAGAATATCCGGTACAATAGCCTTGTGTATCGTATTCATCCAACGCGGTTTTTATCGAGTCGCGCAGGTGATTTTCGGGCAGGTTCAGATCGCGTCGAGCAGCGTAAATCGCCGTTTCCCTTTGATCCTCGGTCATGCCAACCAGAATGGCCCGCCCCATGGCCGAGGAGAACAACGGCAGCCGGGATCCGACATGCATGGTAAGCGCCACGTTCTGCGTCGACCTACTGACCGCGACGTATACGACCTCGGCCCGATGTGCTTCGCCCAGGGCGGCCGTCAGGTACGGATTGGCTCCATCGCGCAGTTCCCTCAGCACCTCGACGGCACGCTCGCATATGTCAGCCGCACCCAGAACTCCGAATCCCAGCCGCAGCACTCCGACGCCAAGCCGATACGAACCGCCTGCGTGATCCTGAACAAGGTAACCCAGTTGGCACAGCGTATGGGTCAACCGCGAGATCGTTGGCTTGGGCAGACCCGTGCGTTCAGCAAAATCCGTGTTGGTCAGGGCCGTTTCGCCGTGGCGAAAGCACCGCAGCAGTTCAAGCCCCCGCGCCAGTGCAGTGACGAAGTTCCGATCCTTGCCAATGTCGGCGCTTGATGATGTCTCGGATACCACGCCTGCCCCTCTATCCCAGCGCGGCCAGACCATGTTTGGCGAACATCGGCACATAGGCTCCGAATGCACGCGCCCGGGCCGGATCGGAGGCGTTCCCGTCCAGGGCGCGTTTGTAGACGCCCTGGAGAATTCCGGCCATGCGGAAAAAGTTGAACGCGAGATAGAAGCCGAAATTGTCGATGCCCGGTAGTCCGCGCCGCTGACAGTATGAGGCGATGAACTGCTGATCGCTGGGCAGCCCAAGGCTGCTTCGGTCAACACCAGCCAACCCCCGCCCCTCTTTGCCCGGCGGCATCTGCCATTGCATGATTACGGCCGCCAGATCGGCATAAGGATGGCCGATGGTGGACAACTCCCAATCCAGGACCCCGATGCAGCGGGTGCCGTCCCGCTCGAACATCAGATTGTCGATGCGATAGTCGCCATGAACCAGCGTTCGTTGGCCATCATCCGCCGGGATCGAGTTTTCCAGCGCGTCGATCAGCGCATCCATGTCGGCAACCGTTTCGGTTTCCGAGGCGCGATACTGTTTGGTCCAGCGCGCGATCTGGCGTTCAAAGTAGTTGCCGGTCGGTCCGTAGTCGGAAAGGCCCACAGCGTCGATGTCGACCATGTGCAATTCGGCCAGAACCCGGTTCATCTCATCCAGAACGGCGCTGCGGGTTTCGCTGGTTTCGCCCTTCATGGTCGGTTCCAGAAAATTCCGGCCGACGAGACGCTCCATGACATAGAAGGCAGAGCCGATGATGCTGTCATCCTCGCACAGCACGTACATGCGCGGCACCGGCACTTTGCTGTGCGCCAACGCGGTCTGAACACGGAATTCGCGGTCGACCGCGTGGGCAGATTTCAGCAGAACTCCGGGCGGCTTGCGCCGGAGAACATAAGATTTGCCAGGCGTGCGCAGTTCGTAGGTCGGGTTGGACTGACCCACCGTGAACTTCTTCGCCTCCAGCGGACCGGCATAGCCTTGCAGGTTGGCGCGCAGATAGTCATCTACGGCGACAAGGTCGAGGGTGTTCGGGTCATCGCTCATGCGATCGGCCTCGCTTGACACTGGACCAGGGTTCACAGGGCATCGGCAAAGATGTTTCCTCCGGTCAGAACGTTGATACCACCCGAGACCGGGATCACGGCGCCGGTCACGTAACTGCCGCCGCGTCCACTGAGGAACAGCATACAGCCCGCGATGTCCTCGTCGCGCCCGACACGGCCAAGCGGGACCGACTTGCCCACTTTCTCGCGTTTTTCCTCGTCAGCCGTGGCAAAGGCGGTCATGCGCGAAACGAACGGTCCCGGTGCCAGAGCATTCACAGTCACGCGGTAGGGCGACAGCTCCTTTGCCATGATCTTGGTCAGATGGATGACGGCCGCCTTGGACGCGGAATAGCTGTAGGCGCCATCGCCCATCGGAACCTCGCCCATCACCGAGGCGACGTTGATTACCCGTGCCGGATCATCGTCCGAGCCCGATTGCATCAGCGGAGGTAGCAGCTTCTGGGTCAGATGAAAGATGCCGGCGACATTCACGGACATGACTTTGTCCCAGGCGTCATAGGGAAACTGCCCCATAGGAGCACCCCACGAGACGCCGGCATTGTTCATAAGAATATCAAGCTTTTGGGTGCGGTTGTTCACCTCTTCGACCAGAGCGTCAATGCCGGCCTCGCTGCTGACGTCACCAGCAAACCCTTCGGCGGTTCCGGGCGCATCCAGCGCGTTCAGTTCGGCGGCCACAGCTTCGCAGGCTTCGCCCTTGCGCGAGGCGATCAGCACCCGCGCACCCGCGCGCAGCAGAGCCTCGGCTGCCATCCGACCAATGCCGGTCGCGCCGCCCGTTACCAAAGCAGTCTTGCCCGCTAGCGAAAATAAGTTCTCCGGTGTCATCAGCCTCTCCCCATAATTCGTTTTTATTGCGTCCTGAATTCTATTTCAGGTCGGGTCAGTTTCACTATGCAGAATTGCATTTCACATCTGCCTTGACAACATGGTGTGAGGACCCGACCTTCGGGCCAACAAATGGCGAGGATCGGAAAACGAAATGCAAGCATTACTCAGCGTCGCCCCGGGTGGTCCGGAAACACTTGAACTGACCACCTTGCCCGATCCAACGCCCAAAAAGGGTCAGGTGCTGATCCGGGTACGTGCGGCAGGCGTGAATTTTCCGGACACGCTGATCATCCGCGATTTGTACCAGATGAAACCACCGCGCCCTTTCGCGCCCGGAGGGGAAGTTTCAGGCGATGTGATCGCCGTTGGAGATAGTGTTTCCGATCTGAAGATCGGTGACCGCGTTCTGGCCCTGACAGGCCACGGAGGTTTCGCCGAGCAGCTGTGCATTCCGGCCGCGAGCGCCGTTCCAATCCCGGAGTCCATGCCGTACGAGGATGCGGCTTGTTTCATCTTCACCTACGGAACGTCTTACCATGCGCTGAAGGATCGCGCCGGGCTCAAGGGCGGTGAGACCCTGTTGGTTCTTGGGGCCGCTGGTGGTGTCGGCTCGGCCGCGGTTGAGTTGGGCAAAGCGATGGGCGCGCGTGTAATTGCCGCGGTGTCCACGGAAGACAAGGCTCAGTTCTGCAAGGATTTGGGCGCTGATGAAACGATCGTCTACTCCAAGGAGATGACGCGAGAGGCGCAAAAAGCGTTCTCGGCCGAAATCAAGAAGTTGGCGGGCGGTGATGGCGTTGATGTGGTCTATGATGCGGTCGGCGGCGACTACGCCGAGCCGGCTTTGCGGGCGATGGCCTGGAAGGGGCGGTTTCTGGTCGTTGGTTTTCCGGCCGGTATCCCCAACATCCCGTTGAATCTGCCTTTGCTCAAAGGCTGTGAGATCGTCGGTGTTTTCTGGGGCGCGTCGGTATTCCGCGATCCGGCCGGACATGCCGAAAACTTGCGGGAACTGTTTGCCATGTATCATGGCGGCAAGATCAAGCCGCGTATCAGTGCCCGCTTTTCCTTGCCCCGCGCCGCCGAAGCTTTGGAGATGTTGGGCGACCGGTCGGTTCTCGGCAAAGTTGTCGTGTCCATCGACTAGGAACGACATTCACGGTCGTTTCACAGCATGACCTCATGACCTGACCTGCGCCCGCTCGCCTCATGAGAGCAAAGCCGGTAGACGCGTTTTCAATTCGCGGCTATGAAACAGGTATGGGGACAGAAAAATAATGCGTAGTATTCTTGTATTGAACGGACCGAACCTGAACCTTTTGGGCACACGGCAGCCCGAGGTTTACGGTCATACCACCTTGAAGATGATCGAAGACTTGTGCGTTTCGCATGGCGCATCGATCGGGTTGCGTGTGGAGTGCGCTCAATCAAACCATGAAGGTATGTTGATTGATGCCATCCACGCCGCGCGCGGGACCCATGACGGGATCGTCCTGAATGCCGGCGCGTATACCCATACGTCGATAGCGTTGATGGACGCCATTTCGTCGGCTCAACTGCCGGTGGTCGAGGTTCACCTGTCCAATATCCACGCCCGCGAGGCATTTCGGCACAAGTCCTACATCTCGGCCGTCGCCATCGGGCAGATCTGCGGCTTTGGGGCGCAAAGCTATGTTCTGGCGCTGGAAGCGCTGGCCGCGCATCTTCAGGAGGGTGGCGGCGCATGATGACGCTCAAGGAATACCTCAACTTTCTGAGCTATGTAAAAACCCTCGAGGAGCTTTGGGCCGCGCACACCGAACAGATGGCCAAGTATGGTTTTGACCGCCTGTTGTACGGACACACACAATACCGCACCCAAACGTCTTTGGGCGACCCCGAAGACTTCGTGATCCTGACCAATCACTGCAAGGAATACATGGACGGTTTCCTTCGGGATGGTCTCTATTTCCATGCGCCCATGCTGAAATGGGCGCTGGATCACGAAGGGGCCGCAAGCTGGAGCATGATCCGCGAGATGATGTCCAGCGGCACGATGACCAACGAAGAACGCAAGGTGTACGAGTTCAACCGCTCGAAAGGGATCACCGTCGGCTACACGATCAGTTTCACTTCGGTGTCCATGCGGTCGAAGGGGGCAATTTCGCTGGCCGCGCTGAACCGCAGCCAGGACGAGATGGACGAGATGTGGGCCGAGCATGGCGATGATATCCTGCTGATGAACAACATCGCCCACCTCAAGATCCTGACCCTGCCCTACAATCCCCCGAACCGCGCCTTGACCAAACGGCAGCGTGAGGCTCTGGAATGGGTGGGTGATGGCAAAACGACCCAGGACATTGCCCTGCTGATGGGACTGACCTCGGCGACTGTTGAAAAACACCTCAGGCTGGCGCGCGAGGCTCTATCCGTCGAAACGACCGCACAGGCGGTTTTGAAGGCTTCGCTGCAGAACCAGATGTTCGTCATGGAGGTCTGAATCCGCTGTCGCGCGACAGTTGACCTTAGGTAAGGAATACATGACTTCCTAAAACTGTGCAGAAATTGCACATTGACCCTGTTCCGTGAGTGGTGGCTTTAGCCAAGGAACATTTGGACGGATCTTTGTATTGCCAAGGCTCTCCGTTCGCTCTGACAAAGGGCGCTTATTCGTCCGCGTGCCGATGTCGGAAATTTTGGGGGGCCTCGACCATCCCCATCTTGCGGGGCCCTCCAATTACTCCTCTGATCAATCGGAAATTCGCCCAAAAAAAACCGGTCGCGCGTCGCGCAACCGGTTTCGGGTGTTCTGGGAGCAGCCCGGAAAACCCGGGCTGAACAGGCGTCAGCCCTGAGCCGCTTTGGCGACTTCGGCAGCAAAGTCTTCTTTTTCGACCACGATGCCTTCGCCAACTTCCAGGCGAACAAAACCGGTGATGGTTGCGCCGGCTTCCTTGGCCGCTGCTTCCACGGTCAGGTCGGGGTTCACAACGAACTGCTGGCTCAGCAGGGTCGATTCCGCGACGAATTTCTTCATGCGGCCCTCGATCATCTTTTCGATGACCTGCTCGGGCTTGCCGGATTCGCGCGCGATGTCCATCTGGACTTGCTTTTCTTTTTCGACAACGGCCGGATCCAGGTCGGCTTCGGACAGAGCGGCCGGGTTCACGGCTGCGATGTGCATCGCGACTTGCTTGCCGATGGCTTCATCGCCGCCCGACAGAGCAACCAGAACACCGATCTTGCCCATGCCGTTGGTTGCGGCGTTGTGGACATACGAGACCACGGTGTCGCCCGACAGTTTCGCCATGCGGCGGACCGACATGTTTTCGCCGATGGTGGCGATCTTGTCGGTCAGCGTGTCGGCAACCGACTTGCCGCCCAGATCAGCGGCCAGCAGTTCCTCAACCGAGTCAACGCCTTGGGCTGCGTAGGTGATCTTGCCGACCATTTCCTGGAACTCGGCGTTCTTCGCGACAAAGTCGGTTTCCGAGTTCACTTCGACAGCAACACCGTTGCCACCTTCGACGTGAACGGCAACCAGGCCTTCTGCCGCGGTACGGCCGGATTTCTTTGCGGCCTTCGCCAGACCTTTGGTGCGCAGCCAGTCAACGGCCTCGTCCATGTTGCCGCCGGTTTCGGTCAGCGCTTTTTTAGCGTCCATCATGCCTGCGCCGGTCGAGTCGCGCAGTTCTTTCACCATTGCTGCAGTGATTGCCATCTCTTGGCTCTCCTCAATTCAAACGGAATTGGGGCAGGTCTACCCTGCCCCATATGTCATTTACGTGACGGGCAGCTTACGCTTCGGCCGACGCTTCGGCTTCTTCTGCAACGGCTTCTTCAACCGGTGCTTCTTCGAACTCGCCCAGGTCGACGCCGGCGGCGCCCAGCTGAGCCGTCATGCCGTCCAGTGCAGCGCGTGCGGCCAGGTCGCAATACAGTGCGATTGCACGGGCAGCATCGTCGTTGCCGGGGATGATGTAGTCCACACCATCCGGCGAGCAGTTGGTGTCGACGACGGCCACAACCGGGATACCCAGTTTGTTGGCTTCTGCGATGGCCAGTGCTTCTTTCTTGACGTCGATGACGAACAGCAGGTCAGGAACGCCGCCCATCTCGCGGATGCCGCCCAGCGAAGCCTGAAGCTTGGCCTGGTCACGCTCCATGCCCAGACGCTCTTTCTTGGTCAGGCCTTCAGCGCCCGATTCCATGGCTTCGTCGATCTGGTTCAGACGGTTGATCGACTGGGAAACGGTTTTCCAGTTGGTCAGCGTGCCGCCCAGCCAGCGGTGGTTCATGTAATACTGAGCCGATTTTTCAGCGGCTTCGGCGATCGGCTGTGCAGCCTGACGCTTGGTACCGACAAACAGAACGCGGCCACCTTTGGCGACGGTGTCACGTACCGCCTGCAGCGCCTGGTCCAGCATCGGAACGGTCTGGGTCAGGTCCATGATGTGGATGCCGTTGCGTGCGCCATAGATGAAAGGCGCCATGCGGGGGTTCCAACGCTGTGTCTGGTGACCAAAGTGAACGCCAGCTTCCAGCAGCTGACGCATGGTGAACTCGGGAAGAGCCATGCTATGTTTTCCTTTTCCGGTTTTCGCCTTGGCGGGGGTGAAAGAAGCGTTTGCTCCAACCGGCGGCCTTGATGAGGATGTCTCCCTCAAAACGACCAAACCCCGCCTGCGGATTTGAATGCCGCGCGTATACGGCAGGTTGACTGACGGTGCAAGGGGCTTTTGCCCCTATTTTTCTGGCCGCGCCAAGGCATGCCCGTGGCGAACGGCCTGCTCGCAATGCGCGGCCAAAGCCTTGCGGTTATCGAAGTCGCTGACCCGCGCCGGAGAATGATAGATCAATTCGACCCACCCCTGCCGCCGTGCGCCCAGCGTCTTCAGAAGATGCGGGGCAAAATCCATGTCCCCCCACCAGCCATAGAACCGGTCCGGCTGCCCATCGGGCGCGTGGTAGACCACCGAGACCGGCTGAACATACATGAAATCACGCAGTTCATCTGCAAAGAATGCCGCAAAAAGCGTTGTTTTGAATGGCAAAACCCGTAGGCCGTCCGTCGATGTGCCCTCTGGGAAAAACAACAGCTTGTGCCCGGCCTTCAGACGGTCTTCGAACAATCTGGTCTGCTCGCGCGCTTGCTTGGGATTGCGTTCGATGAACACGGTTCCGGTGGCACGGGCCAGCCAACCGATGCCGGGCCAATTCGCCACCTCGGCCTTGGACACGAAGTATACACGCTTGCGGGCGTTGAGCGCGAAGATGTCCAGCCAGGACGTGTGATTGGCCACGACGGCCCCGCGATGCTGCATCAGCTCACCCGAGCTTGAAAATCCGATCCCCAGAATTCGAAACGCATTGCGACATACGAATTGGGCAATGAACGGCGTTACCGGCCGACGCAGGCCAAAGATGGGTCTTTCGACCAGGCGCACAAGCAACAGAACGATCAGACCACCGAACACCAGCACAGCCAAAGGGAGCCCCCGCAGGATCACCAAAATCCAACCCCATACACCTAACTCAACCGGGTCGGGGTCGTCCGAGCTGTGCCAGACAGCGCCGTTTGGCACGTCACGCTCCGCCATAGATGCGTCTCTGTCTTTCGTTCATCCGTGTGGTGTCGAGGATCAGGCAAACGTCGGTGGTGTTGAATGCATGGTCGATGAATGCCCCCTCGCCCACAAACCCGCCCAATCGAAGATAGGCCTTGATCAAGGCCGGAACCTGCAACATCGCACTCCGTCGATCCAGCGCATCTTTCGGAACCAAGTTCATGTTCTGAAAAACTTCCGGCTGCGCCCGCACCCGCAGTTCGGGTGGAGCCAGGTGGTTGTGATGCAGCATCGACAGAGGCTGGGCAAGGTGCTTGACGTCTGTGCCGTGAAAACTGGCAACGCCGAACAGAACCTCGATCTCCCGTGCGGACACATATTTCGCGAGGCCATTCCACAAATGATACATTGCGGTTCCGCCGCGATAGTCTGGATGCAGGCAGGACCGACCGAGTTCCAGCAATTTGCGGCCGCTGTTTTTTAGAACGGTAAGGTCGTATTCATCCTCAGAGTAGAACCGTCCGACTTCAGCTACGCGGTCACCCGGCAACAGGCGATAGACTCCGACCACTTCTCCGGTGGCGTCGTCATAGGCCAGCATGTGATCAAAATACGGGTCGAACGGGTCGCGTTCCAGGCCCTCTGCATGATCGACCATCTCTCCGCCACCGCCCAATTCACGCACGAAGACGTCATAACGCAGCCGCTGCGCCGCGCGCAGTTCCTCGTCGGTTTCGGCAAGTTTGACAGTGAATGAAGGGCCCGTATCCGGCATGTGGAATGGTCGTCGTCTTGTTGCGATCCCAGCGCTGATACCGCAGCTGCGCGGCGAATGGCAACACGAACCGGGTGGCGAGCCCCGTTAACCTTTCCTAAACCAGTTTCATGGATCAAGAACCGGCATCAAGGCGATGCGTGTTCCGTCAATCACCACTTTGCCCTGGTCGCGAAAGTTCACGGTGATCTTGCCCCCGATGTTGGACTGGACCTGTCCAACGCCCCAGTCAGGGAAATCTGGGTGGCGGACAAACATGCCCGGTGCAAGAATGGCATTCAGATCTGTCATGCGACGGCTCCGGGTCGGGCATGGGGGATACCACAGGAGGTACGCATGGGCGACACCAACGTCAACCTGGCCGAGTTGATCGGCTCTCGGATCTGCCACGATTTGATCAGCCCGATCGGCGCGATCACCAATGGGCTGGAACTGTTGGAGATGGTTGGCGGCACCCAGGGCCCCGAGATGGAACTGATCACCGGCAGCGTCGGCAGCGCCGGGGCGCGGGTTCGGTTCTTTCGCGTGGCCTTTGGCGCGGCCAGCGATCAGCCGCTGGGCCGCAGCGAAGTGACGGACCTGCTGCGCGATGTCAACCACGCGGGCCGTGTCCGGGTGCATTGGAACGTCACCGAGGCGATGCCGCGCAATCAGATCAAACTGGCCTTTCTGGCCATCATGTGCTGCGAAAGCGCCATGCCGATGGGCGGCGAGGTCAAGATTGACAGCGTGGGCGACAAATGGACGGTCACTGGTACGGCCGACCGCATGAATGTCGATCCCGACCTGTGGAAAGGCTTCCCAACCGGCACATTCGCCAACAAGGTCACGCCGGCGCAGGTGCAGTTCGCCCTGCTGCCGCAGACGGCGGCCGCGCAGGGCCGTCGAGTTTCGGCCGAGACGGGCGCGACCCGCGTGGTGCTGCGGTTCTGACGCAGCGCCTCAGGCGCGCGTCGTGCCGTTGCCGCGCACCAGGTATTTGAAACTGGTCAACTGCGCCGCCCCCACCGGGCCGCGCGCGTGCATCTTGCCCGTGGCGATTCCGATCTCGGCGCCCATTCCGAACTCACCCCCGTCGGCAAATTGGGTCGAGGCGTTGTGCATCAGGATCGCACTGTCGAGCCGTTCAAAGAAGCGGTCGGCGGCGGACTGATCCTCGGTCATGATGCAATCGGTGTGGTTCGATCCGTATTGCCGGATATGCGCGATTGCTTCATCGATATCGGTCACCGGTTTTGCGGCGATGATGCTGTCCAGAAACTCCTTGCCCCAGTCGGCATCGGTGGCCGGCACGGTGCCGTCGATGGCCAGCGCACCCGCGGCATGGACCTCGACGCCCGCGGCCAGCAGCGCGGCGATCACGTCGCGCCCCAGCGTTTCCGCGATATCCTGATGCACCAGCAGGCATTCGGCCGCCCCGCAGATGCCAGTGCGGCGGGTCTTTGCGTTCAGCACCACGTCCAGCGTTTTCTGCGGATCCGCAGCCTTGTCGATGTAGATGTGCACGATCCCTTCAAGATGGGCAAAGACCGGCACCCGCGCCTCGCGCTGGACCAACCCGACCAGCCCCTTGCCTCCGCGCGGCACGATGACGTCGACATAGTCGGTCATGGTCAGCAATTCCTGCACCGCCGCCCGGTCACGGGTCGGGACCAGCTGGATCGCATCCTCGGGCAGGTTTGCGGCCTTCAGACCCTCGACCAGGCAGGCGTGGATCGCGGTCGAGGAATGAAAGCTTTCGGATCCGCCGCGCAGGATCACGGCATTGCCCGACTTGAGGCACAGCGCCCCGGCATCCGCGGTCACGTTCGGGCGGCTTTCATAGATTACGCCGATCACGCCCAGCGGGGTGCGTACGCGGCGGATGTTCAGCCCCGAGGGCATATCCCATTCGGCCAGAACCTCACCCACTGGATCGGTCTGTTCAGCCACGGTGCGCAACCCGTCGACCATGCCCTGAATGCGCGTCTCGTCCAGCATCAGACGGTCCATCATAGCCGGGCTCAGACCCTTTTCGCGGCCGTAGTCCAGGTCTTTCTTGTTGGCCTCGATGATCTGCGCACGGTTCTTCCACACAGCGTCGGCGGCGGCAATCAACGCGGCGTATTTGCGCTCGGCCGAAGCAAAGGCCAGATCCCGAGACGCATCCTTGGCGCGCTTGCCAAGATCGGCCATCAGGGCGGGAATGCTATCAAAGTCCTTCATGTCATCTGCCTTTCCGGTCGTCGGACCAGCCAAATCTATCAGTTTTCGCGGCTACAAAGCCAGATCGTCACGGTGGATCATCACCGCACGGCCGGGATAGCCGAGTGCGTCCTCGATCTCGGAGGATTTGCGCCCCTTGATGGCATCGGCCTCATGCGCGGTATAGCGGCTGAGGCCCAATCCCAAACGCCGGCCTTCGTGATCCTTGATGGCCACCGGGTCGCCCCGTCCAAAATCGCCCGTGACTTCGACGATGCCGGCCGGCAACAGGCTTTTGCCATTTTCGAGTGCGCGCGCGGCCCCTGCATCGACCGTGATCTCGCCCCGCGGCTTCATCGCCGAGATCCAGCGTTTGCGCGCCGCATGCGGGTCCAGCTTGGCCTTGAACCAAGTGCTGTTCGCGCCATTGTTCAGCAGTTTCAGCGGGTTCAAAGGCGATCCTTCCGTAATCGCCATGTCGCAGCCCGCCGCCGTCGCCATCTGCGCGGCCATCAGCTTGGTCTTCATGCCGCCCTTGGACAGCCCCGATCCGGCGTCACCGGCCATCGCCTCGATCTCGGGCGTGATCGCCTCGATCACGTCAAACCGGGTGGCGGACGGGTCCTCGGCAGGGTTGCCAGTGTAGAACCCATCGACATCGGACAGCAGAATCAATTGGTCCGCACCGACGGTCACGGCGATCTGCGCGGCCAGGCGATCATTGTCGCCGTACCGGATTTCATCCGTGGCCACCGTATCGTTCTCGTTCACGATGGGCACGACACCCAACCCCAGCAGAGTTTCCAGCGTCGCGCGCGAGTTCAGGTACCGGCGGCGGTTCTCGCTGTCTTCAAGCGTCACCAGAACCTGCGCCGTGGTGATGTCGTGCGGTGCCAACGCCTCTTCATAGGCCCGCGCCAGCCGGATCTGACCGACGGCGGCAGCGGCCTGGGACTGCTCCAGCGACAGCGCGGTTGCGGGCAGACCCAGAACGCCGCGCCCCAGCGCGATCGAACCGGACGAGACCAGAACCACATCGGCCCCCTGCCCCTTGAGCCACGCCACGTCCTGCGCCAGCGAATGCAACCACTCCGAACGCAGCTTGCCGGTCGCACGATCGACCAGCAACGCTGAGCCGATCTTGACCACCAGGCGCTTTGCGTCGGTCAGGGCTGCCACGTCTCGCGCTCCTCGGTGGGTTTCTGGCGCAGGCGGTTTTCGTCGATCTGGGCGCGCAGGGCCCGCAAAACTTCGGTCACGCCCTGCCGGGCCACGCCCGACATGGTCATGACAGGGCCGCTCACGGCCTCTTTCAACTCGGCCTTGGCCAGTTCGAGCTGTTCTTCGTCCAGCGCGTCAATCTTGTTCAACACGGTGATCCGGGGCTTGTCAGCCAGCGCGCCGCCATAGGCCTCAAGCTCGTGGATGATGGTGTGATAATCCTGCGCGATGGTCTCCGACGTGCCGTCGACCAGATGCAGCAACACCGCGCAGCGTTCGACATGGCCCAGAAAACGGTCGCCGATGCCGCGGCCTTCATGCGCGCCTTCGATCAGGCCGGGAATGTCGGCCACAACGAATTCCACGTTGTCCACACCGACGACGCCCAGATTAGGATGCAGCGTGGTAAAGGGATAATCGGCGATCTTGGGTCGGGCGTTCGAGGTGGCGGCCAGAAAGGTCGACTTGCCCGCATTCGGCAGGCCCAGCAGACCCACATCGGCAATCAATTTCAGACGCAGCCAGATCGTACGGTCCACGCCCGGCTGCCCCGGATTGGCCCGGCGCGGCGCCTGGTTTGTGGCCGATTTGAAATGCAGGTTGCCGAAACCGCCATTGCCACCCCGCGCCAGCAGGACACGTTGCCCCACTTCGGTCAAGTCGGCGATCACCGTCTCCTGATCCTCGTCCAGGATCTCGGTTCCCACGGGCACACGCAGGATGATGTCGTCGCCATCCTTGCCGGTGCGCTGCTGGCCCCGGCCGGGCTGTCCGTTCTTGGCAAAGAAATGCTGCTGATAGCGGAAGTCGATCAGGGTGTTCAGCCCGTCCACGACCTCGGCCCAGACGGACCCACCCTTGCCGCCGTCCCCGCCATCAGGGCCGCCGTATTCGATGTACTTTTCGCGTCGGAAGCTGACGCACCCGCTACCGCCGGCCCCGGACCGGATGTAGACCTTTGCAAGATCGAGAAATTTCATGTCAGTCCCCTACTGCAAAGGCCCCATCGGCCACAAGTCAGAGTTTTTTGCTGTACGTCCAGGTGGGCACATTTGCGTCGCGCGCCACCGAAAAGCTTTCGGCATCGCCAAGATACTGGAACCCGCAATGGGTCAGAACCCGTGCCGAGGCGGGATTGTCCTGAAACACGCTGGCAAACATCGTGGCGTTTTCCAACGGATTCGCCTGAACCAGCGTTTCCACCGCCAGCGAGGCGATGCCCGTGTTCCAATACAAGGGCGCGACCCAATAGCCTACTTCGGACTGGTTGCGATCCAGCCGCTTGAGCGAGATCACCCCGATCAACTCGGGCCCGCCATCCTTGGTGGCGTCCATCGCCCAGACGTCCTCGTCCCGGTCCTCGGCCATGGCGCGGGTCACGAAAGCCTCGATCGAACCGGGCGGCAAGGGGTGCGGGATCGACGTGGTCATGCGCGCCACGCGCTCGTCCCCGGCGTAGTGCTCGATCAGGCCCATGTCCGACCGGCGCAGCGGGCGCAGGTCGAACCGCTCGGTTTCAATGACCGGCTGATTTATGATTGCCTCAAGTTTCATTGGTGTGTTCCTCCTCCGAACAACACGAAAAGTACGGATGCAACAGTCAGACCCGCGAGAGTCCACATCAGATATTTTTCCGCCGGCCGTCCCGCAACCACGCGTGCAATTCTATCGCCCGCAAAGGTCCAGATCGGGTGCAGGACCAACTGGCAGGTCAACAAAACGAGCGCGATCGTGAGCGTCGCACTCAGCACCGACGTTCCCGCCGCGACGAACCCTGTGAATCCCGCGATGATCATCGCCCAGGCCTTGGGGTTCAGCGGATGTACCACCAACCCGGCCCAGAAACCCGGAACCGACTCGCCCGCGTCCTGATGGGACAGGCGAAGGTTGGCGATTTTCCACGCAAGCCAGCAAATATAGGCCGCCGAAGCATATTTCAGAACCGCAAACGCGGTGGGGGCTTGTTCTGCCAGTTGCAGAAGGCCAAAGCCCAGCGGCCAGATGATCAGCTGCTTGCCCAGAATCACGCCTGCCACGAAGGGCAGTGCCGCGCGGAACCCATAGCGCGCACCCGTTCCCAACAAGACCATGTTGGCCGGTCCCGGCGTGCCGACCTGGCTGGCGGCAAAGATCAGGAAACTGGTGGTTGCAACGGGCATCGGGGCTTTCGATCAAATCTGCGTCAAAACGAGAAAGGGGACCGGCACTTTGTGCCGGTCCCCCATGAATTTTTCTTAAACCTTCTGGGTTTCGGCTTACTCTGCGGCCTCCGCCACTGGCAGGACCGAAATGAACGTGCGGTTTTTCAGTCCCTTGTGGAACTTCACGGCGCCATCGACAGTTGCAAAGATGGTGTGATCCTTGCCCATGCCCACGCCTTCGCCCGGCCAGAACTTGGTGCCGCGCTGACGCACGATGATGTTGCCTGCAACGGCGGCCTGGCCACCATACAGTTTCACGCCAAGGCGACGACCCGCTGAGTCGCGGCCGTTACGGGAGGAACCGCCAGCTTTTTTATGTGCCATTCTCTCTCTCCTTAGCCTTTGGCCAGCTCTTTGGCCTGCTCAACCCATTCGGGTTTCACTTTGACCGTCTCGATAGCAGCAATCTGCTCGTCCGACAAGGCGGCCAGAGCGGCAAAGCTTTCGATACCGGCTTCGGCCAGTTTCTTGGCAGCTGCGGGACCAACACCGGTGATCTTGGTCAGATCGTCAGTGGCAGCAGCAGCGGCCGGGGCCTCTGCCTTGGCAGCGGCTTTCTTGGCGGGTTTCGCTGCTTTTGCAACTTCACCTGCCGGAGCCGAACCGGTTGCGGCCTTTACGCCCGACTTGTCCGCGCCCGAGGGCAGGATGTCGGTGATCTTGACCAAGGTCAGCTTCTGACGGTGACCAACGGTGCGCTTCGAGCTGTGCTTGCGGCGGCGCTTGACGAATTTGATGACCTTGTCACCCTTGATCTGTTCGATCACTTCCGCCTGAACGGCCGCGCCATCGATGAACGGCGCGCCGACAACGGGGGCATCGCCACCCAGCATCAGAACGTCGTTGAATTGGACTTTTTCACCTGCGTCGGCAGCCAGTTTTTCAACGCGGAGCACGTCGCCCGCCTGAACCTTGTACTGCTTGCCGCCAGTCTTGAGGACTGCAAACATGCGTCTTTCCTTTTTCTACCGCGTTCTGTGGTCCCCGTCAGACGGGTGTTTCGGCCAAGGCCACCTCGAACAGCGCGCCCTTTTCGGGCGGATGAACGACCGTCAGGGCGCACCCGTCAGGCCAACAATAACGATACCCGGCGCGGAGGTTCCGGCCGGGATGCGCGCTTATCCACGGATCACACGGCAAAGTCAACAGCAAACCGGCCTAAAGATCCGACGCTTGCAGAACCTGCGCCACCGTTACGCCCAGCTGGTATGACAACTCGTTGAACATGGTGTCCAGACCAGCGAACAAGGCGTTGTTCAAGGCCTGCCCTGCCTCGGTACGTGAAAAGGCGATATTCTCGCGTAGCTGGGCCTCGCTGAGGGGTTGGTACGCAAATAGAAGGAACGAGTACAGCCACTCGCGGGTTTGTTGCTCGGACTGCGCACCCTGCGCCAGCAATTGGGCCAACATTTCGCCGTCGTCGCCCGTGATGCCCTGCCCGTCCGCCAACCCACGGAAGAAATTGTAATCGGCCTGCAACGCTCCGCGCACGTTCCGATCAACAAGGTCGTTGATCTCTACATATTCATCGATCAGACGAAAATAGGCCGCATCACGATCGGCCTCCCGATAGGCGGCCATGGCCATCTCTTCGATGGCTTCGTCGGAAAAAGTTCGACGGGCCGAGTTTTCCAGAGACACGACGGCGCGGCCCAGATCGCTTTCGAAAAACAGCGCAGCCTGCTCCAGTTGCCCTTCGGACATACCGCCAGCCAGCGCGTCATAAATCTTGGCCTGCATCCACGCCTTGTCGTACAAATCTTCAACCTGGGCCTCGAAAAACGATCCGCCCTCACCGTCCAGCAGGCTTTTGTCCAGTTCGCGCCCCTGCGCGACACCCTCATCACGCAGAATCTGCATCACGTCGGACAAATGCATTGCCTTGGTCAGGCGGTCGACCTGGTCCGCCGTGACCGCACTGGCCCAACCGGCCAAAACCAGCCACAGAGCCAGAAACAGCCGCATCATATGTCCTGAGCCGGACGCAGTTCGGCCATGCGCGCCGCCAGCTCTTCAAACCGCATGGCCATGATCTCGTACTGGATTGCGTTCAACAGCTCGTAGACTTCCTGCATCAGCGGCTGTTCCAGCGCTTTGGTATAGGCGTCGACATCCGCGTCAGAGAAATCCTGATAGGTGTAGGCCGCGTTGGCCAAGGCGGACAGTTGCAATGACTGCCGCATCTCGGGTTCGTTCAGCTTCATCATCTGGCGCAGCCCGTCCGCGTCCAACTGCAGGTCGATCACTCCGGCGGCGCTGGCGGCCAGCAGGAACCGCAGCTGGATCTCCTGCAGCGCCCGCAATGAGGTTTCGCTGGCATCGATGGCGCTGTTCATCCGCTTCAGGCTTTCGATGCGGCTCGAACCGGACTTGACCAGATCGGATATGATCTCCTGCCCCTCAAGTTGCTTGGCTTCGTCATCCTCAACAAGGTGCGAGGCATTTTCCGCCTCGACAAGCCGTTGTCCCAGATCCGAGGCATAAAACTCGACCGCGTGGTTCAGGGCCTCGTCGCTCAGCGTCTGTTCGAGAATCGCAACCGCTGTTTCATGCATGTCGTCGGTGTCGAACACCTCTTCCGTCAGACGCGTCCATTGCGAGCCAAAACCCTCGGGGTCGATCCCCAGCATCTGAGGCGCCGAAGCCGAGGCCAATGCGATGCTTTCCAGCGCCACGTCAAAACCCGTCGTCGTCAGAAAAGCTTCAATCCGATCCCGGCTGGCGGACAAGGCGTTTTGAGCCGTCAGAGCGAACGCGAACACGGGCAGGATGAGCAGAAGCGAAATGCGGTGCAGAAGATGTCTCATACATGTCAGCCTAGGAGATTTCGTCGGACTGGCAATGGAAAATCCGCGGTTTGGCGAATTCGGGAATTTTCTGCTTGCACCCCTCGGCGATCACAACTAAATCCCCCCCTCACAGACCCCCGCGGAGAGGTGCCGGAGTGGTCGAACGGGGCGGTCTCGAAAACCGTTGTGGGTGCAAGCCCACCCAGGGTTCGAATCCCTGTCTCTCCGCCATTACTTCTCAATGACGCCCCCCTTTCTTGTTCGCCTGATGGTTGCAACCGTGCATTTTCGCCGGTGGCGTGTTGTTGCCGCCGATCGTCTAACTGATCAGCGCCGAGTGGCCCAAACCCTGAACATGCGCCGAATCTTTGGGATTTCCCCTTTGATCTCAGGTAGTTTCTCCCCACATCAGCGGCACACATCCGAAAAGGAGACCCCAATGTCCCGCATTATCATCCTGATTATCATCGCCGGATTGGGTGCCGGCGCGTATTTCTACCTGAATCAGCCCGAGCCCACCCCGGCCGAGAAACTGCAATCTGCCGCCAAAGAAGCCGGCGAGGCCGTTGGCGAGGCCGCAACCGCAGCCCAGGAAGCTGCCAGCGAGGCTTTGTCGACGGCCACGCAGCAAGCGGGTGACGCAGCCTCGGCCGCCGTCGAACAGGCCGGTGAAGCCGCCGAGCAAGCCGGTCAGACAGCCACGGATCTGGCTAACCAGGCCGGCGATCAGGTTGCAGCCCTCACTGCCCAAGGGCAGGAGTTGCTGAATACCTGGGTTGACGAAGGCATGCTGTCGGCCGAGCAGTTCGACTATGACGCGATGGTTGAATCCGTGAAAAACAGCCAGCTGAGCCAGGAAATCCAGGACCAGGTGATCAAGATCCTCGATGGCATCAAGGAAGCGCCGGAAACGGCTGCGCTCAAGATCCAGGAACTGCGCAACCTGTTGACGCAATAAGATCATTCGACAAGGCCGGCAATTGTCCGGCCTTGTCACACCTGCACCGGCTTCCCAATTCCCCAACGTTAACCCTGTGGTCGATTGACGTGCCCGGTGCCATTTGTTTGGCTTGGCTCAACCAGTCGCATCAAGTCGGGACGACCTATTGTCGGCATCGGTGCGCCCTGCCCCAGGGCGTGCACTTGGATCGACCCGTTTGCTTGAAAGTGTCGGAAACAAAGGAAAAAGAATGACTGACCTCCCCAAATCCATGTTTGCCGTGATCCAGAAATTTGACGGATACTCGGGTACCGCCACGGGCCCGGCGATCGAGAACGCCGCCGACTGGGTTGAGTATGCCGAGATCCCGGTGCCCACGCCTGGCCCCGGCCAGGTTCTGATCAAATTGCGCACCGCATCGGTGAACCCCTCGGACCTCCATTTCATCAAAGGTGAGTACGGTCAGCCGCGGGTCAAGGGTGCCCCGGCCGGTTTCGAAGGGTGCGGAGACGTCGTAGCCACCGGCGCGGGCGCGGAAGCGCTGAAGGGGCAAAGGGTCGCCTTCGTCGCGTCCGGGTCCGGCGCATGGGCCGAGTATGCCCTGACACAGGCGCAGATGTGCATTCCTTTGCGGCCCGAGATCTCGGACGATGACGGTGCCGCACAGATCGTCAATCCGCTGACCGCGATGGCAATGGTTGAGATCGCGCGTTCCGAAGGAGAGGCCTTTGTCGTTTCCGCGGCCACCAGCCAGTTGGGCAAGCTGATGTGCGGGCTGGGCCGAGACCTTGGCCTGAAGCCGATTGCGATGGTGCGGCGCCCTGAAACGGTCGAACTGCTCAAAAGCCACGGAGCGGCCGAGGTCATCGTAACCACCGAAGACGATGCCGTCTCCAAGTTTGCGGCCATCAGCGCACAACTCAAGCCGCGGGTGTTTCTGGATGCGGTCTCGGACCAGCTGTCCGAGCAGGTATTCTGCGCCATGCCCAACGGCGCGCGCTGGGTGTCTTATGGCAAACTCAGCAGCGAGCCTCCGAAGCTGACCCAGATGGGCCAGCTGATCTTTATGAGCAAACGGATCGAGGGCTTCTGGTTGACCAAATGGATGATGTCCACACCACCCGAAGAGCAGATGCGCGCGGTTGCCGAGGTGCAGGCCCGCTTTGCGGACGGACGGTGGAAAACGGATGTCTCGGCGCATGTCCCGCTGAACAAAATCGTTTCCGATCTGGCAGTTGCACTGAAAAAGAGTGACGGTAAGGTAATAATCACGCCATAGTAGAACAGGCGCCCCGGTGATTGGAGGAGATCCGGGGCGTCAGGACGCCGGGCAAACCGGCATGGGGAGGAGAATTTGGACAACGCACAGCTGCTGATCAGCGGGCTGGCGAACGGCTGTGTCTACGGCCTGATCGCGCTTGGCTTCGTTTTGATCTACAAGGCGACCGAGGCCGTGAACTTTGCCCAGGGCGATTTCATGATGCTGGGCGCATTTGTCACCATCGGGCTGACCAATACCGAATATATGGGCCTGCCCTTCTGGCTCGCCCTGCCCATCTCGCTGGGGATCATGGGCGCGCTGGGGTATCTGCTGGACCGGCTGATCATCCGCCGCCTGTTCGGGGAAAGCCAGACCGCCGTGGTCATCCTGACCATCGCCCTGGGTTTCGTGATCCGCTTTGTTGCCGGGCTGATCTGGGGCCATGAGCCGCAGACGCTGGAAAACCCACTGGCCGGTAAGGAGGTCCGCTTTGGCGGGCTGGTTCTGGGGATGGAGGACGTGGCGGTCATCGTCGTGACCGTGCTGCTGACCTGGGGGCTTTATGTGTTCTTCAGCAAGACCAAGCTGGGGCTGGCGATGCAGGGCGCCTCGCAGAACCAGTTGGCGGCCTATTACATGGGGGTCCCGGTCAAGCGCGTGCAGGGTTTCATCTGGGGTCTGGCCGGTGTCGTGGCCGGGATCGCGGGCATCTTGTTCGCCGCCAAGGGTTCGGTCGATCCGACCACCGGGCTGCTGGGAATCAAGGCGTTTGCGGCCGCGGTCATCGGCGGGTTCGGCAGCCTGCCCGGAGCCTTGGCGGGCGGTCTGATTGTCGGCGTGATCGAACCCTTCGCCAGCCGCTACATCGCTGCGGGCTACAGCCAGATCGCGCCCTATGCGCTGTTGCTGGCGGTGCTGATCTTCCGTCCGCACGGCCTGTTCAGCCAGGTCCGGGTCAAGAAGGTCTGAGCGCATGAGGATCGTTTTCAAAACCGACTACATGCAGGACATCCGCCCGTGGAAGGACGGATACCAGTTGTCGCTCTACCTGATCCTGCTGGCGGTGGTCATTTCCGCGCCGTGGTGGCTGGACGCGTTCTATCTGGGAGAGCTGACCAACGTTCTGATCTGGGCCATCGCAGGGCTGGGTCTGATGATCCTGACCGGGCATACCGGCCAGGCCAGCCTGGGCCACGCGGCGTTTCTGGCCTTTGGCTGCTATGCCAACGTGATCCTGATCGAGTCTGGCGTGCCGTTTCTGGTGGCTTTTCCGCTTGCCGGCATTCTGACCGGAATCGCCGGGGTCACGGTTGCCATCCCTGCCCTGCGGCTGCACGGCATCTATCTGGCGATCTTCACCCTGGCCCTGTCGATCCTGATGGACGACCTCATCGTTCTGGCGGAACCGATCACCGGCGGCGTGGCGGGCAAGTACATGGGCGGGGTCGAGATTTTCGGCCATCTGGTCGATCGCTGGGGCACGCCCGAGCAGTTCTACTGGCTGGTGCTGGTCGTCACGGTTCTGGTCACGCTGGGCTACATTAACCTTTTGCGCACGCCGTTGGGGCGCAGCTTCATCGCGGTGCGCGACTCGGAAGTGTCCGCGCAGGCGATGGGCATCGACATCGCGCGCACCAAGACCGTGTCCTTTGCCCTGTCCTGCGCCGTGACCGGATGGGCGGGAGCGCTGATGGGCCTTTATGCCGGGGCCTTCAACAACGAAACCTTCAGCGTGGTGATCTCGATCCAGCTGCTGATGATGATCGTGATCGGCGGACTGGGCTCGATCCACGGCGCGTTTCTGGGCGCCATCGTCATCGGGTTTCTGCCGCAGTTCCTGTCGATCGCCAAGGAATACGCAGGCGCCCTGTTTGGCGGCAGCACGGTCGCCATTCCGGGGCTGGAATTCGGCATCTTCGGCATGATCCTGATCGGGTTCATCCTGTTCGAGCCCATGGGCATCTACGGCCGATGGCTGAAAATCCGCACCTGGTTCGAGCTGTTCCCCTTCTACCGCAAGGACATGTTCAAGCGGCAGAAATCCTATCTCAAGACGGAGCGCCTGAGATGAGCCTGCTGGAATTCGAGAACGTCACCCTGAAATTCGGTGGCCTGACGGCGGTGAACGATCTGTCCTTTTCGGTCGAAGAAGGCGAGGTCTTTGCCATCGTCGGCCCGAACGGGGCGGGCAAATCCACGGTGTTCAACCTGATCTCGCGTTTCTACGACCCATACGCGGGCCAGATCCGGTTCGACGGGCACGATCTGCTTCAGGTCAAGCCCTCGGGTGTGGCCGCCTATGGAGTTGCGCGGACCTTCCAGAACATCGAGCTGTTCGAACATGCAACCGTGTTGCAGAACCTGCTGGTCGGGCGGCACCGCCACCGGCGGACCAATCTGCTGTCCGAGGTGTTCTTTACCCCCTCGGCCCGCCGGCAAGAGCTGGAGAACCGCGAGAAGGTCGAAGAGATCATCGATTTCCTCGGTCTGCAGGCCTATCGAGACAAGATGATCGCCGGGCTTCCCTACGGCGTGCGCAAGGTTGTCGAGGTCGCGCGTGCGCTGGCCACCGACCCCAAGCTGTTGCTGCTGGATGAACCGGCCTCGGGGCTGTCGGTCGAGGAAACAACCGACATGCGCTGGTGGATCGACGACATCCGGCGGCAGATGGGGATCACGGTGCTGATGGTTGAACATGACATGGGGCTGGTCTCGGGCGTGTCCGACCGGGTGCTGGCTATGGCCGATGGGGCGAAACTGGCCCTTGGGACACCGGCGCAGGTGCAATCGCACCCCGCCGTCGTCGAAGCCTATCTGGGGAAAGCTTCATGAGCGCACCGATCCTGAGCATCCGCAACATCGAAAGCTTCTATGGCCCGATCATGGCGATCCGCGGCGTGTCGCTGGACGTGCGCCCGGGCCAGATCGTCTCGATCCTGGGCGCCAACGGGGCGGGCAAGACGACGCTGATGAAGACCGTTTCGGGTGTGATGGACCCGGAAAAGGGCACGATCACCTTCGACGGCGAGGAAATCCAGGGGCTGGAGCCGCACAAGATCGTCCAAAAGGGCATCGTGCATGTGCCCGAGGGGCGCGAGGTGTTCCCGCTGTTGACGGTGAACGAGAACCTCAGCCTGGGGGCCTATACCCTGCATGACAAGGCCCAGATCGAGCGCGACCGCGAGTTGGTGTTTTCCTACTTCCCGGTTCTGAAGGAACGCCGAAATCAAGAGGCCGGCACCCTGTCGGGCGGGCAGCAGCAGATGCTGGCCATCGGCCGCGGCCTGATGGCCAACCCGCGCATCATGCTGCTGGATGAACCCTCGCTGGGCCTGTCGCCGCTGCTGGTCCAAGAGATCTTCGGCATCCTCAAACGCCTGAATGACGAGCAGAACATGACCATGATGCTGGTCGAGCAGAACGCCAACGCCGCGCTGGAACTGGCCGATCATGGCTATGTCATGGAGGTCGGGCGCATCGTGATGGACGGCCCCGCCGACGTGCTGATGCGATCCGAGGACATCCAGAACTTCTATCTGGGCGTGCAGGAGGAAGGCGCGCGGGAAAACCGCCGCTGGAAACGCAAGAAGACGTGGAGGTGAGCCGGATGAACATGACCACCCTGCCCCCGCAGACCACCATCAACGGCGTCCAGTTCAACGCCACCCCCGGCCAGCGCCCCGTGCGGGTCGATGGCTGCGTCACCATCCCCGAGCTGTTCCAGAAACGCTGCGCCGCCCTGGGCGACCGCACCGCGCATCGGGAAAAGGATCTGGGAATCTGGAAATCCTATTCCTGGGCCGACTATTGGCAGCACGCCAAATGGATCGGGCTGGCGCTGCGCAAGCTGGGGCTGCAGCGCGGCGAGGTCGTCTCGATCCTGTCCGAGGACCGCAAGGAATGGGCGTGGTTCGATCTGGGCATCCAATGCGTCGGCGGCATCGCCTCGGGCGTCTACACCACCGATTCCGCCAGCCAGTTGAAATACCTGGTCAATGACAGCGACAGCCGCTTTCTGATCGTCGAGGACGAAGAGCAGCTGGACAAATTCCTTGACATCGAAGACGAGGTGCCCGGCCTGTTGAAGGTCATCATCCTCGAGGACGAAGGCCTGCACGAACTGACCCATCCCCGCTGCATGATGATCGAGGATCTTTATGCCCTCGGCCGGGAAGCCGAGCGCGAAGAACCGGGCCGGTTCGAGGCTGAAATCGCGCTGGCCACGCCGCAGGATACGGCGCTGCTGATCTATACCTCGGGCACCACCGGCATGCCCAAGGGCGCGATGCTGAGCAACGAAAACATCATGGCCGCGATTGAATGCGGCGCACGCTGCCTGCCCGCGCTGGAAACGGACGAGCAGCTTTGCTTTTTGCCGCTGTGTCATATCCTTGAACGCGACGTGTCGATCTATTTCCCGCTTGCTTCGAAATGCACAGTGAATTTCGCCGAAAGCCCCGAGACGGTCTTTGCCAACCTGCAGGAAGTGTCGCCCTCGACCTTCACCGCCGTCCCGCGCGTGTGGGAAAAGATCTATTCGCAGGTGCTGATCATGGCGCAAGAGGCCACCCCGGCCGGGCGCGCCGCCTTTGGCATGGCGCTGAAGGCCGGGATGAAGCGTGCCGAATACATCCTGCAGGGCAGACCGGTGCCGCCGGCGGTGGCCGCGAATTTCTGGCTGTGGGATCGGCTGGTGCTACGCAACCTGCGCCGGATGCTGGGCATGGACCGGCTGCGGCGCGGCGGGTCGGGCGCGGCCCCGATCTCGCCCGAGCTGCTGAAATGGTACTGGGCCATCGGCGTGCCGCTGGTCGAGGGCTTCGGCATGACCGAGACCTCGGGCATCGCCACGCTGAACACGCCCGAGGCCAACCACATCGGTACCATCGGCAAGCCCGCACCGGGGATCGACCTGCGCATCTCGGACGAGGGCGAAATCCAGATCCGCGGCCTGAACGTGTTCCAGGGCTATTGGCGCAACAATGCCAAGACCGCCGAGACCTTCACCGCCGACGGCTGGCTGCGCACCGGCGATATGGGGCACGTGGACGCGGACGGCTATGTCACGATCACCGGCCGCCTCAAGGACATCATCATCACCGCCGGCGGCAAGAACATAACCCCGGCCGAGATCGAAAGCCGGTTGAAGTTCTCGCATTACATCTCGGACGCGGTGATCATCGGCGACCGCCGCAAGTACCTGACGGCGCTGGTGATGATAGATCAGGAAAACGTCGAGAAGTTCGCGCAGGACCGCAAGGTGCCGTTCTCGAACTTCGCCTCGCTCTGCGCTGCAGCCGAGGTGCGCGAACTGATCGGTGCCGAGGTTGCGGCTGTGAACAAGGAATTCGCGCGGGTCGAGCAGATCAAGGATTTCCGCCTGATCAACGTGCTCTTGACCGCCGAAGACGACGAACTGACCGCGACGATGAAACTGAAACGCAGCCTGGTGGAAAAGAAACACGCGCATCTCATTGAAGACATGTACAAATAGAACAGGGATCAATCCCAAGGGAGGAAGACACATGACCAAAGCAATCAGACGGCTGG
Organism: Ruegeria sp. B32; assembly: GCF_025141855.1. Classification (NCBI taxonomy): domain Bacteria; kingdom Pseudomonadati; phylum Pseudomonadota; class Alphaproteobacteria; order Rhodobacterales; family Roseobacteraceae; genus Ruegeria; species Ruegeria sp. B32. The sequence goes on along the minus strand of NZ_CP081106.1, from coordinate 1,592,749 downwards.
CGGCTGCAACCGCCCTATCCGCCCTGGCCTCGATGGGCTGGGCCGAAACGCAAGGCGTGACCGACGACGAAATCGTCATCGGCTCGGTCAATGACCTCAGCGGCATTTTCGCCGCCGTGGGGGTTCCGGCCACCAAGGGCGCGAACGTGGTGTTCGACCGGGTCAACGCCAATGGCGGCGTGCATGGCCGCAAGATCCGCTATGTGGTCGAGGACAACGGATACCAGATGCCGCGTGCGATGCAGGGCTACAACAAGCTGCTGAACCGCGACAAGGTATTTGCGATGCTGCAATCGCTGGGCACGCCGATGAACCTGGCCGGGTTCAAACTGCTGGATCCCAAAGGCATCCCCAACGTCGCCCCCCTGTCGGCCGCGCGGCAGATGCTGCAGGAGCCGATGAAGAACAAGTTCACCTCGTTTTCCAGCTATTACGACCAAGCGCGCGTGGGCGTGAAATATCTGGCGCAGGAATTCGGCGGCGACAAGGTCTGCACGATGTATCTGCCCACCGATTTCGGCAAGGAAATCCTGGAAGGCAGCCAGGAAGGCGCCAAGGAAGCCGGCATTACCTTTGCCGCGGAAACCACTCATAAACCTGACGAAACCGATTTCGTGGGCTCGCTCAGCAAGCTGAAGGAAGAAGGCTGCGACATCGTCACAATCGCCTTGGGCGTGCGGCAGGCCATCACCGTGGTCGGCACCGCCAAGAAGATGGGCCTGACCGACATGAAGTTCCTGGGCACATCGGCCAGCTTCCTGACCGTGGTGGCACAGGTGCCGGGTGGGGTGACCGACGGCTTCTACGCCGCCGCCTCGTGGCAGGACCTGTGGGCCCGCGCGGATGAACCCGCCCCCAAGGCCTTCATCGAGGAATACAAGGCCGCCACCGGCGAAGATCCGGTCGGCTTTTCGATGCTGGGCTATGCCGCAGCCGAGATGATGGTCAAGGCGCTGGAGGCGGCAGGCCCCGACCTGACCCAGGAAAGCTTTATCGCGGCAATGGAGACGCTGGACTATCAGGATGAACTGGTCGGCAACCACATGACCTTTGGCCCCGATGACCATCAGGGCGCCGATACGGTCTACGTCAACGTGGTGGAAAACGGGGCGTGGAAAATGGTCTACGAAGAGTAAGGCCGGAGAAAATCAACAAAAAAAGGGCTCGCGGTTGCGAGCCCTTTGCATTTGAAAAACTCGGTAGCGATTAACGCTTCGAGAACTGGAACGAACGGCGGGCTTTGCGCTTGCCGTATTTCTTCCGTTCCACAACGCGGCTGTCGCGGGTCAGGAAGCCGGCTGCCTTCAGCGCGCCGCGCAGGCTGGGATCGTACAGCTGCAGCGCTTTCGAGATGCCGTGCTTGACCGCACCGGCCTGACCGGTCAGGCCACCGCCCTTGACGGTTGCCACAACGTCGAATTCACCTTCGACACCGGCAACCTGGAACGGCTGGCGCAGGATCAGCTGCAGAACGGGGCGTGCAAAATACACGTCCTGGTCCTTGCCATTCACGGTGACCTTGCCGGAGCCCGGTTTGATCCAGACGCGGGCAACAGCGTCCTTACGCTTGCCGGTTGCATAGGAGCGACCCAGCTCGTCACGCACGGGCTCGCGCACAACAACTTCTTCGGCCACGGTTTCAACGCCTGCGACGGCGCTCAGCTCTTCGAGAGTATTGATCTGATCAGCCATCGGTCATTAGCTCCGGGTGTTTTTCTTGTTCATGGATTTGACATCCAGAACTTCGGGGGCCTGGGCTTCGTGCGGGTGCTCGGCACCGGCATAGATGCGCAGGTTGGTCATCTGCTGACGCGACAGACGGTTGCCCGGCAGCATGCGCTTGACGGCCTGAAAGACCACACGCTCGGGGTGCGCGCCTTCCAGGATCTGCTGTTTGGTGCGCGATTTGATGCCGCCCGGGTGGCCAGTGTGCCAGTAGAAGTGCTCGTCGCGCTTCTTGCCGGTCATCTGGATCTTGTCGGCGTTGATGACGATGACGTTGTCGCCCATGTCCATGTTCGGGGTGAACGACGGCTTGTGCTTGCCACGCAGGCGCATGGCGACGATCGAGGCAAGACGGCCCAGAACAACGCCCTCGGCGTCGATCAGGATCCACTTCTTGTCGATGTCTGCAGGAGTTGCAGAGAAGGTTTTCATGTCAGGACAATCCTGTTTGATGTGAAAGACCGCCCCAAAGGCGGAGCGGCCCGAATTCGATGGAAGGGTATTTAGACGGCCCGTGAGTGCACGTCAAGAACGCTGGTGTCCAATTAAAGAAGTAAAAACAGTGGCTTATAAAAAAGGTATTTATTTACCCCAAATCAAACGCTGATTTGTTCGGGCGGATTGTCCAGCAAGGCGCGAAGACGCAACATGGCGGATTCGAACTGCTTCAGCGAGACATGCCCGTTCATCGCAATGCGCACGGCATTTGGCGCTCGTCCATCCCTCAGTGCGAATTCATCCGCCGATCGGAGTTGAATGCCCTCACGCTCGGCAGCCCTGCTGAAAGCTGCGGCACGCCAGCCGGACGGCAGGCTCAGCCAGACAAATGGAATATCGGGGTCCCAGTTCAGATTGAAGCCACCCAGTGCATTGACGGCCACCCTTACATACTCACCCATCTTCGCGCGAACATCCCGCGCCATTTGCCGGGATTGAGGGTGACTGAGGAGCAAGCGGGTCAATTCGGCCAATGGCTGCGCCAACCCGAAATACCCGTATTCCGCCGATCGGCGCAGGTCTCCGCTGCGTTCCCGCGGAGCGATGGCGAACCCCACGCGCAACGCAGGCGTAAGGGTCTTGGAAATCGACGACACGTGCCAGCCGCGTTCGGGTGCAAGAGCCCTGTAGCTGGGCGCGCGCGCCTCGCCCATACGATAGCAATCGTCTTCGATGATTTGCAGATCGTGGCGGCGGGCGATCTCGATCACCTCGTTGCGGCGTTCAAGAGGCGAATGCCCACCGGTCGGATTCTGAACCTCGGGCGACACGCAAATCGCTTGGGCCCGGGTTTGACGAAGGATGTGGTCCAGCGCATCCGGGCTGATACCCCATTTGTCCATTTTCACACCAACAACTTCAGCGCGCATCAACTCACCGGCGCGACGGAATCCCGCATAAGAAAGGTCCTCGACCAGAACAACGGGTTTCGGATCGCGCAGAACGGTCTGAAACACGACGCACAGTCCGCTTTGCCCGCCATGCGTAAGAACGATGTCATCGGCGTTCAAAGCGCCCAGCGGCAAGTCGGAGAGCCAATCAACGACCGCCTGGCGTACAGGCAGGTAAGCGTCGCGGGTGGGATAGTTCATGAACATCTTCGGATCCCCCTGCGCCACCTTGGCAAGGCATGACCGTATCAGGGACACCTGTCCGACATCTGGCAGTCGCGGGCTGAACAGGCTGACATTGGCGTCATACTTGTCGTCGCGAAGATGAAGCTGCCGTGACCAGACATCGTCCAGCAATGGCATTTTCGGTGGTGCCACGAATGTACCACGCCCCACCTCGGCCTGCAGCAACCCCTCCTCGGTCAGAATGGAATAAGCCCGGGCGACCGTTCCCGGTGTGATTTGCAATCGATACGCCAGTTCCCGCACCGGAGGAAGTTTCACCCCGACTTCCAGCTGCTTGTTTTCGATGGCTTTTCGAATTGTATCTGCGACCAGTGTGTACTTTGGCCCCTTGGATTTTGGCAGATCTGTCGGCCAAATTGTATCCATTACAATTCTTCCTTTGCGTTCAACACAATCGTGAATGTATCACAACAATGTACCGAACATTTATGCTTTGTGTCAATACAATTTGAAAGGATACTTACCATGACACGCGCAATGCACACCCCTGCCCTCTTGCTGCTGAACGACAGCCCCCGGCTGCCTCTGATCGCTGCGCTGGCCGTGCGTTTTGCGGCGACTGTCACCCAATGGGAACGCCGGCGCCGCAGTCGCGTCAACCTGAGCAGGCTGGACGACCGTCTGCTGAAGGATGTCGGACTGACGCGCTTTGAGGCTGACCGCGAAGCACGCCGCCAATTCTGGCTTGGCTAGAATATCCCCAGTCCCAATTACGGGACCTCTTCCTGTGCCGGGGCTTGTCCCCGGCATTTTTTTATCCGAACGCAGCTGCGGCGGACCCGGCAGGTGGCAGCGAGTAGGTCATGCTGGCGCGCGCCACCGGCGCCTCCTGCCCTTCCGAGTACATCAGGACGTCACCAACAGCCAGCGTACGCCCTAGTTTCAGCAACCTGCACTCGGCAATCATGTCGGCCTCACCGGCAGGTTTACGTAGAAAATCCATGGAACTGCTGGTGGTCACCGCCAGCGATTGCCGACCCTTTCGCGCCAGGACCATCGAATAGACGCAGACATCGGCCAGGGCGAACATCGAAGGCCCGGACACGGTTCCGCCCGGACGCAGATGTCGATCTTCGACAACGAGGCGCATGCGGATCGAGTCGTCGGTCAGATCCATGACGACGAAATCCTTGTGCACCTGCGGGAAGACCTGCGCCAGATATTCCGTCAGCTCTTCCTTGTTCATAGCCAATGACATGCTTCCCCTCCTCGATTTGCCGACCTAGAGTTGGCCCCACAGCCGGCAGGAGGGCAAGATGGCAATTTTGGAACGTAACGACACGGGCGCGATCGCTCATCTGAAAATGAATACGCCCGAGCGGCTGAATGCGCTGAGCGACGAAATGCTGGAGGCGCTGCAATCTGAATTGGATACCCTGCGGGATGATCGCACGATCCGCGCCGTGGTACTGTCTGGGGCAGGCAAGGCGTTTTGTGCCGGTCACGACCTCAAGCAGATGACGGCAGGCCGGCAGGCCGAAGATGGCGGCAAGGCCTACTTCACCGATCTGTTCAATCGCTGCGCCCGAATGATGATGTCGATCCAATCCCTGCCCCAACCGGTGATCGCGCAGGTCCATGGCATTGCAACGGCCGCCGGCTGCCAACTGGTGGCGACCTGCGATCTGGCCGTGGCAGCCGAAGGAACGCGATTCGGCGTCAATGGCGTGAATATTGGTCTCTTCTGCTCGACGCCGATGGTGGCGCTGAGCCGCAACATTCCGCGCAAACTGGCGTTTGAGATGCTGACCACCGGTGATTTCATACCAGCGGAGCGGGCCGCCGAGCTGGGCCTGGTCAATCGTGTCGTTCCGGAAGCGCTGTTGGAGCATGAGACCCTGTCGTTGGCCGAGCAGTTGGCCTCCAAACTGGGCGCGGCGGTAAAGATCGGGAAACAGGCGTTTTATCAGCAACTTCAGATGCCTTTGGATCAGGCATATGCCTATACCGGCGGCGTGATGGCCGAAAATATGCTGCACCGGGATACCGAGGAAGGTATTTCCGCATTTATCGAAAAACGTTCACCAAATTGGACCCAATGACGCAATTGTTATGGCTAAAATTATCGACTGTTCGCATTTTTGCACTTTTCAAAAGGGCATCTCTGTGGCAAAGCTGAGACAGGGCTTAGGCCCTCACTATCTTTTGGGTCGCCGTGGGCGGAAGGTCCCTCCAAGCTGGTTTCTCTCACCGGCGCAGACATTCCCGCAGCGGCGACCCCAAGACTTCCCAGTAAAATCATAGCGTTGCTGCCTTGTTGGCGGCAGTTTTCGTTGGCCGTTGCACGCGCGGGCCACCTGCCCTATTTGGACGCACATGACACAGAAATTGCATATCGTTGGCGGCGGCATGGCCGGATCCGAGGCCGCATGGCAGGCCGCCGAAATGGGCGTGGACGTCGTGATTCACGAAATGCGCCCCAAAGTGGGCACTTTTGCGCATCAAACCGGCAACCTGGGCGAGATGGTCTGTTCCAACTCGTTCCGGTCTGATGATGACGAGCAGAATGCCGTTGGTTTGCTGCACTGGGAAATGCGCGCGGCGAATGGGTTGATCATGACCACCGCTGACGCCCACCGACTTCCTGCGGGCGGCGCTCTTGCCGTAGACCGTGAACCCTTTGCCGAAACGGTGACCACCAAGCTGAAGGCGCACCCACGGGTCACGGTCACCGGTGAGGAAGTCACCACGCTTCCGGACGATGGACATTGGATATTTGCCACCGGTCCGCTGACCTCACCAGCGTTGGGCGCAGCGATCCAGCGCGAGACCGGGGCCGAAGCGCTGGCCTTTTTCGACGCGATTGCCCCGATCGTCTACGCTGACACGATCGACATGAGCAAGGCGTGGATGCAGTCGCGCTATGACAAAGGTGAGACCGAGGAAGAGCGTACCGCCTATCTGAACTGCCCGATGGACCGTGACCAGTACGAGGCTTTCATCGACGCGCTGCTGGCCGCTGACAAGACCGAGTTCCACGAAGGTGAAACAGCTGGCTATTTCGATGGCTGCCTGCCGATCGAGGTCATGGCCGAACGGGGCCGCGAGACTCTCCGCCACGGTCCCATGAAACCGGTGGGCCTGACCAATCCGCATCAGCCGGACGTAAAACCTCATGCCGTGGTTCAACTGCGTCGCGACAACGCTTTGGGCACGCTGTTCAACATCGTTGGGTTCCAGACCAAGATGAAATATGGCGCCCAGACCGAGGTGTTCCGGATGATTCCGGGGCTCGAGAATGCCAGTTTTGCCCGTCTGGGCGGCATCCATCGCAACACCTTCATCAACTCGCCCACCTTGCTGGATGCGCAGATGCGCCTGAAATCCAGGCCAAACATCCGATTTGCCGGGCAGATCACCGGGGTTGAAGGATATGTCGAGAGCGCCGCGATGGGCCTGCTGGCAGGTCGTCTCGCTGCGGCAGAGATCCTTGGTCACTCCCTGCCCCCGGTTCCACAGGACAGCGCCATGGGCGCGCTGATTCATCACATCACCGGCGGCGCAGAGGCCAAGACGTTTCAGCCCATGAACGTGAATTTTGGTCTGTTCCGACCGGTCGACGGATTGAAAGGCGGACGGCGCGGCCGCAAGGATCGCTACAAAGCCTATACCGATCGCGCCAAGGAGGCATGGCAGCAGTGGCTGACGCAAAGCTGACTGGACGCAGACCGGGCCACGCGCCTAAACTGACGGCATGAGCGAGAAGTTCCTCAAAAACACATATGATCTGAACACGCCGCAGGAAACCCAGGCGCATTACCAGAAATGGGCGGCCTCTTACGAAGATGAGGTGGCCGAGCACGGGTATGCCACGCCCGGCCGCGTGGCCGAGGCGTTGTGGTCCAAGTTGCCGGAACCGGACACGCCTATCCTTGACTATGGCTGCGGGACCGGGTTGTCCGGTGTCGCCTTGCACAAGGCCGGATACCGGGCAATCGACGGCGTCGATCCGACACCCGAGATGCTGAAAGGTGCTGCTGCCAAGGGCGTCTACCGCAATCTTGCTGCCATCGACATCACCGATCCCAACCCGTTGGAGACGGGGGCATACAAGGCAATCGCCGCGATCGGAGTGATCGGCGCCGGCGCCGCGCCGCCCCAGACATTCGACATGCTTATGAAAGTCTTGCCAAAGAGTGGCCTGCTGGCGTTTTCGTTCAACGACCATACATTGGACGACCCCGGCTATACCGGGCGCCTGAACGAATGGCTGGACATGGGAGCGGCGCGCCTCCTGTTTCGTGAACACGGACCGCACCTGCCAGGTCTGGACTTGAAATCCGACGTATATATCGTTGAAAAGACGTGAAATTCACCACAAGATTTGCCCCATCTCCAACCGGGCCATTGCATCTTGGTCATGCGTATTCTGCATTGCTTGCGTATGGCCTCGCTGACCGAAACTCCGGCACGTTCCTGCTGCGGATCGAGGATATCGATCAGTCCCGGGCGCGTCGGCATTGGGAGGATCAGATCTATGACGATCTGACGTGGTTGGGTTTGACGTGGCCTGGCCCTGTGTTGCGGCAATCCGATCGTATGCCGGTCTACCGGCAGGCCTTGAACCGGCTGTGGTCCCAAGGGCTGCTATATCCGTGCACCTGCAATCGCAAGGATATCGCGGCCGCCGCCAGTGCGCCGCAGGAAGGGTATCCTCTGCACGGACCTGACGGCGTCATATATCCCGGAACATGCCGTGAAAAATGGACATATCAGGTGCAGTCCGCGATCCCGGAAGATGTGGCCCTGCGTCTCAATATGTCCGAAGCGCTGCGCCGGATCGCGAGGGACGCCACCGGGTTGAGGTTTCACGAGAGCGGGTCCGGTCCGGATGGCGCGACTGGCTGGATAGAATTGTCGGGCGAACAGATGCTGCACGGCGTCGGCGATGTCGTCCTCGCCCGGCGGGGTATGGGCACGTCTTATCACCTGTCAGTCGTACTGGATGATGCGGCCCAGAACATCTCACATGTGGTTCGCGGTCAGGATCTGTTTGACGCAACCGGGATTCACGTGGTGCTGCAGCGCTTGTTGGGGTTGGAGACGCCCACCTATCACCATCACCGACTGATCCGGGACGAAACGGGAAAACGGCTGGCCAAGCGAGACGACGCCAGGGCGATTGCGAAATACCGGGCCGAAGGAGCGACGCCCGAAGACGTCCGCGCAATGGTCGGTCTTTAGGCCCGCTAGGCGCCCTCAGGCCATCGGCGACATCAATTCGACCTCTTCCCCGTCCCGGACGGCTGTGTAGAAGCAGCTTCGGCGGTTTGTGTGGCAAGCGGGGCCGCTTTGTCGTACCAGAACCAACAGGCAATCCCGATCGCAATCGACGCGAAAATCCACCAACTCTTGTACGTGGCCCGAGCTTTCTCCCTTGACCCAGAAGGACTGGCGCGAGCGCGACCAATAGGTGACGCGCCCGGTTTCCAGCGTCTTTTGGATCGCCTCGGCGTTCATCCAGGCCATCATGAGCACCTCTCCGGTGCTCTCCTCCTGCGCGATGGCCGGGACCAACCCGGCCTCATTGAATTTGAGCGTCGACGGGTCGAACATAGCAGAGCGCGACATCGCAAAAACCTTTTGCATCCCAGAACATGGCCACTATGTATGGGGAACATACACCGAGGGAAACCCATGTCCGGCGAAACCGACCTGATCAAGCTCTACTCCGGGCGCATTCTGGCGCTGGCGGCCGACATTCCGCACCTGCAGCGGTTGGAAGATCCGGATGCGACCGTCAAGAAACGGTCGCCCTTGTGCGGCTCGACAGTTGCCGTGGACATCAAAGTGCGGGACGGCCGGATTACCGAGTTTGGTCAGGACGTGAAAGCCTGCGCACTGGGTCAGGCCGCAGCGGCAGTGGTCGGTGCATCGGTCATCGGAGCAACCCGCCCCCAAATCGAAACCGCGCGCGACCAGCTGGCGGCCATGCTCAAGAGTGACGGCCCCACCCCGGATGCGCCGTTTGACGAACTGGAAGTTCTACGGCCCGCCCGCGATTACAAGAACCGGCACGCGTCGATCATGCTTGCGCTGGACGCGACCGCCGAGGCTTTCGAGAAGGCCGAACAAGCCAACTGCGCCTGAACATGGTCTTTTGAATCGAAGGCGGCTAACCTCCTGACCAATTTGACGGAGAAGCCAATTGAACAACCTTCTGGAACATTTTGTAACCTTGTGGGTCGTCATCGACCCGATCGGAACCATCCCGGTGTTCATTGCCGTCACGGCGGGTATCGAAGCCGCCGCGCGTCGGCGCACTGCCCTGCTGGCCGCACTGATCAGCGCCGGGATCCTTCTGTTCTTTCTGGTCTTTGGTCAATTGCTGATCGAGGCGCTGGATATCGGCCTCAACTCGTTTCAGGTTGCCGGCGGGATCATCCTGTTCCTATTCGCGCTGACGATGATTTTTGGTGAAAGCAAACAGGAAATCGAACAGCGCCAAGCCGAAGAAGATATGGAAGACAAGTTGCACAGGCACAACCCGGCGATCTTTCCCTTGGCGGTCCCGTCTCTGGCCTCACCCGGTGCGATGCTGGCCATAGTCATTTTGACCGACAACCACCGCTACAGCGTGGCAGACCAAGGCATTACTGCGCTGGTCATGCTGTCCGTACTGGCCTGCGCCTTTGTGTTGATGCTGCTGGCCGAGCCAATCATCCGGCTGATCGGTCATTCGGGGGCGGCAATCATCAGCCGGGTCATGGGAATGATTCTGGCCTCGGTGGCCGTCAACTCGGTCTTGTCAGCCCTGCTTGAGATCTTCAAAACCGGTCAATTGTAAAAAAAACCGCCGCTCCTTCCGGGCGGAAAGGGCGGCGGCAGTCAATGCGTTTCTCGCGTGGGGTCCGGATTACCGCGTGGGGCCGAGGCACGGCCCCTTCAAGGGGTTTGGGACAGGCAGGTCACCCTTGACTGAAATGGGGATGACATACGCGGGTTGATCGGCACGAGATCGCAGGCAGAAAGGCTCAGAACCCGACGGGCAAGTGAAGCGCCACCATCAGCATGACAACCAGCGAAGCTACGCCGGCTGCATCCTGCAAAAGCGTGGCTTGCGAACGGCTGAAAGCGCTTTTGATCTGGGTCAGCATGTTTCACCTCCGGTCGGGAATTAATCCTTTGTTGACCTTTTGTTCTCATATTTTCGGTGTTCAGTAAAGAACTTTATAAGAACATTTGTGAACTTTTTGCGCGAAACCCGCTAACCCACTGAAATCAAACGGATGGCCTGATCCTGTTTCATCAACCAAAGAAGAACACGCGCGGCCTGACCTCTTTCCGAGGTCAATTTCGGATCCGAAGCCAGCAGCGCACGCGCGTCAGATTGGGCAACAGCCATAAGTCCAGCCTGCCGTTCTAGGTCGGCAATCTGGAACCGGGGAAGACCAGATTGAGCGGTCCCGATCAGGTCACCTGCCCCGCGCATCTCGAGGTCCGTTTCGGCAATTCTGAATCCATCTTCGGTTTCCCGCAGAACTTCCAGCCGCCTTCGGCCTCCTTCGCTGAGCGGCGCTTGATACATCAACAGACAGGTTGACGCGTCATGCCCGCGTCCGACTCGACCACGTAGCTGGTGCAACTGGGCCAGCCCGAAGATTTCCGCCCGCTCGATAACCATGATCGTGGCGTTGGGGACGTTGACCCCCACCTCAATGACCGTCGTCGCAACCAAAACCTTGGTCCGCCCGTCCTGAAAGGTGGCCATTGCCGCATCTTTCTCGGCCGGGGGCATCTGTCCGTGCACAAGACCGACGATTCCGTCACCCAACCGGGCCCGCAAGTGTTTGAACCGTTCCTCGGCCGCGGTGAGGTCGGAGACCTCGGATTCGTCGACCAGCGGACAGACCCAATAACACTGCTTGCCGTCTTCGATCGCGCGGCGCAGATGATCGACCACCTCCTCCATGCGCGAAGTGCTGACAATCGCAGTTTTGACCGGTTTCCGTCCCGGCGGTTTCTCATCCAAGACCGAGACGTCCATATCCCCATATTGTGCAAGCGCAAGGCTGCGTGGGATCGGTGTGGCTGTCATGACCAGAACATCGGCCCCCTGCCCCTTCTCAGAGAGCTCCATCCGCTGGCGGACACCGAACCTGTGCTGTTCGTCGACAATCGCCAGACGCAAGTCATGGAATGCCACATCGTTCTGGAAAACCGCGTGAGTGCCCACCAGAATTTGGATGTCACCCGCCTTGAGCGCGGCCAGCTTCGCCTTGCGCTCGGACCCCTTGTCCCGTCCCGTCAGGATTTCGAGAACCACGCCGGCGTCCTCGGCCAGGGGGCGAAGGCCCTCCAGATGCTGGCGCGCGAGGATCTCGGTCGGAGCCATCATGACACCCTGAGCACCGGCCTCTACCGCAACCAGAAGCGCCATGAACGCAACCAGTGTCTTGCCGGATCCGACGTCCCCCTGCAGCAGGCGGTTCATTCGGGTCGGAGCACCCATGTCCTCGGTTATCTCGCGTATGGCACGCAACTGCGCCCCAGTGGGTTTGTACGGAAGCGCATCCAGTACACGGGTCTGCAACGCCCCGGTCGCGACACTTACGGTTCCAGGAGTTTTGCGTTCTCGCAGTCGGGCCAGAGCCAGAGTCAGTTGATGGGCGAACAGTTCGTCATAGGCCAGACGTTCGCGCGCGGGAGCAAACGCTGCCACGTCATCGGCACCTTGCGGTGTGTGAGCCGCCCGGACTGCATCGGCCCAGGTCGGCCAGCTCTGGCGGGCAACCTGTGCAGGATCCGCCCATTCCGCCAAATCTGGCAGGCGTGCCAGCGCGCTTTGCGCCGCCTTGTAGGCCGTCTTTTGGGTGACACCTTGGGTAAGGTGATAGACCGGTTCAAACTCGGGGATGCTGTTCGCCTGTTCGACCGGCAGAATGTGGTCCGGGTGAACCATTTGCGCTGTACCGTCAAACAGTTCGAGCTTGCCGGACACCACCCGTCTCGCCCCCTCAGGCAGGACCTTTTTCAGGTAGTCGGCCCGGGCGTGAAAGAAGACCAGCTGGAAATCGGTCTGACTGTCCTGCACGAAAATCCGATAGGCTCCGCCCCTGTTGTGCGGCGGGCGGTGGGCGCCGACGGTGACTTCCACCGTGAGTGTTTTCGGCAGATCGACGCCCCGGATCGTATCACGCCGCCGCCGGTCAACCACTGCATATGGCAATGCAAACAGCAGATCGCGTGGCGTTTCCAGCCCGGTCTGCGCCAGCAGGCGTGCGGTCTTGGGACCGATACCATCCAGCCTCTCGAGCCCTGCAAAAAGCGGGAACAGTTGCTCTGGACGGCCGCTCATGCGTCCCCGATCAACTGCAGCCAGCTGTCTTCATCCAAGGTTTCGACCCCCAGCTCTGCCGCCTTCTTGGCCTTGGAACCTGCGCCGGGGCCGGCCACCAGATAGTCCGTTTTTGCGCTGACTGAGCCAGCCACTTTGGCCCCCAAGGCTTCCGCGCGGGCCTTTGCTTCGGCCCGGGTCATTTTTTCGAGCGTACCCGTAAAGACAACCGTTTTTCCCGCGACTGGGCTGCCCGATGTATCCGGCCGTTTGGCCTCTTGTACGTTCAGTTGTGCGACCAGCGCATCGATGCTTTGGCGCTCTGCGTCCTGAGCAAATGTCGAAACCAGGGTCCGGGCCATGACTTCACCGACGCCGTCGATATTCAGCAGTTCATCCCATTCGGGTCCGCTGAATTGGCTGGCAGCCGTGACAGCCTGCTCGAACGCGTCCCACGTGCCGTAGTGATTGGCGATCAGGTTCGAGGCGGCTTCACCAAGGTGTCGAATACCCAGCGCAAACAGAAGGCGGCCCAGCGGAATTGTCCGCTTTTCCTCGATCGCGGCAAAGAGTTTTGCGGCGCTCTGACTGCCCCAGCCTTTTCGGTTGGCCAGCTTGTTCAGATTTGCAGCGTCCCGCTTTTGCAATGTGAAAATGTCTGCCGGCGTACGGATCGGCAGATCCGGGTCGTTGTAGAACATTTCGATCTGCTTGGCCCCCAACCCATCGATGTCAAACGCCTTGCGGGAAACGAAGTGCTTCAGTTTCTCGACCGCTTGCGCCGGGCAGATCACCCCTCCGGTACAGCGGCGCACCGAGTCGCCTTCCTCGCGGATCGCGTCGCTGCCGCATTCCGGACATTTCGTCGGAAACTCAAACGGGACAGCTTGTTCCGGCCTTTTGCTCAGGTCGACGTCGGCTATTTTTGGGATCACATCGCCGGCGCGGTACACCTGCACCCAATCGCCAACACGTATATCTTTGCCGTCGCGGATCTGTTCGCCTTTCGAATCCCGACCGGCGATGTAGTCTTCGTTGTGCAAGGTTGCATTGGACACGACCACACCGCCAACCGTCACCGGGTGCAGCCGCGCAACCGGGCTAAGCGCGCCGGTGCGGCCAACTTGAATGTCAATCGCCTCAAGCCGGGTCCAGGCGAGTTCGGCAGGAAATTTATGAGCGATCGCCCATCTTGGTGTGGTCGAGCGAAACCCAAGACGGGCCTGCAACGACAAATCGTTCACTTTGTAGACGACGCCGTCGATGTCATAGCCAAGCGTAGAGCGCTGCTCTTCGATTGCGCGGTAGTGCTCCAGCATTTGCGCGGTCGAGCTGCAAACGGCAGTCAGGTCGTTGGTGGAAAAGCCAAAGGACTTCAATCGATCCAACGCAGATGACTGGGTGGTTCCCAACGGCTCGGACAGTTCGCCCCAGGCATAGGCGAAGAACCGCAGGGGCCTTGCGCGCGTAACTTCTGGGTCAAGCTGGCGTAGCGAACCGGCGGCCGCATTTCTCGGATTCGCAAACAACTTCGCCCCCGCCTCTGCCTGCTTGGCATTCAGCTTCTCGAAATCGTCATGAGACATATAGACTTCGCCGCGAACCTCCAGGATCCCGGGCGCGTCGGCGATCTTTTGAGGGATATCTGAAACGGTCAACGCATTGGCCGTGACGTTTTCGCCAACTTCCCCATCGCCCCGTGTTGCCGCCTGCACCAGTTCGCCGTCCACATAACGCAGAGACAGCGACAAACCGTCGATCTTTGGTTCGGCCGTGAATTCGAGGGGCGCCTCTTCGCTCAGCCCAAGATAGTTTCGAACGGACCGAACGAAGTCTGCTACGTCCTCATCGTCGAATGCGTTGCCAAGCGACATCATGCGGACTGCATGGGTCACTTTGCCGAAACCGTCCACCGGCCGCGCACCAACCTGATCGCTGGGGCTGTCGGTGCGCTTTAGCTGCGGAAACCGCGACTCGATTTCGAGATTCCGTAGTTTCAGGGCATCGTATTCGGCATCCGAGATCTCGGGCGCGTCCTGACCGTGATAAAGGTCGTTGGCCCGCTGCAGGAGTTCCGCAAGACGTGCCAACTCCTCTCGAGCCTGATCCTCGGTCAGATCTTCTACTGCAATCAAATTGCTCATGGCCTCGCCCTGTCACATCGTCTTGGACCCCAGTGATAGGGCGAGGTCATGGTCAGGTCCAGATGTGCTGAGCCGTGAGTGCGAGTGCCACCCTGGACCGCGGTGGCAGATGGGTCAGATTTTCAGGCGCCGACGGCCAAGCGAGTGTTTTCCACCGTGTCCGTCTGGGGATCGCGCAATACATATCCTCGGCCCCACACCGTTTCGATGTAGTTCTCGCCGCCCGTGGCGTTGCTGAGCTTTTTGCGCAGCTTGCAGATGAAAACGTCGATGATCTTGAGTTCCGGCTCGTCCATGCCGCCATAAAGGTGGTTGAGGAACATCTCCTTGGTCAGGGTCGTGCCCTTGCGCAGGCTCAGAAGCTCCAGCATCTGGTATTCCTTGCCGGTCAGATGCACCGCCTGATTGTCGACCTCGACCGTCTTGGCATCCAGATTGACCGCGATTCGTCCGGTTCGGATAATCGATTGCGAATGACCTTTGGATCGGCGGATGATCGCATGGATCCGCGCCACCAACTCCTCGCGGTGGAACGGTTTGGTCAGGTAGTCGTCGGCCCCGAAACCGAAGCCCTTGATCTTGCTTTCGGTGTCGTCGGCTCCGGACAGGATCAGGATCGGCGTTTCAACCCTTGCAATGCGCAACTGACGCAGGACTTCATGTCCGTTCATGTCCGGCAGGTTCAGGTCAAGCAGGATCAGATCGTAGTCATACAGCTTGGCCAGATCTATGCCTTCTTCGCCCAGGTCCGTCGCATACACGTTCAGGTTGGCATGCGTCAGCATCAGCTCGATGCTTTTTGACGTGGTCGGATCATCCTCGACAAGAAGAATTCGCATTGCACTGCTCCAATTCAGCTCAACTATTCCAGTTCGGGTTAACCCTGATCACAAATGGTTAATCTGACGTTACCGTTGAATCATTTATTCGCTTTCGCCTTTAGGTTGTCTATATTTTTTTAGCGCCGTCACTTTCAAGGCCTCGATTCCGTGTTCGGCGACCGCAGACACCCATGTGTTGAACTCTTCGTCACTCAGGCCGTATCGTTTCTTGGCGTCCGACAAGGAGATCAATCCGTAAAGCACGCCTCGAACGACAATGGCCTTTCTTGATGCGACCCAGCGTTTCGTATCCGCAGGCGGCAAATCCGCTCGGGACAAAACAGACCCATCCGGCAGGGTAACTGACCTTGGTCCCTCAACTTTGTGCAAATACATCTTTCGACCCTTTTTCTGGTGCCACATAGCTGACGGCAGTCTACTTAATGCGCGGTGAAACCGCCCCTTGAGAGTGCGTAGAATTTTCCTATATTCTGCCGGTCTTTCTTAACCCGGACTGGAACAGCCCATGGCCCTCGACACCGAGACCCCTCTGAACTCGCTTGGCTTTGCCAAACCCCCGTCGGAAACGCGGGTGGTCGTCGCCATGTCGGGCGGTGTCGACAGCTCGGTCGTGGCGGCGTATCTGGCGGATCAGGGTTATGACGTTGTTGGCGTAACCCTGCAGTTGTATGACCACGGGGCGGCGCTGGCCAAGAAGGGTGCGTGCTGTGCCGGGATCGACATCCACGACGCCCGTCGCGTGGCCGAGGAGCGCGGTTTTCCACACTACGTTCTGGATTATGAAAACATCTTCAAGGACGCCGTGATCGACGAGTTTGCCGACAGCTATCTGGCCGGCGCGACTCCGGTGCCCTGCATCCGCTGCAACGAGCGCGTCAAGTTCAAGGACCTGTTGGAAACCGCCAAGGATCTGGAAGCCGACTGCATGGCGACCGGCCACTACATCCAGCGCAAGATGGGCCCGAGCGGCCCTGAACTGCACTGCGCCGAGGATGCCAACCGCGACCAGTCCTATTTCCTGTTCTCGACCACGCCCGAGCAGTTGGAGTTCCTGCGCTTCCCGCTGGGTCACCTGCCTTCGAAGGACGCGACCCGCGAGATGGCCGCCCAATACGGGCTGAGCGTAGCCGACAAGCCCGACAGCCAGGACATCTGTTTCGTGCCCAACGGCAACTATGCCAGCGTGATCGAGAAGCTGCGCCCCGGCGCGGCCGAACCGGGCGAAATCGTTCACGCCGATGGCGGTGTTCTGGGCCAGCACGACGGCGTAATCCACTACACGATCGGCCAGCGGCGCGGTCTTGGCATCGGTGGCCTCAGCGAGCCGCTCTATGTCGTCAAGCTGGACGTGGATCGCAAGCAGGTCGTCGTCGGCCCAAAGGAACTGCTGGCCACCCGCACCATCCCCGTACGCGAGATCAACTGGCTGGGAGATGCGCCCTTCACCTCGCAGAAAGAATGGCATGTCTCGGTCAAGGTCCGCTCGACCCGCCCCCCGCGCGAGGCGATCATACGTCCGCTGACCGACACCACCGCCGAGGTCGAATTGTTGACGCCCGAAGAAGGCGTCTCGCCCGGGCAGGCCTGCGTGTTCTATGAAACCGGGGGCAGCCGGATCTTTGGCGGCGGCTGGATCTGGCGCGGTTACTGAACCGCGTCGGTCCATGAATTGCTGAGGATATAAAGCCCGGCGCAGATCATGACATAAGGCACGAGGTACTCCAGCCGTTGCGCCAGGCGCCCCGTCATGATCTGGGCGCGCCCGCCGATCAGCCCCACGATCGCAAGGGAGAGAGCTGCTAGTCCTGCCCCAAGCACACCTGCCAGCCGGAAATCGGGGGTCGAGTCCGCCAGCAAGGGGGCGAGGACCGCAAACGTGTCCATCGAAAGGCTTGTGAACAACAACATTGTCACAAGCGCCGAGGCGCTGCCCGGCACTGCGGGCGCGTCCTGCGCATTTGTTCCGCGAAGCTGTCGAGCGGCCCCAAAAAGCCCCAAGGCCAGAGGGATGGCGCCGAGGTAGCCCGCCCAGTGCGGCACAACATCTTCGACCCCCAGCGCCAGCAGGAAAGCCGCGCCGATCACAAGCCCCTGTGCCAGCAGGAACCCCAGAACCGCGCGTTGCGGACCGGTGACGATCATCAGGGCGACCAGAGCCATGAGGTTGTCGAGATTGGTCAGCACCTGCGCCATGAAGGCCGAGGCCGCAAAGACCACATAGTCCAGCATCACGGCGTCATCCGCTCCAACACCGCGCGCGCGGCCCGAAGACCGGGCGCTTCGCCACCGCGGCCGAGACGTTCCATCGTGATGGCCATAGCCTGTTCCTGCGCGTCCGGCGCGCCCGACACGGAGGCAAGCGCGGCGGAAATGGCTTCAGGCGTGCAGTCATCCAGCAGGCATTCCGGCACTGTCCGGGTTTCGGACACCAGGTTGACCAGCGTGACCGTATCCAGCTTGACCATGCGTTCGGCGATCTTCTGGGTCAGCCAGGTCAGTTTATAGGCAATCACCATCGGCGTGGACTGGGCCGCCAGCTCCAATGAGACCGTGCCGGATGCGGCCAGCGCGATCTCGGCGGCGGCAAAGGCCGCACGTTTGCTGGCCACCGCCTGATCCGTGGCGATGTTGCGCGGGTCCACCACGACCGGCTGACCCGGCCAGGACCGGACATGGGCGGCCACGGTATCGGCCACATGCGCGACCGCCGGAACCACCACTCGCATGTCGGGGCGGTCTTTCAGGTACAGGTCAAGCGCCGCTCCGAATACGGGCGCCAGCCGATCGACCTCACCCCGGCGCGAGCCGGGCAAGGCCAGCAGGATTGGCGCGTCGCCCAGCCCGTGATCGGCGCGGAACTGTGCGATCTGCGCGTCGGTTGCAACCGGCTCGCTGGCCACCGGGTGGCCGACGAAATCGCACTCCATTCCGGCGTTTTCCATATAGGGCGGCTCGAACGGCAGCAGGGCCAGAACATGGTCGATGACCTTGGCCATCTTGTCCGCCCTCTTGGGGCGCCAAGCCCAGACGCTGGGCGCAACATAATGCACGGTTCGTATATTGCTGCGCGTCTTGACCTGCTTGGCCACGCGCAACGAAAAGTCGGGACTGTCGATGGTGATCAGAACGTCGGGCTGGGTATCCAGAACGGCCTGAGCGGTTTCGGCTATGCGGCGCTTGAGGTGAAAGAACTTGGGCAGAACCTCGACCAGGCCCATCACGCTGAGCTCGGACATCGGAAAGCGGCTGACCAGACCCTGAGCCTGCATCAGCGGCCCGCCAACCCCGTCGAATTCGATATCCGGAACAAGGGACTTCAACCCCTCCATCAGCGCACCGCCCAGACGGTCGCCCGACGGTTCACCGGCGACCAGAAAAACGCGCATCAGACGGCCCGCTCATGTACGTGCAGGAACAGGCCCAGGCGGTCGCATTCCGCGATCACTTGGGGCCGGTCCAACACGATCACCCCACCCTTTTCGATGACGATGCCGGACAAACCGGCCGCAACGGCGCTGGATACGGTGTCGGGGCCGATGGCAGGCAGATCGGCACGTCGGTCTTGGCCCGGCTTGGGGCCCTTGAACAGAATACCACCGCCCGCATCAGGGCGAGCGGCCAGAGATTGCAGCATCCAGGCCGTGCCGAAGGCCCCTTCGACAACCAGAACCTGGCCTTTGTGAACAACGCAAGCCTGTCCGATATCCGCTGCCCCCATGGCCCGCAGGACACCCACGGCCCGGTTCGCATCGCCCAGTTCCGCCTCGGTCGGCTGTGCCTGGGTCAGACACCCGAGAGGAGGCAACAGGTCCGGAGCGATCTCGTGTGCGGCCCGCACGCGCAGTCCGGCGCCCTCCAAAATGCCGATCACCGCCCGCAGGGCTCCGTCGTCACCCGACACCAGCGCCTGCTGGATGATCGGAACCAAGGGCATGGTCTGCGCGTCAATCCGGGCGGGGTTTATGTCTGGCCTGCGGACCGCACCTGCGAGGCATACATCTGTGACGCCGCGCGCTTTGAGCTCGGCGACAAAACTGCCCAACTGCTCCAGCGGGAAGGTCACGTCTGGCGTCAGAGTGTCGGGCTGAAATCCCTCCATCGCGCAAACCAAGGGGCGTTCCGGCAGGTACGCAACCAGTTCGTCCGGCAAAACCCCTGTTCCCGCGATCAGAGCCAGCATGATCCTATTTCCTTGGTGTCAGGAACGAACGATCGCTTTCGCCCGTCACGAATTCCACGATCTGACGCACATAGTCGCTGTCTGTGCTGTCGCCCAGACGCTTGGCGCGGTCCATAAAGGTGCCCTCGCCTTCGGACAGCTCGCGAATGGCCGCACGCAGCGCCGAAATGTCCGCGCGGGAAACGCCGCGGCGTTTCAGGCCAACAAGGTTCAGCCCCTCCAATTCGCCGCGCGAGGCCTGAACCAGGCCGTAAGGGATGACATCGTTGGGCACCATGGTCAGCGCACCGATGATGGCGCCGCGGCCCACGCGCACCCATTGATGCAATCCGGAAATGCCGCCGATGATCACGTCGTCCTCGATGATGCAGTGGCCGGCGGCGCCGGAATGGTTCACCATGATCACCCGGTTGCCGATCTGCACGTCATGGGCCACATGGACCCCGGCCATCAGTAGGCAGTCATCGCCGATGCGAGTGACGCCGCCGCCACCCTCGGTGCCGGTATTGACCGTAACGTGTTCCCGGATGCGGTTTCGCTTGCCAATTTCCAGCCGCGTGTTTTCGCCCCCGAACTTGAGGTCCTGCGGGATTTCTCCAATCACCGAAAAGTTGAAGATGACGCAGTCGTCACCGATCGAGGTCTCCCCTGTGACAACCACATGCGACTTCAATTCGACGCGGTCGCCCAAACGCACCTGTGGCCCCACATGGCAGAACGGGCCGATTACGCAGTCCTGGCCGATCTGAGCGCCGTCTTCGATGATCGCGCTGGGATGAATTCGGCTCATGCTGTTTTTTCCATATCCCAATCGACGTAGGCCGAGAACTCGGCCTCGGCCGCCACTTCTCCGTCAACGGTCGCACGGCCGCTGAACTTGAAGATCTTGCCGCCCTTCTTGCCGCGCACGGTTTCGACATGCATTTTCAGCACGTCACCCGGCACCACTTTGCGTCGGAATTTGCATTTGTCGATATTCATGAAATAGATCAGCAGCTCGCTGTCGATGACATCCATGCCGACGCCCAGCATAACACCTGCGGTTTGCGCCATCGCTTCGACGATGGTCACGCCGGGCATGATCGGCGTTCCGGGGAAATGGCCCTGGAAATGCGGCTCGTTCATGGTGACGTTCTTGATACCAACCGCCGACTGATAGCCGTCAATCTCTTCCACCTTGTCAACCAGCAGGAACGGATAGCGATGCGGCAGGATCCGCTGGATCAGCTGAATGTCGGCGCTCTTGGTTTCCGTGGTCATTTTCAGGATGTCCTGTTCTCGAGGTCTCGTTCACGCGTGGTTAGCAATACCCGTACCCAAGGGCAAGCCACGCTATGGCTTGTCGCCCTCTTCCAGCTGCGATCCGTCGCCGATGGCCGCGTCGATCTTGCGGATGGCGATGGCCGTAACATCCGAGGCGTCCGAGCTGAGAAATACGTTGGATCGTTCGATGATCAGCGACGCGCCAGTTTCACGCAGCAGGTCGATGAGCACGGGCTGGGCCAGCTCAAAGAACTGATTGCGCGCCTCGTCACTGCGGCGGGCCAGAGCATCCAGTTTCGCGCGTTGCCCCTCGCGGTGAGACTGGACCTTTCGGTCGAAGGCTTCTGCAAGCGGGCGGAACTCCTCGGGGCTCAGGACTTCGCGCTTTTGCGTCAGCTCTTTTTCCTCGCGGCTCAGCTCGGCAACGATGCGTTCATTTTCAGCGGCCAGCGCAGCACTTTCTGCTTCGATCTCATCAAAAATCCGTCGCCCGAATGCGGACTCGGTGAAGATCCGGTCGCTGGAGATGGTCAGCACGCCGGATTGCGGCACACCCAACTGCTGGGCGGCCACTGGGAGCGACACCACCAGGAAGATCAAAACACACAGGGCCCGTAACGGGCCCTGTACAAACTTCGATATCGTCTTGATCATGGACGTCAGAACCGTGCCTGAATGGTAAAGTCGAAGTTCTGCTCTTTGTCGAAGTCTTCCTTCTTCACGGCCTGCGAGAAGTTGAACCGCAGCGGACCGAACGGCGTATCCCAAAGCAGCGAGACGCCGATGACCTGACGGATCGAGCCGTCTGCGCCGACGATATTGGCACCTGTCGTATCAACATTGTTGATGTTGTACAGGTTGCCGATGTCATAGAAGACACCCCCGCGCAGCCCCAGTTCCTCGGGCAGACCCAACGGGAAGTCCGACTCGAACCGGGCGACCCAGTAGTAGTTGCCGCCGATCGCATCATCCTGACCTTTCGACAGGTCACGAGGGCCGATACCGGCCGGCTCGAAGCCACGGAACGTTGACGGCCCCAGAACATAACGGTCAATTGCCCGGCTGAAGTCGTCACCTTGCCAATGGAGCGCGCCGGCCTCAAATGACGCCCGCAGCGTCATCTCTTCGTTCAGAACCTTTGTCTGGGCAATCGCCCGGGTCGAGGTCTTGAAGTACTTGTTGTCTCCACCAAGGCCAGCCGCGTCCACGCCGACCTCGAACAATACACCCGCATTCGGGTTCAGGCCGCCCAGTCGGCTGTCATAGACATAGGCCAGCCCCAGCGAGCTTGTCGAACGCTTACCTTGCGCGATTTCCGACGCGATGACTGCCCCGTTGACCTCGTCATCCTGCTGCGACATCTCGGACTTGTTCCAGTTGTACCGCAGGCGCAACGAAGACAGTTCGCCAATCGCATAGCTGAGCTGCGGATTGAAGAACACACTCTTGGTGTCATAGCTGGCAAAGCTGGAATTGGTTCTCGAAAGACCAAAGCCCAGATCAAAACGTAGTTTGCGGCCCAGCAGATACGGTTCGGCAAAGTTGATGACGTACTGCTCAGAGTCCTGCGCAGTCGACAGCGTCAGGCCAAATTCCTGTCCGCGCCCGAGGAAGTTCCGTT
Organism: Ruegeria sp. B32; assembly: GCF_025141855.1. Lineage (NCBI taxonomy): Bacteria > Pseudomonadati > Pseudomonadota > Alphaproteobacteria > Rhodobacterales > Roseobacteraceae > Ruegeria > Ruegeria sp. B32. The sequence continues at coordinate 1,570,063 of NZ_CP081106.1, read as the reverse complement.
CCTCAAGCCGGATGGCGATCCCGAAACCGTCGGAAACCGAGTAGCTACCGCCCAACGCCAATGAACCGGTCGGCTGCTCCTGGACATCCACGTCCACGATCACCTGGCTGGGGCTGGACCCTTCGCGGGTTTCCACATCCGCGACCGAGAAGAAACCCAAGGCCCGGATACGTTCGGCACTTTGCCGGATTTCGCGCGGGTTGAAGGGGTCACCCTCTACCGTGTCGAACTGGCGCCGGATGACCCGGTCTAGAGTGGTCGTGTTGCCCTCGATGTCGATCCGTTCGACAAAGATGCGCGGGCCTCTGGTCAGCACGAACTGAACATCCAGCGTCAGGTCACGGTCGTTGCGGGTCACGCGCGGCTCAACACGTAGGAAGTCGACGCCCTGCTTCAGGCCAAGACGTTCCTGCCGAGCGATCGAATTCTCAATCAGAGTTGGCGAATACGTGACACCAGGTTTGATCTTGAGGGCCTTCTGATACTCGGCCGCATCAACGCCCGGGATTTCGCTGACTGTCGAGATGTTGCCGAACGAGAATTTCTGACCTTCGGTGATGTTCATCACCAGATAAAAGGCGTCGCGCTCCCGCGTGAACTCGACATTGGCGCTGTTGATCCGAAAATCGACATAGCCGCGCGACAGGTAGAAATCACGCAGAACCTGTTTGTCGAATTCGATGCGGTCGGCAATGAACGTGTCACCGCGCAGGAAGGTGCGCAGGATGTTGGCCTGCTTGGATTCAAGGACACGGCGCAGACGACGGTCGGAATAGGCGCGGTTTCCAACAAAGCTGACGCGCTCGATCTCAATCGTGGTGCCTTCCGCCACTTCAAAAACCAGGTCCACCCGGTTGTCGCTGCGGCGGATGATCCGCGGAATGACAGTGGCCGATACGCGGCCTTGCGCCGAGTAGATTTCGGCGATCTTGTCAGCGTCGGACTCCGCGACTTGCGGCGTAAACACGCGGCGCGGCTGCGACGAGATTGCCTGGATCAACACGTCATCCTTGACGCGGCGATTGCCCTCGATGCTGATCTTGTTGATCGTCGGATACTCGGCGACCTCGATCACCAGAGTGTTCCCGCGCGGGGTCAATTCGACTGTCTCAAAAACACCACTGTCAAGCAAACGCTGGTAGGCGTCATTCAACTGGCCCGCAGTGACTGTCTGACCGGGTGTGATTCCTGTCCGGGCGATGATGGTGGACGTCTCAATGCGACGGTTGCCCTGAACATCGAACGACGAAATCGTGTAGGTCTGGGCCTGGGCGGCTTGCGGTACCGCCGTAAAACTCATTGCCGCAAAGAGGAAAAAAATCGTTAGTGCCCGCCACAAAATATTGTCGTGCGGTTGCGCAGTACCGCAGGATGTGCCCGCGCCTCTCCTGTAAGCCATTTTTGTCTCTACCTAGAATTTCGGACTTTAGAAGTTGAGTAGCCGCTCTGGTGGGCCTTGTCAAAAGCACAAACGAAAAACGCGACCGGATCGGTCGCGCTCGGGTCGTTCAGCTGGGTATGGGGAATCACATACCGGCCAGATATGCGGCGCCTGCCAGTGCCAAAGCGGTCAGCCCAAAGCTCAGCAACGCGTCCCAGTTCAATACAAACAGGAAGCTGAAGCCCCGATAGGAATTTCGCAATGCCTTGGTCATTGGTTACAGCCCGCTTGATTGCACGTCTCGGCAAAATTACACCAAACAAACTAGGTTTGAATTGAGGCAATTTTGCGACCGTAACGCGTCAATGCCGCCACAATCAGCAGAACAGGTCGTTGCTTACCGAGAAGATCATGAGGCTGAGAATTAACGTGATGCCCACCGCCATCAACAGTTGCAAAGCTCGGTCGCTGGGCGGTTTCCCCGCGACTGCTTCGTAGGCGTAGAAAACAAGGTGCCCCCCGTCCAATGCCGGGATTGGGAACAGGTTCAGCAGGCCTACAGCAGTGGACAGAACCGCGATGAAGAAGATGAAGCTCTGTGCCCCTTGGCTCGCCATCGCGCCTGAGGTTTCCGCGATACCAATGGGTCCGGACATGTTGCAGGTGCTGATCGCACCGGTGACCATGTGCCAAATACCGGACAGCGACCCCTCGATGATGCGGCCGGTCTGGATGACACCGCCATGCAGCGAGTCGACTAGACCCGCAGGTTCAGTCGCTGGCACCAGCATCATGCCGCCGACGATTCCAATCCGCCATTCGGTTTTGAAGCCGCCGTCCGCCTGCGGTTCATCCGTGCGACGCGGCGCCAGTGCAAATTCCAACTCGGCGCCGTCGCGCCAAACGTCCAGCAAAAGCACCTTCCCGTCCGAGCTTTCGACCTTTTCCTTCAGCTGTTCAAAGGCAAAAATCGGATCGCCATCAACCGAGGTGATGACGTCGCCCGCCTGCAACTGGATATCCATCGCAGCACTGCGCGGAGCGACCTGCTGGATCAAGGGCGGGAACAGCCACGGAGCCGACACGTCGAGGGTCTGGCCGTCGCGGATGACAGTGTATTCGAGAACCGGCTGCACCGGCAGCGCTTCGGTAAACTCGGTCCAGGCCCCCTCCTGATCGAAATCAGGCGTGGGGATGCCAGCGATCGCAACGATTTCGTCCCCCTCCTGAAGCTCCTGCACGGTGCCCGGCAGAGGTTTCAGCGATCCGACCGTCAGTGGCTCGCGGGTCACGCCTTGCGACCAGAAGATCAAACCGAAGACAAGGATCGACAGAACGAAATTGAAGACCGGCCCGGCTGCAACCGTGGCAGTCCGCGCCCAAAGCGGTGCGCCATGCATCGTCCGACGCAATTCCTCGGGGCTTTGCGTGGTGATTTCGGCCATCGTCTCGGCGTCCTTGCCCGAGGCCGCATTGGCATCGCCCAGGAATTTCACGTAACCGCCAAAAGGCAGCAGAGCGATCTGCCATTTGGTGCCGCGTTTGTCCATTCGGCTCCAAAGCACCGGACCAAAACCCAACGAGAACACCTCGGCATGGATCCCCGACCAGCGGCCAACGATGTAATGCCCGTATTCATGCACCGCCACGATGACGGACAGCGCCACGACGAATGCGGCAATCGTATAGACCAGCCCACCAAATTGCGGGATCAGCGAGAGTATGTCCAAAATTCTATCCTGCTCTTCGTAGTACGGCGTCATCCACCCATTGACGTGCCAGATGGTCCGTTTTCAGGACGTTATCAAGGGTCAAAGGGGCATCAATAAGGCCGCCTGCATCGTCGAAACGGCCCAGAACGGCGGCCACGGCGTCGGTCATGTCCAGAAAGCCGATGCGTTGACCGATGAAATGATCCAACGCACGCTCCTTGGCGGCGTTGAAGATCGCGCCTGACAGGCCACCGCGTTGCATGACCTCGCGGGCCAGCCGCAGGGCCGGGTAACGCGCCGGGTCCGGATCACGAAAACGCAGCTGGCCCAACTTGGCCAGGTCCAGGCGCGGCACCGGCAGGTCGCGCCTTTCCGGCCAATGCAGCGCATAGCCTATCGCATGCCGCATATCAGGCGCGCCCAAATGCGCCATCACTGCGCCATCGCGAAATCCGACCAGAGCATGCACGATGGATTCCGGGTGAACCACAACCTCGATCCGGTCAGGGTTGATCCCGAAAAACTCTTTGGTCTCGATTACTTCCAGCGCCTTGTTGAACATCGAGGCGCTGTCGATCGTTATCCGCTGACCCATGTCCCAATTGGGGTGGCTCGAAGCTTGCTCGACCGTAGCGCCGGCCAGCTTCTCGACCGGCCAGTCACGAAAGGCGCCGCCGCTGGCAGTGATGATGATGCGCTCGACCGCATCCATGTCTTCACCCACAAGCGCCTGAAAGACCGCCGAATGTTCGCTGTCGACAGGCAGCAGACGCGCGCCATGGCGTTCCGCGGTTTCCAGAACAAGCGGGCCGGCACACACCAGCGTTTCCTTGTTTGCCAAGGCCAGGGTCGCGCCTTGCTTCAAAGCCTCAAGCCCCGGCGCCAAACCGGCCGAGCCAACAATGGCGGACATGACCCAGTCTGCTGGGCGAGCGGCCGCTTCGATCAGCGCGGTTGTGCCCGCTGCGGCCTCGATCCCTGTGCCGGACAATGCATCGCGAAGATCATCCAGATGCTGGTCAAAGGCGGTTACTGCCACTTCAGCGCCCAGCCGGCGGGCGTCCTGCGCCAACTGCCGGACATTCGCCCCGCCGGTGACGGCGACCACCTTGTAATCCTCCGGGGCCCGAGCAATCAGATCGATCGTATTCTGGCCAATCGATCCGGTCGCGCCGAATATCGAAACCTTTCGCATCAGATTTCCCCGGGCGAATAGACCAGCGACGCAATCAGAACCATCAGAGATGCACCCATCATGCCGTCAAATCGATCCAGAAAACCGCCATGTCCTGGCACCAGGTTCGAGCTGTCTTTGACCCCGAACCGCCGCTTGACGGCGCTTTCCACGATATCACCGGCCTGGCTGGCCATCGAGGCCAGGACCGAAACCAAAACAAACCGATAGCCAAACCCGGCATACGCGGCAACGGCTGCGCCCACCAGCGCGGCTGCCACCCAGCCGCCCGCCGTGCCCGACCAGGTTTTCTTGGGGCTGACCCGCGGCCAGAACTTCGGGCCACCGAACGTCTTTCCCACAAAGTAACCAGCTACGTCCGTGGCAACGACGACCAGGATCAACCAGACCATCCAGCCAAACCCCATCGTCTCGCGGATCTGGATGAACCCGTAACCCGCACAGGCAATCCACATGGCAAACAGCACGTAGATCCCGCGCGAGTGCGAGACCTGCCCTGCCCCGACCAGTGCGGGCGCGATCAGAAAGGGCAGTTTGTAGAGCGGCGGAACATGATAGCTGAGCATGACGGCAACGCCGGTCAGGATTCCCAACTGAACCGCGACGCCCATCCGATCGGAATCGATCATGCGAACCAGTTCCCAGGTCATCAGACCGCACGCTGCGGCAACAAATGTCTCGAACCATAGTCCGCCCAGCCAAACCTCGACCGCTCCAATAGCGACCAGTACCAGGGCAGACAACACCCGGGTGGTGAGGTCGGACCATCGGCCGTCCGTCATGCCGGAACTGCTCCGAACCGGCGTTCGCGCGACCCGAAGCTCTTGCACAGCCGTTCCAGCTCGGCCGCGGTGAAGTCGGGCCAGAGCGTGTCGATGAATTCGTATTCCGAGTAAGCGGATTGCCAGAGAAGGAAATTCGATATCCGCGCCTCGCCGCTGGTGCGAATGACCAAATCGGGGTCAGGCAGGACGCGCGTGTCCAGATATCTGGGCAGCGTTTCCTCGTCGACATCTTCTGGCCGCAGGTTGCCTGCGGCGACGTCCCGCGCCAGCCGCTTGGTTGCCCGGGCCACTTCGTCCCGACCACCATAATTGAGAGCGACGGTCAGGTGGACAAGGTCATTGTTGGCCGTCTCGCGCTCCAACGTGTCCATCAACTCGATCAGTTTGGCATCCAGCCGCACCCTGTCGCCGATGAATCGGACACGGATACCGTTTTGGGCCAGTGTTCGGGTTTCCTTGATGATGTAGCGCTTGAACAGGCTCATCAAACCGGCAACCTCGACCTGGGTCCGTTTCCAGTTTTCCGTCGAGAAGGCAAAAATCGTCAGGTACTTGATCCCCAGCCCCGGGCAGGCTTCGACCACTTCGCGCACCCGACGGGCACCGGCGTGATGCCCGTACAGCCGTGGCCGGCCGCGCGCCTCGGCCCACCTACCGTTGCCATCCATGATGATGGCCACGTGACGCGGACCACAGGGGGGCTCGTTCTGGGGATCAGCGGGCATGGCTTGCGCTCAAACTTGCATGATTTCGGCCTGCTTGGCCTCAAGGGCCGCATCCACGGCCTTGATCATCTGGTCGGTCAGTTCCTGAACCTCGGTTTCCCAGAACTTCTGATCGTCTTCCGACAGGCCGTCGGCCTTGGCTTTCTTGATTTGATCCATGCCATCGCGGCGCACGTTGCGAATGGCAACGCGGGCGTGTTCGGCGTATTGCCCGGCCACTTTGCCCAGCTCGCGGCGGCGCTCTTCGTTCAGCTCGGGGATAGGCAGCATGATGATCGTTCCGTTAAGCTGCGGGTTGATGCCCAGTCCGCTTTCCCGGATCGCCTTTTCCACTTTGCCGACCAAAGACTTGTCCCAAACATTCACGGTGACCATGCGCGGCTCGGGAACGTTTACAGTGCCGACCTGGTTGATCGGTGTCATCGACCCATACGCATCCACCATAACCGGCTCGAGCATCGAAGCCGACGCACGCCCGGTGCGCAGCGACGCGAATTCGGTTCTGAGGTTGGCCATCGCGCCATCCATGCGGCGTTTTAAATCATCGGTGTCCAGTTCAAAATCGTCAGACATGCTGCTCACTCCCCGTCTTCAGGTGATGTTGGAATGGCTCTTACGCCATCGCACCTGGGATGTATAGCAATCATGATCGGGAAATGTGGCAATGACCAGAGTTGTTTCCGCGAAAAACCCGATCCCCCGGACAAAAAAGACCGGCCCTGTGGCGGGCCGGTCTGGCACAGAAAAAACCAAGGCTCAGGCGTTCAGGTCAACGACCACGCGTCCCTTGACCTGACCGTTGAGGATGTCGGCACCCAGCTTCGGAAGATCATTCAGAGTGGCCGGCTGAATCATCGCTTCCAGCTTGTCCATCGGCAGATCCGAAGCCACCCGCTGCCAGGCCCGCAGTCGGTTGTCGAACGGCTGCATCACGCTGTCGATACCCAACAGGTTGACTCCGCGCAGCAGGAACGGAATGACGGTCGCTGGCAGGCCCGCGCCACCGGCCAGACCGACCGCTGCCACCGAGGCGCCATACTTCATCTGACCCAGTACGCGCGCCAGCATTGCGCCCCCGACGGCATCAACGCAGCCAGCCCAGGTTTCGCTTTCCAGCGGGCGTTTGGTGGTTTCGTTCAATTCGTCACGCGGCACCATCGACGTCGCACCAAGCGCCTTCAGATAGCCTTCGGTTTCAGGCCGCCCGGTCACTGCCGCAACTTCGTATCCCAGATTGGCCAAAATCGCCGTGGCAACCGAGCCGACGCCCCCGGCTGCACCGGTTACCAGAACCGGCCCGCGGTCGGGCGTCAGACCGTGATCTTCCAGCGCCATCACCGCCAGCATCGCGGTAAAACCGGCAGTTCCCACGGCCATGGCCCGGCGCGTGCTCAACCCCTCGGGCAGAGGGACGAGCCAATCGGCCAGCGCGCTGGCCTTCTGGGCGTATCCACCCCAATGCGCCTCACCCACGCGCCAACCGGTCAACACCACTTTGTCGCCGGGCTTGTACCTGTCGTCTGAGGATTCTTCGACAGTTCCGGCATAGTCGATCCCGGGCACATGCGGGTAATTTCGGACCAGACCGCCGCCCTTGGGCGACATGCACAAACCATCCTTGTAGTTGACGGTCGAGAACTCGACGGCCACACGTACTTCACCATGCGGCAAGTCATCTTCCGAGATCTGCTTGATCACCGGGCTGGCCAGTCCGCTTTCCTCGTCCTTTTCCATCACCAAAGCGTTGAACATATTCCAATTCCTTTCATTGACCGTGGCCCGACCGATCTGTCATCTGGCCCATATGCTTCCCGGGCGCGTCTCGCGCGCCCTTCCCGGCTCAAATCCAGAACTTGTCCTGCACGATTGCAGTCCGCATTCCAGACGGCGTTTCGACTTCGACCTGCGTTCCCGGATCCCAGTGGCTCAGCCGCAGCATACCGATCGACACGTTGGTTTGAAAATCCGGCGACCAGGTGGCTGAGGTCACCTGGCCCACGCGTTTGCCATCGCCATAGACCGGCCACGGCCGATCACAGGGCGGCACCGCGTCTCCCTCAATCGCGATCGGGCGGATTTGCTGAACCGGCCCTTCTTTGGCCACCCGCAACAGCGCATCCCGCCCGATGCAGCCAATGGCCGTATGCGTATTGCAGAACTTGCCCAACCCGCATTCATGGGGCGTGTTGTCGTCGGTCATGTCGTTGCCGTAAGACAGCAACCCGCCTTCGATCCGCTCGATCAGGTTGGGGCAGCCCGCCCGAACCTGCAGGTCCTCTCCGGCGTCAAACAGCGCATTCCACAAGGGCATGCCGATGTCGCTGCCTTCGACATAGATCTCGAACCCGCCCTGTTTGGAATAACCCGACCGCGCAATCGCCAGATCACGCCCCTCGAACTGAAACATGTCGAACTTGAAGAAGCGGATGTCGCGCACCCGGTCGCCAAAGACCCGCGCCATCAGGTCATCCGACTTGGGTCCCTGCACCGCCAAGGGCGAAACGTCCGGCTCATCCACCAGAACATCCAGTCGATATCCGTTGGCCAAGCCTTTGACCCACAACAGCAAATCGCTGTCTGCAATCGAAATCCACCAGCGGTCATCCGCCAGTTTCACCGCCACGGGATCGTTCAGCATTCCCCCGGTTTCGTCCACGATCGGCACATAGTAGCACTGGCCCGGCAGCATGCCGCGCAGGTCGCGCGGGGTCAGCATCTGCATCAGCCGCGCCGCATCGGGACCGCGCAGTTCGACCTGCCGCTCGCATGATACGTCCCAGACCTGCACGTGGGTTTTGAGATGCCGATAGTCGGCCTCGACGCTTTCAAATACCGTGGGCAGCAACATCCGGTTGTACACGGTATAACCTTTGACACCGGCCGCCTCGACCCCGTCGGAGAACGGCGTGCGCCGCAGCCGGCGCGACAAAGAAATCTGTGGCACTTAGACCTCCTCGGGCAAGAAAACGAGATCACTGACCGGAGCCTCAGACCCGGCCTCGGTCAGCATTTTGTGGATTTGTCCCCGGTGATGCGTTTGATGATTGAAAAAATGCATCACACACACGGCGTAAGGTAATGTAATGTTTTCTTCTTTTGCTGCGGAATACCATGTGAACGGGCCCGAGATTGGCTCGTCGCCCAGAGTATCAACCCAAGCATCGATCCGGGCATCGATGGTCTCGCGCAGTGGAAGCCAGTGCGCCAGATCCGGGCACAGGTGGACGCTTTCGTGAATACCGCCGCCCTTGCGGTGCGGATTGCTTTCAGGCCCCGGACCTTTGTCGAACCGGGACATCCAGATCCAGTCGCCCCACAGCAGATGGTTGGCAGTCCCCAGGATCGACCCGAAAAACGCGCCGCGTTCCCGGGTCAACTCCTCGGGAGAAAGCTCTCGAAGAAAACCCGCCAACTGGCTGTTCTGCCAGCGGTTATAGCGGGCCATCTGCCGAGCATAGGCGCCGGTGATCATCACTTGGGTCCGTGCCAGTCGATCGGGCAGATTTCGGCAGATTTGCCGCCGAAATCCCAGACACGACCATAATCGCGCACCTTCGACTTGGTACCACGCGCCACGATGATGTCCGGGCCCATCCAATACTTGGAGTTCGAAACCATGACCGGATGCTCGGGGTCTTTGCCTGCCAGCATCTCGATCTCACCCTGGATCTTGCGGCCGATGACGATGCGGCGTTTGTTGCCGTCGCGCTCGATCTGCACTGGAGCACGCTCGGCCCCGATGATTTCACTCACCAGCATCGTGAACAGCCCAGTGGTGCCACCGGCCTGCCCGCTGAAAATCTGCAACAGGCCGTTGTACGCCTTGCCACTTGCGCGCTCATCCACGTACGCGGCGACCTTCCACTGGCCTTCGCCCATCCGGCCGGGAATATCTACCAGCAGACCAACGTTCAGACCCGACAGGTCCTCACCTTCATAGTGTCCCTCGTCGATGATCACACCCATCCACGCATGACAATGCCCTTCGGTCGGAGGGTGCGCCCCCAGAGAAACCACGCAGGGGCAGAACACGTCGCAGGAGCAGTTCAGGATAAGCTCACCCTTGATGGCCCAGTCCGTCGGGCTCATCTCGCGGCGCTTGGGATTTGGCATCCGGCTGTCAATTCGCTGACTGACCGGCAGCTTGTCGGCATCGGGTTTTCTGTTTTTTGCCATCGGCTTATCCTCCGTATGCAATTGGGTAGATCAGTAGCCCAAGGCCACCTGCAATCAAAGCGAAACCCAGCGGCCGTGTCAGAACATGACCGATCTGGGGCAATTTCTCCAACACCATGAACAGGGTCGCCAAACCCATCCACAGCAGGCTCATCACGCCTCCGACAAAGCCAAGCGCCATGAACCCCCAGCAGCAGCCGACACAAAAGGCGCCCAGCCCCAGCCCCATGCGCAGACCGCCAGAGAAGCCGGTGCGCCAGTGTCCAAGGAAATAGGTCATGGGTGCATGACACACCCCGTGGCACACCTCCTTGGCGCGCGTGAATTGAAAGGCACCGACGGCAATCAGAAGTCCGGCGGCAAAAAGCGGAGACTTGGCAATGCCCAGCATGTCGATCACGCCCCCGAACAACAAAGCCAGCTGAACACCTGTGATCAACGCGGCGAACCCGGCCCAAACCACGAAGTAACCCAACAGAACGCCGACCCACCCAAGCCTTGTTCCATTGGCGCTCTGGATCAAATCCTCATAGCTTCTCAGTGTCGGAACCAGCGTTGGAAGCATCATCGCGGCCATCATGATCGCCCACATCACGAACAGCGGGCCGAACTCGGCCATCGGCATGTACATGTCCATGCGGGGATCCATCGCACGCATCGCCTCGGCCATTGGCCCGGGTCGGCCAATCCAATCGACGCCCATGTCGCGGCTCATGGTGTACATCACCCACCAGGCCCACAGGATCAGGACGAAAAAGCCCAGCCACAAACCACTGCGTAGAAGTGCCCGACTCATGTTCCCTCCCGACTCGGTGCTTGCTTTTCAAATGTCAGACTTTTAAATGTCAGACAAATAAATTTTTCACGGCGGCCTGCAGAAGATGAAAATCGATCCCCAGAAAAGCACCGACCTGTCCGCGCAGATCGCCCAGGCCATCCGCGATGCCATCGTATCAGGAGAGCTGATCGTGGACGAGCGCCTGCCCTCGGAATCCGAGCTTGCGGACCAGTTCCAGGTGTCGCGCCCCACCGTGCGCGAGGCGCTGAAACGGCTGGCGGCGCAATCGCTGATCCGTACCCAGCGCGGCGCGACGGGGGGTGCCTTCGTCAACCGGCTGAGTTTCCAGGACGCCCATTCTCAGCAGATCACGACTTCGACGCTGTTGCTGTCGATGAACGAGGTCAGCTTCGACACCGCTTGCGAGGCCCGCTATGCGTTGGAACGTGCCTGCGCGCGCCTGTCGGCCCAGCGGCGCACCGCCGATCAATTGGCCACCATGCGCGCGGAAATCTTCCGTCAGGCGCAGCCCGGTCTGACGGATGAGGCCTTCTGCGCCTCGGACGTGGCTTTTCACCGGGCGCTGGTCGATGGCGCGGGCAACCCTGTCCTGTCCTATCAACTGGCCGGAGCCGTCGAGGCGATGCAGCCCCTGATGAACATGATCACCTTCACCGCCCGCTCGCGCGAGGAGATCATCCGCCTGCACAGCAAGATCGCCGACGCGCTGGAGGCGCAGGACGCCGAGACCGTCGACGCCGCGCTGGTCGAACTGGAAACCTACACCCGCCGCCTGGCCCATGATGTGGCCGAACGTCGGCGGAAACCGGCCTGAAGACACTCTGAATTCTTCTTGACGCATCACATCAACGGAAAGGACACTCGAGCAGGCAGACCATCATCCGGCGGGAAGACCGGCACTCTCAATAAAATTGATTTTCAATGACTTACGGGAGGACGTTATGAACAAAAGACCGGATCCAACATTCTATCCATCCGCCAAGATGGCCATGGAGGCCCCGCCCGAAACCTTGGCCTTCACGCTGATGCTCAGCCCCGATTTTTCGCAGCCCGATGGCTTGGCGGTTGTGAATGTCGACCCAGCTTCGGGCGATTACGGAAAGATCGTTCACAAGGTGATGATGCCCAACAAGGGCGACGAGTTTCACCATTTCGGATGGAACGCCTGTTCTTCGGCCCTGTCTCCGCTGACCGGACACGCATTTCTTGAGCGCCGGTACCTGATCATCCCCGGTATCCGTTCCAGCCGGATCTACGTGATTGACGTGAAAGAGCCGCTGAAGGCCAAAATTCACAAGATCATCGAGCCCGAAGAAGTCTTTGCAAAGACGGGGTATTCCCGCCCCCACACGATCCATTGCGGACCCGAAGGTATCTATGTCAGCACCTTGGGCGGTGGCGGACCGGATGGCACCGATGGACCTCCGGGCATCTTCATCATGGATTGCGAGACCTTCGACATCATCGGGCGTTACGAGATCGAGCGCGGCGTGCAAGACAAGCACTATGATTTCTGGTGGAACCTGCCGCGGGACTACATGGTCAGTTCCGAATGGGGTCTGCCCCCGCAATTCGAAAACGGGATCGTGGCCGAAGATCTGCTGTCGAACAAATATGGCCACCGGATCCATTTCTGGAACCTGCGCGACCGCACCAACATCCAGACCATCGACTTGGGCGAGAACCACCAGATGGCGCTGGAAATCCGGCCGGCGCATGACCCGGTCAAGCAATACGGATTCTGCGGCGTGGTGGTCGACACCACCAATCTTCAGGGCGCAATCTTTACCTGGTGGCGCAACAAGGATGGCAGTTTCGAGGCCAAGAAGACCATCACGATCGACCCGCAACCCGCTGATCCGGATGATCTTCCTGATCTGCTCAAAGGGTTTTCGGCGGTGCCGCCTCTGGTGACCGACATCGACCTGAGCTTGGACGACAAATACCTGTATGTCGCGTGCTGGGGCACCGGTGAAATGCACCAATACGATGTCTCGGACCCGATGAAGCCCAAGCTGGCCGGCAAGGTCGAGATCGGCGGAATCGTCAAGAAAACCAAGCATCCCAACGGCAAGGACTTTGGTTATGGCCCGCAGATGGTCGAGATCAGCCGTGACGGCAAACGCGTCTACTGGACCAATTCGCTCTATTCCACATGGGATGACCAATTCTATCCTGGCGATCGCGGCGCTGCGATGGTCAAGGCGGATGTGGGCGAAAAAGGCGGCCTGAAACTGGACAAGGATTTCTGGGTGGATTTCCCGAAAGGGTATCGCAGCCACCAGATCCGGCTTGAGGGAGGAGACTGCTCCACCGACAGTTTCTGCTACCCTTCGGTCTGAATTGGACGTCTTGATGACATCGACGGCCGGCCTCTGGCTGGCCGTTGTTCTGAGCGGCGCTTATCACGGGTTGAACCCTGGTATGGGCTGGCCGTTGGCCGTGTCGGCGGCATTGATGGAGCAACGCCAATCCGCTCTCTGGCGCGCGTTGGCAGCGCTGGCGGGCGGGCATTTCGTGGCGATGCTGGGTGTGTTGCTGCCCTTCGCGCTGATGACCATCCTTGTAGACTATCAGCGCGAAATCCGGATCGGAGCGGCGCTGATCGTGATCGCCATGGGCCTCTACATCGCGATCACCCGGCGTCACCCACGGTTTCTGGCGCGCGTACCGCCCAGTCGGCTGGCGCTGTGGTCGTTTCTGGTGGCGTTGGCGCATGGTGCGGCGCTGATGCTTGTCCCGATCTATCTGGGTCTGTGCAGGCTGGACGAGCTGGATACCGGCCACAGAGCCGCGTCAGAGATCATGGGCACCAATGGCCTGCTGGTTCTGGCGGTGGCCGCGGTCCATACGGGCGCTATGATGCTGGGCGGAGGTGCGCTGGCCTTCGCAGTCTATCGCTGGCTGGGCCTGCAGTTTCTGTCGCGCAGCTGGTTCAACCTGGAAATGGTCTGGGCGCTCAGCCTGATCCTTGTGGGGGTGCTCGGCCTCTGGGCCGCAATCTGAGGTCTTCCCCCTGCCCCGAAACAGATTAGGTTCGACGGGCAGGCATTTGAAACGCGAGGCCCCAATGACCGGAATACTCAACATCATCGCAGCCCTTCTGACCATCGGCTTTGGCCTGTTCGGCTTTCTGGCTCCGGCCTGGACGGCGGCCTCGCTGGACCTTGCGCCCACCAACAGCACGATGGGCCTCAGCGAGATGCGGGCCTCGGTCGGCGGGCTGTTTGTCGTGACCGGCATCGCCGTATTGTGGCTGAACCACCCGATGGCCTACGCGATGTTGGGCGTGGTCTATGCGGGCGCGGCGCTGGGTCGGTTCGTGTCGGTTCTGCTGGACAATCCCCCCTTGGCCAAAGCGTTGACCTTCGGCGGAATCGAGCTGGTGCTGGCGATCTGGCTGATCGCCGCCAACCTCTCCAAGCCCGCGTGAAAGGTTGGAAAAATCGCCATGATCCCGCGCTTTGGGGGTTTGCATCCGCAAATATCCTCACCTATATAAATCCTGTCCTTCGGGACTATGGACATAAACGCGCTCGTAATAAGCGGATCGGACCCGGGGGCGGTACCCGGCGGCTCCACCATACATCCTTCATTTGGGGAGCATGGGGCCGAAACAGGATCGACGAACGTCTAAAGGGGTTAGCTTTGTCTCGGCTGTCTGCCACCGTTACCGGCGAAAACAGTACAATTGCAAATGACAATCGTGCTCCGGTTGCAGTTGCTGCGTAAGCAGTAACCAGACCGAAACTTAAGTCCTTGCGCCTAGCCGCGTAAGGCGGGGTTCGCAGGTACCTGGCAACAGAAACCTGCATTTCCCTGGATTTTGTCTGAGTTTTTGCGCCGAATTTGGCCGCCATTCAGAAACTGTTCACTCCTGTCATTCAAAGTAGCGGAAGACAGACAGGAGAGTTGGGATGACTCATTCAGAGATACTCAGGGCCTGGTATTCCGAGGTTTGGGAAAAAGGCAATATTGACGCGATCGACCAGTATTTTGCCTCGGAAACGATGGCCGAGGGGCTGATACCCGAAATGCAGGTCGGCGCGGACGACTTTCGCGACCTGGTCATGGCCTTTCGGCACGTTCTGGGCGAAATTCAGGTGGACTTGCCCAAAATTATCGAAAACGGCGATTGGGCGTCAGCCGTTCTGCATGTGCGGACCTCGCGGGCAGACAACGGCGCGCCCTTGGAGGTCACAGGCCAAGTGATGGCGCGCTTCAAAGGTGACAAGATGGTCGAAGCCTACAACCAGTTCGACTTCGTTTCCCTGTTTGAACAGCTCGGTCAGTTCCCGCAGGATACCTTGCCCGTCTGCATGACAGGGCAACGGCTGGACTGGGCCTGAACCGGTTCTTGACCGCGCAACCTGACCCCGAGTAGCAAGAGCACACGGGGTCAGCATGTGAACGCCCTGCCCGGCGGCAGCCCGGGTTCGCATGTCTCCAAATCCAAAGGGGCACATGCCATGGCTGCGCAGTTTCCAATGATCGCTGGTGGTCGGTTCAGCACCTATGCTCCGAATATCGGATGGAGCCGACCGAGGACCGCCGAAACCGGCGCATGCAGGGCGGAGCCCCTGTAGTGAACCCCTCACTGTCAGAACTGGTCCGGGTGTTCGGCCGCATTGGCCTCCTCTCATTTGGTGGCCCAGCGGCACAGATCTCATTGATGCACCAGGAATTGGTCGAACGGCGGCCATGGTTGGATGAGCAGACCTTTCTGCGCGCGCTGTCGTTGTGCATGTTGCTGCCCGGCCCCGAAGCCATGCAACTGGCCACCTATGCCGGTTGGCGGCTGCGGGGCGTGCTGGGCGGGCTGATTGCCGGCGGCCTGTTCGTTCTGCCCGGAGCGCTGGTGATAGCCGTGCTGGTCGGCCTGTATGCTGCCTACGGAGACCTTCCCCTGGTCCAGGCTGCATTTCTCGGGATCAAGGCCACGGTTATCGTGATCGTTCTCCAGGCGGTGCTCAATCTTTCTCGCAAAACTCTATCCGGGGCAGAGCCCGGGATTCTTGCGATACTGGCGTTCCTGGCGATCTTCGCTCTGAATCTACCTTTCCCCCTGATCATTCTGGCCGCGGCTGTCTGGGGCTTTTCACGTAAGCCTTCAGAGCAGCCTTCAGTTTCGCAGAATGTCGATACCGCCTTGGCTCGGCCCGCGCGGACCGCAGCGCTCTGGCTGTTTCTTTGGTTGGCTCCGCTGGTGTTGTTGACCCTTTCCGGCCAGACGTTGCTAAGCGATCTGGGCTGGTTCTTTGCACGATTGGCAGTAGTCACTTTCGGCGGGGCCTATGCGGTGCTGGCCTACATGACCCAGACGGTCGTCGAGAACCATCAATGGATCTCTACCGATCAGATGATAGATGCGCTGGGACTGGCAGAAACCACCCCCGGCCCATTGATACTGGTCACACAATTCGTCGCCATGCTCGCCGGGCAATTGGCGGGCGGGATGTCCCTTGCGCTGGCAGCCGGGGTCGTTGCGCTGTGGGCGACCTTCGTTCCGTGCTTCCTGTGGATATTCGTTGCCGCGCCTTACCTGGACGTCATAGCGCAAAGACCGAGACTGTCGGAAGCATTGCGCGCAATTACCGCGGCGGTCGTCGGTGTGATTCTCAACCTGTCGGTGTGGTTCGGACTGCACGTCCTGTTTGGAACCATCGGAAAAGTCGAGTTTGGTCCGATCTCACTGCCCATTCCGGTTTTTTCGACCTTGGACATCGCAGCCGTTGGATTGACATGCCTTGCCGGAGTCTTGATTTTCATAAGAAAAACCGGTCTGGCAACGACGCTGGGCATCATGATAGGTGCAGGCGCAATCCTGCATCTGGTTTGAACAATCAGACGCAACCCGCTCTTTCGTTTCCGATCAAATCCCTTATGCTTGGGATAACCACTTTCGAGGATGACACATGTCGCAAGGCATTGACTACGGCAACTTGATGCACACCGCTATGCGCGGGCTGATCAAGACTGTTCTGAAGCGCGTTTCTGAAACCGGACTGCCCGGCGCGCACCATTTCTTCATCACGTTCGATACCCGTGAGCCCGGCGTCGAAATCGCTGACTGGCTGCGCGAACGCTACCCTGATGAGATGACGATCGTGGTGCAGCACTGGTTCGAAAATCTCGAGGTTGGCGAGGACGGATTTGCCATCACGCTCAATTTCGGTGACGCTCCGGAGCCGTTGTATATCCCCTATTCGGCCATCCAGACCTTTGTCGATCCGTCGGTCGAATTCGGGCTGCGCTTCGAAAGCTCGGACGAAGAAGATGAGGACCCGGTGGAAATCGAGGCCGAGTCGATCGAGGTCGAACCCGACGACGAGCCGCATCATGATGCGGATATCGTATCGCTGGACAGCTTCCGCAAGTAATTCGCGGCCATTGGACGAGGCTTCGCTTTTTTGGCGGAGCCTATTGTTTTTCCAGGAATGTTTCGACCGAACGCGATTTCTGTCCATCTCTGAACCGGGAAAAGGACAGGTTCAGCCCGCCCTCGGCCAGTGTTCGGTCATACTGCTGCAATTCGTACCCGCCGTCCTCATCTATGAACAGCGAGAAGACGGTCAGCGTTTCCCCTTCGATCCGCCCCCAGACAAAAGGCTCACCCTTCATTGGGTCCAGCGGAACCTCATGACCGAAGACATTCCGCTTCATGGCTGCGGAATAGATGTTGTTCCGATCAGAAGGTCGGAATTCGACCGAAAAGCTTTGTTCTTTCACTCGGCCGTCGGCTTTGTAGGTGGTAGTCTTCCACTTGACCACGAACCCTTCGCCGGTCTCTGCGATGGAAACGCTCATGTCGCGCGGGGTCGACGATCCGTCTGCATCCACCACGTCGGCAGATCCGACATAGTCGCCGACAAAGGGACCAATGTCCTGCGCCCATCCCGGAGACGCCAACAAAATTCCAAACGCCAGTATCGACAGCCATCGGGCCATTTGCGCGAAAAATGAGGTCCGGTCTGAGCGATTCATGGTTCTTTCTCCGCGGTTGCCTTCTATATCTTAGCTCAGCCGGGAACGGGCACAATGGTACGTCCCTGTGACCAACCAAGAAAAGTGACGCACACCGCATGGCTATACCTTTTTTGCCCTTCGGACTAAGGTGCGCGCAACTGGCCGATTGAACCATAGCTTAGCTGCGGTTAAACGGCATGCGACTGCATACCAGACGGAGTGACAGATGTCTCAGACCCGCACCGAATCCGACAGTTTTGGCCCGCTCGAGGTTCCTGCCGACAAGTATTGGGGGGCGCAGACGCAGCGCTCGATCATGAACTTCCCCATCGGATGGGAGAAGCAGCCCGTCGCCATCGTGCGCGCGCTGGGCGTGGTCAAGAAGGCCTGCGCCATGCAGAACAAGGCCACCGGCAAACTGGACGCACGTATCGCCGACGCGATCATCCAGGCCGCCGGCGAGGTGATCGAGGGCAAGTTCGACGACAACTTCCCGCTAGTCGTCTGGCAGACCGGATCAGGCACCCAATCGAACATGAACGCCAACGAGGTCATCGCCAACCGCGCGATCGAGATCCTGGGCGGCGTGATCGGCTCGAAGGATCCCGTGCACCCGAACGATCACTGCAACATGGGCCAATCGTCGAACGACACCTTCCCCACCGCCATGCATATCGCCACCGCGATGAGCGTGCGTGACGTGCTGCTGCCGGGGCTGGAAAAGCTGGCCGCCGGGCTCGAGCAGAAGTCCGCGGAATTCAAGGACATCATCAAGATCGGCCGCACTCACACGCAGGACGCGACCCCGCTGACCCTGGGCCAGGAGTTCAGCGGCTATGCCCACCAGATCCGTCAGGGCATCGCCCGTGTAAACGCCGCCATGCCCGGCATTTTCGAGTTGGCACAGGGCGGCACCGCCGTCGGTACCGGGCTGAACACCCAGAAAGGCTGGGCCGAGGCCGTCGCCGCCAACATGGCCGAAATCACCGGCCTGCCCTTCGTCACCGCGCCCAACAAATTCGAGTCGTTGGCCGCTCATGACGCCATGGTGTTCCTCTCGGGCGCCTTGGCCACCGTCGCGGGCAGCTGCTACAAGATCGCCAACGACATCCGCTTCCTCGGCTCGGGGCCGCGTTCGGGTCTGGGTGAACTGATCCTGCCGGAGAACGAACCCGGCTCGTCGATCATGCCGGGCAAGGTCAACCCGACCCAGGCCGAGGCGCTGACCCAGGTCGCAGCCCACGTGATGGGCAACGACGCCGCGATCAAGTTCGCCGGCAGCCAGGGCCATTTCGAGCTGAACGTCTACAACCCGATGATGGCCTACAACCTGCTGCAGTCGATCCAGCTGCTGGGCGACGCAACGGACAGCTTTACCGAGCGTATGCTGCTGGGCACCAAGGCCAACGAGGCGCGCATCGACAAGCTGATGAAAGAATCGTTGATGCTGGTGACCGCCCTGGCCCCCACCATCGGCTATGACAACGCCACCACGGTCGCCAAGACTGCGCACAAGAACGGCACCACGCTGAAGGAAGAGGCCATCAAGCTGGGCTTCGTCGACGAGGCGACCTTTGATGCCGTCGTGCGCCCCGAGCAGATGATCGGGCCCAAGGACTGATGGGCAAGCCGGTTAATCTGAACCGGTATCGCAAGGAAAACGCGCGGGCCGAGAAAAAGGCCCGCGCCGACCGGAACGCGGCGGCGTTCGGGCGCAGCAAGGCGGAAAAGCAGCTGGACAAGGCCCGTACGGAAAAAGCCCGCCGCGATCTGGACAATCACGAGCTGGATGAATGAGCGGCCCGCCCGTCAAACGCTCGCTAACGCTCAAGGGGCACCGAACATCGGTCTCGCTCGAGGATGAGTTCTGGCAGGCGTTCCGAGAGATCGCCAAGGCAAAAGGTTTGCCGATCAATGTTTTGGCCTCGGAAATTGATGTCGCGCGCGACCCCGAGACTGGATTGGCGTCGGCCATTCGTGTCTTTGTTCTGAACTGGTACCGGTCACCCGATCGCAGCGCTTGATCTTATCCCCGTCGGTGTCTAGGCTGGATGTGAACAAAAGGGGTACATTTGATGCGCGATCTCGTGACCGGGCCGGATGGCCAACCGCGATGCGGCTGGTGTCAGGCCGCGCCGGAGTTCTTCGACTATCACGACAATGAATGGGGTTATCCGGTAGGTGACGACCAGCGTCTGTTTGAGAAGCTCTGCCTTGAAAGCTTCCAGTCCGGCCTCAGCTGGCGCACCATTCTGGCCAAGCGCGAGAACTTCCGGAAAGCCTTTTCCGATTTTGATTTCAACGTGATGGCCGGTTTTTCTGAAGCGGACGTTGAACGACTGCTGCAAGATGCCGGTATCATCCGCCATCGCGGCAAGATCGAGGCGGTGATCAACAACGCCCGCCGCGCACAGGAGCTGGTGGCCGAAACCGGCTCGCTGGCGGCCTATGTCTGGCGGTTCGAGCCCGAGACCCCTCCTGCGCCGCAGACGGCCTCGACTTCGCCCGAGTCGGTTGCCATGTCCAAGGATCTGAAAAAGCGCGGGTGGAAATTTGTCGGCCCCACCACGGTGTTTGCCTTCATGCAGGCGATGGGGCTGGTGAATGACCACGCCACCGGCTGCGCCATGCGCGAAAAAGCGGCGCAGATGCGCCGCTCGTTCATCAAACCGGCCTGACCTCAGACCGAGGCGCGATAGATCTTGTCGATATTGCTGCCCAGGGCCGCGTTGAACTCGGCATCCGACTGCTGTTTCGATAGCCCCTCGGTCAGCGCGCGCGAGAAAGAGGCGATCATCTTGCCGTTCTGCGCCAGCAGGTCACAGGCCTCGTCGGTCGAATAGCCGCCCGACAGCGCCACTACCCGCAGAACACGCGGATGATCGGCGGCCTCGTCATACAGGTTGGCCTTGCTGGGCAGGGTCAGCTTCAGCATGACGTCCTGCCCCTCGCCCAACTCGTCGAGATTCTTGAGGATTTCGGCTTTCAGGATCTCTTCGGCTTCGGCCTTGGTGTCCGACTTGATGTTCACCTCGGGTTCAATGATCGGAACCATGCCGGCCGCGATCACCTCGCGGGCCACGTCGAATTGCTGTTTCACCACGGCGGCAATGCCCTCGGCATTGGCCTCGTGGATGACCGAGCGTTCCTTGGTGCCGAACACACCTTCGGCCTTGGCCAGCGTCTCGGCCAGGCCCGGGATGGGCTTCATCAGCTGCACGCCGTTGGCGGTGTCCTCCAGCCCCTTGTCGATCTTGAGGAACGGCACGATGCCTTTGACCGACCACAGGTAATCGGCCACCTTGCGACCGTCGATTTCCTCGCTCAGCGTGCGTTCGAACAGGATCGCGCCGATCACCTTGTCGCGGGTGAAGTCATCGGCCAGGATGATCCGGGCGCGCATCTTCTGGATCTCGGCAAACATTTCCTCGTCCGAGCCATAGTCGGACGGCTGCACCCCGTACAACGCCAGCGCCTTGGGCGTCGAGCCGCCGCTCTGATCCAAAGCCGCGATAAAACCCGCACCGTTGATCATCTGTTCGCGCTGTTCAGCCTTGGACATAACACTTTCCCGTTCAGTAATGATTCCGCTTTTCCAACCGCATACAGCATGGCGCGGGGCGATGATAGTTTGTTAGCGCTCAACCACGCGCAGCCAAATTCCGTCGCGGGACCGGACCGTCAGATGCGCCACCGGGACCGGGGAGCGGCCCTCGACAGGTTCGAACCGGTATCGGCGCAGCAGGGTCGACAGGATCAACGGCCCCTCGACCATCGCAAACCCCGCCCCGGTACAGACGCGCGGCCCGGCCGAAAACGGGATGAAGGCCGCCCGCTGGCAGGCTTTGCCGTTTTCGGTCGCCCAGCGGGACGGGTCAAAGCTGTCGGGGTCCTCCCACAACCGTTCATGTCGGTGCAGGTGCCACGGGCTGAGCACGATCTGAGCGCCCTTGGGCACGTCGCGGTCGCGGAAGCGTTCAGGGCATGTGGCCTCGCGCACCATCATCGGGACCGGGGGATAGAGGCGCAGCGCCTCGCGGAACACATCGCGGCTGATGCGCAGTCTGGACATGCTGGCAAAACTGATTTCATCCTGCGCGCGGGCCTCCTCGGCCACGCGGTCCTGCCAGTCAGGATAGGCGGCCATCAGGTACAGCGTCCATGCCAGGGCCGAGGCGCTGGTCTCGTGCCCGGCCAGAAAAAAGATGGCCACCTGGTCGATCATCTCATCGGTATCGAAACACTGCTCGGTCAGGGGGTCGGGCGTGGTCATGATCTTGGTGGCCAGATCGTTTGGCGCGGTGCCGGCGGCGATCTGCGCAGCCCGCTCGCGGGTCAGGCGGGCGATCAAGGCGCGGATTTCGGCCGCTGCACGGCGGGTCTTGCGCGCGTGGAACCGGGGGACCCAGCCTGGCAGCGGCACGAAAGCCGCAAGGTTCAGCAGAGGTTGCTGCCGCTGATAGGCGCGGAATTTCTCGAACACCTGTGCGGCGATTTCGTGCTCGATAGGCACCGAGAACAAGGTGCGAAAGATCACGTCGGCGGCGGCATGGCTGGTGACCTCTTCGATCTCGACCGGCACGCCCGTCCTGTCGCGCAGGCGATCGGCGCAAGCCTCGGCCGAGGCCAGCATCGCGGGAAAGGTCTGTTTCAGCCGCCCGCCCTCGAAGGCCGGATCGATGATGCGGCGTTGGCGCTCCCAGGTCGCGCCGTTGGTCAGGAATACCGATTGGCCTAGCAGGGGCCGCAGGCCTTCGCTGATCCGGCCGGATTTCGGGAAATCCTGAGGACGGTGTTTCAGAACCCGGTCGATCAGCTCAGGCTGGTTGATCAGGTAGGACCGGAAGAACGGGGTGCGAAACTCGGCCATCCAGGCGCGGTACAGGCGTTGCGGCTGGGCCGACAGGATGTCGCGCCGGAACAGGCGCAGGTATTGCCACAGCGATACCTTGTCCGGTCTGGCGGGCGGTTTGGGCGGGGTCATGCGCGCACCGTTCGGTATTTGGACACTGCCCGCTCGATCCGCGATTTCGACGGCGCCCGCCCTGCGAACCTTGCGCCCAGTGTCAGCGGCCCGGCCGTGATGCGGAAATAGTCATAGTCGCTAGGCCGGTCGAACGCGCAAAGATACTGGAAATGCAGACGGAAGAACCGCCAGCGCAGCGCGGCCCAGCGTTCAGGCGACAGGGTTTGCGTGAAAGCGGCCGACAGGACCAGAGGCCAGCGTTTGCCCGGCCCGGCAACGCCACTGACCGCCACCGGATCACATAGGGCAAAGGCGCAGCCATCCCCGGGAGCCGAGACGTCGACCCATGTCAACCGCCCGGTCTGCGACAGCAACTGCAGGTCGGCCCGCAACCGGTCGGCCCGCGGCAGGAATGACACCATAGGCACCACCTGCCCCAATGTCAGGAACGACAGGGCCGGACCATCCGGCGGCACCTCGCCCCGCCGCAGCAGGTCGGCTAGAACCGAGACGCCAAGATGCGCGCCGGAGCTGTGGCCCACCACCAGAACCTCATCGACGGGCGACCGTAGCGCTGCCGCAATAGTGGCACGGAATTCGTCCAGCCGAGCCTGCAACTCGGGCGGCGTTTCTCCCCGCAGCCGCGCAGAATAGGCATAGTCGTGCATCAGGTAATAGGCGAACAGGCGGTTGTCGATCTTTCGGAACCAGCGCAAGACCCACCAGCCCGCCAACACGCCAATAGCCAGGCTGAGATACATCCGCGCCGCAAAATAGGGACCGAACAGCGCGGGTCCTTCCACAGCTTCAACCAACCAATGCATCGCGGACTCGGACAACATTGCCACACCGTAGAAGACCAATCCCGCCAGCGCCAACTGCCCCAGCAACATCGCCACCGGATAGAGTGCGGCGATCACCGGTCCTTTGCGCAGCCGCATCAGCCGCCACAGCGTGCCAGTCGAGATGTAGATCGAGGCCGTGCACAGCAGTTGCCAGTAGGTCGCCGGGATCGAGCTGTCCATGCTGTCGCGCACGATGTCGGACCAGACTAGAACCTCGACATCCGTATCTACTTCGGCCCCGTCCTGCTCCGACCGGACGTGCCAGCCATAGGGGCCATCGCCCGTCTTGGCCGAGACCTCCAACCGATACCCGGAAATCGCTGACTGCGCGCGCCCCTCTTTCCGATAGAGTTCGCGATAGCGGCGGGGATGGATCGGATCATAGCCGGGGATATAGAACACCCGGCGTCGTTGTACCCCAGATTGCGGAACCTGACTGCTCATGCCTTTGCCCTTGTTGCGGGCAGGTTAGCGCAGCGATGTGGCCAAGGTAAGGCCCGATCATCGCGACCGGGCGCCGCGTCAGCCCAGAGTGGCCAATGCCGGGAACGTCTCAAGCAGCCACCAGCTGAACTCGGTGAACAGACCCGTCACCAGCATGATGCCGACGACCAGCAACAAGCCACCCATGACTTTTTCGATCGTTCCCATATGCGGTTTCAGCTTGTTCATCACCGCCATTGAACGGTTCAGGAACATCGCAGCCAGCAGGAACGGTATGCCCAGACCCGCCGCGTAGACGCCCAGCAACAGCGTGCCCCGCGCCACCGAGGCCTCGGACGCGGCCAGCGACAGAATCGCGCCAAGCTGGGGGCCGATGCAAGGGGTCCAGCCGAATGCGAAAGCCAACCCCAGGATGTAAGCCCCGAAGACCGAGCCGCCGGAGTCCCCGGTTTCGAGCCGCGCTTCGCGGTCCAGGATCGGAATTCGGAACACGTTCAGGAAATGCAGGCCGAACACGATCACCACCAGACCCGAGGCCTTGGCGAACAGTTCCTGGTTCTGCAGCACGAATGCGCCGAAGGCCGAGGCCGTGAAGCCCAGCAGCAGGAACACCGTCGACAGTCCAAGAACGAAGAACAGCGCTGACAGAGTCGCCTTGCGTCTAGCCTGCGCCTGATCCTGCATCTCGTGAATGGTCACGCCGCTCATGTAGGCCAGATAAGGCGGCACGATCGGCAACACGCAGGGCGACAGAAAACTGATCAACCCGCCGACCAGCGCGATGAACATGGCGGGCAGCAGCCCCGCGTCAATGATATCGATTCCGAACATGCCACTGCACATAGGATATCCAGTGGGGCGCGTCACGGGGCCATTCGGTCACATCCTCGTGGTTGCCGGCTGGACAGCTGTGCGCCATGCAAATATCTGAGAGCCATGACACAAGAAGCCGAAACACTGGATGCATTGGGCCTGCTGTGCCCCCTGCCCGTCCTGAAAGCCCGCAAACGGCTCAAGGCCATGCCTGCGGGCTCCCTTCTCCGGGTTCTTGCCGACGATCCGGCCGCAATCGTCGATGTACCTCATTTCTGCTCGGAGTCCGGGCACGAGCTGATCGGGATGGAAGAAGCTGCGGATCACCACGTCTTTCTCATTCGGAAAAACGGCGGGACCTGAAAGAAAAAAGGCGGACAATACTGTCCGCCTTTTTTTGTCTTATTGGCCCAGTGACCACCAACCGCGCCGTTTGGGCTTGGCCGGAGACGGCTCGGGTTCTTCCGCCACCGTCTCAAGCACCGGCTCTGCGGCGTCCTCGGCTTTTTCTTCTGTTGCCGCTTCCGGCGCTTCCGCCACGGGCTCGGCATCTGGCGTTTCGACTTCTGCCGCTACCTCGGGCTCACTCTCTTCGACCGGCTCCTCGGCTTGCGCTTCGGGGGCATTGTCCTCAGCACCCGCAGCCTCATCAGCAGGCGTTTCTGCGGCCGCCTGAACCGCTTCTTCGGCCACCTCGGGTTCCGGCGCGGGCGCCTCTTCGACTTCGGCCGTCTTCTTGCGGCGCGGTGCCCGACGTTTTTTGGGCTTGGCCGATTTTTCTTCGGCCTGTTCCGCTTCACCCTCGGTCACGTTTTCGGCGCCAGCTACTGCGGTCTCAGCCGGAGCGGATTCAGACTCAGCGGTCTTTTCCGTCCCCGATTCCTCAGGTTGCGCCTCAGTGCTCGCCTTGTCTTCCGCAGCTTCGTCAGAAGTGGTTGCCTCGGCCTGCTCGCCGTTGCCGCCGTTCTTCTTGCGGCGACGCCGGCGGCGCTTGCGCTTCGGCTTGGCTTCCTCTTCTGCCTGTTCCGGCTCGACGGCGCTGTCTTCAACTTCGTCCTCGGAATCTACCAGATCCATCAGCGATGCTGTCGCGGACACCACCGGCGCAGACGCTTCGGGAACGATCCGGCTGGCCGTCTTGAACTTTTCCATCGAGAAATCAGGGCTTACCAGATGAATGTCACCTTCGATCCGAACCGACAGGCCATAGCGGGCCTCGATCTGCGCGATATGCTCGCGCTTCTGGTTCATCAGGAAGTTCGCAATGCTGACCGGGCACCGCACCAGCACCTCGCGCGAGCGGCGGCGTGTTCCTTCCTCTTCGATCTGACGCAGGATCGACAGAGCCATGTTGTCGTCCGAGCGGATCAGACCGGTGCCATGGCAGGACGGGCAAGGCTGTGTGGTTGCCTCAAGCATTCCTGGGCGCAGGCGCTGGCGGCTCATCTCCAGCAGGCCAAAGCCCGAGATCCGTCCGACCTGAATACGGGCCCGATCGGTCTTCAGCTTGTCCTTCAGGCGCTTTTCAACCGCCAGGTTGTTCTTGCGCTCGTCCATGTCGATGAAGTCGATGACGATCAGACCGGCCAGGTCGCGCAGGCGCAGCTGGCGTGCAACTTCCTCGGCGGCCTCAAGGTTGGTTTTGAGCGCAGTTTCCTCGATCGAGCCTTCCTTGGTGGCGCGGCCCGAGTTCACGTCGATGGCAACCAACGCCTCGGTCACGCCGATCACGATATACCCGCCCGATTTCAGCTGGACCGTCGGGTTGAACATTCCCGCCAGATAGCTTTCCACCTGATAGCGCGCGAACAGCGGCAACTGATCCTCGTACCGTTTCACGTTCTTGGCGTGCGACGGCATGATCATCTTCATGAAGTCTTTGGCGATGCGGTAGCCACCTTCGCCTTCGACCAGAACCTCGTCGATGTCCCGATTGTACAGATCACGGATCGACCGTTTGATCAGGTCGCCTTCCTCGTAGATCTTCGCAGGGGCGATCGATTTGAGCGTCAGTTCGCGGATCTGCTCCCACAGGCGCTGCAGGTATTCGTAGTCGCGCTTGATCTCGGACTTGGTACGCTTGGCGCCGGCTGTACGGATGATCAGACCGGCGCCCATAGGCACATCGATCTCAGATGCGATTTCCTTGAGCTTCTTGCGGTCCGCGGCGTTGGTGATCTTGCGGCTGATGCCGCCCCCGCGTGCGGTGTTCGGCATCAACACACAATACCTGCCGGCCAGCGACAGGTAAGTGGTCAGCGCGGCACCCTTGTTGCCACGTTCTTCCTTGACGACCTGCACCAACAGAACCTGGCGCACCTTGATGACTTCCTGAATCTTGTAGCGGCGCGGGCGTGGTTTGCGCGGAGGACGGATGTCCTCGCTGTCATCATCATCCGCAACCGACTCGATCGTGTCATCCTTGGCCGCCGCATCCGGCTTGGCCTCATCAGCTTCGACGTCGGTTTCGTCGGCTAGATCCGCTTCGGACTCGTCTGCTTCGACGGGTTCCGTGGGTGCGGCGTCGACTTCGGTCGTTGCGTCCGCCGTTTCGTCACCCGCGTCTTCACTCGGCTCTTCGACCGGAGTTTCAGCGACCGTCTCCATCGGAGACGTGCCTTCGGGCACATCCTGATCAGCGGCGTCTTCCTCGACCAGGTCGATGGTTTCCATGCCCGTCGGCTCGGCGGATACGTCCAGCGTTTCGACCGGATCGTCCGTCTTGACCTCTGCCGCCTTCGAACGCGACCGCGAGCGGCGCTTCTTGGGCTTGGATTCTTCGGCCTCGTCCCGCGCCTTCATTGCCTCGGCATAGGCGCGCTCTTCCTCCATCAGGGCTTCGCGGTCCGCGACCGGAATCTGGTAGTAGTCCGGATGGATTTCCGAGAACGCAAGGAAGCCATGCCGGTTCCCGCCATAGTCAACAAAGGCCGCCTGCAGCGAAGGTTCGACGCGCGTTACTTTTGCCAGGTAGATGTTGCCAGCAAGCTGGCGTTTGTTTTCGGATTCAAAATCGAACTCCTCGACCTTGTTTCCGTCCACCACCACGACGCGGGTCTCCTCCGCGTGGGTGGCATCGATAAGCATTTTCTTTGCCATGTGTCCTTGGTGCACCGCGCCAAACGCGTTGTCCTGACCTGTCCAGGCGGACAGGCGCATCTGGGGTGGTGTCTTGTCTGGGCGATTACGGACGGCGCGCGGCAGGGATCGGCGCTGTGGCCCCCTGCCCGTATACTCAATCGTAGCGCGCGCGTCATCGCGGTTCTTCTCCGACAGGCGCGAACACGCCGCTGCCTGCCCATTATTCCTTTCGCCCGAAGTTCGGGCTCAGGTACTCTACTGCCCCGGAACGGGGCACAATCGGTCTGCTTGGCCGGGCGGGAAAGGTCACCACCTGCAGCAAAGCAGCGAAACTCAATGATTCGGGACATTCAGGCACAAAAATGCGCCCGACCCGTCCCGGTACAATAAAAGCAGTCCTGTGGAAAACACAATGGGCAAACTGCAAAGGAGCCCGATCTACGGACAGATCGGGCTTCCTCCGGCTTCAAGTTTCCCGGGTGTACTTCGGCCGAAAGGCCAAAAAGGGACTGGACTCTCGCCTACAGATAGTCCGCCCGTTGCAACCCGTACTTGGCCATTTTTTCATTCAAAGTCCGGCGCGGCAGGCAAAGTTCCTCCATCACCGAGGCGATGGACCCCTTGTGGCGCCGCATTGTGTTGTCGATCAGCATCCGTTCGAACGCCTCAACGTATTCCTTCAGCGGCTTGCCCTCGGTGGTCATCACTGGCTGCATCTCTTCGTGATCGGACATCAACAACGACGCGATGGTGCCCGATCCGCGCCGCGATTGCAGAACTGCGCGTTCGGCGATGTTGATCAACTGGCGCACATTGCCCGGCCACGGCGCCTGCAGCAGCTGCGCGGCCTCCTGGGCGCTGACTTGCGGCGCCTCACAGCCGTATTCTTCGGCAAACTGCTCGCTCAGCCGGGTGAACAGGGTCAGGATATCCTCGCCCCGCTGCCGCAGCGGCGGCATGGTGATCCGCAGTGCCGCCAGACGATAGAACAGATCCGGCCGCAGCACGTCCTCGCTGGTCTTGCCGGCTTCCTGCAGGTTCGAGATCGCAACGATCCGGGTCTCGGCCGGCGTTCCCTGCTCGTTCATCACGCTCAGCAACCGGGCCTGCAGCGTGTCACTCAGCGCCTCGATATCCTCCAGCACCAGAGTGCCGCCGCGGGCTTCCTCGATGGCGGGCAGTTGTGTGTCCTCGGGCATCATGGGGCCGAACAGCCGTTTGGCCAGCGCCTCTTCTTCCAGCGCGGCACACGAGACCAGAACGAATTTTTTGCCCGCCCGGCTGCCCACTGCATGCAGCGCGTGCGCCACCAGGGTCTTGCCGGTGCCGGTTTCGCCGTCGATCAGCACATGCCCGTCGGCCTGGCCCAGGTCCAGAATATCCTCGCGCAGGCGCTCCATCACCGGGCTGGCACCGATCAGCTTGTTCATTATCTGGGTGCCGCCCGACAGCTCGCGCCGCAGCGCCCGGTTGTCCAGCGTCAGCCGCCGCGCGTTGCTGGCGCGTTTGGCAAGTTCCGACATCCGATCGGGGTTGAACGGCTTTTCCAGAAAATCGAACGCCCCCACCCGCATCGCCTCGACCGCCATCGGAACGTCGCCGTGACCGGTAATCATGATCACCGGCAGGGTACTGTCTGCACCCATCAGCTTTTTCAAAAGTTGAATGCCATCCATACCGGGCATCTTGATGTCCGAGATCACGATCCCCGGGTAATCCGGCCCCAGAACCTTCAGCGCATCCTCGGCGCTTGCAAAGGTCTCGGTGTCATAGCCGGACAGCGCCAACCATTGGCTGATCGACTGGCGCATGTCCTGTTCATCATCCACGATGGCAATTTTCATGGCCTGTGCCATAGGTACGTCCTCGTTATTCTGCGGCCTCAAGGCCGTCATGTCCCAAAATGGGCAGTTGCATCTCGAATACCGCGCCGCCGTTCTGGCCGTTGCGCGCAGTCAGCCGTCCGCCATGGTCGTTCACGATCCCGGACGAGATGGCAAGACCCAAGCCGACCCCGTCTCCGGGCCGCTTGGTAGTGTAGAACGGCTCGAACAGGTTCTCGATATCCTCGATCCCGTGGCCATTGTCGCGCACCGCCAGCACGGCGGTCTCACCTGCGGCCAGAATGATCTCGACCTCTGGCTCTGCAACAGATTTGGTGGCGTCGAGCGCGTTTCGCAACAGGTTGACCATAACCTGTTCGATCCTCATCCGATCTCCCATCACGATCACCGGCTCTTCGGGCAGAATCTGGGTGATCTTGACCTGCCTCTGACGCAGCTGCGGTTCCATCATTGACAGGGATGAGGCCAACGCCTCCCCAAGATTTACGGGTGAGAACGCGTCCGCGCCCTTACGGGCATAAGACTTGAGCTGCCGCGTGATCGCGCCCATCCGCTCGATCAGACCGTCGATCCGACCAAAGCTGGCCAGCGCCTCTTCGGGGCGGTTTCGGCGCAGCAACAGCCGCGCGCCCGCCAGATAGGTCTTCATCGCCGCCAACGGCTGGTTCAACTCGTGACTGACGGCCGCCGACATCTCGCCCAGGGCTGCCAACTTCGAGCTTTGCGCCAGCGTCTGTTCCGCCACTTCCAGCGTCTTTTCAACCCGTTCGCGTTCGGCGATTTCGCGCTGCAGCCTTGCGTTCAATGCGCGAAGCTCCGCCGACTCGCGTTGGAACAGCGCCATGCGGAACGTGGCCCTGCGGCTCAGTGCATAGAAGGTCAGCGCCAGGAGAATCGCAAACCCCATGATCTCGAGCGCCAGCACGCTGTTCACCTTTTCGCGGATCGAGGAATAGGTCGTGAACGAGGTCATCTTCCAGCCGCGGAACGGGATGCGGGTCTCCATCCGCATCACGGCCTCGCCCGCGACGTAGGCGTCCGGCGGCAAGGCCGTCCAATCGGTAGTCGCCCTAATTGCGCGCTGGATGGCACCCTGCGGATGCTGCCGCAACAACGCCTCTGTCTCATTCAGGCCGCGCCACTGGGGTTCGGTCGACAGAATGATCGTTCCTGTGCTGTCGGTCACCATGACCGCGTCCGAGATCCCGGCCCAGGCGTTTTCGAACTTGCGCAGATCAACCTCGACCACGATCACGCCCAGAATTTCCGACCCGGCCTCGATCCTGCGGGAATAGAGAAAGCCATAACTACCGGTCTCGCGCGCAATCTCCGAAAAGATCGTTGCGTTCGACCTGACGGCATTCACGAAATACGGGTCACTTCGATGGGACTCGCCCAGTCGATTGCGGTCTGTTGCGGCAACGACCCGACCATCCCGATCCAGCAGCATCAGCGACGCGGCCCCGATTTCCTCAACAAAGGACAAAAGCCGCTGCGTCGACAGGGAAAAATCGGCTGACTGCAAGGCCGAGATCAAGGTCGGGTCCCGGGCCAGCAATTGCGGAACGATGGCGTTTCGGCGCAATTCGCTCAGCAGGTTGCCGGAATAAAGGGCCAGACGCAGTTCAGCCCTGTTACGGGTCGATTCCGTGAACCGATTTGTCAGCAGGCTGTTGGTGACCCAGACCGTTGCCGCAGCAGCAACCAGCAACACGAACACGGCCAGCCGCAGGCGCCACCCCAAAGGGGCACCGCGGCCAAATAGATTTGTCCAGCCTGATTGCGCGTCGGAACTCATGCTCCGAAGCTACGCTTCCGCGCCCACGACCTCAAGTCACGCAGGTGTAAGCACACCCGACAATGCGCGGAAGAGCGCCACTCCGTCGGTGCCGCCATGCGCCTCGTCCGCCGCCCGCTCGGGGTGGGGCATCATGCCCAGCACGCGCCGGTTGTGCGACAAGATCCCTGCAATATCCCCGCGCGAGCCGTTGGGGTTGTCGGTATAGCTGAAGGCGATCCGATCCTCGTCCCGCAGGCGGGCAATGGTTTCGTCATCAGCGAAGTAGTTGCCATCGTGATGCGCGATCGGAATCTGAATCACGTCTCCGGCGTTGTAGCCCTGAGTAAAGGCGCTGTCGCTGGTCTCCACCTTCAGCCCAACGGTTCGACAGATGTATTTCAGGCCGGCATTGCGCAGCAGTGCGCCCGGCAGGATGCCGGTCTCGGTCAGGATCTGGAACCCGTTGCAGATGCCGATGGCATAGCCGCCCCGTTCGGTGTGTTCGACCACCGCCTTGCAGATCGGAGACTGAGCAGCAATCGCACCGCAGCGCAGGTAATCGCCGTAGGAAAACCCGCCCGGCACGCCCACGATGTCCACGCCCTGCGGCAGTTGGGCATCCTTGTGCCAGACCATGTCGACCTGAAATCCGGCCTGCTCAAAGGCGACGGCAAGATCCCGGTCACAGTTGGACCCCGGAAAAACAACAACCGCTGCGCGCATGGGAAACCCTCCTTGGGGATGACGGTCAGAGAATTTAGACCAGTTCGATCTCGTAACGCTCGATGACCGTGTTGGCCAACAGCTTCTCGCACATTTCGGCCACATCAGCCTCGGTTGCGCCATCGGCCAGTTCAAGGTCAATTACCTTGCCCTGCCGCACGCCTTGCACCTTGTCGAACCCCAGTGCGCCCAATGCGTGGCGCACAGCCTCGCCTTGAGGGTCCAGAACCCCGTTTTTGAGCATTACGTGCACCCGTGCCTTCATCGTCGCAACTCCACCTGTGGCCCGCCGCGCCGGGGCCTGTTCCGTTGCGCGGGGGATAGCGCGACTGACCGCGCAGAACAAGCCTTTGTGATGCGGTCGAATGACCGCAGGCGCTTCGTCTCGAGGAAATCAATTGCCCACGCTGCCGGTCAGGCCGGGATAATGTGCATCAACCGCGTTGAAGATGCCGGTCAAAACCATCTCGACGGCCACTGCAACCAGCAGGATCGCCATGATCCGGGTCAGTACGTTGATCATCGTCTCACCCACAAGACGCGAGATGCTGTCGGCAAACAGCAGGCCGAGCCCGACGATGAAACAGGCGATCAGGATCGCTGAGCCAAGGGTCACAAGTTCGGCCCCATCCGACAGCTGATGCGAGAACACGATCGTCACGGCAATCGTGCCCGGGCCAATCGTCAACGGGATCGCCAGCGGAACAACGGCAAAGTTCAACTTGCGCGCGTGACCATCGACCACGGCCGCCTGATCGCCTGGCGCCCGGTCTTGCGCGTTCAGCATCGACATGCCGATCCCAAAGATAATCAGCCCGCCGGCCACGCGGAAAGATGGAACGTCGATCCCGAAGACAGCCAACACCTCTTCGCCGATTGCAACTGAGATCAGCGCGATCACCGTCACCGAGGCCATCACGATCATGGCTACCCTGCGCCGTTCGGCAGGTGTGCAGTCGCGCGTCATGCTCAGGAAGATCGGGATGTTGTAGAGCGGGTTGAATATGGCCAGCACGGCCGCCAGAAATTTCAGGAAAACCGCTTGATCGAACAACGCGCTCATTCAGTGTGCCACCTTGGTTAGCGGACCGGGTTGGTCGGTCAACCCGAAGATGCGTGACGGGGGCCTGACCTGTCAAACCCGCAATGAAAAATGCGCCGCTCCGAATAGGAACAGCGCATCCTTGTTAGGCCCTGCCAGTCGGCGCGATCAGTTGATCAGGGTGGGCTTGCTCACGTTGCTTTTCGGCAGAACGCCCAGGCGGCGGGCGACCTCGGAATAGGCATCGGTCAAGCTGCCCAGATCGCGACGGAATACGTCCTTGTCCAGTTTCTGACCGGTCTCGATATCCCACAGTCGGCAGCTGTCCGGGCTGATCTCATCAGCGATGATCAGGCGCTGGAAGTCACCTTCGTAGACGCGCCCGATCTCGATCTTGAAGTCGACCAGACGAATACCCACGGCCAGCATCACGCCGCTCATGAAGTCGTTCACCCGCAGCGCCAGGCTGAGGACGTCGTCCATATCCTGCTGGCTGGCCCAGCCAAAGGCGGCGATGTGCTCTTCGGTCACAAGCGGATCACCCAGCGAGTCGTCCTTGTAGCAGTATTCCACGATCGGACGCGGCAGCTGCGTACCCTCAGCGATGCCCAGCCGTTTCGACAGCGACCCGGCGGCATAGTTGCGGACGATCACCTCCAGCGGGATGATCTCGCAGCTGCGGACCAGCTGTTCGCGCATGTTCAGGCGGCGGATGAAATGGGTCGGCACGCCAATCTGATTCAGACCCGTCATGAAGAATTCGCTCAGGCGGTTGTTTAGAACACCCTTGCCGTCGATCACGTCTTTCTTTTCCGCGTTGAACGCGGTGGCGTCATCTTTGAAATACTGCACGATCGTGCCCGGTTCCGGGCCTTCGTACAGGATCTTGGCCTTGCCTTCGTAAATCTTCTTGCGACGCGCCATGTGCGACCTTTCCAGGCTGGGGCGAGGGAATGAGTCCCATCGCGTTGGCGCTCTCATAGTGCAAGCCCCCCTTTCCCGCAAGTTCATGCATCCGAGAGGCTTTGACGCAGCGCAAATACCTTGCACCCGGCAGCGCGTATGGTCATATCATCAGGAAACACACTTTTACTTGAAGAGGCCCAACACCCATGACCACGTTCGACGAACGCGAAAACGCCTTTGAAGCAAAATTCGCCCATGACGAAGAAATGCAGTTCAAGGCGCAGGCCCGTTGCAACAAACTGCTGGGCCTGTGGGCTGCGGAAAAAATGGGCAAAAGCGGCGACGAGGCCGCCGAGTATGCAAAATCCGTCGTGATCGCCGATTTCGAAGAGGCCGGCCACGAAGACGTGGTGCGCAAAGTCGCCGCCGATCTGGGCGATCTGTCCAGCCCCGAGGAAATCCGCGCCAAGATGGCGGAACTGCTGCCAGTGGCCAAAGCTCAGGTGATGAGCGAAGCCAACTGAGGCATGCCGCCCACCTCATGATCTTCATGAGTATTATGAATTTGATTTGACGTCCCGGTCATGCGACACGGGGCGTCTAAATTTTTGGCCCTTGGGGCCACAACTCCGGACATCTCCAATGACCAACGCGCTGACCAGACTGCTGGAAACGAAGGACGCCATTCTTGCCGACGGCGCCACCGGAACGAACCTGTTCAACATGGGGCTGCAATCGGGTGACGCGCCCGAGCTGTGGAACACCGACCAGCCCGACAAGATCCGCGCCCTGTATCAGGGGTCGGTGGACGCAGGCAGCGACCTGTTCCTGACCAATACATTCGGCGGAACGGCTGCACGTCTGAAGCTGCACGACGCCCACACCCGCGTGGCCGAGTTGAACCGCGTCGGCGCCGAACTGGCGCGCGAGGTGGCGGATGCCGCCGGACGCCCGGTGGTGGTTGCGGGCTCGGTCGGTCCGACCGGTGAAATCCTGGAACCAGTGGGCAGCCTGACCCATGCCGAGGCGGTCGAGATGTTCCACGAACAGGCCGAGGCGCTGAAAGCCGGCGGAGTCGACGTGCTGTGGGTAGAAACGATCAGCGCGCCGGAGGAATTCCGCGCCGCGGCCGAGGCTTTTGCCCTGGCCGACATGCCTTGGTGCGGCACCATGAGCTTTGACACCGCCGGGCGCACCATGATGGGCGTGACCTCGGCCGATCTGGCGCAACTGGTCGAAACCCTGCCCAACCCGCCGATCGCCTTTGGCGCCAACTGCGGCACCGGCGCGTCTGACATCCTGCGCACGGTTCTGGGTTTTGTGGCCCAGGGAACCGAACGCCCCCTGATCTCCAAGGGCAATGCGGGTATTCCGAAATATGTCGATGGCCACATCCACTATGACGGCACGCCTGAACTGATGGGTCGTTACGCCGCCATGGCGCGAGATTCAGGTGCGACCATCATCGGGGGTTGCTGCGGAACGATGCCAGCGCACCTGCGTGAGATGCGCAAGGCATTGGACACTGAACCCCGTGGCGCCCGTCCGTCGCTCGAGCAAATTACTGCAGTCCTTGGGCCTTTCTCGTCGGCCAGCGACGGAACCGGGGACGAGGCGATGCCCGAACGGCGCGCGCGTCGCCGCCGCCGGGCCTGATGGTCAGCGCCCCTCGAACCGGGGGGCGCGTTTTTCCAAAAATGCCACCACGCCTTCGGCGAAGTCGCGGGTGCGCCCACATTCTCCCTGCAGGTGCGCCTCGGTCGCCAGTTGTTGCGGCAAGGTATTTTCGTAGGTGCCTCTCATCGCCTTTTTGATCGCGGCAAAGCCCGCAGTCGGCCCTTTGGCCAGGTACTCGGCGCGCTTGCGCCAATGCGCGGCGAATTCATCGTCGGCAACCGCCTCGTAGATCATGCCCCATTGATCAGCCTGACGCGCAGAAATCTTGTCGGCGAACAGGGCCGCACCCATGGCTTTGGCCAGACCCATCTGGCGCGGCATGAACCACGTCCCGCCGGCGTCCGGCAAAAGACCGATCCGGGCAAAGGCCTGCAGGAAATAGGCGCTTTCGGTCGCAATAACCACATCGGCACACAGGGCTAGGTTGGCCCCTGCCCCCGCCGCGGGACCGTTCACGGCCGCGATCGTCGGCACCGGACAATCATGAACAGCTTCCAGCATCGGTTCATATTCGTCGCGCAGCGCGCGTTCCAAATCGATCTTGCCAGTGCTGGACGCATCGCCCAGATCCTGGCCGGAGCAAAACGCCGGACCCGCGCCCGTCAGAACGATTGCACGCGCGTCATGAGCGGCTTTTTTCATCGCATGGGTAATCTCGGCGCGCATTTTCGTCGTAAGCGCGTTCATCTTGTCCGGCCGGTTCAGCGTGACCACAGCCAGACCGTCCGTGATGTCCAAAAGCACCGTTTCGTATTCCATGAAGTCCTCACATGCGCAGAATTTCCCGAACCCTGACGCAAATGCCGCGCAAGGGAAAGGCAAACCGCACGTCAGTCTTCAAGAATCCGGCGCAGGCGCTCTTTCTCGTCGTCACTCAATCCGTCTACGGCGGAGGTCTCGTCAACCCGCGCACGACCGCGCAGGAAGTTCCACCCCAGACCCGCCGCAATCAACAGCATGGCCGGCCCTGCCAGCCACAACAGAAGGTTCGCCCCCGTGGTCGTGGGTTTGAGCAGCACGTATTCTCCGTAGCGGTCGACGATATAGGCAACCGCTTCTTCATCGGTGTCGCCCGCGACCAGCCGTTCGCGCAGCAAAATGCGCAGGTCACGGGCCAGTTCCGCGTTGCTTTCGTCGATGCTTTCGTTTCGACAGACCAGACAACGCAGGCCCGTACTGATGTCTCGTGCTCGGGCTTCGAGCGCCGGATCCTCCAGGACTTCATCCGGCTGGACCGCCATCAGCGGCGATGCCAGCAACAACAACAAAACGATCAGACGTTTCATTCCGCAGGTACCCCGCTTACCGGGGCCTTGCGCGCGCCTGCGGCCACCCGGAAGCGGCGGTCGGACAAGCTGAACAATCCGCCCAGAGCCATCAGAATG
This sequence comes from Ruegeria sp. B32, assembly GCF_025141855.1. NCBI lineage: Bacteria > Pseudomonadati > Pseudomonadota > Alphaproteobacteria > Rhodobacterales > Roseobacteraceae > Ruegeria > Ruegeria sp. B32. The sequence goes on along the minus strand of NZ_CP081106.1, from coordinate 1,532,818 downwards.
CAGCCTCCCCAAATCCAATTCGCAAGAGGTTTGATGTAAGTACGCATGACCCAGCCGCCATCGTCCTGCTGATCCCCGATGACCACGTAGACATCACGCAGAAAACGGTAGTCAATCGCAGCCTCGGTCGTGGGCATGGCGGCCACCGGATAGGTGCGTTTTTCCGGGTTCAGCGTAGCTATATCCCGACCATCTTTTTGAACCTGCACGTCGGCCATGGTGGAGAAATAGTTTGGCCCCTCAACCTCGCGCACACCGTCCAGAGTGAACGAGAAACCGCCCACGTCGAAGGTTTCCCCGATACGCGCAACACGGATGTCCTCGACCTCCCAGGCGGTCAGGCCGGCAATCGCAAAGATCGTGACCCCCAGACCGGTATGGGCGATCGCCTTGCCCCAATCCGCACCCGGCAGACGCATCAGACGCCGGAAGCCGCCGGTGCGGCCTGTGCGGCTCCACAGATCGACTGCGGCGCCGAAGGTGATCCATGCGCCAAGGAACAAACCAACCGGCCCGAGCGCGCTGCGGCCCGTCTGCAGCACCCAAACCAGTACGGCCAGCGAAACGGCCAGAACAAAGGCATAGCGCAGCTGCCATGCGACGCGGCCCAGCCTGCCGCGCTTCCACGGCAGCATCGAGCCCAGCGGCAATGCAATGCCCAGCACCACCATGAACGGCGTGAAGGCCGCGTTGAAGAACGGTGCCCCGACCGAAAGCTTTCGGTCGAACATCATCTCGGCCACCATCGGCCACAGGGTCCCGAAGAACACGACAAAACTGCTGACGGCAAGCAGGATATTGTTCAGCACCAATGCGCTTTCACGGCTGACCATTCCAAACAGCCCCTTGGCCTCCATCGCCTGCGCCCTGGCGGCGAACAGGATCAGCGCTCCGCCGATGAACGCCACCAGAATGAACAGGATGAATACACCACGCTCAGGGTCGTTTGCGAAGGCGTGAACCGACGTCAAAAGGCCCGAGCGCACGATGAAGGTTCCGATCAGCGAAAAGCCAAAAGCGATGATCGCCAGCAGAATGGTCCAGCTTTTCAGGGCTTCGCGCTTTTCGACCACGATGGCCGAGTGCAACAGGGCGGCGGCCAGAAGCCACGGCATGAAAGACGCGTTTTCCACAGGATCCCAAAACCAGAATCCGCCCCAACCCAGTTCGTAATAGGCCCACCAGGATCCCAACGCGATGCCGATGGTCAGGAATATCCAGGCTGCCAAGGTCCACGGTCGAACCCAACGACCCCACGCCGCGTCCACCCGCCCCTCGATCAAGGCAGCGACGGCAAAGCTGAATGCCATGCTCAGGCCCACATATCCAAGGTACAGAAACGGCGGATGGAAAGCCAAGCCGGGGTCCTGCAGCAAGGGGTTCAGATCGCGGCCGTCAAACGGCGCCACGGGAAGCCTGTCAAACGGGTTCGACGTAAACAGAATGAAGGCGTAGAACGCCACCCCGATTGCGGCCTGCATCGCCAAGACACGGGCCTTGAGCGTGGGTGGCAAACCCTGGCCAAAAAGCGCGGCCGTCGCGCCAAAAAGCGCCACGATCAATACCCACAACAGCATCGAGCCTTCGTGGTTTCCCCAAGTTCCGCTGATCTTATACAGCATCGGCTTCAGAGAGTGGCTGTTTTCCACCACGATCCGCAGCGAGAAATCCGAGGTCGCAAAGGCCCACACCAGCGCAGCGAAGGCAAATCCTGTCAGAAGACATTGCGCAATAGCCGCGGGCTCCGAGAACAGCATCCATGACGGCCAGCGTTTTGCGGCGCCGATCAATGGCACGACTGTCTGAACTATGGCCACCATGAAGGCCAGGATAAGGGCGAAATGTCCAAGCTCGGTAATCATGGGCACGGGTATAATCCCGCGCCCGGGCAAGCGCCAATCACTTTCGCCGCAATCAGGCGCACATAGTGTCGCGGGTCAGGCGCGCTGCAGACGCCGCCAGTCCTCCAGCGCCGGGTTGTGATCGGGGATGATCACCTGGGCCGTCAGTTCCGCATCCGGCCCCGGATCGGCGGCTCCCGGACTGTCCGCTCGCATCTCGTGAAGAGCTTGCAAGTTAGCCATGACCTGTGGCGCCCGCATCATCGTAACTGAGATATCACGCTGAAGGTCCTGAACCTTCGCTTGGTGCCGCGCTCCGAAATAGAACGACACGATGACGCCCAGTAGCCACCACAGCGGCTCGGGCACCAGTGCAATTCCCTGCATCCGCGCCGCAAACCAAAGTGGATCGACCATCGCGGCCACGAACAATCCCAATGTCCCCAGCGCCAATGCAGGCCTTGGCAACCGATTCAAACCGTCCATGAAACGGTCAAACCCGCCTTTGCGGGGAACCTCGAATTCCGCGCCGAACTGGTTCATCGCCTGTCCGCGCAGCGCAACAGCGCGTTCCGCACCGGCCTCCGAGTTCTCGCGAAACACCTCCGCAGTTTCGCGCACCACGTTGCGTCCACCCCCGAACAGAAGGTCAAAAACACCTGCGATCAGTCCCATGCGGCTATCCTTTGCTGAAACTCGGCCATGCTCAGGTGATAGGGCGGAGATAGAAACTCCTCGGCCCGGCGGATCCACCCCCCTTTCCCACCGTTGTGGCTGCGCACGTATTTGCGCAAGGCCGGACGTCGGTCAGCCAGCCGGAAATAGTAGTTCCTTCGTGCCACCCCATACGCGTCGCGCAACACCACCGGATCGGGTTTTGCGGCCAGATCGCACGCCCCAGCCGTTCGCGGCCCCAAAACGCCATCCACGGCGAGCGAAAATCCCATCTGCACCAAAAGACGCTGCAGGATGCGCACCGCCTGTCCGCCCGCATTCACGTACATATCGAACAGCGTCGGCTGCAGCGCGTCGGGCACCCGTGCCAAACCAGGCTTTTGAAAGTAATGCGTGATGAAAATCGCGACAGCCTGATCCCGGCCAAGCGCCATCACGTCACGACGATCGACAGTGCCGTCACGCGTCAGGTCAAGGCCCAACCGTCGCATCGTGTGGATTGTGACACCGTATTTCGTGGCCCCTCCGGGGTCGTCCGGATCATCGACGAAGCCGCCCTCGCGGGCTATGATCTTGTTGGCAATCTGCTGAACCGACTGCATGCCGCACCTCTGTGTTCCATTGCGGCATACGGTCCGGTGAAATCCTTAAATCCATGAAATGAAGAAGGGCGCTGCACGACCAGATCACGCAACGCCCTTCAATACTCATTCAGCCCGCCTACTGATGACTGTACTGCCTCAGCTGTCTGCCGGCTCTTCGTAGACGCCCTGCTCCTTCAAGGCATCTATGACCTCTTTCGGCATATAGGTCTCATCGTGTTTTGCCAGAATTTCAGTGGCTTGGAACACACCATCAACGTAGCTTCCGGTGCCGACCATCCCCTGACCCTCGGAGAACAGATCAGGCAAGACACCGGTGAAGGCCACCTTCACGCTCTCACCTCCGTCGGTGACGGTGAACCGTACGGTTTCACCCTGCCCGCGTACGATCGAGCCTTCTTCGACCAAGCCACCGATGCGAAACACCTCGTTCGGCGCCGGCGGTTCGGCGATCACCTGGCTGGGCGAGCGGAAATAGTTGATCCCGTCTCGCATGGCATAGCCGATCAGGCCCGTCGCCAGGGCCAAAGCCACAAAAGCCAACAGAATGATCTGTACACGACGACGTTTCTTCAGCGTCTTCATCTCGCCCTCATGGGAACAGTGGGGCCATCATAAGCCCCGTCGTTTCGGGTTCACCTAACATCAGGTTTGCGTTCTGCAAGGCCTGCCCACTGCTACCTTTTGTCAGGTTATCCAGCGCCGCAATCACGATGGCACGCCGTTCGATCCTGTCAGCAACGACGCCGATGTGGCAGAAGTTCGATCCGCGCACATGGTGGGTCGAAGGTGTGTCGCCAAAGGGCAGCATCTGAATGAAAGGCTCGTCTAAATAGGCTGCACACAGCGTTTCATAAACGCTCTGCGGATCACCCTTCACATACGAGGTCGCCAGAATGCCCCGGTTCGCGGGGATCAGGTGCGGCGTAAACTGGATGTGAACCGCGCGGCCCGCCAGTTTCGAGAACTCCTGATCGAACTCGCCCAGATGCCGGTGGGTACCGCCGACGGCATAAGCGTTGGTGCCCTCGCTCAGTTCGGCGTGCAGAAGGTTCTCTTTCAGCGCACGCCCCGCCCCGGAGACAGCGCATTTCAGATCAAGAATGATGTCATCCAGGTCGATAACACCGGCCGCGATCAACGGCCGCAGCACGTACTGCCCCGTGGCAGCATTGCACCCGGTGCCAGCCACCAGCCGCGCAGCGCGGATATCCTCACGGTAGAACTCACTCAGTCCGTAGACAGCCTCATCCTGATGCGTGAGTGCGGCATGCGGATTGCCGTACCATTTCTCGTATTCATCGGGGTCGGCCAGCCGGAAATCCGCTGACAAATCAACGATTTTGAGGTCGGAGGGCAAATCCCGGATGACCTCCTGGCTGGTCTTGTGCGGCAGCGCGCAAAAGCACAGGTCGATCTGTCCAAAGTCAATCTGCTCAATCTTGCACAGACGCGGCAAATCCAGATGGCGCAGATGCGGAAACACTTCTGCCATGGTCTGCCCGGCCTTGCGCTCGGCCGCCAGGGCGGTGATTTCCATGTTCGGGTGCTCGGCGATCAGCCGCACCAGTTCGGCACCGGTATAGCCCGAAGCGCCCAGGATTGCGATTTTGTGGGTCATGTCAGACCTCGTAGATTTATGTGACACGTCTGGCACCCGCCGACATGACAGGTACCGAATAAATTCATGACAGGGGCCGGTCCTTGACCTAAGTCAGGCGGCCTTGAAGGTGATCTGTCGTCGGAGAAATTGCGTTGCCCGGTCACTGACCTTCTGCGGATTGCCTGTGGTCAGGTAACCCGCCTCACCCCCGCCTAGCATATCCGGATGCCGCTGGAGATAATCCGCAAGGCTTTCGGCCACCAGGTCGCCTTGGCTGAACACTTGCACGTCCGGTCCCAACGCCGCCTGAAAGGCTTCGGCCATCAAGGGGTAATGGGTGCAGCCCAAGATCGCAGCCTGCGGTTGCGGCATCTTGCGCTTCAACGCGTCCACATGGCTCCGCACAAGGGCTTCGGCCAGGATCATGTCACCGTCCTCGATGGCATCGACCACGCCACCGCAGGCCTGCGCCTCAACATCGACGCCGATGGCGCGGAACGCCAGTTCACGCTGAAACGCGCGGCTTGCCACGGTTGCCGGCGTGGCAAACAGAGCCACATGTTTGACCGCCACTTCGCGCGGGGGGCTGTTGTCGCCCCACTGGCGCTCGGTCAGCGCCTCGATCAGCGGCACGAACACACCCAGCACGCGCTTGCCCTGCGGCACGCCCTCTTCCTGCATCCGCCGAAGCGCCGCGGCGCTGGCTGTGTTGCAGGCCAGAATCACCAGATCGCAGCCGCGCGACCACAGGTCCTGCACCGCGTTTCGGGTCAGGTTGTAGATATCCTCGGCGTCGCGCACGCCATACGGCGCGTGCGCGCTGTCCGCGTAATACAGGAAATCCACCTCCGGCAGACGTGTCTGCGCGGCGTTCAGGACGGTCAGCCCGCCCAATCCGGAATCAAAGATGCCTACTGCCATTTGCCCCTTCAGGCGCGATGCCGTTCCTCGAATTCATAGCCATAGTCATACGACTTCAGCGGCTTCGGAGACAGCTCATACGTGGCTTTGCGCAAGAAATCCATCATCTTGCGCGTATCGCCGGCCAATGGGTCCAGAACGTCGCGACCGATGGGCTGCCCCACGACCACATCCACTGGGGTATCGACACGCTTTTTGAACTCTTTGATCAGCAAACCCATGCGCAGCGTCACATGCAGATGGCTGGCGATCTGGAACAGGCGTGAGGTGTGCCCATCAAAGAACAAAGGCACCACGGCGGCATTTGACTTGGCTACCATCCGCGCGGTGAAACCGCGCCAGCCCGGGTCCATCGGGTGCGCGAAGGGTTGGGCCGCCGTGCTGACCGTGCCACCGGGAAAAATCCCGATTGCCCCACCCTGCCCCAGATAATCCAGGGCGGTTTTTCGGGTTTGCAGGTTCAGCCGCATCGCCTCTTTGGACTGATCGAAGGAGATCGGCAGGATGATCCGGTTCAGATCCTCGGCCTTGTGGAACACATGATTGGCCAGAATCCGGAAATCTCCGCGGGTCTGGGACAGCACATGCCCCATCATCAGCCCATCAAGAATCCCGTAGGGGTGGTTGGCGATCAGGATCAGCGGGCCGTCCTTGGGGATGTTTGACAACGCCCCGCCCACCACGTTCAGGCTCAGCCCGTAGCGTTCGACCATGACCGACCAGAAATCACGGCCATTGGCGACCTCGCGCTCGTAACCATCCGCGCGCCGGATCAGACGCAGCCGACCGGTCGTGTTCTCCATCAGTTTGATGACCATGCGCCCACCCCGCGTTTCAGCAGAATGGGCGTAGGAAATGTCCCGAGCGACTTGGCGACGTGATTTCATCACGGGTCTCCGGTGTGGCCGTCATCGGACGGCGCGGACGGGAACCCTACCGCGCCTCCATGACACCGATATGACGTTACTCGGCCGCGGCCCGCGTCTCGGTCCCTCCTTGCCGGATTACGGCCAGAAGTTCCTCGCGCCGCTTGGCGGCCTTGGCTTCGTTGGCGGCCAATACCGGACCGAAACCGCGGATGTCCAGCGGCAACCGCGCCAGCGCGACAATCGCATCTCGGGTGTTGTCATCCAGCTTGGGCAGAACCTCTTTCATGTCCGTCTCATACTGACGGATCAAGGCCCGTTCCATCCGGCGCTCGGCGGTATAGCCGAAGATGTCCAGCGGAGTGCCGCGCAGTCCCTTCAGCTTTGCCAGAACCTTCATCGGCCCCAGCAGCCATTCGCCGAACTGCCGCTTGCGCGGACGCCCGTCCGGCCCTTTGCCCCCCAGGATCGGCGGCGCCAAGTGGAAGGTCATCTTGATGTCGCCGTCAAATTCGGCGGCAGCCTTGTCGCGGCTGTCCAGCAGCAGGCGGGCCACCTCGTATTCGTCCTTGTAGGACAACAGCTTGTGATACCCACGCGCGACGGCATCCCGGACCTTCGGGTCTTCGATCGACTCGACCAGCTTGAGATAGCGTTTTGACAATCGTTTACCCTGATAGGCCACCAGATGATCGGCACGGAAGGCGATGGCCTGCTCGGGCGTCTTGGGCAACTCGGTCACCGAGGGGGTCACGATGCGCGCCACCTCATCGGGGTGTAGAACCGCCCAGCGGCCTACCTCGAAGGCGCGCTTGTTGCGCTCGACCGCGGCGCCGTTCAGCTCGATCGCGGCCATGATCGCCTCGTGGCTGACCGGCAGCAGACCGCGCTGCCACGCCGCCCCGAACACCATCATGTTGGAATAGATCGAATCGCCCATCACCGCGCGCGCCAGCTCGGTCGCGTCGAACAGGGCCAGCCCGTCCTTCAGCCGCGCTTCCAGCGCCAGTTCCAGTCGATCGACCGGGATCTGGAATTCGGTGTTGCGGGTGAAGTCGCCGGTGATGATCTCGTGGCTGTTGACCACCGCGCCGGTCTGACCAGTGCGCGTCAGACCCAGCGTCTTGGCCCCGGCCGACACCACGAGGTCGCCGCCTATCAGCGCATGCGCCTCGCCTGTAGCCACGCGGATGGCGCTGATGTCCTCGGGCTTGTTGGCCAGGCGACAGTGGATATGCACCGCGCCCCCCTTCTGCGCCAACCCGGCCATTTCCATCATGCCCGCGCCTTTGCCGTCGATCTGCGCGGCCTGCGCCAGAACCGCCCCGATGGTCACGACGCCGGTGCCGCCGACGCCCGTGATGACCACGTTATGCGTGCCCTCGATCCGCGGCAGAACCGGCTGCGGCAGATGCGGGATGTCGATCTCGGTGGTGGCTTCCTTGCGGATCTTGGCGCCTTCCAGTGTGACGAAGGACGGGCAAAACCCGTTGAGGCACGAGAAATCCTTGTTGCAGCTGGACTGGTCGATCGCCCGCTTTCGTCCCAGCTCGGTTTCCTTGGGCACGATCGAGACACAGTTCGACTGCACCCCGCAATCGCCGCAGCCTTCGCAGATGTCCGAGTTGATGAAGACGCGCTTGTCCGGGTCCGGGAAGGTGCCGCGCTTACGGCGGCGGCGTTTCTCGGCGGCGCAGGTCTGGACGTAGACGATGACCGACACGCCTTCGATCTCACGGAACTTGTTCTGAACCGCCATCAGCTCGGCCCGTTCGTGCGTTTCCACGTCGCCGGGCAGCGCCTTGAAGTTCACGTCTTCCTTTTCGTCATAGACGACGGCCACATGCTGGACGCCCATGGCCTTGACCTCACGCACGATGCGCTCGGCGGTCAGATGGCCCTCGTTCTCCTGCCCGCCGGTCATGGCGACCGCGTCGTTGAACAGGATCTTGAAGGTGATGTTGGTTTCGGCCGCCAGCGCCGCCCGGATCGCCTGAACGCCCGAGTGGTTGTAGGTGCCATCGCCCAGGTTCTGGAACACGTGTTTCGTGGTCGAGAACGGCGCCTCACCGATCCAGTTGGCGCCTTCGCCGCCCATCTGGGTAAAGCCGGTGGTCTCGCGATCCATCCACTGCACCATGTAGTGACAGCCGATGCCGGCATAGGCCCGGCTGCCCTCCGGCACTTTGGTCGAGCTATTATGCGGACAGCCCGAGCAGAAATAGGGCAGCCGCGTCGCGATCTCTTGCGCGTTGTCGTTGCGCCGCGCTTCCTGCAGGCTGGCCAGCCCTGCGCGGATTCCGTCGGTTTCGCGGCCTTCCTCAATGAGGATCTCGCCGAGCTTCTCGGCGATCATGATTGGGTCAAGCGCGCCACGGGTCGGGAACAGCTCTTCCCGGTGCAGCGTGCCTGCCCCGCCCTTGTACCAGCCGTACACGCGACGTCCGCGACGATCGTCGAAGATCGCTTCTTTGACCTGCACTTCGATCAGCTTGCGCTTTTCTTCGACGATGATGATCAGGTCCAGCCCCTCGGCCCAATCGTGGAACCCCTTCATGTCCAGTGGGAAGGTCTGACCGATCTTGTAGGTGGTGATCCCCAACCGTTCGGCCTCGGCCTCGTCGATGTTCAGCAGCGACATGGCGTGGACCAGGTCCAGCCAGTTCTTGCCCGCCGCGGCAATGCCAATCTTGGCGCCCGGCTTGCCCCAGACCCGCCGGTCCATCCGGTTGGCGTGCGAGAACACCTCCGCCGCGAACCGCTTGTAGTCGATGATCCGCGCCTCCTGCAGGTGCGGCGTGTCGCCCAGCCGAATGTTTAGCCCGCCCTCAGGCATGTCGAATTCCGGCGTCACCAGTTGCATCCGATCGGGCCGGCCATCCACGACCGAGGTCACCTCGATCGTGTCCTTCATCGTCTTGAGCCCGACCCAGACCCCGGCAAACCGGCTGAGGGCAAAGCCGTAGATTCCATAGTCGAGGATTTCCTGCACTCCGGCCGGGCTGACCACGGGCATGTACATGTCGACCAGCGACCATTCCGATTGGTGCAGCACGGTCGAGCTTTCGCCCGTGTGATCGTCGCCCATCGCCATCAGCACGCCGCCATGCTTGGCGCTGCCGGCCATGTTGGCGTGGCGCATCACGTCACCGGACCGGTCCACGCCCGGACCCTTGCCGTACCACAGGCCGAACACGCCGTCATATTTTCCATCGCCGCGCAAACCCGCCTGCTGGCTGCCCCACAGGGCTGTGGCGGCCAGGTCCTCGTTCAGACCGTATTGAAAGGTCACATCGCACTCGGCCAATTGCTTTTCGGCGCGCGACATTTGAAGATCGACCGCACCCAGCGGAGACCCCCGGTATCCGGTGACCAGACCGGCAGTGTTTAGACCGGCGGCGGTATCGCGTGCCTTCTGCATCATCATCAGACGAACAAGCGCCTGCGTACCATTCAAAAGCACCGGGCTTTTGGTCAGATCGAAACGATCATTGAGCGAAATCTTTGGCTGACTCATCAGACGCCTCCCCACGTCGGAATAGTGTGCTGCATTTGACGTCATTTTAGGTCATAATTTCTGACCTGTATACAAAATTCCCCCTGTTCTGTAACGATTTCCCCGTTTGAATATGGAATTTGTTACCTCTTTCATATAGGGCTGCCAAAGGATAACGAAAGTTGCGACGATGAATTGGGACAAGCTCAGAATATTTCACGCGGTAGCTGACGCCGGCAGCCTGACGCATGCCGGAGACAAGCTGAATCTGTCCCAATCCGCCGTCAGCCGTCAGGTTCGCGCACTTGAGGAATCGCTGGGTGCCACACTGTTCCATCGCCACGCCCGCGGTCTGATTCTAACGGAACAGGGCGAGCTTCTGTTCGATGCAACAACGGCCATGTCCAAGCGTCTGGACGCTGCTGCGGCGCGAATCCGCGACAGCGAGGATGAGGTCTTTGGAGTCCTGCGGGTCACCACGACTTTTGGCTTCGGGACCCTGTGGCTGGCGCCACGCCTGCCCAAGCTGTATGAGCAGTATCCGGACCTGAATATCGACCTGATGCTCGAAGAACGCGTGCTGGATCTTCCGATGCGCGAAGCGGATGTCGCTATCCGGATGAAGGAACCCAGTCAGGCCGATCTTGTCCGCAAGCGTCTGATGACCGTTCGAATGATGTTGTACGCGACCAAGAACTATCTGGATTCGCACGGTGGCGCGCCCCAGACGCTGGAGGATATTTCGAAACACCGCCTGATCTGTCAGACCCCCGCCGCACCCCAGGTTGGCGTTGGCGCGTCGATGGTCAGTCACCTTATGACCTACGAACCCAGCTCACTGCTGACGGTGAACAACTACTTTGGTGTTCTGCAGGGTGTCCTCAATGACCTCGGAATTGGCGTCCTGCCCGACTACGTGACCGAGGATTTCCCTGACCTGGTCCCGATCCTCTCCGACATCGAGACGGCGAATGTGCCGGTATATTTGGCCTATCCTGAAGAACTGAGGCACTCAAAACGGGTCGCAGCGTTCCGAGATTTTGTTCAGGATGAAATCATTGCGCATCGCAAGCAGCTGAAACATCTGGGAAAACTGTAGCTATGCACTCGCGGCATAGCGGACATGCCCTCAATGCGCCCAAAAAACCTTGATCGTTCACAGAGTGATCCTTAAATGAGCACTCGAAGGCGATGATGCTGAAACGCTCATCATCTTCATACCTCCCTGTTGGACTACGGCCGAGCTTAGTGCTCGGCCTTTTTTTTGCCTGCACCCCGGTGCGCGGTGCCAAATCGTTTGGAATTATTTTGCCAACGGGCCTATGATCGCGAAAAACCATAATATTTCGTGTTCGAGGACAAAGTTTATGACCAGCCTACTCCGCCTGTTTTTGATGGCGTTGGTATCCGTCACGTTCCTGGCCCGGCCAAGCATGGCCCAGAGCACCAGCGAACCCACCACCAGCCATGTGACCATCCCCGAAGATCTGACCCCCGAACAGGTCGACGATCTGGTGGCGAGAATGTCTGACGATCAAGTCCGGGCCATTTTGCTGGAACGGCTTGATGCGGTCGCGGCGAAACAGGCCGAAACGCAGACATCCCGTAAGGGGCTGCTGCAAACGATTTCATCCTCGGCGGGCGACATGGCTGCGTCTTGGCTGGATGTCATCCGCAAGGTTCCGCTGCTGGTTTCGGCGCAGGTCGAAGCCTTCAGCAATTTCGGAAACAAGTTTGGCGCAAGCGGTCTGGCAACCCTGTTCGGGTTCACCTTCCTGGCGCTTGCAATCGGGTATGCCGCAGAAACGGCGGTTGGCCTTTGGACCCGCCGTTGGATCAAAGTCGTCGATGGGGATGCCTCGACCAACCTAAAAGGCGCCGTAGTCTTTCTGTTCAAGCGCTTCTGCGTCGAGTTTCTGGGGCTGCTTGTCTTTTATTACACGCTGGTTTTCGTCGGGCGTCGATTGCTTGACGAACAGCAAATTGCCCAAGCGGCACCCTTCGTATTCTTCCTGATCTGGTTCCCCCGCCTGGGAGCCGCGATTTCCCGCTTCATTCTGGCCCCGAAGCAGAGCAACCTGCGACTTGTCAACGTGAATGACAAATGGGCTAAATACCTGCATCGGAACCTGATCGGCCTGTTCCTGCTGATCGGGTTCACCCTGTTCATCCTGGATTTCAATGCGATGAATGGCGTGATGCCGGGTGAATCGCGCCTTGGTTTCTGGCTGAACACCGCCATCCACATCTATGTCGGCGTCATCGCCTGGACGGCCCGCAACGGTCTGACCGACATGATGCGTGGTTCCGATCCGGATCGTACGCATTTCGACGAAGAAGTCGCCCGCTACTACCCGTATTTTGCGATCGCCGTGTCGGCGGGTACCTGGCTTTTGGTCGAGTTTCTCGCCGCACAGCGTAATCCGGCCGTGTTTGCCCTTCTGGCCGAAGGCGCGCATTTCGTCACGATGTTCTGGCTGCTGATCGCACCGGCGCTCGACACGCTGATCCGAGGGCTGACCCGGCACCTGCTGCCTCCGATGATGGGCGATGGTCCGATCGCGGAACGTGCCTACAAATCGACCAAACGCAGCTACATCCGCATCGGACGCGTTCTGGCCGGCATTCTGGTCATTCTGATGATTGCGGATGCCTGGAATCTGGACCTGCAGGATATTGCGGGCGGGGACTCGGAAACCGGTAGCAAACTGGTTCAGTTCTTCATCATCATCGCAATCGGCTACATCCTGAACGAGGTGGTCTCGCTCTGGATCAACCGCCGGCTTGCCAAAGAGCAGACCGCTTCGGAGCAGAGCCCCGATGAGGAAGCCGGCGAAGGCGGCGGTGCCGGCGGCTCGCGCCTTGCCACGGTTCTACCGTTGCTGCGCGTGACCGCGCAGGTGGCCATCGCGGTCATCTTTGCCCTACTGGCGCTGGGCGCGCTGGGCCTGGACATCACGCCGCTTCTGGCTGGTGCCGGTATCCTGGGTCTGGCTATCGGCTTTGGTGCTCAGAAACTGGTTTCGGACATCGTGGGCGGGATTTTCTTCCTGATCGACGATGCTTTCCGAGTGGGTGAATATGTCGATGTGGGTGGCACCACCGGCACGGTGGAAAAGATCTCGATCCGCTCGATGCAACTGCGCCACCATCGCGGCCCGGTGCACACCATTCCCTATGGCGAGATCCAGAAGCTGACCAACTACAGCCGCGACTGGGTCATCATGAAGCTGAAATTCACCGTGCCCTTCGACACCGATCCGAACAAGGTCAAGAAGATCTTCAAGAAGATCGGCGCCGAGATGATGGAGGACCCGCTCCACAAGGATGGCTTCCTGCAGCCGTTCAAATCGCAGGGCGTGTTCGACTTTGACGATGTCGGCATGATCATCCGCGGCAAGTTCATGGCCAAGCCCGGCAAGCAGTTCACCCTGCGCAAGGAGATCTTCAACCGGGTCAAGGCCGCCTTCAAGGAGAACGGGATCGACTTTGCCCGCCGCGAGGTACGCGTTGCCATCCCCGGGTTGGAAGAGGCCGAAAACCTGAGCGAACAACAGAAAGCGGCGATCGGCGCGGCCGCGGCCGACGCGGTGAACAAGAAGGAAGAGCCGCCTCAATAACGGCGGCGGGACAGTGACGCGCGCGCTGCTGTCCCCGTCCTTCCGGTGGTGCGACCTGCATTTCCCGGTCGCAGATCGCTGCATTTTTCCAGCAAATAGCGGGTTCCTGTTCGCTGCGCGCTCTTGACCCTTTCCCAAATCGCCCGGTTGCCCTAAAAGGCCCGCAATCCCGGCCACCTTGGAAACAGGACACACGATGCAAGAGCCCGCCATCACACCGGATCTGATTGCCGCACACGGGTTGAAACCCGAAGAATACGACATGATCCTCGAGATTATCGGGCGCGAGCCGACCTTTACCGAGCTCGGCATCTTCTCGGCCATGTGGAACGAGCACTGCTCCTACAAATCCTCGAAGAAATGGCTGCGCACTCTGCCCACCTCGGGCACTCAGGTGATCTGCGGCCCGGGTGAAAACGCCGGCGTGGTCGATATCGGCGACGGGCAGGCCGTGGTCTTCAAGATGGAAAGCCACAACCACCCCTCGTACATCGAACCCTATCAAGGCGCGGCAACCGGCGTGGGCGGCATTCTGCGCGACGTGTTCACCATGGGTGCGCGCCCCATCGCGGCAATGAACGCGCTATCGTTCGGCGAACCCGACCACCCCAAGACCCGCCAGTTGGTCAACGGCGTGGTCGAAGGCATCGGTGGCTACGGCAACTGTTTCGGCGTGCCGACCGTGGGCGGTGAAGTTCGGTTCCACCCGGCCTACAATGGCAACTGCCTCGTGAACGCCTTTGCCGCCGGGCTGGCCGATGCCGACAAGATCTTCTACTCGGCCGCGTCGGGCGTGAGCATGCCCGTTGTCTATCTGGGCGCCAAGACCGGCCGCGACGGCGTGGGCGGTGCCACCATGGCCTCGGCGGAATTCGACGACACGATCGAAGAAAAGCGCCCAACCGTGCAGGTCGGTGACCCCTTCACCGAAAAACGCCTGATGGAGGCGACGCTGGAGCTGATGCAGACCGGCGCCGTGATCTCGATTCAGGACATGGGCGCGGCAGGCCTGACCTGCTCGGCCGTCGAGATGGGCGACAAGGGCGGGCTGGGTGTCCGGCTGGACCTGGAAAACGTGCCCCAGCGCGAAGAGAACATGACCGCCTACGAGATGATGCTGTCCGAGTCCCAGGAACGCATGCTGATGGTGCTGAAGCCCGAGCTCGAGGCCGAAGCCCGCGCCGTGTTCGAGAAATGGGATCTGGATTTCGCCATCGTCGGTGAGACCATCGCCGAAGACCGGTTCCTGATCATGCACAACGGCGAAATCAAGGCCGACCTGCCGCTGTCGAAACTGGCGTCAACGGCACCGGAATACGACCGCCCCTGGGTCCCCACCCCGGCGGCCGAAGACCTGGGCGAGGTACCGCAGGTCGACCCGATCGACGGGCTGCGTGCGCTGATCTCGTCGCCCAACTACGCAAGCAAGCACTGGGTCTATGAGCAATACGACACCATGGTGATGGCTGACACGGCGCGTACGCCCGGTGTTGGTGCAGGCATGGTGCGCGTACATGGCACCGACAAGGTGCTGGCCTTCACTTCGGACGTGACCCCGCGATACGTGCGCGCCAACCCCGAGGAAGGCGGCAAGCAAGCCGTGGCCGAAGCCTATCGCAACCTGACCGCCGTGGGTGCCAAGCCGCTGGCCACAACCGACAACCTGAATTTCGGCAACCCCGAAAAGCCCGAGATCATGGGCCAGTTCGTCGGTGCCATCCAAGGCATC
This sequence comes from Ruegeria sp. B32, assembly GCF_025141855.1. Classification (NCBI taxonomy): domain Bacteria; kingdom Pseudomonadati; phylum Pseudomonadota; class Alphaproteobacteria; order Rhodobacterales; family Roseobacteraceae; genus Ruegeria; species Ruegeria sp. B32. The sequence goes on along the minus strand of NZ_CP081106.1, from coordinate 1,517,465 downwards.
GGCGCCGCCGTGGCCGCGCTGGATATGCCGATCGTCTCGGGCAACGTGTCGCTCTACAACGAAACCGACGGTCAGGCGATCCTGCCCACACCGACCATCGGTGCCGTCGGCCTTTTGCAGCACGCCGACGAAATCATCGGCACCGAGGTTCGCGAAGGGCATGTTGCGCTGGTGATCGGTGAAACCAAAGGACATCTGGGCCAATCCGCCCTGCTGGCCGAGGTCTTCAACCGCGAAGAAGGCGACGCCCCGCATGTGGATCTGGATGCTGAAAAGCGCAACGGCGACTTCATCCGGGCCAATCGCGAGATGATCAAGGCCTGTACTGACCTGAGCGATGGCGGCATTGCACTGGCTGCCTTCGAACTGGCCGAAGCCGCGGGCGTGGGTGTGCATCTTGATGACGCCCCGACCGAGTTCCTGTTCGGTGAGGATCAGGGCCGTTACCTGGTGGCCTGCAACTTCGATCAGGCCGAAGCGCTGATGATTGCGGCGGGCCAGGCGGGCGTGCCGCTGGTTTCGGTCGGGCGCTTTACCGGAGAAACCGTGCGGATCGGAGCGTCCGAAACTCCTCTGAGTGAACTCTCAGCGATGTATCGCAGCAGTTTTGCCGAAGCTGTCGCCTGAGCACGACGACGCTGAACCATGCTCGGATCCTGCGCTGTTCGATCAGCGCGGGATCTGACTTTTCCAAGGGCGCTGCGCACCCTTGCGCGGGCTTCGGCATCGCTCTACATCTTTGAAAAGACCTTCAGGAGTATCTTAAATGCCAATGAGCGCCCACGAAATCGAACATCTGCTGCGCGAAGCCTTTCCGAATGCGGAAATCCAGGTCGGCGGCACCGATGGCGTACACATGTCCGCTATGGTCGTGGACGAAAGCTTTCGCGGGAAGAACAGGGTCCAGCAGCAGCGCGCGGTCTATGCGGCGCTGAAGGGCAAGATGGACGGCCCGGATGGCGAGCTGCACGCGCTGGCGTTGACCACGAAAGTACCCGAGTGATGAGGCTGACGGCGGCCAGTGCCATGCTCACTCTGGTGATGGCACGCGCTGCCTTGTGCATTCCGATGGCATCCGACAATTCGGTCACGTGACATGATCGGTTGGGTTGTTTGGATCGGGATATGTGTCGGCGGGCTGGTAGTTGCCGAGGCTCTGCTCGAAGCCTATCTGAAACGGAACAGAACAAGATGATTGTCGGATATACGCCCCGACCCCAACGCTTTGAAACGCAGACCGTGGGAAGCCGACGGCGTGACAAAAGTCAATGTAATCGACGAGGTTCATGCGATGAACCAGCGTACTGAACCAAGAAACTGGTGGCGCAGCCGCCGATCGAAATGACCGCCCGACAGACGGACGAACGCAAACAAGGAAACGCGAAATGACCGACGTTAAGACCCAGATCGACGAGACCGTCAAAAGCAACGATGTGGTGCTGTACATGAAAGGCACCAAAGAAATGCCGCAGTGCGGATTTTCATCTCGGGTGGCCGGTGTTCTGAACTATATGGGTGTCGAATACACCGACGTGAACGTACTGGCGGACGAGGAAATCCGCCAGGGCATCAAGGACTATTCGGACTGGCCGACCGTGCCTCAACTCTACGTCAAAGGCGAATTTGTGGGTGGTTGTGATATCATCACGGAAATGACCCTGTCAGGAGAGCTGGACACGCTGTTCGATGAAAACGGTGTCGCCTACAACAAGGAAGCCGCCGACAAAATCCGCGAGGCAAACGCCTGATCAGCCGCTCAGCGGCTGACACAGTCTTTCAAAATATCGGTTTCGTCGGTGGCTCCGGCCGCCGCGAAACTGACCATCGCGTTCCAGCCTTTCGACCGCAGGGTATACGTCCCCTGCCCGTTCACCGACTCGTAACGGATACCCGAGCCGCTCTGGACTTGGCGCAACGCAATCAACTGACCATCGACGATCATCGCCGCAGCCCCTTCACCGTCGGAGGGGTTGAAGTATGTCACGGGCAGCTCAACGCCATTTTCGCAGGTGAAGGTCACAGATAGGATGTCAATCTGTGCCAATGCCGGGCCCGAGACCGCCCCGACCAACGCCGCCAGGCACAAACTCCGCAAATGTGTCATCTCGCGTTCTTCTCTTCGATCACCGAGGCCAGCGCCTCGGCTCGTGCCGCCATCTCTGCAAGTGTGTCGGTAACCGAGGGCGGGACAACGGCCACTTCGATCCGTTCTGGTTCTGGCGCGGGCGCACTGCGCATACGCTCCAATTCGCCTTCAACTTCGGCCAGCTTCGCCTCGAGTGTCTTGATGCGATCCTCGGTGGCCGCCGCTTTGTCGGCCAGCATAAGCCCCGCCATCAACAGCATCCGCGACTCGGGCATACGGCCAATCTGGTCGGCCATCACCTGGGCCTCATCATCCAGCATCTTCGCGGCTGCGTGCAGAAACGGTTCCTCGCCGTCCTGGCAGGAAACCTCAAATCCGCGCCCGCCAATATGAATGGTAACCTCGGGCATTACTCTACCTCTCCTTCGGCCAGGTTGGCATGGGTCAGCAATGGCTCGAGCCGCGCCAGAACCGCGTGAGCCTCGGCCGCGTCGGTGGCGCGGGCGGCCCGGGTGGCCTCCAGCTCGGCCACGGTTGCCTTGTTCAGAAGCTCGGCATCGGGAACGCCGTCCTCAGCAGCCTTGCGCAACTCGTCGACCGCTTCGCGCAATTGGTCATTTGCCTTGCGCAAGCGCTGAAGGTCGTCATCCAGCCGCGACATGGCGGCGCCGTGGCTGGCGCGTTCGGCCCGCAACATTTCCAGTTCGGCATTCAATTCGGAGATACGCTCGGAATCCTCCAGCTGCCGCCGCATTTCGGAGATCTCGGCCTTCAGCGCTGAAACTTCGTCCTGGTTTTCCAGCGCGGCCTTGGCTTCGGACAGTTCGGCACGCGCGGCCTCGACGGTGGCCAGTTTCGCATTGGACTCGCCCAACTGGGCGCGCAATGCGTCGATTTCCTGATCATGCCGCTCCCTCAGAGACTTCAGGCGCTCTTCCAATTGCGCATTGGCCAGCTTTTCCTCGTCCAGAGCGGCGCGCAATTGTCCATCTTCGCTGCCCGAGACCGGACCCGCCGATTGCAACGCCTCGATCCCGGTGCCAATCCGATCCATCGCGGCCATGATGCGTCGCTGTAAGTCTTCGATCTGGCTCATTGCCCCTGTCACCTCTTTACCAAGGTTCGTTCTGTTTTTCCGATGGCCGAATCAATACGGCTCGTACCGGTGCTTAGTCTAACGGAATGTTCGCCAAAATACCCACTCTTTGCTTTCAAAGGCTTGAGCAACACTCTTGAAGCGATGGCAATGCGCCGCGCCGGGTTCCGCTTGCACTTTGGGGGGTGGATGGTATTCAGCCCGCAATCTGCCGTAATCCAAAGGAACAACACCCGTGGACCTGACTGCGCTGCGCAATGCCAACCCTGAACACTGGGCGAAGGCTGCGGCCATTCGCACCCTGACCCTTGATGCTGTCGCCGCCGCCAATTCCGGCCATTCCGGAATGCCGATGGGCATGGCCGATGTCGCGACCGTGTTGTTTGAAAAACACCTGAAATTCGACGCCTCGGCCCCAAACTGGCCTGACCGCGACCGGTTCATCCTGTCGGCTGGCCATGGCTCGATGCTGATCTATTCCCTGCTCTACCTGACGGGCTACAGCGCAGTTACTCTGGACGAGATCAAGAACTTCCGCCAACTGGGTGCGAAAACCGCCGGCCACCCGGAAAACTTCCTGATTGATGGCGTCGAAACCACCACTGGTCCTCTTGGGCAAGGAATTGCCAATGCCGTCGGATTTGCGATGGCCGAAGAAATCCAGCGGGCCCATTACGGCAAAAAGGTTGTCGACCACTACACCTATGTGATCGCCGGTGACGGCTGCCTGATGGAAGGTGTCAGCCAGGAGGCCATCACCCTGGCTGGTCGGCACGAGCTGAGCAAGCTGATCGTGTTCTGGGACAACAACAACATCACCATCGACGGGACCGTGGACATTGCCGACCGCACTGATCAGGTGCGCCGGTTCGCCGCTTCGGGCTGGCATGTGATCGAGATTGACGGCCACGACCCCAAGGCCATCGATGCGGCGATTGTGCAGGCAAAAGCGTCGAAGAAACCGACCATGATCGCCTGCGAAAGCCATATCGCGCTGGGTCATGCCGCGCAGGATACCTCGAAAGGTCACGGCGCATTGACGGATGCCGAACAGCTGCAGGCCGCCAAGGATGCATATGGCTGGCCGCACGGGCCGTTCGAAATTCCGACCGAGGTGAAATCCGCGTGGGAAGCAATCGGCGCGCGTGGCGCAATGGAACGGAAGGCGTGGGAAGAGCGGTTTGCCCAACTGTCCGAGCGCAAACAGGCCGAGTTCAACCGCGCTTATGCTTTCGAGGCGCCGAAGAAGCTGGCCGGCGCCATCCGTGCCTTCAAAAAGCAGGTTTCCGAGGATCAACCCAAGCTGGCCACCCGCGCCTCGTCGGAAAAGGTGCTGAACGTCGTAAACCCGATCATGACCGAGACGGTCGGCGGTTCGGCGGACCTGACCGGGTCGAACAACACCAAATCAGCCGATATGGGCGTATTCCTTCCTGAAAACCGCAAGGGCCGCTATATCCACTACGGCATCCGTGAACACGGCATGGCCGCGGCGATGAACGGCATGGCGCTGCATGGTGGCATCCGCCCCTATGGCGGCACTTTCATGGCCTTCACCGACTATGCGCGCCCGTCGATGCGTTTGGCCGCGCTGATGAAGATCCCCAGCGTTTTCGTGATGACCCATGACTCGATCGGTCTGGGCGAAGACGGCCCGACGCACCAGCCGGTCGAGCATCTGGCGATCTCGCGCGCAACGCCGAATACCTATGTGTTCCGCCCTGCCGACACCGTCGAAACCGCCGAGGCCTGGGAACTGGCGCTGACCTTCAAGGACAGCCCCTCGGTTCTGTCGCTGACCCGCCAGGGCGTGCCGACCGTGCGCACCCAGCACAAGACCAAGAACCTGACCGCCCAGGGCGCCTATGTTCTGGCCGAGGCCGAGGGCAAGCGTCAGGCGATCCTGATCGCGACCGGGTCCGAGGTGTCGCTGGCCATGGAGGCCAAGGCGATACTCGAGGCCGAAGGGATCGGCACACGCGTCGTTTCGATGCCCTGCATGGAGCTGTTCGCCGAGCAGGACGAAGCCTATCGCAAGAAGGTCCTGCCCCCCGGCCCCGTCCGCGTCGGCATTGAGGCCGCCGTCCGTGCCGGCGGCTGGGACCGCTGGCTGCTGGGCGAGCGTGGCCGCGAGGCCAAGGCCGGTTTCATCGGCATGTCGGGCTTTGGCGCGTCCGCTCCCGCAGGCGAACTGTACAAGCATTTCGGCATCACCGCCGAGGCGACGGTTGCCAAGGTCAAGGAATTGCTGGGCTGATCCAGCCGATCCGAGCAATCAAAGGGCGGCCATCGTGCCGCCCTTTTCTTTTGGACCTCAATGGTCGGCTGTCTGCTCTACCTTTTTGGGCCACAGCGGTGCGATGACCTTGGTCGCCAACGGGATCAGAACGAACCCCCAGGCCAGCCCGAACACGCCGTCCATCGCAGCCTTGCTGATCCACTCCACCGCGCCAGCCCATTGATCGGACACGGCATGACCGGCCGCATAAGCCCAATCGTGGATGTGGTGGCCGAGCCAGCCAAAGCCCAGCACCTCGAGTCCATGGATCATGATCGAGCCGCCAACCCACAGCATCGCCGCCGTGCCCACGACCGACAGTGTCTTCATGACCTTTGGCATCGCCTTGACCAGCCCGCGACCCAGCCCGCGGCCAATCGGTGTCGGCGCGTTCTTTGCCAGATAAAGACCGACATCGTCCATTTTTACGATCAACGCGACCGAGCCATAGACGGCAACCGTGACACCGATCCCCACAACCGCCAGCGTCGCCGCCTGCATCCAGACATTCGGCGCCTCGATGGCAGAAAGAGCGATGGTCATGATCTCGGCCGACAGGATGAAGTCGGTCTTGATCGCGCCCTTGATCTTCTGCTCCTCCAGATGACCCGGATCACGGACGTTCATGTCTTCTTCGATCACGTGGCTTCCATGCGGAAACAGCACGTGAAAAATCTTCTCGGCGCCCTCGAAGCACAGGTATGACCCACCGATCATCAGCAAGGGCGTTATTAGCCACGGCGCGAAATTCGCCAGCAACAGCGCCACCGGCAGCAGCAGAATGACCTTGTTGAACATCGACCCGCGCGCGATGCGCCAGATGATCGGCAACTCGCGTGCCGGAGCAAACCCTTGGACGTATTTCGGCGTGACGGCCGCGTCGTCGATGATCACGCCCGCTGTCTTGGCCCCCGCCTTGCCGGCCGCCGCCGCAACATCGTCGACCGAGGCCGCCGCCACTTTGGCGATTCCCGCCACATCGTCCAACAGGGCCAGCAAACCGCTCATGCCGCATCCTTTCCGTTCATCCGTCGCACTTTGGACCCTAACCGATCCGACAGCTAGCGCAAGCGTTAGCGCAACCACGCAAAGTTTGCGCTAACACATTGCAAATATGGTATTTTCTATCTTTTTAGATGGACCGATCATCGCTATATCGCCCGGAACACAAGCGGATTTGGAGACGTCACATGACCATCAAGGTCGGCATCAATGGTTTTGGCCGCATCGGCCGCTGTACCCTGTCGCACATTGCCGCGTCAGGCCGCAACGACATCGAAGTGATCAAGGTCAACGCCACCGGGCCGCTTGAAACCTCGGCGCATCTGCTGAAATACGACAGCATCCACGGCCGCTTTCCACGCGATGTCTCGATCAGCGGCAACACGATGGACCTGGGTCGCGGGCCTATGCAGATGTTCTCGACCTACGACATGAACGAGCTGGACTGGGAAGGCTGTGACGTTGTTTTGGAATGCACCGGCAAGTTCAACGACGGGCTGAAGGCCAAAACACACCTTGAACGTGGCGCGCAAAAGGTTCTGCTGTCGGCTCCGGGCAAGAACGTCGACAAGACGATCGTGTTCGGCGTCAACCACAACAGCCTGACCGCCAACGACAGGATGGTGTCGAATGGCTCGTGCACCACGAATTGCCTTGCCCCGCTTGCCAAGGTTCTGGACGAAGGCATCGGCATTGAAAACGGCATCATGACCACGATCCACGCCTATACCGGCGACCAGCCCACGCTGGACCGCCGCCACGGCGACCTGTACCGCGCCCGCGCCGCCGCCATGTCTATGATCCCCACAAGCACCGGCGCTGCCAAGGCGCTGGGCGAGGTTCTGCCGAACCTCAAGGGGCGTCTGGACGGCTCGGCCATTCGCGTGCCCACGCCGAACGTGTCGGCCGTCGACCTGACCTTCCGCGCCGCGCGCGAGGTCACCGTCGGCGAGGTCAACGCCATCGTCGCCGAGGCCGCCAAGGGGCCGATGCAGCGCGTTCTGGGCTATGAACCCGCCCCCCTGGTGTCGACCGATTTCAACCACACCGAAGAAAGCTCGATCTTCGCGCCCGACCAGACCCGCGTCGTGGACGGCCGCATGGTCCGCGTGCTGGCCTGGTACGACAACGAATGGGGCTTCTCGGTGCGCATGGCCGATGTAGCCGTCGCCATGGGACGGCTTAACTGATCTCATCAAGACCGCTTGAACCGCGTCGCCCGCTCAGGTTATCTGGGCGGGCTTTTTTGTTCGGAGCAGCAATGACAAACCAAATCGCGATCTGGCTGGGAGTTCTCATCCTTGGCGGTCTGATGCTGGATTTCGCGCTGTTTGGAACCGAGCATCTCCTGTTCCTCGGCAAGAAGTTCTACGACTTTCTAGACTGGGTCGCGTTCTGGCGCTGACAGAGGTTTTGCTTGACATTTTCGCCTGACTGCCTTTGTTAGCGCTAACTGATTTCAATCGCGGCTTAGCGGCCATTTAGACGGAGCGCGACATGACACTCAAACTTGCTATCAACGGATTTGGACGGATCGGGCGCGGTGTCCTGCGCGGCCTGATGGAAAGCGGTCGTACGGATGTGCAGATCGTCGCGATCAACGACCTCGCCAAGCCGGAAATGAATGCGCATCTGTTCGAGTTCGACAGCGTGCATGGCCGCTACGCCAAACCGGTCACCCTGAGCGAGGCCGGGCTGAACGTAGGCGCCGGCCCGATCCGGTTGACCAGCGAGCGCGACCCCGAGGCGCTTGATTGGTCGGACGTCGACGTGGTTCTGGAATGCACCGGCGTGTTCCGCACGCGCGAAGCTGCATCTCGCCATTTCAAGAACGGCGCGAAAAAGGTTCTGATCTCGGCGCCGGCGCGCGGGGATGGCGAGGTTAAAACCGTGGTGTTCGGCGTGAACGACCACGATCTGACCGCCGCCGACACCGTGGTTTCCAACGCATCCTGCACCACCAACTGCCTGTCGCCGGTCGCTGCCGCGCTGGATGCGGGCCTGGGTATCGTGCACGGCAATATGACCACGGTGCACGCCTATACCGCCAGCCAACCGGTGCATGACACCGCCGGCAAAGACCCGTACCTGTCGCGCGCGGCGGCCCTATCGATGATCCCGACCACCACCGGTGCGGCCTCGGCCGTGGGGCTGGTTCTGCCGCAACTGCAGGGCAAACTGACCGGTCAGGCGATCCGGGTTCCCACCCCGAATGTCTCGGTCGTCGACTTGGTGGTCGAGGTATCGCACCCCACCACCGAAGACGAGGTCAACGCCCTGTTCACCGAGGCCGCGGCCAAGATCCCGACCGTTCTGGCCGCGGAAACCCGCCCGTTGATCTCGATCGATTTCAACCACGATTCCCACAGCTCGACCGTGTCGCTGGCCGAAACCAAGGTGACCGACGGCACGCTGGTCCGTGTTCTGGCCTGGTATGACAACGAGTGGGGTTTCTCGAACCGGATGCTGGACACCGCTGCCGCGATGGGCGCCCTAGCCTAACCGCTCTTTCAGCGCGATATTGACCTGGGGCGTGACGAATTTCGACACGTCCCCGCCCAGCCGGGCGATTTCCTTGACCAGTTTCGAGGCGATCGCCTGGTGTCGGGCTTCGGCCATCAGGAACACGGTCTCGATCGAATCGTCGAGCGCCCGGTTCATCCCAACCATCTGAAATTCATATTCGAAATCGGCAACAGCACGCAGGCCGCGTACGATGATCTGCGCCCCTACGTCCCGGGCGCAGTCTATCAGCAGGTTTTCGAACGGATGCGCAACAATTTCGGTGCCGGTCTGTTCGGTCAGGTAGGCGCATTCCGCCTCGATCATGGCCACCCGCTCTTCGAGCGAGAACAGCGGACCCTTGTCGCGGTTGATCGCGACGCCGATCACCAGCTTGTCGACCAGCATGGCTGCCCGGCGGATGATATCGATATGACCCATGGTGATGGGGTCAAAGGTTCCCGGATATAATCCAACCCGCATCGCGCCCTCCTGAGCAAGAAAATTTCTGCGCAAGCAAACACAAGTTTTCCGCAGCTGCAAGAGGCCGCAATGTCGTCAAATGGGGCTAGTGCCCCATGATCATGCCCTGCAGGGCATCTTTTTCCATGGCCAGTTCGGACAATTGCGCTTTTACGACGTCGCCAAGAGTGACGATCCCAATCAGTTTGCCATCTTCGACAATCGGCATGTGGCGGAACCGACCTTCGGTCATACGAGCGAGTACGTCCTGCACCTTGTCCTGTTGAGTCGCGGTCACCAGTTTCTTGGTCATGTAGGCGCTTACCGGCTGTGTCAGGCACCCGCTGCCACTGGCGGCCAATTCCCGCACGATATCGCGTTCCGAGAGGATGCCGGCTGCGGTTTCGCCATCGTCCTCAGATACGATCACCGTACCAATGCGCTTATCGGCCAGAATCTTTGCCGCGTCGGACACGGTCATCGAAGGCGCCACCGTCACAACCCCGTCTGTCGACTTGGACTTCAGAATGGCCTGTACAAGCATGGGCAATACCTCCGAAATAATTTTCCCGTTTTCCAAAGCGTTGCCCGATTAGATCAACCTGTCAAGCTTGGGCTTCGGCTTCCAGCCGCGCAACTTCGTCGCGAATTCCCCGGCTGAGCGCTTCTGCAAATCGGTTCAACCGTTCGTTGCGTTGATCACCCTGATGGCGAACCAGGTGAAAGCTGCGCGTCAGACTGACTTGATCCGTCAGAATTTTTTTCAGCTGAGGATGGAATGGCAACGTGAAGTCATGCGCGATACATACCCCGGTACCCAGCGAAGCTTGCCGCAACTGCACCGAGACCGAGTTCGATGCAAGTGGGACACGATCAATACCCAGATCGTTGAGGTAATCGAGCTCGCGGTCGAAGATCATGTCCGGGATATAACCGATCATGCGGTGGCCCTTCAGGTCACCGACCGAGCGAATGGGAACATGCCGCGAAAGATAGTCGGCTGTTGCCACCATATGCAGCTTGTAGTCGCTGATCTTTTGCACCAGCAGCTTGCCGGCCGTTGGGGCGCTGACGGTGATAGCCATATCCGCCTCGCGGCGCGACAGGTTGATGATCCGCGGCAAGGCCAGGATCTGTATGTCCAGGTCGGGATTCGAGTCGCTGATTTTGGCGCAGACTTGTGGCAGCAGATAGTTGGCGCTTCCGTCCGGAGCACCAATCCGGATTTGACCACTCAGCGACTTGGTCGCGCCTTCCATCGCGCCAGCCGCTGCGCGCATCGCCTCCTCAGCGCCTTGAGCGTGCTCGAACAGTCGCTCTCCGGCGGAGGTCAGTACGTAGCCCTGCGGTGACTTCGTGAAAAGCGGCGCTTTCAGTGCTGCTTCCAACCGGGAAACCCGCCGCCCCACTGTCGCCGGGTCGATCTTTAATAACCGCCCGGCCGAAGACAGGCTTTCCTCGCGCGCAACCGCCAGGAATACGCGCATGTCATCCCAGTTCGGATCCATCCCCACCCCTGCATTTTTGCAAAACTCTTTTGGGATATTGCCTCTGTTCATGAGATTTATGCAAGCCTATGCTGCGCGCAAATTCAGCGGAGGAGTTTGCGATGCAAGACCTGACCCATTTCATCAACGGCGAATACACGCCCGGGACATCCGGTCGATTTGACGACGTCTACAACCCCGCCACGGGCGAGGTTCAGTACAAATGCCCGATGGCCAGCGCTGCCGAGACGACGGCAGCAATCGAACACGCCGCTGCAGCCCAGCCCGCATGGGGCGCGACCAACCCGCAAAAGCGCGCCCGCGTGATGATGCAGATGGTCCACCTGATGCATCGCGACATGGAAAAGCTGGCCGAAGCGCTGAGCCGCGAGCACGGCAAGACCCTGCCCGACGCCAAAGGCGACCTGCAGCGCGGGCTCGAGGTGATCGAATACTGCATCGGCGCCCCGCAGATGCTGAAGGGTGAATTCACCGACAGCGCCGGCCCCGGCATCGACATGTATTCCATGCGCCAGCCGCTGGGCGTTGTCGCCGCCATCATGCCGTTCAACTTCCCGGCCATGATGCCCTTGTGGCATGTCGGCCCTGCACTGGCCTGCGGCAACGCGGTGTTGCTGAAGCCCTCGGAACGTGACCCATCGGTACCGCTGATGCTGGCCGAACTGTTCGTCGAGGCCGGTCTGCCCAAAGGTGTGTTCCAAGTCGTCAACGGCGACAAGGAAGCCGTGGACACCCTGCTGGACAGCGAGATCATTCAGGGTGTGTCCTTCGTCGGCTCGACCCCCATCGCGCAGTACATCTATTCGCGCGCCACGGCGAACGGCAAACGCGCCCAGTGTTTTGGCGGGGCCAAGAACCACATGATCGTCATGCCCGACGCCGATCTGGATCAGGCCGCCGACGCACTGGTGGGCGCCGGTTTCGGCGCCGCCGGTGAACGCTGCATGGCCGTTTCGGTGGCCGTTCCGGTGGGCGAGGAAACCGCTGACGCGCTGATCGAGAAGCTGGTGCCGCGCATCGAGAAGCTTAAAGTCGGTCCCTATACCGCCGGCGACGACGTCGACATGGGGCCAGTCGTGACCGCCGCCGCCAAGGAACGCATCTTGGGCCTGATTAACTCGGGCGTGGAACAGGGCGCGAAGCTGGTGGTCGACAACCGCGATTTCAAACTGCAGGGCTATGAAGACGGTTTCTTTGTCGGCCCCCACCTGTTCGACCATGTCACCCCCGACATGGATATCTACAAGCAGGAGATCTTCGGCCCCGTTCTGTCCACCGTCCGCGCCGGATCTTACGAAGAGGCGCTGAAGCTGGCGATGGACCATGAATACGGCAACGGCACCGCGATCTTCACCCGCGACGGCGACACAGCCCGTGATTTCGCCAGCCGGGTCAATATTGGCATGGTTGGTATCAACGTCCCGATCCCGGTGCCGCTGGCCTATCACACCTTCGGCGGCTGGAAGAAATCCATGTTCGGAGACCTGAACCAGCACGGCCCCGACAGCTTCAAGTTCTACACCCGCACCAAGACCGTTACGTCGCGCTGGCCGTCGGGCATCAAAGAAGGTGGCGAGTTCAACTTCAAAGCGATGGATTGACAAACTGATTTTAAGAACAAAGGCTGCCCTAAATTGGGGCGGCCTTTTTGTCCGCAGGCAAACCCAATTCGCCAACCGTCACCTTGTGCACCTTCTGCTTGGCAAAAAACTGCGCAAGCCGGACTGCGTTCACGAGAATTTCAGCACCGACCTCTGGCTTCACCTCTCTGCCCGGCATAAATTGGCCGAAAATTCGAGCAGTCAGTCGCCAGGAGGCCATCGTGACAACCAGAATTTCCCGCCGCTCGGCCCTTTTGGGGGTAGCATCCGTATTGGCGTCGCCGACCTTGTTGCGGGCGCAGAGCCAGGACGCCTTCCCTCAAAGCGAGGAGGCGATCAGCACTCAGCTTCCCGTTCGCCGCAACGTATCGTCCTTTTCCAAGCAGGACTGGCAGGATCACTTCGATGAACTGGGCGTGGGCTGCTTGCTGGCTGACATAACCAGCCGGGCGGTGCATTACTGGGGTCCTGACGGTACCTACAAACTGTACCCCAGCTCGGTTCCCATGAGCGAAGAGCTGACCAAACGCGGCTACACCGAAGTCGTGCGCAAAGCGGAAAATCCCAGCTGGACGCCGACCGCATCGATGCGCGAGCGCGATCCCAACCTGCCGATCCGCATGGAAGGTGGAGATCCGGGCAACCCACTTGGCACCCGCGCCATGTACCTGTCCTGGCCGGCTTACCTGGTGCATGGCACACATGACACCCGCAAGATCGGACGCCAAAGTTCATCCGGGTGCATCGGGTTGTACAACCAGCATGTCGAGGAACTGTATCCTCTGGTCCAGATCGGAACAAAAGTCAGACTGCTTTGAAACGACAAAGCCCCGGCCGAGCGACCGGGGCTTTGATTTTGTGGCGAGTGGCTTGATTACTCGGGGATCAGAACAGTGTCGACGACGTGGATGACGCCGTTGCTTGCCTCGATGTCGGCCTGAACGACATTCGCTCCGTCGACCTTGACGCCGTTCTTGGCATTGACGCTCAGACGTTCGCCCTGAACGGTCAGAACCTTGGCCCGCTTACCAGCGATGTCACCCGACATCACTTTAGCTGGCACAACGTGATAGGTCAGGATGGCGACCAACTGATCCTTGTTTTCGGGCATCAGCAGCGTCTCGACAGTGCCCTCGGGCAGAGCGGCGAACGCTTCATCGGTGGGCGCGAACACCGTGAAGGGGCCTTTGCCCTTCAGCGTGTCCACCAGACCGGCGGCCTGAACAGCGGCAACCAGCGTGTTGAACGACCCGGCCGAAACTGCGGTGTCCACGATGTCTGCGGCTTGGGCTTTCATCGGCAGTGCGAGTGCGACAGCGGCTGCGGCACCCATGAATGTACGACGGAACATGTTTAGTCTCCTCTCCAGCGTGATATGGAAAGGGGTACGCGCGCTTTCAAAAAGCGGATCACGAAAAAATCTGCTTTACCGCTTCTGAACCCAGATACTCTGCGCTCGGCCTTCTGTCAGAAAGGGCAAGGCTTCGACGGCATCGGGACGCGCCTGCTGAAGGTAGTAGCCGGGCCAAAGCATTGAAAACGAACCAGATTGCAGCAACGCGTGCAGCATGTACTGCTCGCCCCAACCCGGGCAGTCATAGAAAAACCGCTTGGGGTATTCATAGGGCAAAAAAACATCGTGGACATGGATCACGACGCCCGGTTTCAGGTTCGGAATGATGCGGCAGAACAGATGCGCTACGTCATTGCTCATGCGCACGACATGGCTCGAGTCGATGAACAGAACGTCTCCGGCCTCGAGCTGATCGAACACGGATGCGTCGACTTCTTCCAGTCGTTTCTGTTCGAATTGATCAACAACATGCGCGATGTCTGCGCGCGGATACGGGTCGATCGCCGTGATCCGCGTTTCCAAGCCGCCGTCTAGAATGGCTTGCCGGGTCACTCGGGTGGAGTTTCCACATCCGACCTCGACGACGCGTTTCGGCTTGAACCGCCGGATCATCAAGTACAGAGCGTCGGCGTCCGGACTGTCGTAGTACCCGTTGCCGATCCGGTAGCCGGTCTGGTTCCGCTCAGGATCTTTCAAGGCAGCCAGTGCTTCGGCATGGACCGTATACTCGGCGACCAGTTCGGCAATATCGAACCCTTCCATCCCGGGTGACAGGGCATAGGCCGGTCGGGTCAGGCCGCCTGCCCGCTCGAATGCTTCAAGCCGTGCCCGCTCATCCCGCTCGGGTGCCTTGTCGATCAACCGTGTGCCGAACCTGTCCAAAAATGCATTGAGCTTCGGGAATTTCCTGGGTTTCACGACACACGGCTCCGATTATCTGTCTGGCTTCTGCGGTGCTTACCGTTGGCGCACGGGTCAGCGCAAGGTCGATGGCGCCAAAGCCTTGGCAAAAGAGCGGATTCCGTATTCACTGATCCCAAAAGGGAACGGGAGGCCCGCACATGCAGCAGGATTTCACGATCGGCATCGAAGAGGAATACCTGCTTGTCGATCGCGACAGCTTGCAACTGGCGCAGGCGCCCGAGGCATTGATGCAGGCCTGCCAGGCGGATTTTGAGGGTCAGGTCAGCCCGGAATTCCTGCAATGCCAGATCGAGGTTGGAACCCGCCCGCATACGACGGTCAAATCCGCACGTGAGGACCTCAGGCGGCTGCGGTCCTGTGTCGCCAAGCGCGCCGCCGAGCACAACCTGTCGCCCATCGCTGTATCCTGCCACCCGTTTGCGGATTGGAAAGACCAGCACCACACGCGAAAAGAGCGGTATGACAACCTGCAACACGCGCTGGGGGGTGTCGCCCGGCGCATGCTGATCTGCGGGATGCATGTGCATGTCGGCGTGGACGATCCCGCGCAGCGCGCCGATGTCCTGCCGCAACTGTGTTATTTTCTGCCCCACCTCCTGGCGCTTTCAACCTCATCACCATTCTGGAACGGACAGGATACCGGGTTGTCCTCGTATCGCCTGACGGTGTTCGACAACCTGCCCCGCACCGGCCTGCCCCCTGTTTTTGGCAGCTGGTCCGAATACGAGCGCACCACCGGTGTCCTGGTCGAATTGGGCGTAATCGAGGATACCTCGAAAATCTGGTGGGACCTTCGACCGTCGCACAGCTATCCGACGCTCGAGACGCGGATCATGGATGTGCAGCCTCGCATGGAACACGCGCTGTCGCTGGCGGCCATGGTGCAGGCACTGACCCGAATGCTCTGCCGTCTGAAAGACCGCAACCTGCGCTGGCGGCAATATGATCGGTTCCTGATCGGCGAAAACCGTTGGCGCGCGCAGCGCTACGGCGTGGGCGAAGGTCTGATCGACTTCGGAGACCGCTCGATCAAACCGATGCCCGACCTGATGGGCGAGTTGATGGGTATGCTGGCCGAAGATGCCGAAGCATTGGGCACCATGGCCGAGTTGGCCCGTTTGCGTCAGATCGCCGAGAGCGGTACCTCAGCTACGCGACAGCGTCGCGTTCACGCCGAAGCACTGGCCAATGGCGACGATCCGGGCCAGGCCGTGGTCCGGCACCTGATTGACGAATTCCACGCAGATCTGTGACGCTCATACCGCATTCAGGATCTGCCTGATCCGGTCGGCCACGGGCTCGTACAGGCTGCGGGCTTTCCAATACCCATTGTGCGAAAACGGATTCCATCCGGTGAAGATATTCCCGACCCGAATAGCCTGATCGGTGATCTCACCCGTCCCGACAAGCCGCCCATAGCTGGGCGCGATCGGTCCGAGGGGAAAGCCAAGAACGTCGTGCTTGTCATAATAGTTCTGCCACCAGTTATGGAATTGCAGGGTCAGTGGCAATTCCTGGTTGGGGCGTTGGATCGGCGTGATGTCCTGTTCGGGATAGGCGAACAGAAAGATCGGGATGTTGCAGCCAAACGTGACCATCCCGACTACTGTCTGCATGTCCTCCACCGGAACGCCATGCTGCGGCAATCCACCGTGGCGCAGATGGCGCTGAAGGTCATAGATGTAGTTCGACATAATGTGCCCACCCAAGGAATGAGCGACGATCAGGATGGGCGCGCGCTCGCCGATCTGAAACCGGACGATGCGTATCACCTGCGCAACTCGTTCATGGATCGCGGCATAGGTTTTGTCGCTGCCGTCGGGGGTCGGGCGATAGGATGCCGCGTCAGACAGGTTACACACAACGAAACGGCGCGTTCGGTCATAGCCCGTATAGGGGCTTATGCTGTTCAGATAGTCCATCTGCCGGCCCTGCAGGATTTGCGCCCAGATCACCTCGTGCCAGGCAACCTTGCTCATGTCCTGGCCCAACTGCCGCCCCACCCGGTCGTGCAAGTCGCTCGAAAACGTCGGCACCGAGGACGGCTGGTTCGGTCCGACCGACTGGCTGCCCATTCCGTGTATCGCAACCACGGCCATCTTGTAATTCGACATCCACAACTCCGATCAATCACTAAAACGAATGGCTCAGCATAACCGCCTTTTGGCAATCGCCCAAATCCGGCGCATGTGCATCACGGGGTTTGCTCCGCGTGAAAAATTTCTGTAAGGGTTGCGCAATAAATAAACAGTCGTTCAATTCACGTCGCCACAAGGGGGAGACCGGCCATGGATTTCACGCTGACAGAGGAACAGACGGCCATTTTCGATATGGCCTACGGGTTCGGGCAAGAACAGATCGCACCTTTCGCCCGCCAGTGGGAGGCCGAGGGCACCATCCCCAAGGATCTGTGGCCCAAGGTCGGCGAGCTGGGCTTCG
This sequence comes from Ruegeria sp. B32, assembly GCF_025141855.1. Lineage (NCBI taxonomy): Bacteria > Pseudomonadati > Pseudomonadota > Alphaproteobacteria > Rhodobacterales > Roseobacteraceae > Ruegeria > Ruegeria sp. B32. Next base: position 1,500,213 of record NZ_CP081106.1, on the reverse strand, counting down.
GCGGGCTGTACGTGTCCGAGGACAGCGGCGGCTCGGGCTTGACCCGTCTGGACGCCACGCTGGTGTTCGAGGCGCTGTCGATGGCCTGCCCCTCGGTCGCGGCCTTTTTGTCGATCCACAACATGTGCGCCAAGATGCTGGACAGCTTTGCCAGCGATGAACTGAAATCGCGCATCATGCCCGACGTTCTCAGCCTGAACACGGTGCTCAGCTATTGTCTGACCGAACCGGGCTCGGGCTCGGACGCGGCGGCGCTCAAGACGCGGGCCGAACGCACCAACGAAGGCTATACACTGAACGGAACCAAGGCCTTCATCTCGGGCGGCGGCTATTCCGATGCCTATGTCTGCATGGTCCGCACAGGCGGCGACGGCCCCAAAGGGATCTCGACCGTCTATGTCGAGGACGGCACACCAGGCCTCAGCTTTGGGGCGCTGGAACAGAAGATGGGCTGGAAAAGCCAGCCCACCGCGCAGGTCCAGTTCGACGACTGCAAGATCCCGGCCGAGAACCTTGTCGGGACCGAGGGCGACGGGTTCAAATACGCGATGATGGGCCTGGACGGCGGGCGCCTGAACATCGCCTCATGCTCGCTGGGCGCGGCGCAGGCGGGGCTGGACATGACGCTGCAATACATGTCCGAACGCAAGGCCTTCGGTCAGACAATCGATCAGTTCCAGGCCCTGCAGTTCCGGCTTGCGGACATGGAGATTGAACTGCAAGCGGCCCGCACCTTCCTGCGTCAGGCGGCATGGAAGCTGGATCAGGGCGCGCCCGACGCCACCAAATTCTGCGCGATGGCCAAAAAATTCGTGACCGAGACCGGATCGAAAGTGGTCGATCAGTGCCTGCAGCTGCACGGCGGCTACGGCTATCTGGCCGATTACGGCATCGAAAAGCTTGTGCGCGATCTGCGGGTGCATCAAATTCTGGAAGGCACGAACGAGATAATGCGCGTGATCGTCGCCCGCCAACTGCTCGCCCATCGCTGAGGTTTTCATGTCCGATATCGACATTCGCACCACGGGCCGCGCCGGCCGGATCACCCTGACCCGGCCCAAGGCCGTGAATGCGCTGAGCTATGAGATGTGCATGGCCATCGACACCGCCCTGCGTAACTGGCGCGAGGATGACGAGGTCGATCTGGTCATCCTTGATGCCGAGGGCGAAAAGGCCTTTTGCGCGGGCGGAGACATCGTCGAGTTGTACGCAACGGGCACCAAGGGCGACTATGCCTATGGGCAGAAGTTCTGGCGCGATGAATACCGCCTGAACGCGATGATCTTCGAGTATCCCAAGCCGGTGGTCAGCTTCCTGCAGGGCTTTACCATGGGCGGCGGCGTGGGCATCGGCTGTCACGGGACGCACCGGATCGTCGGCGAAAGCTCGAAGATCGCGATGCCCGAATGTTCGATCGGGCTGGTGCCGGATGTGGGTGGGTCGCTGCTGCTGGCGCTGGCGCCGGGGCGGCTGGGCGAATATCTGGGCGTCACCGGCGCGCGCATGGGTCCGGGCGACGCGATCTATGCCGGGTTCGCCGACCACTTCATCCCGCAGGAGCAATGGCCCGATATGATCGAGATGCTCGAGGCCTCGGGCCAAGCCGACCTGCTGGCCGAACACGCCGCCCCTGCCCCGGACCGCACCTTGCCGCAGGACGACATCGACCGTTTCTTCGGTGGGGAAACCCTGGGCGACGTGCTGACCGACCTGCGCAATGGCGACACCGAATTCACCCGCGGAGCGCTTGAGGCGATGGGCCGCAATTCGCCGCTGTCCATGGCCTGCACGATCGAGATGCTGCACCGCCTGCGCGGCCCCGCCCTGACCATGCGCAAGGCGCTGGAGCTGGAATACCGCTTTACCTTCCGATCGATGGAGCACGGCGATTTTCTCGAGGGCATCCGGGCGCAGATCATCGACAAGGACCGCAACCCGAAATGGCAGTTTGCGGACATGAACGTGCCGGCCACGGCGGTATCACGGATGCTGATGCCGCTGGGCGCGGACACGCTGACATTCGAGGAGGAGTGAAACATGAAGATCGGATTCATTGGCCTGGGCAACATGGGCGCGCCGATGGCGGCCAATCTGGCCAAGACCGGTCACGACGTGACCGGGTTCGACACCGCGGGCGTGTCGGTCGAGGGCGTGACCAAGGCCGAAACGGCCACTGATGCGGTCCGTGGCGCCGAGGCGGTCATCACCATGCTGCCCAATGGCGACATTCTGCGCGCGGTGGCCGATCAGATCATTCCGCACATGGAGAAAGGCGCGGTGTTCATCGACTGTTCGACCGTCGATGTGGACAGCGCCCGCGCCGTAGCGGAGCAGGCCGAACAGGCCGGGCTTCTGGCCGTGGACGCGCCGGTTTCGGGCGGAATCGGTGGCGCGGCCGCGGGCACGCTGACCTTCATGGCCGGCGGCTCGGACACGGCCTTTGCCAAGGCGGCCCCGCTGTTCGACATCATGGGCCAGAAGGCGGTGCATTGCGGCGCGGCGGGCGCCGGTCAGGCCGCCAAGATCTGCAACAACATGATCCTGGGTGTCACCATGATCGCCACTTGCGAGGCCTTTGCCTTGGCCGACAAGCTCGGTCTGGACCGGCAGAAGATGTTCGACGTGGTCAGCACCTCGTCGGGCTACAGCTGGAGCATGAACGCCTATTGCCCCGCCCCCGGTGTCGGGCCGCAGTCACCTGCGGACAACGGCTACAAGCCCGGTTTCGCTGCCGAGCTGATGCTCAAGGACCTGCGGCTCAGCCAGCAGGCCGCCGAAAGCGCCGACGCCGACACGCCGATGGGCCAGATCGCCACTGCGCTGTACGAACAGTTCGTCGAAGCCGAAGACGGCAAGGGAATGGATTTCTCGGCCATGCTGCCCCGGTTCGAAAAGCGCGGCCGCAGCTGAGCTTGGGCGGCATTTCGCCGCCCAGGGCTTGCACTTCGGGCGGTCATTCCAAAATATCGGGAAACGCGGCATGACGGCGCGACGAACCGAGGGGAACCGCCCATGAAGACACTTATGCATATTGCACTGCTTGCCGGCCTGTCACTGACCCCGGTCGCGACACTGGCTGACAACAGCAAAGGCAAAGGAAAGACCAAGGACACGTTCTCGGTCGAACGTGTGGCCCCGCAGAAGGGCGCAAAATCCGTTGCCAATTGCCCGCCCGGGTTAGCCAAGAAGGCCGTGCCCTGCGTCCCGCCCGGTCAGGCCAAGAACTGGTACAAGGTCGGAGACCGGATTGATCGCGACTATGTCTGGATCGACGATCCGTACCGCTATGGCCTGAAACGTGGCGGCAACTACGTTCGCGCGGGCGACTACGTCTACAGAATCGACCCCGATACGCGCAAAGTGCTGAACCTTATCGGCGCGGTGGCGGATATTCTGTACTGACGCGCAGGCAGCCTATTCGGCCGCCACGCGTTCGGGGTTCAGCATCGGCTTGAGGTATCGCCCGGTGTGGCTGCGCTCGCATTCGGCGACCTCTTCCGGGGCGCCCACGGCAACGATCTCGCCGCCGCCATCGCCACCCTCAGGGCCGATGTCGATGATCCAGTCGGCGGTTTTCACCACGTCCAGATTGTGTTCGATCACGACGACAGTATTGCCCTGATCGACCAGTTCATGCAGCACTTCCAACAGCTTGCGCACATCTTCGAAATGCAGGCCGGTTGTGGGCTCGTCCAGAATGTACAGGGTCCGGCCCGTCGAACGTTTTGCCAGCTCTTTCGAAAGCTTGACTCGCTGCGCCTCGCCGCCCGACAGGGTCGTTGCCTGCTGGCCGACCTTGATATAGCCCAGCCCGACCCGGGCCAGCGCATCCATCTTGTCGCGGATCGAGGGTACGGCCTTGAAGAACTCCTGCGCGTCTTCGACCGTCATATCCAGCACGTCGGCGATGGACTTGCCCTTGAACTTGATCTCGAGCGTCTCGCGGTTGTAACGCGCGCCCTTGCAGGTCTCGCAGGTGACATAGACGTCGGGCAGGAAATGCATCTCGATCTTGATGACTCCGTCGCCCTGACAGGCCTCGCAGCGCCCGCCCTTGACGTTGAAACTGAACCGCCCGGGCTTGTAGCCCCGCGCCTTCGCCTCGGGCAGACCGGCGAACCAGTCGCGGATCGGGGTGAAGGCGCCGGTATATGTGGCCGGGTTCGACCGTGGCGTGCGCCCGATGGGCCGCTGGTCGATGTCGATCACCTTGTCCAGATGTTCCAGCCCCTTGATCGTTTCGCAGGGCGCAGGCGTCTGACGCGCACCATTCAGACGCATCGAGGCGGTCTTGAACAGCGTCTCGATCGTCAGGGTCGACTTGCCGCCGCCCGACACCCCGGTCACGCAGACGAACTTGCCCAGCGGAAACTCGGCCGTCACGTCTTTGAGGTTGTTGCCCGAAGCCTTTACAACCGTTACCTTTTTCTTGTTCCCCTTGCGCCGCTCGGCGGGCACCGGAATTTCCCGAACCCCCGACAGATACTGCCCTGTAATCGAGGCCGCATCGGCCGCGATCTGCTCGGGCGTGCCGTGGCTGACCACCTGCCCGCCATGCACGCCGGCACCGGGGCCGATGTCGAACACATAGTCGGCTTCGCGGATGGCTTCCTCGTCATGCTCGACGACGATCACGGTGTTGCCCTGATCGCGCAGGTTCTTCAGCGTGCCCAAAAGGCGGTCATTGTCGCGCTGATGCAACCCGATCGAGGGTTCGTCCAGCACGTAAAGCACCCCGGTCAGGCCCGAGCCGATCTGGCTGGCCAGCCGGATGCGCTGGCTTTCGCCGCCTGACAGGGTACCACTTGAACGAGACAGCGTAAGGTATTCCAAACCAACGTTATTCAGAAACCCCAACCGCTCGCGGATCTCTTTCAGAATCGCGCGGGCAATTTCGTTTTTCTGGGCGCTCAGGTGGTCCGGCGCGTCCTCGACCCAGGCCAGAGCTTCCTTGATCGACATTTCGACCACTTGGCCGACATGCAGCCCGGCAATCTTGACGGCCAACGCCTCGGGGCGCAGGCGATAACCCTCGCAGGTGTGGCAGGGACGGTTGTTCTGATACCGCTCGAATTCCTCGCGGATCCACGCGCTGTCGGTTTCGCGATAGCGGCGCTCCATGTTCGGGATCACGCCTTCAAAGCTGCGGGTCACCTGATAGACACGTCCGCCCTCGTCATAGCGGAACTGGATTTCATCATCGCCCGAGCCATGCAGAAACACCTGCTGCACATGCGCCGGAAGGTCCTTCCACGGCGTGTTCTTGTCGAACTCATAGTGGCGCGCGATCGCCTCGATCGTCTGCAGGAAATAGGGCGACTTGCCCTTGCGCCACGGGGCAAGCGCGCCGTCATACAGTTTCAGCGTTTGATCGGGCACCACAAGCCGTTCGTCGAAAAACAGCTCGACCCCCAGCCCGTCGCAATCCGGGCAAGCCCCAAAGGGCGCGTTGAACGAAAACAGGCGCGGTTCGATCTCGGGGATGGTGAACCCACTGACCGGACAGGCAAAGTTCTCGGAGAACGTGATGCGCTCGGGCTCGCCCTCGCGCGGGGCAGTCTCCAGTATCGCGATACCATCGGCCAGGTCCAGCGCGGTGCGCAGGCTGTCGGCCAGGCGAGTCTCCATCCCCTCGCGCACGACGATCCGGTCGACGACCACGTCGATGTCATGGCGGAACTTCTTGTCCAGCGTCGGCGGCTCGTCCAGTTCGTAGAACTGACCATCGACCTTGACACGCTGGAACCCCTGCTTGCGCAGTTCCAGAAACTCTTTCTTGTACTCACCCTTGCGGTCGCGAACGATGGGCGCCAGCAGATAGCCTCGGGTGCCCTCCTCCATCGCCATGATCCGATCGACCATGTCCTGAACCTGCTGGGCTTCGATCGGCAAACCGGTGGCGGGGCTGTAGGGCGTGCCTGCGCGCGCGAACAGCAGGCGCAGATAATCATAGATCTCGGTAACCGTTCCCACGGTCGAACGCGGGTTCTTCGACGTGGTCTTCTGCTCGATCGAGATCGCCGGGGACAGGCCGCTGATGTGATCCACATCGGGCTTTTCCATCATGTCCAGAAACTGGCGCGCATAGGCCGACAGGCTTTCGACATAACGGCGCTGGCCCTCGGCATAGATCGTGTCGAACGCCAAGGACGACTTGCCTGAACCGGACAGCCCCGTGACGACAACCAGCTGATCGCGCGGAATGTCCACGTCGATGTTTTTCAGGTTGTGCTCGCGCGCACCGCGCACCTCGATATTCTTCAGCTCAGGCATCCAGGCCCCCAACACACAAGTGTCCTAGAGATAGGCGAGCGACGCTGAGTCTCCAACCGAAAAGTTAGAACAAAGTGGGAACGAGCAGATTTTCTCCGCTTGGGTCACCCGTCTTCGGGCTTTCGCGCCATGGCCCAGGCACAGATCGGAAAATCCGGGTCGTTTTCCAGGCTGTCGGTTTCAGGGTCATAGACAGGCGGCCAGACCGGTTCGAGGTTCCGCAAACCCGCCTGACGGTTGCCCCATTGCGCAGCCTGAATACTTTCCGGATCAAAGCCACATTCGGTCAGCAGGTTGCGCAATCCCCGCGCCGACCAGCGCGAACAGTCGTGCGGTGCGGCATGGAATGGGATGAAGAACGGCACGGCCAACCAAAACCACCCTCCCGGCCGCAGCATTTCGAGCACGTTCAGAGTGGCTTCATAGGGCCGGTCAAGATGTTCCCAGACCTGGTTGGCCAAGATCAGATCGAATTGTCGAACCTCCCCACGCTCATCCATCAGCGGGCCTTTGCAGATATCGTGCTGACGATGCCAGATCTGGGTATGGCTGCGAAACCCGAACTGCGTTCCCCATTTTCCCGAAATTTCGGCGCAATCCAGCGCCTCGGGTCCCAGACTCCCTATCCATTTCTTGCTTTGACGAACCATGACGACGCGGTTCAAGCTGACCATCGAAAACCCCGACTGCGTGCTACCTGCCGGGACCGATTGTCCAGAAAAGCAACCCTGTGTCCACAGGGAACGCAACGACTTTCAAGGAGAAGTGGCGCGGTTGACGGGGCTCGAACCCGCGACCCCCGGCGTGACAGGCCGGTACTCTAACCAACTGAGCTACAACCGCGCATTAGGGTCTATGTCGATCCGTTTGCCTGGATCAAAGGCTGGCAGCGATGGCGCGGTTGACGGGGCTCGAACCCGCGACCCCCGGCGTGACAGGCCGGTACTCTAACCAACTGAGCTACAACCGCCCGCTGCCCGTTCATTGCTGAACGTTGGGGTGTATTATGGCTACGCCCGGGCATCGTCAAGCGGCGTTTTCAAGTTTTTTGCACGAACCGGAAAATTTGTTCCCGAGCGCGTTTGGCATGCTCCTTTGGGATAGCGCCGGTGCGGAGACACCTTAACCCTTGGTTGCCATCGCCGAGCCGTCAAAAAACTTCGAACTCGCCAACGAAAAGTCAGACGGCAGATTCTACTGCTAACAATTGCCCTGCAAAATCCCCCTCGACACAAATCGCTTGGCTTTCATAGCCGTCCACGTTGCAGTCGTTTCCTAGTTCCGGGACGAATTCAGCGATCAGTGTCTGGTTCATACCAAGGCTTCATTTGTTTCGGTTTCAATCTGGCGCAGCTGGCTCGCTGCATTAACCGCATTTGGGCTGCGCCACTTGTTAGACGCTCAAAACTATCGGACAGGGAAAAAGCCCAGTCACAGGACCCAAACGGTCTTGTCCGGATATGGAAAAAAACCGCATGCCTCCCCTCTTGCAGCCGGATAGAAAGCACTGTAATACGGCGCCCTACGGGTGATTAGCTCAGTGGTAGAGCGCTTCGTTCACATCGAAGATGTCAGGAGTTCAAATCTCTTATCACCCACCATTCCCTCTCTTTTTCAACGCTTGAAACGGATGAGACTCGGCGTCTATCCTTGAGTTCGGGCCGGTGCAGCACCGGCATGGTAATCAGGGACGTGCATGGCCGAACTAAAGCGCGACATCGGCCTGGTGGGTCTGACATTCATATCTGTCGGAGGAATCATTGGCTCAGGCTGGCTGTTCGGGCCGCTTCTGGCCGTTCAGCACGCTGGCCCCGCGGCGGTTTTGTCCTGGGTAATCGGGGCCGTCGCAATGTTCATTCTGGCCATCACATTCGCCGAAATCTCTGCCATGTTGCCGATCCCCGGAGGGATCGCTCGGGTTCCGCAGTTTTCACACGGCAATATCGTCGCCATGACGATGGGTTGGACTGCCTGGATCGGGTACAACACGACCGCTCCGATCGAGGTCGAGGCGATGCTGTCCTACCTCGCACCCTATGCACGCTGGCTGCATGCGCCATCTGGTGACCTGACCGCGCCCGGACAGGCTGTGGCCTTGGCATTCATGGTGTTCTTCGTCCTGATCAACATGCTTGGCGTAAAGTTCTTTGCGCGGGTCAACACAATGATAACAAGCGCAAAAGTGGCCATTCCAATCCTGTTGTCCGTGGTGCTGATCCTTTCACGTTTCAATGCCGAGAACTTCACGCAGCCCGAGGGGTTCGCACCGTATGGGCTCAAGGGAATAATGGCCGCCGTTTCGACCGGTGGTGTAATCTTCTCGTTCATCGGGTTCAGGCATGTGGTCGACATGGCAGGCGAGGTGCGAAACCCGAAATTCGACATTCCGGCGGCGCTTGTATTGTCGATCATCATGTGTGCGGCGATCTATCTGGGCCTGCAGATCGCTTTCATCGGCTCGCTCGACCCTCAGATGCTGGCGCAGGGCTGGGCCAAGCTGAGTTTTGCCGGAGAAGGCCCTTTGGACGGGGTCATAATGTCCGTCGGGATATTGTGGTTCATCAGCATCCTAAACGTCGGCTCGGTGATCGGACCGTTCGGAAACGCCCTCGTGGCCACCGGCTCGAACGCTCGGATCGCGATGGCCCTGTCGCAGAACGGGTTTCTGCCCGCGCGCATCCAACACCTGTCGGCATTTGGCGTGCCCATCTGGGCGCTGGTGCTCAACTTCCTGATTGGCACTCTTTTCCTTTTGACCATTCCCTTTGAGACGGTGATCGCCCTGAACGGGGCAGCGATCGTCCTGTCCTTCGCCGTCGGCCCCATCGCCGTTGTATGCCTGCGCAGCCTATTGCCAGACAGGCCCCGCTCGATCCGCGTTCCAGCGGTTGGTTTTGTCGGAATGCTGGCCTTTGCGATTGCAACTCTGATCGTCTACTGGAGCGGCTGGGATACGGTCTGGCGCCTGGGCATCACCCTTCTGATCGGACTGCTCCTGCTTTTGGCGCGGTTTCGGGGACGCCTGGAACAGATGGATCTCAAACAGGCCTTGTGGCTCGCGCCCTATCTGGCTGGACTGGGGTTGATCTCGTTTCTTGGTCAATTCGGAGACGGCGCGCTGCACCTGATCCCGTTCGGGTGGGACATCTTGTTTTGCGCTCTGCTGTCATCGGCGATTTTCTGGATCGCAGTCCGGTCCGCCCTACCCCCTGAGAAATTCCAGCGCTACATAGACGAGGAAGAAGTTCTGGACCCATCAAAACCTGTAATCGGGCTTTGAATCAGAAAGGGCGGGGATTATTCCCCGCCCTTCTCGTTGTTTTCAGATCAGTGCGCCGTGGCTGATGGTCCACTGTTATCCGAAGCCTTGGCCGCTGCGGCCGCGGCTTCTTCGGCGGCCTCATCCCATTCGATCGGCTCAGGTTTGCGCACCAGTGCGCGCTCCAGAACTTCGGACACGTGCTTGACCGGGATGATCTCCAGCCCTTCCTTCACGTTGTCGGGGATGTCGGCCAGATCCTTTTCGTTCTCTTCCGGAATAAGCACCGTCTTGATGCCACCCCGCAAAGCTGCGAGCAGTTTCTCCTTCAACCCGCCGATCGGCATGGCGTTGCCACGCAGCGAAACTTCGCCCGTCATGGCGATGTCCTTGCGGACCGGGATACCGGTCAGAACCGACACGATCGAAGTCACCATCGCCAGGCCGGCGCTGGGTCCATCCTTGGGAGTCGCGCCGTCAGGCACGTGCACATGGATGTCGATCTTGTCGAACTGCGGCGGTTTGACCCCGATCTGAGGCGAAATCGACCGCACATAGGACGAAGCCGCGTCGATGGATTCCTTCATCACATCGCCCAGCTTGCCTGTGGTCTTCATCCGACCCTTGCCTGGCAGCTTCAACGCCTCGATATGCAGCAGGTCGCCACCGACCGAGGTCCAGGCCAGACCGGTCACAACGCCGACCTGATCATCCTGTTCAGCCAAACCGTAACGGAACTTGGGTACACCCAGGAACTCGTGCAGGTTCTCAGCCGTCACGACAACCCGGTCGGTCTCGTTCTTGATGATCCGGGTCAACGATTTGCGCGCCACCTTGGCAATCTCGCGCTCAAGATTCCGCACACCGGCCTCGCGGGTATAGGTGCGAATGATCGCGGTCAGCGCCTCATCGGTCAGCTCGAACTCTTTGGCTTTCAGCCCGTGGTTCTTCACCTGCTTCGAGATCAGGTGCTGCTTTGCGATCTCGCGCTTTTCGTCCTCGGTGTAGCCGGCCAGCGGAATGATCTCCATCCGGTCCAGAAGCGGCCCAGGCATGTTGTAGCTGTTGGACGTGGTCAGGAACATCACGTTCGACAGGTCGTATTCGACCTCAAGATAGTGGTCCATGAACGTGCTGTTCTGTTCCGGGTCCAGCACCTCGAGCATGGCCGAAGCCGGATCACCACGGAAATCCTGCCCCATCTTGTCGATTTCATCGAGCAAGATCAGCGGGTTCGTGGTTTTCGCCTTTTTCAGCGCCTGGATGATCTTGCCGGGCATCGAGCCGATATAGGTCCGGCGGTGTCCGCGGATCTCGGATTCATCGCGCACCCCACCCAACGAGATGCGGATGAACTCGCGCCCCGTGGTCTTGGCGACCGACTTCCCAAGCGAGGTCTTGCCCACGCCCGGAGGGCCGACAAGGCACATGATCGGGCCTTTCAACTTCTTCGAGCGCTGCTGAACCGCCAGATACTCGACGATCCGCTCCTTGACCTTTTCGAGGCCATAGTGATCGGCATCGAGGATCTGCTGCGCCCGGCCAAGGTCTTTCTTGACCCGAGACTTGGTGCCCCAAGGCAGCGACAGGATCCAATCCAGATAGTTGCGCACCACGGTCGCTTCGGCCGACATCGGCGACATGTTCTTGAGCTTTTTCAGCTCGCCTTCCGCCTTTTCGCGGGCTTCTTTCGAAAGCTTGGTCTCGGCGATCTTGGCTTCCAGCTCGGCGATCTCGTTCGCGCCGTCCTCGCCATCGCCCAGCTCCTTCTGAATGGCCTTCATCTGCTCATTCAGATAGTATTCGCGCTGGGTCTTCTCCATCTGCGACTTGACGCGGGTCTTGATCTTCTTCTCGACCTGAAGAACCGACATCTCGCCCTGCATCAGGCCATAGACCTTTTCCAGACGCTCGCTGATGCTGAGCGTTTCCAGCAGGTCCTGCTTCTGTTCGACCTCGATGCCAAGGTGACCCGAAACCAAATCGGCCAGTTTCGCCGGATCGGTTGTCTCGCTGACGGCGGTCAGGGCTTCTTCCGGGATGTTCTTTCGAACTTTGGCGTACCGCTCGAACTCATCGGCGACAGTGCGCAAAAGCGCCTGCGTCGTCGTAACGTCGCCGGGGATCTCGGTCAGGTATTCGGCGCGGGCCTCAAAGAATTCTTCATTCTCAATGAACTCCGAAATCTTGACGCGTGCCTGCCCTTCGACCAGCACTTTGACCGTGCCATCGGGCAGTTTGAGCAGCTGCAGGACATTTGCCAGAACGCCGCTGCGGTAGATACCGTCCTGGGTCGGGTCGTCGACGGAGGGGTCAACTTGACTGGACAGCAGAATTTGCTTGTCATCCTGCATCACCTCTTCCAGCGCGCGCACCGACTTTTCACGCCCCACGAACAGCGGCACGATCATATGCGGGAACACCACAATATCGCGCAGCGGCAGAACGGGGTATGAGGAGTTCAGAGGCTCTTGCATGCTCTATCCTTATCGTTGGCAAGATGGCGCTTGTCCCTCATCGAGGCAACATCCGGCCATCTCCTGTCTTGGACGATAAAGGTGGGGCCTCATCGCCCTTTTTCAACCTTACCGCCATGTAATGTGTCGCAGCATGAACCGAGGTTTTCGGGACTGCAAGATGTCCCGGGGACATATCCACCGAAATTAGTGCGACATGCATATGCAATGCGCAAATTCAGGGTCAGAACACCCGCTGCATCGCCCGAGACAGAAAAAACCCGTGGCCGTCCCGGTTGCGACATTCCAGACCTTTCGTGGAAGAGGCGCAGGTGAATCCTCCGAACCGACCGGTGACACCGTATTCCGCACGGTCAAATCCGTCCCGGTTCCGGTTCAGCGGCTGGCACAGCATTTTCACGGGACCGGTGTCGAACATCTGAAAGTCATGCCCCCAGTCAGATTGACAATCTGCGGGTCGCGGTAACGCCGGAGGCCCGTTCTTTTCTATGATCGTGCACCGAATATCCGAGGACTCGGCGCTTTCGCCCACCGAACACTGAATGTTTTCGGATGGGGTTTCAAAGGTCCAGACGTCTGCAATGGCAGGGAATGCGCAAAAAATGACTGCGCCGAGGAAAAAGCGGAACATCAAAAGATCTCCGGGTCACAAAAACAACTTTGAGCAAAGTTGGCTCAGAATACCGGAAAACCCCGCGATTGTCACCGGAACAGACAGGCTACAGGGGCTCGATATCGCCCTGCGCCCGTTGCGCGTGGAACTCGGCCTGCCAGGCTCCGAAGGAACCGGCGGCGATGGCGTCGCGCATGCCCTGCATGATTTCTTGGAAATAGTGCAGGTTGTGCCAAGTCAGCAGCATGCCCGAGATCATCTCATTGGCCCGGAATACATGGTGCAGATAGGCACGAGAGTAATTCGAGCAGGATGGGCACGTGCACTGTTCGTCCAATGGGCGGGGATCGTCCGCATGGCGTGCGTTCTTGATGTTCACGACGCCGCGGCGGGTGAACACCTGCCCCGTCCGTCCCGAGCGCGACGGCAGCACGCAATCCATCATGTCGATCCCGCGCGCCACGGCGCCCACGATGTCATCGGGCTTACCCACGCCCATCAGATAACGCGGCTTGTCGGTTGGCAGGAAATCGGGCGCATAGTCCAGACAGCTGAACATGGCGTCCTGCCCCTCGCCCACCGCGAGGCCACCAACGGCATATCCCTCGAACCCGATGGCCTTCAGCGCCTCGGCGCTTTCCTCGCGCAGGTCGCGCTCCAACCCACCCTGCATGATCCCGAACAGCGCATGGCCGGGCCGATCGCCAAAAGCCTCGCGGGACCGTTCGGCCCATCGCATCGACAGGCGCATCGACTCGGCGATCCGGTCGCGATCGGCGGGCAAGGCTGGGCATTCGTCGAAACACATCACGATGTCCGACCCCAGCAGGCGCTGGATCTCCATCGACCGCTCAGGTGTCAACTCGTGCTTGGACCCGTCGATATGCGATTTGAAGGTCACGCCCTTTTCGGTCAGCTTCCGCAGGCCCGCAAGGGACATCACCTGAAACCCGCCCGAGTCGGTCAGGATCGGGCGCTCCCAGTTCATGAATTTGTGCAGGCCGCCCAGGCGGTCGATCCGTTCGGCCGTGGGCCGCAGCATCAGGTGATAGGTGTTGCCCAGCAGGATGTCGGCACCCGTGGCGCGCACGCTTTCGGGCATCATCGCCTTGACCGTGGCGGCCGTGCCCACGGGCATGAAAGCCGGCGTGCGCACCTCGCCCCGCGGCGTGCGGATCACGCCGGTGCGGGCTTTGCCGTCGGTAGCCTTCAATTCGAATGAGAAACGCTGGGTCATGTCATCGCCTCGGGTCGCTGAACCGAGCAGGCTTTGCCCGATCTGCCCGGCCATTGCAACCCGTCAGGGCAAGCTGGCAACCCTTTGCGTGAACAGGTCCACCACCTGCTGACCAACGACGTCACAGCAAACCTGCAATGATGGGCGAGACGGGTCCGGCCGGGTTGCCCCAACCTCGGGCCCATCGGTGACCACCTTCAAACCTGTTTCATGAATTTCGAACATCGCACGGTGCGAACAGGCGATGACGGCGGTCGAGTCATGAAGACCGCAACCGTCCAACCCGGCAACATCGCGGTAGAAATCCAGATAGAACTGAGAGATATCGTTCAGAAATCCACCGATTTGAGGCGCACGTCGCGCCAGTTCCTCAAAATCAACCGCGCGATAGAGCGTTTTCAACGTCACATCCAAGCCCACCAGAACCGTCGGAGCGGGCTGGGCAAACACCTCGTCTGCGGCTTTCGCATCGTGATAGATATTCGCCTCGGCGTGATCGGTGATGTTGCCAGGACAGAAGACTGCACCGCCCATAATGACCAACTGGCCGATGTTCTGAGCGAAATCCGGATCCAGACGCATCGCATTGGCAATGTTGGTCAGCGGCCCAACCGCGCACACCGTTAGATCCTTCTTGTAGCGCCGGGCCATCTCGACCAGAAACTCGGCTGCGCTCAGGTCGTGGTTCGCGCCGATCTCGGGCACATCGATTACATCGCCAAAACCCTCATCCCCATGCACGTGCCGAGAGGGCGTGTGCGCATCAGCTTCCCATGGAAACGCTGCGCCCTGCGCAACAGGTATGTCCAACCCAAGCTTGTGAACAAGAAACCGTGCGTTCCGGCTGGACTGCTGGACATGCGTATTGCCAAAGACCGTAGTCAGGCCGATCAGGTGAATTTCAGGAGCGGCGGCGGCGTAGGCGATCGCCATGGCATCGTCGATGCCGGGGTCGGTGTCGATAATCAGTTTCATTTCGCCCCGATAGCGCAATCAACGGCGGATGCAAAGCAGCCACAACCCGAAATCTCCGTGCTTTGTACCAATTACCTTGCATGGATATCCTGTTCGGTTCATTTCATAGCTGAGTTGAAATTCAGCCCTTCAATCCCCAAATGTATACCATCGTACACAAAAAATGAGGACAGAAATGAACGAAGACCAGATCATCGGACTGCTAACATCGAACATCATCTACCTGCTTGGGGCGGCTTTGGTCGTCGTCATCATCCTCAAGGGTATCAAGATCGTTCCACAATCCGAGAAATACGTGGTCGAACGGTTCGGACGCCTCCACTCTGTGCTGGGGCCCGGGATCAACTTTATCGTTCCTTTTCTGGACGTTGCGCGCCACAAGATATCCATCCTGGAACGTCAGCTGCCCAATGCGACGCAGGACGCGATCACCAAAGACAACGTGTTGGTGCAGATCGATACATCGGTCTTCTACCGTATCCTCGAGCCGGAAAAGACCGTCTACCGCATTCGCGACGTCGACGGCGCCATCGCAACGACCGTTGCTGGTATCGTGCGGGCCGAAATCGGCAAAATGGACCTGGACGAGGTTCAGTCCAATCGCGCGCAACTGATTGAACGCATTCAAGAAAGCGTCGAAACCGCAGTTGACGACTGGGGGATCGAGGTAACCCGCGCCGAAATTCTGGACGTAAACCTGGATCAGGCGACCCGCGACGCCATGCTTCAGCAGTTGAATGCCGAACGCGCCCGTCGCGCTCAGGTGACCGAAGCCGAGGGCCAGAAACGCGCGGTCGAACTGCAGGCCGACGCCGAGCTGTATGCAGCGGAACAAGCCGCCAAGGCGCGTCGCGTTCAGGCGGACGCGGAAGCCTATGCAACCGGCGTCGTCGCAAAGGCCATCCAGGACAACGGGATCGAAGCCGCCCAGTATCAGGTTGCGCTGAAACAAGTTGAGGCGTTGAATGCGATGGGCAAAAGCGGAGGCAGTCAGACGATTGTTGTGCCCGCAAATGCGCTCGAAGCGTTTGGCGATGCCTTCAAAATGCTCAAGGGAGGCAAATGATGGCAGATCCGGTCTGGCTGACATGGTGGGTATGGCTGGCAGCCGCACTGGCGCTGGGCATTCTGGAAGTGGCCTTGCCGGGTTTCATCTTCCTTGGCTTCGCTATCGGCGCGGCTATCACCGGCATCCTTCTGGTCATCCCCGGCTTGGCGCCGAACCTTCCTGTCCTGCTTTTGATCTTCGCCACCTTGTCGTTGATCGCATGGCTCGTTCTGCGGCGCATGTTCGCGCTGCCACATGGGCAAGTCAGGACGTTTGACCACGACATCAACGACTGACCGGTGCGGCGCCCTGTAGCGGGGCGCCCTGCCCCCTCTGGACGCTGCCTTCAGCTTTCCCTATATAATTGCTCAGGTAACAACCCGAGGCATTCATGACCCACCCCAGCGAACAGCTTGAAGGTACGCCCCTGATTGCGCCTTCGACCGTTGAGCACCCTCTGTACGAATCCGTGGTCGAGGCCTGCAGGACTGTCTATGACCCTGAAATTCCGGTCAATATCTATGACCTTGGACTGATCTACACGATCGACATCAGCAGCGACAACGCAGTCAAAGTCATCATGACCCTGACCGCTCCGGGCTGCCCGGTAGCCGGTGACATGCCCGGCTGGATCGTCGAGGCCATCGAGCCCGTTGCCGGGGTCAAGGAGGTGGATGTCGAACTGACCTGGGAACCACCCTGGGGCATGGAGATGATGTCCGACGAAGCCAGGCTGGAACTTGGCTTTATGTAAGCGCCTGCCGCGCTGAGCGCGCGGGAAACGTCACAAACCTGAAACCCAGTTGTCACGGATCGGTCGTCGAACCGTTACGTCGCTGCGTAACAAGTACAACGCGGGCTTCGCAGTCGGACCCGTCACAGGAACTCGGCAACTCAAATATGCTCCGGCAGTCAATGGCGACCACGTTGGAGCGTCTACCGCCCCCCTGCCGAGGCTCTGCAATACTGGGCCGTTCTTGCCCGAGAGCGGCCCTATTTTACTCGCTGAGGTGCACTTACTTCACGTTGCACTGCGCTTTGATCTCGGCGGCGCGGTCGTCCAGTTTCTTGACATAGTCACCCGACAGCATCTGCAACCGCTTCTGTTCTGTTCCAGAGATCAATCCAAGCAACGCCCCGGCCGGCGTGATCGCGACCACACTTTCTGCCTGCTGATCCTCGGCATGTTTCTTTTCCGCCGCAATTGCACGCAGGTCGCCTTCGGCGGTCGAGCAATTCACCGGGTGCCGCTTGTGATCGCCCGCTGCATGAACGGCACTGCTGGCCACCAGAAGAGCCAGAAACGCAACCTGCCGGCACAAGCCAATCTTATTTGAAATCCGCAACATCATCGAAACCCACCTTGTTCTGCTGTCAATTCGATCTCATCGGCAAACCCTGCCCACTGCCCGTACGGTACGGTCAAAACTGGCGATGAGCAAACTTGTGGCTCCGCGCTCTCTTGAGCCCGGGCCCTTGCGGCCTTAGATTAGGTATAACGCGCGAAAATGGAGACGACGATGTTCGGCATTCCCGGCAAACAGGCCGTGACGATGACGCCCAAAGCTGCAGAGCAGATCCTCCGCCTGATGACGTCGGGTGGCCATGCCGGTCTGCGGATTGGCGTCAAGAAAGGTGGCTGCGCCGGTATGGAATATACCATGGAGTATGTCGATCAGCCGGATCCGCATGACGAAGTGGTCGAACAGGATGGGGCGCGGGTCATGATCGCTCCGATGGCTCAGATGTTTCTGTTCGGAACCGAGATCGACTACGAGGTCTCGCTGCTGGAATCCGGGTTCAAGTTCAAAAATCCCAATGTCGTCGATGCCTGTGGCTGCGGCGAGTCGATCAAGTTCGACGAAAACCTGGCCGAACAGCGCTGAGTCACCTAAAGCCTGCAACGTTTGTGGGCAGGTGAACTGCCGCCGGCGCCGTCTGGTTGAGTCCACCCAGATCGATCCGTGACGCGCCTCGCCCGCGCGCAGCCGCCCAAGCGCAATTGTCAGGCCTTGATCCGGGTGCTAACTGGATAGAAACGCACGAAAGATCACGGAGACCCCGCTATGCGACGCAGACTGGCAGCCGGAAACTGGAAAATGAACGGAACCGGGGCTGCTCTGTCCGAGTTGGACACGCTGACTGCAACGCACCCTTCTCCGACGGTCGATATTCTGATCTGCCCTCCGGCAACTTTGATCCACCGGGCCGGACAAGCCGTGCAAGGCTCGGGCGTCGCCATCGGCGGACAGGATTGCCACGCCGAAGTTTCGGGCGCCCATACGGGTGATCTGAGCGCCGAGATGCTGAAAGACGCCGGCGCGACCAGCGTAATCGTCGGGCATTCAGAACGGCGCGAAGACCACGGCGAGAAAGACGACGATATCCGCGCCAAGGCCCGGGCGGCCATGAACGCAGGCCTGACCGCAATCATCTGCGTCGGCGAAAGCCTTGAACAGCGCGAAGCGGCCAATACGCTCGACATCATTGGCGGGCAGTTGTCCGGTTCGATCCCGGACCTTGCCACCGGAGAGAACCTCGTCCTGGCTTATGAACCGATCTGGGCCATCGGCACCGGCAAGGTTCCCACCTTGGAAGAAATCGGAGAAGTCCACGATTTCATTCGCGCCAGACTTGAACGGCGATTTGGCGAAGGTGTCGGCCGGTCGGTCCGTTTGCTCTATGGCGGTTCGGTCAAGCCGGACAACGCGGCGGAGATTTTCGGAGTGTCAAACGTGGACGGCGCGCTGGTCGGCGGTGCAAGCCTGAAGGCGCGCGATTTCTCGGGCATCATTTCAGCGCTGGAACAGGCCTGACCGGTCCACGCACGCTCAGTCCGCGATGTCCTCGGCCCAAAGCTCAGGCTGTTCGGTCACGAACCTGCACATCAAGGCAATGCAGTCCGGGTCTTCGGCCAAAACAACCTCGACCCCGCGATCGCGCAGGAAATCTTCGTTGCCGCCGAAGTTTTCCGTGTCACCGATGACCACGCGCGGGATGCCGAACTGAACGATCGTTCCGGCGCACATCATGCACGGAGACAGGGTGGTATACAGAACGGTATCTCGGTACGTCTTCTGCCGCCCGGCCTTGCGCAGCGCATCCATCTCGCCATGGGCGATCGGATCCCCCTGCTGAACCCTTTGGTTTCGGCCCTGCGAGATGATCGTGCCGTTCCGAGCCAGTACAGATCCGATCGGGCAACCGCCCTCATCGAATCCGGCTTTGGCTTCTTGGTAGGCAACGCGCATCAGGCGCTTATCATCATCGGTCAGCATGTTGCGGCACTCGTTGGTTGCGGTGATCAGGGTGGTTCCAGCCTGCCCACCGCGGGTGCCTGCGTCAACAACCGGCCGGTCACGCAAGTTTCATTGCGACCATGCCGGACACGATCAGTGTCGCTGCGATGACACGCAGCGGGGTCAGTGCCTCGCCCAAAAACATCACACCAACCAGGAACGCACCGACCGCGCCAATACCCGTCCACAGCACGTAGGCGGTTCCCAGTGGCAAGGAGCGCATGGCCAGGGCCAGCAAACCGAACGAACCGACCATTGCGCCTCCCATGACAACGGTCGGCCAGAGCCGCGTGAATCCAGCAGACTGCTTCATGGCAACTGCCCAGACGATTTCCAGCAAACCGGCAAAAAGAAGAAAGATCCAGGACATCGGGGACACCTCTATCAACTTCGGGTCGTCCCGAATGATCACCCATGGTGGGGAGGTCGTCCTCGTTCACTATGTGGGAAGAACCGATGGTGAGTTCAAGCCCGGCCATTCAGCGAGGCGGCCTGGCAGATGCCGGCCGACCGCGCAAAAAGTGACCCGAACCGGTTGCCCGGTTCGGATCGATTGCGACGGTCTAGTTCGTAATGATCTCGGGGCCCATGAAGGTGTTTGGCAACACCGTCGACAGCCATGGGATGTACGTGATCATGATCAGGAAGACGAACAGAACGGCCAGGAACGGCAGTGCTGCGCGCACGACGGCCATCATCGGCATTCCCGCGACGCCCGACGTAACGAACAGGTTCAGACCGACCGGAGGCGTGATCATCCCGATTTCCATGTTCACCACCATGATGATGCCCAGATGGATCGGGTCGATGCCCAGTTCGATGGCAATCGGAAACACCAGCGGCGCCACGATAACCAGCAGGCCCGAGGGCTCCATGAACTGACCGCCGATCAGAAGGATCACGTTGACCACGATCAGGAAAGTGATCGGCCCCAGACCCGCCGACAGCATTGCGCCGGCAATGTGTTGCGGCACCTGCTCATCGGTCAGAACATGCTTGAGGATCAGCGCGTTGGCGATGACGAAAAGCAGGGTGACCGTCAGCTTGCCGGCCTCAAACAGCGTATGTTTGGTGTCGGGGTGGAAAAAGGCCGTGATCAGCGCCAGCGGCTTTTTCACAAGCGAGAGGTTTTGCTCACCATCCTGGGTGCTGAGTGGCCCCATGTCCTTGTAGACGAAGCTGGCAATGAAGAAGGCGTATACAGCCGCGACCGCCGCTGCTTCGGTCGGTGTGAAGATACCGCCATAGATGCCGCCAAGGATGATGACGATCAGGAACAGACCCCAACCGGCCTCGCGTGCCGACGCAAATATCTCGCCCCAGCCTTTCCAATCACCTTTCGGCAGGTTCTTGACCTTGGCCATCACATAGATTGTGACCATCAGCATGAACCCGGCCATGAGTCCCGGAATGACACCGGCAAGGAACATCCTGCCGACCGAGACTTCGACCGCGGCCGCGTAGACAACCATAACGATCGACGGCGGGATCAGGATACCCAGCGTACCGGCGTTACAGATGACGCCAGCTGCGAATTCCTTGGAATAGCCGACCTGACGCATACCGGCGATCACGATCGAACCGATCGCAACAACGGTGGCCGGGGACGATCCTGACAGCGCGGCGAACAGCATACATGCGAACACGCCCGCAATTGCCAGACCGCCAGGCAGGTGACCAACGCAGGCGATCGAGAACCGAATGATCCGGCGCGCCACCCCTCCGGTCGTCATGAAGGACGATGCGAGGATGAAGAACGGGATGGCCAGCAGGGTAAAGTGGCCCTCGAACGCCTCGAACAGGGTCCCGGCAACCGAAGCCAGCGAGCTGTCCGAGTAGATCAGAAGAAACAGGGTCGAGCTCAGCCCTAGGGCAACTGCGATCGGAACGCCGATCAGCAGCAGGCCCACGACCATGGCAAAAAGTAGTACTACATCCATCAGTCGTGTTCTCCCTGAAGGGCCCGGACTTCTTCGATCTCGTCCTCAACCTCGTGGCTTGCGACAATACGGTCGGCCTCACCGCGCAGGATCTGCAGCCCGGCCTGGGCAAAGCGGATCACCAGCAGCAGCATCGACAGCGGCAGGACGAAATACGGCACGACCTTGGGCAGCTTCTCGTAGTACTCGCCATAGTTGATGAGGTCTTCGAGGAACCGTAGCGGCGCGACCATGGGGATGTCGTCCACCTCGTAGAAGCTCTGACTACGAGCGTCGAAATCAAAGCCCGTGGGGAACCAGCGTCCAGAGGTCGGAGGCAGGTCGGCAAAAACCGCCCAGTAGTCGTAGGACCCCTTCAGCAGCAGCAGCGAGAATACGAGGCAGCACCCCACCGCGATCAGTGCCAATACCCTGCGCGGTGCCGGTGGCAGCATGTTCAGGATGGCATCCACACCTAGATGCGCGTGCTTCTTGACGGCGTAGGACGCCCCCAGCAATACCAGCCATCCGAAGGTGAATACGGTCAGCTCTAGCGCCCAAAGGATGTTGGAGTTGAAGACGAAACGCGCAATCACGTTGGCAAAGGTCACGGCCGTCATCAGGCCAAGAAGCAACGCGATCAGGGTTTCTTCGATTCGGTCGACCAGCCCACCGGGGCCGGTTTTCGCACCAGACATCTTTCTGTCCCCATTTTTGTTGGTTTATCGAGGTGGAGGGCGCGATTGGGCCCGCCTGGTATGTGCTCCGGCGGGCTTGCGACCGTCGGAGCACACCTGCGTGTCGGATCAGAACCCGGCGTTGATCGCCTGAGCGGCGTCGATCTTGTCCTGACCGACGTCACCGGAGAACTTGTCCCAAACCGGCTTCATCGCATCAACCCAGGCCTGACGCTGCTCGGGTGTCAGCTCGCGGATCGTTCCGCCCGCGTCGATGATGGCCTGCTTGGCCTTTTCGTTGACGGCAAACGCCTCTTTGTTGCGCTCTTCGGTCACCTCGGCCAGGATCGTCAGGAACTGCTCGCGCACTTCCGGATCCAGGCTGTCCAGCCAGTCGACCGAAGTCACGACCAGATAATCGATGATGCCGTGGTTGGTCTCGGTGATGCCATCCTGAACTTCGAAGAACTTCTTGCCATAGATGTTCGACCAGGTGTTCTCCTGACCGTCCACAACGCCCTGCTGCAGAGCACCATAGACCTCCGAGAAGGCCATTTTCTGCGGGCTGCCGCCGATGGCTTCCATCTGCGCAACCAGCACGTCCGAAGACTGAACGCGGAATTTCAGTCCGTTGGCGTCCGAAGGATCGATCAGCGGCTTGTTGGCCGACATCTGCTTCATGCCGTTGTGCCAGAACGCCAGACCCTGCAAGCCGCGGCGCTGCATGCTATCCTTCATTGCCTGGCCATCCGCCGAGGCCTGGAACGCATCAACCGCGTCGATGTTCTTGAACATGAACGGCAGGTCGAACAGACGGAACTGCTTGGTGAACTTCTCGAACTTCGACAGCGACGGGGCGGCCAGTTGCACGTCGCCCTGCAGCATCGCCTCGAGAACCTTGTCGTCGTTGTACAAGGTCGAGTTCGGATAGACCTCCATGCACATGACGCCGTTCATCTCGTCATTCACGCGCTGCTCGAGCAGCGATGCGGCGATGCCCTTGGGGTGCTTGTCGGTGTTCGTCACATGCGCGAACTTGACGACGATCTCGCCATCGTCGCAGGCAGCGAAGCCCGCTGTTGCGGTAACGGAAAGCGCAAGCGCGGTGGCGGCTGTTGCCAGGAATTTCATCTGTCTTTTCCTCCCAGACTTCCAAAGAAACTTCCTTTGACATCCATGCGGATGCCGGATGCGCAAGAGTGAAACGAATCGACGGTCACCGTTCAACATTTCGAAAACGACTGGCAGAAGACAGTTTTTCTAATTACTTTTCATTGGCTTAAATAGAACATCCGCAATGAGTATTTTGTTATCGCAGACATTTGTGCGGGAAACCGCACACCCAAATGCGCGAGTGTGCGAAAAACCGCACATACATCGAATCATCGGGCGAATCGTTCCGCGTCAGCGCCGATAGTCTTCAGGGCGTATGCCGTAGCGGGCCAATTTGTCGTAGAACGTCTTGCGCGGCAGTTTCAGGGACTTGGCCGCATCCGACGCCCTTCCGTTGTGACGACCCAAGGCCGCAATCAGCAACGAGCGCTCAACGCGCGCCATCTGTTCGTTCAGCCCAAGATCGGCCGCGGCGGCAACATCCTCGGGCATCCCCAGAACAAAACGCATCGCAGCTGACATCAGTGAACGCGCGTTGCCGGGCCAGTCCCGCGCCATCAATGACGCCAAGTGTTCGGACGAGACATCAGGTACCGCGATCCCGGCCTGCTCGGCCGCCTGGGCGACGTAGTGGCGAAAGATCACCGGGATGTCCTCGGGGCGTTCGGCCAAAGACGGTACGCGCACCCGCATCACGTCCAACCGATAGAACAAATCTGCGTTGAAACGACCCTCGGCCGCCATCTCGGCCAGATCCGCGGTTGTTCCGGCGATGATGCGGACCCCGGGCCCGTTTTCGATCATCTCCAGGGCCGCATATTGCGTCGACTCGGGCATGGCCGAGACTTCATCCAGAAACAACGATCCGGCTGCCGCATCCTTGCATATCGTCTGCAGGGCATCCGCTCCCAGACCTGACGCCGGGCGCTTGACGAACGGCCCCTGCGCGCGGGGTGACATCAAATGGATGACTTCCGCGACTTTCGAAATACCGCTGCCGGGCGGTCCGGTGACCAGAACTTCGGCCTGAGTTGGGGCAACGCTGCGCACCCTGTTCCGCAATGCATCAGCCTGCGGTGACAAACCGAACAACAAGCGGGCCGCAGGATCGCCCTTCTCCAGTTCGCGCTTGGCTGCCCGGTGGTCCAATACCTGACTGCGCGCGGCAAATGCACGGCTCAGAACCGCAAGCAGATCGGCGGCGGCGCAGGGCTTCTCAAGAAAGTCGAACGCGCCCTGCCCCATAGCCTGCACCGCCATCGGTATGTCGCCTTCGCCGGTCAGCAGAACGACCGGCAACTCCGAGTCGACCTCGCGGGCATAGGACAGAAGATGAAACCCATCCCGTCCCGGCATCCGAATATCCGAGACAATCACACCTGGGAAATCTTCCCGGATATGGTCTTTGGCAGCCACAAACGATCCAGCGGGAATTACGGAATAGTCCGCAAGTTCCAGAGTCTGGGCCAGCGCCTCGCGCACGGCGGCGTCATCATCGACCAATAGAACCGTTCGGATCATGCCGCGGCTTCCTTCTCAAATGGTTCCAACTCAACAGTGAATTCTGCTCCGTCGGGCATGTTCGCGCCGCGTATCTCTCCTCCGAAACTCTGGACCAGACCGTATGAGATCGAAAGGCCAAGGCCCATTCCCTCGGATGAGCCAACGGTTTTGGTCGTATAGAATGGCTCAAAAACGCGATCGGGATCCTGAATGCCCGGGCCGGTATCGCGCACCGCGACCATCAACCGCTCGCCACGGGTCAGCGTGATCGTCAGGCTTCGGGTTTCGCGACCTGTCATCGCGTCGGCGGCATTGGTGATCAGATTGACGAAGACCTGCACCAGCCGCACCTCTCCACCCCAGGCAAAGACAGGTGCATTGGGCGGCTGCCAGATCAACGTGACCCCGTCCGAGCGCAACCGACCGTCAGTCAGTTCGACGGCCGTATTGAGCACCTGAACCAGATCGACCTTGCCCATCGGCTCGCTCTCATTGCGGGCAAAAGCGCGCAAGTTCTTGATAATGCGTGCCATACGGGCAGCCATGTCCGAGATTCGCCCCAGGTTTTCGCGGGCCTTTTCGGGCTTGCCCTGCGCCAGAAAAGCCGTGCCATTGTCGGCGTATTGCCGGATCGCCATCAGCGGCTGATTCAATTCGTGGCTGATGCCCGCCGACATTTTCCCCAGAGCGCTCAGCTTGCCGGCCTGAACCAGATCGTCCTGCGCGCGTTTCAACGCCGCTTCGGCCTCTTGCCGCTCGGCCACCTCGCGGCGCAGAGCCACGTTGGCGGCCGTCAACGCGCGGGTCCGCTGGGCCACTCGGCTCTCCAGCACCGCATTGGCTTCGGCCAGAGTACGCCTCCGTTCGGTCGCTAGAAAAAGCAACGCGCCAAAGGCTAGGCAGATCGCTGCGACCGCGGCGGCCTGCAATCCGGCCAGCCGTCGTGCCGGCGTCACATCCATCAAGACTTCGCCAGTCATTCCGATCACAGGCAGATCGCGGGTCAGGTGCAGGGCGCGATCCGGCAGGTATGAGCTCCAGCCGATCGACCATAGTTCATGCGGGCCCATGCGTGTTGACGAAAACGCGCCCGGCTTGCCATCAGCCGGCTGCAAGCCGATCTGTCCCGGCGGACGTTGCCAGAACAGCAGTTCGGACCGGTTGGAAATAAAGACCGAGCCAGCACGATCCACGAAGAACACCGCCTCGGTACTGCCGCGCCACGTGCTTTCAACGTCTTCGACATCCGCGATGACCATCAGGGCTCCGGTTACCTGACCATCTTCGGAAAACGCAGGCGCCGCATAGGAATAGATCCGGTTTCCAGTGTCGCGCAAAACCCCGTGCGAACTGCCGAGAGCGCCGTGTAGCGCGCGTTGAAACGCGGGCTGGTCGGCCATGTTGCCATTCACCACGTCCCGCGCAGCGGCCAGAACGCGCCCGGTCTTGTCCGCATAAAGTACATCCACAGCCGAGGTCTTGTCCGCGACCTCCAGCAGAAGCGCCTGCGCCGCCCGCCGCCGGTCGCTGGTGTCCAACGCCCGCAATGCGGGATGCTCGGCCATCAGCACCGCAAGTTCCTGATAGACCTGCAACTGAGTGCTCAGACGATCCGACGCCAACTCCAGATCGGCCTCGGCTTTCTCGCTAAGCTGAGAGAGCGCCTGCCGGTACCCATAAGACCAGACGGCCGCCGACAACAGCGCGACCGCGAACAGGAAACCAATCGTGACCCAAACCCTTTGCATGAAACAGGGTCTTGCATTCACAGCGCCGCATGGCAAGTCTGCGCCGCATGAAGACCGTGCACCAATCTCCGACCGAGCCCGAATTTGTTCAAAACCCCTACCCTTTCTACCGGGCAGCGCGCGATCACGGTGACCTGGTGTACTGGCGGGACTACGACATGCCCGCGGCGATGTCTCACGCGGCGGTCCAGGCGCTTTTGCGAGATCGGCGTTTCGGACGTGAAGTACCGCCGGAGATGGCCACAAAAGGCCCCGATCACCTTGCACCGTGGCTGACGGTCGAAGCGCATTCGCTGCTCGAAGCCGAACCTCCGCGCCATACCCGCCTTCGCGCTCTGGTTCTGCGCGCCTTTACCTCGCGGGCTATCGGAGCGCTTGCACCGGACATCGAAAGGCTGTGTCACGACCTGATCGACGCGTTCCCCGATGCTCCATTCGACCTTCTGGATGCCTATTGCACGCAGGTTCCGGTGATCACGATCTGCCGCCTGCTGGGTGTGCCCGAGAACATGGCACCGCAGTTGTTGCAGTGGTCCCACGCCATGGTCGCCATGTACCAGGCCAGCCGCACCCGTGAGACCGAAGATCAGGCAGCACAGGCCTCCGCCGAGTTCTCGGCATTTCTGAACGACTACGTTTCTCACCGCCGATCCGAACCGAAAGACGATCTGATCACCCGTTTGATCACGGCAGAGGAAGACGGCGAGAAACTGTCACGCGACGAATTGATCGCAACTTGCATCCTTTTGTTGAACGCCGGCCATGAGGCGACCGTTCATTCGCTGGGCAACGGCGTCAAAACGCTTTTGGAGTCCGGAACCAGCCCTGATGCCCTGGGCCCGGACACAATCGACATGACGGTCGAGGAGATCCTGCGCTTCGACCCGCCGCTACATATGTTCACGCGCTATGTCTATGAGGACGTCGAGGTTTTTGGCCATCGGTTTGCCCGCGGCGATCAGGTGGCGTTGATGCTCGGGGCCGCCAACCGTGACCCGGACGTCTGGTCCGACCCGGACAAATTCGACCCGACCCGCAGCATTCAGGCCAACACGAGCTTTGGCGGTGGTTTGCATTTCTGCGTCGGCGCTCCGCTGGCCCGGCTGGAAATGCGGATCGCTCTGCCGGTTCTTTTTGACCGCTGTCCGGGCCTGCGACTTGCCGAATCCCCGGAATATGCGAACACCTACCACTTCCACGGGCTGACCCGACTAATGGTCCAAACCTGAGCGCCGATCAGGTGTCTGCCAGGGCGTTCAGGGGCAGCATGGTGGTCGACTTGATTTCTTCCATCGACAACAGCGCGGTGACGTTGTGCACGCGCACTTCCGAGATCAGCGCCTGATAAAACGCATCATAGGCCCGTGCGTTCCTGACCCGAACCTTCAGAATGTAGTCGATATCGCCAGCCAGGCGGTGCGCCTCCTGAACTTCGGGACGATCACGCAGGGCCTGCAGGAACTTGCGTTGCCAATCCGCCTCATGCTCGGAGGTTCGGATTAGAACAAAGAACGTCGCCTCGAAACCCAGCGCCTCTGCGTCCAGCAAAACGGTCTGCTGACCGATGATTCCGGCCCCTTTCATCTTGCGGATCCGATTCCAAACGGGTGTCTTTGAACTGCCCACTTTGGCCGCGATTTCGTCCAGCGATTGACTGGCGTCACGCTGCAGCTCGGCCAGAATTTTCCGATCCGTGTCGTCTATTCGAACCGACATTCCAATTTTCCTTCCGAATGAAAACCCATGTTCCGCCTACCGCGTAATTCAGAACGCTTGTCCTTATTTGATCGGCAATATGGCATCTAGGTGGGAATATTTCCTATATTGAGAACCAAGTCAAACAACAGCCAGGGCTACCCAATGAAGGCCACGCAGACAAAAGGACAAACGGGACAGGTCGACTTCGTCGGCGCAGGACCCGGTGATCCTGAATTGCTGACTCTCAAGGCCCTGTCCGCATTCCAGCGGGCCGAGGTTGTTTTGCATGATCGCCTGATCAGCCCGGAGGTTTTGCAACTGGCCGGTCAGAACGCACGGCTGGTCGACGTGGGCAAGGCCGGCTTTGGTCCGTCCTGGAAGCAGAGTGACATCAACGCATTGCTGGTTGACTACGCGCACAAGGGACAACGGGTCGTTCGCCTCAAATCCGGTGACGCGACCCTCTTCGGCCGGCTGGACGAAGAGATCGATGCACTGGACGCCGCAGGTGTCCCGTGGACGATCGTTCCCGGCATTACGGCTGCCTCGGCGGCGGTGGCCGGAATTGGCCAAAGCCTGACCCGACGCGGCCGAAACTCCTCGGTCCGGTTTCTGACCGGGCACGACATGGAGGGCTTTGCCGATCACGACTGGGCTGCGCTGGCCCGTCCGGGGTCGGTTGCAGCCATCTACATGGGCAAGAAATCCGCCCGCTTCATTCAAGGACGCTTGATCATGCACGGCGCCGATCGCACCACGCCGGTCACGTTGGTCGAAAATGCCTCGCGACCTGATCAGCGCGTTGTCGCCACGACGTTGGATCAACTGCCCGCAGACCTCGCCGCTGCCGGCCTCGACGGTCCTGCACTCACATTCTATGGCCTGGCCCCGCGCGACGCGGCCAAAGCCGTCACCGAATTCAACAAGGAGCTTGCCTGATGGCCCGCGCTTTCACCCCCAAAGTCGTTACCGCAAATGACCTGCTGGAAGGCGACGTGATCTATCTGACCGCCGATGACCGTTGGTCGCGCGATCTGCGCGAGGCCGAACTGATCACCGACGAAGCGCACGCTCAGCTGCGTCTTCTGGATGCCCAGAAGCAAGTCGACAAGATCGTAGGTGCCTATCTCGCCGATGTCGTTGCAGGCGAAAACGGTCCTGAACCCACCCATTTTCGGGAAGACTTCCGCCGGACTGGTCCGTCCAACTATGCCCACGGCAAACAGGAATCTTCCCCGCAGCCCCGGGTCTGACCTCAGGCCCCTCTCTCCCCGTAAAAAGGCCCCGGATCCGGGGCTGCAACAAAGGACAGCCAAAGATGTACCGCTACTCCGAGTTTGACAAAGCATTCCTGGCCGAGCGCAACGCCCAGTTCCGCGCCCAGGTCGAACGCCGCATCGACGGCTCGCTGACCGAGGACGAGTTCAAGCCCCTGCGCCTGATGAACGGCCTGTATCTGCAACTGCACGCCTACATGCTGCGGGTGGCCATCCCCTATGGCACGCTCAACAGCGCCCAGATGCGCCAACTGGCCCTGCTGGCCGAGAAGTGGGACAAAGGTTACGGCCACTTCACCACGCGCCAGAACATCCAGTACAACTGGCCCAAGCTGCGCGACGTGCCTGACATGCTGGACGCGCTGGCCGAGGTCGGCCTGCATGCGATCCAAACCAGCGGCAACACCATCCGCAACGTGACCGCCGACCATTTCGCCGGTGCCGCCGCGGATGAGGTCGCCGATCCGCGCCCCTATGCCGAACTGCTGCGTCAGTGGTCCACCGACCATCCGGAATTTCAGTTCATGCCGCGCAAGTTCAAGATCGCCATCACCGGGTCCGAGCATGACCGCGCCGTGATCAAGGCCCATGACATCGGCCTGCAACTGGTCGAGCGCGACGGCGTTCTGGGCGCCCGCGTCTTGGTGGGCGGCGGTCTGGGCCGCACGCCGATGATCGGCAAGGAGCTGTCTGACTTCGTCGCCTTCGACGACCTGCTGGCTTATCTGGAGGCCACAGTTTCCGTGTGGAACCAGATTGGCCGCCGCGACAACAAGTACAAGGCCCGCATCAAGATCACCGTGCATGAGCATGGCATCGACGCGATCCGCGCCAAGGTGAACGAGCGCTTCCTGCAGGTCCGCCCGCAGTTCAAGGGCGCCGACATGGCGCTGCTGCATCAGATTAAGGCGCATTTCGCCCCGCCCGCCTTCCGCGAAGGTTCGGTCGCGGCGTTCGAGAGCGCCTATTCGAACGACCCGGTGTTCCGCTCGTGGATCGACACCAACATCGCGCCGCACAAGCAGGCGGACCACGCGATCGTCACGATCTCGATCAAGAAGCACGGCCAGACGCCGGGGGACGCGACCGCCGAGCAGATGCGCGTGATGGCCGATCTGGCTGAGCAGTACGCCTATGACGAGCTGCGCATCAGCCACGAGCAGAATGTGATCCTGCCGCATGTCCACAAATCGGACCTGCCCGCGATCCATGCCAAGCTGAAAGAGCACGGCCTGGCCACCGCGAATATCGGTCTGATCAGCGACATCATCGCCTGCCCCGGCATGGACTATTGCGCACTGGCAACGGCCCGCTCGATCCCGGTGGCACAGCAGATCGCGACCCGGTTCGACGAGCTGAAGCTGGAGCACGACATCGGCCACCTGAAGATCAAGATCTCGGGCTGCATCAACGCCTGCGGGCATCACCACGTGGGTCACATCGGCATCCTCGGCCTGGATCGCGCGGGCGTCGAGAACTACCAGATCACACTGGGCGGAGACGCCACCGAAACGGCCGCCATCGGCGACCGCACCGGTCCGGGCTTTGCCTATGACGAAATCGTGCCCGCGGTCGAACGGATCGTGGAAACTTATCTGGAACAGCGCGCAAGCGCCGAGGAGACCTTTTTGGAAACCTACCGCCGTGTTGGAATGGCCCCGTTCAAGGCGGCCCTCTACCCCGAGGCGCGGGCCAATGCCGCTTGACCTGATCCAGACGGAACTGGGCCGGGAACGACGCGAACTGACCGAAAAGGTCGAGGCGCTGAACGCCCGGTTCCGCCACCACAGCGCACATGACGTCATGCATGGTGCGCTTGAGGAGGCCGGCAACCTGGCGCTGGTCTCCAGCTTCGGTGCCGAGTCGGTGGTGTTGCTGCACATGGCTGCCGTGGTCGACAAGGCCACGCCGGTCCTGTTCATCGACACGATGATGCTGTTTACCGAGACGCTGGAATACCAGCACGAGGTCAGCGAGCGTCTGGGTTTGAAGAACGTCCAGATCATCCGCGCGGATGACGAGGATATTCAGCGCGAAGACCCCTATGGCGCACTGCGGCTGCGCGACATGGATGCCTGCTGCAACCTGCGCAAGACCTTCCCCTTGCAGCGGGCCTTGGCGGGCTATGAAGGCTGGATTACAGGGCGAAAGCGGTTCCAATCCGGTACCCGCGCCACGCTCGAGTTCTTCGAGGTCGAGGACGGCACCGGCCGGATCAAGGTGAACCCTCTGGCGCATTGGGCGCCTCAGGACGTGCGCGCCTACATGGAAGAAAACCGCCTGCCCCGGCATCCGTTGGTGGCAAAGGGCTATCCCTCGATTGGCTGTGCGCCCTGCACCTCGCCGGTGAAGGATGGCGAAGATCCCCGCGCCGGACGCTGGCGCGATCAGAACAAGGAAGAATGCGGCATCCATTTCGTCGACGGCAAAATGGTACGCAGCGGAGAGAAAACATGAACGTGATCGTGAATGACCGGGGCTTTGCCCCTGATGACTGGACCAACGGCTTTGTCACCCTCGAAGATGCCGCAAACGATGTGATCGCACTGGACGTCACCTCGGATACGGACCCCGACGAATTGTTCGAACGGCTTGGAAACACGCGCATGGTGCGCGTCGACTTTCCGTCCTTTGCCGATGGCCGAGGCTTTACCATTGCCCGTACGCTGCGCCTGAAGGGCTATGAAGGCCGCCTGCGCGCTAAAGGACACGTGTTGGCCGACCAATACGCGATGGCCCGGCGCAGCGGCTTCGATGAAGTCGAGATTGACGCGGACCTTGCCGCCCGCCAGCCCGAGGACCAATGGCTGGCCCGCGCCAACTGGCAGGACCACGATTATCAGGCCCGCCTGCGCGGCTGACGCAACGATCGGGGCAATCTGCCCCCTTTTCCTGACCTGGATCAAAGCTTAAACGGAGATGCCGGTTTACCAGACCGGTAGTGAAACGATGACAGAGATGAAGCCCGTGACCGAAGCAACCGCCGTGAAGGCCCCCGTCCTGCCGGACGCCCAGACCGTTCTGGAAGTGAAACACTGGACCGACCGCCTGTTTTCGTTCAAGGTCACGCGTCCGCAATCGCTGCGCTTCCGCTCGGGCGAATTCGTTATGATCGGCCTTTTGGGCGACAACGGAAAACCGTTGCTGCGCGCCTATTCGATCGCGTCGCCGTCGTGGGACGAGGAACTGGAATTCTATTCGATCAAGGTGCAGGACGGCCCGCTGACCTCGAAACTGCAGCACATCCAGCCCGGCGATCAGATCATTCTGCGGCCCAAACCGGTGGGGACGCTGGTTCATGATGCCCTGCTGCCGGGCAAGCGCCTGTGGTTCTTTGCCACCGGAACCGGGTTTGCCCCCTTTGCCTCGCTGCTGCGCGAGCCTCAGACCTATGAGGACTACGACGAGGTCATCATCACCCACACCTGCCGCGAAGTGGCGGAACTGGAATATGGCCGCCAGCTGATCGAGAACATCCGCAAGGACGAGTTGCTGGCCGAACTGATCGGCGAAGGTTTCGCCGACAAGATCCGCTATTACCCGACCACCACCCGCGAACAGAGCCCCAAGATGGGCCGGATCACCGACCTGCTGAAGGACGGCACCGTCTTCAAGGACCTGGGCATCGAAGGCGGCATCAAGCCCGAGACCGATCGAGCGATGGTCTGCGGCAGCCTGGCCTTCAACCACGACATCAAGGCCATTCTCGAAGAGTTCGGCTTGCGCGAAGGCGCGAACTCGGACCCCAAGGAATTCGTGATCGAAAAAGCCTTTGTCGGCTGAGCCGAGATCCGGGCCGGCGAACGCCCGTTCCGCCGGCCCGAGCACCGCGTCGACACGTGCGAATTTCGTGTCATAGCACCTATATGGCGCTTGAAAGAACCTTCGTCTCAGTTTAAGTTCCCGGCTCGGAAATCGGCAATTATCAAAGGAATGAACCCATAGCCCGCAGACCTCACAACGCGCCGCCACAACGTGATACCGGCCCGCGCGTCAATGAAAAGATCCGTGCCCCCGAAATTCGCCTGATCGGCGCCGAAGGTGAGAATGTCGGGGTGGTTCATCCCGCCAAGGCCATGCAGATGGCAGCCGATGCCGGTCTTGATCTGGTCGAGATCTCGCCCAACGCGAATCCGCCGGTCTGCAAGATTATGGACTTTGGCAAGTTCAAGTACGAGCAGCAGAAACGCGAAAGCGAAGCCCGCAAGAAACAGAAGATCATCGAGGTGAAAGAGGTCAAGTTCCGGCCCAACACCGATACGCATGATTACGACGTCAAGATGCGGAACGTTTTCAAGTTTCTCGAGAATGGCGACAAGGTCAAAGTGACCCTGCGCTTCCGCGGCCGGGAAATGGCGCACCAGAACCTGGGACGTGAACTGCTTGAGCGCGTGGCGGAGGACGTCAAGGAAATCGGCAAGATCGAAAACATGCCGAAGATGGAAGGCCGCCAGATGATCATGATGATCGGACCGCTTCCCCAGAAGTGACGGCACATGGATCCGAGTGACCAAAGCTCCCTCGTTCGAGGGAGCTTTTTTGTTTGTGGGTCAAAGTCAGGACGGCGGGTCAGATTGCTTTGGAAATCGCAACCGACAACTTTTCCACCAGTTCGTCCAACTGCGGCTCTTCGATGATGAATGGCGGGGCCAGAAGCACATGGTCGCCTCTCCTGCCGTCGCGTGTTCCGGACATCGGATAGCAGATCAACCCCGCTTCGACGGCGGCTTTCTTGATCTTGGCCGCCACCCCCCGGGCCGGGTCAAACGGTTCGCGCGTATCTCTGTCAGCCACCAGTTCGATGCCTCGGAACAGACCCCGGCCACGGATGTCCCCGACATTGGGATGCTGGCCAAAGGCCGCCTCGAGTTTGGCTTGCAGTTTGTCACCCATGTCGCAGGCACGGGCCGGCAAATCGCGCGAGGTAAGTTCTGTCACAACAGCCAGGGCTGCCGCCGTGGCCACCGGGTGTCCGACATAGGTATGGCCGTGCTGGAAGAAACCCGAGCCATTTCGGATGGCGTCATAAATCCGATCGGTGCACAGCGTGGCACCGATGGGTTGATATCCAGCCCCCAAGCCCTTGGCGATGCAAAGAATATCCGGCGCCACCCCATCGTGGTCGCAGGCAAACAGATGGCCGGTCCGGCCCATGCCGCACATGACCTCGTCGAGGATCAACAACACGCCGTATTGATCACAGATTTCGCGGATCCGCTTGTAATACCCCTCGACCGCGGGGACGGCGCCCAACGTGGCCCCGACCACCGGTTCCGCCATAAACGCCATCACGGTCTCGGGGCCCAGCCGCAGGATCTCCACCTCAAGCTCATTCGCCACGCGTTGGCCATAGTCATAGCTGCTCTCGCCTTCGGGCTTTTCGGCGTATTCGTAGCAGGGCGCGATATGGCTCATCTCGATCAGCATTGGTGCGAATTGAGCCCGTCGCCATGCATTTCCGCCCGCTGAAAGCGCGCCCAGCGTATTGCCATGATAGCTCTGCCGCCGTGCGATAACCCGAGACCGCTCGGGTTGCCCGATTTCAAGGAAGTACTGGCGCGCCAGCTTGATCGCGGCCTCGGTCGCCTCGGAACCGCCGGACACGAAATAGACCCGGTCCAACGATCCGGGCGCGTGCTGGATCAGGAGATCCGCCAGGGCTTCGGCCGGTTCCGAGGTCATGAAACCAGTATGGGCAAAAGCGATCTTCTGGACCTGCTCCCGCACCGCGTGGATCACTGCCGGGTTTGAATGTCCCAGGCACGACACGGCCGCATCCCCACAGTCGAGATACCGTTTGCCCTGCGCGTCGATCAAATAACACCCATCACCGCCGACAGCGACCGGCAATTCCGCCTTGGTGTGGCGCGGAAAAACATGGCTCATATCATTTCCCTTTCAGCAAAGCGATCAACGCCGCGACCGAGGTCGCGTTGTCCGTCCATCGGGTTCCATCCGAGTTCGTCAGGCTGTTCTCAAAACCGACCCTGACATCGCCGCCACGAGCGGCCGCAGCCGCCAGACAGGCGTGTTCCAGACGCCCGAAAGCACAAACCATCCAAGGCGTACGAGCAGCGGGAAAGGCGTCCAGATCCGCCGGTTGGGATTCCTGCCCGGTGGCATAGCGTCCCAGCACCAGCAAGCGGTCTTCCTGCTCGCGCCGCACGATCCCATCCGACTGCCATCGCTCCAGCAGATCCGCATCCGTCGAATCGTAGAGGATATGCTGCACCCGAGTTCCCTGTTCCGCACACAGCGCATAGACCCGCGGGGCCAGATCTGGCGCGCGCGCAATTTCCCGAACCGAGATCGAGGCCCATTTCGGGGCCACCTGCTGCAGGCACTCCAACTGCGCAGAAACGTCAAAGATACCGGTGGCCTCGGTCGTGATCTGAACATCCATCGTTGGCACGGTTCGGGCAAGCTCGGCCATAGCCTCCCGATAGCGCCCTGCATCCAGAGAATGCGCGCCCTGCCCATCCCTGACATGCAGGTGCAACCCGTTTGCCCCGGCCGCGTGGCAGGCAATGGCCGTCTCCACAATCTCACCGGTCGAAACCGGCAAGGCGGGGTGATCCGCATGACC
This sequence comes from Ruegeria sp. B32, assembly GCF_025141855.1. Lineage (NCBI taxonomy): Bacteria > Pseudomonadati > Pseudomonadota > Alphaproteobacteria > Rhodobacterales > Roseobacteraceae > Ruegeria > Ruegeria sp. B32. The sequence continues at coordinate 1,464,511 of NZ_CP081106.1, read as the reverse complement.
GCGCCGCGCACCGTTCGGTGCGACCAAAACATACGGAAGCGACGAAGCCTGTGTGTCAGACATTGAATCATCCTATCGGTTTCTTGCGTGCTTAGCTCGTGTGAGGATGTTTTTCTCTTGTAATAATCATAACATTTGTTTTTCTCCCACCATGACACCCTCAACTCGCCACCTGATGGATCGGCTGCGCCGAGAGATCGACCATTTGCCGGCCCAATTGCAGGCCGCAACAAAATACATCATCGACCATCCGGGCGATTTCGGAATCGACTCCATCCGCGTGTCTGCCGAAAAGATCGGCGTCAGCACAAACGTGATCGTTCGCCTGGCGCAGCATCTTGGTTTTGATGGCTTCGAAGCCTTTCGCCGCCCTTTCCGCAGGAATCTTGTGACAGACAGCGAAGACCGCCTCAGCCGGGATTGGCTGACCCAGTTGAATGCCGGCGATGCCTTTGCGTCGGCACAGGCCAGTTATGCCCGCAACGAAGTGAACGTAGTGTCACGTTCGTTACGCCAGCTGGATCCGGTCAAGGTCAGATCCGCAGTCACCCTGATGTCCGATGCTCCCCAGTGCTTGGTCACCGCAACCCGCGCAAGCTATGCCTTGGCCTATTACGTCCACTACGCCGGACGTATGGCCCACCCGGGAATGCAGTTGATCCCAAGGCATATGGGATCGGCCATCGACGACCTTCTGAGCGCGGGCGAAACCGACTGCCTGTTCGCAATCACCGTTCATCCCTATTCGGCCGACACGATACGTGCCATCCGGTTTGCCCGGGAAAAGGGTATGCGCGTTATACTGCTGTCCGACAGCGATGTCATTGCTCCGGGGGTCGAGGCGGACGTGAGGCTGACCGTCAGCACCCGATCACAGCATCAGTTCTCTAGCTTCTCCGGAGCGATGGCCGTTCTCGAGGTTCTTCTAAGCCACCTTTTCGCAGTCAAGGGCGACGCGGCTTATCACCGGGTTCAGGACTATCAGAAAGCGCGCGAGGATGCCGGAGCCTACTGGCAGCCCAAAAGGCTTCCGCGTGTCGCGAAAAAGAAATAGGCCCCGGAACACGTCCGGGGCCCAAAGCAGTCACCGCGACCGCGTTACATGCAGGCTTGAACCGCCCGCCGGGTCATGACACCCACCAAGTGCGCGCGGTAGTCTTTGCTGCCGTGCAGATCTCCGATCATGTTCATCGGGTTGACCCGAAGATCCATAAGGGCATCGGGCCGGAATTCCTTGCTCAGCGCCTGCTCGGCTTCGCTCCAACGGAACACGCCGTCTTCGCTGGCTCCGGTCACGGCAACGCGCACCCCGTCCGCGAAGCGGGCAAGGAAAACACCCACCAGCGCAAAGCGCGAGGCAGGCTGCAGAAACTTCTGGTAACTCGCTGCCTGCGGTACCGGGAACCGGACCGTCGTGATCAGCTCGCCCTCGTCCAGCGCTGTCGTGAACATGCCCTGAAAGAAGTCATCCGCGGCGATTTCGCGCGCATTCGTACGAATGGTCGCGCCTGACCCCAATGCAGCTGCGGGGTAGCAGGCCGCCGGATCGTTGTTGGCCAGTGACCCGCCTATCGTGCCTCTGTTGCGAACGGCAGGATCACCGATATGCCCCGCCAGATCAGCCAGCGCGGGATACTTGCCCGCAACTTCTGCTGCTACCGTGGCATGCGTGGTCGCCGCTCCAATCGAAATCGACCCATCATCTTCGATGCAGACGCCCTTCAACTCGGGAATGGCACCCAGGCTCACCAGCGTCGCGGGTGAGGCCAGTCTTTGCTTCATCGTCGGGATCAGGGTCTGACCGCCCCCCAACGCCTGTGCATCCTCTCCCGCCAACGCGGCAACCGCATCAGCAATGGTCGAGGGGTTCTTGAACTCGAAATTGTACATTTCGCTTTTCCTTTCCGAAAGGCGCGGAACCGCCCTTCATCTGGCATTTGATTGACCAGGGAGCGCGAGGGGCTGGCCCCTCGCACACCAACCTCTCCACTCAGCTGTTCATCGCCGCCCAAACACGCGACGGGCTGACCGGCATATCGATGTGGTCCACCGCCTTGCCGCCCGATTGCAGCGCATCGATCACGGCATTGACCACCGCAGGCGGCGATCCAATCGCCCCGGCCTCGCCGCAGCCCTTCACGCCCAGCGGGTTGTGCGTGCATGGCGTCTGGCTCGAATGATCCACGGTATAGAACGGCACGTCATCGGCCCGCGGCATGGCATAGTCCATGAAGGACGCGCTCAACAGCTGGCCGTTTTCGTCATAGACGCAGTTTTCCAGCAGGGCCTGACCGATCCCCTGTCCGATGCCGCCATGCACCTGACCGTCAACGATCATCGGGTTGATGATGTTGCCGAAATCATCCGCCGCGGTGAACCGTTCGATGGTCACCTGCCCGGTCTCGGGGTCAACCTCGACCTCGCAGGCATAGGCACCGGCCGGGAAGGTAAAGTTGGCCGGATCATAGAACGCGGTCTCCTCCAGCCCCGGCTCGACCTCCAGCGGGAAGTTGTGCGGAACATAGGCCGTCAGGGTCACATCGCCCCAGGCCACCGACTTGTCGGTGCCGGCCACGGTGAACTGGCCATCCTTCAGCTCGATATCGGCCTCGGACGCCTCCAGCAGGTGCGCCGCGATCTTCTTGGCCTTGTCGATCACCTTCTCGGTCGCCTTGACCATCGCCGATCCACAAACCGCCAGCGAGCGCGACCCATAGGTGCCCATGCCGAACGGGATTTTCGAGGTATCGCCGTGCACGATTTCAACCATCGACTCGTCGATGCCGATCATGTCGGCCACGACCTGCGGAAAGGCCGTCTCGTGCCCCTGCCCGTGGCTATGCGCACCCACCATGACGCTGATCGAGCCGGTGGCATTCACCCGCACGGTCGCCGCGTCATAGAGACCCGCACGCGCCCCCAGCATCCCCACGATGTTCGAGGGCGCGATGCCGCAGGCCTCGATATAGCAGTTCACGCCCAGGCCGCGCAGCTTGCCCTGCGCGTCGCTTTCGGCGCGACGTGCCGGGAAGCCGGCGAAATCGGCGGCCTGTTCCAGCTTGTCCATGGTGCCGTTGTAGTCGCCGGTGTCATAGGTCAGCGCCACCGGCGTGTCATAGGGGAACTGCGTGATGAAGTTCTGCCGGCGCAGCGCCACCGGATCGACACCCAGCTCGCGCGCGGCTTTGTCGATCACGCGCTCCAGCTGATAGGTCGCCTCGGGGCGGCCCGCACCGCGATAGGCATCCACCGGCACGGTGTTGGTGAACATCGCCCGCACATTCACCTGAATGACCGGCGTCTTGTAGTTGCCCGCCATCAGCGTCCCGTGCAGCCAGGTTGGCACCGAACTGGAAAAGGTCGACAGATACGCGCCCAGATTGGCAAAAGTGTTTGTCCGCAGCCCGACGAAATTGTTGTCGGCATCCAGCGCCAGCTCGATCTTGCTGACATGGTCGCGTCCCTGTGCATCCGACATGAACGCCTCGGACCTGCTGGCCGTCCACTTGACCGGGCGGTTGCAGGCCTTGGCGGCGAAGGTGCAGAACGCCTCTTCTGCGTAGTGGAAGATCTTGGTGCCAAAACCGCCACCCACATCCGGAGCCACGACGCGGACCTTGTGCTCGGGCAAGCCCAGCACGAAGGCACACATCAGCAGTCGGATCACATGCGGGTTCTGCGAGGTGGTATAGAGCGTGTATTCATCCGTGCCCCGGCTGTATTCTGCCACGGCCACGCGCGGCTCCATCGGGTTGGCGACCAGACGGTTGTTCACCAGTTCCAAGGTGGTGACATGCGCCGCATTGGCGAACACCTCGTTCACCTTGGCATCGTCGGCCTCGCCCAGCTGCCAGTCATAGCAAATGTTGTTTTTCAGATCGTCATGGACCAGCGGCGCGCCCTCTTCGGCGGCGGCTTTCATGTCCAGAACGGCGGGCAGTTCCTCGATGTCGACGTCGATCGCCTCGGCCGCGTCGCGGGCCTGTTCCAGGCTGTCGGCCACGACGGCCGCGATCGGGTCGCCCACATGGCGCACCTTGCCTTGCGCAAGGATCGGGTGCGGCGGTTCCTGCATGGGCGCGCCGTGCTTGTCGGTCACCTCCCAGCCGCAGGGCATGCCGCCCACGCCTTCGAAATCCTTGCCGGTAAACACCCGGACCACCCCGGGCATGGACTCGGCGGCGGACGTGTCGATGCTTTTGATCCGGCCATGCGCGATGTCGGATCGCAGAAAATACACATAGGCCTGACCGCGGATATTGATGTCGTCGGTGTAATTGCCCGCTCCGGTCAAAAAGCGCACGTCCTCGCGGCGCTTGGAACTGGCTCCGATGCCACTGTCTTTGGGCATTGCTTGTTCTCCTCCCATAAACGGATGCTTGGGCGCATCCCTGTCAACCCACGGGCGCTTTCAGTCACGCCCGCAGCGGCATCACTCGGCGGCGATGTGGCTGACGTCCTGGCCGGACGCGGCCATGATCGCCTTGACGATGTTGTGGTACCCGGTGCAGCGGCACAGGTTGCCTTCCAGGTATTTGCGGATTTCGGCCTCGGTCGGGCGCGGGTTTTCCTTCAGCAGGGCCGCAGCCGACATCACCATGCCGGGCGTGCAGAAACCGCATTGCAGGCCGTGATGATCCTGGAACGCCTGCTGGATCACGTTCAGCGATCCGTCCGGGTCGGCCTGCCCCTCGATGGTGCCGACATCGGCCCCGTCGGCTTCGAGCGCCAGAATGTTGCAGGACTTGACCGCCTCGCCGTTCACATGAACCACGCAGGCGCCGCATTGGGCCGTGTCACAGCCCACATGGGTACCGGTCAGCGACAGGTGATCGCGCAAAAAACTGGACAGCAGCGTCCGGCCTTCGACATCACCGCTCACGGTCTTTCCGTTCACGGTCATTGAGACCTGTGTCATAAGTTCCTCCCATTTTCGTATTTATCCTTGGCCCGAGTTAAACACGGGAAAAGTCGTTTGAGAACAAAAATCTTGGCCGTTTCCAACCCGTCTCTTGGGAGCAAAGAGCTAACACATATCGCAGGTCGCCAGCGGGGCGAAACTGCCGTTACGTCACTTTGCGTTTGGCCCGGGGTTGCGGACGGGTCGGGATTTCCTTGAGCAGACCACCGACGCCCATCGCCGCGATATCGGCACCCGTGGTCGGGATCCCGCAGGCCACCCGCGACAGCACCCAGTCGGCCCCGTTCAACGCGGGCGAGCGTGCGCATCCCGGCAAACCGATGACCGGCCGCTTGCCCAAAGCCCCGAGAAACAACAGGTTGCCCGGATCAACCGGCATACCGAAACGGTCCACCTGCCCTCCCGCGCGCCGAACGGCCTGCGGCGCCACGTCCTCGCCATCGGATGTGGCTGAGCCAGTCAGGATCATGACGATATCGGTATTCATCCGGGTCAATGCCTGCGCCAGAGCATCAACCGCATGCGGAACGATCTGCACGTCGTCCAGGCTCAGACCCAGGGCCTCGACCCGGCCGCGCATCGCGGCGATGCCCTTGTCGTTGGGCGGCCCGCCGGGGATGTCGGTCACCACCAACCCGGCGCTGCCAAATATCGGCGTAGCCAGGCGAATGGCCCCCCTGGCCAGCTCCGCCGCACGCTGAACGTCCACCAGCGGCACCGCGTAGGAAATGACCTTGATCGTGGCAACCATGCCACCCGCACCCATCTGCTGATGCTGAGGAACGGTGGCCACCGTGATCATCGGGTTGACCTGATTGAACGCCAGCAGAGCCTCAACGCCCAGAAAAGCTACGCCCGCGTGATCCGCAATCAGGTTGACACGCCCCGTGAACGGCTCGGTCACGCGCAAGTTGGCCCGCTTCGGATCCGGGGTCAGTGCCGCAGCCAAATGGCGCGCGGCCTCGTCCTCGTGACAGTCGCCGGGTTCCAGCCGCGCGACCACCACCTCGGACACGCCCGCCTCGGCCAACAGGGCGACATGCGTATCGTCCAGCATCATTCCCTTGCGCAGCTTTTTCGTGCCAGCCATGACCGAATGCGCAAGGATCGCGCCCTTCGCGTCCGCAACCGGTATAGGGCCGAACCTCATGCCTTGCCCCGCAGCACGGCTGTCATCTGCGCGATGATCGCAACGGCAATCTCGGCCGGTCCGGCCGCGCCGATATCCAGACCGATCGGCCCGTGGATGCGCTGCAGCTGCTCCGCCGAGAAGCCTGCCTCGGTCATCCGCTGCACCCGTTTGGCATGGGTGCGCGACGACCCAAGCGCGCCGATGTAGAACACGTCCGAGTCCAGCGCAGTCTGCAGGGCCGGATCATCCAGCTTGGGGTCGTGGGTCAGCAGAACCATCGCCGTGCGCGAATCCAGACCGATGCTAGCCACGGCCTCGTCCGGCCAGTCGGTCAGCAGCTTTTCACCGGGAAAACGGGATTTGGACGCAAACGCCTCGCGCGGATCGATGATGATCGGGTCATAGCCCGCGATCCGCGCCATCGGGACCAGCGCCTGCGCGATATGGACCGCGCCCACCACGATCAACCGCAGCGGCGGGTTGTGCACGGCCACGAAGGTCCGACCATCTTCTTCGAACCCCGAGCGATCCATGCGCAGCCGGTCCGCATAGGCGTTGCGCCGCAGCGCGCGGTGGCCGGTTTCGACATTGACCTCATAGGCCAACGGTTCGCGCCGCGCCCGCGCCGCCACCAGTTCGGCCAGCATCGGTTCGGGCAGGACCGCGCCCACCGGCTCGACCAGAACCCGGATCGTGCCGCCGCAGGCCAGCCCGACGGCAAAGGCATCCTCGTCGGTGACGCCGAATTCCAGCAGGCGCGCCTCGCCTTCTTCGATGGCTTCAAGCGCCTCGACGATCACCGCGCCTTCGACACAGCCACCCGAGACCGAGCCTTCGATTCGACCATCACCTGCAATGACCAACTGGGCCCCCACCCTCCGGGGTGCGCTGCCCCAGGTTTCGACGACCGTCGCCAGAACCGCGCCGCGACCCTCGCGAAACCACGCCAATGCCGTTTCCGGACTGTTGTCAAATCTGTCCATCGGACCCTCCCGCGGTGGTTCGCATCAACATAAGCAGGATTGACGCGATGAAAAGCAAGGGGCGCGTTCTCAGGTGGATTATCTCGGACACCGACCCTGCCAACTTGGTTCGTCATGTGACGCAGAAGGCAGGTTTCGGCCGAAGTCCGCGCCAGACAATCAAACATTTGATTGTTTTTCGGACGCCGACTAGCCTGCGGTCAGGCCCGACTTGCGGCCGAATTGACGCAAGAGATTTCGTAAAGGAGACAATGTCTTGAAACAGATATTTACACTAACCATCGGCGCAGCGGCATTGATTGCAGGCAGCGCCTGGGCCGACACTTTCGAACGCTACGGAGAGGTCGAGGGCTGGAAGGTCTTTGTCGACAAGGACAAAAAGTCATGCCTGATCGAAGCGGTCGATGATGCCGAGAACGTGGTGCAGATGGGTCTGACCGAAGACCGCAGCGTTGGATATGTCGGTGTGTTTACCAAGGCGGAAACCGACATCAAGCGCGGAGACAAGGAGGCCGTCGCGATCCTGTTGGGCGACAACTTGTATGTCGGCGAGGCGACCGGCATGAAGGGCAACATCACCAAGGGGTATTCGGGCGGCTATGTCCTGTCGGACGACCCGCAATTCGCCGACGACCTGGCCAAGCAAAAGGTCATGGCGGTGTTTCCCGAGAAGTCCTTTGGCTTCACCGTCGATCTGACCGGCACCTACAAGGCCATGGAAATGGCGCGCGAGTGCAACGAAAAGCAACTGCAGTAACGTTAGCCTGAAAGCGCGGCCAACAACCGCGCTTTTTCTCCCTGGTCGTCGGGTGTTGAGATCACGGCGGCCAGATCCTCAAGCGATGCAATCGAATGACCGGCGCGGAAGCTGTCCACATGCGGCAGCATGGTGGCGACGCCCTGCGCCTTGGGCGCGAACCCGTCCCAGCGCAGCAGCGGGTTCAGCCAGATCAGCCGCCGGGCTGACAGGTGCAGGCGTTCGATCTCTTTTTGCAGCAGGTCGGGGTCACCCCGCTCCAGCCCGTCGGTGATCAGCAGCACGACGGCCCCCTGCCCCATCACCCGGCGCGACCAGTCCCGGTTGAACTGGTGCAGGCATTCACCGATGCGCGTGCCGCCCTCCCAATCCTGCGCCTCGGCCCCGGCGGCGGCCAGCGCCGCATCGACGTCGCGCTGATGCAGGTGCCGCGTGATGTTCGTCAACCGCGTGCCGAAGGTGAATGCATGCACCTTGGCCCAGCCGGCCCCCTTGGCGTTCGAGACCGTGTGCAGAAAGTGCAGGATGATGCGACTGTACTGGCTCATCGACCCCGAGATGTCACACAGCGCGATCAAGTTGGGCCAGCGCGGTTTCGGTTTGACCAGCGCAATCTGTCGCATCTCGCCGCCCTGACGCATGGCCGCGCGCAAGGTGCGCGCCCGGTCGATCCGCTGGCCCAGATGGCTGGCCTGTCCCCGGCGCGAGGCGATCGGGTCCACCGGCAGTTGCAGCCGCGCCAGAATGCGCTTGGCCTGTGCGGTTTCCGCGGTGCTCATCTGTTCGAAATCCAGCGACCTCAGCCGTTCTTCGGACGAGGCGGTCTGCGTGGCATCAATCTCGATTTCGCTTTCGCCTTCTTGCTCGACGTCCCTGGGCTCGTCCCGTTCGACACCGTCCAGCAGGGCCTCGGCCGCGCGTTTTTCGCCCGCTTCGGCCATGCGTTCCTCCTGAACTCCGCGAATGGCCGGCAGCATCATCGACATCATGTGCTCAAGATACCGCGGGTCGCGCCAGTACAGGCGGAAGATCTGGGCAAACACGGTGCGATGCTCGGGCCGGTTCACGAAACAGGCGTGCAGGGTCCAATAGAAATCCTGCTTGCGGGTAAAGCCCGCCGCCTGCACCGCGCGGATGGCGTCGACCACACGGCCGGGGCCGATCGGCAGCCCGGCCTTGCGCAAGGCGCGCGCGAAATGGGTGATGTTCTGCGCCAGTTTCGGATCGGCCGGGATATCCAGCGGAAGCTGTTCGGCCATCGCTAGGCCCCCGGAGTGTTTTGGCGCCGCGACGACATCAGACCGGTTCGAGCGTGGCTTTGGCCTGATCCAGAATGCGCTTGGCCTCAGAGCCCTGCAGTTTCTGGATGTCGTCCTGGTATTTCAGGATCGCGCCCAGCGTGTCGCCGATCACCTCGGGGCTGAGGTTGATCACGTCCAGCGCCAGCAGGCACTTTGCCCAGTCGATGGTTTCGGCCACGCCGGGTTTCTTGAACAGGTCCTCGGTGCGCAGATGCTGGACAAAGGCCACCACTTCACGGCTCAGCGCCTCGGCGGCCTCGGGCGCGCGGGCGTGCAGGATCTCCAGCTCGCGGTCGAAATCGGGGTAGTCGACCCAGTGGTACAGGCAGCGGCGCTTGAGCGCGTCATGTACCTCGCGCGTGCGGTTCGACGTGACGATGACGATGGGCGGTTCGGGCGCCTTGATCGTGCCGATCTCGGGGATTGTCACCTGGAAATCGCTCAGCGCCTCCAGCAGGAAGGCCTCGAACGGTTCGTCGGTGCGGTCCAACTCGTCGATCAGCAGCACCGGCGGGCCAGCCGGGTCGGGCTCCATCGCCTCGAGCAGCGGGCGGCGGATCAGATAGTCGCCGCTGAACAGCTCCTCCTGCAGGCCCTTCCGGTCGGACCCGCCGACCGCCTCGGCGGTGCGGATGGCCACCATCTGGGCGGGAAAGTTCCATTCATAGACGGCCGAGGACGCATCGAGCCCTTCATAGCACTGCAGCCGGATCAGGCGGCGGCCAAGTCCAGCGGCCAAAGCCTTGGCGATCTCGGTCTTGCCGACACCCGCCTCGCCCTCCAGAAACAGCGGCCGGCCCAGTCTCAGCGACAGGAACACCACGGTGGCCAGGGCGCGGCCACAGACATAGCCCTGTTCGCCCAGCATCTTCTGAACGGCATCGATGGAATCTGGCTGGCTCATGTTTCTCAATCTCCCTTGGCACAACAGGTCATGGCTGCCGCTGCGCGTCAAGACCGTGATCTTTCCGGGACTTGCGGCAATCTGGTCGCCTGGCAAGGTTTGTTGTCACTTTCCCGTGCGGCCTGCCTGTGCTAGCCCGGCGCCATGACCGATACTCTGACGCTCCGCCGCCCCGATGACTGGCACCTGCATCTGCGCGATGGCGCCATGCTGCAGGCCGTCCTGCCCGAAACCGCCCGCCATTTCGCGCGAGCCATCATCATGCCCAACCTTGTGCCCCCTGTGGTCACCGGCGCTCAGGCCGCGTCCTACCGCGACCGTATCCTGGCCGCCCTGCCCGAAGGCATGAGCTTTGAGCCGTTGATGACCCTGTACCTGACCGAGGATACCGACCCCGACGACATGGCCGCGGCCCACGCAAGCGGTCTGGTCAAGGCGGTCAAGCTGTACCCGGCGGGGGCCACGACCAACTCGGCCTCGGGCGTGCGGGATTTCGACAAGGTGCGCCCCGTGTTGGACCGGATGGCCGAGATCGGCCTGCCGCTCTGCGTGCACGGCGAGGTCACCGATGCCGAGATCGACATCTTCGACCGCGAGGCGGTGTTCATCGACCGCGTTCTGGACCCGATCCGCAAGGCCACGCCGGGCCTGCGCGTGGTGATGGAGCATATCACCACCGTCGACGGCGTGGAGTATGTGCGCGCGAACGAAACCGACCTGGGCGCAACGATCACCGCACATCACCTGATCATCAACCGCAACCACATTCTGGTTGGCGGGATCAAGCCGCACTACTACTGCCTGCCCGTCGCCAAACGCGAAGAGCACCGCAAGGCGCTGGTCGATGCCGCGACTTCGGGCGACGAACGGTTCTTTCTGGGGACTGACAGCGCCCCGCATACCGACGCCAACAAGGAAATGGCCTGCGGCTGCGCGGGATGTTTCACCGCCACGAACACCATGTCGCTGGTGGCCGAGGTCTTTGACCGCGCGGGTGCGCTGGACAAATTGGAAGGGTTCACCTCAGTCAGCGGGCCCAGGTTCTACCGGCTGCCCGTCAACGATCAGACCATCACCCTGCAGAAGGGCGAACCGGTCACCTACCCCGACAAGATCGAAACACGCGATGGCCCGGTCACCGTGTTCGACCCCGGCTTCCCGCTTCACTGGCGCGTGGTCTAATCAACCAGTCGTTTTGCCAGATCCGCTGCGCGCCCGCCGGTGCGCAGCATCGACCAGATCGCGTCGGCCTCGTCCGCGCCGATCAGCTTGGCGGCCTTGCCGCGCACGCGATCCTCGCGGTCGGACAAGGCTATCGGTGCGGCCAAATCGTGGGTCGCCTCGCGCCGTACTCCGTCCCGCCGCAGCAGCGCCACGCGGGCCTCGGTCTCGGACAGCGTTTCGTCCGCTTCGACCGTGATCCGGTCGCGCAGCGATTGCAGGCGCGGATCGGCGCAGACCTTGTCCGTGTAGCTTTCAGGCAGGGCGGTATCGTATCCCAATGCCTGCATGGCGATCACCGTCCGATAGGAAAACTTGGCGCCCAGCCCGGTTGTCGGCGCGGTCTGATTGCAGACGCTCATCCAACGCGGATGGGTGCGGATTTTGATCTCGGCCACCTCGGGTTCGGCGATGTCCAGATCGCGCGCAGCCTCAAGCGCGGCGTGCAGCCCGTGGCAGCAAGCGTGGAACTTGTGGCTGACGCTTTCGAACCGCCACTCATCCCCAAGCCCCGACAGAGCTGCAGCGGTGTCATCGGCACCGTGATGGGTTGCGCCAAACCCGAACGGTCCGGTCAGGGCATCGGGATTGGGAACGAACCCCCGCTGCACCAGCAGCGCGGCCTCGACCCCGACCGCAGCCGCCTGCCCCGCGTTGTAGGGCTTGCCCATGGTGCCAAACTGCGCCTTGAGGCCCGCCGCCCGGGTCGCGGTCAGCCCCAGAACCCGGCGCATGTCCGCCGCTTCGCATCCCAGCAGGCGGGCGGCCGCCACGGCCGCTCCGAACGCCCCCGCCGTTGCGGTCTGGTGAAACCCGACCTGATAATGCCCCCGCCCCAGCCACAGGCCAATGCGGATGGACAGTTCCATCCCCACCAAGGCCGCCTCGAGCAAATCGACGATGGGCTGATCCTGCCATTCGGCCACGGCCAGCGCGGCGGGAAACACCGCCACCGAGGGGTGGCCGATATGGGCGAAATGCGTGTCGTCATAGTCCAGCGCATGCGACACCGTGCCGTTGACCAAAGCCGCAGCGCGCATTGGCGCGGCCCCGCCGCCGAACAGGGTGGCCTGTCCGGCCCCGCCTTCGTCCAGCACCATCCCTCGCAGGATGCGAGAGACCGGTTCGTTGACGCCTGCGCGCCCGACCGCCAGCCAGTCGAGCGCGGACAAAGACGTGACGATCCGCGCCTGCGCGGTTGTCTTGACCGGGCCTGCGGCGAATTCGGAAAGAGCGCGTGTGAAATCATTCATGCGGCGCAGTCTAACGCGCGCCCGCGCCGGGTAAACCCTCAGCCGTAGAGGCTGACCGCGCGCTGCTCGAAGGCGCGCACGATCCGGTGCATCGCCTCGTTGAAGACCACGCCGATGATGCCCTGCAACACGGCGTTCTTGAACTCGAAATCCACGTGGAAGGAGACGTTGCAGCCGCCCTCGGGGGCGTCTTCGAAATGCCAGTCGGATTTCATGTATTTGAATGGACCGTCCAGGTATTCGGTGTCGATCTTCTTCTGCTCGGGGAACAGCGTCACCCGACTGCCGAACCGTTCGCGGAACACCTTGAACGAGATCACCAAGTCGGCCTCCATCACCTGCGCCTCGCCCGCCGCATAGGTCCGCCGGATCCGCGCTGCCGCGCACCAAGGCAGAAACTCGGGGTATTTCGCCACATCCGCAACCAGATCATACATCTGCTGCGCGCTGTATGGGAGGTGGCGGGTTTCCGAATGAGTGGGCATGGCAACCTGGGCATTTGAAACGTGACAATGGCGCGTCATGTCGTATGTTGCGCGCCAAAGATCAAGGGGGCAGCCATGAGCCAGCGCGCATATGTGATAGATGAGATGATCTCGGCCAAGGCCATCGCGGCGCGGATCGAGGAATTGTGCCGCGAAATCACCCGCGAATTCGGCGATACCGACAAGCTGGTGGTCGTAGGCCTGCTGCGCGGCAGCTTCGTCTTCATCGCCGATCTGGTGCGCGAACTGGACCTTCCGATCGAGGTCGATTTCCTCGAGGCGTCCTCGTATGGCGATTCAATGGAAAGCAGCCGGGAAGTTCGCATTCTCAAGGACTTGCGCGGCGCAATTGAAGGGCGCGACGTACTGGTGGTCGAAGATATCGTCGACACGGGGCACACGCTGAACCACGTCACCAACCTGCTGCGCAGCCGCCAGCCGAAACGGCTCAAGTCGATTGCCTTGCTGGACAAACCCAGCCGCCGCGAGGTTGATTTCCGCGCCGATTGGATCGGCTTTGAAATCCCGGACGAATTCGTCGTGGGCTATGGCATCGACTATGCCCAACGCAACCGCAACCTGCCCTTCATCGGCAAGGTCCGCTTTACCGAAGACTGATCCCGCCGCGGATTCGAGGCCCCATGATCCTGCGCCACCTTCTGCGAATGTCCCGATGGGCGCGCAATCCGCCCTCGGACCAGCGGGTCAAGCTGGTGCTGGGCCTGATCGTGCTGTGCCTGGTGATTGCCGGCGTTGAATACATGGGCTGGTGGCCCGAATGGGCAACCAGCCAGCCGCGCAAGCTCAGGCCGTGACCGGCGCGTCCAGAACCTGACGGATTGCCGCCAGAAAGATACCCGCGCCGACAGGGATCAGCGCATCGGGGAAGTCATAGTCGGGGTTGTGAAGTTGCGGATGGTCGACCCCGGCCCCCAGCCAGAACATGGCCGTTTTCGACCCTTTGGCGAACTGCCCGAAATCCTCCGAGAACCTTTGCGGCACGGTGGTCAGGCGCGGTTGCACCCCGGCCTGGGCGCAGGCATGAGCCAGGATCTGTACGGCCTCGGGGTGGTTGACACAAGCGTCGAACACGTCGTCATAGGTGATCTCGACACCCAGTCCCTCGTCGGCGGCGGCCTTGCGGACCAGCGCCTGGGCCTGATCGACCAGTTGTCCCATACGTGCGTCCGAGACGGTGCGCAGCGTGACCCATATCTCGGCCTCGCCGGGCGCCACCCCGAATGTCGGGGCCCCCAGTTGGGCGTGGGTGACGGTGGTCAGTGCGTAATCCTCGGTCAGCTCTCCGCCCGGCCCCAAGGCGGTCAGGGCCGGAATCAACTGCGCCATGGCCGAGGCCGGCGACAGGCCGTCCTGCGGAGCCGCCGCGTGCGAGGTCTTGCCCGTCAGCCGCACCCGCATCCCGCGCGAGGCGCAATTGGCCGGGCCAGAGCACAGCTCGACCGCTCCCAGGTCCAGCCCCGGCAGGTTATGCAGGGAGAACAGGAAATCCGGCTGCATTTCAGCGTATTGCGGGTCGTTCCGAAAGTCGCGCGCGCCCTGTCCGGTCTCTTCGGCGGGTTGGAAGATCAGCACGACCCGACCGCGTGTCACGGGCGTTTGCGCCAGGTCCTGCGCGACGCCCAGAACCATGGCCATATGGCCGTCATGCCCGCACAGATGACCCTTGCCCGGAACCTGCGAGTACCAGGGTTTGCCCGGCATCTCCAAAATCGGCAGCGCGTCCAGTTCGCAGCGAATGCCCACGGTGGGCCCCGGCTGGCCCGAGTCGAACACGGCCGCGACCCCGTACCCACCGATCCCGGTCAGAACCCGGCCGGTCACACCGCGCAATTGCTCGGCTATGAATGCCGCCGTTTCAGCCTCTTCACCCGAAACCTCGGGGCGTTGGTGCAAAGCGTGGCGCAGCGCAGTCAGTTGCGCGAGCCGTTCGGGCGTCACGCCTGCCCCAGCTTTTTCTGCCGCGCCGCCCGCAGGCGCGCGAAATCATCGCCCGCATGGTAAGACGACCGGGTCAAGGGCGTGGCCGAAACCATCAGGAACCCTTTGCCGTAGGCGGCTTTTTCATAGGCCGCAAACTCTTCGGGCGTGACAAAGCGGTCCACGCGATGGTGTTTCGGCGTGGGCTGCAGATACTGGCCGATGGTCAGGAAATCGATATCGGCGGCGCGCATGTCGTCCATGACCTGGCGCACCTGCTGTTCGTTCTCGCCCAGTCCGACCATGATACCCGACTTGGTGAAGATCGACGGGTCCAGTTCCTTGACCCTCTGCAGCAGACGCAGCGAGTGGAAATAGCGCGCGCCCGGGCGCACCTCGGGGTACAGGCCCGGCACGGTTTCAAGGTTGTGGTTGAACACGTCCGGCTTGGCCGCGACCACGGTTTCCAGAACCGACGGATCGCATTTCAGGAAATCCGGGGTCAGAATCTCGATCGTGGTCTTGGGCGAGCGGTGACGCACCGCGCGGATAGTCTGAGCGAAATGCTCGGCCCCGCCATCAGCCAGGTCGTCACGGTCGACCGAGGTGATGACGACATGGTTCAGACCCAGCTTTTCCACCGCATGTGCCACCCGGCCCGGCTCGAACGCATCAAGCGCATCGGGGCGACCGGTGGCGATGTTGCAGAAGGTGCAGCCACGGGTGCAGATCTCGCCCATGATCATCATGGTTGCGTGGCCCTGGCTCCAGCACTCGCCCACGTTCGGGCAGCCAGCCTCTTCGCAGACGGTGACCAGGTTGTTGTCGCGCATGATCCGGCGCGTGTCGGCATAGCCCTTGCCGCCGGGCGCTTTCACCCGGATCCAGTTGGGCTTTTTCGGCTGCGCATTGTCGGGCTTATGCGCCTTTTCCGGGTGACGTTGTTCAGGGATTTTCAGATCGCGCACGGGGCCGGTTTCCTGACTTTGGGTCAATTTGGTTGGTGCATAACATAAACCGGTCGGATGTATTACGCCAGCCGTGCATAGCAGCCATGCGTCAGCGTTTCGCTGATGCAAAATAGGAGGGCGATTTTCTAGGAGATCAACGCAAATTTCTACATGATTTCGATAGATAAGAGGATATTCGCAAACGCAGCACATCCCGTGTTGAAGCCGGTTTGGAATCGTTTTAACCCACGGGCCGAACAAATGTGAATCACAGGAGATGCCCCATGAAAACCGGCGCCAAGCTGCCCGACGTGACATTCCACACCCGCGTGCGCGACGACTCGATCGAAGGGCCCAACCCGTTCCGCTGGGAAGACAAGACCACGACCGACTACTTCGCAGGCAAGCGGGTCATCCTGTTCTCGCTGCCCGGTGCATTCACGCCCACCTGCTCGACCTACCAACTGCCGGGGTTCGAGGACAACTACGAGGCGTTCAAGGCCAAGGGCGTCGACGAGATCTACTGCATGTCGGTCAATGACAGCTTTGTCATGAACAAATGGGCGCAGGATCAAGGGCTGAAGAACGTCAAGGTCATCCCCGACGGGTCGGGTGAGTTCACTCGCAAGATGGGTATGCTGGTCGACAAGGCCAATCTGGGTTTTGGTATGCGCTCGTGGCGCTATGCCGCCATCATCAACGACGGTGTGGTCGAGGCGTGGTTCGAAGAGCCCGGCCTGATGGACAACTGCCCCGAGGACCCCTATGGCGTTTCGTCGCCCGAAAATCTGATGAAGCACCTGGAAGAAGCGCAGCAGCCCGAAATGGCCTGAGCCGTCAACCCGCCTCCACTCGAAGGGCTCGCCGCGCGCGGGCCCTTTTCAGTTCCGGGTTTCTGACACGATGTTTTCGCCGACCTGCCGGATCACCTGGGCCAGTTGATCGAACCACACCGCTCCATCCGACGAGTCGCGCCGCACAAGGCCGATCTGCCGCGCGGGCTCCGGGGCGCCGAACCGCAGCAGTTTCAGCCCAGGTACGGCCTCGGCCTCGGAACGCGCCGCCAACTCGGGAATCAAGGTCAGGCCGAACCCCTCGGCCACCAATCGCGACAACGTGGCCAAAGACGACGCGCCCATGTTGATATGCGCGCTGGTCCGGTCCTGTCCGCAAACCTCAAGCGCCTGATCCGTCAGGCAGTGCCCGTCTTCCAGCAGCATCAACTGGGCTGCGTTCAGGTCGATCGGGCGCAGAGCGTCGGGGCTGACGGTCAGGCTGTTCAGGCGCGTCTCGCTGCCGGCCAGCAGAAAACGGTCCTCGAACAGGGGCACCTCATCCAGGCCGCGCGCGCCTACCGGCAGGGCCAGCACGGCGGCGTCGATCTCGCCCGCTGTCAGCATCGACAGCAGCCGCTCGGTGCGCGCCTCTCGCACCTGAACGCGCAGGGACACATCCGCCGACCGCAAACCAGCCAAGACACCCGGCAGCAGATACGGTGCGACCGTCGGTATCAAGCCGACCGACAGACTGCGATGCCCGGTGGAGTTGTCACGCGCAAACCGATCCAACCGTTCGGCCGCGCCCAAAATGCGCCGTGCGTGCTCAAGTGCATCGCGCCCCAACGGTGTCAGCAGAACATCACGGGCGCGCCTTTCAAACAGCGGTCCGCCCATGATGTCTTCCAAAGCCCGGATCTGCACCGATAGTGCCGGTTGAGACACATGACACACCTGAGCGGCCCGGCCAAAGTTGCGCTGCTCGGCCACGGCGCGGAAGTATTGCAGTTGTCTGAGGGTAAAATTCATAACCCCTGATTATCACCTGCTGCGTTTTCCGCAACTCCGGCCAATCGGACTCAAGTTGGATCAGCCGATCAATCTGTCACACTCTGCTTGCTTCTCGTAATGGCGCTTGAGGCGCTGCAACGCAATGCGTAGCACGATCTTCCCCGAGCGCGCCGACCAGCCCATCCGTTTCTCAGCCAGTTCCAGGCCTTCCAGATAGCAACAACACCGCAGCGCAACGTCGCTCAGACCCGGACCCAGGTCCGACAAGGCCCGGGCCACGCGATCACGTGCCTCGGACGACCCGCGCGCAACCGGCGCGTCGCCTTCGAAACCCGCACGACCGCCAGCGGTAAGGAACCGGTCCCAGTTCTGCGTGACCCGCGGTCCGATCTGGGCCAGCTCGAAATCCTCGCGCAGTCGCTCTCCGGCGCGCACCAGGCTTTCGTCCAGAAACGGCTTTCCATCCCGGTCGCGTCGCCGCGACAAGGCAATCAGGGGGCTCTCCGCTGCGCAATAGCGGATGCGCCGTGAACGCTTCTCGTCGGCTTGACTGCGCGTTTTGAACTTCGCCGGTGCCTCGGCCATTCCATATTCTGTCTGTGTCCGCGCGCGGTTTTCGGCATCGGCAATCAACTGGCTTAATGCGGTTCGGCCCATTTGCGTGATCCGGTAACGCGACACACGCCCCGGATTGTCACAAACGATCCAGTCTTTCAGAGCCAGGGCCTGAGCGGTCTTGCAATCAACAACGGCGGTCCGAGTTGTACCACCCTCGCCGCTGTCGCGGACAACGACCGCCTTTTCCATGTCCTCGGCCACGGCCAGAACCGCACCCGTTTCGCAAAGGCGCCGCAGCACCCGCAAAGCCTCGCGCTCGAACGCCTCGTCTTCCGTATTGGGAATGCGATGAGGATCATCGCCGACGCCGAACAAGGGATCAGAGGCCGCTTCATTCCCCGCACCGGGAAAGTGTGTTTCCGCCAGCGACTGCAATGCTGCATCCACCAAGGGATCGTCGCGGCGCATTTCGATCCTTCGGATCTGTCGCAGAATGGTTGACGCGTGACACCCGGCCGACCGCGCCAGATCCCGGATCGACCGTCCCGCCTCGGTATGGGCCAAGTATCGCTGTGCCCCTTCGGGAACCCAAGCTGGAACGGTGAATGCGGTGCTGTTTTCCATCGTTATTCGCCCTCGTCGACAATCAAACTGCCACTGTCCGCCGTCGGATAAAGTGTTAATCAAATCTACCTAGAGTTGCTTTCGTTACTCGTTCGTTAACCTCCAACGGCTCTGACCAGAATTGATTCAAAAAGATAAACAGTCGTGAAACCATCGTTCGGCGCGAGCTCAATCACGGCAACACCCGCTTGAGTTGTGTCACATTGCTGCAGGCAAAAAAACGAACAGAGGAACGCCGAAATGCAGGACCTGATGACCATGATCACCGCCCTCCGCCGCCCGCGGCTGCTGTCTCGGGCAGCCAAGGTCGGAGCACAGGAATACGACCGTGACCGCCACTTGCAGCGCCTGTTCGGCTATGGCGCGCTACCGGGAACCGGAGCGGCCTTGATGCGACTGTTGGAGATGGAGCGGAGCGTCGACGACCAACGACGCTCGGGCGACGCCGCGTATTCGCTGGTGCGCCACCTGGACCTACTGATCGCACTGATTGGTGAGGCGCGACTGCATCAAGCCAGCCGCGCCCCGGAACTTCATGTCGTCAAGTGAAGGCGTCGGGCATGGACGCTTTCTTTTCCTCGACATAGGCAGTTAGTGCCGCCAGTTTTTCCGGGTCGAGTTGCGGTTGCTGGTAGTTGGCCAGCAGATGCTCGACCCGGGCCGAGGCCAACATGCGCGTGTCCCGCGCGCCCTCTTCTTCCCATGTTTCAAAGGGTTTGTAGTCCAGCAGGTCGGTCTTCCAGAAGGCGCTTTGGAAATTGGCCTGGGTGTGCGCACAACCAAGATAGTGACCACCCGGCCCCACTTCACGAATCGCGTCCATGGCCTGCGCGTTTTCATCATAGGCCACCCCGTTGGCCAACGCATGAAGCGCTCCCAACTGATCGGCATCCATGACGAATTTTTCGAAGTCCGCAACCAGACCGCCTTCGAGCCAGCCACATGCATGCAACATGAAGTTGACGCCTGACAGCAGACCCATGTTCAGCGAATTCGCAGTCTCGTAAGCCGCCTGCGCGTCCGGAAGCTTGGACCCGCAGAACGACCCGGCCGAGCGGTAGGGAACACCCAGACGGCGCGCCAACTGACCGGCGCCATAGGTGATATGCGCGGCTTCGGGCGTGCCGAAGGTCGGTGCGCCAGAGTTCATGTCGATCGACGACACGAATGCGCCGAAAATGGCCGGTGCACCCGGGCGGACGATCTGGCTGTAGGCGATGCCGGCCAGCACCTCGGCCAGCACCTGCGTCAGAGTACCAGCAACCGAAACCGGGGCCATCGCGCCGCCCACGATGAAGGGCGAGATGATGCAGGCCTGATTGTTGCGCGCATAGACTTCCAGCGACCCCATCATCACGTCGTCGAACGTCATCGGCGAGTTGATGTTGGTAAGCGAGGTCATCACGGTGTTTTCCTGAACGAACTCCTTGCCGAACAGAATCTCGCACATCTCGACCGAATCCTGCGCCCGGCTGGGATCGGTCACCGAACCCATAAAGGGTTTGTCAGACAGCGTCATATGCGCCATCAGCATGTCGAGGTGCCGCTTGTTCACCGGTATGTCGGTGGGTTCGCAGACGGTGCCGCCCGAATGGTGCAGCCATTTGGACATGTAGGCCAGTTTCACGAACTTGTTGAAATCGTCCATCGTGGCATAGCGGCGGCCACCCTGTGCGTCCCGCACGAAAGGCGGTCCGTAGACCGGCGCCAGCACCAGGTTGCGCCCGCCGATCACCACCGATTTTTCCGGGTTGCGCGCGTGCTGCGTGAATTCCTTGGGTGCGGTCTTGATCAGTTCGCGGGCCAGACCTCGCGGAATGCGAACGCGCTCACCGTCGATGTCGGCCCCGGCATCGCGCCAGCGTTCCAGCGCCGCGGGGTTGTCGACGAAATTGACGCCGACCTCCTCCAGCACGGTTTCTGCATTGGCCTCGATGATCTCCAATGCTTCGTCATTGAGGATCTCGAAGTTCGGAATGTTGCGTTCGATATACTTCGCCGTTTCGATCCGAACCGCGGTACGCTCGGCCCGGCGGGCGGCGCCTCCGCCACCACGCGCTCTGCGTCGGGTGCTTGCCTCTGTCATGAGATGATCCCGTGTGAAAGTTTAGATTGGATTGCTTGTTACAAGATGCCGCGACTTCACCAGATGTGGATTCCGGCGCAATAGGGGGAAAAGCGACATATTCCGCACGGTCCAGCACCAGCAACAGGCCTTACGGGGCGTCAGGTTGGTTTGCTGAAATAAACCTTGTTCCCCTCGTGCCCGGTCTCCTGCCACCCAAGATGACGGTACATCGCGCGGGTGTCCGCCATCAGGCGGTGGGTTGTCAGGCGCATGTTCCAAACCCCGTTTTCGCGAGCCTCTGTCGCGACCAAATCGAGCAGCCGACGAGCAATGCCCCGCCCCTGCGCATCCGGTGAAACGGCCAGATTGAAGATCATCGCGGTTTCTCTTTCGAAACCAAAAACCACGACACCCTGCAAGGATGCTTTATCCACGGCCACAACGACGTTCCGGTCCCGAATGTCCTCCTCGACCCCCTCGGTCACATCCGGCAGGTCGGGAACGGACTGGCGCGCGGCGGCATAGGCCGCTTCGATGCATCGGCGGATGGGCTCCGCATCGATTGCCACAGCCCTTCTGAGTGAAATTCCGGTCATTCAATGCGCTCCGCGTCACTCTTTCCCGCCAAATGACGTCAAGGCGCTTGCACATGCAAGGCTTCCGACCTAAAGGCCGGGTATGACCGAGACATCCCATGACCGCCTTCTGATCATCGACTTCGGCAGCCAGGTAACGCAGCTGATCGCCCGCCGCCTGCGCGAGTTGAACGTCTATTGCGAAATCCACCCCTACCAGAACGTCACGATGGATTTCGTGCGGGACATGGCCCCGCGCGCCATCATCTTTTCCGGCGGGCCGGACAGCGTGACTCGCGAAGGTTCGCCGCGCGTTCCGCAAGAGATCTTCGGGTATGGCGTTCCCATCCTTGGCATCTGCTATGGCCAGCAGGTCATGATGCACCAGCTGGGCGGCAAGGTCGAAAGCGGCCATGGAACCGCCGAGTTCGGGCGGGCCTTCGTGACGCCGCGCGGCAAGCTCGACCTGCTCGAGGGCTGGTTCACCGATGGCGACGAACAGGTCTGGATGAGCCACGGTGATCATGTGAGCCAAATCGCACCGGGGTTCGAGGTGTTCGGCACCTCGCCCAACGCGCCTTTCGCGATCACCGCCGATACCAGCCGCCAATTCTATGCCGTTCAGTTCCACCCAGAGGTGCACCACACCCCCAAGGGCGCAAAACTGTACGAGAATTTCGTGAAACTGGCCGGGTTCAAGGGCGACTGGACCATGGGCGCCTATCGCGACGAGATGATCCGCAAGATCCGCGAACAGGTCGGCGACAAGAAGGTGATCTGCGGCCTGTCGGGCGGCGTCGACAGCTCGGTCGCGGCGATTCTGATCCACGAGGCGATCGGCGACCAGCTGACCTGCGTTTTCGTCGATCACGGCCTGCTGCGCAAGAACGAGGCGCAGGAAGTCGTCTCGATGTTCCGCGACAACTACAACATCCAGCTGATCCACGCGGATGAAAGCGAGCTGTTCCTTGGCGAGCTCGAGGGCATCTCGGACCCCGAGACCAAGCGCAAGATCATCGGCAAGCTGTTCATCGACGTGTTCCAGAAACACGCCGACACGATCGAGGGCGCCGAGTTCCTGGCCCAGGGCACGCTGTACCCCGATGTCATTGAATCGGTGTCGTTTTCCGGCGGCCCGTCAGTCACGATCAAATCGCATCACAACGTCGGCGGCCTGCCCGAAAAGATGGGCCTGAAACTGGTCGAGCCGCTGCGTGAACTGTTCAAGGACGAAGTGCGCGCGCTGGGCCGTGAACTGGGCCTGCCGCCCAGCTTTATCGGCCGCCACCCCTTCCCCGGACCGGGTCTGGCCATCCGCTGCCCGGGCGAGATCACCCGCGAAAAGCTGGAAATCCTGCGCGAGGCCGACGCGATCTATATCGACCAGATCCGCAAGCACGGCCTGTATGACGAGATCTGGCAGGCCTTCGTCGCGATCCTTCCGGTGCGCACAGTCGGCGTGATGGGCGACGGGCGCACCTATGACTATGCCTGCGCCTTGCGGGCGGTGACCTCGGTTGATGGAATGACAGCCGATTACTACCCGTTCACCCACGAATTCCTGGGCGAAACCGCCACCCGGATCATCAACGAAGTCAAGGGCATCAACCGTTGCACCTATGACATCACCTCCAAGCCTCCGGGCACGATCGAATGGGAATGACACCAAAAGCCGGGCGCTGACCCGGCTTTTTTGTTGTTGTGAACCGGCGTCGGTTTTGGTTCGGTGGCCAAACGCACGCTCAGCCCAAGGATCGAAACATGCGCGATAGCAAATCGATGATTGCCAAAACCGCGCTGTGGATGACCGGGGCGATCGCTTCTTTCTCGTCAATGGCCGTTGCCGGGCGCGAGCTTAGCCTGACGCACGACACGTTTGAAATCATGATGTACCGCAGCATTGTCGGCGTCATCGTCGTTTCGGCCGTTTTGACGGCAACCGGCAAATGGCACCAGGTATCGACACAACGTCTGGGTCTGCACGCGGTTCGAAACTCGTTGCATTTTGCGGGCCAAAACCTGTGGTTCTACGCTGTCAGCGTCATCCCGCTGGCGCAGGTTTTTGCGATGGAATTTACGCAACCGATATGGGTCGTACTTCTGTCTCCGCTTCTGCTGGGCGAACGCCTGACACCCACGCGGGTCATGTCGGCAATCATAGGTTTCGCAGGCATATTGATCGTCGCCCGACCCGGAGCCACACCGCTCACGCCCGGTGTTCTTGCAGCGGCCTCCTCGGCTGTTTTCTTTGCGCTTACAACGATTTCGACGAAGAAGCTGACAGGTTTCGCCAGCATCGGATGCATCGTTTTCTGGCTGACTACGATGCAGGCCGTAATGGGTCTTGCTGTTGCCGGAGCGGACGGGCAGATCGTCCTGCCAACCGCTCAAAGCGCGCCCCTGTTGTTGCTGGTCGGGCTGGCCGGCCTGCTGGCCCATTTCTGCATTACAAACGCGCTTGCCATCGCTCCGGCCACGGTCGTCATTCCCTTTGATTTCGCGCGCCTGCCGACCATCGCCATTGTTGGGATGCTGCTGTATCACGAACCCTTGGATCAGTGGACCATGCTGGGCGCCGTCGTGATTTTCTCGGGCATCTTCCTGAATGTCTGGTCCGAAGGCCGCGCGGGATCAGGCACTTTGGCAAAAACCACACACAAAAACTGACGTTCGGTCACTGGCGGAAACTAACGTATGGTCAGTGGTTGACGTTTTTTTAAACTCCCCGTGAATAATGGTCACAGAAATCACCGCCACTGACACTCACAAGACAATACTGTGGCGTCGGATAGTGAAAAGGGAGGAATACATGAAGAAAGCGCTGTTACAGGCGTGCGTGCTCTGTGCAGGGGCGACCGCCGCTCATGCCGGCGGTATCGACCGTAGTGGGCAAGGCATCAACATTATCTTTGAGGAAGGTTCCGTCGTACAGTTTCGCCTGGGCTACACCAACCCAAGCGTAAGCGGCACGATGCTGGGCGTTGACTCGGGCAACGTTGCAAACGACTTCTTCTCGCCTCATCTCGCGTACAAGCACGCCTTCACCGACCAACTCGACTTTGCGCTGATCTATGACGAACCGTTCGGTGCCGATATCGCCTACGGTTCGAACTACCCGCTCTCGCAGAACCCGATCCCGGGTGGTCGCACTGACGTTCTGCGCGCGAAAGCCGACACAGAGGCAATTACTGCCTTGTTGCGCTACAAGTTCGACGGCGGCTTCAGCGCCATCGGTGGTCTGCGTATTCAGCGGCTCAGCGCTGACGTTGCCGTGCCGGCGGCGGCTGGTTACGAGGTGAATGCCGACAAGGATACCGCGCTGGGTTACGTCGTTGGTGTGGCTTGGGAAAAGCCCGAGATCGCAGCGCGCGTGGCGCTGACCTACAACTCGAAAATTTCCCATGACCTGTCGCAAACGGAGTCGGTGAACCCAATCCCGATCCCGCCGATCCCGCCTGGAACCGTGGCGACATTCGACACTTCCAGCGAGGTCGTTTCTCCGCAATCGGTGAACCTGGACTTCCAGACCGGCGTTGCCCCCAAGACATTGCTGTTCGGATCGATCCGCTGGGTCGATTGGCCGCAAACGGTTTACGATCCCCCGAACTATCCGCCGACCAGCGCGCTGGTGGACTATGACGATCCGACCTGGACCTATTCGCTGGGTCTTGGCTACCAGTTCTCCGAACAATTCTCGGGCGCTGTGACCCTTGGCTATGAATCGGCAACCAATGAGCCCGTTTCCAACCTGGGTCCGACCGACGGGTTCTGGAGCATCGGCCTTGGCGGCACCTACTCGATGGAACGCGCCAAGATTTCGGGCGGCGTTCGCTATACCGATCTGGGCGACGCAACCGCTGACGGTGCTGGCCCCGGGGCGCGGGCGAACTTCTCTGGAAACAGCGCGTGGAGCGTTGGTATTCAGGTGACCTACGCCCTGAACTAAGGGATACGCTCATACAGAATTGGAAAACCCCGCCCTTGTGGCGGGGTTTTTCGCATGATCCGGGTCGCTTACCGAATTGCCGAATGCAAGTATTCCGCCTGAGGCAAACAGAAACATGCAAGAAATAGCCATGACGCAACAAAAATCCCTCTCCGCCCTTGCTTGGTTCGAGCTCATTCTTCTTGGACTGATCTGGGGCGCGTCCTTCCTGGCGATCCGCGTCGCACTGGACACGATACCTGTGATGACGGCCGTGTTTCATCGCGTTTTCTGGGCCGCGCTTGCACTTTGGGCCGTCGTTCTCCTCCGCCGAGAAACGATACCGAAGGACCCGCGTATTTGGGGCGCTTTTCTGGTCATGGGTCTGTTGAACAACGTATTGCCCTTCTCGCTGATGGCCTGGGGCCAATTGTATGTCGACACCGGTCTGACCTCGATCTTGAACGCTGCCACGGCAATCTTCGGTGTTCTGGTTGCGGCTGCGTTCTTTCCCGACGAGCGACTGACCAAACGCCGAGCCGTGGGTGTTGCGCTTGGCTTTGGCGGAGTTTCCACCGCAATCGGATTGCACAATTTCCTTGGGTTCAGCCTGCAAAGCGCTGCTCAGCTGGCCATTCTGGCGGGGACCGTATCCTATGCGCTGGCGGCTGTATGGGCCCGTTTGCGCTTGTCAGGCCTGGCGCCGCAGGTTGCGGCGGCGGGAATGCTGAGCGGGTCAACCATCGTCATGCTGCCGGTAATGCTGGTCGTCGACGGTGTGCCATCGTTCGACCTGCCTATGACAACTTGGCTCGCCGTGGCCTATTACGCACTCGTCGCTACGGCCGGGGCCTACCTGCTGTACTACAGGGTTCTGGCCGCCGCCGGCAGCGGCAACCTGCTGCTCGTCACCCTGATCATCCCTCCGGTCGCCATTCTGCTGGGCGCCTATGTCCGGCACGAAACCCTTGCCCCGAATGCCTTCATCGGCTTTGCAATCCTTGCATTGGGGTTATTGATCCTAAGCCGAGCCCGCGGCCGAGATTGACGCCATCGCCGGGCCGATTTAGCTAGGACAAAACAAGGGACGGTTGCAC
Organism: Ruegeria sp. B32; assembly: GCF_025141855.1. Taxonomy (NCBI): domain Bacteria; kingdom Pseudomonadati; phylum Pseudomonadota; class Alphaproteobacteria; order Rhodobacterales; family Roseobacteraceae; genus Ruegeria; species Ruegeria sp. B32. The sequence continues at coordinate 1,438,032 of NZ_CP081106.1, read as the reverse complement.
ATGATCTACAGTTCGGCAAAGGACTGGCGCGAAGCGGCGCGCAAAAAGGTGCTGTTTTTCGGCATGTCCGGCTTGGGCAAGACTTACGTGTCGAACATCCTTCGCGACTCGGGCGACTGGTTCCACTACTCGATCGATTATCGAATTGGCACGCGTTACATGGGTGAATACATCACCGACAACGCCAAGGCTGAGGCAATGAAGGTTCCCTTTCTGCGGGATCTGCTGCTCTCTGACTCGATCTATATCGGTTCCAACATTTCGTTCGAAAACCTGACGCCGGTCGCCGCCTATCTGGGCAAGCCCGGAAACCCGGCGCTGGGTGGGCTGGCGATGCCGGAATATCGGCGTAGACAAGAGCAGTTCCGGCAGGCCGAAATCCACGCTCTGCTGGACACCGAATATTTCATTGACCGCGCTCAGCGTCTGTACGGGTACCCGCATTTCATCTGTGACACCGGCGGGTCAATCTGCGAATGGGTGGACCCTGACAATCCTTCCGACCACGTCTTGTCGGAACTCTCCCGCCAGACCCTGATGGTCTGGATCAAGGGCGACGACGACCACACCGCCGAACTGATCCGACGGTTCGACAAGGCCCCCAAACCGATGTCTTATCAGGCCGATTTCCTGACGCGCACCTGGCAGGAATACCTTGATCAGCACGGCTGCGCCGAGGCAGAGGTCAATCCCGACGACTTCATCCGCTGGACCTATGCCCGCGCCCTGGCCCACCGTCAGCCCAGATACCAATCCATGGCTGAGAATTGGGGGGTCACTGTTACCGCCGACGCAATCGGAAAGGTGCGGGATGCGCGTGATTTCGACGAGTTGATCGAGAGCACACTTGAGACCCGCGCCGCGGCGTCCTAACTAGAACGCTTCAGAAGAAACTGGAAAAACCCGCCTCATGCCTATCAAGATTCCGTCCGACCTCCCGGCCTTTGACGTTCTGACGAAAGAGGGCGTCATGGTCATGGCCGAGGATCAGGCCGCACGGCAGGACATCCGGCCCCTGAAGATCGGGTTGCTGAACCTGATGCCGAAGAAAATCCAGACCGAAAACCAGTTTGCCCGATTGATCGGCGCGACGCCTCTGCAGATCGAGTTGTCCCTGATCCGCATGACCGAGCATCAGACCAAAAACACCGCGGCCGAACACATGGAAGAGTTCTACCGCCCCTTTCAGGACGTGAAGGACCAGAAATTTGACGGCCTGATCATCACCGGCGCCCCCATCGAGCATCTGGAGTTTCAGGACGTCACCTATTGGGACGAACTGACCGAGGTTTTCGAATGGACCCGAACCAATGTGCATTCGACCTTCGGCGTGTGCTGGGGTGGTATGGCGATGATCTATCACTTTCATGGCGTCAAAAAGCATATGTTGGACTCCAAGGCGTTTGGGTGTTTCCGGCATCGGAACCTGTTGCCGGCCTCGCCTTTCCTGCGAGGTTTCTCGGATGACTGCGTGATCCCGGTCAGTCGCTGGACCGAAGTCCGGCAGGATGAAATCGACGCTGCCGAAGGGCTTGTGACCCTTTTGGGCAGCGACGAGGTCGGTCCGTGTCTGGTTGAAGATCGGCAGAACCGGGCGCTGTATATCTTCAATCACTTCGAATACGACAGTGACACGCTGAAACAGGAATACGATCGGGACGTGGCCAATGGCACTCCGATCAACGTGCCCATCAACTATTATCCCGACGATGACCCGTCCCGCACGCCTCAGAATCGGTGGCGTAGCCATGCGCATCTGCTGTATGGGAACTGGATCAACGAAATCTACCAGACCACTCCTTTCGACATGACGAAAATTGGTCATTAAGTCGTTGATATACCTAGGCCTGTTTGCGGCCCTTTTTGCGGCTTTGACGGCTTGGCTTGCCGCACGCCATGAGGCCCGGGCCGAGGCCGCGTTTCCGCCAGAGGGTCAGGTATTGGATGTCGACGGCGTTGCTGTACATGCCGTCGTCATGGGCGAAGGCCCGGATGTCGTCCTGATCCACGGGTCCAGCGGCAATACCCGGGACATGACGTTTGCTCTGGCGCCGTTGCTGGCAAAGTCCTTTCGGGTCATTGTATTTGACCGACCGGGGCTGGGCTATTCTCAGAGCTTCTCGGCGGAGGGCGAAACCATCGTTGAGCAGGCAGAAATCCTGCAGAAAGCTGCCGCGATGCTGGGGGCCGACAAACCCATCGTAGCCGGTCAAAGCTATGGCGGGTCGGTATCGCTGGCCTGGGCTGTGACGCGCCCTGACAACATCTCGGCTCTGGTCCTGATCGCCCCGGCTGCGGTGCCATGGGAAACTCCGCTCGATTCCTTCAACCGCATTGCCTCGACCTCCTGGGGAAATGCTCTCGTCCTGCCGTTGATCACCGCCTACGTTCCGGACTGGTACGTCAACAAGGCCCTGGATACGGTCTTTGCCCCCCAGACCGCACCCGAAGGCTATGCCGAGCATTTTGGCCCGGCCCTGACGCTCCGCCGGTCGTCGATGCATGCCAACGCAAAACAACGGGCCAACCTCCTGGACGAAGTTGCCGAACTGCAACCGCGCTACCCTGAGATATCGGTGCCCACCGAAATCGTGCATGGTACGGCAGATACGACAGTTGGTCTGGGCTGGCATTCCGAACGGCTGATCGAACAAATCCCCGGCGCTGAGCTGATCGAACTTGAAGGCATGGGGCACATGCCGCAGGTGGTGGACGCTCCGGAAGTTGCTGCTGCGGTCGAACGCGCCGCGGAACGAGCGGGTTTGCGTTAACCCCGCCCGTAATCCATAGTAGAAACTGGATTTTATGGCGAGGCAACTCATGACCCGTGCAGCGGACCGAGCAATCAACAGCTACTTTCGGAACGACGCTCCCGAGAGCGTGCGAAAGGCCATCGAAGACGCTGAAAAAGGCGACATCCTGAACCCCAGCTACCCATATCAGGAGAGGATGAAGCGCAAGGACTATGACAAGCAGATGGAGGCCCTGCAGATCGAACTGGTCAAGATGCAGGCATGGGTCAAGGAAACCGGACAACGCATCGCGATCGTGTTCGAGGGTCGAGATGCAGCGGGCAAAGGCGGTACCATCAAGCGGTTCCGGGAAAACCTGAACCCGCGTGGCGCCCGCAATGTCGCCCTCAGCAAGCCCTCCGACGCCGAGCACAGCCAATGGTACTTCCAGCGGTACATTCAGCACCTGCCATCAGCCGGCGAGATCGTTTTCTTCGATCGCAGCTGGTACAACCGCGGGGTCGTCGAAAACGTCTTTGGATTTTGCACCGCAGACCAGCGGGAACGCTTCTTCAGGCAGGTCATGCCGCTGGAGATCGGGCTTGTGCATGACGGCATTCACCTTTTCAAGTTCTGGCTCAACGTCGGACGCGCAGAACAGCTCAATCGGTTTCTCGCGCGCGAAAATGACCCGCTGAAACAATGGAAACTGAGCCCTATCGACATCGCCGGTCTGGGCAAATGGGATGAATACACGCAGTCGATTTCCGAAACTCTGACACGCTCCCATTCCGATCTGTGCCCTTGGACGATCATCCGTTCAGACGACAAGAAGCGCGCGCGGCTTGCGGCAATCCGGGCGGTATTGTCGAACGTGGACTATGACGAAAAGGACGTCGAAGCCGTTGGCGAGCCCGACCCGATGATTTGTGGCGGACCGGAAATCTGGGATGCGTAGTCTAGGGCGTCTTTGGTCAAGCATTGGTCCCTTTGATCATGTCTCAAGGATTGGACCTGCTGCCCCGCGTGCATTATGTCTGGTTGGTAAAAGAGCACGCAAACACAGGCAGGTGCCGTCGGAATGACCAAACGCGGCTATCACCATGGAAATCTGAAACAGGCGCTGATCGACGCCGCCCTCTCGCTGATCGAGGAAAAAGGTCCGACCGGCTTTACCCTGTCTGAAGCCGCAAAACGGGCCGGTGTCACCCCAGCCGCGGTTTACCGACACTATCAGGGTCGCGAGGATCTGATCGCCGAGGCGGCCCGTCAGGGGTTCGAGATGTTCGCGGACCTCATGCAGTATGCCTATGACAAGGGGCAGCCCTCGGCGCTGGCCGCTTTCGAAGCGACCGGGCGTGCATATCTGGCGTTTGCGCGCAAGCATCCCGGCCATTACATCTCGATGTTCGAAAGCGGAATCTCGGTCAACCGGACGCCCGAGCTGGCGTTGGCCGCCAACCGTGCAAAGGAGGTTCTGGAAATGGCTGCGGCCGATCTTTCAGAACACATCCCGCCGGAAAAGCGCCCACCGGCGTCTATGTTCAGCGCGCATATCTGGGCGATGAGCCATGGTGTCGTAGAGCTTTATGCCCGCAATGCAGGTGCCAGCTCGCCTTTCCCGCCCGAAGACCTTTTGGAATCCGGGATCGGCATATACCTCAGAGGGTTGGGGCTGGTGCCGCCCGACGAATGATCGTCAGAACATCCGGCTGGCATGCGGTGCGTTCAGCCGTGAGGTGACATTGATCAGATCCATCATGCCCATCCCCTTGATGTCGACCGGACCCAAGTCCGAGACCTGGAATTCATCGATCAGTGCATATTTCATCTCTTCCGGGGCAACGATGTTCATGGGGTTTGCAAAGACCTGCAACCGCGATGCTATATTCACGGCCGGTCCGAAAACGTCATAGACGTATTTCTGGATCCCTACCACTGACCCAACGGCGGGCCCCATGCCAAGCCCGATCCTGGCCTGCCATTTGTGCGGATGACTTTCGTTGCGCCGTTCCAGATACCGCAGAAATCGGACCGCACAATGCGCAACCGCCGTGGCATGGTCGGGCGTGGCGTCGGGCATGCCTGAGACCGCAAGATAAGCGTCTCCGATCGTCTTGATCCGTTCACACCCGAACTGTTCGACGATCCGGTCGAAGGCGGTGAAGATGTCATTCAACTCACTGAGGGTGACCGTAGGGTCTGTTTTTGCCGCAAAATCCGTAAAGCCGACGAAATCCAGCATGACCACGGAAACCTGATCATACAGCTGAGGCGTTACTACGCCGAAGGTTTTGAACTCTTCATAAACCGCACGCGGCATCAGGTTCAGCAAAAGCCGTTCGACCCGTTCCTTTTCTCTTTCCAACTCGCGAGTATTGCGCTCGACCATGGTCGAATAACTGTCGATCATGCTTTCCAGCTCACGAATTTTCGTGATGTTCTGACATTCGACAACCAGAACCTGCTCATCCATCCCGTTGGCCAAGGAAATCGTCACCGCAAAGATCAGCGTGCGGCGCTTGGGCTTCATCTGCAGCTCGGCCGAGTATCGCAGGCCCGATTGCTTGACATCATCCAGTTCGCGCTGATCGAGATCCGGCAATATATCCAAAAGTGTCTGGCCGGGCTCGGGTTTGCCGAACCATTCGGCGAATGGACCATTGTGGAACACGAAGGTCAGGTCCGAAGCCCGCAGTACCGCTACACCGACCCCGATGGCACGCAGCAGATGCTCGTTGATGGCCAGGATGCTCATGCCGCATCCCGGGCAACGATGATCGCCCTTTTGCCTTCGATCGCAGCCAGCGCGACCTGCACGTCATCTTCGGTCATTCCATGAATTGAAAGGGCTTCGCCGAACAGCGTAGCCATCTCGTCGAAATCATCGTGGCTGATGTTGAGGTGCCGATGCACGGCCTCGATCCGATCATCACTGAAAGACGCGGGACCACCCACCAGAGACGAAACGAATTTGGTTTGGTGATCAATCAACCGTGGCATGTCGATATCTTCGAAGTAGCCTCCGATCTCATCCGATTCCAATGCCATTTCGTAAAATGTCATCACGATTCGGCTGATGGTTTTGAACCCGCCGTATTTCTCGTAAATCGTTTGACCCACACCAAAACCCCAACAAATCGCGCAATAACACTGCGAGGTTATATCAAATCGAGAGTTTTGTTAACGTTTATGCGCTTTGCGACCGGCGCGGATGGTTGGAACCGCTTGGTTTTTCACCACTGGCACAAAGACTTCAGGACCAAGGGCGCACGATCAGATCGTCGGCACAGGGAATGAAGTCCACCATGCCGCCGCGCTGGAGAAGCCGCGCCTGACCGCCCAGCTTCCATTTCAGTTTTCGGCCGGCCGACTGAAGCTCGCGCCGCAGCCGAAACCACGTGGGGCCCTTGTCCAATCCGCTGTTTGTGGCTGCGTTTTGGGTTCGTTCGCTGCTTTTGACCGGTTCGTCGATCTGCTCCTGCCGTCCCGACCAGATCATCTGAACACCAACGGCCGGAAAGCACTGAAACATGTTCCAATCCCTGCGCGGCAAGGACAGAAAATCATCGAGATGGTCAGAATATCTCTGCGACCAGGCCAACAATTTGCGGCAGCCTGCCTGTGACAGAACATAGGCCGCCGCACTTGGCGCCATTTCCAACATTGGGCGCACGCGGACATTTCCGATCCCGGTCTCCGGCCCAAAGCGCAGTGACCGGGGCGAGTAATCCAATTTGACGCAATCATAGGCTTCCGGGTGGTTCAGCACTTCGGTGATCACCCGCCCAGCGTCAGAGGACATTTCCACATCATCCTCAAAGACGACAGCGGCTGGAAGGTTCCGATCGGCGATCCGCTGCCAAACCGATCTATGGCTTTCGAAACAGGCGATTTCGCTGGTCGTCAGACCCCAGCGCGTTCCCGTTCCCGCGATATATCCGTTTTGCTCCAACGCGCCCGACTGACTGGCATCCGTGGCGCTAATCCTATGCGCACCCACAAGGCCCGCCTTCTGAAACTGCGCTTCCATGAACGCCCGGCGCTCGGGCACACGGTCCAGATTGATGTAATAGACGCTGTCGCCTGCCATCTGCTGGGTTATCTGCACCGGAAGTCCTTTCGCATCGCGCGCCGCTTTATTGGCCATATCCCCAGTTGGGACCGGAAGTCCAGATTGCACAGCCGGCAGATCTACGGCCAGCGGGGTGAGCGAACTGACTGGCTAAAGCTTGTTCAGCCGATGTTTATCCAAGATGTCGATGATGACGGATTTGGCATGCAGCCGGTGCTGGCGATGCCGGTCGCGCGCCACATCAGGTTTGCCGTCGCGGATTGCCGTATAGACCGCACGGTGATCCTCATTCGACTTGACCGGCAACGGGCGGATGAACAGGGTCGAGGCCCGCGCCCTGCGGACCTGGTCGCTCATCATGGACACGATGCTTTCCACCCGCCGGTTGCCACCCAATCGGACAAGCTCGCGGTGGAACAGGTCGTCGGCCTTGGCCCATGCCTCCAGGTCTTCGTCACCGATGGCGCGATCCATTTGGGCGATCGAGTCCGCCAACGGCTGAAGGTCTTGCTCGGAAAATCCGGCCTGGGCCGCGCGTTCGGCTGCAAGGCTCTCCAACTCGGTCAGAATGTCATAGATCTCGCGCATGTCATCCGGAGATACCGGCAGGATCCGCACCCCTTTGCGCGGCCGCATTTCCAGCAGGCCCTTGCTTTCCAACATAAGCGCTGCTTCGCGAACCGGCGTGCGCGACATCCCCAACTGCTCGGCCAGTTCGGTTTCCAGATGGTCGGTGCCGGCGGCCAACTCTCCGGTCAGGATCATCCGCCGCAAGTCCCGCACCGCGCGTTGAGTATTCGAGAGAGCCTTGCCGGTCTCGTTTTTCATTCGGCCTCCAAAACGATTTTCCTGCCCTCCGCATCAGATCTGTAGATCGCCTGTTCAATGCGGATAACGTCCAGATAGTCCGGGCCAGTATTTTCCAAATGCGTTCCATTTAGAAGACCGGATATGACATGCTGCTGCAATGCGTGCACGCAATCGCCACCAAAGCCCTCCCATTTATCGGGTGCAAGCAACTGCTCTCTGCTCTGGCTGCCGAATTCCCGCAACCCAACGGCGCCAAAACCATCCATCGTCAGCGTTCCGCCGGTGCCTTCGATCAGGGCCTCCCCCATGGTGCGGCGCAGATTGTCCGAGGCATGATCCAGGTTCCGGTTGCCATCGAATACGGCCCTCAAGCCGTTTTCGAACTCAAAGATGACATAGCCTGCGTCCTCTCCGGCAATGACCGGGTTTATCCGCCGCAGATCGGCATAAACCGAGATCGGATTGCCGAACAAGAACCGGAACGTATCGACCCAATGCACCGCCGTTTCGTGGATCAGAAAACGCGGCATTTTCTGAAAATAGGGTTGCCGATCAAGATAGGCGCGCGGCCCCTGCCCGTCGCCCGGGCGCAGCCGGAACGTGGCCTGCAACGGCGTCCCGATATCCCCGCGTGTCAGGGCGTCCTTCATCACCCGATACCACGGCTGAAAGCGAAAATTCTCGTGGACAACGACGGTGGCTCCGGCATCCCGAGCATCCTGCAGAACAGCCTCTGCTTCTGCCAGAGATAGACAAAACGGTTTTTGGCACAGGATCCAACTCACACCTGCGTCCAGCGCGGCACGAATTGCGTCGGCATGACCCTCAGGCGGCAGGATTATGTCCAACAGCTGGGGAGATTCCCGGGCCAGCATCGACGGCAGATCATCATAGGCAGGCAACCCAGTGGCGGCCGCCTTCTCGAGATCGCGATCACATGCGGCGACCAGTTGAACCTGCGGTATGCGGCGCCAGCTGCCATAGTGGAACTGGCTGAAATACCCGGCGCCGACACAGGCGACGCGAATGAACTGCTGGCTGCTCACACCAAAAACACCCTGTCCGCCACCGCCCGCGCCGCAGCCAGCGTGTCGGCTTCTCCGCCCAGATCACGGGTAAGAATTCGGCCCTCGGACACGACGCTGTCGACTGCCGTGTGCAGCCGTCGCCCATCGCGCGACAACGCGGGGTTCTGATGCCGCAACCCAAGCCATTCCAGCATCATCGCCGCCGACTGGAACATGGCAAACGGATTGGCGATGCCTTCCCCGGCAATGTCGGGGGCGGAACCGTGACAGGGCTGGAACACCGCATGATCCAGACCAATGTCAGCCGAGGGCGCCAGCCCCAGCCCTCCCATCAGACCGGCCCCAAGGTCAGACAGGATGTCGCCAAACATGTTTTCCGTGACAAGAACATCAAATTCCCAAGGCTTCTGAACCATCCACAAGGCCGTTGCATCCACATAGGCATGATCCGCAACCAAATCCGGGTGACGCTCAGCCTCGGCATCGAACAGATCCCGGAAGAATGCAAAGGCGCGGAAGACGTTGGCCTTGTCCACACAGGTGACACGACCCCGACCCTGCCCGGACGTTTTTCGGTCATGCGCCAACTGGAAGGTAAACCGAAACAGCTTTTCGCAGACCTCTCGGGTGATCACCAGCGTCTCGCGCGCCTCGTCCTCGGTCACTTCTCCGCACCCCTGGGTGTGAAACAACCCCTCAGTACTTTCGCGGATCAGAACAAAGTCAATTTCCTTGCCGGGCGGCAGGGCCAACGGTGTTGCTTGCCCAGCTCTCACCCGCACAGGGCGCACCCCGGCAAACAGCCCCAGCGCCTTGCGGAGGTCGATCTGAGGTGAAATCTCGGTCCCATCCGGGTACCGAACGTCCGGCAAACCCATCGCGGACAGTAGAATGGCATCTGCCTGCCGCGCCGCATCCATTGACGTTTTCGGAAATGATTCTCCGGTTTGCGCATAGTGGGCTGCCCCGGCCGGAACCTCCCGAAACTCAAGTGTATAGTCCTCGGTCTGCTCCGACAGCTGCGCAAGGATGCTTAGCGTCGGAGCCATGATTTCCGGGCCGATCCCGTCCCCGTTGAACACTGCAATCTCTAGTTTCTCGGCCATCTGCGCCCTGCGTCCTTTTCCTGTGTTCTTGCGTTCGACCTTAAATCAATTCCGGTCGTTGACAACGCATTGTGTAACGTATACGCAATTAAATGCAACAACAAACACATCACTGCATCTGGGAGGAAGAGATGAAGTCGAAAATCGCAAGGTTGGCAGCGGCCGCCCTAATGTCGGCAGGTGCCGCAGGGCTCGTCAGCGCACAGGAATATCCGTACCGGGACATTACCACCGCCGTCGTCTGGGGCGCCGGAGGCGGTACCGACACCATCAACCGGATGATCATGGCCGAGATGGAGAAACATCTGCCGGTGTCGATCAACGTGATCAACCAGACCGGAGGCGTGGCGGGTTCAAACGGAATGGTCTACGTCATGAACCAGCCTGATGACGGCTATACGTTGGTGGGACTTTCCGAATCGAACGTGACCGCCGCCGTCCAAGGCGGCTGGGACAAAAAGTTCGACTACTGGTATCCGTTCATCGTTGGCGGCTCTCCGGATTTGATCTCGGTTCCCGCCGACAGCCCCTACAACAGCCTTGAAGAGCTGGTGGACGCGGCGAAGTCCGCGCCCGGAACCATCCCGGCGGCAGCCTCCGGTGCGGGATCCATCCACCACCTGAACCTGCTGGCCATCGAAAAGGGCTCAGGCGCCGAGTTCAAATTCGTCCCCTACAAAGGCTCAGCTCCGGGGCAAGAGGCCGCCATTGCCGGTGAAGTTGCGCTGGTCGTGACCTCGCTGGCGGAACAGGCCCCGCTGATCGAAGGCGGACAGTTGCGCCCTCTGGCGATGCTGACACCTGAAAACGCGGAAATCGCGGGAATGACCGTTCCTTCGGCCTTCGGCATCTATGACGGGCTCGACCAATATCTGCCGCTGAAACAGGCAATCGGCTTTGCGGTCCACAATTCGGCAAGCGACGATGTAAAGGCAAAACTGGCGGATGCGTTCCAGAAAGCCATGGCCTCGCAGGCCGTGGCCGATTGGGCCGCAGCAAACAATTATGACATCGGCGGACAGTACGGACCCGAGGCGCAAAAGCTGTTCTCGACGCTGGAATCCACCTTTGCATACACCCTGCAAGATCTGGGCGCGACGACCGTCGATCCGGCCTCTCTGGGCATCGAGAAGCCCTGAGCGACAAACGATCTTGGGGGCGCGGTTCCGCGCCCCCTTTTTGCACGGGAGGGCAAAGTTGGAAAAGGCTGAGGACATTCTGGTCCTGCGCGCACGGGATTTCTGGGCGTCGCTGGTTTTGGGGGCAACATCGGTGTTCTTCCTGTGGAAGACCATGGACATCCCGCTGTGGGGAGAAAACAAGGCGGGGGTCAGCGGTACCCAATGGTACGACTCAGCAGCCATTGTTCCGTTGTTCATCTTTGTGGGCCTGTTGTGCCTTTCGATCGCGCTGTTCGTGATTTCGGTCCGGTCCGGCGGGGCGCGGCACGCCCTTGGTGCGGCTGGCATCGGCTGGAACCCTGACGAAGCACTTCGGTTTTCCACCATTGGCCTGATCCTTCTGGCTTATGTGGGCGGGCTGGTGCCGCGCGTCGATTTCATCCTGTGCTCCGGCCTTCTGATTACCGCTCTCATATTTGGGTACTACGGTGGGCACCCGCGGCGCGCGATGATCGCCTGCGGCGCCGTTTGCCTGGCTGGGTTCACGTCCTGGTTGCTCTACCCTGCTCAAGCCGACTGGAACGCACATGCGGACGACTGGATCACGTTGGGCATTTGGGTTGCCCTGACGATCCCGGTTTTGATCAAAGCCCGGTCCGAGCGGCTTTTGCGGGTTGTTCCCTACATTGCCGTCCTGGCCCCGTTTATTCTTGTTTGCGCCATGGCCTTCGGGTTTCGCCAGAATGTTCCGGCGCGCGGTGGCCTGCTGTTTCAACAAATCGAGTACCACTATTACGTGACGCTCCGCCCGATCTGGAAAGGCTAAGACCATGGAGTTCGTCTTGTCTCAGCTGGCGGGTTTCGGCCATGCCTTCGCTGCGCTGGTCGCCGATCCGCTGACCTATCTCTATCTGGTTTTTTCGGTCTTTCTGGGCATAACATTCGGTGCCCTGCCCGGCCTGACCGCGACCCTTGCCGTGACCATTCTGACCGGATTCTTCGGCAACAAGATCCCGCTGGATTACTCTTTGATCGCACTGCTGGGCGCATATGTGGGGGCGATTTACGGCGGGTCCTATCCCTCGATCCTGCTAAACATCCCAGGCACCGCCGCCAGCGCTGCCACCGCAATGGACGGTCACCCGCTTGCCAAGGCCGGACGCGGAGGTGAGGCGCTTGGATTGACGACGACGGCCAGTTTCATCGGGACCATTATCGGCACACTCACGCTCCTGATCTTCGTCTGGGCACTGCTGCTTGTTTCAAAGAATATCGCAAGCCCGGAAAAGGCGCTACTGGCCCTGTTCGGTATCCTTCTGTCTGGCACGCTCATGAGCGAGGACCTGGTACTCAAAGGGTGGATATCCGGTCTGATCGGGCTTGCCATGGCCATGGTCGGACTTGACCCCTTGCTGTCCGAACCCCGCTACACTTTCGGCTGGTCCTACATGCTGAGCGGGTTCCAGGTGGTGCCCGTTCTCATGGGGGCCTTCGCGATCCCTCAGATCATCGAAGGCCTGCGCCATGTCGAAGCCGGCAAGGTCATGGCTCTCAAAGGCTCGATCCTGCCAAATCTCTCGACGGTCAGCCGTCACCTGCCCACCATCGGCAGGTCCGGCGTGATCGGCACCGGCGTTGGTGCCCTGCCGGGCGTCGGCGAGGATGTTGCCGGATGGGTCAGCTACGGTGTCGGCAAAACCGTTTCGAAGGATGGGAAGAACTTCGGCAAAGGTTCACTGGACGGGCTTTTGTGTTCAGAGACAGCCAACAACGCCTGTATCGGCGGCGCACTGATCCCCCTGTTGGTGCTGGGCATCCCCGGCTCACCACCCGCGGCCGCGCTGCTGGGGGCGTTCAAAATCAACAACGTCATCCCCGGCCCAACGATCGACCCCGAAATCATCCTGCGGGTCGTGGCCATCCTGGTGCTGGCATCGTTGACGATGTTCCTGATGGGCCTTTTCACCGCGCGGGTCTTCATCAAGATTCTCAAAATCCCGCAAACTGTTTTCTTGCCCGTCGTGATGGTTCTGACCACGATTGGTTCATTCAGTGTGGGTGGCGGCATCAATGACCTTTACCTGATGCTGGGGGTCGGCTTCGTGGCGTATTTCATGAACCTGATGAAATATCCGATTGCGCCACTGGTCATCGGCGTCATCCTTGGCGGGTTGTTCGACGAGACATTCCGCCGGTCACTGTTCCTGTCGGATGGTGATCTGTCAGTATTTGTTTCTCGACCCGGAGCAGCAATTCTGCTGGTGTTGAACCTGGCGCTGATCCTCAGCCAATTGCCTCCGGTCAAACGCCTGTTCGCCCGCCTGAAAGGAGCGCCCGCCTGATGTATGCCGTCACCGTAACCTTCGAGTTGAAGCCCGGGACACGCGATCGTTTCCTGCCGATGATGCTGGACAACGCGCGCACGTCGTTGAGCGACGAACCCGGGTGTCTGCAATTCGACGTCTGCGCAGGGGACGATCCGGCCATCGTTTTTCTGTATGAGATCTACTCGAACGCCGACGCGTTCAGGATCCACTTGGACAGTCCGCATTTCAAGACATTTGATCTGGCGGTTTCGGATATGGTGGTCCGAAAGCAGGTCAACACGTTCTCCGAGGTCATGCGATGAACGACTGGGAAGTCTATGCCATCAAATATGCGGACAGAAATGCCCGCACCCGCGCCGACAGTTTCATACTGGATGACGATCACGCTGCCCCTCATGCCATGGACTACTACCTGTGGCTGCTCAAGCGCGGCACTCAGGTCATCCTGGTGGATACCGGATATGACACCGACGAAGGGCTGAGCCGTGGACGGCCTATTGCCATGGATCCACGTGATGCCCTACGGCCATTCGGGATCGCGCCAGAGGCCATTCAGCAAGTGATCGTCACGCATCTGCACTATGACCACGCAGGGGGTCTGCACCTGTTTCCAAACGCCACGTTGCATATGCAGGCGGCCGAGATGGCCTTTGCCACGGGTCCCTGCATGTGCCACGACACTCTGCGTGCGCCATTTTCGGCCGGTCATATCTGCGAGGCGGTCAAGCGGCTTTATTCCGGCAAAGTGGTTTTCCATGACGGCGACGCCGAGTTGGCTGACGGAGTCACGGTCCATTGCATCGGCGGCCACTCCCGCGGGCTGCAATGCGTACGTGTCCGGACTGCCAGCGGCTGGATGGTTTTGGCCTCGGACGCATCGCATTACTACGAGAACTTCATGGCCCGAAAACCATTCCCCATTGTGGTCGACCTGCAGGACATGCTGGAGGGCTTTGACAAGCTGCAAAGCCTCGCGTCCGCCCTTGGCCTGATCATCCCAGGCCACGATCCACTGGTCCGGTCCGTTTTTCCCCCGGGACCAGCCGACCACATCAACCGTCTGGACACGGGGCCAATCAGAGAGATCAAACTATGAAGATCGGAGTCATTGCCGATGATTTCACCGGCGCATCCGACATTGGCCTGACCCTCGCCGAGGGCGGCATGCGGGTCAGCCAGTTTGTTGGCATCCCAACGGGCCACGTGGACCAAGATCTGGATGCGGCCGTGGTTGCGCTCAAGTCGCGCACGGCCCCGGTTGACGAGGCGGTGCGCGACAGTCTGGCAGCCTGTGACTGGCTGCTGTCCCAGGGTGCGCAGCAAATCGTCTTCAAGGTCTGTTCGACCTTCGACAGCACCGCAAAGGGCAATATCGGTCCGGTTCTGGATGCGCTTGCGGAAAGGCTGAACGCTCCGACCACGATCGTCTGTCCGGCTTTTCCCGAAAATGGGCGCAGCGTTTACCAAGGGCACCTGTTCGTGCAGGACAAGTTGCTGAGTGAAAGCGGCATGCAGAACCATCCACTGACTCCGATGACCGACCCTGATCTCCGGCGTCTGCTGGCCACCCAGTCCACCGGTACGATCCATCATGTGGCCGCCTTGGTGGTCATGCAGGGGGCTGCGGCCATTCGGTCTGCCCTGCCTCCCAAAGGTCATACGATCGTCGACGCAATCCGCGACGCAGACCTGCTGGAAATCGGCAAGGCTGCCCGCGATACCCTGCTTCTTTGCGGCGGGTCCGGGATCGCGCTTGGGTTGCCGGCAAATTTTGGGTTTGAACCGCAACACCCACAGTGGGACGGAGTGTCCGGACCCGGCATCGTGCTGTCAGGATCCTGCAGCCGCGCCACCCGAGAGCAAGTCGCGCGCTTCCGGGACGTCGCCCCACACCGTGAGGTCACGGCGCGGGACGCGGTCAGCGGCTCGATCTCGGTGGAAGAATTGGTCAACTGGGCGCTCGAGCAGAAACAACCGCCGCTGATCTATTCTTCGGCCGATCCACAAGTCGTGAGGCAAGCACAGGATTCCTTCGGCAAGAAACAGGCATCTGCCGCGATCGAAAACCTGTTCTCCGATCTCTCCCGCAGCCTGCGGGCTGCGGGCTTCCGACGGATGGTCATTGCAGGGGGTGAAACTTCCGGCGCGGTTGTCCAGGGCCTGCGCGCACAGCAGTTGCAGATCGGCCCCCGCTTGGCCGCCGGCGTTCCCATGGTACTCCTGCCCGGCACCCCGTCCATTGCACTGGCGCTGAAATCGGGCAATTTCGGCGGCCCCGATTTCTTTGCGGACGCCTTGAACAGAATGGAGCGGCAACAATGAGCGAGGCGGCGAAGCTGCGGGAAGAAATCTGTCTGCTTGCAAAGTCGATGTTCGACCGGGGGCTGACCTGCGGTGCGTCGGGCAACATCTCGGCCCGGCTGACCGACGGAACGATCCTGGTTACGCCGACCGGCAGTTCGATGGGGTTTCTCGACCCGGCGCGGATCAGCCATCTGGATGCCCGGTTTCAGCACATTGATGGCGACTTACCGACCAAGGAAGTCCCGCTGCACTCGGCCTTCTACGACACAAGGCAGCAGACCGGGGCTGTGGTCCACCTCCACTCGACGCATTCGGTGGCCTGGTCCATGCTTCCCGAAGTTGACCCCGAGGACGTTCTGCCGCCATTGACCCCGTATTCAATCATGCGGGTCGGTCGGGTGAAATTGCTGCCTTTCTTCCTGCCCGGCGACCCAGAAATGGGAAATGCGGTCCGCGGACTGGCCGGACAGCGCAGCGCGGTACTGCTGGCCAATCACGGCCCTGTGGTTGCCGGCAAAGACATCTGGGCGGCCAGTTTCGCAATGGAGGAACTGGAGGAAACCGCAAAACTCGCGCTGCTGACCCGAGGCCTGAACCCTCGCCAGCTGAGCGCTGAACAGATTTCAGCCTTGTACGACATGACAGGCCACAGCAAGTAGCCGGTTCGAACACCTGCTGCTCTGCCAACACGCTTTGCGGTCCAATCGGCCAGATTTCGGCTATTGTCGCCAGCTTTTGTGCAGTTGCGCGGAACGGTCGTATGATCTGACGAGACCCGACACGGACGACCATCCGATCATACCAAATCCTGAGCAGGGACAGGCTGATTTTGGCCTGCCCTCAACCCTGCTTTTGTTAATTTTCATTATTGACAACTTATCCGCTGTAGTTATTTGTCAAAAATGACAATAAGGAACCCCAATGCCCCGGCCTACGCTCAAAAACCAACGATCCGCTGAAATACTCGATGCCTACCTGACCTGTGTGGCCCGTTTCGGATTGGAAGGCGCAACACAAGAACGCATCGCGGCGGAGGCTGGTGTCAAACGGCCCTTGTTGCGCCACTACTTGGGAAACCGGGATGACATGACGGCGGCATTGGCAGACCACGTGATCAACGCTTTTGCCGAAGTTACAGAGGCGGTCTCGGTTCACTTCGGGTCGCAGGGTGAGCCATCTGAGTTGATTGATGCCCTGTTTGACGACGGGCACGGCCATGATCCCCGCCTGATGCTGGCTTGGCAGGCTTTGGCAACGGCCGCAGAACGCATTCCTGACCTGGGCCCCAAACTGACCCAAAGCTACGCCGACTTTCTGGCCGTCATCGAAGGCAATCTGGCCCGCGCCTATCCATCGGCACCTCCCGAACGCATTCGGGCCGTCGCCCATGGAGTAACCGCTTGCGCTCAGAACATCGACGCGCTTGTCCCGATTTCACCGCCAGCTCAGTGGCGCGACGATCTGAAAGCGGCGGCGCTGGCGTTGCTTGCAAGCTTGGAGAGTGACGCATGATCAATCTCCCCAGACTGATCAACTACGCAGCCCTACCCGTTCTTTTGGTGGCCACATGGCTGGGGCTCCAATGGCCCTGGGGGCTGGTATTCCTCTGGTGGGCCATACCGTCGATCCGCAGCGGCCAAGCTTTCCTGATCAATACCGTCAACCGCGAAACCGATCCACTCCTGTTCTGGACCGTTACTGTTCTTTGGATGGTCTTCGGCGGCCTGATGGTTACCGCCGACATCGCACCGGCCGACTATCCGGCCTGACTGGTCTGAGAGGTTTTCATGACACGAATGTATCACCGGCTTCCCGCCTCTGCCTATACAGCGCAGGACTGGTACGGCCGCGAGCAAGAACTGATCTTCTCTCGCACCTGGCGATATGCCGGGTTTGCCGAGGATGTACCCGAGCCCGGACATTACATCTCGGTCCAGGCAGGTTTGCACAACATCTTCGTCGTAATGGGGCGCGACCGTCGGCTGCGGGCGTTCCACAACATCTGCCGTCACCGCGGAACCCAATTGATCCGTGCAGTGGGCAAAACACAGAAGGCACTGACCTGCCCCTATCACGATTGGACCTACGATCTGGAAGGCAACCTGATCTCGGTCCCGGATGAAAACCGCGAATATCCTGACGGCATCGACAAATCTTGCCTCGGGTTGAAACCCGCAAGCGTCGATCTCTGGCGCGGGATGATCTTCGTGCACCCTGACCCGCAGGCGCCGAGCCTTGCGGAGTGGTTCGGGCCCGTGGATCCGCTGCTGGGCCGGCACAAGCCCGAAGAATTGGTCGAATACGGCGAAGCCCGCCAAAGCTATGAGATCCGCGCCAACTGGAAGATCGTTGTTGAGAACTACATCGACGTCTACCACCTGAGCCACCTGCATTCGAACACGCTGCACATGTATGACCATGGTCGCGCAGAATATGGCTGGAAAGGTCCACACTATCATTTTTGGGAGCCGCCCTCGTCAGACTATGCCCGCGCGCTCGAGAAAAACCTGCCCACTCCGCGGGTAATCCCGAAACCGAATGTTGGCGCCTGGGTGCCGATGCTGTTTCCGGGCATTGGCTTGGCAGGCAGTGAAGACAGCTGGAACATCTTCATCATCACGCCACTCGCGCCCGACCGAACGCGAGTGGAAAACCGCACCCGGTTGGCCAGCGCGTCGGCGTCGGAGTACTCGCGGCAGCAATGGTCATCTTACGCGTTCTGGCGTGACTTCGGTGGCCCGAAATACAAAGGCGACGATGCGTTGGGTAAAGATGACCCGATGACCTCGGGCGATTTCACGACCGAAGATGTCTATGCCTGCGAACAGCAACAGAAATCCTTGGCAAGCCCGTTGTTTGAAGTCGGCCCCGCCTCTGTCGGAGAAGGCCCGGTTTTGCAGCATCAGCAAGTTGTTATGGACTTCATGACCAAAGCTGAGGCCGAGACATGACAAGGCCCAAAACACTCTCCCCAAACGCCATCCCTGGGCCGGCACCAATCATCCCGCGCCCAATTGCCCAGAACACAAAGGTCATCCCGTGATACTCCGCATTCTTGCCAGCTTGGTTGGGATCGCCCTGGCAGGCGGACTGGCACTCGCCGCGCCCGGCAGCGACCCGAAGGCGGTTGCCGAACGTCAGCTCTCCGCCCCCGACTCCCAGATCGCGTGGAGCGACTGGGATCCCGAAGCGATCCACACGATCACCGTAAAATATGGTCAGGGCCAGCCGGATGATCACTTTAGCTATTCGGTGGCCGATTGGGCCCAGCGAAACGGCGACCCCGGCTTTGAACCTGTCCCAGAGCTGCAGGGGTATGTGGAAACAGAGCGCTCACCCCCGCGGATCGTGATCACGGAAGAGCCGGGCAGCGCCACGGCAACAGCGGTCACCACAGTCAAGTACGACTGGCAGGGTCACGCAGGTACGATGGCTCAAACCGACCGCTTTTCGCTGACGCGCAAAGGCCGAAAATGGGTGATCCGCGCACTGCACACCACCATGGATTATCGCTGACTGAAGATGGCCGTCTTTTGCTCAGGAAAGGACCACTCGTGACCCGCAAATTCTTCCCCTTGTCCGTGGCTGAAATCCGGCCTGAAATCGGTGGCGAAGCAACCACCGTCGTGCTGGACGTACCACCAGCCCTGACTGAGCTGTTTCGCTCGTCCCCCGGCCAACATCTGACACTGCGCTTCGGCCTGAGCGGGAAAGAGCAGCGACGCTGCTACACCATCTCAAACCCGCCAGACGAAGCGCTGCGGATCACCGTGAAACGCGTTTCCAGGGGATTGGTGTCGAACCATATCGGCGACACCCTGCGCGCCGGAGATGCGGTCGAGGCGATGCCACCCTTTGGCCGCTTCACGCTGGAACCCAACGCAACTGCACGACGCACGCACTACTTTTTTGGCGCGGGCAGCGGGTTGACTCCGCTTTATGCGATGATCCGAGCCGTGCTTGACCACGAGCCACATTCCGTCGCCCATCTAATCTACGGCAACCGGTCCGAGAATGAGATTCTGTTTCGGGAAACGCTGGACGCCCTTGTCGAGGCCAACCCATACCGGTTCACCTTGCGCCATGTCTTGTCATCTCGATCGCTGTTGAGCTGGTTCAGCCCCTGGCGAACCGGCCGCGTTGACACGGATGCGATCAAGGCGGCAATCGACGAGACGCCCCCCATCGCGCAGGACGTCCAGTATTGGATCTGCGGCTCTGGCAGCATGAACTCAGACGTCCGGGCAGCGCTGAACGCGCTGGATGTGCCCGATTCTCGCATCCACATGGAAAGCTTCGGCGCCGACCCAGTTCAGGACATGAACCAATCCGGCATGGCGGCCACAGCGAGGGTGACGCTGGATGGGAAAACCCGCGATGTGCCTATCGAGGCTGGGCAAACGATCCTGGAGGCCGCCATTGCAGCGGGACTGACGCCGCCCTTCAGCTGCCAGTCAGGCGTCTGCGGCGCATGCCGCGCAAATCGGACAGAGGGTCAGGTTCAAATGCGGGTGCACATAGCCCTCGATCGGAACGACATCGCGCGGGGTGAAGTTCTGACCTGCCAAGCCGTCCCCAAAAGCAAAGAACTGGCCGTGCAGTTCCCCGATACGTAACAGTCTCGGTACAACCCCTCACCGCTCGGCTGTAGGCATCCAAGCACGCCACACTTGTTCGCCCAACGTGTCCGGGTCAAAGCACGGCCGATCCCGCGCGGTGCGCAAAAACTGTGGGTATTCAAGATGAATGGCGGAGAGACAGGGATTCGAACCCTGGAGACGGTTTCCCGCCTACACACTTTCCAGGCGTGCGCCTTCGACCACTCGGCCACCTCTCCGTGCCGGCGATATTTGGACCAACGAACAGGGATTTGCAAGGGCCGATTGCGCGGAAATCCAGGGGATCCGCAAGTTGCCTGAAGCTCCCCCACACCAAACGTTTGAACGGGGTCGCTTCGGTCTCGTCCAGCCAGCGAGATGGTGCTGTAGTCCTCTGACTACAGCTCTTCGCCGTTGTCTCCGTCCATGTCCGCCTCGGTCAGGCCCATCGGCGCCGAGCTTGCGTCGTCGGTCTTCACAGATTCCTGTTGATCCGGCTGTTGGGGCTTCGCTGCCTTGTTGGCCGGTTGCACCAGAACCTCGGGGTTCCGCAACCAGAGATCGCGCTGTGCGAATGGAATCTCGATCCCTTCTTCGGTGAAGCGCCGGTTGATTTCGTGGTTCATGTCCGACTTTACGGACAAGACCCAGTTCACGTCGCGCAGGATCGCTCTGATTTCGAAATCCAGCGAGTCCGCGCCAAACCCCTGGAACACGACGTTGGGTGCCGGGTTGGCCAACACCATCGGATGCGCATTCGCGATTTCGCCCAGGATCTTCTCGACCTTTCGGGTGTCAGTCCCATAGGCGACGCCAACCGGAACGATGACCCGTCCGATGGTATTGCCGCGGGTATAGTTGGTCACCACGCCGCTGATCAGGTCCGAGTTCGGAACGATCACATCGGTCCGGTCAAAGGTTTCCACCCGTGTCGAGCGCACCGAGATGTCGCGCACATAGCCCATCATCCCGTTGACATCGATCCAGTCCCCTTTGGCAATCGGCCGTTCGACCAACAGGATGATGCCCGATACGAAATTCGACACGATTGTCTGCAATCCGAAACCGATGCCTACAGACAACGCACCCGCGACGATCGCCAGTGACGACAGATCAAAACCCGCGACAATGATCGCTGCCAGCGCCGCAAGGAAAATTCCCACATAGCCCGTTCCTGCGACGATCGCGTTCTGCCCCCCCGGATCGATGCTGGTTTTGGGAAGCAACGAGTTACGCAAACCGCTCTGCAGCAGTCTGGTCAGCATGTAACCGATCGCAAATACGGCCGCGAAAGTCAGGAAGTTGCTGGGCGAGATCGTCACGCCGCCGATGTCAAAACCCATCAGAAGCCGGGACCACGCCTCGCGCAGGTCCGAGTCGCGCGCGCCCCAATACAGCGCCAGAATGGGCAACGACAGAATGGCCAGAACGAACCCGACCAGCACCGAGAACAACGAGTCGCTGGCCGCGTCGCCCTGCCCCGTCAGCCAGCCATAGATCGAGCTGACGAACCTCTGGAAGATGACGATGGCCGTTATCAGGACCAGCGTTTTGACCGATGGGAACACGATCGCTTCGGCGGCATTGGTATAGCCAATGGCAGCCAGGACAACGCTTGCGATGCCCAGGAAAAACAGCGCCCGACGGAGCAGCTCGACCAGCTGACTGAACCCGGCCGCCCGTGTCGACTGGCCCTGCTCAGACTCGTCCTCAGAACCTTCGGGGCGGCGGATTTGGCGGATCCGCAGCAGCAACAGGGCTGTCACGAGTATCACCGGGAAGCTGACGACGGCGCGAGTAGCCTCAGAGGTGTTTTCGATCCGTTCGAACAATTGGCCCAGTTCATGCAGGATCAGCATCAGCGCGAGCAGATCCAGATAAACCCGCAGTTCCTTGATCGTATTTGCCGACAGGACTTTGAAACCCCGTTCTTCGCCCATCAAATAGACCTGACGGCCGATCCAGTCGTAAAACAGGATGATCGCGGCCCAATACGGAATTTCCTGGATCAGCAATGTGCCGCGCAACCCAGGCACTCCGGTCATGACCACCGCCTGAACGATGAGGGCAACCCCGAACCACGGCAGGATGATCCGGAACAGCGACACGACGAATGTCCATACGCCACGCCCGGAGCCTCCGAACCGCCGCAGATAATCCCCAGCTTTCTCCGACCATGATCGCCCGAACAGCAGCAGGATCGCGGCCACCGCGAGCAGAATACCGATGGCAAGTCCGCTCTCTTTCAGCTTTTCGCGGACAAGGGCCGAACGCATGTTGGCCTTCGTCTCGTTCATCAATGCACGGCCAGCTTCGGTTACGTCCACCCAGGCAGGCGCCCAATGCGCCGGGTTGAGCGGCGATGGCCCGCGCTCAAGAAACTCTTTCCGCTGCCGTTCACGAATGATCTTGTCGATTTCACTGATCAGGCCGTTGGCACGGCTATAGGCCTCTTCCGAGATGATCCGCGGCACCTTCAGGCTGTTGAGTTGCTGCTCGAGGTTCTCTCGCAAGCTGGCGATGTCTTCGGGTTCCGAAGATCCGTCATCGGGTTTGGGCCCCAATGCCTTGAGCTGGCTTTCCAGCGTTTGAATGCGATCCGTGTTCGCATTTCGGGCGCGATTGAAGTCGTCCCGATAACCACTTATTTCAGCGCGCAATTTCTCCATCGAAGCATTCGATGCCCGATTGGCTTCGATCACCTTCTCGGCACGCTCGGCGGTGCTGAGCCAACCCTGGTAGTACTCGCTCTGACGGTCGGTCAGCTGCGCCGAGGCTCCGCCTGCGACGCCAGATGCGACCACAAACGCAAATCCCAGTAAAACCAGAAACCGCCGCAGCATCATACGTCCTCAAAAACACCCGGAATGCTGCGCGGGGCCTCGGTCATCCACTCTGGAACCGGCAATTCTTTTTCACGCAGGAAGTCGGGGTTGAACAGTTTCGACTGGTAGCGCGTGCCATAGTCGCACAACACGGTGACGATGGTGTGACCCGGACCCATTTCCTTGGCCAGCCTCACGGCGCCGGCAATGTTGATTGCGGTGGATCCACCCATGACCAACCCCTCTTCGCGCAGAAGATCGAAGATATAGGGCAACGCTTCGTTGTCCGTAATCTGGTAGGCGTGGTCGGGCTTGAACCCTTCAAGGTTTTTGGTGATGCGGACCTGGCCGATCCCTTCGGCGATCGAGCCACCCTCCATCGCGATTTCACCCGTCGTGTAATAGGAATAGAGACCGGCACCCATCGGATCGGCGATACCGATCTTGACGCCCTTGGGCTGCAAAGCCTCGGCCACACCGGCCAGCGTTCCGCCGGATCCGACCGCGCAGATGAATCCATCGACCTTGCCGTCAGTCTGCTCCCAGATTTCCGGCCCGGTGGTCTCGACATGCGCCTGACGGTTCGCGACGTTGTCGAACTGGTTTGCCCAAATCGCACCATTGGGTTCGGTCTTGGCCAACTGCTCGGCCAGTCGCCGAGAGTAATGCACAAAATTGTTGGGATTCCGGTAAGGTGCAGCGGGAACCTGAACCAGTTGAGCCCCGGCGAGGCGCAGCATGTCCTTCTTCTCTTCGGATTGGGTTTCCGGGATGACGATCACGGTTTTGAACCCCATCGACGCGCCGACCAGCGCCAGACCGATGCCCGTGTTCCCCGCCGTCCCCTCGACAATCGTCCCACCGGGCTTGAGATCGCCGCGCGCAATGGCGTCGCGAATGATGAACAGCGCCGCGCGATCCTTGACCGACTGACCGGGGTTCATGAACTCGGCCTTCCCAAGGATTTCGCACCCGGTTTCTTCGCTGACACGGCGCAGCCGGATCAACGGAGTTTTTCCTACGGCGTCAGCAAGGTCTCGTGCAATGCGCATGGCACCCTCTTGTAAATTGGCGTTTTCGCAGATGTACAGGTGCCCTGCGCCGACCACAAGGCGGGATAGTCATCCCCGCAACCGATCGCGGTTGCGTGCCAACCAATGCGCCAGGGACAATAGAGGAAGGTCCTTGAAGACATGCCGGTCAACCATATCCATGAATTCCGCATATGGCAGAATCCTGCTGCGAATGTCCTCCCCCTCGGTCGCCAAGCCACCATTGTTGATCGAGGCGGTGAGGTCTCCAATCCCAACATAGAGGTGGATGAATTCGGTGGAAGATCCGCTCGAAGAATAGGCGCCACCTGCATATTCGAGCCGCGAGAACGACACCTGCGCCTCCTCCATGGCTTCCCGGTGGGCCGCCTGTTCAGGGGTTTCTCCGGGGTCGATCATGCCGGCGACCGGTTCCCACATCCAAGGCTCGGGGTCATCGATCAAGAATACCGGGGTTCGGAACTGCTCAACCAGAAGGACCGTATCGCGCAGGGGATCAAACGGCAGCACCACGACCGCAGCACCCTGCATCAAGCCATTCCTATTGAGAACCGGCCCCATCGACCCATCGTATCGGCGGTGCTGCAGTTCGATTTCTTCCATCCCGAAATAGTCGATGTATGCGCGCGTGTGGAGGTGAACGATCACATCATCGCCGGCGCTGCGTCCATCCCCGGTTTTTCGTTGCTGCGCCGCAAGCTTGGCCCACGCGCGGGTACGAATGGCGGAAAAACTGCGCGCGATCCGAGAGGCATCGACCTTGCCGAAATATCCCATGACCTCATCCGCAGCCAAGAGGGTCATCGCGCCCCACTCGGACACCCACTTTTCCAACGACCAGGGATCGGCCGGCGTCCATAGCCCGGGAGCGGGAAAGAAGACTTGGGCGGAAACGGTCGATCCGCCCTCAAGGACGACCTCTTTGACGTGCAGGTCATAGTCGAACCCACCTTCGTAGAAGGCCAACCGTTCGATGTCTTGCGTAGATAGGTTCTGCACCAAGATACCCCGTGCTGCTGCGCCGGGCGCCTCAAGGATCATCGGAAAGGCTTGGTCCTGCACCGCGTGAACCGCATGGTCCGGCAGCATCGCCGGCTCGGCCGCAAGATCTTGACCCGAGCGACCCAAAACAAGTTCAAGCAGCGGCAAATACCGCAATGTGCCGTAGAAAAACAGATTGGTCATCGTAGGCTCGTGACTAGGGCGTCAGTTCCAGCGCCGCGAGGCGCCTTCGGTAAACAGGCCGGACAGCAGAGCACCAATCGCCAAGGTCGCGATGATCTCGGGCGAGATCAGTTGCTTGCCGAAATCCACACCGATCTGGAAAATGGCCAGCAATGCCTCGAATGGCCCGTCATAGCGGTGACGCATCGCAAGCCGGAACATCTCGTACGTGCCCTGAACGAACAGGCCCCAAAACACCAGAGAAACCACTCCGGTCAGGCCGTTGTTGACGGCTGCAGTCCAGCCGCGGCCGGCCCGTTTGCCCATGATGACCCAACCACACAAAAAACCAAGGACCAGGTTCACATAGGTAAAGTAGCCGTAGTCCTTTCCCTCTTCGCCGTTGTCGATGATCATGCCGGACACAAGGAAAGCCACCACCATGAGACTGAGCGCGGCAACAAGACGTGAGGCTGTCGGCATTCCGGTATTTCCGTGTGTTAGTTGGGTTTTGCTACGGTGATCTGTGTCACATCGCAATTGCCCGTGTCAAAGGCTGCGCCGCAGGCGGTCAAATAATAATTCCACATGCGGCGAAAACGCTCATCAAAGCCCATCGCAGAAACCTGGTCCCATTTGTCGTTGAACGTGTCGTACCAGCGCCGCAGGGTCAGGTCATAGCTTGGGCCGAACTCCTTCGACTTGACCACATCCAGACCGGCCTGCTGGATTTCCTGCCTCAGCACCGTCGGGGCCGGCAACATGCCGCCCGGAAAGATGTATTTCTGGATAAAGTCAACACCGTTCTTGTAGACGTCCCAGCGGCGGTCGGCCACTGTTATGATCTGAAGCGTGGCCCGTGCGCCGGGCTTCAGCCGGTCGCGGACCGTTTGAAAATAGACCGGCCAGTACTTTTGCCCAACGGCCTCGAACATCTCGATCGACGCAATGCCGTCATACTGCCCACGCTCGTCGCGGTAGTCCTGCAGCTTGAAGGTTACTTTGTCCGAAAGTCCAGCTTTTTCTATGCGTTGCGTCGCATACTTCAACTGTTCCTGACTGATGGTCAGGCCTGTGACCCTAAGGTCCCTTTCCTTGGCGGCGTATTCGGCAAAGCCACCCCAACCGCAGCCAATTTCAAGGATGTGGTCGCCCGGCTTTGCTCCCATCTCGTCCACCAGGCTGGCATATTTGGCCGTCTGAGCCTTTTCCAGGCTTTCCTGACCGGTTTCGAACAGCGCGCTGGAGTAGGTCATCGTCTCATCCAGCCACAGGCTGTAGAAATCATTGCCCAGATCATAGTGGTACGAAATGTTCTTTTTGGCCTGTTTTCGGTTGTTCCGGTGCAGCCAGAACCGCAGGCGCTCATAGGCCTGAACCAAAAATTTTCCAGTGAAATCATCATACACCGTCTCAGTGCCCAGATGGACAAGGTCCATGAAGGCGCGCAGGTCAGGTGTGCTCCACCCACCCTCAAGGTAGGCGTCGGAAAAGCCGAGCTCGCCTTCACGGATCAACCGGGCGAACACATCCGGGTCGTGAATGTCGACGCGGGCGACAGGTCCGGGCTTGGCGCCTTCGTTGCGAAACACGCGCCCATCCGGCAGCGCGATGTCCAGCCGTCCGGACTCCATTCGATGCAGCATCTTGAAGACCTGCGAAAAATATCTGGGCAGGTTTTTTTGCCCCTCTGTCGTCGTCAGGATCATCCGCTCTCCCCTGTGCGGTGGTCGGAGCAGGCTAGGACGGGATTCCGTTTCTGGCAAGTTTTCAATTCCTTACTGGTGTTTTCGGCCTTCGTAGGCGGCAAGCGCCCGCTGTCGCCCAACCTTCAGATCAACGACCGGATCAGGATAGGCATCCGTCGGAGACAGTCCCCATGACACCGGCACCGCATCGAAATAGGCAAGCGCCGTCTCGGGAGGGTTCTTTTGTCCTTCGGCCAGCCATCGGCGGACATAGTCGCCCGTGGGGTCAAACTTCTCGGCTTGGGTCTGCGGGTTGAAGATACGAAAGAACGGCGAGGCATCCGGCCCCGACCCGGCAACCCACTGCCACCCCATGGCATTCGCTGCCGGATCCCAATCGACCAGACAGTCCGCAAACCAATCCTTGCCGATCTTCCAGTGCGTCATCAGGTGCTTGGTCAGGTAGCTGGCGACGATCATTCGGACACGGTTGTGCATCCGCCCGGTGACATACATTTGCCGTAGGCCCGCATCTATCACCGGTATCCCCGTTCGCGCCATTGTCCAGGCTCGAACTTCGGGGGTGTCGGCGTCGGTGTTCCACGGAAACGCATCCCATTCCGGCTTCCAGTTCGCGCTCAGTAGATGCGGTGTGTGGTACATCAGGTGATATGCGAACTCGCGCCAGACGAGTTGGCGCAAGAAGCCCTCGGCCCCGGATGAACCGGAAAACCCTGCGCTCTGGACCCGGTGCCAGATGGTTGCCGGGCTGATCTCGCCCAACGAAAGGTACTCGGACAGTCCCGATGTGCCGTCATCGCCCAGATCGTCGCGTTTTGCTGGATACGCGTCGAGCCGTTCGGTGAATTCGTCCAGCTGCGCAAATGCGGCGGCCTCGCCCGGTTCGACATGAGCCCGAACGACCACCGTGCCACGACGCATATCCGCGCCAAGGTTCCAAGCCTCAAGCACGTCCGACTGCGGCCATGATCGGGGTGCCGCGATCCGCGACGGTGCAGGCTTGGGAGCGTCGACCTCTCTCCCTCGCACAGCCCGCCACATGGGCGTAAAAACACGAAAGGGCTGACCCGCCTTTGTGGCGACCGTCCATGGCTCGAACAAAAGATGCCCGGCAAAAGACTTGGCGGATACGTCCTGCGCGAACAACGCAGCCTTTATCTGAGTGTCACGCCCGATGGATTCGGGATCATAGGCCCGCGACCAATAAACATCAGTTGCCCCCGTTTCCCGTATCAGGTCTTCAAGCGCGGCCAGCGACGGGCCGCTTCGCAGGATCAGCTTGCTGCCCTTGCGCTCGAGGCCGTCAGACAATGCGGCAAGGCCGAGGCCCAGCCGCCATTTCGGAGCCGCGCCCAAGTCATCGACCAGCTGATCGCGCAGGAAAACAGGAATCACAGGTCGCCCTGTCTGCGCGGCCGCAGCCAAAGCCGGATGGTCACTCAGGCGCAGATCACGCCGGAACCACAAAATGATTGGTGACTGCTCTTTGTCCATTTCCGCCCCGTTTTCATATGTCTACGGGGCGGAACTGTTACCGGATCACAAAACCCGGTCAAATGCTTCGAGCAATTGGTCGATCTCGTTTCGCGAGGTGTAGTGGGTGAAACTTACCCGTAGAACACCTTGCTCCAGATCGACACCCATGGCGGTCAGCGGGCGAACCGCATAGAAATTACCACCGCCGGCCATGATGCCGTGTTTGGACAGATCAGCCGCCACGCTTTCCGCGTCGCGGTTGACGGCCAAGGCCACGGTCGGAGCCCGGCGTTCGGCATCGGACGGGCCGATCAGGCGCACCGCGTTGCGATCCTTGAGCGCGTCCAGAACCGGCTGCAGAAGCTCAACTTCGTGCCCACGCATCAGGTCGTGGACAAAAGCACCACGCGCGGAAGCCCCCGAAGATGGGCCGCCGTGGTGGTCGCAGAGTTGTTCGACATAGTCGGCCATGCCGGCGCTGGCGGCAATCTGAGCGTGGTCCGGGCCGGCCGGTGTGAACCGCTTGTACAGCACGTCTCCGTTGAAGAAATGCCCCTGATTGGGCAGCAGCTCGCCCAGCGTGCGCCGGATCACCATGCAGCCCTGATGCGGTCCGTAGGTCTTGTAGGACGAGAACAGGTAGATATCCGGCCCAAGGTCCCCCACGTTCGGGAAGCCGTGCGGTGCGTAGGACACACCATCCACGCAGACAAATGCCCCGGCCGCATGCGCGATCGCCGTGATTTCGGTGACCGGGTTGATCTCGGCGATCACGTTGGAACAGTGGGGAAAGCAAACCAGCCGCACCTTGTCGTCCAGCAGATTTTCCAGATCGGACGGATTCAACGAACCGGTTTCCGGGTCGATTTCCCATTCGCGAACCTCGATGCCGTCCTCGGCAAGGCGCCGCCAGGGCCCCGAGTTGGCTTCATGGTCCTGGTTGGTTACCACGATCGCTTCACCCGGTTTCATCCACTGCCGAAAGGCCTGCGCCAGTACGTAGGTGTTCTGCGTGGTCGAAGGGCCAAAGCTGAGTTCGTCGGTGTCCACGCCCAGCAGAGCCGCCATCCGGACACGTGCCTCATCCATCTCTTCGCCCGCCAGACGGCTGGCCTCGTAGGGCGCATATGGCTGTACCTTGCGCTGGGTATAGAAGCGGGTCAGCCGATCCAGAACGGGTTTGCAGGTATAGGAGCCGCCCGCGTTCTCAAAAAATGCCTGCCCTTTCAGGCTGGGTTCGGAAAAAGCCGGAAACTGCGCCCGAACGAAGTCAATATCCAGAGTGCCCATCGCACAATCCTTCTGTTGTCATGCCCAATGTTCCGAAGTTCCGCCCGCGCATGACACCGGACAACTCCGATACATGGCAGGTCTTCCAGCCAGCCACGGGTATCGCCGCGGCAGTTCGGCCGCCCGCACGAGGATGACGGGACCAAACGCCGTCAGTTAGCCCGGCCAACCCCGCGCGGTCAAGCCGGGCGTCTGATGCCAGCTTCTGTCATCAGCACATGCCAAACTCACGGCACTCAAGACAAGAGAGGTTTCAGATGAGTTATCTTCCAAAGGATTTTCTGGTGTGGGGCGAACTGCCTGTTTCCGACTTGGACAAGGCGGTAGAATTCTATGCCCACGCCACAGGGGCAGAACTTGCGGTCGACACATCCGGCCCGAACCCCATGGCCATGTTCCGCCCCGCTGACCCGGCAACGGGCGTGGCCTTGCATCTGTATCCGGGTAAGCCAGCAAAAGATGGTACCGGCCCGACCCTTCATCTGGCCGCAGAGGGCACTGCTGAAGAGATCATGGCCAGGGTCAAGGTTGCCGGAGGTCAGGTTGTCTCGGATCCGATCCAAATCCCGGCCGGTCGGTTCTTCTATGCGGTCGATCCCGATGGCAATTCGGTCGGCTTCTTCGAAGGCAGTCCGAAATAAATGAAAGGCCCCGGTGATGTAACCGGGGCCCACTGTCAGTGGCGGTACGCTCAGTTGCGTCGGCGTTCGTTCACCAGACCGATGAAGATGGACACGCACATCAAGACCAGCACGATCGCAAAGGGAAAGCCGGTGGCAATGGCCGCGGCCTGCAATGCGCCGAGCCCACCGCCCAGCAGCAGTACGACCGCGATGGCCCCTTCCAGCACGCACCAAAATACGCGCTGAGCCGTCGGAGCATCGGTCTTGCCGCCTGCCGTGATGGTGTCGATCACCAGCGAACCCGAATCCGAGCTTGTGACGAAGAACACAACCACCAGAACGATACCGACGAACGACAGCAGTCCAGCCATCGGGAAAGCCTCGAACATCTTGAACATCTTCAGTTCCAGCGCCGCATCGGACAGAGCCTGCCCATTGCCGGACATGACCTGATCCAGAGCAGCTCCGCCGAAAACGCTCATCCATAGGGCGCCGACAAGCGTCGGGATAAGGATGACACAGGTCACGAACTCGCGGATCGTTCGGCCGCGCGAGATACGTGCGATGAACATGCCGACGAACGGTGACCAGGAGATCCACCAAGCCCAGTAGAAGGTGGTCCAGCCCTGCATGAAGTTCGTGTCTTCGCGACCGATCCAATTGGACAGGCCCGGCAGCGCAACGACATATTCGATCATGCTGTCGAAGAACCCGGTCAGGATCACCATGGTCGGCCCCACGATCAGGACCAGCAACAAAAGCAGCGCCGCCAGCACCATGTTGGCCTCGGACAGGCGTTTGACCCCCTTGTCCAGTCCGGCGATCACCGAAATCAGGGCGAAGACCGTGATCAAGCCGATCAGCAGCACTTTCATCCCGTCCGTCACCGGAACATCAAACAGATAATTCAAACCCGCCAGCGCCTGTGTCGCCCCCAGGCCGAGCGAGGTCGCCAGACCGAAGATGGTCGCAAAGACCGCAAGCACATCGATGACATGCCCCAGCGGACCCCAAGTGGCCTCGCCGAACAGCGGGTAAAAGACCGAGCGCATCGTCAGGGGCAGCCCGCGATTGAAGCTGAAAAATGCCAAGGCCAGCGCAACGACCGCATAGATCGCCCAGGGGTGCATGCCCCAATGAAAGATCGTGGCTGCCATCGCCAGCTTCCGCGATGCGTCGGGATCCTCCAGCCCGGCGCCCAACGGTGCCCAGTCGGTGCGCAGGCCGTCCTCTCCCACGGCGACACCGCCAAGTGATGCGCCATAGTGCGAGATCGGCTCGGCCACGCCCCAGAAAACAAGCCCGATCCCCATGCCAGCGGCGAACAGCATCGAGAACCAACCCGCATAGCTGTAGTCCGGTTTCGCATCGTCGCCGCCCAACCTGATCTTGCCCAGCGGCGTCACGATCAACAGCAACGAAAACACGACGAAGATATTGGCCGAAAGCATGAATACCCAGTCGAACTGGTTGGTCAGCGCGGGGCGCAACCAGCCGAAGAAGTCGGCAGCCTGCTCGCGGAAAACCAACGAAAAGAAGACGAAGGCGATGATGGTCAGGCCAGACACGGCAAATACCGGGTTATGAATATCCAGCCCCATGATCTGGATATTGTCCTGGCCGACCTCGTAGTCGGCATCTGAATTGTCGGACATTCTCTCTCCTCTCATTTTAATGCGCTTTTGATCGGGGAAAGATCGTTTTTTCGGTCAGCCGCCAGAGACTTTCCGGCGGGCAAAAGCGACACGCATACCGGTCACACCGAGCATTTTCAGCAGACCGGACGGCGTTGGGTTACCTAACGTCCGAACCGAGTCGGGCGCCAGGCAAACTAATGTGGGCTGTTGGGTCGGGTCTTTGGCTAGCCTTGAACCTTGGTATAGGTCCCCTCGCCTGCCAGGATTCCACGGAACCCGCCGGGCTCGTCCAGTCCGAATACGATCAGCGGCAGATTGTTGTCGCGCGCCAGAGCGATGGCCGAAGCATCCATGACCTTCAAACGCTTGGCGAGAACGTCGTCATAGGTCACCGAGTCATAGCGGACAGCGTCCGAATGTGCCTTGGGGTCCTTGTCGTAGACGCCGTCGACCCCGTTCTTGCCCATGAAGATGGCCTCGCAGGTCATTTCGTTGGCACGCAACGTCGCTGCGGTATCTGTGGTGAAGTACGGGTTGCCGGTTCCAGCCGCAAAGATGCACACCCGTTTCTTTTCCAAGTGGCGCACAGCGCGGCGGCGAATATAGGGCTCGCACACCTCGTCCATGCGGATGGCCGAGATCACCCGGGTGAAGACGCCCAGGCCCTCAAGCGCGGATTGCATGGCCAGCGCGTTCATCACGGTTGCCAACATGCCCATGTAGTCGGCCGTGGTCCGTTCCATCCCCTGGGCCGAACCGGACAGGCCGCGAAAGATATTCCCTCCGCCGATGACCATGCAGATCTCGACCCCGAGATCATGCACCGACTTCACCTCCTGCGCGATGCGCTGGACAGTCGGCGGATGCAGCCCGAATCCCTGATCCCCCATCAGCGCCTCGCCCGAGATTTTCAACATGACGCGTTTGTATGTCGTTTTTGGGGTTTCGGCGGTTGTGTTGGTGGAAGAAAGGCTCATGTTGCGCTCCGGGCTGGCACGGGTTTGTTTTCCGGCGCAAAATGAAGCAAAACCACCGCGGGTTCAATGCGGATGGTCAAGGAACAGGGCAAACACTCATGGCTGAAAACACAGCGCGCAATTTGCTGAACAGTCTGCCGCCCATTCCCGACGATCTGCCAGTCCTCATCATGGGGCCGACCGCATCGGGCAAATCAGCCCTTGCGCTGGAGATTGCCGAACACGCGGGCGGGATCATCGTCAATGCCGATGCCAGCCAGGTTTATGACTGCTGGCGCATCATTTCTGCCCGACCCTCGATCGACGAAGAAGCTCGGGCTCCACACGCTCTCTATGGCCATGTCGCTTTTGATCAAGACTATTCGGCCGGCCACTGGCTGCGCGAGGTGCGGACTTTTTTGTCAGGGCCGCCGCGTCCGATCATCGTGGGCGGAACAGGTCTCTACTTTTCGACGCTGACGGAAGGTATGGCAGACATCCCGGCAACGCCGCCCGAGTTGCGCAAGACAGCCGACGCGATCCCCCTGCCCGAGCTTCTGGCCGGGATTGATCCAAGGACACGGGACCGGATCGACACGCGCAACCGCGCCCGTGTGCAACGGGCCTGGGAGGTCGAGCAAGCCACGGGCCGGACCTTGGCGGATTGGCAGGACGACACGCCGCCACCGCTGCTGCCCCTGGATCAAGCGTTTCCGATCGTCGTGACGCCCGAGCGAGACTGGCTGATCACGCGCATCAATTCGCGCTTTGACCAGATGTTGCAGGCGGGTGCCCTGGACGAAGTTGCGGCGATGCGCGACAGGTACGACCCGAACCTACCTTCGTGCAAGGCCATCGGAGTACCTGAATTGATGGCCCATATCGAGGGGCGAATGACCTTGGTCGATGCCCGCGAAAGAGCAACGATTGCGACACGCCAATACGCCAAACGCCAGCGCACGTGGTGTCGTGCCCGGATGAAGCAATGGCAAAACGTCGATCCGAGCCAAGGCTGAGTGAATCACTGACATCGCACCAAAACTTCGTCCGAAGTCATTTATTTTCAGTCACATAAGGGGTTTTAAGCCAAAACCCGTCGGAAAAGGGAATCACAAGTTCCAGAATCAGACTTGCCGATAGCAGCCCCGGCGACCGCGGCTCAGGTTTCTCTGCAAATGTCGTTTTTGTGCACTTGATGACGATTTCGAACATTGACCTAAATTGGAATCTGGTGCCGAATGAACCCATGGGGATGCACAGAATTCAAAAAACTACATCCAAAATGACCTTGCTCGGCGCTGTCTGGCTTCGACGGGGACCAACAAATACCCATAATAATCTCACAGGGAGACATCCATGAAAACCAAGACATTGACCGGAGCCCCGATGCACTGGGCCGCCGAAATGCACGCCCAGGAATATCGGGACGGCAAGCTGAGCCGCCGCGAGTTTCTGACGCGCACGACCAGCCTTGGTGTCACTGCCGCGGCCGCATACGGCATGGTCGGCCTGACCGCACCCGCCAAGGCCGCGGGCGAAGACGCCAAGAAAGAAGGTGGCACCCTGCGCGTTCAGCAGGAAGTTCGCGCGCTGAAGGATCCGCGCACCTATGACTGGTCGCAGATCGCCAACGTCACCCGTGGCACGCTGGAATACCTGGTCGAGTACAACTCGGACGGCACATTCCGCGGCATGCTGCTGGAGGGCTGGGAAGTCAACGACGATGCGACCGTCTACACGCTGAAGGTGCGTCAGGGCGTCAAGTGGAACAACGGTGACGATTTCACCGCCGAAGACGTGGCACGCAACATCGCGCGCTGGTGCGACAAGAGCTCGGAAACGAACTCGATGGCAGGCCGTTTTGCCACGCTGATCGACGCAGATACCGGCCAGGCAATCGAAGGCGCGATCGAGGTTGTGGACTCGCACACCGTCAAGCTGAACCTGCCGAACTCGGACATCTCGTTGATCCCGGGCATGGCAGACTATCCGGCCGCGATCATCCATAGCTCGTTCAGCGAAACGGACCTGACAAACAATGTCGGCACGGGCCCCTACCTGATCGAAGAGCTGGAAGTGGGGGTGAAAGCTGCGCTTGTGCGCAACGAAAACCACACCTGGTGGGGCGAAGCCGTATTCGGTCGTCCGGCCCTGGACCGCATTGAGTACATCGACTACGGCACCGATCCGTCGGCATGGCTGGCGGCTCTGGAATCGGACGAAGTCGACATGCTGTATGAATCGGTTGGTGAATTCATCGACGTGATGGACAGCTTGGGCTACGTGAAGTCCGAGGTTGTCACGATGAACACCATCGTGATCCGCCCGAACCAGCTTGCGGAAGTGGACGGCAAGAAGGTCTATGCCGACAAACGTGTGCGTCAGGCGCTGCAGATGGCCGTGGACAACTCGGTCTGCCTCGAGCTCGGCTACGGTGGTCGCGGCTCGCCTGCGGAAAACCACCACGTCGGTCCGATCCACCCGGATTACTACGAACTGCCGCCGCAGAAAGTTGACCCGGAAGGCGCGCGCAAGCTGATGGAAGAGGCCGGTATGGCCGATTTCGAGCACGAGCTGATCTCGATCGACGATGACTGGCGCCGCAACACCACCGATGCCGTGGCAGCCCAGCTGCGAGACGCAGGCATCAAGGTCAAGCGGACGGTTCTGCCGGGCAACACGTTCTGGAACGACTGGGCGAAATACCCCTACAGCTCTACCAACTGGAACCACCGTCCGCTGGGCGTTCAGATCTGGGCACTGGCCTATCGCACCGGCGAGGCCTGGAACGAGTTCGGTTGGTCCAATGCCGAGTTTGATGCCCTGCTGACCGAAGCTCTGGCCATTGCCGATGCCGACAAGCGCCGCGAAATCGTGGCCAAGGGCGAAGCAATGATCCAGGAAGAAGGCGTCACCATCCAGCCCTATTGGCGGTCGCTGTACCGTCACATGAAGGACGGTCTGGTCGGAACCGACATGCATGTGTCGTTCGAACACCATCACTACAAATGGGGTTGGGCGGCCTGATCCCGACCTGAACCTTTCAAGGGGCGCCCGAATGCGGGCGCCCCTTTCCAGCCGCAGACACACCGACGCGGGGTCGGACGTCCGAGGCCAGAAAATGGTCCACTGATCTGCGGAGAACCCGAACAACAGGGGCCAACATGGGACTCTTCATCCTTCGACGATTGGGCGTGATGCTGTTGACGGCACTCTGCCTGACCTTCGTGGTCTTCTTCCTGACCAACCTTTATCCAAACCTGGAAAAACTGGCCAAGACGCAGGGCAACCAGCGTATGTCCGATGAACAGGTCGTCACCTGGCTTGAGAACCGCGGATACATGCAGCCCACGCTGGTCAAATACGGCCAATGGCTGGGGGTAGTGCCCGGTTTCACCAACACGCTACCGGATGGTCAGTTCGTGGGAAGTTGCACTCGTCCCGGCTCTACTCCGGAAACGACACCGCGCTATTGCGGCATTCTTCAGGGCGACTGGGGTTATTCCACCGTCTTCAAGGACGAGGTCGGAACGATCGTCAGCAAGCGTCTGGGCAACACCGGCTACCTGATGTTCTGGGTGCTGGTGCTGATGATCCCGACCGCCCTATTGGTTGGTGTTCTTGCCGGCATGCGCGAGGGGTCTGCGTTGGACCGGTCCCTGTCCACGTTTTCGATCATTACGACGGCCACGCCGGAATACGTGTCGGGCGTGATCTTCATCGCCATCTTCACCTCGTCAACCGTGGGTCTGAAATGGTTCAAGGGCACAGCCACACAGGCCATGGAGAACCCGACTTTCGAGAATTTCTTCCTGCCGGTGCTGACCATTGCCCTGTACGGCATGGGCTACATTGCGCGGATGACCCGAGCCTCGATGACCGAGGTGATGACCGCGCAATACATCCGGACCGCGCGCCTGAAAGGTGTGTCCTTCGGGAATATCGTTCTGAAGCACGCCCTGCGCAACGCGCTGATCGCGCCCTTCACCGTCATCATGCTGCAGTTCCCTTGGTTGCTGAACGGCGTCGTGATCGTCGAGACCCTGTTCAACTACAAGGGTTTCGGTTGGGCACTGGTGCAGGCTGCGGGGAATAACGACATCCAGCTTCTGCTGGCGATCTCGGTCGTGTCGGTCTTCGTGGTGCTCGTGACGCAGCTGATCTCGGATATCGGCTATGTCTACCTCAACCCGCGCATCCGCATTTCATAAGGGAGGATAGACCATGGAACCTCTGAGCTGGACTGGCTCTATCGCCTTTCTGAACCCGATCATGATGATCGCCCTTGCTGCGCTGGTCGTATCCGTCGTTGTCTGGATCCTGGCGAGCATTCTGCTGCCCGAGACGCAAGTCAGCGTGAACGCGGATGGCACCGTCAGTTCGGGCGGTGGCCTCAGGAACCTGACGCAATCCGCGCTGTGGTATTCTTTCCTGGCCAGTATCGCGACGGTGGTCGCCTACCTGCTGCTGGGAATATTCCTGGGCACTGGGGCCGGGATTATCGGCGCGGTCTCGCAGCAGTTTCTGCCGGTCTGGCTGTCGCTGATCATTCTGTTCGCGATGTCCGTTGCCTTCAAACGGCGCCTTGGCCTGTACGGCAAGCTTTTCGACAGCCCGATCGGCATGATCGGTTTTGGACTGGTCATGTTCTGGGTTTTCACCGGCATCTTCGGGGCTTTGGACCTTATCGTGACACACGATCCGTTGGTCCAGGTTTCCGGCATGAAGAACAAGGTGCCCGGCACCCCCCTGCCCAATGCCGAGGACGGTGAGTTCGCCTGGTATCTGCTGGGCGGCGACAACCTTGCCCGCGACGTATTCAGCCGCATGGTCAAGGGTGCGTGGATCGTCGTACAGATTGCTCCACTGGC
The DNA here is from genome assembly GCF_025141855.1 of Ruegeria sp. B32. Lineage (NCBI taxonomy): Bacteria > Pseudomonadati > Pseudomonadota > Alphaproteobacteria > Rhodobacterales > Roseobacteraceae > Ruegeria > Ruegeria sp. B32. The sequence continues at coordinate 1,400,328 of NZ_CP081106.1, read as the reverse complement.
CACGATGTTTGCCTTCATGGTCGGGATCACGCTGGGCTTGCCCGCCGGGTACTATGGCGGGCGGCTGGACACGTTTCTGTCGTTCCTCGCCAATCTGATCCTGGCGTTCCCGGTCATCCTGCTGTTCTACCTGCTGGTCACACCGGAAATCGTCGCCACCGGCGTGCCGAACTATATGGCCGCAGTCCTGTTCGTGTTCCCGATCCTCTTCATCGGCGTCCTTCTGAATTCGCGCTACTACACCCGGCCGAAATTCCGTACGCCGCTGCTGATCGGCGTCTTGGGTATCGCGATCTGGCTGTACCTGTCGCTGATCTCGACCGGGGGATACGTCATCCGCACGGACGATTACAGCATCTGGGGTCTGCCGACCTATCTGGATCTGTTCGACATTCCGGGCGGCATCCTGGTCGTGTTCGTTTCGGTTGTCTTCGTCAACTCGCCCACGGTGTTCCGCATCGTGCGCGGCCTGGCCATGGACATCAAAACGCGCGACTACGTAGCCGCGGCGCAGACGCGCGGCGAAGGTCCCTGGTACATCATGCTTTGGGAAATCCTGCCCAACGCCCGCGGGCCGCTGATCGTCGATTTCTGCCTGCGCATCGGCTACACGACCATCCTCTTGGGGACCTTGGGGTTCTTTGGACTGGGCCTGCCGCCGGAAAGCCCGGATTGGGGGTCCACGATCAACGAAGGGCGCAAGCTGCTGTCGATCTACCTGCACCCTGCACTGCCGCCGGCACTGGCGCTGTTGTCACTGGTACTGGGACTGAACCTGCTGGCGGATGGCCTGAGAGAAGAAAGCCTGAAGGACTGATGTGAAAGCGGCCGGGGGACTGCCCCCGGCCCCCACCAGGATATTTTTAGCCAGATGAAGGGGATCCCCTGAGTGCTGGCGAGGAGCAAGCAAGATGAACAAACTGGCGGATTATGACGGGCCGATCCTCGAAATCGACAAGCTCTCGATTTCGTTCTTTACCCGCCTGCGGGAAATACCGGCCGTTATGGATTTTTCGGTCAGTGTGCAGCCTGGCGAGGCTGTCGGGCTGGTCGGTGAATCCGGCTGCGGCAAGTCGACGGTCGCCCTGGGTGTCATGCAGGACCTTGGCAAGAATGGCCGGATCGTTGGCGGCTCGATCAAATTCAAGGGCCGCGACCTTAGCGAGATGAGCAAGGAAGAACTTCGGGACATTCGCGGCAATGAGATCGCGATGATCTATCAAGAGCCGATGGCTTCTTTGAACCCCGCGATGAAGATCGGCAAACAGCTGATGGAAGTGCCGATGATCCACGAAGGGGTCAGCAAAGAAGAGGCCTATGCCCGCGCTCTGGAAGTGGTGACGGATGTGCGCCTGCCGGACCCCGAGCGGATGCTGAACAGCTTTCCGCATCAGCTGTCCGGTGGCCAGCAGCAGCGAATCGTGATCGCGATGGCGCTGATGTCCAAGCCGTCGCTTCTGATCCTGGACGAACCGACAACCGCGCTGGACGTGACGGTCGAAGCCGCCGTGGTGGAATTGGTCAAGGACCTTGGCAAGAAATACGGCACATCGATGCTGTTCATTTCGCACAATCTGGGCCTGGTTCTAGAGACCTGTGACCGCTTGTGCGTGATGTATTCCGGCGAGGCGGTCGAACGTGGCTCGATCCACGATGTCTTTGACGAGATGCAGCACCCCTATACCCAGGCGCTGTTTCGCTCGATCCCCCTGCCCGGCGCGGACAAGAATTCGCGCCCGCTGGTTGCTATCCCCGGCAACTTCCCGTTGCCGCACGAACGCCCACCGGGCTGCAATTTCGGCCCGCGATGCGACTATTTCGAGGAAGGGCGCTGTGATGCGCAGGACATTCAGATGTTCCCGGTCCCCGGTAATGACCGCCACCATACGCGCTGCTTGAAGTTCCAGGAAATCGACTGGAACGCGCCCATCACGGTTGCAGAGCAAAAAGAAAAAGCGCCGATCGGCAAGACCGTTCTGAAGATGGACAACCTCAAGAAATATTACGAGGTGGCCGCAAACGCCCTGTTCGGTGGGGGCGAGAAGAAAGTGGTCAAGGCCAACGAAACCCTCAGCTTCGACGCACATGAATCGGAAACGCTGGCCATCGTTGGCGAGTCCGGCTGCGGCAAATCCACGTTTGCCAAGGTCCTCATGGGATTGGAGACGGCGACCGACGGGCAGATCCTGCTGGACAACCGCAATATCGAGCATTTGCCGATCGAAGAACGGGATGCCAAGACCGTCGGCGAAGTCCAGATGGTGTTCCAGAACCCGTTCGATACGCTGAACCCGTCGATGACGGTCGGACGTCAGATCATCCGCGCGCTGGAGATCTTCGGCGTCGGAAACTCGGAGGCCGAACGCAAGCAACGGATGCTCGAGTTGCTGGACCTGGTGAAGCTGCCGCGCGCGTTTGCCGACCGTATGCCGCGCCAACTGTCAGGCGGCCAGAAACAGCGCGTCGGGATAGCCCGTGCCTTTGCCGGGGACGCCCGAATCGTCGTCGCGGACGAGCCGGTCTCGGCATTGGATGTGTCTGTGCAGGCAGCCGTGACCGATCTGTTGATGGAGATCCAGCGCGAACACAAGACGACACTGCTGTTCATCAGCCACGACCTGTCGATCGTACGCTACCTCAGCGACCGCGTCATGGTGATGTATCTGGGCCACGTGGTCGAACTGGGCACGACCGATCAAGTCTTCTCGCCGCCCTATCACCCCTATACCGAGGCGCTGCTGAGCGCGGTTCCAATCGCCGATACCTCGGTCGAAAAGAAACACATCGTCCTTGAAGGCGACATTCCTTCGGCGATGAATCCGCCGCCCGGATGTCCGTTCCAAACCCGGTGCCGGTGGAAGTCCGAGGTTGCGGGCGGATTGTGCGAAAAAGAGGTTCCGCCGGTCCAGACGCTGGCTGACGGACACCAGGTCAAGTGTCATCTGTCCACGGAGACACTGGCCAAGATGGAGCCTGTCATCAAAATAGCAGCTGAGTAAGCGCCCAAAGAAAAACCGGCCCTGGGCCGGTTTTTTGTGCGGCTTTGGTATCAGCCGCCCCAGATGACTTTGACGTAATTCTGTGTCTCGGCATAGGGCGGCACGCCGCCATGTTTTTCCACCGCTTGCGGACCCGCGTTGTAGGCTGCCAACGCCAGGCGCCAGGACTTGAATTTACGGTATTGCCACGAAAGATACCGCGCACCGCCTTCAAGGTTTTGCTTCGGGTCATGCGGGTTCACGTTCAGCAGCCTGGCGGTTTGCGGCATCAGCTGCGCGAGCCCCAAAGCGCCCTTATGCGACTTGGCGTGCGGGTTCCAACCGCTTTCCTGCTGCACCAGACGCAGGAACAGTTCTTCCGGGACATTGTGCTTGCGCGCTGCCTGGCGCGCCATGGCAAGGTATTCACCACGGTACTTGCCGGAATAGCGCTTTTTGAAACTGCTGTCCGGCGTCTTCGGTTTCAGCCGTTCAGAGTCGCGATACTGGCTGGCGGCCCGCGTATCCAGAATCTTGGCCTGCTTCAAAAAGATATCTTTGCGATTCTTGGTCGACAGGACATCCGCGCTTAGCGGCGTCGACGCCAGAACGAGGCATGCAATTGAAAAACCACTTAACAGACAACGCATTCAAGCAATCCCGCTCGTTCAGCAATCAATCGGATTATAGGTATTTCAGGCAGAAATGAAAGCTTGGTTAAGGAAACACTGATTTTCCAGGCGGCATTCCGGGCATCAACCATGTTCCAACCCGGGCGCAGGACGTATAGGGTTTCAGGTGAACTCAGCGTCAGATTCGGGCGCCATCAAGCTAGTCAAAAAACGGGGAAATCCATGGCAGGTTCAGTCAACAAAGTCATTCTGGTCGGCAATCTCGGGCGCGACCCCGAAGTACGGTCGTTTCAGAACGGTGGCAAAGTCTGCAACCTACGGATCGCGACCTCGGAGAACTGGAAAGACCGCAATACCGGTGAACGCCGCGAACGGACCGAGTGGCACACAGTCGCTATTTTTTCCGAACCGCTCGTCCGCATCGCCGAGCAGTATTTGCGCAAAGGGTCAAAGGTCTACATCGAAGGCCAACTGGAAACGCGCAAGTGGCAGGATCAGTCCGGACAGGATCGCTATTCCACCGAAGTCGTTCTGCGCCCTTACCGCGGTGAACTGACCCTGTTGGACAGTCGCAATGAGGGCGGCGGATACGGTGGCGGCCAAAGCAGCGGTTACGGAGGAGGCCAGGACAGCGGCGGGTACTCCGAGCCCTACGCCGCACAGTCCAGCGCACCGGCACCGGCATCAGGCGGCATCGACGACGACGAAATCCCGTTCTAATCTCCAGCGAGGCACGTCATGACATGGTCCTTCGCCGTCGGCCGATTGCTCGGATCGGAACTGAGGGTCCATGTCACCTTCTTCCTGCTGCTGGCCTGGGTCGGCTTTGCCGCCTACTCTGACGGTGGGTGGCCAGCAGCCATCGACAACATCGTTTTTGTTCTGGCGTTGTTTGCCTGCGTGGTTGCCCATGAGTTCGGTCATGCGCTGATGGCCCGCAGGTATGGCATTCGCACTCCTGACATCACTCTGCTGCCCATCGGCGGCTTGGCCCGCCTCGAGAGGATGCCGGAAAAGCCGATGCAAGAAGTTGCCGTCGCATTGGCTGGTCCAGCGGTCAACGTCGTCATCTGGGGCATACTTGTCCTTCTGGGTGCGGGAATGCAGGTTGAAACGCTGGCGCAAATCGACTCGACCCGCGTCGACCTGCTGAGCCGGCTGGCCTACGTCAATCTGTTCCTCGCGGTGTTCAACCTGATCCCCGCGTTTCCGATGGACGGCGGCCGCGTGTTCCGCGCCCTGCTCTGCCTGAAGATGGACAGGGTCAGGGCCACACGGGCCGCCGCCTTTGCTGGCCAGGCCGTGGCCGTCGGGTTCGGGTTTCTGGGGCTCAGCACCGGTAATCCGATCCTGGTTCTGATCGCGGTTTTCGTCTTCATCGCAGCAAATGCAGAAAGTCAGGATGTAGCAATGCGCTCGGTGGCGCGCCGCGTGCTGGCTCGCGAAGCGATGATTACCGAATTCCACGCGCTGACCCCCCAAGACACGTTGGCAACGGCGGCCCAGGCCGTGATCCAGACAACTCAGCACGAGTTCCCGGTTTTGGGCGCAGACGGGCAGCTGTTGGGCTTTGTGACCCGCAATCGGCTGTTTGCCGCGCTAGCCGGCGATCACGCCCGGTCGGAACCCGCGACCTCGGTCATGGAAGAGCAAATCCCCCGGGTGGCCCTGACCAGTGGGCTCGAAGCCGTTCTGGATGGTCTCCATGGTGGCGCACCGGCCGTGGCGGTCTGCACCAAGACCGGTCAGATGGTCGGATACATCACCCGCGAAAACATTGGCGAATTGATGGTGATACGGGGCCGCTGACTCCGCTTATCAGCACGTTGCCAATGCATCCTGCAGAACGGACAGAACTGCATCGCGTGGCACGTCCGACGTGACGAAGGCCTGCCCGATCCCACGCGCCAGGATGAAACGCAGCTGGCCGTCAACGACCTTCTTGTCCTGAGCCATAAGCTCGACCAGATCTTCGGCGCTCGGCAGATCACCCGGAATATCAGACAGATCGGTCTTCATGCCCATCGCCTTCAGGTGAGCGCGGACGCGGCTCGGGTCTTCCTGGGAACACAGCCCCATGCGGGCCGACAGCTCGAACGCCAGGGCACAGCCAATGGCAACACCCTCGCCATGCAGCAGCCGGTCGGAATAGCCCGTCGCCGCCTCAAGCGCGTGGCAGAACGTATGCCCGAGGTTCAACAGCGCCCGGTCGCCTTGTTCAGTCTCGTCGCGGGCCACGATGTCGGCCTTCATCTGAACCGAACGGGTGACCGCCTGAACCCGGGTCGCCATGTCCCCGGCCGACAGCGCGGGGCCGTTGCGCTCCAACCATTCGAAGAAATTGGCATCCCCCAGAAGGCCATATTTTACGACTTCACCGTATCCCGCCAGAAAATCACGCGCCGTCAGCGTGCCAAGCACTGAGGTGTCAGCCAGAACTAACGAAGGTTGATGAAACGCACCGATCAAGTTTTTGCCTTGCGGAGCATTAATACCGGTTTTTCCCCCCACGGAACTGTCGACCTGCGCCAGAAGCGAGGTTGGGATCTGCACAAAGTGCACACCGCGACGCAGCACGGCGGCGGCAAAGCCCCCCAGATCTCCGATCACTCCACCGCCGAAGGCTACGACGATATCGCGCCGTTCGATCTTTTCGGCCAGCAGCCATTCGACGGCGCGCTCGAAATGCGGCCAGCTTTTGGTCGCCTCACCTGCGGGCAGAGCCAATGCGGTCATTTCCACCCCGGCGGACGCCAGGCCGCTGCGCAAAGCATCCAAATGCAAACCGGCCACGGTTTCATCGGTCAGAACCGCTACACGCGGACGGTGCAGCATGGGTTTGATCCGCGCACCGGCCTGAGCCAACAGGTCCGGCCCGATTTCCACGTCATAGGACCGCTCGGCCAGATCAACGTTAACTGTCTGATGCATCTATTTGACTTCCAATACATCCGGGCGCGTCATCAGCTTTTCCAGAACCCGGTCAACCATATCCTCGATCGCGGTGTCGCCGTCCGAATTAACCACCAGATCAGCCTGTGCGTACAACGGCACGCGGGCCTCGTACAGGTCACGTAGCGTTGCATACGGATCAGGCGTACGCAGCAAGGGTCGCGTGTCTTTGTGGCGCACCCGGTTCCACAACACATCCAGATCCGCGCACAGCCATACGGAAACCCCACGGTCCGAGATCATCGTCCGGTTTTCTTCGCTCAGAAAAGCGCCACCGCCGGTCGACAGGATACCCTTTTTCTCGTCCAGCAGACGGCCGATGACCTGGCTTTCTTTGGTGCGAAAGAACGGCTCGCCGTCCCGTTCAAAGATCTCGGGGATGGTCATGTTGGCAGCCGATTCGATCTCGCTGTCACTGTCGAGGAATGGAACACCAAGGCGCGCGGCCAGAGCGCGCCCCACGGCCGTCTTGCCAGCGCCCATCATGCCGACCAAAACCACCGTTTTGTGCAGGTCAAAGACCTGCCGTTGTCCGGCCGGCGCCACGTTATGCTTAATTTCGCTCATTTCCCTGTGAATGACGTGATCTTGGGAAAAATGCCAGTTATAACTTGGCCAAAATCGAAAATTGAGGCAGCGTTGAGCCATGGGCCGTCTGATCAAATTCCTGTTGTACCTAATTTGCCTGCTTTTCATCGGCTTGGTGGCCTATGCGTATCTTGGCCCATTCTTCGGCGCCGATTTCTCGGCCCCGCAAAGCGAAATCAGCGAACCGGTAATTCTGGATGTCAACTAGGGCCGTCGTGCTGGCGCTTGCACTGACCGGCCAAGCCGCCGCACAAACCGAACAGCCGCTATCCGCGATCGACTGGCTGGAGACAGCTCCTGACCTGTTGCCGGGGACCGTATTGCTCGAGCCGCCGGTTACCGATACCGGCCTGCAGCCCGACATCCAGGTGTCTCCGCTCGAGGCGCTGTCGCCGCCGTTGGGATTGGTGGATGGGTCCGCGACCGGGCTGCCGGTTGATCTGTGGCTGCCCAGCGATCCGGCCCGGCTGGCCGAACTCATCGCGCGCGTGCCGGTCAAATCGAACCCTGCCATGCAGCGGCTGTTGTTCACACTTTTGCTGACCGAGGCCCGCGCCCCGGCGAATTCCAATGAGCCAGACCAACTTCTGCTGGCGCGGCTGGATCGTCTGATGCAGCTGGGTGCCGCCGATCCGACGCAATCCTTGGTGCAGCTTGCCGGCCCCACCGATACGCCTGAGCGGTTCAAACGATGGTTTGACGCAACTCTATTGACCGGCGACGAAGACCGCAGCTGCACTGCGCTGATCGCGCAACCGCATTTGTCGCGGGATTATTCCGCGCAGGTCTTCTGCAAGGCTCGCAGAGGTGACTGGGCTTCGGCCGCACTGACACTCGAAGCGGCGCATGCGCTCGAATTACTGCCGCCCGAGCAACTCGATCTGCTGGATCGCTTCCTAAGCCCAGAAATGTTCGAAGGCGCCGCCTATTTGCCGCAACCCGAAGACCCTGACCCGCTGACGTTTCGCCTGTTCGAAGCGATCGGCGAGCGACTTCCGACCGCCTCGTTGCCGCGGGCCTTTGCCAATGCCGACCTGCGCGATGTTGCCGGTTGGAAGGCCCAGATCGAAGCGGCCGAGCGCTTGACCCGCATCGGCGCGCTTACGCCGAACCATCTGCTGGGCCTTTATACCGAGCGCGCGCCTGCGGCTTCGGGCGCGGTCTGGGATCGCGTCTCGGCAGTTCAGCGTTTCGAAACGGCGCTGGAGACCGGAAGCCCCGAGGCAATATCCAAGACCCTGCCGAAAGTCTGGGCAGAAATGGGTTCGGTCGGGCTCGAAGTGCCCTTTGCAGAACTGTTTGCCGAGCGCCTGATGCCGATCAATTTGTCCGACCCGACCACCGAGAACCTGCGCTGGCGCATCCTGCTGTTGTCCGAGTTGTACGAGGATGCCGCACGATCTGTCCCCGACGGACCCGAGGCCAATGCCTTTCTGGCTGCTTTGGCATCGGGCCAACCCGAGCGTTCGAACTCGCCCTCACCGATGGCTGACGCCATTGCCGAAGGGTTTGCATGGTCGGCACCGATCCCGTCCGATATCCGCGCGATGTTGGAAGCAAACCGTCTGGGTGAGGCAATTCTTGAGGCCATGCAGATGTTCGCGCATGGCGCGCGCGGCAATCTGGTTGACCTGACTGCGGCCATCGCGGTGTTCCGGCATGTCGGCCTGGAAGACACGGCGCGCCGTGCCGCCTTGCAGTTGCTTGTTCTGAAGGGAGCCTGACAGTGTCCGCTCCGGCGACACAAGACTTGTGGATTTCCGCGTTTCTCGAGGCGCAGGCCGCAGAACTTGGGGCGGCAACCAACACTTTGCTGGCCTATGGGCGAGACTTGAAGGACTTTGCCGCGTGGCTCGGTCGGCGAAATGCCGAGTTCGAAGCCGCCGACCAGGATATGATCGAGGCCTACCTGATTGACTGTGACGCACAAGGCCTTTCGCGCGCGACCCGCGCCCGCCGCCTCTCTGCCATCAAGCAATTGTACCGTTTCGCGTTTGAAGAAGGCTGGCGTTCGACCAATCCGGCCATCCAGATCAAAGGCCCGGGACGCCAGAAAAGGCTACCCAAGACGCTGGACGTGGCCGAAGTCGATCGCCTGCTGGAGGCTGCCAGGAAAACAGGGCGCAGTACGGCAGACAAGGTGCGCAACACCTGCCTGATGGAAATTCTGTATGCGACCGGGATGCGTGTGACCGAACTTGTTTCCCTGCCGGTTTCATCCGCCCGGGGCGACCCACGCATGCTGCTGGTTCTCGGCAAAGGCGGAAAAGAGCGCATGGTGCCCCTGTCACCGCCTGCGCGCGATGCTTTGGCGGCATGGCTGGCCATCCGGGACGAAGCCGAAGATGCAGCCGCCGCCAACGGAGGCCAGCGGTCCCGGTTCCTGTTTCCTTCGCGTGGAAAATCAGGGCACCTGACCCGTCACCGGTTCTTTGCTCTGATTAAGGAACTGGCCGTGCAAGGTGGTGTTTCTCCCGACAAAGTCACGCCACACACGCTGCGCCATGCCTTCGCGACTCATCTTTTGGCCAATGGGGCCGATTTGCGTTCGATCCAGACCCTGCTTGGTCACGCCGACGTCGCGACGACCGAAATCTATACGCATGTCTTGGACGAGCGCCTGTCGGAGCTGGTGTTGCAGCATCACCCGCTTGCCAAGGATGACGGTCGAGACTAGGGCCAAACCCTTGATCGCGCGCATCTGCGCCCCCATAACCATTGCATCAACAATACCTGAAACGGACCGATGGACTCTGACCCTTCTCTTCTCGATGGCGCCTTCTGGCTGACTACGGCCTCAATTCTGCTTCTGCTGGTTCTCTCCGGCTTCTTCTCGGGGTCTGAAACAGCGCTGACGGCGTCTTCGCGGGGTAAACTGCGGGCGCAAGCCGACAAAGGATCGCGCGGCGCGCAAAAGGCGCTGGAGATCACTGATGACAACGAACGTCTGATCGGCTCGGTTCTGCTGGGCAACAACCTCGTCAACATCCTTGCAGCCTCGCTGGCCACGGCGTTGTTCACCCGACTTTTCGGAGAAAGCGGCGTGGCACTGGCCACCTTGGTCATGACCCTGCTTGTTCTGGTCTTTGCTGAGGTACTGCCCAAGACCTACGCGATTACCAATGCCGAAAAGGCCGCCGCGGCCGTCGCCCCGGTGATCGGTGTTGTCGTTACGGTGTTTTCGCCGGTGGTGGCCGCCGTGCGCCTGCTGGTGCGCGGGGTCCTGCGACTGTTCGGGGTTCAGATCGATCCCGACAGCAACATCCTTGCCGTGCGTGAAGAGATCGCCGGCGCCCTGCAACTGGGCCATTCCGAAGGCGTCGTGGAAAAAGAGGACCGCGACCGCATCCTGGGTGCGCTTGATCTCGGCGACCGTACGGTCGAGGAAATCATGCTGCATCGCTCGAATATCGAGATGATCGACGCGGACGCAGACCCTGAATCGATCCTGAAACAATGCCTCGAAAGCCGTCACACGCGCCTGCCGGTGTTCCGTGGCCAGCCCGAGAACATCGTGGGCGTCGTGCACGCCAAGGATCTGTTCCGCGCCATGTACGCGCAGGCCGGCGGCGGCGAGGGCAGTGCCGACCGGCTGAAGTCGTTCGACATCCTCAAAGTGGCCAACGCCCCCTATTTCGTACCGGAGACCACCACGCTGGACGACCAAATGCGGGAATTCCTGCGCATGCACAGCCATTTTGCGCTGGTGGTTGATGAATACGGCTCGCTGCGCGGATTAATCACGCTCGAGGACATCCTCGAAGAAATCGTAGGCGAGATTGCCGACGAATTCGACGTGGACGAAGATGTGACGGTTACGCGAACCGAAGACGGTCAGTATCTGGTCGAAGGCTCGATGACGATCCGCGACCTGAACCGCGCGATGGACTGGTCCCTGCCCGATGACGAGGCCAACACCATTGCCGGGCTGGTCATCCACGAAGCGCAGATGATCCCGACCGTTGGTCAGGTATTCTCGTTCCACGGCTTCCGGTTCGAGGTCGTCGAGCGAGAGGGCAACCGGATTACCTGGTTGAAGGTGCGGCCGCTCTGACAAACGTCTGGCGAACGGCCGGCGGAAACGACAAACTCGGTCGTTTTCGTGACAGATACCGGCGCGGCACCCCTGCACCTTCGGGCCAAACGCAAGGAGGTGCGGATGAAAACGACGTGTCAGGTTGCCGTGATCGGCGGTGGAGTTGTCGGGTGTTCGGTGCTGTATCACCTGACCAAGCTGGGCTGGTCGGATGTGATGCTGCTGGAACGGTCGGAACTGACCAGCGGATCGACCTGGCACGCGGCGGGTGGGTTTCACACGCTGAACGGCGACACCAACATGGCCGCGCTGCAGGGCTATACCATCCGGCTGTACAAAGAGCTGGAAGAGATCACCGGCATGTCCTGCGGGCTGCACCATGTGGGCGGCATCACCCTGGCCGACAACCAGGACCGGTTCGACATGCTGCTGGCCGAACGCGCCAAACACCGCTTCATGGGACTGGAAACCGAAATCGTCGGCCCCGATGAGATCAAGAAGATCGCCCCCATCACCAACACCGACGGCATCATTGGCGCGCTGTATGATCCGCTGGACGGGCACCTTGACCCCTCGGGCACGACCCACGCCTATGCCAAGGCCGCACGGATGGGTGGCGCCACGATCGAAACCCACTGCATGGTGCGCGAAACCAACCAGCGCCCCGACGGCACATGGGACGTGGTCACCGACAAGGGCACCATCCACGCCGAGCATATCGTTAACGCGGGCGGCCTATGGGCGCGCGAGGTGGGCGCGATGGCGGGCATCTACTTCCCGCTGCACCCGATGGAGCATCAATACCTCGTCACCGATACCATCCCCGAAATCGAGGCGATCATCGACGCGGGCGGCGAGCATCCGCATGTCATGGACCCGGCGGGCGAAAGTTATCTGAGGCAGGAGGGACGCGGCCTGTGTATCGGCTTCTACGAACAACCCTGCAAGCCCTGGGCCGTGGATGGAACGCCCTGGGAGTTCGGGCACGAGCTGCTGCCCGATGATTTCGACAAGATTACCGACTCGATCGAGTTCGCCTATCGCCGTTTCCCGGTTCTGGCCGAGGCCGGGGTGAAATCGGTGATCCACGGCCCGTTCACCTTTGCCCCCGACGGCAACCCGCTGGTCGGGCCGGTGCCGGGCGTGCGCAACTACTGGTCGGCCTGCGGCGTGATGGCCGGGTTCAGCCAGGGGGGCGGCGTCGGCCTGACGCTGGCGCAATGGATGATCGAGGGCGAGCCCGAACGCGACGTCTTTGCCATGGACGTGGCCCGGTTCGGCGACTGGATCACCCCCGGCTATACCCGCCCCAAGGTGATCGAGAACTATCAGAAGCGTTTCTCGGTCTCCTACCCGAACGAGGAACTACCCGCTGCCCGCCCCAATCGCACCACGCCGATGTATGACATCTTCAGCGATCTGGGCGCGGTTTGGGGCCAGCAATACGGGCTCGAGGTCGCCAATTACTTCGCGCAGGATGGCGAGCCCGGCTATGAAACGCCTTCCTTCCGCCGCTCAGACGCCTTCGAGGCAACGGGCCGCGAAGTGCGCGCCGTGCGTGAGCGCGTCGGCATCAACGAGGTGCACAATTTCGGCAAATACCTGGTCACCGGTCCCCGCGCTCGCGACTGGCTGGATCGGATCATGGCGGGCCGCATCCCCGCCCCGGGCCGCCTGTCGCTGACCCCGATGCTGTCGCCCAAGGGCAAGCTGATCGGCGACTTCACCGTGTCGTGCCTGGGTGAGGAAGAGTTCCAACTCACCGCCTCCTACGGCGCACAAAGCTTCCACATGCGCTGGTTCCAGCAGCATCAGCAAGACGGCGTAACCGTCGAGAATATCAGCGACAAACGCAACGGCTTCCAGGTTGCCGGCCCCAAGGCCCACGAAGTTCTGGCCGCCTGCACACGCGCCAATGTCAGCGACATGCGCTTCATGGACGTGCGCCGGATGGTCGTGGGCATGACCGACTGCATCGTGCAGCGGGTCAGCTATACCGGCGATCTGGGGTTCGAGATCTACTGCGATCCGATGGCGCAACGCCAGCTGTGGTGGACGCTGTGGCAGGCCGGTCAACCGCACGGCATCACCCCCTTCGGCATGCGCGCGATGATGAGCCTGCGGCTCGACAAGTTCTTCGGCTCGTGGATGCGCGAGTTCTCACCCGACTACACAGCCGCTGAAACCGGGCTGGACCGCTTCATCTCGTTCTCCAAGAACGTCGATTTCATCGGGCGCGCTGTCGCCGAGGCCGAGCGGGCTGAAGGAACAGCCCGCAAGTTTGTGGCTTTTGAGGTCGAAGCCGAGGACGCGGATGTGAACGCCTACGAACCCATCTGGCATGACGGCGCAGTGGTTGGGTTTTGTACATCCGGTGGGTACTCGCATTTCGCGCAGAAATCAGTTGCCATGGGCTTCCTGCCAAAGGGACTGGCGGCCGACGGCTTGGCGGTCGAAATTGAAATCCTGGGCCAGATGCGCAAGGCGCGCGTACTGACCAGTCCACTATTTGACCCTGACGGTGCGCGTATGCGGGGGTGACAGCCGTTCCGGTTGGCGGCAAGGTGGCCGGCATGGAGGATATCCCCATCATCTTGCTGGCCGCCGGTAGCTCTCGCCGTATGGGCGGAGTGGACAAACTGATGCAAATTGTCGACGGTCAACCACTGATCCGACGCTCGGCTGAAACCGCGCGAGCTGTCGGGCCGGTCATCGTCGCCCTGCCGCCGGCACCTCACCCGCGATACACCGCCCTGAGTGGGATGAACTTGGAGATCGTTTCTGTTCCCGATGCGGATGAAGGCATGAATGCCAGTTTGCGCAGGGCGGTCGCGCAGCTGCCGGTATCAGCCCGGGCAGCGATGATCCTGCTGACCGATCTGCCAGAGCTGACATCAGACGATCTGCGCGCGGTCCTCCGGTCGGTCACCGAACATCCTGACAAGCTGATCTGGCGCGGAGCGTCTTCGGACGGCGTACCAGGCCATCCTGTGATCTTCGACCGAAGTCTCCTTGCTGATCTGGCGCATTTGACCGGAGATGGCGGCGCACAAGCCATCGTACGCGCGCATCTGGACCAGGTGCACCTACAGCCTTTGCCGGGTCAGAACGCTATTCTGGATCTGGATACGCCCCAAGCGTGGGCCGAATGGCGCAAAAAGCAAAGATCCCAAAAGTAACGCGGCCCGGTCGAGAACGACCGGGCCGGTTGCCCAAAACAGGACTACCACTTTCACCAATCCCGAAAACGCGGCCCGGATGTCGTCAAGACATCGGACCAATGTGCTGCCGAACCGAAACAAGACCCCCTCGTTAACATGCCGCTCAGCGCTTCCGGTGACTGAGATCTGCCTTCAAGCACCCCCTTGATGCTGTCAGGCCCCCCTTTCACTTGGGCACGTTCATCGTCACCGATAAGTTCAGTGCAAACAACGTAAAATTGGTTGAATCGGTTAATTTTGCCGGATTCGTGATGGTATTTCCGCAACAACGCGCGTCACGGAAATCTACCCAAGGTTGTTCGTTCGCTTTGCCATTGCTGACCCACGACAAGAAATTTTTAGCGCTAAACGATCAAAATGACATTTTTGCAAAGACCTATTAGACAAATACCGCCTTCTGAAAGGGCGGTGGCGCAACCTGTGAGTGTCCGTGAAAATTCGGTCAAAAACCGCCGCTGGACTGTTAACAAATTTGATTCAATTCAATGCTTTTGCGAATTTGACCCTCATTTCGGCAACAATCCACCGATTCGACCGGCAACTCCCACGGCCGATTCCCGGGATTGCGAGCGCTACCAGACGCCTGCAATGTGGCAAAATTAAGATTTATTAATTGATCAGTCAGAAAACGCAAAGACTGGCGGCTCATGTTCCCTGCAAAGCGCACATCAACAAGCGCCGAACCAAGGAGACCTAGTCAACATGAGCATCCGCAAATCCCCCCTTATTCTTCCTCGCACCTCAGGGCTGTTTGGCGCCACCGCGCTGAGCGCGGCGTTGCTGGCCGCGACCGCCATTCCGTCGCAGGCCGACGAAGCCCTGGCGGATCTGGTCGAGACCGTTTCACCGTCCGTAGTAACCGTCATCGCCTCGATAGACGCGGCCCCGTCGCCGGCGACCGGCCAGGAGTTCGATTTCGAAGGCCAGCCTTTTGGTGAGTTCTTCAAACGTTTCGGGATTCCCGAAGGCTTTGATGCCCCGCGCCGTGGCCCCAGTCAGGGCTTGGGGTCCGGGTTCGTACTGGATGAAGATGGCTATATCATCACCAACCACCACGTCGTCGACAAAGCTAGCAAGATCACCGTGCGCCTGAACGATGATCGCTCGTACGAGGCCGAAGTCGTGGGGACCGATCCCCTGACCGATATCGCGCTGCTCAAGATCGACGCGGATGAGGCCCTGCAGCCGGTCCCGCTGGGGGATAGCGACGACATCCGCGTGGGTGAAGACGTGGTCGCCATCGGCAACCCGTTCGGCCTGAGTTCGACCGTCACGACCGGCATCGTTTCCGCCAAGGGACGCAATATCTCGGAAGGCCCCTACGCTGAATTCATTCAGACCGATGCGGCCATCAACAAAGGCAACTCGGGCGGTCCCCTGTTCAACATGGACGGTGAAGTCGTCGGGGTGAACTCGGCAATCTATTCGCCCAGTGGCGGTTCGGTCGGACTGGGCTTTGCCGTGACTTCGAACATCGTCGAGCACATCGCTGCGGACCTGCGTGACGATGGCCAGGTCAGCCGTGGCTGGCTGGGTGTCTCGATCCAGAACATCAGCCCCGAGCTGGCCGCAGCGATGGGTGTCGATGGCACTGTCGGCGCACTGGTGTCCGAGGTTCTGCCGGACAGCCCCGCTCAGGGCGTGCTGCAACAGGGCGACGTAATCATCGCCTTCAATGGCGAACAGGTCGACTCAAGCAGTGAACTGCCGGTGCTTGTTGGCACCACAGCCGTCGGAACCGACAGCAAGGTCACCGTCCTGCGCAATGGCAAGGAAGAAACCCTGAACGTCACGCTCGGGCAGCATTCGGCCCAGATGGCGGCAAACGCGGAAACGACCGATGACGCGGTGGCGGGCAAGACGCTGGGTGTCACCGTAGCACCGCTGTCCGAAGCGACTCGTGCGCAGATCGGAGTTCCCGAGAACGTGCACGGCGTAGTCGTCACTTCGCTCAAGCCGGACAGCCCGGCGGCCAAGGCCGGTCTGCGGCAGGGCGACGTGATCGTGAAGCTGGGCAACCAGGATGTGGAAACACCCGAGGCGCTCAAATCCGCGCTCGAAGATCAGAAGACCGATCCGGCGCTGATGCTGATCAACCGCGGCGGCAATCAGATCTTCGTCGCCGTCGAGATCGCCTGACCTGCGTCCCGCGCGCACCGCATGATGGGGATATCCGGTGCGCGCATCTCCTGGCGGACACGATTTGTCCACGTGCTGTCGGGATTGCCGGGTGCGGATTTCGCACCCGGCAGTTTTTTTACCTGTCCATACGTGATTATATCCTGAGTGAAAGGAAATCCGACCATGAGCAGACGTCTGTTGATCGTTGAGGATGATGAAGACACGCGGGACTTCATCGCCAAGGGATTTGGCGAGGAAGGTTATGTCGTCGAATGCGCCGAGGACGGCCGCGAAGGTTTGTACCACGCGACCGACGGCGGATTTGACGCGGTCGTTCTGGACAGGATGCTGCCCGGGCTGGACGGGCTGGCCCTGATCAAGTCGATGCGCGCCGCCGGGGTCAAGACACCGGTTCTGATGCTGACTGCCATGAGCGCCGTGGACGAGCGGGTGAAAGGGCTGCATGCGGGTGCCGACGACTATCTGGTCAAGCCCTTCTCATTTCAGGAACTTCATGCCCGGATCGAAGCCCTGTTGCGCCGACCGCAGGAATCCGAGGAAACCCCGACCCTCAAATGCCGCGACCTTGAAATGGATCTGCTGACCCGAAAGGTCACGCGCAACGGTCGCGAGATCACCCTGACGCCCAGAGAGTTCCAGATTCTGGAATTCTTCCTTCGGCGGAAAAACCGGGTGGTGTCGAGGACGATGCTTCTCGAAGGTGTCTGGGACTATCATTTCGACCCGAACACAAACGTCGTCGACGTTCACATCTCCAAACTGCGTCGGCAATTGGATGAAGGTGGTGAACCACCACTGATCGAAACCGTGCGCGGGGCCGGTTACATGGTTTCTGATGGTTAAGTCGCCCTTGTCGTTCAAGGACTCCAGGACACGGTTGGTGCTGGCCAGCATGGTGCTCAGCACATTGCTGACCGCGGCCGTATTGTTGCTGGTCTATATCACCGCCAACCGCACGATCGAAGGCGAAACCCGATCTGTCGTGTCCGCCGAACTGACCGGGCTGGCGGACGAGTACGAACGCCTGGGGCTAGTCGGCCTGATGGTGGCCATCGAACGCCGGCTTCCGACCGCGTCCGAGCGTGATGCGCTTTATCTGTTGGCTGACCGCTCGGGAAAAACCTTGGCCGGCAACCTCAAGCGATGGCCCGAAGGCATCGCCGCTGGCAGTGGGTGGGTGGATCTGGAACTGCGCAGAACCGAGACGGATCAGCTGGTCCCGATCTCCGCCGCATCGATCCTGCTGCCCGGCGGCGAAAGGCTGTTGGTTGGCCGCGACGCCCTCGCCCGTCAACAGTTCGACCGGGTGCTGTTTCATTCGGTGGCGCTGGCCCTGGGCGCGGCCCTTGCGCTGAGCATTCTGACCGGTTGGCTTTTGACCCGTCTGGTGTTTTCGCGGCTGAAGGATATCGCCGACACCGCAGAAACCATCGTGTCCGGCGACCTGTCCCAACGAATGCCACAGCGTGGCACCGGCGACGAGTTCGACCAGATGGCAGGCACATTGAACAACATGCTGGACCGGATCGAAGAGTTGGTCAGCAACTTGCGCACCACGTCGAATTCGATCGCGCATGATCTGCGGTCACCTCTGTCCCGGTTGAAGCAGCGGGTGGTCGCCTTGGCCGAGCCGGGCAAAAGCGACTTGGATCGCGAAGTCGACATCGCCCGGGCAACGGCCGAAATCGATCACGTGTTGCGGGTTCTCGGGCAACTGACCGAGATCTCACGCGCCGAGGCCGGGCTGGGGCGGGAGCAGTTTGAACCTGTGGATCTTGAGCGCTTGGTCAACGATGCCGTGGAGTTGTACGAACCGGTCGCGGCCGACAAGGATGTGCGCCTCGAGGTCACGGGTCGGGCAGCTCCGATCATGGGGCACCGCCCTTTGCTGTCGCAGGCCCTGTCGAACCTTCTGGAAAACGCCATGCGCTATGCCCCTGAAGGAACTGCAATTTCCATCGAACTGCGCGAAGACGGCCCGTTTGCCCTGCTGAGTGTCCGCGACCGCGGCCCGGGCGTGCCGGCCGAGATGCTGTCGCAGCTTCAACTGCCTTTCGTCACACTCGATCCCGCGCGGTCGGACAGAAACTCAGGCCTCGGACTGGCTCTGGTGG
Organism: Ruegeria sp. B32; assembly: GCF_025141855.1. NCBI lineage: Bacteria > Pseudomonadati > Pseudomonadota > Alphaproteobacteria > Rhodobacterales > Roseobacteraceae > Ruegeria > Ruegeria sp. B32. Next base: position 1,381,665 of record NZ_CP081106.1, on the reverse strand, counting down.
CGGCCATCACCCGCATGCATGGCGGGGGCTTCAGTGCCCAGAATGCGGATCCCGGGCTGAAGGCAGTTCTGAAGCTGGCGCAAAAACCTTAGGTTAGCGCCTCACGTTTTTTGCCGATCAAAGGGACGCAGGCAAGGAAGCGTATCCGCGGAACCGCATACGTCCACCTCTGACACGTTCATCGGACAGTTGGAAATCTGGGAACCGTGTCACGAACCGCGACAGGGCAACCCGCCCTTCAAGGCGCGCAAGTGTAAGGCCTGCGCAGACGTGCGGCCCGCCGGCAAAGGCGAGGTGACGGTTCGGTTTGCGCGAAATGTCGAACCGGCCCGGGTCTGGGAACACGGCCGGATCCCTGTTTGCAGCGCCGATACACAGATGAAGGTTGGTGCCCTTGGCAATCGAACGCCCGTCAATCACGACGTCAGCCGTCGTTTCCCGGTTGCCGAACTGGTTGGGTGAACGGAACCGCAAAACCTCTTCGACCGCCGAATTGATCAGGCTTGGATCATCCATAAGCCGCTGACGCTGCTCCGGGTGGTCATGCAGCAGGGCCAACCCGTTTCCGATCAGGTTCGTCGTGGTTTCATGACCGGCATTCAGAATGAAGATGCAATTCTGAAGCAACTCGATTTCACTCAACTTTTCGTCGGCCCCTTCACCGCGGATCAACCGGGTCAGGACGTCGGTTTCGGGGTCGCCGGGCGCGGCCCTGCGCCGGGCCACCAGATCGGTCAGATACTCCTTGAAGTCCCGAACGGCCGCATGGCCGTCCTCGAGTAGCTTGGCGCTCAATGCCGGTTCGAGCGCCCCAAGAATGGCCAGGGACCAGTCGCGCAGCGGTTCGCGCTCGTCCACCGGTACGTCCAGAAGGTTTCCGATGATCTGGATCGGGATGGTGGCGGCATAGTCTTCGATCAGATCCACTTGCCGCTTGTCGTCCAGGCGATCCAGCAAACGATCGACGGTCTGGATCAAACCGGGCTCCATGCGGGCGATGGCGCGCGGGGTCAGGGCCGAAGTCATGATTTTGCGAACCCGCGTGTGCAAGGGTGGATCCGAGAACACAAGCGAGGTGGTGTGATGCTCGAACAATGGTGATCCCGGACCGAACTTTGGTCCGAACACGGCCTTTTTGTCGGACGAGTACAAGGTCGTGTCCCGATAGATCCGGTCCAGATCAGCGTGCCGCGACAATAGAACCGAGCCATCGGGCTGCGCCAGAACCGGCGCCGAAGACAGCAGCGCATCATAAAACGGGAAGGGATTGTCGATGAAGCCCTCAGGCGGGTTCATCAGGTCCAGATTGCTAATGTCGCTTGTCAATTCCTTCCCCCTTCTGCACCGACCCACCGCTCAATGCCTAGCGCAACGGAATTCGTCGCACAACGTTCCGGCGGGCAGTGACAGCACGCCCCGGCAAGGCTAAGAAAGAAACATGCCCGAACCTGTGTCTTCCATCCGCAACCTTGGACCTGCTTTCGAAGAGGCCTGTGCCCGTGCGGGCATCCACTCGGCCGAAGAGTTGCGCGAGCTTGGTGCCGATGCAGCTTATGCCCGGCTGATACAGGCCGGAACCCGGCCCCATTTCATCGGCTATTACGTGTTGGTCATGGGCTTGCAAGGCCGCCCCTGGAACGATTGCAAGGGCGAAGAAAAGAAAGCCCTGCGCGCAAGGTTCGATGCTTTGAAATCGTCAACGAACCAGGCTCCGGCGTCCCGGATCATCGCGGATCTGGATGCCATCGGTGTACGTGTCGGCCCTGACGATCTGAAATCCGTCTGACCAACAAAAAACCGCGCCCGAAATCGGACGCGGCAATCTCGACAGGTATCGTGGTGCGGCTTAGCCGACCAGTTCGATGCCCGAGAAGAAATATGCGATCTCAACCGCTGCGGTTTCCGGCGCGTCCGAGCCGTGAACCGAGTTCTCACCGACCGACTCGGCGAACTCGGCGCGGATGGTGCCCGGTGCTGCATCGGCGGGGTTGGTTGCGCCCATGACTTCACGGTTCTTGGCGATGGCGTTTTCGCCTTCCAGAACCTGAACGACAACCGGTGCCGACGACATGAACTCGCACAGTTCGTCATAGAACGGACGCTCGGCATGAACTTCGTAGAATTTGCCGGCCTGTTCCTTGGTCATGTGGATGCGCTTCTGCGCCACGATGCGCAGGCCGGCTTCCTCGAACTTGGCATTGATCTTGCCGGTCAGGTTGCGGCGGGTTGCATCGGGCTTGATGATCGAAAAAGTGCGTTCCAGTGCCATATCGGGCCTCTCCTTGGTCTGACGGCGCGGGCTGGGCCGCGCGAAATTCATCGCGCGCCGCCTAACACGGTATTTCGCCCGTGAAAAGTGGAATGATGGCGCGATCGCGCCTTTGGGCGTCAGATTGCGTCGGGAAGCGGGTCCCGTGCATCCACCCAACGCACATACAGAACGGCCAAAAGGCCCAGAAAGCTGCTGCCTGCCATCGTCGACAGCACCAGATACGGGCCGTTTTCGGGGCTGACCGCAGCTCCGGTGATCGAAGTGATGACCGCACCGAGCGCGACGATCAGAGCGCCCGACAGGCCCGCCGCGCTGCCGGCCAGTTGCGGTCGAACCGACATGACGCCCGCAGACGCGTTGGCGTTCGTCAAACCGTTTCCAAAACCAACAAATATGGCTGATCCGAAAAACACCCAGACCGACCCCATCCCCCCTAAAAACAGCAACAGCCCGCAGAACGGCCCGACCGAGGCGATGATGCGCCCGGCCAGAATCATCGTCGTCAGCCGAGTACGCGCGGCGATCCGACCCGTTACGAAATTGCCGACCATGAAACCGCCGGTGATGATGCCGATCCCCAGGCCCAGTGTCGCGGGACTCAGATCGAACCAGGCGGCGGCCACCAGGGGCGCTCCGGTGATGAAACTGTAGAACCCCCCGATCGAGAATGCCGCGCACAACGCGTAGCCCCAGAACCGCCGGGCACGGAACAGGTGCGGGTATTCGCGCATCTGTGCGGCGAAAGTGGCGGACCGGTTGTGGTTGGTCTCGCCCATATCCGCCCAGAGCAGCGTCAGCAGCGCCGCTCCTGCAACCGTGTAGAAGACGAACCCGGCCCGCCACCCGAACAGCATGTCCAAAGTGCCGCCCAGCATCGGGCCCAGCATCGGCGCCAAAGCCATTGCCATGGCGACATATCCCAGCTTGCTTGCGGCCTCGTTGGGCGGAAACTGGTCGCGGATCGACGCGGCAGACAGCACCGAGCCCCCGACCACGGCGGCCTGCATCAGACGGAACCCCAGAAAGGTCCAGATCGACTCCGCCAGAACACAGCCAAGTGACGCCGCCACAAAGACCGCCATGCAGGTCAAAAGAACCGGCCTGCGCCCGAACCGGTCGGACATTGGCCCAAGGATCAGTTGCAGTACGGCGGACACGGCCAGATAGGCTGCGATCGACAGGTTCACCAGCGCATAATCCGCCCGAAAATCGACCGCCATGTTCGCAAGGGACGGAAGGAACATGTTCAACGACAGCACGGACAGACCAGTCGCAAGGACAAGGGTCACCAAAGAGGGTGGAGTTTGTGCGGCCCGCATCTCAACATCCGAATTTCGTTCATCTGCAAAAGCGCTAGCACAGCGCATGTGGTTTGCACATGGCTTGCGTCTGGCGGTGCCAGTATCGCTCTGCTAAGAGCGGCCCATGCTACGGATCGAGAACATCACCTATTCGGTCGAAGGCCGCCCTCTGTTCGAGGGCGCCAGCGCCACCATTCCCGAAGGCCACAAGGTGGGTCTGGTCGGCCGCAACGGTACCGGCAAGACCACTCTGTTCCGCCTGATCCGGGGCGAGTTGGCGTTGGAATCGGGCAGCATCACCCTGCCCCGCCGCGCGCGGATCGGCGGTGTGTCACAAGAGGTGCCCTCGTCAAACGTGTCGCTGATCGACACGGTCCTGGCCGCCGACACCGAGCGCAGCGCCCTGATGGCCGAAGCGCAGGAGGCCGCCGACCCCGACCGGATTGCCGAGATTCAGACCCGGCTGGCCGATATCGATGCCTGGTCGGCCGAGGCCCGCGCGGCCACGATCCTCAAGGGGTTGGGCTTTGACGATGCAGATCAGCAGCGGCCCTGTTCCGATTTCTCGGGCGGCTGGCGGATGCGGGTCGCTCTGGCGGCGGTTCTTTTCTCGCAGCCCGACCTGCTGCTTCTGGACGAACCGACCAACTATCTGGACCTTGAAGGCGCGCTGTGGCTGGAAAGCTATCTGGCGAAATATCCGCATACGGTCATCGTCATCAGCCACGACCGGGGCCTGCTGAACCGGGCGGTCGGCTCGATCCTGCATCTGGAAGACCGCCAGCTGACCTATTACGCGGTGCCCTACGACAAGTTCGCCGAACGCCGCGCCGAACGTCTGGCTCAGGCCGAGGCCGAAAACGCCAAGGCCAAGGCCCGCATCGCCCATCTGCAAAGCTTCGTTGACCGGTTCCGCTACAAGGCGTCCAAGGCCGTTCAGGCACAATCGCGGCTGAAGATGATCGAACGGATCCAGTTGATCTCGACCCCGCAGGAGGCCGCCTTGCGCGCCTTCTCGTTCCCCGAGCCCGAGGAACTGTCGCCGCCGATCATTCAGATTGAGGGCGGCGTCACCGGCTATGGCGACACCGAGGTGCTGCGCCGGCTGAACCTGCGCATTGATCAGGACGACCGGATCGCGCTGTTGGGGAAGAACGGTCAGGGAAAATCGACACTGTCCAAGCTGCTGTCGGACCGGTTGCCCCTGATGGCTGGCAAGATGACTCGCAGCAGCAAGCTGCGCATCGGGTATTTCGCCCAGCATCAAGTGGACGAGCTGTATGTGGACGAAACACCGCTGGATCACCTGCGGCGCCTGCGCCCGACCGAGACCCCGGCCCAACTGCGCGCGCGTCTGGCCGGGTTCGGGCTGGGCGCGGATCAGGCCGAAACCGAGGTGGGCCGGCTGTCGGGCGGCCAGAAAGCGCGCCTGTCGCTGCTGATCGCGACGATCGACGCGCCGCACATGCTGATCCTCGACGAGCCGACCAATCATCTGGACATCGAAAGCCGCGAGGCCCTGGTCGAGGCGCTGACTGCCTATTCCGGTGCTGTGGTTCTGGTCAGCCACGACATGCACCTGCTGGGGCTGGTGGCCGATCGGCTGTGGTTGGTCTCGGACGGCACGGTCAAAACCTTTGACGGCGACCTGGAAGCCTATCGCCAGATGCTGCTGGCGCGCGACAAACCACCGGCCCGGGAAAAACCGGCCGCCAAACCCAAACGCGCCTCTCGCGATACCATTCTCGCGCTACGGGCCGACCTGCGGAAATGCGAGGAACGGCTGGAGAAATTGACGGACATGCACGAAAAGCTATCGGCCAAATTGTCCGACCCGGCCTTGTACGAAGATGACCGGATCGCTGATCTGGAAACCTGGAACCGAAAATTTGCCGAGGTGGTCGAGGCCATGTCCCGCGCCGAGGCGCTGTGGGTCGCCGCCGCCGAGCGGCTGGAAAGCGCAGAGGCCGCCGCATGATCGAAATGGCATTCTTCATAACCGCGTTCACAACCCTGTTCGTTGTGATCGATCCCTTTGGCACCGCACCGATCTTCGTCGCGCTGACACAAGGAATGGACCCGGCCACCCGTCGCCGCGTCGCCTACCGCACGTGCCTGACCGCTTCGGGCATCCTTATCGCCTTCGCCGCTTTCGGAGAGGCGGTTCTCGGCTTTGTCGGCATCTCGATGGAGGCTTTCAAGGTCGCTGGCGGCGCATTGCTGTTTCTGACCGCGCTCGACATGCTGTTCGAGCGGCGCAACAAGCGGCGCGAGGACCGAGCGGAAGAAGAAGAGCACCCTGACCCCTCGGTCTTTCCGCTGGCCATTCCGCTGGTGGCCGGGCCCGGATCGATCGCAACGATCATCCTTCTGGCCGGTGAGCACCCCGGCATTCAGGGCATCGCTGCCGCTGTCGGCGTGATGCTTGCCGTGATGGCGGTTGTATTGCTGTTCTTCTTGTCCAGCGGCCTGATCGCGCGCATTCTGGGCAAGACCGGCCTGACCGTGCTGACCCGCCTTCTGGGCATGTTGCTGGCCGCGCTGTCGGTTCAGTTCATTCTTGACGGGCTCAAGGCCTTTGGGTTCGCGTCCTGAAACCCCATATTGACCTTATGAAAGAAGGTTTCGGGTGCCCGCATGGATGGTAACGATTTTGGACGGTTGGCCTATCTGGTTCTGCTGGGAGCCGCACTGCTGATGTGGTTCTTCACTCACAATCGGCAGTCGTTGGGGAAGACCCTGCAGATGGCTATGGCCTGGGTCTTCATCTTCATCGGGATCATTGCCGTTGTCGGCCTTTGGGGCGACATCCGCTCGACCGTTGGCGTATCTCCGCAGATGTCCGTGACCGGAGATGTGATCGAAGTACCCCGCTCGTTCGACGGGCACTACTACTTGCCGATGCTGGTGAATGGCAAACCGGTGACATTCCTGGTGGATACCGGGGCCAGCCAGATCGTGCTGAGCCCGCAGGACGCGGAGCGCGTCGGATTCGATACCGGTCAGCTGACCTTTCACGGGCGTGCCTCGACCGCAAATGGGGTGGTCCAGACTGCGCCTGTGCGCCTCGACAGCCTGGCGTTGGGGCCCATCACGGACCGAAATGTTGCGGCATGGATCAACGGAGGAGATCTGGACCAGTCCCTGCTTGGCATGGATTATTTGCACCGTTTTTCCAACATCCAATTTTCTGATGGCCGGATGATCCTGTCGCGCTGAACGGCGGCTTTCGGGATTGAGAACAAAGTGCGAACATGCTAGCATTCGGCCATGTCCACGCATCTTCTTGGCCGCAAACCGGCGCGCGCGGCGCCGGGGCTGACCCTGCATGATGAGATTTCGCTGCAACTGGCCCGCGTGCACGAGGCCTGCGGCCCCGCGCGGCGCAGCTTTGCCATGTGGCTGGCCGGTCAGGCGCAGGGGCCGGTTCTGTGGATCTCGCCCGCGTGGGAGGCCGATCAGCTGAACCCCGACGGCATGATGCCCTTTGCCGATCCCGCCCGTTTCCTGTTCGTCCGCCCCACCCGGACCGAGGACCTGCTGTGGTGCATCGAAGAGGCGCTGCGCAGCGGGGCGGTGCCGCTGGTGGTCGGCGATCTGCCGGGGGCACCGGGTCTGACGCCGGTGCGCCGGATGCATCTGGCCGCCGAACAGGGGGGCACGATGGGTCAGGCCCCGCTGGGGCTGCTGCTGACCCCGGGCGACGGCGGCGCGCAGGGCATCGAGACGCGCTGGCACATGGCCCCGGCGCACACGGGCCAGACCCGCCGCTGGACCCTGACCCGCCGCCGCGCCCGCGCCCTGCCCCCGGTCAGCTGGCACGCCACCCAGACCGCGCCGCGCACCGGGCTGCACCTGCAACGGATCGGCGCCGAGGAAACCTGCGCCTGACCGACCGGGCATGGATCACGCAAGTTGTGACTGGTCAAACCGCATCCCGCCCCCTAGCGTGCCGAAATGACCCATCCGATCCACGACAGCCGCTATTCCTGGCTTCGCCTTCTGGTCACGCTGGCCATTGCGGCGGTGGCCAATGTGGGCATGTGGGCGGTGATCGTGGTGATGCCCGCGATCGAGACCCAGTTCGGCGCCAGCCGGGCCGAGGCCTCGATGCCCTACACGCTGGCCATGATCGGATTTGCGCTTGGCAACATGTGGCTGGGTCAGGTGGTGGACCGGCTGGGCGTGACCAAGGCGCTGATCGGTGCCGCAGGCCTCAGCGCGCTCAGCTATCTGCTGGCGACATGGGCGCCGACGATCACGATGCTGTCGGTGGCGCATCTGCTGCTGGGCCTGGGCACCGCCGTCGGGTTCGGCCCGCTGATCGCCGACATCTCGCACTGGTTCCTGCGCCGACGCGGGATCGCCGTCGCGCTGGTGGCCAGCGGAAACTATCTATCCGGCGCGATCTGGCCCACGCTCCTGTCCGGTATCCTTGCCCGCGACGGGTGGCAGCAGGTTTATCTGACATTGGCGGTCATCACTCTGATCGTTGTCATCCCGCTGTCGCTGCTGCTGCGCCGGCAGGTCCCGGTCGAGGCGCATGGCACCGCCGCAGCTGCCGCGCAGATCAACGCGCGCAGCGTCGGCCTGTCGCCGCGGACCCTGCAATATGTGCTGGGCCTCGCCGGAATCGGCTGCTGCGTCGCGATGTCGATGCCGCAGGTCCACATCGTCTCCTACTGCGTGGGGTTGGGCTATGGCCCGGCGGTCGGGGCCGAGATGCTGTCGCTCATGTTGATGGGCGGTGTCGTCAGCCGGATCATCTCGGGGCTGGTGGCAGACAAGTTGGGCGGCGTTCACACGTTGCTGATCGGGTCGATCCTGCAATGCATCGCCCTGTTCCTGTTCCTGCCTTATGACGGGATGGTGTCGCTCTATGTCATCAGCTTGTTGTTCGGACTGGCGCAGGGCGGCATTGTGCCCAGCTATGCGCTGGTCGTCCGCGAATATATGCCCCCGCAAGAAGCCGGGGCACGGGTCGGTTTCGTGATGATGATGACGATCATGGGCATGGCGCTGGGTGGCTGGATGTCCGGCTGGATCTATGACGTGACCGGGAAGTATGAACTGGCCTTCGTGAACGGCATCCTGTGGAACGGGCTGAACATCGCCATTATTGCGACATTGCTGATGCGCTCGCGGCCGCGCCACGGACGGGTTCCGGCATGAGCCGCCTGACCCGCCGAACTCTGGTGCTGGCGGGGTTGGCATCGCTGCCCTTGGTGCGGCACGCCGTGGCCGCCCCGGTTCCGTATATACTTGAAACACAAGGGACATTGCTCGAATTCACATTCGGTCTGGCTGGCTCGGCCCAGACCGGCACCATGCCGATCCAGACCGCTGATGTTCAAGTGGACACGAAAAACCTGCGCAACAGCATGGTCGACGTCGTCCTGAACGTCGCCGAGGCACGCACGAAACTGCCGTTTGCACGCGGCCCGATGCTAAGCCGATCCGTGTTGGATGCCGCGCGGTTTCCATCTATCCACTTCGTCTCGACGGCCGTCAGCCTTGGCCCCGGCGGACGCATTTCCGACGGAGCGACCGTCACCGGCGATTTGACGGTGCGCGACGTGACCCGCCCGATCACTCTTGATGCCGCCCTCTATCGCCCGCCGGGTTCCGCAAAGGACGATCTGGACCGGCTGTTCATCCATTTGACCGGCGCGTTGAACCGGAACGATTTCGGCGCCACCGGCTATGCGGACCTGGTCGACGAAACTGTGGGATTGAACATACGAACCGAAATTCGCAGAAAACCCTGAAACTGGCGGAAAACGACACCACAAAGTCGAATAGCCGCGCGCATCGTCATGCGCCATTCGGACATCTACTGGACCCATGCGTACCATCATCTCATTCGCCGCCCTTTTTCTTTCGGTCATTCTATTGCAGCTTTCCACGGGCGGCGTGGGTCCGCTGGACGCGATATCCGGCCTGACGCTGGGGTTTTCGACCGAACAGATCGGCCTTTTGGGCTCGGCTCACTTTTTGGGCTTTTTCGCGGGATGCTGGTGGGCGCCAAGGCTGATGGGATCCATCGGGCACTCGCGCGCCTTTGCGGTCTGCACGGCTCTGGGCGCGATGGGTCTGATTGGCCACACGCTGACCGAAAACCCCTATGCCTGGGCCGCGCTGCGCATTGCCTCGGGCACCTGCGTGGCGGGTTGTTATACCGTCATCGAGGCCTGGCTGAACGCCAAAGTCACCAACGAAACCCGCGGCCGTGCCATGGGCACATATCGGTTGGCCGATATGGGAGCCTCCCTCAGCGCGCAGTTGATCATCGCAGTTCTGCCGCCTGCCTCTTATGTCTCTTACAACCTGCTGGCCATCCTGTGCTGTGCCTCGTTGCTGCCGCTGACCCTGACGCGCGCCAGCCAGCCCGAAACCCCGGACGCACCGCGTTTGCGGCCCAATCTGGCCTGGCATTGCTCGCCCTTGGCGGTGGCTGGAGTGATCGTCTCGGCCATCAGCTCTGCTTCGTTCCGGATGGTTGGTCCGGTCTACGGACAAGAGGTTGGGCTGGGCGTCGATCAGATCGCGTTCTTTCTGGCCGCCTTTGTTCTGGGCGGCGCGCTGGCGCAGTATCCGGTCGGGTGGCTGGCGGACAAATACGACCGCCGCTGGGTGCTGATCTGGATGTCGATTGCCGCCGTTATCAGTTGCAGCATCACCATGGCTGCCAGCGGCACGGGCACCGTCGGCGTCATGCTGGCCGCAGGATTATTCGGAATAACGACCTTTCCGATATTCTCGATCTCATCCGCGCATGCCAACGACTTCGCCACCACCGAGCAGCGGGTGGAACTGTCGGCGGCGCTGATGTTCTGGTACGCGCTGGGGGCCATTGCCTCGCCCTATGTTTCCTCGACGCTGATCGAGCAATTCGGCCCCGGCGCGCTGTTTGCCTTCGTGGCATTGGGCCACGCGGTCCTGATCATCTTTGGACTGGCACGGATGCGCTCGCGCCCGACGCCGGAGGAACGCACCAACTACGTCTACGCGCCGCGCACGTCCTTCACCATCGGCCGCCTGCTGAAACGCTCGCGCGAAGGGCGATAGCATTCTGGGGCTGGGATTTCCCGGTCCGGTTTGATAGAGCGCGCGCAGACAGTTAGGCGGAAACCAAACATGGCTCGGATTCTCATTACCTCGGCAATTCCCTACATCAACGGGATCAAGCACCTTGGCAACCTGATCGGCTCGCAGCTGCCGGCGGATCTGTTCGCGCGCTACCAGCGCGGCCGCGGAAACGAGGTCATGTTCTTGTGTGCCACCGACGAACACGGCACCCCGGCCGAACTGGCCGCCGCCAAGGCGGGCAAGCCGGTGGCCGAATACTGCGCCGAGATGCACGAGGTGCAGGCCGACATCGCCAAACGCTTTGGCCTCAGCTTCGATCACTTCGGCCGGTCGTCCAGCCCGCAGAACCACAAGCTGACCCAGCATTTCGCCGGCAAGCTGGCCGAGGCCGGGCTGATCCGCGAAGTGACCGAAAAGCAGGTCTATTCCAACGCCGACGGCCGTTTCCTACCCGACCGCTACATCGAAGGCACCTGCCCCAACTGCGGCTACGAAAAGGCGCGCGGCGACCAGTGCGAAAACTGCACCAAGCAGCTGGACCCGACGGACCTGATCGACCCGCGCAGCGCCATTTCCGGCTCGACCGACCTTGAGGTGCGCGAGACCAAGCACCTGTACCTGCGCCAATCGGCGATGAAGGATCAGTTGGACGCCTGGATCGACAGCAAGACCGACTGGCCGGTGCTGACCACTTCGATCGCCAAGAAATGGCTGCATGACGGCGACGGGCTGCAGGACCGCGGCATCACCCGCGATCTGGACTGGGGCATCCCGGTCAAGAAGGGCGACGAAGACTGGCCCGGCATGGAAGGCAAAGTCTTCTACGTCTGGTTCGACGCGCCGATCGAATACATGGCCTGCGCCAAGGAATGGGCTGACGCGCACGGCAAGCCGGATGCGGAATGGGAACGCTGGTGGCGCACCGACAAAGGCGCCGACGACGTGCGCTATGTGCAGTTCATGGGCAAGGACAACGTGCCCTTCCACACCCTCTCCTTCCCGGCTACGATCCTGGGCTCGGGCGAGCCATGGAAGCTGGTCGATCACCTGAAGTCGTTCAACTATCTGAACTATGACGGCGGACAGTTCTCGACCAGCCAGGGCCGTGGCGTCTTCATGGACCAGGCGCTGGATATCCTGCCTGCCGACTACTGGCGCTGGTGGCTGCTGAGCCACGCGCCCGAAAGCAGCGACAGCGAATTCACCTGGGAGAACTTCCAGCAATCGGTCAACAAGGACCTGGCCGACGTGCTGGGCAATTTCGTCAGCCGGATCACCAAGTTCTGCCGCTCGAAATTCGGCGAAGAGGTTCCGGCCGGTGGCGCATACGGCGAACGCGAACAGGCGCTGATCGAGGAACTGACCAAGCGCATCCGCGCCTACGAGGCGCATATGGAGGCGATGGAGGTGCGCAAATCGGCGCAGGAATTGCGCGCGATCTGGGTTGCGGGCAACGAATACCTGCAGGCCACGGCACCGTGGTCGACCTTCAAGGAAGACCCGGAACAGGCCGCCGCGCAGGTGCGGCTGGGCCTGAACCTCATCCGGCTTTACGCGGTGCTGAGCGCGCCGTTCATTCCCGAGACTTCGGCCAGGATGCTGAGCGCGATGAACACGCTCGACACCAGCTGGCCCGAGGACGTGGACGCCGCGCTGAGCGCCCTGCCCGCCGGGCACGCGTTCACGGTGCCCGACGTCCTGTTCGCCAAGATCACCGACGAACAGCGGGAAGACTGGCAAACACGTTTTGCCGGGGTGCGAAGCTGAGTACATCAAGGGGGCCGGCGGCCCCCTTTTTCACAACCAATTGACCCGACCGATCAAATTAAATCGTCGGACGATATTGGTTCGACGGCCGAGACATCCCCGGACAGGGTTCGAGCGTTTAAAATTCAAATACTTGAGAATTTTCAACAATACCTCCATCCTGACTTGGAGTTTAGTCGACTCGGGCTTCAGGAACGGTCCGGTTCGACCCAAATCCCGGTTTGAATGAGGCACTCGCAATGACCGTTGAAAAGACGCCTACCCACACGACCAGCAATCGAACGCTCTCGCGTCTCGGCCTTTGTGCGACACTGCTGGCATGCCTTGCGTTTACACCGGTCGCATTTGCCCAGGATCAGTCGGAAGCACCGCCGCCCAAGGTTTCGATTGCGGCCGCCTATACTCAGGAAATCACCGAGGAGGCTGTTTTCATCGGGCGGGCCGAAGCCACGGACAACGTGGACATCATCGCACGGGTCAGCGGTTTCCTGGAAAGCCGGAATGTCGAGGAAGGCTCGTTGGTCAACGAGGGTGATCTGCTGTTTACCATTGAGCCCGACCTGTATCAGGCCACGCTGGACGCCCGAAAAGCGGATCTTGATCGGGCCGAAGCCAATCTGGAACTGGCCAAGGTCGACTTGGCCCGCAAGGAAGAACTGTACAGGCGCGACGCAACGCCGGAATCCGAGCGCGACATTGCCCGTGCGAACGAGCTGGTTGCCGAAGCCGAAGTCAAAGCGGCCAACGCAGCCATTCAACAGGCGCAGCTTGATCTGGACTACACGCAGATCCACGCGCCGTTTTCCGGCCGGATCGGTCGGATCAGCACAAGCGTCGGCGACGTGGTCGGCCCCAACACGGAACCGCTGGTCAACCTGATCAGCGAAGCGCCGATCTACGTTAATTTCTCGTTGAATGAGAAGCAGTTCACCTCCGTTCTTCAGACTGTTGGTGAGACCGCCTCCACCCTTGCTGAAAGCAACAAGAGCCCGGTTGTCCGGCTTACGCTGCCCAATGGTACCGAGCTGGAAGAAACCGGCAAGATCGTGTTCGTGGACAACCGGATCGACCCGTTGACCGGCGCGATCACCCTGCGCGCCGAGTTTGCAAACGACAAACGTCTGATCGTGGATGGCGCCTTTCTGAACGTTCACATCGAGGCGCTTGAACCCACGCTTGAAGTGCTGATCCCTCAAGCTGCCCTGCAGCGGGATCAACGCGGAGAGTTCGTGCTGGTCGTCAACGACAAGCAGATGGTCGAACAGCGCTACATCACGACCGGCGACACGGTCGGTTCTGCCGTGATCGTCAAGGAAGGTCTGCGCGAGGGCGAAAGCGTCATCGTGGAAGGGCTGCAAAGGGTGCGCCCGGGTGTTGCCGTTGACGCCGTTGTCGCCTCTGAACAGCCGGGAGAATAACTGATGTTTTCCGCCCTGTTCATCAGCCGGCCCAAGCTGGCACTTGTGATCTCGCTTGTGCTGACAATCATGGGGGCGATCGGCTACATGGTCCTGCCGGTTGCCCAATTCCCGGACATTACGCCGCCGGTGGTCAGCGTCACGACGACGTACACCGGCGCCAACGCCGAAACCGTTGAAAACACGGTTGCCGCGCCGATCGAAGCGCAGGTCAACGGCGTGGACGACATGATCTACATGACGTCCACATCCTCGGACAACGGCTCGTATTCGCTGAACATCACGTTCGAAGTGGGCACCGACCCCGACATCGCGTCGGTCAACGTGCAAAACCGTGTGGCGCAGGCCATGTCCTCGCTGCCGACCGAGGTTACCTCGTCGGGGGTGGTGACGCAGAAAGCGTCGACCAACATGCTGTTGCTGGTCACCTTGACCTCGCCCAACGGCACCTACGACAGCGTGTTTCTGTCGAACTACGCGTCGATCAACCTCAAGGATGCGCTGGCACGGGTGCAGGGCGTGGGCAAGGCCGACGTTCTGACCAACCTGGAATACGCGATGCGGATCTGGATGGATCCCGACAAGATGGCCGCCCTTTCCATCACGCCGGGTGACGTGATCTCGGCCATTCGCGAACAGAACATCGAGGTTTCCGCTGGCTCGATCGGCGCCCCGCCGGTGCCTGAAGGCCAGACCTTTCAGTACACGATCAAGACCAAAGGCCGCCTGACATCGGCCAAGGAGTTTGGCGATATCGTCATTCGGACCGGCGACGCCGGCTCGATCGTGCGGATCCGTGACATTGCGCGCGTCGAACTGGGGGCGGAATATTATGCCGCATCGGGCTATTTTCAGGCCGTTCCGGCGACGGTAATCGGCATCTACCAAGCGCCGGGCGCCAACGCGCTGGCCGTGTCCGACCGCGTCGAAGCCGAACTGGAGCGTCTTTCACGGTCGTTCCCGACCGATGTGGAGTATGCGGTTCCCTTCAACACTACGGACTTCGTCGAACAGTCGCTGAACGACGTGGTGTCGACGCTGATCCTGACCTTCATTCTGGTGATCTCGGTCGTGTTCATCTTCTTGGGCAGTTGGCGGGCGACCATCATTCCGGCCGTGGCGATTCCGGTCTCATTGATCGGGACATTTGCGTTCCTGCTGCTGTTCGGGATGTCGCTGAACACAATCTCGCTTTTTGCACTCGTGCTGGCCATCGGGATCGTGGTCGACGACGCGATTGTGGTCGTCGAGAACGTGGAACGGATCATCGCCGAGGAAGGCCTGCCGCCGGCCGAAGCGACCCGCAAGGCCATGGGGCAGATCACCGGCCCCGTCATTGCGACAACTCTGGTTCTGCTGGCCGTGTTCGTCCCCGTGACCTTCATGCCCGGTATCTCCGGGCGGCTGTATTCACAGTTCGCGGTTACGATCTCGACCGCCGTCGTCATCTCGTCCATCAATGCGCTGACCTTGTCCCCGGCGCTGTGCGGTTTGGTCCTTCAGGCGCGTTCAGGCCCACCCAAGGGTCTGCTGGCGGTATTCGAGAAATTCATCGGGACGATGCGCGCAGGCTATGTGTCCATCGTACGCAAGCTGCTGATCATCCCCGTGGTCTCGCTTGGCATCATTGCAGGGTTTGCCTTTGGCGGCGTGACGATCATGTCGAACACCTCCAGCGGGTTCCTGCCGCTTGAAGACAACGGCTATCTGTTCGTCGACATCCAATTGCCCGACGCGGCGACACTGGAGAGAACCGAGGCGGTATCCAAACGTGTCGATGACCAGATCCGCGAGATTCCGGGCGTGGCGAATACCGTTCTGATCAACGGTTTCTCATTGCTGAACGGAACCATCACCAACGGTGCGGCTGTGTTCGTCAACCTCGACAACTGGGACGAACGGCAAGACGAGGATCTGACGGCGGACGCCATCCTGCAGAAGGTACTGGCCATCGCCAACGGCGAATCCGCCGCTTCGATCGTCGCGTTCAACCCGCCGCCGATCCAAGGTCTTGGCATGTCGGCGGGCGTGGAAATGGAGGTTCAGCAAACCGGAGGCGGCTCGCCGCAGGATCTGGCCTCGGCCGTGGGATCCTTTGTCTACGCGGCCAACCAGCGGCCTGAAATCGGCCAAGCCTACACGACCTTCCGGGCCAACGTCCCGCAGCTGTTCGTGGATCTGGATCGGGAAAAGGCAAAAACGCTGAACGTTTCGGTCGCCGAAATCTTCCAGACCATGCAGGCTCAGCTTGGCTCGTACTATGTGAACGACTTCAATCTGTTCGGCCGCGTCTATCGCGTGATGATCCAAGCCGAAGGTTCGTATCGTGACAATGTCGAGGACATCTCGAACCTGTACGTCCGCTCGAACACCGGTGAGATGGTCCCGCTGGGAACGCTCATCGACGTCGAAAACGTGCTTGGCCCGGTTCTGTTGAAACGCCACAACCTGTTCCGTTCCGCGACGGTGACAGCGGTTCCGGCCGAAGGTCTGTCGACCGGTGACGCAATCACCGTGATGACAGAAGAGTCGGCGACCGCCCTGCCCCCGGGATATGCCTTTGAATGGACCGGAACCGCCCAACAACAGCTGGCATCCGGCGGGCTGGTCGTGGTGATCCTAGGGCTGGCGATCCTTTTCGGGTATTTGTTCCTGGTCGGACAATACGAAAGTTGGACGATGCCGGTCTCGATCCTACTGTCGGTGATCGTGGCCCTGTTCGGCGCGGTTGCGGCGGTGGCGATCGTGGGCAGTGACATCAACCTGTACACGCAGATCGGGATGATCATGCTGGTGGGGCTTGCGTCAAAGAACGGTATCCTGATCGTGGAATTCGCGATGGAGCAGAGGGCCAAGGGTCTGTCTGTCAAGGACGCCGCCGCCGAGGCTGCGCATCAGCGTTTCCGGGCCGTCATGATGACCGCGCTGTCCTTCCTGCTGGGCGTTGTGCCCTTGCTGGCAGCCAGCGGTGCTGGTGCCGCCAGCCAGAAGGCGATTGGTGTGGCCGTATTTGGCGGGATGCTCGCCGCGACCCTGTTCGGGGTGATCCTGGTGCCGGTCCTCTATGCGGTGATGCAGAGCATGCGAGAGTGGATCAAGGGCACGAACAAGGATCCCGACCCTTCTGAAAAGGCGGCCTGACCGACAGAAAAAAGAAACGCCCCGCGACATACGCGGGGCGGTTTTCTTTGGTGGGTTACTGAGCGGTTTTCAGTTGTTGCTGACGACGCTTCTGCATCCAGGCCTCGATCTGCTCAACCTGCTCGGGTTTCAGGCGCAGTCCCAGTTTGTTTCGACGCCAGATCACATCCTGCGCTGTACGGGCATATTCCTTGTCCATCAGCCATTCGAGCTCACGCTCGGTCAGGGTCGCGCCAAAATCGACGCCCAGATCATCGGCCTGGACTGCGTTCCCGAGGATGATGCGTGCTTCGGTGCCGTACGCATGTACCAGTCGGTGCGCCCATTTGTCGGTGAGGAACCCGTAGTCAGCCTTCAATCCGGCAACCAGTGCCTCTACCCCGTCGACCGGGAAATCCCCGCCCGGCAGAGCGACTCCCGCAGTCCAAGGGCCAGAGAGGTCTGGGAAGTGTTCGGCCACCTTCTCCATCGCGCTTTCGGCAAGGCGGCGATAGGTTGTGATCTTGCCACCAAACACGTTGAGGACCGGCGCGCCGCCCTCGGCGTCCACTTTCAATGTGTAGTCCCGCGTCGCTGCCGTGGCGCTTTGGGCGCCATCATCATACAGCGGGCGCACGCCGGAGTAGGTCCAGACAATGTCGTCACGCGAGATCGGCTTCTTGAAGTATTTGGACGCGAAGGCGCACAGATAATCCTGCTCGGCCTCGGTGCAGACGGGCGGCTCGGACGGATCGGGGTGGTCCTGATCAGTGGTCCCGATCAGAGTGAAGTCCTGCTCATAGGGAATGGCGAAGATGATGCGCCCGTCCTCACCTTGGAAGAAGTAACATTTGTCATGGTCGTAGAGACGCGGCGTCACGATATGGCTGCCGCGCACCAGCCGCACGCCCTCGCGTGAGTTCGAACGGATCTTGGTCCGAATGATGTCTCCAACCCACGGCCCGCCCGCATTGATCAGCATCCGCGCGCGCAGTTCACGGGTTTCACCGCTTTCGCAATCCTGCACGGTGATCTGCCAAACATCTTCGCTGCGTTCGGCCGACAGAACCTTGGTGCCCACCAAGATCCGCGCGCCGCGTGCCTCTGCATCGCGTGCGTTCAAGATCACCAGCCTTGAATCCTCGACCCAGCAATCGGAATACTCATACGCGGTTTCGAACTTGTCCTGCAGCGGCGCACCCTCGGGCGCCGTGCGCAAGTTCAATGAACTGGTTCCCGGCAGGATCTTGCGGCCGCCCAGGTTGTCATACATTAACAGCCCCAAACGGATCAGCCAGGCAGGCCGCCGCCCCTTCATCCACGGCATGACCGT
This sequence comes from Ruegeria sp. B32, assembly GCF_025141855.1. Taxonomy (NCBI): domain Bacteria; kingdom Pseudomonadati; phylum Pseudomonadota; class Alphaproteobacteria; order Rhodobacterales; family Roseobacteraceae; genus Ruegeria; species Ruegeria sp. B32. The sequence continues at coordinate 1,363,365 of NZ_CP081106.1, read as the reverse complement.
CCCCAACAACCGCGACGTGGGCGTTTCAGAGTCAAACCGCATGTCCGGGTGATACGGCAGAACGAACCGCATCGGCCAACTGATATGCGGCATGGCACGCAAAAGCGTTTCACGTTCGATCAGGGCCTCGCGGACCAGACGGAACTCGAAATACTCCAGATAGCGCAGCCCTCCGTGAAACAGCTTGGTCGAAGCAGACGAAGTGGCCGAGGCCAGATCGTTCATCTCGGCGAGCGTGACGCTCAACCCGCGCCCTGCGGCGTCGCGCGCGATGCCGCAGCCATTGATGCCGCCACCGATGATGAAAAGATCGGTGATCTGGGTGTCCGACTGTTCCATGTCTGATGATTCCATTTGCAAAAGGGTCGCGCGCATTAACGCGACCGACACTCGTTTAGTCAATTTCGATTTTCGTTTTTGTTCGCTTTGTCGCATCTCGTGCAACTTGGTCGTCGTTCACTTCTTTCTTCTTCGGCACCCAGTCGGGAAAACATCAGGCTTGCGCTAGATGCCCAAAAAGAACAAAAACGAACAGAGCCACACCCGCGGAGCCGAATATGTCCCTGTCCTTTCGCCAATCCGACATCCTGAGCCTTGCCAAGCAAAACGGACGTGTCGCGGTCGAGGATCTGGCCGAGCGGTTCAATGTCACTGTCCAGACCATTCGTCGGGACCTGTCGGAACTGTCCGATGCCGGGATGCTGGACCGCGTTCACGGCGGCGCGGTTCTGAGGTCGGGCGTTTCGAATATCGGTTACGAAGACCGCCGCGGATTGAACGACGAAGCCAAGACACGCATTGCCAAACGGTGTGCCGCCGACATACCCGACGGAGCATCGGTGTTCATGAATATCGGCACCTCGACCGAGGCCGTAGCGCGGCAACTTCTGACCCACAAGAACCTGATGGTCGTGACCAACAATATGAACGTGGCCAACATTCTGGTCGAAAACCCTGAATGCGAGATCGTGGTCGCTGGTGGTGTTCTGCGCCGCTCCGATGGAGGCCTGATCGGAAATCTGACCGTCTCGACCATTCGCCAGTTCAAGTTTGACTACGCGGTCATAGGGTGTTCTGCGTTGGATAGCGAAGGCGATCTGCTGGATTTCGATTTTCAGGAAGTGAACGTCAGCCAGACAATCATCGCGCAGGCGCGGCATACCAGCCTTGTTGCCGACCACTCGAAATTCCAGCGGTCGGCCCCGGCCCGCATCACGTCATTGTCCGAAATCGATACGTTCTATACAGACGCACCCGTCACATCCGAACTGGCTGCGCGCTGCCGCGAATGGCAGACCCAATTGGTGGTGTGCCGCTAGGGTTCGCTCGCACTTAAGGCGAACGGACGATCCCAAAACTTGCCAGATGGCAGCGGGCCTGACAGTATCACCACCATTGCAATCGTTGCACGGGAGGGGAGGACCGAGCCATGATCGCGCTTTTATTTGCGTTACTTACAGCCGTTATGGCGCTGAATTACTTTGGACGGACAAAAGCCGGAAACGTGGTTTTCTTTCTCACGCTGGCGTTGAGCGTCTATTGGCTCAAGTTTCACGCCACCAGCCAACTGACAATTCAGTTGTAGAAAGGGACGATCATGACACCTGAACTGTCCCGTACTCTGAATGCCCTAGGAATGCTGGCCGTCAGCCTTGTTCTGCTGCTGGCCTATGTCTACCAGCTCAAGCTGTACGAACTGCCCTGCCCGCTCTGCCTGTTGCAGCGAGTTGGCTTCGTCGCGGTTGGTGTTGGTCTGGGCCTGAACCTGCTTTATGGCCCGCGGCCCCAACACTATGCGATCATGCTGATTGCGGCCCTCTACGGCGGCAGCGTGTCGGTGCGGCAGATCCTTCTGCACATCGTGCCGGGAACCGGGCACTATGGCTCTCCGGTGTTGGGCCTGCACTACTATACTTGGGCTGCCATCTGCTTTTTCCTGATCCTGTTGGGCACCGCCATCATGCTGATGTTCGAGAAACAGTATGTCTCGGACACGCGCGCGGAACCACGCTTTGGCGGCAGCACATTGGCAAAGGTTGCGTTCTTCATCATGCTGGGTCTTGCGGTGCTGAACGCCGGTTCGACGCTGTTGGAATGCGGTCCGGGCATCTGCGCCGACCCGCCGACCAGCTACAAATTGATTGACGAACTGGACACCAACAACTGAGGATGGGGCAACCGTCCAGACAGGAGGCGCGACGATGGGACTACTGGGGCAGCCGCTGGGTTATTATGACTACCTGACATTCGTAGCGCTGATCCTACTGCTGGCGGCGGTCATGGCCTTGTTTCTGTTCATCATGGGCCTGCCCGGCCGGATCGCAATCAAGCGCAACCACCCCCATGCCGAAGCCGTCAAACTGATGGGATGGATGGGGTTTCTGGCGATCATCCCTTGGGTGCACGCCTTTATTTGGGCTTATCATGATGGCATGACCGTGGACATCCGCCGCTTGCCCGAGGGCGAGCGCGAAGCGATCCGCAAGGAGATCGAGCGCCTTGGCGGGCAGGTCAAGGACGAGTACCGGGCCCCTGCTGCAGACGACCCACAGAAAACCTGACGCCGAAGGAAATCCACCACTATGTTCGTCGCCCTCGGCATCACGCTTTTCTACATCATTTTTGTCTGGTTCATTTTCTTCAAAGCACAATGGCTCAAGTTCAACATTGTCTGGGGGATCGTTTCGTTCTGGGTCGGCGCCCATCTGCTGCTGATCTTCCTGGTCGCGCTGCGGTTCTTCCAACCCTTCTCGATCGACAGCCACGTGGTGCGGTCCACCATCCAGATCGTCCCGAAACTGACCCAACCGACCATCCTGACCGAGGTCTTGGTCGAACCCAACACGCCCATCACCAAGGGTGATCCGCTGTACCGGTTTGATGACACGGTGTTCAAGCTGGCCGTCGAGAACGCGCAGGCCCAACTGGTGGCTGCGGAGCAGAACGCCAAAATCCTTGAACAGGACGTGATCGCCTCGACCGAGGCGGTGGAGCGCGCCAATGCCCAGCTGGCTTATGCGATGACGCAGAAGGCGCGCTATGAAAACCTGGTGCCTGCCGGGGGTGCGCGTCAGGACGAGCTGGATCGCTGGAACGAACAAGTGACCGAAGATCAGGCTGCGGTCAAACAGGCTGAGGCCAATCTAAGAAAGGCGCAACTTGCGCAGGAATCACAGATCGACGGAGTGAACACCGGTATCCTTCAGGCCAAGGCGCAGCTGGCCGAAGCACAGTATTTCCTCGATAATACAACGATCTACGCTCCTGAGAACGGTATGATCGTCTCGCAACAGGCCCGTCCCGGCCTTGTGGTCGGTGATATCCGACTTGGGGCCATCGCCAGCTTCGTGACTGAGGATTCGCCCTATATCCTGGCCACATACCGCCAGCAGAACCTGAAATTCGTCGAACCCGGTCAGCCTGTCGAGGTCGCGCTGGACCTGTACCCGGGTGAAATTCTGACCGGCAGGGTCGAGGCCATCTGGTGGGCCACCCGGCAGGGGCAATACCTGCCTTCTGGCCGCCTGCCGGGGTTCGAGCTGCCTAAAATTCCCGGGCGCATCGCGGTGCAGATTTCGGTCGACGTCCCTGAAGGGCATACCTTCCCCGCTGGCGGGCACGCGGCCGTGGCCATCTACACGGGACAAGGCAAAAGCTTCGAGTTTTTGCGCCGCATCAACATCCGCCTCTATTCCTTCGCCAACTTCATCCGACCGTTGGATATCTGAGCATGACACACATGAACCCGGACCATCCGCGCAGGCCACGAAACCGCCGCCGCATGTTGATCGGCACCGCGCTGAGCGCCGCATTGCTGTTTGCCTGCACCCCGGTCGGGCCGGATTTCGTGCGCCCCAACTCTCCGGTCGTGAAACAGTGGATGGAGGCCAACAGCCCCAGCGCCAGCCGGGCCAGCGGGCTAACGTCGCGCAGCGCCCCCGTGGTCAAATGGTGGCAGAGCTTCAATGATCCGACCCTGAACAAGCTGGTGGCCGAGGCCTATGCCCAGAACCTGACGCTTCAGGTCGCAGGCGCGCGCGTGTTGCAGGCCCGCGCGCAACTGGGCATCGCCTTCGGCGAGCTCTATCCGCAATCTCAGGCCGTGGGCGGATCATTGGAGCGGCGCCGGATCAGCGACAACCTCGGTCCCATTGCCGATATCAACCGGATCATTCCGCTGGATACCGAGTTTTCGACGTCGCAGGTGGGATTTGACGCCCAGTGGGAACTGGACGTCTGGGGCGCGCAGCGGCGCGGCGTGCAGGCGGCGCGATCGAACCTGGCGCTACAGGTCGCCAACTATGACGATGCGCTGGTAACGCTGACGGGCGATGTGGCCGCGCTGTACATCAACATCCGCGCCCTGCAGGAGTCGCTGGCCGTCGCGCGCGAGAACATCAAGCTGCAGCAGGAAGCCAATGATCTGACCCAGTTGCGGTTCAACAATGGTGTGACAACGGAATTGGATGTGCAGGAATCCACCGCCCTGCTGAACAACACCAAGGCGCTGGTGCCGACGCTGGAAAGCGATCTGCAGCAGGCCAAGAACGCGCTGGCGGTTCTGTTGGGCTCGACACCGTCGCGCATGACCGGCTTTCTGGGAACGTCCGGGCGGATCCCGTCAGCAAAATCGAACGTCGCCGTCGGTGTTCCGGCCGAACTGCTGCGCCGCCGCCCCGACGTTCGCGCCGCAGAACTGGCTGCAGCCACGCAATCGGCGCAAGTGGGCATTGCCATGGCGGACCTGTATCCGCAGTTCATCCTGTCGGGCTCGATCGGCCTGCAGGCGTCCGGCGGGCGCGACCTGTTCAGCTCGAACAGCACCACAGGTCTGGCCAGCGCCGGCGTGGTCTGGAACGTTCTGAACTATGGGCGGATCAAGAACAACGTGCGCGCGCAGGACGCCGCCTATCAGGCGCTGATCGCCAACTATCAGAACACCGTGCTGACCGCCTATTCCGAGGTCGAAAGCGCCATGGTTGCCTATGCCCAGGCGCGCAAGCAGGTGACGTTCTACCAACGCAGCGTCGACGCAGCGAGCAAGGCCGCCGACATTGCCGTCAGCCAGTATCGCGACGGCATCGCAGACTATTCCCGCGTGCTGAACACGCAGACCGCGCTTCTGCGCTCGCAAGCCAACCTGATCGAGGCGCGCCAGCAGGTGTCGTCGAATCTGGTCGCGGTCTACAAGGGTCTGGGCGGGGGCTGGCAGATCCGTCAGAATCAGGAGTTTCTGCCGGAAACCGTACTGGCCGAGATGTCCTATCGCACCGATTGGGGGGACCTGCTGCAGCAGGACCCAACACGCGCAAGTCTGAACTAGGCGCTATTTCGTCAGGCCCGTCAGGCCGCCAGAGATCAGGATGTTCACCTCGTAAAGGATGCGCGGCGCGGCCAGACCGCCTGGGCTGGCAAGATAGTTGGGGCTCCACTCCGGGTCGAACTTTTGCTTGAAGGCGCGCAGCCCCTCGAAGTGATAGAACTGCTCGCCGTGCTCGTAGACGAAGCCGCCGATCCGGTTCCAGAGCGAGGCGAGTTGCCGGTTCTCGATCCCGGAAAACGGCGCGGCCCCCAATGAGAACCAATTGAACCCTTGGCCGGCGCCCCAGTCCATCATCTCGGCGAACAGAGCATCCATGACAAAGCTGGGGCAGTCGGGCTCGTACCGCATCAGATCCAGCGACAATTCCGACTTGTTGCCACCCTGAAACAGGTTGGCAAAAGCCACGATCCTACCCGTCTCGCCGTTCTTCAGAACCGCATGATCGAAATAGGACAAATACTGCTCGTCGAACCCGCCCAGAGCAAAGCCCTTTTCCGCGCCCGCCTTGCCTTCCAGCCAGTGATCCGAGATCTGGCGCAGCTCCGGCAGGACCGGTGCAAGCTGTTCCTTGGGAATGATCTCGAAGACATATCCTTCACGCTCGGCCCGGTTCCGGGCCTGACGGAACCGCTTGCGGGATTTGCCGTCCAGCGTGAAGTCCTTGAGCGGTACCCGGGCAACCTCACCGATCTTGAGGATCGACAACCCGAGGTCCAGAAACGTAGGCAGGTACTTGGTGGACACGCTGTAAAATGCGCAGAGCTTGCCTTCGGCATCGGCCATTTCGCGCAACTGCCAGATCAGTTGCTGGCCGGCGGCCTCATCGCCGACAGGCTCGCCCTTGCTGATCAGCGCGTTGCCGGAATCGGCATAGGCCAGAAAGGCGCTTTCATCTGGCGCGATCAGGAACTGTTTGTCGCCGGTCAGGCTGATCTGCGCCTCGGTGTCTTCGCTGGCAAGCGACAAACGTTCGACCGCCGCAGGAATCTCGGTGCGGTGACGTGCGGGGATGGTGCGTCCGAACAGCGAGTTCACGGCCACCACCCCGACGATGACCGCCACCACCATGCTGGAGCGCAGGAACCGCGAGGCATCGCCATTCCATGCAAACTCCCACCACAACGCGTTTTCGTATTCGACATGGGAATAGGCGAACAACCCGATCCAGAAGATCACCGCCAGCAACGCGATCAGACTGACCAGCCAAGGAATGTTCAGCCGGAAGATAGAGGCGCCGCTGACCCGGTAGAAAGCCCCCCGAAACAGGGCCAACAAACCGATGGCTGCAAGCATTCCGATGGCCTCATGCGTATCCAGCCCCTTGGCCAGCGACGCGAAGAACCCGGCCAGCATCAGGATCATGGCAACGATCCATGCCCGGTAGAGCTTGCGGTACAGCCCCCGCGCCACAAGCAGCAGCAGAACGCCAATGGCGCTTCCGGCCAGATGCGATGCCTCGACGAAGGACAGGGGCAGAAACTCGCGCAGGATCCCCAGCTTCGTCGAGCTGGCAGGCAAGGTGCCGGACACCAGAAGAACCACACCGGCCACTGCCGCGATACCGGCAGCCACCATCGGCACGATTGGCCGGACGGCCCGATAGAACCAAGTAGCCGCGCCGCTGATGTGATGCCGGTGTGCCAGCGCCGAAGCGACGGCGATCGACAGGCTTGCGATGGCAAATGGCAAAAACGTGTAGACAACCCGGTAGAGCAGCAAGGCGGCAATCACGTCCGACCGACCCGAGGCCCCCAGCCCTGCGATCAAAGTGGCTTCGAACACACCGATTCCGCCCGGCGCATGGCTGAGAATCCCAACTGCGATTGCGCAGATATAGATGGTGAAGAAATACGGATAACCGACGCCTAGATCGTCGGGCATCAGAACATAAAGAGCCATCGACGCGCCGAACAGATCCCCGATTGCGGCCAGTGTCAAAAGGCTGGCCAACTTGCCTCCGGGCAGGTCAAATCCCACTCCGCCAAAGGCCAGCCGACGCCCGCCTTTGGCCAGCCATACAAACAGAACCAGCAGACCGACCAGCAGGGCAACCCCGATGACCGTTTCAAGAGTTCCGCTGATCGGCAGCGCTTGGGCGATCCCGTCCGGATGAAGCGTCATCATTCCGCCGAGGATCAGGATGAGACCCATCCAGAATGCCACCCATGATGTGGCGATCACGCCCGCGACCCGTCCCAGATCCAACCCCAGCGACGCATAGATCCGATAGCGGATCGCCGTGCCCGTGATGTACGAAAATCCGAGGCAATTCGACACCGCATAGCCGCTGGCCCCGGCCATGGCCGCGATGCGAAGGGGGACCGTTCCCCCCGCCACGCTCTGCACGGCGAAGACGTCATAGAAGGACAGAGACAGAAAACTGAAGGCCGTCCAGAACACGGCAAGGAACATCACCCGCCAAGACGTTCCGGCAATGTCAGATTGCACGTCCGACCATTTCACATGGCTCGACAGGTCGTGCAGCACCGTCAACGCGATCAGCGTTATCACCACAGGTATCGCAAGCCTGACGACCGGCTGCTCCAACAGACCGGTCACCCGGGCAATCAGGATTTCCGCCCGCGAGTTTTCGCCTGGGTCTGCTGTGCTCATATTGATTTCCCTGCCCATGGGCTTGATCAAGCCTGCGGGAAAACTCTTGCACAAATCGTTTGGTATTCAAAGCTATGCCGCGCTGGTGAATGGCGGGCGGTTCAGAAGCGGCCTTTTCGGGTGGACAGAAGCAGATTGGTCTCGGAGCGGGTCACGCCTTCGATGCGGCGGATCTGGAACAGAACCTCGTCCAGTTCGGCCAGCGTCTCGGTCCCGATCTCGGCGATCAGGTCCCATCCGCCATTGGTGGAATGCACCGCCCGCACCTGCCGCATCGCCGCGATCCGGGCCATGATGCGCTCGGTCCCGCGCCCTTCGATTTCCAGCATCATCAACCCGCGCACCGGGCTTTGCGCGACGTCCCGACGGGTCAGGACAGTAAAGCCCACAATCTCACCCGATTGCTTGAGCCGCTGCAGCCGGCTGCGCACGGTCGTCCGCGTTACACCCAGCACTTCTGCAAGCTCTGACAGGGACGCGCGAGCGTCTCGGTGAAGGGCGCTGAGCAAGCGGCTGTCCAGATCGTCCATTCCGTGTTTCCATTTTGGATTTTCAGATTTCATTTTGAGCATTTTGCCTCCTTCACGCAACCCGCATTGCACCGCTAAATGAACGTATGGATACCAAATCAGTCATTCTCGTTGGTGCCGGCATGGACGTCGGCAAGCGGCGACAGGGTTGCCGGATGGGACCCGACGCGTACCGGGTGGCCGGAATCGCCGAGGCGCTGTCAGACCTCGGGCACACGGTCACAGACTTTGGCGACACCCGCCCGGACACAGTCGACATGCCGCAACATGATCACCTCTTTGCCCTACCCGAATGCGTAGGTTGGACGCGGGCTTTGATCCGGGTCGCGCAACAGGCGGCCCAACAAGGTCTGCCGATCTTCATGGGCGGGGACCACGCCCTGTCGATGGGCACGGTCTCTGGCATGGCCGCCCATGCGCAGCAGATCGGGCGCCCACTATTCGTGCTTTGGCTGGACGCGCACAGCGATTTCCACACGCCCAACAGCACCGGCAGCGGCAACCTGCATGGCACTCCGGTGGCCTACTTCACGGGCCAGCCCGGGTTCGACGCTTTCCCCGCTTTGGATGCTCCGATACCCACGGACCGCGTCGGCATGATCGGCCTGCGTTCCGTTGACCCGGCCGAGCGCGCCGCGCTTGAGAAAGACCGCGCCATGCTGGCCGACATGCGCAGCATCGACGAACACGGCATCAAGGCTCCGCTGATGGCCTTTCTAGACCGCGTCCGTGCCGCGAACGGTATTCTGCATGTCTCGCTGGACGTGGATTTCCTTGACCCCGCCATCGCGCCGGCCGTCGGCACCACCGTTCCCGGCGGCGCGACCGAACGCGAAGCGCATCTGGCCATGGAACTGCTGCACGAAAGCGGGCTGGTCTGCTCGCTGGACCTGGTCGAGCTGAATCCTTTCCTGGATGAGCGCGGCCGTACCGCGAAACTGATGGTCGATCTGGCCGCCTCGCTGCTTGGGCGCCGCATCTTCGACCGCATTACCCGGAGCTTCTGATGCATTCCCTTCAGGCCCCTTCGGCGGTGGTCATGATCCGGCCACACGCCTTTGCCTCGAACCCCGAGACCCGTGACGACAATGCGTTCCAGACGCTGGCCAACCGCTCGGCCGAGGCGACCTCGGCCGCCGCCCGCGACGAGCATGACCGCGCGGTCGAGCAACTGCGCAACGCCGGCGTGACCGTGCATGTGTTCGACGATTTCGGTGACAACGACACGCTCGACAGCGTGTTTCCGAACAACTGGTTCTCGACCCATCCGGGCGGACACGTGGCGATCTATCCGATGTTCGTCCCCTCGCGCCGGCGCGAACGGCGGATGGATGTGATCGAGATGCTGAAACGCGACTATCGCGTTCAGGACGTGATCGACTATTCCGGCCTCGAGCAGGACAACCTCGCGCTGGAGGGTACCGGTGCGATGGTGCTCGATCACGTCGGGCGCATTGCCTATACCGTCAAATCCAACCGCGCCGACCCGGTGCTGCTGGAACGGTTCTGCACCCATTTCAACTACGAGCCCATCGCCTTCGAGGCCCGCGACGCGCAAGGCCGCGATGTCTATCACACCAATGTTCTGATGGGGATCGGCACGCATTACGCCCTGATCTGTCTGGACATGATCACCGACCCCGAGCGGCGCGCGACCGTTCGGGCGCGGCTCGAGGAATCCGGCCGCACGGTGATCGACCTGACCCACGACCAGATCGCCGAATTTGCCGGTAACGCCATCGAACTGACAGGCCGCGACGGGCTGGTTCTGGCGCTGTCCAGCCGGGCTTTGGCCTCGCTGCGCCCTGATCAGATCGACATCATCCAGGACAGCGCGACGCCCCTGCCGCTGTCCGTTCCCACCATCGAAACCGCCGGCGGGTCGGTGCGCTGCATGATCGCAGGCATCCACCTGTCACGCCGCTAGGAGAGACCCCATGCAACCTTCCGACAAGGCGCTTGTTCCCTTCGTATCCGTCGACAACATGATGCGGCTGATCCACCACATCGGTGTCGAAAGAATGATCACCGAGATCGCCGCCCAGATCGAGGACGACTTCAAACGGTGGGAGAGCTTCGACAAGACCCCACGCATCCCGGCCCACTCCCCGCATGGTGTGATCGAACTGATGCCGACCTCGGACGGTGAGGCCTATGGGTTCAAATATGTGAACGGCCACCCCAAGAACACGTCCGAAGGCCTGCAGACCGTCACCGCATTCGGCCTGCTTGCGGACGTGTACACCGGGTATCCGACCCTGTTGACCGAGATGACGATGCTGACAGCGCTGCGCACCGCGGCAACCTCGGCGCTGGTCGGTAAATACCTGGCTCCCAAGAACGCCACCACCATGGCAATGATCGGCAATGGCGCACAGTCCGAGTTCCAGTGCCTGGCCTTCAAGGCCATGTGCGGGATCACTACCGTTCGCCTTTATGACATCGATCCCGACGCCACCGCGAAATGCGCGGCCAACCTGCAAGGGACCGGATTGAAGGTGGTTTCGTGCCGCTCGGCCGAAGAGGCGATCGAGGGCGCGCAGATCATCACCACCTGCACCGCCGACAAGAAATATGCCACCATCCTGACCGACAACATGGTCGGCCCGGGCGTGCACATCAACGCGATCGGAGGCGACTGCCCCGGAAAGACCGAATTGCATCGCGACATTCTTCTGCGGTCCGACATTTTCGTGGAATACCCCGAGCAGACCCGGATCGAAGGTGAAATTCAAGCTCTGGACCCCGACCACCCGGTCACCGAGATGTGGCAGGTCATCACCGGTCAGGCCGAAGGTCGGCGTGACGAGCGGCAGATCACTCTGTTTGACAGCGTCGGTTTCGCGATCGAGGACTTCTCGGCCCTGCGCTACGTCAAGCGCGCGATCGAGGGAACCGAGTTCTTCGAGCCACTGGACATGCTGGCGGACCCGGACGATCCGCGCGACCTGTTTGGCATGCTCATGCGGGCCAAGTGAGCCGTATCGCCCAGTTTTGCGGTTAGGCCGGATGGGGGCGCTGCCCCCGCTCAGTCTTTGCGACACTGAGGTATTGGGTCCACTTAGGCACCGAGATTTCGTGCCGCCCGAATTTTCTATGCGCGCGGCAGAGCCATGCATCAAAGCCCGTGCCTGGATTGCCCAAAACCTCAGCCGGCAAGCGATGGCAGATACAGAACGATCGCCGGAAACGCGACCAGCAGCGCAATCGTCACCGCATCAGCGACGAAGAACGGGGCCACGCCCTTGAACACATCCTGAACACTCAGGTCCGGGCGCACGCCAGCGACCACGAAGCAGTTCAGGCCGATTGGCGGCGTGATCAGACAGAACTCGGCCATCTTGACCACCAGAATACCAAACCAGATCGCGCACATGGGGCCCGACATGCCGAATGTGCTGTCGGCCGCGCTTACCGCCTCGCCCCCGTTCAGGGCCATGACGGCAGGATAGACCACCGGCAGAGTCAGCAGCAGCATCCCGATTGCATCCATGAACATGCCAAGCACGGCATAGGCCAACAGGATACAGATCAGGATCAGCATGGGTGACATATGGAGGGAGGTGATCCAATCCGAGAACGCCCCAGGCAGGTCGGCGAAACCCAGAAAGCGCACGTAGATCAAGACACCCCAGATGATCGAGAAGATCATCGCCGTCAGTTTGGCGGTTTCCAACAGCGCCGACTTCAGCTCGGTCCAACGCATGCCGTGAAACAGCGCAAAGCAGAACACGATGAATGCACCAATTGCGCCGCCCTCGGTCGGCGTTCCCCACGCCTTGTCACCGAATGGGTTGTAGACAAAACAGATGATGATCAGGATTACCGCGAAGATCGGTAGCGCACCGGGCAACGCGGCAAAGCGCTGTTTCCAGGTAAAGCCCCGCACCGGCGGACCCACGTTTTTGAAGAAAACCGCGATACCGATGATCAGCAGTCCGTAGATCACCGCTGAAAACGCACCGGGGATGAACCCGGCGAGCAGCAGTTTGCCCACGTCCTGCTCGACGATTATCGCGTAGATCACGAGGATCGCGGAAGGTGGGATCAGCGACGCCAAAGTACCGCCTGCGGCCACGACGCCTGCGGCAAACCTTTTGTTGTAGCCGACATCCAGCATCTCGGGGATGGCAATGCGGGCAAAGACGGCCGACGTAGCCACCGACGCGCCTGACACGGCTGCAAAGCCGGCGGTCGCGAAAACCGTGGACACCGCCAAACCACCCGGCACCCAGGCGACCCAGCGCTTGGCCGCTTCGAACAACGCCCGGGTCAATCCCGCGTAATAGGCCAGGTATCCGATCAGGATGAAAGTTGGGATCAGGCTGAGCGTGTGCGAGGCTACTTTGGAATGCGGCACCTGCCCCGCCGTCTTGACGGCAACGGTCAAAGCCTTGCCAAACCGATCCGGATCGTATCCAAACTTGGCCCAGAATATCCAGACCAGCCCTACCAGCCCTGCGAGGCCCGCAGCAAACGCAACGCGCATGCCCGCGACGACAAGAACCAGCAGGCCGCCCGTGACCCACAGGCCGATTTCAATCGTGTCCATTTGTCAGTCCTGCCTCTCAAACTGCTCGGCTTCGGCCGCGGCCTGCGCGGCGGCGTCCTGAATCAGCGGCACTGCAACCGGAGATTCCAGCCCCAACAGGAACGCCCGACCATACCCCCAGATCTGGAGACACAACCGCAGACACAAGACGGAGAAGGCAACTGGCGCCAACAGCTTGGCGGGCCAGATCGGAATACCGATGTCGATCGAGCTGTCACGGCTCCACATCGGTGCGCCGAAATCAAACGATCGATCGAAATGGGACCAGCTACCCCAGACCAAAGCCAACATCAGGATCAGGATCAGCACGACCGAAATCAGCTCGAACAACCACATTGCGCGCCCGTGCAGCCGTGCGATCACGATGTCCATGCGGATGTGCCCGCCGTCTCGCTGCACATAGGAAATGCCAAGAAACGCGATCAGAGGCATGGCCTGCTCGATCCAGTCGACATAGCCCGGCAATGGGGCGTTGATCGCGTTGCGTCCGCTGACGGACACAACAGCCAACACCATCAAACCGAAAACGGCGATGCCACTGAGAAGGGCCAGAAATCGTTCAAATCGCAGCAATTGCCGGTCGAGACGGCTCAGGAGGCTGCCGTCCTCCAATACCGTGGCGTGTCCTGCCATCCGGTTGTCCCCTGTTCCAGATGATTCCGGGGGCGTTTCAGCCCCCGGCTGTTTTTTATCAGTTGCCGCCGCGCTGCTGCTTCAGCGTTGCCTGCACCAGGTCATAAAGATCCTGCGCCGGCAGGCCTTGGGCGGACATGTCGGCAATCCACTGGTCGCGGATCGGGTCGGCCGCCTTGGCGCGGAACTCGTCCAGAACGGAGTCATCGATCATCACTTTCTGAACGCCCTTTTCTTCGAGCACGCCATCCCACTTTTTCAGCAGCTCACCGTAATTGGTCAGGTAGTGGTCAATCGCCTCGTCGATCGAGCTGTCCAGCGCCTCACGGTGCTCGGGCGGCAGTGCTTCATAGGCGTCGATGTTCACGACCACCGGGCAGTTCACCGTGCCGGGGTTCAGGTTCGCGGTCCACCAGTCGGCCTCATTGATGGTGCCGAAAGACAGGTGTGCGTGCTGAGCAAATGCGACGGTGTCCACAACACCGGACTGCATCGCATTATAGGCTTCGGTCGCCGGAACCGATGTCGGAACGGCACCAACGGCCTCAAACGCCTGACCAAGGCCCCCGGTCGCACGAACGCGCATACCTTCAAACTCTGCCAGTTCGTCACGCGGCTCGCCTGTCCCGACCAGATTGTACTGCGGCATCGGCGAGGTCATGAGGATCCGAGCGTTCCACTGAGCCATCTCTTCCTTGACCGCAGGGTGATCGTAGACCGCGTGGCTGACGGCCACTTCCTCATCCAGTGTGTTCACACCCAGGAACGGCAGTTCCAGGACGGTGATCGCGCGGTTCTTGTCGCGATGGTAACCAGCACAGAACTGGGCCATCTCGAAGGCGCCGATTTCGATGCCGTCCAGGTTTTCCTTGGGCTTGGAAAGGCCGCCATAGCTGACGTTGATGGTGAACGCGCCATCGGTTTTCTCGCTGACCAGTTCGGCCAGTTTCTCAACATGTTCGGTGAAGGCGCGGCGCTTGCCCCAGACCGAGGCATTCCACTCGGTCGCAGCCGCCTCGGTGACAAAAGCAACGCCAAGGGCGGCGATGGCCGCTCCGCTCAACATCTTGTTCATAATGATCTCTCCCATTGGTGCGCCCCCTCCCGGGGCGCTTGCGAGTCAAGCTAGCGCCAACATCGACACGTGCCAAGCCCCGCCGCCCGAATGGTGCACCCGTGAAAGCGTTGATTTCTGCATGGCTCAGAAAGCCCCGCCGACACGGTCGACCCACAGGAGAAAAGGTGTCGCTCTGGACCGTTAACAACCATTAGATCTTTAAATAATTGTTTTTTATCATGTTATCGCAAACTCAAGCCTAACGAATTTACAAAACGCCCCCAGAAACGGAAAATTGTTTACAAACAAATCCAAGGATTACGGCAATTTATTTCTTTCTTTTCTCGAAGGCGTATTATCCCGACCGGGGAGGAAACGGATCGACAATGCCATTCAATTGGGCAAACTCGGTCCACCCGAAGTCCAGTCAGAGGGAGGAGCCTCAGAATGACCACCGCTGCCCAGGCAGAAGCCAAGGTATTTCCGCCATCCGCAGAAACCGTCGCTCGCGCTCATGTCGATGCCGAAAAATACACCCAGATGTACGAGGCATCTGTCAACGACCCCGTGAAATTCTGGGGTGAGCATGGCAAGCGGATCGACTGGATCAAGCCCTACACCCAGGTCAAGGACGTCAACTACGATTTCGGCTCGGTCAAGATCAACTGGTATGCCGACGGCACGCTGAACGTCTCGGCCAACTGTCTGGACCGTCACCTGAAGACCCGCGGCGATCAGACCGCGATCATCTGGGAACCGGATGATCCGAACGACGAAGCCCAGCACATCACCTATGCCGAGCTGCACCGCCGCACCTGCCGCATGGCGAACATTCTGGAATCGATGGGCGTGCGCAAAGGCGACCGGGTCGTCATCTATCTGCCGATGATCCCCGAGGCCGCGTATGCCATGCTCGCCTGTGCCCGCATCGGCGCGATCCACTCGATCGTGTTTGCCGGCTTCTCGCCCGACGCGCTGGCCGCTCGGGTCAACGGTTGCGACGCCAAGGTCATAATCACCGCCGACGAGGCCCCGCGCGGCGGCCGCAAGACTCCGCTGAAATCGAACGCCGACGCCGCCCTGCTGCACTGCAAGGACACGGTAAAGTGTCTGGTGGTCAAGCGTACTGGTGGCCAGACCACCTGGATCGACGGGCGCGACTACGACTACAACGAAATGGCGCTGGAGGCCGACGATTATTGTGCGCCGGCCGAGATGAACGCCGAAGACCCGCTGTTCATCCTTTACACCTCGGGCTCGACCGGACAGCCGAAAGGCGTGGTGCACACCACCGGCGGCTACCTGGTTTATGCCGCGATGACCCACGAAATCACCTTCGACTATCATGACGGCGACATCTACTGGTGTACGGCGGACGTGGGCTGGGTCACCGGCCACAGCTATATCGTCTATGGCCCGCTGGCCAATGGCGCGACCACACTGATGTTCGAAGGCGTGCCGACCTATCCCGACGCCTCGCGGTTCTGGCAGGTTTGCGAGAAGCACAAGGTCAACCAGTTCTACACCGCCCCCACCGCGATCCGCGCGCTCATGGGTCAGGGCAACGAGTTCGTAGAAAAATGCGACCTGAGTTCCCTGAAAACGCTCGGCACGGTGGGCGAACCCATCAACCCCGAGGCCTGGAACTGGTACAATGAGGTGGTCGGCAAGGGGAAATGCCCGATCGTCGACACCTGGTGGCAGACCGAGACCGGCGGCCACATGATGACCCCCCTGCCCGGCGCGCATGCGACCAAGCCCGGTTCGGCGATGAAACCCTTCTTTGGCGTTCAACCCGTCGTGCTGGATCCGCAGTCGGGCGTCGAGATCACCGGCAACGGGGTCGAAGGCGTGCTGTGCATCAAGGACAGCTGGCCGGGCCAGATGCGCACCGTATGGGGCGACCATGAGCGGTTCGAGAAGACCTATTTCTCAGACTACAAGGGGTATTACTTCACCGGTGACGGCTGCCGCCGCGACGAAGATGGCGATTACTGGATCACCGGCCGCGTCGATGACGTCATCAACGTGTCTGGCCACCGCATGGGTACCGCCGAAGTCGAAAGCGCACTGGTGGCTCACGCCGCCGTCGCCGAAGCGGCCGTCGTTGGTTATCCCCATGAAATCAAGGGCCAAGGCATCTATTGCTACGTCACCCTGATGAATGACCGAGAGCCCTCGGATGAATTGCTGAAAGAGCTGCGCACATGGGTCCGGACAGAAATCGGACCGATCGCCAGCCCTGACGTGATCCAATGGGCTCCGGGCCTGCCCAAGACCCGTTCGGGCAAGATCATGCGCCGCATTCTGCGCAAGATCGCCGAGAACGACTTCGGCTCGCTGGGCGATACCTCGACCCTGGCCGACCCGTCCGTCGTCGAAGATCTGATCGCCAACCGGGCCAACAAGTGAGGGCGTGATGCAGGCTGAAACAATCACAAAGCCCGCTGTCCTGATCCTTCTCGGCCCTCCGGGCGCCGGGAAGGGCACACAGGCGCGAATGCTGGAACAGAAATTCGGCCTTGTGCAACTCAGCACGGGCGACCTGCTGCGCGCCGCGGTTGCTGCCGGAACCGAGGCCGGAAAGGCCGCGAAAGCAGTGATGGAAGCCGGCGACCTGGTCAGCGACGACATCGTCATCGCAATCCTGCGCGATCGCATTGCCGAGCCCGATTGCGCGTGCGGTGTCATCTTGGACGGGTTTCCCCGTACCACGGTTCAGGCCGAAGCGTTGGACAAGCTGCTGGCCGAAAACGGGCAGAAGGTGAATGCGGCCATCAGCCTCGAGGTCGAGGACGCCGAGATGGTCACCCGGATCGCCGGACGCTACACCTGCGCAATGTGCGGTGAAGGCTACCACAATCAGTACAAGCAGCCGAAGGTGGACGGTGTTTGTGACAAGTGCGGCAGCACCGAATTCAGCCGCCGCGCCGATGACAATGCCGAAACCGTGGCGTCCCGGCTGGAGGCCTATCACGAACAAACCGCGCCTTTGATCGACTACTACAAGGATCGCGGCGTACTCAGAAAACTGGATGCCATGGGGCAGATCGATCAGATCGCCCGTGGCCTGGAAAGCATCGTGGGCGACGCGATGCGGTAAGGGGAAGAGGACTCCCCAAATCGGGCACTGACCCCGACACGAGTTTCTTCAACGGAACCGCTCTGGCGGACCGGAGAAGCTTTGCCTGGCGCCATCGCGGCGCTCGGCGCAATCGAATGGCGGCCCTACGCCGGAGGACAAATGCACCGGGCCGCCCTGGAGGAACCAAGGAGGAAACCGCAATGGCGGATAATTCAACAAACTCCGCGCAGACTGCCGAGTCCGACAAGGGCTATTGGCAGGCAAACCTGCGTCTCATCTACATCAGCCTCATCATCTGGGCGCTGGTGTCTTTCGGGTTCGGCATTCTGCTGCGCCCGTTGCTGTCGGGCATCGCCGTCGGCGGCACCGACCTGGGCTTCTGGTTCGCGCAACAGGGATCAATCCTGGTCTTTCTGGCGCTGATCTTCTTCTACGCCTGGCGCATGAACAAACTGGATGCCGAATACGGCGTCGAAGAAGAATAAGGGAGCCAGGGGACAATGGATCAGTTTACCATCAACCTGCTGTTTGTGGGCGCGTCCTTTGCGCTCTACATCGGCATCGCGATCTGGGCCCGCGCGGGATCCACATCGGAATTCTATGCCGCCGGGCGCGGCATTCACCCGGTCACCAACGGCATGGCCACGGCAGCAGACTGGATGTCGGCGGCCTCGTTCATCTCGATGGCGGGCCTTATTGCCTTTACCGGCTATGACAACAGCTCGTTCCTGATGGGCTGGACCGGCGGCTACGTGCTGCTGGCGCTTCTGCTTGCGCCCTATCTGCGCAAGTTCGGCAAGTTCACCGTGTCCGAATTCATCGGCGATCGCTTCTACAGCCAAACCGCGCGCGTCGTGGCGGTGATCTGTCTGATCGTGGCCTCGGTCACTTATGTGATCGGCCAGATGACCGGCGTGGGCGTGGCCTTCGGCCGCTTTCTGGAAGTGTCGAACACCACCGGTCTGCTGATCGGCGCGGGCGTCGTGTTCGCCTATGCGGTGTTCGGCGGTATGAAGGGTGTGACCTATACCCAGGTCGCTCAGTACTGCGTGCTGATCACCGCCTACACCATTCCGGCGATCTTCATCTCGCTGCAGCTGACCGGCAACCCGATCCCGGCCCTGGGCCTGTTCGGCGACACCGCCGGCGGTGAGCCGCTGCTGACCAAGCTGGATGCCATCGTGGCCGAGCTGGGCTTTGCGGAATACACCGCTCATCATTCGAACACGCTGAACATGGTTCTGTTCACCCTGTCGCTGATGATCGGCACCGCCGGCCTGCCACACGTCATCATGCGCTTCTTCACCGTTCCCAAAGTGTCGGACGCCCGCTGGTCGGCCGGTTGGGCGCTGGTGTTCATCGCGCTGTTGTACCTGACGGCCCCCGCGGTTGGCGCCATGGCTCGTCTGAACATCACCGACATGATGTGGCCGAACGGCGGCATCGAAGGCGGCGCTGTATCGCTGGAGCAGATCGACAACGATGCCCGTTATGACTGGATGGCCACCTGGCAGAAAACCGGCCTGCTGGACTGGGAAGACAAGAACGGCGACGGCAAGATCCAGTACTACAACGACAAGAACGCCGACATGCAGGCGCTTGCCGAAGAAAAGGGCTGGGTCGGCAACGAGTTGACCAAGTTCAACCGCGATATCCTGGTTCTGGCCAACCCCGAAATCGCCAACCTGCCGGGTTGGGTGATCGGTCTGGTCGCGGCCGGCGGTCTTGCGGCTGCGCTGTCGACGGCTGCGGGCCTGCTGCTGGCGATCTCGTCGGCAGTGTCGCACGACCTGATCAAGGGCTCGATCAACCCGAGCATCTCGGAAAAGGGCGAGCTTCTGGCGGCACGGATCGCAATGGCCGTGGCCATCGTGGTTGCCACCTATCTGGGCCTCAACCCTCCGGGCTTTGCGGCGCAAACCGTGGCATTGGCCTTCGGTCTGGCGGCAGCCTCGATCTTCCCGGCGCTGATGATGGGGATCTTCTCGACCCGCATCAACAACACCGGCGCGGTCGCGGGCATGCTGGCTGGTCTGACCGTCACCCTGGTCTACATCTTCCTGCACAAGGGCTGGCTGTTCATTCCGGGCACCAACTCGTTCACCGATGCAGACCCGCTGCTGGGTCCGATCAAATCGACCTCGTTCGGTGCGATCGGCGCCATGGTCAACTTCGGCGTCGCCTATGTGGTGGCCGGCATGACCAAGGAAACCCCGCAGGAGATCAAGGATCTGGTCGAAAGCGTGCGCATTCCCCGTGGTGCGGGCGCGGCTCAGGACCACTGAGCCGGATGCGGTCCGCGATGATCCATCACGGGCCGTTTCCCTCGACCAACTTTTCCCGCCCGGCTAAACCCCGGGCGGGGCTTTTCATTCAAGCGGACGGGCGACCCCATGGCGCTTTCACCTGATCAGATCACCCGGTTTCTGAAATCCGTACACCCCTATGACGCGCTGCCGGTCGAGGAACTGGCCGACATCGCCGCCCGGATCGAAGCGCGCGAAATCGCAATGGGCACCGTCCTCTATCGCCGTGGCGCGCAGTTGCCCGGCCTGTTCATCATCTACGAAGGCCAGGTCGAGATCACCGACGAAAACGGCGCGGTCGTATCCCATCTGGGCCTGCGCAACTCGTTTGGCGAGCGTGGTCTGATGCGCGACGGGCGCGCGGTGACCACGGCAACAGCTGACGCGCCCTCGGTTCTGCTGATTATCCCCACCGACCTGTTTTCCGACCTGCTCAAGCGTCACGTCGTCGTCGCCAAATTCTTCAACCGGGCCCGCCCTGCACGGCCCGAACAGCAATCGCTGGCCACCACCCGAGTCGAGACTCTGATGGCGCGCAAGCCGGCCACATGCACCCCCGACACGACCGTTCAGGAAGCCGCGCGCCTGATGCGCGACCGGGGCATTTCGTCGGTCTGCATCACCGAGCGCGGCGCGTTGCGCGGCATTGCCACGGTTCGGGACCTGTCGGGCAAGGTCGTGGCGGGCGCCCTGCCCCCGACGACCCCGGTGTCACAGATCATGACCCCGGACCCGCTGACCCTGTCGCCCGGCGACATCGGCTCGGACGTGCTGCACGCGATGCTGGAACGCGGTATCGGCCATATCCCCATCACCGAGGGCGGGCGTCTGGTCGGAATGGTCACCCAGACCGACCTGACCCGGTTCCAGGCCGTCAGCTCGGCCGAGCTGGTCGGCCGCATCGCGCAGGCCGGGTCGGCGACCGAGATGGCCGCGGTCACGGCCGAGATCCCGAATCTGCTGGTGCAACTGGTAGCGGCGGGCAACCGGCACGAGATCGTCACCCGCCTGATCACCGACATCGCCGACGCCGCGACGCGCCGGCTGCTGGCGCTGGCCGAGCAGAAACTCGGCCCGGCGCCCGTGCCCTATCTGTGGCTGGCCTGCGGCTCGCAAGGCCGGCAAGAGCAGACAGGCGTATCCGATCAGGACAATTGCCTGATGCTGGATGACGGCGTCACCGATGCTGACCTGCCCTATTTCGAGGCGCTGGCCAAATTCGTGTCCGACGGGCTGGATACCTGCGGGTATTTCTATTGCCCCGGCAACATGATGGCGACCAATCCGCGCTGGCGGCAGCCGGTCCGGGTCTGGCGCGACTATTTCAACGGCTGGATCGCCAAACCCAACCCCGAGGCGCAGATGCTGGCCTCGGTCATGTTCGACCTGCGCCCCATCGGTGGCCGGTTCGAGCTGTTTTCCGACCTGCAGGCCGAAACCCTGCGCGCGGCGCGGGCGAACTCGATCTTCGTGGCGCACATGATCTCGAATTCGCTGAAGCACACGCCGCCGCTGGGCCTGCTGCGCGGGATCGCCACGATCCGCTCGGGCGAGCATCGCAACACGCTGGACCTCAAGCACAACGGCGTGGTCCCGGTGGTCGATCTGGGCCGCGTCTACAGCCTGCAGGGTGAATTGATCGAGGTGAACACCCGCGCGCGCCTCAAGGCCGCCGAGGCCGCAGGGGTGCTCAGCCCGTCGGGCGCGCGGGACCTGCTGGATGCCTATGACCTGATCGCGGAAACCCGGTTGAACCATCAGGTCAAACAGATCAGGAATGGCGACAAGCCCGACAACTATCTTGCGCCGTCGGAATTGTCGGACTTTGAGCGAAGTCATCTTCGGGACGCGTTTGTCGTGGTAAAAACGATGCAATCCGCGGTCGGGCACGGCAAGGGGATGCTGGGGTAATGCTCCGGCTAGGAAGAACGGAGGAGGAAGATGTTTCTTGAGCTGATCGGCACGATCTTTGCGGGCTTTGCCATCGCGGGCCTCGTGATGGGTTTGAACCGGCTGACCGGTGGTCGCCTGCCGAAATGGTCGGCTCCGGTTGCGGCCGGTTTGGGCATGATCGCGGTCACGATCATCAGCGAGTATTCCTGGTACGACCGCACCCGTGATGCCCTGCCCGAGGGCCTGACCGTCGTGCAAGAGGTTGAAAGCCGCGCGCTCTATCGCCCCTGGACCTATGCGGTGCCCTATGTCGACCGGTTCGCGGCCGTCGATACGGCCTCGTTGCGGACCAATGCGCAGGTGCCGGATCAGCGCCTGATCGACCTGTACTTCTTTGGCCGCTGGGCGCCGGTATCCAAGATGCCGATCGCTGTGAACTGCGCCGAGCACAGCCGTGCAAGTCTGGCGGATGGGGCCGAATTCTCGGATGACGGGCGTCTGGTCGGTGCCGATTGGGTGCCGGTTGGCGCGGATGATCCGGTGGTCTCAGCCACTTGTGAGGCCTGACCATGCTGACCCGCCTGAGCCTGCGCCTGAGAATTTTTCTGTTCTTTTGCTTGCTTGCCGCGGGAGGCATCGCCATCACCCTGATCGCGCTTTGGCTTGGCCTGCGCCGGGCCGACCCCGCGGACATGACCAGCGCCTTCGTGTTCAGCGGCCTGCTTATCTCGTTTGGCTTGCTTGGGCTGGTCGCTGGTGTCTGGCTGCTGTTCGACGACAACGTAGCAAAGCCGATCGAACGCCTGTCGGCGCAGCTGCGTGCGCGTGCACATGCGGGGGTGGATACCGATCTTGACCTGCAGGCGGCACGCTATCTGGGTGATCTGGCCCCCGCCGCCGCCAGCCTTGCCGAACGACTGGCCACCACCGCCCTGTCCACCGCCGAAGCCGTTGCCGCCGAAACCGCGCATCTGGCGTCAGAGAAAGAACGTCTGACCGCGCTTCTGTCCGAGATCCCGGTCGCGATGCTGCTGGCGGGGCCAAACCACCAGATCGTTCTGTACGACGCGCAGGCCGCCGAGGTTCTGGCGCAGATAGCCCATCCCCGCTTGAACGCCTCGCTGTTCGACTATCTCGAACGCAAACCTCTGCTGGACGCTTATGAGAAGCTGGGGAAAACCGGCATGGATGTCTATTGCACCCTCGCCAGCGTGGACGGGCGCCAAACCTACACGGCACGCATGAAACCGCTGGGCGATGCGCCGGGCTATATGCTGATCTTCGAAGACAGCGTCGCCCGCATCCCGCCCGAGGCCGCGCGCCCTCTGGTCTATGATTTCGATCTCCTGGACACCCCAGGCGACGAGGCGTTCGAAAACCGCCCCCTGTCACAACTTTGCTTTGTGGTCTTCGACACCGAAACCACCGGTTTGCTGCCGCACAAGGACGAGATTGTGCAGATCGGCGCCGTCCGTGTCGTCAAGGGGCGCATCGTCGAGGGCGAGCGGCTGGACACGCTGGTCAATCCGGGCATTCCGATCCCACCCGCTTCGACCAAGGTTCACAAGGTCAGTGACCGTATGGTGCAGGACGCACCCGACATCGCGCAAGCCGGGCGCATGTTCCACCACTTCGCCCGTGATGCCGTGATCGTGGCCCATAACGCACCTTTCGACATGGCGTTTCTACGCCGTCATGCCAAGCGCATGGAAGTGACGTGGGATCACCCCATCCTGGACACGGTTCTGCTGTCGGCGGTCCTTTTCGGAGCCAGCGAAACCCATACGCTCGACGCTTTGTGCGAAAGACTGGGCGTGGAAATTCCCGAGACGCTCCGTCATACGGCCTTGGGGGATGCGGTTGCGACGGCTGAAGCATTGGTGCGCATGCTGCCGATGCTGGCTGCGCGCGGTATGCAGACCTTCGGCGACGTGATTGCAGAAACCCGCAAACACGGTCGGCTGTTGGAAGACCTGAACTGACTCAGCCTATTGATCGCGATACAGCTTTTCGTGGACAATTCTGCTGCGGCATGGCACCCCGTGCCCGGCCACCACACGAGCGCGCGATGACCGAAAGAACATTCAAACCCGGACCCGATCAAAGCATGGCCTTCCGCGAGGCCCTGGGGTGCTTTGGCACTGGTGTGACGGTCGTCACGACCAGCACCCCGGACGGTCCCTCGGCCATCACCGTCAACTCGTTTGCATCAGTGTCGCTGGATCCACCATTGGTCCTGTGGTGTCTGGCAAAAGAGTCGAACCGTTACGGGGCCTTTCAAGCAGCGCAACATTACTCGATCCATGTCGTGGCCGAGGATCAGCAGGATCTGGCCCTTCGTTTTGCCCGCAATGGCCTCGATTTCTCGCATGCAGACTGGTCCCCGGATCACAAAGGTCGGCCGCAGCTGAGCCAGTGTCTGGCCCGATTTGACTGCACATTGTCTGCCCGCCACGAGGCCGGGGATCATCTGATTCTCGTGGGAGAGGTCGAACAGGTCATGTACCGCACCGGCAAAGGCTTGATCTTCAAGCGCGGACAGTTCGGCGGTTTTGCCGACCTTTTGTAATTACTCGTCCAATGACCCGTGCACGGCAAAGGCCTCCAACTCGGCCTCTTGCGGCGTGATCACGCGAAACGCCTCGTGAACGCCGGACTCGGTCAGGCTGCGGGCAACGGTCAGCAGGGTGTTGGGGGCATGATCGTCACACATCTCGGACATATGGGCCAGCTCGGCCCGGGCTACGTCCAGCGCCGCCTCGACCGTAGGCGCGCCGTAAAGGCGCACGAAATGCTCGGCCAGGTTGGTGGCCAGCCGCTCCATCTCGGCCGGTTCGATCTGCGTCACCGCCACGAAGGTCACGCGCCCGAAGGTTTCAAGCCCCAGCCACCCGTTGGCAAAGGCTTGGCGCGCCTTGCCGGCCAGATCGGCCTCGCCCCAATTCGAAAACTCGAACCCGCCCGAGATGCACCACTCGCCCGTTCGGGCAGGCGAGTGAAAGACGTTCAGGTCGCTTTCGTCGAAATGAATGGCGCGGGCCAGATTCAATGGGCGTCCTCCAACAGATGGGTCAAGGGAACAATCTGCGTATCCGCCCCGTTCCGCAACAGCATGCCGAACCGCTCATCGGCCCCGAGAAACACGCCGCGATCACCATAGGGCTCTCCGACGCCCTGCAGCAAGCCCATCCATTCCCCGTGCAATGGTGCGTTGCCGTCCTCGGACCAACGGTTCAGCCAGGTCAGCATGTGGCGCGACCAGCTTTCGACCAGCTGCACCGGGGACACATCCGCGCAGCCTTCGTCATACAGGGCCGTCAAATCGGGCGACTTGCCGGGCTCGTCCCCGGTTTGCAGCAAGGCCAGTTCCCAGCCGACGACCAGCCAGTCGGGCACGGCTTCCGGATCCGAGGTCGACGCGGTCACACGAAATCGGCCACACCGGGCCCCGTTGACGAAAATCGGACCATCCCAGCCGAGATGGACCGCCACCTCGGGCGGAGCCAGCGCGCCCAGCGCGTTCTGGAACCCGATGGCGCACAGCGGCAGCATGGCCATTGCGTCCTGCAAGGGCACCTCGGGTGCAAAGACGATGGCCGCGCGCAGGCGATCCGCCTGAATGTTGTAGACGACGCTGCCCGCGTCGCAGCCCAGCGCCGCCATGGCCTGTGCGTGGTCGAACGGGTCTTCCCCACCCTGTACCGGGTGCCCGGACAGCAACGGGGGAAAGACCGGCTGTGTCATGCCTTGCCCGCGGCGATCAGGTCGCGGGCGATCTTGCGGAAGGCCTCGGCCTGCGGGCTGTCAGGTTTGCTGACCACTATCGGTGCCCCGCCATCAGCGGCCACGCGGATATCCAGATGCAGCGGGATTTCCCCCAGCAACGGCACACCCAGTTCGGCGGCTTCGGCGGCGACGCCTCCATGACCGAACACATGTTCCTCGTGCCCGCAGTTCGAGCAAATATGCGTGGACATGTTCTCGATCATGCCGACGATCGGCGTTTTCAGCTGGCGGAACATGTCGATGCCCTTGCGCGCGTCGATCAGGGCCACGTCCTGCGGGGTCGACACGACGATGGCGCCATCCACCTTGAACTTCTGGCTCAGCGTCAACTGCACGTCACCGGTGCCGGGCGGCAGGTCGACGATCAGCACGTCCAGCGCGCCCCACTGCACTTGGCTCATCATCTGCTGCAACGCGCCCATCAGCATCGGACCGCGCCAGACCACCGCCTGACCTTCGTTGGTCATCAACCCCATCGACATCATGGTGACCCCGTGGTTGCGCAGCGGCAGGATGGTTTTGCCATCGGGGCTGGCCGGCCGTCCGGACACACCCAGCATGCGCGGCTGCGAAGGGCCATAGACATCGGCATCCAGCAGACCGACCCGCCGCCCTTCGGCTGCGAGCGCACAGGCCAGGTTGGCCGAAACGGTCGACTTTCCGACCCCGCCCTTGCCCGAGGCCACGGCGATGATCCGGTCAACCCCCGGCACCGCCTGCGGCCCGGTCTGCGAGGGTTTGGGCTTGGGTTTCAAATCCGGCGGCGCCTTGTCGGAATGCGCGGTCAGCATGGCCGAGACCTTGGAAACCCCGTCGACCATCTGCGCCGCCTTTTCGGCGGTGGCGCGCACCGGTTCCATCTTGTCGGCATTCTTAGGGTCGATTTCGAGAACGAAGCGCACGGTATCGCCCTCGACATTCAGCGCGCGGACCACGCCCGCGCTGACGATGTCCTGCCCCGAAACCGGGTCGGTGATCTTCTTCAGGTTCGCCAGAACAGCGTCGCGGATGCTCATGCGTCGCCGTCCTTGATCTGGCCGGTCACGACATGTTCGACGTCTAGGCCGTCAATCGTCAGGACCATCTTGGCCTCAAAGCTTTTGCCTGCCGGATCGCCCGCCTTGCGCAGCGCGTCTTCGATGGCCTGCTGGCTGGTCACGCCAACCTGTTTGAGGAATTTGCGCATCGACATGTTGTAATCGCCGCTCATCGCCGTTGTCTCCGTGTTGTTCGTTCATTTGACGCATTCGCCCTGTCACCGTTAGGCTGGGCCATGCGCTTTGTTCTTTTGTGCCTGAGCCTGACGCTCTTCGCCAGCCCCTCTTGGTCGCAGGAGGAGATTGGTCTGGCCGCGCCGGAAGATGTCGCACGCTCGGGTCTTTTGAAACATATTCTTCCGCGCTTCTCGCTCAAGACCGGAATCCGCGTTGTCGCGGATGATGCGGGCGCGATGGTTCTTGCGGTCGGACCGCCGGGGCAGCCGGTGTTTCAGCGCGGCGGCGACATCTATCACCTGCGCATTCAGGACGAGACGCGGCAGGCCCGTTTTCAGGATTGGCTGATGTCCGACGTGGGCAAGCGCACCGTCGAAAGCTTTGCACCGACCGAGGGCGGCCCGTTCTCGGCCAGTTTCGAAACGGTCGCTGCGCCTGTGTCCGACGCAATCGAAGGCGACGCCTTGCTGGGCGAAAAGCTGTCGCTGACCCATTGCGGGCGCTGTCACGTGATTGGTCCGCAGAACCGAATGAACGGGTTGGGCTCTACTCCGTCCTTCGCCGTACTGCGCGCGATGCCGGACTGGTCGAACCGGTTCCAGGCGTTCTTCGCCTTGAACCCACATCCGTCCTTTACCCAGATCGAAGGGATCACTGCGCCTTTCGACCCCGAACGCCCCCCGCCCATTCACCCGCTGATGCTGACGCAAGACGAGCTTGAGGCGATCCTGGCGTATGTCTCGGTCATCCGCGCGGCCGATCTGGGGGCGCCGCTCAAGCTTCAGTGATCTTTGCGCTTGCTGAAGTAGTCATCGGTGGTAACGACCTTGGGCTTGGGCTTTGAGGTAAACGGATTATCCTCGCTGTGGAACTGCGCCTGCACACGGCAATCGTCACACATCTGGATCATCTTCGCCTGCTCGGACGTGGCAAACATCGGGTGGCTGCCGGCCAGCTTCTCCATGATCCGCTCGACCGTCGATTTCACCCCGAACAGAGCACCGCATTCGATGCAGGCAAAGGGCTCTTCTTCGTTCAGGACGCGCGGCGACAGCGCGCGGTCGCTCAGGTCCAGTTCGGGCACTAGGGTGATCGCGCTTTCGGGACAGATGGTCTTGCACAGCCCACATTGCAGGCAGGCATCCTGCTGAAAGTTCAGCTGTGGCATGTCGGGGTTGTCGATCAATGCGCCTGACGGGCACAGCGACACGCAACTCAGGCAAAGGGTGCAGGCTTCGGTGTCCACCGCAACCGCGCCATAGGGCGCGTGTTCCGGCAGGGGCAGCGGCTGAGACGCATCGGGGCGCAGCGCCTGCGCCGCCAACCGCGTGATCTGGCGCCGGTTGCCCAGCGGCAGCACCGGTTGGGCCAGAGGCTGCGGCACGTCCTGCGCATAGAGCAGATCGGCCAGCGCATCGGGATCGGATTCGTCGATCACTCCGACGACGTCCGCTCCGGCGATGGCCAGCGCCAGCGGCAGTTCGCGGTCCAACGCATCCCGCTCGGTCGTCGGGGCCAGCAGGATGTCGACCCGGGCAAAGCCATGAGCCAAGGCAGCCAGCATCTCGGCATGTCCAAAGCCGGACACCACACCCAGCTCCAGCGGAATCACATCGGCGGGCAACCCGCGCCCGAACCGCGCGGCCAGCCGGATCATCTCGGCCCCGTGGGCATCATGTACCAACAGGCGCGGGGCGCTCCCTCCGGCCCGACGGTAGGTCGCCGCCAAGGTCTGCATCCGCGCCAGCAGGGCCGCCACCGGCGGATCCTCGTAGCTGATCGCGGTCGAGGGGCACAGGGCCGCGCATTCACCGCAGCCCGCGCAGACCATCGGGTCTATGGCCACGTGGTCTCCGGCCGGGGTTATGGCCCCGGTGGGGCAGATATCCAGACAGTTGGAACAGCCCACCTGGTCGGCCCGCGAATGGGCGCACAGGGTCTCTTCGAGCCGGACATACAGCGGCTTTTCGAAGGTCCCGACCAGCTGCGCCGCGTCAAAGGCCAACCGGGCAACCGCCACCGCATCGCGCGGATCGGCGCGCAGGTAACCTTCGCGCTTGTCGGGGGCCGTCACGAAGGGCGTACCCCCCGCCAGGTCGATCAGCACATCGCAGGCCGACGCCGCACCGTCGCGCGGCGGGGTCCAGGCAAACGCACCGCGCCCTGCCGGATCAATCTGCTGCAACGCATCCAACCGCAGGGTGAACCCGCCCAGCGCCCCCGAGACCGCCCGGACCCGCGCGCGCACCACATCATAGGCCCGGCTGTCAGGCTGCGCATCATCGGTGGCGACCACCGTCACCGCCATCGTGTCCGACAGTCGTTGGGCAAGGTCAAACGCAACCTCACCCGGCCCGATGATGCATGCGGTGCCTTCGCTGATGACATCCACGCTGGGCGTGATCGGCTGCTGCAACAGCGCCTCGGCGGCCAGCGCCGCCATCTTGGGCATCGCCGCGCGCCCCTGCTCGGACCAGCCGGCCCGGTCGCGCAGATCGACAAAGCCGGGGTGATCCACGCCCAGTTCATCGGCCAGCTCGTGAAACACTTGAGCCTCTTGCCCGCAGGCGATGACGATCTGGTCGTCCGACTGCATCAGCTTGGCCGCAGCGGTCAGTTCGGAGGTGCACAGCGCCGTGTGGACCCTGCTGCATTCAGCGCTGCAAGCAGCCGATATCCCCTGCCCGTCCAGCACCTGACTTCCGGCGCAATCACACAAGACCAATTTGGTGACCATATTCCCCCCGCATCTCTCCCTTGCCGCTAACCTTAGACCCAAACGCCGCCCATGCAACGTGTGGCGGCCGGTTCTGGTCAGAAACTCTGTGTCGCCCGCCAAAGACCGTTGATCGCCGCCGCGACCCATTTGCGACGACTTTTTTCCAAATCACGACCATTTCAGGCCGCTGCGGACTTGGCACGTGGCCCATTTGTGTACCATAGTGAACCTAAGGGAAAGCAGGGGAGAGCTTTTCCGGGGAGGATCAAAGTGGCCGAGGCCGCAAAACAGATCGAAATGCCGGTTGGCGTCGTCGTGCGCAAGACACCGGGGGTCACTCGCTGGGCCCGGTGGAATTGGCGCGCTGTCGCGATGCTGCCCGGCGCCCCGCCCGCCGACTGGGTCGAACTGCGCCGCGAGGGCGACGCGGTCGAATACCACGCTGCCACCCTGCCCTTGAAACTCTGGTCCGACGAAACCGAGGCCTATATGGCCAATCTCTCGGACAGCCAGCCATCGCTGTATCTTGTCCTGCGTGACGATGCCGAAGGTGATCGCCCGCTGAACGCGTTTCTGATCACAGCGTCACCTTATGAAGGGCAGGACTATGCCGATACCGGCGAAGAGATCGTGGAAAAGATCCCTATGACCGAAGGCTTGATCGCCTGGGTGCGCGATTTCACTGTGGCCCATCACCGCGATGAGGTGTTCGTCAAACGCCGCCGCGACAAGAAACGGGTGGATCTTGTAGAAGATGGCAAGGGCGATGCGCGCATCCGCCAGACCTCGGATGTCTACCGCGCCCCGCGGAGGGCCGTACAATGAGCACCCGACAGGATTTCTGGTCTCGCCGCAAGGCCGCCGTGCAGGCCGAAGCGCATTCCGAACAAGAGGCCCTGACCGCGCAGGAAATCGCCGCGCAGCAGGCCGAACTGGAAGACAAGACCGACGCCGAGATTTTGGCCGAACTTGACCTGCCCGACCCGGACCTGCTGCAGGCGGGCGACGATGTTTCGGGCTTCATGGCCAAGGCCGTGCCGGACCGTCTGCGCCGCCGTGCCTTGCGGCGCTTGTGGCGGTTGAACCCGGTGCTGGCGAATGTGGACGGGCTGGTCGATTACGGTGAGGACTACACCGACGCCGCCTGCGTGGTCGAAAACCTGCAGACGGCTTACCAGGTGGGCAAAGGCATGTTGCGCCATATCGAGGCGCTGGCCGAGCAGACGGAAGCCGAAGAACACCCGGTCGAGGCCGAAGCCGAGCCAGCAACCGAAACGCCCGAGCCTGAAGCCGAGCCTGCGCCCCCTGTCGAAGTGGCAGACGCCATCCAACCGGATGAGGACGAACGCCCCCCGGCCCCGCGGCGCATGAAATTCGAATTCGAAGGATGACCCGATGAACATTCGCGACCCGCAGACGTTCGAGATTTCCCCCGAGGACCGTCTGCGCGCGGATTTCTACAACTTTCTGGGCCTGCTGCTGGCCACACCGCCTGACCAGACTCTGCTGAGCCAGATCGCGGCGCTGTCGGGGGACGAGACCGATCTGGGCCAGGCTATTCAGGCCATGGCCCGCGTGGCCAAAGTGACCAAGCCTGAAGCGGCCGAGCGCGAGTTCAACGCATTGTTCATCGGGCTGGGGCGCGGAGAACTGCTGCCCTATGCCAGCTTCTATCTGACCGGTTTCCTGAATGAGAAACCGCTGGCGCAGCTGCGCAACGACATGGCGGCGCGGGGCATCACCCGGGCGGCAAACGTGTTCGAACCCGAAGACAACATCGCCTCGCTGATGGAGATGATGGGTGGCATGATCGTCGGCCGTTTCGGCGGCCCGGCCACGCTGGAAGATCAAAAGACGTTCTGGAACAAGCACATCGGCCCCTGGGCCGAGCACTTTTTCTCGGACCTGGAAGCAGCCGAACATTCGGTTCTCTATGCCTCGGTCGGCACCGCCGGCCGGGTCTTCATGGAGATCGAACGCGAGGCCTTCCGCATGACGACGCACTAGGCGGCCGTCATTCGCTGGCGCCCCGGCGGGCGCTGAACCGCAAATGGGAAAGGAGGATCCCATGAGCAAGACCAAGGAGACCGGCGCCAGCCGCCGCGACTTCCTGAAACTGGCGGGCACCGCGGCCCCGGCAGCCGTTGCAGCGGCCAGCCTGGGAACCGAGGCCGAAGCAGCCGAGCAACCCTCGGACGAGACCCGCATTCAGGACACGGCGCATACCCGCGCCTATTTCGACAGCGCGCGCTTCTAGGCCGCCCCGGCGACGCCCGGCGCAAGTCCGGACGTGGTCACACTCGGCTGAAGGTTGCGATTGGCCCTGACGTCGATTTCGAAACACCAAGCCAGCCATGATCAACATGGCCAGCAAGGGAGGAAGGAAATGCTTAGGAAAAAGACCAACGGGGTTGCGAGACGCCCCCAGCGGACAAGTATCCTGTCCCAAATCGGCGAAAAGAGCGTCGATCGCCGCGCGTTCCTGCGTGGCTCGGGCCTGACGATCGGCGGCCTGGCCGCGATCAGCGCCACGGGTGGAACCGTGTCGCCCGCCAGCGCCCAGACCGCAGCCAACACGGCTGTCGAGAACATCAAATCCGTCTGCACGCATTGCTCGGTCGGCTGTACCGTGGTTGCCGAAGTGCAGAACGGTGTCTGGATCGGGCAGGAACCCGGTTGGGACAGCCCGTTCAACCTGGGCGCCCATTGCGCCAAGGGGGCTTCGGTCCGGGAACACGCCCATGGCGAACGCCGCCTGAAATACCCGATGAAGAAAGAGGGTGGCGAGTGGAAGCGCATCAGCTGGGAACAGGCGATCGACGAGATCGGCGACGGCATGATGAGCATCCGCGAGGAAAGCGGACCTGACAGCGTCTATTGGCTGGGTTCGGCCAAGCACAACAACGAACAGGCCTATCTGTTCCGCAAGTTCGCGGCCTACTGGGGCACCAACAACGTGGACCACCAGGCGCGGATCTGCCACTCGACCACCGTTGCGGGTGTTGCGAATACATGGGGCTACGGCGCCATGACCAACAGCTACAACGACATCCACAATTCCAAGGCGATCTTCATCATCGGCGGCAACCCGGCCGAGGCGCACCCAGTCTCGCTGCTGCACGTCCTGCGGGCGAAGGAACAGAACAACGCCCCGCTGATCGTCTGCGATCCGCGCTTTACGCGCACCGCGGCCCATGCCGACGAATATGTCCGCTTCCGCCCCGGCACCGACGTGGCGCTGATCTGGGGCATCCTGTGGCACATTTTCGACAACAGCTGGGAAGACAAAGAGTTCATCCGCACCCGTGTCTGGGGCATGGACCAGATCCGCGAGGAGGTCGCCAACTGGACCCCCGAAGAGACTGAGCGCGTCACCGGCGTGCCGGGATCGCAGCTCAAGCGCGTGGCGCGGACGCTGGCCAACAACCGTCCCGGCACCGTGATCTGGTGCATGGGCGGCACCCAGCACACCAACGGCAACAACAACACGCGCGCCTACTGCGTGCTGCAGCTGGCGTTGGGCAACATGGGCACCTCTGGCGGCGGCACCAACATCTTCCGCGGCCATGACAACGTGCAGGGCGCAACCGATCTGGGCGTTCTGTCCCACACCCTGCCCGGCTATTACGGCCTGTCCGCAGGCGCATGGGGTCACTGGGCCCGCGTCTGGGGCGAGGAACCGGAGTGGCTGGCTGGCCAGTTCGCAATGGTCAAGGACAAGGACGGCAAGGACAAGTCGCTGCAGAACGAACGGGGCATCCCGGTTTCGCGCTGGATCGACGGTGTTCTGGAAGATCCCGAGAACATGGATCAGCCCAACAACGTCCGCGCCATGGTTCTGTGGGGCCACGCGCCCAACTCGCAGACCCGGATGGTCGAAATGAAGACGGCGATGGAAAAGCTGGACATGCTGGTCGTGATCGACCCGTATCCCACCGTTTCCGCCGTCCTGCATGACCGGACCGATGGCGTCTATCTGCTGCCGGCCTGCACGCAGTTCGAAACCCGTGGCTCGGTCACGGCCTCGAACCGCTCGCTGCAGTGGCGCGACAAGGTGGTCGATCCGCTGTTCGAAAGCCTGCCGGACGAGGTCATCATGGCCAAGTTCGCCAACAAATTCGGCTGGGCGGATCGGTTCTTCCGCAATATCGAGATGGAGGACCCCGAAACCCCGAATGTCGAAAGCATCACGCGCGAGTTCAACGCGGGGCTGTGGACGATCGGCTATACCGGTCAGTCGCCAGAGCGGATCAAAAGCCATATGGCCAACCAGCACACGTTCGACAGAACGACGCTGCAGGCGGTGGGCGGTCCGAATGACGGCGAATACTACGGTCTGCCGTGGCCCTGCTGGGGCACCGCCGAGATGGGGCATCCGGGGACGCCGAACCTCTATGACATGTCCAAACCGGTGGCCGAGGGCGGCCTGACCTTCCGCGCGCGTTTCGGCGTCGAGCGTGACGGTCAGAACCTGCTGGCCGAAGGGGTCTACAGCGTCGGCTCGGAAATCCAGGACGGATACCCCGAGTTCACGATGCAGATGCTGATGGATCTGGGCTGGGATGGCGACCTGACGGCCGAAGAACGCGCGGCCATCGACGCAGTGGCCGGGCCCAAGACCAACTGGAAGACCGACCTGTCGGGCGGCATCCAGCGGGTGGCCATCAAGCATGGCTGTGCGCCCTTCGGCAACGCCAAGGCCCGCACCGTGGTCTGGACCTTCCCGGATCCGATCCCGCTGCACCGCGAGCCGCTGTACACGCCGCGGCGTGACCTGGTGGCCGACTATCCCACCTACGAGGACCGTCAGGCCTATCGCCTTCCGACCTTGTATGCTTCGATCCAGAAGAACGACTTTTCAAAGGATTACCCGATAATCCTAACGTCAGGTCGTCTGGTCGAATATGAAGGTGGCGGCGACGAGACACGGTCGAACCCGTGGCTGGCCGAGCTGCAGCAGGACATGTTCGTCGAGATCAATCCTCGTGACGCCAACAACCTTGGCATTCGCGACGGATCGCAGGTCTGGGTCGAAGGTCCCGAGGGTGGCAAGGTCAAGGTGATGGCAATGCTGACCGAAAGGGTCGGTGCCGGCGTGGCCTTCATGCCCTTCCACTTTGGCGGCCATTTCCAGGGCGCGGACCTGAGGGAGAAATACCCGAAAGGCGCCGACCCGTACGTGCTGGGTGAAAGCACCAACACCGCCCAGACCTATGGCTATGATTCAGTGACCCAGATGCAGGAGACCAAAGCGACTCTCTGCAAGATCTGGGCAGCGTAAGGAGGACGACAATGGCTAGAGCAAAGTTTCTCTGCGACGCTGAACGCTGCATCGAGTGCAACGCCTGCGTGACCGCGTGCAAGAACGAACACGAGGTCCCTTGGGGCATCAACCGCCGCCGGGTGGTGACGATCAATGACGGCAAACCGGGTGAACGCTCGATCTCGGTCGCCTGCATGCATTGTTCGGATGCGCCCTGCATGGCTGTGTGCCCGGTCGACTGCTTCTATCAGAACGAAGAAGGCGTCGTCCTGCACTCCAAGGACCTGTGCATCGGCTGCGGCTATTGCTTCTATGCGTGCCCCTTCGGCGCGCCGCAATACCCGCAGGCCGGCAACTTCGGATCGCGCGGCAAGATGGACAAATGTACCTTCTGCGCCGGCGGTCCCGAGGAAACGCACTCGACCGCAGAGTTCGCCAAATACGGCCGCAACCGGATCGCTGAGGGCAAACTGCCCATCTGCGCCGAGATGTGTTCGACCAAGGCCCTGCTCGCCGGTGACGGTGACGTGGTATCGGCCATCTACCGCGAACGCGTCGTGGCGCGCGGGTTCGGCTCGGGCGCCTGGGGTTGGGGCACGGCCTACGACCAGAAGGACGGCTGAGACCCCAGCCTGACAACACGGGTGACCCGCGCAGGTGGGTCACCCGATTTTGGATTGATACCGAGGTTCCGATGCTGCGCATTTTTCTGGCTTTGACGTTGACACTTGGGATCGCGCACGGCGCGCTTGCACAGGACACGACCGGCACAGACGAACCAGCCGCTGCCCCGCGCGCGCAGACCGGTGGCGCCACGACGCTCGAGGATATTCTGGCCCGGCAACGCGGCGAGAAGGTCGACAACAGCTATCGCGCACAGAATACCGGGCAAGGCAATGCCGAAGGGCTGCTGGGTCAGTTGGGTACGCGCGGCGTGGCTTCGGACAGCGATGTGTATCGCGCCATCCGCTATGGCTCAGCCGATGTCACCGTGTCGACCAAAGGGCCGGCTGCCGGCGTGCTGATCCAGGACGGTGGCATGTGGTGGTGGACTTTCCGCACCGGTCCGTTGCGTGAATACGGAACCTACATTCTGGGCGGGATGCTGGTCGTTCTGCTTTTGTTTTTCCTGATCCGAGGGCGCATCCGCATCGACGGCGAGAAAACGGGCCGCACGGTCACCCGGTTTTCAGGATTTGAAAGGTTCGGGCACTGGCTGTTTGCCGGCTCGTTCCTGATACTTGGATTGACCGGCCTGCTGACGCTCTATGGCCGGGATTTCCTGATCCCACTGTTCGGCAAGGAAGGGTTCGCCACCATCGCGCAAGGCTGCAAGTGGTTGCACAACAATCTGGCCTGGGCCTTCATGCTGGGATTGGTCATCATCACCGTGAACTGGATCGCCCACAACATCCCCAACCGGACCGACCTGAAATGGTTGGCGGCAGGCGGCGGATTGTTCACCAAAGGCAGCCACCCCCCGGCCAAGAAATTCAACGCCGGTCAAAAGATCATTTTCTGGCTGTGCATTCTGCTTGGCGTCTCGATCAGCCTGTCGGGTCTGTCGCTGCTGTTCCCATTCGAGCTTCCGATGTTCGCCAAGACGTTTTCGATCGCCAACGCGACCGGTTTACCCCAACTGATGGGCTTGGACTTGCCCACGCAGATGTCTCCGCAGGAAGAGATGCAATATGCCCAGATCTGGCATGTCATGGTCGCCTATGCCTTCATCGCCATCATCCTAGCCCATATCTACCTCGGCTCGGTCGGCATGGAGGGCGCGTTTGACGCCATGGGTACCGGCGAGGTCGAAGAGCAATGGGCGCGCGAGCACCATTCGCTGTGGCTGGAAGAGGTAAAGGCGCAGGAGGCCAGCGACGCCGCGGCCTCGCCTGCCGAATAGATGCGCGGGCTGGCTTTGGCGCTGGCCCTGCTGCCGCTGCCGTTGGCGGCGGATTTCTACACGCTCAAGGGCCATGGCGGACCGATCATGGACATCGCCACAGCCCCGGACGGGCGCATTGCCACCGCCAGTTTCGACAATTCCGTGGGCCTGTGGTCCGGGCAGCAGCCGGACTGGCTGGAAGGTCACGAGGCTGCCGTGAACGCGGTGGCTTTTAACGGCACCGCGATCTATTCGGCCGGCGACGACTTTACCCTGCGCCGTTGGCCCGGTGGACAGGTCGTTGGTCAACACAAGGGCAAGGTTGTCGGGATTGCCGCCTCAAAGACCCTAGTGGCGACTGCCAGCTGGGACGGGACCATCGGCCTTTGGCCCACCGAGGGCGGTGCGCGCAAGTTGCTGGGCCCAACGGGTAGCGGCGTCAATGCGGTGGCCTTCGCGCCGGATGGGCGGACGCTGTATTCCGCCGGGGTCGACGGCAGCCTGCGGGTCTGGGACGTGACGACCGGGGCGGAAACCGCGCGGCTGGTCGAGCACGGATTCGGCATCAACGAACTAGTCCTGAACGCCCAAGACGGATGGATCGCCTATGGCGCGGTCGATGGCGTGACCCGCATTCTGGACCTGACCACCGGGGCCGAGCGCGATTTCACGCTGGACCGACGCCCGATCCTTGCGCTCGCCCTCAGCCCGGATCGGTCGCTGCTGGCGGTGGGCGATGGCGAGGGCTACATCATGATCATCGACACACGGGACTGGCGGATCGCGCAGGATTTCCGAGCAACGCTGCGCGGCCCGGTCTGGGCACTGGCCTTTTCCCCCGATGGAGAAAACCTGCACGCAGGCGGGTTGGATCAGGCCATGTACAGCTGGCCGGTGGCCGCGCTGGGGTCACAGGAACGAATGGCGAGCCAAGAGCCGAGTTTTCTGAAAGACCCCGACGACATGAACAACGGAGAACGGCAGTTCGCACGGAAATGTTCAATCTGCCATAGCCTGACGCCGGACGATCAGCGCCGGGCTGGGCCGACCTTGCATGGCGTATTCGGGCGTAAGGCTGGGACCTTGCCCGGCTATATCTACTCGGAAACGCTGCAAGGGTCTGATATCATTTGGAACGAACAGACGATAAACGCTCTTTTCGACCAAGGGCCGGACCACTACATTCCGGGGTCGAAGATGCCGATGCAGCGGATCGCGCAGGCGCAGGACCGCACCGACCTGATTGAATTCCTGCGCAGCGCAACAGCGCCCGCAGACTAAGCCGGAGGATAAGATGAAAGCCTTTCTTGCAGCTGCCGCCGCAATGGTCGTCATTACTGCCGGCGCACCGCTGGTTTTGAAGCAACTCGGGCACTCAGCCGCCGAGACACAGACCGGCTCCTCGGTGCGACTAGACTGAATGTCCGAATTCCTGACCACACGAGAGTTGGCGGACCTGCTGCGCATTGGCGAACGCAAGGCCTATGATCTGGCGTCTTCAGGCGAAGTGCCCTGCGTGAAAGCGATGGGAAAACTTCTCTTTCCCCGGGCCGAGGTACTGGCCTGGCTCAATGCGTCGCGTACCGGGCCGGACACGGTCAAACCGCCCCTGCCCGATATCGTGGCTGGTAGCCATGACCCGCTATTGGATTGGGCGCTGCGCGAAAGCGGCTCGGGGTTGGCCACTTATTACGACGGTTCATTCGACGGGCTGAACCGCCTTGCGCGACGTGACGCACAGGCCGCGGTGCTGCACATTCATGAACCGGGCGGGTTCAATATCAATTCCGTCCGCGACGCGCTGGGTGAGGCGCCCGTGGTTCTGTACGAGGTCGCAAGCCGCCAGCGCGGCCTGTTGCTGGCCCACGGGGTTCAGGGAATTTCCGATTTTGGTGACCTGAAGGGCCGCCGTGTCGTGCTGCGCCAGGACAGCGCAGCCAGTCAGCACTTGTTCGATGCCCAGTTGGAGAGCTGCGGTCTGAGCCGCGCCGATCTTGACGCCTTGCCGACTTGCGCCCGCACCGAAGAGGAACTGGCAATCGCCCTGCATGACCGGAAGGCCGAGGCAGGGTTCGGCATCGGAGCCCTGGCGCGCCTCTACGGGTTGGGCTTCGTTCCGACCCATTCCGAACGTCTCGACCTCGCCATCTGGCGGCGGTCGTGTTTCGATCCACCGATGCAGAAACTGCTGACTTTTCTGGGTACGGACAAATTCAGGCGTCGCGCCGATGAATTGGGCGGATACGATCTGTCCGGCTTGGGACAGATCCATCACAACGGCGCAAGTGACTGACCGGCCCTATTGCTGCGCGTTCGGAAAGAAGAGTTGCTCACCGTTCAATTTGTACGCCGCGATTGCTTCCTGACCGTCCGGGCCAGTGAGCCAATCGATGAACCTTTTGCCCGCGGCCGCCCGGACCCGCGGATGCTTTTCGGGGTTCACGAGGATCACTCCGTATTGATTGAACAGCCGAGGATCGCCTTCGACCAGGATCTCGAGGTTTCCCTTGTTGCCGAACGACAGCCATGTGGCCCTATCGGTCAGGGCATAGGCATCCATGCCCGCAGCAAGGTTGAGCGTTGCGCCCATGCCCGATCCGGTCTCGCGGTACCACTCGCCCGAAGACAAGGTCGGGTACGTTCCGGACAGGCTCCAAAGAGCCTTCTCCGCCTTGTGGGTCCCGCTGTCATCAGCGCGCGACGCGAACGGAGCTTTGGCCTGCGCGATCGCTGCCAACGCGGCAACCGCGTCGTCGCCACCTTTGATCTTGGCCGGGTCCGATTTCGGCCCCACCAAGACAAAGTCGTTGTACATCACGTCCCGCCGCTCGACACCCCAGCCGTCGGCCACGAATTGCTCTTCCGCCGGCTTGGCATGCACCAGCAGAACGTCACCGTCGCCGTTGATCGCATTTCGGATCGCCTGCCCCGTCCCCACGGCGACAACACGGACATCGATCCCGCTTTCCGCCTCGAACCCTGGAAGGATAAAGTCCAGAAGGCCGGAATTCTGGGTCGATGTCGTGGACTGCACGACAATGAATGGTTCTTCGGCCGCCGCCGGACCGGCGAACAGCCCGAACAGGATCATTGCGCTTTTGATTGCTGCGCGAAACATGGATTGCCTCCGGTTGTTGTTATGTGACCAGCCAGCCCGCCAGATACTGGCGCGAGGCCTGACATTGTGGCGCTTCCAGCACCTGTTTGGCGGCGCCATGCTCGACCACGCGTCCGCCCTGCATCATCACGATATCCGCCGCCAACCGACGGGCTTGCCCGACGTCGTGGGTAACCATCACGATCCGCACCCCCCGGGCCGAGGCGCGCAGGATCATCGCCTCGATCATTTGGGTCGCCGCGGGATCAAGGGCGCTGGTGGGTTCGTCCAGGAACAGGGTCTCGGGGCCAAGCGCAAGCGCGCGAAGGATGGCTAGACGCTGTGCCTCGCCACCCGACAGCGAGCGCGCCGACTGCCGGGCCTTGGTCTCAAGCCCTCCTTCGGCCAGAAGTTCCTGGATCCGGTTTTTCCGAGCAGCCCTGCCGAGCCCCAGCCGTTTCAAAACAAAATCCAGATTGGCAGACACCGTGCGGCGCAGCAGAACCGGTTGCTGGAACACCATCGCCTGCCGGGCTTTGTGGGCCGCATTCAGAACACCGCCATCCTGCCGAACCTGCCCCGCATCCGCCTTGATCAAACCATGCAGGCAACGCAGCAGCAGGCTTTTGCCAGCACCGTTTGGCCCAAGGATCAAAGTCGGCCCCGGACCATCCATCATCAGCTGCGGAACATCCAACAACAGCTTGCCATTGCGTTCCACTCGCAGCCCATCGGCCTGCAGACAATTGGGCATTTCTGGCATCAGATCACGCATGGCGCAACCCTTCCTGCTCGGCCCGAAGCGTCAGGGCGCTGACTGCCGCATTCACGGCCACGGCAATTCCGATCAGGATCGTCCCCAAGGCCAGCGCCAGGGCCAGATTTCCCTTCGAGGTCTCCAACGCAATCGTCGTCGTCATGACCCGTGTCACATGGTTGATGTTGCCGCCGACGATAATCACCGCGCCGACTTCGGCGATGGCTCGTCCGAACCCGGCCAGCAATGCAGTCACCAACGCCAGACGCGCGTCCCACAAAAGCACCGGCACCGAGGCCAACCGCGACACTCCCAACGAACGCAACTGTTCCGAATATTCCTCGGCCAGCATCTCGATCACCTGCCGCGTCAACGCCGCGACGATCGGGGTCACCAGCACAGTTTGGGCAATGATCATGGCGGTTGGGGTGTACAAAAGCTCCAGCACGCCCAGCGGGCCCGAACGGGACA
This sequence comes from Ruegeria sp. B32, assembly GCF_025141855.1. NCBI lineage: Bacteria > Pseudomonadati > Pseudomonadota > Alphaproteobacteria > Rhodobacterales > Roseobacteraceae > Ruegeria > Ruegeria sp. B32. The sequence continues at coordinate 1,322,181 of NZ_CP081106.1, read as the reverse complement.
GCATCAGGTAGACCAGCAGGCCGACGACAACCGGAGGAAAGCCCATCAGTGCGTTCATCAGAATGATCAACGCGCGCCGTCCGGGAAAGCGGGCCACCGCCAAGGCCGCGCCAACCGGCATCCCGATCACGGCTGAAATCAACACAGCCAGCACCGAAACTTGCAGCGACAGCGTCACGATCGCCCAAAGGTCCGGATCCCCGGTCAGGATCAGGTGGCTTGCTTGGCTGAATTGTGATGCAAAATCCTGCATTTTATTCCCAAATCCACCAATTTTCGTAGGGATCGCAAAATCTTACAGGAATAATAGAGGAAACTGCCTCTGAAGACAGTTAAATTCCGACATCCGCAAAAACAAACGCGGCCCACAGGGGGCCGCGCTGAATTGTTGTCATGGTACAACCAATCAGTTCAGGGCTGCATCCGTGATCTGGCTGGTCCACGCGCCTTCCGGCTTTTTGGTAATCACCGGGTCCGAGCCACCGGCCAGCAGCGTGTTCACCGTGCGCTCGAAATCAGCCGGATCCAACGCGCCGTTCGAACCTGCGGTCAGCTTGGCGATCTCGCCCATCATTCGCTTCTGGTGTTCCTCGGTCTGGGCACCGGTCGCATCGTTTTCCAACACGATTTCGGCGGCCTCGTCCGGGTTCTCCTCGGCGTATTTCCAGCCTTTCATCGAAGCGCGCACGAAGCGTTCCATCTTGTCGACGAAGGCCGGGTCGCTGAGGTTTTCTTCAAGCACGTACAGGCCATCTTCCAGCGTGGCCACGCCCTGGTCTTCGTACTTGAAGGTCACCAGCTCGTCGGGGCTGACGCCGGCGTCGATCACCTGCCAGTATTCATTGTAGGTCATGGTGCTGATGCAATCGGCCTGGCGCTGCAGCAGCGGGTCGACGTTGAAGCCCTGCTTCAAGACCTCGACGCCGTTTTCGCTCTTGCCGCCGGTGTCGATGCCCAGCTGGCTCATCCAGCTCATGAACGGGAATTCATTGCCGAAGAACCAGACGCCCAGCGTGCGGTTCTTGAGGTCCTCGGGCGAGGAAATGCCCGCATCCTTCCAGCAGGTCAGCATCATGCCCGAGCTTTTGAACGGCTGAGCAATGTTGACCAGCGGCAGGCCCTTTTCGCGCGCAGCCAGCGCTGCGGGCATCCATTCGACGGTCACATCGGCGCCTCCGCCCGCGATCACCTGCGTGGGCGCGATGTCGGGGCCGCCGGGCAGGATGGTGACGTCCAGCCCCTCTTCTTCGTAGAATCCCTTGTCCTTGGCGACGTAGTAGCCCGCGAACTGGGCCTGCGTGACCCATTTCAATTGCAGCGTCACCTCGTCTGCGGCAAAGGCCGAACTTGCGGCGAATCCTAGGGCGGCTATGGCCCCGGTCAGTAGCTTGTTCATCTTCATCTTCTCCTAGTTGCTAGTGCTGCCCCGTTATCGGGGTCTGTTGAATTGTTGTTCCGCTTAACTGCGTTGTGACGGGTGCCAGAAGGTCACCAATTTCTCGATCATGGCGACCAGACCATAGAACGCGGTTCCGGCCAGTGCCGCGACCACGATTTCCGCCCAGACCATGTCCAGCGACAATTGCCCGACACTGGTCGAGATCCGGAACCCCATGCCCAAAGTGGGCGAGCCGAAGAACTCTGCCACGATAGCGCCGATCAGGGCCAGCGTGGTGGAAATTTTCAACCCGTTGAAAATAAACGGCATGGCCGCGGGCAACCGCAGCTTCAGAAAGCTTTGCCAATAGGTTGCGGCATAGGTCTCCATCAGGTCGCGCTGCATTGCAGTGGCTTCGCGCAGGCCGGCCACCGTGTTCACCAGCATCGGGAAAAAGACCATCACCACCACAACGGCCGCCTTCGAATGCCAGTCGAACCCGAACCACATCACAAGGATCGGCGCGGTGCCTACGATCGGCAGCGCGGCCACGAAATTGCCCACCGGCAACAGGCCCAGCCGCAGGAAGTCCCACCGGTCCACGGCGATTGCCATCAGGAAGGCGGCGCCGCATCCGATGACATAGCCGCTGAGCGCGCCCTTGATGATGGTCTGCACGAAATCGGCCCAAAGGATCGGCAAGCTGTCCCAGAACCGCTCAAAGATCACCGAAGGCGCGGGCAGGATGACCAGAGGCACCTCAAGCCCGCGCACCAGCAATTCCCAAACCCCGATGACGGTCAGGCCGAAGATCAGCGGCGCCAGAATGCGCACCGCCCGCGTGTCGGCATAAGGTCCGCTGGCAAGGCGGGTGTTCAGCCACCAACCGGCCAGCCACAAAAGGATTGCAAGACCGACCATCATCATTGCGCCATCCCCATGCGTTTCAACACCGCCCGCTCGATCAGGCCCAACAGGCCCACCAGGCAGGCCGCAAGAATGGCCGCGGCAAACAGCGCCGACCAGATCTGCACCGTCTGGCCGTAGTAGCTGCCAGCCAGCAGACGCGCGCCCAGCCCCGCCACGGCGCCTGTCGGCAGTTCGCCGACGATGGCCCCCACCAGCGACGCGGCGATCCCGATCTTGAGAGAGGCGAACAGATAGGGCATCGAGGCCGGCAGGCGCAGTTTCCAGAACGCCTGCCCGTTGCTTGCATTATAGGTGCGCAGCAGGTCCAACTGCATCGCATCAGGGCTGCGCAGGCCCTTGACCATGCCCACGACCACCGGGAAGAAGCTCAGATAGGCCGAGATCACCGCCTTGGGAATGATCCCCTGAATGCCGATCGAATACAGCACCACGATGATCATCGGCGCCAGCGCGATGATTGGGATGGTCTGGCTGACGATGGCCCAGGGCATGACCGACAGGTCCATCACCCGGCTGTGCACGATCCCCACAGCCAGCAGGATGCCCAGCCCCGTGCCGATGGCAAAGCCCAGAATCGTCGCGCTGAGCGTCACCCAGCCGTGATAGACCAGCGACCGTTTCGAGGTGATCTTCTTCTGAACCGTGGTCTCCCACAGCTCGATGCCCACCTGATGCGGCGCGGGCAGACGCGGCCGGTCCTGCGCCCAGGTCGCCGGAATGGCAAAGCTGTTGCGCAGCGCCAGACCGATTTCCCCCATGTCGCGACGGTCTTTGGCCGAAGGCGGAACCACTTCGGCCCCGGCGCGTTCCTGTTCGGTCAGGACGCCCTTGATGTTCATCGGAATGCAGGCCGCGTACCAGATGACAACGATGGCCAGCAGAACGGTCAGAACGGCAACAAGCTGCTTCATGCGTGCCACTCCATCCGCACCACGGGGACGGTCTCGGGCGGCGTTGCGGCCTCGGTCCCGGTCTCGACAAAGCCCTCGCGGCGATAGAACCGTTGCGCGGCGGCATTCGGTTGATGGGCCGTCAGCCACAGAAAGCTGCGCCCCTGTTTTGCCCGGTCCAGAAGGCGCTTGCCGATGCCCTGCCCGGTCCGCAGGCAATACAGCGCGCCGACCTTCTGCGCCGCGGGATCGACCGACATGTAGCAATCGACGGGTTCGCCGACGACCCACATCTCGCGGTCCGGGAAGGCCTGCGCGATCAGCGCCTCCAATTCCTGCTGGGGCAGTTCATCCGTCATCCACTCGGTCTGGCGGACCCAGGCCGAGACCACCGCCGCGCAGGCTGGCACATCCGCCTCGGTCGCGCGTCTGATGTCATTCCTGCCCATCACACATCATCCCCATGCCCGGCGCGCAACCCTTCGCGCACGCGATGCGCGACCTCGATGAATTCGGGCGTGTCGCGGATGTCCAGCGGCCGTACCATGGGCAGAGGGCTGTCGATCACATCGGTGATCCGCCCGGGGCGCGGGCTCATGACCACGATCTTGGTGCTCAGATACACCGCCTCGGGGATCGAGTGGGTGACAAACCCGATCGTCTTGCCGGTGCGCGCCCACAGCGCCAGAAGCTGTTCGTTCAGGTGATCGCGCACGATCTCGTCCAGCGCGCCGAAAGGCTCGTCCATCAACAGGATATCGGCGTCGAAGGCCAGCGCCCGCGCGATGCTGGCCCGTTGCTGCATCCCACCCGATAGCTGCCAGGGGAATTTTGCACCAAACCCTGCTAGATCAACAAGTTCCAGAACGTTCTTTACACGTTCTTCCTGTTCCTGAGCCGAATATCCCATGATCTCGAGCGGCAGTTTGATGTTCTTGGCGATGGTCCGCCACGGGTACAGGCCCGCCGCCTGGAACACATAGCCATAGGCCCGGTTCCGGCGGGCCTCGTCCGGAGTCATGCCGTTGACGGTCAGCGTGCCGCCCGTAGGCGTTTCCAGCGCAGCGACACAGCGCAGGAAGGTCGTTTTTCCGCAGCCCGAAGGGCCGATGAAACTGACGAATTCGCCCTTGTCGACCGCCAGGTTGACGTCCTTGAGGGCGTGCACGGGTCCGTCATTGGTCTGGAAGGTCAGGTCGAGGTTCTTTGCCTCGATCACGGGCTGGGTATTGCTTTCCGATGTCATCCTACTGCCTTGAAGTTTTGGCTTTTTTGCCCGTTCGGTAACCTTTGTGCATCATACCCCCGTCGCCGGGATGCCCGACCGCTCTACCGGGCGCGGGGCGGTCAGTTCTTTCCAGGTGCTCAGCGCCTTGTTCACGGTGGTGTTGGCCTCACGCGCGACGAATTTGCCATGGCCTTCCTGCGTGCGGATCTCGCCGTCATGCACCGCCACCTGTCCACGGGTCAGGGTAAAGCGCGGCAGGCCTTTGACCTCGTGCCCCTCGAACACGTTGTAGTCGATCGCCGATTGCTGCGTCGCCGCGCTGATGGTCTTGGTCTTGTCCGGGTCCCACACCACCAGATCGGCATCTGCGCCCACCAGAACGGCGCCCTTTTTCGGATAGCAATTCAATATCTTGGCGATGTTTGTTGACGTCACGGCCACGAATTCGTTCGGCGTCAGCCGCCCGGTTGCCACGCCATGGGTCCACAGCATCGGCATCCGATCCTCAAGGCCGCCCGTTCCGTTGGGGATCTTGGTGAAATCACCCACACCAAACCGCTTCTGCTCGGTCGTGAAGGCGCAGTGATCAGTGGCGACCACGCTCAGCGAGCCCGACTGAAGCCCCGCCCAAAGGCTGTCCTGGTGCTGTTTGTTGCGGAACGGCGGGCTCATCACCCGGCGCGCGGCGTGATCCCAATCAGGATGCGCATATTCGCTGTCGTCCAGCGTCAGGTGCTGGATCAGCGGCTCGCCCCAGACGCGCTTGCCCTGCATCCGGGCCCGACGGATGGCTTCATGCGCCTCTTCGCACGAGGTGTGCACGACATAGAGCGGCACACCGGCCATGTCGGCGATCATGATGGCGCGGTTGGTGGCCTCGCCCTCGACCTGCGGCGGGCGCGAATAGGCATGGGCCTCGGGGCCGGTATTGCCTTCGGCCAACAGCTTGGCCTGCAACTCGGCCACCACGTCGCCGTTTTCGGCATGGACCATCGCGATCCCACCCAGCTCGGCCAGACGCTTGAACGAGGCGAACAGCTCGTCGTCATTGACCATCAGCGCGCCTTTGTAGGCCATGAAATGCTTGAAGGTGTTGATGCCCCGCTGTTCGATCACGGTTTTTAGATCGTCGAACACCTGTTCGCCCCACCACGTCACGGCCATGTGGAAGGAATAGTCGCAATTGGCGCGGGTCGATTTGTTGTCCCAGCGTTTGAGCGCATCCAGCAGGCTTTCGCCCGGGTTCGGCAGCGCGAAGTCCACCACCATGGTCGTGCCGCCGGCCAGCGCCGCGCGGGTGCCGCTTTCGAAATCATCGCTGGAATAGGTTCCCATGAACGGCATTTCCAGATGCGTGTGCGGATCGATCCCGCCGGGCATGACGTAACAGCCGGTCGCATCCAGTTGCTCATCCCCCTTCAGATCCGGCCCGATCTCGGTGATCACGCCGCCTTCGATCTTGACGTCGGCCTTGTAGGTCAGATCCGCGGTAACGACGGTTCCGTTCTTGATGACTGTGCTCATGTTCAACTCCCTGCGGGCGCGTCTGTTGCGCCTCTGTTGGTTTTCCAGCGGATTGGGGGCGCGCGGCCCCGGCTACTCCACGATCTCCGCAGTTTCGACGACCGCGTGCAACAGCACATCCGCCCCGGCGGTTGCCCATTCCTTGCTGATTTCCTCGGCCTCGTTGTGGCTCAGGCCATCAACGCAGGGGCACATCACCATCGCGGTCGGCGCCACGCGGTTGATCCAGCAGGCATCGTGCCCCGCGCCCGAAATGATGTTGGTATGCGAATAGCCCAGCCGCTCGGCCGCATTGCGCACGGCGGCGACGCAGGTCTCGTCGAATTTCACCGGGTCGAACCCGCCGACCTTCTCGAACGCGACCTGCAGGCCCATCTCATCCACGATGTCCTCGGCTGCGACGCGCAGCCGGTTCTCCATGTCCTTGATGACGTCCAACTCGGGCGAGCGGAAATCGACCGTGAACACCACCTTGCCCGGGATCACGTTGCGCGAGTTCGGATAGACGTCGATATGCCCGGCAGCCCCCACGGCATGGGGCGCGTGCGACCAGGCGATCTCGTCCACCTTTTCAAGAATGCGCGCCATCGCCAGCCCGGCATTCTTGCGCATCGGCATCGGGGTTGATCCGGTATGCGCGTCTTTGCCGGTCACGGTCACTTGGGTCCAGCTCAGGCCCTGCCCATGGGTGACGACGCCGATATCCTTGCCTTCGGCCTCGAGGATCGGGCCCTGTTCGATATGCAGCTCAAAGAAGGCATGCATCTTGCGGCCTCCGACCTCTTCATCGCCGCGCCAACCGATGCGCTGCAACTCGTCGCCAAATTTCTTGCCCTCGGCATCCTCGCGGTCATAGGCCCAGTCCTGCGTGTGCATCCCCGCGAACACGCCCGAGGCCAGCATGGCGGGGGCGAAGCGCGTGCCCTCTTCGTTGGTCCAGTTGGTGGCCACGATCGGGTGTTTGGTCTTGATGCCCAGATCGTTCAGGGTGCGGATGATCTCGAGCGCGCCCAGAACCCCCAGCACCCCGTCGTACTTGCCGCCCGTCGGCTGCGTATCCAGGTGCGAACCGACATAGACCGGCAGCGCATCGGGATCGGTACCGGGGCGCATGGCGAACATGTTGCCCATCTGGTCAAGGCCCATGGTACAGCCGGCCTCTTCGCACCATTTCTGGAACAGCGCGCGGCCCTCGGCATCTTCGTCGGTCAGGGTCTGGCGGTTGTTGCCTCCGGCAACGCCCGGGCCAATCTTGGCCATCTCCATCAGGCTGTCCCACAACCTGTCGCCATTGATCCTGAGATTCTGCGCCGGAGCTGCCATGTTCGTCTTCCCTGTTGCTTGCGATTTGGCTCGCTTTTGGTGTCTTGATTTGACCATCTGGTCAAACTCACGCTATCACGGGTTCGATATCAGTCAAGAAATTGCATCGCGCCGATGCAAAAATCGGCATATTCAACACCTGCTTGTTCGAAAAAGAGACGCCCTGCATACATGCCCAAAGACCGCGCCCCGACCCGAATTCAGAAAAAGAACCGCGCCGCGATTCTCGAGGCCGCGCTGAACGTGTTTTCGGCCCACGGCTTTCGCGGGGCGACCGTCGATCAGATCGCGGCCGAGGCCGGGCTGAGCAAGCCGAACCTTCTGTATTATTTCCCGTCCAAAGAGGCGATCCACACCGCGCTTCTGTCCGGCCTGCTGGACACCTGGCTGGCGCCGCTGCACGACCTTGATGAAAACGGCGAGCCGATGGAGGAGATCCTCTCGTACATCAAGCGCAAGCTGCAGATGAGCCGCGAGTTGCCGCGCGAAAGCCGCCTGTTCGCGAATGAGTTGGTGCAGGGCGCGCCCCGCATCCATGACGCCCTGTCGAACGATCTGAAGGCGCTGGTCGATCAGAAGGCGGCCGTTCTGACGCACTGGATGGACCAGGGCAAAATCGCCCGCCTGCACCCACATCACCTGATCTTTTCGATCTGGGCGCTGACCCAGCACTATGCGGATTTCGATGTTCAGGTGCGCGCGATCCTGGGCGACGAAGACCCGTTCGAAGGGGCTGCGCCCTTCATCGATACCCTGTACCGAAAACTGCTGACCCCATGAAAAAAGGGCCGCAGCGCGGCCCCTTTTGGTGATCTGACGCCGGTCATTCGGCGGCCTTGGCCATCGGGTTGTTCGGGTGGGTGGTCCAGTTGGCATAGTCCGGCTGAACCACCTTGCCGGTGCGCGGATCGACGTCGCCCGCCGCCATCGGCACCATCGAGATGCAGCCCTCGACCGGGCAGACATCCACGCACAGGTTGCAGGCCACGCATTCCTCGTCGATCACCTCGAACACTCGGTCGGGCGACATGGAGATCGCCTGATGGCTGGTGTCCTCGCAGGCCGCGTAGCAGCGGCCGCACTTGATGCACTGATCCTGATCGATCTTGGCCTTGGCGACGTAGTTCAGGTTCAGATACTGCCAGTCGGTCACGTTCGGAACGGCCCGCCCGACGATCTCGGAGACGTTGGAATAGCCCTTCTCGTCCATCCACTGCGACAGGCCCGCCGTCAGTTCGTCGATGATCTTGAACCCATAGGTCATCGCCGCGGTGCATACCTGCACCGTGCCGCAGCCCAGCGCCATGAACTCGGCCGCGTCGCGCCATGTGGTCACTCCGCCGATGCCCGAGATCGGCAGGCCTTGGGTCGCCTCGGCGCGGGCGATCTCGGAGACCATTGACAGGGCGATGGGCTTGACCGCCGGGCCGCAATAGCCGCCGTGGCTGCCCTTGCCGTCGATCGAGGGCTCGGGGCTGAACGTGTCCAGATTGACGCTGGTGATCGAGTTGATCGTGTTGATCAGCGACACCGCATCGGCCCCGCCGTTCTTGGCCGCAGCCGCCGGCTTGCGAATGTCGGTGATGTTGGGCGTCAGCTTCACGATCACCGGACGGTCATAGTATTTCTTGCACCAGCGGGTGACCATTTCGATATATTCGGGCACCTGCCCCACGGCCGAGCCCATACCGCGCTCGCTCATCCCGTGCGGGCAGCCGAAGTTCAGCTCGATCCCGTCGGCGCCGGTTTCGGCAACACGCGGCAGGATGGCTTTCCACGCCTCCTCCTCGCACGGCACCATGATCGAGGCGATCAGCGCGCGATCCGGGTAATCCGCCTTGACGCGGGCCATCTCCTCGAGGTTCACCTCGAGCGGCCGGTCGGTGATCAGTTCGATGTTGTTGAGGCCCAGCAGACGCCGGTCGGCCCCGTAGATCGCCCCGTACCGGGGGCCATTCACGTTGACCACCGGCGGCCCTTCTGACCCAAGCGTTTTCCACACGACGCCACCCCATCCGGCCTCGAAGGCACGCCGGACGTTGTATTCCTTGTCGGTCGGCGGCGCCGAGGCCAGCCAATAGGGGTTGGGGCTTTCGATACCCAGAAAGTTCGTTTTCAAATCAGCCATTTATCCGGCCTCCCTGATGCGAAGATGCATCTTCGTCTTGTCACACATATTCACGCGCCGACGCCCTGCTCAGGCACTCAGGCTGGCGTGAATGTCCATCGCGGCATCGCGGCCCTCGGCCACGGCGGTCACGGTCAGATCCTCGCCGCCCGCGGCACAGTCTCCGCCGGCCCAGACCCCGGGAACCGAGGTGCGCCCGGTTGCGTCAACGGCGATCTTGTTGCCGTCGAGTTCCAAACCTTCCGGCGCACCATCCAAGGTCTGACCGATCGCCTTCAGAACCTGATCCGCAGGCAGGCGAATGGTTTCGCCCGTGCCGGTCAACGTGCCATTTACGGTGGCAGTATACTCCAATTCGATCTCGGCCGCCGCTCCGTTTCCGTGAATTGCCACCGGCTGAACGTTGCACAAAATTCGGACGCCGTGGGATGCGGCCAGATCCTGTTCGTAGCGGCTGGCGCCCATTGCGTCGCGGCCGCGGCGATAGGCGATGGTCACATGTTCGGCCCCCAGCAGCTTGGATTTCACCGCGGCATCCACGGCCGTCATTCCACCGCCGATAATCACCACATTTCGGCCTACCGGCAGTTTTGCCAAATCGGATGCTTGCCGAACATCTGCGATGAAGTCGACAGCATTCCTGACGCCGTCCTTGTCCGACCCTTGCGCGCGCAAGGCGTTGACGCCTGCAAGGCCGATTGACAGGAAGACCGCGTCGTAGGCCTCCAACAATCCGTCCAACGAGATCGTGTCGCCCAGAACCGATCCGGTTTCAATCGCGATGCCGCCGATCTTCAGCAGCCAGTCCACCTCGGCCTGGGCAAAGTCATTGGTCGCCTTGTAGGCGGCGATCCCGTATTCGTTCAGCCCGCCGGGCTTGGGTTTCGCCTCGTGGATCACCACGTCATGGCCCAGCATCGCCAGACGATGCGCACAGGCCAGCCCCGCCGGCCCTGCCCCGATTACGGCAACGGTCTTGCCGGTGGGGGCCGCGCGTGTGAACGGGTGCACACCGGCCTGCATCAGCGTGTCGGTCGCATACCGCTGCAAGCGCCCGATCTCGACCGGCTTGCCCTCGGCCGTTTCGCGCACACAGGCTTCCTCGCACAGCGTTTCGGTCGGACACACACGGGCGCACATGCCGCCCAGGATGTTCTGATCGAGGATCGTCTTCGCCGCCGATTCCGGTTGCCCGGCCTGAATCTGCCGGATGAACAGCGGAATATCGATATCGGTCGGACAGGCCGTCACGCACGGCGCGTCATAGCAGAAATAACACCGATCAGCGGCCACGGCGGCCTCGTGCGGCGCCAAAGGCGGATGCAGATCGGTGAAATTCGAGGTCAGCTCATCGCTGGAAAGCCGCCCGGCGACGATGCCGGGTGCCATCTGGCCCTGTGCCATCACTCTACTCCCTGTAGATATGTTTGTTATTGAGACCAGCTTGCCACAAACAAAAATTTTATCAATTGGTAAAATTTGCCAAATGGTCAAAAAAGCGAAAACCGGGCCGAATGACCCGGTTTTTTGGTGGCATTTGCCCGTTTTTCAGGCGGAACCGGCCTCAGACCATGCCGGACAGGTGACCTGATTTCATCCAGACGCGGGCGCCATCCGGACCTGCCCGCAATTCGGTGCGCGTTCCGGGCGGTAGCCGCAGCCAATCCCATCGCGCGAATTCCTCGCCTTGTTCGGCGAAACCGCCGTCGATCACAAAGACCTCGGCCCCGCCGGGTGGGTCAATCGGTACGACCTGACCGGGCGGCCAACTGCGCATTTCGACCGTTTCGTGGTCGTCCTTGAACAGCGGCACGTGGTCCGCACCGTTGATCGAGCGGCGCACGGTGGTGCGGTCGTTCGGGTCGAACTGGTGCAGTTTGACCAGGATCGTCGCGCCTTGGCTGGCCGAGGGCGTATGCGACGAGGTCGGCGGGTTGCGGACATAGCTGCCCACCGGGAAATCTCCGGTCTCGTCCTGGAAAACGCCGTCCAGAACCAGGTATTCCTCGCCCCCGTCATGGGTGTGGGCGGCAAAGGCGCTGCCGGGGGCAAAGCGCACGATGGTCGTGGCGCGCGCCACCTCGTCGCCGATCCGGTCCAGCATCTTGCGCTCGACCCCCTCGGCGGGCGAGGCCACCCACTCGGTCTGGTCGAAGTGCACCGCCACCCGCTGGGTGAAATCCGCATTGATCCGCATGTCGCGCTCCTGTCTGATCCTCTCCATCAACATGGGCGTGCCGGGCCCGATTTCAAACACGCGGCGTCAACGGTTTTGACGCAGGTTCAGCGATGCTGTAGGTCGAAACCAACGGCAAGGGGCGGGCAAGCACCCCGAACGGAAGGCGCAGATGCAGGCAGACCGGCAGAAATTCAACATCCTGATCATCGGGCAGAACAACCGACTGCAATACGAAGCCGTCCTGTTCGCCGCCTCGCTGCGCCATTCCGCGCCCGGATTTTCGGGCCGCCTGTTCGTGGGCGTTCCGCAACCCGGCCCGCGCTGGAGTCAGGACCCGAGCATCCGCAACGAGGATGTTCTGAAGGCGCTGAAACAGCTCGATGCCGAGATCCTGCCCTTTTCGTCCGAGGTGTTCGGCGAAAGCTATCCCTATGGCAACAAGATCGAAGCGCTGGCCGCCCTGCCCGCGGGTGAGCCCTTTGTGTTCTTCGACACCGACACGCTGATCACCGGCGACTTGGCCGCGGTGCCGTTCGATTTCGACCGGCCCGGCGCATCGCAGAAGGTCGAGGGCACCTGGCCCAAGCCGACCCTGTACGGGCCGGGGTTCGACGGCATCTGGCGGGCGCTCTATGACCGGTTCGGGCTGGAGTTCCAAAGCTCGATCGACTCGACCCAACCAGCGGAATACTGGCGGCGGTATCTGTACTTCAATGCGGGCTATTTCTTCTACAAATGCCCCCGCCAATTCGGCGCACGGTTTCTGGACTATGCGCGCACCATCCGGGATGAAGAGATCCCCGCCCTGACCGGCCAGAACCTGGACCCGTGGCTGGACCAGGCGGCGCTGGCGCTGGTCATCCACGCGCTTGGCGGCGGGCGCGATGTTCTGCCTGCGGGCCTGCTGGATGGCTCGGTCAGCTGCCACTATCGCCTGTTCCCACTGCTCTATGCGCGTGAAAGCGACCGGGTGGTCGAGGTGTTGGAAACCGTTGCCGCGCCCAACAAGGTCAAGAAGGTTCTCAAGAACTATGATCCGCTGAAACGGCTGGTCTATCATGGCAAGGGCGCCAAGATCCGCGCCATGTTCGACCGGGACAACCTGCCCCAGCGCGAGCAGGCCATCCGTAAGGTCATCAAGAACAAGGGGCTGTGGCTGCGCTGACGCGGACATTGTGCCGGGCCCGGCAATCGCCTAGAGATTCTGCAACGCTTATACCCAACAGGAGAGTGACGGATGTCCGACGGCCCCACTTATGGTTTTGATACGCTGCAAATTCACGCGGGCGCCCGCCCCGATCCGGCGACCGGCGCGCGCCAGACCCCGATCTATCAGACCACGGCCTATGTGTTCCGCGATGCCGATCACGCGGCCGCTTTGTTCAACCTGCAAGAGGTCGGCTATATCTACTCGCGCCTGACCAACCCCACCGTGGCAGTTCTGCAAGAGCGGGTGGCGACGCTGGAAGGTGGCGTTGGCGCAGTGTGCTGCTCTTCGGGTCACGCGGCGCAGATCATGGCGCTGTTCCCGCTGATGGGGCCGGGCTGCAACGTGGTCGCCTCGACCCGGCTGTATGGCGGGACGGTTACGCAGTTCAGCCAGACCATCAAACGCTTTGGCTGGACGGCCAAATTCGTCGATACCGATGATCTGGATGCGGTGAAGGCCGCCATCGACGACAACACCCGCGCGGTGTTCTGCGAATCCATAGCCAACCCGGGCGGCTATGTCACCGACATCCGCGCGCTGGCCGATGTGGCCGACGCCGCCGGCATTCCGCTGATCGTCGACAACACCGCGGCCACACCCTATCTGTGCCGCCCGATCGAGCATGGCGCCACGCTGGTCGTGCATTCGACCACCAAGTACCTGACCGGCAATGGCACGGTGACCGGCGGCTGCATCGTGGATTCGGGCAAGTTCGACTGGTCCGCCAACGACAAGTTTCCCTCGCTCAGCGCGCCAGAGCCTGCCTATCACGGCCTCAAGTTCCACGAAACCTTCGGACCGCTGGCCTTCACCTTCCACGGTATCGCCGTGGGCCTGCGCGACCTGGGCATGACGATGAACCCGCAGGCGGCGCATTACACGCTGATGGGAATCGAGACGCTCAGCCTGCGCATGCAGCGCCATGTCGAAAACGCCGAGAAGATCGCCGCCTGGCTCGAGAAAGACGACCGCGTGGACTATGTGACCTATGCAGGCCTGCCCTCGTCGCCTTATCACGACCGGGTCAAGAAGCACTACCGCAAAGGCGCCGGGGCCCTGTTCACCTTTGCGGTCAAGGGCGGCTATGACGCCTGCGTCAAGCTGGTGAACGCGCTGGAAATCTTCAGCCACGTCGCCAACCTGGGCGATGCGCGGTCGCTGATCATCCATTCGGCCTCGACCACGCACCGGCAACTGACCCCCGAACAGCAAGAGGCCGCCGGCGCGGGGCCGAACGTAGTACGGGTCTCGATCGGGATCGAGGATGCCGACGATCTGATCGCTGATCTCGATCAGGCGCTGTCCAAGGCCTGCGCCTAGTCCAAAATGCCGGGGCGCAGGATCAACGCATTGGGCCAGCCGGTGGGCCAGCCGATTGCGGGGGAGTTCCCGCGCCCGGCCCCACCGCGCGCGCCCATGAATGGGCGGTTTTGCCGCGTGGTGCCCTTGGATGTGAATGCGGATGCGCCCGGCCTGTTCCGGGCGTTTGCCGCCGATACCGACGGGCGCAACTGGACCTACCTGCCCTACGGCCCGTTCGACTCGCAAGCTGGGTTCGCCGCCTGGCTGGCCCAGACCTGCACGGGGGACGATCCGCTGTTCCACACGGTTCTGGACCAAGACGGACAGCCCGTCGGGATGGCGTCCTACCTGCGTATCGACGGCAATGCCGGCGTGATCGAGGTGGGACACATCCACTTTTCGCCGTTGATGCAGCGCACGCCGGTCGCGACCGAAACGATGTTCCTGATGATGCGCCGCGTGTTCGATGAGTTGGGCTATCGCCGCTACGAATGGAAATGCGATGCGCTGAATGCCCCGTCGCGCCGGGCCGCCGAACGGCTGGGTTTTGTCTTCGAAGGCGAATTTCGGCAAGCCACCCATTACAAGGGGCGCAACCGCGACACGGCGTGGTTTTCGATCGTCGACACGGACTGGCCACGCATCCGGCAGGCGTTCGAAACCTGGCTGTCACCCGAGAATTTCGATGCCACGGGCCAACAGCGGAAACCGCTGACGGCCCGCAGCGAAAGCTGAGGTCACTCGGAAATGTCGAACTCCATCGACACGGTGACCGAAACCGAAACCTCGCCACCGGCGACCGGTACCCCGCCCGAATCGGCCATGGCCATCTCGCGCATCTGGGGCATTGGGCGAATGCCCCCTCCCTGCTCGTTGATCGACACGACTGAACCCAAGGTGACACCGGCGGCCTGAGCCAATTGTTCGGCCTTGGCTGTCGCATCGGCGACGGCTTGGGCGCGCGCCTTCGCTTCAAGCGGCTTGGGATCCTGAACTGTGAAGGTCAAACCACCAAAATCATTCGCACCATCCTGAATGACCGCATCCATGATCTGCCCCATATCATCCAGATTTCTGACCCACACGAACACACGGTTCGACGCAACGAAGCCCGTGATCCTTGGTTCTTCGCCATCCGCGTTGCCCCGCCCGGACCAGACCGGGGACAGGGACAGATCGCGGGTCTGCAGGTCGCGCGATTCGATCCCCATCTCACTCAGGCGGCTCAGGACGGTGGCAACCGCGTCCGAGGTCGCCTGCATTGCTGCCGAAGCCTGCGCGTCTTGATTTGTCACCCCCACCGTGATGGTTGCCATATCCGGCGCGGCCTCGGCTGTTCCGGTTCCGTAAACCTGGATGCGACGTTCTTCCGCATGGGCGGCCACAGCAACTGTCGCCGCCAATACCGCCGCCAAAAAAGCAAATGTCTTCAATGTGATCTCTCCTGTTTTCTGAGATCAAAGATGGGTTGGCAAGCCTTCGCCGGACAAGGGGAGATTTTGCCTTTTCCTTTCCCTCGGCGGGTTCCTGCTTTAATCTCGATGCGCGGACGCAAGGGCGTTTGCTTTGGTTCAGACAATTACGGCACCCTTGAATAATGAAACCCGCTTTTGCGCTGTCTCTTTCGGATAACGGGATCACTCTGCTGCACTATTCGGATGACGAATGGTTTGGCATCGGCGCCGTATCACTGGACGCGCCGGATTTTTCCGAACAGCTGAACGAGCTTCGCGGTCGAGGTTTCGCGCTGGCCAATGACCTGAGCTGTACGGTCGTGATTCCCTCGGACCACGTGCGCTACCTCACGGTCACCAGCACAGACGACTCCGACGTGACGCAAGTGGTCGAGGCGGAATTGGCTCAGGCCACGGGCTGCGAGATTGCCGAGTTGATGTACGACCTCCATGCGGATGGGTCGAATCTTCTGGTCGCTGCCGTGGCGAAAGAGACGATAGAAGAGGCCCGAGCCTTTGCCAGTCGCTACGGTTTCGTGCCTGTTCGGTTTGCTGCAACACTGGCCCCCGATGCGCCCTGGACCGGTACCGGAGAGTTCGAGTTTGCCGAGCGCGCGACATCCGTCACACAGCCGCCCGAGCCACCGGACGAGGAGATAGCTGCTGTCGCGCCAGCCCAAGACGCGGAACCCGCGCCTCAGGCTTCGCAGGCATCGGAACCCGATCCGGCCCCCTCGCCACAGGCGCATCCGATTGCCGAACCGGCTCAGCCGGACGTATTCGTATCGCCGATAGAAGCGACTGAAACCGCCTCACAGAATCCTGCGGCATCAGACTCCGACATACCAGTTCGCTACATTGGTGCCGCTGCGGCGGGCGCCGTCGTGCTGGCCGTTGTCGCATTGATCTGGTCGGGGTCAGACGAAACTGGCAGCCCTGTGGCGACTGCGCCGGTCGTCGAAACGGCACCTGCGCCAGTTTCTATCACCGCCCCACCGCTGACCGAGACCGAAGGGCTGGCAGAAGTCGCTCCTGAGCCCGAGGACACTCCCGACCCCGAGGCATTGGCCGACGAAGACCTGACGTTTGAAGCCAGCACGCCCCTGGTCGAGCCGGAGACACCCACGCCCCCTGAATTGACGCCGACGGATCAGGCAATTCTGGAAGCATTGAATGTTGCGCCCTCGCCCGTCGAGCAGGTCGAACGCGATCCGGAAAGTGTCGAGGATTTCGAAGAAGCCTCTGGCCTGACGATCACCGCGCCCGATCCGCTGCCAGTACCAGACCCCGAGGTGCCCGAGGACGTATACCTGTCGTCCGTCGATCACGCGGAGCTGTCGCAGGATGCCGTGGCGCTTCCTGCCGAAGAGAGCTTTGCTACCGACGAGCCGGTGGCCACGGTTGGTCTGCCCAATGTCGCGGGCAGTCGTTTTGACCTTGATGACCGTGGCCTTGTCACTCCGTCACCCGAGGGGACGTTGAACCCGGACGGCATCCTTGTGTTCCTCGGCCGCCCGTCGTCGGTTCCGCCCGAGGTGCCGGTCAGGTTCGAAACCGACCCGACTGCCACAGACAACGATACAAGACTGGCTGGTCTGCGTCCGCGCCTGCGCCCGGAAACGCTGGTTGAGAACTTTGAGCGTGGGCAGCTGGGCGGCCGGACGGTGGACGAGCTGGCGGTCATTCGCCCGAAATCCAGGCCGGCGTCGATCCAAGAGCGCGAGGCTGTGGACCGCACGCCCACCGCATTGGCCGTGGTGCGCGTCCCTCGCCCCCGCGTTCGTCCGTCGACCGTGGCCGCTCTGGCGGCCCGAAAAGCAACAACCGGCTCAGCCACTCTGGGGTCGACCGCAGCGGTAGCAAAGGCGGATGACGATGAAGCGGGATCGTTCAAACCCACAACCGTCGCACCCAAGATACCCAGCCGGGCCTCGGTGGCGCGCCAAGCCACGATTGACAATGCTTTGAATCTGCGGCGTCTGAACCTGATCGGCGTTTACGGTACGCCGGCCAATCGGCGTGCCTTGGTCCGGCTACCAAGCGGTCGGTACAAGAAGCTGAAAGTCGGAGATCGGATTGACGGCGGCAAAGTCGTCGCGATTGGCGACAGCGAGCTTCGTTATCAGAAAGGCGGCCGCAACGTCACGTTGAAGATGCCGCGCGGGTAAAGCGCGCCGCGTTTCAGAAAATTGGAACCCGGTAGGCCGGGTTCCAAATTCTGGGTCTTCTTCAGGCGGCAGAAATCTCTCCGGATTCAATCTGTTCGCGCTCGATCGATTCGAACAGAGCCTTGAAATTGCCTTCGCCAAAGCCGTCATCGCCCTTGCGCTGGATGAACTCGAAGAAGATCGGACCAATCACGGTTTTCGAGAAGATCTGCAGCAGGATCTTGGTCTCGCCGCCGTCCACCACGCCTTCACCATCGATCAGGATGCCGTGCTTCTTCATGCGATCCACCGGCTCGTCATGGCCCTTCACGCGGTCGAAGGACATATCATAATAGGCATCGTTGGGACCGGGCATGAACTTCAGCCCTCGTTCGGCGATTGCATCGGTCGAGTCATAGATGTTCTCGCTGCCGACGGCGATGTGCTGGATGCCCTCACCCTTGTACTTCTTCAGGTAGGATACGATCTGACCGGTCTCGCCGCGGTCTTCGTTGATCGGAATCCGGATACGGCCGCAGGGCGAGGTCAATGCACGGCTGAGCAAGCCGGTATATTTGCCCTGGATGTCGAAGAAGCGGATTTCGCGGAAGTTGAACAGATCGCCGTAGAACTTGAACCACTTGTCCATGTTGCCCTTGAAGACATTGTGCGTCAGGTGATCGAGGTAATAGAAACCGACGCCGCGCGGTTTGGACTGCTTCAGCCACTCGAATTCCTGATTGTAGGGCGAGGTTTCGTAATACTGGTCGATGAAATAGATCAGCGACCCGCCGATACCCTTGATCGCGGGCACATCCATGGTCTTGTCGGCCGCATCATAGGGTTCGGCCCCCTTCGACACGGCATGGTCATAGGCCTTTTGCGCATCCACGACACGCCAGCCCATCGACGGGGCACAGGGGCCATGCTCTTCCACGAATTTCGCAGCAAAGCTGTCGGGGTTCGCGTTCAGGATGTAGGTCACATCGCCCTGCTGCCACAGCTCGATCAGCGGTTTGGTCTTGTGGTGCGCAACCTTTTCAAAACCCATCTTGGCGAACAGGTCGCGCAGCTCCTGCGGTTCGGGATGCGCGAATTCAACAAATTCAAACCCATCTGTGCCGGCGGGGTTCTCGGCGCTGATCACGGATTTCGGGGCGTTGTGCGGGAAAGGGCCCATGGCTTGTCCTCTTGAAACAGGAAATTCTTTGCTGATTCAAGAATACGCCTTTTTCAGCGCTGTTTTTGCGCATTCTTTTCATGTAAACTACAGAAGCCTGCGAAAACTCCGCACCAGACCCCGAAAAATGTGAGAATCTCCGCACATGCTGGACGCAACCGATACTCGCCTTCTGGCCGCGCTGCAAAAAGACGCGCACCTGACTGCACATCAGTTGGGTGAGATGCTGAACCTGTCCCCCAGTCAGGCCGGGCGCCGCCGTCAGCGGCTGGAGGCCGAGGGCTATATCACCGGCTACGCAGCTCGGCTTGACCCGCGCAAACTTGGCCTGCAGGTCCAGGGCTTCGTTCAAGTTCACCTCGGCACCCACGGCCCCGAACAATCATCCAGTTTTGCGCGTATGGTGGAAACCCGCCCGGAAATCACCAGCGCCTGGACGATGACTGGCGAGGCAGACTATCTGCTACATGTCTATTGCGAGGATCTTTCCGCGCTCAACACCTTGCTTCACGAGGTGATACTGCCCCATCCTGCGGTGGCACGGGTGCAAAGCCAGATCGTGATGGACCAGCTGAAACGCGACGCTCCGCTGCCGACCTGACGGCAAGGAAAGGAAGAAGATGAACGAGTTCCTGTACCAGGCTTCGATCTATCTGGCAGCCGCCGTGATCGCCGTCCCCCTGTCGGCGCGGCTTGGGCTGGGGTCTGTCCTCGGATATCTCGCCGCCGGCATCGCCATCGGTCCGATCCTTGGGCTCGTGGGTGCGGAAACCAAGGACTTGCAGCATGTCGCGGAATTTGGCGTCGTCATGATGCTGTTCCTGATCGGGCTCGAGCTGGAACCCCGCGCACTTTGGGATATGCGGCACCGGTTGTTGGGGCTTGGTGGACTGCAGATCTCGCTCTCTACGGTCGTGATTGCAGCAGTTACCTTCTACACAGGTCAACCATGGTCAGTTGCCTTGGCCGTGGGTCTGACACTGTCCCTGTCATCAACCGCCATCGTGCTGCAGACGCTGTCGGAAAAAGGTTTGATGCGCACAAACGGCGGGCGATCCACGTTCTCGGTCCTTCTGACTCAGGATATCGCCGTGATTCCGATCCTGGCGTTTCTGCCGCTGCTGGCCATGCCGGCCAGCATCTTCATCGAGGATGACGGATCAATCACGCGCGGCGGCGACGGGCACGGCGACGCGCACCATACGTTGTCATTGGTCGATGGCCTGCCCGGATGGGCGGTGACGCTGGTGACATTGGGTGCGATCGCATTCGTGATCGTGGTAGGCGTCTACCTGACCCGTCCCTTGTTCCGGTTCATCCATACCACCCGCCTGCGCGAGATGTACACGGCGTTGGCCCTGATGATCGTAGTAGGGATCTCGTTCCTGATGACGCTGGTGGGCCTGTCCCCGGCGTTGGGCGCCTTCCTCGCTGGCGTCGTCCTGGCCAGTTCCGAGTTCCGGCACGAGATGGAAAGCGACCTTGAGCCGTTCAAGGGATTGCTGCTGGGCCTGTTCTTCATCACGGTCGGGGCCGGGATCGACGTCGGGTACTTTTTCAACGACCCGTTCGACCTGATCGGACTGGCCCTGCTGGTGATCTTGGTCAAGGGCCTGATCCTGTATGCCGTTGGTCGTGCATTCAAGTTGCGCGGCCGCGACCATTGGCTGTTCACGCTGGGTTTGGCTCAGGCGGGTGAGTTCGGCTTCGTGCTGCTGGCCTTTTCGACCAAGCAGAATGTCATTCCCCCGGCCCTGTCGCAGAAGCTGTTGATGATCATTGCCCTGACCATGCTGATCACACCGCTTCTGTTCATCATCTATGACTACCTTTCGCGCCACATCCGCGACAACTCACCCGAGATTGAACCCGAGGAAATAGACGAAAAAGGTCCCGTCATCATTGCGGGAATTGGGCGGTTCGGACAAATCGTCAACCGGCTGGTCCGCGCCAGCGGGTTCAAGACGGTGGTGCTGGACCACAATATCGAAACGATCCAGCTGATGCGTCGGTTCGGCGTCAAAGGCTTCTTGGGTGATCCGACGCGCCCCGAATTGCTGCGGGCTGCTGGCCTTGAAAAGGCTTCCGTTTTGGTGGCCGCGATGGACAACCGCAAGGAAGTGACCCGATTGGTCGGTTACGCCCGCCGGCAGCGCCCCGACCTGCACATCGTCGCCCGCGCGCATGACCGGACCCATGTGTACGAGCTGTATCAGGCCGGCGCTGATGACATCGTGCGTGAGCTGTTCGACAGCTCTCTGCGGGCCGGGCGTTATGTGCTGGAGAACATTGGTTTGAGCGAATACGAGGCCGCGCAAGCACAGCAGACCTTCTATCACCACGATCGGCAGGCAATTCGCGAATTGGCTGAACTCTGGGTTCCCGGCATGCCGACGGCCGAGAACAAAAAGTACATCGAACGCGCGCGCGAGTTGGAGAAGGACCTCGAGACCGCCCTGCTGGAACTGGCCGAAAAGAACGAAAAGAAGTCAGCCTGACCCGGGGATATCCCGGGTCAGCCGAGCTCAACCGTCCGACACACCGGCTTCGGCAAAGGTGGCCATACCCGAATGGCAAGCGACGGCGCTTTTCAGGATATTGATGGCCAGCGCGGCCCCCGACCCTTCGCCCAGCCGCAGCCCGAGGCTCAGCAAGGGCGCTTTGTCCAGCTTGGTCAGCATGGCCGCGTGCGCACCTTCCGCACTCTGGTGGCCAGCAACGGCATGGTCCAGCGCTCCCGGCGCCAGACGATCGAGGCAAGCCGCAGCCGAGGTGCAGATGAACCCATCCAGAATGACCGGGATGCGCAGAATTCGGGCGGCTGCAATGGCCCCTGCCATGGCCGCGATCTCGCGCCCTCCCAAACACCGCAGGATCTCAAGCCCGTCGTCAGATGCTCCGTGCAGCGCAACACCTTCGGCAACGACGCGCGTCTTGTTGGCAAGGCCCGCATCGTCCACACCGGTTCCACGCCCAGTCCAATCAGCGGCATCTCCGCCGAACAACGCGCAGGCGATGGCCGCGGCAGGGGTGGTGTTGCCAATGCCCATTTCGCCCACGACCAGAAGGTCTGCGGTGGGATCAACGGCGTTCCAGCCGGTCTGCAAAGCGGTCAGAAGCTCGTCCTCGGACATTGCCGGGGCCATTGTGAAGTCGGCCGTCGGCCGATCCAGGTCCAGCGCGTGTACCGTCATCTTGGCCCCGGCCGCTTTGGCCAATTGGTTGATGGCCGCGCCTCCGTGCTCGAAGTTCATGACCATCTGAACCGTAACCTCGGGCGGAAAGGCCGAGACCCCCTGCGCCGTCACGCCGTGATTGCCGGCAAATACAATCACCTGAGGTGCCTCGATCTGTGGCCGGGCATCCCCACGCCAACCGGCATACCAGATCGCCAGATCCTCGAGCCGGCCCAACGCACCCGGCGGCTTGGTCAGCTGTCCGTTGCGGTCGGCAGCCCCTTGCCTTGCAGCCTCATCCGGCCCCGGAGCATTGCGCAGGGCGTCGCGGAAGGTATTCAGATCATTGAGTTCAGGCAGCATTCAAAGCCTCGTTGCATCGGAGTGGTCCTGCGTGTTTAACCGAAGCAGGCAAAGCAACAACCCCTCGAAAGGCGCGCAAGTGCACAAAAACGACACTCGAACCTTTTCGCCATGGGACGTGCCGCTGGTTCTGGTTCTTTTGACGCGGCTGCCATTGCCCGTGCTGCCCAAATCGCTCTTCGAGCGACAGTCCAAAGCCGCTTGGGCCTTTCCTGCGGCCGGGCTGGTTGTTGGCGGCTTGGGCTGTGCCGTAGGCTGGTCTGCGATGGCCGTGGGCCTTTCCGGGACAGTCAGCGCAGTCCTTGCTGTCGCCGTTCTGATCGCAGCGACCGGAGCCATGCACGAGGACGGGCTGGCCGACACCGCGGACGGGCTGTGGGGCGGATATACACCCGAACGCAGACTCGAGATCATGAAGGACAGCCATATCGGCACCTACGGAGTGTTGGCCTTGTTGGTCATTCAACTGCTCAGGATCTCGGCGGTCGCAACACTACTGGCGGCAGGAAGTCCGGCCGGAATACTGGCGGCAGCTGTGTTTTCCCGTGCGGTGATGCCACCATTGATGGCGGGCCTACCGAACGCCCGCGGCAGCGGGCTGAGCCATAGCGTCGGCGCTCCTCCGCCTTTGTCGGTTGCAGCCGGCCTCGGGCTGGCTTTCGTTTTCTCTCTGGCTCTTCTGGGCTGGACCGCCCTTCTGCCCGTCGCCTGTGCGGTAGCCGCAACCGTGGGTCTGGCAATCATAGCCAAAACCAAGATTGGCGGTCAGACCGGTGATATCCTGGGGGCTTCTCAACAGCTGTCCGAGGTTGCTTTCCTGCTGGCCGTTGCCGCCCTGCTCTAGCCGACACCGCCGGTCTTGATCCGTAGTGTCTCACCGCAATGCTTGCAGTGTACGGCATCCGGGTCGTGCCGAAACAGCCCGCAATTGGGACATTTGTGGCGTACTTTCTGCGGCATGAAAATGGCCTGAGCCAGCCGCACGAACAGCGCCACACCGACCACCATTATGAAGACCGAAAACAGCTTGCCGCCCGGAGAGTTCAGTGTGATGTCGCCGAAACCCGTCGTGGTCAGTGTCGCCATCGTGAAATACAGCGCATCGATATACGGGGTCTGGCTGTCCTCGGGGATATAGAAAACCAGTACGGCGGTGGATGTCGCGAAAATGAACACCAGCAGGTTCACAGCCGCGATGACCGCATCCTCGTGGGTTCGGAAAAACTCACTGTCGCGGCGCAGATCATGCAACAGGTGATAGGAATGGATCAGCCGCAGCGCGCGCAGAATCCGCAGGAACGCAAGGCTGCCGGTCAGGAAAGGGTCAAGGATCAGCGAGGCGATCACGACCAGATCCGCAAGCGTGTAGATTTTGAACAGCAGCTTCTTGCGGTCTTTCGCGATCCACATCCGAGCCGAGAAATCCAGCAGAATGATCAGCCCCACCGCCCAGCTGACTGCAATCAATCCTGGGCCGTGCGGAATGTTCGCCGTCGCCACGAAAAACACGATCGAGGCAAGGTCGAACAGGATCAGACAGTACCGGAACCAGACCGAAACCGCCCCTCTGCCGATATAGAGTGCCTTGACCGTCTGCTTCATGACTGACCCGTATACGGTTCCAATGACTGGGAAATTAGCGGGAAAGGCGGCGCGAACCAAGCGATCGGGCATGAAAAAGGCCGCTCTGAAACCAGAGCGGCCCTTTGGTGTTGCTTCAAAGCCCGATCAGGCCGCGCGCGAGGTCAGGACTTCGTCCACCTGCTTGGCCGCTGCGATTTCGTCCGAACCGGACACGGCCGCAACTTCGCGCGTCAGACGCTCAAGCGCGGCTTCATAGAGCTGACGCTCGGAATAGCTCTGCTCACGCTGGTCGTCGGTGCGGTGCAGGTCACGCACCACCTCAGCGATCGAGATCAAGTCACCCGAGTTGATCTTCTGTTCGTATTCCTGCGCCCGGCGCGACCACATGGCACGTTTTACCTTGGCTTTGCCCTTCAGAGTCTTCATCGCCTGGCTGATCACATCGGGCGAGCTGAGCGAGCGCAGTCCGGATTCAGTGATCTTGTTGGTCGGCACCCGCAGGGTCATCTTGTCTTTCTCGAATGAGATGACGAACAGCTCGAGCGAGTATCCAGCGACTTCCTGTTCTTCAATCGATATGATTTGCCCGACCCCATGTGCAGGGTAGACAACATAGTCGTTCGGACGGAACTCAAGCTTCTTCGACTTTGTCATGCACGTGTTTCCTTGGTTGCAGAGCGGGAAAAAAGCGACAAAAAACCTAACCGGGGTCACCCGCGACCCCTGTCAGGCTGATTACATGTCAAAAACTCAGAACTCCAAAGTGAGCATACTTACGGAGTCGTCCCCATCTCGATCATCATTTGCCAAATGAGTATATCACAAAATTAAGACACCTGAAAGCGGACGGGGCCTTCGACTCGGAATTTGTGATTTTTTTCAGCGCATTAAGGCAAAAACTTACGGCAGTGTTACGGGCTTTGCGACCCGAATCGCTCAGCCGCCCTCGCCCGGTGCCTCGGAGAAGTATTTCTCCATCTTGCCCTCTTCACCGTCGCGCTCTTCGGCGCCCGGAAGCGGGTCTTTCTTGGTTACGATAACCGGCCATTGTTCGGCGTATTTGCGGTTGAATTCGACCCACTGCTCCATCCCCGGCTCGGTATCGGGGCGAATGGCGTCCGCCGGGCATTCCGGCTCGCACACGCCGCAATCGATGCATTCATCCGGATGGATGACCAGGGTATTTTCACCTTCATAGAAGCAATCCACCGGGCATACCTCGACGCAGTCGGTGTATTTGCAGGCGATACAGTTCTCGGTGACAACGTAGGTCATGGTCCAATTCCCGTCAGAGGTTTGGGCGACTAGCTAAATCAGTCTGCCCCCATCTTCAAGAGAAGATCAGCCCTTGGGGGTGCGAGAAAGATCAAGCGCGCGCCGATCCTTCTTGGTCGGACGACCTTTTCCTTCGAAACCCGGATTTTGTGGCGGATTATCCTTCTCTTCGGACAAATCCGTGTACAGCGTCCGCGCCTCGGTCGCCGGACCGCGTCGCGCACCCAGGATTTCGACCTGAACCACGCGAATAACGCGCCCCTGAGCGAATGTCAGAACGTCACCGGGCCCGACGGTTTGCGCCGGCTTCTGGGCCCGGTCACCGTTGATACGCACATGCCCGCCGCTGACCTGTTTGGCGGCCAGGCTGCGGGTCTTGAAAAACCGCGCATGCCACAGCCACTTGTCGATCCGCAGCTTGGCCGGTGCGTCGGCCATCAGCGATCAGTTGCCGTCCTTCAGACCCATCAGCGCAGCGGCAAACGGGTTGTCGGGATCAATCGCCTTTTCCTTTTTGGGCGGCCGGGACGAGAAGGTCTTGGCCCCTTGCGGTTTGCCGCCCTTCTTGCCCTGCGGCTTGCCGCGACCATCCCGAGGCTTCCCGCCCGGTTTGCTCCGACCCTGCCGTTTGTCACCACGTGGCCCCCGGTTGGCCTGACGGCCCCAGGTAAAGGTGTAGAACACCTCGACTTCGGGTTCGTCCGATGCAGGGTCTGCGGCCGTGGCCTCGGCCTCAGCCTCGGTGCTGTCGGTAGCCTCGGTTGGCGCCTCGGCGGCGACGGCCACATCCGACTGCGCCTCTGCTTCGGCGGTCTCGGTCAGAGCTTCGGCGGTTGCTGCCGGTGGTTGCTCGGTCATCTGAGCCGGCTTGATCTTGGTCCGTTCACCGCGCTCGGCCTTGTAGCCCAGCCCCTGCATCAGGTCGGCGAACTGTTCCAGCGTCATACCGGTGATCGACAACATGTCCGCCTTGGCTTCGAAACCGCCGCGGCTGTCTTCGGCGCGCAGCATGTCGGCCAAGCGCTCCAGCATGTCGATACGGATCGAACGCTCGCCCGCATTGCGGTAGCCGCACATGGTGTCATAGCCCTCGGGCGCGCCCTTGGCGACGGGCACCGTCACCAAGCCCGGCGGCGGCGCTTCGGGAAACTCCTGAAGTCCATTTGCCAGGGCCCACAACACCAGACGCAGGCGCGTCGGGGCAGGTTTCAGCAGCAGCGGCATAAAAATGGTGAACTGGCCGAACCGGATGCCGTGCTTGCGCAGCGCGCCACGAGCGTCCTGGTCCAGGTCCTTGACCTCTTGTGCGACTCCGGCACGTGGCAGGATGCCCAACGCCTCGACCATGCGGAAGGCAAATCCCTTGGCCAGCCCGGTCAATTCTTCGTCGCGCGACAGGTTCAGCAGGGGCTCGAACAGCGCCGCGATCTTGCGGTCGATGAAGTGTTGCAGGCGGCGCTGCACCTTCTGCTCAACCTCCGGCCCTGCGGCCTCGTCCACGAACACTTCGACCATCGGCTTGAGAGGTTCGGCCCCGGCAACCAGCTTGCCCACGGCATATTCGCCCCACATCAGGCCACCCTGATCGGTAAAATCAATTTCGGTATCGGGCGCATTGTAGAAGCGATCGGCACGCAGATGGAATTGCGGCGCGAGTGCTTGCAGTGAGGCCGATTTGAGCGCTTTCGCCTCGGTTCCCTGCGCGCTTTTGTCCGGGATGAACCGGAACCCTTCCAAACGACCGACGAATTCGCCTTCGACGGTCACTTCACCCTTGTCATTCACTTCGGCCAAAAGGGCCTCCTTCTGCTTGAGCCGGCGCAGCAGAACAGATGTACGCCGGTCCACAAATCTTTGCGTCAGACGTTCATGCAAAGCGTCTGACACCCTGTCTTCTACAGCGCGGGTTTCCGCGCGCCAATGGGATTCGTCGCGCACCCAGCCGTTTCGTTGCGCAACATATGTCCACGTGCGAATATATGCCAACCTTTTGGACAGTGCATCAATATCGCCGTCGGTTCTGTCGATCCGGCGGATCTGGCGCGCCAGAAAATCCTCGGGGATCGTGCCGCGTTCGTGCAGATGTCCGAAGATAGATTCGAGCAGGCTGGCATGTTCCGCATGGCTGATGCCCCGAAAGTCGGGGATTCGGCAAACATCCCACAA
Source organism: Ruegeria sp. B32 (assembly GCF_025141855.1). NCBI lineage: Bacteria > Pseudomonadati > Pseudomonadota > Alphaproteobacteria > Rhodobacterales > Roseobacteraceae > Ruegeria > Ruegeria sp. B32. Next base: position 1,294,744 of record NZ_CP081106.1, on the reverse strand, counting down.
CAGGCGGATCGACGGACCATCGCCGGCACGGGCTGCAACCTCGGGCACCTGGGCCAGCGACTTGAGCGCGTTCAGGTCGTCTGCGGGCCGGGCTTTGACCAAATGCTCGTTGTCCGGGCTGGCCTCGAGCGAGTCGATCAGCGCATCGACCGAGCCGAACCGCAAGGCGGCATTCCGCCAGTTCAGCTTTTTCATCGGCGTGAACCGGCTGTCCATGATGGCCTGCGCCACGCCTTCGTCCAGCGGCGACGCCTCGCCCGTCACGCCGAAGGTGCCATCCGACATGCCGCGCCCGGCGCGCCCGGCGATCTGGGCCAGTTCGTTCGGGGCCAGCGGCCGCATACGCCGGCCATCGAATTTGGACAGGGACGAAAACGCCACATGGTTCACATCGAGGTTCAGCCCCATGCCGATGGCGTCGGTGGCGACCAGATAGTCGACCTCGCCATTCTGGTACAGTTCGACCTGCGCATTCCGCGTGCGCGGACTGAGAGCGCCCATGACCACGGCCGCCCCACCCTTTTGCCGCCGTAGAAGCTCGGCAATGGCATAGACGTTCTCGACCGAGAACCCGACGATGGCACTGCGCGGGGGCATGCGGCTGATCTTCTTGGACCCGGTGTAGACCAGTTGCGACATCCGCTCGCGCCGAGCGAATTGCGCCTGCGGCACCACCGCCGCGATCGGGCCGCGCATCGTGTCGGCACCCAGAAAAAGTGTCTCGTGCGTGCCGCGCATCCGCAGCAGCCGGTCGGTAAAGACATGACCGCGCTCGGGGTCGGCGCACAGCTGGATTTCGTCGATGGCCACGAAATCGGTGCCCATTCCCTCGGGCATCGCCTCGACCGTGCAGACCCAGTATTGCGTGCGCGGCGGAACGATGCGTTCCTCGCCCGTCACAAGAGCCACCACCGAGGGGCCGCGGATGGCGACGATCCTGTCATAGACCTCGCGCGCAAGCAGCCGCAGCGGCAGGCCGATGACACCGGTCCGGTGCCCCAGCATGCGTTCGATGGCATAGTGGGTTTTGCCTGTGTTGGTCGGGCCAAGTACGGCCACGATTCGGGATGCCCCGTTCACCTTTGCCCCCTGCCCGGACCTTAAAGCGCCTTGCCCGCAATCTGCGGTTTCAGCCGATTCACGGCATTGGTTACTTCTTCGTGATGGGGATGTATAGACAGCGCGCGGGAATAGGCGTCATAGGCCTGTTCGGGCTGACCCAGCACCTCAAAGATCAGGCCAAGCCCGTAGATGGCTTCGTAATTGTTCGGGTTCAACGCGAGCGCGTGCTCAAGATCGGCGGCCGCCATGCCGAACCGCTCCAGCCCAAAAAACACGGAGGCGCGCACATGCCAACCTTCTGCGAAATCGGGCGCATGGTCCGTCAGGGCCGTCAAATGGTCCAACGCGGCTTCGACATTGCCCTCGTCAAGTGCTTCACGTCCGCGTTCAAGCAGCAGATCAGCCGAGGCAGACCCTGATTGCGACCACAGCGACTGCAGTTGCCGATCCAGACCGGCTGCTTGCTCGGGAGACGCTTCGGCAAGCTGCCGCAGCAGCTCGGCTTCGTCCCGCAAATCGGCCTGTTGCGCAATCCCAGTGGTGGAATACATGACTAGGAGGGCAAATGCCGCAACGGTACCTTTGAGATTGTTGATTGCAATGCTCATAACAATGTTCAGTGTAGCGTTGCGACCGCGGATGTCCATTCACGGCGCACTAACAAATGAGGAAGACCATGAGCGACACTCTTGAAAAAGCGGCAGCCGCGCTGAACGAAAAACTGTCGGGCGGCGATTTCGACTCGTCGGCGAAATTCGCCATCGCCGACCTCGGCTCGATCGTGTTGGATGAAAACGGTGCGCGGGTCAGCGACGAGGACGCCGAGGTCACCCTGAGCGCCGACGCGGACACGTTCGAGCAAATCCTCAGCGGTGAGCTGAACCCCACGGGCGCGTTCATGGCCGGCAAGCTGAGCGTCGACGGCGACATGGGTGTTGCCATGAAGCTTGCCTCGGTGCTGGCCTGATGGATTTGTCGCCGGCCCCGTTCTTTGAAGATGTGGCCGGCGGTCCCGCCGGCGGCGCCGCGCACTGGTTGACCACAAGCGACGGCACACGCATTCGCGTGGGCCATTGGCGCCCCGAAGGTGAGGCGACCGGGACGGTGATGATCTTTCCCGGCCGCACGGAATATATTGAAAAATATGGCAATGCAGCGGGTGAGTTCGTACAACGCGGCTTTGCTGTACTGGCCGTGGATTGGCGCGGACAGGGTCTGGCTGACAGATTGCTGGAAGATCCGCGCGTTGGCCATGTGGACAAGTTTACCGACTATCAGCAGGACGTGCGCGAAACGCTGAAACTGGCCGAGCAGCTTGGCCTGCCGAAACCCTGGCACGTGATCGGCCATTCGATGGGCGGCGCGATCGGGATGCGCGCGGTTCTGGAAACAGGCCTGTTTGCCTCTTGTGCCTTCACCGGCCCGATGTGGGGCATTTTCTTTACCCCACTGATGAAACCGCTCAGCCGTCTGACCGCCTATTGGGGGCCGCGGATCGGGCTGGGCGAAAAGACGCCTCCGACCACGTCACTGGAAAGCTATGTTCTGATCCAGCCTTTCGCGGGCAACGCACTGACCCGCGATCCCGGGATGTACCGGATGATGCAGGATCAGTTGAAAGCGCATCCCGAACTGGCCCTGGGTGCGCCGTCGACCATCTGGCTACGCGAGGCACTGGGCGAATGCGCCTGGCTGATGGCGCAGACCGCCCCCGACATTCCCTGTCTGACCTATCTTGGCAGCCACGAGCAGATCGTGGACCGCAAGGCGATCCGGGCGCGCATGACGAACTGGCCCAGCGGCCGGTTGGTCGAGATCCCCGACGGCGAACACGAGGTGATGATGGAGCCGCCCGAGGTCCGCGGCCCGGTGTTCGAGGAGATGGCCGCGCATTTCTCGGCCGCCGCCAACGGGCAGACAGCCGAACTTGCGATGACGCGCTGACACCTCGGCTGCTTGTGATCCGCGCGCCCTGCGCCTAGATGTGATCCAACGCAGACAATCGAGGTGTTTCATGCACGAGCTTCCCTTCCCCGTCCGAGACGCAATTGCCGGCGGCGGCGCCGACAACCTTGGCAACCTGCCGGAATGGAACCTGGACGATCTGTACAAGGGACAGGACGCGCCGGAACTGACCCGCGATCTTGAGTGGCTGGAGCAGGAATGCGCGGCTTTTGCCGCCGATTACGAAGGCAAGCTGGCCGATCTGGATGCGCAGGGCCTGCTGACCTGTGTCCAGCGCAACGAAAAGATCAACGCCGTCGCCGGGCGCATCATGTCCTTTGCCGGGCTGCGATATTACCAGCTGACCACCGATGCCGAGCGCGCCAAGTTCCTGTCGGACATGCAGGAGAAGGTCACGCTGTTCACCACGCCGCTGGTGTTCTTCACGCTCGAGATCAACCGCATCGACGACGACGTGCTGGCCGCTCATTTCAAGGCCAACGCGGACCTGGCCCGGTACGAGCCCGTCTTCCGCCGCATCCGCGCGATGAAGCCCTATCAACTGTCGGACGAGCTGGAGAAATTCCTGCATGATCTGGGGGTGGTCGGCGACGCGTGGGAACGGCTGTTCGACGAAACCATCGCCGGGCTGACCTTTACCGTGAACGGTGAAGAGCTGAACATCGAAGGCACCCTGAACCTGCTGACCGAACAGGACCGGTCCAAACGCGAGGCCGCGGCCCGCGAACTGGCCCGCGTGTTCCAAGACAACGTCAAAACCTTTGCCCGCGTCCACAATACGCAGGCCAAGGAAAAGGAAATCATCGATCGCTGGCGCAAGATGCCGACCCCGCAGACCGCGCGGCACCTGGCGAACGATGTCGAACCCGAAGTGGTCGAAGCCCTGCGCGAGGCGGTGGTGGCCGCCTATCCCAAGCTCAGCCACCGGTATTACGAGCTCAAGCGCAAATGGTTGGGTCTGGATGTGATGCAGGTCTGGGACCGCAACGCGCCGCTGCCGATGGAAGACACCCGCACCGTGTCGTGGGAGGACGCCGAGAAGACCGTGATGGAGGCTTATGCCGCTTTCGATCCCCGCATGGCCGAGATTGCAGCACCGTTCTTTTCGAAAGGCTGGATCGACGCGGCGGTGAAACCGGGCAAGGCTCCGGGCGCCTTCGCGCACCCTACCGTGACCGAGGTGCATCCTTACGTGATGCTCAACTACCTGGGCAAACCGCGCGACGTGATGACGCTTGCGCACGAGTTGGGCCACGGCGTGCATCAGGTGCTGGCTGCCGGTCAGGGTGAGATGCTGTCATCGACGCCCCTGACGCTGGCCGAAACTGCCAGCGTCTTCGGCGAGATGCTGACCTTCCGCAAGATGCTGGATCAGGCCGAAACGCCCGAGCAGCGCAAGGTTCTGCTGGCCGGCAAGGTCGAGGACATGATCAACACGGTGATCCGCCAGATCGCCTTCTACGACTTTGAATGCAAGCTGCACGCCGCCCGCCGCGAGGGCGAACTGACGCCGGACGACATCAACGCCCTGTGGATGAGCGTTCAGGCCGAAAGCCTTGGCCCGGCGTTTGAATTCATGGAAGGGTACGAGACCTTTTGGGCCTATATCCCGCACTTTGTTCATTCGCCCTTCTATGTCTACGCCTATGCATTCGGCGACGGATTGGTGAACGCGCTGTACTCGGTCTATGAAAGCGGCGCGGACGGGTTCGAGGAAAAGTACTTCGAGATGCTCCGCGCGGGCGGCTCCAAGCACCACAAAGAGCTTTTGGCCCCGTTCGGGCTGGATGCCAGCGACCCGAAATTCTGGGATAAGGGTCTGTCGATGATCTCGGGGATGATCGACGAACTGGAGGCCCTGGAGGGGTGACAGACCCAACCGACAAGGGGCGCTGGCGGGCCATCAAGGACCGCCTGCGCCCTGTTCTCGCCCGGATCCGCCGCAATGTCCCGCGGGGGCTGCGGTTTGTCGTGGGTCTTTTGTTGATCGTCGCAGGCGCCTTCGGCTTCCTTCCGGTTCTGGGGTTTTGGATGATCCCCTTGGGCATCATGGTTGCCGCCATGGACGTCAACCTGCTGCGGCGCTGGTGGCGCCGCCGATAACCCTGTTCCGGCTGTCGCCTAGTTTTTTCTGGTCGTGAGGAACACCGCGAATACGATCAATCCCGCCCCAATCGCAGCCATTGGGGTGATCGGTGCCCCCAGAAAAATTGACGAATTGACGAAGGTGAACACCACCGAGGTGGCGAACAAAAGGGTCGCGGTCAACGTCGACACTCGCGCGGCGGCCTCGTACCAAAGGTAATAGGCCAGCGCAGTCGGGAAAACGCCCAGCAAGACTAAAAACACCAAATCGTTGCCGGATGGCATCCGCAGCGCAAAAACGGACAGCGGAAGCAGAATTACGGCCGAGCAAAGGAACACACCAAACAGGAAATTCAGACGCTCGGCCGTCGATTTCGACGCGCGCATGGCCCGGCTGCTGGCGATCAGGAACACCGCCCAGCTGACCCCGGCCCCAATTTCCATCATATCCCCCAGAACCGGGTCCCCGCCGCCTTCGAAATCGCGGAAAACCGTAAGAAAGACCCCCAAGATGGCCAGAAGGGTCGCCAGAACATCGGTTTTTCCAACAGGGGTGTCGGCGAAGAAATACAAGAAAACCAGAACAAAGAACGGCGCGGTATTTTCCAACACCATCGCGCTGCCTGCACCGGTGTGTTCAAGCCCGATATGAAACAGAATGTAGTTGATGACCGTCGCCAAAACCGCAAGACGGAAGTTCCAATCCCGGAGCTGGACGGAAACCGGCGCACTCATCGCACGCAACATGCCGTAGATGGCCAAAGCAGCTATGAACAGCCTGGTTGTGGCAATTTGCATGCCACCCAGATCTCCGGTCAGGTAGCGCACGATGACGCTGTGCGTGCCCCAAAGAAATGCGGCCAGGAACCCAAGAAACAGGCCATTCTGAAAAAGGGAACCGCCGTCTTTGCCGGCCTCCTTCACTTGAGCTGGCTGTCCTTGGAGCCGCGCCGATTGATACCGCCGCGGGCCTTGAAAGCACCATCACGCTCTTGCTGGCAATCCAGACACAGCTTGACCCCGGGGATCGCCAGTCGGCGCTTCTCGGGGATCGGTTCTTCGCACTCTGCACAATGGGTCAGGCTTTCACCGACCGGGCGCTTTTTCGCCTGCATCCGTGCCAGCTCGTCTGAAATCGAAGCCTCGATCTGTTCACTTACAGCGCCGTCGCGCGCCCAGCCTCCGGCCATGGCCCCCTCCTGTTCAGGTGCTCACCAGTTTAGGCCCGGGGTGGCTGATCACGCAAGTCAGAGCGGTGTTGCGCCGTCGAACACCCGGTCGATCATCGCCTGCGTCCCGCGCGAGAATTCGAGCGGACACGGGTATTCGTCGCCCGCGCGAACGGACCGGCAAAACGCCTCGACCTGCAGCTTGTAGTGATCGTCGGCTGGGAAGCGCGTCACAAGAACTTCCAAACCTGGGCGATGCAGCTCGACCCGTGCCTCGCCAAACACTCGCGCGTTGAACGGCGCGGTCAGGCGGATCAGGCCGCGTTCGCCGTGAAAGACCATTTCCTGATACGGATGCATGCGGATCGAGACGTAAGCTGAATAGGTAAAGCCGGGAAATTGCGCACGTATTTCCGTGAACGCGTCGATGCCATCCTCCCAGCGGATGGCCGATTGCACGGCGTCCGGTTCCTGCCCCGTCGCAAAACGGGCCGACCCGATGACATAGACGCCGATGTCGCGCAGCCCGCCCCCGCCGGTTTCGGCGCGGTTGCGGATATTGCCGGTGTCGGCTCTGTTGTCGAAACTGAATGCGCCCGTGACATGCACCAGATCACCGATGGCGCCGTCGGCGATCAGGTCGCGCACGTGCTGCCACTGAGGGTGGTGCACAATCATATAGGCCTCGGCCGCCAGCAGCCCGGTCTGGTCGCGCTTGTGGATCAGAGCTTCGAACTCCTCCGCGCGCATGGTCATCGGCTTTTCACACAGAACGTGCTTGCCGGCCTCCAGCGCCTTCAGGCTCCATTCCACATGCAGGTGGTTCGGCAGCGGGATATAGACCGCCTCGACTTCGGGCGAAGCCAGCAGCGCGTCATAGTCGTCAAAGACCGTAAGGTCCGGGCAGAAGTTCTGGAATGGACCGGCTTTCGCCGGATCCGAAGTCGCCAAGGCAGACAAACGCGCGCCCGAGGCCGCATGGATCGCCGGACCCATGAATTGGCGTGCGAATTTCGCCGCCCCCAGAATGCCCCATTGAACCGGCTTGTGCATGGTTTCCTCCGTATTTGACCATGTTCCGCGCTGAAATGTTTGCGCCAACATCTATTGCGCCTTCTGTATCAGCCAAGCGACGCCAAGTCAGGCTTTTCTGTGCGCGGGACACCCGTAATCTGCGCATGACAAACGGGAGGGACTAACGTGAGAAGATTTCTGAAATGGCTGGCAGGCCTCACGGCGGCTGTGGTCGTCATCGGGGCCGTGATTTTTTTCGTGGTAGTGCCGCCGTATGTCGAAAACGCGCGCAACAACGTGATCGACCACGACCCATATCCGGTGTCCGACACTGCCGCGGCTCTGCACGAAACCCTGATCGTGGGCGACCTGCATGCCGATCCGCTGTTGTGGAGCCGCGACCTGACCGAGCGCGGAACCCGCGGCCAGGTGGATATTCCCCGGCTGATCGAAGGGAACGTGGCCCTGCAGGTGTTCACCGCCGTGACCAAATCACCGGCCGGGCAGAATTACGAGGCAAACTCGGCCGAGGCATTCGACAACATCACCCTTCTGGCCATCGGTCAGCTTTGGCCGCTGCGCACCTGGGACAGCCTTAAGGAGCGCGCAATTTATCAGGCTGAGAAACTGCACCGGTTCGAGGCCGCCTCAAACGGACATCTAAAGGTCATCAAGACCCGCGCGGATCTGGATGCGGTGCTCGAGGCCCGCGCGCGCGGAGAAAAGGTCGTGGGCGGCATTCTGGGGATCGAAGGCGCCCATCCGCTGGAGGGCGATCTGGCCAATCTCGACCCGATATTCGAGGCGGGCCACAGGGTGTTCGGGCTTCAGCATTTCTTTGACAACGAACTGGGAGGCTCGCTTCACGGCACCGGGAACACGGGCCTGACCGAATTCGGGCGGCAGGTGGTGGCCGAATTGGCCAAGCGCCCGGTGGTGATCGACCTGGCCCATTCCAGCCCGCAAGTGGCGCGCGACGTGCTGGCCCTGACCGACGAGCCGCTGATCGTCAGCCATGGCGGTCTTCACGGGTTCTGCCCGGTCAAGCGCAACTATCCCGATGACCTGATGAAGGAAATCGCCGCGACCGGCGGTGTCATCGGGATGGGATATTGGGCCGACGTCACTTGCGGCGACATCGCCCCGGCGGGAATTGCCAAAATGATCAAGGCAGCCATCGAAACGGTCGGGGAAGGCCATGTGGCACTGGGGTCCGACTATGACGGCTCGGTCGAGACCGCGTTTGACACGTCGGAACTGGCGGCGCTGACCTCGGCCTTGTTGGACGAAGGCCTGACCGAAGCGCAGATCCGCAAGGTCATGGGCGAAAACATGGTGCGGGTATTCCGCCAACAGCTGCAGTAGGACATGACGAAAAAAACGGCCCGGGTTTCCCCGGGCCGCTTGTTCATCTGATTGCCGTGATCAGGCGGTGGCCAGCATGCCCTTTTCACGCGCCAACTCACGCATCTTTTTCTGCAGCTTTTCAAAGGCGCGCACCTCGATCTGACGGATGCGTTCGCGGCTGACATTGTACTGCGTACTCAGTTCCTCGAGCGTCACGGGCTGATCCATCAACCGGCGCTGGGTCAGGATGTCCTTTTCGCGGTCGTTCAGGACGTCCAGCGCCTCGGTCAGCAACTCGCGGCGCACCTCAAGCTCTTCGCGGGCTTCATAATCGCCGGCCTGGTCGGCATCTTCGTCTTCCAGCCAGTCCTGCCACTGCATGGTGCCTTCGCCCTCGGACCCGACCGTGGCGTTCAGCGACGCATCCCCACCCGACATGCGGCGGTTCATGCTGATGACCTCTTCTTCGGTCACGCCCAAGTCATTGGCGATCCGCTTGACATTGTCCGGGTGCAGGTCGCCCTCCTCCAACGCGCCAATCCGTGCTTTCGCCTTGCGCAGGTTGAAGAACAGCTTTTTCTGCGCCGAGGTGGTGCCCAGTTTCACAAGCGACCAGGATCGCAGGATGTATTCCTGGATCGAGGCGCGGATCCACCACATCGCATAGGTCGCCAGACGGAAGCCTTTTTCCGGATCGAACCGCTTGACGGCTTGCATCAGGCCCACATTGGCCTCGGAAATCACCTCGGCCTGCGGCAAACCATAGCCGCGATAGCCCATGGCGATCTTGGCGGCCAGTCGCAGATGCGATGTCACCATCTTGTGCGCCGCTTCGGTGTCCTGCTCTTCGACCCAACGTTTGGCCAGCATGTACTCCTCTTCCGGCTCCAGCAGGGGGAATTTGCGGATTTCCTGCAGATACCGGTTCAACCCACCTTCTGGCGTAGGCACGGGGAGATTTTTGTAATTTGCCATGTATCACGTCCCTTGGACAAATGTTTACGCCCTTAACATGGATATGGGGCCACGTTCAGGACCATTCAAGAGCAGGTGTTAACAGTCTGGGATTAAGGAACGATAAAGGAAAGCTAAGAAAGTCTTAGTCACGAGACTTTGCAGGTTGTTTCAGAACTGAGATGAGTGCCTCGATATCTTGCGGCAATGCGGCCTCAAAACGCATTTCCTCGCCGGAAACGGGATGAACAAAGCCCAGGACGGCCGCGTGCAGGGCTTGGCGCGGGAACGCACGCACCGCCTCCGCAGCGTCTGCATCAAACGACCGGGCCGACAGTTTACGCTTGCCGCCATAGACCGGGTCGCCCACCAAGCCGTGGCCCGCATGTGCCATGTGCACCCGGATCTGGTGGGTGCGTCCGGTTTCCAGCCAGCACTCGATCAATGATACCGCGCCGGGTTTTCCGAACACGTCAACGACGCGCGCACGTGTCACGGCATGGCGCCCGCCATGAAAAAACACCGCCTGTTTCTGCCGATCATGTTTGTGCCGGGCCAGTTGCGTTGTGATTCGCATCACGTTGCCGGGCTCAAAACTCACGCCTTTGACACCGCGCAGCCGCGGGTCATTGGCATCCGGAACGCCATAGCAGACCGCGCGATAGTATCGCTCGACGCTGTGCGCCTCGAACTGGGCCGCCAGCCCCTGGTGGGCGGCGTCCGATTTGGCAACCACCAGCAACCCGCTGGTATCCTTGTCGATCCGGTGCACGATGCCCGGCCGCTTGACCCCGCCTACCCCCGACAATTCCTCGCCACAGTGGTGCAGCAGGGCGTTCACCAAAGTGCCGTTGGGCGACCCCGGTGCCGGGTGGACGACCATGCCCGCAGGCTTGTTGATCACGATCAGGTCAGCGTCTTCATGCACGATGTCCAGCGGAATGTCCTCGGCCCCGATGTGACTCTCGTCCGCTTCGGAGACGGTTATGGACACAACGGCGCCTTCCGGCACTTTGGCTTTGGCGTCGAGCACGACCTTGCCGTCGACCAGAACCGCGCCCTCTTCGATCAGCCGGGCGAGCCGGGTACGCGACAGGCTTTCACCTGCTGGCACATCCCGCGAAAGCGCCTTATCAAGGCGGGGCGGCGGAGCGTCCGCGATAACGAAGTCTATTTGCCGGGTGCCCATGACTGTCCCTTCAGATCCCCAAGAACCGCAGGAAACGCCTCAGTTGCGCCTTCTGCGCCGCATGGTCATGCTGCTGACCGCGGTGATGATTGGCGGGGTTCTAGTGACATTCGCCTTGATTGTCATCCGTCTATCCGACCGGACCCCCACCCTGCCCGATCAGATCGAACTGCCGGACGGTGCAAAGGCCCAAGCCGTGACCATCGGAAACAACTGGTTCGCCGTGGTGACCGATGACAACCGCATCCTGATCTTCGACAAGACCACCGGGAAGCAACGACAGCAGATCTCGCTTGATTGAGTCTTTGGCGCCGCCAGCCTATTCACCCAAGGCCATTCTGAACACGATTTCTGCAGCCTGCTTGAACGCAACGATCTCGTCCGGCGCATCACGACGAAACCTGACTTCGTCCGGGCTCAGCCAGACCGGTTTGAACAGAGTGTCCCGGTCGGGAAAGAACTCAGCCCGAAACCCTTCGTCGGCCTCGGTCAAATAGGTATCAAGCCATGCCCGTTCCTCGGGTTCCAGAACGTCGTGGCGCCGGAACATGATGGGTTCTTTGGGTACCTGACGACGCAGTTGGCGGCTACGCTTGCGCCCGATGGCTCGCGTGACAACGCCAAAGGCTTCACTTGCAGCGCGGGACAGTGTCGGATTGGCAGGCTCACTGGCAACCTCCCCTCCGGGTCGCGACACGCCCAGTCTGTTCAGGAAGTCATCGACGATATTGCCATTCAACATTTCGTCGCGATCATAGAGTGCCGGCACAACCGTGACACCCGGGAACGCGTTGCGGATGCGGGAAACCGCGCCGGAAAAAGAAACCGAGTGAGGCTCGGCCTTGATCTTCGCCAGCTGGTCCCGAATCAAGGCTGAACCGTCGGCTGGCAAACGGCCATTTTTGGCCCTCTGCTTGTAATCCGCCTCAAAGAAATCGGAGTAGCGGCGGCAATAGAATACCACACGCATTTCGCGTGCGGGTATTTCGGTGAAGAGCTGCGCAAGCCGTCCAAGATCGGCCGAATAGAACATTTTCGACGACATCAGGCAGGCCTTGCCGCCATGTGCCTCGTACTCGCGCGCAACGGCCTCACGGTACTTGTCCATCGGTTCTGTTGACTGGTTCATGTGGAACGCCAACAGATTGTGGCTGACCTTGGGGCGATCGTCCCCTTCCAGTCTGCGACGTCCGGCCTCCATGTATCTGAGCCCGGAATCCGACAAGGCCGACGCATTGTTGCGCAGATAGGACTGCAAGGCCGTCGTCCCGGTCTTCGGCATCCCCAAATGCAACCACAGCATCAGGTCGCGCCTCTTGTCATGGTATCGGCCTGCGTGGTCATCTGATGCATCAACTCCTGCATCTCGGACGTGCCCAGCAGTTCCGATATCTGTTTGCGGTGCAGTTCGCAGGACTGGCGGTGCAAGCGAGCCGTTTCAGGGTCTGACATCAGTTCGTCGAAACAGTCCCGCTTGCGTGCGGCAATCGCATCGATCGATGTCTCGACCACTGCGTTCTGGTTCATGATGTTCCAGTATTCCAAGCCCAGGCTGTCGCCCGTGTGATGAGCCCGTCCCCGCACTTTCTTGACCAAGTAGCTCTCGCAGGACTTCAGAGCGTAGTGGTTGAGCTGCACAAGGTCATATCCGACCGAGTCCCGCGCCGACCGCCAACTGCTTGTAAAATACCGCTCGGGCATTGGCTGACCCGAACCATTGTACCAGTGGCAGTCTTCCATGCGGTCGACCGTCGGACGTTTGGGGCGGTGAACACCGATCACATCCCACAAGTGCCGCTGGAACATCGTCTTCAATCCCCATGCCTGCGCCGGTCTGGGTTTGCGCTCGGGGGCAGCACGGCGGAATTGGTCGGACAGGAATCTGTCTTCGTATTGAACCACTCCGGCATTGCCGAACAAGCGCCAGGTCATTGAAATCATCTTGGCATCCGGCACGGCATCAACCAATGATTTCAACGTGTTGTCACCCGTCTTTACATTGATCTGCTCGTCGGCGTCGATCACGATCACCCAGTCTTCAGGCCCCGCGATGTCCATCTGCAAAAAGCGTTTGTACGCGCGTTTCTGAGGGCTTGTTGCGCGGCGGGAATTGTTGTCCACATGGATCAGAACCCCGCGCTGGTCCAGCCGCTCGAGCAGCGCATCCGTCCCGTCCGTGCAGTCATTCGTCATCACGACCATCTGGTCGATGCCAATAGCCTGATTGTGCGCGACCCATTCCAGAACGAACGGGCCTTCGTTCTTCATCGGGGTAACGCTGACAAAGCGGGGGGGCTGATCGACCATTTTTGCCTCAGTTTTTGGCGCCTTGCAGGCCGGGCGCGGGCACGCAAGACCAGTGTTTGTCCGCCAGAGTAATTCCATTGCAGGCGGTGACCAAGTCGAAACCTTGGGCGTGTTTGCACACAGATGACCCTGAATGGTGCTGGATATTGCGAAAGGCCCGCATGTTACCCCTCTGCCCTTTTGAGCTGGTTGGAGAACCGTTTGTAGGTTGGGCACAACGCCTTGGCCCGTTGCAGAAACACTTGCGCCCGCTGTTTTTCACCACGCTTCAGGCAAATCTGACCCGCGGCCCCTTGAATGGCAGCGGTGATGTCGTCCAGCTCGGCCGCGTGCAGGATCTGCGCCTCGGCCTGCTCTTCAGCGCCGATGCGCACCAAGAGTTGCCCCATCGCGAAAACCAGAAACGCGCTGTCAGGGTCACAAGCCAGCGCCTCGGCCATAGTCAATCGCGCCTGTCGTCGGTCACCGGCATCGGCATAAAGCTCGGCAAGACGTTTGTGGTACAGAGGGTTGTCAGGGCACCGCAAGACCACGTCCCGGGCGGCATCAATTGCCGCCTCGACGGCAACCTCGCCCATGCGCCATTGCAGCAACGATGACAGGCTTTCCACAGCGGGGTCCTGTTCCGGCACGTCGTCGATCGCAGTCAGCCCGGCCCACAAAGCTTGCAGGCGCGGACCGCTGTCCTGCAGCCGCCTGGCGCGCTGGTCCAGGGAAAGATCGGACCAATCAAGCAGGATCATGTCGAAATTGCAGGGCGCCCTCACGATCACCTTGTGCTGGACAAGGTACAGGTTGTTGAATGGCGGAAACCGACGTTGGCGCAGCCTGCGCTGCAGGGACCAATCCACCGGCGGAAACAGTCGAACGGGCAGTTGGTCGCGGTACAGCATGCGCGAACCCAAAACCACAACATCGGGTCGCAACGGTTTGGCCCAAAACGCTTTTGCGAAATGACACCCGGCAGCCCAGCGTTTCTTTCTGGTGCCAAGGATGGCCCCCCGCAATGCAGTCAGAACCGCGTGATCTTCGGGCCAAAGATGCGGGTTTTCCAACCCGTCCCGGGCCAACTGCTCGCTTTCCTTCCACTTGCCCAGGTAGAACGCATTCAACGCCTGCAACAGGGGCAGAAAAGCGTTGTCCGCCCCGGCATCGAGGATGGGCTGACCCAGATCGTAAGCCTCTTGGCACCGATCCTGAGCGCACAGGTATTGCGCGGCCTTGGCATAGACATGGGCGGCCTCTGACGGGTTCAGAAAAGTCTCGGGCCCTTGCGCCACACGTCGGATGACGTTTTCGTTTGCCTCGTCCAGTTCAGCCTCGGTCAGGACATCGCGGAATACCAGTCTTTGCTGCCCAGATATCCGTGCGGCCGCCATGGAAAAAGCCGAGATGAACGGAGCGATCACCTGCTCGGCCCGGGACATCGCGTAAAGCTCGAGAAAGTCGCGCTGTGCTCGGGTCATTCCCGACAGGTTCGCAATGTCGGACATCTGCATCAGGTTCGGATAACGCTTTTGAAACCGCGCAATCAGTTCGGGCTGGTCCGAGAACATGATCGCGGGCCGGTCCAGCCTCTTGGAAAGATGCATATCGTAGAGTTCTTCCGGCTCGACCTTTGCCGGCCAAGTGGTGTGCTTCCAGGGCAGCGCGTTCAGGATGTCACCGCGCCGGATATGGTAGGCAGAAACGCCCTGCCCCGAGAGCCTGGCATCGGCAAGCCCCATGATGTGCCGGATATGCAGAGTGAACCCGATACGGTGAATGAACTCGCGGTAGCGCGGGCGGATCGCCTCAATATCCTCCCAAGGAAAGGCAAGAACCTCAAACCCCTCTTCGACCAAGACCGAACGGCCGGCGGCCAGATGCGCCATCAGCCGATCGGGCGTCGCGTCGCCCAAAAAGCTCCAGACCGGCAGCGCATCCTTCGCCAGCCGATCGTGAGTTTTCTGATCCAGAAATTGAGACTTGATCCATTCGGGATCGAACAGCTCTTCCGGGTTGTCCAGTTCGGGGGCATCTGCCCCGGGTGGAAACCAGTTGACCCGATAATCCGCGTCGAAATCCTCGGCCAGGCGTATGCAGGTCAGCATCATCAGCAGTCGGGCACCCATGCGGTCCTTGCGCTGGCCGATGAACACGCCCCGTTTGGGCGTCATGACGCGTCCCCTGCCGCCATAGCCCGGCGCATGGCCCGGAACCGCTGGCGGGCGGCCACTACCAGCTTTGGGTGACGTTCTTCGCCCACGGCTTCAATGCCGCGCATGTAGATCGGCAATCTCCGGCGGGCACGCATCATCTTGTAGTACTCGGACGGCTCCAGGGTCCCACGCATCGCCTGCTGCATCACCGGCTTCAATAGATTGAGTTTCCGCAGCATTGGTGCGGCGAAGTGGTTGGCGAACCAGGTTTTGAGAAGAACGACATTGCCGCCCTGCAGCCGTGTGACCTGTTGCCTGTCCAAGTCAAAAAACGGGTCGTAAAACACATAGGCCCGGGCGGCGGCCTGAACGGTTTCGACAGCGTCACTCAGCGGCAGATCCCAGTCCTGGACACGACCGAACCGATAGCGAGTTTCCCAAGGGACCCGCCGCTCGTCCAATGTGGTCTGAGGATTGAAAGCAATGACGATCGCACCCGGCACCAGCGCCGAGAAGGTCAACGCGGCGAACCCTCCCATGGACGCTCCGGCAAAAACGACCTGATCGAACTTGTCAAAAAAACCCTCGCGCGCCTTGTCCTCGAAATAACCGATGATTTCGGGGTCGCGATACCATGCCTTTGTGCGGGCGATCACGCCCAGATGGGACCATCCCTCGTCCCGGAAAAACTTCCAGCCCCACGGCTCGCGGGCAAAGGACAGGTCATTGGCATTTGCAATATTGTCAAAACTGACGACCAGCCGCGCCGGGTCACGCTGGTGGAAGAGAACCGAGTGACGGTCGAGCTTTTGCAGAAACCCCGTCCCGTCCCCGCCGGGGTAAATCTCGACAAACCAAGGCGGAGGCGGATCGGTCAGAATGCGTTCATGGCCGGTCTTCCGATCCGGGTGGTCAGGTTGCAGCTGCGCTTTGGTCAGGTCGTCCGCCATGGCCGTCACACCAGATTGTCGGCCAGCCAAGACCGGAACTCCACCCAATCGGGGCGCATCTTGATTTCGGCGATTTTGGCGCGGTGCCAGTCGCAGGCCCGTTCGTGCAATTCGCGCAGTTCGGGATTCGATTTGAGTTCGTCAAGCAACGGTGCTGCACGCTGGGCGATCGGCTGGATCGAGGTGTCCTGAACCTTGTTTGCATTCATGTCCGACCAGTAGGATTGCCCCTGATCCACCTTTACGTGGTTGGTCCGCCCCCGGTCCCGCTTGATAAGAAAGCCATCCAGACATCGAACGGAATAATGATGGAGCCGTCCGAAGGAATGGTCGAAATTCCGCCAAGCGCGCCAACCGACATTCTCGGCCGGAAACAGATTTCCGCCCGCGTCCGACCATGCGACCTCGGCCTCTTTGCCCTCTTCAATGCCCTTGGGTCTGTGCGGTCCGAACCGAGTGAACTTGCCATTGTTCCGAAACAGCGTTTTCAGACCATATGCGCGACCCGAATGATAGGGAAACTCCTGATCCGCCATGCAAAATGACCGTGTCACGGGCGTGTCGTCAAAACTGATATTGCCCGACGTCCCAAACAACCGCCATGCGAACGAAATGGCGTCCACCGATTGTCCTGCCTTCTGTTCAACGGCATCAATCAAGGCCGCGAAGCTGTTGTCGCCGCATCGAATGTTCCAAAACTCATCGACATCAAGGCACATCAGCCAATCGGCTTCTTTGACCTTGGGATGTCGCCGTGCCCGCCGGAGCATCTGGTGCTGGGGGTTTCCACCCTCAGGCACAGCATTTGGGACGTGGGATGCCAAACCCATCTGCTCAAGCCGTTGTGCAATTCTGTCGGTACCGTCCTCGCAGTCATTGGTGAAGATCACAAAGTGATCGACGCCCAAAGTCCGATGAAATGCGACCCACTCCAGCATGTAGGGGCCTTCGTTTTTCATCGTCGTGAATACGGTAATGGTCTGAGACATTTACGCCTGTTCCCGAACTGCCTTTGACCTTCTTCTTACACAAAGCGCACCAATGCTGCGAGGGTCGAATTCCGTACGGGGGAATGTCTGGGCCCACTGGTGCACCGCTACACGTGTAACCGACCTTCGGACGCAAGCGCCCTAAGCACCACGGAAGCAGACAACAGGTCCCATCTGGAGTCGATTGCCCTCTCAAATAATCCCAGAATTTTGGGTTACGGCGTAAAAGGGACCAGTAAAAACCAAACTAATTCCGCCAGTTGCACCGCAAATCTCTTGCGACCGGCCTCGTTAATCCCAACCCTACTAACGGAAAAACAGCGCACGTCAAAAGCGGCGGACGAGCAGTCTTGTCGAGGGGAGATGGTACCGCCTCCCTGGCTTGAACAGGGGACCTCTGGATCCACAATCCAGCGCTCTAACCAACTGAGCTAAGGCGGCACTCGTGAGGGGCGATTTAACGAACGCGTTCGGGGATTGCAAGAGCCTTAAAGTCGAATTGACCAGCTTTGTTCGATGAGATCGACGCCGAAGGAATGAACCGGTTTGCTGTCGGTCAGGCGCCATCCATACGCTTGGTACAGCTTGCAGGCAGCCCTGTGGCTTTCGTGGGTCCACAACACCATCGACGCATAGCCCGCGGATCGCGCAAAATCCATGCATGTCATCAAAAGCCGCGCCCCAAGTCCCCTGCCCCGCGCGTCGGGTTCCAGCAAAAAAAGCCGCAGTTTGGCGGTAGTTTCATCCTGCGCGACACAGAAAATACTACCAAGGCGCTTTCCGTCACTTTCAACGATCCATCCCCTCTCGCGTTGGGGATCACGCCCGGCGACAAATTCGTCCAGAATACGGGCCACCAGCGGAGCGAAGCTCTCGTCAAATCCTTCATCCCGCGCGTAAAGTGTTCCGTGGCGCTCGACCAGCCAATCGCGGTCATCTTCGCGAAACGGCCGGATCTCAGCATTGTCCCCTTGCAGCATCGGCCACACACTCCGCTTGATTCCCATTGCGTTGCAGGCTAGCAGAAACGCTCAGTCCCCGGAGGCGAGAATGGGCATCAATACCGAACGTGACATCGAAGCGAACCTTCAGATCGGTCCGACCGACCATGGAATGGTGCGCCTGTTCATCGAGGCGGGCGAGCTTGAAATCCCCATGGATTTCGACCCGGAAGAAGCCGAGGAAATCGCCGACGAGATCCGCGCCGCAGCACAGGCCGCACGCGCCGTCAAAAGCTGAAGTCAAAGCCGCGGATCACGCAAGCCATGCAACCGCCGCGCGGCGTCCATGGCAAATTTCTGGATCATCTTTTTGCGTCTTGCCCCGGCCAACTTGGTCTCGGGGGACATGCGTACGATCTCGGCGTCATAAGCATCCGCAATGATAAGTCCGGTTTCAGCGGGCAGCAGTTCGGTGGGAAAGTCCGTGTCCACCGCCCAGAAGAAGCGGTCGCACCAATCCAGATAACCCTGCCACTTCGAATCGGACATATAGTCGGCCCGGCTTGACTTGCACTCGATCACCCAAAGCTCGCCCTTTGGCCCCAACCCCATGACGTCAACGCGCAACCCGCGGGTCGGGACGAATTCCTCAATCGAAACAAAGCCGTGCGTCACTAGGTGTCTAGAGACACCCCTGGCCAGTCTTTGTCCGGGCTGAAGTTCAACTGTCATGCGCAGAGTGTGAACAATTAGTGAACAAATTGTCAAGTTGGCAGGTTTTGATCATCATCCTGGATCTGACCCGGCCCGCATGCCCAAGATTTGCCCCTACAATCAACTTCCGCACGACCCAGACCAAAAACTGTTGAGCATGCCCCTTGTGCAACTGAGTGTTGCGCCCTACTTAGGCGCTTGGCGGGTTCTGCCCTTCTCGTGACTGGTAGCATTCCGGTGGCCTTAAGCAATTCCGAGGGAGCTGGCTCTGTTCGGGTCCTGGCCCGTTTACCTGGCGCCCACCTGTACATACAGGTCCTCGGGAATCAAAACCGCACGGTTGCCTGGTGGTCCCGCCGCCTTCTGATCAGGGGATGTCCTTCAAACCCGACGCGCGGGGAAGTCCCGCCGTTGAGAGGTTTCCTCAGTCTTCTTCCGGGAACAATTGAGCACTCGATTGCGACAGTTCCGGCTCTATCGATGCGAAAGTGTTCACGCGCAAAGGGCTGTGGCTGTCGACAAATTGGTCAAAACAAGCGCAAAGCGGCTCTGGCCCATCACGACCGGCGCGCTTCGACGCGCACGGGCTCCAACTTGACCGCGACCGGCGTGCCTCCACGCGGGCCTTTGGGCTTTTCGGCCATGCTCATGATCGCATAGGCGAATTGGACGCCTGCAAAGACGATCCCGTTCATGAACCAGATCATGATCAGCGCGATAAAGCCGATGTCGGACCCGGTGATGAGGTGACGCAGGTTGGCCACGTTCACAAGCAGCAGCACCGCGACAAACACAGCCGAGACCACAAAGCCGAGCGCGACCTGGGTGATGTAAAGACGGATCAGTTTCGGCATGACGCACCTCCTTCACACGACAGGAGTCTAGCGCAATTTTGTGCCGGGTAAAATCGCCCGTGGCGCGTCAGAACGCCTCGGGCTTGGCCTCGCGGGCCATGTGATCCAGTACCGCGTTGACGAATTTCGGCTCTTTTCCTTCGGGGAAGAAGGCACGCGCCACGTCGACGAATTCGGTGATGACCACCTTGGGCGGCGTGTCGCTCTGGCTCAGCTCGGCGCCGGCCGCGCGGAACAGTGCCCGCAGGGTCGGGTCGATGCGCGAGATCGGCCACTTGGCCACCAGCGCACGGTCGGTCATCTGGTCGATCGGCGCCTGATAGTTCACAGCATCATCCACCAGCTTGCGAAACAGCGTGCTGTCGCCTTCCAACATCTCGTCGCACTCGTAGACCGCGCCGAACCGGTGATCCAGAAACTCGTTGACCACCTGCTCGGTCGTCTGGCCCGACTGCTCCATCTGGAACAGCGCCTGCACGGCATACAGCCGCGCGGCGGATTTCATCAGGCGTTTCCGGTTTGCCGGTTTCGGCGTGTCTGTCTGGGTCATGCTGTCGTTGATCCGTTGCTGTCGCCCGCCACGAGGATGGACTCGGACGGCGGCTTGAATCCGACGCCCTTTTTCGAAGCGCCCCACTTACGTCTGAGCGCGATCAGATGCAAGGCCGCAGCCGCCGCGCCGCCACCTTTGTTCATCTTTTCCGGATTTGCGCGCACTTCGGCCTGCGCGTCATTTTCAACCGTCAGGATGCCGTTGCCGATGCACAGCCCCTGCAGGCCCAGCAGCTGGATCGCCCGGCTGGAATCGTTGCAGACGGTTTCGTAATGCGTGGTCTCGCCCCGGATCACGCAGCCCAGCGCCACATAGCCGTCAAAGTTGCACTGGCGGTCGGCCATGGCAATCGCGGTCGGGATCTCGAGCGCGCCGGGCACCTCGACCACCTCGCAACTGCCGCCGGCGGCCTCGATCTCGGCCTTGGCGCCGCGAACCAGCTCGTCGGCGATGGCGCGATAGAACGGGGCCACGACGATCAGCAGCTTGACCGGGTCATCGAATTTCGGAGTCGGCAGAACGCCGTGTTTGTCTTGCTCAGCCATGCTCAGTCATCCTTGAGAATCGAGCGGGTCCCGACGATGGACAGGCCAAAGGCGTCCAGACCCAGGTATTTCGTCTGCGGCGAGTCGGTCAGCAGCACCAGTTCCTTGATGCCCATCTTGGACAGGATCTGCGCGCCCAGACCGGTTTGCTTGATGGTGCGCGGGCCTTCGTCCTCGGCCGCGTACAACGAGTTGCGCGGGTTGCGGAACAGGCAGACCACGCCACGCCCCTCGGCGGCGATCTTTTCCATCGCGCGCGGCAGTTCCTGCGGCGACTTCGGACCAAGGCCCAGAATGTCCGAGGCCTCGTGCAACGCATGGGTGCGGGTCAGGACGGGCTCGGGCGTGCTGATGTCGCCCTTGATCATCACCACATGTTCGATCCCGTGGGTCTGATCGGTGAAGATCCGCATCTCCCACTCGCCGCCATATTCCGACGTGACCATCCGGCGCGCGGTCTCGACCACAAGATTGTCGTGACGCGCGCGGTACGAGATCAGGTCGCTGATTGTGCCGATCTTCAGCCCATGCTCCTTGGCGAATTCGACCAGATCGGGCAGTCGTGCCATGGTGCCGTCGGGCTTCATGATCTCGCAGATCACGCCCGAGGGGTTCAGCCCGGCCAGGCGCGAAATGTCCACGGCGGCCTCGGTGTGGCCGGCACGCACAAGCACCCCGCCCCGCTTGGCGCGCAGCGGAAAGACATGGCCGGGCGTGGCCAGATGCGCCATGGTGTTCTGCTCGTTGATCGCGGTGGCGATGGTCAGCGCCCGATCGGCAGCCGAGATCCCGGTGCTGACGCCTTCGCGCGCCTCGATCGAAACGGTAAAGGCCGTCTCGTGCCGCGACGAGTTGTTCACGGCCATCATCGGCAGGCCCAGCCGGTCGATCCGCTCAGCCGTCATCGGCAGGCAGATCAGCCCGCGGCCATGGGTGGCCATGAAATTGATCGCTTCGGCATCGGCGAATTCCGCCGGGATCACCAGGTCGCCTTCGTTTTCGCGGTCCTCGTGATCGACCAGAATGTACATCCGGCCCTGGCGCGCCTCTTCGATGATCTCTTCGATCGGGCTGATCGCGTCGCGCAGCTGGGCCTCGACCGGTCCGGGTGTTTCAAAGCTCATGGGGCAGCCTTTCACAGAGCAGGTGTTACATCGCGGGATAGACCAGCGCGCGCGCAAAGGCCAGTCCGCAAACGAAGTGGGCCGTACCTAACGCGACGCAATTTCTTTGCTGGCGATCACGAAACTTCGGCCAATCGAGCCACATACCGGGCCAGCGTGTCGATTTCCAGATTGACCCGATCTCCGAACTTCACCGCGCCCCAGGTCGTCACCTCTTTGGTATGAGGAATGAAGTTGATCCCGAAATCGCACCCGTCGACATCGTTGACCGTAAGCGAAGTGCCGTTCAGAGCAACCGAGCCCTTTGGCGCGATGAAGCGCGCCAAATCCTTGGGCGCGCGCAGGGTCACGCGGGTGCTGTCACCTTCTTCGGCCATCGCGACGATCTCGGCGACGCCATCGACGTGCCCCGAAACGATATGGCCACCCAATTCGTCACCCACCTTCAAGGCCCGTTCAAGGTTGACCCTTGAGCCCACCTTCCAGCCGTCCAGATTGGTTTTGGAAACGGTCTCGGCGCTGATCTGAACATCGTACCAGTCATCACCCAGCGCGATGACGGTCAGGCAAACCCCGTCGCTGGCGATCGACGCACCAATATCTATGCCGGATGTATCATAGCCTGTCCGGATGCGCGCCCGCAGATCGCCCTGCTGCTCCAACTCGATGATTGTGCCGATATCGGTGACGATCCCAGTGAACATTCCGTTAACCCTCTGCGCCTAAGCTGTGCCATGCAATCCACGCCGAGGTAAGGCCAAGTGGCGGGCGGAGCAAGCCCTGCCTTGCCCGGCTGGCCGCAAAAAGGCATAGTTTGTTCAATAAAACACGGGCAACCAGAATTCGAGCATCTGGCATGAGGCAACCGAAGGACAACTCCGACAGTCGCGTATTCCTGTTTTTGCAGGGGCCGCATGGGCCGTTCTTCAGCGGCTTGGGTCGCATGTTGCGCGCGGCTGGCGCGCAGGTGTGGCGTGTCGGGTTCAATGCCGGGGACCAGGCGTTTTGGTTCGATCGCGCCAGCTATATCCCCTATCGCGGCAGGCTCGACGACTGGCCGGAAAGCCTGAGGGACATCATCCTTGCGCGCGGTGTTACCGACATCGTGCTTTATGGCGATGTTCGCCCGGTGCACGCCGAAGCGATCCGGACGGCGCAAAACCACGGCATCCGAGTTCATGTGTTCGAGGAAGGGTACCTTCGACCTTGGTGGGTCACCTATGAGCGCAATGGGTCCAACGGACATTCTCGCCTGATGGATCTGGAAATCGCCCAGATGCAGCAGGCGTTGCAAAGCTCGGGCGCCACAACGCCCCCACCCCCGTCACATTGGGGAGATATGCGGCAACACATTTTCTACGGCGCTCTGTACCATTGGTTCGTTCTGTGTATGAACCGCGGGTACCGAAACTTCCGCCCGCACCGAGAAGTGCCTGTCTCAAAGGAATTCAAACTGTATTTCAAACGTTTGGCGCTCATGCCAATCCATCGACTGCAGCGCGTTCTCGCCACTTGGCGTGTAAGGCGTGGCGGGTTCCCGTATCATCTGGTGCTGCTGCAACTGGGGCACGACAGTTCGGTCCAGGCGCATTCAGACTTTTCATGCATGGCCGATTTCATCACCCCGGTGATGGAGGGGTTCGCCAAGGGCGCACCGTCCCACCACCGCCTGGTCATCAAGGAACATCCCCTTGAGAACCAGCGCGAGCCGCTGAGAAGACGCGTCCAAGCACTTGCGCGCGAACTAGGCATCTCGGATCGCGTGCATTACGTGCCCGGGGGAAAGCTGGCGCGCCTTCTGGATCACGCGAGCTCGGCCCTGACCATCAATTCCACCGCCGGACAGCAGGCTTTGTGGCGCGGCATCCCTCTGCGTGTCTTTGGAAAGTCGGTCTACGACAAGCCTGAACTGGTCTCGCACCAACCGATTGACGAATTCTTCAGGCACCCGCAAAAACCGGACACGGAGGCCTATCGGGCATACCGCCAATTTCTGTTGGAAACCAGCCAGGTGCCGGGCGGCTATTACTCGCGCGGCGGACGGCGCCAATTGCTGCGGCGGGTCGCTGACATGATGTTGCAGGCTCGCGACCCTTATCAGGCCGCGCTGACCGGAATCGCGACCATCACGCCACAGTTGAAAATCGTTGAATGGCACGGTGCTTCGCTGGCTGGAACTTGAAGTATGAAACCGCTAGTTTGACCGCAAACCAAAAGACTACATACGAAACTCGAGGTATTTCGGCAGTGCAGCGTTTCCCTACTCGATGGATACGAGGGTTGTCCCTCGTTGCAGCCATTGGCCTACTGACAGCGTGCCAACTGCCCAAGGCCGGGCCGAACAAAACCGAAATTCTGGCGGGCTCGACAGTCAATGGCGGCAACGCCCACGTGGTCGAAGTTGATGACCGGGTGGCCCACGTCACCTCTGCGGTTCCACAGTTTGGCTTTCCGCCCGCCTTCAGGTCAGCACAAAGCGTAACATCCGACACCATTCGTCCCGGCGACGTGCTTGGCTTGACCATTTGGGAAAACGTCGACGACGGTCTGCTGGCTGGTGAAACCGGCCCATCGACCAATCTGGATGAGGTTCAGGTCGACAGCGAAGGCTATATTTTCGTGCCCTATGCCGGCCGCTTGCGCGCCTCAGGCAACACGCCCGAGCAGCTACGCTCGCTGATTGCGGAAAAGCTGCGCGAGCAGACGCCTGATCCGCAGGTTCAGATCCGCCGCGTGGCGGGTGACGGTGCGACGGTCTCGGTAACCGGTACGATCGGCGCCTCTGGCATCTATCCGATCGAGCGCCCGACCCGAACGCTTTCGACGATGCTTGCCAGGGCCGGTGGCGTGGCGGTCGCCCCGGATATTGCGCTGGTCACGGTGATCCGCGGCAATCAGCGTGGCACCGTGTGGTATGACGATCTGTTCCGCAATCCTGAAACCGACATCGCACTGCGCGGTGGTGATCGCATCCTGGTCGAACAGGACACCCGGTCGTATATCGCGCTGGGGGCTACGGGTGGGCAATCCCGCGTCGCCTTCGACAGTCAGGATCTGTCCGCGCTGGAAGCACTGGCGCAGGTCGGCGGCTTGCAATCGCTGTCCTCAGATCCCACAGGGATCTTCGTTCTGAGGGACGAGCGTGAAGATATCGCACGCAAAGTGCTGGGCCAGCCGAACCTTCAGGGCGAACAACGCGTGATCTACCTGCTGAACCTCACGGCGCCCAACGGTCTGTTTGTGGCACGTGATTTCGTGATCCGCGACGACGACACGATTTACGTGACCGAAGCCCCGTATGCACAGTGGACCAAGTCGATTTCGCTGATTGCCGGCGGTCTGACACCCGTTGCAAACGTCGCCACGCTGACCGGAAACTGAGGCATGAAACCCGGCGCCGACACCGCGGACGCCGAGGATCGAACGCGCCTGTATGTCTACAATTGTGGGTTTCTGACCCAACGTAGGATCCGCCGCATCCTGTCGCTGACGGGATTCGACATTCGCGTTGGGCTTCCGCGTTCGGGCGACATGGTGGGCATCTGGGGCGAAAGCCCGACTGCGCACCGCGGAACCCGAGTTGCGAAAGACCGGAATATCCCGCTGTTGCGGGTCGAGGATGCATTCCTGCGATCCCTGCTGCCGGGGCGCGATCACGAGCCGCCACTCGGCCTGCTTCTCGAACGACGTGCGATGCATTTCGATCCGTCACAGCCGTCGGACCTCGAAACTCTGCTGGCCACGCACCCGCTGGATGACACCGCCCTGCTGGATCGGGCGCGTGGCGCGATCGCACGGCTGAAGGAATCGCATCTGAGCAAGTATTCGGCCTGCGACCCGGATATCGCACCCCCGGATCCGGGCTATGTATTGGTTATCGATCAGATACAGGGCGACGCGGCGGTTGCGGCAAGTCGGGGCGACCCTGCGCGGTTTCTGGAAATGCTGATCATGGCCCAAGAGGAAAACCCTGGCGCGCGTGTGATCATCAAGACCCACCCGGAAACACTGCAGGGCCATCGGCGCGGTTTTTTCTCGGAGGATGACGAAACTGACCGTGTCTCCCTGCTGGCGGATCAGATCAGCCCCTGGTCGTTGCTGGAAGGCGCGATTGGGGTCTATACCCTGTCATCGCAACTGGGGTTTGAGGCCATTCTGGCCGGTCACAAACCTAGGGTTTTTGGGCAACCCTTCTATGCCGGGTGGGGTCTGACGCAGGACGAGATGCCTCTGCCGCGCCGACAGCGCAATCTGACCCGCGCTCAACTATTCGCTGCCGCCATGATACTGTACCCGACGTGGTACGATCCCTATCGCGACCAGCTGTGTGAGCTTGAAACGGTGCTGGATACGCTTGAGGCTCAGAGCCGCGCCTGGAGACAGGACAGGCACGGTTGGACAGCATCTGGAATGCGCTTGTGGAAACGCAGGCATATTCAGCAAACCTTCGGGAAGTGGAAAAAAGTTCGTTTCGTACCGGAACGGCCCTCGGCATCCGACAGGCCTCATATGGTCTGGGCCAATCGTAGTCTGGAAGCCGAAGATGTGGTCCGCGTCGAAGACGGTTTTTTGCGCTCGCGCGGGTTGGGGGCCAACCTTGTGCCCCCGCTTTCACTGGTGACCGACGACCTTGGAATTTACTACGACCCCACCCGACCCAGCCGTCTGGAAGAACTAATCACCGCTCGCGAAGAGTTGCGACCCGATCAGGAGATACGGATACGCCGCCTGGTGACGCAACTCACCGCGGCGGGGCTAAGCAAATACAATACGGGCGGCAGTTGCCCGCCCCTGCCGGACGGGCACCGAATTCTTGTACCTGGCCAGGTAGAGGACGACGCCTCGATCAGGTTGGGCACCAGCACGGTCAGCACAAATCTCGAGTTGCTGAACACCGTTCGCGCGGCCAATCCCGACGCAGTTCTGATCTACAAACCGCATCCGGATGTTGAGGCCGGGCTTCGGGACGGTCAAACAGACGCCGAGGGTCTTGCAGATGTGGTCCTCCACGAGGTCGACCCGGCACTGGTTCTGCCAGAGGTTCATGAGGTCTGGACTATGACCTCACTGCTTGGGTTCGAAGCTTTGCTGCGCGGGATAAAGGTCACTACGCTTGGGGCCCCGTTCTACGCCGGCTGGGGTCTGACGACGGACCTTGGATCGGTCCCGGCCCGACGAGGCGCGCGACCGACGGTGCTGGGCCTGGCCTACGCCACGCTCATCGACTATCCACGGTATTTCGATCCAGTCACTCGCGATGCCTGCCCGGCGGAGGTTGTCGCAGACCGTTTGGCGCATGGCCCGATTTCACCTGCTGGGCCGGCAATCCGGCTGCTGGCCAAGCTTCAGGGGGCTTTCGCGACACATGCGAACCTGTGGCGCTAGGGTGCGACGCTAACGCACTGGCCTGCGCCAGACATGCAGAACATCGCCACCCAAGTCCCGGGTTTCAACCAGCGAAAAACGGGGCGCGTCGCCCAGTTCCTCAAGCCCCATGGCGCCAATGGCGGGCAAGCCTTCGGCCCCGATGGCCAAGCCCGCGCTGAAACCGACCAACTCGTCGACCAGATCATTTGCCAGCAGGGACGCGGCCAATGCTGAGCCCCCCTCGCAGAACACCCGGGTCAGACCGGCCTGCCCCAATTGGTGGAGCATGTCTGCAGCATCGATCCGGTGATCCTGCAACGCGCAGGATATCAGCCGAGCGCCCAGTCCCTGCCACGCCGCGGCACGCTCGGGGTCGGGCGACGGGCCATGGCAAAGCCAAACGGGAATATCAGACGCGGTTCGGGCCAACTGGCTGAGCAAAGGCAATTCGAGGTGACGTGAAACCACGACACGCACGGGTTGCCGGTCGATACCCAGATCACGAACCGTCAGCGAAGGATCGTCGGCCCGCGCGGTGCCCGCGCCGACCATCACCGCATCGTGCCGCGCACGCATGGCATGCACCGCCCGACGGGCCTCGGGGCCGGTGATCCACTTGCTCTGCCCGGTCTCGGTTGCGATCCGTCCATCAAAGCTGCTGGCAAGTTTCAGCGTCACGAACGGTCGGCCTTGCTCGGTCTTCATGAAAAAGCCCGCGTGATCCATTGCCGCCTGATCGCTCAGAACCCCGGTCGTGACCTCAATCCCGGCATCGCGCAACATGGCAAAACCCTGCCCCGCGACGCGCGGATCGCTGTCCTCGATCGCCGAAACCACGCGGGCCACTGCGGCGTCGATCAAAGCCTGAGCACAAGGTGGCGTCTTGCCGTGATGCGAACAAGGCTCCAGCGAGACATAAGCGGTCGCGCCACGCGCCTGTTCGCTGGCCTGGGCCAAAGCTTCGGTTTCCGCATGAGGGCGACCGCCGGGCTGCGTCCACCCGCGCCCGACGATCCGGCCGTTTTTCACCAGAACGCATCCGACCGCGGGGTTGGGCCAGCAAGATCCTTGTCCGCGCCGCCCCAAGGACAGGGCCAGCGCCATGTATCGCTTGTCTGTTTCGGTCACTCGTCAGTCGATGGCTGCGGCGGGCGCAGTTCGTGGACGAACTCCTCGAAATCATCGGCCGCCTGGAAATTCTTGTATACGCTCGCAAAGCGAACATAGGCGACGGTGTCGATCCGCGCCAGAGCTTCCATGACGATCTCGCCGATCTTGTTGGACGGAATGTCGGTCTCACCCATGCTTTCCAGGCGCCGCACGATGCCGGATATCATCTGGTCGATGCGGTCCGGATCAATCGGGCGCTTCTGCATCGAAATACGGATTGACCGTTCCAGTTTGTCCCGGTCGAAATCCTCGCGTTTGCCATTTGTCTTGATGACCACGAGGTCGCGCAACTGGACCCGCTCATAGGTGGTGAAACGGCCCCCGCATGCGGGGCAGAACCGACGCCTGCGGATGGCTACGTGATCTTCTGCCGGACGTGAGTCCTTGACCTGAGTATCGATATTTCCGCAAAACGGGCAGCGCATCCGCCGTCTCCTCGTCCCTTGTTCCGCCTCTTTTTGTCAGCGCTGTGGCTGACTTATCCACAACTATAGGACAGCCGCTAGAGTTTGGGTAGTCGGAAATTTAAACCGCTATATGCAGGGTCACCCAAAATGTGCCGCAACTCGGCGAACATGGGACGCGGTCCTGTGCTCGAACAGGTAGATACCCTGCCATGTTCCCAAGGCAGGTTGCCCACGTCGGACCGGGATCGAAAGCGAGACCGGCATCATTGCCGCCTTGATATGGGCCGGCATGTCATCGGGCCCTTCATACGTATGTTTCAGATAAGACATCGACGGATGATCTGAGGGCGGAACCAGCCGCGAGAAAAATGCCTGCAGGTCCGTCTGAACTTCGGGATCCGCGTTTTCCTGTACCAACAGTGAACAGGATGTGTGGCGGACGAACAGCGTCAGCAATCCGTCGGCCCCACTTGCGGAAAGCCAGTCACGGATGTCGGAGGTGAACTCGTACAGCCCCTGCCCTCGGGTTTCGATGGTGAATTCGGCCTGCATCAACCGGGTGGCCCTGTTTGCGTCAGTTGAAGAATGGGCGCACGTTGCACCGGGCATTCGCACCTTGGACCGACATGCTGTAGCCCGGTTGAAATCCAGAAACCACTACGCTGGGTTGCTGTGGCACGCCGCCTGTCGGCGGTTTGATCGAAAACTGCACGGCGGTCCGACGCCCGGTTGTCACACTGGGCCCATAGCCGCGCAAAACGTAAATCCGCTGCTGCCAGCCGGCCCCCAGTTTGCGCCGAGCAAAATCCGCCGCCGCGCACCAATACCCATCAACGTCCTGCCGGGCGCGGGGGATGACCTCAAAATCGGTGCTGTTCATCGGCTCGGTCCGGTACCCGTTCGGGGCGGCGTCAGTCTCGACCGGAGCGGCTGCAACCATTGCCGCCAACGCGGCGCATGTCAGAATATGTTTCATTGCAAATATCTTCCCTGATTTCGACGCGCATCATAGCCTAGTTTTTCACCAAGCCCAGAACAGCGTCGTTCACGATGATTTCAGGAAAAGTGCGCACGCGAGTGGTGCCTTGCGTCCGGGGAACTGGGACATGCATTCAATGTGTGCCGGGGAGCCACAGATCGGTTGGTGTGACCAAATCCTTCGGCTCTGCCCGATCCCCACGGGACTGACCCGGCACGCGGCTGATCTATGACGACCGTACCATCGAGTCTTTCTTTGCCCGGCCACGTCTTTGTGATCTGAAGCCATTTCCGGTGCACGTAAGTGCGCCGTGTCTGACCCTGTGTGGAAACGGTCACCTCACAAAAACTATGCAAATGACAAAATTCGCTACATAATCCGGCCAATTCAGTGGGTTCCGGAGCGTGGCATGCAAGTCGATATCGCCAGAATTCAGCTGCTGGCGTCCGCGTTGCAGGATCAGGCAGGGAATACTGATACGGTCGTTCGAGTCCTCGCCAAGAGCGGGCTGAGTGCGCAAGACCTCGCGCCGCCTGCAAAGTTGTACAGTGCCCATAGCGAGGCCTTGTTTGCCCGCCACGCTTGCGATGAACTCAACGACATCCTGTTCGGCGCGCGAACGGGCTTGCAGTTCAGCGCAACTTCTAGCCTGACCGCTTATATCAGCAAGTATTCCCGGGATCTCCGGCAGGTACTGGAGAACGCCAACCACTTCCACCGGCTGATTGATCCGGCCATCGCCGTGAGGCTGCATGAGTCCGGAAATTCGGCAACCATCGAGGCCAGGTGGAAGGACCCAAGCTTTTCGCGGTACCACCGGCGAACCGAGTTCCTCATGTTTGCCTGCATTGCCCGCCTGCGTGCTCTGACGGGGATCCCGATCCAGCCGATCGAACTAAGGTTTCAGCACAGGGTCGGCGCGCGAGAGGAAGACTATTCCAAACTCGGCAGGTTCCCGGTGGTGTTTGGCGCGGAAAAGCTCGAAATCATTTTGCCGCAATCAACGCTCGACGTGCCCGTCCCGACCTACGATCCCAGCTTGCGACAGCACCTTATGGAATATGGTGACCGTCTGCTGCATGAAAACAGTGATGAAAAACAGACTCTACGGTCGCGGGTCGAAGGGCGGATCACCCAATCGCTTCCCGGGGCCATCGCCCGCGCCGAACAGGTTGCCAAGGATCTGGGCATGAGCCCACGAACATTCGGTCGACGCCTGACCGAGGAAGGCACCAGCTTTCGCGAAATTGTCGACGACCTGCGCTGCGACCTCGCCAGAACGTTTCTGAAGAACGACATGGGCCTATCTGAGATCTCGTACAGCCTTGGCTACGCAGACCAGGCGGCATTTTCGACTGCTTTCAAACGCTGGACCGGGCAATCTCCCAGCGCGTTCAAGGATCAGTCCCGGCGCAGAAAGCTTGCCTGACAAGCGGCCGGGGGTCATCAGCGTTGCCGCCTCGCCCCGACCTGTCCCATGAGTGGACACAAGCGATATGGTCCGCGAAGGCTCTGACCACTTGCGAATTCCCGCCAAATTGAATTCACGTTTGGCCGTCGTGAACCAAACCGCCGTGCAAATGAAAAAAGGCGCCTCGGTCGAGGCGCCTTTTTGATCACTGATCCAGGAAGGACCGCAGCTTTCGGCTTCGGCTGGGATGTTTCAGCTTGCGCAGGGCCTTGGCTTCGATCTGCCGGATACGTTCGCGCGTCACGCTGAACTGCTGACCAACCTCTTCCAGCGTGTGGTCGGTGTTCATGCCGATGCCGAAGCGCATCCGCAGAACCCGCTCCTCGCGCGGGGTGAGCGAGGCCAGTACCCGCGTGGTGGTTTCCTTGAGGTTTTCCTGAATGGCGCTGTCCAGCGGCAGCACGGCATTCTTGTCCTCGATGAAATCGCCCAGTTGGCTGTCTTCCTCGTCCCCGATGGGGGTCTCAAGGCTGATCGGCTCTTTGGCGATCTTCATCACCTTGCGGACCTTTTCCAGCGGCATCTGCAGCTTTTCGGCCAGTTCTTCCGGCGTCGGCTCACGTCCGATTTCATGCAGCATCTGGCGGCCGGTCCGCACCAGCTTGTTGATCGTCTCGATCATGTGCACCGGAATACGGATGGTGCGCGCCTGATCCGCGATCGAGCGCGTGATCGCCTGACGGATCCACCAGGTCGCATAGGTCGAGAACTTGTAGCCACGGCGGTATTCGAACTTGTCCACCGCCTTCATCAGGCCGATGTTGCCTTCCTGAATGAGATCAAGGAATTGCAGGCCGCGGTTGGTGTATTTCTTGGCGATCGAGATCACCAGGCGCAGGTTGGCTTCGACCATTTCCTTCTTGGCCTGACGCGCCTCTTTCTCGCCCTTCTGGACCTGCTGCACGATGCGGCGGAATTCGCTGATGTCCAGACCGACATATTGACCGATCTGCGCCATGTCGTTGCGAAGTTCCTCGACCTTGTCCGACGAGCGTTCGATGAACATTTGCCAGCCCCGGCCCGGCTTTTGAGCCATGTCGGACAGCCAGTTGGGATCAAGTTCACGACCGCGATACTCGTCAATGAACTCACGGCGGTTGATGCGGGCCTGGTCGGCCAGCTTCACCATGGCGCTGTCCAGCGACATCACCCTTTTGTTGATGCCGTACAACTGATCGATCAGGGCTTCGATCCGGTTGTTGTGCAGATGCAGGCCATTCACCAGTTCAACGATCTCGGCGCGCAGCTTTTGATAGGTCTGCTCATCCTTGTCGCTGAACGACCCATCCTCGTTCAGAGTTGCCGATATCCGGCTGTCCTGCATCTCCGAGAGCTTTGCGAAATCCGTCGAGATCCGCTCAAGCTGAGTCAGAACCTGATCTTTCAGTGCCGCTTCCATCGCGGCCAAAGACATGTTCGCCTGATCGTCTTCATCATCGTCATCGTCGTTGGCAATCGGGTTGCCGTCAGCATCCAGTTCGGGACCCGTGTCCTTGGCGGGCTTGGCGGCCGTGACAGCCGAAGTATCCACCACCGGCTCTTCTACGTCGCCATCCTCGTCCATCTGATTGCCGAACGTCGCTTCCAGATCGATGACATCGCGCAGCAGGATGTCCTCGGACAACAGTTCGTCATGCCAGATCGAGATCGCCTGGAAGGTCAGCGGGCTTTCGCAAAGCCCGAGGATCATGGTGTTGCGACCGGCTTCGATCCGTTTCGCGATGGCGATTTCGCCCTCGCGGCTCAGCAGTTCTACCGACCCCATCTCGCGCAGATACATGCGCACCGGGTCATCGGTCCGGTCCAGCTTTTCGGTTTGCGCACCGGCCAGCGCAACCTCACGGTTGCTGTCGGTGGTGACCAGATCGGTCGAGCCCTTCTGCTCTTCCTCTTCGGCCTCTTCGTCTTCGATGATGTTGATGCCCATCTCGGACAGCATCGACATCACGTCCTCGATCTGTTCCGAACTGACCTGATCCGGCGGCAGGACCTGATTGAGCTGATCGTAAGTGATGTAGCCTTTCTCGCGAGCCTCGGCGATCATTTTCTTGACCTGGGCCTGGCTCATGTCCAGCGAGATTTCCTGTTCCTGGTCGTCGGACTTCCGTTCCTCGTTGGTATCCTTGGCGGCCATTCAGTGCTCCTGCAGGGATGGGTGATTCGATGGAACCGAATCATTAGCGCGTAGAAGTGATTCGGCCACCCGTTTACCCGTTTTTCTTTTCCAGTGCTTTATGAAAACACCACTTCAGCGGCGTTTCCGCTCGAACTTGATGCCGGACATGATCGCCTGAAACGCGTCTTTCTCGTCACGATTGATTCGCGCCCCGTTGTCAGCAATGTCGAAAATGGCCCTGTCCTCGTTCTGGCTGCGGCTTGCGCGGTTGCGTTCTTCGGCGGCCTGGGCCAACCGGAACGTCAACGCTTCGTCCGCCAGATCGGACAACTCCTCTTCGGCTTCGGCAATCTCGGCATCCAGCCCCCGGAGCGCTTTGATTTTTGCGAGTTCCTCGGCCAGAGTCATCTGTGCCTTTTCGACGTCGCCCGGTTTGTGCACACAGGGGATTACAGCGACATGGCGAAGGGCCAGCAGGTTTTCAAGAGGGGCCGGCCCCAAAGACTGAACAATGTGCTCTCTGAGGTTGTCGGGATCGTCGATCGCGTGCCGCAGGATCGCATCGCGCAGGGCCGCGTGATCGGGGTTCAGGCATTCCATCTCTTCCAGTTGGTGCTCGAATTGCACGACCACCTCGGGGTTCAGGATTGCAATCGCAAGGATTGCCGCTTCTCGCAGCTGGATATCCGCATTCTCCGAGGACGCAAGGAACGAGGCCCGCGCATCGGGCGTTGCCGACGGTTTTGGCGGTTGCCATTTGCCTTTCGGCTGCCAGTTTCGAGCCCCTGCCCCTTGCCGCTGCGGGCGGAAGAGTTGCCAGCGGAGATCCTTGATTTCCTGCCCGTAATGCGACCGGATCGAAGGATCGCGGATCAGTTGGATCTTTTCGCGCAGCGCCTTGTCGAGGGCCGCCTTGCGCTCGGGGCTGTCGAACACCTTGCCCTCGGTCTCGCGCCGCCACAAAAGCCGCACCATCGGAATGGCCGCGTCCAGCACCGCCTGAACCGCCTCCGGGCCTTCGGCGCGCAGCAGATCGTCGGGGTCCTTGCCTTCGGGCATCAGGGCGAACCGCAGAGACTTGCCGGCCACCAACAACGGCAACGCCAGGTCGATGGCCCGCATCGCCGCGCGCAGGCCCGCGGTGTCGCCATCCAGCGCGATGATCGGCTCGTCGGCAATGCGCCACAGCATATGCAGCTGGTGTTCTGTGATCGCGGTGCCCAGCGGCGCGACGGCGGCGCCGAAGCCTGCCTCGGACAGGGCGATCACATCCATATAGCCCTCGGCCACGATCAGCGGTTGCCCCTTTCCCGCCGCCTGACGGGCCGGTCCGTGGTTGTACAGGCTTCGTCCCTTGTCGAACAGCGCGGTCTCGGGCGAGTTCAGATACTTGGCGTTGTCATTGGGGTCCATCGCCCGCCCGCCGAACGCGATGCACCGGCCGCGCGGATCGCGGATCGGGAACATGATGCGGTTGCGGAAGGTGTCATAGGGCTTTTTGCCCTTGTTCGACGGCTTGGCCAGACCGGCGCCCAGGATCAGGTCCTCGGCCACGTTCTTGCCGCGCAGATGGTCCCACAACGCCTGCCAGCCGTCGGGCGCAAACCCGATTTCCCATCGGTCCAGCGCCTGAGCGTCCAGACCACGGCGGTCCAGATAGGCGCGCGCCTCGGCCCCTGCCCCAGTCTTGAGTTGCAGGCGAAAGAACTGCACCGCCTGCTCCATGACATCGGCCAGCTGCGCCCGATGGTCCTGCTTTTCCTGCGCCTTGGGGTCGCGCGCGGGCATCGTCAATCCGGCCTCGCGCGCCAGAATTTCGACAGCTTCCATGAACGAGACGTTCTCGGTTTCCTTCACGAAGCTGATCGCGTCACCCTTGGCATGGCACCCGAAGCAGTAATAGAACCCCTTTTGGTCATCCACATGGAACGAGGCCGTCTTTTCGTGATGGAACGGGCATGGCGCCCACATGTCGCCCTTGCCCGGATTGGACTTGCGGTTGTCCCACATGACCTTGCGCCCGACGACCTGAGACAGGCTCAGACGGGTGCGCAGCTCATCCAGAAATCCAGGGGGCAATGACATGCTTCATACATGGCAGAAACCAGGCCGCCCGCCAAGGGCACGGCAGGCCTTTGTCCACAGCCAATTCGCGGCCCTGTGGATTACTGCTGCAGGCACAGCTCCATCCATGCGGCACCTAGATCTTTTTTGCGGATGTCGCGCATCTTCTGCTCGTAGACCCATGGGGTGATCAACGGGATTGCGGCGTTGTAATTCTCGGGCCAGGTCGGGCCGGCCTCGGCCACCGCTTCAGGAACGTCCCGTTCTTTCACGCGATCAAGACGGGCTTTTTGAACCGCCGCCACAACGTCTGCTTGATAGCGGCAGCTTTGTTCCTTGGTTTCAGCGGCAGCCAGCGGTGTGGCAAGCAGAGTGGCGGCAAGTGCGATGCGCAGCATAAGGTCCCCTTGGAATCAGTTCTTTGCAACAGTCTAACCGCGTGCTGCCACACCTTCCATTGCCCTCTGCAGATCATGCACCAACGATGTGGCCATCGACCGGAACACCATGATCTGAAAGGCTTTCTCGCCAACCCGAGTGATCGACGTCGTCATGTGGAACAGGAGCGTGCGCGCCGTATGTCCGCGCTTGAAGTTCTGCGGGCGCAGATCAACGGGCACCAGACGGGCCAGGACATCCTCGGCCCCGTCGCCCTCAAGCCGCACCACGGCCCAGGCATCAGACTGGTCGACGACCGCGGCATAGGCAGACAGCGAAGGATCTGGTGCGGGGCCGATCAGCATGACCTGACCCGGGCCGAACCAGATGGCCCGCGCGCCCGACTTCCCGGTGGCGCGGTTTGGAGCCGGCAGGGCCATGCCATGCGCCGCCTTCATCGCCTCGGACAGTGATTTGGTCTGCCCTTGAAAGGCCGAAACCGCATGTATCGCGCCCGGGTCGACCTCGGTGACCGAGACCGTTCCGATGGTCAGCGGCAGCAGCCCGTCACACGGGGTCTGGGCAATCAGCTTATCCACGCACACGCTCTCCTTCTGGGTCAAAGAACACCGAGTCCGTCACCTCGCACAGCGTGGTCACGCCGCGCAGATGATCGACCATTTTGACGATCTCGCCATGACGGTCGGGGCCATCGGCCAGAAACGCCAGCCCCAGCATGCTGCCCAGCGTCGGCGAGTAGCAGACCGAGGTCACATAGCCCTGATCGTTGGTGCGCACCGGCGCGTCCTCTTCGTTGTACAGATGGGCGCCGGCCAGCAACTGGCGGCTTTCCCCGATGGGTTTGAGGCCGACCAACCGCTCGCGCCCCGGCTCCTCAAGCCCCGGGCGTTCGGACATGGTCTTGCCGATACAGTCCTTTTTCTGCGACACCATCCGGCCCATCCCGATGTCAAAGGCCGTCGTCCGCCCGTGGATTTCTGCATGGGTGATGAACCCCTTCTCGATCCGCAGGACGTTCAGCGCCTCCATCCCATAGAGACCGCCACCCAGCGCCTCGGCCTGTCGGGTCAGGATGTCGAACAGGCTGGCGCCATACCGCGCAGGCAACGCAATCTCGTAGGCGTGTTCGCCCGAGAACGAGATCCGGAACAGACGCCCCGGCACCCCCAGAACCGAAACCGGCCCGCAGGCCATGAACGGCCACGCAGCATCATCCAGCGGGGTGTCCAGCAGGCCGTTCAGCACCTCGCGCGATTTGGGGCCGGCCACGGCGAATTGCGCCCATTGCTCCGTCACAGAAACCAGCGACACGTCCCAATCGGGCCGCAGACCCTGACGCACGAATTCAAGATGCTTCATCACGTCACCAGCGGCGGCGGTCGTGGTGGTCATCAGGAAATGACTGTCACCCAATCGCGCGGTGGTGCCGTCATCCATGACGAACCCGTCCTCGCGCAGCATCAGCCCATAACGCACGCGCCCGACCTTCAGCGTCGAAAACGTGTTGGAATAAACGAAATCCAGAAACTGCGCGGCGTCGCGCCCCTGAATGTCGATCTTGCCCAGGGTCGACACATCGCACACGCCGACCGCCGTGCGCACCATCTGCACTTCACGGTCGCAGGATTGGCGCCATGTGGTCTCGCCCGGCTGCGGGAAATAGCTGGGCCGGTACCACAGCCCGGCCTCGACCATCGGCGCTCCGCGCGCCACCGACGCCTTGTGCGAGGTGGTGAAGCGCTGTGGCTTGAACCCCGCCCCCTCGGCCCCCGCGCCCAGCGCGGCGATGGCAATCGGCGCGTAAGGCGGGCGGAAGGTGGTGGTTCCGGTCTCGGGGATCGCCCGCCCGGTGGCATCCGCAAGAATGGCCAGCGCCGCGACATTCGAGTTCTTGCCCTGATCGGTGGCCATGCCTTGCGTGGTATAACGCTTCATGTGCTCGACCGAGCGGAAGTTCTCGGTCGCGGCCTGTTTGACATCCTTGACGGTCACGTCGTTCTGGAAATCCAGCCACGCGCGCCCCTTGCCCGGCACCGCCCACAGCTGCGCGATTTCATAGAGCTGATCCTCGGCCTGCGGCGGCTCGAGTTTGGGCGCCTTAAGGCCCAGATCACCCAGCGCCTCGGTCGCAGCCGAAATGCCCTCGCTCAGACAAGCCGCGGTCGAGAACGCGCCGTTGCAGGCCCCGGCCGGGCGCATCCCGGGCACGGCGCCCGGCGTGGGCACGAAGGCGGCAATGTCACGCCGCCAGGTCGGGCGCCCGTTCATGTGGCAGGTCAGGTGGACCGAGGGGTTCCATCCGCCGGTCATCGCCAGACAATCGGTCTGAATGCGCTCTTCTCCGCTGGCGCGGCGCACGGTTATCGACTCCAGCCCCTTGCGCCCCGAACTGCCACAGACCTGCGCCCCGCGCAGCACCGGATAGTCGGTCGACACCGGCCCGTCATGGCGGCTGTCGATCACGGCGGCAACGTGGACCCCGGCGGCCAACAGGTCGCGGGCCGTCTGGTGGATGTCATCGGTGTTGCCGAAGATCGTGACACTCTGGCCAGCGGCGACGCCCCAGCGGTTCAGATAGGCCCGCACGGCCCCGGCGGACATGATGCCGGGCCGGTCATTGTTTCGAAACGCCACCGGGCGTTCCAGCGCCCCGGCCGCCAGAACCGAGCGGCGGGCGGCGATCCTCCAATATGTTTCCAGCGGCGCACCGGCGGGACGGTCGCCCGTATTGTGCAAGACCCGTTCGAGCGCGGCAAAGGTGCCCTGGTCGTAGGCACCCGCCACGGTCGTGCGGGTCATCAACCGCACATTGTCCATCGCACGCAACTCGGCCAGAACCTCGTCTGCCCAGACGTGACCCGGCTTGCCATCCACCTCGAGCGTCTCGGCCAGCAGCCGCCCGCCCATCTGGTTGCTTTCATCGGCCAGAATGACATCCGCCCCGGCCCGGCCGGCCGTCAAGGCAGCCATCAAACCCGCCGGGCCAGCCCCGATCACCAGCAGGTCGCAGAAGGCATAGGCGCTTTCATACCTGTCGGCGTTGGCCTGCCCGGACAGCGCGCCCAACCCCGCGGCGCGGCGGATCATCGGTTCGTACAGCTTCTCCCAAAAGCTGCGGGGCCACATGAAGGTCTTGTAGTAGAAGCCCGCCCCCAGGAAGGGCGCGGCCAGATCGTTCACCGCCATCACGTCGAAATTCAGGCTGGGCCAGCGGTTCTGGCTGCGCGCCTCGAGGCCCGGATAGATCTCTTGCATCGTGGCCCGCACATTCGGGTCCTGCGCGGCGCCCCGGCCGATGGTGACCAGCGCGTTCGGCTCTTCGCTGCCGGCGGTCAGGACGCCGCGCGGGCGATGATATTTGAACGACCGCCCCATCAGGCGCACGCCATTGGCCAGCAGCGCCGAGGCCAGTGTATCGCCCTGAAAGCCCGAATACCGGATTCCGTCAAAGGAAAACTCGACCGGAGTGCCGCGGTCGATCAGCCCCCTGCCCGCGACCCTCATCGCTTGCCCCCGGACGCAGGTTCGATTGCCGAAATTTCGTGGGTCAGCGTGTTTCGGGTCACTACGATCCATGCGCCGCAGCCGCCCTCGTGATACCACAGATCCCGCGTCTCGCCCGCGGGATTGTCGCGCAGATAGACTAAATCGTCCCAAGCGTCAGGCCCGGCATCCGGGGCGGGACGGTCCAGATCGACGGCGGCCCCGCGATAGTAGAACTCGCGGCGGTCACGCTCGCCGCAATACGGACAAGTGATCCTCATCGCCGCGCCTCCTGGCTTTCACAAATACTCGAAAGAAACATCCCGGCCCGCCCCTAATGCAGATTGTGCTGAGAGCCCTTGCCCTCTTCATCGATGATCCCGCGTCCGGTGCGGAAACGATCCAGCCGGAACCCCGTCGCGTTCTCGTGGTACCGGTCGGTGGCCATCAGGTGGGCGAACACGTTGCCCGAGCCCGGAACCGCCTTGAACCCGCCGTAGTTCCAGCCGCAGTTCAGATACAGCCCGTCGATATGGGTGCGGTCGATGATCGGCGACCCGTCCGGCGACATGTCCATGATCCCGCCCCAGGACCGCAGCACCCGGGCCTTGCCGATCATCGGCATCAGGGCCACGCCGGCCTCCATCACGCTTTCGACCGTCGGCAGATTGCCCCGCGCGGCGTAGGAGGCATAGAAATCCAGGTCGCCGCCGAACACCAGCCCGCCCTTGTCGGATTGGCTGATGTAGAAATGCCCCATGCCGAAGGTCACGACGTGGTCGATGCAAGGCTTCAGCCCTTCGGTCACGAAGGCCTGCAGCACGTGGCTTTCGATCGGCAAGCGCATCCCGCCCATGCCGGCAACTAGCCCCGAACGACCCGCAACCACGATCCCTACCTTCCTGGCCCGGATCGCCCCGCGCGTCGTCTGCACCCCGTGCACGGCGCCGTTTTCGATGTCGATGCCGGTGACCTCGCAATTCTGGATCAGATCCACCCCGCGCTGGTCCGCCCCGCGGGCATAGCCCCAGGCCACGGCATCATGCCGGGCCGTGCCGCCACGCGGATGGTACAGACCGCCATAGATGGGAAAGCGCAGATCGTCATAGTTCAGATAGGGCAGCATCTCGCGCAGTGCATCGCGGTCCAGCAGGATGGCATCGTCGCCCTGGCTGATCATCATGTTGCCCCGGCGCGCGGCCGCGTCCCGCTGCCCGTCCGAATGGAACAGGTTGATGATGCCCCGCTGCGAATGCATCACGTTGTAGTTCAGGTCCTCTTCCAACCCCTCCCACAGCTTGAGGGAATGTGAATAGAACTCGGAATTTCCTTGCAGAAAATAGTTGGCGCGCACGATCGTCGTGTTGCGCCCCACATTGCCGCCGCCGATATAACCCTTTTCCAGCACGGCGACATTTGTCAGGCCGTGTTCTTTCGCCAGATAGTACGCGGTGCTGAGACCATGCCCCCCACCGCCGATGATGACGATGTCGTACTCGGCTTTGGGCTCGGGATCACGCCAATGCGCCGTCCAACCCTTGTTGCCCGTCAGTCCTTCCTTCAGGACGCGAAAGCCGGAAAAGCGCATTCAGATCTCCCTGCGGGTTTGCTGGCATCAAACCAACTTCCAACAGGAGTAGCAATCCGGGCTCGGGGCTCCGCATCCGTTTTCGACAAGAACTTGTCAACGCGCGACCAAACCGGTCGCAAACGAATTCGCCTTCAGAACCGCAGACGGAAGGCAACGCCCACGATCGGAGCGGTATCATAGCCCTGCCGGCTGACCTCTTGCCCTGCTGCGTTGTCCAGGCGCAACTCGCCGTCAAACTCGGCGCCCGCAAATGCCGACAGCGAAACTCCGGGGTTTGGCGCGTATTCAACCGACAGAACAACCGGGATGCTGCTGTCCTCGCCCACTCCGCCCGGTGCCAACCCGTTGTCGTTCAGCTGAAAGCGGACCCGCTCGGACCGAACGGCAAGCCCCACGCTGACACTTTCCGAAGCCTTGTACTCCAACGTGACGCCGGGGCCTTGAGTGGCCCCCAGCGCGCGCCCGGTACTCAGACGCCAGCGCTCGGCAAAGGTCCAGTCGACCAGAAGCGCGGGAAAGACTTCGAGGTCATTGGTTCCAACCTCAGAGAATACGCCAAATGCCGGGCCGATGCGCAGATTGGGGTTCACCGCCCATGAAATGCCGGCGAAGGCACCATAGGTGAAGCCGTCCGAGGCACTGGCGCCGGTCTCATAGTCCCATCTCAATTGGGGCGAGACGATCACCGCAGCCCCGTTGTCCAGAGTGAAACGCAATGGAACGCTCAGGCGAATGTCGCGGATGTCGTCCCACGGCTGGTTTCCGGGCAACCCGAAATCGTAGGAAAACTGACCGAAACTCGCCAGCAAACCCACAAAGGACCCGTCACCATAGCTGTAAATGCCGCCTGCCCGCAGAAACGCGCGCGACGCGCTGAAATCACCGCCGTCCTCAAGATCGGCGCTGCCCTGATAGACAGCCAACCCTTCCACAGTCGGCGTCCATCCCTGCCGGGGTTGGGCGATGGCAGCAGTCGCATGCGCCAGGGTCGCGGATCCTATCGCCGCGGCCCAAGCTACAGAACGGGTAATTTGCATGAGATCCTCGCTGGTTTCACTGCCTGAACTCCAGCGCAGGATGTGCGGCAACCGGACTTTTTGTCAAAGCCCGATTGCCCGGTTTCCGAGACGTCAGAGGCCCTTGGCCCGATAGCTCTTGGCGACACGGTCGATGGACACGATGTATGCCGCGGTGCGGAGGTCATCGACGTCGTCGCGATCGTGCCAGACCTCGCTCATGGCCTGGTAGGCGATGCGCATCGTGTCATCCAGGCCCGAGCGCACCAGCTCAAGCTCATCCGCGCCTTTGAGGTACTTAGCCTTGAAGTCCGGAGACATCGACCACGCATCACCAAGGTAGCGGTCCAGCCGCTCCAGCTCTTTCACGATCAGCTCGTGCCGCGCCTCTTCCTGACGGCGCTGCATCCGGCCGAAACGGATGTGACTGAGGTTCTTCACCCACTCGAAATAAGAGACAGTCACACCGCCCGCGTTGGCATACATGTCGGGAATGATCACGGTGCCCTTCTTGCGCAGCACTTCGTCGGCCCCTGCGGTCACCGGGCCGTTCGCGGCCTCGATGATCAACGGCGCCTTGATGCGCTCGGCATTGGACAGGTTGATCACGCCCTCCAGCGCGGCCGGGATCAGAATGTCACATTCCTCTTCCAGCACAGCAGTGCCCTCGGCGGTGTGCGTTGCATCCGGGTAGCCGTTCACGCCGCCATGTTTGACGATCCACTGGTGAACCGCTTCGACGTCGATCCCCTCGGGGTTATAGATCGCACCGTCACGTTCGATGATGCCCACAACCAGAGAGCCGTCTTCCTCACTCAGGAACTTGGCCGCGTGATAACCCACGTTGCCGAGGCCTTGAACGATGACCCGCTTGCCGTCCAGCGAGCCTGACATGCCAGCCTTTTTGACGTCCTCCGGATGCCGGAAGAATTCTCGCAGCGCGTATTGGATGCCACGCCCCGTCGCCTCGACCCGGCCCGAGATGCCGCCGGCATTCAACGGCTTGCCGGTCACACAGGCCCGCGCGTTGATGTCTGTGGTGTTCATCCGCGCATACTGGTCAGCCATCCAAGCCATTTCACGCTCGCCGGTGCCCATGTCGGGGGCCGGGACGTTCTGCGACGGGTTGATCAGGTCGCGTTTGGCCAGTTCATAGGCGAAACGGCGGGTGATCTGCTCCAGTTCATGCTCTTCGTATTTGCGCGGGTCGATGCGTAGGCCACCCTTGGACCCGCCGAAAGGCGCCTCGACCAGAGCACACTTGTAGGTCATCAGCGCAGCAAGCGCCTCGACCTCGTCCTG
The DNA here is from genome assembly GCF_025141855.1 of Ruegeria sp. B32. Lineage (NCBI taxonomy): Bacteria > Pseudomonadati > Pseudomonadota > Alphaproteobacteria > Rhodobacterales > Roseobacteraceae > Ruegeria > Ruegeria sp. B32. Next base: position 1,251,476 of record NZ_CP081106.1, on the reverse strand, counting down.
GTTCACGGCCATCGCATAGCGGATACCGCCTTTTACCGGCTCCATATGCTCGGAATGAACCGAGCGATAGCCGGTGAAAGTATGGATCTGCCCCCGCAGACGCACGCCAAACCGAACGGTGTAGGTCGCATTGCAAACCCGGATCTTTTCCTCAAGCCCGGGTGGAAGATCCATCAGGGCAGCCGCCCTGTTGAACATCAGATCTACACTCTCCCGAAAGCTGGGTTCCTTGATGGCCGTCATAAAATCCTCCATGCCGGTTGACGTCGAGCGTCATGACGTTTTGTCGCACCCTTGGCAAGCAGCTGCAATCGCGATTTGCACTTTTTTTCATCAATTTATGAACAGCGCGTTTCGAGCAACCGAGCCGAGTCGCGGACGTTTACGATTTCCAGAAATTGTCCCGAGCAACGAAACAAAGATGCCCTTCCCGGCCAGACTGCCGCCGATTTTCATTCAAAAAGAGCACCATAGTGACGATCACGCCCAATTCTCGCCACGATCCACATCTAAATTATTAAAGTTCCGAAGAACTGGCTTCGCTGCTTTTGGCCGGCAAAAGGATTTCGTTATGCGCAATTTTGAATGGACATCGACACGGTCGGAGAAACCGCGCCAGGCAGACCGCTGCCGGGGCGCCGTCGAGTCTTTCGTGACCTCGGAAAGCGGGACGATGACCATCTTCGCCCTCTTCCTTCTGATGATCATCTTCACCGCGGCGGGCTTCGCCGTGGACGTTATGCGGTACGATCGCGAACGTGCGCGCCTGCAATATGCTCTGGACCGCGCCGTACTGGCGGCGGCCGACCTGGACCAGGACCTTTGCCCCAAGGACGTAGTCGTCGACTACCTCGCGAAGGAAGGCTTGGACCAGTACCTGGTTGGTGACCCGATCGTGGAACCCAATGTCTGCGGCGCGACCGCCGTTACGATCGAAGGCTACCGCAAGGTCCAAGCGAGCGCCCAGATGGATGTCGGCATGCACTTCATGCAGTGGTGGGATGTTGACTCGATCGTGAGCGCGGCAACCAGCGTTGCCGAGGAAGCCATTGATGACGTTGAGATTTCTTTGGTCCTCGACGTCTCTGGCTCGATGAACAGCTACAATCGCCTGGCCAACCTAAAAGTGGCGGCCAAAAACTTCGTGCAAGAGATGGCGGACAAGACCGAGGACGGGAAGCTGTCGATCTCGATCATCCCCTACGCAACTCAGGTGTCGCTGCCCGACTATCTGATGGACGAATTCAGCACGACCGGCACCAATAACCGGGCAAACTGCATCAACTTCACCAGCAGCGAGTTCAACACCACCGCTCTGGACCCCGATACGATCCGCCAACGCACACTGCACTTCACGCCGTGGAGCACCTATGACCGGCGCCCCAGCAACGGCTACGTCTACAGCGAAGTCTGTGACGAACTCGCCAACCGTGAGGTCTCGGTCCTGCAAAAGGATCCGCAGGTTCTCAAAGATCACATCGAAAGTTTTACGGCCGGCGGAAACACGTCGATCGACGTCGGTCTGAAATGGGGTCTTGCCCTGCTTGACGAAAGCATTCAACCGGTGATCGCACGCCTGGCGGGTGACGAAGTGCCTGCAGAGTTCGCCACCCGTCCCAACAGCTACTCCAGCAACGACTCGATGAAGGTTCTGGTGCTGATGACGGACGGCGCGAACACCACACAATACATGGTAAACGACCCCTACCGTGAGGGTACGTCCATTCTGTGGTGGAATGCCAAAAAGTCCACCTATTCGACCTATGACTACGAGACCGAGAAGTACTTTTGGCACGATGTCGACTATACCGAATGGGACAGCAGCAAAGGTTGGTACTGGGGTCGCGAGATCTGGCAGGACGATCCCTATGGCAACGACGAGTATACTGTCTATCGGTGCACCTACCGGTCCGGCGGCGTCTGCTACAACTTTGACTACAGCAGAAGCGAGACCCGCACTGTTCTGGACAACAATGGCGACCCCGCGACATCGGTCAACCTGACCTGGGCTCAGGTCTGGGAACGCACGACCCGTCGCGCGATCCGCGACCTGTTCCGCGAAGCGCTGGGGAGCACGAAAGGCAACACCTGGTACAACAACGCGGTCACTTCGATCGGGTCGGGCACCAAGGACCCGCGCGCGCGCGCAATGTGTGCCGCCGCTCGCGCCAATGGCATCGTAGTCTTCACTATCGCTTTCGAAGCTCCCGATCAGGGCAAGGCCCTTCTGAAAGACTGCAAAAGCGATGATGGCGCCTACTACGAGGCGACCGGTGACGAAATCGTCGACGTTTTCGCCTCGATCGGCTCGACTATCCGCAATCTGAGGCTGACCCAATGATTAAGCGTGCACTCCAAAAACTCCGCTTGTTTCGGCGGAAAGAAGACGGGATGGCAACCATCGAATTCGTCTTCTGGTTTCCGATCTTTATTATGACGACCTACTCAGCCGTCGAAGTCGGGATCGGAGCCTTCAACCACGCCAATCTGGAGCGCGGACTGGACGAAACGATCAGAGACGTGCGTTTGAATAACTTAGAAAAATATACCACCAATGTTCAGGATGGTTGGACCCATACCCTGCTGAAGGAGATCGTGTGCGATAAGGCGCTGTACATTCCGGATTGCAAGGAAAACCTTATCCTGGAGATGACCCGGGTAGATCCGTTTGTGGGTAACACTCTGGATCCCAACCCCTATTGCATCGATACCCCGGCGACGATCCGCAACAACCAGGTCTTTGAGCCCGGATCTTCAGACGAGTTGATGATCGTCCGCGCTTGCGTTGAAGTTAAGCCACTTTGGCGCGGCACAACCTTAGGCGTAATCGCGCAAAAGAAACCAAACGGTATGTATGAACTGCACGCAACAACGGTGTTTGTCTATGAACCGACTTGATCGCTCAATCTTCTCTACGGCTGTTCGATACCTGAAACGGTTTTCCCGCAAGGAATCCGGCGTGATCAGCATCGAGGCCGTGATGATCTATCCTCTGCTGTTCTGGGGCATGTGTGCGTCATTCAGTTTTTTCGACGGGTACAAGCAGAGTTCGCGGAACCTAAAGGCATCCTACGCCATCGCGGACGTAATCTCGCGGGAACGTAACGACATTACAGCGACCTATATCGATTCGTTGTATGATCTCCTGCAACAGATGATTTCGGACCGCTCCGATGTGTCCATGCGCATTTCATTTTTGCGTTTTGACCTGCCGGATGACCGACACTACGTCCAATGGTCGTGCGTTCGCGGACAAAGTTTTGAAGAGTGGAATGATGGAACCATCGGCGAAATTCGAAACAAGCTGCCCATCATGCCGGACAACGGAAAGATGATACTTGTTGAGGTCAAGGACTGGTACCGGCGTCCGTTCCTAATTGGCTATGGCGACGAAGAGTTCGCCATGGACAATTTCGTATTCACCCACCCGCGCGTCTACGACAAGATCGACGCACCGGGCGGGTGCTGAGAGCTATTCGGCCTCGGCCAGCATCGCAGAAAGCATTTCTGACAGGAACTTGGTCTCGGCGGCGGATGTCATGCCGCCGACGCCAACACGTCGCCCGACGCGCCACCAAAGGCCCGGGGCCCAAGCCCTGCCCCGTTTGCTACGGGTCGTCAGCAGAAAGCCGTTTGACGGTTTGAAGGCGAACACACCCCGATCCACCCCTTCGATTTCACCAACCTCGGCAATCAGCTTGCCGCTGCCTGTCCGCAATTCCGTGCGCGTCAGCTCGATCCGGTCCGCGGTCGCATGCCAGACGCGATGCGCAAGCCAAAGCGCGCCACCTCCGACCACGAACAGGAACAGCTGCCATTCCGGCGCGGGCGGTGCGGCCAGGGCTACATAAGTCACGAACGCGCCCACGGTGACGAGCATTCCCACGCCCATCCACCGCCGTGCCGATGAAGCCTGAATCGTTGCCAGTACGTCTTCTTGCATTTCCAACTCCGCCTTTGCCTGCCCCCCATACCCGCTTTCAGCGTCAAGCAACAGGCCAAGACTCACCCGGCGCAATTTTGCACAGAGGCAGTGCTTTCTCGCGAATTGACCGTACTTCAGCGAAAATTAGATAACGGGTCCAGAGACAGGAGATCCAAATGTCGCTCAGACCAACACTCGAAACCCGCAAGGCCGTTCCGACGATGGAAGGCGCTGGTGTAAAGCTTCACCGCGCTTTTGGATTTCAGGATCCGTCCGAACTGGATCCATTCCTGTTGTTTGATGACTTCCGCAACGAGCACCCGCAGGACTACCAGGCCGGCTTTCCCTGGCACCCTCACCGCGGCATTGAAACCATCACATACGTATTGTCAGGAACCGTCGATCACAGCGACTCGCTGGGCAACAGCGGCCAACTGGGTGCCGGAGACGTCCAGTGGATGACGGCGGGGTCCGGAATTCTGCATCAGGAAATGCCCAAGGGGAATGCATCCGGGCAGATGCATGGGTTTCAGCTGTGGGGCAACTTGCCCTCGGCTCAAAAGATGACGGCGCCTCGGTACCAGGACGTTCAGGGCAAGGACATTCCTGAAGTGATCGATGATGATGGCACCACGGTGCGGGTCATCGTCGGCAAGTTCTGGGGTAAGACCGGGCCGGTGGACGGTATCGCCGCGGACCCGCAATATTTGGACGTATCGATTCCTGCAGGGGTGAAAAAGACATTCAAGATAGACACTTATCGCCGTGCTTTCGCCTATGTTTTCGATGGGCAGGCCGCTTTCGCCGACGCCTCGCAGCCGACCGGCGTTCTGCTTGAGAAGGAAGTCGCCGGGCAAGAGCTGAACATTCGCGACATGTCGGGCAACCGGACGCTGGTGCGGTTTGGCACCGGAGACGAAATAACCGTTCAGGCCGGGCCTGAAGGCGTGCGATTCCTGTTGATCTCGGGTGCGCCGATCAATGAACCGGTAGCATGGCATGGCCCGATCGTGATGAACACGCGTGCCGAACTCGAGCAGGCGTTTCGGGAGTTGCGCAACGGTACTTTCATCAAGCCGGCGCACTGACTCCAGACAACCGGTAACGTGGCGCGGCCAATCAGGCCGCGACCGCCTTGCGTACCATATCCCAATAAATCTGCTCGACCTCGTCCAGCGAAAGCCGTCCACCGGCCCTGTACCACGTCATGACACCATTCAGCATGGCAATCACCGCTAGCGTCGCGATCTTCGCATCCTGAACAGAGAATAGACCGTCCTTCTGGCCGGCCAGCAGGATGCTCTGTAACGCATCCTCATACCGTCGGCGCAGCTTTTCGATTTCGGCGAAGTTTTCAGGCGTCAGATTTCGCAGCTCCATGTAGGCGATGAACACTTCGTCGGGTCGCTGCATGTGAAACCGGATGTGGAAACCCACGAATTGCCGCAAGGCACCCAATGCATCCGCCTGTGGTTCCAACGCTTCATAGGCCGCCAGCAGCTCTTGCATGTGGTCCTGCATCAGGCGGAACAGAAGGCTTTGCTTGTCCGGAGTGTAATTGTAGAGCGCGCCGGCCTGCACTCCGACCTCCCCCGCGATTTGACGCATGGAAACAGCGGCATAGCCATGCCGTGCAAACAATCCCAGGGCGGCCTCGCGAATGCGGGGCCCGGTGATATCGGAATGAGAGCCTTGAGTACGTGCCATGGATCCATCGTATATGAACGTACGTTCATATAGAACCCCGCTTGAACCGTTCATGCAAAAAGTGCATCACGTTCAGGTTCCTCACTGTTCGGGTCGCGAAATGAAAGCTGTTTCCGTCATCCTGCCGCTGCTCCTGTTGGCCGCGTGCGCAGATATTCCCGAGTTGGAGGGAAGCGAAGCGGCCTCGGTAAAGGCCGCGCCCTACCCCAAGCTGATCCCGTTGACCCAGGTCAACGTGCCGCCCGTCGACCCGGTGAACGAGGCAGCCGCCGTGGAAGAAGAATTGGAACAACGGGCCGAGCGGCTGTCGCAAAAGGCACAGGCACTCCAGAACGCCGAGACCCAGTAAGCCCCGTACGCTCGCCCACTGCGCAACAACTCTGTCCCTGACGGATTGCACCGCCGCGTTGAACCAGCTATGGCAGCCGACAAAGGACCTTGCGTCCAACAGGCAGACTTCGAGCGGAAAGGAACCCACGGAATGACACAGGCGCTACGGCTTGGAATTGCTGGCTTGGGAACCGTGGGTGTGGGCGTCGTCAAGATCGTGCGCCGTCATGCCGAATTGCTCCAAGCACGCACTGGTCGTCCGATCGAGATCGTTGCCGTTTCGGCGCGCGACGCCGCCAAAGATCGCGGGGTGAACCTGTCCGGCTTCGCGTGGGAATCCGACCCTGTGGCCTTGGCCAAGCGCGACGACATCGATGTGTTCGTCGAGCTGATGGGGGGTGAAAATGGCCCGGCAAAGGCCTCGGTCGAGGCGGCATTGGCCAGCGGCAAGGATGTGGTCACCGCAAACAAGGCGCTGCTGGCCATTCACGGCCAGGCATTGGCGGAACAGGCCGAAGCCGCGAGCCGCGTGATCCGGTTCGAGGCCGCCGTGGCCGGAGGAATTCCGGTCATAAAATCCCTTACCGAAGGGTTGGCCGGGAATGACATCAAGCGCGTCATGGGCGTGATGAATGGCACCTGCAACTATATCCTGACCCGAATGCAGTCGCAGGGATTGGGCTACAACGCCCTGTTCGAGGAGTGCGCTCAGTTGGGGTATCTCGAAGCGGATCCCAACCTTGACGTTGGCGGCATCGACGCGGCGCACAAGTTGGCGCTGTTGGCCTCTATCGCGTTTGGAACAAAGCCGAATTTCGACGGGATCGAGATCGAGGGCATTCAGCATATCAGCCTGGATGACATCCATCAGGCCGACGATATGGGCTACCGCATCAAGCTGTTGGGCGTTGCGCAGCGCACGCCGCGCGGGCTTGAACAACGGATGCAACCCTGCCTGGTACCCAGTGACTCGCCTTTGGGGCAGCTGGAAGGCGGCACCAACATGGTGGTCATTGAGGGCGACGCCGTCGAACAGATCGTTTTGCGCGGACCCGGCGCTGGCGAAGGCCCGACGGCCAGTGCGGTGATGGGGGATGTTTGCGACCTGGCGCGGGGCCTGCGGATTTCCACCTTTGGTCAACCCGCCACGTCGCTGGTCGACTCCAAGCCCGCAATCACCGGCCTGCCTGCCCCTTATTATCTGCGCCTTGCATTGCTGGACAAACCAGGTGCGCTGGCCAAGGTGGCCGCGATTCTGGGCAATGCCGGCGTTTCAATCGACCGGATGCGCCAATACGCACATGCCGAGGACACGGCACCGGTACTGATCGTTACACACAAGACCACACGCGCCACGCTGGACGTTGCGTTGGAGGACTTGCGCACCACGGATGTGGTTGCGGGCGAACCGGTAGCTCTGCGTATCGAGCAGGTTTGAACCCTTGCGGCCTGCGCCACGAGCAGGCTATGCCAGTCAGGACGTCTTCGCTTTACCAAAGGATTACATCGCATGAGCGCTGCCAAAATCGATTTCAACGACCGCCTTCTGTCCCTTGGACTTGCGCGCGTGGCTGAGCAGGCCGCTCTGGCCTCGGCCTCGCTGGTCGGACGCGGAGACGAGAAAGCCGCCGACCAGGCCGCGGTCAACGCGATGCGTGAACAGCTGAACCTGCTGGATATCGCTGGCGTGGTAGTCATCGGTGAAGGCGAACGCGACGAAGCGCCGATGCTGTATATCGGCGAAGAGGTCGGCACCGGCAACGGCCCGGGCGTGGACATCGCTCTGGACCCGCTCGAGGGTACGACGCTGACCGCAAAGGATATGCCCAACGCCTTGACCGTCATCGCGATGGGTCCGCGCGGTTCGATGCTGCACGCACCGGACGTCTACATGGACAAGCTGGCGATCGGCCCGGGCTTCCCCGAGAACGTGGTGACACTAGACATGTCCCCTCGGGAAAGGGTCGAGGCGCTGGCCAAAGCCAAAGGCTGCACCCCCGAGGACATTACCGTTTGCATACTGGAACGTCCGCGCCATGAAGCGATGATCGCCGAGGTGCGCGAAACCGGCGCTGCGATCCGCCTGATCACCGACGGTGACGTTGCAGGCGTCATGCACTGCGCCGAGTCCGAGACGACCGGCATCGACATGTACATGGGCCAGGGTGGCGCGCCCGAAGGCGTTCTAGCGGCCGCCGCGCTGAAATGCATGGGTGGCCAGATCTTTGGACGCCTGATGTTCCGCAATGATGATGAACGCGGTCGGGCGGCCAAAGCCGGTATTACCGATCTGGATCGTGTCTATGCCCGCGACGAGATGGTCACCGCCGATGTGATCTTTGCGGCGACCGGTGTCACCGGCGGGTCGCTGCTGCCGCGGATCAAGCGGGAACCGGGTTGGGTCGAGACGACGACCCTGTTGATGCGCTCGAAAACCGGATCGGTGCGGCGCATGTCCTACCGCACCCCCATTTGGCCGCATGTCGAAGGCTGAGCGGCCCCGCAGACAAAACCGTTCAAGGGCCGGGTCCGACAGGATTCGGCCCTTTTCAGGAGAAGTGGATTGAGCTTTCTGGGTGTTGAACAGTCTTTGACGGGCCGCCGGTGGATTGGTCCATCGTCTGAATTGGACCGGGCCGCCGAGATGCTGGCCCAGCAGACCGACCTGCCCCGCCCCCTGTGCCAGGTGCTGGCACGGCGCGGTGTCCCGCCGATGGAGGCCGAGAGCTTTCTGTCTCCAAAACTGCGCGACCTTCTTCCCGATCCTCGCAGCCTGCGCGACATGGAGATCGCCGCAACGCGGTTCCTGAAAGCGGTGCGGGACAACCAGCGCATCGCCGTTTTCGCCGATTATGACGTCGACGGTGGAAGCTCTGCAGCCCTGTTGCTGGTTTGGCTCAGGCAGATGGGGCGGCAGGCGACCTTGTATGTGCCTGATCGTATCGACGAGGGCTATGGCCCCAACGCCCCCGCCATGAGCCAGCTTGCTGAAACGCATGATCTGATCATCTGCGTGGACTGCGGCACGCTCAGCCACGAAGCAATTGCCGCCGCCAAGGGGGCCGATGTGATCGTTCTCGATCACCACCTGGGCGCCGAAACGCTGCCGGATTGCGTGGCCGTGGTGAACCCCAACCGCCAGGATGAAAGCGGTGACCTGGCCCATCTGTGTGCTGCAACCGTGGTCTTTCTGATGCTGGTTGAGGCCGGGCGCCAACTGCGCGAGGCCAACAGCCAAGGCCCGGACCTGATGGCGATGCTGGATTTGGTCGCGCTGGCGACCGTGGCGGACGTCGCACCCCTGATCGGGGTCAACAGGGCGCTTGTTCAGCAGGGCTTGAAAGTGATGGGGCAACGGCAACGCCCCGGCCTGGTTGCGCTGTCCGAAGTGGCGCGTATGGATTCGGCGCCCAACAGTTACCATCTGGGTTTTCTGCTTGGGCCGCGCATCAATGCAGGCGGCCGGGTTGGACAGGCAGACCTCGGCGCGCGGCTGCTCTGCACCGACTCGGTGACCGAGGCCGAGGCCTTGTCCCGGCGCCTTGATGACCTGAACACCGAAAGGCGCGACATCGAGAATGCGGTCCGCGCCGCAGCGCTGGCGCAGGCCGAAGAACGTGGATTGGATGCGCCGCTGGTGTGGGCCGCAGGAGACGGCTGGCATCCCGGCGTCGTTGGGATCGTGGCGGCTCGCCTTAAAGAGGCGTCGAACCGTCCCGCCGTCGTGATTGGTTTCGACGGTGACGAAGGCAAAGGCTCGGGCCGTTCGGTCTCAGGTGTCGATCTTGGTGCATCAATCCACCGGTTGGCCGCCGAGAGTTTGTTGGTCAAGGGCGGCGGTCACAAGATGGCCGCAGGTCTGACCGTGATGCGCGACCAGCTGGAACCGGCGATGGAGAGACTCTCGGAGTTGCTGGCAAAACAGGGGGCGGGCCAAGCCGGTCCTGCCGACCTCAAGTTGGACGGTGCGCTGATGCCCGGGGCGGCCTCGGTTGATCTGATCGAAAAGATCGAGCAGGCCGGCCCATTTGGCGCCGGGGCCCCTGCCCCTCGATTTGCAATGCCCGACCTGCAGGTCCGCTTTGCCAAGCGGGTCGGAGATACCCATCTGAAGCTGTCGCTGTCGGACGGAATGGGTGGTGGGCTGGACGCGATTGCATTTGGTGCCTTTGACGGACCGATGGGCGAAAGGCTGTCAAATCACGGTGGCGCGCGGTTCCATTTTGCCGGTCGGCTCGAGGTCAATACATGGGGTGGAAGGCAAAGCGTGCAGTTGCGCCTGGAAGACGCGGCCGATGCAAATTGACCGCTGACGCCACTGCCTTTTTTGACCCGCAAAAAAGTTTCCTGGCCGTGCGTTTTTCGTCTTGCGGGTGGGGGGCGTAATCCGTAAAAGGCCCTCCACAAGCCAGCGTGGCCCGTTCGTCTATCGGTTAGGACGCCAGGTTTTCAACCTGGAAAGAGGGGTTCGATTCCCCTACGGGCTGCCACTTGTGCTTGGGCAATGCTGACGTGGCCCGTTCGTCTATCGGTTAGGACGCCAGGTTTTCAACCTGGAAAGAGGGGTTCGATTCCCCTACGGGCTGCCATTTTCACCCCCGAGAAACGCAAATCGCGCGCTACCACTGCGGCGACTTTCTGCATCCAGATTTGCAGCTCGACCAAGCGGTGACGCCAAAAAATCCATAACGAAGCGTCATTGGTATGCTCTTTTCGCCTAGCCGATGACGCCACGTCGGGTGGGTTAAAAACCATATATTTTCAAGGCTATAGTCGTTGATTTCGTTGGGTCGAACAGGCCAATTTCGCCATTTACTAATTTTTTAGTTTGACAGACTCGCGAAAAATCGCTGATGCTGTTCGTCATCCGGTTCGCGCCGGAGAACCATAAATTTTGGGAGGAGAAAGATGCGGAAACATCTTTTGTCCGCAGTGGCGGCGGCTGCCGTCATTGCGGGGCACGGTCCTGTTTGGGCCGACGAAGCCGCAGCACAGCGGTGGGTCGACGACGAGTTCCAACCATCCACCTTGTCGAAAGACGAGCAGATGGCGGAAATGCAGTGGTTCATCAACGCTGCCGAACCGTATGCCGGGATGGAGATCAACGTTCTGTCCGAAGGTATCCCGACCCACTCGTATGAATCCGAAGTTCTGACGAAGGCGTTCGAGGAAATCACCGGCATCAAGGTCAACCACCAGATCCTGGGTGAAGGTGAGGTCGTTCAGGCCGTCCAGACGCAGATGCAGACCGGACGGAACCTGTATGACGGCTATGTCAACGACAGTGACTTGATCGGTACGCACTCGCGCCTGCAACTGGCCTATCCCCTGTCGGATATGATGGCGGGTGATTGGGCGGCGACAACCTCGCCGACGCTGGACCTGGATGACTTCATGGGTATCCAGTTCACCACCGGTCCCGACGGCAAGCTGTACCAGCTGCCCGACCAGCAATTCGCCAACCTGTACTGGTTCCGCAAGGACTGGTTCGATGACGAAGCCAACAAGGCCGCATTCAAGGAAAAATACGGCTATGATCTGGGCGTTCCGGTCAACTGGTCTGCCTACGAGGATATCGCCGAATTCTTCACCAATGATGTGAAGGAAGTCGACGGTGTCGCGATCTATGGCCACATGGATTACGGCAAGCGCGCGCCTGACCTTGGGTGGCGGATGACCGACGCCTGGCTGTCGATGGCCGGTGCCGGCGACAAGGGCGAGCCGAACGGTGTGCCCGTCGACGAATGGGGCATCCGCATGGAAGCGGGCACCTGCAACCCGGTCGGCGCGTCGGTGTCGCGGGGTGGTGCCGCAAACGGCCCGGCAGCGGTTTATGCGATCCGCAAATGGGACGAGTGGTTGCGGGCCTATGCGCCTCCGGGTGCGGCGTCCTACGACTTCTACCAATCGCTGCCCGCCCTGTCGCAAGGCAACGTGGCCCAGCAGATTTTCTGGTACACGGCCTTTACCGCCGACATGGTCAAGCCCAAGTCCGAAGGCAACAATACCGTCGATGATGAGGGCAACCCGCTGTGGCGGATGGCGCCCAGCCCGCATGGCCCCTATTGGGAAGAAGGCCAGAAGGTTGGCTATCAGGATGTGGGATCGTGGACTTTCCTGAAGTCCACCCCGTCGGATCGGGCACAGGCCGCGTGGCTGTACGCTCAGTTCGTGACGTCCAAGACTGTCGATGTGAAGAAGTCCCATGTGGGTCTGACCTTCATCCGCGACAGCTCGGTCAACCACGAGTCGTTCACCGAACGCGCATCCAAGCTGGGTGGCCTGGTCGAGTTCTACCGCTCGCCCGACCGCGTGGCGTGGTCGCCGACCGGCATCAACGTTCCCGACTATCCGAAGCTGGCCCAAATCTGGTGGCAGCAGATCGGTGACGTGAACTCGGGCGCCTTCACCCCGCAAGAGGCGATGGACCGTCTGGCTGAAGAGATGGACATCACCATGGCCCGCATGCAGGCCGCGGATGAAAGCGCCGGCGTCTACGGCGGCTGTGGTCCGCGCCTGAACGAACCGCAGGATCCGGCCTTCTGGCTGGAGAAGCCGGGCGCGCCGAAAGCCAAGCTGGAGAACGAGAAGCCGCAAGGCCAGACCGTCAACTACGACGAACTGGTGGCACGCTGGCAGTCCCAGTAAGCCACTACTCCCCGGGGGGCGCCGGTACCGGCGCCCCTTACCAACCAAGACCAAACAGCGTTGCCACGCGCTGCGGGATCGGAACCCACGGACATGATCGAACTACAAAACGCAACCAAGCGGGTCGGCACCGTTACCCATATCAAACCCACGTCCCTGACGCTGCAGACCGGCCATTTCAACGTGCTGCTGGGCGCGACCGGGTCGGGCAAGACCTCTCTGATCAAGATGATGGCCGGCCTGGATCCGATTGCCTCGGGCAAGGTCCTGATGGATGGGCAGGACGTGACCCGGCTGAACACTCAGAAACGCAAGATCAGCCTCGTGCACCAGTTCTTCGTGAACTACCCGCATATGACTGTATTCGACAATATCGCCTCGCCGCTGCGCGTGGCCGGAATGGCGCGATCCGAGATCGAAGGCCGCGTGGAAGAAGCCGCCGACCTGCTGCAACTGCGCCCGATGCTGCACCGTCGTCCACACGAACTGTCGGGCGGCCAACAGCAGCGCACCGCACTGGCCCGCGCCATCGCAAAGGACAGCCGCGCCGTGTTCCTGGACGAGCCGCTGGCCAATCTGGACTACAAGCTGCGCGAGGAACTGCGCGAGCAACTGCCCGAGCTGTTCGCCGGGCGCGGCGCCGTGGTGGTCTATGCCACGTCCGAACCCGAAGAGGCGCTGCTGCTGGGCGGCTACACCGCCTTGATGGAAGACGGCCGCGTGACCCAGTTCGGCCCGACGGCGGACATCTATCGCAATCCCGAAAACCTCGCCGCCGCGCGGGTGTTTTCCGACCCGCCCATCAACGTGGCCCGCGTCACGATCACCGGCGGCCAGGTTCAGTTGGCCGGCGGCGGAACATGGCGGCTGAGCCAGGGCATCAGCCTGTCCGACGGGGAATACAAGGTCGCCGTGCGCCCGCACCGCGTCACCCCCGTGCGCGCCTCGGCCGATGATGTCGAGCTGACCGGCCGCGTGATCGTGACCGAGCTCTCCGGGTCCGACTCCAGCGCGCATTTCCAACATGGCGAGGACGCCTGGGTGTCTCTGGCCGCAGGGGTCCACCCCTATCAGGTGGGCGAGGACCACACATTCTACATGAACCCGGCCCATTGCCGGTATTTCGGCCAAGACGGCAAAAGGGTGGCCTGACATGGCACAGATCAAGCTTGCAAACCTCAAACACAGCTACATGCCATCGCCGCAAGGCCCACAGGACTATGCGCTGAAGGAAATCGACGTAACCTGGCGTGATGGCGGGGCCTATGCTCTGCTTGGGCCGTCGGGTTGCGGCAAGTCCACGCTGCTGAACATCATCTCGGGGCTGCTGACCCCATCCGAGGGGCAGATCCTGTTCGACGACCGCGACGTGACCGCCCTGCCCCCCGATCAGCGCAACATCGCGCAGGTGTTTCAGTTCCCTGTGATCTACGACACGATGACCGTGGGCGAAAACCTGGCCTTTCCGCTCAAGAACCGCGGCGTCGATCCCGCGACGATCAAGCGCCGCGTCGACGAGATCGCCGAGATGCTGGATGTCACCGACATGCTGAACACCCGCGCGAGCGGCCTCAGCCCGGACAACAAGCAGAAGATCTCGATGGGGCGCGGTCTGGTCCGCGACGACGTGAACGCGGTGATGTTCGACGAGCCATTGACCGTGATCGACCCGCATCTGAAATGGAAGCTGCGGTCCAAGCTGAAAGAGCTGCACCAGCGCGTCAAGGCGACGATGATCTATGTCACCCACGACCAGACCGAAGCGCTGACCTTCGCCGACGAGGTCGTGGTGATGCAGGAAGGCGAAGTGGTCCAGATCGGCACCCCGGTCGAGCTGTTCGAACGCCCGCAGCACACGTTCGTGGGCCATTTCATCGGCTCGCCCGGCATGAACGTTCTGCCCTGCGAAGCCCGCGGCGATCGTGCCCTGTTCGAAGGGCACGAGGTGGCGCTGGAAGGTCCGGTCAGCGGCAGTGGCGGCCGCACAGATCTGGGCATCCGGCCCGAATATGTGGGTTTCGGCCCCGAGGGCATTCCGGCCCATGTCACCAAGGTGGCCGATATCGGCCGGCATTTTGTGGTCAGTGCCATGGTCGGCAACACCGCGTTGAAGGCGGTGACCGAACACGCGCCCCCCGAGCCGGGATCGCAAGTCTTTCTGAAATTCAAACCTGAACAGACGCGCGTGTATCGCGACGGCTGGATCGCAACCGAGGAGCGCGCCCGATGAGAACGGAAAACCAGAAAGCGTGGTTCTTTGTCCTGCCGGTGCTGGCGCTGGTGGCGTTCAACGCGCTGGTGCCGATGATGACGGTGGTCAACTACTCGGTGCAGGAAACCTTTGGCAACAACCAGTTCTTCTGGGAAGGGCTGGGCTGGTTCGAACAGATCCTGCGGTCCGACCGGTTCCAGGCGGCGCTGGGGCGGCAGTTCCTGTTCACCGCGCTGATCCTGATGATCGAGGTGCCGCTGGGCATCATCGTGGCCCTGTCGATGCCGCGCAAGGGCTTCTGGGTGCCGGTCTGCCTGGTCCTGATGGCCCTGCCGATGCTGATCCCGTGGAACGTGGTCGGCTCGATGTGGAACATCTTCACCCTGCCCAAGATCGGCCTGCTGGGGTATTTCCTGAACGACGTGCTGGGCATCAACTATGACATGACCCAGCAGCCGCTGTCGGCCTGGATCACCATCGTGGTGATGGATGTCTGGCACTGGACCTCGCTGGTGGTGCTGCTGTGCTATGCCGGTCTGGTGTCGATCCCCGACGCCTATTACCAAGCGGCCAAGATCGACGGGGCAAGCCCCTGGTCGGTGTTCCGCTATATCCAGCTGCCCAAGATGAAGACGGTTCTGACCATCGCGGTGCTGCTGCGGTTCATGGACAGTTTCAACATCTACACCGAACCCTTCGTTCTGACCGGGGGCGGCCCCGGCAACTCGACCACTCTGCTGTCGATCGACCTGGTGAAGATCGCGCTGGGACAGTTCGACCTTGGCCCCGCGGCCGCGATGAGCCTGATCTATTTCGCCATCACGTTGCTGGTTTCCTGGGTCTTCTACACCCTCATGACAAAGGATGACGCGCAATGAAGAAGCGGTCTCTCATCCCGATCCTGTATATCGCGTTCCTGATGCTGCCGATCTATTGGCTGGTGGCGATGTCCTTCAAGACCACGAACGAGATCCTGTCGGGCTTTTCCCTGTTTCCCCAGACCTTTACGCTGGAGAATTACATCACCATCTTCACCGATCCGACATGGTATTGGGGCTATATCAACTCGATCACCTACGTGACGATCAACACGGTGCTTTCGGTCTGCGTGGCCTTGCCTGCGGCCTACGCGTTCTCGCGCTATCGGTTCCTGGGCGACAAACAGCTGTTCTTCTGGCTGCTGACCAACCGCATGGCCCCGGCGGCCGTGTTCGCCCTGCCCTTCTTCCAGCTGTATTCGTCGATCCATCTGTTCGACACCTACCTGGCGGTGGCGCTGGCGCACACGCTGTTCAACGTACCGCTGGCGGTGTGGATCCTGGAAGGTTTCATGCGCGGCATCCCGAAAGAGCTGGATGAAACCGCCTATGTCGACGGCTATTCCTTCCCCCGGTTCTTCGTCACGATCTTCCTGCCCAATATCAAGGCGGGCGTGGGCGTGGCGGCGTTCTTCTGCTTCATGTTCTCGTGGGTGGAAATGCTGCTGGCCAAGACCCTGACAGCGGTCGAGGCCAAACCCATCGCCGCCGTGATGACCCGTACCGCGTCCAGCGCCGGCTACGAATTGGGCCTGCTGGCCGCCGCCGGCACTCTGACCATCATCCCAGGCGCTATCGTCATCTGGTTTGTCCGCAACTACATCGCGCGCGGCTTCGCGATGGGACGTGTATGAGGTTCGACATGCGCAAACTCCTTCTCTCCCTCTCCCTGCTCGCCCCGTCCTCGGCACTGGCGCAAGCCAAGGCCGGCTGGGGCAATGTCGGCCAGGAAGAACCCAAGGGCTTTTCCTGGACCGACCCGCTGTGGCCCGATTTCTGGATGGCCTGGACCCCGGCAACGCTGGCGGTTTTCGTGGGCATCTTCTCAGCCATCGCCCTGATCGGCGTGCTCGAGGTGGTCAAGTTCCGCGACGGGATCGAACGCCGGGGCGTGCTGGGCCTGACCACCACGTTGGGCGACCGGCTGTTCATCACCCTGCTGGGTTCGGCCTACATCTTTCTGGCCTGGCTGGGGCTGGTCGGCCAACCGGTCTGGACCCCGCTTTTCCTGTCGATCGGCTGGGGCATTTTCGTTTTCTGGAAAGTTTAGGCTTTGCGTAACCGCGAAAGGATGCTTGTCTGGCAAGCATAACAGGCAAAATGGTGACACCGAGACCGATGCGAAAGAGAAAGACAGGAAATCTGCTGACCGAGGTCGAACTGGAGTTCATGAACGAGCTCTGGGCACTTGGCGAAGGCTCGGTGCGCGACGTGCTGGACCGGCTGCCGCCCGAGCGGAACCTAGCCTACACCTCGGGCGCGACGATCCTGCGTATCCTGGATGAAAAGGGATTTGTCCAAAGCCGCAAGAATGGCAAAACCCTGATCTACCGTCCGCTGCTTGAGAAGGACACCTATCAGGCGCGGTCGCTGCAGAACCTGTCCCGCACGCTGTTCGATGACACCCCGGCCTCGCTGGTGGCACGACTTGTCGACGACGCCGGCCTGACCGAAGCTGATCTGGAGGAAATTCGAGCACTGGTAGAGAGGAGACTGCAAAATGACAGCGGTTAAACCGGTTCTCGATGTATTTCTCGACCTGAACGTGGTGCTGGTTCTTTCAGCACTCATCTGGCTGTGCGCCCGCATGGCCGTGGCCCGAACGCGTCTGCGGCACGACTACATGACACAGCTGCGCGTGCTGAAGGTTCTTTGCGTCTGCGTCATGCTCAGCCCTGTTCTGGCCCTTGGGGTCACGGCAGCCGCCGGTTTTTTCTGGCCGGGTCAGGCCGTTTCCATCGGTGATATTGCGGTAGCGGCGTATTTGCGCGGTGAAATCGCGATGCCGGCTACACAATTCGAAGCTCTGCTGAACACGCGCGAACGTTGGGTCGACACGGTTCTGTCCGGACAAAGCGCCCTTGTGACGGCCGTGCTGGTGCTGCTGGCCCTGGCCGCCCTCCGGATGCTGGTCCGCACCGTCCGGGATGCGCTGGCGATCCGCGATACGGTGGTTTCCAGCTTCCTGTGGCGGCGTTCGGCCAACGTGGACATCCGCTTGTCCGATCGGATCACGGTTCCATTTGCCGTGCGCGGGGCGCGTCGTCGCCATGTCGTTCTGCCCAGCCATCTGTTGGACACCCCCCGTGAACTGCGATTTGCCCTAGCGCATGAATTGCAGCACGTTCGCGCCCGGGATGTCGAATGGGAGATTGCGTTTGAGGCCGTGCGACCGCTGCTGTTCTGGAACCCTGCCTACTGGGTTTTAAAATACCAGTTCAGCCGATTGCGCGAACTGGCCTGCGACCAGTCCGTCGTCACCCGGCGCGGGATCGACGCGCGCGACTATACCGATTGCCTGCTGAGCTATTGCGCCCGCACCGTCGCACAAGGCCGGCCACGGGTTTTGAACGTGGCGCTGGTCTCTGGTGGCAAGGCCAAACGGGTTCTGAAACAGCGCGTGATCGCGCTGGCCGATGCGCCCTCGTTCTCGGCACCGTTGCCGGCAATGTTCCTGGGTTCAGCCCTGCTGTTCGCTGTTCTCCTGGCCTTGGGTGCAGCCACGATCCGCCAGACTCAGGACTGGAGCCATGACCGGCTGATGCTGTCGACCGTCGTGAACCTTGAACGGCTCGAGGCACGCAATCAGGGCAACTGATCGGCGACGCCCGGATCTATCCTGTTGCTGGCCCGACCGCTGAACACGGGTCGCTCGAGCGGGCGGCCCAACGCTTGGACGTGCCGCCAGAGGAACACTGCCCAACATGCTCCCCAAGCCAGGGCCGCGGGCACGTCTGCAGAGGACGCCCGCAAAACCGCGGCAAGGCACAGCAAAGCATATCCAATACTATCGATCGCGCTGGGGCGCAGCCGGCCGCAACGGCGCGCGACCGCACGGGCAGCTACGGCATAGATCGCGCAGCTGACCGCTCCGACCGTCAGAACGTGCAACGCATCATGCGCCGCCAGCAAGTCGGGGAAGTACAGCGAAGCCGCCAACAGGGACAGACCAGCGGGCAACCACGCAAAGGCAATATGAAGCATCGCCAGCAATCCATCCTGAAGAACTGCCGTTGAATGCCAGAGCCACAGACGCCCACCTTCGCACCCGGTGCAGATCACAAGAAGGACGCCGATAAGCGGACCATCGGCGACGGAAACAAGTCCGAAAAGCACCGCAGTCAAAGCCAGAGCTGCCGCCGAAGCGTCCCCCAATGCCCTCGCGCACCGAAACTTTTGCGCGGCGGTTGGGCTTTGGTGCGTCCAATTCCATGTGAAAGCAGCGATCATGCGCCCACCGACAACCGATACCAAAAGTGCCACAAGCAAAACTGAGGAGAAGGACGGCGCAGACCCAGTTAGAAAGGCAATCTGGCAGATGAACAACAAAAGGGCGAAAAGCGCCTGCAGACCTCCGGCAACCGCGCGCGCGCGCAGTGCAGCCCAAGCGAGACGACCGGCGAGAAAGAGCAAGAATGCCGTGCCCGTTGGGACAATGAACATGGGTTCGCTTCCAAGCGCGCCGATGGCAGCCAATCGGGACATCGCCCAAAGCGCGAACAGCAACAAACTGCCGGTCGGCGAGACAGAACCGCCCCCCGACCAGCTGCGTATCGCCGTCAGCGAATAGCCCGCAAATGCCGCGCCGACGAAGCCGAACAGCATCTCATGCGCATGCCAGGCGTACAGCCCCGGCAACGGCGACCAATGGGTGATGAAGTCCTGCCCCAGAAACAGGCCGCTCACCCCCAGAAGGGCAGCCGCCCCCGCCGCAGGAAACATGATCCGATGAGGCGAGGACAGCATGGTTTCCGATCATGCAAGGGACGCTTGGGCTATCCTGCGGTAGCCGGCCTGACCGTGGTAGAACCCGTTGCTGAATGGCGTATCCGCACAAACCTGCCGCAACCGGGCTTCGGCCGCTTCGGTCGACATGCTTTGATCCAGCACCGCCCGGTAAACCTCGGCGACGGTGACCATGTCGACGGCCTGCGGCATCAATCGCAGATGGCTCACGCCATCGGCAACCAGTTGGGGCAGTTCCTGCAGCAGGATCAGATACCCTTCGGATTGGGTCTGGATCCCGTTGATGCGCAGGATCGGCTGCTCATCCCTCGTACGCAGCGGCATCCCGTCGGGGTCTTCTTCGCAGACGAATTGGCAATTGTCCTTGGTTCGCCCGTGCGAGCGCGCATGATAGCACCGCGCCGAAACGGCCAGCGACGCCCGCCCAAAGACCTGCACTTCAACCCCGAGGCCCATGTCGCGCGCCATTCGCGCCGCGACGGCGATCGAGGGCGCTGGCAACTCGGTGGGCAGGCAGACATGCGTCGCCCCCTTTGACGCCATCCAGCGGATTGTGGCCTCGTTATAGGCATTCATGAATGGGCCGATGCGATGCGGTCGCGTACCGCGTGCATACAGTCCCGCAGCGTTGTTGATTTCGATCTCGGGCGACTCCATCTCAGACAGGTCTTCGGTGGCCTTGCGCTCTCGCTTCAGCATCACTTCGGCCGAGGAGGACAAAATCACCTTTTTGCCCGTCCGTTCGAGCCGTTCAATGATGGACGGCAGGTCGGCCTCTTGAAAGGGCGCGCGTTTTGAACAGATGACCTCGCCCAGATAGACCTCATCCACCGGAGCTTCGTCGGCAACACGCGCATAGAAATCCCGGCGTTGGTCGGCCGACCAGTGATAGGCGATCGGGCCCAATGTAAGTTTCGTCATCGTTTCACCGCCATTTCTTCGTGGCAAAAGCGCCTTGCGTCTGTTTCTGACCCTCGGTCAGTGCGACGAGGTTCCCGATATCCGCTTCGCGACCCGCCCGGATATCGTCGACAGCGTTTCGAAATGCAGACACCACGGACCGGACATAACTCTTGGACCTTTGCCGCCCTTCGATCTTGAACGCATGCACCCCGGCATCGATCAACTCAGGCAGAAGGCGGGCCAGGTTCAGGCTGATCGGTTCCTCGAACGCATAGTACCCGTCCGGACGATGTGCGACCTGATAGCGGCCTTTGCAAATCGTCGGATAACCGGCCTTCTCATCTGGCCCGAACCGGTCGATGGTAAAGCCAGCCAACCTCGATGACATCGAACCATCGGCATCGCGCACGTACTCCACGTCGGACGCCGGCGAACAGACGCCATCGAGGTTCGTGGACTGCCCGGTCAGATAGTTCGTCAGGCTGCAGCGCCCTTCGACCATCAGACCGTGATTTCCGAAGATGAAGGTTTCGATCTCACAGGGGATTTCTTTTCGGATCTGCCGGATCTCGGGAATGGTCAAAATACGGGGCAGGACCACGCGTTTGACACCGAAATTCTCGCAATAGTAGCGGATCGCCTCGGGTGACGACGCTGCAGCCTGTACCGACAGGTGCAAGCGCATCTGTGGATGGGTTCGGGCGATGTAGTCGGCCACGCCCATATCAGCCACGATGAAGGCATCAACGCCGATCCGCGCACCGGTGTCGGCAGCGTGCCGCCAAAGGTCGACCTTGCCCGCCGGGGGATAAGTGTTGAGTGCCAGAAGGACCTTGGCACCCTTGGCATGGGCATAAGCGACCGCCTCCTCCAATTCCTGCGGCGTGAAATTCAGCCCCGGAAAATTTCGGGCGTTGGTGGCGTCCTGAAAGCCGCAATAGACGGCGTCGGCCCCGGCATCGACCGCTGTGCGCAGGGCAGCGGGAGTTCCGGCGGGGCATATCAATTCGGCGAGGCTCATGAAGCAGTCGCTCCTTCTACTTCTTGGTAATTTCGGCGCAACCGGGACAGGATCGCGCGGCCAGGCGGGCCGAACATGTCCGCAGCCTCTTGAGCGATGGATCCATCCATGTCGTCCAATGCATTGCGCAAACGGACGACGGCCTCGGTATCTCCTGTGATCTCCAAATCGCGCGAGAAAAAGGCCGCGTCGCCGTCCTGTTCCGCATCAACCAGCTCCAACAGCAGCAGGAACCGCCCTCGGATAATTGCTGTTGCGTCAGGCAGCATCGACCGCGGTACGGCACGAAAGCTCAGGTTCTGAGGATCTGGACGCAGATGCAGCGCGAACGGCAGCTCGATCGGGTCGATCAGGAAATCGGCGCTTTGATACGGGCCAAGTCGGGCAAACAGTGCAGGATGTTCCTGCGCGACCCTACGGACCACACGCGCGAGAATGGGCTGAACCGCCAAGCAGGCCAAACGCGAGACGACTGCCTGTCCCGGCGGTCTTGGCCTGTTCGATGTCTGTGTTGGGCTCACCATATGCTGCATGTACTGCCTCATCCGTTTGGCTGTTGTATTTGTGCGGGTTCAACCCGGTGCCGCCGTATTTCGGCCTTGCGCGACGGAGCATCGGCACCATTCGACAACAACGCCCTCAAGGGGCGGCAGGAGTTTGGCGGTTCCACCGGCAAACTGATCGAAGGCGGCGCGATGGGTTTTGCTCACGCCGATCAGGACCGGAGTATCTCGCGCCAAGGCCTCGGCAATGAGGGTGCGAAATCCGCGGCCCTCGGCCTCGCTGAGTCCGAACTTGTTCAGCAGAACAATATCGCAACCGTCATCTCGCAACCGAGCGGTCGCGATGCCGACCACGTCTTCGATCGCACCGGCGTCCATGCGACACGCGCCTGAGCCCGAACCCAGATCCTGCGTGATCCGGATATTGGGGCCATGCGGCAGCAGTCCAAGCGTTGTCTCACAAAACTGGGCGCCAGTATCCGGAATGTTCACACGCAACGCTCCGAGCAAGCACAGACCTTCTTCCTGCAATCGCGCGGCCACTGTCGCCAGCAAATGATCCGTTCCGCCTGCCTCACTTGCGTCGACACCTGCAAGAAGCATGATTGATCCCCTCTACCGTTCGAACCGTGGAAACAGGACCTGGTTTTCAAGCATCATGTGCCGGTCAAGATCCGCCAAAAGGTTCCGCAGCCCATCGTAAAGCCGTCGCCAAGACCCGCAGGCATGTGCGGGCGGTGTCAGGTCATGGGTGATATGCCGGATCAGAGCGATACTCTCGGCGTGGCCATCGTGATCGGCGCGCATAACCCGGATCGGGTTTTCGATCCCTTCCATGCCGCCCATGCGCATGGCGGGAAACAGGACGATCTCCTCTTTTGCCATGTGCGTTTCCATTTCGGCCGCCAGTTCGGCCAGCGCGCGGACCAACCCTCGGGGGGCTTGGGGGTCGTCTCGGTGAACCAAGGCCACGCGTTCAGCAAGATGTTGAAGCTGTTCAAGCTCGGTCCGGTGTGTTTCGTGATACCGTGTGAGGATGTGATCAATCAGAGCGTCTGTCTCAAGATCAGCTTCGTGCATATCGAAGTTCTTCATGGTCCGTGCTTTCAGGGTTCACGACCCGAGCATCCCGAATCGGAATTTGATTTGCGCATTCTGTTTTGCTAATACGCATAGAAAATACCGATTGGAAAACGCGACCATGCGCCTCACCTCATTCACTGACTATGGTCTCCGCATTCTGATGCGGCTGGCTGGCAGCCCGGACCGCCCGTTTTCAACCGGCGAACTTGCGGATGAATTCAAGGTGTCACGCGCCCATCTCGCCAAGGTCATTTCGGCGCTGGCCAATGCCGGATACCTCAAAACGCGGCGGGGCGGTGGCGGCGGGGCCGTCCTGTCTCGCCCGGCATCGGACATCCGCTTGGGCGACGTAGTGCGCACTCTGGAGACTGGGCAACCAATCGTTGAGTGTTTCTCGGCCGATGGCAGTGCGTGCACTCTGACTCCAAGCTGCCTTTTGAAGGATCGACTGAAGCAAGCCGAGCAAGCGTTTTTTGACGACCTGAACCGGGCAACACTGGCTGATTGCATCTATCGTCCACCGTGGGAGATTTCGGCGGCGGAATAGCAGCCGGTCTGCCCCTTCGGACAATTCGCCTGGGTTCTCTCAGAACCAATCAGGCTGCGAACACTGTTACCTTTGTGCTTAGACCGGTCAGATCAGTTGGCCCCAATCTAAGAATAAGAAACGGTGTTCTACCGCACGCCTCTGTAAATTCAGCCAGCTGTATCTCCGGCGGACTTGCCTGATCCTCCGAATGTCAGACCGAAACTCTTGTGCGGAAAAATGCAGGTTGTAGTCTTGGCAGACTGGCCGGAGAGATCCCATTGGAACTGCAGAGACTCCTTGACGACGCCAAGGCGCTGATTACCGAGGCCCAGCTGGATAATGGCTTCTGGCCCTGTGGTGTGCGGGACATGGTTCTGGCCCAGACGCGCCAATCCAAACGCCCGTCATGCTCGGTCGTTGAGCCCATGATCGGGCTGGTGCTTCAGGGCAGCAAGTCGGTGCAGTACGGAACCGAGCATGTCCGCTATGACGCGGGGGACGTTATTGTCGTGGGAAGCGCCCTGCCGATGGTCTCGGGCCTTGTAGATGCCTCGCCCGAACACCCCTACATCGCCCTGTATATCGGCATCGACATGCGCGTATTGCGGGGCGTCTACACCGACATGGGCGGCACCTCGCTGGACGATGCGGGTCCGGCCTTGGAAAGCGGTCAGGCCGACGCGGAAGTCATTGATTCATTTGCACGTCTTTTCCGTTTGCGCCGAGATCCGATAGCCGAGCAAACGCTGGGGACCGCCGCCGTCCGCGAGGTTTATTTCCGGGTTCTGCGCAGCGACAAAGGGCGCGCGCTGCGCCGTATCATCCGCGCGGACAGCAAGGCCAACCAGGTCGCCAAGGCAATCGCGCATATCCGCAAGGAGTACCGCTCGACGATCAAAGCCTCGGACCTTGCCGCGATCTCGGGCATGAGCGCATCGGTCTTCTATGACGCTTTCAAACGTGTCACGGCCAACAGTCCGCTGCAGTTCCAGAAAGACCTACGCCTGACCGAGGCCTTCCAACTGCTTCAGCAGACGGGAACGCCTGTATCGAGTGTTGCACATGCAGTTGGGTATGAAAGCCCGGCCCAATTCAGCCGTGAGTTCGCCAAGAAATTTGGCGTTCCGCCCCGAGAATTGACCCGGGATCACGTGACCTGAGCTGCACGCTTTGCTCTTGGATTTCGGAGAATCGAGCAAGAGTTGAGGAGGAAGCTCTGTGTCCCACCCGAGGCGGACAGGTTAGGTTCATCCATGATGCAACCGGGCGATGTTGCCCCCGAAATCGCAAGGATACCTGATGGCAGTTCCCGACCAAGTTCCTACAAATTCCGGATTTCATGCAAAAAGCACGGCGGCCGAAGTGCTGGCCGATATCGACCTGACCGGAAAGACCGCAATCGTAACCGGTGGCTACAGCGGTATTGGCCTCGAAACCGTCCGCGCCCTTGCCGACAAGGGGGCCGCGGTGATCGTTCCGGTACGCTCGGAAGCCAAAGCGCAAGAGAGCCTGGCGAGCGTGGATGGCAATGTCAGAACCGCACCGATGGACCTGGCGGATCTTGGTTCGGTCCGACGGTTTGCCGAAACGGTATCCAGCGACCTGCAAAACCTGGATCTGCTGATCAACAACGCCGGGATCATGGCGTGCCCCGAGGCCCGTGTTGGACCCGGTTGGGAATCCCAATTCGGTATCTGCCATATGGGCCACTTTGCCCTGACCAAGTTGCTGCTGCCGCTTTTGGAGCAAACGCCGGGCGCGCGGGTCGTTGCTCTTTCCTCGACCGCACACAAGATTTGCGACGTGCATTGGGATGATATCCAGTTCGAAAAGACGGACTACGACAAATGGCAGGCCTATGGGCAAGCAAAGACCGCAAATGCGTTGTTTGCCAACGCCCTGTCCCGCCGTTTGGCAGAGACCGGCGGGTTGGCGTTTTCGGTACATCCCGGTGGGATATTCACCCCTCTGCAACGGCACCTGCCGAAGGAAGAGATGATCGCGCTGGGCTGGCTGAACGAGGATGGCGAACCGTCCGAATTGGCCAAGGAGGGTTTCAAGACGCCAGAACAGGGCGCGTCAACAACGGTTTGGGCTGCGACTTCACCAATGCTGGTTGGCAAACCCGGGGTTTATTGCGAGGACGCTGACATTGCTGCCCCGACCGACCCCAACAGCCCGACGGCCCGATATTTTGGGGTCAACGCACATGCCTGCGATGACGCATCAGCCGAAAAGCTGTGGGACATAAGCGAACGGTTACTGCAAAACGCCTGATAGCCACGCAATCCGGTCGGGATGATCCCGGCCGGACTGCGCTTTTCAGGGATTAAGACAGCGCCAGGGTTTCAGACCACAATTTCGCCCCCTAGCCCTCTGCGCTGCGGGTCTTGGCTTGGGCTGTAACCCAACGGTTCAGGCCAGAGCCTGCTCGGGCGCTGGATCGGCGATCAACAGTTCGACATCTGACACGCCCAGCGCCACGGCCAACTGGCTTGGCGGGACCGTGTCGACGATCAACGTGTCCAAATCCGACAGTTCACACACTTTGTGCAACTGCTTCTGATTGAACTTCTGGGCATCCAGCAGAAGATGGCGTTCTGCAGAACGGCCCAGCATCGCGCGTTTGACGGCGGCGATATCACCGATCGGCTCGCTGGGGCCATCATCGGACAATCCCGACGCGCCGATCATGCAGCGATCGACGTAGAACCGGCCCAGAAACTCCAGCGTTTCGTAACCAACGACGGCAGCCTCGGCGGCAAGATAAGCACCGGGGCAAACAATCACCTCGGCCGCGCTGCCGCCCAGTGTCACGGCCACCGGAATAGAATTCGTGATGACAGTGCAACGTATGTCGCGATATGCCAATGAGCGCGCCAGTTGAGCGGTTGTCGAGCCCGAGTCGATCATGACCGTCTCACCTTCACGCACAAGGCCAGCGGCGGCGTTTCCGATCCGCTCGCGTTCGGCAACCCGGGCCGCATTGCGCTCGTCCAGGCTGAGATAATGCCCTTGCACCGGCGCCGACGCGCCACCGTGCGCACGCGCAATCAGGCCGTCTTCGGCCAGCGCGTCAAAATCCCTGCGGACGGTCTCGGTGGATACGTCGAAACTGCGGGCCAGATCACTGATGCGCACATGCGGGCGCAGCTTGAGTTCAAGCAGGATACGTTGGCGACGATCGGACTTTTTCAGCCGATCCCGCCCTTTCTTGCTGTGTTTCTGACGAGTTTTGGCCTTTGACATCCTATTGCCCCGGCTAGACGACATTCAATTTCTGTGGCGTTTACCTCATTTTTGCAAATATTTTGTTGCATTGCCCTCAAACTGGTGATGAAAATCGTCGGACTCACCCCATTGTGGAAGGCAGAATGTTGGCCATGCAACGGCGCAGCGCAAACAAGGTATTGAACGCATGATCGTGCTGGCCACCCATCTGGCGGCCGGCGTCGCCCTGCTTTTGTGGTCTGTCCGGTTGATCCGGACCGGAGTGGAACGAGCGTTCCTGCCCGAGTTGAAACGCGGCCTGAAAATCCTTTCTGAAAACCGAATCTCCGCTGCATTGGGTGGCGGTATGGCAGCGATGCTTATGCAAAGCTCGACTGCAGTTGCATTGATCGGAGCCGGATTCGCGGTATCGGGCATGCTGGCCCCACCCTCGGCCCTTGCGCTGCTGCTGGGGGCAGAGGTGGGATCCGCCCTGATGGCAAAGGTGCTGACCCTGCCCGTCCAGGCGGTGATGCCATTCGCATTGCTGGTCGGCGTCGTGGTGTTTTTGAAAGCCGGTCGACGGCGGACGAAACAAATCGGGCGCATCACCATCGGTTTTGCCCTGGTGCTGTTGTCGCTTGGAATGATCCGCGAAGCCACAGTGCCAATCGGGGCCAGCCCAATCGTTCAAAGCATTGCGGCATATTTTCAAAGCGACTTGATCAGCGCCTATGTGGTCGGCGCAATTCTGGCGTGGCTCATGCATTCTAGCCTTGCCGCGGTGCTGACCTTTGCCACATTCGCGGCGTCAGCACTGGTTGGCGGCACGGTGGCCGCCGCACTGGTCATCGGTGCCAATCTCGGTGGCGCCGTGATCTCATTCGCCCTGCTCTGGTCGCAGGAGCGCCCGGCCAAGTTGGTCGTCCTGGCCAACCTGGTGGCTCGGGCCTGTGTCACTTTGGTGGCGCTGGCCCTGCTGCTGACCGGCGTACTGAACATATCCGCGTTTGGCACAGCGCCCGGTCAACAGGTGGTGATGCTGCACATTGCGATGAATGTCGCCCTTCTGGTCGTAGCGCTGCCGTTCACCAACCTGCTGATCCGGTTTGCCGACACGTTCGTTCCCCGCCATTCAAGCGTCACCGCCGACAACGTGACCGCATTGGACCCCAGCGCACTGGACCACGTGCCTCTGGCGCTGGCCTGCGCACAGCGCGAACTGCTGCGCATGGCTGAAACGGTTCAGGCGATGCTGGTGCCAACCATTCACCTGTTCCGGAACTGGGACCCCGAACTTGCCCGCACCATCGAACTGCGGGAAAACGATGTCGACCGCATGCATTTTGACATCAAGATCTACGTCTCGCGACTGCGGGAAGGCGATCTGACACCTCAGCAGGAGAAAAAGACACTCGAGCTGGTGTCGATGGCCAACAATCTTGAAGAGGCCGCCGACCGGATCGCGGTCAACCTTGTGGCGCTGGCGAAAAAAATGGCTGACGAGGGCATTACCTTTTCCAAGGAAGGTCTGACCGACATTGAACAATTCCACGATCAGATCACAACGAACGGCCAGTTGGCTCTGAGCATTCTGACCACCGGCGACGCTGAGGCGGCCCGCCAATTGGTGGCCGAAAAGGATCGCATCCGGATCGAAGAACAATACCTGCAGGAGCGACACCTGAAGCGCCTGCAAAGTCGGGGTCCGGCCAGCATCGAGACAACCAATATCCACCAGGAGACGCTGCGCCTATTGAAGCAAATCAACGCGGCGCTGGCCTTTGTGGCCTACCCGATCGCCGAAGAGACGGGCGATCTTCTGGAAAGCCGCCTGGCCAAACCGCGCATAATCTCGGACGCACCTTAGTCACGGCGCTCTTCGGATCGTACGTCAAGAGACCGGCGGCGAAAGCTCCCGCCCTTCCGTGAGTACAGGGTTTTCTGGCTTCCTGAACCCGGCAGAATTGACAGTCGGCCCCACTCGCATGCTATCGTCATATCAGAATGTTATGACATAAAACTGTTTCTTTGAATTCGAAGCTGTTGAATTGGGAGGTTCTCATGCTGCGACCCTACGTCTGTTCAATGCTGCTGACACTCGGCCCGGCAGGCGTTCTCGCCGACGCTGTGCCGACCAAGGAAGCCGCAGAGGGAACCTTTGCCGAGCGTCCGTTCTCGCCCTATGCCAACCGGACATTCCCGGAGCGCCCTCTTTGGGGGGACACGCACCTGCACACCGGGTTGTCACTGGACGCCGGAACGTTCGGGAACACGCTGCTGCCGGATGACGCCTGGCGATTTGCCAAAGGCCAACAAGTCATCTCGTCGACCGGACAGCCGGTTCGGCTTGCGCGCCCACTGGATTGGATGGTTCTCACGGATCACACCGACCTGATGGGGTTTGCCCCGGACCTGCAGGCCGGAAAGCCGGGGGTCTTGGCACATCCCAAGGGTCTGGAATGGTACGAAGGATACTCTGCGGGCGGAGACGAAGCTGCCAAAGCGGCGTTCGACATCATTTCCAATTTCTCGCAGATGACCCTTCCGGAAGACCTGCTTGAATCATACAGCCCCGGAGCGGACGCCTTTGCGTTTACCTGGGAACATATCGTGATGGCCGCAGAACGGCATAACGACCCTGGCAATTTCACAGCGTTCATCGGTTTCGAATGGACCTCGGTGCCCAAGGGATTCAACCTGCATAGAAACGTCATGCTGCGCGATGGCCCGATCCGTGCGTTGCAGATGGTGCCGCCGGTCACGCAGCCGCCCTATGGGAACACGGATCCGAAGGCACTTTACGAGTGGCTCGAGGAGTACCAGGCCAAGACCGGAGGCCGTGCCGTTGCTTTCGCGCATAACGGCAATCTGTCGAACGGCTGGATGTTCCCGACCGAAGACACCTATCACGGCGGCAAGGTGGATGAGGAATACGTACAGAACCGCGCCAAGTGGGAACCGCATTACGAGGTCACCCAGATCAAGGGTGACGGCGAAGCCCATCCCTATCTCAGCCCCGACGACCCATTTGCGGACTATGAAAACTGGGATGTCGGGAACCTCGATATCTCCGAGCTGAAAACCGATGACATGCTGGCCGGCGAATACGCGCGCGAGGCGCTGAAGCGCGGGCTGATGCTTGAAGAGAAATTTGGCGTGAACCCCTACAAGTTCGGGATGGGCGGCGCGACGGACAGCCATACGTCGCTGGCAACGGCCGAGGAAGACAACTATTTCGGCAAATCCGTAAGCGCCGAGCCGTCGGCCACACGCGTTCTGCACCCGTTTGTCGAAAGCGATCTGGGCGCCTTTGAGGGGCATACGCTGGTCGCATCGGGCTATACCGCAGTCTGGGCGTCCGAGAATACGCGCTCGGCCATTTTCGACGCGTTCAAGCGACGCGAGACATACGCCACGACCGGGCCTCGCATCGGGCTTCGTTTCTTCGGCGGATGGGATTTCGATGAGTCCGACCTGCTTACGCGTCTGGTGGCCGATGTGGGATACACCAAAGGCGTGCCGATGGGCGGTGACCTGCGTCCGCCCGAGGGTGAAGGCGCACCGACTTTCCTGATCGGCGCGCTGCGCGACCCCGTCGGTGCGAATCTTGATCGAGTTCAGGTCGTCAAGGGCTGGTTGGATGCAGACGGCGCGCTTCAGGAAAAGGTCTACAACGTAGCCTGGTCCGACGATCGTGCGCTGGATGCCAATGGCAACCTTCCCGAAGTTGGCAATACCGTCGATCTGGATACCGCCAGCTGGAGCAACTCGATCGGCGCATCGGAATTGGTGACCGTTTGGACGGATCCCGACTTCGATCCCAACGCGCGGGCATTCTACTACGTGCGGGTTCTGGAAATCCCGACCCCGCGCTGGGTGCTGTACGACAAGCTTCGTTTTGGAATCGATCTGCCGGCCGAGGCCCAGCTGGTCCATCAGGAACGGGCGTATTCGTCACCAATCTGGTACACGCCTGCCAGCGAATGAACCAAAACCGAAACCGGGGGCGCGGGATCGCGCCCTTGGGCCGGGGTCGTTGCAGCAACATCTTCACCCCAAATTGAAATCGGCGATTTGACATGACGGGCCGTTGGGATCAACGATCGGGTATCGAATTGCCAGCAGGTCAGATTTTTCATGCGCTTTTACAAAGAACCGCTGTTCCATTTCATTCTGATCGGGGTGGCCATTTTCGGCTGGTTCTATCTTGTATCCGACGAGACCGAGCCCCCAGTAGAAGCCGAAACGATCACAATTGACAGCGACGACATCGCGCTTTTGAGAACACGGTTCGAAGCCAGCTGGAAACGCCAACCCACCGACGCCGAGTTGCAGGCGCTGGTCGATTCTTGGACCCGCGAAGAAATCCTTGTGCGCGAGGCCCGAAAGCTTGGATTGGACCGTGGTGATCAGGTGATCCGGGCCCGCCTTGCCCGAAAAATGGAGTTTCTGACCACCGCAATTGCATCCTCGGTCGCCCCCGAGGAGGCTGTTCTACAAGAGCATCTGGCCCAGAACGCAGACCGCTTCACGACCCCTACACTGATCGCGTTTGATCAGATCTATCTGGGTGAAACCCCAGACCCGGACGTCGTCGACGATACTCTGCAGGCGCTGAACGGTGGCGCGGATTGGTCCAGCCTTGGCGTTTCGTCCTTGCTGGCGCGGTCGATGCCACTGACAGCCGCGGGTGCAATCGACACAACCTTTGGTCGCGGGTTTGCGTCACAGCTTGACGGGAGCGAGCCGATGATTTGGATCGGTCCGATCAACTCGGGATACGGGCAACATCTTGTCCGCGTGACCGAAGCAAAGCCCGGTTATCTTCCGCCGCTCGCCGAGATCTACGACTCCGTTCTGAACGATTGGCGCAGGGCGACGGCTCAGGACCTGGCGCAGGCTCAATACGAAAGCCTCGCCGCCCAGTACCGTGTCGAGACACCCGAATCCACAGAGGGCGGCTCGTGAAAACGGTCTTCTTTGTTCTGCTGAGTTTCTGGCTGGGCATGGTTCCGCAATTCGGCCGAGCACACGCGCTTGACCCCGGCTATCTGGACCTGAACGAACTGGCGCCGGGCACCTGGAGAATCCTTTGGCGTATTCCCGACGTGAACGGACAACCCATGGAGATCGATGCGGTTCTGCCCGACCATTGCGCGCCGGCAAATGGCCCGGAGCCAACAGCGGAAAACCAGGCTTGGGTGTCTTCTTGGATTGCAGAATGTGATGCCGAAATCGCGGGCCATGTTGTGGCCATAGACGGGTTGGAGCGCCAGCAGAACGATGTCTTGCTGCGCGTTCGACCGCTGAACACTGAACCAGTGACGCTCAGATTTACGCCTGATGAGGCCGAATTGATGGTTCCGGCGGAGCCTACGATCTGGTCGGTTTTCAGCAGCTACTTTCTGCTTGGGTTCGAACACATTTTGGGCGGCTGGGACCACCTGTTGTTCGTTTTTGCGCTTTTTGTTCTGGTGCGGAACCCATGGCGGTTGGTCGGTGCGATAACCGCGTTCACAGTCGCGCATTCGCTGACGCTGGCGATGGCGACGCTTGGGTTTCTCAACGTGCCCGCCGGCCCCGTTGAAGCCGTTATTGCCTTGTCCATCGTATTCCTTGCTCTGGAAATCCTGAGGCACAAAGAGGGCGAGCTGCGGTTATCCGAGCAATACCCGTGGATCGTCTGCTTCAGTTTCGGCCTGCTGCATGGGCTTGGCTTTGCCGGTGCTCTGGCTGAAATCGGCCTGCCTTCGCAAGAGATCCCTGCAGCGCTGCTGGCTTTCAACATCGGCGTCGAGGCCGGTCAGCTTGCCTTTATCGCAGTGCTCGCGCTTCTGATTGCGATGTGGCGCCTTATCGCGCCACGGAACGCCGGTTGGGTGACCCACTTGGCCACCCCCGTAACAGGCTATGCCATCGGCTGCATATCGCTCTATTGGCTGATCGAGCGGGTCAACGGGTTCTGAGCGCCCAAGCGGTCAATTCACAGATCTTTGCATTCTGGCACGGCGGTCAGAACCGATCCGTCCTTGAGATGTTGCAACAGATTGTCGACCGTCAGATCACCCATCGCGGCACGCGTTTCGACAGTAGCACTGCCCGCATGCGGCAACAGAACCACGTTTGGCAACTCGCGCAACGCTTGTGGAACGCGAGGTTCATCCTCAAAAACATCCAGCCCTGCCCAGCCAAGCGCACCGCTTTGCAGCGCTTCAATCAAAGCTGCCTCGTCAACGACGGACCCGCGGCTGACATTGATCAGCGTGCCCCTGCCCCCCAACGCCCGCATCACCTCGGCGTTGACCAGCTTGTTGGTCGACGGCCCGCCCGGTGTTATGCAAATCAGCACATCCACGTGGTTTGCCATATCGACCAGATTGTCGAAATATCGGTATGGCACATCCTTGGGACTGCGGGTGTGATAAGAGATTTCGGGCGACCACGGCGCCAGTTTGTCGGCAATCGCCTGGCCGATACGGCCAAGCCCCAGAATTCCAACCTTTTGATTGTCGGCTGATCGGGTCAAAGGGGCATTGCCTTCTGTCTCCCACCGTCCCGATCGGACGTATTCATGGTCGCGAACAAGCTCTCGGTAGCAGGCCAGCATCAGCAGAACGGCGGTGGTTGCGACCTCGTTGTTGAGCACATTCGGTGTGTGTGTGACGACAACTCCGCGGGCTGCAGCAGCCGTTGCATCGACCGCATCATATCCAACCCCATAGACGCTGATCATCTTCAGGTTTGTCAGTTGGGCCATCAGGTCGGGCGGCACGCCGTCATGTCCGTTCGTGACCACATGGGTGATGCGCGCGGCATCAAAATCGTCCAGCCGGC
Source organism: Ruegeria sp. B32 (assembly GCF_025141855.1). Classification (NCBI taxonomy): domain Bacteria; kingdom Pseudomonadati; phylum Pseudomonadota; class Alphaproteobacteria; order Rhodobacterales; family Roseobacteraceae; genus Ruegeria; species Ruegeria sp. B32. Next base: position 1,217,784 of record NZ_CP081106.1, on the reverse strand, counting down.
GAATATCAAATGCGGCGGACAGCCGATCTTTCATCCGGTCGGTAATCCCGCCGATCTGCAACAGCTCAGTCATCCTGACTGACCTTCTGCCGCTGCAAACCCAGCCCGTCGATCCTCAGTTCCATCACGTCGCCCTTCTTCAAATAGACCGGATCGGGCTTGATCCCCATGCCGACCCCGGGCGGTGTGCCAGTCGAAATCACGTCACCGGGATGAAGGGTGAACAACTGGCTCAGATGCTCGATGATCTCGGCAACGGTAAAGATCATGGTGGCCGTGTTTCCGGTCTGCATCCGCTGGCCGTTCACATCCAGGGACATGCCCAGCGCCTGAGGATCGGGAACCTCATCGCGGGTGACCAGCCACGGACCGGTCGGACCGAACGTGTCGCAGGACTTGCCCTTGGTCCATTGTCCGGTCAGTTGCGTCTGGAAATGCCGCTCGGACACGTCATTGACGATGCAATAACCGGCGACAAAGTCCAAAGCATCCGCCTTGGAGACGTATTTCGCCGTTTTGCCGATCACCACACCCAACTCGCATTCCCAATCGGTATGGGTGGACCCGCGCGGCATCACAACGTCATCATAAGGCCCCACGATGGCGGAATTTGCCTTGAAGAACAGGATCGGATGCTTGGGAATATCCGCGCCCGTTTCGGCAGCATGGTCCGAGTAGTTCAGTCCGATGCACAGAAATTTTCCGATCTTGCCCACGCAAGCTCCGATCCGCGGATCCCCTTCAACAATCGGCAGGCTTTCGGGATCAATTGCGCGCAGCCTGTCCAGCTCGGCGTCGCCCAGCGTTTCACCGGTGATATCGGTGACATGGGCGGACAAATCCCGCAATTGACCCGCAGAGTCGACCAACGCAGGCTTTTCCGACCCTGCGGCTCCGTAGCGAACAAGTTTCATTTCGGTTCCTTTTAGTGATTGTCCCGCGGCAGGAATTGCCGCGCGATGTCCTTGAATTTGTCGGCGCCCTTCAGCGTCATGCCGCGATCCAGACGATCGACCTTCTCGCGGAAGATCTCCTGCCAGGGTGACTGGTCGGACGGGACCGAATAGCCACCTGCAGCTTCCAGTTCGCGGGCGCGTTCATGCAGCTCCTCCAGCGGAACAAGCATATCCGCCGTCCCTTTGCCCAGATCGATGCGCAACCGGTCGCCATTTCGTACCAGCGCCAGCCCGCCGCCTTCGGCCGCCTCGGGCGAGGCGTTCAGGATCGACGGGCTTCCGGACGTGCCGGACTGGCGCCCATCACCGATGCAGGGCAGAGCTTCGATCCCTTGTTTCAACAGGTATGAGGGCGGCCGCATGTTCACCACCTCGGCCGCGCCCGGGTAACCTTTGGGCCCCGCACCGCGCATGATCAGGATACAGTCTGCGTCGATGTTTTCTGCCGGATCATCGATGCGGTGATGAAAGTCCTCAGGCCCGTCAAAAACGACCGCCCGGCCCTCGAAAGCATTGGGGTCATCCGGGTTCGACAGGTAGGCCTCGCGGAAAGCGGACGAGATCACCGATGTCTTCATTATCGCGCTTTCGAACAGGTTGCCCGAGAGGTTGATGAACCCGGCCTGATGCTTGACCGGATTTCTCACCGGCTTGATCACGTCGTCGTTCAGCGACCGGCGTGTCCCGCAGTTCTCGCCCATCGACTGGCCGTTGACCGTCAGCGCATCGGGGTTGGGCAGCAATCCGGCATCAATCAACTCACCGACCACGGCAGGGACACCGCCGGCGCGCTGGTAGTCTTCTCCAAGGTATTTCCCGGCCGGCTGCATGTTTACCAGCAGCGGTACGTCGTGACCCAGGCTTTGCCAGTCATCGTTGTTGAGTGGAACGCCAAGATGCCGGGCGATCGCATTCAAATGGATCGGCGCGTTCGTCGATCCACCTATCGCCGAGTTGATGACGATCGCATTTTCAAATGCCGCCCGCGTCATGACATCGCTTGGGCGCAGATCCTCCCACACCATCTCGACGATGCGCATTCCGGTTTCATAGCTGATCTGTCCGCGTTCCCGGTACGGGGCCGGTATCGCGGCGGACCCGGGCAGTTGCATTCCCAAGGCTTCGGCCAGGGAATTCATCGTGGTCGCCGTTCCCATCGTGTTGCAATAGCCAACAGAAGGCGCCGAAGCCGCCGCGATTTCCATGAACTCATCAGTGTCGATCTCACCGGCAGCAAGGTCTTCCCGAGCCTTCCAGATCACGGTTCCCGACCCAGCGCGTTCACCCTTCCACCAGCCGTTCAGCATCGGGCCGACCGACAGAGCGATTGCGGGGATATTGACGGTGGCGGCCGCCATCAACAGCGCCGGCGTGGTCTTGTCGCAACCGATGTTCAGCACCACGCCGTCGATCGGGTAACCAAACAAGCTCTCGACCAGCGAAAGATAGGCCAGATTGCGATCCAGCGAGGCAGTCGGCCGCTTACCCGTTTCCTGAATCGGGTGCACCGGAATTTCGATGCACGTGCCACCGGCCGCGATGATCCCGTCGCGCACACGTTTGGACAATTCCAGGTGGTGGCGGTTGCACGGGCTGAGATCGCTGCCCGTTTGCGCAATGCCGATGATTGGCTTGCCGGATTGAAGCTCGGCGCGGGTCAGGCCGTAGTTGAGATACCGTTCCAGATACAGCGCGGTCATCTCGAGGTTCTCCGAATTCATGAACCATTTCCGCGACCGCAGATCGTCCTTTGTTATCTTCGTCATTGGCCTGACCACCCCCCATCGATTATGTGTGTATGTCCTGTGGTGAAAGCACTCTCATCGCTTGCCAGGTAGACGACCAGTGCCGCTATTTCTTCCGCCTTGGCGACGCGGCCCATGGGCTGGCGGGCCACGAACTGCGCCAAGGCCTCTTCCCTGCTGCCCAGTTCTTGGGCCAAAGCTTCGACCCGATCGCGCCAACTGGGGCTGTCGACCGTTCCGGGGCAGATGCAGTTGCAGCGGATGCCCTTCGTGATGAAATCAACCGCAACCGATTTCGTCAGCCCCACAACCGCAGCTTTGGTCACGCCATAGACAAAGCGGTTGGGCGCGCCGATGATCGACCCCAAAGCGGAAGACATGTTGATGATCGAGCCGCCGCCCCGTTCGACCATCCCCGGCAGCACAGCCTTCGTCGTGCGCATCATGGACCGCACGTTGAGGTCCATCGCAAAATCCCACTCCTCATCGGTGGCGTCCAAGATGGTCCCGTGATGCACGAAGCCCGCACAGTTGAACAACACGTCCGGATTTGCCCGCTCAGCCCCCTGAGCGACGCTGGCGTCATCGGTGACGTCCATCTCGAAAATTTCGATATTTTCGAGATTCTCGGACCGAATCGAAGAAAGGTTTTCGAGGTTGATATCCGTCGCAAACACCTGCGCCCCTTCGTGCGCCATTGCGATTGCGCTGGCACGACCGATACCCTGTCCGGCGGCCGTCACAAGGACGCGCTTCCCCACAAGTCTTTCTGACATATGTAAAATTTACCTTTCACTACTTGCGATCAAACACCAGGACCTCGGGCCCGAGTGCGACCGGGCAGCACCAAAAAATTCTGCACGGAAACGCGACAGGCTTTGGCGCAGGAACTTGATGCCGTTAGCGTATGACAGAGATTTTGGTTTGGCTATAACCATGCGTGGTGCGGCCCGAAGGAGGACAAGCAAGCATGAGTGAACAGCGCAAAGTGACCCTTTTGGGCACCGGCCTAATGGGGGCGCCGATGGCACGAAACCTGCTTGCGGCAGGCTTTCCCCTGACCGTTTGGAACCGTAGCGCCGAAAAGGCACGGCCATTGGCGGACCAAGGTGCCGCGGTTGCAGACACCCCGGCCCACGCGGTTGCCCAAGCCGATGTGATCGTAACCATGCTGGCCGACGGATACGCAACCGGCGCGCTGCTTGAAGACCCTTCTTTCTGCGACCAGCTGAAACCTGGTGCCGTCTGGATCGACATGTCCAGCGCCAAGCCTGAACATGCCCGCGCGCAGTCGGCCCAACTCGAAACCCTCGGCCTGCGGCATCTGGATGCCCCAGTCTCCGGTGGCACCAAGGGGGCCGAGGCGGGCTCGCTGGCGATCATGGTGGGCGGCGATGAGAAGGTCATGCGGGAGGTCCTGCCAATCCTCTCCGCCATGGGGCGCCCCGTGCATGTCGGCCCCAGCGGCGCCGGACAGTTGTGCAAACTGGCCAATCAGACAATCGTGGCCGTCACGATTTCCGCCGTTGCCGAGGCAACCCTGCTGGCCGAACAAGGTGGCGCAGACCCGGCTGCTTTGCGCGCCGCGCTTCGCGGTGGGTTTGCCGACAGCGTGATCCTGCAGCAGCACGGGGAACGCATGTCCAACCGGGACTTCGTTCCCGGCGGACTCTCGAAGTTTCAGCTGAAGGATCTGGACAATACCCTGGCTGAGGCGCGCGGTCTGGGCCTGGAACTGCCGAATACGCAAGCCGTACGCGACCGGTTCGAATACCTGATAAACGAAATGGATGGGGCCGAGCTGGATCACTCTGCGCTCTACCTCGAACTCAGAAAACGGAATGGCATGTCGTGACGCATATCCTCATCATCGGCGGCGGTGGAATGCTGGGGCAGAAACTGGCGCATCACATTTCGGCCGAACAGACCTTTGGCCCGGACGCCCGTGTATCATTGTTCGACCTTTCATTTCCGGCCGAGGGTGCACTGGGAGAAAAAATCGTTGGCGACATCGCGGTCCCAAACTCGGCCAAGCTTCTGGCCGCTCAGCGCCCTGACGTGATCTTTCATCTGGCCGCGATTGTCTCGGGTCAGGCAGAAGCTGACTTTGACCTTGGTTGGGACGTCAACCTGATGACGACCTGGGCACTGCTGAACGCATTGAAAGACGAGCATGACGCCACCAGCGGCACCTACCGCCCGCGGCTGGTCTTCGCTTCGTCCATAGCCGTCTTTGGCGCCCCTTTCCCCGCAAGGATCGACGATGAATTCCTGTGCGCCCCTCTGACCAGCTACGGGGCGCAGAAGGCTGCGTCCGAGTTGATGATTTCCGACTTCAGTCGAAAAGGATACATCGACGGCATCTCCCTGCGGCTGCCGACGCTGTGCGTGCGGCCCGGCAAAGCAAATGCCGCCGCGTCCTCCTTCTTTTCGGGTATCATACGAGAGCCCCTGAACGGGCTCGAGGCGGTTCTGCCGGTCGACGACACCGTTCGCCATTGGCACGCCAGCCCTCGGACAGCGGCAAGATTTCTGACCCACGCGGCCGATCTTGATGCGACGCTGCTGAACGACCGGCGCGCCCTGAACATGCCCGGCATCAGTTGTACGGTCGCCGAACAGATCGAAGCTTTGCGCACTGTCGCCGGTCAAGACGCGGTCAACCTGATAAAGCATGTTCCCGACCCGGACATAGAGCGCATTGTGAAAGGCTGGCCACGCGACTTTCAAACCGACCGCGCGCTTGAGCTGGGCTTCCGCGCAGAGTCGAGCTTTGAAGACATCATCCGCGTTTATCTTGAGGATGACTTCCGCGCTTAGTCGCCCATCGTCTTGCCTGTCAGATGGCGCTTGAGGTGGTCATGAATCTTCTGCTTGGTCAGTTGCTCATCGCCGGACAATGCGGCCTCGAGGATGTCGGCGTGATGCCGGATGTTCTCGGAGATGAACTCGAACCGCCGGTCCGCCACCATCAGCTGCTGCCGGAATTGCGCGTAAATTCGGCCGTGCATCTGCTTCAACGTTTCCGATCCGCAGGCCGAGATCAGCGTTTGATGGAATTCCTTTTCCGAAGCAAACCAGATCTCGATCAGCTCGCTGGGGTCGTCGGTGGCATGAATGCGCTTTTCGATATGGCTCAGCTTGTGATGCGCCGCGGTCAGTCTGGCTTCCCAATCCACCCCGCCGTTGCGGATCGACATTGCGGTGCCCTCTCCCTCCAGCAAAACGCGGATGTGGGTCAGCTCGATCAGTTTTTGCGGCGAACGCCTCGGGACGCGAAAGCCCTTTTGCTCCTGAAAGTCCACCAAACCCACCGATGACAACCGAAAAAGAACTTCGCGAACCGTGCTGGCCGAGCACCCATAGTCCTTGCGCAACTCTTCGGCCCGAACCTTGGCACCATGCTCGAATCCGTTCGAGATCAGACGCATTTTAAGGTGCTGATAAATATCTACTTCTTCATTCATTCCGGTTTGCACCTTTCAGGTCTGGCCACTTAGTGTCCTAGTCGTATTTTCGATTTATTGCAAGAATCTCGAAATTCTTGAAAATTTCATATTTTACTTGTTGCATTCGATTCGACCGCTTAACGTCTAGCAGCGTGTCGACAAGGGAGGCGGCAAGATCTCCTACCCGGCGCACTGCTCAACGTCTGGGAGGACAATATGAAAATAGTCAAGACAGCGGCTGTTGCGGCCGTAGCAACGACGATGGCGGCCGGTTTCGCGGTGGCTGAAACGACCAAGCTGAGAATTCAAACCCATTTCTCGCCCGAGACGCTGTCCGGGCAGATGGCGGCAAAATACGTCGAAGACATCCAGGAAATGTCGAACGGCGAGATCGAAGTCGAGATGTTCTACTCGTCCTCGGTGGTCAAATCGGTCGAAACCTTCGATGCCGCGGCGACAGGCATCCTCGACTGCGACATGACCGGCGGCGGCTATCAAACCGGTAAAAACCCGGCCTTCCAGTTCGCGGGCGATCTGCTGGGCGGTTACCAGAACCCCTATCAGCAAATGGCATGGCTGCTGCACGGTGGCGGCAGAGATGCGGTCAATGACCTGTACAACGGCTACGACATGGAATTCATCGGCTGGTGGATCCCGGGACCGGAATCGCTGGCCTCGACCAAGCCGATCGCCAAGGTTGATGACTTCAAAGACTGGAAATTCCGTTCGCCCCCGGGCTTGGCCACCAAGGTCTTTGCCGAGCTGGGCGCATCGCCGATCGTGATGGACTTCAACGAAATCTTCACCGCTCTGGAAACCGGCATCATCGACGGCGCGGATGCTGCGAACCTGACCAACAACGTGGGGCTGGGTCTGTACGAAATCGCCGGTCACACGAACTATCCCGGCTTCCACTCGATGCCCGCAGACCACCTGGCCTGCCGCAAGGACGTTTGGGACGCGATGCCTGCACATCACAAAAAGATCATGGAAGTCGCGATGGACAGCCTGGCGCTGCACAATGCGACGATCAACGAAGTGCAGAACGCTCAGACCGCCAAGGACCTGAAGGCCAAAGGCGTTCAGCTGTATGAGTGGTCGCCGGAAGATCTGGCCGCCTACCGCGCAGCCGTTCAGGTCGGGTGGACCGAGTTCGCCACGACCCCGGAGGCCAAGGCGCTGTTGGAAAGCCACATCAACTTCCTGCGCGATCTGGGCGCAATGCAATAATCGGGCTTCGGCCATTCAACGACAATCGGAAAGGCCGTGCTGACGGCCTCTCCGAATGTGCCCGGGACCCTGCATTTCATGAAAATCATCAAGATCACCAGCCATGTACTGCAGTACGAGATGCCCGAAGTCCTGGGGTATTCGCAGCAGTATTATGACAAGCGCACAACCCATCTGGTCGAGGTTCAAACCGACGAAGGCGTGACCGGCTGGGGAGAGTGTTTTGGCCCCGGCAACGTAGCAAGAGCCAACAAATCCATCGTTGAACAGGTTATCCAGCCGATGGTGCTGGGGCTGGACCCTTTGGACAAGGACGTGATCTGGCACAAGGTGTACAACCTTCTGCGAGATCATGGGCAAGGCGGAATGCCGATACAGGCGCTGTCCGGCGTGGACATCGCCCTTTGGGACATCGTCGGCAAGGTGGCCGGTTTGCCGCTGCACAAACTCATCGGCGGGGCGCATCGTACAAGCGTTCCCTGCTACGGCTACGGGATGATGCTGCGGGATGAGCCGATCGCCGACCTTGCCGCCCGGTTCGAGGACGAATCCGCAACGATCAGGGACATGGGGTTTGTCGCCACCAAGATGAAGACCGGGTTCGGACCCAAACCGGACGTACAGCTCTGCGAGGCGGTGCGTCGCGGGGTTGGAGACGACTTCCCCTTCATGGTCGACGCAAATCATGCCTACACGACCTCGGACGCGTTTTATGTGGGCCGTGCCTTGGAAGAGCTTGACGCCTATTGGTTTGAAGAACCGGTGGCCCCTGAGGATCTTGACGGCTATCGCGAACTGCGCGCGGGGCTGAAGGTCAATATCTCGGGCGGCGAGGCTGTGTTCAATCGCTGGGCATGGCGCGCGCTTCTCGAAAACCGCAGTGTCGATATCGCTCAGCCCGAAGTGTGCGCGTTGGGCGGAATCTCGGAGTATCTGCAGGTACTTGCGCTGTGCCACGCGCACTTCACCCCGGTCGTCAATCACGTCTGGGGAAGTGCGGTTGCTGTGGCCACCAACCTGCATTTGCTCGCGGCAATGCCGGCAATGCCGGGCGGTCTGCACCCGTGGGAACCGATGTTGGAATTCGACACCACGGACAACAAATTCCGCGACGATCTGCTGACCGTTCCGCTGGAGATACAGAAACAAGTCAAGGCCAACAACGGCCGCGTGACGATCCCGACCGGCCCCGGATTGGGCGTCGAGCCGGACCTGGAATTTATCGATCACCACCGGATCGACGGATAAGGACGAGGGCTACGTGATGCAAAAAAACTCAGGCGGAATACTGGAGTGGCTCATCCCGCTCGCCTTCGTCGCGACGGCCAGTTGGCTCGTCTGGCATTTGCCGGCCTTCCTGTTGGACTGGCTGCCCTACACGTCCGAATCTCTGAAAAGCCAGGTAACGGAAATCTATCTGCGCAGCGACGTGACGCCCGAAATGACCGGGGTTTTCGGCGGATTTGTCGATATTGTCGATATCGGCGCGCTGATACTGCTGCCGATCCTTGCGGTGATCGGAACCAAGACCGTCCAGCCGGCAGCGATGGAATACGAGGGCACGACTGCGATGGACCGCTTCGCCCTGTTCATCGGCCGGGTCACGATGATGATGATCGCCATCATGACGGTGGTGATGCTGTACGAAGTCTTCATGCGCTACATCCTCGAAAAGCCGACCGAATGGGCCAACGAGATGACGCTGTGGTTCGCCAGCTTCGTGTTCCTGATGTCCGGCTACTATGCCATGCAGCAACGCAGCCATATCCGGATCTTTCTGCTGTATGATGCGGTTCCTCGCTGGTTGCAGCGCGTGTTCGACACGATCTCGACCATCCTGATCGTGATGTTCGCGTTCTTTCTGGTCTACGGCAGCTATCAGCAGGTTTTCGTCAACAAACTCTACAAATGGGAGCTTTATGGCTCGGCCTTCAACCCGCCGATCCCGGCGACGTTGCAGCCCATGGTTCTGATCGTGATCACCCTGGTCGCCATGCAGGCCGTTCTGAACCTGATCGCGGATTGGAACAAAGAACCGGAAATCCACACGGATGAACCGGACGAAGACGAAATTGAAATGATCAAACGAGCGGTGGGACAAGACTAATGGATATTGGAACGATCTCACTCATTCTGATGGTCGCCCTGATCGTGCTTTTGGCGATCGGGATGCCCCTGGGTCTGGCCTCGGCCTCGCTTGCGGTTCTGGTTCTTGTTCTGAAGTTCGAGCCGACACTTCTTTTGAACCCGTTTTCATTCGGCGATGGCATTCTGACCGGACGCCCCGGGACTGGGCCACTCTATATTCTGGCGCAGAAGATATATGGGCTCTTAACGGACTACGTGCTCATATCCGTGCCATTGTTCATCTTCATGGCATCGCTGCTGGAGCGATCCGGGATCGCGCGCGACATGTATTCGTCGCTGAATGTCTGGCTGTCCAGAACACGTGGCGGCATCGCGATCGTGACCTCGATCATGGCGGTGATCATGGCAGCCATGTCCGGCATCATCGGCGGTGAGGTGGTCCTGCTGGGCCTGATCGCCCTGCCCCAGATGCTGCGCCTCGGCTACGATCAGAACCTCGCGATCGGCGTCATCTGCGCCTCGGGGTCGCTGGGGACCATGATCCCGCCCTCGATCGTTCTGATCATCTATGGGCTGATCACCGAAACCTCGATCAAGTCGCTGTTCACCGCGTCTTTTATTCCGGGCTTCATGCTCGCCTCGATGATCATCCTATACATTATCATCCGCACGCAGTTGAATCCTCACCACGCGCCGCTTCCGGAACCGGACCCGAGCGACCCCGAACCGGCTGAAAAGCGCAAACTGTTTGCCGCCTTCATGAGCATCGTCGTCGCCGGATTTTCCACCGTTCTGTTTATCCGGGCCGCGTTTTTCGAGCTTTCCGGCTCGAACGCTGCCAGCCAAGGCGAGCCCGCGCGATTGGGGACAGCTGACTACCTGCCCTGGTTTGCCGGTATTACGATCGTCGCCCTTCTGCTGATCTTCTTCGTCTTTGGCAGAGAGCGCGCCAAAATCGGGTGGGAAATGGGCAAAGGCCTCGTCGCGCCGCTGGTCGTCATCGGCGTCGTTCTCGGCTCGATCTATGGCGGGATCACAGGCATCACCGAGGCAGCAGGCATGGGCGCCTTCGCCGTTCTGATCATCGCCATCCTGCGGGGCGAAGGATCGTTCGAGCTGGTTTGGGACAGCTTGATGCGAACGCTCAAATCCACAGGCACCATCATCTGGGTCACCATCGGCGCCGCCGCGCTGGCGGGTGCCTACACCATTGCCGGCGGGCCCCAATACGTGGCCGATCTGATCGTTGGGCAGGACCTGCCGACGATGCTGGTCATTCTGGTTATGATGCTGATCCTGCTGTTCATGGGCGCGTTTATGGATTGGGTCGGCATCGTGCTTTTGATCATTCCGGTCTTTCTGCCGATCGTTCTGCGCCTTCCCATCGAGGAAATCGGACTCATCGGCCAGTTGCAGCCCAGCCATGTCGCGATCTGGTTCGGCGTCGTGTTCTGTATGAACATGCAGGTCAGCTTCCTGTCGCCCCCGTTCGGCCCGGCGGCGTTCTACCTGAAATCGGTGGCCCCGCCGCATATCAGCCTGACGGATATCTTCCGCGGCTTCCTGCCATTCATCGGGATCCAGCTGCTGGCGCTTTCCGTTCTTCTGATCTGGCCGGGCATCATCGCGCTGTTGTTGTGAGGTCGAACCCATGCTGACACAAGATCAGATTGGCAAGTTCCAGACGGACGGATACCTCGTGGTCGAGGATGTAATTCCCGGTGACGTCCTTGATCGGGTGCAAGCCGAATACTCGGATGTCCTGAACCGGCTCTATGAGGGTTGGTACGAAAAAGGGCTGGTCAAGGACGAACCTTCACGAATGACTTTCTGGGACAAACTTCTGTCCGCCTATCAGGCCGGTTGCGACTATTTCCAGCCGCTGGACATCTCATTGCCCGGCGACCGGATCATGGCTGACACACCGTTCCATATTGGACCCGCCGTGTTCGACCTGCTGACGGCCCGGCCCATGCTAGACATCGTCGAGCAGTTGATCGGGCCAGAGTTGGTCAGCAATCCGATCCAGCACGTTCGGCTGAAGCCCCCTGCCCTCAAGCTGTCCAAGGACGAGGTACGGGCGCATATAACCGCAACGGACTGGCATCAGGACCGGGCAGTTGCGTTGGAGGATGCGGACCAGACCGACATGGTCACGGTTTGGATTGCCGTCAACGATGCAACGATCGAGAACGGCTGCCTGCAAGTGCTGCCTAAGGCAAAGGACCAATCCATCCTGCCGCATTGCGCGCGGACGCAGACAGGCATTGCCAACGGGTTCATTGACGAAGACCGAGCCGTGCCCTTGCCCGTCAAGGCGGGCGGGATCATCCTGTTTCACCCTCTGACGCCACATGCGTCGCTGGTCAACGAAACGGACCGGTTCCGCTGGTCGTTCGACATCCGCTTCAGTGCGGCAGGCCAACCCACCGGTCGAGACCATTTCCCCAGCTTCATCGCAAGGTCCAGATCGCGCCCCGAATCCGAACTGCGGGATTGGCGTGTCTGCAAATCCAATTGGGAGGCGGCACGAGCAAGGCTGTCTGGACAGCCGCATATAGATATTCACCGGTGGACATCGGACTCGCCGTTCTGCGCCTAGCTGCAGCCGCCAGGAAAGCTGATTATGACTTTTGTACGTTTAGATCGAACGGATAGTGTGGTGGTTGCAACTCGGCTGCTGGAGGCCGGCAGCGTGGTTGAAGGCGTCACGACCAATGCGCGCATCCCATCGGGCCACAAGGTCGCCACGGCGACCCTTGCACCCGGCGATCCGGTCAGAAAATACGCCCAGATCATTGGTTACGCCACCCAACCGATCGAACCCGGCGATCATGTACACACCCACAATGTCGAGTTCCGAAACACCAGCGTGGACTATGAGTTTGCGACGGATCACAGGCCTATGAGACCCGCCACCTCGGTCGATACGTTCATGGGCTACCATCGGGACAGCGGTCGGGTCGGCACGCGCAATTACATTGCGGTTCTGACCACCGTGAACTGTTCTGCTACGGCGGCCCGCATGATCGCTAACCACTTTACGCCGGACAAGCTTGCCGCGTATCCGAATGTCGACGGCGTGATGGCCTTTGTCCACGGAACGGGCTGCGGAATGGCAGATTCCGGCGACGGTTTCGAAGCTCTTCAACGGGTCATGTGGGGGTTTGCAAAACATCCCAACCACGCTGCCGTTCTGATGGTCGGTCTGGGCTGCGAAATGAACCAGATCGACTGGCTGCTGGACGCATATGGGTTGAAGCAGAGTCCAACCTTCCAGACGATGAACATCCAAAACGTTGCCGGGTTGCGTCGGACCGTGGAAATGGGCATCAGCAAGATCAACCAGATGCTGCCCATTGCCAATGAGGCAAAGCGCAGAGAAGCCCCGGCGTCTGAACTGATGGTTGCGCTGCAATGTGGTGGATCGGACGCTTGGTCCGGTGTGACGGCGAACCCGGCGCTCGGACATGCCTGCGACCTGTTGGTCGCTCAAGATGGCACGGGTGTCCTCGCGGAGACGCCCGAAATCTACGGAGCCGAACATCTTTTGACCCGCCGTGCCCTTGACCGCGCAACTGGGGAAAAACTGATCGGAATGATCGATTGGTGGCAGGACTACACCGCCCGCAATCACGGTTCGATGGACAACAACCCCAGCCCCGGCAACAAGCAAGGGGGTCTGACGACCATCCTCGAGAAATCGCTGGGGGCAGCGGCGAAGGGCGGAACCACCCCTTTGACCGGTGTATTCAAATACGCCGAACCCATCACCGCCAAAGGCTTCACCTTCATGGACAGCCCCGGATACGACCCGGCCTCGGTGACCGGCCAGATCGCGGCCGGGTGCAACCTTGTGTGTTTTACCACGGGGCGCGGGTCGGCCTTTGGGTCCAAACCGGCACCAACACTGAAAATCGCCACCAATTCCGAATTGGCGGCGCGTATGCCCGAAGACATGGACGTGGACGCGGGCGACATTCTGACCAAAAGCGTCAGCGTCGAAGAAAAAGGACAGGAGATATACCGACGGCTGCTCCAAGTCGCCTCCGGCGCGCGAACCAAGTCCGAGGCACAGGGCTTGGGTGATTACGAATTCGTTCCCTGGCAGATCGGAGCGGTGATGTGAAACAGATCCTCGTAGCCGGCGGCGGATTGATCGGTATCCGCCACGTCCGCGCCGTCATTGAGCATCCCGGCTGCACGTTGGTCGGGTTGGCCGATCCGGATGGCTCGATCCAGATCGACGCGCCGCGTTTTGCCAGTATGGACGAGGTGCAGGACACAGTGGATGGTGTCATCATCGCGACGCCGACCAGCCTGCATGCCGAACATGGCATTCTGGCCGCGTCCCGTGGTTGGCACATGCTGATCGAAAAGCCGGTTGCCGCGTCGGTCGATGATGCCCTGCGCCTTAAGACGGCCGTTAGCGAGGCCAATGTCCGCAGCCTGGTCGGCCAACATAGGCGGTACCACACAACCTTGCAGCACCTGAAGGAGGTGATCGCGCAAGGTACGATCGGACAAGTCATCAACGTCTCGTTGCTGTGGGCCATGCGTAAACCCGACAGCTATTTTGAACAGAACTGGCGGACTTCCGATGGCAGCCCGGTGATGATCAATCTCGTGCACGATATCGATGTCCTGCGCTTTGTGATCGGAGAAATCTCGGAGGTTGTCGCCCTGCCCGGCGCGTCAATCCGCGGATCGGATCGGATCGAAAGCGGCGCTGTCGCGATCGCATTCGAAAACGGCGCGACGGGTACCATCAGCTTTGCCGACACCGCGCCCAGCCCTTGGGGGTTTGAAGCCGGAACCGGCGAAAATCCGAACATCGGCACGACCCGCCAGGACATGATGTGGATCACGGGAACCAGGGGCGCCTTCAGTTTTCCATCCATGACCCTGTGGCGCGGACAGGATTGGGGCACTGCAGCCCAAAAAGACCAACTTCCAAGGCCGGACCAGACACGCACACCGCTGGAGGCGCAACTGGATCACTTCCTTGACGTGATCGATGGCGCCCCACCTTTGATCGACGTCGGGGATGCAGCCCGGACGCTCGAAGTCACATCACGCATCGAACAGGAGCTGAAGGCGCGAACCGCTCGAGCGCGGGCGCCGGCCTGACTGAGACGCGGCAGAGCAAAATTTCGGACCATTCAAAAGACCAATGACTATTCCCCGGGCAATATGCGCAATCAGACTGCAAATCCGCCCGCGACAGACACAAGAATGATAACCAGACATTTTCACGGAAAGGGAAACCAATGAGCAAACCATCAATCGGGTTTATCGGCCTGGGACTCATGGGCGGAGCCATGGTGAGCCGGCTGTTGGACCAGGGATACTCGGTCACGGTGTTGGGAAACCGCGACCGCACACATCTGGATGCCGCGATTGACCGGGGCGCCCGCGAGGCGCAAAACGCGCGGGAGTTGGCTCAGGCCAGCGACATCGTGATGCTGTGCATGGGAACGTCTGAGCAGGTCGAGGGCCGTATGCGCGGTGCTGATGGAGTGATCGCGGGACTGAAGCCCGGGGCGATCGTCATCGACTTTGGCACCTCGCTTCCGGGCAGTACACGCGCCCTGGCCGAGGAGGTTGCCGCAGCCGGCGGAAGCTACCTTGACGCGCCACTTGGCCGAACACCGTCGCATGCGCTGGAAGGCAAGCTCAACATCATGACGTCCGGCGACAAGGCTGCCTTCGACAAGGCCGAGCAGACACTGAAGGATCTGGGCGAAAACGTCTTCTACCTGGGTCCTGTCGGATCGGGACATACGATCAAGCTGATCAACAACTTCTTCGGAATGACCGTTGCGAACGCGATGGCCGAGGCCTTTGCCATGGCCGACATCACCGGCGTTGACCGCAAGCAGCTGTACGAGGTGATGGCCGCAGGGCCGCTGCATTCCGGAATGATGGATTTCGTCAAAGCCTACGGTGTCGAGAATGATCCAAACCAGCTGGCCTTTGCCATCAAGAACGCCGCAAAAGACCTTGGGTACTATGATCGAATGGCACGCGAGGCCGGCGTTACCAGCGTGATGTCACAGGGCGCACTTTCCGCGCTGAACGACGCGCGCGACCACGGTCAGGCGGATGACATGGTCAGCCAGATGGTTGACTACTACGTCAAACGTTTCAACACCTGATCTATGGCCGTCACCGCCAACCCCAACGCGGACCTGCCGCGCCTTGGCATCGTGCTGATGCTGACGGCGTGGCTGTTCTTTTCGCTGGTGGACCTTGGGGCCAAATGGTTGGCGTTGGCCGGCGTGCCGGCATTTCAGCTGGCGTTCATGCGTTATGCAGGGCACTTCGTGATCTCAGTGGGCGTGATCGCCAAGGGCGGGATTGAGGCCAGCCGGTTCAAGACCGACCATCCATGGCAGGTCATTAGCCGGGCCTTGCTGCTGATCTCAGCAACCGTTTTCAATTTTTATGCCCTGCGGTTTTTGCCTCTGACCGTCGTGTCGGCAATCATGTTCTCAAGCCCGGTCATCGTGTGCTTTTTGTCCGTCTTCGTGTTGAAAGAAAGCGTGGGACCATGGCGTTGGGCGGCTATCGTACTGGGCTTTCTGGGGGTGTTGGTTGTCGTGCGGCCGTTTGGTTCGGCATTTCATCCGACCATGCTGCTGATCGTCTACAATGCCACCGCGTTGGCCTTGTACTCGATCATGACGCGCAGGCTGTCGGGGGTTGTTGCCGTGGACACCATGCAATTCTACCTCGGGCTTACCGGTACAGTGGTCCTGCTGCCTTTCGCCATCTGGTTTTGGATCCAACCGGAAAACACGTGGAGCATGATCGTCCTGATCAGTCTTGGCGTCTTTGGGTGGTGCGGGCATCAACTGCTGACGAACGCGCATCGGTTCGGAACGGCGAACCAACTGATGCCATTTACCTATTCGTTCCTGATATATGTTGCGATCTGGGGTTATCTGTTCTTTGACACGGTACCGGACGCATTCACGTTGGCAGGGGCTGCGCTGATCATGGTTGCCGGTCTCATCATCTGGAAAAGAGAAAAGAAATGACGCGAATTGCCTGCATCGGCGAAGCAATGATTGAATTGTCCATGCTGGAAACCGGCGCAAAGGTGGGTGTCGCGGGCGATACGCTGAACACGGCCATCTACATGCACCGCGCAGCGCCTGACCTGCAGGTGGAGTATGTGACATGTTTGGGCGACGACCCGTTCTCGGGGCGCATCGCGGACTTCATCGCCAGCCATGGTATCGGGACATCCGGCATCCGCATCATTCCGAACGCCTCTCCGGGCCTGTACGCGATCACGACCTCTGCGGACGGTGAACGCAGCTTTACCTATTGGCGCAGCGAAGCGGCCGCCCGTCAGCTTTTTGCCAATCACGACTTTAGCTCGTTGAACGGCTATGACGTGCTGTACTTGTCGGGGATTTCCGTGGCCATTCTTCCGCATTCGGTAAGGCTTGCGCTTCTTGACTGGCTCGACGGCGCTTCAGTCCGGTTGGTCTATGACAGCAACTTTCGTCCACGTCTTTGGGATAGCGTTGAACACGCCCGGCAGATCAACCAACGGCTTTGGTGGCGTGCGGACATCGCCCTGCCATCCATCGACGACGAGATGGCACTGTTCGGGGAAAGCGCCGAACAGGTGGCGGCGCGCTTTGCGGGTCATCACGGAATCGGCGCGTTGAAGCGCGGAGAGAATGGCCCCCTGTCCATTGGTCAGAGCATTGACCAAACCTATGAGCCTGCCAAAAACGTGCTGGATACGACCGCGGCAGGCGACAGTTTCAACGGTGGTTACCTCGCGGCGTTGCTGACGGGAAAAACACAGGCCGAGGCCCTGATGGCTGGACACAATCTGGCATCCACCGTCGTTCAGTTCCGCGGCGCGATCATTCCCGGATAAGCGGCGCGAGATCCTCGGCTCCGACAAGACGCAAAAGCGGCATTAGCGGATCTGGCTGCTTGGCAGCCAAAGCGATTTCCGACGCGCAAGGATCGTTCAGCGCCCGACCTTTGGCGGTCTCGGACATGCAATACGAGACCCAGGCCCGCATCCCCGCGATCACCGCCTGAGAGCCGGTCTCACGAAGTGTGGAAACAAATCGATAGGGCAGCTTCTGGCTTCCATCCATCGCGATTTGGTCCAGACGGTGCGCCAACTCGGGGTTTTCAAAGCGGCGCAACAGAGCCTCGGCATAGTCCGGAACCTGTGCTTGCACCGCGGCGGGCAGCGTTGCGCCCGCATCCTTCATCAACTCGGAAACTAGCGGGCGCAGAACCGGGTCTCGAACCGCTTTGTGGACGTAGGCCAGGCCCCGCTCCAACCCGGCATAAGCCAACAGGGAATGGGCCCCGTTCAACATGCGCAGCTTTCGAATCTCGTGCGGGGCCACGTCATCGACCAATTGCACGCCCGGCCAATCCGGATGCGGTCCGGCAAAATTGTCTTCGATCACCCACTCAGAGAACGCCTCGGTCGGAACGGCCATGGGATCGCCGCTGATTGCGCGTACAGCGTCCGTTGTGGCCGGGGTGATCCGGTCGACCATCGCGTTGGGAAAGCGAACGGCGTCCCAATTGACGTCCAGACCGGCTGCTTTCGCGAAATCGGAAACGGCCGTCTCGAGCGTTTTGCCATTTTCCATACGATTGTCGCAGCTTAGCACCGTCACAGGTTTGCGCCGTTCCGCAAGGCCAAAAGCCAAAAACCCGATCAGAGTCGCGGGCCCCTGCCCTGCCAGATCGGCGGCAATCGCCGGGTCCTGGAGGTTCAGCTTGCCCGCGGCATCAAGATGATAACCTTTCTCGGTCACGGTCGCCGAGATGATCTCGGCATCCGTCATCGCATCGAAAATCGCTGCGCGATCCTCGGGCGCGACCAGAACGTCGCGCAGAGCTTTGATGCGCCGGACGCCCTGCCCCTGCACGCACAGATCGTACTCGAAACCCTGCCGGGCCAATCCATCCCGAACCGAGGATGAACGCAGGCTGACGCCAACAACGTCCCATCCACCCGCTTGATCGGTGTAGTCCAGCAAATGCGCCCGGGCAAAGTTGCCGAGGCCGAAGTGAAGAATTGTTCCCATCTAGCTTTGCAATCCGTAAACCTGTTTCGCCAGATCCACCGCCAGCATCCGAGCAAGATGCTCGGCACTGTCCCGACCGAAGTAACCGCGCGCAACCTGCTCGGCCAAATGAATCGCCACGCCCCGCCGCCAAAGGTCGTGTCGTGCAGGAATGGACAAGAAAGCCCGCGTGTCGTCATTGAATCCGGCCAGATTGTAATATCCGGCCGTTTCAACGACCTGATCAAAATACCGCGCAATCCCGGCCGGGCTGTCATGGAACCACCAAGGAGGTCCGATCCGAAGGCACGGCCAATGTCCCGCCATTGGTGCCAGTTCACGGGCATAGGTGCCTTCGTCCAGTGTGAACAGAATGATGCGCAGTTCCGCCGAGTTTCCGACCCGGTTCAACAGCGCCTCAAGGCCCGTGACCCAATCCATCGCGATTGGAATGTCGGCCCCCTTGTCCCGTCCGAAATCCCGCATTACCGCGTTGTTCGTGTTGCGTTTGCTGCCTGCATGTATCTGCATGGTCAGACCATCATCGACCGACATCTGCGCCATTTCGATCAGCATATGCCCATAGAAACGGCGGGCGTCCTGTTCGGTCCCTTCCCGCCGTCTCAGCCGCTGGTACAGCGCATCCGGGTCCTCAAGCCACTCGGTCTGTACACGTTCGATACCGTGGTCGGTGGCGGTACAGCCCAGTTGGATGAAATAAGCCCGCCGCATCCGCAGTGCGTTGAGATAGCCATCATAGCTGTCCAGATCGCAGCCTGTCAGCTCGGCCAACTTGTTCAGGTTCTGCACGAACTCCGGGTCCGTCCCATCCAAGACCCCGTCCGGGCGGAACGTCGGAACAACCCGCCCGCCCCATCCGCTTGCACGGATCTCCTGATGCTGTGTGAGAGTGTCGAGAGCCGAATCCGTAGTGGCCAGAACCTCGATCCCGAACCTGTCGAACAAAGCCCTCGGGCGAAAATCGGGTTGCGCCAACTTTTCCGCGATCTTGTCGTAGATCAGATCTGCGGTGCGCGACGACAACTCCTCGGACACGCCCAGCGTTTCATGCAGCACGTAGTTCATCCAGATCCGGGAAGGCGTTCCCAGAAACAGATGCCAGTGCTGGGCAAAGGTACGGAAAACGGCACGAGGATCCTTCTTTCGCCCCTCTTCCCCAACACCGAGTTCCGACAAGGGAACGCCCTGCGAATAGAGCATACGGAATACGTAATGGTCGGGAACCACCAGCAGCTCTGCCGGGTTGGGAAACGGCGCATCGGTTGCAAACCATCCCGGATCGCAGTGACCATGCGGAGATACGATCGGCAGGTCCTTGATGCCCAGGTACAGGTCTTCTGCCATCCCATTCAAATTGCCAGTCAATTCTGCCTCCGATACTGCTGCCCGCAATTGTTAACACAGTTTTTAATGGTTGCATCTTTCCCGTTCGAACCCGCAGACTGACCGGGTGATCCGGGGGATTGAATGAATATTGCGCTGATTGGTTTGGGGATGGTTTCGGGCACGCATGTCGCCGCCATTCGGGCATCGGATCAAGGCCTCAGTCTTGCCGGAGTCCTTGGGCGCGACCCTGGCAAGACCGCTGCGTTCGCGCGGCGAAACGAGACCCGCGCATTCGGCTCGGTCGAGGAAATCGCAAACGACCCAAAGGTCGACTTTGCGATCATCGCAACCCCGCCCGATCAGCGCACTGAGTTGGTACGGATTCTTTCGACCGCGTCGAAACCGATCCTGATGGAAAAGCCCATTGAAAGAACTCTGGGCGCCGCGAAAGCCATTGTCGAGCAGTGCGAGGTGTCTGGTGTGCCGCTGGGCATCGTCTTTCAGCACCGCGCACGCGCCGCGTCGCAGGCGCTGAAATCAGCCATTGAACAGGGTGAGCTGGGCGCGATCGCCACGGTCGAGATTCGTGTCCCCTGGTGGCGCGATCAGAGCTACTATGACGAACCGGGTCGCGGCACTTATGCACGCGACGGAGGCGGCGTCATGATCTCGCAGGCGATCCACACGCTTGACCTTGCGATGTGGCTGCTAGGGCCGATCTCGGACATTCAGGCCGTGATGAGAAAAACTCCTCTACACAATCTCGAGGCCGAGGATTGGGCAGGTGCAGTCTTTGAAATGGACAACGGCGCGGTGGGAACGTTGATGGCAACTACCGCCGAATATCCCGGGTCTGCTGAGTCCCTCACGATCCAGGGAACCCTAGCCAAAGCGCATCTGGATTCAGGTGTCCTGACCGTGACCACTTTCGACGGCCGGGAATCCACGGTCGGCGAAACCGCCGCCACAGGCGGAGGGGCCGATCCCATGGCGTTCACACATGCCTGGCACCAGGCGGTCATCGAGGACTTCGCCGAGGCCGTTTCCAGTGGAACGCAACCTATGGCCACCGGACGCAGTGCCCTTTTGACCCACGCCGTCATCGACGCGATGCAGATCGCCAATCGAACCGGCCAGAAAACACGAGTCATCTCATGAGCCTGACCTGCGTCGCCCTTGGCCTCGACCACCGCCATATCTACGGCATGACGGAAAACATGCGCAAAATCGGCGTAGACTGCATTGGCTATTGGACACAGGGCGATCCGGAGACGCTGGCGGGCTACGTCAAAAGGTTTCCCGATATTCCGCGGCTGGCCCAACTGGAAGACGCCCTGACCTGCGGCGCGGATCTGGCACTGATTTCAGCGATACCGGCAGATAGGGCCGCGTTGGCGGTCCGCGCGATGCAGAACGGCATGGATGTCATGAGCGACAAGCCGGGCTGCACGACGTTCGAACAACTCGACCAGATCAAAAGAGCGGTCGCAGACACCGGTCGGATCTGGTCGGTGAACTTCTCGGAGCGGTTCGAAACGCCCGTCAGCACCCGGGCAATCGAGCTGGTCGAGGCCGGTGCCATCGGGCGCGTGGTCCAGACGGTCGGACTTGGCCCGCACCGATTGAACCGAGCGACCCGGCCGGAATGGTTTTTTCGGCGCGACTGCTACGGCGGCATTCTGACCGACATCGCCTCGCATCAGATTGATCAGTTCCTGCACTACACGGGTTCGAAAACCGCCGAAATCACAAACGCTTATGTGGCAAACTACGCAAACCCGAGCGATCCCGGATTGCAGGATTTCGGCGAGATCAATCTGCGCAGCGAGAATGGAACCGGGTACATCCGGGTTGACTGGTTTACGCCGGATGCCTTGCCAAACTGGGGGGATGGTCGTCTGACGATCCTAGGCACCGAAGGATACATCGAGTTGCGGAAATACGTCGATGTGGGTGGAGCCCCGGGGACAGATCATCTGATCCTCGTTAATGGTGACACCTGCCAAAAGATCGACGCATCCGACGCCGGCCTTCCCTACTTTTCGCGCCTCGCCGATGACATCCTCAACCGGACCGAAACCGCAATGACGCAGACCCACTGCTTTACGGTCATGGAACTGGCACTGCGCGCGCAGGAAATGGCGGAACGCAGATGATCAACGTTGCGATCCTCGGCGCAGGTATCGGTGCGCAACATCTGGACGCGCTGGAACGGCTTGACCGCACCTTTTGCGTAGCCGCCGTGGTCGACCAGAATATCGACCGGATCGAACAGATACGGCAGAACTCGGGTTTTCGAGCATTGACCAACATTCAGGACGCTCTGGATGATCCGACGATTGATGTCATCGACCTCTGCCTGCCGCCCCATCTGCATGTGCCGACCACGCTTGCAGCATTGGCTGCTGGAAAACACGTTGTTTGCGAGAAGCCTCTTGCGACCTCGATGCAGGATGTGGATCGGATCACGGCAGCCGCAAGCAGCGCGGGCAAGCAGGTGTTTCCGGTCTTTCAATACCGGTGGGGCCCGTCACTGGCCCAATTGCGCCACCTGCAACGCGCGGGCCTGACCGGAGCGGTCCAAACTGCCGCGCTTGAAACCCATTGGTCCCGAGGGGCGGACTATTACGCGGTACCGTGGCGGGGGACATGGGCCGGTGAACGCGGCGGCGCGGTTCTGGGCCATGCCATCCACAACCATGATCTGCTGACTCATATCGCGGGTGATATCGCCTGGGTTTCTGCAATGACCACAACGCGGGTCAACCCGATCGAGACCGAAGACTGCGCCGCGATCTGCTTCGGCATGAGTTCCGGCGCTTTGTGCACAAGCAATATCACACTAGGCGCAGCCACGGACGAAACCCGCCTGCGGTTCGTCTTTGAAAATTTGACTGCCACTTCTGGCACCGAACCTTATGCTCCGGGTCAAACGCCCTGGACTTTCGTCGCGCGGGACCCCGTAGATCAAGCCGCTGTCGACGAGGTTCTTGCGGCCTCCGCCGCCGAGCCAACTGGTTTCGAAGGATTTTTTACCGAAGTCGGCAAGGCGCTGCGGTCCGAGGCAAATTCGGCCGTTACGCTGAAGGAT
This sequence comes from Ruegeria sp. B32, assembly GCF_025141855.1. Taxonomy (NCBI): domain Bacteria; kingdom Pseudomonadati; phylum Pseudomonadota; class Alphaproteobacteria; order Rhodobacterales; family Roseobacteraceae; genus Ruegeria; species Ruegeria sp. B32. Next base: position 1,194,813 of record NZ_CP081106.1, on the reverse strand, counting down.
GGCGCTGCGTCCATCGGCCTTGTGACGGCGATTTATCACGCTGCGCGCACCGGGCAGCGCGTTGCCCTTCCCATCAGGCCCGATCACCCGCTGTATGAAGGATGGCTGCCATGAAACAATGTTGGCGTTGGTTCGGACCCGAGGATCCGATCGCTCTGGCCGATCTCCATCAGGTCGGGGTTCAGGGTATCGTCACCGCGCTGCATCACATCCCGCCGGGACTGCCCTGGGACGAACCGAGCATCGCCGATCGGCAGGCAGTTCTGGCTGCGGCCGGGTACAGTTGGGACGTTGTCGAAAGCCTGCCCGTCTCAGAGGCGATCAAGACCCAGTCGGCGGACATGGCCGAGCATCTGCAGGCGTACAAGTCCAGCCTCAGGGCCCTGTCCGCCCGTGGCATCAAAGTTGTTTGCTACAACTTCATGCCGATCCTGGATTGGACGCGCACCGCCCTTCGCGCCCTGCAGCCGCATGGCGGAACGGCCATGCTGTTCGACCTGACCGATTTTGCAGTTTTCGACATACATATTCTTGAACGTCCCGGCGCGTCCGAAGACTACTCCAAAGCCGTTCAGCAAGCGGCCAAGGATCGCTTCATAGGCATGTCGGATGTCTCCAAGGCCCAGTTGCAGCACAATGTCACCGCGGGGCTGCCCGGCGCCAACGATCAGTGGAGCGTAGAGGACGTACGCGCCTTGCTGCAGACATATGCCGAGATAGACCGTGACCGACTGCGCGCAAACCTCATCGACTTCCTGTCTGAGGTCGCCCCGGTCGCCCAACAATTGGGGCTGCGCTTGTGCTGTCATCCCGATGATCCGCCCTTCTCGTTGCTCGGTCTTCCAAGGATCATGTCCAGTACCGAGGACTACGGCGCCGTACTGGATGCGGTTGATATGCCCGCGAACGGCGCAACCTTGTGTACCGGATCGCTGGGTGTTTCCCCTGAATTCGATGGGCCGGAGTTCGTGCGCCGGCATGGCGACCGGATTCACTTTGCCCATCTTCGGAATACCCGACGCATCGCGGGGTCGGACAGACAGAAGCCGGATTTCTATGAGGCTGCGCATCTGGAGGGCGACACCGACATGGTCGGAACCATTCGCGAGCTGATGGACGAACAACGCCGCCGCAAATCCCAAGGGCGAGACGACTGGCAAATTCCGATGCGACCCGACCACGGACAAGAGCTGCTGAGCGATCTGGGCGGACACAGCACTCCCGGCTATCCGCTGATCGGACGAATGCGCGGGTTGGCGGAATTGCGCGGCATCATGGCGGCGTTTTCCTGACACGTCGGATCAGGCAGTTTCTTTCCACCCGTATCACTTCTTTGCTTGCCTGTGCGCGGCATTGTTCGTTTACTTACGGTACGTAAACGGGCAGCGGGGTGTCTTCCGGACTCGCCCGACGTCTGTTCAAGACGCGTGAAACTCCCGCGAAAACCGATGCAATTGAGCATCATTTTTCGAAACGTCTGCCAGACGGCAAAGACGAAAGAACGGGAGGACTCCAAATGAAAACCGCAGGCGTAATCGGTCTTGGCGACATGGGCAGCGGCCTTGCCAAGAACCTGATCAAGAATGGCTTTGAAACATCTGGTTTCGACTTGAGTGAGACGCGTATGAAGGCATTAGCCGACATGGGCGGCCTGGCCAGGGACAGCGTGGGACAGGTCGGCCGTCACGCCGCCAGCGTGTTCGTCATGGTGATGAACGGAGATCAGGCCCGCGATGTCATTCTGGGAGAAAACGGACTGGTTGCGAACATGGCCGAAGGCGGAACTGTGATCCTGTCGGCGACCATTACCCCGGCCGAAGCAAGCGCCATCGGGCGAGACATGGAGGGTTCGGGCATCAACCTGATCGACACTCCGGTCTCGGGTGGGTTTCCCGGCGCGCAGAACGGCACATTGACGATGATGGCTGCCGGTGCTGCGGATGTGCTGGACCAAAATGCCGAAGTCATGCAAGCAGTGTCGGCAACCATACACCGGGTTGGAGAAAACGCCGGTGACGGGCAAACCGTGAAAGCCTGCCTGCAATCCCTGATCGGATCGATCTTTTCCGCCACATTCGAGGCTGCGGCCCTCGCGGCCAAAGCCGGTGTCAGCGGTCAGGCATTGCTTGACGTGTTCTCATCCTCCAGTGCTGGGTGCGGTGTCGTGAACACCGCCCTTGAAAACATCATTGATCGCAAGTTCGAAGCCACTGGCAGCCATATCGCAACGATGCACAAGGACCTGACGATCTCGCTGGCCCTGGCCGGTGCGTTGGGCGTTCCAATGCATACCGCCTCGTCCGCAATGCAGATCTTTCACGCCGGAAAAACCAAATACCCGAACGGCGACAACTGGGTGTGTACCCGCGTCATCGAAGAGATCGTTGGCGCAGAATTGCATCGCTGAGGGGCCGGACATGAAATTAGGTGTAATTTGCGACGGCATTTCCCGCGATCTGCGGCATGCCGTGGACGTGATGGACGAATTCGGTCTGGACTATGCAGAACTTCAGTTCGTAGGCGACACCGAGGTCGGGGACCATTCCCCGCAGGAAATTGCCGAGATCGACGCGCTCTTGCGCGACCGGGGCAAGCCTGTTTCCTGTCTGTCGCGCCATATCTTCGCGGGGATGACAGCTGCCAACAGGCCCGGTGACGAGCTGCACACCCGACACATGGACGCCTTGAAACGCGTGATCGACATGGCGCATGTCGTGGGGTCTCCGCTGGTTCGGATCATGACCCAACGAAAAGAGCAGATACTCTGGGGAAAAAACGGCGCCGAGAAGTGGAACGTCGCGCATGGGGTATGGGACTCGATGCCACCGCTGATCGCGCCGGCGGTTGAACTGGCCAGGGCTGAGGGCGTGACGCTTGTCGTGGAAACCGGAAACGGCACGCTGGTCAATTCGAACTATACCGCCCGCAAACTGATCGACGAGTTGGATGCAAAGGATGCGTTGAAAGTTCTTTGGGACCCCGGAAACAACTGCTGGTGCCATGAACTGGCATACCCGGACGGTTACGAAGAACTGCGCGGCGGCTATCTGGGGCACATTCACATCAAGGACGTAAAGGTCGATACACCGCGGGCAACGCTGGAAGTGCGCCGCATGGGGGAAGGTCAGCTTGCGCCTCTGTTCCAACCCATCGCGGACGCGCTCCGATCCGACGGCTATGAAGGCGTGATTTCCTTCGAAAGCGTTTATCATCCCGGCAACGGAAATTTCGATGATGGGTTTCGTCTGTGCATAGACCGGTTCAAAAACCTGTTTGCATGAATGAAAGCTCTAGAGTTTTACAAATCAGATACTTAAGCCTCAAAGTTGAATGCCGTATGGGGTGCGGAAAGCTGGGCGCATTCCCGCAAGATCAAGGAAAGGATCTGATGGATGAAGCAAGAGTCTTTTGAGTTGTCCATTGAAACGCCCGGCAAATCCCTGACCGACATCAGCGGGGTGGTTCAGCGTGCGGTTTCCGAACATGAGTTTGTCTCGGGCCTGCTGACCCTTTGGTGCGTCCACACGGGTGCTGCGCTGTTGGTACAGGCCAATGCCGATCCCGAGGTGGTCAAGGATATCGAGACGTTCTTCGAAGAACTGGTCCCCAAGTCACCAGGCAAGTATCACCACCGCCCGAGCGAAGACGACAACGCGCCATCGCATCTGCGGGCGCTGTTGACGCAAACGCAGGTGTCGATACCGGTCGAACAGGGACAGCTTCCGCTGGGCCGCGTTCAAAGCCTGTACCTGTTCGAACATCGCGAAGCACCAAAGACGCGGCGATTGAAGGTTCACTACATCGGGACTTGAGGCGTTGGCTCACATGGAGAGTTGACGGCGCTACCGCCCCATCCAACCCCCGTCGACAACAAGGATTTCACCGTTGACGTAGTCCGACGCTGCAGAAGCCAGAAAGACTACAGGTCCAGCAAAATCACCTGGCGTACCCCAACGGCCCTGGGGTGTTCGTTCCAGGATCGACTTCGACCGAACCGGATCGTCCTGCAGGGCTTGGGTGTTGTCGGTTGCGATGTAGCCGGGGGCGATTGCATTCACGTTCACACCCTGCCCGGCCCACTCATTGGCCAAGGCCTTCGTCAGCTGTCCGATCCCACCTTTCGAGGCCGCATATCCGGGAACGGTGATGCCGCCCTGAAACGTCAGCAGCGATGCGGTGAAGATGATCTTGCCCGAGCCGCGCGCCAGCATGTCCTTGCCGATCTCACGGGACAGAACGAACTGCGAGGACAGGTTGACCTCAATCACTTCGTCCCACCAGTCGTCCGGGTGTTCGGCGGCTGGCTTGCGTTTGATCGTACCGGCATTGTTGACAAGGATATCAGGGGTTTGTCCATCTGCTCTCAACTGATCAATGAACCCATGCAGCGCGGAGCGGTCCGAGAAGTCGCATTGGTAAGCCCGGAAACTGCGCCCCATCACCGTGACGGCTTTTTCGACCTCCGAGCCGGACAGCTCGAGCGAGGCGGACACTCCGATGATATCAGCTCCGGCCGATGCCAATGCCTCGGCCATGCCGCGCCCGATGCCGCGTTTGCACCCGGTCACAAGTGCCGTTTTTCCCGTCAGGTCGAAACTTTGCAAAACACTCATGAACGCGGTCCTACTTCGATCAGGCTTTTCATTGCGGTTGGGCTGCGATCCAGTGCTTCGAACGCGGCCTGAATGTCTGCCAGAGGGCTGACATCAGTGATCACGACATCCGCATCCACTCCGCCCGAGGCGACAACTGCAATCGCCTTCTCGTAATCCTCCGGCTCATAGACCCGAGCACCAATCAGTTGCAGCTCTCGCCAGAAGAATTGGAACAGGTCGATCTGGGGTTTTTGAGCATGGATCGCGACCATCACGATCCGGGCCCGCGTCGCGGCAACGGCGGTCATCGCATCAACACCGGGCTGCGTTCCCGATACCTCGAAAACCACATCCGCCCCTTTGTCGCCCGTGCGCGCGTTGATCGTGGCCACCAGATCGGTCTCGGTTGGGTTGATCGTTTCAAAACCAAGCTTTTCGGCAATGGCCAAGCGGTTTGGGTTCACTTCGGAAATCACGACGTTTCCGCCCGCGTCCCGCGCAACCATGGCAACCAGGATGCCGATCGGGCCACCGCCGATGACGACGACATCCTCGCCAGGCTGCAGTCCAGACAGCCGCACATCGTGGCAAGCAACGGCGACCGGCTCGATCAGCGCCGCGTGATCCATGCGCAAGTCATCCGGCAGAACGTGCAACGTATGGGCCGGAACGGTCCAGATCTCTTGCATGGCACCATCGGTATCGAGGCCGAGAAACTTGAGGTTCTGACAAATATGCTGATGCCCGCGTTTGCAGGCTGGACATTCGCCGCAGTGATCCAGCGGTCGGACCACGACCTTCTGGCCGGGTTTTACCGTATCGACGCCCTCGCCCACCGCTTCGACGACACCGGACATCTCGTGCCCGATTACCCGGTTCAGACCGACACGGGCATCCATGTTGCCGTGGTAGACGTGCATATCCGTCCCGCAAATCCCGCAATATGCTACGCGAATGGCGGCCTCGCCGGGGCCCGGAGCTGTCGCCTGGGCCTGTTCCACGGCAAAGCTCTTGTTGCCCCTGTAGTACGCCGCAGAGATCGTCTGGGTCGTCATGTATGCATCTCCCTGTGTTCCGCATTCAGTTTGTCCCAGTCGAATTCCACTCCGGTCCCCGGCGTATCCGGGGCCACGGCAAGGCAGTCTTCCACGACAAGCGGACGGGTCGTGTACTGGTCTATCGGGAATGAGTGTACTTCCAGCCAACCCGAATTGGGTTGCGCCGAAACAAGGCTGACGTGCAGCTCCTGCATACCATGGCTACAAACCGGAATGCCGTGCTGGGCGCTCAGCGCGGCCACGCGCAACCAGCCGGTAATGCCGCCACAGTTTGAGGCATCGGGCTGGATGAAACTCAGCTTGGCGTCATCGAAGGCATACTCGAATTCGTGAATCGTGTGCAGGTTTTCACCCATTGCAAGGGGAACGCCCGTGGCTTCGGCAATTCGGCCATAGCCTTTGTAATCGTCTGGAATTGTCGGCTCCTCGAACCACAGGATATCGCAGTCGGCGAACCCCTGGGCGGCCTCGATGGCCTGCTCGACGCTCATGGAGTAATTCGCGTCGACCATGAAGAACCGATCCGGCCCCAGCATCTCGCGCACTGCCCGGGCACGTGCAAGATCGTCGGCAAGATCCGGTTGCCCAACCTTGATCTTGACCGCGTTGAACCCACGCGCAAGGTAGCCTTCGGTCTGGCGCAGCAGTTTCTCCAACGAGAAATTCAGGTCGATCCCGCCGGCATAGGCCTTGCACCGTCTGGACGCTCCGCCCGCCATTTGCCACAGCGGTGCATTCTGCGCTCTGCCACGAATGTCCCAAAGGGCAATATCCACGGCCGAGATAGCGAACGAGGCTATCCCACCCCGTGCGACGTAGTGCACGTGCCACTGCATGGCATCGTACAGGCTTTCGATCTGTTCCGCGTCTTGTCCTACAAGGAACGGTGCCAGATCATGCTGGATCATCGCCAAGATGGCATGACCGCCCTTGCCGCCCGTATAGGTATACCCAACCCCCTCGACCCCATCCGTCGTTTGAATGGTGACGGTGATCAATTGAAAGAACGTGTGATCCCCGTGTTTGGCATCGACCAGGACTTCGGCGAGCGGGACGTTGAACAGCCGCGCTGAAACACTTTCTATGCGATTCACGAACCCAAGACCTTCTGCTGCCTGGCAATAACCCGAGACTGTAAAAGGATGACCGCAAAAAGAAAGCCTCCACGTATAACCATCTGCCAATAGGCGCTGAAACTAATGGTGCCCTGACCGTTTTCAAAGTTCAGAACGTTGAACACCAGACCCAGCAAAAGCGCTCCGGCCACGGTTGCAGGGATCGACCCCATCCCACCTGACAACAAGGTGCCGCCCACAACGACGGACGCGATGGCCGACAATTCCCATCCGATGCCCTCAAGGGGTTGTCCTGCTCCAAAACCCGAGGCCAGAAAGACGCCAGCCAGCCCGGCACAGCCACCCGAAAGCAGGTAGACGAAAGCCTTGGCGCGGTTCACCTTCAGACCCATGAGGTTCGAGGCATCCTCGCTGCCACCGATCGCCAAGACGGTCCGCCCGATGGTTGTTCTTTCCAGCACCAGCCAAAGTGCCAGCGTCAGTCCGGCCACGATGACGATTGCCCATGGAAACAGGCCGAACGCCTGCCCCATGCCAAGCTTGGTGAAGTTCGACCCCCAATCGACCGAAATTGTCTGGGCGCCCGAAATCACCAATGCGCCGCCTTTTGCGGCCAGCATGGTGGCCAGCGTGGCGATGAAAGGCGGGATGCGAAGGACGATGATGCAAAAGGCGTTGATCGCTCCGAAACCAATCCCGGCAAGCACGGCCCCCGGCAGGGCAACCTGAATCCCGTATGGGCTGAGATAAGCCGCAACGACCGACGTAAAGGCCGCCACGGATCCAACCGACAGATCAATCCCGCCGGTCATGATCACGAAGCACATGCCCAGCGCAATCGCGATGAACATCGCGTTGTAGTTCAGGAAAGACGAGAAGTTGTAGGCGCTGCCAAAGTTGTCATAGCGCATCAGCCCGAACAGAATCAAAGCCAGCAGTGCGATCCACACCGTCACTGAGGCCGAATTGCGCCGAAGGTACTTTCGCAGGTCAAAAGCCGTTTCATCCAACATCGATCAAGCCCTCCGGAACTGCTGGACCCAAACGGCCAGGATAATGATGACGGCCTTGGCAATTAGCGCAACTTCGTCCTCTACTCCGTTGGCCAGCAATGTATATTTGACCAACTGGATGATCACGGCACCCAGAATGGCGCCAAAGATTGGCGCCCGCCCGCCTTGCAAAAGAGCCCCGCCAACGACAGCGGCCGCGATGGCATCAAGCTCCATCAGATTGCCGTTGCGCGCGGCGTCCGAGGCCGAGTTGATCGCAACCACGATCAGACCGGCAAGGCCTGCAAGCACCGCGCAGATGACATAGGCCCCGATCTTGACCCGCCGGACGGGACCACCCGCCAGATAGGCCGCACGTTCATTGCCGCCGATCGCCAGCAGGTAGCGGCCCCAAGTGGTTCTGGTGATCACCCGAAACAGCACACAGGCAATCGCCAGCGCCAGCCACCCTTGGAACGGCAAGCCAAGCACCTTGCCGGTTCCAAGATAACTGAATGAAGGGTTGGAAAATGTCTGCAGGTTCCCGTTCGTCAAGACTTGGGCAATTCCGCGACCCGAGATGAAGAGAATGAGCGTCGCAACAATGGGCTGCACGTTCAACACGGCAACCATCACGCCGTTGAATACCCCGCATAAACCCGCGACGAGCAGCGGCAGGACAATGGCCAAAGTGACGCCGAGCATCGGATTGGCGGCGCCCAGATCCGACAGAAAGATCAGCGGAGCCAGCGCCCCGGCCAAAGCCATGACCGCGCCAACCGACAGATCGATCCCACCCGTGGCGATGACAAGCGTCATGCCCATGGCCACGATGGCGATCGTGGCAACCTGACTGATATTCACGAACAGGGTCTGCAGCTGCAGGAAATTTGGGGTGAAAAACGCGTTGAACACCAGCAGGGCGACCAACGCGGCGATGCCGCCATGAAAGCGGAAGGGCATCGATGCGACCCGTTGCGGCAATTTCATTGCGCGGTCCATGAACCAGTTCCTTCTTCATGATGCGCAAGCGCGCGCACCAGTATATTCTCGGTAATCCCGGGGTTGGTCAGTTCCTTGACCGAGCGCCCCTCGTGCATGACCACGATGCGGTCAGCGCCTTCCACCAGTTCTTCGAATTCCGAACTGATGAGGACAACGCCGAACCCCTTTTCGACATAAGACCGAATGAAAGATTGGATCTCTCGCTTGGCGCCGACATCCACGCCTCGGGTCGGCTCGTCGAGTATCAGGATGTCGGGCTGTGTCGCCAGCCAACGGGCAAGAAGCACCTTCTGCTGGTTGCCGCCGGACAACTCGCGAATGGGTTGGTCCATATGCGCCGCCTTGATGCCCAGGTCGTCGATGAAGGCCTGAACGATCTCGCGCTCGCGGGCAAAGTCGATCTGACCACGGCTGGCCAGTTTCGGCAGCAGGGCCAGCGTCATGTTCTCGCGCACGGACATGTCAGGAATGATCCCTTCGGCCTTGCGATCTTCGGTCAGAAAGCCGACCCCGTTTGCGATCGCGTCACCCGGTCCGGACGGTTGCCCGACCGCACCGTGCAGCTCGATTGCGCCGCTGCGGGCCCCGTCCACACCGAACAACGCGCGCGCAGCCTCTGTCCGGCCAGAGCCCAGAAGCCCGCCCAGCCCAACGATCTCCCCGCGGTGGAGCGTGAGGTCGAAATGCGTCAGTCGCGGGCCTGTCGAGACAGAGACAGCCCGCAAAACGATATCGCCTTTCTTGGCCTTGGCGCCGGCGAAGTCCGTGAGCCCGTCTGCCGCGATCTCGTCCTTGTTGCGGCCCAGCATGTCCGCGATCATTTCCAGTTTGGTCGTGTCCTGCACGTTGCGCGTGCTGACTGTGCGGCCGTCTCGCATCGTTGTGACCCGGTCGCAGATCTGGAACAGCTCATCGAGAAAATGCGAGACATACAGGACGGAAACGCCCTGTTTCTTTAACTCGCGCACCACACCGAACAGAACCTTGACCTCGCTGGCATCCAATGACGAGGTGGGTTCGTCCATGATGACCAGCTTTGCGTCCAATGACACAGCCCGCGCAATCGCAACCAACTGCTGGATCGCCGTCGAGAAATTTCCCAGCGGCTCGGTCACATCGATATCTATGCCAAAGCGCGCAAGAACCTCGCGTGCGCGCCTGTTGCCTTCGCGCCAGTCGACCAGAAAGCCAAGACGTTTGGGCTCGTACCCCATGATGATGTTCTCGGTCACTGACCGCAGCGGCACCAGGTTGAGCTCTTGATAGATCGTGGCAATTCCGGATTCCTGCGCTTCGCGCGGAGTGGAGATGCGGCTCGGCACACCCGCCAGATGCACGTCGCCGGCATCCCGGTCGTAAACTCCGGTCAGGACCTTGATCATCGTCGATTTGCCGGCACCGTTCTGACCGATCAGCGCATGAACCTCGCCCGGTGCGATCTCCAGGCTGGCCTGGCTGAGTGCCGGTACGCCGGCAAAGGACTTTTCAATTCCCGACATCGAGACGAGCGCATTCATGAGATGTCTTCCTCCGATTGCTTGCAGGCGGCGCCGACCACAGGCCAGCACCACCCACCAGGGAGAATCAATAGGCTTCGTCGATGTGATCGGCCGCGTTGTCCTTGGTAAAGATGCGATCTTCGACTTTCACCCATTCCGGGATCGCCTCGCCAGCCGCGTATTTCTTCATGACTTCACAGGCCAGTGGGCCAAAGAAAGGCGAGCTTTCGACGGTGACGCCCATCTTGCCGTCGATGATGGCTTGAAGCGCATCGCGTGTCCCGTCGATCGAAACGATAGTCACGTCCTCGCCGGGTTTGCGGCCGGCCAGCTCCAGAGCCTGGATCGCGCCGATCGCCATCTCGTCATTGTGGGCGTAGACCACGTTCACGTCAGGATGCGCCTGCAGCAGGGTTTCCATCACCTGACGACCCAGGTCGCGCGCAAAGTCCCCGGTCTGAGAGGCCACGATCTCAAAACGGTCATCCGCTGCGATCGCGTCGTCGAAACCCTTTTTGCGGTCATTTGCAGGCGAGGACCCTGTCGTGCCCTCCAACTGGACGATGATGCCTTTGTCGCCCTCGAAATTCTCCATCAGCCATTGCGCGGCCCGGTTGCCCTGATCAATGAAGTCCGATCCAAGAAATGCCACGAAATGTTCGCCCGGCTTGGCGACGGCTGGATCAACCGAGCGGTCCACCAGAAAGGTCGGAATGCCGGCGGCACGAGCCTTCATAACGGCCGGGATCAGCGGCTTTTCTTCCCGCGGGGGCAGGAACAGGACGTCGATGCCTTGCGCGATCATGCTGTCCACATCCGCAACCTGCTTGGCCGCAGATCCGGCCGCATCCGTCGCGATAAGATCCCAGCCGCAGGCCTCGGCCGTGTCATGGAACGATTTCGTCTCGGCAATGCGCCAGGGATTGTTCGACTCCATCTGCGCAAAGCCGACCTTGTAGCGATCTTTCTGCTCAAGCGGCGGCAGATCCTGTGCCATCGCCGTGGTGCCCAACAGCGCACCTGCGACAACCGTCGAGATCAAAAGAGTTCTTCGTTTCATGGTTATTCCTCCTCCATTGGTGCGGTCGCCTCCGTTTTGACCGCGAGTTTTCAGGTCATGCCCAATTCATGTAAGTCGTCTGTTTCCTCAGATAGCCATCGAAGCCATAGGCGCCGTCTTCGCCCCCAACCCCGGACAGGCCCCAACCAGTGTGAAACCCCTGCACGGCCTCGCCATTCGAGCGGTTCAGGTAAAGTTCGCCGAACTTCAAACGGCTCGGGGCCTCCATCAATCGACGGTGCGTTGCCGTAAAGAGATAGGCGGACAGCCCGAAAGACGTGTCATTCGCAAAGGCTATCGCCTGATCAAAATCATCGACTCGCATGGCTGTCGCCACGGGGCCAAAGACCTCCTCCTGCATCGCGGCATTGCCGTTGTCGGAGACCTCGAGAACCGTGGGGGACATCCAGTGCCCTTTGCTGTGCGCGCCGTCCGTCAAAGGCCCACCTTCGAGATGCACCGTGGCACCCTCTGCGATGCTGCGTTGGATGATTTTGGCGACCTTGGTCACTTCGACCTTGCTGACTTTGGGCCCCAGGTCGCAGTCTTCCATCGGATCCCCGATCGACAATGCGCGGGCTGCTGACAGGAATTTTTCCAAGAACTGATCCGCAATGCCGCGATGCAGATACATACGCTCGTTGCAGGTGCAGATTTGGCCGCAATTGGCAAACCGGGCGGCAATGGCGGCCGAAACGGCGGCGTCAATATCCGCATCCTCCATCACGATGAACGGAGCCTTGCCCCCAAGCTCGAGCCGGACAACCTTGATCCGGTCGGCCGCTGTACGAAAAATCTCTTTCCCGGCGCGCGTGCTGCCGGTCATCGTGATCAGTGACGTATCGGGGTGTTCGACCAGCCGCTGCCCAACCACCGGCCCCTTCCCCGTCAGAACATTCAGAACGCCGGGCGGAAAGCCGACCCTGTCCGCAAGCTCGGCGACCGCAAGACCCGACAGCGGCGTGATTTCATGTCCCAACAAAACAACGGTGTTGCCCGCGACCAGCGCTGGCCCGATTTTCCTGGCGGCCAATGCCAAGGGATAGTTCCAGGCCGTCAGCGCAACGACAACACCATAGGGATGGCGCCGAATCTGGATTTCTTCGGACCTGTTGTCCGAGGCCACTATGTCACCCGAAATCCGCCGAGCTTCTTCTGCTGCATGGCACAGAAAGGTGACGGCAGCATCCACTTCACCTCGGGCCTGCGAGATCGGCTTGCCCTGCTCGGCTGTGATCAAAGCAGCCAGACGCGCGGCGTCGACCCGAATGGCCTCGGCGAGCTTTCGGACCATTTGCGCCCGCTCGATCGCCGGACGCGCAGACCACGCGCCAAAAGCCCGGCGGGCCGCACCGACCGCCGTATCGGCATGCATGGCACCACCATCTGGAACCTGCGCTACGATCTCTTCATTTGCAGGGTTTTCGACATCGACCGCGTCCGCATCAAAGTCGGCAAAGCGGCCATCGATGAACATCGAATGGCGAACGACTTGGCCCAACTCCCCCACTACAGACCGCAATTTCGCCTCCCGCACTTGCTCGGCCAGACCACAATGGCGACCGCACCGCCGATCAAAACACTAATAATATTATTTCGTCAACACTAATATTAATTATCACCTACTAATATTAGTTGCGCACCCTCCGCATAGTCGATAAAAAGGATGCGAACAAAAAGGTTGAGCGATGAACGATCAAGCGAACAAAGCCGGGCAGCACAGGGGTGTAGGACGAGTCGCGGGCCGGCAGCGCGTGACGATGCACGACATTGCGCGCGTCGCCGGGTGTTCGCAGACGACAGTATCGCTGGTTCTCAACAAGAATGATTCCGTCAAGATCTCCGAGGATACCAAGCAACGGGTCCTGGATGCCGCCAACACGCTTGGATACGCCATGCCCTCTCAACTCAGGAAACCCCAGGACAGCGCGCGCCGGCCCGCGGCTCTGGACGGAACCATAGCTTTCGTCGTGGATGATCTGGCGTCGAGCCCCGAGATGGTGAACGCGTTCAACGGGGTGAAACAGGCCGTTCGGGACACCGGAAACCTTGTGTTGCTGGCCGAAACCCAAAACGACCCCGAGGTCGAGCCCAGAACGCTGAGGTATTTCCTCGACCAACAGGTTGCAGGCATCATCTACGCGACCGTTTTTACGCGGCGGGTGGTCGTGCCGGATATCCTCAGGCAGACGGCTACCCCGGTTCTGCTGTTGAACTGCTTCTGCGACGACCTCTCTTTTCCTGCGGTGATCCCCGGCGAAGTCGCTGCCGGACATACGGCGACCAACGCCCTGATCAAGGCCGGGCACAAACGAATTGCCACCATCACCGGCGAGCCGTTCATGGAATGCGCCGCCGGGCGTACGACCGGGTACAGAAACGCCCTGGCTTCCGCCGACATCCCATTTGACGAGGATTTGGTCATCGAGGGCAACTGGCTGCCCAGCGCAGGCTACGCCGCCACGCGCGAATTGATGGACCTGCCCTCTCCGCCAACCGCCATTTTCTGCCAGAATGACCGCATGGCCATCGGCTGCTATGAGGCTCTCAAGGAACTTGGCCTGTCCATCCCCGCGGACATTTCAGTCATCGGATTTGACGATGACGAAACCGCGCGGCACTTGTCGCCGCCCCTGACGTCGATGATCCTTCCCACCCGGGCGATGGGACGCTGGGTCGTCGAACAGCTGTTCCATGGACCGACGGACGGTCAGCGGCATCCACTCGTGAAGCTGGAATGCGAACTGGTCGAGCGCGACTCGATCAGCGAGCCCAAACGCCGGACCTGAAGGCGAAATCATGACGGAAACCTTCGATCACATCGTCATCGGCGGCGGCTCGGCCGGCGCCGCGGCAGCAGCGCGGCTGGTCAACAAAGGCAAGTGCAGGGTTCTGGTGCTAGAGGCGGGGCATTCGCATCGCCATCCACTGCTGGACATGCCGCCGGGTATCTTCAAGATGATCAACGGGTCCAAGTTCATGACCTACCACCAGACCGAACCGCAGGACCACCTCGACGGCCGCGTGCATGACATTCCGCAGGCCAACGTGCTGGGCGGCGGGTCGTCGGTGAATGCGCAGGTCTATATGCGCGGTCGGCCTTCTGACTATGACGCATGGAACGACCTGCTGCGACAGACCAACGACGGGGTCGGTTGGGGGTGGGACGAAGTGCTGCCTTATTTCCGCAGGATGGAAGGCAACAACAGGCTGCACAACGACCTGCATGGCAGCGCCGGTCCGGTGCAGGTCTCGGATCCGGGGCATATCGACGACATGTCCCGTTGGTTCGTTCAGTCGGTGCAGGCCCTTGGCGAACCATTCAACACGGACTTCAACGGCGCAACCCAGCGCGGCGTCGGGTTCTATCAGTTCACCAATCGCGCTGGAAAGCGCAGCTCGTCAGCTTACGCTTTCCTCGCCCCTCTCGCGGCGAACCCAAATTTGACCATCCGGCTGGGCGCAAAAGTCAGCATAGTCATCATCGAAAACGATCGGGCCGTCGGCGTGCAGTATCGAGACAAACGCGGGTCCCACACCGTCCGATGTGATGGTGAGGTTGTGCTTGCGGCTGGCGCCCTGATCACTCCGAAAATTCTAATGCTGTCGGGTATCGGACCGGATGCACATCTTGCTGAACACGATATTCCCGTGGTCTGCCCATTGCCCGGGGTCGGCCAAAACCTGATCGACCACCCCGAAGTTCCGATCACCGCCTTTGCCAACGGCCCCTACGGATATTTCAAACAAGGTGAGGGCTGGCGGATGCTGCGCAACGGCATCCAGTTCAAGCTGTTCGGCAGCGGCCCGGTGACTTCGGCCGGGGTAGAAGCCGGCGCGTTCGTCAATCCGTCGAACCCTGATGGAGAACCGACCATTCAGGCATTTTGCGTTCCCATCGTCTATCTGGATCGCGACGCGCTTGACGAGGTGCAAGATGACTTTGGCCTGACCGTCACGACTGTCGTGGTCAAACCGAAATCACGCGGAGAGGTTCGGCTTCGCTCGGCAGACCCCGACGCCATGCCAGTAGTTTCGCCGAATCTTCTGAAGCATGAAGACGACATGCAGGAGATGATCCTGGGGCAGCGTTTCTTTCGTCGAGCATTCACCTCGGGCCCGCTTGCACAAAGGATCCGCGAAATCGTGATTCCGACGGCGGACGACGACCAGACGCTGCGAGCACATTGCAAACGGTTCGTGAAAACCAACTATCACCCGGCGGGCACGGCCAGAATGGGCCGGGACGGTGATGGAATGGCCGTGTTGGACCCCAGAATGCGCGTGCGCGGAATCGAGGGCTTGCGGGTGTGCGACATGTCCGCCGTGCCGGACATCAACGCAGGCAACACAAACGCACCCGCCATGATTCTGGGCGAACGATGCGCTGACCTGATCCTTGGCATTGGATCAGCACGCGAGGACCGCAATTCCTAGCCCAAGCTGCGGGGCCGCTGCCTGTTGATCCGATATCCGGCGCGATGACATGCCCCCTGCCCGGCCCGTTTTGCCACAAAACAGGTTACCCGGCCTCATGGGGTCAAAGTAATCGCGGGCCACGGCAAGAGCGCTCGCGGAATGCGCCTTACAGAAAGTCGTCCCGCCTGGGCGTGAAACAGTCGATCAACTCTCCGGCCGCCAGGCAAACGCAACCATGGCTTACGCCGGACGGAATGATCAGGCTGTCACCGGGCCCCAGCTCTCGCTCCTGATCTCCGATGACGAAATTGAACCGCCCGGACCGCACAAATGTCGACTGCACATGCGGGTGGTCGTGCAGTGCGCCTTCGGCACCTTTCTCAAAGCGGAAGGACACCATCATGAGGTCTTCGTGATCTGCCAAGATCTGGCGCATGACGCCCGGCGCGGGCGACACAATCGGATAGCTATTGGTCATGATGCAGTGTCCTCGGTCAGGTGGCGGCGTTCATTTCACTCGAAATACTCGGCATGTTTCGCGTGAACCTCTTCGATGGTCTTGTCGATACGGCCCAGATGACGGCGAATGGTTTCGCTCGCCACCGCCTCGTCGCGGTCTGCAAGCGCCTTGGCCAGCGCCACATGATCCCGAACCAGAGTCTCGGCCTCGCTCTCGCGCCCAAGGCTCAGAACGCACAGGCGGTCGATCTTTCTTTTGCATTCCTGAATCGTGTCGAAGGCCAGCGGGTTGCCGCTCAGCTCGCAAATCAACCGGTGAAAGTCGTAGTCGAGTTGATGAAACTCTTCGGCCTCTTTCCTTGAAACCACGTCTTTCTGCCGCTTGAGGTTGTCTTCCAGCAACTTCGAGTACTCGGGCCTCCAGACCTGGCATGCAGCGCGCACCACCTCCAACTCGACGGCCAGGCGAACAAAGCGTGCATGACCGATCCGTTCCATTGAAAAGCTGCGGACCCGAGTGGCTTTCTGAGGACGGATCAGCAGCAAATCCTGCGCCTCGAGCCTGTTGAAAGCATCGCGGACCGGCTGCCTGGACACCTCAAACTTCTTTGCGATGTCTGCTTCGGACAGTTTCGTCCCCGGCAGAATTTCAAGCGAAACGATCGCCTCGTACAGGCTCTCATAAACGATGTCAGTGGTTGTGCGCCGCTCGATCTTGTCCGTAATACTTTGCATTTCTTGCCTTTTTTCTGCGCATGACCAACTCGGGTGGTTTTCCGTGGCTCGAGGCCCCTCCCTCGATACTCCTCAATGTAACTCCAGCCAATTATTTTGGCACGCGCCGTGCGATGCCCTTTGTGACCCTCAAACAAAGTTGTTGACAATACTAGTATCCTAGTCGACTAAAATACGCAACACTGCTTCATGCCCGTTCGAACTCAAATATCGGAACGGGCGCGCCGGCAGGCTGACCGGGGATCCAAAGGGACAAGAGAATGACCGAATTGAACGCTGAACAGATTGGCCTGAACCGGGACCTTGCAGGGAAGGTTGCGATCGTGACCGGCGGCGGACGGGACATCGGCCGTGCCTGCGTTCTGAAAATGGCCGAGGCCGGAGCGTCGGTCGCAATCAACTATCACAGCTCATCTACGGGTGCAGAGTCGGCGGTCCAGGAGATAACGGCTGCCGGCGGTCAGGCGATTGCCGTACAGGGCGACATGACGTCAGGCGCGGATGTGGACAGGCTGGTCTCAGAAACGATTGCCGCCTTCGGGCCCCGGATCGACATTCTTGTCCATGTGACCGGAGGGTTGGTGGCCCGAAAGACCCTGTCTGAGATGGACATGGACCATTGGCGTTACGTTATGGACCTGAACACCACTTCTTTTGCCCGCGCCGTTCAGTCGGTGTTGCCGCACATGAAAAAAGGCGGCGCGATCGTCGGGTTCGCCAGTCAGGCGGGTCGTGACGGCGGTGGTCCGGGCGCGGTTGCCTATGCGGCCTCGAAGGGGGCGGTCATGACGATGACACGTGGGCTGGCCAAGGAACTGGGGCCCGACATCCGGATCAATTCGGTTTGCCCGGGCATGATCGACACAGACTTCCACAATGTCTTCACCAAGACCGAAGTTCGAACCAACGTGGCCAGCGCCACACCGCTGAAACGCGAAGGCACGTCCGAGGATGTGGCAAACCTCGTCGCGTTTCTGGCCTCGGACGCCGCCGCATTCATTACGGGCGCGAACATCGACATCAACGGAGGCCTGCTCTTTTCATAGCCGGCTTCGACCGATCACCAAAAACATCTGTCTGCTTCTAGGGAGGAAAGCATGAACACCAAACTTGCAAAAACACTGATCGGCGCCGCAGCCATGGTCGTCATGACCGGCAGCGCATCTTTGGCCGAGGATTGGCGCGGGTGGAACATCCACGCAGACGGCTACCCGAATACTGTCGCGATGGACAAATTCGCCGAACTGGTCACCGAAAAGACCGGCGGTGAAATCAACCTGCAAATGTTCCACGGCGGCACATTGGGCAGCCAGCCCGATGCGGTCGAACAGGTCCGCGCTGGCGCCTTGGAGGTCGGAAATTTCAACCTGGGTCCGATCGGCCCGATTGTCGCCGAGGCAAATGTCGTTTCACTGCCCTTCATCTTCAAGGACGTCCCCCACATGTTCCGCGTTCTGGACAGCGAGGGCGGTGCCGCGATCGCGGCCGGTATGGCAGGCAAGGGATTGACCCCGCTTGCCTGGTATGACGCCGGCGCCCGATCCTTCTACAACGGGACCAAGCCGATCAATACCCCGGCCGATGTCCAGGGCATGAAAGTGCGGGTCATGAACAACGATCTGTTCACCGGCATGATTGCCGAACTTGGCGGCAACCCGTCGCCCATGGCCTTCGCCGAGGTCTATCAGGCCCTGAAGACCGGGGTCGTCGATGGCGCCGAGAACAACTGGCCGTCCTACGAGTCGACCGGCCATTTCGAGGTTGCCGGCTATTACTCGCTGTCCCAGCACCTGATCATCCCTGAATGCGTGTGCGTCAACACCGACAAATTCAACGCCTTGTCGCCTGAACTGCAGGCCGCAGTCAGAGAGGCGGCGCAAGAGTCCGCCGAGTTGCAGCGGCAATTGTGGGCTGAGCGTGAAGCGGCCAGCCGCGCGGCGGTCGAGGCTGCGGGTGTGGTAGTCAACGAAGTGGCCGACAAAGCGCCGTTCCAGGCCGCGATGGCCCCGGTCTACGAGGCCTATTTCGCAACCAACCCTGACCTCCGCCCGTTGGTTGAAACCATCCAGGCGACCGAGTGATCGGACCGTATCGGATCTGATACCGTCCGGCCCCGCCAATGCGGGGCCGGACATCTGATCAAGAGTTTCAGGCTTATGAGCAATACATCTACGCCCCCGTCCTCAGTGCGCACTATGGTCAGGATCCTCGACCGCATCGCCGATGCATGCCGGATCGTGACCGGTGTCGCGCTGGTCGTGGTCACCATCATATTCGGCTGGCTCGTCTTCGGCCGCTACGTCCTGAACGCAACGCCAACGTGGGTCGAGCAGGTCGCCCTGTTGCTGGTCATGACGATCGCGTTCATCGGCGCGGCGGTTGGTGTGCACGACAACACGCATTTGTCCGTGTCCCTCGTGCGCTCGGCCGTTCCGCGGCGAGTCAGGACGGCTCTGGTCGTTTGCACGGATGTGATCATGGCCGGATTCGGTGCTCTGATGCTGGTGTTCGGGGCGCGGCTTACGATGTTCAAATGGGGGTCGCTCATCCCCTTGATCCAGGTTCCCGAAGGCTTGCGGTCATTGCCCCTGACCATTGGCGGGGGCCTTATCCTTGTGTTTTCCGTTGGTCACCTGATCCGCCTCTGCGTCGGTTTTGACGAGCGAAAAGACAGCATCGAATAGAGGCGGATCATGGGAATTCTTCTTTTGCTTGGCGTCTTCGCCCTGTGTGTACTGATCGGAACACCCGTGGCCTTCGCCTTGGGCATTGCCGCCATCTCGGCCTTCTGGTTCGAAGGTTTGCCGCTGATGATCGGGTTCCAGCGGATCATCTCGGGCATCAACGTTTTCTCGTTGATGGCAATCCCGTTTTTCATCTTCGCCGGTGAACTGATGTTCCACGGCGGGATCGCCATGCGTCTGGTGCGGTTCGCGTCAGCCGCGGTCGGCGCCGTTCGTGGGGGCTTGGGCATCGTGAATGTGTTTTCGTCGATGTTGTTTGGTGGGATTTCCGGATCGGCCATTGCTGATATCTCTGCACTGGGTTCCATCCTGGTTCCCGTGATGAAAGAAAAAGGCTACGACGCGGACTATGCGGTCAATGTGACGGTCACGTCGTCGATCGCAGGGATCATCATCCCTCCCAGCCACAACATGATCATCTTCGCCATTGCAGCGGGGGGCGGCATTTCGATCTCGAAGCTTTTCCTTGCGGGCGTAGTTCCGGGCGTGTTGATGTGCCTCTGCCTAGCCGTCGCCGCGTATCTTGTTGCGGTGCGCCGAGGGTATCAGGCCGAAACCTTTCCGGGCTGGAAGGCTCTGGTCATCAGCTTTCTCAGCGCGATCCCCGGGCTGCTGACTGCCGTGATCATCGTCGGAGGTGTCCTGTCAGGCATCTTCACGGTCACTGAATCCGGGGCGTTCGGCGCAATCTATGCCTTTGTCGTCACGCTCGTGGTCTACCGGAGTATCACTTGGGACAAGTTCTGCATCGCGGTTGCGTCGGCCGTACGCACGACGGCCATGGTCATGATCCTGATCGCCTGCGCGGGTGCCTTTGCCTATATGCTGACCTTCTACAGAGTGCCGGACAAAACGGTGGATCTTCTGACAGGCCTGACGGAAAACCCGATCCTTATCCTGCTGATGATCAATGCGGTCTTGTTGCTTCTGGGCATGATCATGGACATGGCGGCCCTGATCCTGATCTGCACGCCGATCTTCCTGCCGGTTGCCAACAGCCTTGGCATTGATCCCCTGCAGTTCGGAATGATCTTGCTGGTGAATCTGGGCCTGGGACTGTGCACCCCTCCGGTTGGCTCCTGCCTGTTTGTCGGCTGCGCCGTTGGCAAACTGCCGATGGAAAAGGCGGTTCGGACGATATGGCCCTTTTACCTGGCAATTCTGGTCGCTCTGATGCTGATCACCTTTGTGCCCGCGATCTCGCTGACCCTGCCAGGGTTGCTTGGTTAGAAGCGGCGAGCAGGCAAAAATTCGGGCGCAACCTGTGTAAGGTTGCGCCCATTTCCAACTCTGGCGGCAACGGCAGAAACACCTGCGGTCGGTGCCGGAAGCCAAGCGTCAAAGGCGCCGCCACACGGTGATACCAGTACAAACGCCGTTGGATCCCTGCTTTAGGCGTCCCTGACCACATTATGCTCGGACATCGCGCCAGGAACGGTAACGTTTCGTCCATCGCTTCGCCCGCATCTGATTTCGCATCAGCGCGAGAAATGCCGAGTGAGGTACTTTCGGTGGCTTGCCATTTGCCAGTCGTTCAAGCTGGAAATACGCCAGCACCATCGAGGCGAACCCCGCCAGCCTTTTGTTTTTCCAAGACACTTCCGGGATATTGACCGACTCTGATTTGCCATTCCGCCAGTTTTCGACAAGATCAGGTTCAAACGCCATCGCGCGAGCCACTCCCAGAACCGAGACGCCAATCCCGCCCCGGTTGTTGGCCAATGCATCCTCGGCAACAGCCCGAGAGCGAATGCCGCCGGTCACCATGATCGGCATTTTCGCGTCAGCAGCGATCTCCCGCGCGAAGTCTACAAAATAGGCTTCGCGCCGGGCCGTGCTGGAGCCATCCTCCTGCCTGCCCTGCATGGCCGGACTCTCATAGGAACCGCCGGACAATTCGACCAGATCAATAGCCATATCGCCAAGTTGGTTGACCACCCATTTGGCGTCATCCTGCCCAAATCCACCTTTCTGAAAATCAGCCGAGTTCAGCTTCACCGAAACGGTGAAACTCTTGGACACGCTGGCACGGATCGCGCGAACGACCTCAAACAGAAAACGCACCCTATTCTCCAAAGAGCCGCCCCAATGGTCGGTACGGCGATTGGTCAAGGGCGATAGAAACTGGCTGATAAGATAGCCGTGGGCGGCATGTATCTGAACACCGTCAAATCCTGCTTCTTCGGCCAACGCAGCTGTTCGAGCAAAACGGGAAATCAGGTCTTGAATTTCGGCCTCGGTCAGGGCCCGCGGCGGGTTGAAATTTTTGGACATACCGGGGATCTCGACCGGAACGTCGGACGCCGACACCGTTTCTTCTCCCAGGCTCGCCAGGACCTGACGACCGGGATGATTGATCTGCATCCAGATTGCTCCGCCGCGCATCTGCCCTGCCTCGGCCCATTCCCGGAAAGGCGCAAGATCAGTTCCGTCTTCCAGAACCACGCTGGCGGGGCCGGACAGCGCATCAGCCGAGACCATTACATTTCCAGTGATCAACAGGCCCGCGCCGCCCGCGGCCCAGCGGCGGAAAAGCCGGTGAATTTTCTCGTCTGGCACCTGCCCGAAAGCCGCCAGACTTTCTTCCATTGCAGCTTTTGCCAGACGGTTTCTGAGAACCGCGCCATTTGGCAATGTGAGCGGTTCGAACAGCGGTGAAACAGTCATCTTGGGATCCTTTTCTTCTCGATCCCAGGTGATATAAACCTTCGACAATGGTTGAAGGTCAAGGGCATGAAGATCGGAAAATTGGCAGAAGCCACGGGCGTGTCAGCGTCAAGCATTCGGTTCTACGAAAAACACGGCCTGATCCCACCGCCCGAGCGTCTGGAGAACGGTTATCGCGACTATCCCGACGCAATGATTTCTCGTATCAAAACCATCGCAATGAGCAAGTCGCTTGGCTTTTCTCTGTCGGAAATCAAGCGCTTCCTTCCGGAAGACCCGGAAAACACTATCCCGCGGCCCGAGGTGATCGCGAACCTAAAAAGCAAGTTGGCCGATGTGGATCAAAAGATCAAAGACCTGCACGGGATTCGCCGCGACCTGGACCAGATGATCGCCTATCTGAGTGACCCTGAGTCAAATGGCTGCTGAGGGTCTGGCAGCCTGAAACCTGCGCCCTGCGGGAGCACAAGAATTCGCTCCTCAGGCTTCGTATGCCGGAAGCTTTGACAGGGCGACCTTCAGCGCATCGCCCCACCCTTCGGATATGGTCCGAAAGTACTGATCGTCAGGCTCGAACCTTGAACGCGTGCCGGCCGTAAGGCTGTCTTCCTCATAAAGCAGCAGATCAAGCGGTGCACCGACGGACAAATTGGCCTTGATCGTTGAATCGAAACTGACCAGCAACAGCTTTACCGTTTCGGAAAAGCTCATGTCCGGATCAAACGCACGTACCAGTATGGGGCGGCCGTACTTCGTCTCACCGATCTGAAAGAACGGGGTATCCTCACCGGCCTCGATGAAATTGCCCTCGGGATAGATCAGAAACAGGCGCGACGGGCCGCCTTTGATCTGCCCCCCCAGGATCAGGGTCGCGTGAAAGGCGCTGTCTGCCTGTTGGCCCGCTCGGGAATGCCCCTCGATGACGTCGTTCAGCGTCGCCG
The DNA here is from genome assembly GCF_025141855.1 of Ruegeria sp. B32. Classification (NCBI taxonomy): domain Bacteria; kingdom Pseudomonadati; phylum Pseudomonadota; class Alphaproteobacteria; order Rhodobacterales; family Roseobacteraceae; genus Ruegeria; species Ruegeria sp. B32. The sequence goes on along the minus strand of NZ_CP081106.1, from coordinate 1,171,563 downwards.
CAACCAATTGGGCGACCTGAAACATCGTCGGCGCTTCAAGGATCGACGGCGACCGGTCTTCCGGTGCTTTTGTACGTTCTTCCAGCAGGCTTATGGTGGCTTGGGTGGTCGCCAAATTGCCAGCCGTCAACAAGGTGATTGAACGGTCGCCTTCGACGGTCCAATTGAACATCTTGTTGAAGGTGGACACGTTGTCGACACCTGCATTCGTGCGCGTGTCCGACATGAAAACCAGTCCGCGGTTCAGCCGCATGCCCACAGCATAGGTCATCAGGTTCTCCGTTACTGCTGTGCGACCTGCAATTGAACCGTCAACTGCTCGCCCGCTGCCCCAATTCTGTTTCCTATTACCGGGGCCGCCTGGGCATAGTCCAGACCGGTTGCGACACGCACGTATCTGTCATCGGGTGAAATCCCGTTGGACACGTCGAATCCAACCCAGCCAAGCCCGTCCAAATGAACCTCGGCCCACGCGTGAGTGGCATCCTGCAATTCGGTTTCGTTCATCATCAGGTAACCCGAGACGTAGCGGGCCGGCACACCGATCTTCCGCGCACAGGTGATGAACACATGCGCATGGTCCTGGCACACGCCGCACCCGGCCTTGAGAGCGTCTTCTGCGCTCCAGTCCGGGTGCGAGCCACCCACTTCGTAGGAGACCTGAGCCCGAACTCTTTCGGACAGGGCATGCATCCGCTCAAGCGGCTCACCATCCGGCAAAGCGGCGATCACGTCTGCAACACCCTTGCCCGGCGTTGTCAAAGGCGTGCTCCGCTGAAAAAGCCACAACGGCGTCGAGCCCTCGTGACGTCCCAACACACCATGCGTATCTTCAACCTCGACAACACCTTCGGAGATCAATGAGATGCTTTGGGTATTCGCTTCGAAACTGATCAGTTCCACCGTGTTGCGATGGTAGTCCTCAAAGCTCAGCTCCTTGCGCCCCCCGGTCACTTCGGTGCTCCAAGAGAAGATATTCTGATTGCGGAAGGATTTGGGTGTTTTTCTCAGCTGCTGCAGGCCAAAGGGAACCGGCGCGTCGAAATCGTATCGTGTCTCGTGGCGAATATGCAGTTTCATTGGTCACTCATAGAACCGGTAGTCAACTTCAATCTGGCGGCTCAAGTCTCCGAGATCTTTCAAAAAGTCCTGAATGTACTCGTGCAGCCCAAGGTCAAAGATATCGGAAATCTGCCGGTCGAGGTACTTCTCGGACAGCGCATTGGCCGCCGTAACCGACGGCCCCGCAAAGCCATAGTCTTTGCTGAGATAAGAAAGGTTCTCTTGGATCTTCCTGCAGCAGAAATGCAGGCTGCGAGGCATCCGCTGATCGAGGATCAGAAACTGCGCAATTTCCGACGGCCGGGTATTCTGGCCGTGGGTCATGCGATAGCCACCACCCGCACCCACGGACCGCAGGATGCTTTCCCATTGGATGTTGTCCAGTGACGAGCCGACCGAAAAGGCCGTGGGCAGAAGGACATAGTACTTAACGTCCAGGATGCGCCCGGTATTGTCGGCCCGCTCGACAAAGGTGCCGATCCGGGTGAAGTCGAAAATATCGTTGCGCAGCATGGTCCCTAGCGTCGCACCACGAACCAGAGCCGCCTGTTGACGAATAAGCTCCAGCGTCCCCGGCAGGTCTCTCTCGTTCACGCGGCGCTTCATGGCTTGATCAATCTGCATCCACGTGGCGTTCACCGCACTCCAGACATCATGGGTCAATGCAGTTCGAACAACGCGCGCGTTATCTCGCGCCTGCTTGATGACCGACTTGATCGAGGATGGATTGTCGGCATCACGCAACATCCAATCCACGGCATTGTCTTTTGAAATCTCATCATATTTGGCGCTGTAACCGCCGAAAACGCCGGCGGTTTTCAGAACCGAGCCCCATTCCGCATCGGAGTTCTTGGTCCGGGTCAGCGCCATCCTCTGGCCTGTTTCAAGCAGTCTGGCCGTGTTTTCCGCCCTCTCAAGATACCGGGACATCCAGAACAACCCGCCAGCAGTTTTTCCCAGCATGGTCAGTCCTCCAGAACCCAGGTGTCTTTGGTCCCGCCGCCTTGGCTTGAATTCACGACCAGGGACCCTTTTTTCAGCGCAACGCGCGTCAGGCCGCCGGGGGTGATTTCGATCCCATCCGGGGACACCAGAACAAATGGCCGCAGATCGACATGCCTGGGGGCAAGTCCCGAACGGGCGAAGATCGGTACTGTCGAGAGAGACAACGTGGGCTGCGCGATATAGTTCGACGGCCGCGACTTGAGCTTGTCACGGAAGGCCGCAATCTCTTTCTTGCTGGCGGTCGGGCCGATCAGCATTCCATAGCCGCCCGAGCCGTGCACCTCTTTGACGACAAGATCCGACAGGTTGTCCAATACGTAGGACAGCGACTCGGGGTCGCTGCAGCGCCACGTAGGAACGTTTTTGAGCAGAGGCTTCTCGCCCGTGTAGAACTCAACGATTTCAGGCATGTAGGAATAGATTGCCTTGTCATCGGCAATGCCCGTGCCCGGCGCGTTGGCGATCGTGATGCCCCCGGCCCGATAGACGTCCAGAATGCCGGGTACGCCCAGCGCGCTGTCCGGGTTGAAATTCAGCGGGTCCAGGAAATCGTCGTCAACCCGGCGGTAAAGAACGTCGATTGGTTTGTAACCACGCGTGGTGCGCATGCAGACGCGCCCATCGACAACCCGCAGGTCGTGGCCCTCGACCAGTTCCACGGCCATCTGATCGGCCAGAAACGCATGTTCATAATAGGCTGAATTGTAGATCCCCGGAGTCAATACCGCGACGGTCGGCTCGCCGTCCGCGCAGGCCGGCGCACTGGACGCAAGCGAGCGTCTCAGATTGCGGGGATAATCGGATACATTGCGCACATTCGTGGCGCTGAAAAGCTCGGGGAACATCTTCAGCATGGTTTCCCGGTTCTCGAGCATGTAGCTGACCCCGGACGGCGTACGGGCGTTGTCTTCCAATACAAAGAACTCGTCTGGCCCGGTACGCACCAGATCGACGCCGACCACATGGGTGTAGACCTGCCCCGGCGGTGAGACACCCAGCATCTGCGGCAGGAAGGCTTCGTTGCTTGCAATCATCTCTGCCGGCACGCGACCGGCACGCACGATTTCCTGACGGTGATAGATGTCGTGAAGAAACGCATTGATCGCCCGAACCCGCTGTTCGATGCCGCGTTCCAGACGTTGCCATTCGCGCCCTGAAATCACGCGCGGAACGATATCAAATGGGATCAAACGTTCTTCGGCCTCGGTCTTGCCGTAGACGTTGAAAGTAATCCCCGTCAGCCTGAAAACTTCTTCGGCTTCGCGCTGTTTGGCCCTCAGCCGTGAGACATCTTCCGCATTGAACCAACGTCCGATCTCTTCGTAAGGACCTCTGAGAGATCCGTCGCCGTTGAACATCTCATCAAAATACTCGCTCATACGAGAAGTGTGACGATCAATTCAAACTTTGCAAGTTGTACGGGCTTTTCCAGTTGGTGGCCTACCAATAGATGCACAGTTTTCGAGCGAACAGCAGCCCGCCCGTCGATGACGAAACTGGTGCTGGGTGCAGCGAAAATCATCGCCGCCACTCTACCGGCTTTTGGCTTCAATGACGTGCAGCCACCAAAGCAATCAGGGGCTACGGCTCCGCCAGAGAACCGGCTAAGCTCCCACCGCATCCAGCAGTGCGCTCCGGACTGCGTCTACCATTCTGGCACGGGGTGACATTGCGACACTCGCAAGACCGACGATGCGTCGGGGTCCGAACTGCTCCAGAGGAATTTTTTTGAGCTGTAAATGGTCATAAGACGCCAGACGACTGTCAGGTATGATCGAGACCCCGAGTTCAGCGGCGACCATGCTTGATATTGCCTCAAGGCTTTCAAGCTCCATGGCGTCTTTGACTTCTATACCCATCCTTTGCAACCAGGTCTCGATCTGCCTCCCCACAACCGCGTCGCGAGTGAACCGAATAAACGGCAGTGCGCCGAGAAGCTCTTCGGGAGAAAGGTCCGGAGTGTTTTCCGAGACGAGCACGACCAGTTTCTCGGTCACGATTTCCGAGAACTCCAGCGACTTCGGCAGAATATCCGGGCGTGAGATGATTGCTGCGTGAACCTGCTTGCGGTCCAGCTGCAACAGCAGCTGATTGGTCAAGCCCGGAACAATTCTGACACGCACGTCAGGATGTTCTGACTTCAGCCTTGATAACGCAGCAGGCACCAAACCCGTCAAAGTCGTTGGAACTGCACCCAAGATGATCTCGCCGGCAAGTTCCTTGTCCAATCTCACCTTGTCAGCCAGGCCATCATACGCGGCGACGACCGCCGCCGCTTCTTCAACAAGCATGAGCCCCGCACTGGTCAGTTTGGGTGTCTTCGCCGACCGGTCAAACAAGTCGAGCCCCCACATGGCTTCAAGATTCCGCATCTGATGGCTTACCGCCGACGGCGTCAGATGCTCGGCCTCCGATGCTGCTCGAAAGCTTCCATGCCGATGTATTGCGATCAAAGTTCGCAACGCTCGGATGCTCATCTCAAAGACCTCACCACTTTTGCCGGACCCGCAAAAGGTGAGAGATTTTCACCGATGGATCAAATCATTTTCGTTTTTGTTTACATTTTTTGATCTGTACCCTGCGCGAAACAAGCTCAATGAAACAGCGCCCCGAGGTCCCCATGGTTGCCCCAAAGTCCAACACCTACACGTCCATCGTTGCCAAGCCTTTCGCTCCGAACCTCGGGGCCGAGATCTATGGGGTCGATTTGAGCCAGCCTGTGCCCGACGACCAGTTCGCCGAAATCCGCGATGCCTTTCACACCTATCAGGTTCTGTTCTTCAAAGAGCAGAAAGAGATACCGCCTGCGCAGCACATCGAGTTTGGGAAACGCTTCGGGCCGCTCCACGCACACCCCGCAGCCCCAACGATGGAAGGATACCCGGAAATATTCGAGATCCATGCCACCAAAAATTCAAAGGTAGCCAACGGTGAGTTCTGGCACTCGGACGTGTCATGTGATGAGACGCCCCCATTGGGAACAATGCTTCAGATCCACATTGCCCCTCCTTGCGGCGGGGACACCATGTTCAGCGATATGTATGCGGCTTACGACGATCTGTCCGAACCGATCAAAAGCATGCTCGACGGACTGTCCGCCCTCCACAGCTCCGAACACATCTACAAGGGCCGGTACAGCGACCGGGGCCAAAAGGACGCCGATATTGATTGCCCCGAAGCAATTCATCCGATCGTCAGAACTCACCCCGAGACAGGACGAAAATCGCTTTTCGTCAACCGAACGTTCACAACGAAGATTATCGGCTTGTCGGACAAGGAAAGTGAGGCGATCCTCAACATGCTTTTCGAGCATGCCGAACAGATCAACTATCAAATCCGGTTCCGGTGGTCGCTCAACGATATGGCGTTTTGGGACAATCGTTGCTGTATGCATCGCGCCATCTGGGACTATTGGCCCGCGGAACGAAAAGGGCGGCGTGTAACCGTGAAAGGCGACCGACCCGTCTAGTTTTGACGGGACGGGATTTCGCGGTCGAAGAAACCATTTTGGGAGCGCGAAGTGCGAGCTGCAGTCGTTAGAGAGTTCAACGAAGACCTTTCGATTGAAACGGTCCCAGACCCAACCTGCCCCGACAACGGAGTGGTCTTGGAGGTCGCCGCCTGCGGCGTGTGCCGCTCGGACTACCACGGCTGGTCCGGTGCCCACCCGAAAGTTCAAAACGGCTCCATTCTGGGGCACGAGTACTGTGGAACCGTTGTCGAGGCCGGGTCGAATGCGAAGCACAAGGTGGGTGATCGCCTCATCGCCCCATTCATCCTGGGGTGCGGCAGTTGCCATGCCTGTCAAACCGGAGTGTCGAATACCTGCGCCAACCAGATCGTTCCCGGATTTGGCGCACCGGGCGCCTATGCGGAATATGTTGCGGTGCCCTTCGACCATAACTTGGTTCACTTGCCAGACACACTCTCCCCTGCCCTCGCCGCCGGCCTGGGCTGCCGCGTCACTACCGCATGGCATGCTTTGACGGACCGAGCAGATGTTGCTGCGGGCGAATGGGTTGCTGTCCATGGAACCGGTGGAATTGGTCTGTCCGTTCTCTTGCTTGCGAAAATGCTGGGATGCCGGGTTGTCGTGGTGGATGTGGTCGATGAGAAACTCGAGCACGCAAAACTCCACGGCGCGGACGCGACGGTCAATGCATCCGAAGAGGATGCGGCGACCGCGATCCTGGAAATCACCGGTGGAGGAGCGCAGGTTTCCATCGAAGCGCTGGGCATCGAAACCACGACGAATGCTTCGCTGGAGTGCCTCGCGATCTTGGGCCGTCATGTACAGATTGGGATGCCGTCGGGTGAAGGTTGGATGCGCATGAACATGCGCGCGATATATTCCAAACAGCTCTCGGTTTTTGGCACCCGGGGCATGCCGTCCTGGAAATACCCGCGTCTGCTTGGACTGATCGAGCGGGGTGACGTTGACATACAGCCGATGGTGGCCCGAGAGGTCCGCCTTGCGGATGCCAGCGGTGAGCTTCGCGCGATGCGTGGCCCGACCTCGCCCGGCACCGCCGTAATCACAAGTTTTCGACCTTGATTGGGTGCCTGTGCCTTGCAGGATGCACGCGGACCCAAATAGTTAAAATATTTAAAAATAATGACTTAAGGCGAGTAACGCCGTTTGCCCGGGCTGTCGCCACACACACGCCAAAACACTGTTCCCGAAAAATATTGTGAAGCCGTTTCAACAAGAAAAGCCCGCCCAAACAGTTTTGGTCGGTCCAGGCGGGCTTGCCTATCAGAGAATGAAATCACCTTCGTCTAGGCTGCTGGCGCGGACGCCGAACAACGAGATTTCCGTGTCTCCCAAATCGATCTTGGTCTTGAAGAAACGGCCGCTGATCGCATCCTCGACTTCCTCGTAATCTGTGAAGCCATATGCGCTGAGGTCGATCTTGTCGCGACCTGCGCGAAAGCCGAACACAGTGTCATGACCGCCGCCTTGTTCGAAGACGAAGCTGTCGGAGCCCGAGCCGCCGATGAGTTTGTCGTTTCCGCCACCGCCAGAAATTTCGTCATTTCCACGGCCGCCGAAGATGATGTCGTTTCCACCCTCGCCGTTCAGGGTGTCGTCACCCTTACCGCCGAAAACTTTGTCCCGACCGTCACCGGCGAGAACCAGATCGTCACCACTTCCTGCGAAAACGATATCGTTGCCGCCTTTGGCATCGATCAGGTCATTGTCCCGACCTGTGCGGATAACTTCGCGGCCGTCGTCTCCGATGACGAAATCGACTGCCCCTGAACCGTCAGATTGCAGCAGATCGGCGGGCAGCAGAACGCCGTTCAATACATGGATCACACCGTTCGACGCCTGAATGTCGGTCGCGATGAGGCTTGGATCCTGAACGTCCGGATCGGCATCGACCAGGGTAAGGGTCTCGGCATCCACACCAATCGTGCCGCCCTGGAGCGTTTCGATTTCCTCAGACGCCAGAACCTGGCTGGCCTGCAGGCTTTCACCCGAGACATGGTATGTCAGCACCGTCGTCAACAGCTCGATGGGATCGTTTCCGCCGTTGAGCAAACGCAGTGCGTCAACAAGGTATGCAAACGCTCCGCCCTCATCGCTGCCTTCGTATCCCAGTGAGTTCGAGAGCGCGATGAACGCGTCATCGGTCGGCGCGAAGGCGGTAAGGTCGGCATTCGGGTCATTAAGGGCGCCCGCCAGATCAGCCGCGATCAGAGCTTCTCGGAGAATGTCGAAATCACCTCCGTTTTCGTCAAAGCCGGATGCGCCGCTTACCGCCAGAACGGTTTCCGTAATCGTCGGGGCGTCATTGCCTGGCAGATCGATCGGCAGCAGAACGCGATCAATCACGTGGACCACGCCATTGTCCGCCAGGATGTCTGTCTGCACCAGCGACGGATTGATGAGGTCCGGCTCCAGATCGCCAAGTGTCGGCAGTTCAGACGCGTCGATCACTCCGCCCTGAAGTGAGGTCACCGAACCCGCCGACGCAATCTCGGACGACCCTTGGGTGCCTGCTGCAACATGATAGGTGACGATCGTCTCAAGCAGCGTTGCGGTTTCCACCGGATCTTCGTTCAGAGAGGTCAGAAATGCGGTTACGGCTGCGGTGTCAGTAACGTCGCCCGCAAAACCCAGATCAGCTGCAAGCTGCCCGAATGCCGCGTTTGTCGGGGCAAAAACCGTGTAGGTCGCAGAAGGGTCACCGGCAGTTCCACTGAGGACACCAAGGTAGTCAGTCCCCTTCTGGTCATCGATAAAACCTATTGCTGCGACAAGAATGCTAAAGCTTGGATTTCCTGCGGCAATTCCTGCAATTGTCGTCATAATTTCCTCCACCTGAGATTTGCAAGCCAATGATTGGCTTACCGCTGGTACGGAGCGCACAGGCCGTTCGGATCAAATATTTCTGAATCACGATATGTCCCCGGCGGTACCGTGTGGATCGTTCCGGCGCCCACTGAGGCCGAAACCAAAAACAAATCCAACCGGGTCAGATCAGCGTATCGGTCATCAGTTGAGAGCAAAGGTGACGGCCAATGGGAAAACCCAAATTCGTAGTTGAAACGGGGCGTCAGGAACTGCGCGAAGTGCGTCGGGAAAGCTGGCGGCTGTACGTTTTTGTCGGTGTTCTCAGTTGCTTCACCAACCTTCTGATGCTGACCGGGCCATTGTACATGCTGCAGGTGTACGACAGGGTTTTGGGCAGCCGATCCGTGGAAACGCTGGTCGCTCTCTCGGTGCTTGTTGCGTTCTTGTACGGCATTCTGGGCCTGCTTGAATATGCTCGGGGAAGGATTTTCGGACGCGTCGCGGCGCGTTTCCAGGCACGCCTTGACCGTCGGGTATTCGAGGCGGTGCAGCGCAAGGCCTCGGTCGCTCCGGACGATCAAACGGAAACCGGCCTGCGCGATCTTGAGGCTGTTCAGCGGCTTTTGTCTTCTCCGGTTCCAATGGCCTTTTTCGATGTGTTTTGGACTCCCGTTTTCCTTTTGGGCATCTGGATATTCCACCCTTGGCTTGGTGCTGTCGCTGTGCTGGGTGGCTTGGTCATCTTGGCACTTACCGGCTTGAACCGAGTTTTTTCGGCACGCCCCATGTCGAATGCCAGCCGTGCTGTCGCCTCGTCCGAAGCAATGTCCAACCAGCTGCGGAACGAAGCCGAAATCGTTGAGGCGATGGGTATGCGCGATGCGACCTTCACGCGGTGGAAGACGTTGCGCGACCGGGCGCTGAAGGAGCAGATCCGCTCGGCCGACGTAAGCGGCAGCTTTGCCAATGTAACAAAGACTTTCCGGTTGTTTTTGCAGTCGGCCATCCTTGGCGTCGGTGCATTTCTTGTGCTTCAGGGGGAACTGACTGCAGGCGCAATGATTGCCAGCTCAATCCTGCTGGGCCGGGCGCTGGCGCCCATGGAGCAGCTTGTGGCGCAATGGCAGTTGGTTCAGACCGCAAAAAGAGGCTGGGACAATCTGGCCGAACTGCTCGGCACCGTACCGCCCGAACGTGTGAATACGCGACTGCCGAAACCCAAAGCCAAGTTGGTTGTTCAAAACCTGACCGTCTTTCCGCCGAACTCACGGCAAGCCGCTCTGAAATCCGTTTCGTTCAGCGTGATACCAGGCGAAGCAGTTGGCTTGATTGGATCATCCGGCGCGGGGAAGTCCACACTCGCCAGATCCTTGACTGGCGTATGGCGTCCGCACAGCGGCACGATCCGGCTGGATGGCGCCGCGCTGGATCAATACGGCTCGACCGAACTTGGCAGCCTTATCGGCTATCTTCCGCAGCGGTTTCAACTGTTCGACGGCAGCATTGCCGAAAACATTGCCCGAATGGCGCCCGAGCCGGACGATGCCGCCGTCGTGGCAGCCGCAAAGAAGGCAGATGCGCATGAGATGATACTGCGGCTCGCTGATGGCTACGACACCTACGTATCGGCGAACGGAGGGCAGCTCTCCGGTGGTCAGATGCAACGTATCGGCCTTGCCCGCGCCATGTACGGAGACCCCGTGCTGCTCGTGCTGGACGAACCAAATTCAAACCTCGACGTCGAAGGCAGTGCCGCGGTCAATCGCGCAATTGAAGAGTTCAAGGCAAACGGAAAATCCGTGTTGATCGTGGCCCATCGACCGGCCGCAATCCAGGAATGCGACAAGCTGATAATGCTGGAAAACGGCACCGTCCGGGACTTCGGCGCCAAGAAAGACGTGCTTCGGAAACTCGTTATCAACCACGAACAAATCGCAAAAACCGCCAGACAGGGAGGCCTGAAATGAAACCGGAACGGTCCGACATCAACTCGTCCCTTTCCTGGTCAGCGCGCGGACCAGTGCTCGTGGGTCTCGTGGGTCTGATGCTGTTGCTTGGAGGCTTTGGATATTGGTCCTTCACGACCAATATTGCCGGGGCAATAGTTGCCAGCGGTCGAATTGAAGTCGATCAAAATCAACAGGTTGTGGAACACCCCGATGGCGGCGTGGTCGCCGAGATACTTGTCGACGAAGGGTCCCTGGTCGAGGCCGGTGATGTCCTGATCAAGCTGGCATCCAATGACCTTGCCACCAAATTGGCGATCGCCGAAAAAGAGCTTTACGAACTCATGGCCCGCCGCGGCCGGCTTGAGGCGGAAAGAGACGGAAACGAAGAAATTCGCTTTGATCCCATACTTCAGCAAACCGCATCTTTGGACATCGACATCGCGGACTTGGTCTATGGGCAGGAACGATTGTTTGTGGCGCGCAAGCAATCCATCGCGCAGGAGATCGATCAGCAAGTCAAAAGGGTTGGTCAGATCGACAGCCAGATTGTCGGGATTGATGCTCAAAAACTGGCGCTTGCCACCCAGCTGGACCTGATCCGAAAGGAACTGACGGATCAGGAGTCTTTGTTTGAACGCGGATTGGCCCCCGCATCCCGCGTTCTGTCATTGCAACGGGAAGAGGCACGCCTGAGCGGCACGATGGGTGACCTGACAGCCCGTATCGCGGAATCCGAAGGGCGAAAGACAGAAATCGAGATTCAGATCCTCAAATTGCAAAGCAAACGTCGCGAAGATGCCATTACCCGCCTCAGGGACCTACGGTATCGGGAACTGGAGTTGCGCGAGGAAACGACGAATATTGCAGAGCGTATCGCCAACCTTGAAATCACGGCGCCTGTCTCTGGGGTCGTACACGGATTGAACATCTTCAGCCTTGGCGCGGTTGTGAAACCGGCTGATCCGGTATTGTACCTGGTTCCGCAGGATCGTCCGCTGATCATAAGTGCCCGCGTCGACCCCATTCACGTCGACCAGATGTTCGTCGGACAAGATGTCGTTTTGCGCTTTTCGGCCATGGATCAGCGCAAGACGCCCGAATTGACAGGACGGGTCACCCTGGTTTCTGCGGATGCGTTCGAGGAAGCTTCGACAAACCAGACCTACTACACAGCCGAGATCGCACTGAACGCCGGCGAGCAGAAAAAACTGCCCGCGGAAACACCTCTGGTCCCTGGAATGCCGGTCGAAACCTTCATACGGACGCAGGACAGAACACCGATTGCCTACCTGATCAAACCGTTCAGCGACTACTTTGCGAAAGCATTTCGTGAGACTTGAGTGTGGGCCCCGTGTCGCCGTCAAATCGAGCCACGAGCGATTCACATAGGTCTTTCTGGCCCTGCGCGGAAAACCCGTGCGCTGCGACTGGCACGAAGATAAACCCGCTTGGCTCTTGAATAAACGCCAATGAAACTTCAACAGCCCGAACTCGGCTGTTTCCTGCAGAGCGCCCTGCCGCCTGCAGTGCCCATCACTCAAGAAAGTCGGAGACCAGAAGCTGGAATAGTTCAGTTTTCTCGGCATGAACCGCATGGGCGCAACCCGGCACGACCGCAAGCGAGGTCTTGGGGATTTCTTGCCAAAGCATATGCGTCTGGCTCCACGGATAAGTCCGATCCCGATCGCCCCAAAGCACAAGTGTTTCCTGCCGGATTTGGCTGAGGTTCTGCTCTCCGGACCAGGAGTGCATCGCGTCCAGGCCGGCGTTTATTGCAGCCAGTTTGCTTTGCGCGGCGACAGCGGCGCAGTGCTCAAACCCTTGTGCGGCTTCACGATCCAGAAACCAAGTTGCAGAGATCCTTTGGGCAGTTGCGGCGGGGCCGTCCTCTGCCGCACGCTTTTTGCTTTCCTCAATGGTCTCGAACCGCCCGGGTAAAACGCCAATCGCGCCGGTTGCGTACAACACCAATCGGTCCACCCTTTCAAAATCCCGGCGGGCAATTTCCTGAGCGATCATGCCGCCCATCGAATGGCCCAGAAGATGATACATCCCCAGCCTGAGGTCGCGGAGGTGCTGGATCACCCAATCCGCCTTGCACAAGGGCACCCAAAAGCCTTTCAGTTGACGGTGCAAATTCTGTACTTCCCTCGAAGAAGCAAGTCTTTTGTCAACGATAGGCTTTGTCGATCGACACTTCAGGTCAGCATTCGACCGCACAGACGCGGCCGTGACACAGGAAACTCGGCGGCTATCGGTTGAGGTCCGCTCAACTTCTGAATCACAACCCAACCGGATCGTTTGACCGTCTGGCCACGCATTGCGGCAACCACGCTGTCCGCAGATTTTCAGACGGCATCAACGCCGCAGATCGAACGTTCTAAAACCCGGATAGACTAGCAACGAGGCCAGGCTCACTCAGACGGCATTTGCGCCGTTGGTGTCGACATGGAAATCGCTCGTTCCTCATCCGTCATATCTTCGGCAATCCCGTCAAAGAGCGGTGTCGAAAGATACCGTTCGCCTGTGTCGGGCAGCATCACCAGCATCACCGATCCGTCCGGGGCGCTTTTGGCCACTTCCATTGCGATGGCAAATGTGGATCCCCCTGAGATTCCGGTGAAGATCCCCTCCTCTGCGGCCAGACGCCTGGACCAGGCGATGCCGTCCGCTCCGGCGACGGGAAGCAGTTCATCATAATATGCATTGTCCAGAGCTTCCTGAAGCACATACGGGATGAAGTCGGGCGTCCAACCCTGAATGGGATGCGGTTCAAAGGCCGGATGGCTCTCAGTGGGCTGATGGGCCTCGTTGCGGGTGTTCACGTAGCCAGACCCGACAATCGCAGCGTTTGCAGGCTCGGTCAGGATGATCTTGGCGTCAGGTCGATCGCGCTTGAGCACGCGCGACACGCCCGAAACGGTGCCGCCTGTTCCATAACCGGTGATCCAGTAATCAAGCCGCTCTCCTTCGAAATCGCTGAGTATTTCCCTCGCTGTCGTGGCCTCGTGGATGTCGGCGTTGGCGCTTGTCTCGAATTGGCTGGCGAGAAACCAGCCATTTGCCTCGGCCAACTCCTTGGCCTTGGAGTACATCCCAAAACCCTTGAGCGCACGAGGCGTCAGCACAACCTTGGCCCCAAGAAACCGCATCAACCGGCGGCGTTCCACCGAGAAGCTGTCAGCCATAGTGACCACAAGCGGATAACCCTTTGCGGAACATACCATCGCAAGACCAATCCCGGTATTTCCCGAGGTAGCCTCGACGACCGTTTGCCCGGGTTTCAGCCGACCTTCCCTTTCGCCAGCTTCGATGATGTTCAGCGCAAGGCGGTCCTTGACCGAGCCCGCGGGGTTGAAGGCTTCAAACTTGACGTAGACCGTCACGTTGGCCGGCGCGATTTTGTTGATGCGAATGCACGGCGTGTTGCCGACCGTGTCCAGGACGCTGTCGTATAGACGGCCGCGCCCGGATGTGGTTCGAATTTCCATGTGCCCCTCCTACTTATCCACTTTTCTTCAAATGCGAAGAAGACTGCCACAAGCGCGATGCAATTGATAGAACGTCAACAGCACAGTAGAAGAACGGACCTTCTCCCACGCTACTAAAGCTGAGAGCCGATTGGCAAAATACTGAAAAATCCAGCGACGATATGATCCCAAGCCGAACCCGTTGGTTCAGAGTCATATTCGAGGATTTCTCCGTTCTCGCCCCGTGTTCTCCATTTGAGTTGGCCAGCACTCTCCAGCGTCACATGATATGTATATGCTGGAAGCGCATCGTCCAAAGCACCCATGGTTTGTGCGGTCAACGCCGGAGAGTCGATGAGAATGCCCATTTCTGTGTTTATGTTGACTGAACGAGGGTCCCAATTGAACGAACCGACAAACAGATATCTGTCATCGACAGCGAACGCTTTGGAATGAAGACCCGACCGAGATTGAGCCCAGTTTATTCCACGACGTTGGACCTGATAAGCGTCAGGCCGCAATTCATAAAGCTCGACCCCACCACGCAGCAACGCCCTGCGTTTCTTGGCGTAGTGCGCATAGACTGGTGCTACGTCGTTTGAAGCAAGCGAGTTGGTTACGACTTTGACTTCGACACCTCGGTTTTCCAGTTCGGTCATCCACTTCACGCCGTTGTTGCGTGGCACGAAGTAGGCCGAAACGATATTGACCTCCCTGTCAGCACCTTCGAAATACGGCAGCAGTTGCGACGCAAGAATTGGATCTGAGTTATCAAGCCCTGCGGCTTTGGAAGGCGGATCGGCGTAGAGTTTTGCGGGCACCCAATCCAAGGAAAGCGTGCCGTCTGCAAAATTCTCTCTTGCAGATTTTCTGAGAGCTTCGCCGTACTGGGTCTGCTTTGCCGCCTCCACAAGCTCATTCAGTCTGCTTCGCGCTTGGCCAAGCGAAAATTCTTCAGGTTGCCCGACGACCACGCGGGCCGGAACCGCGAACTCACTGTTCCAATATTCGTCAAAGCTATGTGAAACTTCATTTACGACAGGACCGGCTGCCAGAACATCCAGATCCGCATAATTCATTTCCTCCCGCGCCAGGAAGTACTCGGCGCCGATATTCCGACCACCAACAATTGTGAACACGTTGTCTGCGGTCATCGACTTATTGTGCATTCTGCGATTAATCCGCTTGAAGTCCGTGAGCCCGGCAATGATCAGGCTTTGGTCGCGCCAGAAAGGATTGAACAGACGGATTTCAATATTCTCGTGGTAGTCCAAAGCGGCTGTCATCGCGTCGTATCCGGATGTGTCCATGTCATCCAAAAGCAAGCGAACGCGTACGCCTCGATCCGCCGCCTGCAAAAGGCTGGCCGCAAAGAGGTGACCTGTCGGGTCGTTATGCAAAAGGTAGTATTGAGCGTCGATCGATTGTTCAGCCGCTGCAGCGAGTAGAAGCCGTGACACCAAGGCTTGTTCACCGTCGCTGATCAATTTGACACCGGACCGGCCGTCTTTGGGGTCCCCAAGCCGGGTCGCCGTCTGCCCAAGTGTGCTGTTTGTCCTTGCCGAGAATGAAACCGAATTGGTTTTCTCATATGTACGAACTTTTGGGGCACAAGCGAAAAGAGCGAATGTGCAGAACGCACAAAACATGATTGTCCAAGGCTTCATCGATTTCCTCCGCTCGTCACACATAGGTGACTACGCCAAGAGGCAAGAATGCAAGTATGTTCCGAGAAAGGTGGGGAGGTTTCCTGAAGTAGTGTCGTTCCAGAGGAATTGCGGCTCAAAGCCAGCCAGCCGGTCACGACTGAAAATTTTTTCGGCTGACGAAGCGCCCTGTCCACAATCGAAAGGCAATCTGTTCGTCGCTGAATCGTTTCCGCGGCATCGCCAGACTCCCTTGTTGCCAGAAATGTACCCAAAATCTCGTACTCGGTTCGGACCAGTTTCAGGGGTCAAGACCACCCTCTCGGCGCGCCCCGAAAAAAGGTGCACGATTCCAAGGGTGCTTTTCATCAACGGGATCGCAGTGTCGCGAAAAAAGCGGCAAAACTCGTCTTCTTTACCTGACCGCGTCGTCACCTGAAAAATTCGCATGATCATACATCCGTCCTCCCAAAGGTGCGGTTTCTGAATGTATGTGTGCCTCGCACGATCCAGCTTAGCGTACTCGATACCGAGTGTCAGTTTAGGGCTCGGAGCAGTCGCTTATAGTCCAATTCGACAGGCGCATTGCGGACGAAGCCGCCTAATATTCAGCTTGTTGGGGTGTGTGATAACGGCCCAAGGAGGACCTTGGGGAAATTTTGACCCGGTGCCGTCAACTGCTGTTTCTAGCACAAAAGGCTGCTACGCGGGTAAAGCTCACACACTCTTCTTCGTGTTGAACGGTTGCTACAGAGAAGTGACGAAGTGCGCCAAATCACCGGTCAACTGTTGTGTTCTGCCCGCGGTCTTCCTATGTGCACTTCATCGGAAATGGAGATTTTATGTCCCGGTAAGGAAGGGAGGCAGCGCCTCCCGGAGCATATTCAAAATCTGAAGCACCGCCGTCGCTTTGTTGCCGACGGAGTGTTTTGATGTGCGCACTCTTTCCTACCATCAGCGCCCAAATCTGACCTGGGCCAGAGACATGAAAGTGAACACCCTATGACAAGGGATTACTCCGACTTCCTTCCGCTTCGCGCAAGCGACGCCGGATCGCACGCCAATCCCAGCCCTCTTCAGGCATTGGGATGGCAACCGTTTTTCGCCCAACAGATCAGCGTAGAGGACTTGTCGGCGACACCTCCCGTTCGCGTTGTCGAAGTGCATCGCAATGGGCTGCATGTCGTCGGTGACGGCATAGATACGGTACTTCCGCCGGGAGCCGACGCAACTGTCGGAGACTGGCTGATGCTGGACTCCACACGTCCGCGCTCCAGTCGGGTTCTTGAGCGCACAAGCCTCATAAAGCGGCGTGCGCCCGGAACCGACCGGCAGGAACAACTGATCGCGGCGAACATTGATACGGCCTTTATCGTCACGTCTTGCAATCAGGACTTCAAGGTGGCCCGGCTGGAACGCTATGCAGCTCTGGCTTTTGAGGCACGGATGACACCCGTCATCGTCGTCACAAAGACCGACCTCGTGACAGACCCGCAGAACTATGTCGACGCTGCCCGCGCGGTATCGGACATGATCGATGTGGTCGCCCTTGACGCCCGCGGAGACGCGCCCCGGACAAAACTGCTTCCCTGGTGCAAACCCGGCAAGACGGTGGCGTTTCTCGGCTCATCTGGTGTTGGTAAATCAACTTTGGCCAATGCGCTGCTCGAGAGTCAGTCCATTGAAACCCAAACCATTCGTGAGGACGACGCAAAGGGGCGGCATACGACAACGCGGCGCGAGCTTCATGCGATGCCCAATGGCTGTCTGGTCCTGGACACTCCGGGCATGCGGGAACTGCAGCTCACCGATGCAGCGGAAGGCATAAATGATCTTTTCGCCGACATTCAGGAGTTGGCCGCACAGTGTCGATTCAAGAACTGTCAGCACGATTCTGAGCCGGAATGCGCTGTTTTGAAGGCAATCGATGAGGGTGTTCTTGATGGCGATCGGCTTCGCAGATGGCGCAAGCTCATGGCCGAAGATGCGTTTAACTCGGCGAGTCTTGCGGAACGCAGGTCGCGCGACAAGGCGTTCGGGAAGATGGTCCGCGGAGTCAAAAAACTCAAAGATGTCAGGAAGTAAGGCAATGACACAGTCGAAAGCCGGTCAAATCGTATGGCATGACCTATTCACACCGGAAAGGGCGCGTTCAATGGCATTCTACCAGCACGTCGCCGACTGGACTTATGACGTCGAGCGGGCATCGGATTTTGCATGGGGTGGCGGCGAGCAGGATTTCGTCCTCGCCCTTTCTGGTGACGAAGCGGGCGCGGGGTTAATCGAGACGCCTCCAGAGCAAGCGAAGGGCTGGGTCGCCTACATCGAGGTCCCCGACGTGGACTGGGCGGCCAAGCGCGTCGACACGCTCGGAGGCAAAATCGTTCGGGAGCCATTCGAGGTGCCGGGCGTCGGGCGCAACGCACTCGTTCGCGATCCGTTCGGCGCGTTGGTGGGGATTTCGCTGTCTCGGCACAGTTTCGCCGTGCCGAGACGGCAGTTTGGCCCTGAAGTGTATATCGGCAACGGTGATGACTTTCCGCAAGCGTTCTACATCGAACTCTTCGGATGGCAGGTGTCTCCAGATCGGGACCAGGATTGCGCCACTCTCCTCGGGCCTCGGGGCCGTCTTGTTGCAATCCAGCATGCCGCGACTTGGGCACCCGCCTCAAACGCATCTTGGGTCCCGAGCCTAAAAGTTGCTTCAGTCCCTGACGCCTTCCGTGCGGCTGAAACCAAAGGCGCACGTCCTGCCTCCTTGAATGTGAGCGAAACCGTTCAAGCTCAAATCCCCATCCTGTTTGATCCGGACGGAGTGCCGTTTGCGTTCGGCGTCAAACCGACAAACCCTTCCTAGCCACTGGCAAATTCTACTCAGGAACTGCGGAGCGGATTTTTTCCGCTCTGCAGGGTCCGGAACTCAGCGCTTATGCGCGCTGTTGGACAGTGTGCTGGTCGGAATCCAGCAGCCTTTTTTTGTTTCTGATGTCTGTTCTCCGATGCTTTGGTCCGGCATAGGGAATGTGTGCCTTAGCCGCTCGGTTTGAGACCAATGGCCGACACCGAATCCCCTACAAGTCTCGCGTGCTGCCGTGTCGAGGTGTGTGGCGAGGCGTGGGAAGCTGTTTTTCAAGGGATATCCTGAATTCTGAAGTCGCAAACCGTATTGCTGCCGTCGGCTGTAGCCGCGACGCAGACCTCATTGACCGAGATTGCATTTCATTCGGCTTCGTCCGGGTCCAAAACTGGGTCGACAATGAGTACCAGACGCTTTGCGATGGAGCCAATTCAAGTCGGTGTTTTAGTTCAAACTACCGTTGATTGCTTGCCCGTGCGCCTCTCAAACACCTTCTTCTGGAAAAACCGATGCAAGACCAAACCGTTAAGGTCATGCCAATTGCTTTAGCCGTGGCATCAAATCCAATAGTTCCCGCGTATACGGATGCTCTGGTGCTTCGAACAACGAGTCCGTCTCCTGAACCTCAAGCAGCTTCCCATGCCGCATCACGCCCACACGGTCACACATCTGACGTACGACCGGGAGATCATGGCTGATAAAGAGCATAGTCAGGCCAAGATGCTCCTGCAGGTCTTTGAGAATGTTCAGGATTTGCGCCTGAATGGACACGTCCAGGGCGCTGGTCGGCTCATCGCAGATCAGAAAACGGGGCTGAGTTGCGAGGGCGCGAGCAATACAAATACGCTGACGCTGCCCACCGGAGAACTCGTGTGGATACTTGCGCCACGCGTCCTTGGCCAGGCCAACCCAGTCAAGCAGTTCGCGCACGCGCGGTTCAATAGCGGGCTTGGGCAGGATTTTGTGATGATGGATGGGCTCGGCCACGAGGTCCCCGACCCTCATCCGGGGATTTAGGCTGGAGAACGGGTCTTGAAAGATCATCTGGATCTGGCGGCGGTAGGCTTGCAGGGCCTCTGCCTCCATGGCTGTGACGTCTTCGCCATCAAAGATCACTCGACCACCGTCTACGGGATAGAGTGTTCCAATCATCCGGGCGACTGTGGACTTGCCAGAGCCACTTTCGCCGACAAGGCCGAAAACCTCACCGTCGCGAATGTCGAAACTCACCTGATCGACGGCAGTGAAGTACTTGCGTTGCGAGGGCAGCAGCCCGCCCTTTTGCAGGAACGTCTTAGTAATGCTTTCGATTTCCAGCAGTTTGCCGGATTTGGACAGATCGGTCTTGTCCCAATGGGCCGCCAGATCGTCGATCTTGAAGGTTCTTTCCCGATCGCCATAATTGACCACTGGGAAACGCTCGACTTTGGTGTGCGGCCGCGGCACGGCGGCAATCAAAGATTTGGTATACTCATGTTTCGGTGCGCCGAGGATCTGATCGGTCGTTCCGCTTTCAACCACATGACCGGAATACATCACGGTTACCGAGTCGGTGGTGTCGGCGATAACGCCCATATCGTGGGTAACGAGGATCACGCCCACCTGACGCTCTTTCGCCAGTTCCTTGATCAGATCCAGCACCTGCGCTTGGACAGACACATCCAAGGCCGTTGTGGGTTCGTCCGCGATCAGAACACTGGGCTCGGTACAGAGCGCGAGCGCGATTACCACCCGCTGACGCATGCCACCGGAAAACTGGTGCGGATACTGGTTGAAACGGTCCGCCGGGTCGGGGATGGACACGCGATCCAGCAGCGCAATGGCGCGTTTTTTGGCCTCGGAAGCGGACAGGCCGAGGTGAAGCTGGATCGTCTCGACCAATTGCTCACCCACTGTGAACAACGGGTTCAGCGAGGTTAGCGGGTCCTGAAAGATCATCCCGATCTCTTTGCCCCGGATTCGGCGTTTGTCCTCGGCGTCCAGTTCGTCAATCCGGCGACCGTTCAGCCAGACCTCCCCTTCGGAGACATGAGCCGGGGGATCCAGAAGGCCGATCACGGCGTTGCCGGTCATGGACTTGCCAGCACCGCTTTCGCCGACAACGCCCCGGATCTCGCCAGGATGCAGGTCGTAGGTCACATGCTCGACCGGCTTGAAGATGCCGTGGCGTGTCGGGATTTCCACAGTCAGGTTGCGGATCGAAAGAACGGGATCGGTCATTTCAGCCTCGGGTTCAGAACGTCACGCAGCCAGTCGCCCAGCAGGTTCACACTCAGCGCCAGTGCCAGCAAGGTGCAGGCCGGGAAGAACAGGATCCACCACTCACCCGAGAACAGAAATCCCTGTCCGATGCGGATCAGCGTCCCCAGTGAGGGCTGTGTCGGTGGCGCGCCAACGCCAAGGAAACTGAGCGTCGCCTCGGCAATGATCGCCAGCGCCAATGAGATCGTCGCGATCACCAGCACCGGTGACAGCACGTTGGGCAGGATATGGCGCAGCATGATGGTCAGCGGGCTTTGTCCGATGATGCGCGCGGCGGCGACGTAATCTTTGTTCTTCTCAACCAACGTTGCGCCCCGGACGACACGAGCGAACTGCACCCAATCGGACAGTCCAATGGCCAGGATCAGCACCCAGATCGCCATCTGGTCGCGATACTCCACCGGGGTAATGCCTTTGGCGATCCCAAAGATCAGCATGGCCAGAAGGATCGATGGGAAAGTCAGCTGCACATCCGCCGTGCGCATGATGATGGTTTCGGTCCAACCGCCGAAATACCCTGATAACAGGCCCAGAATGATCCCCAGAACCATCGCGAACAGAACGGCCGCCACCCCAACGAATAGCGAGATCCGCATTCCGTAGAGGATGGTCGAGAACACATCACGCCCCTGATCGTCTGTGCCCATCAGGAAGGTTTCGCCTGTAAAGGCATTGGGTTCCATCGGCGGGGTGAAGCCGTTCATCAGGTTCAGGCTGGCCGGATCAAACGGGTTTGTCGGCGCAATCAGTGGTGCGAGGATCGTGGCCAGGATCAGGATCAATGCCACTGTCGCCGACACCATGGCGACAGGCGAGCGGCGGAAGGCGTAGAACTGGTCGCTGTCCAGAATGCGTTTCACACGGCTCATGCGCTGACCCTCAGGCGCGGGTCGATGAAGGCGTAAAGGATATCGACCGCAAGGTTGATGGTGACAAAGATGACCGAGATCATCATCAGGTATGCTGCCATGACAGGGATATCCACGAATTGGATTGCATTGATGAACAGAAGGCCCAGGCCCGGCCACTGAAACACCGTCTCGGTGATGATGGCAAAGGCGATGATGGCCCCCAGTTGCAGGCCGATAATCGTGATGACCGGGACCATGGTATTCTTCAGCGCATGGCGGAAATTGATGGTCCGGTCACTCAGCCCACGGGCGCGGGCAAAGCGGATATAGTCTTGCCGGAGTACTTCCAACATCTCGGAGCGCACCAGCCGCATGATGAGGGTCATCTGGTATAGACCCAGTGTAATCGCGGGCAGGATCAGCGCCTTGAGTCCACTGCTTGTCAGCAAGCCGGTGTTCCACCAGCCCAGATCTACGACTTCTCCGCGTCCAAAACTGGGCAGCCAGCCAAGTTCAACTGAGAAGATGTAGATCAACAGGATTCCGATCAGGAACGTCGGCAGGGACACCCCGATCAGAGAGGCTGACATGATGAAGTTCGCTGCAAACCCGTCTCGCCGGATTGCGGTGAACACACCCAGCGCGATGCCCAAGACTATGGCAAATACGGCTGAGACCAGCGCCAGTTCCAACGTTGCCGGAGCGCGTTCGGCCAGGATTTCCGCGACCGGACGCCCTTGACGGAAGCTGACGCCGAAATTGCCCTGTACCGCTTCCTGCAGAAACTTCACATATTGCACCGGAAACGGCTGATCGAGCCCCAACTGCGACCGCAGACGTTCCACATCTTCCATGGTCCGCTCTTGCCCCAGCATGTTGTCGATCGGATCTCCGACAAAGCGGAACATTGAAAAGGCGACCAGGCCCACGACGAACAGAACCAGCGCCGACTGAGCCACACGCCTGATAATGTATGACAGCATTTAGTTGACCGTTACCCAGCGCAGAAGGAAGAAGTTGTCGGGCCGTTGTGTCAGCTCGATATTGCTGCGCGCGCCCCAGACCAGCGGTTGAACGTAAAGCGGTACATAGGCCACCTCATCGTGCAGGATACCTGCCACCTCGTCCAGCATTGCCTGACGTGTGGGTTCGTCAATCTCGGACTGGATCAGCGGCAGCAATTCATCCACGCGAGCGTTCGAATAACCGCCAAAGTTCCACGACCCCAACTTCTTTTCCTCATTTGGGGTCGAAGCGAGGAAACGCACGGGATGCTCGGCATCAAACGTACCAGGTGACCAACCCAACAGATACATATCAAAATTGTCGGCCCGCAGTTCCGGCCAGTAGTTCTGAACCGGCATCGCATCGAGCGTCACGTTCAGCCCGGCCTGAGACAGCATGGCGGTGATCGCCTGACAAACGGCTTCGTCGTTCAGGTAGCGATTGTTGGGGCACTTAAAGCTGATCTCGGCCCCCTCAGCTCCAGCCTCAGCCAGCAAAGCTTTGGCGCCCTCGGGATCGTAGCCATAGGGGTCCGCATTCGCAGCCGAATAGCCACGCATCGCGGGACTGACCAACTGGCTCGCCACCTCAGCATTGCCGCGCATGATGGTTTGCAGGATAGCGGGAACGTTAACTGCCTTTGCTACCGCCTCACGGACGCGCACATCTCGGAAAAGGTCCGAGCCACCCTGCCCGGCTTCGCTCGCGCCTTCCTGCTGATCAAACCCCAGCATGATCACGCGCGCTTCAACGCCCTGAATGACCTTCACATCCGGATTGCCTTGCAACCGAGCCACATCCTGAATTGGGACCGGGTTGATGAAGTCGACATCTCCGGACAACAAAGCCGCCAGGGCGGTTGCCGGGTTTTGGATTGGCACCAATTCAGCGCGGGTCAGGTTGTGTTCTGCTGTGTCCCACCAGCCGTCGAACGGCTCCAGAACAGTGCGCAGGCCCGGCTCTCGCGCGGTGACTCGGAAAGCACCGGTACCATTGGCGTTCAGGGTCGCATAGTTGCCCGATTCTTTGTCAGGCAGTGCTGCGTCGTTTGCCTCGGCCCAGCCGCTATCCATAATCATCCAGTTGGCAATGCTGTCCGGAAAAATCGGATTCGGCGCAGTCGTCATGACATCGACGGTGTAGTCGTCAACCTTCACCACCTCGCTGACGGGCGCGAACCAGCTGCGTGTGTCCGAGTTTTCGTCAGACGCCCGCTGGTACGAGAAGATGACGTCATCCGCATTGAATTCAGAACCATCATGAAACGTTACGCCCTCGCGCAGTTTGAACCGCCATCCAGCTCCGTCCCCGATGGTTTCCCAACTCGTGGCCAGCGCCGGTTCAATGGTCATGTCCTTGCCCCTGCGCACAAGCCCTTCGTAGACGTTGTTCAAGAAACCTAGAACCGGGGCAGAGTTGACAGCATGAGGATCCATTGTTTGCGGGTCCGTTGTAACGGCAAACGTGAACTCTTCGCCTGCGACGGGCAAGGCAAGCGCGCAGAATAGCGCGGCAGTGGTCAGACGTTTCATGATAGCTCCCACTCTTTGGTGGCGGGCCTCGCATCCCGAGGCCCGGCCACGTTTCTTACTTCAGGCCAAAATGCTTGACCATAGGCTGATCTTCGGGATCAACGTTGATGTCCAGGTTTTCAGCCATACCCCAGTTCAACACTTGATGGTGGATCGGAATATACAACTGTTCATCCTGCACCACGCGCCAGATCTCGGCGATAGCCTGATCTCGCGCGACGAGATCCGTGTTCGAGGCCAGCGACTCGATCTTGGCATCCAACTCATCATTGTCATACCCGGTGCCGTTCCACGTCCCAATGTCGCTTTCACGGCCATGGACCAGGAAGTTGAAGATGTATTCCGAGTCATACGTCGGAACGCCCCAACCCAGCATGTAGAAATCGGTCTTTCCGTCCGTGATCAGCGGGAAGTGCTGCGCCTTCGGTTTGGCATCCAGATTCACAGTGATGCCAATCTGACCCAGCATCCCGACAGCGGCCTGACAGATACCTTCGTCATTGATGTACCGGTCGTTGGGACAATCCAGCCGGATCGAGAAACCGTCCGGATAACCCGCTTCTGCCAAAAGCGCCTTTGCGCCTTCAACATCCGTGCTGCTTTCACTGTCCATCTCGGCAGTCCAGCCGTTCACGAAAGGCGGGGCGATCATCCCGGCAGGTTGCGACTGACCGCGCATGACCACCTGTTGGATGGCATCTCGATTGATCGCTTTGGACATGGCCCGACGAACGCGGACGTCGGCAAGTGGGTTCTTGCCATCGACGTTGTCCGCCTCGATGTCGTCCGCGCCCTGGTTCATTCCAAAGAAGATCACCCGGTTTTGCGGCGCTTGTTTGACGACCAAACCGTCGACGGCATTCACCCGGTCCAGGTCCTGCACCGGCATATCCTGAAGGAAGTTCACCTCGCCCGACAGCATCGCCGCAACGCGGGTCGCGTCATTCTGGATCGGGGTATAGATGATTTCGCTGATCGCCATCGGGAACTGATCACGCCCCCAATAATCTTCGTTCCGCTCCATCACCGTTTTGACGTCCGGTTCGCGGCTGACCAGTTTGTAGGGGCCGGTTCCATTCACATTGACGGTCGCAAAGGTGATCTCACCGCCTTCAAAGTCCTGAACGTTGACCGCGTTATTCGCCTCGGTCCAGCCCTTGTCCATGATGAACAGGTCGGTGAGGTTCGCAGGCAGAATGGGGTTCGGACCGTCCGTCTCGATCTCGATCGTGTGGTCGTCGACAGCGCGCACCTCGACAATCGAATTGATCAGTTCTTTCATGTCCGAGTTCGGCTGCTTCGCACGGTTGATGCTGAACACCACGTCTTCTGCAGTGAAATCGGCGCCGTCGTGGAATTTCACGCCCTGACGCAGATCGAACACCCAGACATTCGGATCACTCTCGCTGGGGGCCCAATCGGTCGCCAGCGCAGGCTCGAAAGCACCGCTCGTATCCCGAATGATCAGAGGTTCATACATCTGGTGGCGCACGGTATGCGTCGGCCCTTCGTTCTGCGAATGCGGGTCAAGCGTCAGCGCATCCCCCGAGCGCGCCCAACGCAGAGTTTCGGCACTGGCCAAAGACGTCGTCGTCATCAAAAGCGTCAGTACGAGTATTGGATTTTTCATTATTTTCTCCCATATTGCAGTCGTTTAACTGCATTGAATTCACGATACCGTGTCGCAAATTTCTGTTAACGTTATGGCTGCGGATAGCATACCAACTGCGAATGCATGTCAATCGTTCAACTCGGTTTTGATTTGCTAAACACAAGCGACACGGGACTTCAGGAGGACAGCCACTCTCCCAAAAAACACCGCATTAAGTGTCTATTACTCAGACGAGAGGAACACAAACCGCAATCATCAAGTTTCATGGTCCGACAAGTAGATCCAGATAGCGCTGACGGGAACTGCGCCGCTCACAATCTGGATAATTGTCCGCTTCGTAAAGCGATTGCCTCGCTGTTTTGACCTGTTGCCAGAATTGCAATCCTCCCGAGGTGCTTTCGCTTATTCGCAATGCGCACAAAGCAGTCGTTTGAGCTGAACTCACCAACGGCATATTAGGTCCGCACCGTAGACATTGAAAAGACTTGCGACGTACGTCTGCTGTGGGAACTATTCCCGACCTTCGTTGCTCTCAGACCAATGGCGGCTTTTGAGGGGTACAGCAAATATGATTGATTGTGAGCGCCAACACCCCTTCAGCCGAAGAGCGAGAGCGGCCTCCGCTCAGAAAGACCGGTTACGCCCTATATCAGGACAGCGACTTGACGAGGAGAACCCAGTTTTCTGTTTCGGTCGCCCAGCCGTCTTTGACGCATGGGGCTTTGTCCAACTCAGAGTATCCCTTTCGCTCGTATAAACGTCTGGCTCCCACGTTTTCATCGGCGACAATCACACTCATAGTGTTGTACCCTGCGTCGCGGGCTATCTCGTCGGCGACTTCAAGTAATTTTGAACCAAGTCCCTGACCACGGTTTTCTGGGTAGCAAGCCAGAACATTGACATACCAGCTGTCCAACGCTTTGTTTTCCAGCTCCTGTAGGGGACGGAACAAGGCAGGGAAGTCATCTCCAATTTCTTCTGGTTCAGATCCGATCCCATAGCCTGTGAGACCGGCAACCGCCCCGTTGCCGAAGTCAACCACGACCACTTGCCCCTCTCGTGCCTTTTCAGCCTGTCGCGCGCGACCGACCGCCCAGGCATCCTCGCCATCTTGTGCCAACCCGGTCCAGACATGGAGCGGCAGGCCTTCGCCTGCAAAGTTCACCAAGTCCGCAAGTGCATGGGCATCAGCTTCAACGGCCAATCGCAAAGGCTTTTCAAGTGGTATCACTTCTCTCACTCCAATGAGTTTAAAGTTTCATAGACATCTCATGCCAAGTCTTTCCTCCATGGTCGGAAGCCGATGGCTGTAAAAAACTGTATCCAAACCCCTCGTAGAGTGGGATGTGATGCTCTTTGCACATGAGGTGGATTGTCGACTTACCCATCCTTTTCATGCGCTCCACGAATTCGACCATCAATGACCGTGACAGACCCTGGCCCTGATGCGCGGGATCAACAACAACGGACATTATTACGACGTTTGGTGCGTCGGGGTCATGCCCGACAAGCTCCTTAAGATCCTCATCAGACATTTCGACTTCATGGGCACATCCGCAATTTATAAAGCCAACAATCTCGCCTTTTTCCTCAAGAACGAGGAAACCATCGGGAAAGACCTCGATCCTCCTGAAGATTTTTTCGAAGGTTGCTGCTTCGTCGCCTTCATAGGCAGCAGTTTCGATCTCAAAGCACCGAGTTGCGTCGGAAGGTTTGGCGTTTCGGAATTCGTTCATGCGCGTACACTATTCGTGATGCATTAAATTGCAAAGCTGCCGTTCGTATCCTCGCACCATTCCGGAGGTATGGGTTCAAACCGGTCATTCGCTGCAACTTGCTTGAACGTCTGCTTTGCGGACCATGCTGCCGTTTGCTCCAGATGCAACGTCGAAAAGCACATCCGGCAACAAAGCGCGGAAGAATGACATCGCAAGGTCTAACTCCGAGCCCAACCCGGACGCTCACCGAATTTTTTGAGAGATTGACTTTCCATACTTGCAGAAACCGGCGTTGCGGGTTTCCTTCTGTAGTTCAAGATATCCACTGTTTCGGCAAGGTTCGAGGAATTACTATGAAAACAGCCGTTGTGACTGGTGCCGCGGGGGGGATGGGACAGGCTATCTGCCGCCAATTGCGGACATGTGAGTTCCACGTCTTTGGGCTGGACCTCAACGAGGAGGGTTTGGATGAACTGGCGGCAGAGTTAGGTTCAAATTTCACACCATTCTGCGTTGACTTGACGGATCCAGTTGCAATCGCCCAGACGTTTGATGGCATAAAGTCAGCTCATGGCGGCCTCGATGCTTTGGTAAACAACGCTGGCACCTGCTTCATGTCCGACTTCCCGCATATACCGCCCGAGGAACTGGAAAAGCAGATGGCAATCAATTTCAGCTCCGCATTCCATTGTTGCCAGCAGGCTGTCCGATTGATGTTGGAACGCGAGGGCGTCAAAAAGATTGTGAATATCTCATCAAACGGAGCTTACAATTTCGATGTATTTGACCCTCCGCACTACCGGGCATCAAAGGCGGCGATGGATACCCTTACGAAAGACCTCGCCCGTCGATACGCAAAGGAAAAAATCTGTGTGAACTCGCTGGCGCCAGCCATGACCGAGACGCCCTTGTTCAATGTCTTGCCTGAGGAAGTCTTGGAGAAAGCGGTTGACGCCATGCCGCATGGTCGGGCGATGCAGCCCGAGCAAATCGCCTCTTGGGTCAGTTTTCTCATTTCACCGGCCGGTGACGTTTCCAGCGGAAATGTAATCATTCTGAATCAAGGGCGCGACGTCAGGTAGCTTTCAGGAAGAACAATCCATTTCGGGAAAGGTGGACCACAGGTTGGGTCAACGGTAGACCTCTGGTGCTTTCTTCAGAACAGGCCATTGTTTTGGACAATGCCCATAGATCACAAAGGCGTTTCGCTCGGATGCTAGGCGCATCAACCTGTCTGCGCTGGCAATCGCGGCTTCTTCATCCCATGACCCCGCAAATTTCTCATCGATTTCTGACGGTCGGGATATCGCGTCACTGGTGAGCAAAACCGGACCCGAGGGAAGATCGACCATCAGGGCGATCTGGCCAGGTGCATGACCGGGTGCCGCCAATACCAGGATACCTGGTCCAATCTCTACGTCGCCATCAACCAAGAGGTAATCCCGATCGGGCCACTCCAAAGGCCGCACATCGCCCCAATACAATGGACGAGGCAGTGCCCGCTCGACGGAAGAGATCAGTATCGGAGTGCTCGGAAAGTCGCCCAATGCCCCGATATGGTCGATATGGGTGTGGGTACAAATCTGCAACGTAATGTCTGATGGAATGAGACCTAGCTTTGCCAGTTGCGCGCGTGGCAGATTTTCCGGTTCACATTTCAGGACTTCGCCAAACTCGTACAAAAGATCTTCTTTGACCGCCAATTTGGTATCGGTCGCATATTTTTCGGGAAACCCGGTGTCGATGAGTATGGCTTCTCCCAGATCCGTCCGGATCAGAAAGCCGCAGATCCCAATGATGCGACCCGTGGAATGAACCTTGAACAGCCCGTAGTCCAAAACTGCCAGGTCGATCGGCCGCCCTTTGACAAATCCCTCAGCTTGCACAAACTCTCTCCCTCATTGACTGCAAGGATTTTGAGTAGAGTATGAAAGTCAAGGAGTCAGTCGTCACACCGCACACTATTCTAGATAATAGCTATTACCCAGCCCAGCAGTGCTGCGGGTGAAGCTTTGAGCGAGATTGGCAGTTCAGATCGGAAAGCGGTCTTTTCTTTAGTCACGTGACCAACAGTTAAACGTCTTGGCAGATAACCACTGATTTTTGGCCAACCTGCAGATTTTGGCTAGACTTTGAGAGTTCCCCCAACGCACAGAAAGTTTGTCGGCATTCCCGACCTATCTACTGTGCTATCCGGAACGCCCCAACCCTTGGGATTACACCGTTTAATAGCCAAGGAAGCCACCGGGAGAGTGCCAGGACGCCCGGGACCAATGTCGCGACTTAATTTTTCCCAAGAGCGCATTCGGGCCACCGTCTGTCAAACTTGATCAGCCGTGCTATACATGGCGTCAAGATACGAAAGGCGAAATTTAATGGACGCACCAGTTATCCAACTGATATTTATGCTAGCCTTGCTGGTTGGCGTGATCTGGCTTTATATCCTGCCGATCACGATGGCGGGGCGGCGCAACCGATCCGGTTTGATCTGGTTCCTGATCGGTCTGGTTGGATCACCGCTTTTGGCCATCCTTTTACTACTGGCTTTGGGTGACGCACCCGAGCATCCAGCAACGTAGCCTTGGAAACGATACAGTCAGACACACAGAAAGGCTCCACCGGAGGGTTTCTGGACACCGGTGAGCCGTAACAGCCTTCTCAGCATGCAGGGAGGGCTTGAATTGAGACAATGCACTTTCGGAAGAGAAGAAAAGCACTACTTACCACTCTCGACGGCCGTGTAGTGCAATCCTACGGATGACCGATCTGTTTGAAGAATCCTAGATGACTTTGTCCGTGACCCGGTCGTAGCGGCAGTTCTGACGAACGTCCGACACCGTTAGGAGCAGCCAATGAGGTTGGTGCCAGTTTGGCGGTCCTGCCCCCAACCATGAGACTTCTTGCTACATATGCCGACGCTGATGTCCTTGTTGTGAAAACGGTCATATCCGGTGGGATTGAAGATGCCGGCGTAGCTCATACTATCATCTGGGGATTTCTACTGACTTTGCTATCGGAATTTTGCTGATCGCGCGCGGCCGCGGGTTGGAAGCTTCGGCTAGTTCGCTGATCATCGGCGCGCTGCTATTTGGTGTTTTGCATTGCTCATGTGCGTCTTATGGGCCCAACCAATGACTAATGACTTGCGGCGATTCATTCACGAGACACGGACGGATTAGGGATTGACCTTGGTAGGTTCCCATTTTCCAAAGCCACCTTCATCCTTAGATCTTTTGATTGCTAAAGTGTTTTGGAAACATCGATTTCAGTACAAACAGGCAGATCCTCAAAGCCTCTGAGGGTTTGAAGATCTCTGAGTGCAAATGGAAGTCGGTCCAGAGCCCTTCCAGCAAAGCAACCAATGCGTCTGTTGCAAGATTGGCGTCTACATCATCGTACTGGCCTTCAACCTTTATTTGCTCCAACAGCTCCAGTATCGCCGCCCTGAAACCTTTGTCTCGCGAGTCGATGAAAGGAAATACCTTCGGGTTCGAGACCGCTTCAGCCCGGAAGGAAAACCAGATTGCGACGTCCCGTGCATTTAGGACCAAGGGATCGAAGTCTGCCTTAATGATAGAGATTAACTTGTCTGCCGGGTCCAACTCGGGATTGGCTGCGATGACCTTCCACTGCTCCGCGTAGCGGACTGACAACTGCTCAGCCACCGCAAGCAGAAGCTTTTCTTTGGAGCCAAAGTGTAGATTTACCATCCCTTGCGACAGTCCTGACAACTCTTGGATTCTCGCCGAGGTTGTGCCGCGAATTCCGTACTTATGGATGGCGTCTGCAGCCGATTGGATCAACTGCTTTCGGTTCTGCAGCTTACCCAGATCACGGGCATTGGTTGGTATATCGGGCTCGAGAGTAATCTTGTTTGTCCTCCGCTGGGTGGTCGCACTTTGTCTTCTCGCATTAAGCAGGGCGAAAGTTCAAGAATTGACATTGAATGAATGTTCGTTCATTTTGTGATTTCCATTTCATCAAGGCGCTGCATGACCCTTTCCAACTCTGACTTTCGGTCCATTCGCGAGTGGGACAACGAACATTTCCTGCACCCGTGGGAAGGTATGTCATGCCTGGGCCAAAATGAACGCACCTTTGCAGAAAGCGGTCTGGGCGTTCACGTCTTCACTGAGGACGGAAAGCGCCTAATAGACGGCCCTGCTGGCATGTGGTGTATGCAATTGGGCTATGGAAACACTGAAATTGCCGATGCGATGGCTCAACAGGCGAAAGAGATGGCGTATTTTTCGCCCTTCAACAATGCCAACTCAGCCCCCGCCCGGTTGGCGCATGAGATCGCCAAGAGGACGCCGGGCGACCTGAACCATGTGTTCTTCACGACAGGTGGCTCAACCGCCGTGGATTCCGCTCTGCGGTTTGTGCAGTTTCGCAACAACCTTCTGGGCAAGCCTGAAAAGAAGATCGTGATATCGCGGCAGAAAGCCTATCACGGATCGACCTACCTAGCGGCCTCAGTGTCCGGAAAAGAGCGAGACAAAGGTTGGCTGGACCAGGCAAGTCACCTGACGCGTTTCCTGCCGAATGTGAATCCTTATACGCGTCGCCCCGAGCAGACAGTCGACGACTTTCTGGACGAAAAAATAGCGGATCTGGAAAACATGATCCTGCAGACCGGAGCCGACAAGGTCGCAGCTTTCATCGCTGAACCGATCTTGTGCTCTGGAGGTGTCATCGTACCTCCACCGGGATATCATCTGCGCTGTCTGGAAATCTGCCGAAAGTACGATGTCCTGTATATCTCGGACGAGGTTGTGACTGGGTTCGGACGGCTTGGGCATTGGTTTGCGTCCGAAGCCGTCTTCGGTATTCAGCCGGATATCATCACCTGCGCTAAGGGAATGACTTCAGGGTATGTGCCGATGGGGGCCTGCATCATTTCTGATCGGCTGATAGCAGAAATAAGCGGCGAACACGCCCAGGACGCCACCTTTTCTAATGGCTTCACCTATTCGGGCCACCCAGTAAGCGCGGCGGCCGGTTTGAAGACGATCGAAATCATGGAGCGTGACGGCGTTCTTGAGCATGTCCGCGCGATCACGCCGCTGTTCGCAGAACGCCTTCAGGCCCTAGCTGAATTGCCGCTCGTCGGTGATGCCCGCGGTATGGGGCTGGTTGGATGCGTCGAGTGTGTTGCGGACGCCAAAGCCGATAACTTGCTGGATCTTGATAAATCAGTTGGCGCATTGATCGATCATCATTGTCAGGAGAACGGACTGATCCTGCGACCAATCATCAATATGTGTGTGTTTTCTCCGCCGTTGATCATATCGGAAGACGAGTTGAACCAGATGTTCGACATCCTTGAAAAGGGCATCCGGCTGGCGACCGAGGACCTGACGCGCCAGAATGCGTTGAGAACTTAGGAATGGCTTCGGGGTGGCCTCGCAACCTTGCAAGTGGCGAGCCCCTACCGCGACCTGCTACGCTCACCCAGCCCGCATTGCTTCAGGCGGCAACTTGATCGGAAACTTGGATCGAACCTCTTCATCAGCCTTGCTGCCAAAGTAGTTCGGGTAGTGATTGGATAGGATATCGTTCACAACCGACCTGCTCCGCTCGAACATATCCTGACGGCCTGCCTTCTCCCAAGTGTCGGTAAGCTCCCGATCCATCAAGGTTGGGTAGACATACTCGGTCTCCATGTATTGCAAGGTCTGCGCATTACCAAGGAAATGACCGGGATCTATTGCGCATTCATGGATGACGTCGACCGAAAGCGTATCGTCACTCACCTCGATCCCGCGCAGTGTTCGAGAGATCATGCCCGCTGCCTCGTTGTCGATCACCATTGACTCAAAGCTACAGCCCATCAGGCTGCCGAGCATTCCACCAAACTCGCACAACCGGTTTGCTCCCGCATGGGCCGCCAAAGCGAAGGTAAGCGCTTTTTCCAGCCCATATTGCGCATCGGGGATTTTGGAATCCGTCATTCCACATCCGACGCTGGTTGGTAGGTTGTAGAAGTTGCCCATCTGAATAGCAGCGGCTGAAATCAAAGCCTGCTCGCCACTTCCGCCAGTAAACGATCCAGTGCGCAGATCAGTAATGAACGGCCAAGCCGCAAAGACGACAGGTGTTCCTGGGTTGATCAGGTTGGCAACGGCCACGCAGGAAAGGGTCTCGGCCACCGCCTGCGCCAGCGTGCCGGCCAATGGCGCTGGTGACGTGGCTCCGGCTTGTGGCGGAACGGCAAGGTCGCAGACAAGGCCCATTTTTGCAGTATCAATCAGAATTTCCAGGTTTTCCCGCCCGAACCGAAGCGGTGAGACGATGGGACAGCCTCCAAAAATCACCGAAGGCTTTTCAAGGAACTTTCCCTCCCCGCCCGATGCCAAATCGAACATATGAATGGCGTCTTTTATGTGTTCGCGCGTGCGGAATGTTAGGCAGGACGGTTTCTCGCTTCCCGCCAGAATGGCGTATAGCATGCTCATGTCATGCTCGTAGTCCTGCGGGACATCCGTTGCCAGAACCGTATCACCGGTCATGTGAATGTTGTCGAGCCGGTCTACAAGTCGGGTGAAATCGTAGATATCCTTGAGCGTTGATGGTCGGTAACTGCGCGTTTCCGCGTCAAACGTTGTCACCGCCGTACCGGAATTTGCGCAATACACCTTGTCCTTGGTGCAGTGCATATCGTCCTTTCCAGCCCGAGATCCGCGTGCATGGACATAGAATTCGCTTGCGGTCTTGGCCAACAGGTCTTCCATCAAGGCCCTAGGAAAGCATAGCCTGCCGTGCTCGTTCACCGTCGCCCCTTTGGGCAGCACGAGATCAAGAACTTCCTGTGTTGGATCACCGACGCCCGTACGCTCCAGAATACTCAGGCCGGCTTCATGAATGCGCGCAATGTCAGCGTCTGAAAGGGGCTTGTATCTTCCTCCGGCAATCCCCGGCCAGATTGCCTGCGAAGCGACATTGCTGGTTCGCACGGCAGCACGTGCCTCACGCCCGCCCCCGCGCCGTCTTGATCTGCGCTTCGTTAACTCTGTCATGGTGTTTCTCCGAATTCTGAGCGTGTCAGATCATGCTGAAGTAGTTGCGATAGAAACCAGGAATGCTCCACTCCATCTCGGACAGCGGTCCCGGCACGAAATGGTGGGAGTTCACACCTTCCTGATTGTGACGGATGATCCGCTCATCATCGAGCGACGTGACATGCCAGAGCCATGTCAACGCATTCTTGTCGTAGTCACGACCCTCTCGAGCATCGCCGCGCACATACCAGACGATCTGAATATCCGTTTCCTGCAGAGCGCGCGGAACGAACCGGTAGCCAACCATGTGATCTGCATAAACAAGGAAGTAGTTCAAAGTCCCGATCCCCAGATCGGTGGCACCGCCGTCGTGACCCTTTAGCTCTCCCAGAGCGGGAGCCAAAGGCGTACCATCCTTGCTGCCCGTCAAATACCCAGGAAACAGCGGGTAGCGCCGCCAATAGACATCTGCACCCGGCGCGAGCGCGTTTTCTCCGGTCAGGTCCAACTCCTCCAAGGGAACTCCGACTTCGTCCATCCGCTCGCGAAGAGCGCCGCTGAACTCAAGAACTTGAGCAGGATCTTTCAACGAGTGACTGCGCGAATAGTCCTGATGAGACGGGGCGCAGTGATAGCATTCCAGATAGTTTTCCAAGGCCAGTTTCCAGTTCGCGGGAACCGGATACGAGGCTTCATGAGCGACCTTCAGATTTTCAAAGTCAAACGGCTTTGAAAGTGGAGTGAGTCGCTCCAGCGCGGCATCCAGAGGTGGTGCATTCGCGGCTGCACAGACGAATATAAGACCTTGGTATAGCTTCACCTGAACCGGGAACAACCCATACTGGCCCGGATCAAAATCCGATCCCATTGATCGACCGTTCCGCAGTTTGCCGTTCAAGTCGAAAGTCCACGCGTGATACGGACATATGAAGTTGCGGGCTTTGCCTTTCCGTTCGATGCAAACCCGCGATCCACGATGGCGGCATACGTTCAGATGCCCGCGCACTTCGCCCTCACGATCCCGAACGATAATGATGGACTCGGGTCCATAGTCGAACAGGAAATAATCACCCGGCTCAGGGACCTGGCTAACATGGCCGACCCAGATCCAGTTTCGGTTCCAGAACGCACTGATATCGTTCTCGTATACGGCTTGAGACGTGTAGAAGTGACGAGGCAAGGCGAACCCTTCACGTTGCGAGCCCATCAAGTCGCGCATAACTTGCAAATCATCTTTTGGCATGGCGCACCTCAAACAAATTCAAGGGAAACGAGTTCCCGACGGAAAAATTCGCGGTCAATTTCGCCCGCCTCGCGTTCAAAATTCCGAGCAGCCATGTGGCCCGAATATACTGCGTCCGCGATCAAGCCGGGGTTTGCTGCATCCCCGATCAATTCCAACGTAGTCAGCGGGTTGTTGGCCAAGCTGCGCAGCTCATCGTAGAGGTTGGTTTCGCGCGCGCGCTGCGTCACCAACACAACTGAACCACAGTCTTTGGTCTGTTCTCGCCCCGTGTACGCACATCGCACGGTCGCCTGCCCCGGCGCCACGTTGTCCAATGTATGAGACAGGACCAGTTGAACGCCGCCCTCCAGAAGACTGCGTTGTACTCGAGTTTGTTCCAGCGTTAGTTCAGTAAACGGCGAAACCATTGAAGCCGGGGTTACAAAGACGACCTCATGTCCAGCCCGAGCCAGATGATCCGCCAATACACCACCGAGATATGCCTGTTCATCATCGTAGACCAAAACCGGACCGCTCCCCGGCAGTGTCCCTGACATGATGTCATCCGGCGTAAATACCTGAGCGCCGGCGCTTATTGATACGCCGTGAAATCCAGATTTCCCGCGCCCGTCTCGTCGCCATTTTGCGCCAGTTGCGACAAAGACGTTCGGAATAGCCAGCTCGACAACCTCGGTTGCTGACAACAGGCTGTCGGTGAACAGTTGAACGTTCCCTCTTTGCCTAAGGTCATAAATCCTGTGATCTGTGACGCGTTTCCAAGCGGACAGCCCGGTCAGACCAGACTCCTGCAAGACACGGCCGCCAAGCTCTTGCTTGGCTTCCGCCAGAGTTACCTCGTATCCCCGCCGCGCCAATTGCATGGCGCATTCAAGTCCGGCTGGTCCGCTGCCCACAACGAGCGCAGTTTTCTCTTTCCCCCGACGCTCAATGAACTCTGGATGCCATTTCCGCCGCCACTCTTCGCCCATGGTCGGGTTTTGTGTGCAGCGTATGGGGACGCCGAGAGAGTCGGATGAAACACAGATATTGCACCCGATGCACTCACGGATTTCTTCGACGCGACCTTCCTTGATTTTGTTGGGCAGAAACGGATCAGCGATGGATGGCCGCGCCGCGCCGATAAAATCAAGGATGCCTTTCCTGACCAGTGACGCCATCAAATCCGGCGAGGTAAGACGCCCGACGCCAACAACAGGTTTGGAAGTCACCTGTTTCACGAATTCGATATATGAGGTTTGAAAGCCGTCGCGGGGCTCGAACCGGGTAGTTGCAGAGTCGTTGCTCCAATCTGCCACGTTAACATCCCAAAGGTCAGGAAGCTCGGCCAGCAACTCGACTACAGCACGGCCTTCTTCCTGCGCTTGCATGCCGTCTGCCCCGAGCATTTCGTCAACCGCAAATCGCAGGGCAATGGCGCAATCGTCTCCAACCTCTTCCTTGGTTTCTTCAAGAAGCTCGCGGGTTAGCCGCACCCGGTTCTCCAGTGAACCTCCATATTCATCCGTTCGATCATTGAACTGTGGCAGCAGGAAATGATGAGGCAAGGTCATGTGATGCCCGGCATATACATACACGATGTCGAACCCGGCTTCGCGCGAGCGGCGAGCCGCTGCGCGATGCCACTTGCGAAATTCGCGAATGTCCGCCTTATCCATCGCCCTGGCTTGCTTGGGATAAGCAGTTTGCAAGGCAAGTTCTGAAGGCGCCAGCAAAGGGGCCCGGCTCAGATGATTTTGCGCGTGGTGACCGTTATGCGCCAATTCAATAGCCGCCAAAGACCCCTTTCCATGCACCGCCTCAGTCATCAGGCGCAGCGCCGGGATATCCCGCTCATCCCAAAGTCGGTTTTCGGCAAACGGGGACAGGTCAGAAGTCGGGTGAATTTCCGTCTCCTGGTTGGAGACGACGGCCCAACCACCCTCGGCCTTCATTGCCCGCATGGCGGCTTCGGCCTGTGGTCGCAAGTGCCCCATGCCGTTGCAATGGGGCACTTGATAGAACCGGTTTCGAGCCGTCACTGGCCCAATTTGAACCGGCTCAAAGAGTACAGAATATCCGTCAGCGCCTGACATTGCCGCGCTTCCTCCAAGAAAATCGGAAATAGTTTCGTGGGAATGGAAGGGTTTCTACATCCCCACCATTCCCGGCTGTGTTGTAAGAGCGCCCTTAGAAGCCCGCTTTGATGCGCTCGAATTCCTTCAACATCTTGGCCTCCAACTCAGGGTTAACGGCGTCGAAGAACAGGCTGCCTTCAAAGAAGCTGTCCACATCAGAGAACCCGTAAGTTTCGATCAACTCCGGGTCTGCCTGTGCAAAAGCGTCTTCATTGGCGTGGGCGTATCCCCAGCTTTCAATGATGTACTTCCCACTTGCCGCGGAGCTGAGCGCGTTCAGCATGTCATAGACCTGCTCATCCGACTGCTTCGCAGATTTCAGATGTACATAACCGCAGACCCAGGTCGCGATGCCTTTGTCCACATCGCGCATCATGACCGCTGGGGTTTCGTTCCAGATCAGGTTCAGTTCCGATTGGTTCCATCCCCAACCCAGCGTAACCTCACCGCTGGCAATTGCCTGATCCAGTTGGCCGGCATCAGACCAATAAAAGCGCACGTTCGGATGAACCGCGCGCAGATAGTCCGCCGCTTTTTGGAATTCCTCGTCACTCATATCGGTATAGCTGGACGCTCCAGTCGCCAAGGCTGCCATTGCAAAGGCACTGGAAGCGGCGTCCGGAATGGCGACTTTGCCCTGATAGGCGGGATCTGCAAGCAATTGCAGCGAAACATCATCTGCCGAAATCATATCGGTGCGATAGATCAGGCCAGTGTTGCCCCACTCAAACGGCACCATGTAGGTCTGCCCATCGATCGTGATGCCATCGACCTCTTTGATCTTGGGCATCAACTTGTCCCAATTCTCCAGCTTGCTGGTGTCGATTGGCTTGATCAAATCTGCCGCCACCCATTTCCTCAGAGCATCTGTGCAAGGGTGAGCCAAATCGGCTTCAAACCCGGACTGAAGCTTGGTGAACGCTTCTTCCACGCTGCCAAAATAGGTGTAGCTGGGCGCCCCACCGTACTTTTCGACATAATCGCCGTAGAAACCCTGATCCTCATATCCGGACCAGTCAAAAACGGTCAGGTCAGCGGCGTTCGCCAGAGCTTGGCCCGCGGTAAAGGTGGCAACTACGGCTGCCGTAAGTGATGCTGTTTTAATCATTGTTCTCCTCCCAAAGATTCACGCTTACCCAAATCAATCACCGAGGCGCTTTGAACGCCAAGCCAGACGGTATCGCCGCGCGTGTGGTCGACCGTGTGAAAGTAGTTTGGTACTGCGACGGCGATGCTGTCTTTCAGACCGTCGACGCGCACATAGTAGTGGACACTCTCACCATAAAAGGCGACGTCCGAAACCTCGCCCTGAACAAGAGCATCGTAGCCATCCGGTTTTTCCGAGCTGATTTCCAGTTGCTCAGGCCGAACCCCGACAAGGAGTTCCTTGTCATGCACCTGGACGTTGGGGTTCACCCCGATTTCCATCTTTCCAAAGCCCTTGACGTTGACTTCGAGCGTTTCAGAATTCTCCGAAGTCACTTCGGCATCCAGAAAATTCATTCCACCGATGAAAGAAGCCACTTCCCGGTTGCAGGGTTGGGAATACAGGACCTCTGGCTTATCCACCTGCTTGAGCTGCCCGGCGAACATGACGCCGATGCGGTCGGACATGGTCATCGCCTCGTACTGGTCATGCGTGACCATGACGAAAGTAATTCCAAGCTTCTGTTGAAGGCGTCGCATCTCCAACTGCATCGCTTCGCGCAGATTTTTGTCCAACGCAGACAACGGTTCATCCAAGAGCAATACCTTGGGCCGCATAACGAGTGCCCGGGCGAGTGCCACACGTTGCCGCTGACCTCCCGACAATTCGTTGGCTTTTCGGTCCTGCAGGCCGCCAAGCTCGACCATCTCAAGCGCCTCGGCAACACGCTCTTTGATTTCCCTCCGAGACAGCTTTGTTTTGCGTAATCCGAAGCCAACATTGTCGCCGACGTTCAAATGCGGAAAGATCGCATAACTTTGGAACACCATATTTGTAGGGCGCTTATTGGCAGGCACCTCTCCCATCGTTCGACCATCGATCCGGATCTCGCCTTCTTCGTGATCCTGAAAGCCCGCGATGATGCGCAAAGCCGTTGTCTTGCCGCAGCCTGAAGGGCCAAGCAACGAAAAGAACTCACCTTCTTTCAAGGTCAGGTTCAGATCGGACACAGCCACAAAGGAACCAAAGCGTTTTTCTACGCCCCGAATTTCGATGATGTTCTGTTCGCTCATCTTACTTGTTTCCTTTGGCTTCAATCTGAGGACTGGATGGAACGGCGGCGGAAATATTCGGCAATCAACAGCAGCAGGACCGATGACAGTAAAAGCAGCGACCCCAGTGCCAACGTGTTGGGCAGTTTTGCCGGGAAGCGGATCTGGCTCCAGATATAAACCGGCAGTGTTGGGCTGTTTCCGGATAGGAAAAAGGCCAAGACGAACTCGTCAAACGACACTGTAAAGGTGACCAACAGGCTGGCAATGATACCCGGCGCGACGATTGGCAGGGTAACACGTCGAAACGTTCCAACAACGCTTTCACCAAGATCGAACGCGGCCTCCTCCAAAGACTGGTCGAAATCGTCAAACGCAGACTTCATGATCGACACGGAAAAGGGCAGCGCCACAAACACATGCCCAAGGATCACGGTGGTCAGCGATGGTTTCAGCCCGATGCTGATAAACAGAACCAGCATTGAACTGGCAACGATGATGCCGGGAATGACCAGTGGAAGCATGACCAGTCCCTCGGACAACTCACGCCCAGTGAAGCGATAACGGACATAGGCGCGAGCTGCAAAGAGACCCAGAGAAGTTGCCATCACGGCGGTCACGCTGCCGACGATCAGCGAATTCACCATGGCTTGCAACAGCGTGTCTTGCTGACCCAACTGCGCGTACCATTTCAACGTGAAACCTTTGAGCGGGAACGCCACGATGGTTCCGTCATTGAACGAAAACAGCGGCAACAGCAAAACCGGCAGATAGAGAAACACCAGGTAGGCAATCGCGTAAACCAGCAACCATGAGATGCGAAATACCCTGGTCATCTGATCCTCCGACCCAATGCGGTGACGATCACCACGAACAGGATCGCAACGCAGCCGACCGAAAGCATGGCGAGAAGAGACAGAGTTGCACCCAACGGCCAATTATTGGCGGCGCCGAACTGCACCTGGATCAAGTTCGCGACCATTTTTCCCTGAGATCCACCGACCAAGGCCGGAGTGACGTAATCGCCGACGGTTGGGATGAAAATGATCAGGCAGGCCGCGATGATCCCCGGCACCGTCAGGGGCAGCGTCACACGTACAAAGCGCTCAAACTTACTGCAGCCAAGGTCTGTTGCGGCCTCCAAAAGGCTGCGGTCAATCTTTTGCAGCGATACATAGATCGGCAGGATGGCAAAAGGTGCCCAGGCGTGGGCGAGCGTAAGGACCACAGCAAACTCATTGTAGAGCAGGAATGTCAGTGGTTCTTGTATCAAACCCAATGAAATCAGCGCCGAGTTCAACACCCCGTTGAAACCAAGAATGAGTTTCCAACTGAACACGCGCAGAAGGTAGCTGCTCCAAAAAGGAATAGTGATCAGCAACAGC
This sequence comes from Ruegeria sp. B32, assembly GCF_025141855.1. NCBI lineage: Bacteria > Pseudomonadati > Pseudomonadota > Alphaproteobacteria > Rhodobacterales > Roseobacteraceae > Ruegeria > Ruegeria sp. B32. The sequence continues at coordinate 1,130,348 of NZ_CP081106.1, read as the reverse complement.
CAGAGGGTCTTCTTTTGCGTGCGAAACGCAATGAAGTAGGCAATCGGGTAGGCCAGACAAACCGTTGCCAATGTCACCGCGCCCGCAATTGCAACCGAACGGATCATTAGGTGTCGAACCAAGGGGTCAGTAAACGCCTCTTGGTAGTTCGCCCAAGTCAATGTCCGGTCAATCTGAACATATGTCTGGGTCCAAAAACTGTAGGCGACAAGAATACAGAGCGGTACGGCTACAAGCAGCCCCACGTAGAGCGTCGCAGGCGCGCTAAGTGCCAGGCCCTTGCCCGTCTCACTTCGTAGTGCTCCTGCCATGCTTCCCTGCTGAATGTCGTTTTCGATGCTGTGACAACAGTCGATCACAAAATGGACAATCGTCCATTTAAATCTGGGATTTTTGCACTAGTTGTGTCAACTGATTATTTCGACATAGAGGCTGGCCAACTTCTCATCGGCCACTAGACGCCACCGCAAGAGACTGAAAACAAATAGAGCCGCCTAATCATATGACCGGAAGACGACAAGAAATACGCGAACGAAATCGCCTTTCTCTGATCGAGGCCGTACTCGACTCGGTGGCAGAGAAAGGGATTTCCGAGACCTCAGTCAGCGAAATCATCCAACGCGCCAATCTGTCCCGCGGCATGATTCATCTTCATTTTGGTGGTAAGGACAACTTGGTCGACGAAGCCGCCCGCTATTCATCCGAACAATACTACAACGGCATTTATGACTTGTTGGAAGCGACCGGGCAAACCGGACAGGAACATATTGAGATGATTGTTCGGGGCGACTTGAGTGAAACCATTCTCAACAAGAAAAACGTCTCCATTTGGTACGCATTTCGAGGCGAGGCCCGAAACAGAGCAGCAATCGCTGCGTTTTCAGATACCCGCGACGCCAAGCTTCGGAACTTGGTTTTCAACGCTTTCGCTCGAATTGCAAAAGAAACTGGGACGGAACACCCTAATCAAGTTGCCAGGGACGCCACGCACGGCACACTCGCAATGCTCGAAGGCATGTGGACTGATTACCTACTCCACCCGGATTCATTTGACCGCGACGAAGCAATGAGAATTGTTTTCCGATTTCTGCGTGCAATGTTCCCAAAGCACTTTGACCTGAATGGCGCAGTGTTGTCTGAGTAGAGATCGCGAAAGGTTTCCTGTCTGGCTATTGTAGAGGTGGGCAATCCCATCTTTCAGTCAACATCATGGAAGCAGAGAGATGAATGGACCGCGGCGGATTTAAGTAAACTTTGCACGCTTCGGAAAAGCGGCCTCAGTCTGCATATCGCGCTTTCTCTGATTGAGGCAGAGCGGCACAGCGCACGGTACTACCCACGGACACCCGTGGCAAGAAAACAGTGGCGAAAGGCGGGAATGGGTGGCGGTTCTGTCAGACGAAGTCGAACCAGTCTCAGTTTACCGCGGGAACCACGAACCTATCCGGAACAAAGTTGACTCCACTCGCAAAGACCGGCGAGGCGGATCAGCCTAAAGGTGCTTGGGCTGGTTAGCGATCTTTCCTAGTTGAAGTGGTCAAATACAGAGGATTTGAAGACGGCGAATTTCTGTAGATTTCGCATGTGTTTGAAACGCTGTAACGCGAGGTCGAGTCGTACAAACGGCAGGTGGGAGTTCTCGAGGCGGTCATTGAGCCACCTGCCCGTTTGCCGTTTGTTAAAAGCGCCCAACCCAATTGCCTTAGTGCACCCTTTTAGCATGCGAAGCGACCAGTGACGAAAGTTTTTGTGGGCAGGCGCTGGAGCAAGACGATATTTTACTCGGGAACGGCCCGACCAAAGTAGGCAACAAGGGGTTCGGCATAGATCATTCGGGCGACTGCAACTACCTTGTTTTGTTGGCCACACTCTCTGACGTGGAAAGGGGGTCAGCAAAATGCGACGTGCCGCATAACTCAGGCGGCACTTTGGCTGAATTGGAGTATCTCAAGGCCATGCAACGCCGGACAAAGTCTCCAAAAACATAATGAGATCAGCGATCTCCTGCTCGGACAAGCTCAGTTCTGAGAGCATGGCCTCACCGTCGGCATGCAGCCTTTCGGTATCAAGCTCGCTGTAGTGCCGGACCACCGCGTCCAAGTCGATCAAACTGCCGTCGTGCATATAGGGCGGAGTTTCAGCCACACCCCGCAAACTTGGCGTACGAAAGGTCCCAAAATCAGAATGACGCCTACGCACACTGCGAACCGCCCACGCACCTTGCTTGGCGGGATCGTCGTTCCATTCCCCGTCCAGTGTGTAGACGCTTAAAAATAGGAAGTTCAACCCGCCGAACCGTCCTTCATCGACTTCGGTTTCGCTTAGGAAGTAAGGCACACCGGCGTCGTGAAATTCATTGTTGGAAAATGCCGGGCCATTGTGGCAAAGGGCACATTTCCCGCGCCCCAGAAAGAGCTTTAGACCTCTCTGAGCAGCTTCGGGATAGTTCGCAGCCGCCAACAGATCTCCGCGTTCCAGCGCATCGCGGAAACTGTCAAATTGTGTCCGCTCGGTTCTAAGCGTCTCCAAATAGGCTGATAGAGACTTGGCCGTGTTGACCAGGACCAACTCCGGGTCTTGACTTCGGATATTGCCGAAAATGGACTCAAAATCAGCAACATAAGAACTCTCGGAGATTGCCGCCTTTAGACTTTCGCTGCTATGAGCCATCCCTTGTTCTTCGATGATCGGATGCAGACTTGCTGCCCAGAGACTATCGCTCTTGCCGCCCCAACCGTACCAGCGCAGACCCGCAAGGTTTCTCAGGGATGGGGTGTTCCGATCCAACCTGACCCGGCCGAGCGCCCGCGCCTCGGATGTTGCAAATGCCTGTTCGGGGTCGTGACAACTCGCGCAAGAAAAAGCGCCGTCTACCGACAGCACCGGATCGTTGAACAAAGCCGCGCCGAGCGAAATAGCTCTTGTGTCACCTGAAACGCGATTGCTGGGGTCTGGCTGGTATGTTGGCGGCCACGGCCCGAAGGAAAGCGTTTGCTGTATTTCCTCTTCGGACAATAGAATTTCTGAGTGTACAGCAACCGGAAGCGTCAATAGCGCGGTTAAAGCCCAGAACTTCATTTGAGCGTAATCTCTGACGTGTAGGACAGCGATCGCCCTCCGATATAAACGTCAGCCTGCGACTCCCAGAGTCCCGGCATGTGAAACAGCAAGTCATCGACCCGGAACACTCCATCGCCCAATGCCGAAACTTCGGGAAGGTAATTCAAACCGTGCTGATGAGCGGGCATGATTGCATCAACACGCACCTCATGTGCCGTTGCTTCACTGCAGACTGAAACCAGAACGGAAAACGGTTGGGCCAACGGAATTTCGCTGACACCCAAATAAACCGCAGGCGCATCTGGGGCTTCCGACCCCATGCGTTGCCCCCCAGCGTCACAAGCAATTGCTGCGCCCGGTGAAGCAAGGAGCCATATAACCCAGCGGATCATTCTGATGCCAGCAAACGTTCAGCGTTGGCATAGGCGATGTTGTCTGCGATCCGATCCGGCAGCAGATCCAGCCATTCACGCGAAAAATCTGCGTGCGGGCCAACATAGTACCAACGTTCCGGCGCAAATGTGTCCGTACCGACCATGAACCGTTCGGGATGCGCCTCGAACGCGGCCTTCCAATCCGGGTCTAAACGGCCGCGTGAAACCATATCCGACCGAAAAGCCAAGTCCGCCCAAAGCCTGGGATAAGTGTCCAAAGCGTCAGACACGCTGGCCGGGTCGTCAAAGCCAGAATGCGCCCACAAAACCCGCGCCTCTGGCCAAGTCTCGAAGATCAGGTCAACTGCCTCTCGATCACCGTGGTGGTGTAGAATGAGGTTCCGCTCTTTGGCCAGTGCAATCATACGCTGGATGACCGGCGTTTTGATATCTTCGCCGTAAGCGTGAAACTCGCCGATAGCTTCGTAGTCGTTTTTGGCCAGGTTTTCTTCCAGATAATCAATTACAGTTTCATCGTGCATCCAGGTGTTGATTTCACCGCGACGACGGTACGGGCGCAACGCTGGAACGACGATGTCCGGCGCCGCGGCCAACAACAGCTGAGTGCCATTGTCGTCCGAGCTGGAAACTAGCGCTTTCCGCACGCCCGCATCCCGAAGGATTTTAGCCACCTGTTCTGGTGGCACCAGTTCGACGGCGTCGTGGCTGTAATGAATATGCGCGTCGAAGATGGGCCGCTCTTGTGCGATGGCAGCACTGCAAAACAGGGCAGCGCCCAAAATGAAGATACGTTTCAGCACCTCAAGCCTCCTATCTATCAATCAGTCCTTGGCAAGCGTCACGTCGAAATTCACATGCAAGAAAGGTTCATGGATCTTACCAGAAAGCTCCATGCCATCAGGAAATTCAGAAGCCGGGCGTTCAACATATGTCATCACCAGATCGTCGCGCACGCCAAACACCGTGTCTTCATCCAGATAGGGATCATCGTCGGGAAATATCTCGGTCACCAAAGTGCGATAACCGGGAGCTTTGACGATGTAATGCAGGTGCGACGGTCGCCAGGGATGGCGACCACAGGCTCGCAGAATGTCTCCGACTGGCCCATCAGATGGCACCGTGTATTCCACTGGTTTGACCGTGGTGAAAGCGTAACGGCCATCTGAGCCGACCGTCATCAAGCCATGAAAAGAGTAGATATCCTGTTCCTCATCCTGACTGGCGTAGAGCCCGTTTGGCGCTGTTTGCCAGATGTCGAGCTCGGCACCCGCAATCGGATTGCCCTTTGTATCCCGGATCACGCCTTCGGCCAGCAGAACCAGCCCTCCATAGTTACGTTTCATATCGCCACCGATCGGCAGCGGGGGGGCGCCCGAGACGTGAAATGGACCCAACACAGACGAGCTGGTCGCGTCAGGGCTGGAATGCAGCATGTCAACCAATGACGACAGGCCCAACACGTCCGAGGCTAGCACGAATTCATGCCTATCCTCGGTTTCCACCGCGGCGCAGCCTTCCAGAAACGCAATCCCGGCCCGCCACTCGTCATGCGTCAGGTTGGTTTCCCGTGCGAAATCGTGCAGGTGTTTGACCAGAGAGCCCATGATTTCACGCATTCGTTGATTAGTGTCTTTGGACAGGTACCCCATGAAGACGTCAGTGATATTGTCTTTAGTGACAGAGCGCATCTTGGCCTCCTTAAATCAGGGCAAGGCTGAGGATCGGGAACTCGATCAGAATGAACAGAACGATCAGCATCACGAACGCAAAGGGAAGTGCGCCCATGAACACGTCTTTGAGTGATATGCGGTCATCGTTGATCGTGGATTTGATAACGAAGCAGGATATGCCCAAAGGTGGTGTCAAAAGCCCGATTTCGGCTCCGACCACGGTGATAATGCCAAACCAGATCAGCGACATATCCAGCGCTTCAGCCATGGGCAGGAACAACGGAACAACGATCAGAATGATCGACGCTGTGTCGAGCAATGTTCCCAGAAACAGCATCAACAGAACATAGAGCAGCATGATCGACCAGAAAGATGCGGAATTCCCTGCCAGCAAGTCCTGCAACTGATTGGGCAACCCCGCCAGTCCCAGCATGCGGCTGTAGATTGAAGCGGCCGTGATCAGGAACAGGATCGCCGCCGTGATGTGACCGGTTTCCAGCAATGCGTCCCAGAATGCGCGTGGTGACATCGACTTGCGGGCAACCGCTATGATTAGCGCGACAAAAGCTCCGGCGGCCCCTGCTTCTACTGCTGTCAACCAACCCGTATAGATACCACCAAGAACGATGGTAATGATGAACAGTGTCGGCAGTGTCTTGGAGGCGATCTCGCGCCCTGACATCCACTCAGTGTCTTCAACAACACGACCACCGACGAAAGCTGGGGTAAAGCGCCCCATGACCCAAATTGCGCCGACATAAGCGATTGCCAGCATAATCCCAGGAATGACCCCCGCCAGGAACATGTCCCCAACGGATTGTTCGGCGACGAAGGAATAGATGATCAGCATTGCCGACGGCGGGATGATCATCCCCAGGACCGAAGACCCTGCTACTACCCCAACCGCAAAGCGCGGGTTATAAGCCTGCGCCATCATTTGCGGGACCGAGACTTTGGTAAAAACGGATGCAGATGCAATTGACGAACCGGTAACTGCGGCAAAGACGGCGTTGGCTCCTACAGTTGCCATACCGATACCGCCTTTGACCTTGCGAAACCGCATGGTCATGACTTCGTAAATGTCCCTGCCTAGACCCGCTTTTGAAACGATGAGCCCCATAAAGGTAAACAGCGGGATGGTCGCAAAACTATACTCCATCGCACTATCGCCAACCGCCACTTTCAACAGGTTGAGCGCAAGCGTGAAGTTGTCCCGCATCAGCCAGATCGACACGAACGAGACCACGCCCAGAGCGATAGGAATATAAACGCCCGCGTAAATCAGAAAGACGATGGCGATGACCGAGATCAGGCCAATCTCGATCGGAGTCATTTTGCGGCCTCGTCATGCTCTGGGGTGCGGACAAGTTGCGGACGGTCCTGCGCCGTGACGACCTTGAGCAGGAAGATCACGCAGGCAAGCGCAGTACCGCACGCGATGACCAGTTTGACCGGCCACCAAGGCAATGTGAAAAGACCCGGTACTCCGAAGTAGTCCTGTGTCTCCCACATAAGAAGAAATTCCGGGAAGGTTACATAAGCGATCAGGGCCATGAAGATTGCGGAAATCGCGTTGATGATGCGCCTGAGATTGGCTGTCAGACCGGGGCGACGATGGTGTAGCAGGTTCAAAAACCCGTCCGAGCGTGTCAATCGATCCACTCTGACCACGTCGGCCAGCTGCAGGAACACGATCATCACGACCGAGAATTGCACCATCTCATAGGTTCCGCGCAGCGGGGCCGAAAACAGACCCCGTGCAATGACGTCAACATTCAGAATGACCACCAGCGCAAGGACGACGAGCGTACCCAATGCGTTGGCGGCGATTGCAAGCGAATTGGCGACCCGCGACAAGCCAGCAACTGCGGTCTTCAGCATGAAAGGCCCCTTTCGTGGATCGCCAACCGGTTATTTGGCCGTCCAGTCACGAACTCCGGTGAAGCCCGCGTCCTGCAGCTTGCCGAGGTAAGCGGCCAAAATCGCGTCGCCTTGTTCTCCGTTTTCATTCAGGGTGGCTGCCCATTCCTGTGCGACATTTGGCATCGCGTTGGCCCAAGCCGCTCGTTCTTCGTCCGAAACTTCGACAATCGTTCCGCCGGCTTCGGTATAGGCATCCCTTGAGGCCGCGGCGCGGTCCATGGCGATACCGGCCACATGATCACGGTAGTCGATGGCGACGGCCTTAAGAACGTCTTTGACTTCGTCCGGCAACTTTGCCCAATAGTCAGAATTCACAGTTATCGTCTTGGAATTCACCGCACCCAAGTCAGCTTTGAGCATGTAAGGAGCTACTTCGGCGATCTTGAATGTTTTGGCAGCCTCGGGCCAAAGCATCGCACAATCGACCAGGCCAGTTTGAAGCATATTGTAGAAATCAGTCAGGCCACCACGCACCCCGGCCGCGTCTTTGATGCCTTCAAGATATCTGAGGTTCAGTCCAGCCCCGGCCACTTTTCGGCCTTCCAGATCTGAAACAGCCGAAACCGGCTCTGTACAGAAAACCTGATAGGTATCGAGCACGACACCAGTTGCCAGGTAAACTTGGTTCTGCGCGGCAAACTCATTTTGCATCGCCGGGAACTCACGCGCGATTTCATCCACGGCTTTGGCTACAGCACGGGCGTCGGATGCAACGAAGGGCGTCGAGCCCGAGATCCCCTGGCTGGGCAGCTTGGAGGAATGGAAGATGGTTGTGACGATGCCAATGTCGCCCAAACCCAACTGTACGCCTTCCAAAACACCTTTGGGTTTTACAATAGAACCGCCATAGTTCTCCTGCCAGTTCATCTTGTAATTGCCGGACTCGGCCAACCGCTTATCCACTTCTGGAATAAAGAAGTTGGTGAATTCCTTCACCCATAAGGCCCGATCTGGGTACCCATCAATCACAACAGCTGAAATGGTCTCTTCTGCCGCGAGGGGCATCGCCATGACGCTTGCCACAGCAGCCGCAACAAGGCTGCGTTTGGTCCAGTTTTTCATTTCTCTCCTCCCAGAAAGTCGGGTCTGTTGACTTTTAGCTGCTTGTTTTGACCCAGTTGACGGTCAGGTCAGTGCCTGCCGCTTCGAACAGCTTTGCGATGGCACAGTATTTGGCCGTTTCCTCACCCACGCGTGTCAGCTCCTCCTGACTGGCGGGCGTTTCACAATTCACGGTGAGTTCAATTTCCGGAAACGGAACATCGATCTCTTCTTCCATTAGGACACCACGGCGATCCAACCTGCATTTCGCGTCTATCGTCACTGTGCCGAGATCAACTCCCAAACGGTGCGCATTCTTGTGCCCGATGACGTTGGTGCAGGCGATCAGCGCTGCCATTGCGGTTTCGGTCGGAGACGGGCCAAGATTTGTTCCGCCCCGTTCGACCGGTTCGTCTACGACAACATCTAAATCACGAATGGGAATCTCGGTGCGCGCGTGCGTCGGGCATTGAGCTGTCGTGCGATACGTAACGACAGGTTTCACTTTCATGGCCACAGGGTCACCTCCTCATGCATAAGAGCAAACCTTTTCGAATGGGAAGCGAGGCAGCTTGTGAAACAGTCCCGTTTCATCTGCGTAGCCCAGATTGCACAAAAAGTTCGACTTGAGCGTTGTTCCTGCAAAGAACTCCTCGTCGACGATCTTGTTCGAAAAGCCTGACATCGCACCGACATCCAACCCTACCGCTCGGGCGGCGATCATGAAGTAAGCGCCCTGAAGCGTTCCATTGCGAAACGCTGTATCGGCTACATATTCGGGATTGTTCTCAAACAATGGCCGTCGGTCTTCGTGCGGGAAAAGAAAAGGCAATTCCTTCCAGAAGTCCATGTCATAGGCAATGATCGCCGTGACCGGCGCATCCATCATTTTTGGAACGTTCTTTGGCTTCAACGACTTGGCAAGCCGCTCTTTTCCTTCGGCACTTTTCACGAAAACGAAGCGGGCGGGCAGCGTATTCATGCTGGTCGCGCCGTTGATCGTGATGTCATAAATCTCTTCGAGCAGATCGTCAGAAACTGGCTGGTCGGTCCACGCATAGTGAGACCTGGACTCGCGAAGGATCAAGGCAATTGCATCGTCGGACAAACGCGGAATGCGCTCGCGCAGATCACGATGATCTTGCTGCGCCTTGGCGCGAAGTGCTTCCAGCTCTGCCCCGGTTGGTGCGGTCATGCTGCGGCCACCTTGGACTTGGCGTCTTTTTCGTCAATGATCGGGCTGGCGCAAATTCCAATGCCTTCAATCTCGACCTCAACGGTTTCGCCGGGCTTCAACCAACGGGGGTTGGGCTTTTTGGCGTGTCCCACACCAGGCGGCGTGCCCAGCGCAATCAGATCCCCCGGCTCCAAAGTGGTATATTCCGAAATCGTCGCAATTACCTGCTGGACCCCCCAGATCATGTTGGCCGTATTCGAGCTTTGCAGGATTTCATCGCCCACACGGCTTTCGATCTTCAGACCTGATGCCCCTTCCGGCAACTCATCCGGCGTCACGGTGAAAGGACCGATCGCGCCCGTGTCATCAAAGTTTTTGCCGGGCGTCCACTGAACGGTTTTGCGCTGATAGTCCCGCAGCGAACCATCGTTGAATACAGTGTAGCCAAAGACATAATCCAGCGCGTCCTGCTCCGAGATATGGCGGCCGCGTTTTCCAACGATCAGCATTAGTTCGGCTTCGTAGTCGAGTTTTTCCGAACACGCAGGCCGCACCATAGGCTGGCCTGCCGCCATGATCGAATTCTTACCGCGCATGAACAGCGTTGGATATTCGGGGATGTCGTAGCCGCCCTCTTTGATGTGATCCGTATAGTTCAAACCCATACAAATGATCGTGCCGGGTGACGCCACGGGCAACGCCGGTGTGACTGAGGATAGCGGCACACTATCTGCCGAGGTGATTTTTTCAGCCAGCGAGTCGGCCAGGCCAGGCTTGCTGATCAAACCCATCAAGTCGGAACCGACGGCAGGGTCCAAAGCCGTTAGATTCACTGCGTTTTCACCGTTCACGGCAAAAACCGCTGTGCCTTCCGAAGTCTCTCCCACCAGGTATTTCATTGTCACCTTCCATGTTAGCTTGCTTGATTTTTGCCGACTATTTTGCCATATGTCAAATAATATCGATATTTTTGGAGGCCGCGAATGGTTGCTTGGGCAGACTACAAATCAGAAGCAAAAAGCCGCGGTGCGCTTGCTTTGGAGCTTTACGTCGCACTGAGCACGCCAGCCAAAGCGCCCGAAGACGTAAAGGCTTCACTGCCGGATCACCTGGCGTATCAGGCGAAGCTTGAACATTCAGGGCAGCTGGCTTTTGCAGGTCCCATGTCGGATGAAACCGGCGAGCATATGCAGGGCATTGGCCTCATCATCTATAGGGCCGACAGTCTCGAAGCCGCCCGAAAGCTTGCAGAAGATGACCCGATGCACAAAAGCGGGGCACGCAGCTTTGTACTTCGGCGATGGCTGATAAACGAGGGCTCGCTGAACATCTCAATCGGACTATCGACTGGAACGAGCACGCTCAGCTAAGAACTCCGAATAGACTGCGCCACGAAGAAGGGAATGCCAGACATGGATGCCATGCTTGATACCGAGGGCAAAGAGACATCCGCCACTCATGGTGCGTATCGAAAACTGCGCGAAATGATCCTGACTGGCGCGCTGCCGCCCGGTCAAAAGCTCAAGATTGAACAGCTCCGCGGGCTCCTGGAGACCGGCGCAAGCCCGGTTCGCGAAGCTCTAAGCCTTTTGACATCGGATATGTTGGTGGAACGAATTGACCAGCGCGGTTTCAGGGCTGCACCAGTAAGCAAATGCAACTTCGAGGAAATCCTTATGTTGCGATGCAATCTTGAAGAAACCGCGTTGCGCAAGTCCATCGCCAATGCGAACTCGGCCTGGGAAGACAGGCTTGTTTTGCGGCACCACCATATGAAAAAGGCGAGCCAAAAAGGGGCACACGACTTTGAAGACGCACACAAGGCGTTTCACATGGCCTTGTTGGGTAATGCGGGGCTTCCTTTACTCTTGCGGTATTGCTCGCAGCTCTACGACCTGAACATCCGCTATCGATATCTGGCGGCTGGCGGGTCGAGTTACAAAAAGCGCGATATCAACGCAGAGCATCAGGAAATTCTGGACGCAGCACTGGATCGCGATACAGAAAGCGCAACGCGGCATTTGGTCGATCATTACCGTCGAACTGGTGAGTATCTGAGCAGTCAGATGGAGTCGTGAAATGCAGCGGAACTGGTTTCTGGGCGATCTGCTTAATCAGCTGTTCGACCGCCCCGGCAAAAAGCGGGGCATAGATGACAAGCGATCCATCTCGGAGCTATGTGAAGCACTCTTGTCTGCGGAAGGTGAAGTATCAGGTTTCGCACTCGCATCAACGATACTGGATCGATACCAGACCTTGGACGACCCGGAAAAACTGGTCTTCTTCGCTTATTTGAATGACCAGCTTGAGTTAGACGCGGATCAACTGTCTGAGACGGCGCGTCGTTATGCCGAGTGTAGAAGTGTCGATCTTTATAAAAGGCTTAGCGAGGCGGCTGAACCCAAACGGCAAGAATTGCTGCGCCGTCTGAATCAACCGTCCGGCGCGACGCAAGAGCTTGTGGCAATGCGCGTTGACCTGCTGCGTTATCTCAAATCCAACCCCGAACTCAAGCGCACAGATGTAGATTTCGTGCATTTACTGCGAAGCTGGTTCAACCGGGGTTTTCTGGTCCTCAAACAAATCAGTTGGGATACACCAGCCCGCGTTCTGGACAAGATCGTCGCGTATGAGGCCGTCCATCAGATTCATGATCTGGACGACTTGCGGCGCCGGCTTTTCCCACCCGACCGTCGCTGTTTTGCATTTTTTCATCCCTCAATGCCGGATGAGCCGCTGATTTTTGTCGAAGTTGCTTTGACGACTGAGATTCCGAACGCGATTGATGTGCTTTTGTTCGAAGGTCGAGAACCGATCGAACCAGAACAGGCCAAAATCGCCGCATTCTACTCAATTTCAAACTGCCAGAGGGGTTTAACGGGTATCAGCTTTGGAAACCTGCTGATCAAACAGGTTGTGACCGAACTTTCGCGAGAGCTTCCGGGCCTCGACACATTTGTGACCTTGTCTCCGATACCCGGTATGAACCGGTGGTTAGCTGGCGAAACAGGACATCCCGATCATGGCCATGCTGCCGAAGCCGTACTTGCGGGAACAGCCCCTCCGCAGGACGTGCGGGCGATGGCCGCCCGATACCTGTTACAAGCCAAGCGCGAGGATGGGATGCCGCTGGACCCTGTGGCCCGCTTTCACCTGGGCAATGGCGCCGAGCTTCACGAACTGCATGCCGGGGCCGATCCGTCACAGAACGGACGATCCCAATCCGGCGGCGCAATGGTCAATTACCTCTACGACTTGAAAAAGACTGAACGTCACCACGAAGAATTTGTGACGCACGCCACAATCGAAACCTCGCGTTCCGTGCGCGCGGCTTCAACCGCTGTACTTGCGGCCAGACCAGAGGAAAATCCAGCGTGACTAACACACTTTATGACAGCTTGTTTGCCCACCACGTGGGAAACGAGGCTCCGTTCCTGCTACTCGATGACGGAAAGGTAGTGTCATATGACGCGTTTCTGAAACGCGCTGCGCAGATCGCGCATGTTTTGCAGAACAGCGGAGTTTCTCCTGGCGACCGCATCGTTGTGCAGGCCCCAAAGTTGGCCGATACGATTGCACTCTATGCCGCTTCGGTTCAGACAGGTGCTGTCTATTTGCCGCTAAACACTGCTTACACAATGGCAGAATTGGACTACTTCGCATCTGACGCCCTGCCTGCGGTGATCGTCTGCGACGACAAAGACGAAGCTGAGATCAAAAAATTGGCGGATCAGTATGGCGCAAGGCTGCTTACCCTTGGCGGTGAAAAATCAAGCTTAAGCCGCCAAGCTGACACGCAGCCGCGCGAGTTTGAAACCGTTGATCGCGCCCCGGACGACCTTGCGGCTTTGCTTTATACGTCGGGAACCACGGGTCGCTCTAAGGGCGCAATGTTGAGCCACCAGAACCTTTTGACCAATGCACAAGCTCTCGCGAATTTGTGGGGTATCACAAAAAACGATCGCTTGGTTCACGCGTTGCCGATCTTTCACACGCACGGGCTTTTTGTGGCGATGAACACGTCACTAGTCGCCGGGTCCGAAGTTCGGCTGATGGAAAAATTCGACATTGGAATGATCTTGGAGGAATTACCGCATTCAACCCTTCTAATGGGCGTCCCAACTTTCTACACTCGATTGCTGGCAGATGACGGTTTCACCAAAGAGACGGCGGCGAACATGCGGTTGTTCGTGTCGGGCTCTGCCCCATTGCTGGCCGAAACCCATCAGGCGTTCGAAGCGCGCACAGGCCACCGCATCCTGGAGCGCTACGGTATGACCGAGACAAACATGAACACCTCGAACCCTTATACTGGCGAACGTCGCGCAGGAACTGTTGGCATGGCATTGCCCGGCATCGAGGTGATCGTCACTGATCCTGAAACCGGTGAGCAACTGCCCAGAGGGACGGTTGGAATGATCGAGATACGCGGCCCTAATGTTTTCCAAGGCTATTGGCAGATGCCCGAAAAAACCGCTGCAGAACTTCGCGAGAATGGGTTCTTTATCACCGGGGATCTGGGCAAATACAGCGAGGATGGCTACCTCTCGATTGTAGGTCGTTCAAAAGACCTCATCATTACTGGCGGTTACAACGTCTACCCCAAGGAAATCGAAGACGTTTTAAACGACATCGATGGCGTACTGGAGTCGGCAGTCTTTGGCGTCCCTGACAACGACTTCGGGGAAGAGATCATTGCCGCTCTGGTTGCTGAGCCAGGCGTAGAACTCGACACGGATCAGATTGCATCAATCATCAGGGAAAGGCTGTCGCGCTTCAAACATCCGCGTCGCTACGAACTCGTCCAAGAGTTGCCACGAAACACCATGGGAAAAGTCCAAAAGAACGTTCTGCGCGATCAGCACACGAAGAAGGAACCCGCTACGGCAATATCTTAGCCGACCTGCCTAGAACTTCGAACAAACCATAACCCTTTGAACTGATAGTATCCCACGGATTGAATCGCCACCTCATCAGGAGATTGACCATGACTCGCATGACAGCAAAAGACTTCGATCAGGAACTGCTGGATCTGTACGACTATTATGCGCACGGAAAGATCACCAAACGCCAATTTCTGGACCGCGCCGGAAAATTCGCGGTTGGCGGCTTAACGGCTGCCGCGTTATTGAACATGCTCAGCCCGAACTATGCGCTGGCACAGCAGGTGTCGTTCAACGATCCCGATATCCACGCAGACTACATAACCTACCCCTCTCCGAACGGAACGGGTGATGTCCGAGGCTACCTTGTTCGTCCCGCTGGTGTGGAAGGACCCCTGCCCGGGGTGCTCGTGATACACGAAAACCGCGGTCTGAATCCCTACATCGAAGATGTGGCGCGACGCTTGGCGAAAGCAGGCTTTATGGCACTGGCTCCTGACGGCCTAACGTCGGTTGGCGGATACCCCGGCAACGACGCAGATGGGCGCGAGTTGCAGAAGACAGTCGACCGGGTCGAGCTGATGAATGACTTCTTCAATGGCTTCGAATACCTGTTGAACCGGCAAGACTGTACTGGGAAAGTTGGCGCTGTAGGTTTCTGCTATGGCGGTGGTGTGGTCAGCGCAATTGCCGTGGCCTACCCCGAATTGGCAGCCGGCGTGCCATTCTACGGCCGCCAACCGGCCTCCGAGGATGTGGCTAGAATTCAGGCACCGCTACTGATTCAGATGGGAGAGCTTGATGAACGCATCAACGCAGGTTGGCCGGAGTTCGAAGCTGCGCTGCAATCCAACAATAAGGTTTACGAGGCCTACATCTACGAGAATGCCAACCACGGCTTTCATAACGACAGTACGCCTCGGTATGACGAGGAAATGGCAAACTTGGCCTGGGACCGCACCATTGATTGGTTTGACACCTACCTAAAGTCCTGAACTGAGTTCGCGGAATGGCGAAGCGACGGCAAAAAATCTGTCGTCGCTTCGGTGTTCAAAAACTTCGAGAGAGCGTCATCAAACAAACTCAAAGCATTCTCGGCCAGCCCCAAATAGCTGCCTTTTTGCTGCACCAAGCTCGCGCCATTCGCCGAGGGTAGCGTTGCATGTCAGCTTCAAGGTGTCTCGATTGGTAAGAGATTGCTAAAGGTTGAAGTGATTTTAGAGGGCGGAGTGAACGGCCGCGAGCTTTTGCAATTTTGCATCCGACTTACTGGCTGCATAGTAATTCGAGAACGGTTGTTTTGGTCCGTGACCCGGTCATACCGGATCGCAATCTCGCTGCGTTCTGCCTGAACGTCCGCATTTTCCTCTATCATACAGCGGGTGATTTTCGGCGATGCGGTGGGTAATCTTGCTGCGAGCGCTCGCTGCGTAAATTCTTCACTTCCACGGAGGGCTCGATGCGGTCACTCGCTCTACCGCCACAATTATCCGATTTGCGGACTTTTTCCGTCACTGGCCCGCGTGAACTACTGAGCCGCTTGTGACCCATCCGTCGGATACGCACAGTGTGCGGTTCACAATTGAATTAAGTTATTCCCCAACATTGGGATAAATGAACCCGTTCACCGGGTAGAAGCTGCCATACCGGCCCGGATGACTTTCAACTCGGACCAATGTCCAATCATTGTTTTTGGATACATCCTTGACGCCCATCTTCAATGATACCTTGTTGCGGTGCCAGTTGGCGTGGTTCACGATGACTTCTCTGTCAGTGACGACATCGGATACGACAGCCACGTGACCAAGCGGCATCCCTCGGGTTGCTCGAAATGACATGACCGCACCAACAACCGGTTCATTGCCTCGCTCAAAAGTATTGCGCGCCTTGCCCCACCAGTCCTTGGCGTTTCCGCGAATTTCGATACCGCTGAGGTTACGTGCGTAGGGTACGCACCATACCCTTTGCCCTCGAGCTTGTTTTTGAGAGACCTCGCGCAACGCCATGGCCTGACGTTCTGGATCGAGATCCGCGCCGCTTGGGGCCTGAGCGCAGGCAGAAACAAGAGCAAAAAGCCCCATCGCAAACGCAGCGCGAGCAGTACCGTGCAGGCACGGCCGTTTCGTATTCGCTTTGCTGTCGCTGTTCTTCAAGACATTACATTGACGGTTTGAGGGGTCGGATAGTTTTAAGGCGATCTAATGGGTAATGAAAAGAGCCCAGCCGGATCCCCGGCAGAAATTTGCCAGTTGATATTCATCCTCGAAAGGACGAGCGCGAAACTTTGCAAAGTCAACTTTCTGCGCACAGCCGCCGTCGGTCGATCGCGCAGCATCGGTCACTTGGGGCTCACATCCTCTGTTCGCTGCGTCTTCACTGAGTGACTACTTTGCGGACGAAGTGGCTAGCCTCGGACAACTTCTGAATTAGCCCGAAACATCCATCGAGTAGAAATAGGTCGCACAAATAGTCTGGTCATCAACGCTTGTAGGCGCTGCCGCACCCGTAAACATTGCGATGCCGAGATAGTCGAACCCAGAACTTTCTTCGTTCCAGGCCGCCATAAATGTGATTGGCTGGTCTCCACAAAGCGTGTTTCCCTGACGCAACGGTCCGACGTCACCTGATACCCGGAATACCTGAGCAATAGGCACGTCACCAGACACGCCCCAATTACCTGAACTCTTGGCGTCATGAACCTCGAGATCAAGAGAAGCGCCGGTCTCGAAGACTATCCGCTTGGTAGACAAGATTACTGGCCCGGTAATCGCCATTGCCGTTTCGCTGGAAGGATTGAAGGCCTTGGAATCCTCAAAGAGCGGTTGGGAAGATGCAGCACCCCCCATTACCCCCATAGTTATTTGCAGCATCAGGTTCGATCGACGCATTTGATTCTCCATTGTGCGAAGCGGGCTGACAACCTTAAACATGCTTTTGCTTTGTCGTCGAATGCAGCCGAGAGACCAAGCCAATCGTTGTCTATGCTGAGCACGCGATCAAGGTCTGAGGAGGGCTCGAACCTGACGTTCGTCTGAAAATCGTGAGCGTACGCGTGTGAGAATTTGCAAACCCATTGCAAGAGAAATGAGAGTTCGAAGACAAACCCAATGACATGAGCCTCCGGCTGTAACAAGATGGTGGCAGAGGTGTACGTTATGGCGGATGTTTTTGACCGCATTGCAGATTGGTTGCAGAAGCTGGCCTTTTTTGATGCCGACCTTGGCGGGCTAGTCGAGCAGCTAAGTCACAGGCTGATCGATGGTGGCGTGCCGGTTTCGCGTGTTTCCTTGGGCCGCCTGATGATGCACCCTGTAATTGGATTGCTCGACGCAACATGGGATGCTTCCAACCATCGAATTGAATGGACTGTTCTTCCACGAAGCTCGGTGACAACTGATCTCTTCGACAAAGCACCCTTCGGAGAGAACTCGAAATTGGCCAATGAGATAGCGAAACAGCACTTCAACAAGGAAGTCTGGGACTTGGCGGACGACCTTACGAACGGCTCGATCAAGTTTCCTTTCATGCGAGCAGATCTGACTGACGAAGCGACCCGTGACAGATTTCCGCTATTCCAAAAACTCGCTGAGGCAGGTGTCACCGACTACGTCGTATTCAGTGCACCATTCGGCAATCGTACCGTTGTATTTGACGGCAAGGTCGAGTGGGCTTTGGGGGCGTCAGTCTCTTTTGCTACAAAGCGTCGTTCTGGTTTCACAGACCGTGAGGTAGATGGTCTGTCGCGACTGTCTCTACCTTTGCTTGGTACAGCGCGTGTTCTGTCAGAGCAGTTCCTGGCAGCTGAGTTGATGGAGGTTTACTTGGGCAAGGTGTCCGGTCGATCTGTATTGAACGGTCAAATAGCCCGGGGAGATGTCAGCAAAATTGACTGCGCTCTATTGTTCAGTGACATACACGGGTCTACGGCTTTGAGCCAGCGCCTGTCACCGGAAAAATATGTCGCGACCGTCAACCAATTCTTCGACTGTGTCGGCGGGGCGGTACACGACCACGGCGGAGAGGTTCTGAAATTCGTTGGCGATGGGTTGCTTGCGATCTTTCCTTTTGATGGCCAACGAAGACTACCCGAAGACATGTGCGAAGCTGCCCTGTCGGCGGCGCGAGAAGCGTTCCAAAGGCATAAAGAGCTTGATCCATCAGACCGTGCTGAGTTTGGGATTGGTTTGCACACTGGCGCGGCTGTGTACGGGAATGTTGGCACTGAAAAGCGCTTGGATTTTACGGTAACCGGCACATCAGTTGCGATAGTCAGCAGGTTAGAGAGCTTGACGCGAAAACTGGATGCGCGGCTTTTGGCAACTGGCGACTTTGTCAGCTTGGTATCTGAAGAGCCGCATAAATTGGGGCGGCATTCATTGCGGAGTTTTGATGAAGACTTAGAGGTCTTTTCCTACGGAATTGTCACGTAAAGCTCAATTGCATAAGCCTTTTGCAAACATGCTTTGATGTGCGTTTTGAGGCGCGGGCACTAGAATGACAACGGTCTGCTTCGGGCTCGTGTAGGGTTTCCCGCAAGGCTCAGTGTATGGCTTCTCGACAGACAGAAGCTGCAATTCCAATCATATCGGTAAAACTTGCTTCCAGACAGAAACGGAAATTCACCGAAGCATCCGTTAAAAACGCGGAGATAACA
Source organism: Ruegeria sp. B32 (assembly GCF_025141855.1). Taxonomy (NCBI): domain Bacteria; kingdom Pseudomonadati; phylum Pseudomonadota; class Alphaproteobacteria; order Rhodobacterales; family Roseobacteraceae; genus Ruegeria; species Ruegeria sp. B32. Next base: position 1,111,545 of record NZ_CP081106.1, on the reverse strand, counting down.
GGGTCGCAGTCCAATTCATTGTTTCAACGTTGATCCTGGAGGCGCCGGATGTAGTCGCTGACGATCTCTTCCCAGAGTATCGGCCACCACAATACCCAATGACCTTTGTTGTAGCCAGGAACGGCCACGATATGAGTCTCACTATTGGCACCCATCGCTTCCATTGCGGTGAGGTTGGATAGGGAATGCTCGATGCTGTAGAACATGTCATCTTCCCCATAGATGGAAAGCACCGGCCCATCGAATGTTCCAATACGTCGAAAGAGCGTCGGATTGATTTGAGGATCACCGTAGCCCTCTGCCATCCATCCCCCAACGAAGTTGATCACACCAGCGGTGTTTCCCGGATCGTCGCCGGCCTGCATAAGGGCAACAATGCCCCCGCGCGAGAAACCAATCAGTAGAACCGATCCATCACTCACATCCGGTCGTTCCTGCAACGCATGCAGCGCTGCTTTTGCATCCATCAGCGCACGTTCCGCCCCTGCCAAAGATAGCCGGGCCTCCGTCGAATAGCCCTCGGTCCGATCTTCAGCAAAGCCCTCGTCATACAATCCGTCGGACCCACCCCGACCGCGGCGCTGTGGGAACGCAGCGATCCAACCGTGTGAGTTCAGAACGTCCGCAAGCCAGTCGTTGGAAAAGAACCGATCAAAAGCCTGCGGATCGGTTCCAGAGCCGGTTGAGCCGTGATGAACGAGAGCCAACGGGAAAGGCCCATCACCAGGAGGTCGATAGATAGCCACAGCAAGCTCGACTGTTGCGCCGTCCTCTCGGAGTTCCGTCGTAAGGAAGTCTCGCGTTCCAACCTCAAACCACTGGCGGGTCGCCGTCGCGAGGACTTCTGAGAGGGTTTGTCGCTCGAGTATTGCGACGCGATCCTCGGTTGGATAGGTGCCCCGCAGTCGCCCGGTACCCGAAATTGAATAACGCGCCGCGAAGTCGTTGTCGGTGAACACCAAAGTGTTCCCATCTAAACGCGCTTTGCTTCGAAACCAGTTTCCGCGGCCATGCTGGCCACGTCCGACCGAGTAAACAACATTGAACAACCCATCCTCATCTCGGTTTTCGACGACGAGGATATGACTTCTCCAAGAGTCCCATCTCCCCGTCCAGATTCCAAGAAAAGGAGAATCTGGCGTTATATCAATTGCAATGTCGGCAGGAAGCGGGGCGTCCCCGATGAGAACGGAGTCTTGCGCAAAAGACTGAGTGGCCAAGACAACGAGTGTTGCGATGGTGAGAGAAAAGCGCATGACGAATACCCCGATACTGTAAGTGATACGAGTCCGCCCTTTTTTAGCACAGTACACGGTGCGATTAGTGCAACTCATCGCTCTGGACTGCCAAGCCTGCTACTCACCATCTTGTGAAGTGTGGTTGGCTTTGCCATTGGTTCCCACTTGCACGCGTGAAAGCGGTCTTTTGCACACGCGATTTCTCAATGAAGCCCGTCCTGGCGTCGCAGCGTGGCGGGAAACTGGCCTTTCGATTGTCGTGCAGCCATTTTTAATATGTGAGGTCACAGGTTTTGGACTGAGCTGCCGTGACCGAAAATTTGACTAGTCGTCCAGATCTGAAACAAGGGACTTTAGTCGGAGGATTGCCCCCTTGCTTATGCGAGCACGATCAACTGTAAGAGAAAAGCCTTCATCTTCCTCGTGAATAATGCGGCTATCGCGGTCGGCACTTTCATAAATAGCGGTCGCAGCATACGTGCGAATGGGGTTTTGAAATCCCTTCACTCGAACAGGCTCTCGTTCCTCAACCGGAAGCCAGTCTTTTACCAAAGAATAGGATTCGGCAGCGAGTAAGAGACCTCCTGGATCACACTCGGCCTCAAGTCTCGCAGCAAGGTTCACTTCGCGTCCGATAGCAGTGTAGTCCATCCGGTCTTCCGAGCCGAAGTTTCCAATAGTGCAGTAACCAGTGTTTATGCCCATGCGAGCGCGAAATGGTCGATCGATCAATCCTTTGCGCTGCCATTCCGTTTGCAAGTGGCCAAGCTTGCGTTGCATATCTATTGCCATTCGCACACATGCAGCGGCATCTTCTTCTACCCCGAGGCTTTCGGGTTCGCCAAAGTACAGCATCATGGCGTCACCGATAAACTTGTCGAAATATGCGCCGTGCTTCAGGGCGATTTCGGACATTGCTGAAAGATACTCATTCAACAAAGTAGTCAGCTCCTCGGCTTCGAGATGATCTGTGATTTCGGAGAAGTCGACGATGTCTGAGAAGAAGATCGTGAGCTTTCGGCGGCGGCTTTCGATGGCCGCTTGCTGGTCGCCGGCAATGATTGACTTGTAGAGTTGGGGTGGCATGTATTTGGCAAGCTGTTTGGACACGTGTGTCAAAGTGTCATTCGCCTCACGCATCTGGCTCAGCAAGTGTAAGTTGTCCAAGGCGATGTTCGCTTGTGCCGCAAATGTTGTGAGAATATCGAACTGCTCTTTTTGAAGTTTTCCGGTTGAATGCCTCAACACGGCGAGAGCTCCAACAGTTTGTCCTCCTTGTGAAATTGGCACCATGGTGACTGCCTGAAACCCTGAGGCGAGGAAGTTTCCAGCCCCTATACGGAACCTGTCTTTCGATGCGGCGACGTCCGGCAGATCAATCGCCTCGCCGTTCAAAATGACATGGCCATGGATTGTTTCTGGATGAAGTGGCGCCGGAAAGCGACGCCGCCAAGCCTCGACACCAGCCGGTTCGGGACCAGAAATTGCTCCCAAAATCAGTTTGTCGCCGTCCTGTAATCCAATGCTGACTGTCGACTTTGGGAACAGCGTTTGACCCGCTTCAACAATCGAGTTGAAGACAGGTTGAGGGTCTTTAATAGAGCTGTTGACGACCTCCAGGATTTTGGCGGTCGCCTTTTGCCGATCCAGCGCCTCCCGCAACCGGAGTTCCAAGGCCGCCAAGTCCTCAGCCTTTTGTTCGTTCAGACCAAGGACGCGTTCTGGCAGCGATTTTCCCCTACCCTTCGGCATCCTGATCCTCCCGTTCGCGATTAACCGTCGACCAAGTCATAATGCTTTATGGATCGAGACTCGACGAGGTCAGCTTCTATCGGATCGATGTGCGGGCTTTGGTAGTTTTCTCCCACAAACGACTTCAGTGCCTCCAGGCTCTCCCAAACCATAACGAAACTGAACTCTCGTGGGGTATCCTCTCTCGGCGCGCCCGGAAAAAGGTGCACGATTCCAGGGGTGCTTTTCATCAACGGGATCGCAGTGTCGCGAAAAAAGCGGCCAAACTCCTCTTCTTTTCCCGGCCGCGTTGTCACCTGAAAAATGCGCATGATCATACATCCGTCCTCCCAAAGATGCGGTTTCTGAGTGTATGTGTGCCTCGCACGATCCAGCTTAGCATACTCGATGGCGAGTGTCAGATTATGGCTCCGAGCAGTGCTCGTAGAGTTTGGACGAATGACTGCTCTGCGGAAAAAACAGACATTGGTCGCAATGGAGCGAGTAACCGGATCGAACCCAAAGACAGCTTGGGGAAGACAGAGGCTGAATGCTTCGATTGGCCTCCATCAAGAACTGCGGTTCGAAGGACTCCAAGTCAGCAAAACTCTGAAGAGCGTTTCTTCTGGTGCGGCTTACGGGCGTCTTTTGGTTAACCGCATTGAAAACATCTGCGTATTTTGTGTTAGTTAAGTGCATTAGGGAGAGGCATCCACCATGGGAAACACCTCCAGACGGGCATTTATTAGGTCCTTCTTGACGAGCACGACGATCCTCGTTGCTCCGAGTACATTGTTCGGGCAAGAAGGCACGCTGACCGATCTTGGCGGAGCGATACTCGATCTTGATGAAGTCACGATTTTTACGGCGCGCGAGATCGTCACACTTGATCCCGACCTTCCAAGCGCCGAAGCCGTTGCTGTTGTAAACAGTCGGATTTTGGCGACCGGCACTAGAGAGCAAGTTCAAGAGGCGATTGGTGAACAGCCCTTCACCGTTGATGACACATTCGCCGACCACATCATCGTTCCCGGCTTTATCGCCCAGCATGATCACCCAGTTTTGGGCGGCTTGAGCCTTTCGTCCGTCATTCTTTCGATAGAGGAGTGGGACTTGCCACAGGGTTTATCGCGCGCCGTTGTGGACAAGGATGACTTTCTGGCACGGTTGTCCGAAGCTGTTGATGGTCAGCAAGACCCGGACACCCCTGTCATGACATGGGGATACCACGCTGCATTTTATGGTCCACTGACACGGTCGGACCTTGACCAGATCAGCAGCGAACGACCTATCTTTGTGTGGGCCCGCTCTTGCCACGAATTCATCCTGAATTCAGCTGCAATGGAGGCCGCAGGCGTTACCGAGGAGGTCATGGACGCTTGGTCCGACTCAGAAAAGATGCAATCCAGCTTTGAGCATGGGCACTTCTGGGAACAGGGTTTGTTTGCAGTTCTGCCTTTGATTGCGCCATACGTGGCGACCCCTGAAAAGTTTCGCGCTGGTTTGGAGACCATGCGCGATTATTTGCATGCGAAAGGCGTGACCTACGGCAACGAGCCCGGCGGCATTCTCGCACGCCCGGTTCAGGATGCGGTGAACGCTGTATTCTCCGCACCCTCAATGCCGTTTCGGTGGAGCTTCATTCCAGATGGAAAAAGCCTGATCGCCAAATATGACAATGCTGAAGAAGTGATCGAACAGACAGAAGCACTTGTCGACTGGTATGGTGGCAAGACCAGTATGTCCAAAGGCAGCGTCAAGCTTTTTGCGGACGGTGCGATATATTCCCTTGCCATTCAACTGAGGGACGATCCGCTTGGCGATTACCATGGCGAGTGGATGATGGACCTGCCGGCCTTTGAACGCGCGTTTCAAACCTATTGGGACGCCGGCTACCAAGTTCATATTCACGTCAACGGTGACGCCGGGTTGGACCGTGTATTGAACGCCTTAGAGCGAAACTTACGCAGAAACCCGCGTTTCGATCATAGAACGGTGATCGTGCACTTTGCTGTGAGTGCGCCCGATCAGGTCGATCGTATCAAACGTCTGGGTGCGATTGTTTCTGCAAATCCCTACTACGTTACGGCACTTGCGGATCAATACAGTAAAACCGGTCTTGGTCCTGAACGCGCCAATGAGATGGTCCGTCTTGGAGATCTGGATCGAGCGGGCGTATCCTGGTCATTGCATTCCGATATGCCGATGGCGCCCGGTGATCCATTGTTCCTAATGTGGTGTGCGGTGAACCGCGTGACGAGTTCCGGTCGGGTAGCAGGACAGGATCAGACGGTCCCGGTCGAAGAGGCCTTGCGTGGAGTGACAATCAACGCCGCCTATTCTCATCGTCTTGAACGGGACCTTGGCAGTATCGAACCTGGCAAGCGTGCGAACTTCACTATTTTGGATGACAACCCATTGACGGTGGATCCCATGGCAATCAAGGACATTCAGGTTTGGGGAACAGTATTGGAAGGCGAAAAGTTTCCTGTGGGCGACAAGGCAGAACAGGAAGATGCACGTTTGCCTCTAAATGATCCGGACAGCCAAAGAGAGTTCGCAGTGAACACTCTCAATCACGCGCTTTCGGTTGTTCACGCCCATCTTTAGGCGGGAGCGCTCTAGGAGCAGAATGATCCGAAATCTCGCGCACCTGATCCTGAGGCGGGAGCGCTCGGGATAACCTGTTTCTGCAAACTTTTGATACCGGGTATTGGCGCAATCGCCGTCGTAATCTTTATGCAAAAGTGAATGTCGACTTCGTCCGCGCCGCAAAAATTCACTGAATTTCCCCTAACCGCAGCACGGAGCCCCCAGTGACCGAAGCTGCAGGATCGACCGACGGTGGCTATGCGGACAATGCGGCCGGTCGAAGTTCGTGAGAAGGTTCCAAAACAAGATGTCTTTTCCATGAAACGTACTATACGTTACGAAGAGACATGAACGGAGACCGCAAACTTTCCGCAGTACTCTCGGCCGATGTAGTAAACTACTCGGGCCAAATAAAGGCGGATGAGAACAGAACTCTCAGTGAACTCCGTGTCCTGCGTCGAAAGATATTCGATCCATTGGTCAGTGATCATCGCGGCAATATCGTAAAGAGGATGGGCGATGGATGGATCGTCGAGTTTAGTTCGGTCTCGGGCGCCGTGCGATGCGCCCTCGATCTTCAAAGCCAAGTGTCAGCCCAGTCTTCACTTAAACTGCGAGTGGGCGTGCATCTTGGAGATGTCGTATTCGACGAAGATGACATCTTCGGCGATGGGATCAACATAGCTGCGCGGCTACAAGAGGCTTCCGACGAAGCGGCTGTGTTGATTTCCGATGTCGTCCATCGCAGCCTTGATGAGAGGCTCGCCGAGCGATTTCACCGCGCTGGCGAACGGCATTTCAAAAATGCCCCGTCACCAGTCGAAGTATTCCAATGGTCGCCACCTGGCTCAGCTCCACCGCGAGTGACGCCCGCGAGTCATACGAAGTCATTGCTGATCGGCGTCCTACCTTTTGACAATCTTTCTTCCGACCCCGATCAGGAATTTTTTTCCGATGGCATTACCGAAGAGATAATTACCACCCTGTCAAAACTCCCGAACTTACTGGTCGTCGCGCGGAATTCCACTTTCGTCTACAAGGGGCGTTCCGTGGATGTGAAACAGGTCGGACTGGAACAAGGAGTCGATCTTGTTCTCGAGGGAAGTATCCGCCAAAGCGGTAGTCGTGTGCGAATTACCGCGCAGCTAATAGATGCGAAGTCCGGCATGCATATTTGGGCAGACCGGTTTGATCGCCTGATAGAAGACGTATTCGAGGTTCAGGATGAAATTGCTCTGAGAATTGCGACTGAACTTCAAGTCGAATTGCTGGCAGGCGAGATGGCCCGTTTCAGGGGTTCGGGGACCAAAAATCTGGATGCCTGGACTGCTCAACTGCAAGCTGTGGAGGCTTCTCGCAGAATAACAAAGGAAGCACAGGCTGACGCTCGCCGGTTTGCTCAGCAGGCAATTTCTCTGGATCCTGGTTACTCTGCTCCATATTGCACTTTGGGGTTCATTTGTACTGTGGAAGCAAGGCATGGCTTTGTAGCAGACCGAAATGCGGCGCTGGCAGAGGCGCGCGACTGCGCTCGACGCGCTCTGAAAATAGACAGTTACAACCCAGAGGCTCATGCAATTGCGGGTTTCGCGGATGCAATCGATGGCAAGCTGAAACCGGCTATCGAGAAGTTCAACGAAGCGCTTCAGCTAAATCCAAATCACGCGGACGTCGCTGCAAGGTTGTCGATTACACTAGCGTTCGATGGACAGGCAAAAGAAGCTATCCGCGTGGCGCGGCAAGCCATTACTCTCAACCCTCATTATCCGGGCTGGTATGCTGGTGTTTTGGGTTTGGCCCTTCGGCTCGACGGTCAATACGAGGAAGCCAAGGAGGCATTCACCGAGTATAGTCAAAGGGTTGAAGGTTTTGGGCACCTCGACCTCGTTATCGTACATATGGAAACGGATAACGTTGAGGCCGCTCGCGATGAGGCGCGGAATGTGATGAAATACCGTCCTCAGTTTTCCATATCGGACTGGGCAGAAACTCAGCTTTTCTCTGACTTAGAACGATTGGAAAAAGACTGCGAGTCTCTGCGTTTGGCGGGCTTACCCGCATAAGCGCAACGTTGATTTTTAGAAACGAATTTTCTATTGGAAACTGATACCCGCAGTGTCCGCTTTGGTATCGAATGCGTTCGTTTGTTGTAACTTGCTAGAGCGTCTACTTTGCGGGACGAAGCTGCCGATTATGATCACTTAATTGATGTCCGCTTTTGGGATCAGTGATCTTGATCACACAGGTCGTGGTCTGCAAGCGAAGCCAAGACATAACAGTCTTCTACTACGCCACGACCGTCGCATCCTTGAGCAATACGCTTCAGTTCATTCTCCAGCGCCTTTAGCCTTTTGATCTTCGCTCGCACTTCGGACAACTGACCTTCGGCAATCTTGGTGGCGGCTTCGCATGACCGGTCCGGATGATTTTGCAACTCGATCAGCGAAGAAATCGCTTCTATGGAGAAGCCAAGATCACGCGCATGACGGATGAAGCTCAGGCGTTCCAGACCCTCATTTGTGTAACGCCTCTGGTTTCCAGCTGTACGTTCCGGCTCTGCCAGCAGCCCCATTTCTTCGTAGTAGCGGATGGTCGGAACTTTGACTTTCGTGCGCTTTGAAAGCTCTCCGATGGAAAACATGAAAATACCTCTTGAACCTCTAGTCACTAGAGGCACTACACTATGATCAAGACAGATTCAAAAAGGCTTTCCAATGTCAGGATGTTGTGGGCATGACGCCAAGTTCGATGGCGTGTCAGATGATTACAAAAGGCGGCTATGGATCGTCATTGCGTTGAACGCGACGATGTTCGTAGTCGAGATGACCGCTGGTCACTACGCAAAGTCACAGGCGCTTCAGGCTGATGCTCTCGACTTCCTCGGCGACGCACTGACCTATGGTATCTCGCTCGCTGTGATCGGTGCCTCAGTTCGCGCCCGCACCAATGCAGCTTTGGCCAAAGGGGTGAGCTTGCTTTTGATGGGCCTTTGGGTATTCGGATCGACCGTATACCGCGTCTTCTATGTCGGCGTCCCTGAAGCTGAGATCATGGGCATAATCGGAGCTCTTGCACTGGCTACAAACCTTGCCAGTGTGTTGTTGCTTGTCAGCTACAAAGACGGCGATGCCAATGTCCGCTCTGTCTGGCTCTGTTCGCGGAACGATGCCATCGGCAATGTGGCCGTTATGTTTGCGGCCTTGGGCGTCTGGGGAACGGCAAGCGGTTGGCCAGATCTGATTGTCGCAGCGATCATGGCAACGCTGTTTCTTTCTTCTGCTTTCCAGATCGTGCGCCAAGCGCTCGCCGAGCGCCGGGAAGTTGGAGAACATCAGCATGCTTACCGGGGATGAAGACAACCTATCACGAATGATGCGAAATTTGCTCAATTGAGTCGCAAGTAAAGAGGACTCTCACTATGCACCTGAAACGCCGCCAAATACTGACTTACGCCGCAGGCTTCGCCAGCACAGCACCATTTGCCACGTTTGCGCAAAACACACCTTCCATCCATGTTCTCAAGGATCCGAATTGCGGCTGTTGCAGTGCTTGGATCGATATCCTTCGGCAGGAAGGCTTTCGCGTTACCGAGGAGCGCAGCTTTGGAACACTGCTCGTCCGCCACAAATTGGACAACGGCATTCCCGAAAAAATGATCTCCTGCCATACAGGCGAGATCGATGGCTACATGATCGAGGGGCACGTACCGGTTGCCGACATTCGTCGTCTGTTGGAGGAGCGACCTAGCGCCATTGGACTTGCTGTTCCTGGGATGCCTTTCGGTTCGCCTGGGATGGGGCCGGAAGATCGTCGTGAGGCTTACGATGTGTTTTTGTTCCGTCGGGACGGCGCTACCGAGGTATTCACGAGTTACGAAGCGGCCTGAGGCGACAGTCATCGAGCGGAAACAGTACGAAGGAGGAGAAGATGACACGGAGTCGATTACGCATTCTTGCCTTAGGCGTTTTGTCTATCACTATCGCCGGAGTGGCCATTGCCCAACAGCATCGAGGAGACTGGTGGGGTCATGGGCCAATGGGACCGGGCCACATGTGGTCTGAACGCATGGATGGCTGGGGACATGGCAACATGGGACCGGGCCAGCAGCAACGCATGCAGCGACACTGGACATACATGAACGAGGGTGTGCCCGCAGCCTATCGCGGGGCTCGGAGCACCATTCGTGCAACGCCCAGCAATGTTTCGGAGGGCAGGACGCTATACACGGAAAACTGCGCAAGCTGTCATGGAGCAGAGGGCTTGGGCGACGGTGAAGCCGGACGTTCGCTCGTGCCCTCTCCCGCCCTCCTTCGATGGTTCGTTCAGATGCCTATGTCGGGGGACGAGTATCTTCTTTGGACAATTTCCGAGGGCGGCGAACGCTTCGGAACAGACATGCCAGCCTTCAAGGAAGTGCTGAGTGAAGAAGACATCTGGAAGATCATCGCCTACATGCGCGCGGGGTTCCCTTGAACTGTCATCAATCTGCTGGTCGTCAAAGAGATTTTTTGCTGTCGATACGCCACGACAATTCTCAGCGGACATAAATCTATCAACGCGCCATTCTGATAAGTTTCACGGAAGCAGACCTTTAAGTAAGTCGCAGCACTAGCAGGTTAGGGCTCAAGGCAGACGTTCGCTCACCTACGCTCAATGACTGCATTGCGGACTCTTCGGTCATTCGCATGCAACACCAGTGTCTATCTTAACCCTCGGGAAATGTCTCAGGCCAGATTGTTCTTGTGCGCTTTGCCGTTCTTCATAATCACATCGAAATTGTCCGCAGAGGCCATGACCGTAAGGTCGGCAATCGGGTCTCCGTCCACGAGCAGAATATCTGCGTAGGCTCCGGGTTGGATGACACCGACTGGACCAGCCTGGTAGGGATTACGCGGGCCGGTCAAGTCCCAAAGCTGACCATTCAGACCTGTTGCCTGCCGCAAAATCTCGGCGTTGCTGAACCATGGCGTCCTGAGCTGCAATTCCTCCAACTGCGTTGCTTTCGTTTGCCTCGATCCGACAAAGTCTGTTCCGAGTGCAATCTTAGCGCCGGACTCTCGCGCTAATCGAAGCATGGCGTCGAGACCATCAAACGCCATCTTTTGGCGTTCTGCCTGGGCGGGCGTGAACCCTGCCGGAATGTCTGCTGCAAAAAAGCCAACCTGGGTTGAAAGCCAGACCCCTTTTTCCACGGCCAACTCCATCGACTCAGGCGTCATGAGGTTGCAGTGTTCAATACATTGGTAACCTGCCTCAATGGCGGCCCGAACCGATGTGTCCATGTATGCGTGCGAGGTCGCGTAAGTGTTCCAACGTTTGGCCTCCTCTACTGCCGCTTCGAGTTCTGCCGGCGAATACTCGTTGATATCCAATGGGTCGTAGAGGCCAGTAACGGCGCCGCCTGAAAAGACTTTGATGAAGTGCGCACCCTGCCGGAACTGCTCGCGTGCAGCCGCCAGAACTTCAGGAACCCCGTCTGCGAAAAGTGTGATCCCAAGCCGCTCCGCTTCTGTGAACGGCGGCCCGCCGAAGGCTCTCGGACGCACGGATCGCGGCCGAAGATCGCCATGACCGGCGGTCATTGAAATCGCAGCGTTTGACGCCTGAATGCGCGGACCGGGGTGGAGGCCCTCGTCTATGGCGCGCGCCAAACCGAGAATGCCGCCACCAGTATCACGGACACTGGTAAAGCCACGCATCAGGGTGGCTTCACTTTCGCTCAATGCCAATGCAGCAATATAATCTGGACGTGCTGTCAGGAAGCCAGCAGGGTCCTGGTTCCACTGGAGGTGCACATGCATGTCGAGGAGCCCCGGCATCAAGGTCCGTCCAGCTCCATCGATGCGCGGCACTTCTGGCGCGGCATCAGCTGCGGGCGAGACATCCTTGATCATTTCCCCTTCGACAAGAACGTTCGTGAGTTCGGTCAATTCATCGGACATCCCGTCATAAACACGCACGTTCGTGAAGAGCGTTGCATCTGGAGCTTGAGCGCGGGCCCGCGCCGGCACCAGCGCCAGCGCAGCGGTCGATGCAAGACTGGACAAAAATACGCGTTTGGAGATCATAACTGAACCCTCAAGATGGCGAAGAAGTTATTGAAGGCTACCTCAGGCTCGCCTGTAAAACCATCTGGCAAACCTGATGAAGGGGGTGACGTAAGGTATAGATTTTTTAGGGTGTTAAACTGAAGGTAATCCTTCGCAGCAAGAACACCGCTTTGGGCTTACAAGCGGTTATTCGCTGCGCTTGCCGGGAGCGTCCGTTCTATAGGCAATCCTATTGTTAAGTGAATGCCAGGGAAGGACTGCTCTTTCTTTTTAGGATCGTTGCAGACCTATGTCTGTTCACGAAAGGCTCCACATACATCTTTGGCTTTTACCAGGCTGCGGCCCTCGCAAATCACGGTGCCGTCGGGGGTCGTACAGCTCGCCCAGAGATCCACCAGATGTTTTTCGGGGCGCAGTTTCGTAATCGAGACTTGCGCTGTCAGGACTGTGTCCAGTGGTGCTGCAGCATTAAACTTTAGATCTTGTTTTAGGTAGTTGGTGCCTGAACCTGGTAGCTCGACACCAAGTAGGTAAGAAAACAGAGCGGCGAGCAGCGGCTCGGGGACGCCTTCAGATTTGCCCCCACTCAGCGAAGTGAAGGCGCGTATGTCTTCTTCGGTGTACCGCCGAGCGATGTGAGCGGATTGTCCAACTTTCAACATCGGATTTCTGCCTTCCCGATCAAACATTCTGCGCCGTCGGCAACCCGAACGGCACGCATTATCAAGCGTCCTTGCGTCTCCTGTTTAATGGACAAATCCAGCGGCTCTCCGGCAAATGCCGGATTTGGAAACATGAGACTCTGTGAAGACGTGTTGAGGGATGGGTCGTTTTTCTTCAGCATGCCCCAGAGCTTGGCGTAGAGCAGCATGCCGTGAGACACCGTCCGACCGAATGTCGTGTCGGCGCAGAAATCCGGGTCCACATGGATCGCGTTGTCGTCACCGGACACGCGCGCAAAGGCATCAAAGTCATCTTGCGTCGGGGTCCAGCGTTGTTGGAGGTCAATCATGACCAAAAGCCTCGATCAGAGCGGGCTTGCGAATTTTGCCGGCCGCGGTGCGTGGGAAATCCGGGACAACTCTCACATATGCGGGAATTTTGTAGCCGGCCAAACGTTCGCGGCACCAAGAACGCAGGTTTTCGGCATCAAGCGTTTGTTTCGGTCGCAATAGAATGAACGCGGCGCCAACCTCTCCCCATCTATCGTCGGGCACACCGATCACAGCTGCCTCGAGAACGGCGGGATGGGAATACAAAACCTTCTCAACTTCAGCCGGATAGACGTTTTCGCCGCCTGAGATGTACATGTCCTTGATGCGGTCGACGATGTAGTAGTACCCGTCTGTGTCGCGACGCGCGATGTCTCCGGTTTTGAGCCACTTGTCTTCGGTGAAGGTATTTGCCGTAGCTTCTGGATTGGCAAAATAGCCCGGCGTCACACCGGGGCCTTTGATGTGCAATTCGCCAACTCCTTCCCTGCCATCGGGTACTCCGCTCAATCGTACTTGCGTCAGGCTTTGCGGTTTACCGACCGAACCGATCTTTTGCTCGGCATGGGCGGGATCCATCAGAAAAACAGTTGGGCCAGTTTCAGTCATGCCCATGCCATTCAGGACTTTCACACCGCGACCCGCAAAAAATCGGATCAACGGTTCCGAGAGGGGGGCACCGCCGCAACCGCAACGGATGTTGTGCCAATCAAGTTCGTCAATCCAGGGGGCAAGCGACAATGCCTGATAGACTGCGGGTACGGCGAAGAACTGGTTGATCTGACCGGACGCGATTAGGTCGCGTATCTCGTCCACATCGAACTTTGGAAAGATTGTCGATGAACCGCCGGATAGAAAAATGGGCAGTGTGTATAGGTTGATCCCCGCCGTGTGGAACAACGGCAAGAAACACGCGGAGCGGTCAGTCGATGCGATATCGATGGCTTGCCCGATGTTAATGGTGTTTGCCCATGCCATTCCTGCGGTTTGGATGACGGACTTGGGCAAGCCCGTCGTTCCAGACGTGAAGAGCAGATACCAAGGTCGATCAGAGGGGATCGAAGCCGCCAACTTGGGGCCACCTTGCTCGATCCATCCTGCAAGATCGTTTTCTATCGTCAGGAGCGGTGCCCCGATCCCTCTTGCCGTTTCGGCTGCAACTTTTTGGAACTCGGCGTCTGTGAGCAAAACCGAGACACCAACTTGCTCCAGAGTTTCGACAAGCTCCGGCGCGGGCTGACGCCAATTTAGGGGGCAGAGAATGATGCCTGTTTTTTGGCAGGCAAAAAGGGTGATGAAAAACTCTGCAGAGTTCTGGCACAGCATGGCCATTCGGTCGCCCTCGGAAAGGCCAAGGCCAGAGAGACCGGCCGCAACTGCATTGGCGGCATCATTTATCTGGCCAAAGCTCCAATTGCGCGACGACGACGTGTCATGAAACGCAAGGGCATTGGGCGAAAGCTCCGCCCTTTTCGCGGCCATGTCAGGGATCTGGTCAAACATTTCTTTCATCCCTTGGCTGAAGGAATTCTTGCATCTTAGTCAGAGTTTCCGGTCGTCCAATCATGGCCCTGAAGGACTCGGTCTCGGCCTCGAGTCGTGTTTTGACGACCGCCCGGCGCTTGTCGTCCCAGAACAGGGACTTTGTTGCCAGCGCCGTGCCGGTTTCGATCTGGGCAAGCAGCTTCGCGGCTCGCATTTCGGGATTGTTATCAACAGCCTGAACAAGCCCAAGGCTTCTCAGCTGCTCTGAGCCCTGCCGATGGTTGGCCATTATCCAGCCCCTTGCGTTTGCGCCGCCAATCAAGTCCGGCAAAAGGGCGGTCCATCCGCCGTCCGGGGCAAACCCCACCACCCCGTAATAGGGCTGAAGAAACGCGTCTGGCGCTGCAACCACCAGATCAGAGGCAAACACCATTCCGGCTGACCCACCAGTCGCCGCACCGCGCACGGCCGAAGCCAAGACTACGGGCATCTCGACCATGCGCAATACCAGCGCCTGCAGTACGGTTACGACCTTTGCAGTATAGCTTTCGACCTGCCCAGCCCGGGCTGCCTCGGCAAACCGACCTACATCACCGCCGGTCGAAAAATTGCGCCCGCCTGAGATCAGTGCTTTTTTCACATCCGATTGCTCCAGCGCATCGAAAGCAAGGTGCAGTTCGTCGAGAATGCCGGGCTCCAGAGCATTTGAGCGAGGCGCTTGCAAACGGATCAGACAGCAGGGCTCGGAGTTTGGCAGGTCTTCTATGTGCCAGGCGACCAACCTGCTCATGGGGCCAAGCCGTTGCAGATCAACTTATGTGCCTCGGCGACAACGCGGTCGATGTCGACGTTGTCGTCCCAAAGCACGTAGCGCTCGCCCAAAGCCTTCGCAATCCCCATCAGGGCCCAGGCTCTGACCTCCGCGTCCCCTTGAGAAATCTCGCCCTTGAGTACGGCGTGCTCCAACTGATCGGCGTAAGCCTTGCCAAACTCTGTGTAGTAGGTGCGGTAGGCTTCGGGATCAACGAACCGTGCCTCTTCGACAATGCGGTATTGCAACGGCCGGTCACGAACCACGCGCAAATAGGCCTCCAGCCCGGCACGCTCTGCTTCCAATCGGTTTGGCGCGCCGACGATCTGTTCGGTCGTTTGCGTTCTTGTGGCGCGGCCCATGTCCTCGACCAGCTCACGAAACAGTGCTTCCTTGCTGGAAAAGTAGATGTAGAACGTGCCAAGTGCCGTTTCTGCCGTACGTGTAATGTCGGCGATTGAAGCGGCTGCAAAACCCTTTTCACCGATCACCTGCTCAGCAGCCGCAAGGAGCTTTGCGCGGCGCTCAACCCCGCGTTTGGTTTTTGGTTGGGAAGCAGAGGATTTCGTCATTCCGTCAGTGCCCTCCTGCGCTCAGTCTTTGTGCTTTCCAATGTCCTGACAAACCGCCGGATGGCATCGCAAAAGGCGTCAGGCTCTTCGAGATGCGGAGAATGCCCGGAGTTCTGGAAAACCCGCACCTCGGCCATAGGCGAATGCCGTTCGATCCAATAGGCCACTTCCGGATCGTAAAGCCTGCTATGCGCCCCCGCGCAAACCAAGTACGGAATATCGATCGCGTCGATGCTCTGCCGTGCATCCATTGCAATTAGATCGTCCCAAATCGGGCGCAGCGCTGTCGGGTCTTGCTTCAAAAGAAGCGCCCTCATCGCGTCTTCATTCGCCTCCTGGAGCCCGTTGGGCGCGTACATGTTGTGCAGAATGTTTTTGACCATGCTGCGCCATTGAAATTCGATTTTCGAGGACGTGGATAGAACAGCCTCAGTATTTTGGCCGCCCAGTCCAAACGCCCATTGATCGTCAGGCAGCAATCGCGGGCTCATGTCGATGGTAACCAGCCCACTCAAGCTTTGGGTGCCTTCCTGCGCAAGATACTGCCACGCAACAGCGGCCCCCATGGACCAGCCGACCAAAACAGGATGATCCAACTGATTGATGATTTCGCTCGCAACCTCGACACAGCGTGCAAGGCTGGGCTCATCCATTTCCCGGGAACCATGTCCGGGCAAATCTGGTGCATAACAGTCGAAACCCGGCCCGAGCTGTGTTTTGACCCCATCAAAAACCGCACCATTCATGGCCCAGCCGTGCAAAAAAACTAGCGGAACGCTCATGCGGTACGCTGCCCGCGCAGGCGCCCGACGATGCCGGTTGGGAAGAAATAAACGCTGAGAATAAACAGGATGCCCAGCCACATCAGCCAGCGGTCGGGATCAACAAGCTCGGGGATCAGCGGCAAACCTTCGGTGGCATGAGACGCCGCGCCCATGAGATTCTGAAGATAGGTCTGTGCAAGTACAAAAAGCACCGCACCCAGCACCGCTCCATACATCGTGCCCATGCCGCCAATGACGACCATCAGCAGAATGTCGAGCATAATCTCAAAGCTTAGCGTTGTGTCGGGCCCAACATACCGTAGCCAAATTGCAAACAAGCTTCCGGCAAGCGCAGCGGTGGCCGCCGATAAGCAGGTTGCGGCCGTGCGATACCATACGACCTGGTAGCCGATTGCCTCGGCTCGAAAATCGTTCTCGCGGATGGCTTGCAGGACGCGACCGAAAGGAGAATTCACGATACGCAGAAGAAGCAGGAACAGCACCAGCGAGCTGAAGAAGATCAGGTAGTAGTTCAGGATTTTCCCCGTGAACTTGACCCCCATCACCTCGCCCATCCTGTTGGCAGAGGTCAGAACGCGCGGGATTTTATAGGTCAGCCCGTCCTCACCACCGGTGATGTCAGAAAACTGCGACACAAGAACTGCGACGGCAGATGCAACGGCAAGCGTGATCATCGCAAAGAATATCGCACGCACTCGGAGGCTGAATAGGCCAATCAGCAGTGCCAGGACGATTGCTGCCAACGCGCCCAGAACCGAGCCGACCAGAAGGGAATCAAACCCGCGCCCCATATGTGTGGACGCAAGCGCGACGCCATACGCGCCCATGCCAAAAAACATTGTATGGGCAAAACTCACGATCCCGGTGTAGCCAAGAAGCAGGTCATAGCCTGCCACCAGTACGATAAAGATGCAGATCCGAGCAGCGGTGTCCAAAGCGCGCACGCCTTCAAAGATGAACGGCGCACCGGCCAAGCATATCAGGATCAGCAGCAGCAGCGCCGTCAGAACGGGAGAACGGGGCGTGTCGCCAGATATCAGACGTACAATCATTTCACTTGGCCTTCACTACAGGCAGCATACCTTGCGGCCGCCACATCAAGATTGCAGTCATCAGCGCGATGTTGGACACAAGCGCCAGTTTGGGTTCGAGGAATGCCACGTAGTTCTGCAAAAGCCCGACCAGGAGCGCGCCTATGAAAGCGCCCTCGATCGAGCCAAGACCACCGATAATTG
Source organism: Ruegeria sp. B32 (assembly GCF_025141855.1). Lineage (NCBI taxonomy): Bacteria > Pseudomonadati > Pseudomonadota > Alphaproteobacteria > Rhodobacterales > Roseobacteraceae > Ruegeria > Ruegeria sp. B32. The sequence goes on along the minus strand of NZ_CP081106.1, from coordinate 1,094,054 downwards.
CCACGATGAATACAAGGACCATCATGCGTTCGCCCATGCCCGCAGTGATAACCTCTTGATAAAGGCCCCACATCACACCGCCCAAGCCAGCAAGCGCTGATCCGGCGATGAAAACGCCGACGAAAACCACGCGCAGACGATACCCCAGCGCTTCGACCATCGGGCCGTTTTCGACGCCTGCCCGAACGATCAATCCGATCTTGGTACGGCGCAGGATCATACGCATGGCAATGAACAGAACAGCTCCGATCCCCACGGCGAGAAGGCGATATTTTTCCATCGCGGCGCCTGCAAAGGTTATCGCGCCTTTCAGCATTTCGGGGCGGTTGATAAAGATTTCATCCGGGCCCCAGATCACATGGATCAGCTGTTCGATCACGATCAGGCCGCCAACGGTGACAAGAATCTGCTTTAGGTGTGCGCCGTAGACGGGTTTGACGATCACTCGTTCGAACACCCAGCCCAACGCACCGGTCACAGTCATGGCAGCCACAACAGCAAGAAAAACCGCCGACATATTGAGGAGTAGTGAAGTCGCTCCGGTCCAGTCGCCAAGCGCAATCAGGACCGAGATTCCGACGAAGGCCCCGACGGACACGAATGCACCGTGACCAAAGTTTATGACATCCATCAGGCCAAACACCAGCGTAAGCCCGGATGCCATGATGAAAATCATCATCCCCATGGCGAGGCCCGACACGGTCAAAGTCAGCCAGGATGATGGAGCGCCGATCGCGAAGAACCCAAGCACCACGAGGATCGGGATCAACAGAAACGGCATCGCCTTGTCCAGACGCTCACCCAGCGAAACGTCCGCGAAGGTTGGTCTGTGATCAGGAGCGGCGGTCATTCAGTGCGCCTCCATGCTTAGACCCATCAGGTTTTCCTGAAGGTCTTTATTGCTTGCAAGTTCCGCCATGGCCCCGGTCCAGATTACGCGCCCGTCATCCATGACAACCGCGCTGTCTCCCAGGGCTTTGGCGACTGAAAAATTCTGTTCCACCAGAAGGATCGAACGGCCCTGTGCCTTTAGTTCGCGCAGAGCGTTGGCCATGGTCGCAATGATGGCTGGCGCCAGTCCCTTGGTGGGCTCATCGATCAGATACAGTTCGCGGTCTTCGGCCATAGCACGGGCAATGGAGAGCATCTGTTTTTGGCCCCCCGACAGGTTTCCCGCTTCGCTGTTCCAGAAGGTGCCCAGTGCCGGAAACGCGCCCAACAGCCACTCCTTCCGTTTCGGGTCAAGCGGACCGGAGCTGGCACCCAGAACCATGTTTTCTTCGACCGTCAGATCGCTGAAGATGCCCATATCCTCGGGCACGAAGCCAATGCCGGCGCGGGCGCGGGCAGAGACCGGCAGGCGCTTCAGGTCCTGGCCGTCATAGAGTATCTCGCCCGACTTTGCGGTCCATTGCCCCATGATAGTCTTCAGCGTCGTGGTTTTGCCTACGCCGTTGCGGCCGAGAAGCATTGTCACCTCGCCACGGGGCACCTCAAAGTCGACACCTTGCAGAATGTGGTATTGCGCGATGTCGGTATAGACACCTTTCAGCGTCAGGATTGGGTCAGACATGATCCATTTCCTTACCCATGTAAGCCTCTTGCACTACGGCCGAGGCCATGACTTCCGCGGGTGGACCGTCAGCGGCCAACGCGCCATTGTGCAAAACGATAATGCGGTCAGCCAGAGTTCGGATCACGTCGAGCTTGTGTTCGACAAGCAGCACTGTTCTGCTGGTATCGGCCTTGATCTCTGCAATCAGGTCCAGGATCACCGGAGCCTCATCCACGCTCATGCCTGCTGTTGGTTCGTCGAACATGTATACCAGCGGGTCGAGGCCAATAAGCATGGCCACCTCCAGCTTTCTCTGATCGCCATGCGACAGTTCGGACACCAGTTGGTTTTTCTGCGTATCGAGGCGAACCCGCTCCAGAATGCCGCTGGCTTCCGCAGTCAGTTCGGTGTGGCTGTCTGCCATCGAAAACAGCCCGAAGCCTTTGTGTTTACGCGACTGGATCACCAGTCGAAGGTTTTCAAGAACCGAAAGGTCGGGGAACAGGTTGGTCAACTGAAACGCGCGCCCCAGGCCTCGACGGCAGCGTTCGGCGACACCGAGGCGTGTGATGTCCTGACCATTCAGGGTCACTGTTCCCGCGGTCGCCGCTATCTGACCTGAGATCAGGTTAAAGTAGGTCGTCTTCCCTGCGCCGTTGGGCCCGACAATTGCCGTCAGCTCTCCGGCCGGAAATCGGCAGGTCACCGCATCGACGGCCACATGCCCACCAAACCGCACAGTGAGTGCGTCAGTTTCCAAAAGTATCTGGGTCATTGGGTGAAGTCCTAATGTCCCCGGGGCGGAAAAGGCAAACCGCCCCGGCTTCATGCGACAAACTGAGGCCGCAGCTTATTGATTGCGAACGGGAATTTCCATCTCATCCATGCCGATCTCACGGACCAGTACCGGCACACCATAGTCCTTGCCGTCCTGAATTTCGGTGCGGAAATGGTACATGGTCTGCATTGCCTGATGATCTTCTGGGCGGAACATCATCGTGCCTTTGGGAGTTTCCCAAGTGAGCCCCTTCATCGCAGCAATCAACGCTTCGGTGTCTTCAGCGCCTCCAGCCTTTTTGATCGCTTCAACAATGGCGATTCCTGCCGCCATGCCGCCGGCTGTAAAGAAATCCGGCGGGCTGTCGAAACGCTCAAAATGCGTTTTCACAAGCCAGTCGTTCACCGGGTTCTTGGGGATCTCATAGTAGTAGTAGGTGGCGCCTTCCATTCCAGGCAGCTCTTTGTACGCCTTAAGAGCCGCAAGGATGTTTCCGCCTGTGGCGATCTCGACCCCAAACCGGCCAGGCTCCATCGCGTTGATCTTGCTCATCGGATTACCGCCACCGGCCCAGATGATGAACAACTTCTTTTCGCCTTCGATCTCAGCCATCGCATTGAAAATGCGTTCTGCGGCTGCGGTGAAATCCGTTGTGTCGGTCGGCACATATTCCTCATGTGCCAGTGTCGCACCAGTTCCTTCCAAAGCTTCCTTGAAAGCCGCTACGCCGTCGCGACCAAACGCGTAGTCCTGCGCCAGAGTTGCAACCGTGACGTTCTCACCGCCCAGAGCAACAGCGTTCGCAATCGCATCCTGAGAGGAGTTGCGGCCAGTACGGAAGATATATGGGTTCCAGTTTTCACCAGTGATCGAGTCCGCCACCGCGGGCTCTACGATCAATACACGCTCGTATTCCTCGGCAACGGGCAGCATTGCCAAAGCAACACCAGAACTGACCGGGCCAACTGCGATATGGGCGTCATCGTCGCCGTAAGCCTCTTCCAGCTGCGCACGGCCAATGTCCGGCTTCAACTGTGTGTCTTTCTCGATGATGACGATCTTCTCCCCGTTGATCTCCATCGTGCCATCCGTGGCGTATTCCAACCCCAGCTTCAGACCATTGTGGGACTGGGCTGCATAGGCCTCAAAAGGTCCAGTTTTGCCGTAGACATGGGCAATTCTTATTTCCGCAATCGCCGTAGACGAAATCAACGCGCCGACAGCGGTTAGTGCGAGCATGCGCAACATAAAGGCTCCTCCCGTTTTCCTCCGTCGAAAATGAAACATGAATCATGATTCATGTCAAAGACAATTGTTCTGAGAGGCGGCCAACAAGTTGCATGGAACTCGTTAGGCCCGCTTCGGTGTGTAACAAGAAACCCGATGGCTATCCGCCCCCTCAGACGCAGCTTGGCTGGCAATGAACCTGAACAAACGTGGGCTCTTTAGAGTGAATTTAGGATCACTTTTCGCGGGACGGAAATTTGGCCAACGATGTCTGCAACCTCGCGAGGCCAGGTTGGGGAAACAAGTTTGGCACACGCGAGGCCCCACTCAGACAGCGTTTACGGCCATACAGCCTGAGCCAGATCAACGTCACTCACTACCGGCGATCCAGCAACGTGGGTACCTTACTTTCGGACCGTATGCGACCATAGTAACGCAGTGTTTGATCACCAACGCGGTCTGACAAAACAAGGGTATCGAGGTAACTAGAGCGCAACAAATGAGCGTCAACTTAACCTGCGACCGAAGATCTTCTTTTTGCTGAAGAAATTCGCCTTCGGACTCTTAAGGCACGCATTTGCTAATTATGGCGAGAGTAGATGATATGCGGACGAAGCCGTCGGAGTGTGTTACTTTGCAGAAGCCAAGCTTTCAAAAAAGACTTTGACCGTTCTATTCAAAAACTCAAACTGAGAAGCGGTTGGCTTGTGTTGCACCAAATTATTTCAACAAGAGGTTCACAATGAAACAAAAACTGTTTTCTATTGCTGCCGGCGTTGTTCTGTTTGCCAGTTTCGCGGCAGCCCAGGAAAGCGATCGCCCGAACATCCTTGTCATCTGGGGTGACGATATCGGATGGGGGAACCTATCGGCCTACAACCACGCAGTCATGGGTTATTCGACGCCCAGCATCGACCGCATCGCGGACGGAGGTATCCTCTTCACCGATCACTACGCACAACCCTCCTGCACCGCAGGACGAGCCGCATTCATTACCGGTCAGTACCCAATTCGCTCGGGCATGACGACTGTGGGTCAACCTGGCTCGCCCCTTGGACTCCAAGCTGCAAGCCCAACGCTGGCCGAAGTGCTCAAGGCCGAAGGGTATCGCACCGGGCAGTTCGGAAAGAACCACCTCGGTGACCGCAACGAACACCTTCCGACTGTACATGGGTTCGACGAGTTCTTCGGTAACCTCTACCACCTAAACACTCAGGAAGAAGCAGAACAGCGGGACTACCAGCGGTTCGCTGAAGCTTACGCCGGCTCAGTTGAAACCTATGAGGAACAGTTCGGAACGCGCGGCGTTCTGCACACATTCGCAACCGAGACGGTGGATGAGACCGAGATGCCGCGTTTCGGCGTAGTAGGAGCGCAGACGATAGAGGATACCGGGCCGCTCACGCAGGAACGGATGAAGACCTTTGACACAGAAGAGATGATTCCGAAGGCACTCGAATTCATGGCCGCCTCGCAGGAGGCGGGGGAGCCATTTTTTGTCTGGCTAAATACCAGCCGAATGCATCTCTATACGCGTCTGCGTGACGAGAGCCGCTATTTGGCCGAGGATTACACTTCCGAATACGACTTTTATGGTTCGGGTATCATTGAACACGACAACGATATCGGGAGAGTGCTTGACTGGTTAGACGAGCAAGGACTGAGCGAGAACACCATCGTCTGGTATTCGACCGACAACGGGCCAGAGCATTCCTCGTGGCCGCACGGTGGCACCACACCGTTCCGGGGCGAGAAAATGACCACGTACGAAGGTGGCATCCGCGTTCCTTCGATTATTCGGTGGCCGGGCGTCTTGCCCGAGGGAGTTACTCTCAACGGTATTCAGGCTCATGAAGACATGTTCACAACCCTCGCGGTTGCTGCAGGGGTTGAGGACCCGGTCGCAATGGTGCGCGAAGAGATGAACCAGTATATCGATGGAGTGAACAATTTGCCTTACTGGGCAGGCGAGACAGACGCTTCGGCACGGCGGCACATATTCCACTACTACGAGAGCCAGATGATGGCGGTACGTATGGGGCCGTGGAAAATGCACTTCTCGACCAAGGAAGACTACTACGCTCCGATCCAGCCACAGACCATGCCAATGATGTACAATCTGCGGGCCGATCCTTACGAAAGCTACGATGATATAAGTGCTCAAGCACATCTGTTGCAGAAGATTTCATGGCTGTTTCAGCCGATGAACGTTCTGATGGCAGAACACCTTCAAAGCCTCGTGGACTTTCCTCCTGTGCAGGGTGGGGCGTCCTTCGACATGTCGAACATTGTCGAGGACTTCATCAACAAAGCCATGCAGTAAACCTGCGGCGGTTGAAAGTTGACCAGTCAGGCGCGTCAATTGCGCCTGACTGTTTATCTCAAACCCTCGAAACGCCACTCACCATCTGAGCGCTTAAGGTTTGGGGCGGTCCTTTGCGTAGTCCTGCTGCAGGTCCGCTCTGCCGGACAAGTCTCATCTCCAGGTCGTTTCAAGCGACCGGCAGTTCCGGTAAACCCTGCCATATCTTAACCAGTTCTTCTCTGCTCTGCTGCGTCCCCAAAGCGGCCCCTCGGCAAACTCTGCCTTATGCTCCCTCTTCGTAGCGCTTTCAGTTTAGGAGCCTCAGCAATTCATTCAGCTTCGTCCGGGTCCAAAACTGGGTCGACAACGAGCACCAGACGGGTTTCGCCCGTCCCTTCAATCGGCGGTGAACGATGCAAAAGGCCTGACGGCGGTTCGGCAGGCCAGAGCGTGCCTCGCAGGAGGATTGGCGCGCCTGTTGGTACCGTGAATACACGCTTTGGTTTGGCGCCATCCGTGGAAACACCGTATTGGGTTCCCGTGCCGCGATAGGTGCACACAAGGCGGGCAGTGATCGCGTCAATGTGGAACCTGCGACAGGCGTTGGTTTGGATCCTGTCCAGCCGCAGACGCAGGTAATCCGTCTGCATCAGGTCCGCGAACATGCGCGCCATTTCCGCGATATCTGCCTCAAGCCAGGCACGTTCACCTCCGTTTGGCATGGCCGACATATCGCAAAGATGTCCAACGGTTTCGGCCACGGCACCCTTGGGGAGAATGACGCGGCCATTCGGCAAGGCATCTTCGGGCACGGATTCAAGCCAGGACTGCACATCTTTCTGCATGTTTCGCCGACAAATAGCCGCAGCGCATCCTGGCTGCAAAAAGGCGCGCAGTCCCGCAGGGTCGCCCGCAACAGCAACGCCGACTGCTGCGTCTTTGACCGTTTTGCGGACGAAGCTCATGCCGCGTCCTCAACGCGCCGCCAGCCGGGAAACGGGTCGGGCATGTCCAGCGGCAAAGCATCTGGTCTGGCAGCCATGACCGATGGCACGAGGCAGGCATCGAGTTTTTCCTTGAGAGCAGGCCAATCAATGCCAGAACCAATAAACACAAGCTCTTGCCGCCGGTCTCCCCAAGGCTCAACCCAATGCCGCTGCATGTACTCGCGCGCTGATGCGTGGTCTGGCCAGCGGTCTTGGGGGACAGAGGCCCACCATGTGCCGATAGGTTTGACGCTGGACAACGCGCCCGCCAGTGAGAACTCGGCCACCCAGTCAGGGCGGGTTGCGATCCAGAAATGACCCTTCGCTCGGATCACCCCGGGCATATCCCCATTCAGAACCGCGAGAATCTTTTCCGGGATGAAGGGCTGGCGCGCACGGTAAACGTAGGAGGTCACCCCATACTCTTCGGTCTCCGGCACGTGGTCCGCAAAGCCGTAAAGTTCCTAGGCCCACATCGGATGCTCATGCGCCTTGTCAAAATCGAACAGCCCGGTGTCGAGGATCTTGTCTGCGGCAACCTCTGAATGGTTCGTCTCGATGATTTCGGCATCCGCATTCAGACTGCGAATGATCTTGCGGACAGCATCGACCTGACCTTCGGTCGCGTCAGCGACCTTGTTGAGGATCACCACATCGGCAATTTCCATCTGGTCAGTCAGAAGATGCACCAACGTGCGCTCGTCTTCATCGCCCATGACTTCGCCGCGATCCCTCAGGAAATCGTGGCTGGAGAAATCCTTGAGCAGGTTCACCGCATCCACGACTGTCACCATCGTGTCGAGCCGCGCAACATCGGACAGGCTTTCGCCAAACTCGTCGCGGAATTCGAATGTGGCCGCTACCGGCAGCGGCTCGGATATGCCGGTGCTCTCGATCAGCAGGTAGTCAAACCGGCGCTCAGCGGCCAAGCGGCGCACCTCATTGAGAAGGTCGTCACGCAACGTGCAGCAGATGCAACCGTTGGACATTTCAACCAGTGTCTCGTCCGTTCGACTGAGTTCGGTGTCCGCGCGCACCAGATCGGCGTCGATGTTCACTTCCGACATGTCGTTGACGATCACAGCAACACGCCGCCCTTCTCGGTTGTTCAGAACCCGGTTCAACAGGGTGGTTTTGCCGGCGCCCAGGAATCCGGACAGGACGGTGACGGGTAGACGGGAATCTGGCATGTCTGAACTCCAATGGTTGCAGCGACAGTCACGCAACTTACGCAGTTACTAGACGAATGCAACTGCAATTGTTACGTTTAGGTCTGACCCGGAGAAGAATTGCCCATGAAGCGAAACAGCCGCTTGTCCCTTGCCTTGCACACCCTGAGCCACATGGCCGGAGAACCGAACTGTGTGCGCACATCGGCGGACATTGCCGATCACGCTGGAACAAATCCCGTGGTCGTGCGCCGAGTCCTCGGAAAACTGCGCGAGGCAGGGCTTTTGCATTCTGAGAAAGGCCATGCAGGCGGATGGCGTCTGGCCAAGTCAGCCGAAAGCATCACGCTTGCGGACGTTTATTTGGCACTCGACGAAAGGCTTGTTTCTGGGGCTGGCGGCGATGCTGAACTTTCTGACTGCAGCGTCGAAACAGGCCTGCAAGCACGTATTGCGGAAGTCCTCGACGAAATCGAAGCAAACCTCGTGGAACGCCTGCGCGAAACCACAATCACCGATGTTCATCCCAGCAGCTGCAGCTATTGCGCGAGCTGAACTCTTGCTCCACCCAAATTGATCCGAATAGCATTGGCAGAAGGTCACCTTTGAAAGTTTCACTGTCAAAGGTTTTGTACTCGGCGCGAAAGGCGGCTTCACCTTTGACCTTCTTCATGCTGCTGGATCAATGCGCGCACACCCGACCTTGTCGAAGGGGCCTATGACGGTGCTGTCCACGTCTTGATGGTTGTTCAACCAGGCAACCAAAGAGCGGTTTCGAACTCATTACTTGGAACGGCATTCAATGCCCGCTCAGACGAGATGGGCTGCATTGCAGCGACGCTCATGCCGCGCAACGTTGTAGTGCGAGCCCTTTCAGAGAATTTCTGGCTGAGCGAGCGTGCAGCAAAAATTGAAGACTCCCGCTGTGGGCTGTAAGGAGTCGCTCATAGAGATTGGGCGAATGACTGCTGTGCGAGACGAAACCGCAGTTTGCGAGCACAGATGCAGGGACCAGCAAATTGTCAGTTCTAACGATTTATGAACATGCTATTGTCTCCGCGCTAACTTGCGGGAAATGAAAATGAGCCAACGTCGCCTTGCTGCGCTCCTTTCTCTGGATGTCGTCGGTTTCAGTCGGATGATGCAGGGCGGCTCCAAGCGACTGCTCAAAACACTGAACACCTTGTACCGAGACTTGGTAACGCCGATCGTTGAACAAAAATCTGGCCGGGTGGTCAAACTGTTGGGCGACGGAGCATTGATTGAATTTCCGTCGGCAGGAAACGCCCTGGAAGCGGCAATTTCGATCCAAACCAAGTTAAGAGAGCCAGACCAACCTTACCTGGTTCCAGAACGTATCCAGCTTAGAGCGGGTTTGCATGTCGGCGACGTCACCGTCGATGGCGATGATATCTTCGGAGACGGCGTCAACATCGCTGCGCGGCTCCAATCGGCAGCCGAACCCGGGGGCATTCTGGCCTCAAAGGTACTTTGTGATCTTGCCGGAGCGGATTATGCCAAACGTTTGCGCCGTGAAGGGCTCCATACGTTCAAAGGCATTGAACAGCCAATCGAAGTGTTGTCGATCAACTTCACCGATGAACATGTGTCCAAATCGCGCGCTAACTTCGCCAAAACGCAGGAAATTCGGTATTGCAAAACTGACGACAACATTAGCCTGGCCTGGAGCTCAGTTGGGGACGGTGCTCCGGTCGTAAAGGCGCCAAGTTGGATCGGACACTTGGAACTTGACTGGCGCAATCCGGGCAAAGCTCCAATTTACACTTCCATCGCTCAACGACATCGTTTGGTGCGTTTCGATGCCAGGCTCAACGGTCTATCTGACTGGGATGCAGAAACTTGCACGTTCGAACGGTTCGTTGATGACTTGGAAGCCGTTTTTGACGCAGCGGGTATAAAGCGCGCGCCGATCCTTGCAATATCACAGGGGTCCGCAGTGGCAGCCGCCTTCGCAGCGCGCCGACCTGACCGCGTGTCTGCGATCGTAATGATAGGTGGGTTCCCGATTGGTCGGGCAAGACGAACGTCACAAAGAGATGTGGAACGCGCCAGCGCAATTAAGCAGATGATGACTGCCGGGTGGGACGATGATTATCCGTCTCTCCGTGATTTAATGGCACAAATCATCGTGCCGGGCGCCAGCCAAGAAGAACGGCGGCAATATGCCGAAGATATGCGCAAGATGATTTCACCCGAAAACATGGGGCGGTATCGTGGCGTGATTGATAACATCGATATCACACCGATACTTTCCAAGGTCGAAGTGCCGTGCCTTGTTTGTCATGCGACCGGTGACAGGATGCAACCGGTCGAACAAGGACGGTTGTTTGCAAAGGGATTGCCCAACGCGAAGTTCATCGCCTACGAAAGTTCGAACCATACCATCCCGGACAACGACCCGGAATGGCCACGTTTTGAAAGGGACGCCCTGGCTTTCTTGGCTGAACACAGCTGAACCATTGCTCCAAGTGCCTTCGGGTCTGGCGCTGTATCTCCAAAACAAATGCAACAAGAATTCTTCGCCAGAGCAATGGAACACAGAGTTGCGATAAATGCAGCGAGGCTATCCTACGCCCAGCACGGCGAAGGTGAACCGGTGTTCTTTGTTCACGGTTCGAATGCGGATCATCGGGTTTGGGATACGCACCGCGATTTAATCACCCCACATTACCGGATGATCAGACTGACGATGCGTTACTTTGGAACAGAGGCGTGGTCTGACGACGGAGAGGATTTCAGTTTACAAATCCTTACAGATGATCTCGCCGCGATAATCCGAAGCCTGAAGCTTGAACTCGTGACACTTGTTGGATGGTCTAAGCTACAGCTTGCTCCGACGGCTGCTCAGCGGACGAACTCGACATTCGCCGCAAGCGGCTTGAGCCGCCCAAAAACAACAGACGAAACCGCCCTATGCGGTTATCTAAGCTGTGTGTTCAGGCTAACCCTCAAAATGATCTTTCGATCACCTTTTCAAGTGAAACTGGTGTGACTTTAACAATCCGCTCGAATGGATTCCCCATAACGACGATTCCAAAAAGCACTGCTCCGTTCAATGCCGCAAACATCGCCATCACCGCCGTAGAAGCACTACTCAAGGGGTATGCTAGCAAACAAATAAAAGTAAAAACAAAACCGACTGAAGCGATCGTCCAAAATAGCCGGGTTGGGCCAGACAGGACATTCAAACTGAGAGTGGCACGGGTCTCTTGCACAACCAGATGACTGGTAAGAAGGTTTTCTGCAATCGGTTCGTTTGCGTTTGACCGCAGATGCATCAAGCCAGTACCGATCTCACGCATTAGCGCGTCTGCTGCCAACGAAAGCTCGCCTTCCCTGAGAAGGGGCCATTCCTCATTGACTAAGACGTTTGCCAGTTCCGCCACTTTGGCTCTAATGATCGCAGCTTCCGGGTCGCTCGACCAACCCAAGCCTTTATGAATTTGCTCTATTTCTATGGCCTGCTGGTTGGCAACAGATCTCAAGTCGGTGAAGTCGTCTCGAGTTACGCTAAAGCCAAGTGTCAGCAACAGCGAGTGTATCACTGATATTCTGAATGCGCCCCAATCAAGAAGCTTGATGTGTTCGTCGGCAATTCGGTTATGTATCACGGCATACATCAGGCGGTACAGCAAAGTTGTGACGAGGGTGAAGCATGCGACACACAGCAAGAATACGGGTATCAGATCATTAGAAAAGGCCAAGGTCCGTACCTTTCGATCACTTTTTCGCCGCTCAACACCCACTTTTGAATGAGCATCCAGCGACCTTATATTGGAAACGCACGATCGCAAACACTGCTACTTTGGGTCGCCGAAGACAAACGTCAGCTTCGGGCTTAACTTGGTCATCTGACTATTTTCTAAAATGACTGCTATGAGCGGAAAGAAGACACATAAGAGTGTGACAGCGCGGGTTAGGGCCTGCCTCTGACGTCCCAAAACTCTTTATACGGCTCTTGGTATCCAGCTCCTTCATGGCTGCACACCCTCAAAACAATGATTATAAAGAGTGCCATCAGGATTGCTCTGGCACTTGGCGTTTGGAGCAAGTATTTCATTATTCTTTGTTAATGTTGCATTTGTGACTTGGCAAAGAAGTCCCGCGCTTTTTCATTCAGTCCGCCAGTTGAACTGGTGCTGTCAGACGAATTCGAACCAGTCTCAGTTTGCCGCGGAAACCGCGAACCTATCCGGAACAAAGCTGACGCCACTCGCTAAGAGCGGCGGCGCGGGTCAGCTTGAAGGTGTCTCGACTGGCTAGCGATCTTTCCTGGTTGAAGTGATTGTAGACGGAGGAATGGACGGAGGCGAATTTCTGTAGACTTCGCATGCGCCTGAAACGCTGCATCGCGCGTTCGCGTCGTCGAAACGGCAGGTGTGAATTCTCGGCGCGGTTGTTGAGCCACCTGCCCGTCTGTTGTTTTTCGAACGCGCCTATTTCTCTGAGCGCAGCCTTGTAGGAAGCGAAGCGATCTGTGACGACCTCCTTGGCGCAACCGTGCCGTTTCATCAATTTCCTGAGGAATTTTAGTGCTGCAGCCTTGTTTCGGCGCTTGGTGACAACCGCTTCCAGCACTTCACCTTCGTGATCTACTGCACGCCACAGATAATGTCGCTTGCCATTCACCTTTACGAAAACCTCGTCCACGTGCCACTTCCATTTCGAGAACGCGCGCAGCTGCTGCACACGCTTCCGTCGGATCTCAGCTGCAAACATTGGACCAAACCTGTTCCACCAATATCGGACGGTTTCGTGGCTCACGTCGATGCCTCGCTCGTGCAACAGATCTTCGACATTTCGAAGCGAGAGCGGGAAACGGATGTACAGCATCACCGCAAGGCGGATGACCTCGGGACTGGTTTTGAAGTACTTGAAAGAGGCAGGTTTGGTCATGGGCAAAAGCTACGCAACCGTCCTGCCTGCCTCAAGACAAGTTCTTCTGACAAGACCCACAAGGTAGCAAGGTCGGCAAAACGGATAAAGTGGGTGTTCAAGGAACCTTTTAAAGCGCCTTTTCAATGAACTTTGAAAAAAGCTCACCCTGCGAGTTGATCCTAAGTTTCGCGTAAATGTTGCGTCTGTGGATGCGGACTGTGCCTGGAGAGATGCCGAGAATTGTGCCAACAGCTTCTGCCGAATGGCCCTTCAATGTGAACTCAACGACTTCTCGTTCTCGTGGCGTCAGAACGCCATCGCCAAATGCCTGGAATGCTAGATCAACGCGACGACTAACGCCATTCGCTGCGGCGCCGCGGGCCATCGTTGGAAAGTCACTCCAATGTTTGCAACAGGCTGCCCGAACGAGCGGCCATAGAGCGTGCAAATGACGAATTTCCTTGGCGGAAAAAGGCTTCTCTGCTCGCATGAGCGAGACCACAACCATCCCAGCGCCTGGGATATCGATAAAGTAGCCAATCTCCTCTGCTAACCCAGTCCTTTTGTAATAGCTGCGATAGTATTCGCCCTGATAGAACCTGTCCGGTGCGATATCGCGCATGCGGTACAGACCCGGTGTTATTGGTTTTGTCGCGGCCAAAAAAAATGGATCAAGTACGTAGGGCCCGGCTTGGTAATCCTCAACAAAAATACGCCGTTTGCTTTTGGGGAAATCGTCGTGAAGGTCTATTGGTGCTTCGGTTCCAACATGGCCAAACACCACCGTAAAATCAAATGGTGCGACCTGCCGTAAGCCATCTGCCAAAGCACATGGAAATTCTGGGGTTCCGATCTTCTCCACGACCCTGCCGGCCTCTTCCATCCAATCGTACACACGCCGCTCCAGATTTTCGAAAAGCACCTCTATACCCCAATTGTGGTATATACAGTTATTCCGAGTTATTGTTACTTTTTCCTTGTTTGAGTGGTATGCCAACAAATGCCAAAAAATCAAGCAAAAGGAAAACGGCAGTATATGAGCTTTGACATGAGCGTCACCATGCAGACGATTGCGGAACTCCGAGGAGTGACCAAGACCTTCGGGAATGTGGTCGCCGCCAAAGACCTGAATCTTTCCATTGGGAAAGGAGAGTTCCTGTCGTTCTTAGGCCCATCTGGTTGCGGCAAAACCACTGCGCTTAGAATGTTGGCAGGTTTCGAGAAGCCAACCGAAGGTCAGGTGTTGCTCGATGGAGAAGTCGTCAACGACTTGGATGCGCACCATCGCCCAGTCAACATGGTGTTTCAGCACTATGCTCTTTTTCCTCACCTAAGCGTGTTCGACAACATCGCGTACGGCCTGCGCCAACAACGACCACGCGTAGACAAACAAACAATCGCGACAAAGGTTGAGCAAGCGCTGGAAACTGTCCGTCTTGGTGGGTTTGGCCCACGTCGCATCTGGGAGATGTCTGGTGGTCAGCAGCAACGCGTCGCTTTGGCGCGTGCGATCGTAAACGAGCCCAAGCTTTTGCTGCTTGATGAACCAATGGCTGCTCTGGATCGAAAGCTTCGAAAAGAAATGCAGTTTGAACTGCAGAACCTGCAACGACAACTGGGAATAACTTTTGTCCTCGTCACGCACGACCAAGAAGAAGCGCTTTCAATGTCCGACCGAATTTGTGTGATGGAAGGCGGCAGTATTGTGCAGGTTGGCAGCCCACGCGAACTCTATGACATGCCCCGCAGCCGCTACGTGGCTGGATTTGTAGGCACCTCAAATTTCTTTGATGCAACTGTGACTGACTCAGCAACCGACCAAATCACTGTGCGTTTAGCGAGTGGCCAAAAGGTGCACGGAACTCCGGAGATTCCAATAGATGCAGGGCAGGAAGTGTGCGTTAGTATCCGTCCTGAACAGATCACGCTGACCCGCGCGCTACCCACAGCTGAAATCGCTCTGCCAGTTACCATTCAAAATCGGATCTTCCTTGGGGAGCACACAGAATACCTTGCGCGCAACGAAGCACTGGGTGATTTCCATGTACTTGTGCCAAGGCAAGCGGAATTGAACGAGGGGACGTTCAATGCAGGAGAGCAGGCCTTTGTTTCATGGGGCGAAGGCGCACTGCTGATCCTGGAAAAATAACAAATCCCGCAATCCAACAACAGAGAGGTTCACAATGACCAAGGATAATGGGACTATTTCCAAGCAAAAGTTCATGGAAGAGCTTCGCCGGTACCAAAAGGGTTCGGTTACACGGCGACATTTCTTAGGCGTGACAGGTCTTGGGATGGCAACGGCCGTTCTGGGCACGGCCATTCCTGGGTTGCGTCCACGCCCGGCATTTGCTGCCGGGGACATTGGCGACCGAGTGATCCTCGCCACATGGCCGAACTACCATGACGAGATGAACTTCGAAGCCTTCACGGAAGCCACTGGCGCCCATGTTCAGGTCAATGTTTTTGGCTCGAATGAAGAGATGTTGGCAAAACTACAGGCTGGAGGGTCTGGCTGGGACGTTTTCGTTCCAACCAACTACACGATCACTACGTATGTGGGTGAAGATCTGATCATCCCGCTCGATACGTCCAAACTGCCAAACTACGACGCAGGTTCATTCGAACAGCGCTTTTCCGATGCCGGTTCTGTCGATGGCCAGCTTTACGCGGTCCCAAAAAACTGGGGCACGACTGGCTTTGCAGTGAACACCAGCAAGCTTGACGGCGCTCCGACTCCAACCACATGGAAAGAGTTCTGGGACCTTACTATGGAAGGTTACTCAGGCCGGACAATGGTGCATGATTACCAACTCACCACCATCGGTAATGCCCTGAAATACTTCGGCTACTCCTTCAACTCGGTCGATGAGAAGGAACTGGCGGATGCCGAGAAATTGTTACTGGATGCCAAACCGCATCTGTTTGCAATCTCGTCGGATTATCAGCCACCGATGCGTAACGGTGACGCCTGGATGACGATGTGCTGGACAGGTGACGGCAAGCAGATGAATGTCGACTTGCCTGAAATCGCCTACGTTCTGGGAACTGAGGGCGGTGAACTCTGGTCCGACTACTACGCTATTCCTAAGGGCGCACCCCATATGGATGCCGCTTATGCCTTGATCGACTTCCTGCTGAACCCGGAAGTTAATGCGAAAGAAGTCCTCGCCCACGGCTATCCATCGGCTGATGCTCGCACCAATGCGTTGCTGCCGAAGGAACTACTGGAAGATCCGATCCTTTATCCGGCAGCTGACCTTCTGAATGCACTCGAGTTCGGCGCGGCGGCTACGCTAACCGATCCAAACCGTGCCGAGTTGCTCGCCCGCTTCAAGTCGGCCTAAGCGGCAAGGCCGCCAATATCGGAAAAGACGAGGACAAAATGACCGTACGAGGCAGAAAAGCACTGTTGCTGGCTCCAGCAGGAATATGGCTTTTGGTAATGCTAGCCCTTCCTCTGCTGGTCGTCTTCGTCTTTTCCTTTGGCGAACGGGGTGCCGCCGGAGGCTACGTTCCAGCGTTCACGTTGGAACAATATGCCAACCTTCCTGCGCGATGGACGGCGTTTAAGAACACTTTGATCCTTGCACCTCTGGGGACTATCGCTGCGTTGGTAATTGCCTACCCGCTCGCCTACTTTCTTGCAGTGCGTTGTTCACCAAAGTGGAGAACTTCGCTGTTGATCCTAGTGATCGTGCCGTTCTGGACATCGATCCTGATCCGGTCATACGCTTGGATTTTCATCCTTGGGGGGCGTGGCTTGCCCGCTTTACTGGAGTCGATCGGCATCGATGATATCCGCCTGATAAATACGCCGTTCGCTGTGCTTGTCGGGATTGTCTATGGGTATCTACCTCTGATGGTTTTCCCGATTTTTGTAAGCTTAGACAAACTGGATAAACGCCTTCTGGAAGCATCGGCTGATCTCGGCTCTACCCCATGGCGTACGTTCCGTCAGGTGACACTTCCTTTGTCGGTACCTGGTATCGCAACTGGCTGCATGCTGGTCTTCATCTTGCTGATGGGCGAGTTTCTGATCCCAGCGATCTTGGGCGGCGGAAAGGTCTTTTTCGTCGGAAATGCGCTGGTGGACCTGTTCCTGCAGTCTCGGAACTGGGCGTACGGATCGGCGGTCGCAATGACTCTGGTTGTCGTAATGCTTGTCACTGTCTCAATTTACATGAAATTCATCTCGCGCCTGGGTGGCCAGCGCGAAGATGTCTCGCTGATGTGAGGGTCCGATGCGCTTATACGCGATTTGCGTCTACCTTTTTCTCTATATTCCAATCGGCATCATCGCGCTTTTCAGCTTTAATGCCGGACGACACGCAAGCCAGTTCATGGGGTTCTCGACCCAATGGTATGGTAGAGCGCTGAACAACCCATTTGTAATGGACGCGCTCGAGACCAGTCTGCTTGCGGCATTAATAACTGCTTGCCTCGCATCCACTCTCGGAACCATGGCGGCCATCGCTTTACAAGGGGTTAAGGGATGGCTCCGAACTTTGTTTGATGCGATGATTTATATTGCGATAATGATACCCGGTATCGTCATCGGCATCGCGACACTCATTGCCCTGGTCACCGTATTCGGCTGGCTAAACCCGCTTCTTGCAAGCCTATGGCCCGATGGAGCAAATCCCCCGCAACTTTCCATGGGGATGCCCACGCTTGTCGCCGCCCACACCATGTTCACAATGGCGCTGGTCATAATCATCGTACGTGCAAGGCTATCGGGTATGGACCGCGCGCTCATGGAAGCTTCGGCTGACCTCTTTGCGACGCCCTGGGGCACCTTTCGACAGGTGACCCTGCCGTTGATAGCACCGGCAATTTTGGCAGGCTTCCTGCTCAGCTTCACTTTCTCATTTGATGATTTCATCATCGCGTTCTTCGTAGCTGGCTCAGAAACAACCCTGCCAATCTACATATTCTCATCCATCCGGCGCGGCGTAACACCCGAGATCAATGCCATCGGCACTATGGTTATGGGCGCGTCGCTCTTGTTGCTCGTAGCAGCGCAGCTGCTTTTGCGCCGAGGCGCCTCAAAATCGAATAATTAAATAAAGGAGCCAAGTGACATGCGGCTTGCAGGTAAGGTCGCGCTCGTGACGGGCGCGGGATCAGGAATTGGTCGGGCGGGTTCAATGGCAATGGCACAAGAGGGTGCGCATGTTGTGGTAACCGATCGCGATGCAACACTTGCTGAAGCCACTGTGGCCGCGATCGTAGCGCAGGGAAATCAAGCATCTGCCATACAGCTTGATGTGACCGATGACGATGCCCTTACCAGAACCATAGACGAAGCAGTTAAAAACTTCGGTCGGCTTGACGTGTTGCACTCTCACGCTGGGTTGCAGATCGAAGGAACGCTGGAAGAAGTGGAACCAGATGGAATGGATGCTTCTTGGGCATTGAATGTCCGCGCTCACTTCATTGCCGCGCGTGCAGCCGTCGCCCATATGAAATCACAAGGTGGAGGCAGCGTGATCGTCACGGCCTCCAATTCTGGGGTTCAATATGACCGGGGTATGATCGCCTATGCGACTACAAAGCACGCTGCTGTTGCGATGGTTCGTCAGATGGCAGCCGACTACGCTGTCCATGCAATCCGTTTCAATGCCCTATGTCCAGGATTTGTAGACACCCCTTTCAATGCAGGCTTCGAAAAGCAGATGGGAGGCCGTGCCAAACTGGAAAGCTACATCGAGCAGGCGATCCCCATGAGTCGATGGGCGACAGTTGAAGAGATTGGCCATGGGATTGTCTATTTAGCTTCAGATGAATCCGCTTTTATGACGGGGCAAGCCCTGGTTATCGATGGCGGTGAATGCATATAGTGATGGGTTAGACCGCTCAAGAGAATGTCTATCGCCGCAATTCATTTTGGCGAGCACATTTCAGTCCGCTTTGGGCTCGAGGCAGACGTTCGCTCACCTACGCTCAATGACTGCATTGCGGACAAATCCGCCGCTCCCATTGCCGAGAACGATGGAGGCAATCAGCCCAAAGCGGTCATGCTTGATCAGCACGTTGGGCGGCAAGCGGGAGTTCGCTGCGGATAGCATGGAGGTCTCCTTTCCCATCGATTGCTCCCCGCGAAGGGCTCGCCGGTTCATGCATCTCTTCGGCATTACCATTGGCGACCGAGGTTCCAAGAGATTGCGGTAGTCGAGAAGTCGCAGCGGGGTCAGGCTAATCTGCAGGCGCTCCGGCAATTTGGGCCTCTTGTGCCTCCTTATTGCGCCAATCTTTCGGGGATATGCCGAAGTTCCGCGTGAAGGCTCGGGTGAGTGCCGATGTTTCGGACAAGCCGACCAATTGGGCGATCTCCTTGATCGAATGATCAGATGTGGTGAGCAGTTCGGAGGCCTTTTCCATCCGCAGCCGGTTGATCACCTTGGACGCCGTTGTTCCGTAGGAGGACAAGCGCTTGTTCAGCACCTTGGTGGTGATGCTGCACATCCGGGCGGCCTCGCTCACCGTCAGCGCCGGATCGGACAGCCTTGATCGCACGAGAATTTCGAAGCCTTCGAGGTAGTCCAGGGGCACATCGACCTGAACCGGTTCTTCGATATCATTGTCGTGGTTCACGAGGAGTTCGGGGTTGATTGGAAGCGACAGCCAGGCCGCCGGAAAGCGGATGGAGAATCCCCTGTTGTTGCACTTGATGCCCCGCACGCCATGAAACTGCTCCGGCAGCAGGGTCGGATCGCAGAGGCGCAGAACAACCTGGGTTGGATCCCATCGGAAATCGAGAACACGGTGCAGCAGGGAGATCCAGATCCCGACGAGAAAGGCGTCCGAATGGCCCGGCGACACCTCGGGTTCGAAATTGCGACTGGTGGTGAAGTAGGCGTGTTCCTCCTCGATCAGGAGCCGGAAGGACACCGCGTTGCTTTCCTTCGAGACGATCTGGGTGAACCGGGTGAAGAAATCGCCAAGGGTCACCGACTGGCCGAGGAGCGCCCCACGCGGCAGGAACTTCAACAGGTCTGTCTGTTGTCCCGCCAAGGCGCAGATATCCGGCCGGGTGATGTCGGCGATGGAGGCCAGCGCCGCATAGACCGTGTCATGCGGGATGAACTCGGCCGGGTTCAGGACCTGTTCCTCGCTCAATCCATGCAGCCCGAGCGCAAAGGCCGGATCCGCATCGAGCCGCCGCATCATCGCTACGACGGGGCCGAGGACCGTAGCACGTACGAGGGACAAACCGTCCTTTTGTTCTCCTTGCGGCATCCACATCACCCTTTCGCTCTCCGACACGCTACGGGCGCGGGCGCCTGACGGCCAAGCAGAAATTGGCTGAAATTGACCGGATCGGGTCAGAAAAATGCACCACGGGATCAGCGGGTCAAAAGAATCTCGGGGCACATGTGCATAGTGGGAGGATCGGTCCGCAGGAAGACCGACCCCTGGGAGGACACCGAATGACAACACTCAACCTGAAGGCGTTGCTGCCGGCCATGTCAATGGCAATTGCGCTCACGACGCCTGCCATTGCGCAGGATATCCCCAACATTCCCTCGGAGGTCACGCTGTTCAAGAACGTGATGGTCTTCGACGGGGTGAATGACGGCTTGAAAGATGTCGACGTGCTCGTCGTCAAGAACAAGATTCACAAGATTGCAGAGGACATTCCCGAATCCGGCACGTGGGAAGTCGAAGTTCGAACGGGCGGAAGCAAGCGCCTGCCCGATCCTGTTGGCGGTATCGACGGCTATTCTTTCACCATCCAGACCGAACGCGGTATCGAGACCAAAGAGGTCGAGGTCAATGTGATCGACGGCGGCGGACGCACCTTGATGCCGGGACTGATCGACAGCCATGTGCATGTGAATATGTACAAGGATGGCACGATCCCGGGCCTTCAGGACACGACATGGGAGGAGATCGGCGCACGTTCTGCGGCCTTTGCGCAGGAAATGCTGGCGATGGGCTTCACAACCGTGCGCGACATGTGCGGTGCACATGGTGGACTTCGTGCGGTAATCGACGAGGGTTCGCTTCCGGGCCCGCGGATATACTCGTCCGGCGCCTGCCTCAGCCAGACCGGTGGTCATGGCGACTGGGGGATCGCCGGGCAACGCAAGAACGAAAGCAATCTTGAACGGCTGGAGATCACGCGGCTTGTCGACGGCCCTGCCGAAGTGCTCCACGGCGCGCGGCGGAACTTTGCGCTTGGGGCCAACTACCTCAAGATCATGGTCAGTGGTGGTGTGACCTCCATCAAGGACCCGATCTACCAGTCCGCCTTTACAGACGAAGAAATCGCCGCTGCCGTCGAGGTGGCCGGGGACATGGATTCCTATGTCGCCATGCATGTCTTCATGGATAGCGACCTGTCGCGCGCGCTCGATCTCGGGGTCAAAGTGGTGGATCACGGCCTGACCATAACGGAACCGACGATGCAGAAGCTGGTAGAGAAGGAAGCGTTCTTCTCGCCCAACCTGACCGCGTTGGCGCCCGAGGCGCTTGAGCATCCGATGCACCAGGACCCGACCTTCCCGCCGACGGCGAAGTTCCTCTGGTTGCGGAAAAACAGCGAGCAGTTGTTTGATCTGGTGCGGAAGTACAAGCCGAAGATGGTGTTCGATTCCGACTACGTGCTGCTGACCGGTGTGCCGTACCGGCAGTCGATGGACTTCACCAAGGCTTTCATGGCGCGTGAGTTCGGCAACCTCTGGGCCTTGCAGATGATGACCTCGAATGGCGGCGAACTGGCCGCACTGACGGGACGCGGAAACCCCTATCCCGAAGGCAAGCTCGGCGTGATCGAGGAAGGTGCCTATGCCGATATCCTCATCGTTGACGGAAACCCGCTCGAAGACATCACTGCCATCGGCGCTGTCGATACATGGTTCGATGCCGAGCCACGCGGGCAGGACGTGCCGAGCATTCGCGTCATCATGAAGGACGGCAAGTTCTACAAGAACACGTTGAACTGAACTTTCGGCGGGGCGCTGGCCCCGCCGTCAACATTGCGGAAGGGCAAACTTATGAAGCATCTTTTCAAGTCCACATTACTGGCGGGCGTGGTGTCGCTCGCTGCCGGCATGTCCTCTGCGCAGGACGAAGCGCTGCCGCAGACCCTGTTCACCAATGTCCATGTTTTTGACGGCGTGAACGAGGCGCGGATCGAAAACGCCAGCGTTCTGGTCGAAGGCAACCTGATCAAGGAAATTTCGACGGACGGGATCGAAGCGCCCAACGCAACCATGATTGACGGCGGCGGGCGCACGCTCATGCCGGGGATGCATGACCAGCACGTGCATTTGCTGGTGTTCAACCCGCTCAGTGACGGGTTGCGCCAGAACATCACGCCCTTCCATCTTGGTGGCGTTGCAACGATCCGGTCCGAGCGCATCCTGATGAACGGGTTCACGACGGTTCGTGACCTCGGCGGACCGGCAAAGTCCATCGCGCGGATCATCGATACCGGTATGTTCCCCGGCCCGAGGATCTATTCCTCGGAGGCCTTCATCACGCAGACATCGGGCCATGCCGATTTCCGCAAGCTGAACGACCGGCATCCAACCCTGTCGGGGCAAGGCCCATCGCATTGGGTCGACACGGACATGAGCTTCATCGCGGATGGCCCGGAGCAGATCCGCATGGCGGTGCGCGAGAACCTGCGGCGCGGGGCAACCCAGATCAAGGTCATGGTCAGCGGTGGGGTCACGTCCGAGTTCGACCCGCTGCATTCGCTTCAGTACCAGGCGGACGAGATCCAGATGGCGGTCAAGACCGCCGAGCAATGGGGCACCTACGTCACCTGCCACGTGTTCACCGAGCAGGCGATCCGCAACTGTATCGACAACGGTGCAAAGACCGTTGAGCACATCCCGTTCCTGACCAAGGAGGCCGCCGAGATCATGGTCGAAAAGCAGATCATGTTCGCGACGGCGGTAGCCCCGGTCTACTCGGTGACGACCGAACAGGCGGAAGCCTTCTACACGCCAGCCTCGTTCGCCAAATGGAAGAGTGTCCGTGACGCCGCCGCCAACATGATCGAGGTGATCCAGACGACACCGGGCATGATCGACCTCTACACTCTGGGCACCGATCTCATCAACAACTGGGACCAGACGCTTGAGCAGGACAAGAAGATGAACGACGAGTTCAAATACCTGCACGAGGCCAAGTTCAAACCCTTCGACATTCTGCGCATGGCCACATCGAACGGCGCCCGCATGAACCGGCTTACGGGCTTGAACAATCCGTATCAAGACGGCCCGCTCGGCGTGGTCGAGGAAGGCGCTTACGCGGATCTCCTGCTGGTCGATGGCAACCCGCTCGAAGACATCCTTCTTCTGGCCGATCCTGATCCCAACCTGAAGGTCATCATGAAGGACGGCGTGATCTACAAGAACACGCTGGACTGAGGAGAGCGCGGGGCGGTCTCCCTCGTCCGCCCCGCGTTTTTTTGCCCGACGCAATCATCCCGGAAGGATTGACCGTGAAACACCTCACTCTTGCCACTCTCATGGCCCTCTGCAGTTCGATGGCGGTTGCTCAGGAGTGCGACGTCGCGCTTCTCAACGGCCGTGTCATGGACCCGGAAACCAATCTTGATGCCGTGCGCAATGTCTGCGTGACCGGCGACAGGATCACCGCGATCACCGAAGATGCCTTGACGGGCAAGCGCGAGATCGACGTTTCCGGGCATGTAGTCGCGCCGGGATTCATCAACACCCATTAGCATTCCTTTGGCGGCTTCGATCAGAAGATGATGGCCCATGATGGCACGACGACGATCCTCGATACCGAGAGCGGCGTGGCGGATGCCGACCTGTTCTACGACAAGTACGAGGGCAATTCCTTTCTCAACTTCGGTTCCGGGATGGGGCACGAGGAGATCCGGCGTGTCGTGATGGATGGGGTTTCAGTCGAGCTGGCATCCGATCCGACCTACATCCTCAAGTCACGCGGTGCAGCCGAGGAAGAAGACGGACATGCCAGCTGGGCGCTGGATATTCCGACTGCGGATCAGCTCGTCGAAGTCATGACCATGTATGAAAAGGGTCTTCGCGCCGGGGCGATCACCGTCAACACGACGGTGGGATACATGGGATACAACACCTATCCGAAGGAGATTTTCGCGCTTCAGAAAATGGCGAAGAAGTATGACCGCTTCTTTGGCGCCCATACCCGTTTCGGTCCGACCGAGAGCCTGCCGCTCTACTATTCCCTGGGCGCAAACGAGGTGATCGCAAACGCCGTTGCGCTCGACGGGGCCCTGATCCTTTCCCACATCCAGAACCAGGGGTGGGAAGAAATCTACGAGCTTGCGCGCCGCCTGCAAATGCGCGGAATGACCATCTTCGCGGAATACTACCCGGCCATCACCGGCAATCCGAACATCGCGACACCGCAACTGCTGCCGGACAAGATCGAGGCGAACAATATCGTTCCGACCCGCGATATCTTCGATACCAGCACCGGCGAACTCTACGAGTCCGACGAGGAGTTCTTCCGGCAGCAGAAGGAGGATCCGAGCAAGCCGATTTTCATCACAGTCCGCCCCGAAGCAGACCTGGAGCGCTGGATCCACATGAAGGATATTGCGATCGCCAACGACATCGTCGGCTTCACCGTCGATGGCGAACCGCTGCCGATCGAGGCCGATTTCACGGAGTACGGGGGGCACCCGCGCAATGCCGGCACCTATGGCATCGTGTTCCGCGAGGCCCGTGAACAGGGCATCGCGCTGATGGAGATGGTGAACAACGCCTCCTACATTCCCGCGAAGTACTTTTCCAAGGTGGGCCTGAAGGCGATGCAGGAACGCGGCCGGATGCAGGAAGGCATGATCGCGGATATCACGATCTTCGACCCCGACACGATCACCGAAACATCATCGATGAAGAAGGGCATGAACGGCTCCTTCACCAAGGGAATCCCCTACGTTCTGGTGAGCGGGCAGGTCATTATCGACGACGGTGTCGCTAATATCGACCTGCGGCCCGGGCAGCCGATCCGTTACCCGGTCATCGAAGGGGGCGAGATCGATCTGGACCTCGGGGACAAGGAATTCACCTGGCACGCCGACATCGAAACGCCAGAGGATGAGCATTCCGAGTTCCCGCTCCGCCCTGCCGAGCTGGAACACTCCATTCCCGGAGCTCCGGGGCATTGAACCCACAAGAACGGTCAGGGCAGCCATGCTGTACTGACCACAACATCGAAGCAATTCCGGGTGGCAAGATGAACAGGATCCTTCTTTCGACAGCCCTTTGCGTCTCTGCGACAGTTGCAGCGGCGCAGGACACAAAAGACATGCGCACCTTCCTGTTTATCGGCGCATCCAACAGCGCCGCCTGGGAGATGCAGATCGCCAATCCCGGGGACCGCGCGGCCTCGGTGAAGGGTGGGATCGAGGCGCTCGGCGGCGAGCTTTTGAGCTACTATTGGGGGCTTGGGAACGGGAAGAACTACATCACCGTCGCCCTGCCGGACGACCCCACCTTCATCCAGGCCTTCTATGTCAGCCGTCTCGGTGACGGGTTGCTGGAGGATTACCAGATGATCGAGTTGATGAGCAGCGCCGACATGGCCGAAGCCCTCGCCCGTGTGCCGGAGATCAAGGCGCAGGACGATCTCAAGTAACCGGACTGCACACTCGGGACGATCCAGAAGGGAACATCAAATGAACTTCAGCCCTGTGTGTGTCGGCGGAGTCGTATTATGCAAATAGTTGCCATTGGCCTGCTGTCCGCCTTCTTTCTCTTCGCCAGTTCGATCAAGATCCTTGGCTGGCAGAAGCTCATCTTCGAAACGCAACTGGCGATGTTCGTCAAATACGGGCTGAACCGTCAGATCATGGCGCTTGTCGGTGGTGTCGAGCTTTTCGGGGCGGTGGCGATCTGGTTTCAAGGCAGCTTGCTCGGGCCGCTCGGGGCCGCTGCCCTTCTGGGCACGTCGCTTGGCGCAATCGGTTGTCATCTGATCTGGGACACTTGGAAAGACGGTGTGCCTGCCATGATCACGGCTACGCTTTCGGCCTTCGTCCTCTGGACGGGCCGGGATGTCGTACTGGCGATACTTGCATGAGCGGGCCGAAGAAGAATCAAGAGCAACAAGAGAGACCTCATATGGGACAGGCAAGGCTTCTCGGTACGGTCATCGTCGCTGGCTTCTGGTTATCAACCGGAGCCTTGGCGCAGGAAAGCCGGCCAACGTCCGCCCTGGAGGCCGCCGCAGCGGTCTCGCTCGGTGGCCCGGCATCCACGCAGGCCCAACTGGAACAAGACCGAGTGCGGCGGTTGCAGGACTCTCGCTGGCCGGGGCTGGATGCGGCATTGGACCCCTTGGAGGCATCGCGGCAACGCTTTGCCGAACGCACCGGCCTGAACCTCTCCTTCGACTACCAGGCCTATTACCAGTCCGCGACCGAGAGCCTGACCGATATCGACGAGGCCGCCTTGGGCCAGGCGCGCATTCTGGGCCAGTGGACGCTGCTCAATCGCGGCGGCGAAAATCCCGGGCAATTGGTCTTCACATTGGAGAACCGCCATCTGCTCGGCACGGACATCGCGCCAAGCGGGCTTGCCGGGGAAATCGGCTATGCGGGCGTCACCGCAACGACATTCAGTGACACCGACACGACCCTCTCCGTCGCCTACTGGTCCCAGACGCTCGCTGGCGGGAAGGCCGGTTTCGTGGCCGGCCGGATCGATCCGGGAGACTACTCGGACATCCTCGGCTACGTGAACCCACGCACGACTTTCTCCAATTTCTCGATCCTGTTCAGCCCGGTCCTGCCGATCCCCGATCCCGGCTTCGGCATTGCGGGGGGCGGTTTCCTGACCGAACAGATCTATGCCCTCGGTGTCCTGTCGGATGCAAACGGCTCGCTGACCGATGTCGAGTGGTTTCCCGGTGGCCCCGAGTTCTACAAATACGCCGAGATCGGATGGACGCCCGAACGCTCGAAGCGCTTTCTAACCAACGTTCACCTCGGGGTATTTCACGTCGATGAACGCACCGAGGCAGGCGTGCCGGAGAGCTACGGGGCGATCCTGTCTGCCAACCACACGATCAACGAGGAATTCATGATCTACGGACGCCTCGGCTGGTCGGAGGGTGAGGCGCCGATCGCCCGACGCGCAGCCAACGCTGGACTTCTATGGCGGCCGGGCCTCTATGACGACCTCTTTGGGTTTGGCGCGACCGTTGCGGACCCGGTAGATGAAACGCTCGACACCCAGACCACAATGGAGGCCTTCTATCGGTTGGACCTGTCGGACAATGTCGCCCTGACGGCGGACGTCCAGCACATGATCAACCCGGGCTTCAACGATCAGGACACGACCGTTTTCGGCTTGAGGCTGCGGATCAATCTTTGACCTGAGTAGCGGCGGATAGAATGCCGTCTGGTTGGGAGTGTCGTGCCTGCGCCGGAACGGCCCATGCAGCCATCGCGGCCAAGGAGGCGACCCCTTGGATGATTGGCATTGCGTCAGGCGAAAGTCTTGACGGCAGAACAACCGTCGAATTTGGCTTGTTGCTCTGCAATGTCAGCCATTCCAATGAAGCTGTCGGATGCTCTCAAGCGGGGGCATGGCGGTTCGCTTAGATCTTTCCACAGAAGGCGGCCACGGAGGTCGCCACCGTCAGAAAGGTTGGAACCGATGACAAACACCCTCAAGAACACCGTATTCGCCGCCCTTGCCGCCTCACTCGCCCTCGCTGCCCCGATGGCCGCCAATGCCGGTGACATCGGTGAGAAAGCCCTCAAGGGCGCTGTGGCCGGCGCCGTGCTGACCGAAATCACCGGCGGCGACGCCAAGGACGGCCTGGCCCTCGGCGCAGCCGCCGGTGCGCTCGGTGGCAAGATCGCCGAAGACCGGGATCGTCAAGATCGCAAGGACGATCGCAAGAAGGGTGGCAACAAGCACAAGCGCTGATCCCGCAACGAGACAACCGGAACGGTTTACCCCTTCCAACCGACGCTGGAGAGATCCGGCATCTGCTTCAAACCCGTTAGGCCTCATGCCTGCCGGGTTTGTTGCGTCAGGGTGGTTCAGGAAGACGGAGAAACGTGAAAGTGCGGGCCTATGATCCGAGCAGTCCGGCCTCTACTCAGATCGTTCGCCCTATGCCAGGGGCGCTTCTGTTGCTGGCTGCTCCCTGAAGTCGCTGGGGGGCTGTCCGTACCATCTTCGGAATGCCGTGCTGAAGGTACTGGCGTCGCTATATCCGAGAAGATAGGCGATCTCGGTGAGCGGAAGCGTGCTGTTGAGCAGATAGTCCCGGGCCAGAGCCTTTCGCAGATTGGCGACGACCGCTGCGAAGCTCGTGCCCTCGTCGGTCAGTCGGCGGGCCAGCGTTCGGGCGCTCATCCCAAGTTCCGCCGCAATTGCGTCCTGCTGGGCCGTGCCGGCTGCAAGACGCGCCGTGATCTGCCTCTCAACAACCCGGGCCACACTGTTGGGTGTCTGCGGCATCCGAGCCAGCGTGTTCTCGCAAATGACCGAAAGCGTCCGCTGCAAGTTGTCGTCGGCCGTCAACAGCGGCACATCCATATCAGCCGCCTTGAAGGCAATGCTGTTCTCCGCGGCACCAAACAGGACATTGCAGCCAAAGAACCTGTCGAGGGCCTCGGTGCCGGTCAGCCGCTGATGCGCGAACCGAACATGCGTCGGACGGATTTGCCGATTGGAGTAGTCCCGCAGGGCGAAGACCGTGCCAACGGCTCCAAACTCGGCATATTGCCCGGTCGGAATGCTTGCTGGCACATCGTAGTGCCAGGTCAGCCGGGTGGTTTCCGGGCCTTCTTCCATGGCCGTCTTGCTCGCGTCACCGATCACGCGCTGAAAACGGGTGATGTTTCGAAGGTAACCGCCAACGGTAGGTGCCGAAACGCCGACATAGGCGAGCAACCCGGCCTTCCTGACCAGGTCCGGCGACTGTGCCAGGCGGTATCCGACAAGGTCGTCCCTGGTCAAAGCGCTCGCCTTTTCAAACAACCAGGCAGTCTTGTCGAAGGACCAGCGAGCATCCGGGTCTTCGAGTTGAGATCTGGTTATCCCGAACTCCTTTCGGATATCCCGCTCGGAAAGGCCTGTTTTCTTCAACTCACCGACAATGATCTGTCCCCAGATTGCGCTGTGTTTTGGAATCTCGGATTTCATTTCTGGTCCGTAGTCTCGGTGTCTGACGTGTTGCGCCACGTTAAGGCCCGTCTGACCTTCTTGCCAGTTGCCAAAGCCAACGTTCGAACAACGCAACGCCCGTTTCGTTCAATACCCGCAGTGCCTTTCACACACTCGCCACCAAGGTAGGCGCGACGTCGGTCGCGAGTAACTCGAGATCCGTGCGGTGTGACACACCGAGTAGCGGCGCACATCGTCCGGGTTGGGCAGCTTGCTTGTTCGCTGTGGCTTTCGAAGCCGCCATTCTCGGCGCGCTACTTAAAAGTCCGCTCTGGGCCGGAGGCGTCAGGAGGCTCCACCAAGGTGGTCACGCGGCCCGCCTCAGCGCCGCATGGCTGCTTTGAACCCAAAGCCGGTGTTCTTGCTACGTGGGATTACCTTCAGTTTTACGCCCTAAAAAATCTATACCTTACGTCACCCTCTTCATCAGGTTTACCAGATGGTTTTACAGGCGAGCCTGAGGTGGCCTTCAATAACTTCTTCGCCATCTTGAGGGTTAAGATATGATCTCCAAACGTGCATTTTTATCCGGTCTCGCATCGACCACTGCGCTGGCGCTGGTCCCGGCGCGAGTTCGTGCTCAAGCCCCAGATGCCACACTCTTCACGAACGTGCGTGTCTATGACGGGATGTCCGATGAATTGACCGAACTCACGAACGTCCTTGTCGAAGGGGAAATGATCAAAGATGTCTCACCCGCTGCCGATGCCGCGCAAGAGGTGCCGCGCATCGATGGGGATGGGCGGACCCTGATGCCGGGGCTCCTCGACATGCATGTACACCTGCA
The DNA here is from genome assembly GCF_025141855.1 of Ruegeria sp. B32. NCBI lineage: Bacteria > Pseudomonadati > Pseudomonadota > Alphaproteobacteria > Rhodobacterales > Roseobacteraceae > Ruegeria > Ruegeria sp. B32. The sequence goes on along the minus strand of NZ_CP081106.1, from coordinate 1,064,188 downwards.
GTGGAACCAGGACCCAGCTGGTTTCCTGACAGCACGTCCAGATTACATTGCTGCATTGGCATTGAGCGAAAGTGAAGCCACCCTGATGCGTGGCTTTACCAGTGTCCGTGATACTGGTGGCGGCATTCTCGGTTTGGCGCGCGCCATAGACGAGGGCCTCCACCCCGGTCCGCGCATTCAGGCGTCAAACGCTGCGATTTCAATGACCGCCGGTCATGGCGATCTTCGGCCGCGATCCGTGCGTCCGAGAGCCTTCGGCGGGCCGCCGTTCACAGAAGCGGAGCGGCTTGGGATCACACTTTTCGCAGACGGGGTTCCTGAAGTTCTGGCGGCTGCACGCGAGCAGTTCCGGCAGGGTGCGCACTTCATCAAAGTCTTTTCAGGCGGCGCCGTTACTGGCCTCTACGACCCATTGGATATCAACGAGTATTCGCCGGCAGAACTCGAAGCGGCAGTAGAGGAGGCCAAACGTTGGAACACTTACGCGACCTCGCACGCATACATGGACACATCGGTTCGGGCCGCCATTGAGGCAGGTTACCAATGTATTGAACACTGCAACCTCATGACGCCTGAGTCGATGGAGTTGGCCGTGGAAAAAGGGGTCTGGCTTTCAACCCAGGTTGGCTTTTTTGCAGCAGACATTCCGGCAGGGTTCACGCCCGCCCAGGCAGAACGCCAAAAGATGGCGTTTGATGGTCTCGACGCCATGCTTCGATTAGCGCGAGAGTCCGGCGCTAAGATTGCACTCGGAACAGACTTTGTCGGATCGAGGCAAACGAAAGCAACGCAGTTGGAGGAATTGCAGCTCAGGACGCCATGGTTCAGCAACGCCGAGATTTTGCGGCAGGCAACAGGTCTGAATGGTCAGCTTTGGGACTTGACCGGCCCGCGTAATCCCTACCAGGCTGGTCCAGTCGGTGTCATCCAACCCGGAGCCTACGCAGATATTCTGCTCGTGGACGGAGACCCGATTGCCGACCTTACGGTCATGGCCTCTGCGGACAATTTCGATGTGATTATGAAGAACGGCAAAGCGCACAAGAACAATCTGGCCTGAGAGATTTGCCGAGGGTCAAGATAGACACTTGAACCGCCCCGGGTTTTCCGGAGGCTGATTACTCCGTTTCAGGCGACTTTATCGAACTCGTTACGCTGTTCATAGAACTTCTCCTCGGCTTCTGCTGGCGGGATGTTTCCGATGGTCTGCAGCAGGCGGCGGTTGTTGAACCAGTCGACCCATTTCAGGGTTTCCCATTCGACGGCATCGGCGGTCAGAGGTGGTTCGGTTCGTTTGAACAGTTTCGAGCCCGGCAGTCTCAAAGCCTCTGTTGTTAGCCAAAGCATCAGGGCTTGTATCGTGCGTATCCAAAGTCCATATATACGTGGCTTACGTTTTTCTTTTTCGACCTGCTGTCTCCTCAATTCGGCGTTCAGTCCCTCGATTCAGACAGACCACGCCGAGTCGCTGCAATGATGCGGGCGACAAGCATTAGGAGACTTCCACCATGGCAAATGGCACAGTAAAATGGTTCAACTCAACCAAAGGTTTTGGCTTTATCGAGCCTGAAGATGGGAAGCGCGACGTGTTCGTGCATATTTCCGCACTTGAGCGTTCCGGCATTAGCGAATTGAAGGACGGCCAGAAGGTTACCTTCGACGTCGAAGCTGGCCGTGACGGACGCGAAAGCGCTTCCAACCTGGCACTCGCATAGCCTGCTACGGGCATCCTTCTGGGGTGCCCGTTTGTTCAGAGGGTTCCCAAGAGCCGTTGGAGAAAAAGTCAGTTGCAAAAGCAGGAATTGACCCGGGCGCTCGTTCAATACCGCGTACCCGATAACAAGCGTAGTGTTTTTGAACTGACAATTACTGTTATCCCTTTTTTCGCACTATGGGGCGCAGCGTGGTTTGCGCTTTCCCTTGGTGTCTGGGTCGCTATTCCACTGGCAATCCTTAACGCTGCATTTCTGGTGCGTCTCTTCATCATCATGCATGATTGTGGTCACGGATCATTTTTTAAAAACCGTACCGTTTGCAATTGGACAGGCCGGGTCTTGGGTGTTCTCGCCCTCACACCTTATGACGTCTGGCGGCAAAGCCACGCGATTCACCACGCCTCAACCGGCAACCTCGATCGGCGCGGGATGGGCGATATCCCTACGTTGACTGTAGAGGAATACCTGAAGCGCAAGCGGGCCGGTCGTGCCGCTTACAGGTTAATCCGGAACCCCTTCTTCCTGTTCTGTATCGTGCCTGTCTACACGTTCTTTCTGCAAAATCGCTTACCCTTTGGTTTCATGCGGTCAGGCTGGCTGTATTGGGCAAGCGCAATGGGAACAAACGCCGCGATTGCGGTGGTCCTGGCCCTGATTTTTTGGACCGGAGGCCTGGATGTGCTGGTTTATGTATTCCTGCCAACCATGATCGTCGCCGCCTCGATTGGTATCTGGCTTTTCTATATTCAACACCAGTTTGAACACACGACATGGGAACGGGAAGAAGAGTGGAACCTTCAGGACGCCGCATTCTATGGAAGTTCTCATTATGCCTTACCAGGCATCCTGCTTTGGTTCTCTGCAAATATTGGCGTTCACCATGTTCACCACCTTGCCAGCCGCATACCGTTTTATCGGCTAAACGAAGTTTTGCGGGACCATTCCGAGTTGGAAAATTGCCAACGTATTACTCTATATGAGAGCCTTCACTGTGCACGATTGCATCTTTGGGACGAAAAAAGCCAGCGCCTGCTGACATTTTCCGAGGCTTTGTCGAACGCCAATTCCAATAGGCATTTAGTGTAGCCTGGCGCGTACCAGATAGGCTTCGACGGTGTCACCGCCCAAGGCACGAATGGCCTCTAACCGGTGAAGGCCTTCAATCAGCACGAATCTCTTGTTGTCCGAGCGTATCTGGATCGGGGTCTTCTGGCCGTTTTTCAAAATATCTTCGGCCAGCGTCAGAACTTTTTGTTGATCAAGCGTTTTTGCCCGTTTCACAGGTACATAAATCAGGTCGAGCGGATATGGTCGTTTCTCCAACATAAGCTACGTGACCAACCTTTCGTGCATGTGTTCCGATTTAGAGCTCACTTCAAAAGCGGGGGCTGGAACGTGCGTCATAGAACCGAACGAACAGCGCCGCGCAGTTCCTGATGCATAATCCAAGTTGCGGGCTCGTCGTCACTTTCGATGTGAGAAAATGCCAGAACCTGTGCGGCTCCATCATTCTGTGCCGATCCGGCTTCGGGAAGATCCAGCTCCAGATATTCCGCAATCAATAGCCCGATTTTCTTGAAGACCTTGATAGAGGCTTCGCGCGATTTGTAACCGGCCGCCTGAGACAAGTTACCAATGGTCAGACCGTCCTTGCCCGCGATTGTAAGTGCTTTCAGCAACCTGACCTGCGCCGGGGTGAGCCTGATCTGGCGCAATGCCTCGGCATATTCTCTTTCACTGGGAACGAGGGTTCCGGAGTTTCCCTCCAAACGGCGTTGACCGCTACGCTTCCTGTCTCGTTCTTCGAGAATTTCTTTTAAGGCTTCTATAGCCAATGCTGGTGTTTCTCCAACTGCATCGGCAATCATTGTCTGCGTTTTGGCCGGCGGTTTGGGAAATGCCCGTGCAACACTATCGCCGCTCAGAACGCCGGCCTTGATCAAGTACTTTCCAAACTCTTCCTCAATCACTCCTGATACGTCAGCGTTCCGCGACTTACGAACACTGCGGTCCTGAAATGCTCGTTGTTCCAGACCTCGAGCTGACATCTTTGAACCGGAAAGGGTAATTTGAGGGGTATTTTTGCGCATCAGAGAAACACCACTACAACTATCGCTGCGACAAACACCGCCGATGCAATAGATATCTTTATCCCATTGGACCGGCGACGCGCCTTTTCAGCCTTGATGCTTTTGCCCAGGTTTTCATCAATCGAGTCATTGTTCACGGCTTTGTCCTTCCTGATTTCTCATGCGGCATAGGTTTCCACCAACGCATTGTTATGGCACATTTTCCGTGCACGTATCGTTCTGTCTTGTGAATGGACGATTACATTCCCAACCGTCACCTCTTCGGTTCAAATGAGCGTTGGAAGGAACTTGAATCTTATCGCACCTGTTCCGGTTTGCGCGAAAACCACGTTCGCACTTCCATCCGGAAAAAGTCTCAGGGGCGAGATATGCATCCTGTGGAATTGCCACTGGTTCACAGCTGCTCTCCGCCGCCCTGTAACCTCTGAGGCACACCCATCCATCCGAGCTTCTTTTGTCGCTCAGACGACCGTTTTTTGGGACATCTATTGCAACACAATCCTGGTTTTCTTTACGAAATCCCCAGTTGCAGTGTATTTCCTGCACGCCAAACCGAGTTTCGACGTACCCATTTTGGGGCGAAATCACTTCTTCACACTCTTCTCCGGCACGCTGGAACAGCCGATTGCACGTCCACTGATCTCCGGTTGATGCCAGGTAGGCATTTTCAGGAACTCTTATTTTCTCACAGAGTTCTCCGACATTCTGAAAACCGTGATTGCATTCCCACCCGCGGCCATAGGAGCTACCCGTTAAATATGCGTTTTGGGGTACGTCTGGACTTTGGCAGGATCCGTTTCTGTTTTCGAAACCTTCGTCACAAACCGTTGCACTGGCATTGCCTGCGACTTGGGCAGCAAGCTGCGTTCCTGAGAGCGACACCAAAAGTGTCGAGATCAAACAAAGTATGCAGCGCGTAAACCCAATGAGTGACTGATCCAAACGGAGCCAGAGACCTGATCTATCGGGCATCAAACACGCAATTCATGTGCCAAGTGCTGTTCATGCGGCGCCTTCTTTCCTTGGTCACGCGATGACAGGTGCATGTCCGGTGACAGTTGCAAATGCTTGCGAGGAACGAGCTCATAGCGAAGACCCCAGCGAAACCCGTTCCTATGCTGGGGCACATGCTACAGTTAGTCTGAAGGCCATTGGTTTATCGTAACCGGCAGCATCGCGGCGACGAGATACTTTCACCAATACACTTTTGTGGTTCGTGGCAGCGATAGAGTCAAGGAACTTTCCTTCGTCGCCGTGGCAGCACCGCTAGGGCTGGTAGTATTTGAAACTGCAGGTGACCAAGTTGCCAAACAAGCCTCCGAAAGAAATTAACTGGCACCGGTCTGACGTTGTAAAGATTTGGAGCTGGACCAACAGCGAATACCAACTTTGTCTCGCGTTGCCCTTATCGGGCCTGTGAGCCTCCCCATCTGAATTGGTCTGACCTGCTCCCCTTGGAGTCCGCTTTTATTGGTTAGCTCTGTTCAGGGTTTGGTCCTCTTCTGACCATTGGTGATACTCCCGCGGGGTGAGCCCGTCGAGGCTCGTGTGCGGGCGGTTGCGCGAACTGTGCTACGCGGTGCTCATGGGCGAGGCCGGCACCGCCGCAAGACGTGCCTTTGGCGTCGGCAACGAAATCGCGCGCACCATCGCCTATCTTGCAAACCACCTGAACAAGCAGGTCACCATCGACGATTTGGCCGATCGGGTGGGCATGAGCCGCGCGGTCTTCCATCGGCGTTTCAAGGAAGCCACGACAATGTCGCCGATCCAGTTCGTGAAATCGATGCGGCTGAACAAAGCCGCGATGAAAATCGCCGAGGGAAAGACCGTTTCGGAGGCCGCCTGGGATGTGGGTTACCAAAGCTTCTCCCAGTTCAGCCGCGAGTTCAAACGGATGTATGGCCAGTCACCCCGACAATGGAGCCACGACCGACACGTGGCGACAGGGATAGCCTGAAGCCAAGATTGCGGACCTTGGATTAGGCGATACGAACGGTAGCTTCGTCGGGTTTGCCGACTTCCCTAACAGGCACTCGCAGCGAATGTCCGCAATGCGGGCTGCGACTGCAGAAACCCTGAAGCGCGACCAACGGCAGGTTTGGGCCGTCCTCAAACTATGCAATGGTCCCTATCCTGCGCATTGCTGTAATTGGGGGATCGCGCAGCATCGGTCAAAGTGGGCTCGTAGCCGCCTTGCGGCGGCGCAGCGGCTCAAGCTTGGATGACGGCTCAAAAGCAGCCATTGGAACCGCTCAGAAACTTCAGCCCTGTCATCGGGATAGCAGGAAACCTTGACATTCGCTGCCAGAAGCGGTCGCTCGGCGGGCTCGGTTCGGATGGCTGCAGGGAGCCCAAAATACAAAATGCTTCAACGCGCTTTAAGGTCAGCGATGCGCAGAAAGCAGACTTTGCAAAGTCCGGTTGACCACATTGTCCACCAAAGGCGACAGTTCTGCTTCGCGACTGGGCTATACATAGCCCTCAAAGCGTATTGTTTGCGGGACTTCAGTTGCACCGTTTTCCTGAGCGAGTAGGGCGCGTGCTGACGAAAAGGTAGCAAACGCAAAAAGAACAAGAAGGGCCTTTATCATCGTAGCGCCTCGGATCCGGGTTTTGAACTTGGGCCGGGGTTCACAAATGATCGCCCCGGCCAGCGTCAGGGCAAACGAGGTAGTTCTTGCCCTGAAACATCGTACTTTCGCCTAATTTAGAAGATCACCGACGATGCCGACGGCATCGACCACGGTAGACAGGTCATTCGTAACTTCGAGGACTTCGTCATCGACCAGAATGTAGCGGTTTCCTTTGCCCGGCTCCCCAAGCTTCCATTTGGAAAGGTCCCCAATATCCTCGAACTCCAGGTCAGATGGGAGCTTGGCACCGCGCGTGTAGCGCTTGATCTGTCCAGGTGGTACAGCTTTTGGGCCTTTGCCGGGTTTGTCTTCTATCTGAATGCTGACATCACCGTTCTTGCCCCCCTTGTTCGGCTTTTTACCCTTGTTGTCTTTGGCATGGGCATCGCTGCCTCCAAGGATGAAAAACACAACTGCTAAGGCTGCAAGAATTCCGTATGCAATCTTCATAGATTGTTCCTTTGCTTCCCAACTTCATTCGACCGGCGTTGAAAATTCCGGCACGCGCTTGATCTCTCTTAGTTGCCCTTTGGCACACCCCTTAGTGACTGCCTTCACCCCGCATTAGAAAACGATCCGGGTTCTTAGACCGAACAGGGTAATCCGGTCCTGATCGGGATTTAGAAGCGGGTCGGAAATGAATTGTACCGATGGCGTGATCTGCAGTCCGGGTGAGATTGAAAAGCGGTAGAAAGCTTCAAGCGTGAACTGATCGCCATCTATGCCTCTTGCTTCGGCCCAGTTTAGGCCCAGACCGGCCAAATCGGTGTTGCGACCATAGTAACCGAGACCGGCAGAAATCGACCGTTCATAGAGCGCTGCGGTTCCCTTCGAGGCCCCTGCACGGAAGAACGGCATCCATTTATTGTCAACAAACCATGCGGCGGAAAACGCTGCGCCGTAATCTTCTGCTCGACTGCCATCGTCAGCCGCATCCGCATGCCAGAGGGTCAGATGGATATTGTCGAAGTAGATGCGATCAAAGCCGGACGTGTACCCAAGTTCGAGCGACTTGAAGAGATTGCCGTCGCTAAACACATCAAAGTTTGGATCGGACGGGTCGGCGTTTGCGTCTGATACGCTGGCAACGGCGTAGAGGTTCTCGCTCAGCTTTACCCCACCGGCAATACCAAGGCCTTGGTTGGGCGTGTTGATTGTCGGGTTGGTATTGAAAGACAGGTTTTGAAAACCACTGTAGGGGCTTACCAACCCGTAGATATCCACAAAGTCCGTTACATCAATCTGGCCGACTTGCAGCGCCCACGACCCATTCTCAGCCCTTTGGGTCCAGAACAAATTGGTCAGAAGCAAACCGTTGTCATTGAAGGCTGTTCCCGTGATTGAAAGGGCTCCGCCATCCAGCCCGAGAAATTGCGGAGCAACGTCAGTATAACTGTGCCTGTCTTCAATCTTGAATGTCAGAGACCCCCGTTCAGTTGCCTGCCAACTGCCGTAGAACCGCGCAATTCCGCTGGCTGCTTCGCCGGTTCCCAGATCAGCATCCTTGGTTTGGCCCAATGCCAGATAGTCAATGTTGAACCGAAAACCACCCTCAGCCAGTCGGTCTTTCCACTGAAACCAACCCGGTGCGATGTTGCGTGGAAAATCGGAACGATATTGCGGATCGGTGAGCCCGTCTCCGGGCGCAAGATCGGCTTCGACTGAAGATGGCCCGGATAGTCCCTGAGCCGACGCTGCGCCAGCAAATGCAAGGCTCAATGCGGCAACCAGAAGTCTTATCATTTTGACGCCTGTGCCCCACCGGTCTTGCGATTTCCTGCCGCGCGGATGCGATCAGCAGCACGCTGCTTCCATTCCAACCTGTCTGCCTCGGTTTCCAGAGTTTCGACACGTTCCGCCTCTAGCTGGAAAGTCGCATTCATAGGCATGAGGCCATCCACAACCATCATATTATGAACGGAAGGATCGATAGTCAGCGTGCCTGTCAGCCGAACGGGTTCGTGGAAATAGCTAGGCGCCCAGTCCCCGTTCAACCGCACACGGATCATCTGGTTAGGCGGAGGTGGAGGCATGTGGCTGCACATCCCTCTTTCTGGCACCAAATACGCCACAGGCCGGCCGTCCGGATCGCTCGGAGCAGGAATGGCAAAGCCCGCGAGTGTGATTGTTCGGCCGTCGAATTGCGGGTTTCCGCTCGTTCCAGCCTTTCTTCGACGTTCAGTCACAACCTCGCGCTGATCGAGTAACCAGTCGACGTCAATTCCGTCTGACACCAAGGCGTCTTCGGTCTCTGCTAAATGCAATTGCCATTTCTGCCGTTCTTCGGCGCTGCCAACCTCCTGCTGCAACCTGCCGCGTATACGCACAACGAAAAGAACATCGTCGAACTGTTCAGGGCCGAGATCACGATAGGGGTCATCAAAGACCTGCGCAGACGGATCTAGCAGGTCTGCCCAGTCCAACGCGGTTCCAGGCGTCGCCGCAGCATCATAACCGCACAAAACCAACCCTGCGAATACTGCGGAGCAAAACCAATTTCGCATGAATGCTCTCCGGCTGCCTTATCTGGTCAATCCAGTGTGTTTTTGTAGATCACACCGTCCTTCATGATCAGGCGGATTGTTTCTGGGCTTTCAGGCCTCGGGTCGGCCCCAAACCATTGATCACCCGTACCAACCACCGAGAAATCTTCGAGCGGATTACCGTCGATCAGCAGGATATCCGCATAGGCGCCTTCCTCGATCACACCGAGCTTGCCAGCCGTGTAAGGGTTCGAAAAATCGCCTGACAAAGCTACGACCTCACCGCCGATTGACGTAAGTGTCACCATCGACTGGTACGGTCCGAAGAACTCGTTATTGAGATGTTTTTCATAAGCAATCTGGATGTTGCATGCTTCCACTGATCCCACGCAATCGGTCTGAAAGCCGCGTTTTACCGGGCATTCCTTCATATTCGGAATGTAGTTCGCGAAAGTCGCGGACGCCGATATCGCTTTCGCGAGGCTCTTGGGCTCGTTCTTGACCGATGGGATATCCAACAAACCCGGATCAAAAGCCGTGAGGTTAGTCGTTATGTAAGCCCCTTTTTCGTTCATAATCTCGGCAATCTCGCAATCGAAGGAGAAGCCGTGTTCAATGGACATTACACCGGCCTCAAGGGCGTTCATGATTGCTTCCTTGCGGTAAGAATGCGCCATGACATAGGTGCCGTATTCGTTGGCAACCTGAACGGCAGCTTCGATTTCTTCCTTGGAGCCGGCGAGCAACTGCCATGGGTCAAACGCCGAGATCACCCCACCCGACTGCATGAATTTCAGCTGTGTCGCCCCCATGCGCATGTTATTACGACCATACAGGTAGACATCATCGACACCGCTGACTTGTTGCGCCATGTTCAGATTACCGAAGTTGGTCTGTCCGCCCGGCGGCGAGGTGAAGGATGCGAAGTCAGCGTGGCCGCCGCGTGTCCCGAGGAACGCGCCTGACGCATAGTGACGTGGACCGACGATCTGTCCGGCGTCGATGGCCCTCCGCAGACCGCCGTTGGCGCCGCCAGCATCTCTTACAGTCGTAAATCCTTGCATCAGGTACATCTCGGCCATCCTGGTTCCATGGATGCCAAAATCCTCCCAGGTCGAGTTCGTTTCCATGGAAGCGATAGACGGTCCCATGAGCATGAGGTGTGCGTGAAGCTCAATGAAGCCCGGTGTGAGTGTCCTACCGCCGCCATCGATCACCTCCGCATTGGGGGCATCGATCGCATCAGTTGAGACGACCTTGATAAGGTTGCCATCAACCAGAACGCTTGCATTTTCGATCCGCTGTTCATTCACACCGTCGAAGACATGCACGTTGGTAAACAGCGTTTGGGGTTCTTCTTGATCCTGAGCCTGCGCGGTCGCCGAAAAAGAAAGAACTGCCGCGACAATTGCCGTCGAGCAAAGAGACATTCGTAAGCCGGACATAAGTACTCCCTTCATATTCATGTTTTGCCAACTATAGTCTGGAATTCATTGGCTCGGTTGCCCCTTTTGAATTAGGATGTACGAATGTGACTGCAAAAATGGCCACTTCTTAAAGCTAATCCAACAAGGGTTATGAGCTTGCCTTTCAACTCCACCTCCCGAGAGCATAGCGAGGGCTTTGTTCGCCTCTCTTTAGCCGCTCCCTTTCTGCAATATCTCACCGAACGTAAGATCAATCCGCAACCAGCATTGGATCAGGTCGGCTTGAAAGCTGAACTGATGACTAACCCATCCGTGTTCGTTCACTCCGAGTTGGTTTACGGCTTGGTAAATGCTTTCTCAGAAGTATCAGGGGATCGATACCTAGGACTGAATGTAGGGGAAGCGTTTGACCTACAAGGATGGCCGCCCTTCGCTCAAGCCTTGCAATCTACAAAAATGCTGTTCGAGTTTTTTACCCGCTTTGTTGAGCTCGTGCCGCAGGAGTCCAATTCTGTGCGGCACAGCCTTGTCATTGAAGCAGACAAAGCGACTTATCGTATCGAGAGGCAACAGGAACCAACCGTCCCACCCATTCAGGTGACCGGTTTTGGTGCCGCAATCTATGTACGCCTATTGCAGACCGTCGTCGGAGAGTCCTGGGACTCTTCCCGTGTGCGATGGGAAAGCAGATACATCAATGGGCTGCCTATCGACTACAAAGGGATCGAGGTTGGCCTTGGGACTGATCCCGGAATGCAAATTAGTTTTCCTGTGGAATGGTTGTTTTTGCACCACGTCTCTGAGGGTTCTGCCAAGCCCACAGCATCACTTCGACAAGATGAAGAAGTAACCGTGGTGGCAGCTTTGCGATCTGTCTTACGCGACAAACTGGATGAAACCGATTTGGGACCAGAGATGGTGGCTGGAATGCTGGGAATACAACCGGAACGGTTTCTGAAAGCGCTTCAAAAACAAGGCACAACGCTACCGCGCGAAATCAAACGGCTGCGTATCGATGTCGCCAAGGAGCACCTCAAACAAAACCAGATGACAATTGCAGAGATCGGACTGATGCTCGGCTATTCTGACAAGTCCCATTTCACTCGCTTTTTCCGAGGTCAGACCGGAATGACACCGACCAAGTTCCGAAGCAAGTAAATGTGGTCGAGCCAAATGAACGCTTCGAAGATTAGGTCCTCGTGGGATCAGTTCGGAGAAGTTGTAGTGCGACGTTGAACAGGTTAGTCGACGACATGAATGGTTGGTTGCCACCGCCGATACAACCTCTGCAACTGGCCGTTTCGTTGTGTATTTCGGAGTTAGCAAAGCTTGGTTGCGAAGGTCCGCTTCGGGCTGCGTGCGGCCAATCATGCTAACAGCAGACAACGATGGCACCGAGCCCAATTCAGTCGTTTACAGCAGACAACATGATTTCCTGAACGTCGCGCAGGTGCTGTCAGACGAATTCGAACCAGTCTCAGTTTGCCGCGGAAACCGCGAACCTATCCGGAACAAAGCTGACGCCACTCGCTAAGAGCGGCGGCGCGGGTCAGCTTGAAGGTGTCTCGACTGGCTAGCGATCTTTCCTGGTTGAAGTGATTGTAGACGGAGGAATGGACGGAGGCGAATTTCTGTAGACTTCGCATGCGCCTGAAACGCTGCATCGCGCGTTCGCGTCGTCGAAACGGCAGGTGTGAATTCTCGGCGCGGTTGTTGAGCCACCTGCCCGTCTGTTGTTTTTCGAACGCGCCTATTTCTCTGAGCGCAGCCTTGTAGGAAGCGAAGCGATCTGTGACGACCTCCTTGGCGCAACCGTGCCGTTTCATCAATTTCCTGAGGAATTTTAGTGCTGCAGCCTTGTTTCGGCGCTTGGTGACAACCGCTTCCAGCACTTCACCTTCGTGATCTACTGCACGCCACAGATAATGTCGCTTGCCATTCACCTTTACGAAAACCTCGTCCACGTGCCACTTCCATTTCGAGAACGCGCGCAGCTGCTGCACACGCTTCCGTCGGATCTCAGCTGCAAACATTGGACCAAACCTGTTCCACCAATATCGGACGGTTTCGTGGCTCACGTCGATGCCTCGCTCGTGCAACAGATCTTCGACATTTCGAAGCGAGAGCGGGAAACGGATGTACAGCATCACCGCAAGGCGGATGACCTCGGGACTGGTTTTGAAGTACTTGAAAGAGGCAGGTTTGGTCATGGGCAAAAGCTACGCAACCGTCCTGCCTGCCTCAAGACAAGTTCTTCTGACAAGACCCCAAGTTCTTCTGACAAGACCCCACAGAGATCTCGCATCGCTAGCTTTGGATCACCGAATTACGTGAACCGAACACTTGGCATGATGCACGACTCTGTTCGCAGTGGAACCTAGAAATATGTCCTCGAATCCGGGCTTATGCGAAGCTAAGACGATGCAATCGGCGTCGCTCTGGTTTGCGAATTCGACAATTGCCCTACCCGCATGCCCGGAGATGAGCTGTACCTTCGCGTCTGAGATTTCAGAGGCAGTGTTATGCAGATTCTCCAATATCTCATGCCGCGTATGTGCAAGCACTTCACTTGGAATCTGAGAACCCACATATGCCGGAATAGGTTCTTGGACGTGCACAACGGTGAAAACAGCGTCGGCGTCAGCCAATTGGCGCGCAGCCTTAAACGACGCTTGAGTGTCGTGTTCTTTGTCCAGAGCAACCGGGATCAGGATGTTTTTGTACATTTGACCTCCTATCTACTGCTCCGATGATTTCAGTTTGGTTTTTCGGCGGCACGAACCCTAAACAGGCTCAGACTTTGAAGATTTCCCCGCGCTGTTTGTAGCGGCTACGACATCATCAACTGTTTTCTCAACAGCTTCAGCTTCGGTTTCAGCGACATAAGATGCACAACGAGACACGGTTTCGAACCATTCCTGCGCGTCAGCAACCAACCGCTCAGCCGAATGGCGCTGCCACTCCGTCATACTCTGAAGGGCTTTCGATGGATCGGACGGGTTCGCAGAAGACACTTTGCGTGCAGCTTGTAGAGCCGTCCGAACCGCCTCATGACGCCGTTCGAACCAATGCTGCGCAAAGGCCTCTGTTTCTTCGAGCATTTTTTCTTGTGCGTCCCAAAATTGTTCGATCTGGGCACCGAAGGCTGGATTGCCAGACATGGGCGGCTGCATTTGCTTGAAAACATCCACAAGTGAGGTCGGGCTATTTGTGCTAGATTTCTTTGTCGGCATCGAAAGTTCCTCCTCATTTCCTTAATGAGCTATTGTGCCACCTGCGGCGCGCTTTCGCCTTAATACAGATCAATATCCCCCATTTTTTAGGATCTTCGGCTTAGGCTGCCACGGGACATTGGCATTCTCTCCGACATCGGTTCCAAGATGGCAGGGGTGGAGTTAAAGTAGTTTAGACAAGAACTTAACGCTTGGATCTCTATGCACATTGCCGGCTTTCTGATTACCCTAGGTGTCCTCTTCCTTGCCGGATTGGCGGCCGACCAACTTGGCCGGGTAACGCATCTTCCTCGTGTTACAACCTTGCTTTTCCTCGGTCTGATCGCCGGGAACGCCCGAATGGGTTTGATCCCACTCGACGTTGCAATGTGGTTCGACGAGATTTCCATTGTGGCTTTAACGATGGTCGAGTTTCTTCTTGGAGGTTCCTTAACCCGCGAGAACCTGGTTCGGCATGGCAGAGCCATTCTGACGATTTCGATTTCAATCGTGGTTGCAACCCTTGTTATCGTGTCTGCTGGATTGACCGCAATCGGCGTACCCTTCGGGTTGGCACTGGTGCTGGCGGCAATTGCTACGGCTACGGCTCCGGCCGCCATGACAGACGTGATCAAGCAATCTGGGGTGTCCAACAGCTTCACAGAGACATTAAAGGGCGTCGTCGCAATTGATGACGCTTGGGGTCTGATCGTTTTCAGCATCGCCTTGGTTCTGGCCGGTCATTCGGATGGTTGGGCCACCGTCACGACCACAGCGATGTGGGATTTCGGAGGGGCTATTTTGTTGGGTTCCGCGCTAGGCGTGCCATCCGCTTACCTCACAGGTCGCTTGAAGCCGGGAGAGCCAATGCAAGCCGAAGCGGTGGGAATCGTGTTTCTGACAGCAGGCCTTTCGTTGTGGCTAGAAGTTTCGTTCCTTGTCGCAAGCATGGTTGCTGGCGCAGTTATTGGGAATCTTGCCCGCCATCACGACCGTGCTTTTCATGAGATCGAGCACATTCAGTGGCCGTTCATGATTTTGTTCTTCCTACTGGCTGGCGCCACGCTGGATATTGAAGCCTTCGGCTTGATGGGCTGGGCTGGTGGTCTTTTCCTATTCTTGCGCGCCGTAGCCCGCCTCGTCGGGGTTATTGTGGAGCGAGACTTGGCGGCCTGCCTAGCCGTCAGACCCGCTGGTACGGCCCAGCTTTGTTACCACAGGCCGGTGTCGCGGTAGGAATGGCCCTCGTCGCCGGAGAGCAATTTCCACATTGGGCCGCGTCGATCATGGCCTTTACTCTAGCCAGCGCTGTGGCCTTCGAGGTGTTGGGGCCGCCGTTGACTCTCATGTCAATCAGACGAACGGCTGACACAGATGAGCAGATTGGTCAGTAACTATTCAGACTGGATCGATTCAAGAAAGGCGAGCAAATTCGCCAACGGCAGGCCTACCATCATAGGTTGCCCATTAGGCAGAGCCACCGCGATTTGTTGGTCTGTCTCAAACACCGCGCCAAAGATTGGCATTTCGCCCCCATGGGCGAGCAATTGTGAACGACCGTCAATCTGTTCAGCTATAAGATCTATCGGAAACACACCGCCGTTCTCGCCCGCCAATTTGGTAAGGTCAGGTGTTCGAATAGCCAGCATTTCCGCCATTGGCCCGTCTCCGGTTGCTTCGAAACCGTGACATTGCCAGCAATACGTCCGGTACAAATCACTTCCCTCATCAACGCTGACCTCCTGCGCTAGTACGGGCCCCGTGACGAACAGTGCCAGTAAAATCCCTCGAAAAATCTGCATATGCTCCTCCAATTTGCTGCCCCGGAAGAAGATCTAATTATAAGGCATCCTTAAGAAAGCACTTTGACCTTGCTCATTTTGGACGCTCCTGTACGAGGATTGGCGTTTCAGTCGAATAGCGTTTGGTGTACGCGCCTAATTTATTCCTGCCGGCCTACAACTACGCCACCTCATCGTTGACCTCACCACCCTTGCGCGCAGACGGTTCTCCTTCCAATATATTCATATACCTGAGAATTCGTCAGAGGTGATAAGGCACGCGATGCAACCATCTGAGCGCATCCATCCGAGCCCAAGACTGGTAACAGGTTCCAAAGCGTCACGAATTGCTTTCCACCCTAAATCTGAAACCATCGAACATGTTTGCTTTGCCTTTAAGTCCGACGACAAACGACAGTTGGGTTGCGTTCAGCCTCGCAGACCCGTCGCAGCGAGGTGATTGACATAGATCAAAGCACCAACATGAATTACATAGTGAAATTCGAATGTTTCAACATATTCTACGTTCACCGTCCTGTCCCCAAGTAAACACAAAGGTGAATGGAATTTTGAAGGAGTGGAAGTTCCACCCACGGGGGCTCGGCAGGAGTGATGGCGAGCCCCCAGTTAGTTGATTGGCGCCCAATGTGCCCAGGTTGAGACACACGGCATTCGGTGCAGCTTTGACCATAGGATTAAGCCGCTGCGCCAATCGAGACAAAAAGAGAAGGACGCCACTGACGACGTTCGGAGTGGGCAGTTGGCGGAAATCACTTATGAACTCTGTTGATCCAAACGAACAGAAACTCAGGCGGGCCCTTACAACCCCGTTGCTCACGCTTTATGGCCTTGGGGTAACGGTCGGAGCGGGCATTTATGTTTTAGTCGGCGCGACAGCAGACATTGCTGGACCGTTTGCAGCGTTTTCGTTCGTTTTAGCCGCGCTCGTCGTATCACTCACCGCGCTTTCGTATGCAGAACTCGCAACACGATTTCCCGTCAGCGCAGGTGAAGCGGCCTATGTTGAAGCGGGATTTCAGAAAAGATGGATGGCGGTTTTCGTCGGCCTCGCGGTCGCAGCTTCGGGGATTATCTCTGCCTCTGCAGTTGCAATTGGCGCAGCATCATACCTGCATGCTTTAACCGGTTTTGCGATCCCTGTTTTGACCATCAGCGTCGTTTTGATCATGGGTTTAATCGCACTTTGGGGGATCACTGAGTCGGTCTTTGTTGCGGCTGTCATTACGATCATCGAGATCGCAGGCCTTATCTTTGTGATTGGCTGGGGCATGTCGGTTCAGGATCCGCAGGGATACGGAATCAGTTCGATGCTTCCACCGCTTGAATTCGACGCGTGGAGAGGCATTTTCGCGGCATCACTTCTCGCCTTCTTTGCATTTGTTGGCTTCGAGGACATGGCCAACGTGGCAGAAGAGGTTAAAGACCCGGTCCGCACGATTCCAAAAGCGATTTTACTAACCCTCGTTTTGGCGACCGTGTTGTATCTAGGAACCTCAATGACGGTTCTACTTGTTGTTCCGATCGATGTTCTTTCGACATCCGCAGCCCCCCTCGCGCTTGTGTTTTCAAACGCGCCCGAGGTGATCAAACAGGGCTTTTCCGCAGTCGCGATTGTGGCGACAGTCAACGGAGTACTGATCCAGATGATCATGGCCTCGCGGGTGATCTACGGCCTAGCTGACCGTAACCATTTACCGAAGGTTCTGGCGATTGTCCCAAAAGCAACTCAGACACCAGTTATCGCTACTTTGCTGGTCGTGGCGATCATCGTTTTGCTGACCCAAACTATACCGCTTGGTATTCTGGCAGAGCGCACGTCTCAGATCGTTCTCGGCGTCTTTGTACTGGTCAATATTTCGCTGATCCTGCTGAAGATGAAGCCGGACGAGTCCGCAAAGCACTTCCGCGTTCCTCTTGTGATACCGATCCTTGGGGTGATCACCAGTGCATTGCTTTTCGGATCTGGATTTCTCTAACTGATACAACGACCCAAAGGCCTCAACGAGCTGCCACGGCATATGACGACTGACCAAACTTCCATAGGATCAAAACTTTCGGCCTGGTGGCATAGAACGTTTGTGGATCTGGTTCAGCAGCTGCAATGGT
Organism: Ruegeria sp. B32; assembly: GCF_025141855.1. Lineage (NCBI taxonomy): Bacteria > Pseudomonadati > Pseudomonadota > Alphaproteobacteria > Rhodobacterales > Roseobacteraceae > Ruegeria > Ruegeria sp. B32. The sequence continues at coordinate 1,046,717 of NZ_CP081106.1, read as the reverse complement.
CCTATCTGCCACCACTGATGGTCTATTTTGCGGCCGGCGTGTCCGGCCTGACCTCGGTCGTTGGTGCTTTTTTCCTAAAAGACTACCTCGATTTATCCGCCTCTTTCGTTGCAGGGCTAGCATTTTGGGCTGGTATCCCGTGGATACTAAAAATGCCGCTTGGTCATGTCGTGGACCTGTTTTGGCGCTGGAAGTCCCTGCTGATCTTGTTCGGCGCGTCCTTGATCACGTTGTCTTTGCTCACCATGTACGGGCTCGTGACCGCACCTGCGCAGATGTCCAGTTTCATGCCGCTGGAAGACTGGTATGTTGTTGCCTTGCTCTTGGCGCCTTCGGGCTATGCCATTCAGGACGTTGTTGCCGACGCCATGACGGTTGAGGCGGTGCCGAAGGTTGACCAGCACGGCCTACCATTTTCGCCTGAAGAAACCCGTGCTCAACACACGACGATGCAAACCTTGGGCAGAGTTTCCATTATTTCTGGGTTTGCCGCTGTTGCGGCTGTAAACATCTGGATTTTCTCTGGAACAGAGGATCTGCAAAAATCCGATCGCCTTGCGCTTTATGGCCAGGTGTACCTGATAGCTCTGGCCATCCCTGTGTTATCCGTCAGCGGTGTCGTTCTTCACAGCTTGATCCAGCGTCAGCGTATAAGATCGGGCGACCCGCCCTACGCGCCGGATGAAGTCACCGAAGTCAAATGGTCCATATTGCTGGGCGGCTTCGCATTCGTTGTGCTTAGCATCGTTTTGGGAACCGCCGATTTCGAGTTTGCGCAAGAAACAGTCTTTGCGGTTTCTCTAACGGTGATCCTGTACCTTATGTCGCGCCTGTTGAAAGAGCTGGAACCAGCACAAGCCAGAGCCCTGATCGGGACAGCGACAATCATTTTTGTGTTTCGCGCTGTGCCGCTATCAGGACCAGGCCTGACTTGGTTTGAAATCGATGAACTGGGGTTCGATGAGCAATTCTTGGCAATCCTGGCATTGTTGACCTCGCTGCTGGCCTTGCTCGGGTTAATTGTTCTGCGGCCATTCATGGCCAACCGTTCGATTGCGCACGTAGTGGTACTGTTGACTATTGCGGCGGGCGTGCTCGCGCTGCCCAACCTTGCCCTCTATTACGGTGTGCATGAATGGACGGCGGCGCATACCGGTGGTGTTGTCGACGCAAGATTTATTGCCATCCTCGACACTGCTGTTGAATCGCCGCTTGGACAGATTGCCATGGTCCCGATGTTGGCTTGGATTGCACGCAATGCCCCTGTTCAGTTGAAAGCGACCTTTTTTGCGGTGATGGCATCATTCACAAACATGGCTTTGTCGGCGAGCAGCCTCAGCACCAAATACCTCAACCAAATATACGTCGTCACACGCGCCGTCACATATCCAGAGACCGGTGAGGTCACGTCTGCCGCGGACTACAGTCAACTTGGATACTTGCTGATCTCCGTAGCCGTGATCTCGGTGATCGTTCCACTGGCCACAGTGTTTTTCGTTCAAAACTCGCGCTTCCGAACGAGTGAATGATCACTGGCTTTCAACCTCTCTCAGCAGAGCTCTGAGATGTGAAACCGGGACGCCGATGTTTGAGCCACCAAACTCGGGCAGGATCGCAGCATTGATCGCAACGACCTCGCCCCGCCGATTCAATGCTGGCCCCCCGCTCCCACCGGTCGTGGTCTCGGCGTCATAAACGATGGCGCTCTCACTTGTTCGTGCAACGATCCCCCGGCTTGCGAGTGGGTGAATCTTGCTTTGAGTAGAAAGCCGGGACGCGATCGACCAAAAGTTCAGCGTTCCTTCTGCCTCCAGTTCCTCTAGAAAGCCCGGACCGGCCTGCGCGATCAAAGCTTTCAAACCCGTTGGATATCCCAACAGAAAAAGCTCTTCACCGACGCGCGACGTGGCATCCGCCAACGGAATTCCGAGGTCTTGAACGCTTGGCTCAACTGCCAAAATCGCCAAGTCTGCTGCTTCGCTGAACCGAACCAAACGCGCCTCTATTGGTTCCGTTTGATCAGGCAAATAGGCCAACAGCCTCAACATTTCAGGCTCAAGGCCAGCGTCGCTCAACGCCTTCTCTCGGTTCCCCGAAGTCCAGGGCAAAGCGACATGGCGGTTGGTGGCCATCAACGGTACCCCAGCAATCAAAAAGCCGGTTCCGGTGAATTGAAATTCTGCAGGTTCGCCGGTCCCGTCCGGTTCGATCCAAGGTTGGCCGAATGGGGTTTTCAGGTTTTCTCCATTCGGTCCCAATACATGCCGCAATATCTTCCCGCTTTCCACGTGGCGCAGTCCATAAGCCCCCTGAAGGAAAGCGACGGACCGGGTCGAGGCAGCGATCACCCGCGTGGGGGCTCCGGCCCGCTGCTCCAAGGTTCCAAGACGCTGCTCGGTCGACAGAACCTGGTTCTTAAAAGCTTCACGCAAAGAAGCCAAGTCATCAGGCGTAAGTGCATCTTCTCGCGTCTGGGCGAGCATAATCGCGACCGCTTCGATCTTGCGGGACTCCTGTTCAATACTATCCGCCAAGCGCCGGTCGTTTTGGTAAAGCAGGTACCCAAACCCCGCGATCACAAGAAGCGTCGCAAGTACTGTGATCCTGAACAGTATCGTGGTCTGAGACGCAAGCCGCCGCCCGCTGTCGCGCAGGGCACCAGACATCTTTTTAGCGAAGGGTCGACGGCTCGTTCGGGTGTAAGCATAGGCGTCACTGAGGATATCTTCGACTGTGTGGTGCGCGGGAAATGAGTGATCGCACAACCTGTATCGAGACATTGGGCCCTTTTCGCCGAACTCGATCATATCGCCATGCCTCAGAAGCGCCGATGAGGCTTTTTGTCCGTTCACCCATACATTGCGCCCTGCTGACGCGGCTATCGTGTAACCGTCGTCAGCCCACTTTAAGGTGGCAATATCGTTGTCATGCGGAGGCAGGTCGTCTTTAGGTCGAAGGCTTAACACCCTGCCATCGTTAACAGAAACGGTCAGGGCTTTATCGACCAGCCAGTTCACGTAGCCGCGCGATGGTCCGGTCAGGCTCTCCAGAAAGGCCCGCACCTCACCTTCACCAGCATGTCCTGAGGGTGTCATGCCACTCTCTTCTGGTTTTCGCATTGTGGCCCCCTACCCAAACGCGTGAGGGCATTCTACCACGCTTAAACGCCAAACCCATGGCCTGGTACGAATGTACAAAAAACACATTTGTACAGGTGCTTGCGGTGCCTGCGCGGATTCAACCAAAGACACTTATCAGGCCGCAACTCTAAGAAGGTCGATCCACGATCGACCCTCTGCTTTGCTCTTTTCAAGCACGGTATCGAGCCACCAGACCGTCTATTTCGACGATACCTTGATCTTACGGCTTGGGTCCTGAGGCTCAATCTTCGGCATTTCTATATGCAGAACGCCCTTGTCGAACGTCGCTGAAATCTTGTCGATTTCTACAGTATCTGGCAGCGACATGGCTCTTGAAAAGCTGCCATAGCTTCTTTCGCTGACACGAAGATCGCCCGTTTCATCATGCGCAATCTTCTTCTGACCGCGCAGGATTAGCCTGCGATTCTTGATTTCAATTTCCACATCATCTTCTTCGAGCCCCGGCAATTCAGCCGTCAGGACAATCGCAGAATCCGTTTCTTGGACATCGATTGCCGGTGAAATCGCACCCGTCATATCAAGGGACGGAAAACCCGTGCGTTGCGCAGCCGTTTCCATCGGCAGGAAGGGTGATCCTTCCCCAAGAAAACGCGACATCAGGGTTTCCATTTCACGCCGAAAGTTGTCAGAGAGCGGATGCATTCCAGTGAAAAGTTGCGGGGACTTTTTGTCTTCTAACATTTTGAGCCTCCTCCATTGGCCTGATTTCACGCGCGCAACATTATGACAGGAAAAGCGGTCAAGGATCTTGATCTTGCGCAAGCATGCAACCTCAGGATCAGCCAGACCGAACGCGGCGGCTGAACGAACAGAAACGGGAAACTTCGTTCACTAAACTTGCCTCGTCGTGGTGAAGTTAACACCATTCTCAGTAGTCTTGATCGGAATCCCAGGTCAGCTTAGCGTTTATTTTGAATGAGCCCGAGCTGCCTAGCTTTAGCACAGTGGAGCAAAACTGTATGAAATGGCCTTATCTGGCGCTGATTTACGTTTTGCTGATCTTGGCTCCCTTGGGTTTTTCTTGGTCCTTGGGGTGGCCACCACGATCATTTAATCAAGAGCTCGCGTCCGGGCTTGGGATGCTGGCTTTTTCAATAATCTTAGTCGAGTTCCTGCTGTCTGGGCGGTTCAGGTTCATCTCTTCCGGTCTGGGTATGGATGTAACCATGCGGGTGCATCAGTTGATGGCGCGTACAGCACTCGGCTTTGCGCTGATACACCCGCTTCTCTATCAGGGTACGCCTTCGGGCGGACGCCGCCCGTGGGATGAAACAAACCAACTTACGATTTCCACCGACTTTTCTACGCTGGTATCGGGCATCGGCGCATATCTATTTCTGTTCATTTTGGTCGCCTCGGCAATTGCCCGCAAATCCCTTGATTACAAATACGAAACATGGCGCCTCTTACACGGGCTGGGAGCCTTGGTGATCGCATGCCTGTTGTTGCATCACACGGTCTATGCTGGGCGCTACGGTGGGCATCCGCTACTAACCTATCTCTGGCTTGCCCTAACCAGTATTGCAGTTGGAACTTTGCTGTATGTCTATCTCGTTCGCCCTTTACGTCAGAGGAAGAGACAGTGGCGCGTCACGTCTGTGTCTCGACTAACACCGAAGCAATGGGAGTTGCGCGTCGTTCCAGATGGTCACAACGGACTAAACTTCGAAGCAGGGCAATTTGCTTGGCTAAACGTCGGCCACAGTGTTTTTTCGCTGCATGAGAACCCATTCTCGATTAGTTCGGCACCAGCCGAAGGCCCCGAAGTTTCATTCATGATAAAGGAGCTTGGGGATTTCACATGCGGCCTCAGACAGATCGCTCCGCAAACCACGGCCTATCTGGATGCCCCGCACGGAAATCTATCGATCAGCCACCGAACTGAGAAAGGCATTGTTCTGATCGCAGGTGGTGTCGGGATCGCGCCCATGTTGAGCATTGTGCGTCAGGTACGGTTGAGTGGAACACAGTACGAGCTCAAGCTTATCTATGGCAACCGGGTGGAGGAGCAGATTGCTTTTCGCCAGGAGTTGTCCAAAGAAGAAACAGTATTTGTTCTATCCGAGCCGCCAGAGGATTGGTCCGGAGAGACAGGCTTGATCGACGGTCATCTGTTGGACCGCAATTTGTCTTCTGAACAATTTGAAAGCTGGCTTTTTGTTCTCTGCGGCCCCCCTGCCATGATGGACACGGTCGAAGATCATCTGATTGAGCGGGGCACCGCGTCACACCGGATTTTGTCTGAAAGGTTTGACTATGATTAGACTGCTCAGAAACCTGCCCGCACGCCAACAAGTAAAACTCGCAGTTTGGTTGATCAGTATTTCAATCTTCGTCGCTGTCTTGGCCTTTTGCTTAAGGTAGAAAGCTAGACCGCCAGGGGTTGGCTAGCTTCAAGGCTGCCGGCCGAAAAGGCAGGTATTCTTGGAGATGGATGCCGTCACGAACTTCCCAATAAACATGCTCCGCGTGGACAGCATGAGCATACCGCAACGATCCAGATATGCCCCCATGAAACGCCTTTGATGGAGATCAAGGGCAACGCACGTCACTTATTCATAATAAGCAATCTATTCAGACCGATTTTTGGGAGGATCGGAATGACTTTACTCATCGCCTTCGCCACGGTCGAAGGCCAAACAGCAAAGATTGCGCGCTTCATCACCGATCTCGCGAAGAATGCCGGTTTCGATGCAAAGCTGATCAATACCGATGAAACGCCCAGCCACGTTTCACTTGACGAAGTGGTCAAGGTTATTCTCCTGGCCCCTGTCCACGAGCGTAAGCACCCCAAGTCATTCGAAGCATTTGTCGCTTCAAATAGACATGCCTTAATGAAGCGAAAGTCTCTCGTGCTTTCCGTCGGTCAAAAAGCTGCTTTCGCGTCAGGTCGAGAAGAAGCACTCGACTATCTTGACGAAATGCTTCTTCGAACAGGTTTTGAACCAAATGCGACGGCTTTGATCGCAGGCGCGGTGAGGCCCGAAAACTACGGGTATTTTGAGAGGGAGATTCTTCAGCGCGTCGTCTTGCTCGGTCGAAAAATCGATCCACGAGAAGGGGCAAGGGAGTTTACTGACTGGGATGAACTCACGTTAATTGTGATAGAGTTCCTTGGCGAAAACGGGCGGGCAAACACGCTTCAACCTCAAGCGAGTACCCAATAACAACTGGCTGTTCCCGTATTAACCGATGAACGTATAGAGCTACCTATACCAGCAAATCACAGTCGCCAGTTCTCTTCATCAGTGCCCGAACAGCACTGGCAACCTTGTCTGCTCCAACATTGCTTGTGTCGTTCCCCCAAATACCGACTGACGCAAATGGGAATGCCCGTAAGCGCCCATAACAACGAGGTCGGCCCCCAATTCTCTTGCGCGTTCCTGAATGCAGTGTTCAATTGAATTCCCGCCGCACCGAAACTGCGACACGGTCACAGTGCAACCGTGATGGCTGAGCCATCCAGCTAGGTCGGTTCCGGGCGCTTGACCTTCTACGTCATCAGGCGACGGCAAATCAAAACACCCAATCACAACTTCGTTGGCCGCCAGAAGAATGGGTAAAGCTAAATGCGCAACCCTAGACGCAGGCAGGCTATCATTCCATGCCAAAAAAATGCAGTCGCGTTGGGCAAACGGATCTCCATTTATCATCAGGCCTACCGGCGAATGGAACAATACTCCGTACGCGATCTTATGAAACAAATCGGGGTCTTTTCGCAACTCAGCGTCTAGAAAGGCGATATCAGAGCGATTGGCTTGGCCAGCCACAAGATGCTTCAACTCTGCTCCAGATCCCATAAAGGCAATTACATTTGCAGATACGCCTTGCCCTACCAGAAGCGCTTCAACTTCTGTGGCGCGGGACTTCAAGGCGGCATTTTTTCCGTTAAGAACATCCAACCAGTTTGAGGGAAGACCCGCCTCAACGAACCTGTTTGATCCATACTTTAGGTACGGCAGGTTGGGTAAGTCCGCGATCAACACGCAATTCAAGTGAATGTTGTGGTTACAAGCAGTTTCAGCGCATTCCAAAATCGACGCGTCGTCAGCATCAACTCCTACATAATATGCCACTGTTTTGTGTTGCATTCCCGACCTCCGTCCGGAATTTCAATTCGCCCAAAGGCCGTGCTCACGGATTAAACCTACGAAGAGACAGTGTTGTTGGTCGCTCTTCTTGTTTCGGCAGCATGAAAAACTCTTCCAGCACAATCTTGCCTTCCGCCACCGAATACACCGCGATCTCGCGCAGGGTCATACGCTCACCCGTGGCCTTCTGAACGACCTCGGCTCTGAAGCGCACTCCAAAGCGGTTGGGTGGGTGGACGTAGGGGCCATCCACTTCTAGTTCTTGGATTTCATGCGATGCCAACCAATCCTCTCTTTTTCCCTTGATGGCTTCTCGCCCCTTTGAAACGCGGAATTGTCGAACCGGAGGCACGACTGCCTCTATCGACTGTGCGTTTTCGGCATACATTTCATCAACACTTGCAAGGCCCCTGCGCTCACGCATGGCCTGGGCGAATGATCTTCCGATTTCGATCAACTCTTCCATGAGCCCCCCCTGAATTACCATTGACAGTACCACGTCTTGCCCGCGCCAATCTTGACAAGGATCAATAAGAATATCGATGGATACTGTGAGGCCGGTTCGAACAAGTCTCAGCTAGGCCAACAGACATGTCGCTTATAGCGCGCCAAGTTCGCGCCACTCGGCAAGAGCGGCGGCGCCGTGACAACTTGAAGGTGTCTCGGTTGGGAAGGGATCGCCCCAGGCTGAAGTGATTGGAGACGGAGGAGTGAACGGCGACGAGCTTCTGCAAACTTCGCATCCGCCTTAACCGCTGCATCGTATGTCGCGAAAGGTTGTTTTGTCCGCAGACTAGCCGTTGGGGCACCGCGTAGCGGAGGTCTGCTAACCGCCCATAGAGACAGCTGCAGCGCCGTTCGCCAATGAGCTATACGGGCTCGATGCGGTCGCTCAGCCAAATTCATTGAACGACTGCATTGCGGACACTAGCTGCCGTTCGCCTCAGCGCAGCAATATTCCGACAGACACATGACCCATTGACCAATGCTTGTGTTACGTTTCCTCTTGGCAGAACATATGTGGCAACGTTTTCAGGGAATGAACAAACATGAGTTTTGTTGAAGCAATAAAGACGTGCCTCACAAAATACTTCGTTTTTTCCGGGCGCGCGGCGCGGTCAGAGTACTGGTGGTTTGTGTTGTTCGTGGTCCTCGTCAGCATTGTTTTGGCAATCATCGACGCCTCTCTATTCGGCGTGAACCCTGAAACTGGAGAGAGTAGCCAAGTCTTAACTCCGATCTTCCAACTTGCAGTTGTCGTGCCCATGCTGGCCGCCGGATGGCGGCGTTTGCATGACACTGGAAGACCAGGCTGGTACTTGCTCTTGCCTGCAGCGCTCAGCATCGCAACCATGTTCATGCTGTTCAGTGGCATCGCTGTATTTTCAGTCCTCGAGCAAGGGGCTGACGACCCTGAAGCATTGAGGGGCCCAGCGGCTCTACTTGGCGTCACAGGTTTGATGGTTGTGGGAGTTCTTCAACTGATACTCTCTGTGCTGATGATCTGGTGGCTAAGCCGACCGTCACAGGAAGGTGAAAATGAATATGGTGCACCCGCAGCTTGAACTTATGACGTGGATCATCAGTGCTTTCGCGGCAGAATGACGAAACATGGCTTAGTTGCCTAGGAGGTTACTTATGAAGAGACATCTAGTCGCCGGCACGGTCCTCACAATCATGATGTCATCACCTGCCATGGCTGAGTGGAACTTCAGTGGGCCGCCGAACGCCAACGCCTTCATTCAGACCGGCGACATGACTCTGGAGTTGCAGTGCGACCGTGTCCGTTTCGCGCCAGCAGGTTATGACGACTCGCAGGATATTGTCTCCAGGCAGGGCCTGTCCTTTCGGTTCATGAAGGATGGTTCGACCGAGGTAGGTGCGTTTCAGGCAGGATCAGTGAATGCGGATATCTCGCTCGTCGACAACTATCCTGTTGAGGTCCGTTTCTTCGATCAGGGCGACTATGTTTTCGTTTTGGATCAGATTGCGCAGAACGCCGTTCTGAACCTTTCGATGGCTGACCAGGATGTCTCTTATGGTATCTTCACGCTCAAAGGATCTTCCGCGGCGGTAAGATCCCTGCGCGCGGCCTGCGGCTCTAACGCGTCGACATCTCAGAGCATGGAGGCGCCAGAAGGCATTGTGTATTGCGGTGGCGGTGCCGTGCAGAGGGTCATCGAATACGCCATCGTGGGTCAACCCGGCGAGCAGTGGGATGCTATCGTGACCGTCAATGGTGAGACAGTTCGGGCGATGACTTCATATAGCTTCTTCGGAAATTCTGAACCACCAGCAGGCTTCCAGGTGGCGCTCCTGGGTGAAGATCGGTCAGAGTTCCTCGTCTTCAGCGATGGGGGCCGGAACTGGATCGAGTTTGGCGATTACACCTACGATCAGTGCAACTGAGGCACACGGAAGGGCTGGAGACACGAACATGGGTAGCCAACTGGTTGGAAATGGCAATCGCGCCGGCGCTGGGGTTTTGGCGGTTGCTCTCTGTGCTCTTTCCGTGGCCTTCTATACGCCCTCGGCGCACGCGCAGGATTTGTCCGGGCTGCCCACACAGCTTCTTGAAAGAGTAGAGGCCGCGCAGCAGGCATGTTCGGATATGGAGAACGGGCAGTTCGCCCTTGAATTGGGAGCCATCCACCGCGTCGATCTCGATGGAGACATCGAGCGGGACTGGGTTCTGGACGAGGCGGGTTTTGCCTGTTCCACCGCTGTGTCGCTCTATTGCGGGACAGGCGGTTGCATGTCTCACTTCTTGGTCGAGGAACATTTGTTCTCGCTTCTCAATCAAGGATGGGACATGGCGAACATCGGCCCATTCCGCGTGCTTTTGGCGGATGTGCATGGCTCGCAATGTGGTGGGATCAACCCAACGCCCTGCATCGTGGCCAGTGTTTGGGATTCAGATGAAATGGTCTGGCGCAGCACGGGTGCAGAGTGGGAGTAGAATATATGGAAAGGCGCCTCGAAAAGATCATGCGTGCCATATGTGCCTGCGCTTTGGCGCTGACGGTGACGGGATGCGTCGAAACCGCTCAAGAGGTAGCGATCAGCGAACCCGACCCGGAACTGAACTTCGTTCGCGGTTACCGAAGTGTTGCGGACGAGTGCCAGCTTGTCGGCGAAACGGCGTTTACTGGCGATTTGCTCGACGGTTCGGCCGATCTTGTGGCCTGTCCGACGGGAAGTGCAGCAATGGCAAGCCTAATGGCGGAAACGGGAGCGCCCGTAATCACCCAAACCAACAGCTTCTCGTTCTTCAGCATTCCCTACCGCTGAACCACATGCTTGCCCTTGACTTTGAATGGTCCTCTCTGTCGATGAGTTCAGGACAACTGCCGGACTACTCCGTAACATCCATCGAGAAGAAGTACGTCGCGCACAACGCTTGACCGGCAATGCCTGCAGGCGGTTCCATGCCAGTAAACATCGCTACGCCAAGGTAGGTAAACCCGGAGCTGTCCTCACTCCAGGTTGCCATATACGTGACTGGTTGGTCGCCACAAAGCGTGTTTCCCTGCCTTAGTGGGCCTGCATCGCCTGATACACGAAACACCTGAGCAACAGGCACGTCGCCAGACGCACCCCAATTGCCTGAACTCTTGGGGTCATGAACTTCGAGATCAAGAAACCTGCCGGTCTCGAAGACCATCCGCTTGGTGGACAAGATTACTGGCCCGGTAATCGCCATTGCCGTTTCGCTGGAAAGATCGAAAGCCTTTGAATCCTCAAAGAGCGGTTGGGATGATGCTGGACCTATCAATATCCACATTGCGATTAGCAGCATCAGGATCGATCGACACATTTGGTTCTCCATTGTGCGAAGTTGTTTGAAAACTTTAAAACACCTGTTTGCTATGCCATCGAATGCAGCGAGTGTCTCTGCCCATGGTTTCGAATGCTGCGCGCGCGATCAAGATCCGAGAAGGGCTCGGTGCGGTCATTGGCAGGTTTTTTTTAAGAATGTCTACTTTGCCGACTTTGCGGTCTGTCAGAAAAGGGAAAGAACCCGTGCGAGTTTTCCTGCCTTCGAACGTTAAGTGTCAGCGAGGTTCAAACGGCGCAGCGATCAGGCCGATGGCCAGATAAGGTTCAAGATCAAAACGACGATGAAAATGATCGGAAAGAAAATCAACGCTTGTTGAACTTTTGAACGGTTCTCAAACCAACCCATACTTCTTACAGCCCAATATGCGCCACCACACAAAAGACCCGTGACAATCGCGTGCAACCAATCCATTAGCAGTCCTCCGCAGGCAGCATAGTCACATCAGAGTAGCGACCATCCGCCGTTGTTATCCGCGCGCAAGCGCCAGTATCACGGTTAAACCAGAATGACGTGAGACCCTCGGAGCGGATCAACTCGTACCCGAGGTTCTGTATGCCCATCTCCGCTTGGCCGGCACGTGCTCCTTCGAATGCAGTCAAATCGCTTGAACTGCCAATAGCAGGTTGGCCCGGTTCGGTAGAAGTGCTTGGAGTATCACATGCGACAAGGCCAAGTGCTGCAAATCCAGCCACAAAGGGAACAAATGACTTCATTGGATTTCCTGCTTGTTGAACTCGGTGGCTACTCGATGCCGATACCAATATCAAAGGTGACCGGTTGCGCCCCGGCGTTTAGGACCTCGACCACATGATCGCCAGACTGCCAAAGTTGGCCTCGATAAGGGGTATCAGAAGAGATCAGGTCTAGAAGGAGCGAGCCATCCGGGTTGAAAATTTTGTAGTCCAACGCGCCACCGTGGGAACCCACGTCCACGCGCATGAACTGACCATCTGCTGCGCCGAGCACGTAGCTCACTGATGTATTCGGGTTCAAAGTGCCCGACATCGCTGCGCCGCTGGTACCTGCCGCGAATTGGACCCGTTGGGTACCTGAAACTACGGGTAAACCGCCGGACCCCGCCATTGCGCCTTGGCCGTCATCGGCGGCCTGCGCGACGCTGAGTTCAGCGACTTGACCGTCGTTGGACACAAGACATCTCCAGACTGTCTCGCCTTTGTCTTGCAGCATGACGAGCGAATTTGCTTCGGAAAACTCTGTAGACAGAACAGTGCCGCTTTGTCCGTCCGGCCCACCCACAGAACGCAATTGGTCGATGCAACTGTCAATCGCGTCCTGTCCGACGTCAGCGGCCGAGGCGAACGTCGGCGAGATACAAAGAGACAAAGCCAGAACCTTTGATCGCATAACTAAACTCTCCTGGTATTAATTAGACACCGCCGCGTCGCGCAGTTGCTGCAATACGGCATCACATTCGCTGGCCGCTCCGACGATCGCATCCCCGTTTTCTTCCGCGTCCGGGGTCAGTTCTCTCAGGTTAGTGACAGCACGGTTAAAAACTTGATCGACCTGTTCTTCTGTCAGAAGGCCCTCCTGTTGCGCTGCATTTGCAATCCCACAAACACCGGCTGAAAGCCCGGTAGCGATGCCCATTCCAGCGCCACTGCCGATGCCCAGCATCCCGCCACCAATACCGCCCACAAGCAGCCCTATAACCAGTCCCAAAATCAGTTTACCCATTTGTTTTGTTTCCTAATGCTCTGAGGTTTGTCACCATTACAGAGGCTAATTTGCTCTATTCTTTTTCCTGCATAATCTCACCAAAATCACCAAATTCACCGACGGCGCCAGTATTGCTAACAGTGGCCTGACGGTCTCCGGCGCAAATTCAATTGCAAGAACCCACGGTAGGCCCAAGGGTAGCAGAAATAGCCCAGACAAGGGATCTCTTGGCTGTTCAAACCAGCCGAAGGTTCCTGTCATAAAGATGAAACTCGCGCCTGCCCACAGCAATATGAAAACCCAAATCGCGGCTTTGCACAGCATCAGTCATCGCAACGTTCCAGCAAGCTATTTCGCAAAACTAGAGCGTTCCTTCGTTAGTAAGCGACATTATACCGTCTGTGGAGCCGTCACTGTAAGCGATGCACTGCCATGGCGCGCGGTCCGGTCCGACGCCGACGCGCACAAACGTCCCGGCTTCAGAGAACTCCGAACCGAGCAGTGCCACATCCGGATTGTTGGTTGTCGCAGTGACATCACGCAAGCAAGCTTGCTCCGCCGCGTTTGGTGCCGCCGACGTAGCACTGGTTGTGCTACCTTCATCACAAGCGGTGAGAAGTGCAACCGCTGGAAAAGCCAAAAGAAAGTTTTTCATAATGTACCCTGTTTCACGTTGACCTAGGAAAGCGCCGAGGCGCTTTCTCCGGGATCTTAATTTTGTCCCATATTCAACAATACGGTATTCACTTGGTTGGTCAAATTTTTGCGATTTGAATACGCTACCTAATTCAGTCCAATCAAATTGTGTCCGCTTCGGGGTCAGGGCAAACGTTCGATGCGTAGTAGGGCCATAGGCCGGATAAACGGCAGCTTCGGGCTCAAAGCCGTCATCCGACGGCATTAGCGATTAGACCGGTTTGTGGTTGCGAGCGGTTATTGGGGCCGCTCTCAGGATTGGTCCGACTTCGGCCCTCCCAGTACTATTCAACGAGTTTTCAAGCTCAACTCCGAGATCCTACCGTCGCCTGACCCTCTCTCGATTACGCTCCCGACGTTCGATGTTGATCCGGTGGTCGCGGCCCAATGCCCGGTAGAAGCCCGGTCCCTTGGACCAGTTCAGAAAGTGGGCAAAGCTGTCGACCTGATCGTCGTTGCGTCCGCGTGGAAAGGACTGAAGCTCCCGTTTGGTGCTGTCAGACCAATTCGAACCAGTCTCTGCCAGGACAGGGTCACTGCCTCTTATCCAGCGCAGAGTCCGCGCCATTCGGCGAGAGCGGCGGCGCGGTTCAACTTGAACTGGGGTCTGCTGGAGAGGCTGCGCTCGTGATTGAAATGGTTTGTGACGGAGGCATGGACGGAGGCGAACTTCTGTAGACTTCGCATGCGCCGGAACCTGAGCATCGCTCGCTCCCGTCGTCGGAAAGGCAGGTGTGAGTTCTCCGCTCGGTTGTTGAGCCAGCGACCTGTCTCCTGCCGGTCGCCTGCTCCGAGTTCCTTCAGAGCGGCGCCATAGGACCGGAGCTTGTCCGTCACGATTGCCTCGGGACGACCGTGCTTGCGCATTGCTTTCTTGAGAAATTTGAGCGCCGCCTTCTTGTCTCGTGTCTTCGTCACGAAGCTTTCCAGCACCTCGCCCTCGTGATCAACAGCCCGCCAGAGGTAGTGACGCTCACCGTTGATCTTCACGAACATTTCGTCGAGGTGCCAGCGCCACCGGCTGGATTTTTTCTCTCCGATCCGGCGTTTTCGGATCTCCGAGGCGAACATCGGACCGAACCTGTGCCACCAATATCGGACCGTTTCGTGGCTCACATCGACACCCCTTTCATGAAGGAGATCTTCGACATTCCTGAGCGAGAGCGGAAAACGGACGTAGAGCATCACCGCCAAGCGGATGATCTCCGGGCTAGTTTTGAAGTACTTGAAGGGACGGGATCTGGTCATGCAGGGACGCTAGCCAGCGGCCTGCCCTGCCTCAAGATAAGTTCCTCTGACACTACCTGAATGTGCCCTTCCAACAATACCGTTGCAATGATCCAACCCGCGGCCCTACGGTGGCGGCAACTAATCCGTTCAGCAATTTCGTGCTCGGGGGCACAGCTCATGGTCGAACCGATCGAGGTACACAGTTTCATTGCCATGACGCTCGGCATAGTCGTCTACTTTCTTGGAGCACAGCTGTCCGACCGGTTTCCGATCCTGCGAAAGTACTCTATCCCCGAACCGGTATCTGGCGGATTGCTTGCTGCGATTCTGACGCTTGTCGTTGTGACTGCGACCGGGCGCGAGGTGATTTACGACCTGGATGCGCGTGACTCCTTGCTGGTCTACTTCTTTACCACCATCGGGCTGAACGCGAAGTTTTCGGATCTGGTCAAGGGCGGCCCGCTGCTCGGCATCATGCTTCTTCTGACGATTGGCTACATGGTCGTTCAAAATGGCATCGGCGTTTTGGGCGCGTCGATCTTTGGCCTGCACTCGCAGGCTGGTGTCATGATGGGAACGACATCACTGATAGGCGGCCATGGCACCGCGATCGCGTGGGGCCCAGTGGTAGAGCAGCAATACGCGGTGGCGGGCGCCGCCGAACTGGGCATCGCCGCCGCGACGGTCGGTTTGATTCTGGCAAGCCTGCTCGGCGGCCCCATCGCCAACTACCTGATCAGCCGCGACAAGCTGGAACCGAGCACCGAGGAGCGCGCCGCCGCAGCTGGAGAAGAAAGCGCGGCTGAAAACGCCAGCACTGCCTCCTTCGGTGGCCCTACGAACCCCGGCCTGATGAGAGCCATCCTTTGGTTGCACATCTCCATTGTGATCGGCTTTGTCGCGGATGAAGCGCTGGACGCGGCGGGTTTGAAGCTGCCGTTGTTTGTGCCCTGCCTTCTTTCCGGCATCGTCATCGCCAATCTCGCTCCAAAACTGTTGCCGCGCATCAAGACACCTACCGGAACCGCGTCGCTGCAGCTGTTGCAGGACTTTTCACTGGCTGTCTTCCTGTCCATGTCGCTGATGAGCATGCAACTCTGGACCCTGGCGGGCTCGGCCGGTGTTCTGGCCTTCACGATGCTTCTGCAGACTGCCGCCGCTGCCCTGTTCATCGTTTTCGTTGTCTACCGAATGATGGGACGGAACTACTTTGCCGGCGTCATCTCGGCCGGGTTTGCCGGCTTCGCCCTCGGCGCAACGCCGACGGCGATCGCGAACATGACGGCGGTCACGCAGAAGTATGGCCCCTCGCCTCTGGCCTTCATCGTGCTGCCGCTGGTGTCGGCCTTTTTTGTGGACGTCGCCAATGCCTTCATCATCCAGGGGTTCCTTTCGGTTCTACCCTGATCCTGCGCATCACCGGAACGGTGCAAGAACTGCGGCGGGCGGACTTGCGCGGCGGTATCTGCAAATGACGTTCAGAAAGCGGCGGGCACGTCCGAACGGAACGCCAAGGACAGAAAAAGCACGGCGATGGTCAGAAGAAACACAACCCCGGCAATGGGCCAGTCCCGCAGTCGCAGTTCGCCTTGATGCAGCACCCGGGCAAGCGCAGCGCCAGAGCACCACAGAAAGGCTTCGAACGCGCGCAGGATGTCGCGCGGCTGTCCTCCTTCCGGGGATGAAACGTGGCGCCACAAAAGGTTCCAGAGTATCACCGACAAGAGCACGCCCAGAATGGGCGGCCAGACTGACGGCCATACCTTTCCAGGCGACAGCGTCTCGACTCTGGCTTCACCGGCCAGTGGCAACAGCCAGATCAGGGATCCCGCGGCCAATTGTAGAGCTACCCAAGGCACCCACAGCCCCGGCTTTGGGGTATGGTCTTTCTTCAAAGATACTTGCAGATTGACCAGATAGCGCGCCATCAGAACCGTTGTGCCCACTGCGGCAAGCGACATGAGCGGACCAAGCCAAACGTACCACGAGGACACTACAGCTGCCCCTTTGAGGGCCGTTTTTGCCACGGCACCACTGGTCAGGGGCAACCCCGACAAGGCCGCGGCGGGCAACAGCAAGGTCAGGAAAACCGGGCCACGCCATCTGCCGGCATGATGCGCCATGCCGACGCCCAGAAACAGGGTCCCTTTGGCAAGACCGTGGTGGACGGCATACAAAAGCGCCGCCACGATCGCCATCGGCGCAGCGTCCGGAACGGCCAGCGCGATACCGATAGGAATGGTGATCAGCCCCAACTGCGAAATGCTCGAATAGGCCAGAACGGCCTTGGGGTTGTCCTTGGTCGAACCGACCAGGGCGCCGTAGAACGCCGCGGCCAAACCGGCGATGACAACCGCAATCCCCCAGTGCGGCGCGGCAACCGCTCCGATCGGCAGGAACCGCAACCACCCCAGCAATCCCGCCTTGATCATCGCGCCGCTGAGAACGGCGCTGGCGGGTATCGGCGCCGCGGGATGTGCCAGCGGCAACCAGAAATGTAAGGGCAAGGCACCCGCCTTTATCCCGAAACTGACCAGCACAAGTGCGATCACAAGGTTCGAAGCCGCCGGATCGCGGTAAGGCAGTTCCGTGAAGCCGGCGCCCGTGATCTTGATGACCGCAACGAAAAGAAGGGTCTCGCCCAGAATGGCGAGCGCGATGTAGACCCGCGCGGCGCGCCGGGCCTCGGCGCTGCCATCGTGGACAACAAGCCCGAACGAGCTGACCCCCATCACCGCGAACAGGACAAAGAAGCTGGCTGGGTCCAGGCAGATGTTGAGGCCAAGGCTTCCAGACATCGCTGTCAGGTAGAAAGCTGTGAACCGCCCGCGCCGGGGATCGTCGGCCAGGTAACGTGATCCGAACAGGCCTGCCAACAGCCACAGCAAGCTGGTGAACAAAAGGAAGGTTTGGCTGGTCTGGTCCATGCCAAAACGTGCGCCATCGAGCAGCACGGGAACGCTGACGGTAGTGCCCAATGGCACCAGGAATGCCGAGGCAAGCGCCGGAAGCGCGGCCGAGGCGGCCAGTCTTAGGCAAAGCCCGCGACAGGCCGGCAGCGCAAGCCCGGCGGCAAGCAAAAGCGGCAGCAACGGCACAGCAAGCAGAATTGCAGAATGGACCGATACGGGGGCAAGCTGGGTCATCGGCTGCCCCCTGGTTGCCTGCGCCACCTCATGACCCAGCCCCCCCGAACAGCTGTGCGGACAGGTCTGGTCCTTCGCTCACCAAGGCAAGCGGAGCGTTGGGTGTAAGGCCCAGGAGGCAGGCGATCACCGCAAGGACCAGCGCAGACCACTCCAGCCGGCGCAGTGTCGGCGCAAAGCTACGGGCGGTCCCTGGTGCAAACGCACATGACACGACGCGATAGACGTAGACGCCCGCAAGCAGACCACCGATCAGGATCGTTGCAGTCAACCACCACAATCCGCTTTGCAGCGTCGCTTCAAGAAGCATCCACTTGGCAATGAACCCGCCACTGGGCGGCAGGCCCATCAAGCTGAGGCCGGACAACCCGAAGGCAAGCATCGATACCGGCATGTGCGGTGCGATTTCACTCAGGTCGTCGATCCGGTCATGACCTGCCGCATGCAACATCGTGCCGGCGCTGAAGAACATCGCGGCCTTGGCGAACCCGTGCGACAGCGCAAAGTAAACCGCGCCGCCGTATCCAATGCCCTCTGTCGCGGTGACAAGCGGAAAGGCGACAAAAAGGTAACCGAGTTGGGCAACCGTCGAATAGGCGACAAGAAGCTTCAGCCTGCGCTGATAGCAGGCCAACAATGACCCCCACAGTATTGCGGCTGCCCCCAATGCACCAATCCAATGCAAGGCAGTGCCTGTCACCGCCGGCGCGAAGAGCTCGAACCACAATCGCAGCAGCAGGTAGAACGAAGCCTTGACCACCAAGGCTGACAGAATGGCACTGACCGGTGCGGGTGCATTGGCGTGCGCGGGTGGAAGCCAGAAGTGCAACGGGAAGACCGCCGCCTTCATGAGCAGTCCCGCCGTCATCAATGCTAAGGCCAACCAGGTGATCGCGCCCGGTTCCATCACGCTGCCAAGCGCGACCAGGTCCAGCAGCTGGTGTTCGGCATAGAGAAGCGACACCCCAAGCAGGTAGAACAGCGAGCCCAGCAGGCTGACCAGCAGATAGCGCATCGCCGCGTTCAGCGCGGCCGCCGTGCCCGGCAATGACGCCAGCGCGACGGCGGCAAGGCCGACGATCTCTAGGGTGACGTACAAGTTGAACACGTCGGCAGACAGGAAAAGTGCGTTCAGCCCTCCCAGAAGCAGCAGCCAAAGGGGCCAGAAAAACCGTTGCTGCCTGCTTTCGGCGGGGAAATAGCCGGACGCATACACACTGACAGCCATCCCGACAGTTGCCGTCAGGATGAGCATCAGGCAAGCAAGCCCATCTGCCCTCAGTTCGATACCTAGTGGCGTTCCCCAACCGGCCACGTGATGCGTGACGGTCCCTCCGCCCCGGACCTGAACGACAAGCGTCACCGAGACGATGGCATTGATGAAGGCCGCGGAGAGACCGATTTTCGCCCCTAGGCGCCATGTCAAAAACGAGGCGGTTGCCGCTGCAAAGGGAAGCAGCATCACCCAAGCGATCCATGCAGGTTCGGTTGGTCCCGGCATTGCTATGTCCCGGCCTCGTCGTCCGTGCCGACCGACAGGCGCGTTTCACCCGTCACCTGATGCAGGCGGGTCGCCAAGGCAAGCGCCAGCGCCGTTGCACTGACCGCGACGACAACACCTGTAAGCACCATCGCGCGGGGAACCGGATCAGCGACGGAGGCGCTGCTTTCTCCGGATGATGCGATCAGCAGCAGGAACACGCCGGCATTGATGATGTTTAGGGCGATGATTTGCCGAAGCAGTTTGCGATCTGTGAAAAGACCGAAGAGGCCCAGACCCACAAGCATCGCGCCGGCGACGATGTAAGGTGCCAGGGTCGGCATCATTGCCCCTTGTCTCGCAATTTGTAGATTGGCGAGCCACCCAACGAGATCGCGGCCAACGAAAGCCCGATCGAGATGGTTGCAGCCAGTTCGATCGCAAGGATCACACCCTTCGCCAGTTCCGGGTTCAGAAACAGAAGGGTGCCCGAAGACAACAGGCTGATGGTCGCCAAGCAAAGGAACGCGCCGACCCCCATCGTCAACCCGACCTCGAGCCAGGGCCGCATCCGGGCACCGGGCTGCCACCCCATCAGCAGGGCCAGAACGCCACCTGCCGCAAGGATCGCCCCGGCTTGGAATGCCCCGCCGGGCGCTGTCGCGCCGACCCAGAGCAGGTAGCCCGCCGTCAACAGGCACATGGGCTGCAGGATCTTACCGGCCTCGCCCAGGACCGGGCCCGTGGAAACCAGCGTCGCGGGATCTGCACGCGCCGGACCAAGTGACCACATGCTGACAACGGCCAGAAACAAGACACAGGTTTCGAGGAAGGTATCGTAGCTCCGGAAGTTCAGCAGCACCGCCGTTACCGGATGGCTGGCACCGCTGTCGGGCAATCCTTCCATCACACGGTCCGCAAGCTCGCTGTTCCCCACGGGGAGACGCATCAGCGAAATCGCCAGTCCCCAAGAGATCGCGGCCGCCAACGCGCCGATCAACAGGCGCACCACGGGGGATGTGTCGTCATTCATTGTTCTGCCCCCCATCCTGCTGCGGCGGACTGCGCAGGCGCCGCCAGGCTGCAAGCAGAAGAACGCCCGTCAAACCGGCACTGATGGATGCCTCTGCCAAGGCAACGTCCGGTGCGTCGAGCCGCACCCATGCAAGTGCAACAAGCAGACCGAAGGCGATGAACAGCACGATAGCGGTGAACATCTCGTGGCTGGCAAGTGTTCTCCATGCCAACCAGATCAACGCCATCGCCAGAACGAGGTCGAAACTCAAGTTCAACGCTTCCATGGTTTCGCCCCCTTGCGAACCGCTGACTGGGCAATCAGATGGGCGGTCGTTGCTGCGCTCACCAGCACCAGGCCCCATATCAGCACCAGTTTCAGAGCAATCAGAAACTGCCCGGACATCACCGCCAGCCCCGCGACGATGAACCCCAATCCGACGTTGTCCGCTTTGGTCAGCGCGTGCAGCCGCGTGAAGATGTCCGGCAATCGAAGCATCCCCACCGTTCCGGCGAAAAAGAAACAGACCCCGATCAGAAGCAGGGGCAGCGCCAGCATCGAACTAGTTGTCATCGGTCGCTCCGCCGCTTGTCTCGCCGCGCACGAAGGCGATGGTGGTGATCGCAGCAAGCAGAGCCATGACCAGCGCGGCGTCTATCAAGGCGGGCAACCCGGTCGCGAAACTGGTCACCAGCAATACCGCAACCGCTGTCGTGCCGAACAGCTGCGCCGCCATCATCCGGTCTGCATCGCTCGGACCGCGAAACACCCGATACATTCCAGCAAGCAGGAACAGCAAAAGCAACAGGGCAATCAGCAGCAACAACGAACCCATTTCCTCACCCCGTCTCCTGCAGAAAAATGGCGGCTATCCGCCTTTCCAGTTCTCGAAGCTCCGAAGTGACCGGCATGCTGCCGTCCAGCACATGGATATGCAAAAGACGTCCGTTCAGATCCGCCGTCAGTGTCCCCGGAAGCAACCCTATCGTCCCGACGAACAATGCCGTCGCCCTCCCGGGGGGCAAGGTGGTCTGATACTCGACCATCGCGGGTTGGACTTCCCGTCCTCGAAACAGCACCAGCGTAGCGGTTGCAAGACCGCCGCGAAAAGACCCGATCAGAAAATAGGGAAGGAACCGAAGGACCCCGGACAAGCGCGCGCAACGGCCATTCAGCCGTCCAAGCCGATGGTTCGCGACCACAACGAACAGGACAAGCGGGGCACCTATCAGACATGAAGCCAGATCCCCACCTGCTAGCACCGACCAGATCGCCGCAAAGACCATGATCTGAGCCATGAACCCGCGCCACGCCGAAAAGCTCGCCTGTTGCATGCAGATCCCTTCATTCTTCGACATTGGCGCCATCTTGCCCGGACACTGTCGGTTTCGTTCTTCTGGCACCGATCAGCGCGGCAGTTCCGGGCCCTCGGAGGCCGATCGAATTGCGCCCACCCGCTTGCTGCGAACTCGTGCGAACCATCCGCCAAGTCGCAAGAAGCCGGTAGCTTTGGCATGCCGATTTCCTTGTCTGCGGTCGGGCTGGCGATGATCCAGTGCGTGAAACGTATTTTTCAGCGAGAACACCGGTCAACTCGGAGGCGAGCCAAAATGGCTCATTGGCGGTTCCCGGACCGGCAATGCGGCGAAACGGCCGTCAGAGTTCGAGGTCCCTAACGTATCGCAAGGAGTCGGTCAAAGCCGCGGTCATCAGCCCGAACATCAGGAAGCCGTTTGCACCCGTCATCCCGCCTAACAGTCGGTATTCAGTCGGGACAAGCACATCGCCCAGTCCAAGCGTCGTGTATGCAATCAACGAATAGTAAAAGGCCTCTTCAAGCGTTCCAAACACGTCCGCCCAAGTGAATACGAAGGCCCAGAGCCATACGCCCAACGTGACCATCGTCATGGCCGAAAGAATGATCAACATGATGGCAAGCAATGGCTTGGCAGGAAAGGTCGGGCGCCTCAGCCATGGCTCCATCGCCGCTATCAGCCTGTTCATCGCCCACCAAACCAGGACACCACAGATCAGCGATGCAAGGGTGATGAAGGAACCAAGTATCAACTGGTAGATCATGTACTGCATCCTCCGGGACCGATGCCTGCCCCCTGCGACGAGATCCGCTCGGCGACCTGTGGGCACTCTCGCACCATCTAGGAAACGGGCGGCCTGGACTTGTCATGTTGAGTGAGCAAGAGCCCGATTCAGGGACGGCGGCCATAGCCGGCCAACCTGCTAGTCGTCGTTTTCGGACCCCATCCTTAACGTTCTTTCCTGCTGGACAAACACCCGAGCCAAATCGGCTCGCCCGCACATTGACCGGTATCGTCACCAAAAATACGCTTTTCAGGAACTCCGGCAGAAGACCGGAGCCAGTTAATTGAACTGAAGAACAGCCTTGATGTATCGCGGCGTGACTACCCGCTGCATTGTCAGTTTTGCAGCCCGGCTTGAGTATCGGGCGCGGGGAGAAGAACGCTGCCACATCACGTGAAAAGCACGAAGGGCCTGGATTTGCCGATCGGCGGGGCGCCTCTGCAGTTGATCGAAGATGGGCCAGAAGTTCACTCGGTTGCCATTCTCGGGGCGGATTACAACGGTTTGGAGCCGAAAAAGCTGGTCTCGGAAGGAGATCGGGTCGTGTTGGGCCAACCGCTTTTCCAGCAGAAGAGAGACCCGTCGATCCAGTTCACCGCACCGGCGAGCGGTGTCGTTACCAACATCCACCGTGGTGAAAGGCGCGCCCTCAAATCCTTCGTCATCGCGGTCGACGGGGCCGGCGACCCGGGCGCCGACACCCGCAATGAAACCGGAAGCGATGCATCGCCCGACACGCTGCGGGCGCGGTTGCTGAAGACAGGTCTTTGGGTTGCGTTCCGCACCCGCCCGTTCAGCCGCATTCCCGCGTCCGACGCGGTGCCCCGGTCGATCTTCGTGACCGCCTGCGATACGCGCCCGCTGTCCGCAGACCCACAGGTCGTGGTTGCCGAACACGCTGGTGCTTTCGCGTTGGGGCTCGACCAGCTTGCCAAACTCGCCTCGGGAAACGTCTATCTTTGCACCGGTCCCGGATGGTCCGGTCCGACCGGGACCGCGGCGTCAGTTCGGCATGTCGTGTTCGACGGGCCGCACCCTTCCGGACTGCCGGGAACCCACATTCACAGTCTGGACCCGGTCGGCCCCGAACCCGAGGTCTGGCACATCGGATACCAGGATGTCATCGCGATCGGAAAGCTGATTGGCGAGGGCGTGATCTGGACCGAACGCGTGGTCGCGCTTGGCGGAACCGGCTTCAGCAGGCCCCGTTTGGTGCGCACCCGGCTTGGCGCGGACGTCATCGAGCTGACGGCAGCAGAGTTGGCCCCCGAAGACCCGGGCAACGATGCGGCCCGGCTCGTTTCCGGTTGCGTTCTGAGCGGCCGCCACGCACGCGGCGCCGAAGCCTACCTTGGAAGATACCACCTGCAGGTTTCGGCTGTTCCGCAGATGCGCCCCAGTCGCTGGCGGCCGTGGGCGGAACCGAGCAAGAACCGGTTCTCGTTCGGGAATTTCCTGTCCGGGTTCCTTTCCACCCCTCGGTTCACCACCGACCAGAATGGCCGCGCAACAGCCATGGTGCCCATCGACGCGTTTGAAAGAGTGATCCCCATGGATGTGCTGGTCGCGCCGCTTCTGAAGGCCCTGCTCATCCGGGATACTGACCAGGCGCAGTCTTTGGGCGCCTTGGAGATGGACGAAGAAGACCTGGCTCTGTGCTCCTTCATCTGCCCGGGCAAGAACGACTATGCCGCGGTGCTGCGCCACAACCTCGAAGCGATCGAAAGGGACGGTTGATCGGGATGGCGGAACCGAAATCAAACACAGGCGGCAACGCACGGGCCGGGTCAAGTCGGGAAACGGTCGACCTGATCGACGAGCTGCGCCTTCGGTTGGTGTGGCGTTGGACGATCCCTACGGTTTCGGCACCGCATGTGCGGGATGCCAACAGTATCGACCGACTGCTAAACCGCTTCATAATAGCCACGCTGCCCTGCTGGCTGATCGGAATGTGGAATCTCGGTGAACAAATCGCCGTGGGAATGCACATAGCCGGCATCGACAACTTGCCGGGGTGGCGGGCAGCACTGATCGAAGGGATCGGCCTGTCGATCGACCCCGAGAGCCTGGTGTCGAACTGGCTTCACGGGTTCCTCTATTTCCTTCCTGTATTCCTGACCGCCCTGATCGTCGGCGCATTCTGGGAGATCGTGTTCGCAGCCCGCCGCGGGCGCCCGCTGGACGAAGGCGTCCTCTGCATCGCCTGGATATTTGCCCTGATTTTGCCTCCAACGGTCACATTCTTTCAGGTCGTCTACGGGATGACCGCCGCAATGATCGTCGGGAAGGCGGTTTTCGGCGGAACCGGGCGGTATCTTGTCAGCCCGGTGATCCTTGGGGTTTGCATCCTGTTTTTTTCCTACTCCAGCGTCCTGCACGGGCCAGATGTCTGGATTCCGCTTCCGGGCTACCAGGAACCGACGACCCTCGAACTGGCCATCCTCGAAGGCGGCGTGCCTGCCCTGACCGCGGTCGACTACAGCTGGTGGCTGTTGTTCGTGGGCAACCAGCCCGGACCGTTCGGCGTTACCTCCGTTCTGGGGTGCCTGCTTGGTGCCGTGTACCTCCTTGCAACCGGCTCGGCCTCGTGGCGGATCATGGCCGGATCGCTGGCCGGGCTGATCATTTCGGTTGTCCTTATCGCCTTGATCGCGCCCGCAGATCAGGCCGCATTGCAGACGCCGTGGTATTGGCACGTGGTTCTGGGCGGTTGGGCTTTTGGTACGGTGTTCCTTGCCACGGACCCGACCGCCGCGGCCACGACACGTCCGGGGCGGTGGGCCTTTGGTTTCCTGATGGGCGTCGTGACCATCATTGTCCGCCTGACCAACCCCGCCTACTTCGAGGGGGTCATTTTCGCCATCCTGCTTGCGAGCACTTTCGCCCCTCTGTGTGATCACTTTGTTGTCGAGCGCAACATCAAGCGGCGCCAGGCCCGGCTGGAGCGGGAACCATGAACCGCGATGCGTTGCGATCCCTTTTGGTCCTGGTCGGCGTCGCGCTGGTCTGTTCGATCCTCGTCAGCGTTTCGACGATCACGTTGCGCCCCATTCAGGAACGCAACGAGGCCGTGCAGAGGTACAGGAACGTTGTGTCGCTGACCGGGCTCGTGGCGCCCGGCGCAGATGACGACACGATCCTCGAGGTGGTTGCACAACTTGACGCGCGGGTGGTGGACTTGGATACGGGCGAGTTCGCTTCGGATTTGGAGCCCGGTGACATCGATGCGCGGTCCGCCGTGAACGATCCCGACCGCAGCACTGCCATTCCGGCCGAAGCAGACACCGCACGGTTGGGACGCCGCCCCAACCACGAGGTGGTCTATCTCGTCTGGCAGGATCAAACCCTGAGCCGGATCATCTTCCCGATCAGCGGTCAGGGGATGTGGTCCACCATTTATGGCTTCATCGCCTTGGAAGATGACCTGAACACCATTGCAGCAGTCAGCTTCTACGAACAGGCGGAGACCGCCGGGCTGGGTGACCAGATCGAGGACCCGGACTGGCAGGACCAATGGCAGGGCCGGAAGATGTACGGCCCGAACGGCGAGGTACGGTTCCGTGTGGCCGGTGGCGTCGTCAGCCCGTCTTCTGCGGCAGCAGCCTACGAAGTCGACGGCTTGACCGGTGCCACGATAACCGGGACCGGCGTGACGAATTTGGCCGATTACTGGTTTGGCCCGCACGGGTACGGGCCATTTCTGAAACAAATCGGCGTGGGCGCGCCAAAACGATGAAGCGTTCGATGTGGGAGATCAGAGAATGACGGTTCGGTCGACACTCTTGGACCCGGTCTTTGAAAACAATCCGGTTCTGCTTCAGGTTCTCGGTGTCTGCTCGGCCCTTGCGATCACCAACTCGCTCTACACGTCTCTGATCATGGGGGTGTCGCTGACGGCGGTTTGCACCTTCTCGAACGGTGTGATCTCGGCGCTGCGCCACTTCATCCCAAGCAACCTGAGGATCATCATTCAGATGACCGTCATCGCCACCGGGGTCGTCGTGGTGGATCAGGTATTGAAGGCCTACGCGCCGGATGCGGCCCGAACGCTTTCGGTCTTCATCGGCCTCATCGTCACCAACTGCATTGTCCTTGGCCGCGCCGAAGCCTTTGCCGCCAAGAACTCTGTCGGCATGAGCGTGCTTGACGGCATCGGCAACGGATTGGGCTACACCGCCGTGCTGGTCGTCGTGGGCACCATCCGCGAGCTGTTCGGTGCCGGCACACTGCTTGGGGTCACGATCTGGCCGGTGGCTGCAGATGGCGGCCTGTTCGTCCCCAACCAGCTCATGCTGTTGCCGCCAAGCGCCTTCTTCATCATCGGCTTCCTGATCTGGGGATTGCGGACGTGGAAACGCGAGCAAAGGGAAGCCCCGGAGTTCGACGAAACCAAGGTCCGGCCCGAGCAGCTTCCCGAACACGCGAGGAGGCACGTATCATGACCAACCTCTTCGACATCTTTCTTCGTGCGGTTCTGATCGAGAACCTTGCGCTTTCGTTCTTCTTAGGCATGTGCACTTTTCTGGCGGTATCCAAGGAAGTGCGCACGACCATCGGTCTCGGGATCGCCGTTGTCGTGGTCGAGACGATCAGCGTCCCCCTCAACAACCTCATCTACAGCCTGTTCCTGAAACCCGGTGCGCTGTCTTGGGCAGGGCTGCCCGAGCTGGACATGAGCTATCTGGGACTGATCAGCTACATAAGCGTCATCGCGGCCATGGTCCAGATCCTCGAGATGGTCCTGAAGAAGTTCGCGCCGCCCCTTTATGCGTCACTGGGGATTTTCCTGCCACTGCTGACGGTCAACTGCGCGATCCTGGGGGCATCGCTGTTCATGGTGCAGCGCGACTACACGTTCGTCGAAAGCACGGTCTACGGGTTCGGCGTCGGAACAGGCTGGGCGATCGCGATCGTCGCGCTTGCCGGGCTGCGCGAGAAGATGCGCTATAGCGAAGCGCCCGAAGGTCTTGAAGGATTGGGGCTGACCTTCATCACCGTTGGGATCATGTCGCTGGCGTTCCTGGGCATTTCAGGGATTGAGTTGTAAGATGGCCGGCACCGAAATCATCGTCTCCGTCCTGCTGTTCATGGTCATCGTGTCGAGCCTCGGGGTCCTTGTGCTCCTTGCCCGGTCGCGCCTTGTTCCCCAGGGCCAGATTACGGTGAACATCAACGACAGCCGTGACATCAAGATGGATCCGGGGGGCAAGCTGTTGGTCGCCCTGGGCGACAGCAACCTGTTTCTCGCGTCTGCATGCGGCGGCGGCGGCACGTGTGGCCAATGCAAGGTGCGGGTGCTCGAGGGCGGCGGCGAATTGCTGGCAACCGAAAAGTCCTTCATCAACAAGAAGGAGGCTGCAACCGGTTTGCGCCTCGCCTGTCAGGTCAGCGTCGACAACGACATGAAGATCGAGGTGCCCGACGACGTCTTTGGGGTGAACCGCTGGACCTGCACGGTTCGCTCGAACGAGAACCTGGCGACCTTCATCAAGGAGTTCGTCCTTGAACTGCCCAAAGGTGAGAAGATCGACTTCCGGGCCGGCGGTTACGTCCAGATCGAAACATCTCCCTACTCCCTTGATTTCAGGCAGATCGATATTCCGGGCGAATACAGGGAAGACTGGGAAAAATACAAGCTTCTCGACCTGAAATCGAATGTGACCGAGTCGACGCTGCGCGCCTATTCGATGGCGAACTACCCTGCCGAAGACGACATCATCATCCTGAACGTCCGCATCGCGACACCGCCGCCACAGGCGCCGGACGCGCCACCGGGAATCGTCTCGTCCTACATCTTCGGCTGCAAGCCCGGGGACAAGGTTGTCGTATCCGGCCCCTATGGCGAGTTCTTTGCAAAAGAGACGGACGCCGAGATGGTCTTCATCGGTGGTGGGGCGGGCATGGCGCCGATGCGGTCCCACATTCTGCACCAGTTGCGCACGCTGAAGACAAAGCGGAAGATCAGTTTCTGGTACGGCGCGCGCAGCCTGCGCGAGGCGTTCTACGTCGAAATGTTCGACAAGTTGGCCCGCGAACATGACAACTTCTCGTGGCATCTTGTGCTGTCCGAACCGCTGCCCGAGGACAACTGGACCGGGCTGACGGGGTTCGTCCACGAAGTGCTCTATCAGGAGTATCTGTCTAAGCATCCCGAGCCCGAGGACTGCGAGTACTACATGTGCGGCCCGCCGGTCATGAACGAAGCGGTGATCGACATGCTCGACTCGCAAGGCGTGGACGCCGAGAACATCATGCTGGACGATTTCGGAGGGTAATCGAATGGAAGTCCTGCTGGCCACATTCATCCTGTTCTTCATCAGCATGCTGATCTTGGTTGGCATCCAGGTGCTTCGAAACGGTGAGCTGCCAACCAGCTGCACCCCCGGCGGGTGCCAGCGTTGCCGCAAGGATTGTCCGAACAAGTCGGCGTCGGCTTCAGGAACCGACGAGGAAAGGGGCTGATCATGCGTGTGCGCGACTACATGACCCGGACCGTCATCTCGGTCAAACCGGACACAGAGATTTTGCGAGCTCTGCACCTAATGCACGCGCACGACATATCCAATGCGCCAGTAGTCGACGACAGGGGCGCGCTTACCGGCATCCTCAGCGACCGGGACTGCATAAGGGGCGTTCTGCAGGCCACCTACCATTCAGAACTTGCGGGGCTCGTCGGCGATTTTATGGCAAGCGATGTCAAGACCGTGGGCCCGGACGAAGGCCTGATCAGCGCCACCCGCAGCCTGCTTCACCTTCCGCACCGGCTTTATCCGGTCGTTGCCGGTGGCGATCTGGTCGGCGTGATCAGCCGGCGGGACATCATCGCCGCATTGACGGATCGCTGGCAGTGGTCGAGTTGATGGGTGACGCATGAAATTCTGGCGCAAAATCTCGAAATTCAACTCGGTCCGAAGCCCGATGGCGGCCGTGATGTTTGCGGTGGTCAGCATCCTTTCGGTGGGTGTCTGGCTGGACGGAACACAGGCTCAAAGCCTTCGGAACCTGCCGGAGGCAAAACACACCGACGGCGGGCCGGAGGCATGCCTGACCTGTCACGGCGGCCGGGAGATGACGCTTATGGCCGAGACACCGCACGGGGACGCGGACAATCCCCATGCGCCCTATGGTCAACAGGGGTGCGAGTCCTGCCACGGCCCGGGCAGCCTTCATGTTTCAAGTGCCCGGGGGGGTGTCGGGTTCCCGCCTCTCAACGATTTCAGCTATGCCGGGCGGCCCAAGGAGGGCCAGTTCGACACCTGCCTGGGTTGCCACGCCAACACGTCCGGGGGGCGCCTGGGCATAGGTTGGTTGGGCAGCTCTCATGATGTCAGCGGCATGACCTGCTCGACCTGTCACGAGGTTCACGCGACCGAGAACCCGTTGGCAGAGCTGGCAGGGCAAAGAGCCCTTTGTGCAAGTTGTCACGGGCTGACAAATTCGAAGCACGAAGACTTCGAAAACAACGGGATACAGATCGAAACGCTGCAATGCGCAACATGCCACGACCCGCATGATCTGTGATCAAGCGTCGGATATCCGCGCAAATGCCGGGTGTACGGAAGCCGTGGAAGAAAGCCACTGAATGCAGTTTTGCAGTTCAAAGGGAGGAGATTTGATGGATTGGAAGACGCCGAGACCAGATTTGATCGCCGCAGCCGGCATTGCCTCGGCGCTTTCCGCGGCGATTGTTTTTGCCTCACCCGATGGGGACGATCCCCGGATTGAAGCCTGGGCCGAGGAATGGCCGGACTACGTTGAAATGTACATGACCACCAAAGAGATGGACAATCCAACCCCCTTTGGCGGCAACTACCCGTACAGCAAGCTGATCCGCTATCCGGGCAAGCAGGCTCTTTGGGCAGGCTATGCCTTTGCCGTCGATTTCAACGAAGATCGCGGTCACTACTATACGCAGATCGACCAGATGGAGACCAAGCGCAACGACAAGGAATATCTCAATGCTCATGGTCTTCCCGCCTTCAACGGCCAGCCCGGCGCATGCATGAACTGCCACAGCGGCTGGTCCCCCATACTCACCGAAGAGATGGGTTGGGCCGAGTTCAACCGCACACCCTATTGGGATACGATCGAAAAACTTCGCGGTGAATACGGGCATGGTGTCGAGGGCGCTCAACTGGGCAGTTCCTGCAACGATTGCCACAACCCGTCTGACATGAGTCTGCGCGTGAACAGGCAGGCATTCATCGACGCCATGGTGATGCGCGGCTACGAAGAAGACCCGGCGAGCGGGCTCAAAGGTTCGCCGCGGGAGATGCGCGACTATGTGTGCGCGCAATGCCACGTCGAATACTACTTTCAGGGTCAGGACGCGATCCTGACCTATCCCTGGACCGAGTGGCCAAAGGATCAGCCCCTGCGCTTCGAGATGGTCGAGGAATACTATGACACCGCGCGCGAATCCGGCGTGCTTGCGCAGGACTGGACCCACGCGGTAACCAAGGCCCCGATGCTCAAGATGCAGCACCCGGAATTCGAAGTGGTGTCGAGCGGGGTTCATTCCAGCATGATCGGATGCGTCGACTGCCACATGCCGAAAACCGAGTGGAACGGGCGACAGGTGACCGATCACACGATGGGTTCACCGCTGAAGAAGATCGAAAACTGCCTGAGCTGCCACAACAGCATGACCGCCGACGAGATGTATCAGCGGGTCTATGACATTCAGGTGGACGTGATCGCGGCCTATCTGACGGCTGAAAAGGCGGTGCTTGCCCTGATCGAAGACGTCGCGACGGTTCGCGAAACCCTCGCCGGACTGGAACCCTTCTCGCAGATTGCGGACGCAGCCGAGCGCGAAGGCGCAATCAGCGAAGAACTGTCACTGGTGCTCGACTATCACCGGCGCGCCAGCATGCGTTGGGACTGGATCGGTGCGTCCAATTCGACAGGTGCACACAGCCCCGGAGAAGCCCTGCGCGTCCTCGATCAAGCTGTCGACATGGCCCAGGATGGTCAGGCGCTGTTGGTCGAAGTCGCGGCCCGGCACGGTATCGAGCTGGTCCCGACGATCAACCCGACCCTGCCGGACGCCCCTGCCCCGATCCGTGGCGACGACATTGTCGGCTCGCTGCCGCCGGCAATCGCCCATGCCGCCGACCGCAGGGTTCAGGACCGGCTGACCCGCGTGGCCGCGGCGGAAACCACGAGCAATGACGCCATGCCATCGGTTGACGGAAAGCAGGCCTTTATCGACGCAAACTGCAGCCAGTGTCATTCCGTCAGCAGCGAGGACATCACAGCGACGATGATGGGGCTAGAGATCGATGGCATCGGCGGCCGCCGCGATGCGGCCAACATCGAGGCCTATCTGCGCGCAGGGCCGCCTCATCCGCTTGCCTGGACTGGAAGCGACGCGGATCTGTCGGCGGTCGCGGAATGGCTGGCGTCAAAGTGATCTGCGCTGATGGCGGCGAACCGTTTGCGGCCATCACCCAACAAGCGACCCGCCCGATCGGGTGCGTCGGCAGAACGTGTCAGGGAGATGTTTCATGAGTAGAGTTACAGGAATTATCGGATCAGCCGTCTTGGCGGCAGGGAGCCTTGCCGTGCCGGCGTCGATATCTGCCGCCCCGCCGGACGATTGGTCGAACATACCCACCACGACGATTAAGCTGTTCTATCCCGGGGTTTCAAGCTCGCAATGGCTTCGCAGCGAAGAACACGGCGTCGGCGCCCTCATGGTGGCGCAGGGGCAGCCCTGCTCGGCTTGCCACACAGACGCCGAGGCGACACTTGGCGACGGCATCGTTGGCGGCGGACGGCTCGAGCCGAACCCCATCGACGGCAAGAACGGGGTGATCGACCTTGCCGTTCAGGCCGCCTATGACGCCGAAAACCTGTATTGGCGTTTTCAGTGGAAAACCAACGCGGATCGCCCCGGGCAGATGCATGACTACATGCGCTTCAACGGCGAGGCGTGGGAATTCTATGGCGGACCGCGTTCCAGCGACCGGGTGCGCAACGGCGACACCCCACCGCTCTACGAAGACCGGATCGCGATGATCATCGATGACGGAACGGTGCCGCTCTACCAGGAGCAGGGTTGCTGGCTGACCTGTCATCTTGGCCAGCGCGACATGCCGGAACGCCCAACAGCGGAACAGGTGCGCGGTCATGACCTGCTTGGCGCGGTTCTGAATGTCGGGGACGTAAGGAAGTACCTGCCCTCCAGCCGCACCGATGACGGTTCGAGCTGGGACCAGACCAAGTCGGCGGATGAAATCGCCCAAATCAAGAATGACGGCGGTTTTCTGGATCTGATGCAGTGGCGTGGTGCGCGAAGCAATGCGGTCGGCATGTCAGACGACGGGTATGTTCTGGAATACCGGTTGTTTGATGAAGGAAAAGGCCCGTTCAGCTGGAATGTCGACCGGTCGACAATGACCCCCATCTACATGTTCGATGAGGGGGTGACGGGTCTTCTGTCGCTGACGACGGACAGCGTGGGCGACCTGTCGAAACCCTTTGCGATCATTCGGGAAGAAAACGCCAAACCCTATGACGCAAGCCATGGTTGGATGACAGACGATGTCTTGCCGGGCCGGCTGCTCAGCCGCGAAGACGCCACCGGTTCAGCCGCCGACAACGCCCGCTCGGAAGGCGTTTGGAAAGACGGAGAATGGACCGTGACCTGGACGCGCCCGTTGGATACCGGCCACCCGCAGGACGACAAGATCCTGCGCGACGGAAACGCCTATACGATCAGTTTCGCAGTGCATGACGACAACGTGACGACGCGCTTTCACCATGTCTCGTTCCCGTTCAGCCTAGGCCTCGGCGTGGCAGCCGACATTCAGCCGGTGAAGCTTGAGCATTAGAATTGGCCCAGTTCGACCACACCAAAGCGGAGCACATAACATGATGAGCAGACGGACGTTTCTAGCAGGAACCGCCGGGGTTCTTTACGGCGTGACTCTCGGCTCCGCCTACCCGGCTTGGGCCAAGGAAGCCGGGTTGGACAGCTTGTCCGGCAGAGTGATGGGCACGTACTACCGGATCGTGTTTCCCCAAGGCCTCGGCTTCGACGACGGTCTTCAACTGAACGTGCTTGGAACCTTGGCCGAAGTCGACCGGCTTATGTCCACCTACAAAGCGAACTCCGAGGTTTCATTGTTCAACGACGCGGCGCCCAACTCGCCGGTGGCATTCTCGGACCTCACCTGCAAGGTCGTCGAAGAAGCACGACGTATCCGTGACCTTACCGAAGGCGCCTTCGATCCGACGATCGGCCCCTTGGTGAACCTTTGGGGTTTTGGCCCCCTTGGTGGATCACACAAGGTACCCAGTGCACGCCAGGTCTCGAAAACGGTGGGTGTCGTCGGCATGGATGGGCTGCACTTGAAGGACGGCAGCTGCTGGAAGACTACCGCCGATCTTGCCATCGACCTCAACGGTATTGCCAAGGGGTTTGCGGTGGACCGGCTTGCGGCCATGCTGGATGCGCTGGAAGTTCCCGGCTATCTCATCGACATAGGTGGCGAGCTGCGGGCCAAGGGGCAGAAGCCTGACAAGTCCGGGTGGCGTGTCGGGATCGAACGCCCCGAGCCGGCGGAAAGAAAGGTTCACCGTGTGCTTCAGTTGCAGGATCAGGCGGTAGCGACATCTGGGGACTATCGCGACTTCTTCACGGTGGCGGAACGAAACTACAGCCACGTCATTGATCCCCGCACCGCGCGGCCAGTCGCGCATACTCTGGCCTCTGTCACCGTTGTCGATCGCCAAGCAATGACCGCGGATGCGCTTTCGACGGCCTTGATGGTAATGGGGCCGGACGAAGGGTTCGAGTTTGCACAACGAAATGGCATCGCGGCCAGTTTCATTCTCCGGACCGAGGGAGGATTGGCCGACCGGCACACGGACACCATCCTGCCGTGGCTGGAAAAGCAGTCCTGACCGTGTAGGCCATTCGGCACGACCGAACAAGGACAGGGGTTCGGAAAATATCCATGGAATGCTGTCCCTGCATGCCTTTTGCAGTGATGTTCAACCAGCCATCGGCTGCGCGTCGGCAAGACTGACATCCGTCGGCCGCAGCAGATACCAGTATCGGGCCGGCATTGGGTCAACAACTGAACTGCTCTTGATCCTTACTCGCCACCTGCTGTCAAAGATGACAGCATGCAGCTGTCCAAGACTGGCCTGAGAGTGCCATGCGGGGGGCTTTCGTATTCGCATCTCACCAAAATTTCTCCTGCCGGCGCGCCAGCTTGATCCCCGAACTCGCTATGCCAGTTTGACATTTGATGTTTCGGCAATCACTTATTTGCGTATCGCTCTGCTTCAGCTTGGAATGCTCCGGATGGAACTTGACTACACCGACGACGAACGTGACCAGCTGCGCCTCTGGCGAAGGTGGAAAATCACGTTCGACTGGTTCAACTACACCGAACCCCTGCAACGCGTTCACCAGGCCTTGTTGGTGCATCGTCAGCCATGGAGCACCCGGGCGCTGGCCACCTACACCAACATGCCCCAGACATCTGTCCGCCGTCAGCTGGACCTTCTGGACGCGGGAAACGCGATTGAGCGGACCGAGCACGGTGTGCAGATCAACCAGATGCAGGTTGCGTTCAACTCCAGCTTTCATCGGGCGATCGCCGATTACGTTCACGGCGGGGTCCACCTGAACAAGGAACTGCTCAAGGTGTTCAAACAAGGGTTCGGCCCCGAAGCGGCTAACTTCGAGATGTTGGAGAACCACGTGTGGTGGCCCGTCATCAAGAAAGCAGAGAACGGCATCTTTTGACGCCGCCGGTGTTTTCCGGGGCATGAGCAACCAAGACTGCCGCCCGCCCGCAGGTCCCGAAGCCGCAAGTTTGCTACGGGAGCGGAATCATCAATGCCGGTAGTCAGTCGGTGGTGCCTTCAGGGTCGCCCAACAAGAAGGCATCGCCGATGACCTTCTTCCCGTCCAGGCTGTGAACCTTGCCGCCGACGTAGAAGATGATTTCGCGGCTCGCGATCACCCGACCCGCATGCCTTCCCGTGCACAGCTCCAGCGCGCCTTCGGACATCACCTCGACCGGTTCCAGCATGTCGGGATTGGTCTTCGCGATCATCCGGGTAAAGCCGGCCCCCGAGGTCAGAACGATGGCCGTCGGGCGCATCGAATTGACGAAAATGCCATGTGGTTGAAGCTCGCGGGCAAGGGCCAAAGTCGCGCGGTCCAGCGCGGCCTTGGTCGTTCCGTAACCGCCCATGGAATACGTCGCCTCGATTGGAATGCCCGCCCGACCAGGAAGTTCATCGACCCGGGCCGAACCGCTTCCGATGTTCAGGATCCACCCCGCCCCCCGCTTCTTCATTTCCGGCAGACATTGCCGGGCAAGGTCCACCGGGGCGATGACGTTCAATTCGAACATGAAGGTCATCTCGCTGTTTTCGATCTCGGTGAGCGACTTCATGATTCCGTAGGCGGCGTTGTTCACCAGAATGTCGATGGGTCCGAAGAAGGCGCTTGCCCGATCCATCAACCCGGCACGCGCCTCGGGGTCCGCCAGGTCGCACGCAATCGCGGCCGCCTTGCCGCCCATTGCCTCGATATCCGCCACGGCGGATTCGAGCGTTCCCGGCAGGCCGTCTTCTTCCCCCATCACGGGTGCGTTCAAGACCACCGATGCCCCTTCCGAGGCCAGCCGCATGGCGATTGCCTTGCCGATCCCCCGGCTCGCGCCCGTTACAAAGGCCACCCGGCTATTACAGCGTCCCATTTTTCAAATCCTCCATGTTTTCCGTGCCGATCGAAAACTACCCGTGACCGACCTCACGTGGTTGCAGCCTCAACGTTCCGGTCCCGCGGGGTCAGGTCGCAGCCGTACGACCAACCATGGCAACAACCAGAAGCAAACTGCGCCGAATGCCAGATCCCTCAGGTAGATCAGATGCATGTCCTGCTCCAACAGGACTGGCGCCGTGCCGATGGTCAGGAAGGCGAAAAGCCCGAAATTGCAGACCAGCGGCAGCATGTCCTTGATCTTGCACGCAATGGCCAGAATGATTGCAATCAGCGGGACGATCACCGCGATATCGCCGAAAAGCGCAGGAAACTCCGCAATCGACCAGGAGATCAGAAGCCCAACCGCACCGCCGACGAAGATCCCGGGCGCCTGATCCAATTTCATGCCGGTGGCGCTCCAGACGGTGACCGCAACAAAGGCGATCCAGGGATTTTTGAGACCAAACAACGACGTGACAAAAAAATAGCTTCCGGCCGCGACCAAAACACCAAGCGTGATCAGAACCGCTTTCCAGAATGGTAGATCCTGCACTTTCCCCGCTCCTGAATGCGTCGTCCGAACCTAGGCGCCGATCGGGCCGTCAACCATGTGCGTGGCGTCTGTCCCAGCCGAGCCGGCGCATTGCACTCCGCCATCGGGAAAGTGCTCCACGGCCCCCTTCTGATCGTAGTTTGGCAATTGAACCACCTCTCAAGAACCCGGTGCACAGCACTGGTTTACTTAAAACTGTCGCCCTGATTTGACCTCGCACGCGCTTTGATAATGGGTGGTGGCTTTGATTTGTCCAAATCGAAGTGAGCCAAAATGGCCCAGGACTTTTGCGACAAGGTTTTGTCCCTTAGCAATACTTGCAGTTGAGGAAAGGTCTCTCTTCCAAGGCATGAGTTTTTTGACCCTAGAACCCGGTCGGAACCCGTTGAACCAGAGGACGTCGATAGCAGTGACAATCGGCTTTCAAACGATGTGCGATCCGTTCGACCCCGTCCTTCAAATGCACACACAACCAGGACAACTCCTATGTTGAAGCGCTGGATCTCGAACGTAGCACTTGTGGTCTTTGCCATCGGTGTCGCCGCGATCGCGAATGCCGATCCTCTAACCGACCGCGGGATCGATCCCAAGACACTGGAACTTATGGTTTCCGAATTGTCAACGGATCTGCGCTATACCCGGTTTGCCGAAATCGAGATCCGTACCGCGGAAGAAACCCTTAGCGATCGCGTGTTGATTGAATTCGATCCCAGAACCCCGTCGGGGATCGATCTGGTCCTGAAGTTCGACAAGCCGACCCCGACGACCGCCTCGACCCGCCGGTTTCGCAGTGTCCTGGAAGCCAGGATGCGGCTTCAGCACGAAATCAGATCGCTGGATCTGTCATACGACCCTGAAAGCGTCCGGCTGGAATCCTCCAACGGGTCAACCGCCGTCTACACGTTTCGCTACAGCCCGTTTGCGCTGGCGCAAGACATCGCGTGGATCCGCTTCCTACAGGGGCGGATCTGGGTGGATGGCGACCGCGTAACCCGGATTGTTCTGACGCTAGATGAAGGCCGCACCTTCCTGCACGACGGCACCCGCGTGTCAGACTACACGCTGGATGTCCGTTTCTCTCGGGCGAAGAACGAAACAGATGTTATCCAGGATTCGGTCAACGTGATCGTGGCAAGAGATTTGTTCCTCGGCCTGGTGCCAAATGGCGGGCAGTTTGTCACGACGGTTCGGACAACTGCGATCAGCTATGTCGATGAGGACGGAAACGACGTAACACCCAAAAGTGCCGCAGCTCTGAGACGCGTGGACCTCGCCTCGTTCAACAATCCGGTGCGGGTGAACATTGACCGGACATTCCCGATCTTCGGCAGGCAGGCCAGGGCGGCCGGCTACGAGTTTCCCAAGCCGTTCGGCGTCAGCGTGATGTACAACGACATCACAACAAGGTTCACTTTCTCAAGCTTTGAAATCAATGGGATACGCGAGCCGATCGAGGCAATCTTCAACCCCAACGGGTCAGGCATCGACATCCACGCGAAATCACCCCAAGTCCGGATCGACTGGTTTCCGTTTCCATTCCTGAACCTAATGGGCCTTTTTGGCAAGCTGGAAGCCACCGGAAGCCTGAAGATCCGGACGACCGGTCTTGGTCAGCTGGTTGGGCTGCCTCCAATCATCGAAGAACAAATCGACATCAATTCCACTGTGGTCGGTGGCGGCGCAACGCTCGCGGGGGGCTGGCGCAACTACTTCGCCTCGGTCACCGGAACAGTGTTGACCACAACAACCGAAGAAGCCGGCACAAAAGCGACATCACACTTGATTGCGCCCCAGATCGGATACTATTTTCCGCGGCATCGCCTGCGCGTGATGATCGGTGCCGACTGGCTCAAGCTCGACAGCCAGATGGCCGGAACCATTCCCATTCCGGGTGGCCCCAACCTGAACTTCAACATCGGTATGGAGCATGAGGAATGGGCCGGTCGGTTTGGCATCTACAAGCAGATCGGAAACAACATGGAGTTTACCCTTACCGGCACCTATGGCGACACCAGAGAAGGTTTGACCGCGATGCTTGGTACCGTTTCTGAGGTAAGCGATCCCATAAAGCAAACCCGGTTCGGGCAAGTCCGAGGTTTTTCACCGACAGCGGACTGGCCCTTGCCAGAGCGTTGCCAGATGCCGCGCTTTCGGGCATTCAAGCACTTTCCCGGCTGTTTTGGCGCCAGACTGCCAGGCCGCCAGATCTTTTTTTCATCCCATCCTGTAGCCTTGTCACCTATTCTACCCGTTCAATGAAAGCTCCAGGCACAGCAATCATCGCAACGATACTGGCGGCATTGCCGCGTCCACAGCGCAGAAATCAGAGATACAAACCATGGCAAGTGAACAAAGGGCTGCGGTGAAGGTAGACATCGCGTTGCAGGGCGGCGGTTCCCACGGGGCCTTTACCTGGGGCGTGCTGAGCAGGCTTCTGGAAGAGGACTGGCTTGACATCCAGGGCGTCTCGGGGACCAGCGCCGGGGCGATGAATGCCGTCGCTTTGGTTCAAGGGCTCCTCGAGGGTGGAAACCCGCGCGCGCAGGAACTGCTTGAGAAATACTGGATGGACGTAAGCCGGGCTGCACGGCTCAGCCCGATCCGACGCGGTCCGCTGGACAGGTTTTTGGGTCGCTGGTCGCTGGACTATTCTCCGACCTATCTTGCTTCCGAGATTTTCGGGCGGTTGCTTTCGCCCTATCAACTGAACCCGGCCAACGTGAACCCGCTGCGGGACATCGTGGCAAAGTGCTTTGACTTCGACCTAGTCAACGGATCCGAGGACATCAAGCTTTTCTTGTGCGCAACGAATGTGCGGACCGGGCGCCCCAAGATTTTTCGGCAACCGGACATCAGCGTCGACACGGTCATGGCATCGGCCTGCCTTCCAAAACTGTTCAAGGCTGTGGAGATCGACGGCGAAGCCTATTGGGATGGCGGATACATGGGCAACCCGCCGCTTTTTCCCCTCATTGACGAAACCACGGCCCGCGACGTCATTCTTGTCCAAATCAATCCGTTCGAGCGGGACGAGATTCCTACGACGGCCGCCGAGATTGACAACCGACTCAACGAAATCACGTTCAACAGCAGCCTTGTCAAAGAGCTGCGGGCGCTCGGTTTCCTATGGGAGATCATCCACCATGAGAACCTCGACCGCGAGGCCTACAGGGATTCGCGACTTCACGTCATCGGCGCCGAACGCGATCTCTGTGGCCTTGGCGCATCCAGCAAGCTGAACGCCGAGGAGGCGTTTCTGCGCCACCTGTTCGACATTGGGCACAAGGCTGCGTCGGATTGGCTGGACGAGAATGCCGCCCATATCGGCGTACAATCGACATGGACGCCACAGCCGCTGTGGGAAGAAAGCCTTGAACCGGCGCACCTTGAACCGGGGACCAAACGAAAGCTGCCGTTGTGAGTTACGAATTGCTGGGCATCCTGCTGCCCCTGATCCTTCTGATGTACCTTGCCTTCAAAGGCATCACGTTGCTCATCCTGGCGCCTTTGATGGCCTTGCTTGCGGCGATCCTGACCGGTGGGTTACCGCCCATCGCGGCCTATACCCAGGTTTTCATGATGAACGCGGCCGACTTCATCTTTGCCTTCTTTCCCCTGTTCTTTCTGGGGGCCATCTTCGGCAAGCTCATGGACGACAGCGGGTCCGCAAACGCGATTGCGCGATGGATCGTCGCAAAGCTTGGCAAGGGCAACGCGATCCTGTCCGTGGTCATCTGCTGTGCGGTTCTGACGTATGGCGGGGTGTCGCTTTTCGTGGTGGCCTTTGCCATCTTTCCCATCGCCGCAGCGTTGTTTCGTGATGCGGACGTGCCCAAACGGTTGATTCCAGGCGCGATCGCCTTGGGGGCATTCACTTTCACCATGTCAGCGATGCCGGGCACGCCCGCCATCCAGAATGCCATTCCGATGCCGTACTTCGGCACCACTGCCTTTGCCGCGCCCGGGTTGGGCATCTTCGCCGCGATCATCATGTTCGGCCTGGGTATTGCCTGGCTCAATTTCCGCGAGCGGTCGGCGAGAACAAGCGCAGAAGGATACGGCGCCCACGAGGACGCCGTGCCCGAGCCTGACAGCATCATGCGGGCGCAAACGTCAAACGAAGGGTTTGATGTAAACGAGATTGACCCCGCCGATCCTGACCTGACCCCACCGGGGATCATCCTCGCCACGGCGCCCATCGTGATCGTGGTGGCGGTGAACCTGCTCTTCGTGTCCTTTCTGCTTCCCCATCTCGACACCGACTATCTGGCCAAGCCACTTTTTGGGGAAACCTCGGTCGAAGCCGTGGGTGGTGTCTGGGCAATCGTGGTTGCGCTGACCACATCCATCCTGTTCTTGATTGCGGTGGACTGGCGGCAATACCGGGACCTGCGCGAAACGCTCAACAAGGGGGCGGATGCGTCAGTGCTGCCGATCTTTAACACGGCCAGCCTGGTGGGTTTCGGTGGTGTGGTCGCCGCCCTGCCCGCTTTCGCCCTGGTAACCGAAGCCCTGATGTCTGCCAGCGGGGGAAACCCGCTGGTTTCGGTTGCGATGTCGGTCACGACCCTGTCGGCCATGACGGGGTCCGCCTCGGGCGGGATGAGCATAGCGCTGGACGCGCTCGGCGACACTTTCCGTACCATGGCGGACAGCTCGGGCACCTCGTTGGAGGCCATGCACCGTGTGACTTCGGTCTCTTCCGGCGCCTTGGACGCGCTGCCCCATAACGGGGCCGTCATCACGGTTCTCGCGATCGCGAAACTGACTCACAAGGACAGCTACTTCGATATCTTTGTGACTGCGGTCGTCATTCCGTTCCTCGCGCTGGTCGCCATCATTCTTCTTGCCGGCGCGTTCGGAGGGTTCTGACCTACAGCGGGAAGAACACTGGTGTGATCGCGACAGCAATCACACCCACAAGAACGGTCAGCGGCAAACCGATTTTCAGGAAGTCGGCAAACCTGTAGCCGCCCGGTGCCACGACCAGTGTGACCACCGGCGTCGACACCGGGGTGGAAAAGGCCGAAGACGCTGCCAGCAGGACACATATGACGAATGGATACGGCGACACTCCCATGGTCTCGGCGGCGGTCACGGAAATCGGTGCGACCAGAACTGAGGTCGCGGTATTGGACAGGACCAGCCCCTGGGCCGCTGTCAGGAAGAACAGCATTCCCATCATTGCCCTTGGCGAACCGTCCCCCACGAAAGAAATCAGCGCGTCTGCAACAAGGTCCGCGCCACCGGTGACCTGCAAGGCATCGGCAAGGGGCAGCATGCCTGCGATCAGAACGATGCTGCTCCAGTGGATCGCCCCGTAGGCACGTTCGGGCGAAATGGTGCGAAACAGAACTGCTGCGATGGCCGCCAGCAAGACGGCCACAACCACCGGCACCAGGCCAGAGACGCTGAGGACAACCATCATGACCAGAATGGCCAGGGAACTCAGGTATTTGTCCGGGACCAGCGGGACATATTCGCGCTCGGTTGGCAAGTGCAACAGCACG
Source organism: Ruegeria sp. B32 (assembly GCF_025141855.1). Taxonomy (NCBI): domain Bacteria; kingdom Pseudomonadati; phylum Pseudomonadota; class Alphaproteobacteria; order Rhodobacterales; family Roseobacteraceae; genus Ruegeria; species Ruegeria sp. B32. The sequence goes on along the minus strand of NZ_CP081106.1, from coordinate 1,004,479 downwards.
AAATCATGGTTCAATTCGGCGAAGGCGTCGATGTTACTCACCGGTCCGGCGATCAGGATCCGGTCACCGGCCTTGAGTTCGGTACGAAACGGGTCGTCCAGACGGTCTTCGCCCCGAAGCACACCAATGACATCGACACCGTGGATATCGCGAAATGCGTATTCCGAGACCGTGCGCCCAATGATCCGGGCCTCCGGATGGACAAGCATGTCGGCCAATGCCACGCCTGTGCCCCATTCCGTGGTCTCTTCCTCGATCACGCCGACAACGCGAAATGCGGATTGATCCGACAGTATGGCAAGCTCTGCCGGTTCCCCGACAACCAACAGGCGTCCCTCGTCATCAGTTCCATTTCTGGAACGAAGGCGTCCGCCTTGCGTTTCGGCGGTCGCTTGCGCGCCAGAACGCGCGCGTTTATCCCACTGAAGATCGAGCGGAGGTCGGATTGAGGTTTGTGAACCACCGAAACGAGGTAAAACTTGTCGAGTAGCGCGAAAGTCTCGAGCAGTTTCAGGGACGACGCCCGCCGTGACGCCGTGCCTTCGCTCGGTCGTTCAGCCTCGACCGCGGCGTCGTCTCCGGCCAGCATGGGCCGCGCAATCGTAAGGCTGTAAAGGATCGCGACCACTAGAACAAACAGCCCGATCGGGAAAAAGCTGAAGAAGCCGAGCGGCTCGTATCCACCCTCCTGCAAGGTATCACTGACGACGAGGTTGGGTGCCGTCGCGATCAAGGTCAGCATTCCACTGATCAAAGCTGCATATGACATCGGAAGCAGCAGGCGCGACTGATGGAGACCGGTTTTGGCGGCAATGCGCAGGATGATAGGGACGAAAATCGCCACGATGGCCGTAGAACTCATGACAGATCCCAGAATGCCGGCACCGACCATGAGGAAAACAAGCAATCGAGTCTCGCTGTTACCCCCGTAGCGCAGGATCAGGTTTCCGATGCTGTGCGCAATACCGGTGCGATCCAGCATTTCACCAATGATCAGAAGCGCGGCCACCATGATCACGACCGGGCTGCCAAATCCCGACATCGCCTGGCCAGACGCCAATATGCCGGAAAGGATAAGCGCGATCACGACGATCAGGGCGACCAGATCTTACCTGACCCGGTTGCTGGCCACCATCGCACCGGCAACCGCGATCAGAACGAAGACCAAGGTGGCTTCGGGATTCACGGTGCTTCGGCCCAACATTTTCTAAGGTTCACTGGCGTCATCCAGGTGGCTTTCTGTTCCAAACCGTTCCAGACTTGAAACGCATGTAGCCATAGTCGAACAAGGCCTGCATGTATTCCGGATCGAAGGGTTCATTCAAAGGCGCGTTGAAATCCGGGCCGATCCACGTGGCATTGTACCTGACGCCCTGGCGCTGCCCGATGGCGTAGGCCACGCCCAGATCGACCGCGCCTTGATACTTGATGAGAGTGGCGAGCGAGCGTTTCGAGATATCGGCGATACCGGGCTTTGTGATCTCGGCCTCGGGATCAATCTTGCCGTTTCTGATTGCATACAAAGTGGTCCCTTCGGTAAACCGGCTTGGAATGCGCCATCCGGGAACAAACATGGATTGCGAAACTACGCCACCATCGACATGAAGCTCGTCACGAATTCCAAACGGTGTTTCGACATCGATCAATACCGGAGGAAACACGCCGGGCATCGCTGCGGATGCCATCAACGCATCCTGAAATACCTTCCGCGCGTTCGGAGCGCCACTGGCAGCAATTCGACCAAGATCCCATAGCACCGGGCGTTGGGCGTCCAGGCTGACCGTCTGGATCACCAAGCGGCGACCCCGGCGGTGCTGCACGGCGATTTTTTCCAGGAATTCGTCGGTGACATAGTCTTCCAGCAACCGACGGAGAGGTCCCGAGCTTTTTACGGACGCCTTCGAAAAAATCTGGGTGATCGGGCGGCGCTCAAAGATCTGTTCCGGCGGCAGGCCGCCGTAAAGTCGTTTGAGTTCGTCATCGTAGTCAGACCCTAAAAAGGCGAATGGGGCGGCCAGGGCGCCCGTAGACACCCCGGTCACGTTCATGAAAACCGGGCGGGTTCCGGATTCGCTCCACGCCGTCAGGATACCCGCAGCATAGGCGCCGTTTTCTGCTCCGCCGGACAGTGTAAGGTCGGCATGCCGGTCCGGCAGTCCGGCCGCTCGCGCTTGCTGCTGCCGTTCGGTCAGAAGCTCGTTGATGTTGGGTGGCGTGTCGTCGGCCCAGAAGCGGGCATTTTTGATACCTGGAACCTGCGGGGCTTCAAGCTCTCTGATGCTGACAGGATCTCGAGATATAGTGGTTCCGCACGCGGACAGTATCAGGGAAACAAGAACGATGACAAGAATTCTCATCTATGCCTCCGGTGGAGTTTCCGGGTTTCGGGGTGCATTCTCATCTCTTCTTTGACGGCACCATCTCGGTGCTCGACGGCACGAGATCGGTGTGGGAGGTCTGCTCGGCATGGGACACCGGTTCGGAGGACCGGATGTGGAACCCGAGGTAGACGACGAAACTGGACATGACCGCGAAGTTCACCCAGTGCATTGCATTGTCGCCAAAAAAACCCGTGAAGACGCTTGTGATTATGGGCCCCGCGATCGATCCCAAGGTCCAGACAAACAGCATGGTCACCGCCGCGGCCGAAACATAGACCGGGACCGTTCTGTCCATCGCGTGTGCTGTCAGCAGAGAATACATGGTCAAAAGGCTGCCACCGAGAAGAACCATCAGGATCATCAGAACAAGGTAGCCCGGCGAAAGATAGTCGAACTCGATTTCAACGGGCTGCGCGTCGGCCAGGAGAGCCATGGCCAACAGCACCGCTGCGCATATGGATGACGTGATGAAGATCACCACACGCCGGTCCACTTTGTCAGACAGGCTGCCAAGCGGGTACTGGAACAGGACCCTCCCCAGGTAGATCGCGCCGATAATGTAGGCAATGTCGTGGACCTTGATGCCCAGTTGAGAGGCGCTGTAAGGCGCCACACTCAGGATCGTGGTGGACACCATTCCCATGGCGATCACCCCGAAGACAGCTGCAGGCGCGTCCTGTAACAGCCCTCTGACACGAACCTTGGCCTTGGATCCGGGGTCTGGCGGGTTCGTTCGGGTGGAGGCAATGACCACGGTCGAGAAGCAGTAGATCAAGGCCACGAGAACGAAGGCATCGTCGCTTTCTTCCGGGACGAGAATGACAACGGCCTGGCTGAGAACCGAAACAATGCCGACAACAATTGCGTAGATGGCCAGCACCCTGCCCCGCGAGGACTTCTCGGCCGTTTCGTTGATCCAGGCATCCCCGATGGAAAACAGGCCCGCCGTGGCGAGCCCCATCAGGAAACGCAGAAGAATGAGAAACGAAACACTGTCGACCTGCGAAAACAACAGGATAGCGGCGGTTGTTATCGCTGCGCCCGCCGCAAATGCGCGAATGTGCCCGATATCCGCGATCGACTTGGCGACGACAAAACACCCGACCAGAAAACCGGCCGAGTAGGCCGACGCGGCAAACGAAGCTGCTTCCTGCGACGCGCCGGACTGGGCAAAAGCAAGAGGCACAAGCGTGCCTGCGGCTGCCGTCGCCAGCTGAATGGACGCCATCGCGACAAAAACCGACCGCAGGGTCACAAGTTGTTTGTTCAGGGACATTTGCGCATCTTTTCTAGTCCTGTATTCGTCTACGGTAGCTTGCAGACTATGGCCATTCCGAAAGCCGATCAAATTTCGGGCCCGGACGCCTTTGCCCGATCCCGTTTCTGCATTTCTGCATTCGACAACCCAAAAAGCCTGATCGGCTCGCTTCGGCCTCGCAGCTTCTTCGGAGGAAACTCCACCCAGTCTGCGGCGTCCGCTCCTGCCGCAGACAAAACCGCATCTGACACGGCCACTTGCAGGTTTCGCTGCTTGGCAAAGGTCTCGATCCGTGAAGCCTCGTTCACGACGCTGCCAAAGACCCCGAACTCCAAGTAGTGCGCGTCGCCAATCGCGCCTGCGACAGCGGTTCCGGCATGAAGCGACATGACAACGTTGATCCTGGTTCGCCCGGCGCCTTCGCGTTCTTCCGACCATCGTGACACCGTGGCGGATATGCCTTCTGCGGCTTTCAACGCGTGTTGCGCTGCCCGCTCCATTGACTCGTTCAGGCCGAACACGATCATCGCGCCGTCGCCGATGAACTTGTCGATGACGCCGTCGTGCTCGGTAACTTCCCTCTCGATACGGGACCTGAATTCGGTCAGCAGTTCAGTAGTCGCATGGGCGCCGATGGCCTCGGATATCTCGGTGAACCCCCGGATGTCGACAAACATGACCACGATCCAGACTACCCTTCCCTGGCGCAGTTCGTCCAGTTTTCTGTCGCTGAGGTTTCCTGCAAGTTCAGGGGAGAGAAACCGCGTCGCGTTGCGCTCCCGCTCTTTTTGTTGGGCCACCTCATAGGCCAGCCTGCGGGCGCGCCACACGACAAGGATACAGATGATCCCGATCAGAACGACCAAAAGGAACCGGACCGCATTGCTCATGGGAGAGTGGTTCTTGGTGAGGTAGACGATGTCCGCGTCAGACAGACTGTCTTCCATTCCAACCAAAGTGACGAAGAACAGACCAGACACGAGGCAAAGCGTCAATGTCACCTGCAACACCGGTCGAATCCGGATCAACTGCGAGACCAGCACGACAAACAGGAAGAACGTCGCTGGCGCCGCGAAGGCCACGACCGATCCGGCAGAGTGAATCCGGGCGCCGAAATGCAGGTTGCACAGCACGATGCTTATGTCCGCGATACCGAACGCCCAAGACATCCAAAGCCTGTAGTAGCCGAGTTGCACGACCGAGATAGACGCAACACCGATCAGAAAATACGAAAACACGATCCACGCGGCCAGCAGCACATCGCCCGCTTCACCCTCGGAAAGGATGTTAGCCGAAACCGTCAGGACAACAATCGAAAGCCCAATGATCAGCGCGGCGGAAAGCCTGATCACTCCGATCAGCTTTTCCGCACTCGCGTCTGCACGCGCTATTGCCGCGTCAGCAAAAGAACTGGACTGCGCGGCGCCAAGTTCGATTTTATCGACCGGTTTCCAAGGCAGGGGCTCTACTCCAAAGGCCAAAACACAACAAAAAAGCTTGCGATCCCGAGGTCTAAGCCCCGCAGCACACCCAAGCCTTGAGGCCTCCCTGCCCCCAGTTTGGTGGCTCTTCCCCCAGGCCTTTGGACTGGTCTTGCAGTTCGGATCGCGTCGCCTCGGCGGACATGAGTATGTTTGGTACTATGTCCGGTCACAAGGTGCGCGAGACACTGAGCCATTTTGGCTCAGCGTCGCTTGTCAAGTATGGTCTGCGCGGGCAGATTGGGATGGAAAACGTTGGTCTAAACGGAAATGCGGCTTGCGGTTCCGCCGATGTCTTATCGAGGGATTGCGATGCATATCAAAAGCTTAAGCCTCTTCTCTGCACTGGTTTTCTTCGCACAGGGCTCAGTGCTTGAAGCACAGGAAAGCACCGGTTCGGCACGTCCGGCAAAGGTGTACACGGTTGTTGAAACCGACACGTTGTATCAACGTTCCTATCCCGCGATAGTGTACCCCTCTCAGGAGGTGGAGCTGTCCTTTCGGGTCAGCGGGCGGATCGTGGAATTGCCGATCAGGGCCTCCATGAGCATAGCGCAAGGTGACGTCGTCGCAAAGTTGGATACCCGCGATTTCGAGGCCGAGGTGCGGCGGCTGGAAAGCCAGATGGACCAGGCAAAGGCACAACTCATCGTGCTTCGCGTCGGTGCCCGACCCGAAGAGATCGCCGCCCTCGAAGCCGCCGTTGCAGCGGCACAAGCTCAGCTTGATCAGGCTCGGGATGATTTTGAAAGGACTCAGCGACTGGTCGAACGCGGCGTCGCGCCGGCCTCGCAGTTCGAACAGCGGTTGGCGGCCTATCGCGTGGCTCAGGCGGAACTCAGATCACAGCAGGAACAGTTGGCCATTGGCCGCAGCGGTGGACGCCCCGAAGAAATTCTTGCTGCCGAAGCCCAGTTGCGCGGGCTCGAAGCCCAGGTTCAAAGCGCTCGTGACAACCTGTCCGACACCACGTTGCGGGCACCGTTCAGCGGCACCATTTCCAGCCGGTTTGTCGAGAACTTCCGCAACGTTCAGGCAGGCGAGGCGATCGCCCTGCTTCAGAACCTTTCGACCGTGGAAGTCGGCTTCGATCTTCCGGGCGCGGACATCATTGCCATGTCGGGTCTCGACATAGAGAACGTCACCAGCGTCGTCATCTTCGAGTCGATGCCCGACGTCGAAGTCCCTGCAGAACTGGTCGAGTTCACAACTCAGGCAGACGCCGCGACCCAAACCTACCGGGGTCGATTGTCCGTCACGCCACCTGACGGGATGATCGTCCTACCGGGGATGGTCGCGCGGGTCATTTCGCGCGCCAACCGTCAGCAGACGCCTCAAATGACTGTCCCGCTCTCCGCCCTGGCTTCCAGCCCGGACGGATCCACGTTCGTGTGGCGCGTCGACACCAGCGACAACACGGTGTCACGCCAGCCTGTCGAGCTTGGCGACGTGTCGGAAGGCGGCGTCGTCATCAATACCGGGCTCGAGGCCGGGGCCGTGGTTGTGACCGCAGGACTGAGTGGTCTTCAGGAAGGCATGGCGATCCGCCCCATTTCGAAGATCGGCGACTAAGCCATGGATCTTGCCCGTTTCGCAGTCGAAAAGCGCGTTATCTCGGCGCTGTCTACAATCCTTATCCTGATCGCCGGTTACTTCGCGTACATGACCCTACCTCGGTTCGAGGACCCCGAGTTCATCATCCGGCAGGCGCAGATCATCACCCCGTATCCCGGTGCAACCGCCGAGGAAGTGGCGGAAGAGGTCACCGAAGTTGTCGAAAACGCATTGCAGGAACTGCAGGGCGTGAAAGAAGTGCGCTCGGTGTCGTCGCCGGGGGTCAGTACCGTTACGGTCGAATTCACGATCCCGACCACACCGGACTTCCCCACGCTCTACGAACGGTTCGCGCAGATGCGCGCAAAAATCTTGGACGTGCAGCCAGATCTGCCGCCCAACGCCCTTCCGACTCAGGTCTACGACGACTTCGGCGATGTGTTCGCGCTGTATTTCGCAATTGTCGGTGATGGCTACACCATTGCCGAACTGCGCGACTACGCAAAGGACCTTCAGCGGGAACTGGTCGCCGTCGAGGGCGTGTCCAAGGTCGTGCTGAGCGGGACACAGGATGAGGTCATCTATGTAGAATACTCACCGGCCCGGCTGGTCGAACTCGGGTTGACACCACAGCAGATCCAGCAGGTTCTGGAGGGGCAGAACCTAGTCATTCCCGGTGGCTCCATCGAGTCGGATTCCCGCAGGATCGAGATCCGCCCCACGGCGGCCGTGGAGTCGATCCAGTCGATCGAGGATCTTGTCATCACGGCGCCGGGTACAGGGGCGTCTTTCCGGCTTTCGGACATCGCCGTGGTGTCGCGCGGCTATGTTGATCCGCCCCGTCGACAGCTTTTTCGCGACGCTCAGCCTGCCATCGGAATCGGCATCTCGAACACGCTTGGCGGCAATGTCGTGAACATGGGCGACGCCGTGAAGGCACGTATTGCCGAGCTTGAATCCGCCCGTCCGGTCGGCATCGAAATTCTTCCGATCTCGGACCAGTCCGCTTCGGTCAAGGATTCCGTCGACGACTTCGTGATGAACGTGGTTCTGGCACTTGTCATCGTCGTCGGTACGCTGCTCGTCTTCATGGGGTTGCGGTCGGGGATCCTGATGGGGGGCATCCTGCTTGTTACCGTCGCAGGCACCTTGGCAGGCATGTACCTGTACGGCCTGGACATGCAGCGGATTTCCCTTGGCGCGCTGATCATTGCGCTTGGCATGCTGGTCGACAACGCAATTGTCGTCGTCGAAGGTACCCTGGTCCGCGTGCAGCGAGGCGAAGACACGAAAGATGCGGCGATTGCGGTGGTCAACCAGACGAAATGGCCGCTGCTTGGCGGAACCGTCGTGGGACTTCTGGCGTTTTCGCCCATCGGCTTTTCACCGGACAACACCGGTGAGTATGCAGGCAGCCTGTTCTGGACGATATCGATCTCGTTGTTGTTCTCATGGCTGGTCGCGATCTGGCTGACCCCGTATTTCTGCACGCTTCTGCTGAAGCCCAGCGAAACCGCGGCACCGAAGGAGAACGCCATCCTGCGCGGATACCGGACAGTTCTGGCCCTGGCGATCCGGGCCCGCTACATCACGGTCGTGCTGGTTGTCGCGCTGTTCGCCTCTGCCGTGGTCGGTATAGCCCTCGTACCGCCGGGTTTCTTCCCCAACAGCACCCGGGCGCAGTTCGTCGTGGACTACAACCTGCCTGAAGGGACGGACATCACCAGAACCAGCCAGGATCTGAAGGAAATCGACCAGCACATCCGCAGCCTGGATGGCGTGACCTCTACCAACCTGTCGGTCGGAGGCGGCCATCTACGGTTCATGCTGGTCTACACCAGCGAGGATGCGAATACGGCATACGGCCAGATTCTGGTCGACGTCGAAGACTACCGGCAGATCGACGACCTCCAGCCCCAGATACAGGCGTGGATCGATCATACCTATCCCGAGGCCTACTCGAAGGTCTGGAAGTTCGTGCTTGGACCCGGCGGAGGTTCAAAGATCGAAGCCCGGTTCACCGGAACCGATCCGGTCGTGCTGCGGTCGCTCGCTGAAGAAGCCAAAAAGGTCTTCTCCGAGCAGGGCGGCATCGCGATCAAGGACGACTGGCGCGAACAGGTGCAGGTCATCCGCCCGATCATCAACACGGAAAACGCCCGACGCCTTGGGCTGACCCAGGGCGAGATTTCCCGGGCGATCTATGCGCATCTGAACGGGGCCGATATCGGCATCTACAGGGAAGGCGATGACCTGCTGGCCATTGTCATGCGCCCGTTTGAAGACGCCCGCGATGATATCGGCGATTTGCGCAACATCCAGGTCTTCAGCCAGGTAGCCGGTGGCTACATCCCGATCTCTCAGGTCGTGACCCGTTTCGAGTTGGTCTTCGAATCCGGAAATCTGCGCCGCATCGACCGGCGGCTCTCTATCACCGCCCAGGCGGACAACGCCCCTGACGAACTGTCGGGCGATCTTTTCGCCAAGGTCCGGCCTCTGGTCGAGGACATCGAGATGCCAAGCGGATATTCCCTTGAGTGGCGCGGCGAGTACGGTGACTCGCAGGACGCCAACGATGGGTTGGCATCGACGATGCCGTTGGGGTTTGGCGCCATGATCATCGTCGTGGTCATACTGTTCAACGCCTTCCGCCAACCCCTGATCATCTGGCTGACCGTACCGCTGGCCCTGATCGGGGTGGTCTGGGGGCTGGCGCTTACAAGGACGCCGCTGGAGTTCATGGCCATATTGGGCGTGCTGTCGTTGACGGGTATGTTGATTAAGAATGCCATCGTTCTGATCGACGAGACCGACACCCAGATAGGAGACGGCAAACCCAGACTTCAGGCAGTCGTGGATTCCGCCGTTTCGCGTGTGCGCCCGGTGTCTCTTGGCGTACTGACGACGGTTCTGGGCGTCATGCCTCTGCTCTGGGATCCGTTTTTCGAGTCTCTGGCAGTCGTCATCATTTGTGGCCTGAGCTTTGCAACCATCCTGACGTTGATCGTCGTACCCACGCTTTACGCGATCTTCTTCCGGGTTCGCGATGACGAGATATCGCAGACCTCCTGACGGACGGAAGCCATCCCGCTGCCGTGGCGTAGGCGCAACCGAGCTGCTGCGCTTGCGATACGCGGTAATGCGTGCCTGGCGTGCGGCATATATTTCGGAAGAACATACGGCCCTCAAGTGGATGGGTACATCGAGGTTCATCACGTCGTGCCGGTCAGCCAGTTGGGTAGAGATTACGTGATCAATCCGAAAGAGGACCTCGTTCCGCTCTGTCCAAATAGCCATTCCGTCGCCCATCGAAGAAACCCGCCCTTCACTGTCGATGATATCAAACGCCTTTTTCTTGAGGCCGGAGAGTCCTCAGGCGGGAGCAAAGCATGATAGCATGCGAAGGTTCGGGTTCCGTTCCATCTCGCCAAATGCATCCGACATCGAAGTGTTTAGGTTGCGTTACCAAATAATGGCTTGATTTCAGTGCTTTGCAAAAAATTCACCAAATCGGCGCAGTCAATTGGTTCAGAGAATATCGGCCCTGAGAGACCGATCTCGGCCGCCTCACGCCGGGCAAAGTGAACAGCCCCATCCGCATAACCCTCTAAAACAACGGAAAAATCCGGCCGCAACCGGATGGGGAGAACGCTTTCTCGGGGGCAAGTGGCGGAACGGAAGGGATTCGAATTGTCGGGACGGCGGCGTTACCGCCGCCTCACGCGCGTTTGGTTCTGTTCACGCCGCGCGACGTTGATCGGGTGTTCCCGACCGAGGGCGCGATAGAAGCCGTTGCCCTTTGACCAGTTCAGGAACTGGCTGAAGCTGTCGACCTGGTCATCGTCCCGTCCGCGTGGGAAGGACTGAAGCTCGCGCTTGAAGGTTGCCAGCCAAGGGGAGTCGGCCGGCAGACACACCTTGCCCGCCTCCACCGGGGCACAGGCCGCGTTGAAGCGGATCTCCTTGTCCTTGTCGGGGGTCACCCGGTTGAAGCGCTTGTCATCCTGGAATAACTCCTGGAACAACGGCCGACCGGTCGCGGCATCCTCGATCAGAACCGTCTCGGGATCCCATTGCCCAACCAAGGTCAGCACCTTCGATTTCAGTTCGGGGTAGTCCAGTTGCCCGCGCCAGAGATCGAGCAGATGCCAGTGGGGCGGCAGGAACCCCCAGGTCGTGCCGACGGAATAGTCCGACCGCGGATCTGACGAGGTGCCGGTATCCCAACTCTGGACGACCAGGTGATAGTGGTGCCGCGGCAGGACCTCGTCAAAGGTGCCAAACCACTCCCAGCGCAGCGGAGATCCGTCTGGTGCGATCGGGTTCTGCTGGTACTGGCAGTTGAAGATCGCCGTGCCCATTTCACGGCGCATGCGATCGAGCGTCTCCCGGTCGAGCTTCGCCGGGAACAGCAGGTCCCCCGGCCTGCGCCGATGCACTTGCCCGCGCCCGATCGGTATGACCTCGTTCTCCTCCGCGATGGCCGGCAGGTTCAGGTGCCGGTAGGTGCCCTTGTCAAGGAGGTAGCCCGGTGGGTCCATCTCGTGCAGCCGCTGGGCGATCATCACCACCCTGCCCTCCGCTGGATTGTCGAAGCGAGACAGCAACGTGCCTTCGATGAACTCCTGCGCCCGGATCAGTTCCGCCTCGGAATTGGCGTCCCCGGCCTTCATCAGGTCGTCGATGATGATGTAGTCGGCGCCATGGCCGGTCACCGAACTGCCGATGGACACCGCCTTGCGACTGCCGCCCGCGGTGGTGCGGATTTCTTCCACGGTATTGCCCTTTTTCGCCAGCCGAGTCCCGGGGAACATCTCGCGGTACCAGCGCGACGACATGACCCGCCGGCAATCCTCGGAATGCTTGCGGGCGAGATCAAGGCCATAGCTGGCCACGATGATCTTGGCGCCCGGATGGTGTCCCAGCAGAAAGGCCACGTAGGAAACCGCCACGGTTACGGATTTCAGGCAGCGGGGCGGAATGTTGATCACCAGCCGCTTGTTCTCGCCACTGCGCACTTCGTCCAGAGCATGGCACATCGCGCGCACATGCCAAGCCGGCTCAAACGTACCATTGGGCCCGTGATGGAGGGTGTCGAACACCCTCCACACGAACGGGAAGAAGTTGTCCCGGCAGAGATTGATGGCGGCCTGCCGAACCGTGCGCGGTTCAGGTACCGTCATATTCATCCTCCTGGTCCTCGACATCCTCTTGACCCGCTTGCGGGGAGGAGAAGAAATCCCGGAGGATGTCATAGTCTACCGGCTCGGGCCTGCCCGAGAGACCAGCCTCAGTATCGTGAGCCTCGCTGTCGCCAAACAGGTCCGCATCAAGCTTCAGAAGGGCCAACAGCGCCTTCGAATCTCCCTTCAAGGCACTGGCCGCCAGCCGCTTGGCCATGGCTTCCGCCTTGGTGATCCGGATCTCGCGGTTGCCCTCGCGGACCGTGATTTTCGATTCAAGCTCCCGCTTGAGGCTGGCACTCAACCCCCTGGCACCTTTCGGCCGCCCTTTCGGATTGCCCGACTGGCCTTTCTTGAACCGCGTTTGTTTCGGCGGCTTGCCATATCCCACCTCGTAGTCCTTTTCGTCATCAGACATGGCGGACCTCCTTTTTCGCGACGGCATTTGCCTGAGCAGCCCGGCCGTCAAAGGTCTCGCCGGTGACCGCATGCACGACCTGTTCACCCGTCATCTCCTGCCAGCGACGGATGGCGACATCGACGTAAGCCGGGTCCAACTCGATCAGCCGCGCCCGGCGCCCGGTCTTCTCGGCCGCCAGCAGCGTGGCGCCGGAGCCGCCGAAGGCATCGAGCACTACGTCGCCACGATGGCTCACATCCATGATCGCGTCCGCCACCAGCGCCGTCGGCTTGACCGTGGGGTGATCGGCCAAATCGGCCTCGCGCCCCTTGCCGAAGCTGTTGACCCCGGCATAGTCCCAGACATTGGTGCGGTTGCGGCCATGCTTGCCCAGCTCCACGTTGTTGATGTGCCGCGCACCCGGCTTCTTGAAGATGCAAACCATCTCGTGCTTGGAGCGGTAGAGGCTGCCCATGCCGCCATTGGTCTTGTTCCAGACGCAGAGATTGATGAGGTCGAGACCGCCGGCCTTACCCATTGCGATCAGGTCCTCGATGTGGCGCCAGTCCATGCAGACCATGGCGATGCCGCCTGCAGGCAGATTGGCCACGACATGGGTCAGGAACGTCTGGAGAAAGCTGCGGAACTCCGTGTCGGTCATCTCGCCCGAGGCCATGGCGAACTCGCGGTGGCTGCCATCCTTGCCCAAGCGCACATGCCCCTGCACCGGCACATTGTAGGGCGGGTCGGTGAAGACCATGCGCGGCACATCACCATCCAGCACAGAGGCATAGCCGTCCGCTTCCAATGCATTGCCGCAGAGGATGCGGTGATCCCCGAGCAGCCAGATGTCGCCGGGCCGGGTGATGGCGACTTGTGCCGGGTTCGGCTCTTCAACGGTTTCCGGCTGACGCGCATCCGTGTCACCGGCACCGCTGATGAGGAGGTCGATCTCCGCCACCTCGAAGCCGGTGATGTCGAGACCGAACTCCAGCTCGCCATCCAGGCTCAGGTCCATCAGCTCGGCAAACTCGATCTGCAGCGCCGCCTGGTTCCAGTCGGACAGTTCCGCGAGCCTATTGTCGGCGATGCGCAGGGCGCGCACCTCGGCCGGGCTCAGGTGACCGGCCACCACGGTCGGTACCGTGGTGAGGCCAAGCGCCTTCGCTGCCTCGAACCGGCCATGACCGGCAATGATCACGCCGTCGCCGTCGACCAGGATCGGGGTGACGAAGCCGAACTGTCGTACCGAGGCTTTCAGCTTGTCGATGCTCTTTACCGTGTGAACGCGATTGTTCTTGGCGTAAGGCTTGAGGTCTGCAATCGGCGTCTGCACAACCTTTTCGGCCATCCAGACAGGGGCGGTCGATGCTGCGGCATCGCGGGGTTGGGATTGGGTACGCATGCGCGCCTCCATTCATCTGGGCTGTCGCAACAGCCGGGGATCGAATGGACCGCTTCGGGGAATTCGGAGAGAGCACGAACAGCAACTCCCCGGATCCAGCGATCCGGTTCATTGCCTCTTTCGATGCTCCCTTTGGGCGCTCGGGCCCGGTGAGTGCTTCTGGCAGGATTTGAAGGTCCTGCGTGAGGCACACCGAATATAACCACCCAACCAGAAAGAATCAAGTTTTTGTTTTTTTCCAGTGCGTTACGACACCTACGATTCTTCGTTAGCGCCAGCGGATTCAGGCTGGACTACCGGTGCGAACCACGCATCACTGGTCCCACGCCCGACATGTTCGGGCTCACCTCGGTACCGGGGCACGGCATCCCGCCCCTCTGAACACGAGGAGACCAGACATGCCCAAAACCAAACACACCAAGACCGATAGGGTACAAACCCTGCTTCGCCACCCCGCAGGTGCCAGCCTCGCGGACATCTGCAAGGCCACCGGCTGGCAGCAACACTCGGCCCGGGCCGCCCTCAGCATGTTGCGCAAGAAAGGCGCAACGATCGAACGCAGAGCATCGGATAAACCGGGCGCGCCGGCCACCTACCACCTCGTTGCCGAGGCGGAGGCGCAGGCATGACCTTCCCAGCGGAAATCGCCGAGCTGGAAGCGATGGATCGGAAGGGCTTGTTGTTGCTCTGGCAGCAGCTGTTCGACCGCCCTGCCCCGGCAATGCTGAGCCAGCCCTTCCTGCGCCGCTTCCTCGCCTTTGAACTGCAGGCCCGCCGTCATGGCGGGCTCTCCCGGAAGGTGACGGCTGCGCTGGACAAGGGGGCGGACCAAAAGCCACGGCCGACGCCCCCTGCCCTCAAACCCGGGGGACGCCTGCTGCGCGAATGGAACGGGGTGACCCATGTGGTCGATGTCACCGAGGACGGTTTTGCCTGGAACGGTCGCGCCTACCGCTCGCTTTCGGCCATCGCCCGCGAGATCACCGGGGCGCACTGGTCCGGCCCCCGTTTCTTCGGTCTCACTGGAAAGGGCGCCAGATGAGCCCGCGTCGCAAAGTCCGCTGCGCCATCTACACCCGCAAGTCCTCCGAGGACGGGCTGGACCAGGACTTCAACTCGCTGGATGCGCAACACGAGGCCTGCGCCGCCTATGTCGCTAGCCAGCGTCACGAGGGCTGGTCACTGCTGCCACAGCGATACGACGACGGCGGCCTCTCCGGCGGCACGCTCGAACGCCCTGCCCTGCAGCGGCTTCTGGAAGAGATCGATGCCGGGCGCATCGACATGGTGGTGGTCTACAAGATCGACCGGTTGACCCGCTCACTCACCGACTTCGCCAAGCTCGTCGAGCGGCTCGAACAGGCCAACTGCTCCTTCGTCTCGGTGACGCAGTCCTTCAACACCTCGTCATCCATGGGTCGACTGACCCTGAACGTGCTGCTGTCCTTTGCCCAGTTCGAACGCGAGGTGACGGCCGAGCGCATCCGCGACAAGATCGCCGCCTCCAAGAAGAAAGGCCTCTGGATGGGCGGCAACCTGCCCTTGGGTTTCGACCGCCACCCTGATCCCAAAGCCCGCACGCTGGTGGTGAACCAGGAAGAGGCCAGCACCGTCCGGCGCCTCTTTGATCTCTACGCGGAACTGCGCTGCCTGCGCCGGGTGGCGGAGCGGGCCGCTGCCGAGGGATTGCGCTCGAAACGGGTTGTCCGAGCTGATGGCACCGTTAGGGGCAATCGCCTGCTGTCGCGCGGCCAGATCTACTACCTGCTGCGCAACCCGGTCTATCGCGGCCAGATCCGCCACAAGGACAAGCTCTGGCCCGGCCAGCACCCGGCGATCGTCGACGAGGACCTGTGGGAACGGGTGCAGGAGAGGATGCGGCAAGCCTCACAACGGTCCCGCGCGCAACCCTCACCCGATACTCCATCCAGAGGGACGGCCCCCGGCGCCTGGCTGACCGGCAAGCTGCGAGATGACACCGGCGATTGGCTCACCCCGACCCACACCACCCGCAAGGGCCGACGGCTACGCTACTACGTCTCCAACAGGCTGATCTCCGGGGGCACGGATCCCACCGGTTGGCGATTGTCAGGACCAGCATTGGAGACGGCGGTTAGCAACATCGTGATCACACATCTGCAGGAGGCATCCGCATCGCACCGGATCCTCGCGCGGCCCGAGGCCGGGTCCGCATCTGTAATCAAGTCCGCGGTCGCAGAACTGGCCACCCGGCTCCGCGACACCGGCGGAACGATTTGCGCCGGCCTGCTTGCCTCTGGCACGCTCAAGCGCGGGCGGATCTGCCTCGACCTGGACGGCAAGGCCCTGGCAAGCGCGCTTGGCCATTCGCCAGACGATCTGAACCCGGACCTGCTCAGAATCGAAGCGCCTTTCGACCTGCGACGCCGCGGCGTCGAAGCCAAGATCATCGCCGGCGATGTGCAGCCTCACCCGGATCCGCATCTCCGCTCCATGCTGGTCCGCGCCCATGGCTGGGTCCGCAATCTGAAAAGTGGCGTCCAGCTGGTCAACATTGCGCGCGAGGAACAGGTGCCCGCCTCCTTCATCTGCACCCGCGCCCAACTCGCCTTCCTGTCGCCGAAGATCCAGGCCGCGATTCTCGACGGCAGCCAGCCGCCGGAGCTTACCCTCAAGCGCCTGGTCAGCGTCACCCACCCGCTGGATTGGGCGGAGCAGGAGCGCATCTTCGGCTTCTGAAACTCTCCAAAATTCCGGCTTCCCTGATACCCGGTGTGACGTCCCTGTTTCGGCGCAGAACTTCCCTGTTACCGTGAAAAAATTTCCCTGTTCCACAGTTTAGGGAATTTGGGGCGTAAATCATTGATATCACGCCATTATCACAAAGACAAAATCAGGAAATTCCGCCAAAAATGCCGAAATTCGCTGTAAACTCCCTGTTATCAGGGAAAATCCGCCCAAAGCGACCCCGCGAAAATACGGAACTGAGACTGGCGTTAGAACCGTGGCCTAGTTGTGCTTGCTAGATCGTCTCTGATAGAAAACGGGTATGGTAAACCGCTGATGTCGCGGCAGAAATCCGGGGCAGAAAGTATCAATAGAGTGAGACGGGAATGGGTGGCGGGGAGACAGGGATTCGAACCCTGGGGACGCTCTCACGCCCAACGGTTTTCAAGACCGCCGCATTCGACCACTCTGCCACCTCCCCAGCGCTGGCAGCGGTCTAGGACGAACATCGGTTGGTGGCAAGTCCAAAAGAGGGATTTCTTGCCGAAGCCGGACCCGCGGTCTTTCCTTGAAACAACCCGCAGGTTATGATTTGCGCAATGACTGCAGGAGGCCGGCAAAAGAACCGGTCGAACCGCGGTTGGGGCCAGCCACGCAAAGGCCCTACAGGCAAGGGATAACACAATATGAAGCGAGCGACAGAGACACGCTTTGGACCGCGGCCGTTGGCGGTGCTGGTTGTTGCAATGACTGCGCTGACGGGATGCGACGAAGCTTTGAACGCAGGCAAGTCTTCCTCGGAGGCAGCCAGTGACGATGGGCAGACCCAAAGCAACACCACGGAACTGTTCCCCGAAGTCGCCAGCGGCTCTCAGCGCGATGTTGAAGCGCCGGACGTCTTCGAAGTGACCGAGGCTGGGCTATGGGATGGGCGTCCTTCGTTGGGTGGCATCTGGGTGGCGCACCCCAGCGCGTCTCAGCCCGAGCGGGTCGCCATCAAAAACACAAGCAACAACAAGACCGTAACGGGCGCCTTGTTCCGCCGGGAACAAAACCTGCCTGGGCCGGCCCTTCAGGTGTCCTCGGCAGCGGCTGAAAAACTGGGAATGCTTGCCGGCGCTCCTGCCCGTCTGCAGGTGGTTGCACTCCGCCGCGAAACGATCGAGCCGGAGCCTGCGCCGGAACCCGAAGCAGCCCCGACCGAAGAAACTGCAAGCGCCGCCGAAGCAACCGCAGCCGAAGAAGCCACAGCGGCCGGACCCGACGAAAGTGCCGAAGAAAAGCCGGCCAAGCGGAAATGGTGGCAGAAAAAGACACCTGAAAACACCGGTGCCGTGGTCGCCGGTGCTGCCGCGGCCGGAGCGGCCGCAAGCGCCGCCGCCGAAGAAACTGCGCCCGCGATTGAGGAAGCGGCAGATGCGTCCGCGACCGCTGCATTGACGGATCCGGTCGTCGCACCGCCACCCGCCCAGAAAAAACGCAAGTGGTGGCAGAAGAAAGATCCCAATGAAATTACCGAGACGCCGCTGGACCCGATCGCAGGTACTGCCGCCGCCATAGACGCATCCGAGCCGACGCCGGCTGCGGCGGCCAGTGCCACGGCCGCATCGTCGAACCTGACCAAACCCTATGTTCAGATCGGAACGTTCGGAGTTGAAGCGAACGCAAAAGCCGCGGCCGAAAAGGTCCGCACGAACGGATTGGCGGCCGAAGTTCTGGAACTGGAGTCGGCGGGCAAGTCGGTCTGGCGTGTATTGGTCGGCCCTGCCACAACCCGCGCCGAACGCAAAGCGATCCTCGGAGATATGAAAGACCTGGGCTTTACCGATGCCTTTATCGTGAAGAACTGAACAGGAGGGTCCAATGCTGACCTCATTCAAATCGGCTGTTCTGGCCGCGGGCCTTGCCCTGCTGGCCCTGCCGGTTCACGCCTTCGACACGTCCGCGCGCGCGGCCTACGTGATCGATCAGACGACAGGCACTGTGCTGTTGTCGAAGAATGCCGATGAACCGCTTCCACCGGCATCGATGTCCAAGCTGATGACGCTCTACGTGGCATTCGAAGCTCTCCGCGACGGTCGATTGACGCTGGATGAAACGCTTCCAGTCTCGGAACATGCCATGAGCTATGGCGGCTCGACCATGTTCCTGAACACGCAGGACCGGGTCCGGGTCGAGGACCTGCTGCGGGGCATCATCGTCCTGTCCGGCAACGACGCCTGTGTCGTGATCGCCGAAGCGCTCAGCCCGGACAGTACCGAGGCCGGCTTTGCGCGCTACATGACCCAACGCGCCAGGCAGATGGGCATGAACCACTCGAACTTCACCAACTCGAACGGCTGGCCTGCTGCAGGTCACATGATGTCGGTTCATGATCTGGCCGTGCTGGCCGACAGGCTGATCACCGATTTCCCCGAATATTATCCGCTGTTTGCCGAGGAAACCTTCGAATTTGACGGCCGCGCCCCGTCGAACGTGAACAACCGCAACCCGTTGCTGAAACTGGATATCGGTGCCGATGGCCTGAAGACCGGCCACACGCAAGAGGCAGGCTATGGCCTTGTCGGATCGGCCAAGCAAGGCGATCGCCGGGTGGTCTTCGTTCTTTCCGGGCTCGACAGCATCTCTCGCCGGGCAGAGGAGGCTGAGGCCGTGGTTAACTGGTCGTTTCGAAATTTTATCGAGAGGACAGTTGCCAACGCCGAAACGCCGATAGCACAGGCCAAAGTGTGGATGGGCGCGCAAAAGACGGTTGGGCTTGTGCCCGACGGTGACCTCACCCTTCTGTTCCCCGTACTGGGCGATCAGAACGTGCAGGCCGAAGTCGTGTATCAAGGCCCGATCAACGCTCCGATCGCCAAGGGCCAACAACTGGCCGAACTTGTGATCCAGCCCGAAGGTTTGCCGGAAATCCGGCGCCCTCTGGTCGCGGCCGAGGATGTGGCGATGGGCGGGTTCCTGGTGCGGCTGATGACCGTGGGCGGCATCGTCCTGAAAGACATGATCAACACCCCGCTGGAGTCGATGTGAGCCCGCGCGGTCTGTTCCTGACATTCGAGGGGATCGACGGTTCGGGCAAGTCCACGCAGGCCCGCCGGCTGGCCGAAAGCCTCGAGGCGGCCGGACATGACGTTGTTCTGACGCGCGAGCCGGGCGGTTCGCCCGGGGCCGAGGAAATTCGCCGTCTGGTCCTGGAAGGCGACCCCGACAGGTGGTCGGCGGAAACCGAAATTCTTCTGTTTACGGCCGCACGACGCGATCATTTGGAGCGCACGATCGAACCGGCCTTGAATGCGGGTAAGATCGTGATTTGCGATAGGTTCGCCGACAGCACCCGAATGTATCAGGGCCTGTCGCGCGGAGATCTGCGCGCGTTGGTGGACCAACTCCACGGCCTGATGATCGGCCGCGAGCCCGATCTGACCTTGCTGATCGATATGGATCCGGAAATCGGCCTCTCCCGCGCCAAGGGCCGGCAAGGCACCGAAGAACGGTTCGAGGATTTTGGCCCGGCCCTTCAAAAACGTATGCGCTCGGGTTTCCTTGCGCTGGCGGACGAGTTCAAGGACCGGTTCCGTGTGATCGATGGCAATCGCGACGTGGACAGTGTGGGCGTGGATGTGAGAGAAACCGTCCTGAAGGTTCTGCGGTAATTCACGAATGAGCGACGACACACCCACACCGGACCAGGCGCCCGGCGCGCTTCACCCGCGCGAGACACGCAGGCTGTTTGGACAGGATGCGGCCGAGCAAGCCTTCCTGACCGCCTTTGCGTCTGACCGGCTGCATCACGCGTGGCTTCTGACCGGCCCTCGTGGCTTGGGCAAAGCGACCCTGGCATGGCGCATCGCGCGGTTTCTGCTGGCCACACCGCCGCAACAGGATGACGGGCTGTTCGGCGCGCCCGAGGCTCCGACGACACTCGACATCGCGCCGGACCACCCGGTTGCAGCGCGGATGCTGGCCGGGGCCGAACCCGGTCTGGCCGCGATCACCAGATCCCTGAATGATCAGGGCCGCCTGCGCAACGAGATCGTTGTCGATGACATCCGAAAATTGGGGCGCTTCTTCGGCCTCAGTTCAGCGGACGGAGGGCGCCGCGTGGTTATCGTGGATGCGGCGGACGAAATGAATGTCAGCGCCGCAAACGCGTTGTTGAAAATGCTCGAAGAGCCTCCCGCCCGCACGACACTGCTGCTGGTTTCGCATCAGCCGTCACGGCTCTTGCCGACGATCCGCTCGCGGTGCCGTACCCTGCGCCTGTCACCGCTGTCGCCGGAGGACATGAAATCGGCGCTGGCACAGACCGGGGCCGAGTTGCCTCCGCAATCCGATCACCTCGCGGCTTTGGCCGCCGGTTCCGTAGGCGACGCGGTACGGCTGATCAATCTGGGCGGAATGGAGATCTATGCCGAGCTGATCCAGATACTTGGCACCCTGCCCCGCCTCGACCGCCAGCGCGCGCTGGCTTTGGCCGAAGCGGCCGCGCAGCGCGGAGCAGCCGAGCGCTATGACCTGCTTTTGAATCTGATTGACATCGCCCTTTCTCGCCTTGCTCTGACAGGTGCGACCGGCGCGCCTCCGCAGCCCGAAGCTGCGCCAAACGAAGCCGAAGTGCTGTTGCGCCTGTCATCCTCGCGCCCACAAGCCTTGGGCTGGGCCGAGGCCGCATCCATCATCACGGCCCGTGCGCGGCACGGGCAGGCGGTGAACCTTGACCCTGTCGCCGTCGTCCTAGATACGGTGTTCAAGATTCAGGAAACCGCCGGTCCGAGCAGATGAGCGACACGCCCCAACCTCCCGCAATCACTGACAGCCATTGCCATCTGGATTTCCCGGATTTCGAAGGCCAACTGGACGCAATCATCGCTCGTGCAGCCGAAGCGGGCGTGACACGCATGGTGACGATCTGCACTCGACTGCGCAATGAGCCGATCGTGCGCGCGATCGCAGAAACATATCCCGCGGTTTTCTACGCTGCAGGCACCCACCCCATGAGCGCGTCCGAAGGGCCACTGGCGAGCGTCGACGAACTTGTCGCATTGTCCCGACATCCGAAATTTGTCGGCATCGGCGAAACCGGGCTGGACTATCACTACACCGCCGACAGCGCCGAAATCCAAAAACGCTCGTTGCGGGTTCACATTCAGGCCGCCCAAAGTACAGGCCTGCCGCTGATCATTCACGCCCGTGCAGCCGACGAGGACATGGCGACGATCCTGCAGGATGAGTTTCGGAACGCACCTTACTCTTGTGTGATGCATTGCTTCTCGTCCTCGGCCGAACTGGCACGGGCAGCGTTGGATTTGGGGTTCTACCTCTCCATGTCCGGCATCGCGGCCTTTCCAAAAAGCCAAGAGCTGAGGGATATCTTTGCGGCAGCGCCCGTCGATCGAATCTTGGTTGAGACCGACGCACCATACCTGGCCCCGCCGCCGCACCGGGGCAAGCGGAACGAGCCCGGCTATACCGCTTTCACCGCCCGGGTGGGCGCCGAACTGTTCGGCATGGACTACCCAGATTTCGCCGCGCAGACCCAAGCGAATTTTGATCGACTGTTTGCGAAGGCGGCCGCCTACCCGGTTGCCGCATGAGCATGCTGCGGTTCACGATCCTGGGCTGTGGCTCCTCTGGCGGTGTCCCCCGGTTAGGTGGGCATTGGGGAGACTGTGACCCGCAAAATCCGCGCAATATTCGCCGCCGATGCTCGATGCTGGTTGAAAGGGACGGGCCGGACGGCACGACCTCGGTTCTGATCGACACGACCCCGGACATGCGCAGCCAACTGCTGGACACCGGAACCGGACGCCTCGACGCCGTTGTCTACACACACTCGCATGCCGATCATGTCCACGGCATCGACGACCTGCGCATGATCGTTTTCAACATGCGCGCGCGGGTGCCCGTTTGGGCGGATGGCGACACGCAAAACGCATTGCTGGGGCGGTTCGGCTACGCGTTCATTCAACCCGAAGGCTCACCCTATCCACCGATCCTCGACCTGAAGACAATTGACGGTCCGTTCGAGATAGACGGTCCGGGAGGATCAATCCCGTTTCGCCCGTTCAAGGTGAACCACGGATCGATCGATGCGCTTGGTTTTCGTATGAACAACCTGGCCTATCTGCCTGATGTTGCGGAAATCTACGATGATGCCTGGCCCGAGCTTCGGGGATTGGACTGCCTCGTGATCGACGCGCTGCGCCGGAACCCACATCCGACCCATGCCCACCTGGAAAAGACCCTTGGCTGGATCGAACAGCTAGAGCCGGCTCGGGCGGTTCTGACCAATATGCACATCGATCTGGACTATGCGGCCGTCGATGCCGAGACCCCTGACCATGTCGAGCCTGCCTATGACGGCATGGTGATCCGGCAGCCATTGTAGGACATCGGATTGCACGCGTTTTCCCCAGCTCTGACCGAACAGCCAGGATTGAGGTCGTGACATGTTGCAAAGCCTGATCGACGTCATCCTTCCGGTCTTTCTTGTGATTGGGGCCGGCTATGTCTCGACGCTGACGGGCTATTTCAAAGAAGTTCATATCGATGGGCTGATGAAGTTCACGCAAGGGTTCGCGATCCCCTGCCTGCTGTTTCTGGCCATCGCCCATCTGGACCTGAGCGCCAGCTTTGACCCGCGCCTTCTGGGCAGTTTCTATACCGCCGCGGCTCTGTGTTTCCTTGCGGGGGTATTCGGCGCTCGCCTGATATTCAAGCGCGAATGGGAAGACTGCGTTGCGATCGGGTTCTGCTGCCTGTTCTCGAACTCGGTCCTGCTGGGCCTGCCGATCACCGAACGCGCCTATGGGCCCGACAACCTGACCGGAAACTACGCGATCATCGCGTTCCACTCGCCGTTCTGCTACTGCGTCGGCATTACCGTGATGGAGGTCATCCGCAACCGAGGCAATGGCGGTATGCGCATGGCCCGATCGGTGCTTTCGGCAATGTTCAAGAACGCACTGATCCTGGGTATCGCTCTGGGCTTCATCGTCAATCTCACGGGCGTCGGCATTCCGGCTGTGGCAGACGAGGCCCTGAGCCTGGTGACCCGTGCAGCACTGCCCGGCGCCCTATTCGCCCTGGGTGGAGTTCTGGTCAAGTACAAGCCCGAAGGTGACCTGCGGACAATCGGTTATGTTTGCTGCGTTTCACTTGTTCTGCATCCAAGCCTGGTCTGGTTGTTCGGTACAGCGACCGCCCTGCCGCAAGATCTTTTCCGCTCGGGCGTTCTGAACGCGGCGATGGCGCCCGGTTTCAACGCCTACATCTTCGCCAACATGTATGGCCGGGCCAAACGAGTTGCCGCCTCTTCGGTGTTGATTGGCACAGGCGTGTCCATTCTTACGGTATGGATGTGGTTGACGTTGCTCGGATAAATTCGAATTGACTTTGCGGGAAGGCGCCACACCTATCCCGAAACAGAACAAGGAAGCCCCAGCATGCCGACTGCCGTCATCGTAGCGCATGGCCAACCGTCCGACCCAGACCCGGCCGAGGCATCCCTAGCCAGACTGGCCGCTCGGATTGATAAACTGACGGATCGAGTCACAGTCAGGTCGGCGACCCTCGCCGCGCCGGGCGCGTTGGAAAAGGTCCTTGATGACATTCCGGACGGCAGCGCAATTTATCCATTGTTCATGGCGAAAGGGTGGTTCGTGACTTCTGCGCTTCCCAAACGCCTTGAAGGGCGTGCAGTACGGCAACTCGACCCGCTGGGCGTTGACCCGCAGCTACCCAACCTCGTGGCGCGCGCCCTGCAACCATTGATCGACGAGCAAGGTTGGAGCACCACGTCAACGGATCTGCTGATTGCCGCACACGGCTCAGGCCGCAGCCGCAACCCGGCAGCTGTCACCCACGAATTCGCTGACCGCTTGGCCGGGTTGATATCGCTGAAATCAATCCGCTGCGGATTTGTCGAAGAACCCCCATCGATCAGTGACGCCGCCCAAATGACCGGGGTCCATGCGATCTGCCTGCCGTTCTTTGCCTGCACCGGGGGCCACGTGTTGGATGATATTCCCGCCGAACTGGGCAAGGCGGCATTTCGTGGCCCGGTGCTGCCTGTCGTCGGCGAGTTGGATGAAATTCAGTCGCACATCGCGCGGACATTGGACGGGGCTTTCGCCGAGTAGTCAAGCAACCAGCCCATCGACGCACCGGGCTACTCCGCTGCCCGTGCGTCTTCGGAATAGAAGCGATGGCACGACCGACCGTTTCGCTTGGCCTCGTACAGGGCCAAATCTGCCGCGTGCAGAATCTCAGCCGGTTTCGGGGACAGGAACTGTGACGTTAGGGCGGTCCCGATGCTCGCCGAAATTGCGCAGGTCTCGCCCTCGAAAACCATTGGTTTCTGAAGGCGGCCAATCAGGCGATTGGCGATCCGTTCAAGTTGAGCCCTGCTCGACAGGCTTTTGAATATCAGAACAAATTCATCGCCGCCGATCCGGGCGACCGTATCGTCGCTGCGGGTTTCTTCCAGCATGATCCGGGCGGCCTGGGACAGGACATAGTCGCCTGCGGCATGTCCCAATTCGTCGTTCACGGCTTTGAAGAAATCCAGATCCAGATGCATCAACGCAAAAGTGGATTTCGTTGAAACCAAATGCTCGAGGATATGGTCCATCGCGCGCCGGTTCTTGAGGCCGGTCAGAGTATCGGTATAGGCCTGTTCCTCGGCCGCAAGCATTGCCCCCTGAAGCCGCAGGTTCAACGACCTCGAAGCCTCCATCGCTGCAGACTTGGCCTCGACCAGGTAGAGCAATTCAATCGCGAGATCGGTTCCCGAGAAATCCGCACTTGTCAGTGCATAGTTCCGTACGGCGTCCAGGATCGAGATCCCGAAGGACAGGTTGATAACCGCACCTGCATCGTCAGGCAGCGGTGCCACCAACCCCTTCAATGCTGTGCGCGGTTCATCGTGAAACTTGAGATGAAGCTTGGTACCTGCCGTCGCCATCAATGCCGGCAGGGTCGTCACGGTTCTGGGCCTTACCAGTTCAAATATTTCCAGAAAATCGCTGCCAACAATTGGCTGGTCCGGGCGCAGTTTTTGCAGTGTCGGCCCGACCTGAAGGATACGCCCATCCTGATCTACCAAGGTGAACATTGGGCACAACGTCTCCAACATCCTGCCCAGTTGATCCAGATCCATCATCAGTTCCGCGCTCCCAGATCAAAGTGACGCCCCTCGGCAAAGGCGCTTTCGACCAGAACCATCGAGATGACGTCCACCCCGCCTTGATGCCCGGCATGCGTCAGAATCACGAGCGCGCCATAGTCGTCCGCCATTGCTCGCAAAATCCCGATCATGACATTGGCATACCCATCCAGCCCGGGATGGCAGTGCAGTTCGAATTCGGTGGGCGAGCGCTCCTGCAGTTCCAGGGCAGGCAACTCAAGATCAGAGACCGCCAGTTTGACCCGATCGGCCAGATCATCCAAAGACTGCAGAAACTCGACATAGGTGACACCGCCAAAGCGCAGAAGGCGCCGCAACCCTTCCATGTTGGGGTGTGAGACCAGATAGGTTCCGAGATCCTCCAGGAACTCGTCCCGCGGACGGTTCAGTTGATCGCAGACCACGTCCAGCAGGCGATATGACTTTTCCCGGTCGTATACGAGCATCGCTTCGAACTCGGCGAACCCAAGTTCAGCGGCCTCGGTCGCCCGAAGCCAGCGCTCTCGCCCATACGTCGCGCATACAAACGATTGAACTGCCTTGTTGATCAATCCGTGCATGAATGCCCTCAAAAAGGTTTCATGCCCGATCCCACCTCAAAGATCTTAACAAAGGCCAAATGCGGAAGTTCAAGATGGGGAAAATTAACCAAAATCTCAGACTGAGACATCCTGCCGTTCCAGCTGCCTGCCCGGTGGGGCGCTATCAGAAATCGGTCGGCGCGCCCCCTTCGGCTTTGCGCCGTGCGACGAAGTCAGCCAGTTCCTCTCGGATGGCTTCATCCATCGGCGGAGCCTCAAAACTGTTGATGATCTCCTTGAACATCAGATGCGCCCGTTCGGCTGTCCAGATCCCACCCGCGACTTCCCAACCCTCGTAGTTTTTCCAATCGCTCAGGAATGGTTGATAGAACGCGGTGGTATAGCGATCCTGGGTGTGTTGGATGCCAAAGAAGTGCCCATCGTTCCCGACCGCGCGGATGGCTTCCAGTGCGATTTCGTCTGGGCCTGTGGCGCAGATCTCAGGTTGCATATACCTTTGGATTTGCTGCAATATCTCGCAATCCATGATGAACTTCTCCGGGCTAGCGATCAGGCCACCCTCCAACCATCCGGCTGCGTGATAGACCATGTTGGTCCCCGACTGCACCGCCGCCCAGAGTGAATTCGACGTCTCCCAGACGGCCTGGCCGTCCGGCACATTGGCCGCGCAGACACCGGACGAGCGCAAGGGCAGCCCATAGAACCGCGCCATCTGGCCGGTCATCTGGGTCGACCGGATGTATTCAGGTGTGCCAAACGCGGGCGCACCGGACTTCATGTCGACATTCGAGGTGAATGTCCCGATGACACATGGGATGCCGGGCCGGACGTACTGGAACAAGGCAATCGCACACAGCGCCTCGGCCAGCGACTGCGCAACGGCCCCGGCCATCGTCACCGGGGCCATGGCCCCAGCCAAAGTGAAAGGCGTGACGACAATGGCCTGCCCCCGCCGGGCCAGCCGCAGGCACCCGTCGATCATCGGGTGGTCGTGTTTCAGTGGCGAGGTCGAGTTGATATTGGTGTACATGCGCGGTGACGCCTCGAATTCCTCGTGGCTGAGACCGCCTGCGATGCGCACCATTTCCATGACATCTTCGACGCGCTCTTTGCCCAGCGAATAGGCATGCATCGCCTTGTCCGTCAGCGTCAGCTTGTCATACAGGACATCCAGGTGCCGGACGCTGGCGTGCAGGTCAACCGGCTCGACCGGGTAGCCTCCGGCAAAGTGGATGCAGTTGAAATACTGCGTCAACTTCAACAGGTTCTGGCACATTTCCCGGTTGCCGGGAACCTTCTTGCCGATCTCCATGTCCCAGTAGTTCGGCGGTGACGAGACATTTCCGAACAACATCGTCTTGCCGCCGATCTCGATCGTGTGGTTCGGGTTGCGCGGCGTGATGGTAAAGGTCGACGGCGCCTTGGCGACCATTTCCATAACGAAGTCACGACCCATGCGCACGTTGTCGCCGTTGACGATGCATCCAGCTTCACGCAGGATCTCCAAGGCTTCCTGATTGTAGAACTCGATGCCGATTTCCTCGAGAATACGCATGGCGCCGTCATGGATGGCTTCGACGCCCTCGGGGCCCAACGGTTCGGTTGGCCGGTCGATGTTGATCGGCGGGTTCCATGGCATCTGGTCGATGACTGCCGCACCGCGGCGCGCTGCAGCGCCTGCGCGTCCACCACCCCTGCGCTTGCGAGTATTCGTGTCGGCCATCTGTTCCTCCGGCGTTTGTTACTCTCAAACAAGACCCGAAGTCCGGCCTCTGGCCGCTCTGTCTGCGACAGCCAAGGTCGGTTTCAACTCATGAACCGCCGATTTTCAGGCAAGGTGCTTTAACGAAGGTTCAGCCAGCCGGGGATGTGGCTGATATCGGGAAGAACGACATCTGCCATCGGTGCAAGATCCTCAACCTGGGCCAATCCGGTCAGAACACCGATCGTGGTCATGCCGGCGGCGCGACCGGCCTCCAGATCGTGCAGACTGTCGCCAACCATGGCGATCCGGTCCGGTGGGACGCCAACATGTTGGGCAAAGGCCAACAGCTGGCCGGGCCCGGGCTTGAACCCGTGGCCACTGTCATACCCCGCGATGAAATCGAAATAGGTCTCGATTCCGACCGAGACCAGGTGCCGTTTCGCCGGCATCTCGCCGTCATTGGTCGCAACACCCAGCTTCTTGCCGGCGTCTTTCAGGGATTTCAGAAAAGGTGCAAGCGCAACGGCCTCGACCTGAGGCGCATGGGCAGAAGCCGCATTCAAGGTCTGAACCAGATCCTCGCGGGACCAGCCGTCAAGGTCTGGGAACAAGGCGTCTGCGACCTCGTCGACGGTGCCAGCGATCACGATACTGTCCTCGGAATAGGTCTCTGTCGCGAAGTCAAAGCCAATGCTCTTTCCAAGCACGGACGCACGCGCATTGTCGCCCTCGCTCAGACGCAGCAGCACCGCCTTGCCGAACGCCCCCCACGTGGCGGCGAAATCAAACAGGGTTCCGTCCTTGTCAAAAACCAGCGCATCAATCGACATGCATTCTTGCTCCTGCGCGGACCCGTTCAGGTCCAATGAACATCCGCGCCGCCTGACAGGACGCTTCGGGCCTGGGCCGGTTGATCGTAGGGGACAGCGTTTGCGTCACAAAAGGCCAACACCCACGAATCGTCAAGCATCAGAAATTCCAGCACCGAAGCAAGAAACTCGGGCTCTGTGGCGCGGTCCCTCAGGTCATCCGTCGAGGCGCCGGTCGAACCAAGGAAAACAGGCAACAATTCATCGTTCCCAACAAGCCACCCAAGCGCTTTCAAGGCCAGAGTTTCGGCGAATTCGGCAGAGATCGGCATGATCAGGCCCCGGTTCGAAGATTTGGAAAGGGTTTGTTAACCAGACTCATAAACACTTTGGCAAGGCATGCAATCTACGGTGAAAACAATGTCCGTGCAGGGAACCATCCTTGTCCTCGACGGGGTCTCGACCAATCGCATCATGCTGAAGGTGCAGCTGACGGCGGCGTGGTATCATGTCGTGCAGGGCGAGAAGCTGGCTGGTCTTGGGGCGTTGCTGCGGCGGACCCGGCCGGATCTGGTGCTGACGGCCCAGACACTACCCGACGGAGACGCGGGCGACGTCAAAAGACTGATGCTGTCCGTTCCGGCCCTGCAGGATGTCCCTGTGGTCGCGATTGCGCCTCAGAACGATCGGACCGCCCGGCTGCGGAACCTGTCCGAGGGGCTGGATGACGTTCTGGCCTATCCGTTCAAAGATAAGCTGTTGCTGGCGCGTGTGCGAAGCCTGCTGCGCGCCCGTGCGGAAACTCAGGATCTGAAGAACAGTGGCAACCCTCAATCCGTGGGATTTGCCGAAGCCCCCGCAGCAATGATCACGCCCGCGCGGCATGGTCAGATCGCCGTCTTGGCCCACACCGCACGTACTCGCACGCTGTGGCACAAGGCCCTGAACGGACGAACGCAGCATTCGGTGTGCAGCCATACCCTGCCCAACCTCAGCGGAGTCTTGTCCGGCACCATACCTGACGCGATTGTTGTCGAATTGAACAGCGATCCATCCGGCCTGAACATGTTGGCCGACCTCAAATCCCGCACCGGCACCCGGCGAACCGCTCTGATCGGAATCATTCCCGATGACAATGCCACTCTTGCCGCCGAGGCCTTGGATCGCGGCGCCGATGCAATTTGCCTCGGAGGGTTCTGCCCTGACGAAGTATCGCTTCGGGTCGAGACGTTGATTGCACGCAAGGCGCATGACGAGCAAATGCGCGACTCGTTGCGCCGTGGGCTTGAGGAATCGTGGATCGACACGCTGACCGGCCTGAACAACCGTCGTTTCGCACAGACCGCGATGGACCAATTGCTGCACAGTTCGGTGCACAAACAGCGGGGTTTTGCGATCATGCTGGCCGACCTGGACCACTTTAAATCCATCAATGACCGTTACGGCCACAGTGCCGGTGACAGGGTTTTGGTCGAGGCCGGAAAACGGATGAAACGCGCTTTCGGACCAGACGGTTTCCTCGCCCGCATCGGAGGAGAGGAATTCCTGTTCGGACTGCCAGACGCGACCCGCGAAACGGCGCTCAGGAAGGCGGCCGATATCTGCAGCGGCGTCAGCAGCGTACCGATCGTCCTGCCGGACATTCCTGCCCGGCTTCCGGTGACGGTCAGCATCGGGCTGAAGGTGTGCGAGCCACCCTTCTCCCCACCTCCGGACGGCTCACTGTCGGCCGAAAGCCTGATCAAATGCGCGGACAAGGCGCTTTATGCGGCCAAGCAGGCCGGCCGGAACCAAGTGTGGATGAAACAGAACGCGGCCTAAGCAGGTCAGTCCTTGCGTTTCTTGGGATCCGGGCGCCGCTTCAACACGTCTTCCAAGCGGTCGGCATAAGCTTTTCGTTCTTCGTCGGACATGGCCGAAACCCGAGCCAGCCATTGCTCTTGCAGAGCCGCCTGGATTTCGTCATTCGCCCGGGCTTGTTCTTCCAGCAAGTTCTGGACTTCATCTCGGTCGAACGGAACGGCCCGCAGCGCTTTGCCAAGCGCCTTGAAATCACGAGACCTTTTCTCGGCCCCGCGCCGATGCTTGTCGGCCAGATCGCCTCTCAACGCCTTGCGTTCCGGATCAGGAAGAGCGCGGTACAGGGCAGGTCCAAATCCGGGAGGAACATCGTCCCGCACACCGTGAAACCGCAGCGCAGTCCCGATGATCACCCCGGCGACCAGCAGGTTCAGGCCAAGGGATACCACCAATAGCACAGGCACCCAGCGCCTTGGGGGTTTAACGTCTTCATTCATTCCGCTTCCTCCAGAAACGCGGCCTCGAGACCGAGATTGGCGACCATGTAGGATGCATCCTGGGTCATTATGTAATTTGCCGGGTCCGGCAGAAAGGACGGCGCGGCAAAACCGACCCATGCGCCAACCACGCTGGCCGCCGCAAGCCCACTGAGCGCCTGCCAGCCCCCGAGACCGGCAACGAGATTGCCCAAAAACCCCTGTGACTTGGGTTTCGCTGTTTTTGTCGCCGCAAGCCGGATGGCCTCGGCATCCGTCAGGATACGAACGGCCAAATCGTCGGGCAGATCAACATGTGCCTGCCGTGCCTCGGCAAACAAAAGATCCAGTTCTGTATCTTGGTCAGACATGGTCATACCCCAACTCTTCCTGACGGCCTGACAATATGGCCGTCAACGACCGCTTTCCGCGGGCAACAAGACTTTCTACCGCTTCTACGGAAATCCTCATGATTCCCGCGATTTCCGGATTGGACAACTCCTCGATATGCCTGAGAATGACAGCTTCGCGCTGCCGTTCGGGCAATTGTGCCAAGGCCGCTTGCAACGCATCCACGCGGGCGTTTTGCTGCATTCGGTCCACGACACTGGGCTGGTCGTCCTCAGGCTCTGGGACATCGTCCAATGTGCCTGCCGTTTTCTTCCGCCGCAGATCGACACACAGGTTCAAGACCACGCGGTACAACCAGGTCGAGATCTTGGCCTGCCCCGGAACCCAGTCCCCCGCCACTTTCCAAAGCCGAAGCATCGCTTCCTGGGTTACATCTTCGGCCTCTGCCCTGTTGTTCAACATACGCAGAGCAACCGAATAACACCGCGGCCCCAACCGATCGGTCAGCAGGCGTGCTGCCAGGGCGTCGCCTTCGGCAAACCGTTTCAGCAACACGTCGTCGCTGCAGGCATCCGCGGCGACCGTGTCGCCGCGGACAGTATGCGCAGAGGACGGCACGTCCTTCATCCTGCGTCAGTTGTTGTCTGGGTCCGGGCGGTCACCCTTCTTGTGGTGCCGACCCATACCATCCCGTGCATTGGCGAACTCCTGCTCGGACAGAGATCCGTTTCCATCCGCATCAAGGCGGTCAAACATCTTGTCAGCCCGGCGCGGTTTCGGCAACTCGTCCGCAGTCAGAAAGCCGTCTTTGTCTGCATCATGACGCTCGAACATGTCGGAAACGCGGTCGTTTGCCTTCTTCTGAGCCTCGGTCTGCATTTCTTCGACGCTGATCTTTCCGTCACCGTCGGTATCGGCCGAGGTGAACTTCTGCAGGCGATGGGCCTCCATCTCGGCCTTGGTCACCTGGCCGTCCCCGTTGGCATCCAGCTCCTGAAAGCTGACCGGTTCACGGTCGCGAGGTCCTTTGGCCAGCGCAGCCGTCCCGGTGACGGCAACTGCAGACAGAATGATGGCCGAGATAAATTTTGCGCTCTTCATTGCTCGTTTCCTTCGTTGTCGCGGCCCTGTGCCGCTGCTTACATTCATTCAAACGCAGCCCGGCAGAGTTTCCGTCGCTGTCCGCAAATTTTTTTCCGGCATTGAAACCTGCATTTCCGGTCAATAGTTTCGAGAGGGTCGGTGCAAAGCGACGCACCCCCCTTTTCTGCGGGATGAAACAAGCGCAATATCCCCGAAATCCGAGCGCGAGTATCAAGATGACAGATCAAACCATCGACACCCTCTCTCAGGAGGAACGCCCCACGTGGCCCGCCATCGTGAAAGGGTTCCGGTGCAAATGCCCCAATTGCGGCAAAGGCAAGCTGTTGCACAGCTATCTGAAGGTGAATGATACCTGCGCAAACTGCGGTCAGGAATTGTTTCACCACAGGGCGGATGACGGGCCGGCCTACTTGACCATTCTGCTGGTCGGACACCTTCTGGCTCCGGCGCTGCATGTCACATACGTCGGCCTGCGCCCGTCTCCGTGGGCCATGGCAATCGGCTTTTCGATAGCTTGCGTTGCCCTGTCGCTGTTCCTTCTTCCCAGGCTCAAAGGAGCGGTCGTCGGCTTTCAATGGGCCCGGAAGATGCACGGGTTCGGCGACAGCAAGTGACCCGTCAATGCAGCTGAGCCTCTCATGACCGTGGACAAATCCGCAATTCGCGACGCCGCGACGATCATCGTTTTGCGCGACCGTTTTCGAACCCCGTCGATCCTGATGGGCCAACGTGGTGCCGCGGCGGCCTTCATGCCGAACAAGTTCGTGTTTCCGGGGGGTGCCGTGGATGCTGAAGACGCGCAAGTTCCGCTGGCCACTCCGGTACCCGAGATTTGCCAACAAAGGCTGAGCGATCAGGCTCCTGCCGGACTGCATGTGCCACTGGCGGCAGCGGCAATTCGCGAGTTGTGGGAGGAGACCGGCTTTATCCTCGGTGTCCGCGACACCTGGCCGGGTCCGGTTCCACAAGCCTGGACCGGCTTCGCGGAAAGAGGCTACATTCCGTCGGCCGAAGCGCTGCAGTTCGTGTTCCGCGCAGTTACCCCGCCCGGACGCCCACGTCGGTTCGACGCCCGATTTTTCCTTTTGGACGCAGATGCCATTGCCGATGATCTGGACGATTTCAGTCAGGCCTCGGATGAACTGTCACATCTACAGTGGATTCCGCTGGAACAGGCGCGGGAGTTCGACTTGCCCTTCATCACCGAGGTTGTTCTGTCGGAAGTCGAGGCGCGCGTATCAGATACAACGCCCCCCGACTCCGTGCCGTTCTTTCTGAACAACGAAGAAGCCAGTCTGTTCCAGCGTCTCAAGGGCCACCCGATGCCCGAAACAGACTGAGCCGCCTTATTTCATTCGGCTTATTACAACTGTGACTTCGGGCTTTTTGCCGATTTCGATCTGTGCACTTTGTCGAACGATGCGACGCATGGCTTCTTCCAGCTTGTCATCGTCCCGCAGCGTTTTGACCTCAGCCCGCATCAGGAACTGGTTCAGGTCCTCTTCCAGCACCTCGATCAATCCGGCCCGCGACACGCCGGTTTCCGGCAGCCCCATGGTATCGCACCAAGGTTCGCCCAGTGGCTCATCGTCTTCGTCCAGGATGACAGTTACGGTCACGTGCCCGTTCAGAGCCATGCGGATACGGTCCCGCACCACACCGTCCAGCGCGCCAATCTTGACGGAACCGTCCAGGTAGGTCCGGCCGGTCTCGACATAATCCACGACCTCGGGCGCGTTCCCCGACAGATCCAGCATCGTGCCATTGACCGCCAGGACACCGGCACGACCTGCGGCCTCGGCCAGCTTGGCGTGTTCCCGCAGATGCCTGTGTTCACCGTGCATTGGAACGACGATCTGAGGATCGACCAAGGCATGCATCTGCTCAAGATCAGGGCGGTTGGCGTGGCCGGAAACGTGGTACAAGCCAGCGCTGTCATCGACCACGTCGACGCCTTTTTCGCTCAGTTGGTTCATGATGCGGATCACACCGCGTTCATTCCCCGGAATGGTCTTCGAGGAGAAAAGGAACAGGTCGCCATCCTTCAGCTCGATCCCCCGGTATTTGCCGCGCGCCAACTGCGCGCTGGCCGCGCGGCGCTCACCCTGGCTGCCGGTGACGATCAGCATCAGGTTCTGGCGGGGCAGATCCAAGGCTTCCTCAGCGCTGATCACGCGCGGAAAATCAGACAAGATACCGGTTTCGGTCGCGGCCTCGATCATGCGGCGCATGGCCCGGCCCAACAGAACCACCGAACGACCCGCCCGATGCCCGGCCTCGGCCAGCGTTTTGACCCGCGCGACATTCGACGCAAAGGTCGTTGCAACCACCATACCGGTCGCGTCCTCGACCAATTGGGTGATGGCCGGCCCAACCTCTGACTCCGAGCGACCGGGATGCGAGGAAAACACGTTGGTGCTGTCACAAACCAACGCCTTGACCCCAGGCTTGGCCACTTCGGCCCAAAGATCGGGATCAAACGGTTCGCCCACAACCGGATTGGTGTCCAGTTTGAAATCACCGGTATGCACGACACGGCCAGCCGGCGTGTCGATCACCAGCGCCGCACTCTCGGGGATCGAATGCGAAACGGGCAGGAACCCGACCGTAAACGGACCTGCCTTGATCTGCTCGGGCCAGGCGGAAACGGTGCGCACGGCTTCGGGCGGATGTCCGGCATCTTCCATTTTGCGGCGGGCGATATTTGCGGTGAAAGCACGCGCGTAGACCGGCGCGCCGAGGGCCTCATAACAATGGGCCACGGCGCCGACGTGATCCTCGTGCGCATGGGTGACGAAGATCGCCTCAAGCCGATCCGCACGTTCCTTCAACCACGAAATGTCGGCGTAGATCAGATCGACGCCCGGCGTTGTATCCATGTCGGGAAAGGTCACGCCCAGATCGACCAGGATCAGACGTTCCTGACCGGGTTTGCCATAGCCGTAGACATAGGCGTTCATACCGATTTCGCCCGCGCCGCCGAGCGGCAAGTAGATCAGTCTTTCGCTGCTCATGCCGAGCCAGTATCCTTGTTGTAGCGATGGATCACGGTAAGCCCGTGCATCGTCAGATCGTCTTCAATTGCATCAAAGCCCACATCGGCCTGATCGAACAGCGGTGCAAGACCGCCCGTCCCTATGACCTTCATGGGCATTCCGTATTCCGCCTTGATCCTGTCGATCAAACCTTCGATGAGGCCGGAATACCCCCAATACACACCTGACTGGATACATCCAACCGTGTTTGTGCCGATGACTTTCTCGGGACGCGTCACGTCGATATGCGGCAGAGCTGCAGCGCCCTGGTGCAAGGCCTCGAGACTGAGGTTCACGCCGGGGGCGATCACTCCTCCGACATAGGCGCCATCAGCGGCGACCACATCGAAATTCGTGGCGGTCCCGAAATCCACCACCACGACATTCCCGCCGTGCCGATCAAAGGCACCGGCCGCATTCGCCAGACGGTCCGGACCGGGAATCGTCCCTTCATCAACGCGCGGCGCCACCGGCAACTCGCAATCGGGCTTGCCCACCACCAACGGCCGGCATCCAAAGAACCGGTCGGCAAAGACGCGCAGGTTGAACACCACCCGCGGCACCGTCGAGGCGATGATGACGTCGGTGATGTCAGCCTCGATCCCGTAATGTTTCACCAGGGTCGAGTACCAGGTGAAATAGGCATCGGCCGTGCGGGCATGATGGGTCGAGGTGCGCAGCGTACACAGGAATTTCTCGCCATCCCAGATCGAGAAAACGGTGTTCGTGTTGCCGCAGTCAATGGCCAGAAGCATATGCGCCCCTTTCAGAAATAGACGTCTGCCGCCGGAATGCTGACGCGGCCCTTGGCGGTGTTTAGGACAAGGTTGCCGCCCGCGTCCACCGTTTCAAAGGTCCCGACGGTTTCCGAAGCACCTGTGCGCGCGGTAATCACCTCGCCCAGCTTCGCGGCCCGGGCCAGCCACGCTTTGCGGATCGGTTCAAACCCGTAGGTAACAAACTGGTTTTCGAGCTTCGCGTAGGCATCGGCGAGTTCGGTCAGAAAATCCTCGGCGGACACCTGAGCCCCGGTTTCCGACAACAACGAAACGGGCCGCAGAGCTCCCTGCTCAACTGTCTCAGGATCAGGCGCGTCTGCGAGGTTCACCCCGATGCCGATCGCAAGGTGGGATACGTCGCGCCCCTGCCCCGTGCTTTCCAACAGGATGCCGGCCAGTTTCCCGCCGTTCAACAACACGTCATTCGGCCATTTCAATGCGAACCCCTGTGCGCGACCGGTGACCGAAACACAGGCATCAAAAAGCGCCAGCGCGGCAACAAAGCTGCGAAGGGCTGCCTGCTCTGGATTGCCCTCGGGCCGCAGCAACAAGGTTGCTGCCAGGTTGCCCTGGGGGTTGGACCACGCCCGGCCGCGCCTGCCACGCGCGGCGGTTTGATGATGCGCCATGATCCAGACCGGACCTGTTGCAGTGGGTGCGATCCGCGCGGCCTCATTCAGGGTGCTGTCAACTTCCTGCAGGATATGCAGACCGTATCCTTGGGGCCAGGTGCTCATGCCAAAAAGGCCCGGCCTGATGGCCGAGCCCCTTTCCAGATTTTGTTGAAACGGTCAGTTGACAAGCGTCGTCGCCGCGGCTGCCGCTGCGCCCTCGATCCCGAACTGGTAGACCACACCGATCAACATCAATGCGGCCGACCCCATCAGAGCAACCCACAATACCGGGGTCGAGCGGGTTTCGATCGGATCTTCGTTTTCGTCGCCGAAATACATGTAGAAGACGATCCGCAGGTAGTAGAAGGCACCGATCACCGAGGCGATTGCCGATGCAATAACCAACCCAATCAGGTCAGCTTGCACACCGGCCTGCCAGACGCCGAACTTGGCGAAGAACCCCAGCATTGGCGGTACGCCGGCAAGGCTGAACATCAGGATCAGCACGGCCAGCGCCTTGCCCGGGTCCCGCTTGGAATACTGGCGCAGGGCGTCGATGTCTGTCACCGGCTTGCCGTCGCGCTCCATCATCAGGATGAAGGCGAAGGTGCCGATATTCATGGTCACATAGATCGCCAGATACATCAGCATCGCTTTGACACCCAATTCGGTGCCTGCGGCCAGACCGATCAGCGCGTACCCCATATGTGCAATTGACGAATAGGCCATCAGCCGTTTGATGTCGCGCTGCCCGATGGCAGCCACGGCCCCCAGCAACATCGACAGGACCGAAAGCAGCACGATCACCTGCTGCCAGTCCGCGATGGCACCGCCGAACGCATCATGCAGAACGCGCGCGAACAAGGCCATCGCTGCAACTTTGGGTGCGGTTGCAAAGAAAGCCGTCACCGGAGTGGGCGAGCCCTCGTAAACGTCCGGTGTCCACATGTGGAACGGAACCGCCGAAATCTTGAATGCCAAACCCGAGATCAGCAGAACAAGGCCAAACAGAAGCCCAACCGAGACATCGCCGTGATGCACCGTGTTGATGATGCCCGAGAACAGCGTCGTACCGGTGAACCCATAGACCAGAGATGCGCCGAACAGCAGCAATCCCGAACTGAGCGCACCCAAAACGAAATACTTCAGCCCCGCCTCGGTCGATTTGGCGCTGTCACGGCGCAGGGCCGCCACGACATACAGAGACAGCGACTGCAGCTCGAGACCCATATAGAGCGACATCAAATCGCCGGCGCTGACCATCATCATCATGCCGACCGCTGCCAAAGCCACCAGCAACGGATACTCGAAACGCAGCAGGTTCCGGCGCGCCATGTACTCCTGGCTCATAACCAGAACCGCGGCGGCCGATAGCAGAATCGCGACCTTTGCAAATCGGGCGAACCCGTCGTCGATGAACATGCCGTTGAAGGCCACGTTGGTCCCCGAGCCGTTCGACGCGATCCAGAACGACAGCGCCGCCATCAGTCCGGCCGTCGTCCAGACCAGAACCGGAGCCAGCGCATCCTTGCTGGTGTAGACAGCTCCGATCAGCGCCGCCATCGCATAGATCGCCAGAATGATTTCCGGCAGAATTACAGTGAGATCAGCCTGGATCATGTCTCCAAAGCTCCCTTAGTGCGAAGCGACCTGGGTCGCGGCCTCGGCCGCGGCCAGAGCCGTGTCATAGTTCGAAATCAGCGCGGCGGTCGAATTGCCGATCACGTCGGTGACCAGCG
Source organism: Ruegeria sp. B32 (assembly GCF_025141855.1). Taxonomy (NCBI): domain Bacteria; kingdom Pseudomonadati; phylum Pseudomonadota; class Alphaproteobacteria; order Rhodobacterales; family Roseobacteraceae; genus Ruegeria; species Ruegeria sp. B32. Next base: position 965,970 of record NZ_CP081106.1, on the reverse strand, counting down.
ACGGATAGACGCCCAGCAGGATGGTCATGACGATCAGCGGCGCAAAGATCAGACGCTCGCGAGTGCTCATGTCGGTGATCGACTTGAGGCTTTCCTTGATCAGGTCGCCAAAGACCACGCGGCGATACAACCAAAGCGCATAAGCCGCCGAGAAGATCACACCGCTGGCCGCCACTGCGGTCACCCAGGTGTTGACCTGGAAGGTGCCCATAAGCGTCAGGAATTCGCCGATGAACCCGCTGGTGCCCGGCAGGCCCACATTGGCCATGGTGAACAGCATGAACACCAACGCATAGGTCGGCATCCGGATCACCAGGCCGCCATAGGCCTCGATGTCGCGGGTGTGCATCCGGTCGTAGATCACGCCGACGCAAAGGAACAGCGCGGCCGAGATGAACCCGTGGCTGAGCATCTGGAAGATCGCTCCGTCGATGCCCTGCTGGTTCGCCGCAAAGATGCCCATGGTCACAAAACCCATATGCGCGACCGAGGAATAGGCGATCAGCTTTTTCATGTCCTCCTGCACCAGCGCCACCAACGAGGTGTAGACCACGGCGATGGCCGACAGCCACAGCACCAGATCGGTCATCACGGCCGAGCCGACAGGGAACATGGGCAAGCTGAAACGCAGGAAACCATAGCCACCCATCTTCAGCAGAATTGCCGCCAGCACAACCGAGCCCGCCGTCGGTGCCTGAACGTGCGCGTCAGGCAGCCAGGTGTGCACGGGCCACATCGGCATCTTCACCGCGAAGGACGCGAAGAACGCGAGGAACATCAGCGTCTGCATACCGCCGACAATGTGGACACCCAGCACGCTGAAGCTCTCGGACGAGAACTGATGCGTCATGAGCGCCGCAATGTCCGTGGTGCCTGCATCCGCATACATCGCCACCATCGCTACCAGCATCAGAACCGAGCCGAGGAAGGTGTAGAGGAAGAACTTGAAGCTGGCATAGATCCTGTCCTTGCCGCCCCAGATCCCGATGATCAGGAACATCGGGATCAGCCCGGCTTCGAAGAACAGGTAGAACAGCACCAGGTCCAGCGCCATGAATACGCCCAGCATCAGTGTTTCCAGCAGAAGGAAGGCGATCATGTATTCCTTGACCCGGTCGGTCACGTTCCAGCTGGCCAGAATGGTCAGCGGCATGATGAAGGTGGTCAGCAGCACGAACAGAACGCTGATGCCATCCACGCCCATCTTGTACTTCAGGCCCAGCAGCCACTGACCCTCTTCCACCATCTGGAAGCCGGTGTTCGATGGGTCGAACTCGGTGTAAATCCCGATCGAAACAAGGAAGGTCACTGTGGTCGCAACCAGCGCGATCCACTTGGCATTGCGCTGTGCGGCCACATCGTTGCCGTGCAGGAACAGCGCCATCAGACCGGCGGAAATGGCCGGAATGAACGTTACAATGGATAGGATATTGTCCATCAGTTTGCGCCTCCGCCGATCGACATCCAGGTGACCAGGGCGGCTATCCCCAGAACCATCCAGAAGGCGTAAGTGAAGATGTAGCCCGTCTGCGCCTTGCCTGCGAGGCGGGTGAAGAAGGGAACGACGCCCATTGCTACTCCGTTCAGGAAACCGTCGATCGTCTTGCCGTCACCGCCCTTCCACAGGAACCGGCCCAGGGCCACGGTCGGTTTGACAAGGATCGCGTCGTAGATTTCGTCAAAGTACCACTTGTTCTTGAGGAACAGGTACAGCGGACGCTGGTTCTCGGCCAGGCGCCCCGGCAGCGCCGGGTTCACGATGTAGAACAGGTAAGCCAATCCAAAGCCCAGAACCATTGCGATGAACGGCGAGACCTTGACCCATTTCGGCGCCGCATGCGCGTCGTCGAGAACATGGTTGTCCGGCGCGATGTACAGCGCGCCCTCGCCCGGTTTGCCGACGAAGGCATAGTGGTGATCCCCACCCTTGGCCTTGTCACCGTGCGCGGCCTCTTCGCCATGGGACTCGGTGGCATGCGTGTCGTCGCCATGGTCATCGGCCTCGGCGTGGTCACCGGCCTCGGCATGCGCCTCGGCGACCGGAATGCCATAGAACTTGCCCACCTGATCGGCGTGACCGAAGAAGTTGTTGTACCAGATCATGCCCGCGAACACGGCGCCCAGCGACAGAACACCCAGCGGCACCAGCATGACCATCGGGCTTTCATGCGCGTGCTCATGCGTGTGCTTGTCGCCCCGCTCCTCGCCATAGAAGGTCAGGAAGATCAGGCGCCAGCTGTAGAACGAGGTCATCGCGGCGGCGATCACCAGCGCCCAGAACCCGAAGGCCGACCCGCCGGCATAGGCGCTTTCGATGATGGCGTCCTTGGACAGGAAACCGGCAAAGCCGATCGTGGTCAGCGGGATGCCTACACCGGTGATGGCCAGCGTGCCGATCATCATCGCCCAGAAGGTATAGGGGATCTTCTTGCGCAGGTTGCCATAGTTCATCATGTCCTGTTCGTGGTGCATGGCGTGGATCACCGAACCCGCCCCCAGGAACAAGAGCGCCTTGAAGAAGGCATGCGTGAACAGGTGGAACATCGCCGCCGAATACATGCCCACGCCCGCGGCCACAAACATGTAGCCCAGCTGCGAGCAGGTCGAATAGGCGATCACGCGTTTGATGTCCGTCTGCACCAAACCCACGGTAGCGGCAAAAAACGCGGTGGCCGCTCCCAGCACGGTGACGAACCCGGTTGCTCCTGGTGCGAACTCCATCAGCGGCGACATGCGGCAAACCAGGAACACACCGGCCGTAACCATGGTGGCCGCGTGGATCAGCGCCGACACGGGCGTCGGGCCCTCCATCGCGTCCGGCAACCAGGTGTGCAGGATCAGCTGCGCAGATTTGCCCATCGCACCGATGAACAGCAGCACGCAGATGACCTCGATCGCGGTCCATTCGCCCCACAGGAAGGTCAGTTGCGTTTCCGCCAGTTGGGGTGCCGCAGCAAAGATATCCGAGAAGTTGATGCTGTCGGTCAGGAAGAACAGCGCAAATATCCCAAGCGCGAAGCCGAAGTCGCCCACACGGTTGACGATGAACGCTTTCATCGCCGCCGCATTGGCCGAGGGTTTGCGATAGTAAAAACCGATCAGCAGGTACGACGCGACGCCCACGCCTTCCCAGCCGAAGAACATCTGTACGAGGTTGTCGGCCGTCACCAGCATCAGCATGGCGAAGGTGAAGAAGGACAGATATGCAAAGAAGCGCGGCTTGTAGCTTTCGCCCTCGCGCCACTGCGGGTCGTGATCCATATAGCCGAACGAATAAAGGTGCACGAGCGCCGAAACGGTGGTGACGACGATCAACATGATGGCGGTCAGCCGGTCCAGACGAACGGCCCACGAGGTCGACAGCGAGCCGCTCTCGATCCAGCGCATGATCTCGATCTGCTGGGTCTGCCCGTCAAAGCTGAAGAAGACGATCCACGACAGCAAACAGGCCAGGAACAGCAGACCCGTCGCCGTCCACAGCGCGGCCTTTTCGCCTATGAACTTCCAGCCAAAGCCGCAGATCAGCGCGCCCACGAGCGGGGCAAAGAGGATTGTGGTTTCCATGATCCCTTACCCCTTCATCATGTTGACGTCTTCAACCGCGATGGTGCCGCGGTTGCGGAAGAAGCAGACCAGAATGGCCAACCCGATGGCAGCCTCGGCCGCGGCCACGGTCAGCACGAACAGCGTAAACACCTGCCCGACCAGATCGCCGAGGAAACTGGAAAACGCCACGAGGTTGATGTTCACGGCCAACAGCATCAGTTCGATGCTCATCAGCAGGATGATGACGTTCTTGCGGTTCAGGAAGAGACCGAAGATGCCGATGACGAACAGCGTCGCCGCGACGGTAAGATAGTGTTCAAGTCCGATCATCGTCTCAAAGTCCCTGCCCCGGTTTCACGTCCTTCAACTCCATTGCCTTGGCCGGGTCACGCATCATCTGGCCGACGATGTCCTGACGCTTGATGTCCTTGCGGTGGCGCAGCGTCAGCACGATGGCGCCGATCATGGCCACCAGCAGGATCAGGCCCGCCAGTTGGAACAGAAGGAAGTATTGATCGTAAAGGATGACACCCAGTGCCTCGGTGTTGTGGCGGTCGGCAGGGATCGGCTGGGCCAGGTTGGCCGCCGCGCCTTGTGCGCTGTCCCAGGCGCCAAAGGCCATGACGAACTGCATCAGGATGACCAGACCGATCAGCAGGGCCAGAGGCATGTAGCGCGCCATCTCGGCCTTGAGCTCGGCAAAGTCCACGTCCAGCATCATCACCACGAACAGGAACAGCACCGCCACCGCGCCGACATAGACGATGATCAGCAGCATGGCGACGAATTCCGCCCCCAGCAGCACGAACAGCCCCGCCGACGACAGGAAGGCCAGGATCAGCCACAGCACGGAATGCACCGGCTGCCGGCTGATCACGGTGAACAGCCCGCCGGTGATGGCGCTGATGGCAAAGAGGTAAAAGGCAAATACGCTCATTGGTCATCTTCCTCGTTTTCGCCCATGGCCTCCTGCGCCAGTTCCAGCGCCCGGGTCATGGCCGGGATGCCGGCAAAGACCGACATCTGACCGATCGTTTCCACGATCTCTTGTTTTTTGGCCCCTGCCTCGATGGCATGGCGCACAGTCTGGCGCAGGGCCGTGTCGGCCTGTGCGCCCTGACAGGTCAGCCCGGCCAGCGTCAGCAACAGGCGGGTCTTGGCATCCAGTCCGCCCGGATTGACGGTGTTGCCGAACATCATTTCCATGACCTCTTTGGGCATGGTCGGCCACAGCGCCTCGAAGCCGCGCATCGCGTCGACGGGCGAATAGCTCTCCAGCGCCGGGTTGAACGCCTTGGCCATGTCATGCGCCTGTCTGAGCATCTGCTCGAATGGGTTTTTGGCCGGATCGCTCATCGGTAGGGCGCGTCCAGTTCCAGATTGCGGGCGATCTCGGCTTCCCAGCGTTCGCCGTTGTCCAGCAGCTTCTGCTTGTCATAGAACAGCTCTTCGCGGGTTTCGGTGGCGAATTCGAAATTAGGTCCTTCGACGATGGCATCGACCGGGCAGGCCTCTTGGCAGAAGCCGCAGTAGATGCATTTGGTCATGTCGATGTCATAGCGCGTGGTACGGCGGCTGCCGTCTTCGCGCGGTTCGGCGTCGATTGTGATGGCCTGCGCAGGGCACACAGCCTCGCACAATTTGCAGGCGATGCAGCGCTCCTCACCGTTGGGGTACCGGCGCAGGGCGTGTTCACCGCGGAACCGGGGCGACAGCGGACCCTTTTCGTGGGGGTAGTTCACGGTGGCCTTGGGCGCGAAGAAATACTTCAGCCCCAGCTTCATGCCCACCCAGAAATCCTGCAGAAGGAAGTATTTGGCCGCGCGGGTATAGTCGATATTTGCCATTGTCAGCCTCCTACGCTCCAACGGGCGAATGCACCCCAGAACCAGTCGAATTTCGCCGCAAAGGCCACGAAGACAACCCACACCAGGCTGAACGGCAGGAACACTTTCCAGCCCAGCCGCATCAGCTGGTCATAGCGGTAGCGGGGCGTGATCGCCTTGACCATCGCGAAGAGGAAGAAGAAGAACGCCATCTTGGCGACCATCCACAGCACGCCATCGGGCAGGCCGGGGATCGGCGACAGCCAGCCGCCGAAGAACAGCAGCGTGGTCAGCGCGCACATCAGGAAGATGGCGATGTATTCGCCCGCCATGAACAGCAGGAAGGGCGTTGCCGAGTATTCGACCTGATAGCCTGCGACCAGTTCCGATTCCGCTTCCGGAAGGTCGAACGGCGGGCGGTTGGTCTCGGCCAGGGCCGAGATGAAGAACAGGAAGACCATCGGGAAATGCGGCAGCCAGTACCAGCTGAAGAACCCGAACGAGCCATCCTGCGCCCGCACGATGTCACCAAAATTCATCGACCCGGTCGAAATGATCACCCCGATGATGATCAGGCCGATCGAAACCTCATACGAAATCATCTGCGCGGCCGAGCGCAACGAGCCCAGGAACGGGTATTTCGAGTTCGACGCCCATCCGCCCATGATCACGCCGTACACCTCGAGCGAGGACACCGCGAACACATAGAGGATAGCCACGTTGATGTCGGACAGGACCCAGCCGTCATTGAACGGAATGACCGCCCAGGCGATCATGGCCAGGACGAACGACGTCAGCGGCGCCAGGATGAAAACAGTCCTGTCCGCGCCGGCAGGGATCACCACCTCTTTGACGACGTATTTCAGCGCGTCCGCCACCGATTGCAGCAGGCCGTAAACGCCAACCACGTTGGGGCCGCGACGCATCTGGACCGCGGCCCAGATCTTGCGGTCGCCATAGACCAGAAACAGCAGCGAGATCATCACGAAGGCCACGACGGCCAGCACCTGCGCCAATATGATCAGGGCTATTCCGCCTGGGGTGTCAAAGAATTCAGCCATTGGTCCTCACACCGTGGGTATTCCGTTTTCCGCTGCCATCGCGAGGCCCGACCGGCCGGTCGGAGACTCGCGTCGCCTGCGATTGGTTTGGCGAGTTGGTGTAAACAGCATCCGCTGCCTGCACGCCACCTTTTTCCTTCATTTCATTCGGCAAAACACACGACCACGCCCCTCGCATCTCCTCTCGGAAAAACGAGCTCGGGTTTCCGCCCGCTTTGCGGTTTATGGTCGTCGCAAGCCTCATTCCGCGGCAATCTTTTGGTCACCGCGCGCCTTGGCCAGCGCCGAAAGCTCGGCCATCAACTGCGAGGCTCGTGCAATCGGGTTGGTCAGATAGAAATCCTTGATCACGGTCCGGAAATCGGCCTGCCCCAAAGGTCCGGCCTCGATTGCCTGTTCTTCGTTCTCGGGCACTTGGTCGATCCCGGCCAGATGCGGCACTGCTTCGATCAGCTTTTGCCGCAGCTGGGCCAACGTGTCATAAGGAAGTTTCTCGCCCAACTCCGCCGAAAGCGCCCGCAGGATCGCCCAGTTTTCCTTGGCTTCACCCGGCGCAAATCCGGCGCGCATCGCCAATTGAGGGCGACCCTCGGTGTTGACGAAGAGACCGTTTTCCTCGGTATAGGCCGCGCTAGGCAGGATGACGTCGGCGCGGTGTGCACCGCGGTCTCCGTGGCTGCCTTGGTAGATGACAAACGGGCCCGCATCGATATCGACCTCGTCCGCGCCCAGGTTGAAGATCACCTCGGCGCCGTCGATTGCAGCCTCAAGGCCACCCTCCGTCGCGGCACCCACATCCATCGCACCAACGCGGGCGGCCGCAGTGTGCAGAACAAGCATCCGACCCGACAGCGCGCGCGCGGCGGCCAAAACAGCCAGACCGTCTGCCTCGGACACGGCGCCCTGTCCGACGATCACAACGGCTTCATTGCTTGCCTTGGCCTTGGCCAGCGCATCGCGGTCGGTGCCAAGATGCTCGTAGTCATAAGTCAGATCAACGGTCGGGCCGATCAATTTGACATCGGCGCCCGCCAGCCACGCCTTGCGGATGCGCGCATTCAGCACCGGGGCCTCGTCCCGCGGGTTGGTGCCGATCAGGATGATCTCTTTCGCCGTGTCGATCTCCTCGATCGTCACATTGCCGACATAGCCCGAACGGTTGCCGATAGGCAGGCGGGCATTGTCGGTTCGGCATTCGACCTTGCCACCCAGCCCCTCAATCATCTGCTTCAACGCAAAGGCGGCTTCGACAGGAACCAGATCGCCGATCAGACCGGCAACCTTCTTGCCCTTCATCGCCGCTGCGGCGGTGGCCAAAGCCTCGGGCCAGCTGGCGGCGCGCAGGCGACCGTTTTCACGGATATAGGGCGTGTCCAGACGTTGACGGCGCAAACCGTCCCAGACGAAACGCGTCTTGTCCGAGATCCACTCTTCGTTCACGCCATCATGGTTGCGCGGCAGAATGCGCATCACTTCGCGGCCCTTGGTATCGACACGAATGTTCGATCCCAGCGCATCCATCACGTCGATGGTTTCGGTCTTTGTCAGTTCCCACGGGCGTGCGGTAAAGGCATAAGGCTTGGAAGTCAGCGCCCCCACCGGGCACAGGTCAATGATGTTGCCCTGCAGGTTCGAATCCAGCGTCTGGTTCAGGTACGAGGTAATTTCCGCATCCTCGCCCCGGCCCGTCTGGCCCATCTGGTCGATACCCGCGATCTCGGTCGTGAAACGCACACAGCGGGTACAGCTGATGCAGCGGGTCATGGCCGTACCAACCAGCGGACCCAGATCCAGATCATCGACGGCCCGCTTGGCTTCTTTGAACCGGCTGGCCGACATACCGTAGGCCATTGCCTGGTCCTGCAGATCGCATTCACCCCCCTGGTCACAGATCGGGCAATCCAAGGGGTGGTTGATCAGCAGAAACTCCATGACGCCTTCCCGGGCCTTCTTGACCATGGGAGAGTTGGTCTTGACCACCGGCGGTTGACCCTCCGGCCCCGGGCGCAGATCGCGCACCTGCATCGCGCACGAGGCGGCGGGCTTGGGCGGCCCGCCCACGACCTCGACCAGGCACATGCGGCAGTTACCGGCAATCGACAGGCGCTCATGATAGCAGAACCGTGGCACCTCGACCCCGGCCTGTTCGCAGGCCTGGATCAGGGTCATCGCGCCATCGACTTCGATTTCCTTGTCGTCGATTACGATCTTGCGGAGGTCAGACATGGTCTAGTTCGCCCTCAAATACACGCCAATGGCGCTGTTTCGTTCGATTTCCTTGCGCCCCAGGGCACAGAATGTTTCAGCTTTTCCGTAGCTCACGCCGTTCTGCGCGAGGTATTTTTCGCCTTTGGCCCGCATCCGCGCCTTTTCGGAATCCGACTCGACATAGGCCCGGATCTCTCCGTCCGAATAACCTAGGCTGTTGGCCTTGGACCGCAGGCTCCACATCACACCGATTGCTTTCATACGCCGCCCACTGATCGACGGGCAGTATTCCGAGATCTCATTTGCGATGGCGATGTAGTAGAGCTCGTTGTCGATTTCCTTGACTTCACGCAAGGGCGGCTTGGCGTCCGCCGAGACGGGCAACGCCATCGCACAGGCAAATGCGGCAAGTTTCACAAGTTTCATGACATATCCTTTCGTCTTGGGTTCCCCAAGACGTTCCGCAGCACGGCTGTTATGCAATAACGGCCGCCCGATCAGCGCAGGATATGCAATAGCGAAGCTCATGGTCGTTGACAGGCTCCGGCAAATGTCAGGCTGTCGTTTTCGACGCGCAGGTTCTGCGGTTCGGTGTCAGGACCAACCTTCCACGCAATGCGGGAGGAACCGAAATTCTGAATGCAGAACCGGGTGCCCTCGTACCGACCAGCCTCGCGCGCGCCGTCCAGCGAAGCCGACACGCCTTTGATCGTCACGGTGAAATCCGCAGGCGACCGTTTCTTGTCGACCGGCTTTGCCTTGGCCCGAAACGACTTGCCGTCAAACAGGATCCGGTCGCTGGTTGGCGCTGTCCCGCAGGCCGAAAGCAGCGTCAGCAGAACAAGGACACCGACAGCCGGGCGACGCAGGTTCGCGGTGATATCAACAAGTGTGACGGCCATCAGAACGCAGCCACCAATGCAAGGATCCCAATCACGAACATGCAGGCCCACGCCACCACATACAGGACAGAACGAATACCGCTATGCGGTTTGCCGACGCCTTGAATGTGTACGACAAGCATCACCAGTCGCGCGACCAAGGCAATCGCGGCCAGCCAGTTCACCCAGAACGGGCTGGCGCCCAATAGAATGGCTGCCACAGTAACGGCCAGAAACGCGGGCAAAGTCTCGGTGCCGTTCAGGTAGGAACGGTTCAGGCGATAGGCCTTGTCGGCGTAGTCCTGGTCGGGGGTCGCGCCAGGAGCCAGCCCCTTGCCCTGTTTCGCCAGTGCCGAAAACGGCGACAGGAACAAAACGACCAGTGTGAAAATCACCAAAGACGCAATCGCGTGGGAATACTCTGCATAGGCTTCCATCGTTGTCACTCCGCCGCCATCGCACCCATACGGCCCGATTTCTGAGCCTTGATGCGGTCTTCGATTTCTTCGCGGAAGTTGCGGATCAGGCCCTGGATCGGCCATGCGGCCGCGTCACCCAGCGCACAGATCGTATGGCCTTCGACCTGCTTGGTCACCTCGAACAGCATGTCGATCTCTTCCAGTTCGGCCTCGCCGCGTACCAGGCGATCCATCACCCGCATCATCCAGCCCGTACCTTCGCGGCAGGGCGTACACTGGCCGCAGCTTTCGTGTTTGTAAAATTTCGACAGGCGCCAGATCGCCTTGATGATGTCGGTGGACTTGTCCATCACGATCACCGCCGCCGTGCCAAGCCCCGAGCCCAGATCGTTGCGCAGATAGTCGAAATCCATGATCGCGTCGCGCATGTTCTCGCCGCGCACGCAGGGCACGGACGAGCCACCGGGGATCACGGCCAACAGGTTGTCCCACCCGCCGCGGATGCCACCGCAATGGGTCTCGATCAATTCTTCAAAGCTGATCGACATCGCCTCTTCGACCACACAGGGAGTATTGACGTGACCCGAGACTGCAAACAACTTGGTGCCCGCGTTGTTCTGGCGACCGAAACCGGCGAACCAGTCGGCGCCGCGGCGCAGGATCGTGGGCACGACGGCGATGGATTCCACGTTGTTCACCGTGGTCGGGCAGCCATACAAACCCGCCCCGGCCGGGAACGGCGGCTTCATTCGCGGCATGCCCTTCTTGCCTTCCAGGCTTTCGATCAGCGCGGTTTCCTCGCCACAGATATAGGCGCCTGCCCCGTGATGCAGGAACAGGTCGAAATCCCATCCCGATCCAGCGGCGTTCTTGCCCAGCAGGCCCGCATCATAGGCCTCGTCGATTGCAGCCTGCAGCGCCTCGCGCTCACGAATGTACTCGCCGCGCAGGTAGATGTAGCAGGTGTGCGCATTCATCGCGAAAGACGCAATCAGGCAGCCTTCGATCAGCGTGTGCGGATCGTGGCGCATGATCTCGCGGTCCTTGCAGGTGCCCGGTTCGGATTCGTCGGCGTTTACGACCAGATAGGACGGGCGGCCATCGCTTTCCTTCGGCATGAACGACCATTTCAGGCCGGTCGGGAAGCCCGCACCGCCGCGCCCGCGCAACCCTGAGTCTTTCATCGTCTGGATGATCCAGTCGCGACCCTTCTCCATCAGGCCAGCAGTGCCGTCCCAATGCCCCCGGGCCTGAGCGCCCTTCAAGGTGCGCTCGTGCATCCCGTAGATGTTGGTAAAGATCCGGTCCTGATCCTTCAGCATCGCGTGTTACCTTCAGCTGTCCTGACGCATGCGCCAGAGTTGAAATATGTTGACGCCCGCATATATGAACGCCGCGATCGCGGCGAAATCAAACAGCAGCGCAAAGCGTCCCGGCAGTTCCAGCGCCGGGCCGATGAACAGGGTCATGGCAAGCCACAACAGCATGGTCACCGCGATGACCACGCCGATATGTCGGCCCTTGCGGGCGATGGCCTGTTCCTTGTCCTTGTCCATCACACTCCGGCGCCCTTATCGGGCACCGTCTCTCAGTCTTCGTAGGTGCCGTCTTGCTTGGCACGTTTGGCAAATTCGGTTTCCTCGCCAGCAGCCAGCTTGGCCGCCTGCTCGATCCAGCCGTCGCGTTCGATCCGGCCCTTGAACTTCACCCGGGCATCAACCCAGGCTACATGTTCTGGCGTCCAGGCCGCGATCTGATCGAAGTGGTAGAACCCGAGCTCGTTCAGCGTCTGCTCGAGCTTCGGCCCCACACCTTTCAGCAGCTTGAGGTCGTCGGGCGTGCCATCGCGCGCGCCGCTCAGCGTTTCGGGCTGAGCCTCAGTCGCTTCCGGCTTGGCCGCAGCGCCCTCGGGCGAAGATGGCTCGGCCTTGGCGGATTTCTTGGGCGCGGCCTGACGGGCGGCTGGTTTGCCCTGCTCTGGCACCTTCGGCGGCTTGGGTGCGGCTTTCGCTCCGGCGGCCTTGCCATCCTTGCCCAACCAAGGCGTCAGGATCGGAACCTCGGTTCCGTCGATGCGCTTGACGGTATCGCCCAGTTCCGTGGCCAGTTGCACACTGGCATTGTGCTTTGCCTTGCCACCCTCGTAGTCCTTCAGGCTGGTCACGCCGCCCAGAGGCTCGGCCGCATAGCGCCCATTCTGGGGCCCGGGCACCGGAACCTTGCCAGCGACCAGTTCATCAATGATCCGACCAAAACTCTCGGCGGTCAGGTCCTCGTAATAGTCTTTACCGATCTGTGCCATCGGCGCGTTGGTGCAGGAACCCAGGCACTCGACCTCTTCCCAGCTCAGCTTGCCGTCCGCCGACAGCTGGTGCGGCTTGGGCGCGATCTTTTCGCGGCAGACAGCAATCAGATCCTCGGCCCCGCAGATCATGCAGGACGTCGTGCCACAAACCTGAATATGCGCAATGGACCCAACCGGTTGCAGCTGGAACATGAAGTAGAAGGATGCCACCTCAAGCACGCGGATGTAGGACATGCCCAGCATCTCGGCCACATATTCGATGGCCGGGCGGCTCAGCCAGCCCTCCTGCTCTTGCGCGCGCCACAGCAGCGGGATGACCGCACTGGCCTGACGGCCTTCGGGGTACTTGGTGATCTGCGCCTTGGCCCAGTCCACGTTGGCGGGTGTGAAGGCAAAGCTTTCGGGTTGTTCGGGATGAAGACGGCGGAGCATTAGCGGTCAATCTCTCCAAATACGACGTCCATGGTGCCAATGATGGCGGCGACGTCGGCCAGTTGGTGGCCCTTGGCGACGTGGTCCATGGCTTGCAGGTGCAGGAAACCGGGCGCACGCAGCTTGGCGCGGTACGGCTTGTTGGTGCCGTCGGCCACCAGATAGACGCCGAACTCGCCCTTGGGCGCTTCGACGGCGGCATAGACTTCGCCTGCGGGGACGTGGAAGCCTTCGGTGTAAAGTTTGAAGTGATGGATCAGGCTCTCCATCGACGTCTTCATGTCCGAGCGTTTCGGCGGGGTGATCTTGCCGCGGGCCAGAATGTCGCCCGGGCAGTCGCGCAGCTTGGCGATGGCTTGCCGGATGATCGACACCGACTGGCGCATTTCTTCCATCCGCACCAGGTAACGGTCATAGCAGTCACCGTTCTTGCCGACGGGGATCTGGAATTCGAACTCGTCATAGCATTCATAGGGTTGCGCGCGCCGCAGGTCCCAGGCCAAGCCCGATCCGCGCACCATCACGCCCGAGAAGCCGTATTGCTGGATATCCTCCTCGGTCACCACGCCGATGTCGCAGTTGCGCTGTTTGAAGATGCGGTTCTCGGTCAGCAGTCCGTCAATGTCGTCCAGAACGGCGGGGAACTCGTGGCTCCAGGTCTCTATGTCATCCAGCAGTTCGGGCGGAAGATCCTGATGTACACCGCCGGGGCGGAAATAGGCCGCGTGCAGGCGCGCACCGCAGGCACGCTCGTAGAACACCATCAGCTTTTCGCGCTCTTCAAAGCCCCACAGCGGCGGGGTCAGCGCGCCCACGTCCATCGCCTGCGTGGTCACGTTGAGCAGATGGTTCAAAACGCGCCCAATCTCGGAATACAGGACCCGGATCAACGAGGCCCGGCGCGGAACTTCGACGCCGGTCAGCTTTTCGATGGCCAGGCACCAGGCATGTTCCTGGTTCATCGGCGCCACATAGTCCAACCGGTCGAAATACGGCAGGTTCTGCAGATACGTCCGGCTTTCCATCAGCTTTTCGGTACCGCGGTGCAGCAGGCCGATATGCGGGTCGCAACGCTCGACGATCTCGCCGTCCAGCTCAAGCACAAGACGCAAAACTCCGTGCGCCGCAGGGTGCTGCGGGCCGAAGTTGATGTTGAAGTTGCGGATCTTCTGTTCTCCGCTCAGCGCGTCCGTGCTGCCGTCATCGTATCTTGAGCCGTCCATCAACGCCCTCGTCTCTTTTTCGCTTCGGCCCGAACCCGGACCTTTTCCGCCTCAAGCGCCTTGGCCGCGGCCCCCGCCAGCAGGACCCCCAGCGCACCCAACGCAATCAGTTCCCCCGGCAGCATGACCATCTCAGCGGCGCTCCAGTTCCTGCAGTTTCAACCCGACCCACCACAGCAACGCGATCGTGCCGAATGGGACCAGGCAGAGAAGGCACCAGTATTTGTTGATCCCAAAAAACGGCAAAATCTTCACCATCGGAATGATGGTCAGTGCAGAAAGGATCAGCCACCAGATGCCACCCATTGTCAGGTCTCCTGTTTTTCATCCCCCGGCAGAACATAGTTCGCACCTTCCCACGGGCTCATGAAATCAAACTGGCGATATTCCTGAACCAGTGATACCGGTTCGTACACGACCCGTTTCTGCGCCTCGTCATAGCGGACTTCGATATACCCGGTGGTCGGGAAATCCTTGCGCAGCGGATAGCCGCGGAACCCATAGTCGGTCAGGATGCGTCGCAGGTCCGGGTGGCCCGAGAACAGAATGCCGAACATGTCGAACACTTCACGCTCGAACCAGTTGGCCGAGGGGTGCACATCGACGATCGACGGAACCATGTCTTCCTCGCGCACCGAGATCCGTATCCGGATACGCTGGTTCTGGTACATCGAAAGGAAGTGGTAAACCACGTCGAACCGTTTGGCACGTTCGGGGTAATCAACTCCGGTGATGTCGACCAAGGTCGAAAACTTGCAGTTCTGATCCGTTTTCAGAAACTCGACAAATTCCACCAGGCTCGAGGGCGCAACATCAACCGTCAGTTCGTCATGGGCAACGCTCCATGACAGAACACAGTCCGTGCGCTTCAGCTCGATATGCGTGCCGAGTTCCTTGAGTGCTTCGCTCATCTCGGTCCCTCCTCAGCGGACGATGGTGCCGGTGCGGCGGATCTTGCGCTGCAGTTGCAGCAGGCCGTACAGCAGCGCCTCGGCGGTCGGCGGGCAGCCGGGAACGTAGATGTCAACCGGAACGATCCGGTCGCAACCACGCACGACGGAATAGGAATAGTGGTAGTACCCGCCACCATTGGCGCAGGAGCCCATCGAGATCACGTAGCGCGGCTCGGGCATCTGGTCATAGACCTTGCGAAGCGCCGGGGCCATCTTGTTGGTCAGCGTACCGGCCACGATCATCACGTCCGACTGGCGCGGGGATGCGCGCGGCGCGATGCCGAAGCGTTCGGCGTCGTAGCGCGGCATCGAGGTGTGCATCATCTCGACCGCGCAACAGGCCAGACCAAAGGTCATCCAGTGCAGCGAGCCGGTGCGCGCCCAGTTGATGATGTCCTCGGACGAGGTCAGCAGGAACCCTTTGTCCTGCAGCTCGGCGTTCAGGGCCTGAGTGGCGACTTCCTTGTCGACGCCCGCGGTGTTTGCACCCGTCATCACTCCCATTCCAGGGCCCCCTTCTTCCATTCATAGGCAAAGCCGATGGTCAGAACGCCCAGGAACACCATCATCGACCAGAAGCCGACATCGCTGATGTCCTTGAAGCCCACGGCCCAGGGAAACAGGAACGCAATCTCGAGGTCGAAGATGATGAACAGGATCGACACCAGATAGAATCGGACATCGAACTTCATCCGCGCATCGTCGAACGCGTTGAACCCGCATTCATAGGCGCTGACCTTTTCGGGGTCGGGATTGCGGACAGCCAGAACGACGGCGGCCAGAATCAGGACGATTCCAAGGCCCACGGCGACGGCCAGAAACACCAGGATCGGGAGATATTCCCGCAACAGCTCTTCCACGAGTGGCTCCTTTCCTGCGCATCCCGAACGAGACGCGCCGTCAATTGGCGTGTTGACTGGACATTCTCTATCCGCGCGGGGTCAGAGGGTCAACCGAGCAGAAGCGCGCATGGCACCGAATATTCGGCTTGCCAACGCCCAGCGCTGCACCAGGCGCAAGCCCTTGGCTTCAAATGGTCGCGGGCGGTCAAACCTTACTATTCCATGAAGGTTTTCGCTTGTCGAAAAAAGCGCTGATTCCCTCATGCGCCTCGTCCGTTTCCCAGCGGTCGACCAGCGCCCGGATCGTGTGGTCGATCACCGCGGCGTCGATGCGCGGCCCGAGGTCCCGAACCAACGCCTTTGCCGAGGCCACGGCGCCCGGCGCACAGGACAGATAAGGCTGCACTTCGGCTTCGATCGCGGCATCCAACTCATCTGCCGGAACGGCCCGCGCCAACAGGCCAAGTTCTACCGCCTCGGCCGCATCAAAAAGACGGGCCGACATGAACACGCGCCGCGCGCGGGCCTCGCCCATGCGGGCGATGACATAGGGCCCGATAGTGGCCGGGATCAGCCCCAGCCGGGTTTCGGTCAGACCCATTTTCAGGCTGTCCACGCCGATGGCCACGTCGCAGACCGACGCCATCCCGACACCCCCGCCAAAGGCGTTGCCCTGCAGCGCGCCGATCAACGGCTTGGGCAGGGAGTTCAGGGCGTTCAGCATCTCAGCCAACTTGCGCGCCTCGACAAAGCGGGTCTCGGGGTCGGCGGCCATCTGGGCCTGCATCCAGCCCAGGTCGCCCCCGGCGCAGAAGCTTTTGCCTGCGCCGGTCAGAACTACCACACGCACGTCGTTGGTTTCCCCCAGCTGCGCGGCGGCCTGGGTCAACTCGGCGATCATCTGCGCCGACATCGCGTTGTGTTTTTCCGGCCGGTTCAGCGTCAGCGTGGCAACCCCGCGCAAATCGGTGGAGATCGAGATGGTTTCAAACATGTCAGCCTCTTATCCCGCCCGCATCGCGCGGGCCATTTCCGCCGCTTGGTTCAGCACAGCGGCGTCCAGTCCGGTGTCATAGCCCAGCCGCTCCAGATGCGCGGCCACGGCTTCGGTTGCCACATTCCCGGCCGCGCCCGGCGCGTAGGGGCAGCCGCCCAATCCGCCTACGGCTGCGTCGAATACTCGAATGCCCAGCGCAAGCGACGCGTCGATATTGTCGATCGCGCGCCCGTTGGTGTCATGAAAATGGCCGGCCAGGCGGGTCGCGGGCACATATTCACGCACTGCCAGCAGCATCCGCGCGATGCTGTCGGGTGTCCCCTGCCCGATCGTGTCGCCCAGCGAGATCTCATAACAGCCGTGCGAGAACAGCAGGTCGGCCACCTCGGCCACTTTGGCGGGCGGAGTCGGCCCGTCATAGGGGCAGTCGGTCACGCAGGAAACATAGCCGCGCACCGGCAGGTCGATATGGCGCGCCGCCTCGAGGATCGGGACGAACCGCTCGATGGATTCGGCGATGGTCGCGTTGATGTTGGCCTTGGAAAACCCCTCGGAGGCCGAGGCAAACACCGCGATTTCATCCGCCCCGGCAGCCAGCGCGTCCTCATAGCCGCGCATGTTCGGGGTCAGCGCCGCATAGCGCACGCCCGGGGCGCGGGTGATCCCGGCCAGCACCTCGGCACTGCCGGCCATCTGCGGAACCCATTTGGGTGACACGAAACTGGCCACCTCGATCCGGCTGAACCCTGCCCGGCTGAGGCAGTCGACCAGCGCGATCTTCTCGGAAACCGGGATTTCGCGCTTTTCGTTCTGCAGCCCGTCGCGCGGCCCCACTTCGAAAATCTCGACACGTTCCGCCATGGCGGTGCCCTCCTGTTCAGTCCCGGCCCGCCCCGTTCAGGGCGGGCGTTCAGGGTTTCAGTCGTCTTCCAGCCGGACCAGCGCCGCGCCGGCCTCGACCTGCGATCCGGCTTCGGCCAGAACCTCGGCCACGACACCGTCGCGGGCGGCCAACAGCGAATGCTCCATCTTCATGGCCTCGAGGACGGCCAGCCGGTCGCCTTCCTTCACCGCCTGCCCCGGCGCGGCGAACACCGCCTTGACCAGCCCGGGCATCGGCGCCTCGACCACGTTGGTGTCACCGGCGGCGCTGACATCGCGGTCCAGCGGGTCCAGCACCTCGAAGCTCACGCCATAGGCGTCGAACACGGTGACATCGTGGCCCGCAATCGCAACCGGAGGCATCGGCTGGCCGTCGATGATCCAGCGGCCGTTGACCCGTTCGGCGATCACGCTGGTCCCGCCGACCTGCCAGTCCTGCCTGTCCGGTCCTGCAACCTGAACGTCCAGATCCAGAACCTCGCCGTCGCGCTTCAGTTGAAGCGCCCGGTGCAGCGGGGCCCAGAGAGTAAACCCCGTATCCTCGGCGGGTTTGTCCAGTCCGGTCGCGGCCATCGCGGCCGCAACGGTCATTGCCGGGGTGACGGCCGGTTCGCGCACCAGATCGTCCAGATCGCGGTCGATCAACCCGGTATCTACATCGCCTGCCGCAAACCCGGCGTGCCGGGTCAGTGCGCCCAGAAAGGACAGGTTGGTGACGGTTCCCGCCACCTGCGTCCGGCGCAGCGCGCGGTGCAGTTGTTCCAGCGCCACCGCGCGGGTCGGGCCGTGCACGATCACCTTGGCGATCATCGGGTCATACCATGGGCTGATCGTGTCGCCCGCACGCACGCCGCTGTCGGCGCGGCAGCCGTGCGGAAACTCCAGATGGGTCAGGGTGCCCGTGGCGGGCAGGAACCCTTTGGGTACGTCCTCGGCATAGAGCCGGGCCTCGAAGGCGTGGCCGTTGATCGACAGCTCTGCGTGCCGCTTGGGCAGACTTTCCCCGGCCGCAACCCGCAACTGCCATTCGACCAGGTCGATGCCGGTTATGGCCTCGGTCACCGGGTGCTCGACCTGCAGGCGGGTGTTCATCTCCATGAACCAGAACCGGTCGGGCCGCAACCCGTCCGAGGCATCGACGATGAACTCCACGGTGCCCGCGCCCTTGTAGCCGATGGCCTCTGCCGCGCGCACGCCCGCCTGGCCCATCGCTTCGCGCATCTCGGGCGTCATTCCGGGGGCCGGCGCTTCCTCGATCACCTTCTGGTGGCGGCGCTGCAGCGAGCAGTCGCGTTCGAACAGATGCACGGCATGGGTGCCGTCACCAAAGACCTGAACCTCGATATGGCGGGGCTTGGCCACGAATTTCTCGACCAGAACGGCATCATTGCCAAAGGCGGTCTTGGCCTCGCCCCGGGCGCTGTCCAGGGCGGCCGCAAAATCCGCCGGCCTCTCGACCAGCCGCATCCCTTTGCCGCCACCGCCGGCCACCGCCTTGATCAGAACCGGGTAGCCGATGGTGTCGGCCGCGCCGGCCAGATGCTCGGGGTCCTGGTTGTCGCCGTGATAACCGGGCACGACCGGGACGCCGGCCTGCTCCATCAGCGCCTTGGCCGCATCCTTCAGGCCCATCTTGCGGATCGCATTCGCCGAGGGGCCGATGAAGGTCAGGCCCGCGGCCTGCACCGCATCGACGAAATCGGGGTTCTCGGACAGAAACCCATAGCCCGGATGGATCGCCTGCGCGCCGGTATCCAGCGCGGCCTGAATGATCACGTCGCCTTTCAGATAGCTGTCGGCCGGAGCCGCCCCGCCGATATGCACGGCCTCATCCGCCATCTGGACATGTTTGGCGGCCGCGTCGGCATCCGAGTACACGGCAACGCAGGCCACGCCCATCTTGTGCGCCGTTTCGATGACCCGGCAAGCAATCTCGCCCCGGTTGGCGATCAGGATCTTGTCAAACATGGCCGTTACCCTTTCCCTGCCAGATCTTCCACAAGGCGAAACCGTTCGCAGACCAACTCCATCTTCGGGTCGAAGCCGCCGTTTCTTTCGAAATATCTGCGATGATCCTCGCGCCAGCCTTCCAGGCTGTCGTTTTCGCCCTCGGCCAGGGCAAATGCCTCGTCCACATCGCAATAGCGCCGAACCGTCACATCGACCGTTTCGATGACCAGCGCGGGCCGTCCGTCCCAGTCCAACGCGATGTCGCGGCGGCCTGCCTGCGGCATCGCCTCGCCACCCGTCGCAAAGTCACGCAACGCGCCACATGTCGCTGTCTTGCGCCCCGAGCGGACCAGAGCCAGCAACTCGTCGCACAATGCGCGGTTGTCGCCGAACTGAAAGGTCTCGGCCCCCGGATATCTTTCTTTCAAGCTCTCCAGCATCGAACCGCCCCTTCTACATCCGGAACACGCCAAAGCGCGTGTCCTCAATCGGGGCGTTCAACGCGGCACTCAGCGACAGGGCCAGCACGTCGCGGCTTTTCCGCGGGTCGATGATGCCGTCATCCCATAGCCGGGCAGAGGCATAAAGCGGGTGCGACTGTTCCTCGAACATTTCCAGCGTCGGGCGTTTGAATTCGGACTCTTCTTCGGCCGACCATGTGCCGCCCTGCCGTTCGATCCCGTCGCGTTTGACCGTTGCCAGAACACCGGCGGCCTGTTCGCCACCCATGACCGAGATACGGCTGTTCGGCCACGTCCACAGGAAGCGGGGCTGATAGGCGCGGCCCGCCATGCCATAGTTCCCGGCCCCGAACGAGCCGCCCACCAGCATGGTAATCTTGGGCACGCTTGTGGTGGCCACGGCGGTCACCATCTTGGCGCCGTGGCGCGCGATGCCTTCGTTCTCGTACTTGCGGCCCACCATGAACCCGGTGATGTTCTGCAGGAAGACCAGCGGGATCTTGCGCTGGCTGCACAATTCAACGAAATGCGCGCCCTTCTGCGCGGCCTCGGAAAACAGCACGCCGTTGTTGGCGATGATGCCGATGGGGCAGCCTTTGACATGAGCAAAGCCGGTCACCAACGTTTCACCGAACCGAGGCTTGAACTCGTCAAAGCGCGAGCCATCGACCAGACGTGCGATCACCTCGCGGATGTCGTAGGGCGTGCGCAAATCGGCCGGGACAACGCCCAGGATTTCCTCGGGGTCATAGGCCGGGTCTTCGGGGCTGGCCCAATCCACCGTCTGCGGCTTGTTCCGGTTCAACGAGCCAACGGCCCGGCGGGCCAGAGCCAGCGCGTGGGCGTCATCCTCGGCCAGATAGTCGGCGACGCCGGACAGGCGCGTATGCACATCGCCGCCGCCCAGGTCTTCGGCGCTGACGACCTCGCCCGTCGCCGCCTTGACCAGCGGCGGGCCGGCCAGAAAGATCGTGCCCTGTTCCTTGACGATGATGGTCACGTCGGACATGGCCGGCACATAGGCGCCGCCCGCGGTGCACGAGCCCATGACCACGGCAATCTGCGGAATGCCCTTGGCGCTCATCCGAGCCTGGTTGTAGAAGATGCGGCCGAAATGGTCGCGGTCGGGAAAGACCTCGTCCTGGTTGGGCAGGTTCGCGCCGCCGCTGTCCACCAGATAGATGCAGGGCAGATGGTTTTCTTCGGCGATCTCCTGCGCGCGCAGGTGCTTTTTGACAGTCATCGGATAATAGGTGCCGCCCTTCACAGTGGCGTCGTTGCAGACCACCATGACCTCTTGCCCCTGCACCCGGCCGATGCCCGCGATGACGCCTGCACAGGGGGCCGCGCCGCCATACATGCCATGCGCCGCCGTCGCGCCGATTTCCAAAAACGGAGACCCCGGGTCCAGCAGGTTGGCCACCCGCCGGCGCGGCAGCATCTTGCCCCGCGACACATGGCGTTCGCGCGATTTCTCGCCCCCGCCCATGCGCGCGGCCTCGGCGGCGTCAGAGATCTGCGCCAGCGCGTCGAGGTGCGCGGCACGGTTTTGCTTGAAGCCATCGGACGAGGGCAAAGCGGAAGATCGCAGCTTCATCTGGTATACTCTCTCAGAAATTCGCGAACGGGGTTTTCGCTGACGCCAAAGCTCTGCATGATGCGCGCATAGCCCTGGGACACGTTGCTGGAGCAGACGGTGTCCAGCTTCTTGATTTCCGGCTCTTCGAGGAAATC
Organism: Ruegeria sp. B32; assembly: GCF_025141855.1. Taxonomy (NCBI): domain Bacteria; kingdom Pseudomonadati; phylum Pseudomonadota; class Alphaproteobacteria; order Rhodobacterales; family Roseobacteraceae; genus Ruegeria; species Ruegeria sp. B32. The sequence continues at coordinate 944,250 of NZ_CP081106.1, read as the reverse complement.
CTCAAGGTCCCACATCGGAACCATGAAATAATACTCGAACGGCAGCATCTCGGCCGCCATTTCCATCGCCTCGACGGCCATGTCCTGTTCTCCGCGACACAGATAGGCCAGCGACAGGTTACGATAGGCGCTCCCGAGGCTCTCATAGTCGTCGTCTGCCTCGTATTGGTTGACCGCAAGCTTGAGCCGCCCCACGACCTGACGGTCGAAATACCCGTCATCCGCCTGCGCCTCGGGCAGGAACATCGCGACATAGGCCAGCTTCTCGTCATGCCAGCCGTCGGTCTGCATTTCATTGCTGAAAACCGAGTGCAACATCCGGATTTCCGGTTCGAATTTCAGGGTGCCGTCGGAATCGGCCACCGCATCCAGATAGTTGTCGTAAAAGGCGATCTTTCGTTTGTCATCGGCGTCCAGCCTGGCGACCCGATCGGCGATCTTGCGCAATTCCGAGATGGCCTCATCCGGGTAGCCGTATAAAACCAGAAGGTCGGCCAATTGCAGTTTTTCGATGACGGCGATCTTTTCTTCGACCGCCTTGTCGATCGTGTCGTGCATCCACGTTTCGAAATAGGTCTTTCCGGCCCACACGGCCCCGATGACCGCGATGACTGTCGCGCTGAACTCGATTCCGGTCCGGACGCTGGATTTATCTGCCATGGCACATCTCCTCGGACGCGCGACGTTTCAATTCCTTGCGAATGACTTTTCCCGTCACGGTCAAAGGTAAGTCTTGCACAAAAGCCACCTCTCGCGGGTAGGAATAATGCGCCAGACGGTCCTTGACCCAATCCTGCAGCTCTTGCTCCGAGGCCTCGGACCCCGGTTTCAACACCACATAGGCCTTCACGATCTCGGTCCGCAGTGGATCAGGTTTGCCGACCACGCCCACGGTGGCCACCGCCGGATGGGTCAGCAGGCAATCCTCGATCTCGGCCGGGCCGATGCGGTAGCCGGCCGAGGTGATCACGTCATCCTCGCGGCCGACAAAGCGCAGATAGTCGTCCTCCCACACGCCGCGGTCACCGGTGATCAGCCAATCGCCGCGAAACTTCTCGGCCGTGCCCTGCGGGTTGTTCCAGTATTCCAGCAGCATCGAGGCTGAGCCGCGCCGGATGGCCACATCACCCTCGGCGTCGGTCGGGTTGCCGTCAGCGTCTATCACCGCGACCTCATGCCCCGGCACCGGTTTGCCGATGCAGCCCGGGCGCGCGGGGAAATCCTCGGCGCAGGAGGAAACCACCATGTTGCATTCGGTCTGGCCGTAGAATTCGTTGATCGTCAGGCCAAAGGCCCGCTCTCCCCACGCCAGCATTTCCGCGCCCAGCGGCTCTCCGCCCGAAGCCACGGACCGCAGGCCGGGGATCGTCACATCCGCGGCCTTGAGCATCCGCAGGGCCGTGGGCGGAAAGAACACGTTGCGCACGCCGCCGCGCGCGATCACATCCGCGCAGGCCTCGGGGGTAAACTTGTCGAGCCGCGCGGCAACAACCGGAATGCCCAGCGCCAGCCCCGGCATCAGGACGTCGAACAACCCGCCGATCCAGGCCCAGTCGGCCGGCGTCCACAGGCAGTCGCCCGCGCGCAGGTGGTTGTGGCTGATCGAAACGCCCGGCAGATGCCCGGTCAGCACCCGGTGCCCGTGCAACGCGCCCTTGGGCTTACCCGTCGTCCCCGAGGTATAGATCAGCACCGCCGGATCCTCGGGGCCGGTGTCAGCATAATCCACCGCAGGCCCGTCCGCCCCAAGCTCGGACACGATCAACGGCTGCGCCAGATCGCCCAGCATATCGGCGCCCTCGCCGTCGGTCAGCACATACCCGGCCCCCGCATCGCCGATGCGCGAGGCCAGGGCATCGCGCTTGAACAGCTTGAACAGCGGCACCGAGATTGCCCCAATCTTCCAGATGGCCAGATGCGCCGCCGCGCACCACGGCGACTGGCTGAGCAGCACGCCGACCCGGTCGCCGGGTTGCACCCTGCCCAGCAACCCGCGCGCCAGCCGGTCGGTCATTTGTTCCAGTTCACCATAGGTGATCTCGGTCGTAGCCTCGGAAGACAGATCGAGGATCGCCACCTGCTCACTAGGCCGCGACAGGCACTGACGTGCCATGTTCAGCCTGGGCGGAATGTCCCAGCTGCCACCAGACCGCAAACCCGGTATGACCTCAGCGGGACGCATGGCGTTTTTCCCTTAAATTTAAGCGACTTGCCGCGCCAAACTGAATATCGAACATCAACGAAACTTGATGCAGATCAGAGTGGCCGCCCCGTCCTTCAGGCATGGTCGGCTTGCACACAAAACCAAAGGCAAGAACATGACCAGCAAACTCGCCATCCTCACCCTTTCCACCGCGTTGGCCGCTGTTTCGGCCCCCGCATTCGCCCAGTCTCAGGGAGACTGGACCGTTGGTGTCGGTATCGGCTACCTCGACCCGAAATCCGACAACGGATCCCTCGCCGGCTTCAGCGCCGACGTCGACTCGGACACCCGCCCGATCTTCACCGCCGAGTATTTCATTCGTGACAATCTGGGCATCGAGCTTTTGGCCGCAACGCCGTTCAGCCATGACATCACGCTGGGCGGAAGTGTCGACGCGGGCAGCGTCAAGCACCTGCCGCCCACACTGTCGCTGAACTACCACTTTGCAACCAGCAGCGCCTGGAAACCCTATGTCGGCGCCGGTTTGAACTACACCGTGTTCTTTGACGAGGAATCGCCGCTGGGCGATCTGAAGGTCGACGACTCGTTCGGCGTGTCGCTGCAGGCCGGCCTGGACTACATGGTCACGGACAAGGGCGCGGTTCGCCTGAACGTCCGCTGGTTCGACATCGACTCGGACGTCACCCTCAACGGAGCCGACATCGGCAAGGCCGAGATCGATCCGTGGCTGGTTGGCGTGTCCTACGTCCATCGCTTCTGATCCTTCGATCGGATACGCCTCGCCGTGACCTCGTCGGCGAGGCGTTTTTCTTCAGAGCATTTCGTTCATCAATTCGCGGCCGATCAGCATCCGGCGAATCTCGCTGGTGCCCGCGCCGATCTCCATCAGCTTGGCATCGCGGAAGATCCGGCTAACCGGCGCATCCGCCAGGAACCCGGCCCCGCCCATGGCCTGAACCGCCTGATGCGCCTGCACCATCGCCTGCTCGGACGCATAGAGACAGCACGCCGCCGCATCCTGCCGGGTCACGTCGCCCCGATCACAGGCCTTGGCGACCTCGTAGACATACGCCCGGGCCGAATTCATCGCGGTGTACATGTCGGCGATCTTGCCCTGCATCAGCTGGAAGGTTCCGATCGGTTTGCCGAACTGCTTGCGCTCGGCCAGATAGGGCATGATCTCGTCCAGGCAGGCAGCCATGATGCCGGTGCCAATCCCGGCCAGAACCACGCGCTCATAGTCGAGGCCCGACATCAGAACCGCAACGCCCTTGCCTTCTTCGCCCAGCACGTTCTCGAAGGGCACCTCGACATCTTCGAAGATCAGCTCGGCCGTGTTCGAACCGCGCATACCCAGCTTGTCGAAATGGGGCGAGGTCGAGAACCCTTTCATCTCTTTCTCGATCAGGAAGGCCGTGATGCCCTTGGACCCGGCCTCGGGGTCGGTCTTGGCATAGACGACCAGCGTATCGGCATCCGGCCCGTTGGTGATCCAGTATTTGTGGCCGTTCAGGCGGTAATGGTCGTTGCGCTTTTCCGCCCGCAGTTTCATCGACACAACATCCGACCCCGCTCCGGGTTCCGACATGGCCAGGGCACCTACGTGTTCGCCCGAAATCAGGCGCGGCAGGTATTTCTGCTTCTGCTCTTCAGTGCCGTTCAGCTTGATCTGGTTGACGCAAAGGTTGGAATGGGCCCCGTAGGACAGCGCCACCGATGCCGAGGCGCGTGCGATTTCTTCAACCGCGATCGTATGCGCCAGATAGGTCATTTCGGCGCCTCCATACTGTTCGGGAACGGTTACGCCCAGCAGACCGAGTTCACCCATTTCCTTCCACAGCTCGTTAGGAAACGCGTTCGTCTTGTCGATCTCGGCCGCCATCGGCTTGACCCGCTCCTGCGCCCAGCGGTGCACCATCTCGCGCAGCGCGTTCACATCTTCACCCAGATCGAATTGCATTGTCGCCGTGAACATCCGCGCTCTCCTCTTTCGCGTTAATGAACAGGTGTTCAATAAACTGATACAGACCTTTCCCCGCGCGGTCAATCATCGCGTGACCCAAATGAAAAAGCCGCCCCTTGAGCGGCTTTTGCAGGGTTCGAGCATGCGCCGCATGGCGCACTCGATTGAATTACTGTTGGAAAACAGCGCCGACCTCGGCGCGGATGATGCCGGCAATCAGGCGGCAATCGTCCAGTGAAAAGGTCAGCGGAACGCGCATGTCGATGATCCCGCGCAGAATCCGGTCGGTCTCGGGCATCCGCTCCGACTCGGCATAGCGCCAGCTGTCATAGCGCGAGGTGAACCCGGTTGGCTCGGCCCCGCCGAACCATTTCAGCTCGACCCCGCGATCTGCGCAGCGTCGCAAAACCTCGGCGATTTGCTCAGGCGCCCAATCTAGCAGCAGGAACTGGATCGACGAGCCGACATAGCTCTCCTCGGCGGGCCGCTCGACGATGGTCAGGCCGGGCGTGCCGCGCAGGCCCGACTCGATCTCGGCATAACGTTCGTTCCAGCGCCGCACCTGCCGATCCAGATCGCGCAATTGGGGCCGCAGGATCGCCGCGCGCAGATTGTCCATCCGCCCCGACACGTTCGGCGTGGTGTACTTGATCCGCTCGAACACCTCGGGACCCGGCGCCGCAAGGTGGCGTTCATACAGCATGTACGAGCCCGAAAGCATTGTGGCCTTGGCCGCCAGCATCTCGTCATCTGTAACCAGCAGACCACCCTCGCCCGAGTTCACATGTTTGTAGGTCTGGCAGGAATAGCAGCCGATCGCCCCCTGACGGCCGGACAGTTGCCCGCGCCAGGCGGCGCCCATCGTGTGGGCGCAGTCCTCGATCACCGTCACTCCGGCGGCGTCGCACATCTGCATCAACCGGTCCATGTCACACAGATGCCCGCGCATGTGGCTGAGCATCAGAACCTTGGCGCGGTCCAGCTTGGCTTCCAGATCGTCCAGATCGATAGTCAGCCCCTCGGTCACGCCCACGAAAACCGGGCGCGCATTGACAGAGGCGATCGCCCCCGGCACCGGGGCCAGCGTGAAAGCGTTGGTCAGAACCGCATCCCCCGGCTGGACCCCCACGGCACGCAGGGCCGTGGCCAACGCATAGCCGCCCGAGGACACGGCCAGACAGTATTTCGCGCCCGTCTGCGCGGCAAATTCCTGTTCCAACAGGGCGGTTTCGCTCAGCTCTCCCGGGGCCACGTTGTAGCGGTGCAACCGCCCGTGACGCAGAACGGCCAGCGCAGCCTCGATCGCCTCGTCGGGGATCGGCTCCTGCTGGGTGAAACTGCCAGAAAATCGCTCGGTCATGGCGTCGTTTGTGGGGCCAGTCGCAGCGCGGGTCAAGAGATCAGGCCGCCGCGCCCACAAGCTCGGCGACGATTGCGGGCAGATCGTCAAAATGGTGCAGCAGCGCCTCGGGCTGCAGCGCGGCCATGTCATCGCCGGACGGGCCGAAGGTCACAAGGATCGAAGGCACTCCGGCGGCGCGGGCCGTGTTCCGGTCGGTATCCGAGTCGCCCACCAGAATGCAGTGGTCGGGATGCCCACCTGCCCGGCGCGCCGCTTCGCGCAGCGGCGCGGGGTCGGGCTTGCGCACCGGCAGGGTATCCGCCCCCACCAGCGAGCCGAACAGCGCCCGCGCGCCCAGACGCGTCATCAGCAGCTCGGCCAGCGTCTCGGGTTTGTTGGTGCAGATGCCGACACCGTACCCGGCGGCTTTCAGCGCTTCGACCGCCTGCAGCGCACCGGGATAGAAGGTGGTGTGGGTATCAATCGCCTGCGCATAAGCGTCCAGAAGGACCGGGTAATAGGCATTCACGGTCTCTTCGTCGTAGGCGCCCACGCGTTTCAACCCATGGGTCAACATCATCCGTCCTCCACGCAAAGCCACCGCCGCATCCTGCCCGTGCACCAGCACATCGCCATGCCCCATCTGCCGGAAACAGTGGTTCGCCGCCGCCAGCAGATCGCCCGACGTATCGGCCAAAGTCCCGTCCAGATCGAAGATGACCGTGCGCATTCTGTCTCCTTGCTCGGCAGTTTTCCGCCATGTCGTGTTGCAAACGGCAATCTTGTTTGATGGCCGAACGGCTTGCGCCTTTGCCCTCAGCGGATAAAACGGACCGCGACAAAACAAAAGAGAAAACGCATTCATGAGCACTGCCCTTGTCATCCTTGCCGCCGGAAAAGGCACCCGGATGAATTCGGATATCCCAAAGGTTCTGCACCCGATCGCCCAGGTTCCGATGCTGGTGCACGCCATGCGCGCCGGGTCGGTTCTGGAACCCAAACGCACGGTCATCGTCACCGGCCACGGCGCCGAGGCGGTGGCCAAGGTCGCGCGGGCCGAGGATGAAGACGCCCGCATCGTCGTGCAGGACCAACAGTTGGGCACCGCCCATGCCGTCGCCCAGGCGCGCGCGGCTTTGGACGGGTTCACCGGCGACGTGGTCGTTTTGTACGGCGACACCCCGTTTCTGCAGCCCGACACGCTGGAGCGCATGATCGCCGCGCGGGCTGACAACGATCTGGTTATCCTGGGCTTCGAGGCCGCCGACCCGGCCCGGTATGGCCGCTTGGTGATGAACGGCGACGCCTTGGAGCGGATCGTCGAGTTCAAGGACGCGTCAGATGAAGAACGCGCCATAACCTTCTGCAACTCGGGCCTTCTGGCGTGTGACGCGGGCACTCTGTTCGACCTGATCGACGCGGTCGGAAACGACAACGCGTCGGGCGAATACTATCTGACCGACGTGGTCGAGATCGCGCGCGACCGCGGTCTGAAGGTCACCGCCGTTTCGTGCGACGAGGCGCAGACGCTGGGCGTGAACTCGCGCGCCGATCAGGCCGCAGCCGACGCCGTGTTCCAGGCCCGCGCCCGGGCCGAGCTGCTGGATCTGGGCGTCACCCTGATGGCCCCCGAGACGGTCTATCTGGCCGCCGACACGGTGATCGGCCGCGACACGGTGATCGAACCCAACGTGGTCTTCGGCCCCGGTGTCACGGTCGAAAGCGGCGCGACGATCCGGGCGTTTTCGCACCTGGAAGGCTGCCATGTCAGCCGCGGCGCCGTGGTCGGCCCCTATGCCCGCCTGCGCCCTGGGGCGGAACTGGCCGAAAACACCCGCATCGGCAATTTCGTCGAGATCAAGAATGCCGAGATTGCCGAGGGCGCAAAGGTCAATCACCTCAGCTATGTCGGGGATGCGTCGGTGGGCGCGGGCACGAATATCGGCGCGGGCACCATCACCTGCAACTATGATGGCGTGATGAAGCACCGCACGGTGATCGGCGAGAATGTCTTTGTCGGCTCGAATACCATGCTGGTGGCCCCGGTCACCGTGGGCAGCGGCGCGATGACGGCCACCGGCACCATCGTGACCCGCGACGTCGAACCCGACGCCCTGGCGGTGGGCCGCGCCAAACAGGAAAACAAGCCGGGCTATGCCCTCAAGCTGTTCGAGATGCTGAAATCGAAAAAGGCACGCCGGGACAAGGGAGCCTGAGTAAATGTGTGGAATTGTTGGCGTATTGGGCAAGCACGAGGCGGCGCCCATCCTGGTCGAAGCACTGAAACGACTAGAATACCGCGGCTATGATAGTGCGGGCATCGCAACCGTAAACGGCGGCAAGCTGGGCCGTCGGCGCGCGGTGGGCAAGCTGGTCAATCTCAGTGACCTGCTGGTGCATGACCCCCTGCCTGGCAAATCCGGCATCGGGCACACGCGTTGGGCGACCCATGGCGCACCCTCGGTCAGCAACGCGCACCCGCATCAGGCCGGACCGGTTGCCGTGGTCCACAACGGCATCGTCGAAAACTATCGCGAGCTGCGGGCCGAACTGGCCGAGAACGGAATCGATTTCCAGACCGAGACCGACACCGAAACCGTCGCGTTGATGACGGAATTCTACATGAAATCGGGGCTGAGCCCGGTCGAGGCCGCCTTCAAGACCATCGACCGGCTGCAAGGCGCCTTTGCGCTGGCCTTCCTGTTCGATGGCGAGGATGACCTGATCGTCGCCGCCCGCAAGGGCTCGCCGCTGGCCATCGGGCACGGGGATGGCGAGATGTTCGTGGGCTCGGACGCCATCGCACTGGCGCCGCTGACCGACCGGATCACCTATCTGGAAGAAGGCGACCGCGCCGTGGTCACCCGCATTTCGGTCGAGATCCGCAACGAGGCGGGCGAGATCGCAAATCGCGAGATCCGCAAGATCCAGCTGGATCAGACCCGGACCGACAAGGGCGGGCACAAGCATTTCATGGCCAAAGAAATCGCCGAACAGCCGGTGGTGGTGGCTGAGGCGGTCCGCTCGTACCTGCCCACCGGCAGCGACCGGGTGGTTCTGCCGGACGCGGATCTTGATTTCTCCAAGCTGGACCGCCTGACCATGGTGGCCTGCGGCACAGCCTTCTATGCCTGTCTGACCGCCAAGTACTGGTTCGAGCAACTGGCCCGGATGCCGGTCGAGGTCGATATCGCCAGCGAGTTCCGCTATCGCGAACCGCCGATCACCGACCGCACGCTGGCCCTGTTCGTCAGCCAGTCGGGCGAAACCGCCGACACCCTGGCCGCGCTGCGCTATTGCGAGGGCAAGGCCGACAAGATCGTGTCGGTGGTCAATGTCCCCGAAAGCTCGATCGCGCGGGAAAGCGACGTGGCGCTGCCCATCCATGCCGGGGTCGAGATCGGTGTGGCCTCGACCAAGGCCTTTACCTGCCAGCTGAGCGTTCTGCTGATGCTGGCGCTCAAGGCCGCGGCCGACCGGGGCACGCTGGGCGACGATGCGCTGGCCGATCACGCCGCCGCGCTGCGCGGCCTGCCGACGCTGCTGAACGCCGCGCTGGATCAGGAGGAGGCGATCCGGAAATCCGCTCAGCGCCTGTCCGAGGCGCGCGACGTTCTGTTCCTGGGCCGCGGCCTGATGTACCCGCTGGCCCTTGAAGGCGCGCTGAAACTCAAGGAAATCAGCTATATCCACGCCGAAGGTTATGCCTCGGGCGAGTTGAAGCACGGCCCCATCGCCCTGATCGACAAGCACATGCCCGTGGTGGTCATGGCCCCGCGCGATGCGGTGTTCGACAAGACCGTGTCGAACATGCAAGAGGTCATGGCACGCAAGGGCAAGGTCATTCTGGTCTCGGACGACGACGGGATCGCAGATGCCAAGGACGGCGTCTGGAGCACGATCCGAATGCCGCATGCCCACGCCTCGGTGGCGCCGATCCTGTATTCGGTGCCCGCGCAGCTGCTGGCCTATCACACGGCGGTCGCCAAGGGCACCGATGTGGACCAGCCGCGCAACCTGGCGAAATCCGTCACGGTCGAGTAAGCCGCCATGCCGGACAGCCCCTTGGACCAGATCAAGGCCCATGCCGACCCGGACCGGGCCGCCCAGATGGCGGCCTATCACAAGGTCGATCGCCCCTATCTTGGGGTACCGAATCCGGTGCTGAATGATCTGACCAAAAGCTGGCGGCAGCAGATGGACGTGGACGCCCGTGTCGCGCTGGCCGATCAGCTGTGGCAGACCAACATCCACGAGGCGCGGCTGGCCGCCGCCAAGCTGCTGACCCAAGCGCGCATCCGCCCCGATCAGGCGGTTTGGGACCTGCTGCAAAGCTGGCTGCCCGATTTCGACGCCTGGGCGGTGGCCGATCATGCGAGCATGGCCGTGCAAAAGCGCCTGTGGGCCGATCCGTCGCGGCTGGACCAGGTCGAAAGCTGGACGACCTCGGATCACATGTGGACCCGACGCGCGGCGCTGGTGGCCACCCTGCCCTGGACCAAGCAGAACCACCCCAAGCCCGAAGACCTTGAGCGCCGCGACCGAATTCTGGGGTGGGCCGCCGGTTATGCCCCTGATCGCGACTGGTTCATCCAGAAGGCGGTGGCCTGGTGGCTGCGCGACCTCTCCAAACACGACCCCGACCGGGTCTGGGCGTTTCTGGCCGCGCAAGGTCACGCGATGAAGCCTTTTGCCCGCAAAGAGGCCGGCAAGTACCTGAAAGATCAGTTGGAATAAACGTCCAATTCGACCAGCTCGTCAAACGGCACCAGCAGCGCACGCATCGCCTCAACCGACAGGCGGCTGCCACCTGAGGGCGCCGGTACAAGTGTGATATAGGCCTGCGCGCCCGTCTTGGGCACGACCACCCGGCCATTGATCTCAGTTTCGACCAACGGCGTTTCAAGCCAGCGTCCGGGCTTGTTCGGATCGCCCAGTCCGGCAATCGTTGTCTTGGCGCCGGCCCATCCGGTGTTCACGGCCGCAACAGGCGTTGCTTCCACCTCTTCGGTCGCAGCGGCGGTTTCTGTCGTCTGCGCAGGTTCCGCATCCGGGGCGCGATCAAGGCTTTGCCGCACCGCATCACAGCCGGTCAGAAACGCAGGAATAATGACAAACAGGTATCGCATGCGACCAGCCTACCCCTGCCCGCGCCCGCGTTCCACCCCTCAAGCGCAGTTCTGACTTGTCGCAAGGCACGGTGCGCTTTACCTATTGGGCATGACTGCTCCGTTGATCGACCCGTTTGCCCGCGCAATCACCTATCTCCGCGTCTCCGTCACGGACCGCTGCGATTTCCGCTGTGTCTACTGCATGTCTGAAAACATGACCTTTCTGCCCAAGAAAGAGCTGCTGACGCTGGAAGAACTGGACCGGATGTGTTCGACCTTCATTCGACTGGGCGTGGAAAAGCTGCGGATCACCGGGGGCGAGCCGCTTGTGCGCCGTGGGATCATGGGGTTCTTCGACTCGATGACCCGGCATCTGGACAGCGGCGCACTGAAAGAGCTGACGCTGACCACCAATGGCTCGCAACTCGCCCGGTTCGCCGACGACCTGTATGCCGCCGGGGTGCGGCGGGTGAATGTCTCGCTCGACACGCTGGACGAGGACAAATTCGCCCAGATCACCCGTTGGGGTCGCTTGAAACAGGTCCTGGGCGGGATCGATGCCGCGCAGAAGGCCGGGTTGCGCGTCAAGATCAACGCGGTGGCCCTGAAAGGGTTCAACGAGGACGAACTCCCCAAGATCACCCGCTGGTGCGCCGAGCGCGACATGGACCTGACCTGGATCGAGGTCATGCCCATGGGTGACATCGGCAACGAGGACCGGCTGGACCAGTACTGGTCGCTGAAAGACGTGCGGGCCGAGTACGAAAACCACTATACTGTCACCGATCTGGCCGAGCGCACGGGCGGACCGGCGCGCTATGTCCGGTTGGAGGAAACCGGGCAGAAGATCGGCTTCATCACGCCGCTCAGCCATAATTTCTGTGAAAGTTGCAACCGGGTACGCCTGACCTGCACGGGCGAGTTGTACATGTGCCTGGGGCAAGAGGACATGGCCGACTTGCGCGCCCCTCTGCGCGACCACCCCAACAGTGAAGAGCCACTGGAACAGGCGATCCGCGCGGCGATTACCCTCAAGCCCAAGGGCCATGATTTCGACTATTCCCGCCAGAAGATCGATGGCCAGATGAGCCGTCACATGAGCCACACGGGCGGCTGACATGGCAGACCAGTCGGGGCAACCCACGACGCTGTACCGTATGTACTGCGCGTTGACGTCCATCGCCATGCCATTGGCCTGGCGCACCGTTCGCGCCAAGCTGCAGACGGCGGGTGTTTCCGAGGTCCGTCAGCGCGAGCGGCTGGGCCATGCGAGCCAGCCCCGGCCCGACGGTCGGCTGATCTGGTTCCATGCGGCCAGCGTTGGCGAAAGCCTGTCGGTTCTGAGCCTTATCAGGCGCATGAGCGAACGGATCGAGGATGCACAGTTCCTGATCACCTCTGGCACCCCGACCTCGGCGGCGCTGGTGGAAAAACGTCTGCCGCCGCGCACCCGCCACCAATACCCCCCTCTGGACAGCGCCGGCCCGGTGGCGCGGTTCCTGGATCACTGGCGGCCCGATGCCGGCGTCTTTGTCGAAAGCGAGATCTGGCCACGACTGATCGTCGAGACCGCCCAGCGTGGGACACCACTGGCCCTGCTGAACGCGCGCCTGTCCGAGAAATCGGTGGCCGGGTGGAAGAAGCGCCCCGACACCGCCCGCTATGTCCTGAGCCAGTTCCGCCTGTTCCTGACGCAAAACGACCGCACGGCCGCAAACCTGATCGTCATGGGCGCGCCCGCCGATCTGGTGCAACCCGGAACCAACCTCAAGGCCATGTCCGATCCGCTGCCGGTGGATCAAGACACGTTGTCGCATATTCGCGCGCAGATCGGCGCGCGGCCGGTCTGGATCGCCAGTTCGACCCATGCGGGCGAGGAGGAGACCGTTCTGGCCGCCCATGCCGAATTGCTGAACCGCTGGCCCGACCTGCTGCTGCTGCTGATCCCCCGCCACCCGGAACGGCGGGACGAGGTCTGCGCCCTGATTGATGCCGCAGGTCAAAGCCACGCCCTGCGCAGCGCCGGGCAGCAGATCACCGACGACACGCAGGTCTACGTGGCCGATACATTGGGCGAAACTGGCACCTGGTACGCACTGTGCCAGATCGTGTTTCTGGGCGGGTCGCTGAAAGAGATCGGCGGCCACAACCCGTTCGAACCCGCACAGGCCGGGGCCGCGGTGATCACCGGGCCGGGTTACTACAATTTTGCCGAGACATTTGCCCCGCTGGTGGATAGCGGTGGCGCGGTCGAAGTGTCCTCGGGTTACGAGTTGGCCAAGGCGGTCGAACTCTGGCTGTCGGACAGATCGGCGCTGGCCGCGGCGCAAGCTGCGGCGCAGTCCTGCGTGAATACCCAGAAATCGGCGCTGGATGCGGTTGTAGATACGCTATGCGACAAACTGGGTCTGGAGGACGCAGGCCGCTGACCGCAAGCAGCAGCGGGGGCCTGCGCCCCCGCCACGGTATCAGGCTGCGGGCATCCGCTGTTCGACGATCTCGGCCCACCAGCTGCACCCGGCAGGGATCGCCTCGTCGTTGAAATTGTATTCCGGGTGGTGAACCATCGCCGTGTCGCCATTGCCGACCAGGATATAGGCGCCGGGGCGCTCTTCCAGCATGTAGGCGAAATCCTCGCCGCCCATGACCAAAGGCGCCTCCTCGCAGGCCCCCGAAACCGAGCGGGCGACCTCGGCGGCGAACTCGGTCTGTTCGTCGCTGTTGATCATGACCGGATAGCCCCGGATATAGTTAACATCGGCAGTACCGCCGAATGTCGCGGCGACGCCCGAGCAGATTTCGTTGATGCGCTGCTCAGCAAGGTCGCGCATCTCTTTGCTCATCGTGCGCACGGTGCCCTTGATCTGCACTTTCTGCGGGATCACGTTGAACGCCTTCGACGAGGTCTCGAACGAGGTGACCGAAACAACGACCTGATCGATCGGATCGGCATTGCGCGACGCGATGGTCTGCAACGCCAGAACCGCCTGCGCAGTCATGACAGTGGTGTCCACGGTTTCATGCGGTTTGGCGGCATGACCACCACGACCTTCGAACGTGATATCGAACTGGTCAGTCGCCGCGAAGAACGCCCCCGGCCGGATCGAGAAGCTGCCCACAGGCTTACCGGGCCAATTGTGCATTCCGTAGACTTCCTGAATGCCCCAACGCTCCATCAGGTTGTCTTCGCACATTTCGCGGCCGCCGCCGCCACCCTCCTCGGCGGGCTGGAAGATAACAACGACGGTTCCGTCGAAATTGCGCGTTTCGGACAGGTATTTGGCCGCCCCCAGCAGCATGGCGGTGTGGCCGTCATGGCCGCAGGCATGCATCGCACCCGGCGTTTTCGAAGCATAGTCCAACCCCGTCGCCTCGTGGATCGGCAAAGCGTCCATATCCGCCCGCAATCCGATCACCTTCCCCTTGGTGTCGGCCTTGCCCTTGATCACCCCGACAACTCCGGTGCGGCCAATCCCCGTGACCACCTCGTCGCAGCCGAATTCTCTCAGCTTTTCCGCAACCAGCGCACTGGTGCGATGCGTATCGAACAGAATTTCAGGATTCTCGTGAATATCACGCCGCCAGGCGGTGATTTCATCCTGCAATTCGGCAAAGCGGTTCTTCACTGGCATTTTCGTCTTCTCTCCTTAAGAAATCTCAGGCCACCGGCATCCGGCGTTCGACCATTTCTGCAAACCACGAGCATCCGATCGGAATGATCTCGTCATTGAAATCGTATTCGGGGTGGTGAAGCCCGGCGCTGTCGCCATTTCCCAAGACTATGAAGGCGCCGGGACGTTCCTGCAACATGAACGAGAAGTCTTCGCCCCCCATCACCATCGGTGCTTCGGCACAGCTGCCACCGACGGCAATTGCCGCGGATTCTGCATATCCGGTCTGCTCTTCCGCGTTGATCGTGACCGGAACGCCGCGCGAGTAGGTCACCGTGGCGGTGCCACCCATGGTCGCCGCGACACCTTGCACAACTTCATTCAGTCGCTGTTCGATCAGGTCGCGCATCTCGTTCGAATGGGTGCGGACGGTGCCACGCAGCCGGGCCGATTGCGGGATCACGTTGAACGCATTCGACGAGGTCTCGACCGCCGTGACCGACAGAACGGCCTGCAAGATCGGGTCGGCGTTGCGCGAAACGATGGTCTGCAGGGCCACGATCAGTTGCGACAGCATGACCGTAGTATCCACGGTTTCCTGCGGCTTGGCGGCATGACCGCCGCGGCCTTCAAGATGGATGTCGAACTCGTCCGCCGCCGCCAGCAGAGGCCCGGAGCGAATGGCAAACTGCCCGGTCGGCAGGCCCGGCACGTTGTGCATCGCATAGACTTCCTGGATGCCGAACCGGTCCATCAAACCGTCTTGGCACATGGCTTCCGCACCGTTGCCGCCTTCTTCGGCCGGTTGAAAGATCACGATCGCGGTCCCATCGAAGTTTCGGGTCTCGGCCAGATATTTGGCGGCGCCCAGAACCATCGCAGTGTGACCGTCATGGCCACAGGCATGCATGGCCCCCTCAGTCTTGGAGGCATATTCCGCACCCGTCTGCTCCTGCATTGGCAGCGCATCCATATCTGCGCGCAGACCGATCACCCGGCCTTGGGTGTCGGTCCTGCCCTTGATCACGCCGACCACCCCGGTCCGGCCAATTCCGGTCACGACATCGTCGCAACCGAACTCTTTCAGTTTTTCCGCAACCAATGCGCTGGTCCGATGGGTATCGTAGAGAATTTCGGGGTGCTGATGTATGTCGCGCCGCCAACCGGTGATTTCGGGGTGCATTTCGGCAAAACGGTTCTTGATCGGCATGACTGTCTTTCCTGTTTCAGGCGATGGGCATTCGTCGTTCGACGAGCTCGGCGAACCAGCTGCATCCGGCCGGAATGACCTGGTCGTCGAAATTGTATTCGGGATGGTGGCACATGGCCGTGTCGCCGTTCCCCAAGAAGATGTAGGCTCCGGGCCGTTCTTGAAGCATGTAGGCGAAGTCTTCCGACGGCATGATCGGATCCGTTGCGTCATTGACCTTGCCGGCCACGGCCTTGGCGGCTTCGGCGGCGAAAGCCGTTTCCGCCTCGGAGTTCACCGTCACCGGGTAGCCGGGCGTCCAAGTCACGCGGGCTTTGGCGCCAAAAGCCGAGGCTGTGTCTTCGGCGATCCGGCGCACGCGCTCCTCGGCGATGCCACGGTATTCCGGGTCCAGTGTGCGAACCGTGCCCTGCAGCCGGACCGTGTGCGCAATCACGTTCGAGGCGACGCTGTCAGTTTCAAACGTCCCCACCGTCAGCACCACCCGTCGGATCGGATCAACGGTGCGGGATACAACCGATTGCAGCGCAACCACGATATGCGATGCCACCAAGGTTGTGTCGATGGCTTCATGCGGTGCGGCGGCGTGGCCACCTTTGCCGGTCACGACAATCTCGAACTCGTCCGACGACGCCAGCAGCGCGCCGGGCCGGATTGCGAACTCTCCGACAGGTAGGCCGGGCATGTTGTGCAAGCCGTAGACTTCCTGAATGCCCCAGCGATCCATAAGCCCATCGCGGCACATGGCCAGACCGCCGGCCCCGCCTTCTTCGGCCGGTTGAAAGATCAGAACCACCGTTCCGTCGAAATTGCGCGTCTCGGCAAGGTATTGCGCAGCGCCGAGCAAAATCGACGTGTGCCCGTCATGCCCGCAGGCATGCATCTTGCCCGGCACGGTCGAAGCATAGTCCACTCCGGTCGCCTCGTTGATCGGCAAGGCATCCATGTCGGCCCGCAACCCGATCACCCGCCCCTGCGTGTCCGTCCGCCCTCGGATCACGGCCACGATACCGGTTTTACCGATACCCGGCGTGATTTCATCGACACCGAACTCCTTGAGCCTATCGACAACGAAGCCGGCGGTTTCATGAACGTCGTACATCAACTCGGGATGCGCATGCAGGTGCCGCCGCCACTTGGTTATCTCGGCGTGCATTTCAGCAAGTCTGTTTTTGACCGGCATGTTAAACTCTCCGAGCTTCTGACTGAAATCCTGAGTTTCCAGTGCCTCTTTTTGGGTCACGCCGCCAGTTTGTAGACCAGACGCTGCATGAAGTCATGGCCGGCGTTGAACTGAGCGATCGTGATGTATTCGTTCGGCTGGTGCGCCTGGGCGATATCTCCGGGCCCACAGATCACGGCCGAGTAACCGGCTTCCTGAAACTGACCGGCTTCGGTGCCATAGCTGACGACATGGGTTGCGTTGTCGCCCGTAAGGGCGCGCACCAGCGTCTCGGCTTCGCCATCTGTTTCCGGGACCAACGCCGGAACGGCAAAGCTGGCCTTCACCTCGATATGGGCGTTAGGATGCACTTGCTGCATCTTCTCTTCCGCCACTCTTACCTGTTCCAGATAGGCTTCTTTCCAAGCTGATGCCTGCTCGCCGGGGACGACCCGGAAATCCATCATGAAACGGCAATCCTTGGCCGTGATGTTGTGCGCAGTGCCGCCCTTGATCATGCCCACGTGGCAGGTTGTCCAAGGAGGATCAAAGATTGCCGCGATGTCGCTGGGGTCCGCCGCCATGTTGATGTCGTTCTGGGCATTCGCCCAGTCGATCAGCGGCGCGGCATACATGATCGCATTGACACCGGTATGCATGATCGAACTGTGCACCTCGTATCCAACCACATGAGTATCATAGCCGAAACCGCCCTTGTGGCCGGTGACGGCCTGCATCATCGACGGCTCGCCCACCACCACGGCCGAGCCCTTGGGCAGAACCTCTTGCATGGCGACGATCATGGGCGGCGCACCGGTGCAGCCGACCTCCTCGTCAAAGCTCAGCGCCAATTGCAGCGGGCGCTTGACGTCGGCGTACTGCGCCTCGACCAGCGCCCATATGGCGAGGGCGTCAAAGCCCTTCATGTCACAGGTGCCACGTCCGAAAAACTTGCCGTCTCGTTCGGTCACGACAAACGGGTCGCTGTCCCAGGGTTGTCCGTCCACCGGCACCACATCCGTGTGACCGGAAAGCACGACCGCGCCTTCCTCCCAAGGGCCGACATGGGCAAACAGGGCCGCCTTGTGCGGCTGGTCCGGATCCGGCCATCTGTGGGCGCGGATTCCGTGGCCGTTCAGGTAGTCTTCGACCCAGTCGATCAGCGGCAGGTTGCTGTCGCGGCTGACGGTGGGAAACGAGATCAGCTTGGTCATGATCTCAAGCGGAGTCAGGCGCTGTGGCATATGGGTCAGTAGCCGCTGTCGGTCGTCAGGATGAAGTGGCCCGGCTCGACCTCGCGGTATTCCGAAGGCGCAGGCTCATAGCCGATTGGGTGAATTGGAGACGGGATCGGTTTGAAATTCAGATCTTTTTCCGTTTTGCGCTGATTGGGATCGGCGATCGGAACCGCCTTCATCAATGCCTGCGTATAGGGGTGCTGTGGGTTCTCGAAAACACGCGCCCTTGGGCCCAGTTCGACGATCCGGCCCAGATACATCACACCCACGTGGTGGCTGACCCGCTCAACCACGGCCATGTCGTGGCTGATAAACAGATAGCTCAGCCCAAGTTCGGACTGCAATTCCATCATCAGGTTCAGAACCTGCGCCTGAACAGAAACGTCCAGCGCGGAAACGGCTTCGTCCGCAATGATCAGTTTCGGGTTCAGGGCCAGCGCCCGGGCAATCGCAATTCGCTGCCGTTGCCCACCCGACATTTCGTGCGGGAATCGACGCATGAAGCTGCGTGGCAGGTGCACCTTGTCGAACAGCTGTGCGACCCGGTCTTGCAGTTCCGACCCCGACGCCACGCCATAGTTGCGCATCGGCTCGGCCACCTGATCAACCAACTGCATCTGAGGGTTCAGCGATGCGAATGGGTCTTGAAAGATCATCTGCATGTCCAGGCGGGCCTTGCGCAGGCCCTTCTGGTCCAGCTTCATGATGTCCACACCATCAAGACTGATTTCACCGGCCATGGGCTCGATCAACCGCAGGATCGAGCGGCCGGCCGAGGATTTTCCACAACCCGACTCGCCGACGAGGCTCAGCGTCTGCCCTCTGTTCAGGGTGAACGAGACATCTTCGACCGCGTGCACATTCGAAATGGTGCGACGCAGGATCCCGCCTTTTACCGGGAACCGCGTGGTCAGGTTCCGAACTGACAGCAATACATCCTCGGTTCCGGGAATCGGGGCGATCTTCTGTCCTTCGACACCCAGCAACTTCATCGGCTCGGGGGCGGATTTTCCGCGCATTTCACCCAGCTTGGGCACCGCGGCCAGCAGAGCCTTGGTGTAGTCATGCTGGGGATTCTCGAAAATCTCGGTGACGGTGCCCTCTTCGACCTTGTTGCCGCGGTACATGACAACAACCCTGTCGGCCATCTGGGCGACCACGGCCATGTCATGGGTGATAAACATGACCGCCGTGCCGGTTTCACGCTTCAGCCGGTCCATCAGGGCCAGGATCTCGGCCTGGATCGTCACGTCCAGCGCCGTGGTGGGCTCATCGGCGATCAGCAGGCGCGGCTCGCAGGCCATGGCCATGGCGATCACAACCCGCTGGCGCATCCCGCCCGACAATTCGTGCGGATACTGCTTGAGCCGCCGCTCGGGTTCGGGGATGCGGACCTGTTTCAGCAGTTCCAAGGCGCGTGCTTCGGCCTGGGACTTGGACATATCCTTGTGAATCCGCAGCCCTTCGGTCAGCTGTCGCCCGACCGTGAAAACAGGGTTCAGCGCAGTCATCGGTTCCTGAAAGATCATCCCGATTTCGTTGCCGCGAATCTGCTTCATGAGGTCCTGATCGGCCTTGGCCAGATCCAGCTCGGTCCCGTCGTTACGGTCGAAAATCAACTGTCCGCCGGCGATCTCACCCCCGCCGAATTCGACAAGGCGCATCAACGACAGCGAAGACACGGACTTGCCCGATCCCGATTCGCCCACGATGCAGACGGTTTCGCCCGGACGGACCTCGAACGAGACATCCTCGACCCCGACGACGGGCCCATCCTTGGTTTGGAATTCGACCCGAAGTTCCCTGATCTGGGCGATAGGCTGATCCAGCACGCGAGCGCTCCCCTTGGCTGCATGAGTGTTTTGATTGCCGAACGCTAAGGCGGGCTGACAGGAAAAGTCAAACGCATTGCCAGTTTCGCTGCGGCAAGGCTTGCAATTTCTGCAAACTCTGTTTCGATACCCCGCGTAACCGTGCCGAGAAATTGGACGTAGTGCGCAAACATTTGCGCAATTGTCTTTTGTTTCAGTGGCTTGAGCCCGGCACGGCAACGCCAAATCCGCAGGCCTTGCGGAGAAAATCGAGACACGAATGTGTCCAACAAGGAGTGTATGATGAAAATCAAAACCCTTTTGCTTGGTGCGATTGCAAGCACGGCGATGGCCCCGATGGCCATGGCCGAGCGCGGATCGGACGGCAACGTCAGCATCATCTATTGGCAAGCACCCTCGATCCTGAACCCGTTCCTGTCGGGCGGCACCAAAGACGTCGAAGCGGCCTCGCTGGTGATCGAACCTCTGGCCCGCTACGACCAGGACGGCAACATGGTGCCGTATCTGGCAGCCGAAATCCCGACCGTCGAAAACGGCGGCGTGAGCGAGGACCTCACCTCGATCACGTGGAAGATCGCTCCGGGGATAACCTGGTCGGATGGCACGCCGTTCACCTCGGCCGACGTGAAATTCACCGCCGACTACTGCATGGACCCCGAAGGTGGCTGTGCGCAGGTGACCAAGTTCGAAGGCGTCACCAGCGTCGAAGCTGTGGATGATCTGACCGTCAAAGTCACTTTCGACAAGCCGACCCCGTTCCCCTATGGTCCGTTCGTCGGCGGTGAAAGCCCGATCATCCAGGCAGCTCAGTTCGCGGACTGCATGGGCGCGAAAGCTCCGGAATGCACCGAGCAGAACTTCAACCCGATCGGCACCGGCCCGTTTGTCGTCACCGAGTTCAAGCCGAACGACGTGATCACCTTCAAGGCCAACGACAACTATCGTGACCCGGCGAAACCGGCCTTCGCAACCGTGACCTTCAAGGGCGGCGGCGATGCGACCGCGGCCGGTCGCGCCGTGATGGAAACCGGCGAGTTCGACTATGCCTGGAACCTGCAGCTGGCGCCCGAAGTGATCGCGCAGATGCAAGAAGGCGGCAAAGGCACTCCGGTGGCAGGCTTTGGCCCGCTGGTCGAGCGCATCATGCTGAACCAGACCAACCCGTCGCCCGAACTGCCGGAAGGCGAGCGTTCGACGGCCAAGCACCCGCACCCGTTCCTGAAGGATCCGGCAGTCTACAAGGCTATGTCGATGGCAATCGACCGCCCGCTGCTGGTTGAGATCGGCTATGGCCAGGCGGGTAAAGTGACCTGCAACTGGGTGCCGGCTCCGGCTGCGTTCAACTCGACCTCGATGACCTGCGACACGCAGGATATCGAAGGCGCCAAGAAACTGCTGGATGATGCCGGCATCGTCGACACCGATGGCGACGGCGTCCGCGAGAAGGATGGCGTTCCGCTGAAGATCGTCTATCAGACCTCGACCAACGCCGTCCGTCAGGACTTCCAGGCGCTGATCAAGGAATGGTGGAGCCAGATCGGCATCGAAACCGAACTGCGCAACATCAACGCCTCGGTCTTCTTCGGTGGTGACCCGGGCTCGCCCGACACGTTCCAGAAGTTCTATGCTGACGTTGAAATGTACGCCAACACCTTCAACGGCACCGACCCGCAAAGCTATCTGGGCAACGGCCTGTGCGATAAGGCACCGCGTCCCGAGACCCAGTGGCAGGGTGAAAACATCAGCCGCTTCTGCAACGAAGAGTTCGACAAACTGCACGCCCAACTGGCGCAGACCGCCGGTCTGGAGCAGCGCGCCGAAATCGCGAAGCAGTTGAACGACATCATGGTTCAGAACGGCGGCATGATCCCGCTGGTCCACCGTGGTCGTCTGTCGGCCCACGCAAACACTCTGGGCGGTGTCGTCCTGAACGTGTGGGACAGCGAACTGTGGAACATCGCTGACTGGTACCGCAAGACCGGTTCCTAAGCGCTAGCCTTGCACAGCCGCGTCCCGATTTGTATCGGGGCGCGGTCTTTCGCAAGTTCCACCAACAAGAAGACGCATATAAAGGCGCCTCTTAATGCTCAACTTCACCATTCGACGACTGATCCTGGCCGTTCCGACGCTCTTGTTCATCAGTCTCGTCATCTTCCTGTTGCTCGAACTCGCCCCCGGCGACCCGATGGCACAGGTTCCGCTTACCGTTCCGCCCGAAGTCAAAGAGAAGATGCGCGAGGCGCTTGGCCTCGGCCAGCCGATGCATGTCCGGTTCTGGAAATGGATCGTGCAGTTCTTCTGGATCGAACCGCAGGTTCTGGTCGACCACATCTTTGGCACTACCTTTTCCGAAGGTGACCTGCGTGTGATTTCGTGGCAGACCCGCTCGCCCGTCATGGACATCGTCGTTCAGCGTATCCCGCAGACTCTGTGGGTTGTCGGCACCGCCTATGTGGTCGCCATCCTGATCGCCCTGCCCATCGGCATCTATTCGGCGTATCGCCAGTATTCCTGGTTCGACCAGATGGGCACCTTCGTGTCGATGGTCGGCTTCTCGGTTCCGCCGTTCTTCTCGGGGGTGCTGGTGATCGTGATCTTCTCGGTCCAGTTGGGCTGGTTCCCGTCGATCTATGACACGACGCATGTGGTCAATGACTGGGACAGCTTCGTCGTTCAGCTGAAACAGATGATCATGCCCGTGATGGTGCTGGCGCTGCAGATCACCGCGCAGCTCAGCCGGTTCATGCGCGCCTCGATGCTGGACAACCTCAACCAGGATTACGTCCGTACCGCCCGCGCCAAGGGCCTGAGCGAATACACCGTCGTCATGGTACATGTCCTGCGCAACTCGATGATCCCGGTGGTTACCGTGATCGCTCTGGGTATTCCGGCGATCTTTGGTGGCGCGATCATCACCGAGCAGGTGTTCAAGGTGAACGGCATCGGCCAACTGCTGATCGGCGCCATTCAGGCCAATGACCTGCCGATGGTGCAGACGCTGACCTTCATCTTTGCCGTGCTGATCGTCCTGTTCAACCTGATCGCAGACGTTCTCTATGGCATTCTGGACCCGAGGATCCGCTATGACTGATCACAATCAATCAGACACGCTGGTCCCTGATGAGGGCCTTGCGCCGGCCTCGACGGCCTTGCCGACTGCCGATGTAATGGAAGAACTGACCACCCCACCTCGCAGCCAGTGGCGCGACGTGTGGGACCAGTTCAAGACCCACAAGGGCGCCATGATCGGCGCGATGCTGTTCATCTTCATCGTCGCGGCCGTCTATCTGGGCCCGTTCCTGTGGACCATCGACCCGACCCAGATCGACATCCGTGCCCGCAACCAGGGGCCCAGCTGGGCCCATCCGTTCGGCACCGATCAGCTGGGCCGGGACATCATGGCGCGAATGATGTCTGGGGGGCAGACCTCGGTATCGGTCGGCATCACCGCGATGCTGCTGGCGCTGTTCCTGGGGTCGTTCATCGGCGTGGTTGCCGGGTTCTTCAAACGGCTGGACGGGCCGCTGATGCGCCTGACCGATCTGTTCCTGGCCCTGCCGCTGCTGCCGCTGCTGCTGGTGATGATGCTGCTGTTCCGCGAGCCTCTGTCCGCTGCGTTCGGGCTTGAACGTGGGATCTTCATCCTGATCGTCTGCGCCATCGGCATCACCTCGTGGATGCCTACGGCGCGGATCGTGCGCGGCGACGTGCTGGCGATCAAGGAACGCGAGTTCGTTCTGGCCGCCCGCTCGATCGGCACCAGCAACACGCAGATCATCACACGGCACATCCTGCCCAACGTGCTGTCGCCGATCATGGTGTCGGCCACGCTGGGCATCGCCACGGCGATCATCACCGAAAGCGCGCTGTCCTTTCTGGGGCTGGGCTTCCCGCCTGACTTCCCCACCTGGGGCCGGCTACTGTTCGATGGCGTCGACTATCTGCAGCAATACCCCGAGCGTGTGTTCTGGCCCGGCCTGGCAATCTCGCTGACCGTGCTGAGCGTCAACTATCTGGGCGACGGCCTGCGCGATGCGCTCGATCCGCGTATCCGCGGACGCTGATCCAAAGTCAGTCGGCGCGCCTGAGCGCGCCGGCCAACACCACGATCACCACCGCCAGCGGCAGCAGGACGGCAAAGGCCAGCCGCAGTGACAGGATCCCCGCCAGAAGCCCGATAAGCGGCGGACCGATCAGCAGACCTCCGTACCCCAAAGTGGCGACACTGGCGATGGCCTGCCCCGGTGGGACATGCGGGTCATTCGCCGCCCGGCTGAAGGCCAGCGGCATGATCACCGCATAGCCCACGCCCATCATCGCGAATCCAGCCAGCGCCCCGATCGCGCCGCCGGCCGATACCACCAGGAATACGCCCACGGCCGCGCAGGCTCCGCTGACCCGGGCCACGGGCACCGGGCCGAATCGGGCGATCACGAGGCCGCCTAGCAGCCGCACGGCAACCATGGACACCGAAAAGACGGCATAGCCCAAGGCCGCAACGCTTTCAGCCACACCCGTGACATCCCGCAGAAAGATGGCGCTCCAGTCAGCTACTGCCCCCTCGCCCAGCGCGCCGCACATCGCGGTCAGCCCGACCAGAACCAGAACGCCGCTGGGCAAGGCAAAGATCGCGTTGCCGTCGGACTGCACCCGCCGCGACGTCCATCGGACCCAGGACAAGGCAAGCGCCAGCGCGACGGTTGCCCCGCCGGCCAGCAGGAAATGTGGCAGCACGGCAAGTTGCATCTGAACCGCGCCATAGCCACTGAGCGCCCCCAACCCGGCGCCGAGGCTCCACATTGCATGGAACGAGGACATCACCGGTTTGGCATAGGCCTGCTCGACCTCGGCGGCCCAGGCGTTCATGGCCACATCCATCGAGCCGTGGAAGGCCCCGAAGATGAACAGGAACGCAGCCAGCATGGCGAAGCTGTCGGCGGCCGCAAGAAGGATCAGTGAGGCCGTGTACAGGACCGCGATCACCCGCGTCACGGTCACCGCCCCGAACCTGTCGGTCAGGCGTCCGGTGACGGGAAAGGAACACACCGCCCCGGCCGCCATGAACAGCAGGCCATAGCCCAGTTCCTCGTGGCTCAGCCCCAGACGGTCACGGACGGCCGGAATGCGCGAGGCCCAGATGCCGAACAGGGCGCCGTTCAGGATGAACATGGCGGCCACGGCCCGCCAGGCTGAAACCAATCCGATCATGAAACCTGCCCTGCCTGCGAAATATCTGCCTCGCAGCAATACAGGCCGCGCGCCGGTTGGCAAGCCGCGCTATTCCAGCTTGCGGCGGATGCGGCGCACGGCCAGCCAGACAAGCGCCACTACAGGCAGCGTCACGCCTGCGGTCAGCATCCCCTTGCTGATCCCCGCATTGGTCAACGGGTACAGCAGGTAACTGACCAGAGACACGGCGTAATAGCTGATGGCGACCACCGACAGGCCTTCGACCGTGTGCTGCAATCGCAGCGCCAGATCCGCCCGGCGGTCCATGCTCTCCAGCAAGGCCTGGTTCTGCGCGCTGCGCTCGACATCGACCCGCGTCCGCAGCAGGTCGCCGGCGCGAATGGCCCGGTCCGAAAGTGCCTGCAGCCGCCGTTCGGTTGCCTTGACCGTGCGCATGGCCGGGTCATAGCGGCGCATCATGAAATCGGCGAATGTCTGACGCCCGTGAAAGCGATCCTCGCGCAGCGCCTCGATCCGCTGGTGCACGATGGCCTCATAGGCCCCCGTCGCGGCAAAGCGAAAGGCCGAACGCGCCGACAGCGTCTCGAGCTCGGTCGAGGTGGCCAGCAATTGCGGCAGCAGATCGTCGGGATGGGTCGTATCCTTGGTCATCTCGCCCATCAACTGGGTCAGTTGCCGGTCCAACTCGCCGATCTGAGGCATCAGGGCCTTGACCCGGGCAAAGCCCAACATGGACATCGCCTTGTAGGTCTCGATCTCGCACAAGCGCTGGATGATCCGGCCGGTGCGCCTGCGCCCGGTGCCCTCGGACACGAACAGGGCAAACCGCATGTGGCCTGCCGGGTCGATGCGAAAATCGCTGGCGCAGATCGCCGAGTCGTCCAGCACCCGCGACACCGCCAGGCTTTCCGGCTCGAACCAATCCGCTAGCGCGGCTTGCGTGGCCCCGTCATCCGGGCGCTGCACCACCCGCAGCATGATCGAGGTCACGCGCTGGCCCGGACTGGCCATCAGCCAGTCGGGGGGGAATACCTCGAAATCGGCGGGGTTGAAGGCGCGCTCGCTGACATTCTGAGTGATGGCCGTATAGGTCACGAATTCCGTGTGGTGCTCCCACTTCAACCAGTGCCGCCCGATCTGGCCGGCATAGTGGGTGGCATCGGGCTGCGGATGCTGCGCCCCGTGGCGGTCCAACAGGTCGATCAGGTGAGCCATATCTTTGGCTCGGTCGCGCGCCACCGCGGCGACCGGTTTTTTGATCGCAAGGAATACAACCGTGCACGGCGCCTGCGCCACGGGGAACGGCCGCGCGTGCAATTCATTGGCCAGCGCATAGCGCAGCGGATGATCCTCGATTGGCGTCATGAGCGGCTCCTTGTGTTCCGGGCACTATACGACACCGAAGCATTTCATCAATTATCTATTTATTTCATATACTTACATGGATACCGCGGTATACAAGCCGGCTATCTCATTGATTTGGCTGCCAGAGCTCGATCGGATTGCCCTCGGGGTCGTGCAGGCGGGCGAATTTTCCGATCTCGCTGTTCCATTCGTCACGGGTCTCCACCTCGATTCCAGCCGCACGCAGCTGGTCGACCATGGCCGCCAGATCGTCGACGCGGAAATTGATCATCCATTGCTGGGCGGCATCACCGAAATAGTCCGTATCTGCGGCGAAAGGGGCAAACACGGTGTAGCCTTCGCGCTGCTTCCACGGGACCGGGTCATAGTGATTGACGCCCAGATGGGTCTCGTACCATTGCGACAGAGCCTTCGGATCGCGGGCGCGAAAGAACACGCCGCCGATGCCGTTTACCTTATGCATGGAACACCTCCTGCCGATTGGGTTGATACGGCATCATACCCTGAAACGGAAAAAGGCGCCCGCGAGGGGCGCCTTTTCCAAGGATATGAGCCACAGATCAGTCGATCATTGGCAGCAGCTTGTCCAGCGACTGCTTGGCGTCGCCATAGAACATGCGGGTGTTCTCCTTGTAGAACAACGGGTTTTCGATGCCCGAATACCCGGTGCCCTGCCCGCGTTTCGAGACGATCACCTGCTTGGCCTTCCAGCATTCCAGAACCGGCATCCCGGCAATGGGGCTGTTCGGGTCTTCCTGCGCCGCAGGGTTCACGATGTCGTTCGAGCCAATGACGATCGCGACATCCGTTTCCGGGAAGTCGTCGTTGATCTCGTCCATTTCCAGCACGATGTCATAGGGCACCTTGGCCTCGGCCAGCAGCACGTTCATGTGGCCCGGAAGACGGCCCGCGACGGGGTGGATGGCAAAGCGCACATTCTTGCCCTTGGCGCGCAGCTTACGGACCAGTTCGCTGACAGATTGCTGCGCCTGCGCCACCGCCATTCCGTAGCCGGGGATGATGATGACGCTGTCGGCATCGTTCAACGCTGCTGCAACACCGTCGGCGTCGATCGCCACCTGTTCGCCTTCAACCTCCATCTGGGGCCCCGAAGTGCCGCCAAAGCCGCCCAGGATCACGCTGACAAAGTGACGGTTCATCGCCTTGCACATGATGTAGGACAGGATCGCACCCGACGAGCCGACCAGCGCACCGACGACGATCAGCAGGTCGTTGCCCAGCGAGAAACCAATCGCGGCCGCGGCCCAGCCCGAGTAGCTGTTCAGCATAGACACAACGACCGGCATGTCGGCACCGCCGATGCCCATGATCAGGTGATAACCGATGAACAACGCCGCCAGCGTCATCAGGAACAGCGGGAAGAAGCCACCCGAAGCGGTGTACCAGATCAGACAGATCAGCGAGAGGCCAGCCGCCGCCGCGTTCAGCGCATGCCCGCCCGGCAGTTTGGTGGCCGCCGAGGTGACCTTGCCGGCCAGTTTTCCATAGGCCACGACCGAACCGGTAAAGGTGATCGCACCGATGAAGATGCCCAGGAACAGCTCGACATGCAGAATAGCCAGCTCGGCCGGGGTTTTCTTGGCGATCAGTTTCGCGAAGGCGCCCAGATCCGACAGGTCGGCATCCTTGGCCGCGTCAACGATCGCAAAGACTTCGGCGACATTCTTGATCTCGAAATGGGCGTTGTACCCGACGAAAACCGCCGCCAGACCCACCAGCGAGTGCATGGCGGCCACAAGCTGCGGCATCTCGGTCATCTGGACGCGCTGCGCCACATATTGACCGATCAGACCACCGCCGATGATCAGCAGCAGCGACAGCAGCCACAGGCCCGATCCGGGGCCGACCAGCGTGGCGAAAACCGCCAGCGCCATGCCGACGATGCCGTACCAGACCGCGCGCTTGGCGCTTTCCTGGTTCGACAGGCCGCCGAGCGAAAGGATGAACAGAACAGCCGCAACGACATAGGCGGCAGTGGTGAAGCCAAATTCCATGTGCCCGGCCTCCTTAAGATTTCTGGAACATGGCGAGCATGCGCCGGGTTACGAGGAAACCGCCGAAGATGTTGATCCCGGCCATGAAGATCGACAGCGCCGCCAGCAGAATGACGAGGAAAGACCCCGACCCGATCTGCATCAACGCGCCCACGATGATGATCGATGAAATCGCGTTGGTGATCGCCATCAACGGTGTGTGCAGACTGTGACTGACGTTCCAGATCACCTGGAAGCCCACGAAAACAGCCAGCACGAAGACGATGAAATGCTGCATGAAGCTGGCAGGAGCCACCAGCCCTACCAGCAGCATCAGCGCTCCGCCCACGCCCAGCAGGGTGACCTGTTGCTTGGTCTGCGCCTTGAAGGCCGCGATCTCTTGCGCGCGTTTTTCTTCGGGCGTCAGTTCCTTGACCTCGGCCTTGGGTTTGGCCGCGATGGCCTGCACCTTGGGCGGTGGTGGCGGGAAGGTGATCTCACCTTCGTAGGTGACGGTCGCGCCACGGATCACGTCATCTTCCATGTTGTGATTGATCTGACCGTCCTTGTCGGGGGTCAGGTCAGTCATCATGTGACGGATGTTGGTCGCATAAAGCGACGAGGACTGAGCCGCCATTCGGCTGGGGAAGTCGGTATAGCCGATGATGGTCACGCCATTGTCGGTCACGACCTTTTCATCCGGCACGGTGCCTTCGACATTTCCTCCACGCTCGGCCGCAAGGTCCACAATGACCGAGCCGGGCTTCATCGCCTTGACCATATCCTCAAGCCACAGCTTGGGGGCCGGGCGGTTGGGGATCAGGGCCGTAGTGATGACGATGTCCATCTCGGGCGCAAGCTCGCGGAACTTGGCCAGCTGCGCATTTCGGAACTCCTCGGACTGAACCGAAGCATACCCGCCGGTGGCCGAGCCATCCTGCTGTTCCTCTTCAAAGTCCAGATAGACGAATTCGGCGCCCATCGACTCCACCTGTTCAGCGACCTCAGGGCGCACATCGAACGCATAGGTGATCGCGCCAAGCGACGTCGACGTCCCGATGGCGGCCAGACCTGCAACACCGGCACCAACGATCAGAACCTTGGCCGGCGGCACCTTGCCCGCGGCCGTCACCTGGCCGGTGAAGAAGCGGCCAAAGTTGTTGCCCGCCTCGATCACCGCACGGTACCCGGCGATGTTGGCCATTGACGACAGCGCATCCATCTTCTGTGCACGGCTGATGC
The DNA here is from genome assembly GCF_025141855.1 of Ruegeria sp. B32. NCBI lineage: Bacteria > Pseudomonadati > Pseudomonadota > Alphaproteobacteria > Rhodobacterales > Roseobacteraceae > Ruegeria > Ruegeria sp. B32. The sequence continues at coordinate 914,826 of NZ_CP081106.1, read as the reverse complement.
GGGGCACCATTTCCATCGCGATGACATTGGCGCCCTTGGCTTTCGCCAATTCCATCCCTTCTTCGTTCCCTGCCGGGTTGAAGAACGAGATCAGCGTCTTGCCCTTGGTCAGACGCTTCATTTCGGTCTCGGTGGGCACGCGCACCTTGGCGATGATGTCCGACGATTTCCACAAAGAGGCAGCTGTCTTGACGATTTCGACCCCGACGGCCTCGTAAGCCTCGTCTGAGAAACCGGCGGCAGCACCAGCCCCCTTCTCGATGGCGCATTCATAGCCCAATTTCTGCAGCTGCACGGCTGACTCCGGAGTCATCGCGACCCGGTTCTCGCCTTTCAGTATTTCCTTTGGCGTGCCTATTTTCACCGGCAAGTCCCCCTAATTTTCACTCTGACCGAGCGGGTGGTCGGTATTGTTTGTTAAGCAAAGATCTATCCTGCGCAACATTATTTCGCAAGCGCAGCATTCATTACGTTGTGTCACGGGTCGGCGCATTTCAGATCCACCGACGGGTTTTGCGTTCGTAACGCGCGAAATCCGCACGGAAGGTGCGGCGCAGGCGGTCCTCCTCAGGCAGGATGAACCGCCGTTCCAATACCCAGACGAACACAGGAACCAACACCAGCGACAACACGGCATCGAAGCGCAGGATCAACCCGGCAAGGATCAGGACATCGCCCAGATAGATCGGATTGCGGCTGCGCTTGTAGATGCCCGACTGCACCATTGCGGTGGGTGTTTCATGCGGAATGACCGTCGTACGGTGACGGCGGAATTCTACGATGGCCAGAACCGCCAGCAGGATACCCCCACCAATCAGCAACCCGCTTAGCAGGTCGGTCAACCCGCCTTCCAGCGACAGGCCGAGCGACAGATAACGGCCCTGCAACCAGGCCAACACCGCGAAGCCCAAAAGCCACAGTGGCGGTACGTCGATACGGCGCATGAGCATCCCTTTTGAACGACGACATGCACCGGCACATGTCGCTTCCGGGCCAAGTCCTACCGCTTTCAGACCCCGATGGCAAAGCATCTTGGCCTTGCGGTCGAATATTGTGCACCCGGGCCACAAACAGGCGGACGTAGACAGCCCGGCACCGATCCGATACCCCGGGTCGGACACAAGAAAACACCGGGATTTATCATGACCGACTTCGCCGCCACCAAAGCCATGTTCCACCTGCCGGAAGGAGTTCTGTATCTGGACGGCAACTCGCTGGGCCCTCTGCCCAAGGCGGCGGCCGCAAAGGTACAGAAGATGCTGACCGAGGAATGGGGCCAGATGCTGATCACCGGGTGGAACAAGGCCGGGTGGATGGGCATGCCGACCGACCTGGGCGATCGGATCGGCCGCCTGATCGGCGCCGCGCCCGGTACGGTCGTGGCCGGCGACACGCTGTCGATCAAGGTCTTTCAGGCGGTTGCCTCGGCGTTGGAGCTGAACCCGGGGCGCAAGGTGGTCCTGTCGGACAATGGCAACTTCCCTTCCGATCTCTACATGGCTGACGGGCTGCTGCGCTCGCTGGGCGAGGAGTACGAGCTTCGGGTCGTGGACCCCGAGACCGTGGCCGAGCACATTACCGATGAAGTCGCCGTGCTGATGCTGACCGAAGTCGACTATCGCACCGGCCGCAGGCACGACATGAAGGCGCTGACCGAGCTGGCCCATGCGCGCGGCGTCATCACGGTGTGGGATCTGGCCCACTCAGCCGGGGCCATCCCGGTGGACCTGGCCGGCTGCAACGCCGATTTCGCGGTCGGGTGCACCTATAAATACCTCAACGGTGGTCCGGGCGCCCCGGCCTTCATCTATGTCGCTCCGAAATGGGCGGACACCGCGCGCCCGGCCCTGTCGGGCTGGCTGGGACACGAGGCGCCGTTTGCCTTCGATCTGGACTATCGCCCCGGCGCAGGCATCGAGCGCATGCGCGTCGGCACGCCACCGGTGATCCAGATGACCGCGCTGGCCGCGGCGATGGATATCTGGGACATGGCCGACATGGATGACGTGCGCGCCAAGTCCATCGCCCTGACCGAACAGTTCATCCAGCAGGTCGAGGCCACCTGCCCCGATCTGGAACTGGCCAGCCCCCGCGACCCCGCGATGCGTGGCAGCCAAGTCTCGTTCCGGTTTGCCGACGGGTACGCGGCGATGCAGGCCCTGATCGCCCGCGGCGTGATCGGGGATTTCCGCGCGCCCGACATCATGCGGTTCGGCTTCACGCCGCTGTATATCGACGAAGGCGACGTGACACGCGCCGTGGATATTCTGACCGACATCATGCAGAACCGTTTGTGGGACAAAGCGGAATACAAAATCCGGCAGCGAGTTACCTGACCTCAAGCCCCGCGCCGATCAGCGCGGTCAGCTGGGCGATGCGCTGCTCGAACTCATCAGCGTTCGAGGCGGTCATCTTGATCCCCTTCAGTGCGGCGGTGATGGTCCGCGCGGTCTCGGCCGGACCGTCCGGCAGGCGCACGCGACCGGCCGCCAGTTCGCGCTCCAGCCATTCGGCGTAGAGATCCGCCAGCGCCGCCTCGCCCTCGGCCACGATGTCGGCGGCTGTGGACTTGCTGGTATCCAGCATCTCAAGCCCATGCGGCGAGGCCAGGATGGCCGCCATCCCGGCGATCTGCGCGTCAATCGCCCGCGCCAGGATCTCGGACACCGTTCCCTCGCCTTGCAACGCATGTGCCACCGCCGCGATCTTTTCGGCGTAATGCGCCTGTGTCAGACTGCGAACGATGGCCTCCTTGTTCTTGTAATGCAGATAGACCGCTGGACGGGACATACCCGCGCCGCGCGCTATGTCGTCCATCGAGGTCTTGCGGAACCCATAGGCGGAAAAGGCCTGAAACGCCGAAGTCAGGATCGCCTTTGCCCGTGTATCATCCAGTTTTTCCGCCATGAATTGACCTCTGACAGTTTCGCGCGAAATTGTCAATTGACGCACTGACATTTTTCATCAATTATGTCAGAAACCAGCCACAGCCAAAAGAGGTGCGCCATGGCGACCACGCTGACGATCAACGGAAAGCCACATCAGGTTGATCTGCCCGACGATGTCCCCCTTCTGTGGGTGCTGCGCGACGAGGTGGGCCTGACCGGAACAAAGTTCGGCTGCGGTGTGGCCGCCTGCGGAGCCTGCACGGTGCAGATCGACGGCGAGGCCGTCCGCTCGTGCCAGGTAGCCCTGTCCGATGTCTGGGGCGAGGTCACCACGATCGAAGGGTTGGGGACGCCCGACAACTTGGCCACGATCCAGCAGGCCTGGGTCGACCATCAGGTCGCGCAATGCGGCTATTGCCAGTCGGGGCAGATCATGCAGGCCGCCGCGCTGCTGGCCGAAAACCCTGCCCCCTCTGACGAAGAAATCGACGAGGCGATGCAGGGTAACCTGTGCCGCTGCGGCACCTACCCCCGCATCCGCGCCGCGATCAACGACGCCGCCGCCAAGCTGAAGGAGGCCTGATCCATGGCCAGCATCGGAAAAATCCTGCGCCGCACCTTCCTGATCGGATCTGCCGCCATCGTCGGCGGCGTGGCTTTCGGGGTCTATTACGTCAACCGTCCCGCCAAGAACCCGCTGAAACCGGGCGAGGGCGAAGCGGCGCTGAACCCTTTCATCCTGATCGACCAGAACGGCGTGACCCTGTTTGCGCCCCGCGCCGAGATGGGCCAGGGCGTGAAAACCACCTGGGCCGCCCTGATTGCCGAGGAACTGGACGTGGATCTGGATCAGGTCACCGTTCTGCACGGACCAGCGGCGGCGGCCTATTACAACTCAGCCCTGATCGGCGAGAGCCTGCCCAACAAGGGCTATGACGTCTCGAACTTCCAGCACAATCTGGGCGAGGCCCTGGGCGTGATCGGCAAGGCGCTCAGCCTGCAGGTCACAGGCGGCTCGACCTCGATGAAGGACGGGTTCGTGCGAATGCGCGCGGCTGGTGCCTCCGCCCGCGAGACGCTGAAACAGGCCGCCGCCGACCGACTGGGGGTGGATCGGGCTCAGTTGAAGACCGCTTCGGGCCATGTCATCGCGCCTGATGACAGCAAGATCGCCTATACCGACCTGGCTGCAGACGTGGCGCAGATGGAACCGATTGAGGCAGAGCTGCGCGATCCGTCCGAGTGGCGTTATCTGGGCCGGACCCTGCCGCGTCTGGACATGGTGGAAAAGGCCACCGGCACCGCCCAGTTCGGCGTTGACGTGCGCCTGCCCGGCATGAAATTCGCCAGCGTCCGGATGAACCCCAAGCTGGGCGGCCAGATGAACGGCTTTGACGACAGCGCCGCCAAGGCAATGCCTGGTGTCGAAAAGGTTGTCGATCTGGGCAACGGTGTTGCGGTGATCGCCACCAACACCTGGCTTGCCAACCAGGCGGTCGAGGCCATCGACGTCGATTGGGGCGAGGCCCCCTATCCGCCCGAAACCGACGCCATCTTTGCCGAGATAGCCAAGGCCTTCGACGCGGATCCGAACTCGACCATGCGCGATGACGGCGATGTCAGCATCGTTCCCGAAGGCGCGACCGTGATCGACGCTGAATACACTGTCCCCTACCTGGCCCACGCCACGATGGAACCGATGAACGCCACCGCGCTGTTCACCGGCGACGCCTTGGAACTGTGGTGCGGCAACCAGGCCCCCACGCTGATCCAGTTCCGCGTTGCCAACACGGCCGGTTTGGACACCGAAGCCGTCCAAATCCACACCACCTATCTGGGCGGCGGGTTTGGTCGCCGTGGAGAACTGGATTTCGGCGACATAGCCACCAAAGTGGCCATGGCGATGCCCGGCACTCCGGTCCAGACGACCTGGAGCCGCGAAGAGGATATGCGCCACGACTACTACCGCCCCGGTGCGATGGCGCGGATGCGCGGTGCGGTTCAGGATGGCAAAGCAGTGCTGATCGACGGTGCGGTCGCCGCGCAGTCCTGCACGCAGCAAGCCGTCGAGCGCTATACCGGAATGCCCGGCGCTGGCCCCGACAAGGTGCTGGTCGAAGGGTTCTTCAACCAGCCCTACGCGGTGCCCAACTATCGCATGAGTGGCCATATCGCCGACCTGAAGATCCCGGTGGGCTTCTGGCGCTCGGTCGGCAACAGCCACAACGGCTTCTTCCACGAGACCTTCATGGATGAGATGGCCCATGCCGCCGGACGCGATCCGCTGGAGTTCCGGCTGGAGTTGGCGCGCGGCGAACATGCGCCCTCGGCTGGATGTCTTGAGGCGGTGCGCGACATGTCCGGCTGGACGGGCAAGACCCCCAATGGCGTGGGCCGCGGCGTGGCCCTGACCTACAGCTTTGGCACACCGGTCGCGCAGGTGATCGAGGTGGTAGACGAAGACGGCACCATCCGCATCAGCAAGGCCTGGATCGCCTGTGACATGGGGCTCGCGCTGGACCCCGAAAACGTCAAGGCGCAAATGTTCGGCGGCATGATGTATGGCCTGTCGGCGGCTTGCTACGGCGAGATCACCTTCGCCGATGGCGAGGTCGAACAGATGAACTTCCCCGACTATGACGCGCTGCGCATGCACACCGCGCCGCAGGTCGAGGTTCAGGTTCTGGAAACCAACCGCTTCATGGGTGGCGCGGGCGAGCCCGGTACGCCGCCCTCGATGCCGGCGCTGGGCAACGCGCTGTTTGACCTGACCGGCCAGCGCGCTCGGACCCTGCCGCTCAACAAGCAGTTCAACCTGCTGGTGTGAAACGAAAAAGACCGGTGCTGTGGTTGCCGCGCCGGTCTTTTGAAGAAATTTGAGAGCCGATTGTCAGGCCGATTGCCGAACCGGCGTCGGCATGGCACCTGTCGACCAAGCCCGCACCGCGTCGCCGAAAGCCTGAAACAGAGGCCGCGACACCGGGTCATTCACGGCATCCCATTCCGGGTGCCACTGAACCGACAAGGTAAAACCGGGTGCATCCTGGATATAGATCGCCTCGGGCGTACCATCCGGCGCGTGGCCGTCGATCACCACGCCCTTGCCCACCGTCTTGATGCCCTGCCCATGCAGCGTATTGGTCATCACCTCACTGGCGCCGAACAGGCGGTGAAAAACCCCGCCCTCGGTCAGCTTGACCACATGGCGCAGGGCGAATTTCTCTTCCAGCGTGCCATCGGGCGGCATGCGGTGGTTCATCCGGCCGGGCAGATCGCGGATTTCCGGGTACAAAGTGCCGCCCATGGCCACGTTGACCTCCTGGAAGCCCCGGCAGATGCCCAGAAAGGGCTGGCCGCGCTGCACGCAAGCCCGCACCAGCGGCAGGGTGATTGCATCGCGCGCCCGGTCGAATTCGCCATGCGCATCGGTCGCCGGCTCGCCGTATTCCTCGGGGTGAACGTTGGGGCGGCCACCGGTCAGCAGGAACCCGTCGCAAACCTCAAGCAGTTCGGCCACGTCGACATAACGCGGGTCGGCCGGGATCAGCAGCGGCAGACAGTTCGAGACATTCGCGATTGCGTCCGAATTCATCGTCCCCCCGGCATGGGTGGGGTACTGGTCGTTCATCAGATAAGAATTGCCGATGATGCCAACGACGGGTCGGGACATTGTGCTACCTTGCTGTTTTGCTTGAACTGGTCGGAAATTATCCGCCCCTTCAGTAACGTGCAACAAAACACGCCCTGCACCATGGCGCAAGGACGTGTTCAGATACGCACATATTGTTCCCGATTTCCGCAGAGCGCCGGACGAATTTCCCGAAACAGGCGGCCGCGGCAGAACGGCGCTTGTGCAGATCAGATCTCGCCGGTCAGCCCGGCGGCCTCGATCCCGGCCATGGCGGCTGCGGCGTCGTTGTCCGAGGTGTCGCCGGTGACCCCGACGGCCCCGATCACAGCGCCCTTGCGGTCGCGCAGCAGCACGCCGCCCGGAACCGGAACGACCTGCCCGCCATAAACCCCGTTCACCGCAGCCATGAAATAGGCCTGCGCCTCGGCCCGCTTCATCTGGGCGGTGCCTGCCATGCCCAGCATGACCGATCCATAGGCCTTGCCATGAGCAATCGCGAACCGGCCGGGGGCGGCACCGTCCTCGCGCTCGAACGCGATGACATGGCCACCGGCGTCCAGCACCACCACCGACAGGGGTTTCAGGTCCATCTCGCGCCCTTTCTCAAGGGTTTTGCGAATGATGGTGCGGGCCTTTCTGAGTGAAACCGACATGATTTTGTCCTCTGTCTGCGTTGGTCTGTCCCGGTTCTAGCCCTGACGGGCCTTCAGTTCCAGCCGCCGCGCATGCAGGACCGGCTCGGTATAGCCCGAGGGCTGCACCCGCCCCTTGAACACCAGATCGCAGGCGGCCTGAAAGGCGATGCCGTCGAACCCCGGCGCCATGGGCCGATAGGCCGGGTCGCCCGCGTTCTGGCGGTCGACCACGGCGGCCATCTTCTTCATCGCCGCCATCACCTGATCGGCGCCGATCACGTCGTGATGCAGCCAGTTGGCCAGCGCCTGGCTCGAAATCCGGCAGGTGGCGCGATCCTCCATCAGACCCACGTCGTTGATGTCGGGCACCTTCGAGCAGCCGACGCCCTGATCGACCCAGCGCACGACATAGCCCAGGATGCCCTGCGCGTTGTTCTCGATCTCGCGGGTGATTTCATCGTCGCTGAGGTTGCGGCCGCCCAGCAGGGGGATGGTCAGCAGATCATCGAGCGTGCCGCGCGGGCCTCCGGCGGCGATCTCGTCCTGACGGGCCAGAACGTCCACCTTGTGGTAGTGGGTCGCGTGCAGGGTCGCTGCGGTGGGCGACGGCACCCAGGCGCAGGTTGCACCGGCCATGGGGTGGCCGATCTTGGCCTCAAGCATCTCGCCCATCCGGTCGGGCATGGCCCACATGCCCTTGCCGATCTGCGCCCGGCCTTTCAACCCGCAGGCCAGCCCGATATCGACATTGCGATCCTCATAGGACTGGATCCAGGGCGTATTCTTCATGTCGCCCTTGGGCAGCATCGGCCCGGCCTCCATCGAGGTATGGATCTCATCCCCCGTCCGGTCGAGGAACCCGGTATTGATGAAGGCCACGCGCGATTTCGCGGCGCGGATGCACTCCTTGAGGTTCACCGAAGTCCGGCGTTCCTCATCCATGATGCCCAGTTTCACGGTGTTGCGCGGCAGGCCCAGAATGTCCTCGACCATGTCGAAGATTTTGACCGAGAATGCCACCTCGTCTGGTCCGTGCATCTTGGGCTTGACCACGTAGACAGAACCGTGGACCGAGTTGCCGCCATCACGTTGCAGGTCGTGCATGGCGATCAGCGTGGTGCAGAGCGCGTCCATCAGCCCTTCGCCGATCTCGTTGCCCTCGGCGTCCAGCACGGCGGGGTTGGTCATCAGGTGGCCCACATTGCGCACCAGCATCAGCGACCGGCCCTTCAGGCTGCCGGCCGATCCGTCGGGCCGGGTAAAGGCGATGTCCTCCGCCAGTTTGCGGGTAAATGTCCGGCCGCCCTTCGTGACCTCTTCGGTCAGGTCACCCTTCATCAGGCCCAGCCAGTTGCCGTAGGCCACGACCTTGTCCTCGGCGTCGACACAGGCCACCGAATCTTCGCAGTCCATGATGGTGGACAGGGCCGCTTCCAGGCGCACGTCGGAAATGCCCACCGGGTCCGAGGCGCCGATGGTGCTGGACGGATCGATCATGATCTGGATGTGCAGGCCGTTGTTCTTCAGCAGCACGAAGTCCGGGGCCTCGGCCGCACCGCCGAAGCCCACGAATTTCCCGGGCTCGGCCAGCACCGGCACCAATGCGCCGTCTTCGACCTTCAGACTGGACACATCGGCCCAGCTGCCTTGGGCCAGCGGTGCGGCCTCGTCCAGAAACGCCTTGGCCCAGGCGATGACCCGCGCACCTCGGGCCGCGTCATAGCCGCCGCCCTGCGGCAGGTCGCCCATCGCGTCGGTGCCATAGAGCGCGTCATACAGGCTGCCCCAGCGGGCATTGGCCGCGTTCAGGGCAAAGCGTGCATTGGTGATCGGCACCACCAGTTGCGGGCCGGGCGTCGCGGCGATCTCGGGGTCGACATTCGCCGTGTCGATCTGGAAATCGGGGCCTTCATCCAGCAGATAGCCTATTTCGCGCAGAAAGGCCTGATACTCGGCCATGTCGATGGGCTGGCCCTTGCGCGCGCCATGCCACGCGTCGACACTGCCCTGAATATCCGAGCGCTTTTGCAGCAAGTCGCGGTTTTGCGGGCCAAACTCGGACACCATCCGCGAAAGTCCAGCCCAGAATGCGTTGGGCTCAACGCCCGTTCCGGGAAGCGCGCGTTCCTCGATGAAATCGATCAGAACCTGATCTACGTCCAATCCGCTCCGGATAGCTCTGCCGCTCATGACTCGAATCTCCTGCCCATCGTGTGCCGTTGTATGCAGTCTTCAATTAGGGGCATTGTTTCCGATAGGCAACTTGCCGCTGCATCAATCCGCCTTCCAATTCCGCCTGAAACAGCTTCAAACCGTGCAAGGTAATGCCGCCCCGTCCCGTCTGCTTGCAGCGCCACGGCGATCCTCCTAACGTCGCGCGGGAACACACCGACACGAGGCCCCAGATGCGCGACGCCGCCCCCACCACGATCTACCTGTCCGACTATTCGCCCTTCGGTTTTCTGGTCGACAGCGTTCACCTGACCTTCGATCTGGCCCCGCATGCAACGCGCGTGACATCGCGCATCGCGTTCCGGCCCAATCCGCAAGCCACCGACCGCACGTTCTTTTTGCACGGTGAAGAGCTGAAGCTGATCCGCGCCAGCATCGACGGCACCCCGATCACTCCTGAGGTCACCGACAAAGGCCTGACCACCAGCGTCCCCGACACCCCCTTCGTCTGGGAGGCCGAGGTCGAGATCGACCCCGGCAACAACACCGCGCTCGAAGGGCTCTATATGTCCAACGGCATGTACTGCACGCAGTGCGAGGCCGAGGGGTTCCGCAAGATCACCTTCTATCCCGACCGGCCCGACGTGATGTCCACCTTCACCGTGCGCATCAACGGCGACCTGCCGGTGCTGCTGTCGAACGGCAACCCGACGGGCAAGGGCGAAGGCTGGGCCGAATGGACCGACCCCTGGCCCAAACCCGCCTATCTGTTCGCGCTGGTCGCCGGTGATCTGGTTGCCCATTCCGACAGTTTCACCACCAAATCGGGGCGGCATGTGGAACTAAATCTGTGGGTCCGCCCCGGGGACGCGGGCAAATGCGCCTTTGGCATGGAGGCCCTGAAGCGGTCGATGAAATGGGACGAGGATGTCTATGGCCGCGAATACGATCTGGACGTGTTCAACATCGTCGCCGTGGATGATTTCAACATGGGCGCGATGGAGAACAAGGGGCTGAACATCTTCAACTCGTCGGCGGTGCTGGCCAGCCCGGAAACCTCGACCGATGCCAATTTCGAACGGATCGAGGCGATCATCGCGCACGAATATTTCCACAACTGGACCGGCAACCGCATCACCTGCCGCGATTGGTTCCAGCTGTGCCTGAAAGAGGGGCTGACCGTGTTCCGCGACGCGCAGTTCACCTCGGACATGCGCTCGGCCCCGGTCAAGCGCATCCATGACGTGATCGACCTGCGCGCGCGCCAATTCCCCGAGGACAACGGGCCGCTGTCGCACCCCGTGCGCCCCGAAAGCTTTCAAGAGATCAACAACTTCTACACCGCGACCGTCTATGAAAAAGGCGCCGAGGTGATCGGCATGCTGAAAACGCTGGTGGGGGACGAGGCCTATTCCAAGGCGCTGGATCTGTATTTCGAACGCCATGACGGGCAGGCCTGCACGATCGAGGACTGGCTGAAAGTGTTCGAGGACACGACCGGCCGCGACCTGACACAGTTCAAGCGCTGGTACAGCCAGTCCGGCACGCCCCGGGTGAAGGTCCAGGAGGACTGGGTCGACGGCACCTATACCCTGACCCTGTCCCAGAGCACGCCGCCCACGCCCGGCCAGCCCAAAAAGCTACCGCAGGTGATCCCCGTGGCCGTGGGCCTGCTGGGCCCGAATGGCGACGAGGTGCGCGGCACCGAGGTGCTGGAACTGACCGAAGCGCGCCAGAGCTTCACCTTCGAGGGGCTGGCCGCGCGGCCCGTCGCCTCGATCCTGCGGGGGTTCTCGGCGCCGGTGATCCTTGAACACGACCGCCCGAACACCGAACGCGCGTTTTTGCTGGCCCATGACACCGATCCGTTCAACCGGTGGGAGGCCGGGCGGACGCTGGCTCAGGATGCCCTGCTGCGCATGATCACCCAGGACGCGGCCCCCGATTCCGAATATCTGGAGGGCCTGCTGGCGGTTCTGCGCAACGCCGATCTGGACCCGGCCTATCGCGCGCTGATGCTGGGCCTGCCGACCCAATCGGAACTGGCCGCCGCGCTGCACGAACAGGGCGAAACGCCCGACCCGATGGCGATCTGGCGCGCGGTCGAGACTCTGCGCCAGGCCACCGCCCAGCACATGCAGGACCTGTTGCCCCGCCTGCACTCCGAGGCGCTGGTCGACGGCCCCTATTCGCCCGATGCCGAACAGGCGGGCAAGCGCGCCCTGGGCAGCGCCGCGCTGGCCCTGACCACCCGGCTGGACGGCGGGGCGATGGCGGCCGAGGTCTATGCCAAGGCCGACAACATGACCCTGCAGCTTAGCGCTTTGTCCTGCCTGCTGCGTGCTGGCAAAGGTCAGGCGGAACTGGCGGCATTCTACGACCAATGGCGCCATGACCGGCTGGTGTTGGACAAATGGTTCGGGCTTCAGGCCTCGCTGGCCGCCCCGGACGATGCGCCGCGGATCGCCCGCGCCCTGTCCGAGCATCCGGATTTCAACTGGAAGAACCCCAACCGGTTCCGTGCGCTGATGGGTGGGCTGGCAATGAACCATGCCGGGTTCCACCACGCCAGCGGCGAGGCCTACGCCCTGCTGGCCGACTGGCTGATCCGGTTGGACCCGGTCAACCCGCAGACCACCGCGCGCATGTGCACCGCCTTCCAGACCTGGAAACGCTATGACGCCGACCGTCAGGACCTGATCCGCGCCCAACTGACCCGCATCGCCGAAACCCCGAACCTGTCGCGCGACACGACCGAGATGATCTCGCGCATCCTCGGGGCATGACGGCGCCCGAGGGCTCCGGGTTTCGCTTTACCCGACACAACCGGTCGCCCCGCAGCATCGCCATCCTGGCCGCTGTCTATGCGGGGCTGCTGGCACTTGTGCTGGTTTTCGGCGCGGCCTGGTGGCTGATCGGGTTGCTGGCGCTGGGCACCCTGCCCGCGTTGTGGGACGTGCTGCGCGACACCGATGCCGGGCTGAACCTGGACCCGGCCAAACTGAGCTGGCATTCGGGCGCGCGGCAGGGCGAGATCGACCTGACCGAGATCGACTTCTTCCGCTTCGATACGCGCTGGGATTTTTCCGTGCGCGTGTCGATTGTGTTGACCAGCGGCAAGCGGTTGCGCCTGCCGGACGAGTCCCTACCGCCGCACAAACAGCTGGAACAGGCGCTGCAACAAGCCGGCTTCCGGGTTGATCGGCACCATTTCACGGTTTTCTGAAACGATTCACGGAATCCGCGTAGATTGATCCTGTCTGATCCATTGAAGCAGAAAGTTTAATGTTAGAATCCTTGAACTGGTCACAATTCCGGTTCAGAATTCATCGCTAGTTAACAAGTTTGTACAGTTTCGAGTGTTTTCGATGTTCCGGTCGTTCTGGGCAGGTCTTGCCCGTATCAATCCCATATCAACTCACGTGGCTCCGGTTTCGGACGCGGGTTCCCGCTGTCTGGAAGATGTCGGGCGTCTCAATATTCCCGTTGCGGAACTGGGTGCGGCTGACCTGATCGGGCGGGACATGATCGAACGCGGGCGCCATCTTGCTCGGCAGGATCGTTGGGCCGAACTGTCAGCCGAGATCCGGGCCGCGGACCAAGCGCGGACAACAGCCCCGGACGGGCTGCCCATCGCCGATCTTCTGGCGTTTGGCGCGCGATCGGATGTTGTCCTGGCCGCCGAACACGCGCTGTCCGACGGCTGTGCGATCGCCGAGTACGACCTGCTAGGCGGTATTTCCGAGCTTGAGGGTGTGAAACAAGATCATCCCGATGATCCGATGATTGCTCTCATCGTCGCCCTGGCCCACATCGATCTGGCATGGGCGTGGCGTGGCACGGCTCTGGACGCGGCGCTGCCGCCGCTGCATCGTTCACGCTGTGCTGCACATTTTGACCGGGCTGCAGCCATCCTGCCCGAGTGCCGCAAGGCGCTGCCGGACAGCCCTGTGGTCGCCGCCGCCGACTGTGCCCTGCTGGCTGGTCAGCGCACCCAGCGGGCCCGGGTGGCGGATCAGTACGAACGCCTTATTTCGCTGGATCCGCGAAACCATCGACACATGCGCGCGATGGGCAGCCACCTGCTGCCGCGATGGTTCGGCAGCTATGAAGAGCTTGAGGTGCAAGCCCTGCGCAATGCCGCGAACACACGCGACACGTGGGGTGCGGGCGGATACACATGGGTTCAGTTCGACGCAATTGCATTGGATGAACAAGCCTGCGCGCGGCTGGACGTAGAGTATTTTCTGGAAGGTCTGCGCGACATTGTGCAACGGATGCCGGACCAGCAAACGATCAATCTGCTGGCCTCGTATTGCGCGATCACGGTGCAGAATGGGTTCGGTCTGGATGACAAGGCCGATCTGGTCCGGTCCCAAATCCGGGAGGCCGCCCAATGGCTGATCCGCGATCATTTGACCGAACTGCACCCGCTTATCTGGGCCCACGCGGCCAACGGGTTCAACAACTCGGTCCGCGTCAACTCACCCGAGCGGTTCGCGGCACGTGGACAGCGTGACGCCTTGCGCGCCATCGGTGATCTGTTCCGCGAGGAATTGCGCAACGGGACCGACGTGACCTTCACGCCTTCAGGTCTGCAACTGACCAGCCACTGAGAATTGCGTCTCGGCACCCTTTGCCCCTTGCCCCTTGGCCTTGCCGGGCATAATACCCATGCCTGAACTTCTGCGGAAATGAGGCGCGCCATGCTCGACTTGACCTATGAACTGCCCAAACCCAAGACCATCGCCGGTGCCAAACACGACTGGGAACTGGTGATCGGGATGGAGGTGCACGCGCAGGTCTCGTCCAATGCCAAGCTGTTCTCGGGGGCATCGACCAAATTCGGGGCCGAGCCGAACTCGAACGTGTCTTTCGTGGATGCGGCCATGCCGGGCATGCTGCCGGTGATCAACGAATTCTGCGTGGAACAGGCAGTGCGCACGGGTCTTGGCCTGAAAGCGCAGATCAACCTGAAATCGGCCTTTGACCGCAAGAACTATTTCTATCCCGACCTGCCACAGGGCTACCAGATTTCCCAGCTGTATCACCCGATCGTGGGCGAAGGCGAAGTTCTGGTGGAACTGGGCGACGGCACCGCGCGCATGGTGCGCATCGAGCGTATCCACATGGAACAGGACGCAGGCAAATCGATCCACGACATGGATCCGAACATGTCCTTCGTCGACCTGAACCGCACCGGCGTCTGCCTGATGGAGATCGTCAGCCGCCCCGACATCCGCGGCCCGGAAGAGGCCGCCGCCTACATCGCCAAGCTGCGCCAGATCATGCGTTACCTTGGCACCTGCGACGGCAACATGCAGAACGGCAATCTGCGGGCCGACGTGAACGTGTCGATCTGCCGTCCGGGCGACTATGATAAATACATGGAAACGCAGGACTTTTCGCACTTGGGCACGCGTTGCGAGATCAAGAACATGAACTCGATGCGTTTCATCCAGCAGGCCATCGAGGTCGAGGCGCGTCGCCAGATCGCCATCGTCGAGGCCGGCGGCAAGGTCGAGCAGGAGACCCGCCTGTATGACCCCGACAAGGGCGAGACGCGCTCGATGCGGTCCAAGGAAGAGGCGCACGACTATCGCTATTTCCCGGACCCCGACCTGCTGCCGCTTGAGATCGAGCAGGGTTGGGTCGATGACATCGCCGCCAAGCTGCCCGAGCTGCCGGACGAGAAAAAGGCCCGTTTCATCAACGATTTTGGCCTGACTGACTATGACGCCTCGGTGCTGACCGCCGAGGTTGAATCGGCCGTGTACTTCGAAGAGGTCGCCAAGGGTCGCAACGGCAAGCTGGCCGCGAACTGGGTCATCAACGAGCTGTTCGGCCGCCTGAAGAAAGACGACCGCGACATCACCGACTCGCCGGTTTCGCCCGCGCAGCTGGGTGAGATCATCGACCTGATCGCCTCGGACGCCATCTCGGGCAAGATCGCCAAGGACCTGTTCGAGATCGTCTATACCGAAGGCGGCGACCCGGCGCAGATCGTCGAAGAGCGCGGCATGAAGCAGGTGACCGACACCGGTGCCATCGAGGCTGCTTTGGACGAGATCATCGCTGCCAACCCGGCCCAAGTCGAGAAGGCCAAGGTGAACCCAAAGCTGGCCGGCTGGTTCGTCGGACAGGTGATGAAGGCCACTGGCGGCAAGGCCAACCCCAAGGCGGTCAACCAGTTGGTTGCGCAGAAGCTGGGCCAATAAGGTCTTTCGGTTTGTACAGGCCGGGCAGCAGGGTTTGTCCGGTTTGTACAAAGTTTTACCCGGAGTTCTTGACGCTTTCCGGACCCGAGGCCGCGCTTGACTCGGGCGGCCGGTTGCGGCCTTTGTCTTGGCCAGAGAGGTAAGGTGCCATGCAGAACAGATTTGACCAGGAGCTGGAGGACCGGCTGGTTCGCTACGCGGCCATCGACAGCCAGAGCGACGAAATCTCACCCACCACCCCCAGCACGGAAATCCAATACGACATGCTGAACCTGCTGCGGCAGGAACTGACCGAAATGGGCGCGCAGGATGTGACCATGACGGACTATGGCGTCGTTCTGGCCACCATTCCGGGCACCGCGCCGGGGCCGACTATCGGCTTTCTGGCCCATGTGGACACTGCACCGCAGTTCAACGCGACCGGGGTCAAACCGCGAGTCATCAAAGGCTACAATGGCGGCGACATCACCTTTCCCGACGATCCGTCACTGGTGCTGTCCCCGGCCGAGCATCCCTATCTGGCCAGCAAGGTCGGCGACGACCTGATCACCGCTTCGGGCACCACGCTGCTGGGCGCCGACGACAAGGCGGGCGTGTCGATCATCATGACCATGGCCCGGCACCTGTTGGCCGATCGGACAGTCGCGCACGGACCCATCCGCATCGCCTTTACCCCCGACGAGGAAATCGGCCGGGGCGTGACCGAGGCGCTTCCCAAGGATCTGGGTGCCGACTTCGCCTATACGCTGGATGGGCAGCAACTGGGCGAGATCGAATATGAAAGCTTCTCGGCCGACCGGGCTGTAATCCGGATCGAAGGCGTTTCGATTCACCCGGGCCTGGCCAAGGACAAGATGGTGAACGCGACCCATCTGGCGGCCAAGATCGTGCAGACGTTGCCGCAGGCCACCATGACCCCCGAAGTCACCGACGGGCGCGAAGGGTTCATCCACGTGACCGATATGAACGGCGGCTCGTCCGAGATGGAGATCAAGCTGATCCTGCGCGATTTCGAGATGGACGGGCTGGAAGCCAAGGGCGAACTGGTGCGCAAGGTCTGTGATGCAGTACAGGCCAGCGAACCGCGCGCCAAGATCAGCGTCGAGATCAGCCACCAGTACCGCAACATGCGCTATTGGCTGGAAAAGGACATGACACCGGTGGATCTGGCGCGCGAGGCCTGCCGCGACATGGGGATCGAGCCGGTCTCGGTTCCGATCCGCGGCGGCACCGACGGGTCGCGCCTGACCGAATTTGGCACCCCCTGCCCCAACATCTTTACCGGGATGCAATGCATCCACGGGCCGCTGGAGTGGATCTCGGTCCAGGACATGGCGGGGGCGACCGAGCTGTGCCTGAAGATCGCCTCAAAGGCGACGCATGGGGAAAGCAACAGTCGAGGCTGAAATTCGCCGGGGCGTGAAGTTTTCTGTTCCCCGTCCCGGACGGAACGATACATTGCCCGCCAACACCAGTTCAGGAACCATTGATGCAGCGTTACGAATACAAGGTCGTCCCGGCCCCCAAGAAAGGCACCAAAGCCAAAGGGGTCAAAACACCCGAGGGCCGGTTTGCCGTCACCATCGAGCAATTGCTGAACGAGTTGGGTGCGAAAGGCTGGGAGTACCAGCGCGCAGAGCTGCTGCCCAGCGAGGAGCGGGTCGGCCTGACCGGAACCGCGGAAAACTGGCGCAATGTTCTGGTGTTTCGCCGCGCGGTCGAAACCGAAGTCGCCAACGACGACGTCGCCGCACTCCTGACCCCGCCAGAAGCGGATGACACTCCTCTGGCACGGCCGGTTCCTGGCCCGGACGATGCGGCTGCGGCGGGTCAAGTCGAGGCTCCGGCCCGCATCGCGCAGGATCATGACGACCCGCCGCTGACGCTGAAGCCGGCCAAGTCAGAAGATGCCCCCAAAGCGGATGCCGAGGACGAGAAAGAAAAGCCCGACAGCTAGGCGAAGGCCTCGTCAGGCTGGCGCGGCACCATAGGCGTTTTCGGCCTGCTCGCTGGGTTGGATGTAGAAATACAGAAGGATCAGCGTACCGATCAGCGGAATCAAACCGATCAGGATCCACCAACCGGACCGGCCGGTGTCATGCAGACGGCGCACACCCACCGCGATGTTCGGCACGATCACGCCCAACGAGACTAGCCACGACAGCGGTTGACCGGCTTCCGAAGCGAAGGCATCGAAGCCCAGCAAAGGCGCCACCACCGCACCGTCTATCAACTGTGTGACAACCAGCACCAAAAAGAGCGCCAACACCCACCACCAGAACTCGGAGCGCGGCGCGCGCCCCTGAAAGGTTGCGTATTTTGACAGCACCGTACGAACGGCGTGGCTCATCTGTTCCATAGTTTCCTCCGCGCAAATCACGGGAAACATAGCAGATTATTGGAAAAAACCGACAATAATCGGAAAAGTCGGGCGGAAGGCTTCAATCACCAATGTCCAAAGCCAGGGCGTGGATGCGCGGAACGATGTCGCCCAGGGCCTTGTGAACGGCCCGGTGGCGCGCAACGCGGGACTGCCCCTGAAACGCGGCAGCGCGAATGCGGACGTTAAAGTGGCTTTCGCCGCCTTCCTGAAACCCTGCGTGGCCGCGATGGCGTTCACTGTCATCCACGACTTCCAGTTCACGCGGGTTGAACTCGGCCTGCAGTCGCTGGCGGATTTCGTCGGTCACGGTCATTTTTACGCTCAGCGGCAAATATTTTGCCGCGCCCCTCTTCTACTTTCGATCACTTAGATTAAACTGCTGCCTCCGAGTCGAAAAGACGCGTTCATGAGGATGAGCATATGGTGAAACCAGATCCCTTCGGATTCGACATGTCGGTGTCCAGCGCCAAGAAGAAAAACCCGCGCGGGCGTCGGGGCATGTCGGGCGCGTCCGAGACCTCGACCCGGGTCTGTGACCACGAAGGATGCCAGGAAGCCGGCAAGTTCCGCGCGCCCAAGGCACCGGATGTGCTGGACGACTTTTTCTGGTTCTGCCAGCAGCACGTGCGCGAATATAACCAGAAGTGGAATTTCTTCGACGGCACCACCGAGGCCGAACTGAACGCCCAACGGTCGAAAGACAAAGTGTGGGAGCGCGAAACCAAGCCGATGGGCGATCCCGAGGCGCGGGCTTGGGCCCGGCTTGGCATCGAAGATCCGCATCAGGTTCTGGGCGAAAACGCGACCAAGAACCCCGGTCGGGCCGCAACAGGCCGTCGTCTGCCGCCTACTGAGCGTCGTGCGATCGAAATCCTCGAAGCCAAGGACACCTGGACCAAGGCCGAGGTTCGCAAAGCCTACAAAAAGCTGATCAAGGTGCTGCACCCGGACATGAACGGCGGCGACCGCAGCCAGGAAGAACAGCTGCAGGAAGTCGTCTGGGCCTGGGATCAAATCAAGGACAGCAGAAACTTCAAATAGCGGTTTTAGTGCGCGAACGTATCGCGTAACGCAGCAGCTTCGGGGCGATTTAGGCAACGTACGCGCGTTTGCTCAAAAGCGGATGCCGCGTTTCGCAGTTCGGGAAATAGCACACGGAGTTCCTCGGCATCCTCCCGATCGAAGGACATCACCGCCATTTCACCTAAAAACAGACTTTCAGTTGGCAAACCATTCGACAACAGTATCGCGTGGCGACAGCAAGCAATATGGTAGTATGTAACGGGATCATACGTATTTACTTGGCGAATTGTATGATCGTTAACGAGATGAACTGCCGCGGCGAAAACTTTTGGCTCTCCGAACAGCAACTCTGCGCGCCAACCCTCCACGACAATCCTATGTTGTGGAGAAACGTACAAATCTCGGTCAGGCAGTCCTTTTCCGAATGCACCTTTCTGAATGCAAACCGGACGTAACTGGGGGTTTCGCTTCAAAGCTTCTGCCTGCAGGGTCTTCTCTCCGATCCACTCGATGCGTAGCAGTTCACCACTGGAAGCACGCACTTTGTCACCAACAGCGAGTTCCTCAACAGCGCGACAGCCACTTTCAGTTTCAATCAATGTCCCTTTCACGAAACACGGCACCGTTCCAGCGGGCAACCTAACGGTTACCCCAATCGAGGCATTGTTGCCATTTCCAGGCCCGCTGGAGGCTCTGACGATCAAACTCAGAGTTGTATTTGGGGGAACAATAACCCCCGGCTGCAGGTCCACTGTTAGTAAACCAGCACTGGAAATCGTAACCGAGTAATCTGAAGGGGAAAGAAGTCCGTCATCTGTTACAGATACAAACCAAGACGCTGGCTTGCTGGAGTTGTAGTCCACAGAAAATGTGTCCGTGTTCGGAGGAAAGAAAATCCTCGTTGGACCGGTAATTACTAAAGCCATGGCAACCTTTTACTTAAACTAAGTCCGAAATAGTGTACCACCTCCACAACACATTTCAATATCTGCACGTGACGAGCCGCAAGTTGTGACGATTTCTTGTGGCATTTGCCCGAGGTCACTTTCCCGTTCGCCGAAAGTGTTGCCCTGCCTAGTTTCTACACGTCCTTAGGATGACGCTGAATCCAGAAACTGCCATCTCGACGTCTGGTATTGCCACCTGACAGTTCTGGCTCGCGACTAGCAAAGAAATCTGCTGTGTGCTTGAGCAACTTGCAAAAAGCCCCATGAGACCATTTTTCATATGTCTGATAAGGTCATTTTCAACATTTGGATTATTGAATACTTACCTGCATACAGCATTTCCGACACATGGATCGGCATGTGCGTCCGAACAGGCCGCAGTGCCTTTGTTGACAAACGCGGCTTGACCTGCACCTGGTACGCGTCGCGACCAAGGATCGCCCGCGCGTCAATAGGGCCAGTTTGAAAGAAAAACCTGCTCACCTTTCCAAGGGGGCCGCTTTCCCTTGCCCTTATCTGCAATATGTTGCACCACACACGGGTTCAAACCCGGCAAAACGGGCCAAAGGATAAGGACAAGGCGAATGGCTGACGGATCGACCGATATCAACGCAAAACCCACCGAAGAGATCTCGGTCCGTGACGTGTTCGGGATCGACAGCAATATGTCCGTCAAAGGGTTCGCCGAAAGCAGCGACCGCGTGCCGGCAATCGACCCTACCTACAAGTTTGATCCCGAAACCACGCTGGCAATTCTGGCCGGGTTCACCCACAACCGCCGGGTGATGATCCAAGGCTATCACGGCACCGGCAAATCGACCCATATCGAGCAGGTCGCTGCGCGACTGAACTGGCCTGCCGTGCGCGTCAATCTGGACAGCCACATCAGCCGGATCGACCTGATCGGCAAGGATGCGATCAAGCTGCGTGATGGCAAACAGGTGACTGAATTCCACGAAGGCATCCTGCCCTGGGCGCTGCGCAACCCTGTGGCCATCGTGTTCGACGAATACGATGCCGGCCGCGCCGACGTGATGTTCGTGATCCAGCGGGTTCTGGAGCATGACGGCAAGCTCACCTTGCTGGACCAGAATGAGATCATCACGCCGAACCCCTATTTCCGCCTGTTCGCGACCGCCAACACCGTGGGTCTGGGTGACACCACCGGCCTGTATCATGGCGTTCAGCAGATCAACCAGGCCCAGATGGACCGCTGGTCGCTGGTGGCGACGCTGAACTACCTCAGCCACGACGCCGAGGTCATGATCGTTCTGTCCAAAGCACCGCATTACAACACCGAAAAGGGGCGCAAGACCGTCAGCCAGATGGTCACCGTTGCCGACCTGACACGGACGGCGTTCATGAACGGCGATCTGTCGACCGTGATGAGCCCGCGGACCGTTATCAACTGGGCGCAGAACGCCGAGATCTTCCGCGACGTGGGCTACGCCTTCCGCCTGTCTTTCCTGAACAAATGCGACGAGCTGGAACGGCAGACCGTTGCCGAGTTCTATCAGCGTTGTTTTGATGAAGAACTGCCGGAAAGCGCGGCCAGCGTGAGCCTGGGTTGATGGCATCGATTGCGCCCAGATCGGGCGCAACGCCCCCGGCGGGGACATCGGGGACCAGATGAAGACGGGGTCCGGTCACTTCAACCGGGCGTCGGGCCTAAGGGCGTGAGTGAGGGCTGATAGATATGGCGCAGAAGAACGACAACCCTGCTGATCCGTTCAAGAAGGCTCTGGCCGAAGCGACCAAGGTCATGGCCGATGATCCCGAGTTGTCGGTAAGCTATTCCGTCGACCCGTCGGGCCTGTCCGGAGATTCGATGCGCCTGCCGCAGGTGTCACGTCGAATGACACGCGAAGAGGTTCTTTTGGCTCGGGGCACAGCAGATGCCCTCGCGCTGAACCGGCGCTACCATGACGATGCGACGCATGCACGATATGCGCCTCCGGGAGATATGGCGCGCGACCTCTATGAAGCGATGGAAACCGCCCGGTGCGAAGCGATGGGCGCCCGGGACATGCCCGGCACGGCTTCGAACATTGACGTCAAGATCGGCCACGAGGCGTTGCGGCGCGGCTATGACCAATGCAAGCAACCCTCCGAGGCACCGCTTGCGGTCGCGGCGGGTTATCTGATCCGTCACCTGGCAACGGGGCGTGATCTGCCCGCTGCAGCCGAGAACGTCATGAACCTGTGGCGCGGATTCATCGAGGAACAGGCCGGCGGGGTGTTGGAGAATCTCGACGAGGTGCTCTCGGATCAGGCCGAATTCGCCAAATTCGCCCGCCAGATGATCAAGGATCTGGGCTATGGCGACCAGTTGGGTGACGACCCGGACGAACTGGACGAAGATCAGGAAGATCAGGCCGAGGAAGACGCCGAAGAACAGCCCGATCCGGACAGCACCGGCCAGGACGACCAAGACGACCAGGACGCCGACGCGACGCCCGAGCAAACTCAGGAAGAGCAACAGGATCAGTCTCAGGCGCAGGTCTCGATGGACGAGATGGCCGAGGACGAGATGGGTGAAGAAGCCGAGATGCCCGAGGGCGAAGCGCCTTTGGAGCCGCCTGCCCCTCCGCCCGCATCCGAGGCCGATCCGGACTACATGGTCTACCTGAGCACGCATGACGAAGAGATTGCGGCCGAGGACCTTGCCGAACCCGCCGAACTGGAACGGCTGCGGGCCTATCTGGATCAGCAGCTCGAGCCGCTGAAGGGCGCTGTAAGCCGTTTGGCCAACAAACTGCAGCGCCGCCTTCAGGCACAGCAGAACCGCAGCTGGGAGTTTGACCGCGAAGAGGGCATTCTGGATGCCGGTCGGCTGGCGCGGGTGGTGGCCAACCCCACGACACCGCTCAGCTTCAAGGTCGAGAAGGATACCGAGTTCCGCGACACCGTGGTGACACTGTTGCTGGACAATTCGGGCTCGATGCGTGGACGGCCGATTTCCATTGCAGCGATCTGCGCCGATGTTCTGGCCCGCACGCTGGAACGGTGCAACGTGAAGGTCGAGATCCTGGGCTTCACGACGCGGGCATGGAAGGGTGGACAAGCGCGTGAGGCGTGGCTGAACGACGGCAGACCACAGCAACCCGGCCGCCTGAACGACCTGCGCCACATCGTCTACAAGGGCGCCGACGCGCCTTGGCGCCGCGCACGGCCCAACCTTGGCCTGATGATGAAAGAAGGCCTGCTGAAGGAAAACATTGACGGCGAGGCGCTGGAATGGGCCCACCGCCGTATGCTGGCGCGTCGTGAACAGCGCAAGATCCTGATGGTGATCTCGGATGGCGCTCCGGTCGATGATTCAACGCTCAGCGTGAACCCCGCCAACTATCTTGAGAAGCATCTGCGCGATGTCATCGCCATGGTCGAAAAGCGCAAGATGGTCGAGTTGCTGGCCATCGGCATCGGCCACGACGTCACCCGTTATTATGATCGCGCGGTCACGATCACCGATGTCGAGCAGCTGGCAGGAGCTATGACCGAGCAATTGGCCGCGCTGTTCGACAGCGACCCGCGCGCGCGGGCCCGCGTGATGGGCATGAAAAAGGCCGGCTGAGGCCGGTCTTGCCTCCAGCGGGAGCATTTAAGAAGGAAAGGTGAAGGCAGGCGAACAAGACCTGTAGTGAGCCGAAGGAGAAGCAGATGTTCCAGTCTTTCGAAGTCACGGCGCGGCCCGAACAGGGGCCGCCAAGATTGGCGGCATTGCGCACGGAATTGGAGCGCGAAGGACTGGATGGCTTCATCGTCCCGCGTGCCGACGCGCATCAGGGCGAATATGTGGCCGCCCGCGACAGGCGGCTGGCATGGCTGACCGGATTCACTGGTTCTGCCGGGTTCTGCGCAGCGCTGCGAAACGTGGCCGGCGTATTTGTGGACGGACGGTATCGCACTCAAGTCAAGGCGCAGGTGGCGTCCGATTTCACGCCGGTACCGTGGCCCGACGTAAGCCTTTCGGTGTGGTTGAAACAGCAGTTGCCCGATGGAGGGAAGGTGGCGTTCGATCCCTGGCTGCATTCCGCCGGACAGATCACCGCAACCCGGGCCGAGCTGCAGAACAGCGGGATCGAATTGGTTCCTTCAGACAATCTTGTGGACCGCATCTGGTCCGATCAGCCACCACCGCCAATGAACCCGGTCAAGGTGCACCCGCTAGAATTTGCAGGCGAAAGCGCCGAAAGCAAGGTCTCTCGGCTGGCTTCGGCGCTGGCTCGAAACGGGAGGTCGGCTGCCGTCATCACGTTGCCGGATTCGATCATGTGGCTGCTGAACATCCGCGGATCGGACATTCCGTATAACCCGGTTGCGCATGGGTTTGCGATTTTGCAGGCCGACGGGCACGTGGACCTGTTCATGGCCGCAAAAAAGCTGAAGGGGATGGACGACCATCTGGGGCCGCGGGTTTCGATCCACGAACCCGACGCGTTCCTGAACGCCGTTGCGGCGCTTGAGGGCGCGGTGCAAGTGGACATGGGAACTCTGCCGCAGGCCGTTGCCGATGTGCTGGGCGACCGGGCTGTGGACGGTGGCGATCCCTGCGCTCGGCCCAAGGCCTGCAAGAACGAAGCCGAAATTGCCGGCAGCGCCTCCGCGCATCTTCGTGACGCTGCCGCAGTCATCGAGACTCTGTGCTGGCTGGATGCCCAACCCCCCGGCAGCCTGACCGAAACGCAGGTGGTCACACGGTTGGAGGAGAACCGGCGGCGCGACAATGCGTTGCAGGATATCTCGTTCGACACCATTGCCGGCACCGGGCCAAACGGCGCCATCATGCACTACAGAGTGACCGAAGAAACCGACAGCCGGCTTGAGGACGGTCATATTCTGGTTCTGGACAGCGGCGGGCAGTATCTGGATGGTACCACGGACATCACCCGGACGATCCCCATCGGCACGGTGGGAGACGAGGAAAAAACCTGCTTTACCCGGGTTCTGAAGGGAATGATCGCGATGTCGCAATTGCGCTGGCCCGTTGGTCTGGCCGGTCGAGACATCGAGTGCATCGCCCGGGCACCTTTGTGGGCCGCGGGCCAGGATTTCAATCACGGCGTCGGCCACGGTGTCGGCGCCTACCTGAGCGTTCACGAAGGGCCACAGCGCCTGGCGCGGGTCAGCCACGTTCCGCTCGAGCCCGGGATGATCCTGTCGAACGAACCCGGTTACTACCGCGAAGGTGCCTTCGGCATTCGGATTGAGAACCTGCTGGTTGTTGAGGAGGCCCCCGCCCTGCCCGGCGCAGACCCCGAGCGCGCGATGCTGTGCTGGCGGACACTGACATATGTCCCCATCGATCGACGCCTGATCGTCGTCGACATGCTGACCACTGCCGAGCGTGATTGGTTGAACGCGTATCACCGGGACGTGGCGGAAAAAGTCCGGCCAAGACTGTCACATGCCGCGCAACTGTGGTTGGATACCGCAACCGCGCCCTTGTGACACCCGTTTGTCACATATTATGGGCATAGGCGAAGGCCTGACCACAACGAGGCCGCGACGACGAGGGAAGGAGCAGACATGACAGACTACATCAAGATCCGCAAAGCACCTGGCAAGTGGTGCGTCCGATCCGGTGGCGCGATTCTGGGCGAAACGACCAACGCCCTGGAACTGTTGGAAGGCGATCTGGCCCCCGTCATCTACTTTCCACGCGCAGACATCGCGATGGCCTTTCTGGACAAGACCGACAAGTTGACCCACTGCCCGCACAAAGGCGATGCTACGCACTACTCGATCGTCAACAAGTCGAGCGTGACGCAGAACGCGGTGTGGAGCTATGAAGATCCAATTCCTGCCGTTGCCGAAATCAAGGATTACCTCGCCTTCTACCCGCTGGAGTCGGTGAAGGTCGAACAGATCTGAGGGCTGGACAAACCTGGCCCTCAACCACGTCTGTCAGAAACTGTAACTGTATCCGAGAATGAGCGAGTGCGAAGAGTAGCGGCCATTCGCGAGATCTGTCGGGATGAACACTTGGGTCGTGGCGAAATCAAGATCGCCGGTCGTCTTGTAGCGGTACCCGATGTCAATGTTCCCGCGTTCCCCTACCTGAAAGCGTCCGCCAAACCCCAATTGCCCCGCAATGGCGGTGTCACTGTCATCGACCAGTGTCACGCCAGCACCGGACTGACCGTCGTGGGACACGCGCGCAAACCCGAGCCCGCCACCAACATAGGGCTTGAACCTGCCCTGTACCGGGACGTCATACCAAAGGTTTGCCATCCCGAAGGTCGCATCAAAGCTTCCGTCATACTGAGTAAACGGGCGACCGATTTCCTTGGTATCATTCGAAGCATATGAAAGTTCGATCTCGGCCCGCAGATTTGGTGCGACACGCAGTCCGACGGCCAGGCCGTAGGTTACACCATTGTCGGTTGTGATGGTGCCTTGGCCAACCACGACCGAAGGAACTGTCTGGAAAAAATCAAAATCATAGTCGCCCATATCGGTGATACCGAGAAAGCCGGTCACGTACGGAGCCTCCTGCGCCCGCGCGGGGACAGCACCAATCATCGAAACCGCAACCACCACAGTCAGCAAAGAAGACCGTTCGAAAGACATGTTCAGACCTCCATAAAAGTGACTATCAAGGATAATTCTTCCATCAGGCTAGAATGTTCTCACCTTTTGACAAGGCGTCAAAATCAAAGAGAAACTCTCAGTGGCTGGCCTGCCACTGCTTCGTCATGAGTGTTCCTCGGCCGCTGTTGCGGCCAGTGCACGGTTGTACGCCTTCAATGCGTCCACGTGGTACAAGGCTCCGACCGGATTTTCGACCCCGTCGTCATCCCGAACAACCACCGGGAGCCAGGTGACTCCGTCTCGATCGAAATACGGCATTGCCGCCTCGAGGGTTGCGCTGGCCCGGACGCACAGGCCCTGCTCGATCATCTCCTGAACCTCCTCCCTGCTTGCCGTATTCGGATCTCCCAGCGGGCGCATCACGGCCCCGGCGCGCAGCATCGCCAGCAAATAAGCCTGTGGCCCGGCGGCCAAATGCACCCCGCGGCGCTCGAGCTGGGTCAGGAAGAAGGACCGGTCCACAAGGCGGGAGGCCAACGCCGTGGACATGGACACCGAGACCATCACGGCAAGGCCGATCTGCCAGTCTCCGGTCAGTTCGAACACAATCAACGTGGTCGAGATCGGAGCGCCCAGAACCGCCGCCGCAACAGCACCCATGCCGGCAAAAGCATATAGCGTATGCGTGCCCGACACGCTTGGCAGAAGGCCTGTGGCGATCAGGCCAAAGGCAAGGCCGGTCAGCGCGCCGATCATCAACGACGGAGAAAATACCCCGCCGCCCATACGACCACCCATGGTTATGGCCACTGCCACGGTTTTCATCACTGCAAACAGGATGGCCGTGGTCAGCACCAGATCTCCGGTCAGGGCACGGATGGTCGTCTCGTATCCGACGCCGATGATATGCGGAAACCACACCGCCAGCACGCCCAGCATCGCGCCGGACACGGCGGGTCGCAGCCAGCGCGGCAGCGACAGGCGCGCCTGCACGTGATTGCCGAAATCTTCGGCAAAAAAGATCGACCGCATCAGCAACAGCGAGACCAGCCCGCAGATCAGCCCAAGGATCAGAAAGGCCGGAAGTTCGACGTAAAATTGCAGGGATCCGGGCGTGTCCAGGACAAACTCGGTCACATCGCCATATGCCAGCCGGTTGATGACGGTGCCCGCCACCGACGCAATCACGATCGGTGCAAATGCGTGGACTGCAAAATGGCGCAGCACGACTTCCAGCGCGAACAGCGCTCCGGCGATCGGGGCGTTGAAACTGGCCGATACAGCGGCGGCCACGGCGCAGCCCAGCAGGTCGCGGCCGGTTATTCCATCCGCGTTGATACGCTGGCACACCCAGGTTGAAATCACGCCCGCCATGTGCACCACTGGCCCTTCGCGACCCGTCGACCCGCCCGTGCTGAGTGTGATCAGCGAGGCGAAAAACGACGCGACCCCTGCTTTGGTTTCGACCCGGCCATCACTGATCGCGGATCCTTCGATCACATCGGCGACAGACCGAACTCTTCCGTCATCGGTAAAGCGGTGCAGGATGATCCCGACGACCAGCCCTCCAACCGTGGGGATCGCCAAAATCCAGGCCCAGTGCAGTTTCTCGGCAAAGCTGTGCAGAAACAGGATGTCGTCGGTCTGATAGACCAGCGCTTGCAGGGCCGCGATCCCCTTGCGAAATCCCAAAGCCATGAAGCCCGCCGTGATCCCGATCACCAGCGCGATGAACCAGAACTGGATCTGGCTTGGCCCGCGGTGCCGCAGTACCCGCCACGCGTCCTTGAGCGCGGCCAGGGCCTGGTTGAGCTGAGTGCGCAGGACGGTTCGGGTTGATTGTGTCATAGGGCTTTGCGGATAAACAGGTATCCCTTACTAAGCCACGCCGGGCGCTTAGAAAAGTCGGCTGACAAGATATTGAAGGCAAGTGTCGCCGCCCGGCTGCATCAGGCTTGCAACAACGAACGGGCTGCCGCGCGGGCTTCATCGGTGATGACGTCGCCCGAGACCATGCGCGCGATCTCGTCGATCCGGTCCGGCTCGGACAGCGGCAGGACAGTGGACAGGGACTGCCCGTCGGTCACGTGCTTCTGAACCCGCCAGTGATGCGCCGCGCGGGCCGCAACCTGCGGCGAATGGGTTACCACCAGCACCTGCCCGCCCTGTGCCAGCGCCGCAAGCCTGCGGCCCACGGCGTCGGCCGTGGCGCCGCCCACCCCGCGGTCGATTTCGTCAAAGATCATGGTCCGGGTGCTGTCATCGCCCGACAGGCACACCTTGAGCGCCAGCAGAAAGCGGCTGAGTTCCCCACCCGAGGCGATCTTGTTGAGCGGCCCCGACGGCGCACCCGGGTTGGTGGCCACGGTGAACGCCACGGCGTCCTGCCCCTCGGGTCCGGGCGCGGCGGGCGTGATCTGGGTTTGGAACACCGCACGCTCCATCTTGAGCGGCGCAAGCTCGGCCATCACCGCCGCGTCCAGCCGCCCGGCAGCCTCGCGCCGCAGGGCGCTGAGTGCCTCGGCGGCCGCGTCATAGGCGGCCTGCGCGGCCTGCACCGCAGCACGGCGGTCAGCCAGGTCGGCGTCACCGGCCTCAAGCTGGCCCAGACGGGCGCGCAGCGTGTCGGCGAAACCGCTCAGGTCATCGGGGGCCACTTCATGTTTGCGGGCCAGCGCGCGGATGGCGAACAGGCGCTCCTCGGTCTGCTCCAGTTCGGCGGGGTTGAAGTCCAACGCCTCAAGGCATGCGGTCACGCCGTCCTGCGCCTCGCCCAGTTCAATCAGGGCGCGCCCCAGCGCCGCGATCGGCTCGTCCAGTTGGCCCTCGGCCCGGTCAGCGACACCTTCCAGCCAGCGCACGGCATCCGCCATCGCCCCTTCGGCCCCGTCACCGCCCAGCAGGGCAAATGCACGAGCCACGTCGTCGCGGATGCGCTCGGCCCCCTGCATCATCCGGCGGCGGGCGTCGAGTTCGGCGTCCTCGCCCGGCTGCGGATCAAGTTTGTCGAGCTCGGCCACGGAATGCCGCAGAAATTCCTCTTCGCTGCGCACGGTGGCCACGGCGGCCTCGGTCTCGGCCAGGGCCTTGCGGGCCCGCGCC
The DNA here is from genome assembly GCF_025141855.1 of Ruegeria sp. B32. NCBI lineage: Bacteria > Pseudomonadati > Pseudomonadota > Alphaproteobacteria > Rhodobacterales > Roseobacteraceae > Ruegeria > Ruegeria sp. B32. The sequence goes on along the minus strand of NZ_CP081106.1, from coordinate 885,293 downwards.
ATCTCGGCCCAGGCGGTGCGCACGGTGGCCAGTTGCGGCTCGGCCCCGGCGTAGGCGTCCAGCATGCCGCGATGGCCGCGCGGGTTCAGCAGGCCCCGGTCATCATGTTGGCCGTGCAGTTCGACCAAGGTTTCCGACAGCGCGCGCAGCACCTCGCCCGAGCAGCGGCGGTCATTGACCCAAGCGGTCTTGCGCCCCTCGGCAGTGTTGACGCGGCGCAGGATCAGCTCTGACCCGCCGGGCAAACCAGCCTCGGCCAGGATCGCATGGGCGGGATGACCCTCGGGCAGTTCGAACTCGGCCACGACCTCGCCCTGCGCGGCCCCCTGCCGGACCAGTTCGGCCCGACCGCGCCAGCCCAGCACAAAGCCCAGCGAGTCGAGCAGGATCGACTTGCCCGCCCCCGTCTCGCCGGTCAGCGCGTTCAAGCCCGGCTGAAAGGTCAATTCCAGCCGGTCGATGATCAGCATATCGCGGATATCAAGGGCGCGCAGCATCGGGTCGTCAGCGTCCCAAGCCTGTGACCATGGCGATTACAACCACTGGCCCTTGATGGTCTGGCGGTAGATCGTGCTGAGCCAGTTGTTGCCGCGGCTCTTGAGTTCAAGCCCACGGGAGGTCAGCAGCTTGTAAGCCGCGTCATACCATTCAGACGACTGGTAGTTGTAGCCCAGGATCGCGCCGGCCGATTGAGCCTCGTCGACCAGACCCAAGGCCAGATAAGCCTCGACCAAGCGGTACAGCGCCTCGGCTGTGTGGCTGGTGGTCTGGAAATCCTCGACCACGACACGGAAACGGTTGATGGCCGCGGTATAGTGATCCTGACGCAGGTAGTAGCGCCCAATCTCCATTTCCTTGCCCGCCAAATGGTCGAAGGCCAGATCGAATTTCAGCACCGCCGAGGTGGCGTATTCGCTGTCGGGATAAACCTCGATCACCGTGCGCAGCGCCTGCAACGCCTGGAAGGTCAGGCCCTGGTCGCGGCCGACCTCGTCGATCTGGTCATAATAGCTGAGCGCCAGAAGGTACTGCGCATAAGCTGCGTCTTCGTCGGTTGGGTAGAAGTCGATATACCGCTGTGCGGCAGCGCGGCTTTCTTCATACTCCTTGTCCGAGTGGAACGCGAAAGCCTGCATGATCAGTGACCGCTTGGCCCAGTCGGAATAGGGATAAAGCCGTTCGACTTCGGAAAAGTACCAGGCCGCATCTGCGGGACGATTCTGCGCAAGCTCGTATTCGCCACGGGTGTAGATCTGCTCGGGCGTAAAGCCTTCAAGGTTCTGGGACTTGTCAGCGCCCTTGTTGCCAAACAGGCCGCCCGCGTTGCCGCAGGCCGTCAAAGTAGCTGCCAGAAGAATCGCGCCCGCAAGCCTGACTGCCGCTTTGGTGCCAACCATACCGCCCATCCTAGTCGTCTTGTCTCTTTGGGTAACCCCGGATTGAGCTTTGGTCTAGCACATAAAATTCCGGTGCAAAACGCCTTATCGGCCCCGCGACCGATTTGTCGCCGGGCCGTGCCGGATCAGGCAACCTCGGGGATTTCGTCCCAGACCAACCCCTGCCCGGGCAGTTGTGCGGCTTGCTCAGGCGTGCACAGCACCGGACGCACGGCGCCTGGTGTCTCGAACAGCTTGCGCAGCAATGTGTTGGTCATGGCATGGCCGGATTTCTCGCCGACGAAGTGACCAAAGATCGGGCCGCCGGCCAGATACAGATCTCCCAACGCGTCCAGCATTTTGTGGCGCACGGCTTCATCCTGGTGCCGGAAGCCACCCGGTGTCAGCACTTCGGCCCCCTGAACAACAACCGCATTCTCCAGTGTGCCGCCCAAGGCCAGACCGTTTTCGCGCATCGCCTCGACATCGGTTCGGCGGCAGAAGGTCCGGCAGTCGGAAAGTTCCCGAGCAAACGACCCGTTGCGCATATCCAAGATCTTCGATTGGCTGCCGATCGCAGTGTCTTCGAAATCAATGTGGAACTCGATGATCAAACCGTCTGCCGGCCGGATCGAGGCACGGGCACCTTCCCGCTCGGCCACGACCGGCTTGAGGACCTCATACGCCAGAACCGGGCTGGCCTGACGGCGGACGCCCTTGGCGATGATACCGCGCACGAAGTCGATCGAAGAACCGTCCATGATAGGAACTTCGGGTCCATCAATCTCGATCAATGCGTTGTGGATCCCGCACCCTGCCAGCGCGGCCATGATGTGCTCGACGGTTGACACCGAAACGCCTGCGTCATTGACCAGGCGCGTACACAGTTGGGTTCTTTCGACCACATCGTAGATGGACGGGATCAACGCATTGCCCAGTTCGATATCGGTCCGCTTGAACCAGATCCCGTGACCGGCAGCTGCCGGTTTCAGAACCATCGTCGCGGGCTTGCCACTGTGCAGGCCCACGCCTTTGAACGTGATCGAAGATTTGAGCGTCTGTTGCAAATTGAACCTCGGTGAGCGGTGTCCAGCCTTTTCCGGCTGTGTTGCACCCTCAGTTAAGGAAGCGCGGGTCAAGGCTCAACTCACTCTTTGTAACTGAATGAAACAGTTCTGCAACAGATCGGCAAAACCCTGCTTACTGGCACTTAAACGTCTGCATCAAAAGGAAAAAGGGCCGCCTTTCGGCGACCCTGTGAGTGGATATTGTTACCGCGATCAGTTGGCCTGACGGCGCAGGAAAGCCGGAATTTCGATACGTTCCTGCTCGGGATCGACCTCTTCATGCGAGGGTGCCGTAGCGTCAGTCTGGCGCATCGCAGGCTGTTGCCGGGCCGGTTGAGCGGGGGTATCCGGGGCGTGCCCAGTCATCCGGTCGATCAAACGGTTGAACCCGAACCGCGGCCGTTCCTCGGCGGTGGGCTGGCGCTGCGGCGCCGGTTCCTGCGGGCGCGACGCGGTCAGACGTTGGGCCGATGTCGGTACGTTCTGAACAGCTGCCTGCAGCCGCTCCAGCGCGGCAGGCGAAGGCGTTCCAGGGGTATGCGGCACCTGTTGCGGCTGATAACTTTCGGCCGGGCGTTCGACCGGCTCAGGCTGCGGATCGAACTCGGAGCTGCGTGGCTGATAGGCCGGAGGAGGCAGCCCGTCGTCATCGTCCTCGACAGCCTCATCCGCGCCTTGACCGAATTGCAAAGTCGTGTGCGAAGGCTCTTCGGCCGCTTCAAACAGTGACGGTTCGCGCGGAGCTTCGGGCTGCGGAGCCGGTTCAGCAACTTCCGCCGCGACCGGAGCCGGCTGTGCTGCTTCTTCTTCCGCCGATACGGTACGGGTCAGAGGAGCGGACATGGACCGGCGCGGAGCCGGCGCCTCGGAGCCGCTTTCGCTGGCATCGATGCCGGTTGCCACGACCGAGACGCGCATCTTGCCTTCCATCTCGGGATCCAGCGTCGAGCCGACGATGATGTTGGCCTCGGGGTCCACTTCCTCGCGGATGCGGTTGGCGGCCTCGTCCAGTTCGAACAGGGTCAGGTCATGGCTGCCAGTGATGTTGATCAATACGCCCTTGGCGCCCTTGAGGCTGATTTCGTCCAGCAGCGGGTTGGCGATGGCCTTTTCCGCAGCCTGGATGGCTCGATCTTCGCCCTCGGCCTCGCCTGTACCCATCATGGCTTTGCCCATCTCGTCCATCACCGCGCGGACGTCGGCGAAGTCGAGGTTGATGAGGCCCGGACGCACCATCAGGTCGGTTACGCCCTTGACGCCCTGATACAGCACGTCATCGGCCATCGAGAAGGCCTCGGTGAACGTGGTCTTTTCGTTGGCCAGACGGAACAGGTTCTGGTTGGGGATGATGATCAGCGTATCGACGACCTTCTGCAGCGCCTCGACACCGTCTTCGGCCTGACGCATGCGCTTGGCGCCTTCGAACTGGAACGGTTTGGTCACCACGCCCACGGTCAGCACACCCAGTTCACGCGCAGCCTGCGCGATGATCGGAGCGGCGCCGGTGCCGGTGCCCCCGCCCATGCCGGCGGTGATGAAGCACATATGCGCGCCGGCCAGGTGATCGACGATCTGTTCGATGCTTTCTTCGGCGGCGGCGGCGCCGACCGATGCGCGGGCGCCTGCGCCCAGCCCTTCGGTCACCTTGATGCCCAGCTGCACCCGCGCCGACGAGCGGCTTTGCTGCAGTGCCTGCGCGTCCGTGTTGGCTACCACGAAGTCAACGCCGTCGAGTTGTTTTTCAATCATGTTGTTGACGGCGTTTCCACCTGCACCGCCTACGCCAAATACCGTAATCCGAGGCTTGAGTTCGTCGTGCCCGGGCATCGAAAGATTCAATGTCATGCTCTGTCCGCCTGTATTTATGATCCCGCAAAGCGGTGTTTTTCTTGCCTATCCGCTTGTGATTCTACCTTTCCAAACGTCAAACGTCACGCCAAAAATCGCGTGAATCCACAAAATATGGAAGAAATAAGGCGGTTTTTCGCGGCATTTCGCCCGACTGCGCAAATCTAGCGGTTCGGGGCGGACAGACCACCACACACGCGAATACCCCCAGCCTGATTTGGCGGGTGCGATGCTGGACATCCTGTTCAAACTGCGGCTGACTGCTCGGGTCCTGCCGACGAGCCTCTGACGGGCCTTGTCGATATTCTGAGGGATAAATCCCTGCACCGCAACCGGAATTTTCAGCTGATGGGAACGGAAGGACAATCCAGGCCGTCGTCCGAAAACCCGCTGACTTCCTGGATTTCGCCATCTCCCAGCCGCGCGATCCTGACCAGCAACCGCCCATCATGCTCGAATGGCCACCAGCATACCGGGCCGGGCTCGGTGTCATAGAGGAAGCACAGTTTGCCGTCAGGCGTCGTGATCTGGCCATAGACACAGCCCTCGCCCTCTCGCCGCCAGACCGAGCGGGTTGGGCTGAGGAACTCCTCGGTGCCCACAAGCATACCGCTGGTCAATTCGTGGAACGTGACGGTTTTCCCGACCACCGCGTCCAGGAATGCTTCGGGCGAGATACGGGTCTGCGCGACAGCCGCAGCCGGAACCCAGGCTGCGCAAAACACCGCAGCCCGGAGCAGGAACCTACCAGTTGTCACGGAACCAGCGCACGGCACGCTTGAATGGCCGTGCTGCGTAGGTATCGACCGGGATTTCAAAGTCCCACCATTCATCCTGCGGATGCGCCGCAAACAGCGCAAGACCAACCGCCGACGAGAACCCCGGGCCTGTCGCAGATTGCGGCAACCCATGCACACGCAGCGGTCGGCCCAGACGCACCCGCTGACCTAGTATCCGGCTGGCCAGCCCATCCAGACCGGGGATCTGACTGGCTCCACCGGTCAAAACGATCTGTTGGCTTGGCATATGTTCGAACCCTGCAGCGTCCAGCCGAACGCGGACTTCCTCGAGGATTTCCTCGACTCGCGGGCGCATGATGCCGATCAGCTCGGCACGGCTGACGGTACGCCGGTCGTGTTCCCAATCCCCAGTGTCGCCGCCAATGTCGATCATGTCGCGGTCATCGGCTCCGGTGGCGTGAACCCCGCCATTGAAGGTCTTGATCCGCTCGGCGACCGAGGCGGACACACCAAGCCCCATAGAGATGTCACTGGTGACGTGATCCCCGCCCATGCGGACACTGTCGGCATAGATCATGTGCTTTTTGATGAAGATCGAAACGCCGGTGGACCCACCGCCCATGTCGATACAGGCCGCTCCAAGTTCCTGTTCGTCTTCTACCAGCGCAGAAATCCCCGACACATAGGCCGAGTTCGCGATGCCAGCCAATTCCAGGTCGCACCGCTTGACGCAACGAACGATGTTCTGAATCGCAACCGCATCGACCGTCAACATGTGCATGTCGACCGCAAGCGTCTGCCCCATCTGCCCCCGCGGGTCGATCAAGCCAGATCGGTTGTCCAGAGCGAAGTTCACAGGTTGTGCATGCAGCACCTCGCGCCCTGACCCATAGTCCGGGACATCGCACGCGTTCAGGACACGACCGATCTCGGCCTCGGTCACCAGCTGACCGTCCAGATCCACCTGCGCATCCAGCCCATAAGACCGAGGGTTTGCCCCCGAGAAACAGGCGATCACATGGTCTACCCGGATATCGGCCATCTTCTGAGCAGCCTGCAGCGCGGTGCGGATGGCGCGCTCGGTTTCCTGCATGGCCGTGATCTCACCAAAGCGCACCCCGCGCGATCGGGTCGTCGCCGCACCGATCACCCGGAACCCGGTCTGCCCGGCCATGGACCCGATCGAGTTGTCCTCGCTGAGCCGCGCCGACCCATCAAAACGCAGCACAAGACAGGCGATCTTGGAACTTCCGACATCCAGGATCGCAACGACACCGCGTTGCATGGCCTGTCTGCGCATCTGGCGCATTGCGCGTTGAGACTGATAGAGATCCGTCATCATCGTATTACTGCCCGTTACCCATAGTCACTTTTGTATTCCACCAGTCTGCGCTGGCGGCTTCTGTCATCCGAATGGTCGGCCGCGCCCCTATGCGCATGTCGACCACGGCAACATCCCGTTCCAAAAGGTCCTGCACCTCGTTCACCGCCAGTACACGCTCGAGCGCGCGCACCGGACGTTCCGTCGGCAGCATGACCCGTTGGCCTCGGTCCAGAACCAGGTCCCAGCGCCGCTCGCCGACGCGGACCAGACCGCGCACCCGGCTGCCTAGGCTGCGAGCGGTGGCCAGAAGCTCAAGTGCCTCGGCCACATGCAGATCTGCACCCTGACCGGCAATCAGCGGAAGATCGGAGCGCTCGGTCCGAGCCGCGATCTCAGCCACGTGGGTGCCCGTTTCGTCCAACAGCTGGATGCCTTCACGGGTGCGCCAGACGATCACGGGCTGACGTTCGACAACATCGACCTGCAGAATGCCGCCCGGACGGATCCGCACGGTTGCCGATTTGACCGGATCCAAGCCGGTGATCGTGTCCCGGATTTGCTCGACATCCAGATCCCAGGAACTGAGCGGGAAGTCCAAAGGCACGACTTCGCGGATGTCATCAGCAAGGCCGGCCCCCGCCCCGTCGATCGCCATGAGCTTGACCATGAATTCAGGACGCTCCTGGAACGACGTGATCAAGTTGTCCACCTGCGCCCGAACCGCTTCTCGCCGCTCTTCGGCCGCGAAGTAGAGCCCAACGGTCGCCACGACCGCGCAGAGCGGCACACCGATCTTGACCCCCAGCCGGATTCCCGGCGTCAGCATCCATCGCTGGAACCGATAACTGAACCGCGACGGTGCCGGGTCCGCACGCCCCTTGCCTCGACGGAAGAACCGACCACCGCGCAACCGCAATTTGGGCTCAGCACGTTCGGCATCGGCATCCGCAGACTGGAACTCGGCATCAAGGCCGGACAGAGGCTTGGCGCGGTGGATCACCGGCGCACGTGTGGCGGTCAGCGGTCGCATGAGGCATCCTCGACCATCCAGGCGCAGAGCTGACCGAAGGTCATGCCCAGATGCGCGGCTTGTTCAGGCACCAGCGAGGTGGGGGTCATACCCGGCTGGGTGTTGGTCTCCAATAGGAACAAGCCCTCTTCACCCCGAGCCTCGTCCCAGCGGTAGTCAGTGCGGCTGACGCCCCGGCACCCCAGAACCTGGTGGGCGCGCAGGGCATAATCCATGCACAGCTCGAAGATCCGCGGCGGAATGTCGGCGGGCAGCACGTGGCGCGATCCGCCGGGCTTGTATTTGGCGTCGTAGTCGTACCAGCCGTCGGTCAGGATCTCGGTCACGGTCAGGGCGCGGTCGCCCATCACGGTCACCGTCAACTCGCGCCCGGCCACGTACTGTTCGACCATGACCTGTTCGGGCATGTCATCTGACAGCTGCGGCGGGCCGTTCGACCCTTCGAACACAAGGTAGATCCCGACGCTGGAACCTTCGTTGTTGGGCTTGACCACATACGGCGCGGGCATGATGTGCCCCGCCATCACGTCCGATTTCGGAACGATCGCGCTGTCGGCTACAGGCAGTCCGGCCGCGCGAAAAACCTCTTTGCTGCGTTGCTTGTCCATGGCCAGCGCCGAGGCCAACACGCCGGAATGCGTGTAGGGCATCCTCAGCCACTCCAGCAGACCCTGCACGCAACCGTCCTCGCCCCAGCGGCCATGCAACGCGTTGAAGACCACGTCGGGTTTGATGTCCTGCAAACGCGCACAAAGGTCTGGACCGGCGTCCAATTCGACGACCTCGATCCCTTCTCCCACAAGGGCGGCTGCGCATTCGCGCCCGCTGCTGAGAGACACCTCGCGCTCCGCCGAGGGGCCACCCATCAATACCGCCACTTTGGGGTTTGTCCTGCTCGACCTACCCACGTTCGTGCGCCTCAATGTCCCCGGACCTTATCTGGTGGTCCGTATTTCGTTATGCCTTTGATCCGTCGCCTGAATTTGCCTGTTTTGGTCTGACGGTCGGGGCTTTAATCTGTCAGCGGATCACCGACCCGCATGATTTCCCACTCTAGCGTGATCCCGCTTGTTTCGTAAACCTTTTTTCGCACCTCTTCGCCCAGCCCTTCAAGGTCGGCGGCGGTGGCGTTTCCGGTGTTGATCAGGAAATTCGAATGCTTGGGGCTCATCTGTGCGCCCCCGCGCCGGGCGCCGCGCATTCCGGCGTCGTCGATCACCTTCCAGGCCTTCAGGTCGTGCACATCGTCTGCCCGCCCGGTCGAGGAAAACCCGGCCGGATTGCGGAAGGTCGACCCGGCGCTGCGGTCCTTGGTGGGCTGGGTCTCGTCTCGCTTTTTCAGCTGCGCCTCCATCCGGGCGTGCAGGTCGGCCGGGTCACCCGCCGGGCCCTGGAACGTGGCCGACACCAGCACCGCACCCTCGGGCAGGTCGGATTGACGATAGCGGAAGTTCAGATCGGCGGGCATCAGTTCGACCACCTCGCCCTGCCGGGTGACGATGGTAGCCGATTGCAGAACATCCGCCGTATAGCTGCCATAGCACCCGGCGTTCATCCGCACGGCCCCACCGATGGAACCGGGGATGGTGCGCAGAAAGGTGAGGTCCACCCCCGCATCCGCCGCCTTGCGCGCCACATGCGCATCCAGCGCGGCGGCCCCCGCGGTGACGGTGGTGTCGTCGACCGCGATGCCGTTGAAGCCGCGCCCCAGCCGGATCACAACGGCCCGCAAGCCCCCGTCGCGCACGATCAGGTTCGAGCCGACGCCCATGGGAAACACCGGCACCTCGGCCGGAAGATGGTGCAGGAAAGCTTGCAAATCCTCAAGGTCAGCCGGCTGAAACAGATAATCCGCCGGGCCGCCGACTCGCAGCCATGTGAGGTCGTTCAGTGGTCGGTTCGCCGTCAGGCGGCCTTGAGGCGTTGGCAAAGTGGTCATTGAGGCTAGATCGCGGATTCGGCGGGGCGTGGCAAGCCCGTTCCAAGCCGCAGGGTCAAATCCGCCGCCGCAGCCACCGCCCAAGGTAGATCACCGGCCATCGCAGCACTGACATGCCGGCGGCCAGAACGAACAGGCCAACCCACGGGCCGTTTTCGTAGGTGACATAACCCAAGATCGGAATGCCCACCGCGATCAGCGCATAGGCGCGGGTCCAGTGGTTGTCCTTGCTGGGGATCATGGCCAGCACATTGGCGGCGACGCCCCAAAGGGCGGCAAGGGCGATAGACCAGCTCATTGCCCCACCTCGCGGCCCGACCATTTGCGCCAGTAAAACCGGATTGGGTTGCGGAACATCGATACGAACCCGGCAAAGGCCAGCGCTCCGATCAGCCAGCCATGTACCACACCCAGCCAGACGATCAGAACCGGCGCGCAGATCAGCAGCACGATGCCCGGCGGGAATTGCAGGCGCATCGGCAACAGCGCCACGACAGTGGCGCAGATCACCCAAAGGGCGGCAAAGATGACGGAATAATCCATGGTTCTCTCCGCAAATGAGTCACGCACCAGGGCAGCGACACATCCGCAAGTTGTGCACCCAAATGCCTGCTAACGTCAAACGGCTTGTTTTACCTTCAGCCGGTCAGGCAGCGCATTGGCCCAGGCACTGATGGTGCCAGCGCCCAAGCAGACGACCATGTCGCCAGGCCGGGCCTGTTCGCGGACCAGACGCTCCAGGTCGCCTTCGTCCAGCAGCGCGCGTGCGTGGCGGTGGCCGTGACGGATCAGGCCCTGCACCAGATCGTCGCGGCTGGCACCTTCGATCGGGTCCTCACCGGCCGAGAAGACCTCGGCAATGGCCACGACATCGGCATCGTTGAAACAGGCGCAGAAATCGTCGAACAGGTTGGACAGGCGCGAATAGCGGTGCGGCTGGTGCACGGCGATCACGCGGCCTTCGGTCGCCTGACGCGCAGCCTTGAGCACCGCCGCGATTTCCACCGGGTGGTGGCCGTAGTCGTCGATGATGGTGACGCCGTTCACCTCGCCAACCTTGGTAAAGCGGCGATTGACGCCACCGAAATTGGCCAGCGCGTCGCGGATTTCAGCGGTCTTCATGCCCAGATGACGTGCCACGGCGACCGCCGACAGCGCGTTCGAGACGTTGTGATCGCCCGGCATCGGGAGGGTGCAACCCTCGATCACTGTATCCTCGTATTGCAGGTGGATGTCGAAATGCGCGATGCCGCCCTTGTAGGTCAGGTTGACCGCGCGCACGTCAGCCTGGGCGTTGAACCCATAGGTGCGCACGCGGCGATCGGTGATGCGGCCCACCAGCGCCTGAACCTCGGCATGGTCGGTGCAGCACACCGCCAGACCGTAGAACGGGATGTTCGAGACGAAATCATGAAAGCCCCCGCGCAGGCGGTCGAAATCACCCCAATGCTCCATGTGCTCGGGGTCGATATTGGTGACGATGGCGATGGTCGCGGGCAGCCGGTTGAACGAGCCGTCGGACTCGTCGGCCTCGACCACCATCCACTCGCCCTGCCCCATCCGCGCGTTCGAGCCGTAGGCATGGATCACGCCGCCGTTGATCACGGTCGGGTCGAAATCGCCCGCCACCATCAGCTCGGCCATCATGGTGGTGGTGGTGGTCTTGCCGTGGGTACCGGCGATGGCGATGTTGGATTTAAGCCGCATCAGCTCGGCCAGCATGTCGGCACGGCGCACCACCGGCAGGCCCAGCGCACGGGCGCCGTCCAGTTCAGGGTTGCCCGGCTTGATCGCGGTCGAAACGACCACGACGGCCGCATTATCGAGGTTTTCAGCCCGCTGACCCACAAAGATCTCGGCCCCCAGCGACGCCAGACGGTCGGTGATCTTCGAGGCTTTCAGATCGGATCCCTGCACCTGGTACCCAAGGTTCAGCAGCACCTCGGCGATGCCCGACATCCCGATGCCGCCGATGCCCACGAAATGGATCGGTCCGACATCCTGCGGCAGTTTGGTTGCTGGATTCATGGGGTCTCCTTCTGCGCCAGCTGTTCGACAAGGGCCACCAGACGCTCGGTCGCGTCGGGCGCCCCGACCGACAGGGCGGCATGGGCCATTTTCTGTGCGGCTTCGGGGTTGGTCAGAACCAGTGCGATTTGCTCGGTCAGGGCGGGAACGTCAAGCGCATTTTCGGGGATCATGATCGCACCACCCGCCTGCACCAGCCCGCGCGCATTGGCGGTCTGGTGATCGCCCGCGGCGGCGCCGAAGGGGATCAGGATCGAAGGCCGCCCGATCACCGAGATGTCGGCCACGCTGGACGCGCCCGAGCGGCTGATCACCAATTGCGCCTCGGACATGCGGCGGGGGACGTCGTGGAAAAAGGGCTGGACCTCGGCCAGAATCCCGTGGTCGGCGTAGAAGGCGGTGACCCGCTCGGCATCCTCTTCGCGCGCCTGATGCGAAACACGGATATACTGGCGCAGGCTCTCGGGCAGAGCAGCGATGGCGCCGGGCACCACATCGCTGAGGATGCGGGCGCCTTGGCTGCCGCCCATCACCAGCACCGACATCGGATAATCTCCGGGCGGGATATAGGGCGCGGCCGCGCGTTCCAGAACGGCGGCCCGCACCGGGTTGCCGGTGTGGATGCCATGGGCGCCTTCGGGCAGGTCGGTGGGCCAGACACCGCAGGCCACATGCGCGACCCGGGTGGCGAACAGCTGGTTCACGCGCCCCAGAACGCCGTTCTGTTCGTGAATCATGCGGGGCAGACGCAGCATCACCGCCGCGCTCAGCGCCGGGATCGACGGATAGCCACCGAACCCCACCACCACGTCCGGCCTGTCGCGCAGCAACTGGGCCGTCATCCCGGCAACTCCGGCTGCGATTCGGGGACCAGCCAGCGCCTTGGCCGCCAGCCCGCCGCGGGCGAAAGTGGCCGAGGAGACCTCGACGATCTCGGTGGAATGCGGGAAACCGCCGGTATAGCGCGCGCCGCGCGCGTCGGTGGACAGGCGCACGCGCCAACCCTTGTTCAGCATCGCCTCAGCCAGCGCCTGGGCGGGGAACATGTGGCCCCCGGTTCCGCCAGCCGCGATCAGCAAATAAGGGTTCGTCATCAGCCTCGTCCGCGTAGAATGTCGCCCAGCTCGCCCTGGGGCCGCGACCGCGTGAACGCCAGCAGCATCCCCAACGCAATACCACCCGCAATCAACGACGAGCCGCCGTAGCTGACGAAAGGCAGCGTCATGCCCTTGGCCGGCAGCAGGCGCACCGCGACGCCCATGTTGATCATCGCCTGCACACCGAACATGCAAGCCAGCCCCGTGCCCGCCAACCGGGTGAACATGTCACGCTCGCGCATCAGGCGCAGCAGGGACCGTACCACGATGATTGAATAAAGCGCGATGATGATCAGCACTAGGATCAGGCCGTATTCTTCGGCCGCGACGGCGATGATGAAATCGGTATGTGCATCGGGCAGCGACCATTTCACCTGCCCCTCGCCAACCCCAACGCCAAACAGCCCGCCCTCGCGGATTGCGTTGGTAGCATAGCCCAACTGGGTCGTCGGATCGACCTCTTGATTCAGGAAACCATCGATGCGCCGGGCGAAGTGTTCAGAATTGGCGTAGGCGAACATGCCACCCAAGACGACCGCTCCGGCCATTCCCAGCAGCAGGAACATCGGTGCACCCGCCACGAAATACATCACGCCCCAGCCGAACAGGATCAGACAGGCCTGACCGAAATCAGGCTGCATCACCAACATGCCAACGATCGACATACAAAGCGCAAACGACCACAACCGCCCCGGCGGGCCATTGATCTCCTGCGCTGCGGCCAGCAGCCAGGCGGCCACGACGATAAAGCCGGGCTTCAGAAACTCGGACGGTTGCAGCGAGGCGAAGCCCAGCGAATACCAACGCACCGCACCCTTGCCGAAATCGGTTCCGAAGACCGGCAGAAAGGCCAGCGCAACAAATGAGGCCAGAAATCCCAGCACCGCCAACCGACGCACCAAGGTGGGTGACATCATCGAGGTCAGCATCATCGCGATCAGCGCCAACACACCGAAAAGGGCCTGACGCTCGACATAGTGAAACGGATCGAAACCGTTGCGCTGCGCAAGCGGCGGCGACGAGGCCAGCCCCAACAGAAGCCCGATCGCAAAAAGGATCAGCACGCAGGACATCGTCCAGCGGTCAATCGTCCGCCACCATTTCGGAAGGATCGGTTCACCGCGCTGGTCCTGGACCGCGCCATACACCATCTCAGTCATGAGATACCGCCACTATCTGCCTCGTTACCGTCCCGTTTTCGGGATCTGTTTGAGAGTCTACAGGGAAAATGCCCCTCAGGCCAGCCTCTTCCTCTTGTCATTGGCGTCAATCCGCGCCAAGGGCGAGGGATGCGATTTGACACGATCATACTGGGCGCCGGAGCCGCCGGCATGATGTGCGCCGCCCATTGCGGCGGGCGTGTGCTGGTGATTGATCACGCCAAGGCGCCGGGGGAAAAGATCCGCATCTCGGGCGGAGGGCGGTGCAACTTCACCAACCTCTACGCCGGACCACAGAACTTCCTGTCGCAGAACCCGCATTTCTGCAAATCGGCCCTGGCGCGGTACACGCAATGGGATTTCATCGACCTTGTGGGCCGTCACGGCATCGCATGGCATGAAAAGACGCTGGGGCAGCTGTTCTGCGACGGCTCATCGAAGCAGATCATCGCCATGCTGCTGGCCGAGATGGACCGCGCGGGCGCAGAGCTGTGGTTGCACACGTCGCTGCGCGATCTGCGCAAGACCGAAGCCGGCTTTGAACTGGTGGTCGAGCGCGAGGGTGCGCGATATGACCTGAGCTGTGCCAACGTGGTTTTGGCCACCGGCGGAAAATCCATCCCCAAGATGGGTGCGACCGGGCTGGCCTATGACATCGCCGCGCAGTTCGGATTGCACGTCACCGAGACCCGCGCCGCTTTGGTGCCGTTCACCTTCCCCGATGGGCGGTTCAAAGATTTGTCCGGTGTTTCCGTCCCCGCGCGACTGTCGAACGATCGCACGAGTTTCGACGAGGCGCTGCTGTTCACCCATCGCGGCCTGAGCGGTCCGGCTGTGCTGCAACTGTCCTCATATTGGCGCGAGGGCGAGGCGACCCGGATCAACCTGATCCCCGAACTGCCCCTTTTCGACCTTCTGCGCGAACGGCGGCAAAGCGCAGGCCGCAAGGCCCTGACCACCGAACTCGCGCGCTACCTGCCCGCCCGCTTGGTCGAGTTTCTGAGCGCCCAGATCCCGATGCGTGGCAACCTGGCCGATCAGTCGGATGCGGCGCTGCAGGCGCTGACCGATGCGCTGAGTGACTGGGCACTGACCCCCTCGGGCACCGAAGGGTACCGCACCGCCGAGGTCACCTTGGGCGGCATCGACACGGACAGCCTGTCGTCGAAAACGATGGAGGCCAGGGATGTCCCCGGCCTCTATGCGATTGGAGAAGCGGTGGATGTCACCGGATGGCTGGGCGGATACAATTTCCAGTGGGCGTGGTCCTCGGGTCACGCCGCCGGAATTGCGATCGCCGGTCGCCTTTAGCCTACGACGTTGTAGCCGCGGCCGCGCATGCAGTTGCGGACGATGACTTCCTGCTTCTGGGTGTTTTGCAGAGCGCTGGCTCCTGCCCCCACCAGTGCGCCGGCTACGGCCGCACGGCCCAGATCGCTTGCGCTGTCGTCGATGATGGCTTTGGTGCCCGCAGCACCCGCCGCGCCAATGGCCGCCGCGCCAGCGGTATTGCTGTCGATCGTGCCCTGCTGCCGCGCCACGGCCTGACACTGCGCCAGGTCTGCGTTGTAGTTCGGGCTGACGGGCCCATCCACAATGGGCTGGTAGTTCGCGCCTGTGTTCGTGCAGGCCCCTGCCACCAGGATGGCCGGCAGGATCATTGAAAGCTTGCGGTTCAGCATGGTCTTAACCTCGTGTTGAATTCCTAGGGTAACAAAATCATTAATTCTGGTGCGTCAAGCTGATAGCACTTCAATTTGGCCCAACCGGCGGTTCATTGCAAATGTACAGTTCAAAGCCGCTTTTGAACATGCGCCACGAAATCGTCACCGCGCTGTTCGAAATTGTCGTATTGGTCGAAACTGGCCGCCGCGGGCGCCAGCAGCACGGTTTCACCCGGCGCGGCGTCGCGCATGGCCTGTTCGACTGCCTCGGCCATGGTGGTGCAAACGCGGGCCTCAACCGACAACTGCATGGCGAAGCCGGCCGCCTCGCGCCCGATCACGTAGGCGCACAGAACCTCATCGGTCGCGTCGTTCAGCGCGGCGATACCGCCCTCTTTCTCAAGCCCGCCGCAGATCCAGCGGATTTTTTTGAACGCGCCCAGCGCCTTGGCCGCGCTGTCGACATTGGTGGCCTTGGAGTCATTCACGAATGTCACACCGTTTGCCTCAGCGATGATCTGGCTGCGGTGCGGCAAGCCTGGATAGCTGTGCAGCGCGTCCTCGATCAACTTGGGCGCCAGGCCCAGCGCGCGGCAGGCGGCATAGGCCGAGCACGCGTTTTGGTGGTTGTGGGTTCCGGGCAGGCCCTTGATGCCGCGCAGGTCGATCGAAGCGGCCTGGCGCCCCTTGCGGTATTCCGAGAGGAACCCCTTGCGGGCAAAGACCTGCCAGCCCGGGCCGGCCAATTTGCGCGCCACCGAGACGCGGATCACCCGGTCGTCGCCCGGCCCTTCGGCCAGTTGACCGGCTAGAAACGCGCCTTCGATCTCGTCCACGCCGATCACGGCACGGTCGGGACCGCCTTCTGAGAACAGGCGGCGTTTGGCGGCGAAATAGCCGCCCATGCCCCCATGCCGGTCCAGATGGTCGGGCGAGAGATTGGTGAACACCGCCACGTCGGGCGTCAGCGCACGCGCCAGCTCGGTCTGATAGCTGGAAAGCTCCAGCACCACCACTGATCCGTCGCCGCCGGGCTCGATATCCAGCACGCCGCGCCCGATATTGCCCGCCAGCTGCGCCTCGCGCCCCGATTGGGTCAGGATATGGTGGATCAGCGCCGCCGTGGTCGACTTCCCGTTCGAGCCGGTGACGGCGACCACACGCGGCGGCACATCGAACTTGTCCCATTCGGCACCGCCCAGCGAGCGGAAGAACAGACCAATGTCATTGTCGACCGGAACGCCGGCCTGCAGCGCGGCGGCAACAACCGGGTTGGGTTCGGGATAAAGATGGGGAATGCCGGGCGATACGATCAAGGTGGCGATCGCGTCAAAGGCGCCTTCCCGCCGCAGGTCCTGACACATGAACCCCTCGGCCTCGGCCTTTTCGCGCGCGGCGGGGTTGTCATCCCAGCACACCGGCTCGGCTCCGCCCGCCCGCAATGCGCGCGCCGTGGCCAGGCCCGACCGCCCCAGCCCCAGAACCGCAACCTTATGTCCTGAAAACCCTTTGACCGGGATCATGCCGCGCACCTTCTTCCATCTGCCAATGCGCCGCCACCCTGTACCGAAGAATTGACCCTTGGCAAGGGCGGCGTCAGGCTCGCGCCCTCGGCGCGAGCCGGGCCCAACGGGTACAGGCGGGCCGCAGGCCCACCGCGCCCGGCGGGAGCCTTACCGTACTTTCAGTGTCGCAAGGCCAATTATCGCCAGGATCAGCGAGATGATCCAGAACCGGATCACGATGGTTGGCTCGGCCCAGCCCTTCTTCTCATAGTGGTGATGGATCGGCGCCATCAGGAAGACCCGCCGGCCTGTGCGTTTGAAATACAGCACCTGGATGATCACGCTCAACGCCTCGACCACGAACAGGCCGCCGACGATGGCCAGAACCAGCTCGTGCTTGGTGGCAACGGCGATGGCGCCCAGTGCGCCGCCGAGGGCCAGCGAGCCGGTATCCCCCATGAACACCGCCGCTGGCGGAGCGTTGTACCACAGAAACCCAAGCCCACCGCCAAACAATGCGGCGGTGAAGATAATAATCTCACCCGTGCCGGGGACATAGTGCACGTCCAGATATTCGGTAAAGTCGACGCGACCCACCGCGTAGGCGATCACGCCCAAGGTCGAGGCTGCGATCATCGCGGGCATGATGGCCAGCCCGTCCAGCCCGTCGGTCAAGTTCACGGCATTCGCCGCCCCCACGATCACCACGATCGAGAACGGAATGTAGAAGATACCCAGATTGATCAGCGTGTCCTTGAAGATCGGCACGGCCAGCTGGTTCTGGAGCATTTCGGGGTGGTGCAGCGTCGCCCACAGCGCGGCCAGCGCGGCGATTATGATGCCCAAAGCCAGGCGCATTTTTCCTGAAACGCCCTTGGTATTCTGCTTCGACACCTTGGCATAGTCGTCCGCGAATCCGATGGCCGCATAGGCCAGAGTGACAAACAGAACCATCCACACATAAGGATTGTCCCACCGCGCCCAAATCAGCGTGGACGTCACCAGAGCACCGACAATCAGCAGGCCCCCCATCGTGGGCGTGCCGGCCTTGGTAAAGTGCCCCTCGGGGCCATCATCCCGAATTGGCTGACCCTTGCCTTGTTTCCGGCGCAGCACGTTGATCAACGGCTTGCCGAACAGGAAGCCAAAGATCAGGGCCGTCAGAAAGGCGCCGCCTGCGCGGAACGTGATGTAGCGGAAGAGGTTGAAGAAATCCCCTCCGTCCGACAGGCTGGTCAACCAATAGAGCATTACAAAACCTTTCTCACACCGCGGTCATGGGTGGTCATGCATCAAGCGCGCCCACTTGCCCCATTTTCCGCAAACCGTCAACAATCCGTGCCAGCGCCATGCTGAGCGAGCCCTTGGCCAACACGGCATCGCCCGCCCGAACCAGCTGCGGAAGCTCTTGAACCATTTCGGCGCTGGTCTCGAACCACAGCCCGCGCTTGTCCTCGGGCAACGCCTCGTGCAGCGCCCGCATCAACGGTCCAATGCAATGCACCTTGTCGATCTGCGTCATGGCCGGCACGTCTGCCATCGCTGCGTGCATCGCGCGTTCGTTTGGCCCCAGCTCTTTCATGTCGCCCAGGAAGGCGATGCGCCTTTCGCTCTGCGCTGCCGCCAACACATCCAGCGCCGCCGCCATCGAGGTCGGATTGGCGTTGTAACTATCATCCAGCAGTTCGATCTGCCCGCCATCCGGCAGGGCCAGCATCTCGCGCACGCCCCGCCCCGTGACCGGCGCCCATTTGGCGAGGCCGGTGATGGCCGCGTCCAGATCGACACCTAGCGCGACGCAGGCAGCCAGCGCGCCTAGACCGTTCATGGCAAAATGCGTCCCCGCAGATTGCACGTCGAAAGCGAATGGCTGGCCCATGGCCTCGGCGGTCACGTGGATGTCCGTGGGCGACTGGGTCACGCCGGTCAGCCGATAATCCGATGCGGTGCGGCCGAAATCCACGATCACCGCGCCATGTCGGGCG
This sequence comes from Ruegeria sp. B32, assembly GCF_025141855.1. Lineage (NCBI taxonomy): Bacteria > Pseudomonadati > Pseudomonadota > Alphaproteobacteria > Rhodobacterales > Roseobacteraceae > Ruegeria > Ruegeria sp. B32. The sequence continues at coordinate 866,530 of NZ_CP081106.1, read as the reverse complement.
GCGCAGGTACGCAGGATGTCGGTATGATCAAGGTCAGCGTTCACGATGGCGGTGCCGCCGGCCTCCAACCCATCAAAGATGGCGGCCTTTTCGTGGGCAATGCCGGCAACCGACTCGAACGCCTCGAGGTGAACCGCAGCGACGGTGGTGACCAGCGCCACATGCGGGCGAGCCTGTCGCGCCAGGGGTGCAATTTCGCCGGGGTGGTTCATGCCGATCTCGATCACCGCATATTCGGTGTCGCGCGGCATCCGGGCCAGAGTCAACGGCACGCCCCAATGGTTGTTGTAGCTGGCAACGCTGGCATGGGTGCGGCCTTGATCCGACAGGATGGTCGCCAGCATCTCCTTGGTCGAGGTCTTGCCCACACTGCCCGTCACCCCGACCACGCGGGCCTTGCACCGGTCACGGGCGGCGCGGCCCAACGCCTCGAGCGCGGTTTGTACGTCATCGACGATCAACAATGGCGCATCGGCGGCCACGCCATCCGGGATGTGCGTCACCAGCGCGGCAGCAGCCCCTTTGTCCAGCGCTTGCGCCACGAAATCATGCCCGTCGCGCGCCGCCTTCAACGCCACGAACAGGTCGCCCGGTTGCAGCGTGCGCGTATCGATGGACACGCCGCCCGCCTGCCAATCGGTCGTGGCCCGTCCACACGTCGCGGCGGCGGCCTCGGATGCGGTCCAGAGTGTCATGCGACCCTCCCGTCCAGTGCGGCCACGGCGATGCTGGCCTGTTCCACATCATCGAAGGGCAGAACCTGGTCACCCACGATCTGCCCGGTCTCGTGCCCCTTGCCCGCGATCAGCAGCGCATCGCCGGGCTGCAATGCATCGATGCCGCGCAGGATGGCCTCGGCCCGATCGGCAACCTCTGTCGCGTCGGGGGCCCCGGCCATCACCGCAGCGCGGATGGCGGCAGGGTCTTCCGAGCGCGGGTTGTCGTCGGTGACAAAGACGATGTCGGCGTTCTCGGCCGCGGCCCGCCCCATCAGCGGGCGCTTGGTCGCGTCGCGGTCGCCGCCCGCGCCGACGATGGCGATCAACCGGCCCATCACATGCGGACGCAGCGCCTGCAAGGCGGTGGCCACGGCGTCGGGCGTGTGCGCGTAGTCGACGAATACCGCCGCCCCGTTGCTGCGGGTCGCCGCCAACTGCATCCGCCCCCGCACCGTAGTCAGATGCAGTAGAGTGTCGAAGACATGTTCAGCCTCGTCACCGCTCGCAATGACCAATCCGCAAGCCAGCAGAACGTTTTCCGCCTGAAACCCGCCGATCAGGTTCAGCCGGGTCTGGAAGGTCTTGCCGCGCCAGGCAAAGCGCAGATCCTGCCCAGTAGCGTCAAACCGTTGGTTCAACAGGCAAAGATCAGCATCCCCGCTGCCCACCGTCAGGATCGACTGACCGCGCGCCTGCGCGATATCACGGATCGCGGCGCCTTTCGGATCATCCATGTTGATCACGGCCGTTCCGTCCTGCGGCAGAACCCGGTCGAACAGCCCCGCCTTGGCGGCGAAATACGCCTCGAACGTCGCGTGATAGTCCAGGTGATCCTGGGTAAAATTCGAAAACCCCGCCGCCGTCAGGTGCACGCCGTCCAGCCGGCGCTGTTCCAGCCCATGTGACGAGGCCTCCATCGCGGCGTGGGTCACGCCGGCCTCGGCGGCCTCGGCCAGACAGCGATGCAGGGTGATGGGTTCGGGTGTCGTGTGGGCCAGCGGTGCCGTCCACGCGCCCTCGACCCCTGTGGTGCCGAGATTGACGGCCATGTGGCCCAGCTCGGTCCAGATCTGGCGCACGAAGGTCGAAATCGAGGTCTTGCCGTTGGTGCCGGTGACCGCCACCATGGTGCGCGGCTGCGCCCCGAACCACAATGCGGCGGTGTATGCCAGCGTCTGGCGCGGGTCCTGTACCACCACCAGGGCGGCGTCCGAGGCGGCCAGTTCATCGGCGGCGATCCGCGCGCCTTCGGCATCGGTCAGGATGGCCCCAGCCCCCATGCGCAGGGCATATTGGATGAATTCGCCCCCATGCACGCGCGTCCCCGGCAGCGCCGCGAACAGAAAACCGTCCTTGACCTGACGGCTGTCCACGGCCAGCCCGGTAATCTCCGGGTCGGCACCGCCCCGCGCGGTCAGGGCCAGCTGGCTGAGTTTCTTTGACCTTGCGCCCATGACCCACCTCTGTCGGACTGCCTAATTCGAGGTCAGCGTTATAGCAGCGCGATCCTCAGGCTCAAGCCGCGGACGCAAGCCCAGCAGCGGCGCGATGCGGCCGATCAACTCGGCCGCCACGGGTACCGCCGTCCAGCCTGCCGTGCGGCGCTTTTCGCCGTAGGCCAGGATCGACGGTTCGTCCAGCGCAACGATCAGAACAAATTTCGGATCGTAGGCTGGAAAGACCGAAGCGAAGGTGGCGATCACCTTGTCATCATAGTACCCGCCGCGCGGCTTGGGCTTATCGGCGGTGCCGGTTTTGCCGGCTACGGCATAGCCCGAAACGTCACCAAAGCTGGCGGTTCCGTCCGTCACCACCTTGCGCAGCATCATCAGCGATTGTTTGGCCGCGCTTTCCGACATCACGCGCGGCCCGTATTGCGGCCCGTTGCGGCGCAGGATCGTGGGGCTGACATAATGCCCGCTATTGGCAATGGCTGCATAGCCCGCCGCCAAATGCATCGGGCTGGTCGACAGGCCGTGGCCGTAGGAAATGGTGACGGTGCTCAATTCACCCCACTTCTTGGGCTTGAGCGGCACCCCGCCCTTGGCCTCGACGATCTCGAACGGGGTGGGGTCGAACATGCCCAGCGCGTCCAGGAACTGTTGCTGGCGCTCGGCGCCGATCTGCAGCGCCAACCGCCCCGTGCCGCGGTTCGAGCTGTGCACAATCACATCGGCCACGCTGATCTTGCCGTAATTCTTGCCGTTGAATTCGCCGATCGGGAAACGCCCGATCTTCATCGGGCCCGAGGTGTCGATGATCGTGTCGGCATTCACCAGCCCCAGATCGACCGCCTGCGCGGCGGTGAAGATCTTGAAGACCGAGCCAAGTTCATACACGCCCTGCACATAGCGGTTGAACAGCGGGCTATCCGAAGGGTCGAACCCCGAGGTCGGCGGGCGCGGACGGTCGTTCGGGTCGAACGAGGGCAACGAGGCGGCTGCAATCACTTCGCCGGTATGGGCGTTCATCAGCACCGCCGAGGCGCCCTTGGCGTTCATGATCTTCATGCCGCCGTCCAGCACCTGCTCGACCGCCGCCTGAACGGTCAGGTCCAGCGACAGCTGCAGCGGCTTGGTTCCGTTGGCCGGGTCGCGCAGGTAGTCATCGAACTGTTTTTCCACCCCGGCCACACCGATCACCTCGGCAGCCGAGACGCCTTCGCGCCCAAAGCCTGAACCGCCAAGGATATGCGCGGCCAGCCGGCCGTTGGGATAAAGCCGCATTTCGCGCGGGCCGAACAGGATGCCCGGATCGCCGATGTCATGCACCGCTTGTTTCTGCTCGGGCGAGATGCGTTTCTTGATCCACAGGAATTTGCGCTTGCCGGTGAAGTCCTTGACCAACCGCTCTTTGTCCAGATCCGGGAAGATCGCCACCAGCTTTTCCGCGGCCGCGATCGGGTCGATCATCAGCGGGGGCTGGGCATAAACGGAATATGTATCAAGGTTGGTCGCAAGGATTCGGCCTTCGCGGTCCACGATATTCGCCCGCTGCATGGCAATCGACGCGCCCGGGGCGCTCGCCAGCGGCTCTTGCGCCTCCGAAGTCGCCAAAGCGCCCATCCGGAACCCGACAACGGCAAAAGCCGCAAAGAAAAACGCGCTGAGCACCAGCAACCGCCCCTCGGCGCGGGCGCGGGCGCGGTCCTTCATCTCTTCGTGGCGGCGACGGATATTCTCGCGCTCGATCACCTTGGGGTTTTCCCCGCGGGCGCGGGCCTCGAGGATGCGGGCAAGCGGGCGGAGCGGTGTTCGGGTCATGGGATCTGCACCTCGCCCAGGGCCTGGGTGTCGGTGATCGCCTGCAATTCGATCGGGTCGGCGATGGGCAGGTCGGGATCCTCGGCATAGGCGATCTGGTCGGCACGTCCGAACTGCTCGGCGCGCAGCGGCAGCAGGGCAAGACGCTCGAAATTCAGGTCGGCCAATTCACGCAGTCGGTCCGGGCGGTTCAGATAGGCCCATTCGGCCTGCAACACAGCCAGCCGGGCCTGCGCCGCGCCGATCTGGTGCTGCAGGGACTGGGTTTCCTTCAGTACCTGCTGGGTGCGGTAGTTTTCCTGATAGGCCCACAAGGCCAGGCCGAAAACACCCAAGGCGGTCAATACAAACAGAATACTCTTCATCTTGCCTTTCCCCCGATCATGGGCATGCCGATGGCGCGGGCATCAATTTCCCCCGCCGGAGCATCGGCACGAACAGCAACCCGCAACTTGGCCGAGCGCGCGCGTGGGTTGTCCTGCAACTCCTGCGGGTCGGGGCCGATGGCCTTGCGGGTCTTCAATGTGAATTGCGGCTGATCCTGCTGGATTTCGGGCGCATAGCGGTTGGCGCGTCCGGTCTTGCCCGCGCGCGACTGGAAAAAGCGTTTGACCATCCGGTCCTCGACCGAGTGGAAAGTGACCACGGCCAGTTGTCCGCCCGGCTTCAACGCGCGCTCGGCGGCCATCAGGCCCTGGAACAATTCCTCGTATTCGGCGTTCACCGCAATGCGCAGCGCCTGGAACGACCGGGTGGCCGGATGGGACTGGCCGGGCTTGGCGCGGGGCAGGCAGGATTCGACGATCTCGGCCAGACGCAGGGTAGTGGTGATGGGCGACTCGGTGCGGGCCTTGACGATGGCGCGCGCGATGCGGCGGCTTGCCCGTTCCTCACCGTAGTGGAACAGGATGTCGGCCAATTGCTCCTCGGTCGCGGTGTTGACCAGATCAGCTGCGCTTTCGCCCTCCTGGCTCATGCGCATGTCCAGCGGGCCGTCCTTCATGAAGGAAAAGCCGCGCTCGGCCTGGTCCAGCTGCATGGACGAGACACCAAGGTCCAGCACCACGCCATCAAGGTCGTTGGCATATTCATCCATGCGCGAGAAAACACCCGGTTGCATCACCAGCCGGTCGCCATATTCGGCTGCCCAATCCGCCGCCATTTCAAAGGCCAATGGATCGCGATCGACGCCGATTACCTTGTCGGCGCCAGCCTCAAGCAAACCCCGGGTATAGCCGCCCGCACCAAAGGTACCATCCAGCCAGGTGCCGGATACCGGATGAACCGCGTCCAGCAACGGGCGCAGCAGAACGGGAATATGGGGTTTGTCAGATGAAGTGTGATCCGCGCCGGCCATGCCGTCACGCACCTTCGATGCCGTCAAGGAACTGCATCGGATCGAAATCCTCGGGCAGTTCGTCCAACCAGTCTTCGGTGGCGGCCAGTTCCTCGGCCTCGTATGTCTCGGGCTTCCAGATCTGGAACGTGTCGCCCGCGGCGATGAAGAACGCCTCGCCCTCCAGCCCGATCTTGTTGCGCAGCTTGGCCGGCAACACCAGGCGACCTGTTTCATCGACATTGGTCGGGAAAGACTGCCCGTGGAACAGGCGCTGCAACATCTTGCGCTGCATCGAGCCGCGCGGCAGCGCGTCGATCTTGGCGTCGACCTCGTCGATCGCCTCCATAGTATAGCATTCAAGGTATTTGCGGCGGTGGTCACCGTAAACGATCACCAGTTCAGGATTGTCACCGGGCTGCCAATTGGGGTCCGAGGCCTCGAGCACACGGCGAAACGAGGCCGGGATCGACACCCTGCCCTTCGCGTCCACCTTGTGGTGGCTTTCACCTCTAAACCTGCGCGCCAAGACGACTGTCCCTTTCGCTTGCGCCCCACCTACGTCTTCCCCCGGATGAAAAACGGCGGGTTGATCTGCTGCCACTGATCAACCCGCCGCATTGACCCGCTGTGCGGGATGTCCAGCTGCGCGCGCCACCTGGGGGGATGTCTGCTCGCCCGCGCGCCGGATCTCTTGAGTGATGAAAGCGAGATGCCTGTATGAAACCTGTTTGTTTTTGGTTCGGGGTCGTTTGGCGCCCCATGTGCCTCGTCCTCATCGGATGAATAAGGGATGCCATGGGAATTCATGGAAATCAATGAGATTTTTTTCCAAGAAGGTTAGATTCGGAAAACTACAGCAGTGGAAATTCATACGCAAATACGAAAAATGACCACAGGTAGACAACTAGCAATATCCAAACACAATATATAGACATATTTCGCGCGGGAAAAATTTTCCCACGATTTCCCACATCTTCTGCTCAACAACCCCGATTCCACCCAACACCCCTCGCTTATTCGACCAAATGGCGCCGAATCACCCTGCGATCCAGGCCGAACCCAAGAGAGACCGCCCCGAATTTCCCACCAATTCCCGCCAGTCCCACAAAGTCCCATGAACCCGCCCAAATCGGGAGTTAGGCCAGACGCACAAAAATCGCGCAGTCCTGAACCGCACAAATTCCACGTTTACGCGCGCAAATTTTCATCAAAATGATGGGCGGCCGCCAGGCCCGAACAATGCCCCGCAGTTCGCGCTAACGAAAATTTCCATATTTTAAAGGCATATTTACGGGTGTCGGGATTCCGGCAGTCAATCTATGCACTTGCTGCATAGCAGCATTGATCCTGTCCGGTATTGTGCAATCGCAGCATTTGCCTATCTTCAGTCTCAAGCAAGCGCCGGAACATAGCGGCGGCAACGACAGATGATTGGGTAACGAACATGGCAGTCGCAAGCACCAACAGCGCACACAAAAGCGCATCGACATTTGGTTTCGCCTCTCTGATCGAAACCATGAAGACCCGTATCGCACGCTATCGCGTGTACCGCCAGACGGTGAACGAACTGTCAGAACTGTCGGACCGCGAGCTGGCCGATCTGGGCCTGCACCGTTCGATGATCCGTCGCCTGGCCATGCAGGCCGCCGAAGAACAATTCGCGCGCTGAGCGCCACGAAACACCGAGATCAGGTCCACTCCTCCTCCCATAGGACCTGTATTTCAGCGGCAGCATCTCTCCTCCTCCCTGATGCTGCCGCACCCTATACCGGCCTCAACCTGCCGGATGCTGATACATCGGGGCTCTCCTCCTCCCTGCTCTGATGTTGAAAGCGCGCGGTGGCATCTTCCTCCTCCCTGATGCCACCGCGCCCTTCAAATACCGGGCCAGACCCGGAAACGCATACATCGGGTTCTCCTCCTCCCTTCCCGATGTGAAAAGAGCGCGGTGGCACCCTTCCTCCTCCCTGGTGTCACCGCGCGCTTCAGATACCGGGGAAAACCCGGGTTCGGATACATCGGGGCTCTCCTCCTCCCTGCTCTGATGTTGACAAGAACGGCGGTTCCCTCCTCCTCCCTGGGAACCGCCGTTTTTTTTTATTCGGCATGAAAAAGGCGCCACGGGCAGGACCGGGCGCCAAACAAAAAAGTCGAGCATGTGCCGGGAGGCACATTCCGCTGGATCAGAACGGCACGTCGTCTTTTGCGGATAGATACTGTGCGACGACCTTCTTGGTTCCGGCCTTGTCGAACTCGACCTCGACCTTGTCCCCCTCGATCCCGACCACGCCGCCATAGCCGAACTTCTGGTGGAACACCCGCTCGCCCAGGGTAAAGCTGGCCACGGCGGTCGCGTCGATCACTGTGTTGCGGGATTCACGCGGCTGCGACATGCCGTATTGGCCCTGCCGCGCCTGCATCCGTTTCCAGCCCGGCGAGTTGTAAACATTGGCCTGTGCCGCGCGGGCCTCAATGCCTGCCGACATCTGGCCGCCGCCATAGAGGCCCGGAGGCGTCAGCACCTCGACATGATCCTCGGGCAACTCGTCGATGAAGCGCGAGGGCATCGCGTTCTGCCATTGCCCGAACACGCGCCGGTTGGCGGCGAAGGAAATGGTGCAGACCTCCTCGGCGCGGGTGATGCCCACATATGCCAGCCGCCGTTCTTCTTCGAGGCCTTTTAGCCCGGATTCGTCCATCGACCGTTGCGAGGGGAACAGACCGTCCTCCCACCCCGGCAGGAACACGGCGGGAAACTCCAGCCCCTTGGCCGCGTGCAGGGTCATGATCGTTACTTTTTGAGAGGAGTCCGCTGCGTCGTTGGCGTCCCGAAGCTCTAGGTATTCTAGATACTCGACCAGTGTTTCATACTTTTCCAATCGCTCCATAAGCGATTTCAAGTTCTCCAGCCGACTGATTGCGTCCGGTGTCTTGGCATTTTGCCACATTTCCGTGTAGCCAGACTCATCAAGAACCATCTCCGCAAGTTCCCGAAGCGGAACCTCTTGGCGGCTGGCAATGCCGGCCCAACGGTCCAAGTCAGTAATCAGCTTTGGTAGCTCTGCGGCGCCTTTTCCTTTCAGCAACTTTGTCTCGACAGAAAGCCGCGCTCCTTCGAATAGACTCAGCCCGTTGGAGCGAGCGCATTGTTGGATTGCTTGTCGAGCTTTGTCCCCGAGGCCTCGTTTCGGGGTATTCAAGATACGCTCCAAAGCTAGATCGTTGTCCCGACTGGCCACAACTTTCAAGTAAGCGTGCGCATCTCGCCGCTCCAATTTGTCGTCATCTCTCGGACCGATTATTTGATAGGGCAGACCAATTGACATAAAGCGATCGGCAAAAGCTTCAATTTGATTGGTTGTCCGAACAAGAATCCCAATTTCACCAAGGCCAAAAGGACGCATCCCACGCGTCCCTCCCGTCATTGCCTCGATCTCTTCTCCAATCCAGCGGGCCTCTTCCTCGCCATCCCAATGGCCGATCAGGCGGACCTTTTCGCCCTCGGGCTTGTCGGTCCACAACTCCTTGCCCAGACGGCTTTCATTGCCGCGGATGACGTTCGAGGCGGCGGCGAGGATATGCGGGGTCGAGCGATAGTTCTGCTCCAGCCGCACCACATGGGCGCCAGGAAAGTCCTTCTCGAACCGCAGGATGTTGCCCACCTCGGCCCCACGCCAGCCATAGATCGACTGGTCGTCGTCCCCCACGCAGCAGATATTCTTGTGCCCGCCCGCCAACAGCCGCAGCCACAGGTACTGGGCGATATTGGTGTCCTGATACTCGTCCACCAAGATATAGCGGAACCAGCGCTGGTATTGCTCGAGCACGTCCGGGTGGGTCTGGAAGATGGTGACCATGTGCAACAGCAGGTCGCCGAAATCCACCGCGTTCAACTCTCGCAGGCGGGTCTGGTATTGAGCGTAAAGCTCGACGCCCTTGTTGTTGTAGGCCCCGGCATCGGCGGTGGGCACCTTGTCGGGCGTCAGGGCGCGGTTCTTCCAGTCGTCGATGATGCCGGCCAGCATCCGCGCAGGCCAGCGCTTGTCGTCGATATTGGCGGCCTGCACCAACTGCTTGAGCAATCGCAACTGGTCGTCGGTATCCAGAATGGTGAAGTTCGACTTCAGCCCCGCCAGTTCCGCATGGCGGCGCAGCAGCTTGACGCAGATCGAGTGGAAGGTGCCCAGCCACGGCATCCCCTCGGCGGGCTGGCCCAGCAGGCGGCCGACCCGTTCCTTCATCTCGCGCGCGGCCTTGTTGGTGAAGGTCACGGCGAGGATCTCGTTCGGGCGGGCCCGCCCGGTGTTCAGCAGATGCGCAATGCGGGTGGTCAGGGCCTTGGTCTTGCCGGTGCCCGCCCCGGCCAGCATCAGGATCGGGCCATCCAACAGCTCGACCGCTTCCCGCTGCGCCGGGTTCAATTCATTCAAGTAGTCCGCCTCGGGCCGAAGCGCGGCCATGGCGCGGGCCGACAGCGAGGCGCCTTCGAAGGCGTCATTTTCATCGAAACTGCTCATGCGCCCAAACTAAGCCGGAAGCGCGCCGAGGGAAAGGGTTTGTTCACGGCTTGTTCGCACGGTTTTGCGAATTTCTTTCGTAGCGCTGGTTGAGCCGTCAGGTGCGGGCTGCATCCGACTGAAACCCTTGCCGAATCGCGCGGCAGGTCGGATCAATCGACATGGACCTGCACAGCACCTATCCGGGCATCGAGGATCTGAAGCGCCGCGCACGCCGTCGGTTGCCGCGCTTTGTCTGGGACTATGTCGACAGCGGCACCGGGGCCGAGACCGCGCTGAAACGCAACCGGGCGGCGCTGGACCGCATCGGGTTTCTGCCCGCCATCCTGAAAGGCCCGCTGGAATTCGACACCAGCACCCGCTTTCTGGGGCGCGACCATCCGCTGCCCTTCGGCATGGCTCCGATCGGGATGTGCGGGCTGGTCTGGCCTGGGGCCGAGGCGCTGATGGCGCGCGCCGCCGCGCAGGCGGGCATTCCCTATGTTCTGTCCACTGTCGCCAGCCAAAGCCCCGAGGACATGGCCCCGCATATCGGACCCGACGCCTGGTTCCAGTTGTACCCGCCCAAGGACCCCGAGATTCGAGCCGACCTGCTGAACCGCGCCCGGTCCGCCGGGTTCGGCACGCTGGTTCTGACCGTGGACGTGCCCGTGGCCTCGCGCCGGGAACGGCAGACCCGCTCGGGCCTGACCCATCCGCCGCGCCTGACGCCACGCCTGCTGGCGCAGATCGCCGCCCGCCCGGCTTGGGCCTGGGGCATGGCGCGTCACGGCAAGCCCCGGATGCGCACGCTGGACAAATATATCGACGGCACCGCCAACCTGCCGCCCACGGCGCATATCGGATACCTGCTCAGGACCTCTCCGGGCATGGATTACGTCAAATGGCTGCGCGACCACTGGCAAGGTCCGTTCATCATAAAGGGCGTGCTGCGCCCCGAGGATGCCGAGCGGTTGAAACAGGCCGGGATCGACGCGCTTTGGGTGTCGAATCACGGTGCCCGTCAGTTCGATGGCGCGCCGGCCAGCATCGACATGCTGCCCGCCATCCGCGCCGCGACCGACCTGCCGCTGATCTTCGACAGTGGCGTTTCGGGCGGGCTGGACATCCTGCGGGCGCGCGCCTTGGGCGCCGATCTGGTCATGCTTGGGCGGGCGTTCCTATATGGCGTTGCAGCATTGGGCGCGCGCGGCCCGACCCATGTCATCGATATTCTGCGACAGGACATGCTTGCAAATATGGGACAATTGGGTGCCGCAACGCTAAAAGATCTGCCGGATGTTAACGCAAACATTGATGCCGCGATGCAGCATGTGCCATAAAACGCCGCAATAGGCGGCGTTTGCGAGCGATAACATGCCGGTTCTACCCAGAACTACAGATATATCTGCGCGTAATCTCGGTCTATTAACACGGCCAAATGCAAAAGACCGGGACTTGCCATGACTGACTTCAAGAAAATCCTGATCGCCAACAGGGGTGAGATTGCCATTCGCGTGATGCGCGCCGCGAACGAGATGGGCAAACGCACCGTTGCCGTCTATGCCGAGGAGGACAAGCTGGGCCTGCACCGGTTCAAGGCGGACGAGGCGTATCGCATCGGCGAGGGTCTGGGCCCGGTCGCGGCCTATCTGTCGATAGACGAGATCATCCGCGTCGCCAAGGAAAGCGGCGCTGACGCCATCCACCCGGGCTATGGCCTGCTGTCGGAAAACCCCGATTTCGTGGATGCCTGCGTGCAGAACGGTATCACCTTCATCGGCCCCAAGGCCGAAACCATGCGCGCCCTGGGCGACAAGGCCAGCGCACGCAAGGTGGCGATTGCCGCCGGTGTGCCGGTGATCCCGGCGACCGAAGTGCTGGGCGATGACATGGACGCGATCCGCAAGGAAGCGGCCGAGATCGGCTATCCGCTGATGCTCAAAGCGTCCTGGGGCGGCGGCGGCCGGGGGATGCGCCCGATCTATTCCGAAGACGAGTTGGAAGAAAAGGTTCTGGAAGGCCGCCGCGAGGCCGAGGCCGCATTCGGCAATGGTGAGGGCTATCTGGAAAAGATGATCACCCGCGCCCGCCATGTCGAGGTGCAGATCCTGGGCGACAAACACGGGCAGATCTATCACCTGTATGAACGCGACTGCTCGGTTCAGCGCCGAAACCAGAAGGTCGTGGAACGCGCCCCTGCCCCCTATCTGACCGAAGAGCAACGCGCCGAGATCTGCGACCTGGGCCGCCGCATCTGTGCGCATGTGAACTATGAATGCGCCGGCACGGTCGAATTCCTGATGGATATGGAGACCGGCAAGTTCTATTTCATCGAGGTGAACCCCCGCGTCCAGGTCGAACACACCGTGACCGAAGAGGTCACCGGCATCGACATCGTGCAGGCGCAGATCCTGATCGCCGAGGGCAAGACCCTGGCCGAGGCCACCGGCAAGGCCAGCCAGGACGAAATCCGCCTGAACGGCCACGCGCTGCAGACGCGCGTGACCACCGAAGACCCGCTCAACAACTTCATCCCCGACTATGGGCGCATCACGGCCTATCGTTCGGCCACGGGCATGGGCATCCGGCTGGATGGCGGCACGGCCTATGCCGGCGGGGTGATCACGCGGTATTACGACTCGTTGCTGACCAAGGTCACCGCCTGGGCGCCGACGCCGGAAAAGGCGATTGCCCGGATGGACCGCGCCCTACGAGAGTTCCGCGTGCGCGGTGTTTCCACCAACATCGCCTTTGTCGAAAACCTGCTGAAGCACCCGACCTTCCTGTCGAACGAATACACCACCAAGTTCATCGACGAGACGCCCGAGCTGTTTCAGTTCAAGAAGCGCCGCGACCGGGGCACCAAGGTTCTGACCTATATCGCCGACATAACGGTGAACGGGCACCCCGAGACCAAGGATCGCCCGCGGCCGCGTGCCGACCTCAAGGAACCCAAGCCCCCCGCGCCCAAGGCGGAACCGCTGATGGGCACGCGCAACCTGCTGGAACAGAAGGGCCCGCAGGCCGTGGCCGACTGGATGAAGGCCCAGCGCCAGTTGCTGATCACAGACACCACCATGCGCGACGGGCACCAGTCGCTGCTGGCCACCCGGATGCGCTCGATCGACATGATCCGCGTCGCACCCAGCTATGCCGCGAACCTGCCGCAGCTGTTCAGCGTCGAATGCTGGGGCGGGGCGACTTTCGACGTGGCCTATCGTTTCCTGCAGGAATGCCCCTGGCAGCGCTTGCGCGACCTGCGCGAGGCCATGCCCAACCTGATGACCCAGATGCTGCTGCGCGGTGCCAATGGGGTGGGCTATACCAACTATCCCGACAACGTGGTGCAGGAATTCGTGCGCCAGGCCGCGCAGAACATCGACGTGTTCCGCGTCTTCGACTCGCTGAACTGGGTCGAGAACATGCGCGTGGCGATGGACGCTGTGATCGAGAACGGCAAGATCTGCGAAGGCACCGTCTGCTATACCGGCGATATCCTCGACCCGAACCGCGCCAAGTATGACCTGAAATACTATGTCGGCATGGCCAAGGAGTTGCGCGACGCCGGCGCCCATGTTCTGGGCCTCAAGGACATGGCCGGCCTGCTGAAACCCGCCGCCGCGCGGGTGCTGATCCGCGCACTGAAGGAAGAGGTCGGCCTGCCGATCCATTTCCACACCCACGACACCGCCGGCATCGCCAGCGCCACCATCCTGGCCGCCAGCGAGGCGGGCGTGGACGTGGTGGATTGCGCGATGGACAGCTTCTCGGGCAATACCAGCCAGGCGACGCTGGGCACCGTGGTCGAGGCCCTGCGCCACACCGACCGCGACACCGGGTTGGACGTGAAGGCGATCCGCGAAATCAGCGACTACTTCGAGGCGGTGCGCGGCCAATACGCGGCCTTCGAATCCGGGCTGCAGGCCCCCGCCTCCGAGGTCTATCTGCACGAAATGCCGGGCGGCCAGTTCACCAACCTCAAGGCGCAGGCGCGCTCGATGGGGCTGGAGGAACGCTGGCACGAAGTCGCGCAGATGTATGCGGACGTGAACCAGATGTTCGGTGACATCGTCAAGGTGACGCCGTCCTCGAAAGTTGTGGGTGACATGGCGCTGATGATGGTCAGTCAGGGCCTGACCCGCGAGCAGGTCGAGGATCCCTCGACCGACGTGGCCTTCCCCGATTCAGTCATCGACATGATGCGCGGCAATCTGGGCCAGCCTCCGGGCGGTTTCCCCGAAACGATCTTGACCAAGGTGCTGAAAGGCGAAAAGCCGAACACCGAACGGCCGGGCAAAGACGTGCCTCCGGTTGATTTGGAGGCCACCCGCGCGGAGCTCTCGAAACAGCTGGAAGGCATGGAGGTCGATGACGAGGACCTGAACGGATACCTGATGTATCCCAAGGTGTTCCTGGACTACATGGGCCGTCACCGCATCTATGGCCCGGTACGCACCCTGCCCACCCGCACCTTCTTTTACGGAATGGAGCCGGGAGAGGAGATCTCGGCCGAGATCGACCCGGGCAAAACGCTGGAAATCCGCTGCCAGGCTATTGGGGAGACGGACGAGAATGGCGAGGTCAAAGTGTTCTTTGAACTCAATGGCCAACCGCGCGTCATCCGGGTGCCCAACCGGATGGTCCAAGCCTCGACCATTCAGCGGCCCAAGGCCGAGCCGGGCAACGCCAACCATGTCGGCGCGCCGATGCCGGGCGTGGTTTCGACTGTCGCCGTCACCGCCGGGCAGGAGGTCAAAGAAGGCGACCTTCTGCTGACGATCGAAGCCATGAAAATGGAAACCGGCATCCATGCCGAACGCGACGCAACCGTGAAGGCGGTGCATGTCCAGCCCGGCGGCCAGATCGACGCCAAGGATCTTTTGGTCGAGTTGGGATAAAACCGTTAAAACACAGAAAGGCGCGCCATCAGGCGCGCCTTTTTTCATCCGAGCGGGCTAGTTCAACCGTCGCTGGACTCCGCGACAGGCTGTTGCGGCAACTGTTCCGGCGTGCTGTCAATCGAAACCTCTTCCTCGATCGGCGCTGGCAAGCCCAACAAATCGTGCAGTTCATGAAGAGCCGGATCGGACAAGTCACGGCCACCGGTCAAGGTATCAAGTGCTTCCTGCGGATCATCCGACCCTGCCAAGGCTTCTTCGGCTTCGGTCACAGCCTGCTCCGCTTCGGCCACGGCATCCTCGTATTTGTCCTGTGCGGTGATGCCCTCGGCTGCTTCTTCTTCAGTTGGCGCGAATTGGTCCTCGACCTCCGCTTCGGTCAGACCTTCCAGTTCGGACAGTTCCTGTTCGCGCATTTCAAGCTCCTCTGTCGCGCCCGAGAAACCAAGTACACTCTGCTGATAGCTGTAGAGCTTGCCCGGCATGCTGTTCGGGGCCGCATTCATCAGGGCAGTCTGGCTGGCATGCGCGGCATTCAAGCCCTTGAGCTCGGACGCGATTTTGCCGTGCTTGATTGACTTGACATACGGCTCCTCGACAACTGCCGCCGCTACCCGCGCTTTACGGATGGGTTTGTCGACTTTCTTTTTCCCGGTGAAGAATTCGTCGAGTTTGGCCGCAAAACCGTTCTGCCCTTTGGCCCGAGATGTAGTTTTGGTGTTCTTTCGTTGTGCCTTTGGTTTTGCGAGACCAAGACCGGCGAGAAAACCCTTGCCCTGGCCGGACCCACCCTTCGTGCTGCGCGCAGATCCTCCGAGGCTGGCACTGGATTTTTCGGCGCTTTTGCCATTTCCGTTGCCGCCACCGTTACTATTTCCGTTTCCACCACCGTTACCATTTCCGCCACCATTGCCATTGCCATTGCCATTCCCGTTCTTGGCTATGGCGATATCTGGCGTAGCCAACACCGCAACGAAGCTAACTGCCCCGGTCAGCAACAAAGATGTCGCCACAACCCGTGACATAGAAATAAACCAGTGCATGCCAATCCCCTCTTAGGTATCCAATTACTTGCGCCAACCGGCACAAGTTTGAGCAGAAATTTCGCATTATGCATATACTAGTTATCGAATACGGCAAAATTTGGCCTTCGAACGAAACCGCTGTTATCCACTCAGTTCGAGAGAATTGACCTCGGGCGGCAGTTTGAAAATATCATTAACTTCATAGGCTTGCTCGTTTCTCAACTGACCTGCAAAGAGGCTCAGAAGCATGGCTCCGACCAACGCAGTCAGTTTTATGTTCTCAACCTTGTTCATCCCTCCGTCTCCACCGTTGTCAATATCCGTGGCTGTAGGTTTCAACGGCTCAGCACACCTTTTCCGTCGCAAATTTTTTTCCGGCCAAGTGCGTTTTTCCTCTTGCAGCTTTCCGCCAGAATTTATAGTTCACGCCTCACTCGACGGCGCGGGCGTAGCTCAGGGGTAGAGCATAACCTTGCCAAGGTTAGGGTCGTGAGTTCGAATCTCATCGCCCGCTCCAACGAGGACCGAAAGGTCGCACAAGATATCTGATTGCGGGCGTAGCTCAGGGGTAGAGCATAACCTTGCCAAGGTTAGGGTCGTGAGTTCGAATCTCATCGCCCGCTCCAGATATCCACCTTCCCACAACAAGCACTGGCGGATCGGTCGGTCCTGCGCCATTCTGTTCTGACATGCAGCAGTCAGATGGATGCCCCGATGTCAGACTACCAAATTCGCACGCTGACCGCCGAAGAACTGCGCCACGCAGTGGATTGGGCCGGGCGCGAGGGCTGGAACCCGGGTCATGAGGACGCAATCTGTTTCCGCTCGACCGACCCCGACGGATTTCTGGGCGGGTTTCTGGATGGCGAGATGATCGCCTCGGTTTCAGCCGTGAACTACGACGACGCGTTTTCGTTTCTGGGTTTCTATATCGTGCGGCCCGAGTTTCGCGGATCCGGTCATGGTCTGGAAATCGCCCAGCACGCCCTGGCGCATTGTACGGGGCGAAACATGGGTTTGGACGGGGTGGTCGAACAACAGGACAACTACCGCAAGTCGGGCTTTGTCTTCGCCTACAACAATTATCGGTTCTCCGGCACAGTGTCAGGCATCCTCTCCAGCCTACCCAAGACCAGTATCGAGGTTGCGCCCCTCGGTGGCCTTTCCGAAGACCTTCGCATCTATGACCGTGCCCTGTTCCCCGCGCATCGGGATGCCTTTCTGACGGAGTGGCTGAGCGCACCGGGCCACATCTCGCGTGTTTGTATCCAGAAAGGTCGCATCGCCGGGTATGCAACTCTGCGCTCCTGCCTGAATGGCTACAAGGTAGGGCCGCTGTTCGCCGACGATCCGGACATCGCGCAGGCGCTTCTGGCTGCGGTCCTGGCCGAAGTTCCCGCTGATCACCAGAGTTCTGAGGTCTATGTCGACATGCCACAGCCCAACGCAGCGGCCTTTGCACTGGCTGACGCTTTGGGCCTGGAAAAAGTCTTTGAAACCGCGCGCATGTATTCCGACCACGAGCCGGATATCGACCTGAACCGCGTGTTCGGCGTGACGACGTTCGAACTTGGCTGAGCCTTAGAACGCCTTGAAGGTCATTGTTGTCAACGACCGTTCGATGTTCGGAATGACCAGAAGGTGTTCATTTATGAAATGGCCAACATCCTCGGTTTCGGGGATGTAAAGCTTGAGCAACAGGTCATATTCACCACTGGTGGAGTAGAGTTCCGAGTGGATTTCGCGCAGAGCGATCTCTTCGGCCACCTTGTAGGTGGTGCCGGGCTTGCAGCGGATCTGGATGAAAACGCAGGTGGACATTTCGTGGCCTTGTTGCTTCCGTTTGGCGCAGGCTGGCACGCCCTGCGCCCGGGCGCAATCCCCTGCAACAGTTTGCTGCGATTGCAATGATCGGGCTGGATAAGGCCGCCCGTCCCCGTCTATAAGCGCCCCTGTAGCAAGAGGATTTCGCCAATGCGCACAGCTTCGATCAGCCGCAAGACCGCCGAGACCGCGATTACGGTCGAGGTCAACCTCGACGGCACCGGCACCTATGACAACCAGACCGGTGTGGGGTTCTTCGATCACATGCTGGACCAGCTGGCGCGGCATTCGCTGATCGACATGACGATCCGGGCCAAAGGCGATTATCATATCGACGACCACCACACGGTCGAGGACACCGGCATCGCGTTGGGTCAGGCGCTGACGCAGGCGCTGGGGGACAAGAAAGGCATCCGGCGGTATGGCGAGTGCCATCTGCCGATGGACGATGCGCAGGTGCGCTGCGCGCTGGACCTGTCGGGCCGACCGTTTCTGGTGTGGAACGTGGACCTGCCGACGCCCAAGATCGGCAGTTTCGACACCGAGTTGGTGCGCGAGTTCTTTCAGGCGCTGGCCACCCATGGCGGCATCACCCTGCATATCGACCAGTTGCACGGCTTCAACAGCCACCACATCGCCGAAGCGGCGTTCAAGGCCGTCGCCCGCGCCCTGCGTCATGCGGTCGAGACCGACCCGCGCAAGGGGGATGCGATTCCGTCCACCAAGGGCGCGCTATAGATGCTGACCGCGATCATCGACTACGAAAGCGGCAACCTGCACTCGGCGGAAAAGGCGTTTCAACGCATGGCGCGCGAGCTGGACGCGGGTGAGGTCGTTGTGACCTCGGATGCCGACGTCGTCGCGCGCGCCGACCGGCTGGTGCTGCCCGGAGACGGCGCCTTTCCCGCCTGCGCGGCCGAGCTGCGTGGGCACAAGGGCATCCACGATGCGATGGTCGAAGCGGTCGAGCAGAAGGGCCGTCCGTTTTTGGGCATCTGCGTCGGCATGCAGCTGATGGCAACCACGGGCCGCGAATATACCGACACGCCGGGCCTGAATTGGGTGACCGGAGACGTGGTACGGATCGAGCCGGAAGACCGGGCGCTGAAGGTTCCGCATATGGGGTGGAACGATCTGGTGATCGAGAGCGAGCACCCGGTGTTCAACGGCGTCGCCTCAGGCGATCACGTCTATTTCGTCCACTCCTACCATTTCCGTGTCGCCAATCCGGCGCAACGCCTGGCCCATGTAGACTATGGCGGGCCGGTCACGGCCGTGATCGGCCGCGACACGATGATCGGGATGCAGTTTCACCCTGAAAAAAGCCAGGATGTGGGCCTGCGGATGATCGGGAACTTCCTGACCTGGGCCCCCTGACCGTTTACTGCACGCGGGTCCAGGTCTGACCGCGACAGATCAGGCCGCCCGCGACGCAACCCTTGACCGTCAGCTTGTTCTGACCGTCCAGCGACATCTTGGAATTGTAGGTCTTGTCCCGGTCCGGCGCCCAGATCTTGCCGCCGCTATAGCTGCCGCCGCCATCCGCGACCATGTCCCAGATGATGTTCTTGCCCAGGTTCTCGTAATCCAGCTGCTGGTTTCCGTCCTTGTCGAAGGCGCTGTCGATGGTGCCGCAAACGGCGCTGCCGCAAGGCCCGATCGAGACGTGCAGATATCCGCCGGTATCCCCCGGCTGGGTTTTCCAAAGCCCGTCGACCGGGTCATCCGCGCGCGCGCCGGTGGCCAAGATGACAAGTGCAGCCGCAGCGGCCCAAGCAAGTTTGTTCATGGTATCCTCCCTGTTTTGCAGGCAGTCTGACCGCCGGCACCCGTTCGGGCAAGATTGACTTTGCGTCGCGTTGCATCCCCTGCCCCGCCTGTGCCATATCCCGCGCCAGTACCAGTCACGAAAAGGCCGCCCGACATGATCCTCTATCCCGCAATCGACCTGAAAGACGGCCAGGCCGTACGCCTTCTGCGCGGCGAGATGGACAAGGCCACGGTCTTCAACGAAGACCCTGCCGCCCAGGCCCGCGCCTTTGTCGAGGCCGGCTGCGAATGGCTGCATCTGGTGGACCTGAACGGCGCTTTCGCCGGGGAACCCGTGAACGCCGCCCCGGTCGAGGCGATCCTGAAGTCCTGCGACGTACCGGCCCAGTTGGGCGGCGGCATCCGCGACATGGCCACCATCGAGACCTGGCTGGACAAAGGGCTGGCCCGGGTGATTCTGGGCACGGTTGCGGTGGAAAACCCCGATCTGGTCCGTCAGGCAGCCAAGGCCTTTCCCGGCCAGGTCGCCGTCGGCATCGACGCGCGCAACGGACGTGTCGCCACCAAGGGCTGGGCCGAGGAAACCGACGTGATGGTGACCGACCTGGCGCGCAGGTTCGAAGACGCGGGCGTGGCGGCGATCATCTACACCGACATCAACCGCGACGGCGCGATGCAAGGCCCCAATGTCGAGGCCACGGCCGATCTGGCCCGGGCAGTCTCGATCCCGGTGATCGCCAGCGGCGGAGTCAGCTCGCTGGACGACCTGATCGCCCTGCGCGACTGCGGGGCAAACCTGAACGGCGCGATTTCAGGCCGCGCGCTCTATGACGGCGCGCTGGATCTGCGCGAAGCCTTGGCGGCTTTGAAGGGTTAGGATATTGCAAGCGGTCCGCAAACAGGTTCTGCCAGAGCAGTCTGAATTGTGGTCGCTGTTCACTCCGGGTGATTTTGTTGACGGGTACTCGGTCCAAAGCGACCTTGCGCCGTTTGACGCAATGAAAATCGGTCTGAACATGCCGGGGTGGGTGAAGATCCTGATGGGGATCCGGAACGCAATCGTTGCCCCATTCGGTTTGAAGGACGGCAAGCACCTGAACACCGACAATGGCTCGCCCGACGCAGGCACCGGCGCGATTTTTCCCGTAACCTACAGGGATGAGACAGAGGTCATCGTGGGAATCGATGACCGCCATCTGGATTTCCGCATCGCCGTGCATCGCGACAAAGACCGCATAGTCATGGCAACCTGGGTGCGGCCTCACAATCGTTTGGGGCGTATCTATCTGACGGTGATCATGCCCTTTCACATTCTGATCGTGCGCAATTGCATGAAACGGATCGCGCGCGCTTCTCAGGTATGACGCCGATCAGTTGGCTGCGGCACTCGTCAGCTTGTTCAACGCACCGCGCATCTTGTCGATTACGGGGGATTTTTCCACCGCATCAAGCTCGTCCATGGTTTCCTTGGGATCCTCGTACACCAACCAGACCTGGCCGTCGGCATCCTCATAGGCTTGCACCTTGAGCGGAAGGAATAATCCCGCGCGGGGATCGATCTGCATGGCGGGCGTTCCCAGGGCCGGGTTTCCGAAGATCAACACCTGATTGGGCGGTATCGTCATGTCGACCTTATGCGCACCGGCCGCGTGGTCAACGCGGGCAAATACGGTCGCGCCTGCATTTTCGACGGCAGCCTGCAGCGCGTCGATGGCCTCGGTCACGGACTTGTCGGTCGGGACCTTGATGATGTCGTCAGCCATCGCCCAAGTCGCACCGGACAGAATGAAAGCGGTTGCAAGAAACAAGTTGCGCATGGTCTTCACCTCCTGCTGAAATCCGCTTCAGTTTCACGAGGTTCCGGGCGCAGGACAATCACAACTCTGGCATCGGCGGGGCTTTGCCGGTACAGGTGCGGCAACAAAGGACAAACCATGCTGAAAACCCGCATCATTCCCTGTCTGGATGTCGCCGATGGCCGCGTGGTCAAGGGCGTGAATTTCGTGGGCCTGCGCGACGCGGGCGATCCGGTGGAATCGGCCAAGGCCTATGACGCCGCCGGCGCTGACGAGATCTGCTTTCTCGACATCCACGCCACCCACGAAAACCGCGGCACCATGTTCGACGTGGTTCAGCGCACGGCCGAGCAGTGCTTCGTACCGTTGACGGTGGGTGGCGGCGTGCGCACCAAGGAAGACGTGCGCGCGCTGCTGCTGGCCGGGGCCGACAAGGTCAGCTTCAACTCGGCCGCCGTGGCGAACCCCGACGTGATCGCCGAGGCTGCCGACCAGTTCGGCAGCCAGTGCATCGTCTGCGCCATCGACGCCAAAACCGTCAGCCCCGGCAAATGGGAGATCTTCACCCACGGCGGACGCAAACCCACCGGCATCGACGCGGTAGAGTTCGCCAAGACCGTCGTCGCCAAGGGCGCGGGCGAGATTCTGCTGACCTCGATGGACCGCGACGGCACCAAGGCGGGGTTCAACATTCCGCTGACGCGCGCCATCTCGGATGCGGTCGACGTGCCGGTGATCGCCTCGGGCGGCGTGGGCAATCTGGATCATTTGGTCGAAGGCGTGACCGAAGGCGGAGCCAGCGCGGTGCTTGCGGCCTCGATCTTTCACTTCGGCGAATACACGATCCGCGAGGCCAAAGAGCACATGGCATCCGCGGGTATCCCCATGAGGCTGACATGAGCATACTGAACGAGCTGGCCGCCACGATCGCATCCCGCAAGGGCGCGGACCCCGAATCAAGCTGGACCGCCAAGCTGCTGTCCAAAGGCCCCGAGAAATGCGCCGAGAAGTTTGGCGAAGAGGCCGTGGAGGCGATCATCGAAGCCGTGAAGGGTGACCGCGACCGGCTGACATCCGAGGCCGCCGATGTGCTGTATCACCTGCTGGTCATGCTGGCCGCGCGCGACGTGGCGCTGGAAGACGTTCTGGCCGAGCTTGCCAGGCGGCAGGGCACCAGCGGCATCGCCGAAAAGGCCGCACGCGACCGGGGCTGAGACCCGGCTTTCACCAATAGCGTCCGCGCCCTATACTGATTGACCGAAGCGCCTGCCGGGCGCAGGGGCGACGAGGGACACAGGCATGTTCAAACCCATGATCTGGGCACTGACGACGCTGGCCATTCTGGGGCTTGGCGCATGCTCATCCGCGCCGCCCGCTCGCAGCGACGACGTCGCGCGGCTTGCAGCCCAGATCCAGGCGCTGGGGCCCGAGGTCGACCCGGAAGAGGCCCAGCGCGCGGCCCGCGTCACCTATGCCTATACCGCGCAACTGGCGCAGGATTACCAGATCACAGACTCCCCTCTGATCCATAACGCCAAGGTCAACAAAGGGCTGCGCCCGCGCGGGCTTTGCTGGCACTGGGCCGAGGACATCGAACGGCGCTTGAAGCAGGAGAACTTTCGCACGCTGACCCTGCACCGCGCGATCGCCAACGCCGACAACCCGTTCCGAATCGATCACAGCACGGCAATAATCAGCCGACGCGGTGATTCGATGTACGACGGTGTCGTTCTGGACCCATGGCGCTATGGAGGGGTCCTGTTTTGGAGTCCTTTGCGCGAGGACACGCGCTATGACTGGGTCCCGCGCGACATCGTGCTGGAGAAACGGCGGCAAGAGCAGCTTGCGGAACTCAACGCCGTGGCGGTCAACTGAGCGGTCAGAGTTTTGATGAGATGATGCCGGTGGCGAACCCGCCCATGCGCAGCTCGCCGAACAGGCGCTGATATTCGATCTTGGGGCAGCGATTCATGACGACATCGACACCGCGCGCCTGCGCCACCGCGGCGGCCTCGGTGTTTTCGACGCCGATCTGCATCCAGATCGTGCGCAGGTCGGGAAATGCAGCCAACGCCTCGTCCACGATCGGAGGAACGGCTTCGGACCTGCGAAAAATATCTACCATGTCAACGGGTTCACTGATTTCGGACAACGAAGCCCGAACGGTTTCACCAAAAAGATCGGCTCCGGCATGGCCGGGATTGACCGGAATCACCCTGTACCCCTTGAGCGACAAGTAGCGCGCAACATAGTAGCTGGGCCGTACTGGGTTCATCGACACGCCAACGACCGCAACCACCTTGGTGCGTTTCAGGACGGATCTGAGGAAGTCATCGGAATAGTCGGCCATGGCTGCAGCCTAGCCGTGACTTGGAAAAGAAAAAAGCGCCCAAGGATACCTTGGGCGCCAGTTGTTGGAACGAGGGACAGTGAAATGACCCGCGGCAGTTCCGTTCCGCGGTCACTGTGACATTTAGGCACGAGTTTCGGAAAAAAAAGAGGCCGCGCGCATTTTTGTGATGACACTAGCGGATAAGCGAGAATTCGCCTGTCAACCGTATAGGATCGCCGGCCAGTTCTTCTCGGCCTTCTGGATAAAGCCGGTCGTGTCCGCCAGCCACATCTTTTCGATCTCGAGGGAATGCGTCAGATACAGCCTGCCGCCTACGATTTTCCACGCCATCGGGTCCGTGCTGGTGAGCTCGCCATAGGCCATGGCATAGGCGCAATATCCGCCGAACCTCGGCGCGTAGGCACGCGGATTAAGTTCAAACGCCTCTCGGTTCTCCTGCGAGGCAAACCGCCAGGTAGCGCCCTTCCACATCACTGCAATGTCGGGTTGCCCTTGAACCGGGCCGCCATCGCGAAAATAACTGACCGCGTCATAACCGGTAATGGCCGCACCTTTTGCGGAATAGAAGACCGGGGCGGTCTGCGCCCGCAATGTCAGCGGACCAGCGATTGAAAATGTGAGACCGGCAAGTACGGAGCGTCGGGATAGCATCAGATTTCACGGGTTGTGTTTTACAGACGCTATAAGATGCAACTTTTGACGCGCCGCGAAACCCACTTGACGCAGTTGTGAAGGGTCGTGTCGGAAAGGGCTCAGTCGAACACGTCCTCGATCACATCCCAAGCTTCGTCCAGAACGCGCGAGAAAAGGCCCTTTTTCCTTTTCTTGTAGCTCTTCTTTTTGGGCTTTTGCATCGGAATGCTGTGTCGCGGCTGTGGATCCGAAGCCTTTTTGACCGGGATCATCTTCAGGTTATGCAACGGGGCGCCGCAACTGGAACAGCTGAGTTCGTGCCGCTGGCGACCCTTGAGGACCAGCGCCGCGCGGGTGCCGCAGTAGCAGCACGTAGCAATCTTGGACGGGGCGGGAATGGGTCTCTCCTCTCAATGCGGCTGAGAAGCATATAGGGCAATCGCCGCGGCATTTGAGACGTTCAGGGATCCGAAACCGCCCGCTGCGTCAATTTTGACAAGCATATCCACCGTTTCCTTGGTCTTTTGCCGCAATCCCGGCCCCTCGGCGCCCAGAACCAGCGCAACCGGACGATCGCGCTTGCCTTCCAAAGCGGCCTCGATGGTCTGATCGGCCTCACCATCCAGGCCCAGAACCAGGAACCCCATATTCTGCAACTCAACGATCGCGTCGGCAAGGTTGCGGACCCGCAGATAGGGCTGGCGTTCCAACGCACCGCTGGCGGTCTTGGCCAGCGCACCGGTTTCCGGCGCAGAGTGGTGGCGCGTGCCGATGACCGCGCTGGCGCCCAGAACCTCGGCCGAGCGCAGAATCGCGCCCACATTGTGCGGATCGGTCACGCGGTCCAACAGCAGCACCCGAGGGTTTTCGCGCCCGATGCAATTCTCGGCCAGACCGCCCCACTCCAGCGGCTTGGCTTCAAGCGCCGCGCCTTGGTGCACCGAGCCCGGGTCGATTGGCGCATTGAATTTTCGCGGATCGACGAGTTCAGCCTGCATGCCGGATTCCGCGATCGCATCCGCCAGCTTGTCCTGTGCGTTGCGGGTCACGATCAGGCGCAGTTTCTGCCGTTTGGGGTTCATCAACGCATCACGCACGGCGTGCAATCCGAACAACCAGACGGTTTCGGAAGCCGCCGCTTTGCGCGCCTGCTCTTTCTCAATTACCCACTTCGGTTTCTTCATTTTACTGGCCTCCGGGCCGGGAACAATGTTTCCTGCGCCAAAGCGGAATTTTCCTGTTGACGCTCCTTTTGAGCGCTAGTAATCACGCCTCCACGTCAGGTGCAACGCCTGACAGTGGGCGACAGGCCGCAAGGTGTGGCAGGGGACTGTAACTCCCTCGCGGAGACGCACGCCTGGTTCGATTCCAGGGTCGCCCACCATCTTCTTCCGCAAATCAGAACGCAGATGGATGGCGCACACCGGATTTGTCCGGGTGGACCTTTGCCCTTGCCCTCGATTCTGCAAGGAAATTCAGGTAAAGGTTGAGTGCCCGGAGATCATGCGGTGCCCCGAGCAGCAACGGCCGGTCATCGGACGGCTTGGGAATGGCGGTTGCGTCGAGACACCCGATGCTTGTATCGAAACCGGATTTTCTGACTCATCCTTTCCAATGAGCAGCTTAGCATCTTCAAATTCCAAAAATTTACAAATTCATGAATCAAAGAGTTCAAGAATTTACAAAATAATATTTCATTTCTAGGGACTTGTTGGGGAATTTTCATTCTGCCCCCCATACTTGCCCTGCGCAGGTTGCGTTTTACCCGACGGAAGAGGAGCCCGAGGGCGTAGCCTGCTAATTGGGAGGAATTCATGTCAAACAAATCTGTCACGCGTCGCGGCGTGCTGAAGTCTGGTGCCGTCACAAGCGCCGGTCTGGCATTGCCGACGATCTTCACGGCCTCGTCGGCCGCGGCCTATACCAACGAACCCACTGGCGGATCAGTCACGCTGGGCTTCAACGTGCCGCAGACCGGCCCCTATGCCGAAGAAGGCAATGACGAACTGCTGGCACAGCAGCTGGCGGTCGAGCATCTGAATGGCGAAGGCGACGGCGGCTGCCTGAACACCTTCACGTCCAAGGCGCTGAAGGGGAACGGCATTCTGGGCAAGAAGGTCGAGTTCGTCACCGGCGACACGCAGACCAAGTCCGACGCCGCCCGTGCATCGGCCAAGTCGATGATCGAAAAAGACGGCGCGATCATGATCAACGGCGGTTCGTCCTCGGGCGTGGCCGTGGCCGTTCAGGGCCTCTGCCAGGAGGCGGGCGTGATCTTCATGGCCGGCCTGACGCACGCCAACGACACCACCGGCAAGGACAAGAAGGCGAACGGCTTCCGTCACTTCTTCAACGCCTACATGTCGGGTGCCGCTCTGGCGCCGGTGCTGGCCAAGGAGATGGGCACCGAACGCCGTGCCTATCACCTGACCGCCGACTACAACTGGGGCTGGACCCAGGAAGAGTCGATCGTGGCGTCGACCGAGGCGATGGGCTGGGAGACGGTCAACACCGTCAAGACCCCGCTGGCCTCGACCGACTTCTCGTCCTACATCGCGCCGGTTCTGAACTCGGGCGCGGACGTGCTGGTTCTGAACCACTACGGCGGCAACATGGTCAACTCGCTGACAAACGCGATCCAGTTCGGCCTGCTGGACAAGGTCGTGAACGGCAAGGACTTCAAGATCGTCGTTCCGCTGTACTCGGAACTGATGGCAGCCGGTGCCGGCGAGAACATCAAAGGCGTTCTGGGTTCGATGAACTGGAACTGGCAGCTGCAGGATGAGGGCACCAAGGCCTTCGTGAAGTCCTTCGGCGAGAAGTACGGCAAGCCGCCGTCGAACTCGGCTCAGACTTGCTATGCCCAGGTACTGCTGTACGCGGATGCGTGCGAGCGCGCAGGCACCTTCAACCCGTGCGGCGTGGTCGAAGCTCTCGAGGACTTCGAGTTCGACGGTCTGGGCAACGGCCCGACCTGGTATCGCGGTGCCGACCACCAGTGCTTCAAGGACGTGCTGGTCGTGCGCGGCAACGAAAACCCGACCAACGCCTATGACACGCTGGAGATCGTCGAGATCACTCCGCGGGCGCAGGTCGAATACGATCCGGATCACCCGATGTTCGCCGGCGGCGAACTGGGCAAGTGCAACCCGGGCGCGTAACCCCGACACTCGGTTTTTCGCAAGAAAACCCCTGAGTCCTCAAAACGGCTCTCTCCGGTCAGACGACCGGGGAGAGCTGCCGGGACCAGTCAAAGGTAAGGACAATGGACGCAATCCTACTGCAAATTCTGAACGGGCTGGACAAGGGCTCGGCCTATGCGCTGATTGCGCTGGGGCTGACGCTGATCTTCGGCACGCTCGGCGTGGTGAACTTCGCCCACGGGGCCCTGTTCATGATCGGCGCCTTCTGTGCCGTCACGCTTCAGAAGATCTTCAACCTCAGCTACGAGGTGGTCGACGAGACCCAGACCGACTTTCTGGGCAACCCGCTGAAGGTGAAGACCCCCTATGTCGAAAGCTGGTTCGGCCCCGAGCTGGGCGCGACCATCATCGACTGGTCCGTGCCACTGGCCATCCTGTTTGCCATCCCGATCATGCTGATGGTCGGCTACGTGATGGAACGCGGCCTGATCAAGCATTTCTACAAGCGTCCCCATGCAGATCAGATCCTTGTGACCTTCGGCCTGGCCATCGTTCTGCAAGAGATCATCAAGTACTTCTTCGGCGCCAACCCGATCCAGACCCCGCCGCCTGCGGCACTGAGCGGGTCCGTCGATCTGGGCGTGGCGCTGGGATTCGATCCAAACGCGATCATCTATCCGATCTGGCGTCTGGTCTATTTCC
Organism: Ruegeria sp. B32; assembly: GCF_025141855.1. Lineage (NCBI taxonomy): Bacteria > Pseudomonadati > Pseudomonadota > Alphaproteobacteria > Rhodobacterales > Roseobacteraceae > Ruegeria > Ruegeria sp. B32. The sequence goes on along the minus strand of NZ_CP081106.1, from coordinate 838,566 downwards.
TGTTCGCAGTCGTGATCATCGGAGGCGTGTTCTCGTTTCTGCAGTTCACCACCTTCGGCATGGTCGTGCGCGCCGGAATGGCCGACCGGGAGACCGTGGGCCTTCTGGGCATCAACATCGACCGACGGTTCACCATCATGTTCGGCATCGCAGCCGCCGTGGCTGGCCTCGCTGGCGTGATGTACGGGCCGCTGAACCCGCCCAACTATCACATGGGAATGGATTTCCTTGTGCTCAGCTTCGTGGTCGTCGTGGTCGGCGGCATGGGCTCGCTGCCCGGCGCGGTTCTGGCCGGGTTCCTTCTGGGCATCCTTGAAAGCTTTGCCTCGACCACCTGGGCGACCACCACGATCCCGGGCATCAACCAGATCATCATCTACCTTGTCGCCATCATCGTTCTTCTGACCCGTCCGCGGGGTCTGATGGGCCGCAAAGGCGTGATGGAGGAATAACCCATGCTGGGACTGAACAAAAAAGACACAAGCCTGCTGATCGTCGTCGCAATCCTGACGCTGCTGGCCCCCTTCATCCTGAACCCCTTCCCCACTGACAGCGCCATGGCGCAGTTCAATGCGGGCTATCCGGACCTGATGCAGCGGTTCGTGATCTTCGGCATCTTTGCCATCGGGTTCAACATCCTGTTCGGCCTGACCGGATACCTGTCCTTCGGCCACGCGGCCTTTCTTGGGGTGGGTTCCTACTCGGCCGTCTGGATGTTCAAACTGCTCAGCTACAACGTCATCCCGGCCATCGCGCTGAGCGTCGTGGTCGCAGGGCTGTTCTCGGTGCTGATCGGCTATGTCAGCCTGCGCCGGTCGGGGATCTACTTCTCGATCCTGACGCTGGCCTTCGCGCAGATGAGCTTTGCGCTGGCCTATTCGGTGCTGTCGAACCCCAAGTTCAACCTGACCAACGGGGAAACCGGCCTGCAGGTCTATGCCGACGACCCGCAGATCCTGCAGGGGGCCAATGCGCCCGATTTGCCGCATCTGTTCGGACTGCCGATGCGCGCGACCTACACGATGGATGTGGGCGCGTGGAGCTTTGACTTCAACGCGGGCTACTATCTGTGCGCAGTGATCATGATGGTGGTGTTCTACCTGGCGATCCGCATTTTCCGTTCGCCCTTCGGCATGATGCTGCGCGCGGTGAAGTCGAACCAGCAGCGGATGAACTATACCGGGCTGAACTCCAAGCCCTACACTCTGGCCGCTTTCGTGATCTCGGGCATGTATGCCGGTCTGGCCGGTGGCCTGATGGCCGCAATGGACCCGCTGGCCGGCGCAGAACGGATGCAGTGGACCGCCTCGGGCGAGGTCGTTCTGATGACCATCCTGGGCGGCACCGGCACCCTGATCGGACCGGTTCTGGGCGCGGGCTTCATCAAATATTTCGAGAACATCTTCTCGAAGATCAACGACAACGTGCTGCACAGCTGGTTCGCGTTCCTGCCTGACGGGCTTGAGGACGCGGTGGTGTTCATCATCCACCCGTTCATCGGCAAGGGCTGGCACCTGACCCTGGGCATCCTGTTCATGCTGGTGGTTATCTACCTGCCCGGCGGGCTGGTCGAGGGCGGTCAGCGGTTGCTGAACTGGATCCGCCGCAAAAGCGTTGGCGGGGATGACACCCGCGAGGGCAAAACCGAGCCGGCAGAATAAGGAAACGCGTCAATGGCAATTCTGAAAGTAAAAGATGTCAGCAAGCGCTTCGGCGGCCTCAAGGCCCTGACGGACGTGAACCTGAGCGTCGAGGAAAACTCGGTCCATGCGATCATCGGCCCCAACGGGGCGGGCAAGTCCACCCTGCTGAACTGCCTGGTGGGCAAACTGATCCCGGATACCGGTTCGGTCTTGTTCGACAACCAGTCGGTGCTGGGGCGCGAGCCGTACCAGATCAACCAGATGGGCATCAGCCGGGTTTTCCAGACACCCGAGATCTTTGGCGAGCTGACCGTTATGGAAAACATGCTGATCCCGATCTTCGCGATGCGCGACGGGGCATTCCGCATGCACGCCTACGAAACCATCGCCAACGAAAAAGAGGTGGTGGAACAGGCCGAGGCCATGCTGGAAGAGATGAACATGGCCGACAAGCGGCACATGCATTCAGCCTCGCTGTCGCGCGGCGACAAGCGGCGGCTCGAAATCGGCATGTGTCTCAGCCAGAAGCCGCGCCTGCTGCTGCTGGACGAGCCTACGGCCGGCATGGCACGGGCCGACACCAACAACACCATCGACCTGCTGAAGCAGATCAAGGACGAGCGCGACATCACCATCGCGATCATCGAGCACGACATGCATGTGGTGTTCAGCCTGGCCGAGCGGATCACCGTTCTGGCGCAGGGCACGCCGCTGGTCGAAGACACCCCCGAAAACATCCGCGGAAACCCCAAGGTCCGAGAGGCCTATCTGGGCGAGGCGGCGTGAGGAAAAGCTATGAACGAGAAACCTGACTTTTCAAAAAACGCCAACATGGCCAGCACCGCGCCCGCGTTCCTGTCGGTGTGGGACATGCATTCGTATTATGGCGAAAGCTACATCGTCCAAGGCGTCAGCTTCAACGTCCACGAAGGCGAGATCCTGGCTCTGCTGGGGCGGAACGGGGCGGGCAAGACTTCGACCCTGCGCTCGATCGCGCGGGTCAGCGACCCCGAAGTGCGCCACGGCGAAATCTGGCTGGACCACAAGCCGCTGCACAACATGACCAGCCACGAGGCCGCCGCCGCTGGATTGGGTCTTGTGCCCGAGGATCGGCGGATCATCCCCGGCCTGACGGTCGAGGAGAACCTGCAGCTGGCCCAGATCGCCCCCCCGATCGGCTGGTCGCTGGAACGGATCTACGAGCTGTTCCCGCGTCTGGGCGAACGACGCAAGCAGGAGGGCGTGACCCTTTCGGGCGGCGAACAGCAGATGCTGTCCATCGCCCGGGCGCTGGCCCGGGACATCAAGGTGCTGCTGCTGGACGAACCCTACGAGGGGCTGGCCCCGGTGATCGTGGACGAGATCGAAAAGACGCTGATCCACATCAAGCAGCAGGGCATGACCACCATCATCGTCGAACAGAACGCGGTGCGCGCGCTGCAACTGGCCGACCGGGCAATCATTCTGGACACCGGCTGCATCGTGTTTGACGGCACCGCCGACGAAGTGCTGGAAAACACCCAGCTGCGCGAGGAATATCTGGCGATCTGACCCGCGTCAGTTGGGCAGGCAGGCCCATTCGGCCACGACCCGCCCCTGCCGCAGTGCCAGAACCGTGCCGAATTGGTTCAGAACCGCTTCACTCTGACTGGGGCGCAGCAAGGCGATATCGCCGGGCTGCGCCCTGGTTGTTTTGGGACCCACCCAGACCTCTTGATTGCTTGAACGCCCGAACGCGCCGGAATAGCCGAACCCTTCGGGCCAGACGGGGCTGGCCAGGTAATGTCCGCCGGAAATGGCGAGGTTGGTCCGGTGCAGTCCGGGCAGGTCGATCCCCGGCACCGGGTTGCGCGGCATCACCTTGAGGATCGGCGTGGCCAGGAACAGGGCAGGCAGAAACGCCCCGGTCGATGCATGATCAAAATCCGAAGGCTTCACCAGAACCGACCCAAAGGCGACCTCGGTCGCCGGAGTTCGTGTGGCCGGGTTCTGAAAGGTCAGGCTGCCACCGGTGTTCAGGCACAGCCCATGCGCCCCCTGCCCCAGTGCAGCGACCGCCCGTTCATATGCTTTCGCACTGGCGCGCCGCGCGCGGCGTCGGAGCAGCGCAGGCAGTTTGGCCAGATGCACCTCGTACCCCATCACGCCCGACAGGGTGGCATGGGCATGATCCGCGATCCGTGCCGCGACGCCCGCGACCTGATCGGGGGTCAACCCGCCTCGGTGCAGGCCCACGTCGATCTCGAGCGACAAGCGCAGGGTTTGGCCCGTGTCAGTGGCCAGCGACAGATACGCGTCCAGCCGCTGTGGCGTGTCGATCAGCCACTGCACCCGCCGGGCGGCGTCGGGATGTGTCTCAAGAATCCGCCGGGCGGCCGTCACCGGCAGCGGTTTGCCCAGCAGGTAATCGGTGTCCGGCTCGGCGGCCAGCAGAGCCGACAGCATGGGTTCGGAAAAGCTCATCAGGCCCGATGTCGGAATCCGGGCGCGGATATGGTCCAGCAGAGGCAGGCACGGCAGCGATTTGGCCACCAACCGGGCCTGCAGACCGTGGCCCAGCCCCGCGCGGGCAGCGTCACAATTCGCCTCGACCCGGTCCAGATCGACGACGGCAATCGGCCGGTCGACGCCATGATCGCGCAGCGCTTGAGCGAGCTGTTCAAGATACTCTGCGATCATGGGAGGAACATCCGGGCCAGCGCGGGTGTCAAGAACTTGCCCTTTGGGTCCAGCTTTTCACGCAATGCGCAGAAGGCATCGAAATCGGGATAGAGGCGCGACAGATCGGAATAGGTCAGGCTGTGCAACTTGCCCCAATGGGGGCGGCCGCCGGCCTGCAGGAACAACGGCTCCATCGCCTCGAAATAGCGCAGATGGCCTTCCTTCGCATCGGTGTGGATGGCAACCGATACCCGTGGTCCACCTTGGAACGGTGATAGGCAGGCGTCGTCGCCTGCGGTCTGGCGCACCTCGATCGGGAAATAGATGTCGGCGTGGTCACGCTCCAACCGTCGGATCAGTTCGGACAGCACGTCACGGGCGTTTTCCGGCGGCAGGTGGTATTCCATTTCCTTGAACCGGATGTGCCGGTCGCTGCACAACACACGCCAGCTTTCGCCAGTGTAGTCCTCGTCGGACTGGGCCATCGTCAGCAGACGCAGCAGGGCGCGCCGCAGGCCGGGACTGAGCCGACCCGCGCTGCGCGCCAGCTTCAGAACCTTGACGGCGATCATGTCCAAATCGCGCGGCGCGCGGGTCTCGGGTGCATCGGTGATTTCATGCCGGATTTCAACGGTCTTGCCGGTGAAGGGGATGTAGAAGAACTCGAAATTCCGGTTCTCGTCCCAATGCTGGTGCATGCGCTCCAGTGTGTCCTGCAGGCCTGACAGACGCACCCGGCGGCGCAGGTTGTATTTCGGCACGACGTTGATCTGCGCCTCGGTCAGGGTGCCCAGCAGACCCAGCGAGACCTGCACCATGTTCAGCGGAATGTCGTCGGTGGTCAGGGTCTGTCCGTCAGCGCCGATCAGCCGGGCCGCCGTGATCTCGGCAGACAGGCACGGCAGGGTGCGCCCGGTGCCATGGGTCGCCGTGGCCGCCGCGCCGGCCAGTGTCTGCACGTTGATATCACCCAGATTGCGGAAGGCCAGGCCGTGCTGACCCAGGGCCGGCGACAGATCGCGCAACCGGGCATTGGCGTTGACCCAGGCCCGTTCGCCTTCGATCTGCGTAACGGCAGGCAGGTCCAAGGCGGTAAGGTCAATGAAATGTTGCGCGCCCGGAACCAGCGGGGTGAAGGAATGCCCTGCCCCGACCGGACGCAGGGTTTCTGCAGAGGCGATCAGCTGCTGCAGGTCTTCGGTCGTGGTCGGCCGCTTGGGCCGTATTTGGCTGGTCTGGTTGCCTGCCCAATTCTGCCACATGGCTGATCCTCCTTCCATCCGGGGCAGAGGATTGCAGCGGGGGCGATAGGGAACAAGCCCGGTTTTCAGGACGTTACGTCGGGAAAGCTGTTATTCGGCGGCAGGCCGCAGGTTGGCGACGCTGTCGAACCAGGCCTCGATGGCGTCCAGATCGGGTTCAAGCGACTGCGCCGCACCATCGGTGAAATCCACGAACTTGTCACGGTTCAGGCCGTTGACCCCGACCAGCACCGGGATATCCAGCGCCAGCGCCTCGCCGATGACGGGGCGGAACCCGCGGCCATCGGCCTCGTGCTTTCCGAACTTGTTGACGACCAGCAGTTGCGGACGGTCGGCCAAAGACGCCGTCACATATCCCACCGCCTGCTCCAACGCGGCCGGGTCCAACCGGCATCCGCGCGACTGACTGCCCAGCGATTGCGAGATGCGGATGGTTTCGCCATCCGGCAGCACGCGCAGGTCCATGTCGCATTTGCTGCTGTCGGCGCATTCGGTGTTGGTCTGAACCACACCGGCCAGACGGGCGCCCTTGGCCAGCAGACGTTCGGCTACCGCGCTCAGTAGGCGGTCGGTTGCGCCGCGATCGGCAGTGGTGACATAGGCCAGGTGCATCGGCAGACCTTTCTGGGTTTCATCTTGTTGTTTCAACTAGCACGCATAGGGCGCCCCTTCCAGCACCAGCATCAAGGCAGCGGAGACACTCCGATCACCGGCGCGTGCAGGTGCAACAGCGCGGCATAGGCTAGGCCCGCCACCAACCAGACCCAGGGCCTCGGCCAGGGGCGTGGCTGCCGCAGCGCCAGGCCTGCCGTGTTGCGCGACAGGCGCGGCCAATCGGCCCCCATCTCGCGCGCCTTGCGCCTGTCGATCAGGGCCATGCCCATCCAGGCAAAGCCCGCAAACAGGCCAAACAGGACCACATGAGCCAGGCTGCCATTGGCCAGCAGATGCGCCAGCGCCCACAGCACCATCGCCAGCAGGATCGGGTGGCGGGTGGTGCGCAGGATGCCGGGCTCATTGGGGTTGAACGGGCGGCGTCCCAGCCCGCCGAAGGAAAACGGGTTGGTCGCCGCCAGCCCGGCCACCGCCAGCCAGCAGACGACGGGCATCACCAGCAGCGGCACCCAGCGCAGGATCGCCAGCGGCGGGATGACCTCGACATAGGGCGCGTTGGCCGCGGCCACGATCAGCCAGGCCAGAACCGCCAGCGACATCGCCGAATAGACTGCGAAATAGGGCCCGCGCCCCATCAGCCCGATCAGCCGCCCGCGCACTGCCGGACGCGCCGGAATGGCGTGGCTGAGCAGAAAGATCACAAGTGCAGCAACAAAAGCGCCCCAACCGGCCATGGTCATCTCCGCCTGTTTTGCGCCCGGAATACCGAGGGAAACGGCCCCGGTCCTTGTCCGAAATCAAATGTGGTCGGGGGCAGCTGCGCCGCCCCCGATCCAGAGCTACAGGCCCAGCGCCTTGCGGCGTTCCTCGGCAAATCCCTGAACCATGCGGTCGGCGATCAGCGCCAGGATGGCCATCGCCGCCCCGGCCGAAATGCCCAGCCCCACATCCGCCTGCCCCAGCGCCAGATAGATCGACTGGCCCAGACCGGTCGTGCCGATCAGCGCTGCGATCACCAGCATCGCAAAGGCATAGAGGATCGTCTGGTTCAGCCCCAGCAGGATCGTGGGCGCAGCGTAGGGCGCACGCACGTCGCGCATGATCTGCCACTCGGTCGCGCCGCTCGAGATCGCGGCCTCCATCATCTCGTCCGGGGTGTTGACCAACCCGTGACGGGTGTAGCGGATCATCGGCACGATCGCATAGGCGCAGATCGCCAGAAAGGCCGAGAACTCGCCGATCTGGAACACCATCAGCACCGGGATAAGGAACACGAACAAGGGAATCGTCTGCAGCATGTCGCAGATCGGGCGCACGATCTTCCAGACCGGCGACCAGACCGCGCTGGCGAGGCCGATCAGCCCGCCGACGACGGCGCAGAAAAACACCGCCGCACCGCTGAGATAGAGCGACAGCAACGCCCTCTCCCACAGGCCCGAGATCAGGATCGTGCTCAGCAGCGCCACCGACAGCGCCGCCAGACGCCAACCGCCTGCCACCCAGCCCAGCGCCGCCGCGCCGGTCAGCACAAAGGGCCATGGCAGGTTCGCGATGCCGGTTTCCAGCATGCCGATCAGGATCAGCGTGACCAGACCACCGGTCAGGTGCCCACGCCATGCCATCAGCAACGCGATCACCGCACCGGCGGTGAACAGGCCATAGCTCATGGCCGGGGTCCACTGGAACCCCCAGGTAAAGGGCAAAACGGCCTGATCCAGACCGATCCGCAACGGCAGCAAGACATAGAACATCGAGTTGTTCTTGAGCGAATCCAGCCACGGCCCGTTATTCTGGGTAAAGGCTGTCAGGCCGCTGTCCACCGCCTCCGCGACCGGATCCAGCAGCGTCAGTTCGGACGGATTGGGCAGCCGCGCCCAGAACAGCAGCGTGAACAGGACCGCAAAGCCGAGAAGCGCCCAGACGACGCGGTTGTCGTGACGTTTGCGCTCGGTTGCGAGCGTGCCGCTCATGCGGTCGATCACCACGGCAAAGACAACGATCACCATGCCGGCCAGCAGAGATTCACCGAACTGCGCCTTGCGCATGGTTAGCAGGACCTCCCAGCCGATATCGTTAAACCCGCCGATGACCGCAGCGATGATTACCATCGACAGGGCCGCCATCAGGCACTGGTTCACACCAACCATGATCTGCGTCGCCGCCGCCGGGATTTCGACCTGGAACAGCTGCTGGAACCGGGTGCCGCCCGACATGATAGCGGCTTCCTTGATCTCGGGCTCCACGCGCTCCAGCCCCAGCATCACGTTGCGCGCCATCGGCGGCGCCGCATAGATGGCCGAGGCGATCAGCCCCACCACAGGGCCAAACCCGAACAGCAGCAGCAACGGCGTCAGATAGGCAAAGGTCGGTACCGTCTGCATGATGTCCAATACTGCCTGAACGGCCGATTTCACCCGCGGCACCTCGTTGGCTAGAATGCCGATCGCTCCGCCGACAATCAGCGCGACCGGGACCGATACGGCCACCAGCGCCAAGGTGTTCATGCTCTCGGCCCAATAACCCGAGGCCAGCACGAAGCTGAGACCCAGAAAGCCCAGCGCCGCCATGGGCAACCCGCCCAAATACCAGCCGAGTGCCGTCACCAGCCCGATCAGGATCGGCCAAGGCGTGTGGCCCAGCACGAAATTGGCCCAGTTCATCGGATAGGCCATCAGGTCGGAAAACAGCCGGGCCGCCGGTTTGATCGCGTTCAGAAACCAGTCGAGGAAGGCGCCCACCCATTGCGTGGCCGGCACCTCCCACGACGCGGGCCATTTGACCAGCCAGGGCACATGCGGCTCAAGCGCCAGGCACAGCGCACCGACGACCAGCGTGATCAGGGCCGCCTGCGCGCCGGCTGTCAGGTGAATCCGAGTGGGTGTGGGAACATCGGCGACGACGGTCATGCGTCATCCACCTGCAGGGCTGCGGCCAGATCCGAGGGGTGCACGGTGCCGACGATTGCGCCGGTTTCGTCATGCACCGGCACGGGCTCGTACAATGCCATACAGCGCGCCAGCGCCGCGTCCAATGTCATCTTTGTTGTCAGGCCAGGGTCATCGGGACCGCGCTCGGCCTCGCCCGCTTGCATGACCGAGGCGACTTTGGCGTGCTGGCCCTTGGCCACGTCCTTTGAGAACTCGCGCACATAGTCGTCGACGGGGCGCAGAACGATATCCGTCGGCGTGCCGATCTGCACAATCTTGCCGTCCCGCATGATTGCGATGCGGTCCGCCAGCTTTAGCGCTTCTTGAATATCATGCGTGATGAAGACGATGGATTTCTTCAGCGTCGCCTGAATGCGCAGGAATTCGTCCTGCAGCTGCCGCCGGATCAACGGGTCCAGCGCCGAGAACGGCTCGTCCAAGAACCAGATGTCGGGGTTCACTGCCAAAGACCGGGCGATGCCCACGCGCTGACGCTGACCGCCCGAAAGTTGCCTGGGAAAGCTGTCCTCGCGGCCCTCAAGCCCCACCAGCGAAATGACTTCCTGCGCGCGGGCCAGACGTTCTTTGCGGCCCACACCCTGCACGCGCAGCGGATAGGCGACGTTTTCGGCCACCGTCATGTGCGGGAACAGTCCGAAATGTTGGAACACCATACCCAGTTTCTTGCGGCGCAGTTCGGTCAGCTGCTTCTTGGGGGCACCCATCACATTGTCGCCGTCGATGCGAATCTCGCCACCCGTTCCGGGCAACAGTTGCGAGATGCAACGGATCAGGGTCGACTTGCCGGACCCCGACAGACCCATGATGACGAACAATTCACCATCGCGGACTTCGAAATTTGCATCCTGAACAGCCGGGATGAACCCCTGTTCGCGCAAATCGGCGGCGGCCTTGTCGGCGTCGTTCCCTGACCGAGACAACGCGTCGGTCAGGGCTTTTTCTGCGCCTTGGCCAAAAACCTGCCAGAGAGACTGGCAGGCAATGGCTGGCGTATTCGCGTCAGTCACTTAGGTGGCTCACTTCGTTGCCGCGTCCACGACCGGACGCCACTTGTCTTCGTTGTCCGCCATCCAGGCCGCGACAACCTCTTCGACCTTGCCGCCGTCGACATCGATCGCACCCATCATCGGCTGCTGGTCTTCGACCGCCAGTTGATAGTTGTTCAGGATTTCATACGCGGCAGGCCACTTGTCCGCCAGACCGCTCCACCCGGCTTTGAAGATGCGCGAGGGCGAGAAATCGCAGTCATTGACGGCATTGGGGTTTGGCCCCCAGGCCGGATCGTTGAAGCAAGCGTCTTCACCCGGCGGCAACTCAACGAATTTCACATCATAGGCCGACATGGCCCAATGCGGTTGCCAGAAGGTGATCAGCAGAGGCGATTTGCGTTCGGTCGAAGCGCGTAGTTCGGCAATCAGCGCGCCCTCGGACCCGGCAGGAATAGCCTTGAACGGCAGTTCAAGCCCGACCATGCGGTCTGCCCCGGGCGTACCCCAGTCAGCCGGATAGTCGACCAGACGTCCCATCGGCAGGGTCTCAGCCGTCGCAAAATTCTGTGCGCAGTCCTTCAGCGCTTCCCACGCGGGCAGGCCCGGGCAAAGGTCGGCGACATGGGCCGGATATGCGATGCCTTCCTTCGCATCGAGGCCAAGGTCGCCGATTTCGACCACGGTGCCCTCTTCAATTTTCTTGGCGTATTCGTCCGACACGTTCGACGACCAGATCTCGAGCGTGGCGTCGATGTCTCCGTCGGCCAGCGCCTGGAACTGGTTCAACATGCCCGCGGTGACGAATTCGACCTGGTAACCGGCGGCCTTGAGCATCTCTGCAGCGACATGCGTGGTGACGTGTTGGCCCGTCCACTCGTTGATCGCCAGTTTGATCGGCTCGTCCACCGCGCCCATGTCAGCCGCGTGCGCGGCGCCAGCGACCATGATCGCCAGAAGGCTTACATTCAGTTTTTTCATGGATTTTCTCCCTGTTTCTTTGTTTTGCCCACCCCGGCGGAAACGTGCCCGCCGGCTGACTTGTCTAACGACAATACCATGTCGCAACATGCACAAATTTGGCCGGAAAAGGAAAGCGAACAGTTCGCGTCATTCCCAATATACGGCCTCGGTACCGCATTTCATTCCTCTCGCGCCCTCGTGTCATGGGGCGGCTTGCCCGAGGTTTCGCGGATCGGACATTGATTGACGAGTCAATCACAAACCCAATTGGGGTCGTTTGTCGAGTATTTCTTGTAACGATGGGGCAAAATCCTGATTTTCCGACTGTTTTGCCCAAATGGCAGACCGTACTGGGCGGCCGCCCTTGCATTTACCGGAACAAATTGGCAACATTTGGCGCGAAGGGAGCTTTGCGATGCACCATTTCGATGAGATCTATGGGCTGGCGGCCGACCGGCACGGCGGACCGCACGCGCTTGAAGACAAACTGTCCAAGCCCAAATCCGCCAAGGAATTGGGCGCCCTGTCAGAGGATCGGTGGCTTTCGACAATCACCAAATGCATCTTCCAGGCTGGCTTCAATTGGAAGGTCATCGAGGCGAAATGGGACGGTTTCGAGGCGGCCTTTGACGGGTTCGACGTTGGGCGCTGCGCCTTCATGGATGATGAGAAATTCGACGCGCTGTTGCAGGACACGCGCATCGTGCGCAACGGCACCAAGATCGCCACCGTGCGCGACAACGCAGCGTTTCTTATGGAACTCCGCACGGAAGGCGGCGTTGGCAAAGTGTTGGGCGGCTGGCCATCTACCGACTATGTCGGACTTTTGGACATGCTCGCAAAACGTGGTTCTCGGTTGGGCGGGGCTTCAGCCCAGTATGCGATGCGCTTTGCCGGAAGAGACAGCTTTATCCTGTCACGCGACGTAACCGCCCGTTTGATCGCCGAAGGCGTCATCGACAAGCCAGCCACCTCCAAGAAAGCGATGGCTGCGGTACAGGACGCCTTCAACACCTGGATGCGTCAATCCGGCAGGTCGTTGACCGAAATCAGCCGGGTGCTTGCGATGAGCCTCTAGAATCGCTTGCGACCGAACCACAGCGGGCTAGGGTTTGGTCATGGTCCGGTTGATTTCGATCCTGCTCTTTCTTGCTTTGTTGTCCTGCGGTCGCCCTCTGACCGAGAACGAGCGCGCCTTTGCAAGCAAGGTTCAAGGCGAAACGCTGGATCTTGACCGGGTTCGGCTGGTCGAAGGCGCGCCGGTCGCCTCCATCACCTACGAACGAAAAGCCAGACCGAGGCTGGCTTGCCGCGAGCGTATCCTGCCGCCGGTCAAGGACGAGATCGTAACCGGAAAACCGGCGGCGATCGCGCTGTTCAACCGGGTATACTTCACCAAGGACTGGTATCTTGACGACTACATGGCGCGGTACCCCGACCAGATGAACCTTGTGGCCGCCATGATCTTTGCCCATGAACTAACCCATGTCTGGCAATGGCAGAACAGGAAAACCACCGGCTATCACCCGTTGCGGGCGGCTGCCGAACATGGTGGCCGCAAGGATCCTTACCTGTTCGATCTGGATAACTCGGCCGATTTTCTGGACTACGGGTTTGAACAGCAGGGCGCCATCGTCGAGGAATATGTCTGCTGCCGCGCATTGGATCCGGACGCCCCGCGGACCCAGCGTTTGCATGACATGCTGGCCAAGCATTTCGACCCGGAAAAACTGCCGGGTGCCCGGCGAGAAAGCGACGTGGTTATCCCTTGGAGCGGTGCCAAGGTGGAAGGCATCTGCCGCTGAGGTTCACTTGCTCTGCAAGGTCTTTAGATACGCGACCAGATCGGCAATCGGCTTGCTGGTCAGGATCGGCTGGCCGGCATCTGTCTTGATGGCGGTGTCCTGCCCTTCGAAATACGGCCCGTAGACCGGCATCGGACTGCCATGGCTGACCAGAGGATCACGGCCGTCTATCCGCTGCACCACACGCGCGGTCGGAAATTTACCGCCCGCGTTCCCAAGCGTCTTCAGATTGGTAGGTTGTATCAACAGCACGCCGGCCATTGGCCCATGTCCAGTCGCATCCAGTCCATGACAGGTGGCGCAATGGTGCAGGTAAAGCTGCTCCCCGGCTTCGGCATCCTGGGCTTCAGCACCTGTGGCGGCTATCGTACCCGCCATGGCCAAGGCCGTAAACGTCAACAGTTTCATTGCGTTCCTCCGTTCTAACGCCAAAAGCAGGGTTGCCCGAACCGTAACGACCCGCAATGATCCAGATCAACGAAATCGGCTAAGGGGTCCGGGCCATGACACATTATGCAGCCATCATGCTCGCCGCCGGGATCGGAGTTCCGATTCTCGCCGCGCTGAATGCGGCGCTCGGAAAACTGATCGGCTCGCCCACCACCGCTGCGGTCATCCTGTTTGCAGTGGCGTTTGGGTCTTCGGCGCTGGTGATGCTGCTGTTCCCCGGAACACAAGCTTTGGCAAAGGTTGCGCAGACCCCGAAACATCTGCTGTTGGGTGGGGTTCTGATTGCCTTCTACGTGCTATCCATTACCCACGTCGCACCGCATTTCGGCGTCGGCAACGCGGTGTTCTTCGTGCTGTTGGGGCAGTTGATCAGCACCGCGGCCATTGACCATTTCGGCCTTTTCGGCGCGCAGGTCACACCGCTGACCCTGATGCGCGCCGGCGGGATCGCGGTGATGGCCGTAGGCGTCGCCATCACTCAGCTGGCCTGAGCACACCCCCGTCCAGCCGCAGCATCCGGTCCATCCGCGCCGCCAGGTCAAGGTTGTGCGTGGCAATCAACGCCGACAGGCCGGACTCGCGCACCAGACCCATCAGCGCGGCAAAGACCTGATCCGAGGTACCTGGGTCCAGATTCCCTGTCGGCTCGTCCGCCAGCAGTACACGCGGTTCATTGGCTAGGGCCCGGCAGAAAGCCACCCGCTGCTGCTCGCCCCCCGACAAAGCTGCCGGGCGGTGGTCGGCACGGTCGGCGACGCCGACACGTCCCAGCAGATCCATCGCGCGGGCCTTGGCCGCCCTGTCGGACACCCCGTTGGCCAATTGCGGAAGCACGACATTTTCCAGCGCGGTGAATTCCGGCAGCAGGTGATGAAACTGATAGACAAAACCCACATCCCGCCGACGCATCGCGGTGCGGGTGCGGTCGCCCTTGCCGGTCGCATCCTGCCCGCCGATTTCGACCGTCCCGAAATCCGGCGTATCCAGAAGACCGGCGATATGCAGAAGGGTCGACTTGCCCGCCCCCGAAGGCGCCACAAGCGCCACCGCCTCGCCCGCCCGCAGCTCCAGATCGGCGCCGCGCAGCACCTGCACCTCGGCGGGCGTGCCTTTCAAATAGGTCTTGGTCAGGCCGGTCAGACGCAAGGTGACATCATTCATAGCGCAGCGCCTCGACCGGGTTCAGCCGCGCCGCACGGCGGGCCGGGAAATAGGTGACGAAGAAGGACAGGCCCAGCGACAGCCCCACCGCCTTGAGCACGTCCGACAGGTGCAGCTCGGCCGGCAAGGCATAGATGCCGCGGATCGCCGGATCCCAGACGCCGCCGCCCATCACGTAGTTCACGAAAGAGAAGATCGGATCGATATAGAGCGCGAACAGGCAGCCCAGGATGACGCCCATCGCGGTGCCTATGATCCCGGTGAAGGCGCCACAGATGAAGAACACCCGCAGCACCGAACCCTCGCTCAGCCCGATAGTGCGCAGGATGCCGATGTCGCGGCCCTTGTTTTTCACCAGCATGATCAGCCCCGAGACGATGTTCATCGCGGCGATCAGCACGAGGATCGACAGGATGATGAACATCACGTTGTCCTCGACCTCGAGCGCGCGCAGAAAACCGCCTGAGGCATCCTGCCATGTCCAGATCTGCGAGCGTTCTCCCGCCGCCTCAAGGATAGGGATCAGGATGGGGTTCAGGTCCTCGGGGCGATCGACCATCACTTCGATCTCGTCGGCGACGCCCTCGCGGTTGAAAAAGCTCTGCGCCTCGGAAAACGGCATGTAAACGCGGGTGCGGTCGATGTCATAGCGCCCGGCCGAAAACACGTAGACGACTTCATAGGCACTCACGCGGGGCGAGGTGCCGAAGGCGGTCTTGACCCCGTTGGGCGAGGTCAGCTTGACCCGATCCCCCACCGTGGCACCGATGGCGCGGGCCACGCCCGAGCCGATGGCGATCCCCTCCTCGAACCGGGACAGGTCGCCGTAGGCCTGATCGCTTTCGGCGATACCGGGCAGGCTGTACAGGTCGTCGGGGCGGATACCGAACACCTCGACCCCGCTGCTACGATCGCGGTTGGTGATCAGAACTTGCCCCTTGACCAGCGGAGCGGCGCGCTGAACGCCCGGCACCTGCGCGATACGTTCGGCCATGGCGTCGTATTCAACGATGGTGCGATCAACCTGTCCTTGCGCGTCCAGTTCGCCGGCCGAGTAGACTGTTACATGAGCGTTGGCCCCAAGAATGGTGCCCACGAATTCGGACCGGAACCCTGACCGGACCGCCAGCGTGGCGATCAGCGCGAACACGGCCAGCGTGATCCCGATCAACGAGATCCACGTCATCACGCTTACACCGCCTTCGGCACGCCGGGCGCGCAGATAGCGCCAGGCGATCTTCCATTCGAAGGCGGCAAAGGGAGGGGGTGTTCTGGCCATTCCTGCTCCGGCAAATCTGTGGTGGGGACATTTTCCGGATTTGGCTGGATGGTCAAGCCGGTTCTGGATGTACGCGCCCGTTCAACCGGCCAGCGACGCAGTTGCACTCAGCACGGACTGGGTCGTCTCACGATCACTGATCCCCCGACGCGCCAAGGCATCGAACAAGCGATCTTGGGTTTCAGGCGTCAGCATGGAAACCGCCCGGTTGTGTAGACCAAGGCTCAACAGTTCCGGTTCGTCGATCCTGGCGATCAGGTCTTCCAGCTTCTGTTGCGAATAGGTCGGCCAAAGCCCCAGCGCAGTGCTGGTTGCGTCCTCGAACCACGGGCGCAAAGCCAGATCCGACCGGAGGCAAAATGCATTCAGCAGCATGAATTCCGAGGGTCTACGGCGCGATCCGAAGAGCGACTGCACCGAACCGTAGTGTTCGTTGATCTCGTCCAACATCTCCAGAACCAACGACCTACGCACCGGGAACGGCGTCGAAAAAGTCGTGGTCTTCAAAGCCTCAAGATCCGGGACCGTGACGTGCAAAGCGTCCAGGCTCTGCTGCAGCCAGTTGCGGTGAAAGTCGCTGTTGACCGAAATGAACGGAAGCCGGGCGGCTCCGCCATCCGAAAAGAACTCTGACTCAGTGAAAGTCCGCAGAAACAGGTTTTTGGTGTCCAGGATAACCATCTGCTCCGCCTCGGCGATCCGTGCGGCACCCAGCTTGAGCACCTGCTGCGCGCGGTATCCGTTGTTGCCGCGCCAGCCCCCCTTTCGCACGAAAGGGATACGGTGCCGTCCTTCAATCAGAAGCCGGTCGCCCAGTGAACGCCGGGTGCATTGACCTGCCCCAAGCAGAATTTCATCGCCCCCGACGACCCGAACCTTGGATTGCAAAGGACCATAAGCCGCCAATATGGGCTCGATACGCGCCCGCAATGTGGTTTCGTCCACGTCGTTCAGGACAACATGGATGGAAGCAACCTTGGCCGGATCAGCAAATCGCGCAAAAGAACGCGCCTGCAACTCGAGCAGCGGGTAATCCTTGGAATACACTATCGTGGCAAAACTCAGCACGGTCGGGTTGCCTTTCATAATCACTTGGCGCCGCTGTATCAGCTTCTCGACCGGCCGCCAAATCCGCTTTGCCGTGTTGGCGCAGAATCAGCCATCGGGCGCAAATTCCAGCAGCGGATGATTTTCGAAAGACGATTATACCGCTGGTTGTGAAGCCCATCACAGACAGGCCCTTATTGTTTCAGGTATGAAGTCAATGTGAGGTTCAGACATTAAACTGAACTTGAAATGCAACATTTTCACAGCAACTTTGTTTCGCATTTTGCTTCTTTTAAGAAATTTTGGCACCCTGATTGTGGGGGAATACATTTTAAAGAGCGGGGGTCGCTCATGAATATTGAAAAGGAAATTGAACAGGTTGGTGCGCCAGCCACGACGATCACTTCTCAGGACATGGATTGCGAAACCGCAGCGTTGCTGCGGGCCGTCATCCGACCGCTGTTTGCCGGTGCGGCCAGTTGGGCCAGTCTAGCCGACACGCTGCGCGAAAAAGGCTATCGCCTGGCATTCCAAAGCGGGCGCATGTGCCTGATGGACCGGGCGACCGGCAAACGGCTTTGCGGGTTGCGGTTCCTGGACATCGAATTGAAGGATCTGGTCCGACGTATGGGCCGCCCCGTCGTAGTCGCCCGAGGTGACAGGGCGGATGGGGAACTACTTCGCGCGCGTCCGGCGACGGGCGGGTCCTAGTACCGCCGCCAGAACTGGACGGACCGGCGTAGAGACTTGGCAAGGCCGTGTTTGGCGGCCCGCCGGATCGGCAGTGGCGTTTCCGGGCGCCTCAGCACCTCGATGAGCAGGTTTGCCGGCATATGCCCGCGGCGATAGAACTCCGCGAAATCACCCAGATCCAATCCTTGTGCCGCACGATAATCGGCAAAGAACCGTTGCCAGACTCGGGCATAGTCCTGCCCCGTCGCTTGCTGGTCGCTGGTCTCGCCCCGGCCCCAGAACAATGAAATCGGCTCATCCATCCTTTCGCCGCGATAGCCCCCGGCAACCAATCGCAACATCAGGTCATAATCGCCAGCAATGCGGAACTGGGTGTCATGGCCACCCAACTGCAGAAAAACATCTCGCCGCAGAAAAACAGAGTTATGGCAAAACGGCATCCGCTGAAGGATGGCTTTGACCGACATCCGTTTTTCCATCTTTTCGCCACCGTCAGTGGATCGGTGCAGGGTTGACCCAAAAAGATAGTCCGGGCGGGTCGCGGTCAATCGCTCGGCCGCCCGGTTCAGAACATCATCCGCTGCCAACGAGTCGTCGGAATTGAGGAACAGCACGTATTCGCCGCGTGCGGCTTTGACGCCGCGATTCATCGCGTCGTACAGGCCTTGGTCCGGTTCACTGATCAGCCGCGTGCGCGGCGCGTCAGCGATCAAATCCTGAATGAATTCGACCGTCCCGTCCGTCGATGCTCCGTCCTGAATGATGTGCTCGGAACGGTCGCAATTCTGCCGCGCCATGCATTCGATGACGCGGCGAAATGTGTCCTGACGCCCTTGCGACAACAGGTTCCAAGTCGCCGTGATCACCGAGATCAGCGGCGCGTCACCGGTTTCAGACGGAGCGCTCATAGATCTCGGCAATGCGGGTTACGGCGGCCTCGGGGCTCAGCTCTTCGCTTTCGCCTGTGCGGCGGCTGGTCAGCTCGACCACTCCGTTCTTCAACCCGCGCGGGCCGACGGTGATACGCCAGGGCAGGCCGATCAGATCCATCGTGGCGAACTTGCCCCCTGCCCGCTCGTTGCGGTCGTCATAGAGCGGCTCGAGCCCCAGCGCGGTCAGTGCCTTGTAGATCTTGTCGCAGGCCGCGTCGGCCTCGTCATCGCCTTGCTTCAGGTTGACGATGCCGCAGTGGAACGGGGTCACACCCTCGGGCCAGATGATGCCCTTGTCGTCGTGGCTGGCCTCGATAATCGCACCGATCAGGCGGCTGACGCCGATGCCGTGGCTGCCCATGTGGACCGGAACCTGCTTGCCGTCGGGGCCTTGCACCGTGGCGCCCATCGGCTCGGAATACTTGGTGCCGAAATAGAATATCTGCCCGACCTCGATGCCGCGCGCGCTGCGGCGGCGTTCTTCGGGCACCTGCTGGAACAGGGCCTCGTCATGGGTCTCATCCGTGCGGGCGTAGAGCGAGGTGAACTCCTCCATGATCGCCTGGCACTGAGCCTTGTCGTCATAGTCGATGTCGCGCTCGCCCAAACGGATGTCGGTAACCGCGCTGTCATAGAATACCTCGGATTCGCCGGTATCGGCCAGCACGAGGAACTCATGCGTATCGTCGCCGCCAATCGGGCCGCTGTCGGCGCGCATCGGGATCGCTTGCAGACCCATACGTTCATAGGTGCGCAGATAGCTGACCAGGTGGCGGTTGTAGGCGTGCAGCGCGTCTTCTTTCGTCAGGTCGAAATTGTAGCCGTCCTTCATGTAGAACTCGCGGCCGCGCATCACGCCAAAGCGCGGGCGGATCTCGTCGCGGAACTTCCACTGGATCTGGTAGAGCGTCAGCGGCAGGTCCTTGTAGCTGCTGACGTGACCGCGGAAGATGTCGGTGACCAGTTCCTCGGCGGTGGGCGTGTACAGCATGTCGCGACCGTGGCGGTCCTGCATGCGCAGCATTTCCTGACCGTAATCATCATATCGCCCGGATTCCCGCCACAGATCGGCCGATTGCAGGATCGGCATCTGGATCGGGATGTGCCCGGCGCGGATCTGCTCCTCGTGCACGATGTTTTCCAGCTTGCGCAGCACCTTGAAACCCAGCGGCAGCCACGAATAGATCCCGGCGGCAGCCTGCTTGATCATCCCGGCGCGCAGCATCAGCCGGTGGCTGACGATCTGGGCCTCGGACGGGTTTTCCTTGAGTACGGGCAGAAAGTAACGGCTGAGGCGCATGTTTTTACCTTGCAGGTGAGAATTCCACGGCCACGTGATTATGCGAAAGCCCCGCCGGGGGCAATCGGGCAATGGCGGATTTGCGACCTCAGATCAGTCGGAATTTTGATTGACCCGCCAATCAGGCCTCGAAACAGTGGGAAGACTTCTGAAGACGAGGCTCCAATGCAGACCATCCGCGAACCCGCCCGAAACATCCCCGTGGTGCACAAAACTGACGTACTTGTGGTGGGCTCTGGCCCGGCAGGGCTGGCCGCGGCGCTTGCTGCCGCGCGCGCCGGGGCCGAGGTCGCTCTGCTGGACCGTTTCGGCTGCATGGGCGGCAATATCACCGCCGTCGGGGTCGAGGGCTTTGCCTGGTACCGGCACGACAAGACCATCGAGGCCGGCGGCATCGGATGGGAGTTCGAGCAACGCGCCAAGGAGATGGGCGCGGCGGTCCCGGAAAGCCAATCACTGAGCTACGAGTTGGACAGCGAGGGTTTCAAGCTGGTGGCCGACCGGTTGGTGGAAGAGGCCGGTGTCCGCCCTATGCTGCATCGCCAGTTCGTGGCCCCGATCATGGACGGCGACCGGATCACCGGTGTGATCACCGAGTCGAAGGCGGGGCGCGAGGCGATCCTTGCCCGTATCGTGATCGACGCCACCGGCGATGCCGACGTGGCCCACCGTGCCGGCGCCCCAACCCGCAAGACCGAGCCGGAACAGATGATGGCGGCCTCGGTCATGTTCCACTTGGCCGGGGTTGACAAGCGCGCCTTCATGGAGGGCGTAAAGGCCGACCCGCAGACCTACAAGGACTGGGGCGGCGGCGGTGAATGGAACATCGAGACCAGCGGCAAGGAGGACGACATGTTCTCGCCCTTCGTCTACAAGCCGTTCCAGCAGGCCATCGACCAAGGCCTCATTCCGGCGCACCTGAACACCATCGCGGGCACCTGGGGTGCAATGCATGACTCGGGCGAACTGACCTATATGAACCTGATCCACCTGGCCGGGATCGACGGAACAGACCCGGACAGCTTGACCAGGGGCGAGATCGAGGGCCGCCGCCAGACCATGCTGGCGATTGACGCTCTGCGCCGGTTCATGCCCGGATGCGAAAATGCACGGCTGCGAAACTTCGGCATGACCATCGGCATCCGTGACACCCGCAAGATCGACGCGGTCTACAACATGACTGAGGACGACGTGCGCCATCAGGGCCGGTTCGACGACACGATCGGCATCTACCCGGAGTTCATCGACGGTTACGGCATCCTGATCCTGCCCACCACCGGGCGCTACATGCAGGTACCCTACCGCTCGATGCTGCCCAAGGGGGTGCGTGGGCTGCTGGTGGCTGGCCGGTCTCACGGGGCCGACCGCATCGCCCATGCGGCGACACGCAACATGGCTTGCTGCGCGGTGATGGGCCAAGGGGCCGGCATCGCGGCCGCCATCGCACTGAAAAGCAATCAGGAGCTGTCCGAATTGAACCTGGCCCCGGTTCATTCCGAATTGGAGAGACAAGGCGTGAGGATCCACTGATGGAACACATCCTGACGATCGACATTGCGCCGTTGTTGCAGGAGGCCCACCCTGACCACGGAAAAACCGTTCAGCAGGTTATGGACGCGTGCACCGGGATAGGTTTCCTTTCGATCACCGGCACGGGCATCCCGCCAGAGCTGGTCGAGCGGGTCCGGGCTTGCGTTCGCGCTGTTTTCGACGTGGACGAAGCTAGCAAATGGCAGCAGGCGATCACCCGCGAGAACTATCGCGGATATATCCCGATGGGGTTCTTCACGCCCAATGACGGGTCGGGACATGCGGACAAGTATGAGGGTTACAAGTTGCACCACGAAGTGGCCGAGGATGCGCCCATCCGCCGGGTTTGCGCGCTTTACGGACCCAACCTCTGGCCCGCAGAGGTACCGGATGCGCGGGACATCATCCTTGAATACTGGGCGCGATTGGATCAGGTGGCCGACAGCTTGCTGGGCGCGTTGGAAGCCGGGCTGGAACTGCCTGCGGGTTGCCTGCGGAATGCGTTCCGTGACCCATTGACCAACATGACTTTGCTGCACTACCCGCCGCAGGCCCCGGAAGAGGGCGGCTATGGCATCCACCCCCACAAAGACACTGACGCGTTGACCATCATCGCCCCCGACCCGGTGGGTGGGCTGGAGGTCCAGACGCGGGGCGGGGGCTGGATCACTCCCGACTGCCCAACCGGTGGGTTTGTCGTCAACATCGGGGACATGCTCGAGCTCTGGTCCGGAGGGCGCCTGAAATCGACCCCGCACCGCGTGGTCAACCGATCCGGAAAGGAGCGCTACTCTTTTCCCTATTTCGCGGTACCACGGCACGACGTGGTGGTTTCTCCGCTGCTGTCGCCGCTGCCGGGATTTGACCGCCCGTCCGTACATTGCGGTCACTGGTCCGCCGAGATCTGGCGCACCAACTGGTCCGACGAGACCGCCGCCGAAGACACGCCGGAACTGGGCACTCTGCACGACTGAGACACAAAAACACTGATCCATGAACCGCTTGCATCGCGGGCCTTCATCAGCCAAGAACAAGGGCAACGACGCAGTCAGGAGGCCGCGATGGCGTTGCCGGTTCGGGATCAATTCAGATATTGGGGCATCGCCGCTGCGATATTCATATTGCTGTTGTGGCTGCTGGGCGACGTTCTGCTGCCATTCGTGATCGGCGGCGCAGTGGCCTATTTCCTGGATCCCGTAGCCGATCGGCTGGAGAACATGGGGCTCTCCCGCGCGGCTGCGACGGCGATCATTACCGTCTTCAGTATTCTTGCCTTTGCCTTGATGATCCTGATGGTGGTTCCGGCCCTGATCACTCAGCTGATCGATCTGGTGGACGTACTGCCCAGCCTGTTCCAGGAATTGCGAGCCTTCGTCGAGCGGCAATTCCCGTCGCTGCTGGACCGGGAATCGAACACCCACCAGTTCCTTCTTTCAATGGGCGACACGCTGAAGGGCAAAACAGGCGACATCCTCGAAACGGTCATGGCTTCGGTCGGGTCAGCGGTGAACATCGTGGTCCTTCTGGTGATTGTGCCCGTCGTGGCCGTCTACCTTTTGCTGGACTGGGACCGAATGATCGCCCGGATCAACGATCTGCTGCCCCGGGACCATGCGCCGACGATCCGCAAGCTGGCCGCCGATATTGACGCTGTTCTTGCCTCGTTCGTGCGCGGCATGGGTACGGTTTGCCTTATCCTGGGCACCTACTACGCCGTTGCCTTGATGATCGTCGGCCTACAATTCGGCCTGGTGGTCGGTTTCATCGCCGGGTTGGTCACCTTCATTCCCTATCTGGGCGCATTGATCGGCGGTACGCTGGCCATCGGCCTGGCGCTGTTCCAATTCTGGGGTGACTGGGCCTCGATCGGTCTGGTGGCCGGGATATTCGCCATCGGCCAAGTCGTCGAAGGCAATTTCCTGACGCCCAAACTGGTTGGTGACTCGGTCGGGCTGCACCCGGTCTGGTTGCTTCTGGCCTTGTCCGTTTTTGGCGCGCTATTCGGGTTTGTCGGCATGCTGATCGCCGTTCCAGTCGCTGCGGCCTTGGGCGTGCTTGCACGTTTCGGAACTTCGCAATATCTGACAAGCCGCCTGTACACGGGGCGTGACGAGCTGGATCCGGAAAGCGAGTGAATGGCCAAACAGCTGAGCTTTGATCTTCCGGCGATGACGGCGCTGGGGCGCGAGGATTTTTTCGTATCTCCCGCGAATGCGCTGGCCGTCGCAATGATTTCGGCCAATTCTTGGCCGGGCAACAAGCTGGTCCTGAGCGGCCCGGCCGGATCGGGCAAAACCCATCTTGCGCATGTCTGGGCCGCCGAGACAGGCGGGCGTATCGTGCAGGCCGCGGATCTGAAACACGAAGATGTTCCCGCACTTGCGCAAAGTCCCGTGGCGGTCGAGGACATCCCGATGATCGCCGGGGATATAGACCAGCAGAAAACCCTGTTTCACCTCCACAATCTGGTTCTGGCCGAGGGGTATGCCCTGCTGATGACCGGGCGCCTTGCCCCCAAATACTGGGAACTGCCGCTGGCCGACCTGCAAAGCCGGGTGGAAGGTGCCCATCATGTGGCGCTTGATCCGCCCGATGATGCCTTGCTGTGCGCGGTTCTGGCGAAACTGTTCGTCGACCGACAGCTGAACCCGGGCCCGGACGTCATCGCCTACCTCGTCAAGCACATGGATCGCCGGTTTGAAACCGCAGCCGAGGTGGTCGCGCAACTGGATCAGGTCGCCTTGGCAGAAAAGCGCGAGATAACACGGACCTTGGCCGTGCGCGTTCTGAACAACGAAATCGATACGGCGGTTTCCGGTGATTGACCCGTGGGGTCCGATTTCGCATCCTGCGCGAGGCAACGTTGGGGAGATCATGGAACAGAGCGCTGCAAGGATCCCGGACTGGGGACCATTCGGAAGACCGCTGTTCGACCATCCGGGAATCCGCGATCTCTCGCGCGTTGGCGTGGTCGATGTCGGATCGAACTCGGTCCGGATGGTTATCTTTGACGGCGCGGCCCGGTCACCCGCTTATTTCTACAACGAAAAAGTCATGTGCGAGCTTGGCGCCGGGCTGTCGGAAACCGGCAGGCTGAACCCGCGCGGTCGCGTACGTGCGCTGGCGGCGCTGCGGCGCTTTGAACACCTGTCCCGCGATCTTGGCCTGCCCGGACTGCACGTTGTGGCCACCGCCGCCGTGCGCGAGGCGGAAGACGGTCCGGAGTTCTGTCAGGAAGTTCTGGCCGAGACAGGGCTGCATATCTCGGTCATCGACGGCGAGGAAGAGGCCCGATTGTCGGCTCAGGGTGTCCTGCTGGGCTGGCCGGGCGCCTACGGCCTGATCTGCGACATCGGCGGTTCGTCCATGGAGCTGGCAGAGATCGGCGGCGGATCGGTCGGACGGTGCGTGTCCTCGTCGCTGGGGCCGCTCAAACTCCGGGATATCAAGGGCGGGCGCCGCGCCCGCAAGGCCCACATCAAGGAAACACTCGAGGCGCTGCGGGACCAGATGGGGCCGCAGCGCGACCGACTGTTCCTGGTCGGCGGAAGCTGGCGAGCCTTTGCAAGGTTGGACATGCTGCGCCGCGGGTATCCGCTGAACGTGCTGCACGAATACCGCATGACCACCAAGCAGGTGCGCGAAACGATCAAGTTCATCGAAAAGGGCGACCACGAACACCTGCGCTCTCAGGCTGGGGTCTCAAGCTCGCGGATGGCCCTGATTCCGTATGCCATGGACGTGCTGTCGCGGCTGATCCGTACCTTCAAACCCAAAGACATCGCAATATCCAGCTATGGTATCCGCGAGGGTCTGCTGTACGAGCAGATGCCCCAGATTCTGCGGGATTGCGACCCTTTGATCGAGGCCTGCCGGTTCTCGGAGCAAAAGGACGCTCGCCTGCCCGGTTTCGGGCCACATCTTTACGATTTCGTGATGCCGCTGTTTCGGTCCGCCCCTCCGGCCCGAGTTCGGCTGATCAAGGCGGCCTGCCTGTTGCACGATGTCAGCTGGCGCGCCCACCCCGATTATCGGGCCGAGGTCTGTTTCGACAATGTGACCCGCGCCAACCTGGGCGGCCTGAAACACTCGGAACGTGTCTTCATCGGACTTGCCCTGCAGCATCGTTACCGGAACAAGCGAGAGGGCAACCGCTTCGCCCCTCTGTACGAACTGCTGGACGAGCGCGACCAGAAGCAGGCCGAGATTCTGGGAAAGGCCATGCGTTTCGGCGCAATGCTGTGGATGCAGAACGACGCGGCAACTGGCAAGCTGCGGTTCTACCCCAAGAAGCGCGAACTGGAGTTTTATCTGCCCAAGTCGCTCAGCCCCTTGTTCAACGAAGTGGCCGAGGCAAGATTCGAGTCACTGGCGAACGCGCTGAAATCGCGCCCGATCGTCAAAATGCAGGGCTGATCCGGACGATCAGATATCGGTTGCGCCTTCGTCGTCCTCTTCGGGAGTAACCTCATCGGGTTGGTCGGGAACGTCCGGTTTCCTGCGGATGATAATGTCGCCGTTGGGCAGCATTTCGGGCGCCTCATAGGCGCTCCAATCCTTGACCTTGCCGCCGATCTCGGCAAGGGCCGGGCCCATCTCCTCGATAAAGGACTGCATGGCCGGGCCGAATTGCTCGGCAAGCCCCAGAAGGTCCTCAAGCGCGGGCTCCATTTCCTTTCGCAGGCCCTCGAAGAACAGTTCGGCCCCCTGCTCCATCAGGGACTTACCGCCTTCGTCCTGGGCTGCGGCCGGCGCGGCAAAAAGGGCCGCGGCACCTATCAGCATCAATCGTTTCATGACCTGAAATATAAGGGGCGGGATCAGTTGTTGAAAGGGTCAGATGTCGATGTCCAGCGTCACCGGAAAATGATCTGAGGCCGTGACCAGGGCATCGCGCAATTCCGGCACCGTCCAGCAGTGCTCGTCCCGGAACGGGTGCCAGATGCGCCAGACCGGACTGCGGACCCTCAGATCCTCGCTGATCATGATGTAGTCCAACAACGCCTCAAGATATTGGCCTTCCTTCGGGCGGGCAAAGCGCGCGGTCGATGGGATCCAACCCGGCCGAGGTCGAAGTGCCTGTGCGGGATGCGGATCGTACAGGCCGGTTTCCAGAAGGATTTCCACCGATGACCGCCCGAAAAGATGTTCGAATTCATCCAATCCCGGCCCGTCATTCAAGTCGCCCAGCAAGATCACCGGTTCAGCAGCGGCTATGTGCGCGCGCACCCGGCGCGACAGCCAGACAGCCTGCGCCAGCTGCTTGCGGCGGTTGGCGATAGAGATGCGCAAGGCTTCGTCGCGTGATTGGGCTCCGTGCGGTGCCTTGGACTTCAGATGTGCACCGATCAACCGGAACTCGAACCCGGCCCGGGTTCGGACCGCCAGTTCCATGGGTGGTTTTGAAAACCGCACCAGATCCTCGGTCGCGTCAATGTCCAGATCGATCCGAAACTCGCGGTCAAAGCGTGGGAGATCGTCGGGATCGTGGCCGCCATCTTGCACTCCTTTCGGGTCGTGCCGGGTGGTCAGGGCCTCGGGATCATACAAGAGGGCCAGTTCTTGATGCGTATCGTTGGCGAAACCCATGATCGCATTGGATGTACGCAGATCGAACGTCTCGGCGAAATGCTGCAAGGCGCGCACCGTGTTTTGCGATTTGCCCGTATTCGGCGCCTCGACGATCAGCATGGCGTCGGCGTCGACGGCCGTCAGCACCGTCGCAATGGCCTCGATCTGCTGTGCCTTGGTGACATTGTGCCGGCCCGACCAGCTGTCATCGACAACCAGTTCATCATTGCGGTCGAACAAATTGGCGAACCATTCAATGTTGTAGGTCGCCAGACGCATCGTCTCAGACCCGCGCGCCGTTGATTTCATCCCAGGCGCGGTTGATGTCGATCATCTTTTTTTCGGCAAGGCGAATTGCTTCTTCGGGAACACCACGGGCCATCATCGCATCTGGATGTGTGTCACGCACAAGCCTGCGCCAGATTTTTCGGATCTCGGGTAGTGGAGTGTCAGGGGTCACGCCCAGAACGGTGTAGGGATCCTTGGGCGCATCTGGAACGAAGCGCGCACGCAGGGCTTTGAACTGTGCATCGGTCTGGCCAAAAATCCGCGCCACATCCTCCAGAAACTCGTTTTCGTTGGGGTGATAGAACCCGTCCGCCATGGCGATGTGAAACAGCCCCTCCATGAGGTCGCACAGGGTAGTGCTGTCTTCGGCGAACATGCGCGCGATCTTGCGTGCGTATTCCTGATACCCGGCCACATCCGTCCGGGCCATGTTGAACACGCGCGCCGCGCCGGCCTCTTCCTCCGGCGGAATACGAAACACCTCGCGAAACGCGGTCACCTCGTCGCGGGTCACCTGCCCGTCTGCCTTGGCCATCTTTGCGCCCAAAGCGATGACAGCAATCGCGAAGGCCACCGAGCGTTCGGGCGGCGTACGCAACTTCTCAAAAACGGCCGTCAGGCTTTCACCCTTGGCAAGGGCGCTCAGCGCTTCGGATATGCGGGACCAGATCGACATGGGCGCACACTAGCGCGCCGAGTACGGACTGTCAGGTGCGACCATTCATTCCGGAGCCAGAATTTTCTGCATCAGCACAAGATCCAGCCAACGCCCCCATTTATGACCAACTTCCGGCATTCGGCCGACCGTCTCAAAACCGACCGCCGCATGAAAGGAAATCGCGCCCGGGTTCTCGGCCGAGATTCCAGCGACCAGAACATGCACGCCTTGCGATCGCGCCACCTCCTCCAAGGTTCGGATCAGCGCGCGACCCGCGCCCCGCCCCCGGCCTTCAGAAGCCAGCAGGATGGTGTGTTCCCGGCTGTGCGCATATCCGGGACCCGAGCGAAAACCGCCGTAAGTCGCATATCCCACGACACGGCCGTCAAGTTCGGCAACTTGGAACGCCAGCCCTCGCTCGTCGATATCCCGCGCGATTTCTTCGGGGCTTCGCTCGGTCGTGGTAAACGTGATCAGCGTCTCGCGGATGATCGAATTGGTGATCTCCGCAATTTCAGCCGCATCCCGGGGCAGAGCCGGGCGAATGATCATTCCAGTACCCGCGGTCCGTGCGGCGTTTCAAATTCAGCCCGCAGAGCCGCAGGCCCGGAATCAAAAACTACCCTGTCGAGCGGGCCGAGCAATTGCGCCAAATCCAGCGCGTCCGGGTGAAAGACCACCAGCCGCCGCAGGTGGCAGCCACTGGCCCGCAGCATGCCAGCCGGATGCAAGTCACCTTGCCATTGAATCAAGGCGGGAAACAGGTTGTCGAACGGCAAACACCCCGATCCCGGCACCGCCATCTTCCACCGCAACGCACCACGATCAAGGTCATGGATATCGCCTATGTCGATTGAGAATCCATCGACATAGGCCTGCAGATCCGAAACCTGACAGACCCAGTTGCTGAGCCGCGGCGGCCCCGAGAAACGATCAAGATCAAACCAACGTGGCCGCCCAGGATCGGCAGCTTCCGGGTCAATCGCGATCGCTTCAAGATACAGGCCCTCGTCCAGCCCAAGAAGCTTGTTGTAGGTGCCGAATTTTCCATGTTTGCCACCGGGCACCATCGGAATACCCAAGGCCTGCTCTACATGCGCGACCGCCTCGTCCAAGGTCGACGCGGCCACCGCCAGATGATCAAGCTCCATAATTGCGCCTCCAGCGTCCAAAACCGACCTCATGCCATCGGATACCATGAAAAGTCCGACTTGGGCACTTCATCTGACACCAAACATCCCAGCGGGCGATGCCTGAGGCCGCAGGCATCGCAAAAAAGGGGCATAATGCCCCCCAAAGTCACAGTTCAGGCGCGCGCCTCGCGGATCAGGCGCAAGATGTCTTGCGCCGCCTCGGGGATGTTGGTCCCCGGCCCGAAGATCGCCTTGACCCCATGGTCGTACAAGAACTGATAATCCTGCTGGGGGATGACGCCACCACAAATCACGATGATATCTTCGGCGCCGGCCTTTTTCAGCTCCTCCACCAGTTGCGGTGCCAGCGTCTTGTGGCCCGCCGCCTGGCTGGAAATGCCAACCACATGCACGTCATTGTCGATCGCGTCCTGCGCGGCCTCGGCCGGGGTCTGGAACAGCGGGCCGACGTCCACGTCGAAACCGATATCGGCGAACGCGGTGGCGATCACCTTGGCCCCGCGGTCGTGACCGTCCTGGCCCATCTTCACCACCAGAAGACGCGGGCGGCGGCCCTCTTCCTCGGCAAATTCCTCGATCGATTTCTGGATGGCGGCAAAGCCCTCGTCACCTTCGTAAGCTGCGCCATATACACCAGCCAGCGTTTTCACTTCGGCCCGATGACGGCCGAATTCCTTTTCCATTGCCATGCTGATCTCTCCTACGGTTGCGCGGGCACGCGCAGCCTCGACGGCGGCTTCCAGCAGGTTGCCCCCCTCTTTCGCGCGCCGGGTCAGTTCGTCCAACGCAGCCTGACAGGCGGCCTCGTCCCGGGTCGCGCGGATGCGTTCCAGCCGGGCGATCTGCGCCTCGCGGACGGCCTGGTTGTCGACCTCGAGGATCTCGATCGGGTCTTCCTTTTCCTTGCGGTACTTGTTGACGCCGACGATTACTTCTTCGCCACGGTCGATCATGGCCTGACGGCGCGCGGCGCTTTCCTCGATCCGCAGCTTGGGCATGCCGCTGGCAACCGCCTTGGTCATGCCGCCCATCTCCTCGACCTCTTCCATCAGGGCCCAGGCTTTTTCGGCCAGCTCATTGGTCAGGCTTTCCACATAGTAGGAGCCGGCCAACGGATCGACCACATCGGTAACGCCGGTTTCTTCCTGCAACACCAACTGTGTATTCCGCGCAATGCGGGCCGAGAAATCGGTAGGCAGAGCAATCGCTTCGTCCAGCGCGTTGGTATGCAGCGACTGTGTGCCACCCAACACCGCGCTCATCGCCTCATATGCGGTGCGGATCACGTTGTTGTACGGGTCTTGCTCCTGCAGCGAAACGCCCGAGGTCTGGCAATGGGTGCGCAGCATCTTCGAGCGGTCCGACTTGGCCCCGAATTCGGTCATCACCCGGTGCCACAGAGTACGCGCGGCGCGCAGCTTGGCGATCTCCATGAAAAAGTTCATGCCGATGGCAAAGAAGAACGACAGACGGCCAGCGAACTTGTCCACGTCCATTCCCGCGTCGATGGCTGCGCGCACATATTCGCGCCCGTCGGCCAGAGTATAGGCCAGTTCCTGCACTAGGTTCGCCCCGGCCTCCTGCATGTGGTAGCCCGAGATCGAGATCGAGTTGAACTTGGGCATCTCGTTCGAGGTGTATTCGATAATGTCCGAGATGATCCGCATCGAGGGCTCGGGCGGGTAGATATAGGTGTTGCGGACCATGAACTCTTTCAGAATGTCGTTCTGAATGGTGCCCGCCAGGACCGACTTGTCATGGCCCTGCTCTTCGCCGGTGACGATGAAATTGGCCAGGATCGGGATCACCGCGCCGTTCATCGTCATCGAGACCGAGACCTGATCCAGCGGAATGCCGTCGAACAGGATCTTCATGTCCTCGACGCTGTCGATGGCAACACCGGCCTTGCCCACATCCCCCACCACGCGCGGGTGGTCGCTGTCATAGCCGCGGTGCGTGGCCAAATCGAAGGCGACCGAAACGCCCTGCTGACCGGCCGCGAGGTTGCGGCGGTAAAAGGCATTCGATTCTTCGGCCGTGGAAAAACCTGCATATTGGCGGATGGTCCACGGGCGGCCCGCATACATGGTTGCCTTCACACCGCGTGTGAACGGCCCGAAGCCTGGCAGCGACCCGATATGCGGCAGGTTCTCGATGTCGTCCTGCGTATACAGCGGCTTGACCTCGATCCCCTCCAGCGTCGTCTTGGTGAGGTCTTCGACAGGGCGCCCACGCAACTCTTTTTCGGCCAGGGCGCGCCAATCCTTCGTATCGGTCATAGCGTAATCCTCTTGTCTGTTCCCGTCGCGGGCCCGAATGGCGCGCCGAGGGGCTGGGTATGAATAGGGAAGGGCTGACCCGGCGCACGGCAGGTCCGATCATTCAAATTTTTGATCGTCGCACGCATTTCGCCGGTCGCATTCGCGGCAACTGGGTCTATATTCAAAGGAACAGGAGACCACATGACCCGCACGCTTGCCCTTGTTTTGTCAGCTTTTTTGCCTGTGGCTGCCGTCGCCGCCGACGGTGCGGCCCCGGATGAAACCGCGTATATCCGGCCAGCCGGAGACAGCGATCTGAACGAGTTTCTGTGGACACACCGCCCCATAGTGGTGTTCGCCGATACGCCGGCCGATCCCCGGTTCCAGCAGCAGATCGACATGTTGCTGGAGGGCGAAGACATGATGCGTGACCGGGATGTCATCGTGCTGACCGACACCGACCCTTCGGCGCGATCCCCGATCCGGACGCAACTGCGCCCGCGCGGGTTCGCGATGGTCTTCGTCGACAAGGACGGTGTGGTGAAGCTGCGCAAGCCCACGCCGTGGAGCGTGCGCGAGATCAGCCGGTCCATCGACAAGACCCCCCTGCGCGAACGCGAAGTCCGCGAGCGGCGCGAGGCGCGCTGACGACCCAGACCCGCCCGGCGCAAGGGGTCTGCCACGCCCGCCCCATCCGCACCGACGGTGCAGATGGCGGCCGAACGGGCAAAACCCACATTCTCCGGGCAAGCGCACATGGGCGTTATTCGAACTCCATGATCACGTCATCGACGGCCAGGCTGTCACCCGGACCGGCGTTGATCTTGGACACCACGCCCCGGCGCTCCGCGCGCAGGATGTTCTCCATCTTCATCGCCTCGACCGTGCACAGCGCCTGACCTTCCTGCACCTCTTGGCCGACCTCGACATCGATCTTCACGATCAGGCCCGGCATCGGGCACAGCAGCATCTTCGAGGTGTCTGGCGGCAGTTTCTCGGGCATCAGCTTGGCCAGTTCGGCAGCGCGCGGCCGGCGCACATGCACCTTCAGGTCCGCCCCCCGGTTGCGGATGCGGAACCCGCCCGAGATCTTGCCCACCTTCAGCACGAGCGGGCTGCCGTCCACGTCCAGAACCGCAAGTTGGTCGCCGGGAGTCCAGTCCGAGCTGACGCGTAGGGCGGAACCGCCCTCGAACTTGACCGTGGCGCCGTCGCGGTCTGCATTCACCTGCACGGCATATTCCTGCCCCTGCAGCGTGACCACCCAGCGCTTGCCGACTTTGCGTTCGTGGTTGTCCATCCGGCCCGAAACGCGGGTGCGGCGGATCTCGGCCACCCGGTGCATCGCCGCGCACGAGGCCGCAATGCGGCGCAGGTCGCCTTCGGGCAGTTCTACACCGTTGAACCCATCGGGGTATTCCTCGGCGATGAATGCGGTGGTCATGTCACCACTGACGAATTTGGGGTGATCCATCACCGCCGACAGGAACGGCAGGTTGTGGCCGATGCCTTCGACCTCGAAACTGTCCAGCGCCACGCGCATCGCCTCGATCGCCTGCTCGCGGGTCGGCGCCCAGGTGCACAGCTTGGCGATCATCGGGTCATAGTACATGCTGATCTCGCCGCCCTCATAGACGCCGGTATCGTTGCGCACGGCTGTCTCGCCACTGGGCGCATCGCCCTGCCATTTGCCGTTTTCCAGCAGTGGCCCCGCGGCCACCTCCTGCGGTGGACGATAGCGGGTCAGCCGCCCGATCGAGGGCAGGAAGTTGCGATAAGGATCCTCGGCATACAACCGGTTCTCGATCGCCCAGCCGGTCAGCTTGACGTCATCCTGGGTGATCGACAGCGGCTCGCCTGCGGCGACGCGGATCATCTGTTCGACCAGATCGACACCGGTAATCAGCTCGGTCACCGGGTGTTCCACCTGCAGGCGGGTGTTCATTTCCAGGAAGTAGAAATTCTTGTCGCCATCCACGATGAATTCCACCGTGCCCGCGCTGGCGTACCCGACGGCCTTGGCCAGCGCCACGGCCTGCTCGCCCATCGCGCGGCGGGTCGCCTCGTCCAGGAAGGGCGACGGGGCCTCTTCGACCACTTTCTGGTTGCGGCGCTGGATCGAGCATTCACGCTCGCCCAGATAGATGCCGTTGCCATGCGTGTCGCAAAGAACCTGAATCTCGATGTGGCGCGGTTGCGTCACGAATTTCTCGATGAAGATCCGGTCATCGCCGAAGGAATTCGCCGCCTCGTTCTTGGAGCTCTGGAAGCCTTCGCGTGCCTCCTCGTCGTTCCAGGCGATGCGCATGCCCTTGCCGCCGCCGCCGGCGCTGGCCTTGATCATTACCGGATAGCCGATCTGCTGGCTGATCTTCACCGCCTCATCCGCATCCTCGATCAGGCCCATGTATCCGGGAACGGTGCTGACATCGGCCTCTTGCGCGATCTTCTTCGAAGTGATCTTGTCACCCATGGCCTCGATCGCCCCTTTCGGCGGGCCCACGAACACGACGCCTTCGGCCTCGAGCGCTTCGGCGAATTTCGCGTTTTCCGACAAAAAGCCATAGCCCGGATGCACCGCCTGCGCGCCGGTCTGGCGGATGGCGTCCATCACCTTGTCGATCACGATGTAGGACTGGTTCGCCGGCGGGGGGCCGATGTGAACCGCCTCGTCGGCCATTTCCACATGCAACGCGTGCTTGTCGGCATCCGAGTAGATGGCGACAGTGCCGATTCCCATTTTCCGAGCGGTCTTGATGACCCGGCAGGCAATCTCGCCTCGGTTGGCGATCAGGATCTTGTTGAACATGGAACGTCCTCTGTCTTTGTGTTCTGGACAAACGAAAACGCCGTTGCCGGGCTGATGCCCCGCAACGGCGTTCCGTCAAATGATGACCGGGACGGCGCGCGCCCCGGAAAACCGGTATTAGTTACAGTTGTTTTGCGTCTTGCAATACAGCACGTTGCCGGCCGCACCGACCGCAGCCCCAAGGATCGGGTCCGCGCTGAGAACCGCAGCCCCGACAGCCCCGACTCCGCCGCCAAGCAGCGCCTGTTCCCCGGTTGAATCACCGCAGGCTGCCAACCCGCCACAGGTTGCGAGCGCAAGGAAAACTCGTGAGATTCGCATGTATACTGCCCCTTTTGGTTTCTTGTCGAATTGAACAGCAAATGCCTGAATCGGGCTTTGTTATTCAATATCAAACGGGGTGAAACAGGGCTTTGCGCAGGTTTTTGCCGCCTTGGGTCCGCAGTACGGCCAAAGAAAAGCGCGGGCAGGTCTGTGTTGGAAACACGGTCCTGCCCGCGGAAGGAAGGGGTACGGAATAGTAGGTGCATGTGCGGCGCAGGCAAAGTCGAGCCGCACGGCCCCTTCACCTTGCACAGCAAAAATGCGGCCGCCAACGGATCAATTGCAACGCCGGAAATTCCGGCTGGAAATTGCCCATTCCCGGAAACGGCGCGCAGGTTCGTGCCGAAAGAGCGCGGTTTGCAACGTGTTCCGGCACAGACTTCAGCCATCACGGGGTACCGACTGGACCGCATATCCGGTCGCCGCCGGATCGTGCTCCAAGCAGATGAACCCCTGATATTTGGCTGAAGGCTCATGCCGAACTAAACCTCCCCACCGAAGATATCGGGGAAGGATTGCCGCGCAGTCTCAAAGTCGATCTTCAGCAACGCATCATAGCTGGCCGGATCGAACGGATCCTCGGCGGGCACGACCTCGCGCCCGAACAGCCAGCTGAGGCGACCAGCGTCCAGATTTCCGCGTTCAAACGGCTGATCCCCGAAATGCTCCCACAAAGCTTCGAGGAATGCCGTATCGGCACGCTTGTCCGCGGCTTTTCGGTCCCGATAGCGTTCACGACGGGTCAATGGCGTCACGCCCTTGGGGTTTGCCCGGCGGATCGTGAACTGGAAATCGGTTCCCGGCAGCCGTCCGGGGAAACCACGGTGCTTCAACATGCCGGCACCTCGTTCAAAAAACCGGTCCGCGACGGGCACCCGCGCAGGGATGAATGTGTCATGCGTATCTCCAAAGCCGCATCAGTTTCTCGGAATGCTCCGACGACATGAGATCGGGAAATCATGTTCAGAGTCCCTCCCAGATACATGCGGATTGCTCCAACCGGTAGGCTTCAAAATACTGCGTCGCATCCGGAGACGAGTTGCCGAATTCCACCGGGCGGTCGGACAGCGAGATCACGACCCGCGCCGGGCTGAGTTGATGGTGCGCGACATAAGGAATGGCCAGTGTCTGACACAGATGCTCCATGTCGGTCGCGGCCACGTCATAGCCGATACCGCCCACCTCATCGCCGATCTTGGGCGCGACAAATCGAAACCGCAGCCAGAGTTCGCCCGGGTTGGTATCGACCAGAACGTCCTCAAGTGTCACCGGCTGGCCGGATGGAACCGGCAACAGGTTCCCGTCCTGCGCGAAACCGGGCGATCCAAAACACATGAATGCCAGAACAAGAGCGCGACCCCGGACCCGCCACAGGCAGGCTCCTCCTTCCGGGGTCGCAGGCGCCAGGATCATCTCCTGCGCTGTTCCGTATCTGGTGGCTGGGATCATGAAACGGTTTTGTGTCAGCGGTCAATCGGGAACATTCGTGGATCGAACCGGGGCAAAGCGCCCCTGCTGATTACAGCGGAATGTTGTCGTGTTTCTTCCAAGGGTTCTTCAGCTGCTTGTTGCGCAGGCTGGCAAAGGCCCGCGACACACGGCGGCGCGTCGAGTGCGGCATGATCACCTCGTCGATGAAGCCGCGTTCGGCCGCGACAAACGGGTTGGCGAACCGATCCTCATAGTCCTGAGTGTGCTTCGCGATCTTGTCCGGATCTCCCAGATCGGCGCGGTGGATGATTTCGGTTGCACCCTTCGCGCCCATCACTGCGATCTCGGCGGTTGGCCAGGCATAGTTGAAATCACCGCGCAGGTGCTTTGACGCCATGACGTCATAGGCGCCGCCGTAAGCCTTGCGAGTGATCACGGTCACCTTGGGCACGGTCGCTTCGCCATAGGCAAACAACAGTTTGGCGCCATGTTTGATGACACCGCCATATTCCTGGCTGGTGCCGGGCAAAAAGCCGGGAACGTCCACCAGGGTCAGGATCGGAATCTCAAAACAGTCGCAGAACCGTACAAACCGTGCGGCCTTGCGGCTGCTGTCAATGTCCAGACACCCCGCCAGAACCATCGGCTGGTTTGCCACCACGCCGACGGTCTGCCCCTCAAGCCGAATGAAGCCAGTGATGATGTTCTTCGCGAAATCCTCCTGGATTTCATAGAAATCACCCTCATCGGCTACCTTGGTGATCAGTTCCTTCATGTCGTAGGGGGTGTTGGGGTTTTCCGGGACCAGCGTGTCCAGAGAAGTCTCAATCCGCCCCGGCTCGTCAAAGAACGGGCGCACGGGCGGCTTTTCCCGGTTGTTGAGCGGCAGGAAGTCGACCAGCCGCCGCACTTCGGCCAGCGCTTCGACATCGTTTTCGAAAGCGCCATCAGCCACACTGGACTTCTTGGTATGGGTCGATGCTCCGCCCAGTTCCTCGGCGGTGACGACCTCGTTGGTGACCGTCTTCACCACGTCGGGGCCAGTCACGAACATGTACGAGGTGTCTTTGACCATGAAGATGAAGTCGGTCATCGCCGGGCTGTAGACCGCGCCACCGGCACAGGGACCCATGATCACCGAGATCTGCGGCACCACACCCGAGGCCATGATGTTGCGCTGGAACACCTCGGCATAGCCCGCCAGCGAGGCGACACCTTCCTGGATTCGCGCCCCTCCCGAGTCGTTGATGCCGATTACAGGCGCGCCGTTCTGCATGGCCATATCCATGATCTTGCAGATCTTCTGCGCATGCGTTTCCGACAGAGACCCGCCAAACACCGTAAAGTCCTGGCTGAACACATAGACCATGCGGCCATTGATCGTACCCCAGCCGGTCACAACGCCATCCCCGGCAGGTTTTTGTTTTTCCATGCCGAAATCGGTGCAGCGATGGGTCACGAACATGTCGAACTCTTCAAAGCTGCCCTCATCGACCAGCAGCTCGATCCGCTCGCGCGCCGTCAGCTTGCCCCGCGCATGCTGCGCATCGATCCGTTTTTGCCCGCCACCCAGGCGCGCGTCCTCACGGCGGTTTTCAAGCTCGGCAAGGATGTCCTTCATCACGATTTTCCCCTGTCAAATTTGTGGCGACAATATAGATTGCTCCGCATCACCCAAAGGCCTTTTCGGCAAATTTGCAAAATTTTGGCAATTACAT
The DNA here is from genome assembly GCF_025141855.1 of Ruegeria sp. B32. Taxonomy (NCBI): domain Bacteria; kingdom Pseudomonadati; phylum Pseudomonadota; class Alphaproteobacteria; order Rhodobacterales; family Roseobacteraceae; genus Ruegeria; species Ruegeria sp. B32. The sequence goes on along the minus strand of NZ_CP081106.1, from coordinate 801,077 downwards.
TTCTGGGAATTGCAAATCAGTTAATGTTTGTGCATCGGCATGGCCTTTCCCGAATAGCGGAATTATGAGTGAACCATGCAGTTCAGTTCCACGTCTACGCACCGCTCTCCGCCCAAGCTGCTAACGCTTGTCCTGCTGTCGGGATTGTCGGCGCTCAGCATGAACCTGTTCCTTCCCAGCCTGCCTTTCATGGCGGTGTATTTTGAGGCCGACTACAAGGTCATGCAGCTGTCGATTGCGTTGTATCTGCTGATCAACGCCGTTCTGCAGATCCTGATCGGTCCGATCGCCGACAAGGCCGGGCGGCGGCCGGTGCTGCTGTGGGGGCTGGTGCTGTTTCTGCTGGCAACGCTGGGGTGCATCTACGCCCCAAACGTCGAGACATTTCTTGCCTTCCGCATGGGGCAGGCCGTTATCGTCGTGGGGATCGTCCTCAGCCGTGCAGCGGTGCGCGACATGTATGACCAGGATCAGGCCGCATCCATGATCGGTTACGTCACTATGGGCATGGCCGTCGTGCCGATGATCGGACCCGCCATCGGGGGTGTTCTGGAGGAAAGTTTTGGCTGGAAGGCCAATTTCTGGCTGCCTTTCGGACTGGCCGCCTTCGCGCTGGCGCTGACCTATCATGACTTCGGAGAAACCTCGGCCAAGAGCGGCAAAACCCTGATCCAACAGTTCCGGGAGTATCCCGAACTGCTGACCTCTCCGCGGTTCTGGGGGTATTCGCTGTCATCCGCGTTGTCGTCTGGCGCGTTCTTCGCCTATCTGGGCGGCGCGCCTTTCATCGGCACCGAGATCTTTGGCCTGACCGCCGCCGAAGTCGGAATCTATTTCGGCGCCCCTGCCGTCGGTTACTTCTTCGGGAACTTCATCAGCGGCCGGTACTCGGTACGCTATGGCGTGAACCGGATGGTGCGCTGGGGCTGCTGGCTGAACGCAATCGGCGTCGCGTTGTCGGCGGTTCTGTTTCTGGCGGGTTGGGGCTCGGCGCTCAGCTTTTTCGGGTTCATGACATTCGTCGGCCTGGGCAACGGCATGTCGATCCCGAATGCAACCGCCGGATCGCTGTCCGTGCGGCCACATCTGGCTGCGACCGCATCCGGGCTAAGCGGCGCGATCATGCTGGGCGGCGGCGCAGCTCTCAGCGCCCTGGCCGGTGCGATGCTGACCAATGAAACCGGCGCCATGCCGCTGTTGTGGTTGATGTTGGCCACATCGGTTCTGGCCATCGTCGCGATCAGCAGCGTGATCTGGCGGGAACGTCAACTCGGCATCTAGCCATCTTGCACCCGGGACTTTGCAAAGTTAGCCTGCGCAGGCGGAATAACTGCAAAGAAAACCCGATGGCCACTCAGAAACTCTACGCAGGTGCAAAGCTGCGCGAAATGCGGACGCGTCTGACGCTGACGCAAAAGGAATTCGCCGCCAAGCTGGGCGTGTCCCTGCCCTATCTGAACCAGATGGAGAACAACAACCGGCCGATCTCGACCACAGTTGTTCTGGCGCTGGCTCAGGAATTCGGCATGGATGTAACCGAGCTGAGCACCGGCGATAGCGAGCGTCTGGTCTCGGACATGCGCGAGGCGTTGGCCGATCCTGTATTTGCGGATGCCATCCCCCCTCTGGCGGACCTGCGGCTAACGGCGTCCAATGCCCCCGCATTGGCGCGGTCCTTCATCGAGCTGCACAAAGCCTACCGTCAGACCCACGAGAGGCTCGCCTCGCTGGACGAGGCCCTCGGACGCGAGGACGCGCGCATTCAGGCCAGCCCGTGGGAAGAGGTGCGTGATTTCTTCCACTATTGCGACAACTACATCGACGCGGTCGATCGGGCCGCTGAACGGTTCGCCGCCCGCGCCGAAGGACCGGGAGGCATTCGGCAGGCAGCACTGGACAGCCTGAAGGAACGCGGAGTTCAGGTGATGTTCGAAGACATTCCGGCCCTACGCAGCTATGACAACGCTACAAAGACTTTGCGCCTGTCCTCGCGCGCTGCGCCGCAGACCCAGGTCTTTCAACTGCTGCTGCAGGTCGCACTGATCAGCCAGGACAAACTGCTCGAGGCCACGCTGGACTTTGCCAAGTTTCAAAGCGACGAAGCCCGCTCGATCGCCAAGATCGGCCTCGCAAACTATTTCGCCGGCGCGTCACTGATGCCCTACACCGCCTTTTTGTCAGCGGCGCAGGAGGACCGGCACGATCTTGAATTGCTGAGCAACCGGTTCGGCGCTTCGATCGAACAAGTCGCCCACCGGTTGTCCACGCTGCAGCGACCGGGCGCCAAGGGCATCCCGTTCTTCTTTGTGCGGGTCGATCAGGCGGGCACGATCACCAAACGCCATTCGGCCACCCGGCTACAATTTGCGCGGTTCGGTGGGGCCTGCCCGCTTTGGAACGTGCACCGGGCCTTTGAAACGCCTGGTCATTTCCTGCTGCAATTGGCGGAAACACCCGACGGGGTTCGGTATATCTCGATCGCGCGGGACGTGTCGAAATCGGGCGGCTCCTTCGGTGCGCCAGTGCGCCGTTATGCCATCGCCCTCGGGTGTGAGGTCCGGCACGCCGAAGCACTGGTCTATGCCGACAACCTGGATATCAACAACACCAGCGCCTACGAGCCGATCGGGATTTCCTGCCGCATCTGCGAACGCCAGACCTGCCACCAACGGTCCGTCCCACCGCTGGAGCGCCGACTGAAGATCGACGCCCACACGCGCGGCACGCTGCCCTACGAAGTCACCTGAGCCGAAAAACGGAAAAGGGCAGGATCAATTCCCGCCCTTTTTTGGTTCACGCTTTGCTCAAGATCGACCAGATCTGATCCTTGAGCGCGGCTCGCTTTTTGCGCAGTTCGCCCTCGGCCAAGTCTTCCATCGGCTCAACATTGGTTTCCGCCCGATGCACCATACGGTTGAGTTCGTGATATTCGTCCGCAAGCCGGGCGAAATGGGCATCGGTCTGCTTGAGCTGGCTCATCAGTTCAACCTTGTCCGGGAATTCCTCGGCCAGTTCATGCGGGGTATGGGACATTCCTGCTCGCTCCTTGAGTTTGGTTTCGCACTACAGCTAGACCCTAATACCAAAGCTGACTTTGACTCGGATCAATTGGAAGGGGAATGTTTCCCTCGCGGTCGCATCCCCCTTACCGACAATGCATTCAACGCTGCGCCTCGGCCCATTTGGGGTGGATCCAAGGCCGGTCATTGGACCGGGGCAGCGGGTCTTTGCCCAGCAGGTGGTCCGACATCTTTTCGCCAACCATGATCGACGGCGCGTTCAGGTTGCCGTTGGTGATCTGCGGGAACACCGAGCTGTCCGCCACGCGCAGCCCATCCACCCCGATGACACGGCCCTGTGGATCGACGACCGCGTTCGGGTCGTCCGCCCGCCCCATCCGGCAGGTGCCGCAGGGATGATAGGCGCTCTCGGCATGTTCGGCGATGAAGGCGTTCAGGTCTTCGTCGGTCTGCACGTCCGCACCGGGCTGGATCTCCTTGCCGGCATAGGGCTTGAACGCATCCTGCCCGAAAATCTCGCGGGTCAGGCGGATGCAGGTGCGGAAATCCTCCCAGTCCTGCTCGGTGCTCATGTAGTTGAAGCGGATCACCGGCGCGTCCTCAGGCTTGGCCGAGCGCAGCGTCACCGCCCCGCGCGAGGGTGAGCGCATCGGCCCCACATGCGCCTGGAAGCCGTGCCCCTCGGCTGCGGCCTTGCCGTCATAGCGCACGGCGATGGGCAGGAAGTGGTACTGGATATCCGGGTACTCGACCCCCGGCTTCGACCGGATGAACGCCGCGCTTTCAAATTGGTTCGACGCGCCAAGGCCGGTCTTGGTGAACAGCCACTGCGCCCCGATCAGGCCCTTGCCGAACAGGTTCCAGTATTTGTACAGCGTGATCGGCTGCAGCGAGGCCTGCTGGATATACAGTTCCAGGTGATCCTGCAGGTTCGCCCCCACGCCGGGCCGGTCGGCGACCACGTTGATGCCGTGCTCGGCCAGATGCGCGGCGGGTCCGATCCCCGACAACATCAGAAGCTTGGGCGAGTTGATCGACGAGGCCGCCAGCACCACCTCGCGCCGGGCGCGCACGATCTGCGTTCGGCCACCACGGATCAGTTCGACCCCGGTTGCGCGGCCCTCCTCGATGACCACGCGCGTGGCAAGGCCCCGTACGATATCGCAGTTCGGGCGTTTCAGCGCGGGCTTCAGATAGGCATTGGCCGCCGACCAGCGCCGCCCTTTCCAGACGGTCTGCTCCATCGGGCCGAAGCCTTCCTGTTTCTCGCCGTTGTAGTCATCGGTCAGCTCGTAGCCGGCCTGCCGCCCGGCCTCGACGAAGGCCTTGAACAGAGGGTTCTTGCGCGGCCCCCGCGACACATGCAGCGGGCCGTTGGTACCGCGCCATTTGGGGTCACCACCATGGCCGCCGTCGTGCCAGCTTTCCATCCGTTTGAAATAGGGCAGAACATCCGCAAAGGACCAGCCATCCGCGCCCATATCGGCCCAGGTGTCAAAGTCGCGCGCATGGCCGCGCACATAGACCATCCCGTTGATCGAGGACGACCCTCCGATCACCTTTCCGCGCGGGCAGGCCAGCCGCCGGTTGTTCAGGTGGGGTTCGGGCTCGGACTGATAGCCCCAGTCATAGATCGGCATGTTCATCGGATAACTCAGCGCCGCCGGCATCTGGATGAACGGCCCTGCATCGGTGCCGCCATGCTCGATCACCAAAACCGAGGCCCCCGCTTCGCTCAGACGATAGGCCATCGCACATCCGGCGGATCCGGCGCCGACGATGACGAAATCTGCTTCCATGGTCGTGTCTCCATTGGCCCCGACCGGTGGCGCGGGATGTCCCGTGCGTTGCCACCGGTGGGCGTATCTTCAAAATGTGAAAGAGGTCATTCGCCGCGCGGGAAGCGCTGGTTTTCCTCGAGGTTGTCCAGATTCATGTGGTTGCGCATGTAGCGCTCAGACGCTTGCTGCAGCGGCTGATAATCCCACGGGTAATAGCCGCCCTGCCGCAGCGCCTCGTACACGACCCAGCGCCGCGCCTGGCTGGCGCGCACCTCGGCGTCGAACCGGTCTAGATCCCAGCGCGCCTCGGACTTGGCGCGCAGGGTTTGCAGCGTGCCGGCGTGCTCGGGCTTGTCGGCCAGGTTCTCCAACTCGTGCGGGTCGGCCTCGAGGTCGAACAGCTGATCGGGGTCCAGCGCGCAGCGGTTGTATTTCCACTTGCCATAGCGCATCGACACCAAGGGCGCATAAGACGCCTCGGCCGCGTATTCCATCAGAACCGGCGCGGTGCGCTCCGTGCCGTTGGCCAGCGGCACAAGGTCCTGCCCGTCCGTCCATGGAGCAATCTCCGACATGTCGATACCCGCCAGCGCGCCCAGCGTCGGGGTCACGTCGATGGTCGAAACTGGTGTGTCGATGCGGCCCGTCGGCAGGTCCGGCGCCGAGATCATCAGCGGCACTCGGGCCGAGCCTTCGTAGAAGTTCATTTTGAACCAAAGGCCCCGCTCGCCCAGCATGTCTCCGTGGTCGGAGACGAAGAGGATGATCGCCTCTTGCCGGGTGGTTTCCAGCACATCTAGGATCTCGCCGATCTTGTCGTCCAGGTACGAGATATTGGCGAAATAGGCCCGGCGCGAGCGACGGATGTCTTCTTCGGTGATGTCAAAACTGCGCCAGTCATTGGCGTCGAAGATGCGCTGGGAATGTGGATCCTGATTGTCGTACCCCAGATCCGTGACCTGCGGCAGCAGGTGCTCGCATTCCTCGTACAGGTCCCAGTATCTGCGCCGCGCCACATAGGGGTCATGCGGGTGGGTGAAGCTGACGGTCACGCACCACGGGCGGTCATCCTTGCCGCGGGCCAGATCATAGAGCTTGGCCTTGGCGTGATAGGCGACCTCTTCGTCATACTCCATCTGGTTGGTGATCTCGGCCACGCCGGCCCCGGTGACCGAACCCATGTTATGATACCACCAGTCGATGCGCTCGCCCGGTTTGCGGTAATCCGGGGTCCAGCCGAAATCGGCCGGATAGATGTCGGTGGTCAGGCGGTCCTCGAACCCGTGCAGCTGGTCGGGGCCGACGAAATGCATCTTGCCCGACAGGCAGGTGTAATAGCCCGCGCGGCGCAGGTGATGGGCATAGGTGGGGATGTCGCTGCGGAACTCGGCCGCGTTGTCATAGACCCCCGTGCGCGAAGGCAACTGGCCCGACATGAAGCTGGCCCGCCCAGGCGCACACAGCGGCGAGGCCGTATAGGCATTGGCAAACCGCGTTGACCGCGCCGCCAGTTTCTTGAGGTTGGGCGCGTGCAGCCACTCGGCGGGACCGTCGGGAAAGAGGGTACCGTTGAGCTGATCCACCATCAGGATCAGAATGTTGGGTCGTGTCATTTTTCGGCCTCGAGCAAGGTCGTCAGGACGCGCATGGCGTGGGAAACCGCCAGTTGCGGTTCCTCGGGCGCGGACAAAGCGGCGCGGATGTACAGACCGTCGATCAGAGCGATCATGTTCTCGGCCGCTTCGACCGGGTCCTTCATCAGCGGGCGCAACGCGTGGATCAGGTTGGACCGAATCCGCGCCTGATAGATCTGCCACAGGCGCAGCGCGTCATCGTTGGTCTGGGCCAGAACGTAAAAGGTCATCCACGCGGCGATCACGTCGGGCGTAAAGCAGGACGGCGCGAAACAGGCGCGGATGATGGCCTGGGCGCGCTGGTCCGGTGCCGCGGCCTTCAGTTCGGTTCGGGCTTCGGCGCCAAAATCGCCAAGGATGCGCCGCATCGCCGCCAGAAAGATCTGGTCTTTCCCCCCGAAGTAATGGTGCGCGAGGGCGCTGGACATGCCGGCGCGTTTGGCGATCTGACTGACGGTTACATCCAGGGACTTCTTGGACCCCAACTCGGCAATCGTCGCCCTGACGATCGCATCGCGCCGGATCGGCTCCATTCCGAGTTTTGGCATAACCGCCCCCAAACCTAGTCTCAACAGAACAAACGCTAAGGGCTTTTTATTGACTCGTCAATCAATAACGTTGCCCTTGGGGGCTCCGGGGCTTTTACAGCTTGGGGGCAAGGCTTGGAGGGGTCAAGCCACTGCGGTTCAGAACGGCCTCGCGCCAGGTTATGAAACTGACCGCTGCGAGGATCAGCGTCCCCCCAGCGACGACCCAGATATCGATGCCCTCTTGAAACACAAGCGCACCTAGAAGCGTGGCCCAGATCAGCTGCAGGAAGGTGACCGGCTGGGTCACCGCGACGGGTGCAGCCTGCAAAGCCAAGGTCATGAAATAGTGCCCCGCCGTTGCAAAACTGGCGATCATGAACAGCACGCCGATGTCGCGCAGGCTGGGCGGAGTCCAGACGGCGATCGCAAAAGGGATAAGAAACAACGTCGTCCAGATCGACAGATGCGCCACAACGACCGAAGGCCGCACGTCCTGCACCATCGCTTTGGCCAGCAGGTACGACCCCCCCAACATCAGCGAGGTGCCCAGCATCGCCAGATGCCCGGCGGAAATCTCGCGGAACCCGGGCCGTAGAATGATCACAGCGCCCACGATGGCGACAAGCACGGCCGCGATACGGCGAAAGGCCATCGTCTCGCCCAGAAAAAGCGCGGCGCCCAAGGTCACATAGACCGGCGTCAGGTAGTTCATCGCAGTCACTTCCGCCAGCGGGATACGGGTCATCGCAAAGAACCACAACATGACCCCGACCGCATGTATGGCCCCACGCAGTCCAAACAAGGCAATATGCCGGCGGGTCAGATGCGTGGTCAGGATCGCCCGCATGGCTGGCAGCAGAAAGACCAGCCCCAAAGCATACCGCAGGAACGCAGCCTCAATCGGATCCATCGAGGTACCCAGAGATTTGACCAAGGCTGTCATCGCCACAAAGGACAGCCCAGCGCTGAACATCCAGAACATTCCGGCAAGCGGGCGGGATTGGGTGGCGATCGTTGTCATGGCTTCGGTTGAACACGGAAACCCGGCGACGAACAAGCCTCTACATTGCGACCAGCTTCCAGGCGATCGCCAACATGACGATACCGATCAGCACATCCAGCACCTGCCATGCCCTGGGTCGGGCGAAAATGGGAGACAGCACCCTGGACCCGTATCCCAGAGAGAAGAAGAAAACGAAACTGGCGGACATGGCGCCGATGGCGAAACCCATCCGGTCTTCATACTGCGCCGAAATCGAGCCAATCAGCACCACCGTGTCCAGATAGACATGCGGATTGAGCCAGGTGAAGGCCAGAACGGTCAGCAAGGCCGCGCGCAGACTTGTACGCTTCGCCTCTCCGACCTCAAGCGCTGCGCCGCCGCGCCAGGCTGATGCCAGACTGCGCAGTCCGTACCACGTCAAGAACAGCGCGCCGCCGTATCGCATCATCGGCTCGAACCACGGCGCCGCAGTTGCCAGGCTGCCGAAGCCCGCGACACCTGCGGCAATCAGAATGGCGTCTGACACGGCGCATGTCAGGCACAACACAAAAACATGCTCGCGTCTGAGCCCCTGCCTGAGGACAAACGCGTTCTGAGCGCCGATTGCCAGGATCAAACTGAAGCCAAGCGCAAAGCCGGCGATGACGGATGTAGACATGGACCCTCCTGTTCAGGTCCGTTGACTACGCGACAGATACGCATGTATCAAATTAAAGATAATGAGCCATAATTAGATTCTCTAATGCACTTGGACCCACATCACCTGGCCGCGTTGGCCGCTATTCTGCGGCATGGCAGCTTTGACGCCGCCGCCGCGGAACTGGCGGTAACGCCATCTGCGATTTCGCAACGGATCAAGGCGCTGGAGGATCGGGTCGGCGTATCGTTGATTCACCGCGGCGCGCCCTGCACCGGAACCCCGGCTGGCTTGCGGCTTGCCCGCCATGCCGAAGACATCGGCCTGCTTGAGGCGCAACTCAATCGCGAGCTTTCGCTGGAACAGGGCACAGGCCCCACCCGGGTCAGGATCGCGGTTCCGGCGGATGTTCTTTCCACCTGGTTCATAGACGCGATGGCAGCAGTTGATGATATGCTGTTTGACCTTGCGATCGACGATCAGGATCACTCGGCTGAATGGCTGCGGCGCGGGGATGTCAGCGCCGCCATCTCGGTCGGCGGGCAAACCGTCCCGGGATGCGATTCCATCGCCCTCGGCACGCTCAGGTACCTGCCGACGGCAAGCCCCGAGTTCATGGCTCGCTGGTTCCCTGGCGGAGTGAATGCTCAGAGCCTGTCGCGGGCACCCTGCCTGACCTTCAACAGGAAGGATGCCCTGCAAAAAGCCTGGATCCATGCGCAAACGGGTAGCCGGCTGTCTCCTCCGACCCACTTCCTACCCTCGTCTCACGGGTTCGTAGCTGCCGCTGCAGCAGGTTTGGGTTGGGGGATGAACCCCGCGCATCTGGTCCAAAGCGCGATTGCGGATGGCCGTCTGCGCGAGCTTGCGCCCAACACCCCGCTGGATGTGCCTCTGACCTGGCAGGTCGGGCGCATCCTTGCACCGGCGCTTTCACCGTTGACGCGAGCGGTTCGGAAAGTCGCGGCGCAAGTGCTGGCAAACCCGTAACACCATGCTGTGATCGATGGCTCAGGTGACGCCTTCCGCATCCTTCGGCTGCGGCGTGACCAGACGATAGCATGCAATTGCGGACCAGAAACTGCACAGCGTGAGGAAAGCGACGGCCAGTGCGACCTCGTTCATATGCGCAACCGCCGCCAATCCCGCCGACCCGACAATCGCCACGAGCCTGCAAATGCTCTTGATCGCGGCTGACGCCTTGACCCGCTGTTCCTTGGGCGCGGTGTCGATGAAATACAGCTTGCGCGCACTGCCGATGCCGGTTGTCGCGACGGTCGCCACGAACAGGGCGATCGCGTGCAGGTTAACGTCGTGGTCAAGATGCAAATAGTGAACCGCAACCAGAACGACGCCCGTCACCCCCACCATCAACGACCCGGCCACCATGACCGCCCGGTGTGATTTCATGTTCACGAGCTGCCACAGGGGCGCGGCGACCAGATAGCCGGTCGCCGACGAAATGATCAACGCCGTCAGCCCCTTGGCCGATCCATGATGCGCCTCGGCTGCGATCAATGCAAAGAACGGCACCGACAGAGAAACCCCGACCAGCGGCAGCCGCATGGTCAGATACCGCCGGAACCAGGCGAATTCGAACATGGCTCGAGCGTCCGACAGGAACTGCCCCGCCGCTCGGCGACCGGTTTGAGCCTGGGGTTGCGACCGCGACAGTTCGGCCAGGGCAAGAATGGATAGTCCGGACAGCACAAAGAACCCGGCAGATACCGCGATCACGGTTGAGTGACGCGAGAATGGCGGGTTGTCCGAAGTCAGGTGATGCAGCGTCAGTGTCAGCCCGATGGCCCCAAGCCCCCCTGCCCCCAGTTGAAGATAGCTCATCCAGATCCGGGATTTCGAGCGAAGGTGATCCCCCCAAAGGTCAGTGAACATCAGCGCCTGGACCTCTTCGATCATACCGATTGCAAAGAAGGCCAAGACAAAAGCCGCTGCCACCATGGGCGAGCCCCCGATCGCCGCAACCACGATGGCTGCCAGAAGGCATGCACCAATCGCGACCTCGGTCAGGGCAATGGAACGTTTCTTCTGCTGCTTCGCGGACACAGGGACCGCAAAGAACATGTCCGAAATCATGTTGCCTGCCTGACGTACGGAAACCAACGCCCCGGCAAGAAACATGGGCATTTCCAGGGAGACCGCCAGAAACGGCAAGACGATCGAAGGGCTGCCCATCGTCCACGCTACCTGGGACAGCACGCTTTGGCTTGCCAGAACCGGCACATTTCGCCGCTCCAATTCCGTGGATTTGCCTGTCATGTCCTGTCGTGCCGGCCCCGACCTGTCTGTCGCAAGGTCTCTGCCAGTTCCTTTCTGCGCGGTTCAACCCCAAGGGTATGCGCAGGACCCACATGCGCCAAGAACCAAGTGCGTCGCAGGTAAAAAAAGAAACCCGGCCGTGTTCGGCCGGGCTCCAAAAACAACCGAGTGCGACGCTTAGAGTTGCGCCATCACCTCGTCGGTGGCCTCGAAATTGGTGGTCACGCGCTGAACGTCGTCATCGTCCTCAAGCGCTTCGACCAGCTTCATCAGGCGCTGCATATCCTCGAGGCCCAGTTCGGTGGTGGTCGTGGGTTTCCACACCAGCTTGGTGGATTCAGATTCACCCAGAGCCGCCTCGAGCGCGCTGGACACATCGTTCAGGTCGGTATCCGCACACCAGATGATATGACCGTCTTCCGAACTTTCCACATCTTCGGCCCCAGCCTCGATGGCCGCCTCGAAGATCGTGTCGGCATCGCCCGCCGATGCGGGATAAATCACTTCGCCCTTCCGGTCGAACATGAACCCGACCGAGCCGGTCTCGCCCAGGTTTCCGCCATTCTTGGAAAAGGTCGAACGCACGTTCGACGCAGTGCGGTTGCGGTTGTCGGTCATCGCCTCGACGATCACGGCCACACCGTTGGGACCGTAGCCTTCGTACCGGATTTCTTCGTAATCCTCACCGTCGCCCGCCTGGGATTTCTTGATCGCGCGTTCGATCACGTCCTTCGGCACCGAGTTCGACTTGGCCTCTTTGACCGCCAGACGCAAGCGCGGGTTCTTGTCGGGATCGGGGTCGCCCATCTTGGCGGCCACGGTGATCTCTTTCGACAGCTTGGAAAACAGCTTGGACCGCGCGGCGTCCTGGCGCCCCTTGCGGTGCTGGATGTTGGCCCATTTTGAGTGGCCTGCCATGTTGCGTCCTCGTAATCGTGATTGCGTATTCGGCGCACATATAGACGTTTGCGGGGCAAAGGATCAAGACACCCGCTTGCTCGTGCAGTCAGCGCGTTTATGGTGACCCAATGACGACAGATCAGATCATTCTCTTTGCACTCTTTATTACCGTATTCGGTCTGCTGCTTTGGGGGCGGTTCCGCTATGATCTTGTGGCGTTTGCCGCCTTGATGGTCGGCGTGATCCTGGGTGTTGTGCCGGTTGACAAAGCTTTTGCAGGGTTCGGCCATCCGGCCACGATCATCGTGGCGCTAGTGCTTGTGGTCTCGGCCGGGTTGGTGCGGTCGGGTGCGGTGTTCCTGATCACCCGCACGCTGGTCGATGCCTCGCGGGGTCTGGGTGCGCATATCGCGCTGATGGGCGGGATCGGAGCGGTTCTGTCCGCCTTCATGAACAACGTGGCGGCGCTTGCGCTGCTGATGCCTGTCGACATTCAGACCGCGCGCAAGGCGGGGCGTTCAGTTGGGCTGACGCTGATGCCGCTGAGCTTTGCCACCATTCTGGGCGGCATGGCCACGTTGATCGGCACACCGCCCAACATCATCATCGCGTCGATCCGACAGGAAACCCTGGGCGAGCCGTTCCACATGTTCGATTTCGCTCCGGTTGGCGGGCTGGCGGCCATCGCAGGTCTGGCCTTCGTCGCCCTGATAGGCTGGCGACTGATCCCCAACCGCGGCGAACAGACCGAGAGTTCGGAAACGCTGGCGGAATATATCGCTGAACTGACAATCCCGGCCGAGTCACCCCATATCGGCACGCGCGTCGCCGAGCTGGACGAGGTCGCCGAGAAATCCGACGTCGCCATCATCGGCCTGATCCGGGACGGCAAGCGCCGCTATGGCCGCGCGGCAAACGCGATCCTTCAGGAAGGCGACGCGCTGGTGCTGGAAGCCAGCCCCGAGGCGCTGGACGAGTTCCGCGCCGCGCTGAATCTGGATTTCTCGGATGCCCGCCGGCAAGAGCTGCTGACCGCGGCCGGCGATGGGCTGGAGGTGATCGAAGTCGTCGTGCCCGAAAGCGCCCGCATCAATGGCCGTACGGCACAGGGGCTGGGGCTGGCTTGGCGGCAGAACACGATCCTGATGGGCATTTCCCGCCAGGGTCGGCGCATCACCCAACAGGTCCGCAAGACCGAGGTACAGCCGGGCGACATCCTGCTGTTGCTGTGCCCGCGCGACCGGGGCGCGGACGTGACCGAGTGGCTCGGCTGCCTGCCTCTGGCCCAGCGCGGCCTGAACGTGACCGCGAATGACAAGGCGTGGCTGGCGATCGGCTTGTTCGCCGCTGCCGTTCTGGCCGCCAGCATCGGCCTGATCTACCTGCCGATCGCGCTGGGGCTTGTGGTGATCGCTTATGTGCTGACCAAAATCATCCCGATCACCGAGATCTACAATCAGATCGAATGGCCGGTCGTGGTCCTGCTGGGCTCGATGATCCCGCTGGGCAGCGCGCTGGAAAGCTCGGGCGGGACGGAACTGATCGCGAACGCGCTGGTCCAACTGACCGACGGCCTGCCGGCATGGGCCATCCTGACGGTTCTGATGGTCGTGACCATGACGCTGTCGGACGTGCTGAACAACACAGCAACCGCCATCGTGGCCGCGCCGGTGGGCATCCAGATGGCGCGCACGCTCGAGGTTTCACCCGATCCGTTCCTGATGACGGTGGCGGTGGCCGCCTCGGCGGCGTTCCTCACCCCGATCGGGCACAAAAACAATACGCTGGTGCTGGGGCCCGGCGGCTATCGTTTTGGCGACTATTGGCGTATGGGCCTGCCCCTGGAAATTCTGATCGTGGCGGTTTCGGTCCCGGCGATCCTCGTGTTCTGGCCGTTGTGAGGGCTTGCGTGACTGCCGGACCGCGCGCTAAGGGCAGCGCATGAAACGCTTTCTGATCCTGCAGCTGCGCCCCGAGACCGATGCCTCGGACGCCGAATATGCCTCGATCCTGAACCGGTCCGGGCTGACACCCGAGCGTACCCACCGCATCCGTCTGGATTGCGAGGCCCTGCCCGAAGGTCTTGACGTGACCGACTATGCTGGCGTGATCGTGGGCGGCGGGCCGGGCTGCGTCAGCGACGACCCGGCCAGCAAATCTCAGATGGATGCCCGAATCGAGGGCGCGATCATGGGGCTGATGCCGCAGATCACGGCGCACGATCATCCTTTCATGGGCTGCTGCTATGGCCTGGGCATTCTGGCCGCGCATCTGGGCGCGCCGGTCAGCAAGGACCGCTATGGCGAGCCGGTCGGCCCGTCGCGCTGCCACCTGACCGAGGATGGCGCCCGCGACCCGCTGACCGCCGGGCTCGAGCCCGACTTCGATGCCTTCGTCGGTCACAAAGAGGCGGTGCAGGCCCTGCCCGCGGGCTGCGTGCATCTGGTCGCGTCAGACCCCTGCCCGTTCCAGATGATCCGCTGGGGCCAGAATGTCTATGCCACGCAGTTCCACCCCGAAGCCGACGCCAAGGACTTTGAGCAGCGCATCCACATCTACAAGGACCACGGCTATTTCCGTCCCGAGGACGCCCAGCCGCTGATCGAACGCTGCCACGCGGCCGAGGTCACGCAGCCCGGCGAAATCCTGCGCCGTTTCGCCCAGCGCTACGGGTGACCCAACGGCGCGGTTGCCTGACCGGGGACCGCGCGCTTAGGTTGGACCGAAACGACTTTGGGAGGGGTTGTTTTGGATCTTCTGATAAACGTGGGCCTGCCGGTTTCGCTGGCCATCATCATGCTGTCTTTGGGCATCGGGCTTGAGGCGGCGGATTTCCGGCGCGTGATCAGTCGGCGTTATCCGTTTGCGATCGGCGCGGTCTGCCAGGTCGTTCTGCTGCCGGTCGCGGCTTTCGTCACGGTCAAGCTGTTCGCGCTGCCGCCGGCGATTGCGGTCGGGTTCATGCTGCTCAGCTTTTGCCCGGGCGGCGTCACCAGCAACATCCTGTCGAAACTGGCGAAGGCCGATGTGGCGCTGTCGGTCAGCCTGACGGCGGTGATCAGCCTGCTGTCGATCGTCACGGTGCCGGTTCTGGCGGCCTGGTCGATTGACCACTTCATGGGCGAGGACGCACCTGAAGTGTCGATCAGCGGTCTGGCGCTGGCGATGTTCCTGATCACCACGCTGCCCGTCGCCATCGGCGTTGGGCTGCGCCACTTTGCAACCGGTTTTGCCGATCGGATCGACGGCCCCCTTTCCAAACTGGCCACCATCCTGTTCGTGCTGATCGTGATCGCTGCGCTGGCTGGAAACTGGCAGCTGTTCGTCGACAATCTGGGCATCATGGGCGCCGGGCTGATCTCGCTGAACCTCGCGCTGCTGCTGATCGGATTGGGGCTGGCGCGGGCGGCGAAACTGTCGTGGAATGAGGCCAAGACAATCTCGATCGAAACCGGCATCCAGAACTCGACCCTGGGCATCACGCTGGCTGCCCTGATCACCGGAACCGAAAGCGGCTTCAGCCCGCTGGCCCTGCCCTCGGCCGTCTACGGGATCACCATGTACGCCGTCGCGATCCCCTTCATCGCCTGGTACCGCAACCGCTGAAAGGACAGAGCATGACCGAAAACACTGCTGATGCGATCGTCGTGGGCGGCGGGCTGGCCGGCCTGGCCGCGGCGGCCGAACTGGGTGACCGCGGCAAGAAGGTGATCGTGCTGGACCAGGAACCCGAGCATTTCCTGGGCGGTCAGGCATTCTGGAGCCTGGGCGGCCTGTTCATGGTCGACACGCCCGAGCAGCGCCGCATGGGCATCCGCGACAGCCGCGACCTGGCCCTGCGCGACTGGATGGGCAGCGCCCAGTTCGACCGGGACGAAGACGCCTGGCCCCGCAAATGGGCTGAGGCCTATGTCGAATTCGCCGCCGGCGAGATGCGCCCCTGGTTGCATCAAATGGGCCTGCGCTGGTTTCCCGTAGTCGGCTGGGCGGAACGCGGCGGGTCCTATGCCGACGGTCACGGCAACTCTGTCCCGCGGTTCCACATCACCTGGGGCACCGGCCCGGGCGTGCTGGAGCATTTCATCCGCCGGGTCCGCGACCATGTCAGCGCCGGCCTGATCCAGTTGAAGTTCCGCCATCAGGTCAGCCACATCATCATGCAGAACGGCGAGGCCAAGGGCGTCTCGGGTGAGGTTCTGGCCGATGATGCGGCCCAGCGCGGCGGCAAGACCAACCGCGACGAGGTCGGCGAGTTCGAAGTCTATGCGCCATCGATCATCGTCACATCGGGCGGGATCGGCGGCAATTTCGAGATGGTGCGCCAGAGTTGGCCCCGCGACCGCCTGGGCGAACCGCCCAAGGACATGGTGGCGGGTGTGCCCTTCCATGTGGATGGTCGGATGATCGCGATCAGTGAAAAGGCCGGCGGCCACGTGATCAACAGCGACCGAATGTGGCACTACACCGAAGGCGTGCGCAACTGGGACCCGATCTGGCCCGCGCATGGTATCCGCATCCTGCCCGGCCCCAGCTCCATGTGGTTCGATGCGCGCGGCAACCGGCTGCAGCCCCCCTGCCTGCCCGGGTTCGACACGCTGGGCACCCTGCGCGAGATCCTCAAAACCGGCTATGAATACAGTTGGTTCGTTCTGACCCAGAAGGTCATCAAGAAGGAATTCGCCCTGTCCGGGTCTGAACAGAACCCCGATTTCACCTCGGGCAGTTGGAAGGAGGTCATCCGTCAGCGGGTCCTTTCGGGGTCGAAGGCCACCGCGCCGGTCGAAGCGTTCAAGGAAAAGGGCGAGGATTTCGTTGTCGCCAACACGCTTACCGAACTGGTGAACGGGATGAACCATCTGGGCGGCGGCCTGATCGACGAGGCGCATCTGCGCGCCCAAATCGAGGCGCGGGATTCACAGGTGGACAATCCGTTCTCGAAAGATGCGCAGATGATGGCGATCCTGGCGGCGCGGAACTATCGCGGTGACAAGCTGATCCGCACCGCCAAACCGCACAAGTTCCTCGATCCGAAAAACGGCCCGCTGATCGCGGTCAAGCTGCATGTGCTGACCCGCAAGACGCTGGGCGGCTTGCAGACCAATCTGGACAGTCAGATGATCGGCGCCGATGGCCAGGTGGTGCCCGGCCTGTTCGCGGCCGGCGAAGTCGCGGGGTTCGGCGGCGGGGGCTATCACGGCTACAACGCGCTCGAGGGCACGTTCCTGGGCGGATGCATCTTCTCGGGCCGCAATGCCGGGCGGTCGAGGGCCGTCGCCTGACGGCCCTTGGGCATTATTGGTCGCGGCGGAACTGCAGAACCGGTTCACCTGCCGCATCGAGAAGAACCAGAGTGTCCCCGCGCTGAACAAAGCTTGCGACCTTTGGGAGAGCGGCAAGGAATTCCCGCTCAACCTCGTCCAGCGGCGGCGGGCAGGCCATCAGAGTGGCGGCCATGTTGTCGGGGAAGGAAATCGACTTGCCCGATATCTCGGCCTGTCCGCTGAACCGGTTGCAACCGCCTGTTCCCCCAAAGGCTCCGCCCTGGGCAAAGGTAATCTGCGGGCGTTTCTCGGTGTCCAGCGCAACGCCGTTTACCTCGGTTGCGGTCCATTGCGTGTTCTCAAGCATCGCCGCACCCCGTTCCTGCACCTTGACCATGACCAGATCGACCGAGTTTCCGGCGTCGTTGGTCAGAACCGGGTAAGCGGTATCGGTGGCGAACAACAGCTTACCGTCCTGATGCACCGAGGCTCGCACCACATAGCGGTGCCGATCCTGAACCAACGCGTCGTCATAAGTCAGCTCGAACTGGGCAGGCACGCCCGTCAAAGCATAGCGCTGCGCAGCCAGCGTGACGGCTGGCGCGTCAGCCAGTGAAACGTCCTGCAGTTCGACGAACAGGGTTGCCCCCGGCGGAACGGCGATCCGTTCGCGATATGTGGCTGTTCCCTCGACGGTCCCCGCTTGGGCGGCGCCCCACACGGCTGCCCACAACGCGGTTCCTGCCAGCAGGCTTTTTGCGGTTTGCATTGTCCGATCCCTTTGTCACCAGTTTCCAGCACAAAAGATCGGGACATCAGCGCGATTTACAAGGTTTTTCAGTTCCAAGCGGCAAATTCGTGCCTGAGATCAAAGCGGCCAGAGGAAGGGGATGATCAGCGAAGCCAGCAATCCAACCGTCAGGTTCAGCGGAATCCCGACCTTCATGAAGTCCGTGAACCGGTACCCACCGGGGCCGTAGACCATCATGTTGGTCTGATAACCGATCGGCGTTGCAAACGAGGCCGAAGCCGCGACCATCACCGCAACCACCAGCGGCCGCGGATCCACCCCCACAGCCTGCGCCAGACCGATGGCGATCGGCGTCACGACAACCGCCACCGCGTTGTTCGAGACCAGTTCCGTCAGCACAGAGGTCAGCAGATAGATCGCCCAGACGATGAGGAACGGCGGCAGGTTGGCAAAGGACGGTGCAATCGCGTTGGCGATCAGGGTGACCGCACCCGAGCTGTCCAGCGCAGCCCCGATCGCCAGCATGGCAAAGATCAGCGCTAGCAGACGGCCTTCGACAAAGGAAAACGCCTCGTCCGCGTCGATGCATCGCGTCAGCAGCACAACCGCAACCGCCAGAATCGACAGCAGGAAAATCGGCGCCACGCCGAGCGCCGCCAACACCACGATCCCAATCAGCGCAGCAATCGCGATCGGAGCATGACCGCGCCGGAAGGCGCGGGCCGACGGCTGGGTGACGTCGACCATGTCCATGTCGGCAGCCAGTTTGCTGATATCGGCCGGCGAGCCTTCGAGCAGCAGCGTATCACCGACCCGGACGACCAGATCGTCAAGTTGCCCCCCGATATTCTGATTTCGCCGGTGCACGGCCAAGACGTAAACCCCATAGCGACGACGCAGCCGCAACGCACCCAATGTGCGCCCGACCATGCGACAACCGGGGGTGATCAGAACCTCAACCGTACGTGTTTCGACCGCCGAAACTTGATCAACGCGCTTGAGTTCCTTGTTGCTTTGCAGGCTCAGCAGCTCGGTCATTTCCGTGCGCAACACCACGCGGTCACCGACCTTCAGTTCGACCCCTTTCAGGTTCCGCCGCAATGACTCGTCGCCGCGGATCACGTCGATAAGCCGCACACCCGGACGTTTGAACAGCTGCACGCCGGTCACTTCACGGCCAATCAGGTTGCTGTCGGGCGGAATGACCGCCTCGGTGAAGAATTTCATCTTCGACCGATCGCTGAGCATGGTTGCCATGCTGTCACGTTCGGGCAGAAGGCGCGGCGCGATGAAGCGCAGGTAAATCATGCCGTAAATGACAAGAATGATGCCCAACGGCGTGACCTCGAAAATCGTGAAGGCCGGCAGGCCCTGTGCCCTTGCCACACCATCGACCAACAGGTTCGTCGAGGTTCCGATCAGGGTCAGCGTCCCGCCGAGAATCGCAGCGTAGCTGAGCGGGATCAGCAGCTTCGACGCTGAAATATTCAGCGTGCGGGCAATCTGGATGAACACCGGGATCATCACGACGACGACGGGCGTGTTCGACACGACCGCCGAGGCCAGGACGACAAATGCCATCAGCAAACCGATGGCAATGCGCGGGTTGACCTGCGCCTGTTTCTGCGCCGTCGCTGTAAAGGCGTGCAGGGCACCGGTCCGGACGAGGGCGCCCATGATGATGAACATCGCCGCGATGGTCCAGGGCGCCGGGTTCGACAGAACCGCCAGTGCGCTTTGGTAGGGAAGCACGCCGGTGACCAGCATCACCGAAACGCCGCCTATGGCAACGACCTCGGTCGGATAGACCTCGCGCATGAACATGATGAACATGCCCGCAACAACCGCCAGCGCAAGTATCGCGCTGCCCATATCTGACAATTGAAGGAGTTGCATTCGTGGTGTTCTGTCCGAAACCTGTCCCGGCCCAAGCGCCTGAGAGTCAGTTTCACGTATTGCAGGCCGCAGAGCAAGCCTGACGTGCGTTCACGGTGCTGCCTGCTGCAGGCGCCCGCCAACCCGGACCATGCTGATCGTCTTGGCTTGCCCGTCACGGTCATCAGTTTCTACGAAAACGCCGCTTAGCGTCGCTTCGCCATTGGCCGGGGTGAACCGAGCCTTGGGCATCCCTGTGATGAAGCGGCGCATCGGCTCCTGCTTGTCCATTCCGATCACCGAGTCATAGTCGCCGCACATGCCCGCATCGGTCAGGTAAGCGGTGCCGCCGGGCAGGATCTGGGCATCGGCGGTCGGAACATGGGTATGGGTTCCCACGACAAGGCTGGCGCGTCCGTCGCAGTAGTGGCCCATGGCCATCTTCTCCGAAGTCGCCTCGCAATGCATGTCCACGATGATGGCCTGCGCCTGACCGCCCCGCGGGTGGGACTTCAGGATTGGTTCCACCGCCGAAAACGGATCGTCGAACGGTCGTTTCATGAACACCTGTCCCAGCACCTGAACCACCAGTACCTTGCGTCCGCCCGGCGCGGTGAACAGTCGATGTCCGCGACCGGGAGCACCCTTGGCGAAATTCACAGGGCGCACGATCCGGGGTTCGCGTTCGATGAATTGCAGCATGTCTTTCTGGTCGAAAGCGTGGTCGCCCAACGTCAGACAATCTGCGCCCGACTCCAGCAGCAGCTTGGCATGATCGCCGGTCAACCCCATGCCGTTCGAGGCATTCTCCCCGTTGACCACCACGAAATCCAGCCGCCACTCGTCGCGCAGACGGGGCAGATGCTGTTGAACGGCGGCGCGGCCCGCGCGCCCCATGACGTCACCCAAGAACAAGATTCTCATATCGCGGTCCTAGGCCCTGCAAACGGCAATAACAAGGCGGAACGATGCAATTCCCGGGCCGCATGCGGGTTGAATTCCGGGGGAAACCTGCAATTCTGGCGCAACCGGTTTTTTCACTCGGAGATTTCGATGAAACGCATAGTCCTGACCGCAACTGTCTCTCTCGCTATATCGGGCAGCTTTGCTCACGCGACGACCAAGACCACAATGGCAAATCCGGCCGCGACCTTCTGCATCGAAAACGGCGGCGAATATCAGATCCGCAAAAACACCGATGGATCGGAATACGGCGTGTGCATCCTTGAGGATGGAACCGAGGTTGATGCCTGGGACTATCTGCGGAGCCACTTTGAGAACTGACGCCTAAAACGTCAGGACCCTGGTCTCGGTAACGATCATGTCCAGCGGCTGGTCCGTCGGTTCCAGCGGCAAGGCTTCGGCCTCTTGCGCGTCGAAGGCGAAACCGATGGCCAATGTGGGACGTTTGGCGCGCAGCCCTTCAAGCGTGCGGTCATAAAACCCGCCCCCATAACCCAATCGCCCGCCTTGCGGATCGAATGCCACAAGGGGCACGATCAGGATTTCAGGGTCAAAATAGTCGTCCGTCTCGGGCACCTTGGCGCCAAATGGACCATCTTTCAACGGCCCTTCGGGTGTCCAGCGCGAAAACCGCAGAGGCCGTCCGGCGCCTTGGATGACCGGAACACCAACGGGACCATAGGCTGCGGCCTCGGCCATGGCGGGCAGAGGGTCGATTTCGGTGCGGATCGGCATGTAGCCAGACAGCGGAACGCCACGAAATCCGGCCAGCACCTCGGACAGGCGGCCCGCGGCGGCCGGCGGCCCCGCGTCGAAGGCCGCTTTGCGCCGGGCAAAGGCAGCCTTGCGCGCCGCGGCCTTGATTTCAGTCAGATCGGTCACAGCAGCACCACGCTTGCAAGCCCTAGAAAGATGAAGAACCCCATTACATCCGTCGTCGTCGTAACGAAGGTTCCCGAGGCCAATGCCGGGTCTACACCCAGGCGATCCAGCACCACCGGTACTACCGTACCCGCGAACCCGGCGATGATCATGTTCACGACCAAGGCGGAACCGATCACGACACCCAGCAGCGGGGATTCGAACCACATCATCCCCACCGTTCCCAGAACGATGGCGAAACACAGCCCGTTCAACATGCCCACCAGCAATTCTCGGCGGATGACCCGTGCCACGTTCGAGCCCGTCAGGTCGCGGGTCGCCAACGCACGCACGGCAACGGTCAGCGACTGTGTTCCAGCGTTACCACCCATCGAGGCAACGATGGGCATCAGAATTGCCAGCGCCACGATCTGCTCGATTGCCGCCTCGAACTGTGAAATCACCAGCGAGGCACAAATGGCGGTACACAGGTTGACCGTCAGCCAGGGCAAACGACGACGACTGGTTGCTGCAACACTGTCTGAAATCGAGCTGTCATCACTGACACCTGCCAGTCGCAGCATGTCTTCCTCGATTTCTTCATCCAGAACGGCCATCGCGTCGTCAATCGTGATGACCCCGACCAGCCGTTTGTCACTGTCCACCACCGGCGCGGAAATCAGGTGGTATTGGTTGAAAGCATAGGCAACGTCTTCTTCATCCTGATCGACCGGGATGATGTGGAACTCGTCCTCGGCGATGTCCTGCAACTTGGTATCGCGCCGCGCGGCCATCAACTTGCCCAACATGACTTGCGCCACCGGCTTCAGCCGCGGATCGACCAGAACAACGTGATAAAACTGCTCGGGCAGATCGTCCTGCGAGCGCATGTAGTCGATTGCCTGCCCCACCGTCCAATGATCGGGAGCCATGACCACTTCGCGCTGCATCAGTCGGCCTGCCGAGTTCTCGGGATAGGCCAGCGCCTGCAGGGCCGCGATCCGTTCCGAGGCCTCAAGGGCCTCCAGCACCGCTTCCTGCTGCGGCTCCTCCAGATCCTCCAGAAGGTCCACGACATCGTCGCTTTCCATCTCTCGTACGGCCTCGGCCAGAACGTCGGGCCGCAGAACTCCAATGACCTCTTCGCGGACGGATTCGTCCAGTTCAGACAGAATGTCCCCGTCGAATTCCCGGTCATACAGGCGGATCAGCCGCGCCCGGTCGTAGGGGTTGATCTGTTCCAGAAGGTCGGCAATATCGGCCGCGTGCAGCGGCTCCATCAGCTCGATCAGCTTCTCGCGATCCTCGACATCCACGGCGTAAAGGATTGCGGCCACCGTTCGCCGGTCCAGCGCATAGACGTCATCATCGCGGGAGGGGTCGGTTCTGTTGTCTTCGGTGCCGGTCGTCATGCGCTGCCCCTTGTTCTGGGAATTGGCCTCTAAATAGAAGAAGCTGCTACCGGAAAACAATGACAATGGTGCGATTTACCCGCATCTGTCACATGCCTATGCTGCAAGCCGGATTCACCAAGGCGGAGATCACGGCGGATGGCGCAAAAGACGCTTCTGACAGGGCGCGTACTGAGTTTCGAACACTCCCCCTTCGAAACGCAACCGGATCAGGCGGTCCGGCTGCACGAAGCCGTTCTGATCGAGGGCGGGAAAATCCGGGAGTTGGGAAGTACCGCTGATTTGCAAACCGCGCACCCCGAGGCGGCCATTCATCACCATGGCGAAAACCTGATCCTGGCTGGTTTCATCGACCCCCATGTCCACTACCCCCAGACGGCGATGATCGCGAGTTGGGGCAAACGGCTGATTGATTGGCTGAACACCTACACTTTTCCAGAAGAGATGAAGTTCGGTGATGCAGACTACGCTGCCGAGATATCGAACCGATATCTTGACCTGACCGCCGCACACGGCACCACGACCATGTGCAGTTTCTGCACCATTCATCCCGAAAGCGTCGATGCCTTTTTCACGGCCGCCCAGCAGCGCGGTCAGCGTGTCGTGGCCGGGAAGACCTGCATGGACCGCAACGCGCCCGAAGGTCTTCGGGACACGGCCCAAACAGCCTATGACCAGTCGAAGGCTCTGATCGGAAAATGGCAAGGTGTCGACCGGATTTCCTATGCGATCACGCCGCGGTTTTCCCCGACCTCGACCCCCGAACAGCTTGAGGCGATGGGTGCGCTGTGGGCAGAACACCCAGATTGCCTCATGCAGACGCATCTCAGCGAGCAGACGGACGAAATCGAATGGGTTCGGTCGCTGTTCCCCGAGGCGCGCGACTACTTGGACACCTATGAAAAATTCGGACTGCTCGGCGCGAACGGCCTCTATGGTCACGTGATCCATCTGGAACCGCGCGAGCGAGACCGCCTGCGTGAGGTCGATGCGTCGCTGATCCATTGCCCCACCTCGAACACTTTCATCGGTTCGGGTCTGTTCGATTTGCACGGGCTGATGCGGGATGGCCATCGTATCGGCCTGGCAACCGACACCGGCGGCGGGTCCAGCTTTTCCATGTTGCGGACCATGGCGGCCGCCTATGAAATCGGCCAATTGCGCGGACATCCGCTGCACCCGGCGCAACTGCTGTGGCTGGGCACCGCAGGCTCGGCCCGGTCGCTGCGGATGGACGACCGCATCGGCAATATCGCCCCCGGAATGGAGGCGGACCTGATCGTGCTCGACCTCGCCTCGACCCCCGCGATTGCCCAGCGAGAGGCCAATGCCCAGTCCCTTTGGGAGGCGGTGTTCCCGACAATCATGATGGGAGATGACCGCGCCATCGCCGATGTGTGGATCGGCGGACGGCGCGTTTCGACCTGAAGGCAGATCAGCCCTGCAATGCGAGGGCCAACCTGTTCTGCCGTTCGATCGCGCGCGGCAGGTCGAATGTGGCAATGTTGCCGTCCCGGACGACCTGTCGCCCCTCGACAAACAGGTGTTTGACGTGCACCGGACCTGCCAGCAGCAAGGCGGCCGGGTCCCAACTGCCCGCGCACTCCACACCCCTTGTGTCCCAAACAGCGATATCCGCGCGTTTGCCCGGCATCAGGCGGCCGCAGTCCGGCCGGTTCAGCACGTCCGCCCCACCCCGCGTCGCGATTTCCAGAGCTTCGCGCGCCGACATGGCATCGGCACCGTTCGCCACACGTTGCAGTAGCATCGCCTGCCGCGCCTCGGCCATCAGGTTGCCGCTGTCGTTGCTTGCGGAACCGTCAACGCCCAAGCCAACCCTTACCCCGTTGTCACGCATCGCGCGCACCGGCGCGATCCCCGAGCCCAAACGGCAATTCGAACAGGGACAGTGCGCCACCCCGGTGCGTGACCGTGAGAACAGGTCTATCTCTGCCCCGTCCAGCTTCACGCAATGGGCGTGCCAGACATCGGGGCCGGTCCAGCCAAGTTCCTCGGCATACTGGCCGGGTCGACAGCCGAACTGGGATTCTGAATACAGGATATCCTCGTCGTTTTCCGCCAGATGGGTGTGCAGCATGACCCCCTTGTCCCGTGCCAGCAGTGCGGCGTTGCGCATCAGATCCCGACTGACCGAGAAGGGCGAACAGGGCGCAAGTCCAACCCTGCACATCGAGCCCTCGGACGGGTCATGGAACGCATCGACCACACGGATCATGTCATTCAGGATGCCGGCCTCGGCCTCGACCAACGTATCGGGCGGCAGACCGCCGTCGCTTTCGCCGATGCTCATCGCGCCGCGGGTCGGATGGAACCGCAGCCCCACCCCTGCAGCGGCCGCGATCGTGTCATCCAAGCGTGACCCATTCGGATACAGGTACAGATGGTCGGAACTGAGCGTGCAGCCCGACATGGCCAACTCGGCCAGACCGATCTGAGCCGAAGTGAACATCTCGTCGGGACCGAACCGCGCCCAGATCGGATAGAGCGTCTGCAGCCAGCCAAAGAGCAGCGCATCCTGGCCCGCCGGAACAGCTCGGGTCAGTGTCTGGTAGAGATGGTGGTGGGTATTGACCAATCCCGGCGTCACGACACAGCCGCCAAGGTCATGCACCTCTCCGTCGGTGGTCAAACCTTGGCCGATGCGGGCAATCTGCCCGTCACAGATCAGCAAATCGGCGCCGGCCAGTTCTTGCCGGTTGTCGTCCATGGTCAGGATCGCATCGGCGTTTCTAAGAAGGATTTCGGGCATCTCGCACTCCTGCATCTGCCCGCCTCATGCCAGAAATGCGTGTGCCGGTGGAAAACGGGCGCAAGAACCGGCGCTCTGACCCTAGTCAATCGCGGCCGCAGCGGCAACCGTCGTCAGAAGCCGCGCAGAATCTCGAGGGCCGCGGCGTGGATTTCAGAGTTCGCAGCCGCCAGTGCCCGCCCCCCCTGATGGGCCGGCCCGCCCTGCCAGTCGGTCACGACGCCACCGGCCGCCTTGATCACCGCTATCGGTGCCTGAATGTCATACGCGTTCAGTCCAGCCTCGATCACCAGGTCGACCTGCCCGGCCGCCAGCAGCGCGTATGCGTAGCAGTCCATGCCGTAGCGCGTCAGTTGCACCTGTCCGGCCACGGCGCGAAAGGCGTCTCCTTCGGCGGTCGTGCCAACTTCGGGGAATGTCGTGAACAGGATTGCGTCCCGCAAGGCGTCCGTCCGGCGGGTCACCAAGCTGGTTCTGCCCAAAGGACCGGTCATGAACGCACCGTCTGCATGACCCACAAACCGTTCGCCGATATAGGGTTGGTCAATCACCCCCATGATCGGCCCGCTATCGTCGCCTAGCGCGATCAGAACGCCCCATGTCGGTGTGCCGCTGACGAAACCGCGGGTGCCGTCGATGGGGTCCAACACCCAGGTTCGCCCCGATTTGCCTTCGACCGCACCGTACTCTTCGCCCAAGATGCCGTCGTCGGGGCGCAGATCGGCCAGAACGGATCGCATGGCCTGTTCGGCTGCGCGATCAGCCACGGTCACCGGGTCATACCCGCCTTGCAGCTTGTTTGAGGTTTCAAGATTCGACTGGCGAAAATACGGCAAAATGGCCGCACGCGCCGCGTCGGCCATTTTCTCGGCAACTTCAAGGTCACTTGCAGAGGCTTTGGTCATGCGCCACTGGTGCGCTCAGCCCTGTGCGAAGTCAAGTCCCGGTCTCAGGCCACGTCGCTGAGAACGCGCGCAAGCTCAAACAGGCGCCGGCGCTGGTTTTCCGGGATCGCGTAGTAGGACCGAACCAGATCCAACGCTTCCTTGTCGCCCATCAGATCAGCGGGAACCGATTTCTTGCCCGAGTCTTCCTTTTGGGCGTCCTCCAGACCTTCAAAGAAAAAGCTGACCGGAACGTCCAGAGCTTCGGCAATGTCCCAAAGGCGTGATGCGCTGATGCGGTTGGCCCCGGTTTCGTATTTCTGGATCTGCTGGAACTTGATACCGACCTGCTGTGCCAGCTGCTGCTGCGTCATGCCAATCAACCAGCGGCGATGCCGTACGCGCTTGCCCACATGGACATCGACGTGATGGGTCATTGGTATTCTCCTCTGTTACACACAACCGCCCGGGAAAACGCTAACTGAACCATGACCGCACACTAGCGAGACGCTTGTAAAGAACTCTCTAATACGGAACGTGCCCCCCGAAACAGCACTGACAAGCAATATTGCCGCTTTTTGGAGAATTTTCAAGATGGTTGAATCTGCGCGCCTGAAGGAAGGTTTACGGTTGTGCACGATTTGGCCTGTGCGACAAAGACGCCCCGGCCATTCCCTTCCGGAATGATTGACAAGTCAGGGGCGGCCCCGATCAATGGCACCAACATGGAGATTTGAGATGCTGGCCTACCAGATCCAGTCTGCCGGAGAGCAGGCCAAATTGCACGAGTTACCTGTTCCCGCACCCGCCGAAGGCCAGATCCGCGTGGCCATTCGCGCCTGCGGGCTGAACTTTGCCGATCTTCTGATGCAGAAGGGCACGTACCAGGATACGCCAGCGGCCCCTTTCACATTGGGGCTTGAGGTTGCGGGGGTCGTAGACGCGATCGGCGCAGGGGTCAGCCATCTGAAACCCGGAGACCGGGTCGCGGTATACTCAGGCCAGGGTGGATTAGCGCAATACGGGGTTTTTGACGCCGACCGAGCCGTACTCATCCCCCAGTCGTGCAGCTTTGAAGACGCGGCGGCCATCCAGATCGCCTACGGAACCAGCCATATGGCGCTGGACCATCGGGCGCGGCTGCAGACGGGCGAGACCCTCTTGGTGACCGGTGCCGCCGGCGGGGTCGGGCTGACGGCGGTCGAGATTGGCAAGCTTATGGGCGCGACGGTGATCGCACAGGCCCGGGGCGCCGATAAACTGGCGGTCGCCCGCGCGGCCGGGGCCGATCACCTGATCGACGCGGACGAAGATCTGCGCGAGCGCGTGCTGGCATTGGGCGGCGCAGACGTTGTCTATGACGCCATCGGTGGCGATGTATTCAAGGCTGCCTTCCGGGCGACCAATCCCGAAGGCCGCCTGCTGCCGATAGGTTTTGCCGGCGGCGAAGTCCCGCAGATACCGGCCAATCACTTGCTGGTGAAGAACCTGACCGTGATCGGGTTCTACATCGGTGGCTATCTGAGGTTCCGGCCCGAGGTCGTTCGCACCAGCTTTGAGACCCTCTTCGCCTGGCATGCCGAGGGACGCATCCGGCCCCATATCAGCCATACCCTGCCGTTGTCCGAAGTGGCGCAGGGCATGGCTCTGCTCAAGGAACGAAAGTCGACCGGGAAAGTCGTCATCACGATCTGACCGGATCAGCCCACCACGGCGCGCAGCGGTGTTCCGCCAAGCATGTGGAAGTTCTGCCGCACCAGCGCGGCGAGGGCCTCAACCACTTCGCCGCGCCCCTGATCGCCTCCGTAAAGGTTGATCATATGCGCCGGCAATTCGGGCAGAACCCCACCTGAATCGATCTTCTCCAGATGTGCCGCCTCGGTCCCCTCAAGCATGGCGTGGACGGCGAGGTCCGCGCTGACGGTTGCCTCGATCGTGCGGTCGTTCTCGGTTTCGACCGACAGCTCCCATGGAATGCCTGCCGCATCCAAGGCGGCAATGACCTGAGGCCGGAAGAGGCAGCGCCGACCCAGCGCCAACGGAAGCGGCCGCCGTCGCCAAGCCGAGCCTCCTGACGCGCCGATCCAGCGCAGAGGCAGCTCTGCAATGGTTTCACCGCCATCCGAGTTCGCAGCCTCGGTCGTCAGGATCACGTCGCATTCGCCACGCCGAAACATCTCTTTTAACTGGATGGAATAAGACGAAACCAACTGCACCCGCACGCGCGGGAAGTCGGCATTGAACCGCTGCAGAACCCGTGGAATGGCCGGGTAGACGATATCGTGCGGCACCCCAAGCACCACCTCGCCCTCAAAGGCCTGATCGGTCAGCTTCGAGATGACCTCGTCGTTCAACGCCACCATTCGCCGGGCATAAGCCAACAGCTGTTCGCCAGAGGCCGTCAACGCGATGGTGCGCCCAGACCGGTCCAGCAATTCCAGGCCCAACAACTCTTCCAGACGTTTCAGCTGCATGGACACAGCCGACTGTGTCAGATGCAGGAAACCGGCGGCGCGCGTCACGCCCCCGTGGTCCGCGACCGCCACGAATGAGCGCAGGGTGGTGATGTCCAGGTTCCGCATCATCAACAATCCTTATGGATCAATTCAAAAACATTCATTTTTATAATATGCCACAACCCGCCATATAGTTCAAGGAAGCTGATGCGAAAACAGCTTTACATCACCGACCGATGAAAGGACACAAGTCATGACCCAAATTGCAGCACACCGACCCTGTGCCTCGGCATCGATCAGAACGGGCAATTGGTTTCAGCGTATGCTTGCGGCCGCTCATCAACGGCGGGAGCTGGCCCGGCTGGATGACCGCGCCCTGCAAGACATCGGGATCACCCGATCAGAGGCCCTGACAGAAGCATCCCGCCCGTTCTGGGACGCGCCCGAAACCTGGCGCAAGCGGCCCTGAATGCGCAACCTGGAACGGATTTCAGCGCCACCTTCCAAAGCGGCGCTGAAATTGTTGACCATATTGCTGAGTTTTGGCCCCAAAACCCTTGAAACATGCGCTACACTCTCCGATATTTGCAGGGAAATCGCCCCGCAACCGGGGGCTGAAAGCTGAATCCAAGGGAGACCTCTATGGCACAATTCGATACGATCCGGACGGCGACTGGCGCGCGCGCTGCCGAGATTGACGAGGGCCTGCGCGCCCACATGAACAAGGTCTACGGCACGATGTCCGTGGGCATGCTGATCACCTTTGCGGTTGCATGGGCCGTAGGCACCAGCCCGCAGCTGCTGTCGGTATTCCGCGATCCGGTGACCCTCAGCCCGAACATTCTGGGCTGGATCGTCATGTTCGCCCCGCTGATCATGGTGTTTGCCTTCGGCGCGGCCATCAACCGCCTCAGCGCAGCTGGCGCCCAATTGTTCTTCTACGCCTTTGCGGCGGTGATGGGCCTGTCGCTCAGCTGGATCTTCGTGGCCTTTACCGGCATTTCGATCGCCCAGGTCTTTCTGGTGACCTCGATCGCCTTCGCCGGTCTGTCGCTGTACGGTTACGTCACCAAGAAGGACCTGTCCGGTATGGGCACCTTCCTGATGATGGGTGTGATCGGCCTGATTGTGGCCATGGTCATCAACCTGTTCCTGCAATCGCCAGCCATCATGTTCGCCGTGTCGATCCTGGGCGTTCTGATTTTTGCGGGCCTCACCGCCTATGACACCCAGAAGATCAAGACCACCTACATTCAGATGGCCCATGCGGGCGATCAGGAGTGGCTGGGCAAGGCCGCCATCATGGGTGCGCTGAACCTGTACCTGGACTTCATCAACATGTTCATGTTCCTGCTGCAGCTGCTCGGCAATCGCGAGTAAGACTACCGGAACACCAAATCAAAGGGCGGGCCCGAAAGGCCCGCCCTTTTTTGTTCCGGCGTCAGCAAAGCCAGCCCAAAGAAAAAGGCCCCAGCCAAATGGCAAGGGCCTTACATCATTGTAATCGCAACGGATCCGATCAGCTGCAGTTCAGCGGAACCGCGAAACCCGAGCTGCGCGACGACCCGCCCTTGCGGTATACGTCGCCGGCAGGCAGACAGCCGGTAAAGCGCTCGGTCTGGCTGCCGAACGCGGCCCCAACCGAGTTGTCCACCTTGGTGCTGTTGTTTTCGGTGCGCAACACGCCGAACAGGGTTCCGTTCACGCTCACCGTGCTCAGGAACATGGTGCTGCTGCTGCCGGTCAACTGTACGGCCGTGGTGTCGGACCGTCCGCCATTGTCGATGGCAACGCCCGCGACCTTGTCGAATTCTGTCTTGTCAGTGCTGGCCTGAATGGTCGGCAATTCAGCCAACTCAGCTGGGACGTTCGTCGCAGGCGGAACAAAGGCAACGGCGCCTTTGACGTCCGAAACGGTTCTTGGTTCGCCATCAATGCCGGTGAACCCGACGCCTTGGCGGTTGAACGGGTCCTCACAGGCCGAAAGTGTCAGAATGGCGATTGCGGGCAACAAGATTTTTTTCATGGCGCTCAACATTTTGTGGCGGTTTGCTGAACCGTACTGGCAGGCGGGGCAAAAAAGCAAGCCAACACCAATCAGAATACCTGTCGGCCTGATGCGCCTCTGCAACGGCCCGAAACGGCCGGATCGGGCGGCCTCAGGATTACACGACCCGGTCCAAACAACGAAAAAGGGTCCTGCCGAAGCAGAACCCCTTAAGCTTTCGCGTCGAAAAAAGGCAGATTACTTGATCTTGCCTTCTTTGTACTCGACATGCTTCCGAACGACCGGGTCGTATTTACGAACGGTCATTTTCTCGGTCATGGTGCGAGCGTTCTTTTTGGTCACGTAGAAGTGGCCCGTGCCCGCGGTCGAGTTCAGACGGATCTTGATTGTCGTCGGCTTCGCCATGGTTATCTCCTGCGTCCGGAAAGGCAGGGGCCTTTCGGTTGAATTCCTATGAGCGTGCGCTTTTACCCGGTCGCGCGCCCGAGTCAACCGGAATCGGTGGTGTTTCAACACAAATCACAGGATCCGACACACAGTGGATCAGCGCCCGGTTTGGACAGATCACGGTTTCGTGATATGTTCGCATAACAGCATCCCAGAACGCCGCTTTCCAAAGTTGTGCGGCGTGAGGCAGCGAAACCGGGCAAGACCCTCTGTCAGCAGAGTTTTCTTGTACGTCTGCTTGGGGGAAATCATGACAGAATGGAAACTTCAGGGCGAGACGCTGGCCAATTGCAACTGTGATTTCGGTTGCCCCTGCCAGTTCAGCAGCCTGCCCAGTCACGGGAATTGCGAGGCCGTGGTCGTCTTTGACATCACAAGCGGCCACTACGGGGACACGGATCTTTCCGGCCTGCGGGCTGCGGGTGTCTACCACTGGCCAGGCCCGATTCACGAGGGCAACGGGCAGATGCAACTGATCATCGACGAACGGGCTAACGCCGATCAGCGGGCCGCCCTGCACGCCATCATGTCCGGTGAGGACACCGATGAAATGGCCACCATGTGGTATGTCTACAGCGCCATGGCGCCGACCAAGCATGAGACACTGTTTGCTGAAATCGACGTTAACTGGAGCCGCGAAGACCGGACCGGCTACGCGAAGGTCAAGAACGTGTTCGACGTGGACGTCAAGCCGATCGCACATATCGTCTCGGGCCAACCGCATCGCGCGTCGATCCAATTGCCGCATGGCTTCGAATACCGCCACGCCGAGGTCGCCTCGGGAACGGCAAGGACAAGCGGTTCAGCCATAAACCTGACTTTCGAGTCCTCACATGCCCATCTGGCTCATCTCAATATCTCGGGTCATGGCGTTGTCGGGCCATAGCGCGGACGCGTCGGAACAGGCCCGCCCTGCCAGAACGATCAGCCTCGAGCGAGTACTGCGAAAAGAACGTCTGATTGTCGCCGGAAGCGTCCTTCTGATCGTTTCGGGTGCGGTCTGGTACACAGTCGCCGGTGTCGGAATGCAGATGTCGGCCGTCGAGATGACCCGAATGGCTGGACCAATTGGCCAGCCCATGTCGATGGGGGCCGGTGCCGTCTGGACGCTTTGGTACGCCGCATTGGTCTTTGCCATGTGGTGGGTGATGATGGTCGCAATGATGACGCCCAGCGCGGCTCCGACAGCGCTGTTGTTTGTGGCGTTGAAACGGGTTGGACCCGACAGGCCGCGCAGCGCCAGCTTCGGATTGGCCTTTCTGTCGGGGTATCTTTTTGCCTGGGCCGTGTTCAGCCTTGGGGCAACCGGACTGCAATGGGGCCTGCAACAGATCGGAGCGATGGATGGTCCGATGATGACTATCCGGTCCGGGATCCTGGCGGGCATCGTTCTCTGCGCCGCCGGGATGTATCAGTTCAGCGGGTTGAAGTCCGCGTGCCTCCGCCATTGCCAGAGCCCGGCTGCCTTTCTGACCCGCCACAACCGGCCCGGGCATTGGGGTGCGTTTCGATGCGGCGCCCTGCACGGAGCCTACTGCTTGGGCTGCTGCTGGGCCTTGATGGCACTGCTGTTCGTCGGCGGCATCATGAACATTTGGTGGATCGTCGCAATCGCCGTCTATGTCGCGCTGGAAAAGCTGTCGCCCCGGGCGGGATGGCTGACGCCGGTCGCCGGTGTCGTTTTGATCGGATTGGGAGCCTGGGTGTTGATCACCGCATTGGTTTGATGCGGCAAGCCTGTCTTCCGGGCCAAGGAGCCGGCCAATTGGAGCGCTCTGCACATTTCGTTCACGAGGAGATCGTCATGCCTGTCTTCATCACCTATGCCTCTTATTCCAACGCCGGTGTCAAAGGGATGCTGAAGAAACCGGAAAACCGCACCGGGCCGGTGGCGGCGCTGCTGGAGAAGGTTGGCGGCAAACTGCTGGCGTTCTACGTGACGACCGGAAGCAATGATGTGGTGGTCATCAGCGAAGCTCCGGACGGAACGGATGCCGTGGCCGTTGGTATGGCCGTTGCGGCTTCGGGGGCAGTTTCGCGGGTCGAGACGGTTCGGGCCTGGTCGGCCGACGAATTTGTTGCCATCACCGAGAAGGCCGCGAAACTGGTCGCGGCCTACACACCGCCCGGAGGATGAAGAAAATACGCGCGGAGGGCCTGTAAGCCGGATCCTGTTCCGGGGTTGCCCCCTTCGATGACCATTCCTCTAGGCCGAGCATTGCTGCGCGGCTCGAGCTGCCAACCCGGTCCCTCTCGGCCAAGGCGAGCCTAGCGGCGGTATCGGCTGACGCCGACCGGCCCGCGCGGGGACCCTATTCGGCATTGCTCCCGGTGGGGCTTGCCGTGCCGCCGCTGTTGCCAGCGGCGCGGTGGGCTCTTACTCCACCGTTTCACCCTTGCCATGAGTTGCCAGAGGCGAACCTCCGATCCGTCATGGCGGTCTGTTTTCTGTGGCGCTTTCCGTCGGGTTTCCCCGCCCGGGCGTTACCCGGCACCGTTGCCTTGTGGAGTCCGGACTTTCCTCTCGGGCCTGAGCCCCAGCGGCCATCCGGCCCTCCGCGCGGTTGTCGGGTTAAACGTCCACCCGAATACCGTCAAGGTGTTCCATCAAACCAGCCAGTCGTTCGATGTCGCCCATATCCTTCTTGGACAGGGGCCCGCGCCGCCACGGGGCAAACCGGCTTCGGAACGCTTTCAGCAGATCAGCGTTAGGGGCTTTGGGATACCCGGCCCTCATCGCAACCAGCGCAAAGTATTCGTCGTCTGGCGGCATTTCATCAAGGCATATACCCTTCAGAACGGCCGGCCCGGCCGCCAGTTTCTGGTGCGCGAGACGATCCCAATCAAACTTGGGACCGGGATCAAACTTTCGCTCGGGGGCCATGTCCGAATGGGCGATAACGTTCCATGGCTTGATCCCCAACCGCTCTTGCAGGTGTGAAAGCAGGTTTTCCAATACCGCCATCTGCGGTTCGGAGAAAGGATGACCGCCGCGATTGTCGAGTTCGATCCCGATGGAGCGGGAATTGATGTCGCTGACCCCCCCCCATGCACCTGCACCGGCGTGCCAGGCGCGATCTTCCTCACGGACCATCTGCCAGAGCGTTCCGTCGCAGCCGATCAGATAGTGGGCCGATACCTCGGAGTCCGGGTCGCACAAACGCTCGAGCGCGGCTTGAGCGCTGTTCATCGCGGTGTAGTGAAGCACCACCAGAGATGGCTTCAACCCATCCCGGCGGGGGCCGAAATTGGGGGATGGGTGCCAGATCGGCGAGAGCTCAGTTGCCGACGGCACTGCGGAACGGGCTGGGGTCCCAGCCGCAGGCAAATCCGTCGCCATCCGGGTCCAGGCCCTTGCGGTCGCGCTGGGGGCCACCATTGGCCAGGAAATCGATCTGTGCCTGGTCAGGCGATGCGTATCCCGCGCAGTTGCGTTGTGCCTTGGCCTGCAAATTGAACCCGGCTCGGCTGTAGAGCTGTGTGCCAACTGGATTGGTCGTAGTCAGAGCATATTGGACGATATTGGGCTGTCCGTCCGACCCGCGCTGAGGAACCGCCGTCGGCGCGACAACCTCGTATGTCTGACGGTTCTGCTGAATCAGCGCGGCATCATCCTGGATGCTGCGGCTGCTTGAGACTGCTGCAAAATCCTGCTCGTTCGAAATTCCGTTTGAGCTTACGGCGACCGGTGCAGTCGGCTGAGCCGATGTGCTCGCCAATGCCGCCGCGGTCTGGTTGGCAATGTCCGTGGCGCTGTCGCCCGTCGTGAAGGGGGCGGGACCGGCTTCGGCATTCAACTGCTCCTGCGAAATGGCCGGGGGCGGCAGCAGCGGGTTGCCTGCTGCGCCCTGCCCGGCCAGCTGCGCCTCGCGTTCGGCCTGATACTGCGGCGTGTTGAAGCCGGAGTCCGTGACTGGTGCCACGGTGTCGCAAGCCGCGACGAACCCGAAGGCCGGAATGAGAAGCATTTTGCGCATGGAACTGCTCCGTCCTCGCGTTGTTACCGCTGCCTGAGGGTTACCACCATTTGCCCGGCTTGGCCACAAACCCGGCGGCATTCTCAAGCGCGTAGGCGGTATTCAGAAGATCACCTTCTTCCCACGGACGACCGATCAGCTGCAGCCCCAGCGGCAAGCCCTGCCCGTCAAGACCGGCGGGAACCGAGATGCCCGGAAGACCCGCGAGGTTGACGGTCACGGTGAACACGTCGTTCAGATACATCTGCACCGGGTCGGCCTCGGTCATTTCGCCCAGACCGAACGCAGTCGAAGGTGTCGCCGGTGTCAGGATCGCATCGACGCCTGCGGAAAAGACATCCTCGAAGTCTTTCTTGATCAGGGTCCGCACCTTGCGGGCGCGGTTGTAATAGGCGTCATAGAAACCGGCCGACAGAACGTATGTGCCGACCATGACACGGCGCTGCACCTCGTGGCCAAAGCCCTCGGCGCGGGTCTTTTCGTACATCTCGGTGATGCCATCGCCCTGCGCCAACGTCGCGCGGCGGCCATAGCGCACGCCGTCATAGCGCGCCAGGTTCGACGAGGCCTCTGCCGGTGCGATTACATAGTATGCCGGAAGCGCATATTTGGTGTGCGGCAGCGAGATGTCGACGATCTCGGCCCCGGCGGCCTTGAGCATTTCGGCCCCATCCGCCCACAGCTTTTCGATCTCGGCGGGCATACCATCCATCCGGTATTCCTTTGGAATGCCGATTTTCTTGCCCTTGATGTCTCCGGTCAGCATGGCCTCAAAATTCGGAACAGCCAGCTCGGCGCTGGTCGAGTCCTTCGGGTCGTGCCCACACATCGCCTCAAGCATGATGGCCGCGTCGCGCACGTTCTTGGTCATCGGCCCGGCCTGATCCAGCGAGGACGCAAAGGCCACGATGCCCCAGCGCGAGCAACGGCCATAGGTCGGCTTGATGCCGGTGATTCCGGTAAAGGCGGCGGGCTGACGGATCGAGCCGCCGGTATCGGTGCCGGTCGCCGCAAGGCACAGATCGGCCGCGACGGCAGACGCCGACCCCCCCGAGGAACCGCCCGGGGTCAGCTGCGCGTCATCATTGCCGCGCCGCCAAGGGTTCACCGCATTGCCATAGACCGAGGTTTCGTTCGACGAACCCATGGCGAACTCGTCCATGTTCAGCTTGCCCAGCATCACCGCGCCCGCATCGGCCAGTTTCTGCGAGACCGTGGATTCGTATTCGGGCTTGAACCCGTCCAGAATCTTGGACGCAGCTTGCGAGGGCACGCCCTTGGTACAGAACAGATCCTTGATGCCGATCGGCAGGCCACACATGGCAGGCGCGTCGCCCGCCTTGATGCGCTCGTCGGCGGCCTTCGCACGCTCCAGCGCGATTTCCGGGGTCTTGTGCACGAAAGCATTCAAGACATCGGCTGCGTCGATCGCCTTCAGGCAGGCCTCGGTCAGCTCGACCGAGGTCACATCTCCGTTGCGCAGGGCGTCGCGGGCCTCGGCAAGGCTCAGTTTGTTCAGATCGGTCATGTCTTACTCCACCACCTTCGGAACCGCGAAAAAGCCCTCGCGCGCGTCGGGGGCGTTGGACAGGATCTTGCTCTGCATGTTCCCGTCGGTCACCACGTCCTCGCGCCGCTTCAGCCGCATCGGCGTCACCGAGACCATCGGCTCGACCCCTTCGACGTCAACTTCGTTCAGCTGTTCGATGAACCCCAGAATCGTGTTGAATTCCGAGGCCAGCGCGGGCAACGCGTCATCCTCGACCTTGATCCGGGCCAGTTTGGCCACCTTGGCGGCGGTGCTTTGGTCAATCGACATGGGAAACCTCATATGCGTTACAGGGGCATTTACCCGTCTGATGCAGCAGTCGCAAGACCACTGAGCCACAGCGATTTGTCCAAAGCCCACGCGGTTGCCGCCAAGCCAAACAATTTTGAATACCCGCTATGCAAAAAAGTGAACGAATTAGTTCACTTTGACGATTGAAGCCGGCGCAAAAAGTTACTTTATGTACTGAACGAAACAGTTCAGTCCGGAGAATAATCATGAAACGCATGTTGATTGCTGTGTCCGTTGTTCTGACAACCGCTGCCGCGCCGGCCCTCGCGCTGGGGGTTCCCATGGGCGACCTGACACCGACGCTGACCTTCCCCGATCAGCACCCCTCGGATCAGGTGAGCCAGGAGAAATCTTCGCTCCGCAACTAGCCCTACCGCTTCCCTGTTGGATCGGGCCGGTTCTCCCCCCTTTTTCCGCCCCGATCCTGCACCTGCCCTCGCGGCGCCGCCGGCCCTGAATGGGTCGGCGCTTTTTTGTTGAAGCACGGTGCTCTATCGTTCATTCACTCAAGAGTTTCAGGTCAGCATGACCGAATGTCCCGAGGTGCCGTTGCCAAAGCAGGAGATGCCATGACAGAGCGCAAGCAGAAGGTTCTGGATGCAATTGATACGGCCAATTCGGCCGATCCCACCCAGGAAGACGGTCGCCCCGCCGCGCTGCTTTATGGCGAACGGATGAGCGCTGAGTTGGATCGACTGTTCCCCGACGCCTCCGAGCCGTTGCAGATCGCCGCCCGCGGCCAGCATGTCGAGCGCTGGAAGCTGGCCCGCTCGGAATACCCTGAAGGGCGCGCGGGCTATCTGGCCTGGCGCAAGGCCCAGGCCGAGCATCACGCGCAGGTCGTGGCCGAGCTGATGTCCGAGGCCGGGTACGATCAGGCCGAGATCGACGCCGCCCGCCGTATGTTGCGCAAACAGGGGATCAAGCGCGACGACGACGTTCAGGCGCTGGAGGACGTGATCTGCTTTGTCTTTCTGAAATGGTATTTTGCGCCCTTCGCCACGAAACACTCGGACGAAAAGATCCAGCGCATTGTCGAAAAGACCGCCCGCAAGATGTCGGCCGAGGCGCGCCGTCGCGTACTGGACGAGTTCGACCTACCCGAAGACTTGGCCCGCGCCTTCAAGGATTGACGCGTCATGACCGATGACATGCAGCTGTTGATCGACCTGCACCTGCCCAACGATCGGCAAGGCCCCGGCAGCGACGCGACAACGCAACTGGCGCTGACGCTTTCGGGCGTGCAAGCCGATGCCGGACTGAAGGTTGCCGACATTGGCTGCGGCACCGGAGCCGCGGCCTTCTGCCTTGCACGCCATCTCGGCGCATCGGTGACGGCAGTGGATTTCCTGCCGGAGTTTCTGGCCGAGTTAAACAGGCGTGCACAGGACTTGGGTCTGGCGGCCCGGGTTCAGACGCTTGAGGCGTCGATGGAGGACCTGCCCTTCGACGATGCCAGCCTTGACGTGATCTGGTCGGAAGGCGCGATCTACAACATTGGGTTCGAAAACGGCCTGCTCGCCTGGCGTCGGTTCCTGAAACCCGGCGGTGTCCTGGCTGTGTCCGAGCTGACCTGGCTGACCGATCAACGCCCCGAACCGCTGACAAGGCACTGGGATGCCGCCTATCCCGAAGTTGCAACCGCCGGAGAGAAGATCCGCCAGATCGAGACCGCTGGCTTTGAACCTGTCGGCTATTTCCCGCTGGGCACCGACTGCTGGATGGAGAACTACTACCTCCCCCTTCAAGGCAGCTTCCCTGCCTTCCTCGACCGGCATGGCCATTCCGAGCAGGCCAAGGCGCTTGTCGATTCCGAACAGGCCGAGATTGATTTGTACGAAACCTATTCCGACTTTGTCAGCTATGGGTTTTATCTGGCGCGGCGTCTGCCGGACTGACCGCATCCGTCATGGCCCGGCGATAAACCTCGATCATCCAGCCCAGCATGGTGGCGTTCAGGATGTGCCACATGAAATGCGTTCCCATCGGGATGCGGGCGCAAAGCGGGGCATCGAGCGCGCGAAAAGTGATCGACGCAATCAGGATCACAGCCCCGAGCGCCAGATCCTGTGCCACTTGCGGCCTGCGCACGCGCAAAAGGTACGCATAGATCAGGATCAATAAAGGCACTGGAGCATACGCGGCCGACCCACCCAGCCCGGGAAGCAGTTGAAACACCGGAATGGTCAGCGCCGCATAGGGGATGAACAAGGCCGTCAGCCCCGCCGCCTTCGGCGTGGATAGCTGCCAAATGTCCCGGTTCACCGCGAAGATATTGACTAGGATGAACAGCAAGATCGGCGTCGTATCCGCCAGCGCGGCCCAGACCTGCGCATGGGTATGAAACAGAAAGCTGCCAATACCGATCACCGCCAGAATGGCGACCAGCAGGTTGGCCAAGGGCAGACCCTGCCCCCGCACCCGCCGCCACATCACCCATGCCGCCAGCAGAAAGGCCGCGTTGGTCACGGCGTTTACGGGTTCGGCCCAATAGGCCGGCGACAGGCGCTCGCAATAGCCGTCGATTTCTCGCATCCAGTCCATGGATTTTTACATAGCCGATGCTAGGCTGACCCTGAACCGGTTTCAGGAGGGTCTTTCATGAAAATCATCTGGTTGGGGCATGGCAGTTTCCGAATTCACGCAGCGGGACAGGTCCTGCTGATCGACCCCTGGCTCAGCGGCAACCCGATGCTGCCCGAGGATCAGCACGAGGCCGCCGTCCAGGGCGCCACGCATATCCTACTGACCCACGCGCATTTCGACCACGTTGCCGACGTTCTGCCGCTGGCCAAACGCCTGAACATTCCCGTGGTGGGCCAATACGACGTCATGGCCCATTGGGCCGAGGCCGAAGGGATCGAGACCATCGGCTTCAACAAGGGCGGCCGGGTCGATCTGAACGGGGTCAAGGTCGACATGGTGCCGGCCTCGCACAGCTCGACCTTCGCTACACCCGATGGCCCGCGCGCCGGTGGGTCCGAAGTGGGGTTCATCCTGTCAGCCGATGGTCACACGGTCTATGTCTCGGGCGACACCACGATCATGGCCGACATGGAGTGGATCGGCGACTATTACAAACCCGATATCGGCATCCTGTCGGCGGGCGGCTATTTCACGATGGACATGAAAGCCGCCGCCTATGCCTCCCGGCGGTATTTCGACTTCAAGACGGTGATCCCCTGCCACTATCGGACTTTCCCGATCCTGGAACAATCCGCCAAGGACTTGGCGGACGGGCTACCGGGCGTAACCGTCATCGAGCCCGAGGTCCTGCAGGAGATCGAGCTTTGACACCCGCGCTGGTCTTCTCGGCGGAAGAATACGCGGCGCGGCTGGCCAAGACCCGGTCCGCGATGGCCCAGCGTGGTGTCGAGACCCTGCTGGTTGCTGACCCGTCGAACATGGCCTGGCTGACGGGCTATGACGGCTGGAGCTTCTACGTCCCGCAGATGGTGATCGTCCCCCGCGACGGCGCGCCCTTGTGGTGGGGCCGGACGCAGGACAAGCCCGGCGCGGCGCAGACCACGTGGCTGGACCCCGCCGACCTGTTCGACTGGCCCGAAGAACATGTGCAGCACCCCGACCATCACCCGGTCGAGTCGCTGGCATCGCTGCTGCGCACGCGCGGCTGGACGACCCATCTGGGTGTCGAGATGGACAATTATTACTACTCGGCCGCCAGCCACCGGATCCTTGAGACCGCGTTCGGCCGCGATGCGTTGGTCGACGCGACCGGGTTGGTGAACTGGCAGCGCGCCGTCAAAAGCGAGGCCGAGATTGCCTTGATGCGCAAGGCCGGGCAACTGACCGCGCATATGCACGAGGTGCTACGCGACGGTTTCCGCGCCGGGGTTCCCAAAAACGTGCTCGTGGCCGAGGTTCAGGCGGCGGGCATCGCCGGGCTTCCAGGGCTTGCGGGCGACTATCCCGCGATCGCGCCCATCGCGCCTTCGGGGGCCGAGGCCTCGGCCTCGCACATCACCTGGAACGACCGTCCGCTGACACCGGGCGAGGCGACCTATTTCGAAATCTCGGGCTGCCACCGCCGCTATCACTGCCCGGCCAGCCGCAGCCTGTTTCTGGGTGACCCGCCCGCCGATATCCGGCGCGCGGAAACCGCGATCCTGACCGCGATCGAGGACACGCTGGCCGCCGCCCGACCCGGCGCCACCTGCGAAGAGATCGCCGCCTGCGTCTATGACAGCTTTGCCCGGGCCGGCTACATCAAAGGAAACCGCACCGGCTATCCGGTGGGCCTGAGCTATCCGCCCGATTGGGGCGAGCGCACCATGAGCCTGCGCCCCGGCGACAGCACCGTTCTGCAGGACAACATGACCTTTCACCTGATGCCGGGTCTGTGGACACCCGATTGGGGCTTGGCCATCACCGAAACCTTCGTGGTCACGCCGACGGGCGGGCAACCCTTGGCCGACCTACCCCGCGAACTGGTCGTGAAACCGGCCTGAGCGCGCCTCAGCCCTCGGGCCCGCCGCCGTCGCGCTGCGCGGCAAAGAATTCGCGTAACAACCGGGCGCAGTCCTCGGCCGCGATTCCGTCATAGACCTCCGGCCTGTGATGGGCCTGAGGGTGCGAGAACACCCGGGCCCCATGCGCCACGCCGCCCGATTTCGGATCGGCGGCCCCGTAGTAGATCCGCCGGATCCGCGCCGCCGCCAGCGCCGCGGCACACATGGCGCAGGGCTCCAGCGTGACATACAGGTCATGCCCCGTCAGCCGCTCGGACCCGACGGCCCGGCAGGCGGCGCGCAGGGCCAGGATCTCGGCATGCGCGGTCGGGTCATGCAACTCGCGCGTACGGTTGCTGTCTGCCGCGATGATCCGCCCATCGGGCGCAACGATCACCGCGCCCACCGGAACCTCGCCCCGATCACCTGCCGCGCGCGCCTGTTCCAGCGCCTTGTCCATATGCGTTCTGAAGACCATGCCCCTGACTGCCCCAGAAACCCACCTTTCGCAAGCCGCGCCGATGCGCTATGCGCAGGGCATGAGCAACACCCCTCCCCCTGGCGACCGGATCGCCAAAGTGCTGGCCCGCGCCGGCATCGCCTCGCGCCGCGAGGCCGAACGCATGATCGAAGCCGGCCGCGTGACCGTGAACGGCAAGACCATCGACAGCCCGGCGCTGAACGTCACGCCCAGCGACAAGATCACCGTCGACGGCAAGCCCGTGGCCGAGCCCGAACCCGCGCGTCTGTGGCTGTATCACAAGCCAACCGGCCTTGTGACCACGAACCGCGACGAAAAAGGCCGCCCAACGATCTTCGACAACCTGCCCGAGGACATGCCCCGCGTCATGAGCGTCGGCCGGCTGGACCTGAATTCCGAGGGCCTGCTGCTGCTGACCAATGACGGGGGCATCAAGCGCAAGCTTGAATTGCCCTCGACCGGCTGGCTTCGCAAATACCGGGTGCGGATCAACGGCCGCCCCAAGGACGAGGATTTCGCCCCCCTGCGCCAGGGCCTTGTGATCGAGGGCGAAAGGTTCCAGCCCATGACCGTGTCGCTGGACCGCCAGCAAGGTGCGAATGCATGGCTGACGATCGGACTGCGCGAGGGCAAGAACCGGGAAATCCGCCGCGCGATCGAAGACATCGGCTTTACCGTGAACCGGCTGTTGCGCGTGTCCTACGGGCCGTTCCAGCTGGGCGATCTCAAACCCGGCGAGGTCGAGGAAATCCGCCGCCGCGTTCTGCGCGACCAGCTGGGCCTGGAACCCGAAACCCCACCGGCTGCTGCGAAACGCCCAAGCCGCCCTCAAAGATCCCGCAGGCCGGTCGGCAAGAAATCACGCAATTGACGCGGGTTATCGAACCTTCCCCCTAGCGCCAAGCCCCTTGATCCCCTAGGTTTTCAAGGGGACAACCGCAGTTGGAGGACGTCATGTCCGGGACCGGAGTGCAAAAAATGGCCTACACGGCCCTGCTGGTGCTGTTGTTCGGCGTCTGCACCGGTTGGCTTGGGGGGCTCTGACGCCATGGCCAAGCGATACGGCGGAAAGTTCAGCCCCGAAGGCCAGTCTGACGCCGACGCGCCCGCCCCGCGCGGGCAATACGATGGCGCTCGGGTAAACCCGGTCGGCGCACGCGCCAATGTCATGTTCGTTCCGGCGATCCCGCTGGTCTTTCTGTCGCTGAACGACGGCGCGATCGGGATGACCCTTGGATTGGTCGCCGCCGGCATTCTGACCGCTGCAGCTTTTCTGCTGCGCGAAGGGCTGAAGGCCGAGGATGCTTACAACGCGCGCCGCACCGCGCGCCGCCCAGCCTTTCCCCGCAAGATCTTCTCGTCGGTGTTGACCGGGCTGGGGGTGGGTCTGGCCGCTTATCGCAACGACTATCTGGATGCCGAGACCGCCAGCCAGGTCAGCCTGCTGGCGCCGGTCTTGTTCGGCGGCGTGGCAACGGCCCTGCATTCCGTCGCCTTCGGGCTCGACCCGATGAAAAACAAAGGCATGGAAGGTGTGGACACCTATCAACAGGACCGGGTCGCCCGCGTGGTCGAAGATGCCGAAGCCCATCTGAACCAAATGACGGATGCCATCAAACGGGCCGGCGACCGCAGGATCGAAGCCCGGGTCGAGCGGTTTCAGACCACCGCCCGCGACCTGTTCCGCACGGTCGAGGAGGACCCGCCCGATCTGGCCGGTGCCCGCAAATACCTGACCGTCTATCTGCAGGGCGCCCGCGATGCGACGATCAAGTTTGCCGATGTCTATGCCCGCACCCGCGACCCGCAGGCTCTGTCCGATTACTCGGCGCTGCTGGACGACCTCGAGCAGAATTTCTCGGCCCGCACCCGAAAGATGCTATTGGATGACCGCAGTGATCTGACGGTCGAAATCGACGTGCTGCGTGAACGACTGCAGCGCGAAGGCGTCCGGCTCGACTGACCGGCCAAACCAAGAACAGGGAAGCTTCTCATGTCTGACGAAATCAAGAAAAAGGCGGCCGAGGCCGAAACGCTGGTTCAGGAAGTTGCAGCCGTCTCATTGCCCGAGCCGAGTTCTGAGATCGTGCCCTTGGAAGACGCCGACGAACCGGTCGGCGCCGAGATCCGCAAGCGCATGGCCGAGA
This sequence comes from Ruegeria sp. B32, assembly GCF_025141855.1. Classification (NCBI taxonomy): domain Bacteria; kingdom Pseudomonadati; phylum Pseudomonadota; class Alphaproteobacteria; order Rhodobacterales; family Roseobacteraceae; genus Ruegeria; species Ruegeria sp. B32. The sequence goes on along the minus strand of NZ_CP081106.1, from coordinate 756,693 downwards.
TCGACATGGGCGACACCAACTCGATCGTGTCCTTCGGGTCGGCGGCACAGGCCGAGCTGCAAGAAATCAGCCAGGCCATGCTGGCCGACGTGCGCAACAAGGATGTTGGCCCCGCCGGTGACAGCCTGCGCGACATCGTCACCACGATCCGCGGCTTTTCCGTGTCTGAACTGGACGTGCGCCGCGAGCGCAGCTGGTGGGAGAAACTACTGGGCCGCGCCGCGCCTTTCGCCAAGTTCACCGCGCGCTACGAAGAGGTGCAGGATCAGATCGACCGGATCACCGACAACCTTCTGTCGCACGAGCACACGCTTCTGAAGGACATCAAGTCGCTGGACCTGCTCTATGAAAAGACGCTGGATTTCTATGATGAACTGGCGCTGTACATCGCGGCCGGCGAAGAAAAGCTGACCGAACTGGACAGCCACGACATCCCCGAGAAAGAGGCCGAGGTGCAGGCCGCCCCGGAAGATCAACAGGTGATGAAGGCGCAGGAACTGCGCGACCTGCGGGCCGCCCGCGACGATCTGGAACGGCGCGTGCATGACCTGAAGCTGACGCGGCAGGTGACGATGCAATCGCTGCCCTCGATCCGGCTGGTTCAGGAAAACGACAAGTCGCTGGTGACCAAGATCAACTCGACGCTGGTGAACACCGTGCCGCTTTGGGAAACCCAGCTGGCGCAGGCGGTCACCATCCAGCGCAGCGCCGAGGCCGCCGCCGCCGTACGCGACGCCAACGATCTGACGAACGAGTTGCTGACCTCGAACGCCGCTAACCTGCGCCAGTCGAACAAGATGATCCGCGAGGAAATGGAGCGCGGTGTGTTTGACATCGAAGCGGTCAAGAAGGCCAACGAGGATCTGATCGGCACGATCAATGAAAGCCTCGCCATCGCTGACGAAGGCAAGGCGAAACGGGCCGCCGCAGAAGAAGAGCTGAAGAAGATGGAAGCCGAGCTGCGGGACACCTTGGCTTCGGCCAAGGCCCGGAAAGACGGGATGGGCGACACGGCCGGAACCGCCGTTCCGGGCTGAGGAGAGATCGCAGGTGCGGCTTCGAAGACTTCTAGGGCACGGGTTGGGGGCAGCTGCATTGCTGATCTTGGCCAATTGCGATGATGCGCTCGAGTCCTCGATTGCCCCGCAGGCGCGCCCGACCCAGCCGCAGTTGGCCAATGCTTATGTCGAACCTTCGGCGGCAAGCCGGGATCTGGCGCGTTATTATCAGCGCGTCGAGCGTGACCTGTTGACCCGCGGTCTGATGCGTACAGACGGTGGCGGGCCGGACACCCCGTTTGATGCGGATGATTTGGCCCGGAATTTCGAAGCCATCGCGTTCTACAGCGAGTATCCCGGCGCCGCCGTATCCGGCAGCAGCCAACGTACCAGCGGAAGGCTAAGCCGCTGGTCTGGCCCGGTCCGGATACAGGCAGAATTCGGGCCGTCAGTATCACCAGACCAACGTGCGGCCGACAAGGCACAGATCCGGGCCTATTCCGAACGCATGTCGTCCTTGACTGGCCACCCTATCTCGACCGTAACAAGAAACGCGAACTTCCATGTCTTCGTCGCCGGCGATGACGATACGGAATTCGTGCAAACGCGACTGCGCCAGTTGTTTCCCAATATCGGACAGGCTCAATTGAACCTGTTTCAGGATTTACCGCGCTCGTTCTACTGCTTTGTCTTTGCCTCGGCGTCGAACGGGGCACCGAACACCTACACTGGTGCGGTTGCGTTGGTGCGGGCCGAGCACCCTGACTTGATGCGGCTGAGCTGCATCCACGAGGAAATCGCCCAAGGGCTGGGCTTGCCCAACGACAGCCCACGGGCGCGGCCGTCGATCTTCAATGATGACGACGAATTCGCCCTGCTGACCAGCCATGACGAAAAGCTGCTGACGATGTTGTATGATCCGCGACTGAAACCCGGCATGACCGCGCAGGAGGCCGCGCCGGTGGTGCGGATCATCGCCCGTGAATTGATGGGGCAGTCGCTCTGACCCCGATGACAGGAGAACCCAGATGGGAATTTTCGATTTTCTGACCGGAGAATTCATTGATGTCATTCATTGGGTGGACGACACCCGCGACACGATGGTCTGGCGGTTCGAGCGCGAAGGCCACGAGATCAAGTATGGCGCCAAGCTGACCGTGCGCGAGGGCCAGGCGGCCGTATTCGTGCACGAAGGCCAGCTGGCCGACGTGTTCACGCCCGGCCTCTACATGCTTGAGACCAACAACATGCCGATCATGACGACGCTGCAGCACTGGGATCACGGGTTCCAGTCTCCGTTCAAGTCCGAGATCTATTTCGTCAACACGACCCGGTTCAACGATCTGAAATGGGGCACCAAGAACCCGATCATGCTGCGCGACCCGGAATTCGGCCCGACCCGGATCCGCGCCTACGGCACCTATACGATCCGGGTCAAGGATCCGGCCCGTTTCCTGGTCGAGATCGTGGGCACCGATGGCGAATTCACCATGGACGAGATCAGCTTTCAGATCCGCAACATCATCGTGCAGGAATTCAGCCGGGTCATCGCGGGCTCGGGCATTCCGGTTCTGGACATGGCCGCCAACACCGCCGATCTGGGCAAGCTGATCGCAGCCGAGGTCTCACCCGTGCTGGACGGCTACGGCCTCGAGATGCCGGAATTCTACATCGAGAACATCTCGCTGCCGCCGGCGGTCGAGGCGGCGCTGGACAAGCGTACCTCGATGGGGCTGGCGGGAGATCTGGGCAAATTCACCCAGTATTCCGCGGCCGAGGCGATGACGGCGGCCGCCAGCAACCCGAACGGAGGCGGTGGCATGGGTGCCGGCCTTGGTATGGGCATGGGGATGGCGATGGCGAACCAGATGTCGAACATGGCAGCGGGTCAGCCATCTGGCCCGTGGGGGGCGCCCGCGCCCGCTGCCCCGCAACCATCAGCGCATGTGGCCCCGCCGCCCCCGCCGCCAGTCGAGCATGTTTGGCATATCGCGGTGGACGGTCAGACCAGCGGCCCGTTCTCGAAGGCCAAGATGGGCCGTATGGCCAGCGACGGAGAAATTACGCGGGACACTTTCGTGTGGACCCCCGGTCAGGACGGATGGAAGAAAGCGGGCGAGGTGCAGGAACTCGCGCAGCTGTTCACGATCCTGCCGCCTCCGCCGCCCGGGGCGTGAGGCATCGGCATGCCCGCATCGCGGAAACGCTCGAAGACAGGCGGGCGCAAAGCGCCGCAGCCGCCGCAATTCATCTGCCCGTGCTGCGGGTATGTCACCCTGGCCGAGCGCGGGGCCTACCTGATCTGCGCGATCTGCTTTTGGGAGGACGAGGACATTCTGTACGACAAGAACCCCCGCGAGCCCTCTGCCGCCAATCACGGCCTGACGCTGGCCGAGGCGCGCGACAATTTCAGGGCGATCGGGGCCTGCGAGGCCGCGGTGCTGCCGCATGTCCTGCCCGAGGAGCACCGCGCAGCCTATCTTCACTTTCCCCTCGACAACTGACCACCCATGACACAGCCTCCTGCCCCACCACCCGGTTCTGCGGAACATCGTTTTCCATGTGACAATTGCGGCGCGGACTATCGGTTCGACCCGCAATCCGGCACGCTGACCTGTGACCATTGCGGCCATTCCGAACCGATCGGGGCTGGCCCCTGGGGCGGCGCCAGCCTGCGCGAACTGGACTTCGGCGCGGCCATCGCCGACCGCCTGCCTGACAGCGAGATCGAAGAGACGCGAGTTCTGACCTGCCCCAATTGCGCGGCCCAGGTCGAGTTCGACCCCAACACCCACGCCGCGGAATGCCCGTTCTGCGCCACCCCGGTCGTGACCGATACCGGCGTGAACCGGCACATCAAGCCGCGCGGCGTTCTGCCCTTTGCGCTGGACGAACGCGCCGCGCACAAGGCCATGAGCGACTGGCTGGGGCGGCTGTGGTTCGCGCCGAACGGACTCAAGGACTATGCCCGCACGGGCCGCAGGATGCAGGGCATCTATGTGCCCTACTGGACGTTCGACGCCGACACGAAATCGGCCTATCGCGGCGAACGCGGCGTGGTCTATTATGAAACCCGGACGGTGATGCGTGACGGCAAGCGGGTGCAGCAGCAGGTGCCCAAGGTGCGCTGGACGCCGAAATCCGGCCGGGTGGCCCGGTTCTTCGACGACGTGCTGGTGCTTGCCTCGCAATCGCTGCCCAAGTCCTACACCGACGCGCTGCAACCCTGGGACCTGCCCGCGCTCGAGCCCTATCAGCCCGAGTACCTGGCCGGGTTCCGGGCCGAGGCCTATACGGTCGATCTGCAGCAAGGCTATCAGGAGGCCCGCGGCCACATGGCCCGCGTGATCGAGCGTGACGTCCGCTTCGACATCGGCGGCGACCGGCAGCGCATCCACGCGATCGAAACCGACATCCGAAACGTGACCTTCAAGCACATCCTGCTGCCGGTATGGATGGCCGCGTACAAGTATCGCGGCCAGACCTATCGCTTTGTCGTCAACGGCCGCACCGGTCAGGTGCAGGGCGAACGGCCCTGGTCGGCGATCAAGATCACGATTGCGGTGGTGCTGGGCCTGCTGGCGGCGGCCGGCATCGGGTATCTGGTGGCGACGGGACAGCAATGACCTTCGGGGTTCCGCCGCCGAAAACTCTGCCGCGGAACCCCTTGAACATCCCCGGCTTCTCACCCATCCTGCCGCCGGCTGCCCCGGAGGAGAGGACAACGTGACCCTGGCCGATCTGAACACGCTTCTGACTGCGCGCCATTCCTGCCGCGCCTTCCGGCCCGATCCGGTGCCGCGGGGTGACATCGAACAGATCCTGACCAGCGCCGCCAGAGTGCCCAGCTGGTGCAACGCGCAGCCCTGGCAGGTGGTCGTGACCAGTGGCGCAGAAACCGATGCATTCCGCAGCGCCTTGCGGGCCGTAGCCGAGACCGGCCAGGCGCAGCCCGACCTGCCTTTTCCGACCGGCTATTCCGGCATCTATCAGGACCGGCGCCGCGCCTGCGGATGGGCCCTGTACGAGGCAGTCGGCGTTGAGAAGGGTGACCGCGCCGGGTCGGCCCGGCAGATGATGGAAAACTTCAACCTGTTCGGTGCCCCGCATTGCGCCATCCTGTCCAGCCCGGCGGAACTCGGCCCCTATGGCGCGATGGATTGCGGCGGGTTTGTCACGGCTTTCACCTTGGCGGCACAGGCCTTGGGCATCGCCACGATCCCGCAGGCGGCGGTGGCCGCCTTTGGGCCGTTCCTGCACCGCTATTTCAACATCCCCGATGACCGGCTGATCCTGTGCGCGATTTCCCTCGGCTATCCGGATACCGATCATCCGGCCAACCAATTCCGGACCGAGCGCGCCACGCTGGACGAATTCGTTACCTGGCGCGGGGCTTCGACCGAGTAAGCGAACTTTGAGAAAAACATCGACATGCGCGCATTGATACAAAGAGTGTCCGAGGCATCGGTCTCGGTCGAGGGGCAAGTCATAGGCCAGTGCGGGCCGGGGCTGCTGGTTCTGGTCTGCGCCATGCAGGGCGACGACGAGACCCGGGCCGAGCAACTGGCGGCCAAGATTGCCAAGCTGCGGATCTTCAAGGATGACGCGGGCAAGATGAACCGGTCGGTGCTGGATATCGGCGGCTCAGCCCTAGTGGTCAGCCAGTTCACGCTGGCCGCTGACACGTCGCGCGGGAACCGGCCCGGATTTGCGGCGGCGGCCGATCCGGCAACCGGTGAACGCCTGTACGAACACTTTGCCCGCGCGCTGGCCGCGCTTAGCGTTCCGACCGAAACCGGGTCTTTCGGTGCGGATATGGCGGTGTCCCTGATAAATGACGGCCCGGTTACGATCTGGATGGACATGTGATGACGATGCAGGATCAGGCGATCGCGATCTGGAAGGCGGGCGTTGCCGCCGTTGACGGCTATGGCGCGGTCAAGGCGGCACTGCCCGATATTCCGCGCCCCGATTTGATTCTGGCGGTGGGCAAGGCCGCGGCGGCGATGATGAATGCGGCGCAAGACCATTTTGGCAAAACATCGGGCCTTGTGGTCACGAAAGACGGCCATGCCGACGGGCTGGCGTCGCACTTACAGGTCATCGAAGCCTCTCACCCCGTGCCCGATGCCCGTAGCCTGAAGGGCGGCCAGGCTCTGCGCGCGGCGGTTCAGGCCATGGAGCCTGGCACGCATCTGTTGCTGCTGGTCTCGGGCGGTGCGTCTTCGCTGGCCGAGGATCTTGTGCCGGGGGCCACCCTCGAAGATCTGGCGCGGCTGAACGCGCAGCTGCTGTCCGAGGGGCTGGACATCACCGCCATGAACGCCCGTCGGCGCGAGATGTCGCGGATCAAGGGCGGCGGTCTGCTGGCCGGTTTCGGCGGAGCGCGCGCGACAGTCTTGGCCATCTCGGACGTGCCGGGGGACGACATCGGCGTCATCGGATCGGGCATCGGCGCCCTGCCCGAAGTCCCTCAATTCGAATCGAGCGTCGAAATCATTGCCTCGAACGCCCATGCGCGCCGCGCCGCAGCCGACGCGGCACGTGCCGCCGGTCTGTACGTTCTGGCCGAGGAAGAGGCCCTGCACGACGACTATCTGTCCGTCGCCGCAGATATCGGCGCACGGCTGCGCCAGATGCCGCCGGGCGCAATGATCTTTGGCGGAGAGCCGACGGTCGTCCTGCCCGAAAACCCGGGCCGAGGCGGGCGCAACCAGGCGCTGGCACTGGCGTTGGCGCGCGAGATTCAAGGATGCGAGGGGCTGTGTGTCGTGGTCGGTGGAACCGACGGCACCGACGGGCCGACTGATGCGGCCGGCGGTGTCGTGACCGGCGCGACATGGGCCGATGGGGCGGACCAAGCCTTGCGCGAGGCCGATGCGGGGACGTTCCTTGACCGGGTCGGTGCTCTGCTGGTGACCGGCCCCACGGGAACCAATGTCATGGATCTGCTTGTCGCAACGAAGGAATGAATTGACGCTTTTCCTCGCACACCATCCGCCGATGCGCCTGAGACTAGGCACATGACTCAGGCGAAGAACTCACTGGCCGAGATCGAAGACGTTCCGGATCAGGGCATCATTCTGTCGGACGGCTGCCGCCTGTCTGCGCGGATCTGGCGTCCTGTCGATGCGGCGCAGCGCCCGGTGCCCGCCATTCTGGAATACCTGCCTTATCGCAAGCGCGACGGCACGACGGCGCGCGATGCCCTGACCCATCCCTGGTTTGCCAAACGGGGTTACGCCTGCATCCGCGTCGACATGCGCGGCAACGGCGACAGCCAGGGACTGATGGAGGATGAATACACCCAGCAGGAACTGGACGACGCCGTCGAGGTGATCGAGTGGCTAGCCCAACAGCCATGGTGCAGCGGCGCAGTCGGGATGATGGGGATCAGTTGGGGCGGCTTCAACGCGCTGCAGGTGGCGGCGCTGCAGCCCGCACCCTTGAAGGCCATCATCACCTTGTGTTCGACCGCCGACCGTTATGCCGATGACATCCACTACAAGGGCGGCTGCCTGTTGAACGAGAACCTGGGCTGGGGGGCGACCATGTGGTCGTACTCGTCCCGCCCGCCCGACCCCGCGTTGCGTGACGACTGGCGCGAGATGTGGTTGCAGCGGTTGAAGGCAGAACCCTTCCTGCCCTCGGTCTGGCTGCGGCACCAGACCCGCGATGCCTATTGGCGACATGGGTCTGTCTGCGAAGACCCCGGCGCGATCCGGGCCGCGACGCTGGCGGTGGGCGGCTGGGGTGATGCCTACAAGAACACGGTGCCTTGGCTGGTCGAGAACCTGAGTGCGCCGGTCAAGGGCATCGTCGGCCCCTGGGTGCACAAGTACCCGCATTTTGCCGTGCCCGAACCGCGCATCGGCTTTCTGCAAGAGGCGCTGCGTTGGTGGGACCGCTGGCTAAAGGACAAAAAGACCGGCGTCGAACAGGACCCGGCCTATCGCGCCTATCTGATGGATGGCGTGCGCCCGGCACGCTGGTATGCCGAGCGCCCGGGACATTGGATCGCCGAGGATGCCGGCGCCACGTCCCACCTGCCGACCGTCACCCTGCCGCTTTCCGAGGCCGGGCTGGGTAAGGACGGCCCCTTGGATACCAAAATCCGCTCGCCGCATCATTGCGGGATGGATGGCGGCGAATATTGCGCCATCTGGCTGGGTCCGGACATGCCGGGCGACCAGCGGGCAGATGACGCTCTGTCCTCCTGTTTCGACACGACCCCTCTGACCGCAGATCTGGACATTGTCGGTGCCCCGCGCCTGCACTTGAAGCTGAGTGTCGACAAACCACAAGCCCAGATTGCCGTTCGGCTGAACCACATCCACCCCGACGGAGCTGCGACTCGGATCACCTATGGTGTATTGAACCTGACCCACAGGGAGGGACATTCGTCCCCCAAAACGTTGATACCTGGACAGGTCTACGACATCGAAGTTGTGCTGGACCACGTCGCCTACCGGGTTCCCAAGGACCACAGCCTGCGCGTTGCCGTCTCAAGCGCCTATTGGCCGCTGATCTGGCCTTCGCCGGAAACAGCGGAGCTGCACCTGACAGGCGGCACGTTCACGATCCCCCAGCGCGACAGGTCGGATCGGGATGAATGGCAATTTGCCCCGCCCGATGCGGACTCTCCGTGGCAAGTGACCCAATTGCGAGAGGCGGCCCATGCGCGGCGCGTCGAAACAGACATGACGACCGGCGTCATCGATCTGGTCATCGAAGATGATTTCGGCCTGGTCGAAGACGCGGATCATGGTCTGGTCAGCGGCGGAACCGCTTTTGAACGGTGGTCCATCCATCCGGACGATCCGCTGAGCGCGCGGGGCCGCTGCGAATGGGTACAAGAGACCCGGCGCGACGGCATCAAACTGCGAACCGAGGCCAATTGCGAGATGTGGTCGGACCGATCCAACTTTCATCTGCGCGCGACGCTTGATGCCTTTGAAAACGATGTGAAGATTTTTTCCAAAACCGTGGAGGACACCATACCTCGTGATCAGATGTGATTTTGCTGGTGGCAAGTCCCCGAGATTTGACCTTGCCCGCCGCGACGAAATGCGCCAACGTTGACTCATGCGTCAATAAAAAGCCCGTAAAACGGGCACACAAAACACTCAACTGGGAGATATCCGAATGAACGAACAACTCACTCACATGGCCAGCCAGGTGACCGCCGGGAAGCTGACCCGACGTGAATTCATGGGGAAGGCAGCCGCACTGGGTGTATCGGCTGCCATGGCCAGCACCGTCTTCGCCGACGCGGCCCGCGCCGCCGGCGCTAAGAAAGGTGGCGATCTGAAACTGGGCCTGCAGGGCGGTGAATCCACAAACTCGCTGGATCCGGCCACCTATGCCAGCTCGGTCCCGTTCCAGAACGGCAAGCAGTTTGGTGACCAACTGGTAGAAGTCGCCCCCGACGGCACGATCGAGCCGCGCCTTGCCGAAAGCGTTGAAGGCAGCGCCGATGCCAAGGTGTGGACGTTCAAATTGCGTCAGGGGGTCGAGTTCCACAACGGCAAGACCATGACCAGCGAGGACGTGCTGAAAACGATGCAGCGCCACTCGAACGAAGATTCGAAGTCGGGCGCGTTGGGCATCATGAAGGGCATCGAGTCGATGAAGGCCGATGGCGAATATTTTCAGGTCACCCTGAACGAGCCGAACGCCGATCTGCCTTACCTGATGGCCGACTATCACCTGATCATCCAGCCGGACGGCGGAATGGACAACCCGGGCGCCGGTATCGGCACCGGTCCGTACAAGCTAGAAGCGGACGAACCCGGTGTGCGCCACCTGTTCTCCAAATTCGAGAACCACTGGAACCCGGATTTCGGCAACTTTGACAGCGTCGAAGTGGTGGTCATCAACGATGCCACGGCCCGGACGGCTGCGCTGCAGTCGGGTCAGGTCCACGCGATCAACCGGGTTGAGCCCAAGGTTGCCGACCTCTTGGGTCGTGCGCCCAACCTGACCGTACATTCGACGGCAGGACGCGGCCACTACGTGTTCATCATGCATTGTGACACGGCGCCGTTCGACAGCAACGAGCTGCGGACCGCTCTGAAATACGCGATCAACCGCGAAGAGCTGGTCGAGAAGGTACTGCGCGGCTATGGCTCGGTCGGGAACGACATGCCGATCAACGCAGCATACCCGCTGTTCGATGAGACAATCCCGCAGCGTGAGTTCAGCGTCGAAAAAGCCGCCGAACATTACAAGAAGTCCGGCCATGACGGGTCGCCCATCATTCTGCGTGTGGCCGACGGAGCCTTCCCTGGCGCCGTGGATGCCGCAGCCCTGTTCCAGCAGACCGCCCAGCAGGCCGGCATCCCGCTTGAGATCAAGCGCGAGCCGAATGATGGCTACTGGTCCGAAGTCTGGAACGTACAGCCGTTCTGCGCGTCCTACTGGGGCGGCCGCCCGGTGCAGGACCAGATGTACGCAACTGCCTATCTGTCCACCGCCGACTGGAACGACACCCGGTTCAAGGTCAAAGAGTTCGACGACCTGCTGTTTGCCGCGCGTGCCGAGCTGGATCCGGCAAAGCGCAAGGCCATCTACAGCCAGATGGGCATGATGGTCCGTGACCAAGGCGGCCTGATCTGCCCGATGTTCAACGACTTTGTCGAAGGCATCAGCAACCAGCTGGATGGCTGGGAGACTGATCCGACCCAAGAGATGATGAACGGCAACATGTCCCGCAAGATGTGGTTCGTCTAACTCGGATCGACAGGTATGCATCCTATCATCAAACTGGTTTCCCAGCGCCTGGCGCTGGGATTCCTCTTGCTGTTTGGCGCTTCGGCCCTGATTTTCGGGTTGACCGAGGCCCTACCCGGAGACGCCGCGCAAGCCGTCTTGGGGCAGTCCGCCACCCCTGAATCCCTTGCCAACCTCCGTGAGGAGATGGGGCTGAACCGTCCCGCCTTGACCCGGTATTTCGAATGGCTTGGCGGAATTGTCCAAGGTGACATGGGCACGTCCCTGACCAACAAGCTGGACATCGCCGAGTCGGTCAGCAACCGATTGGGCAATACGTTGTTTCTTGCCTTCTGGGCTGCCATCGTCTCGGTGCCCCTTGCAATTTTTCTTGGCCTCGTGGCGGTACGCTACCGCAACCGCTGGCCCGACAAGCTGATCTCAGCCGTTACCCTGACGACAATCTCGATCCCGGAATTCCTGATCGGCTATGTCCTTGTCTATTTCATCGCGGTCAAGCTGGGCATGTTCTCGCCGCTGGCGATGATCAATGACAGCATGTCCTTCTGGCAAAAGCTGAACTCGATCGCGCTGCCCGTCATCGTGCTGACCATGGTGGTTCTGGCGCATATGATGCGCATGACTCGCGCCGCGATTTTGAACGTGATGCAGTCGGCTTATGTCGAAACGGCCGAACTGAAGGGCCTGAGCAACTTCAAGGTCATCTGGCGCCATGCCTTCCCGAACGCCATCGCCCCCATCGTGAACGTGGTGATGCTGAACCTGGCCTATCTGGTCGTGGGCGTCGTCGTGGTTGAGGTGGTGTTCGTCTATCCCGGCATGGGACAGTACCTGGTGGACCACGTGACCAAACGTGACGTGCCGGTGGTTTTGGCCTGCGGCGTCATCTTTGCCGCCATCTACATCGGGCTGAACATGGTGGCCGACATCGTCGCGATCCTGGCCAACCCAAGGCTGAGGCACCCGAAATGAAGAACATCCCAATCTCTGCAATGATCGGGCTGGCCTTCACCGCCCTGTATTTCATCATCGCCGTCTTTGCGCCCTTCCTGGCGCCCTACGGCATGGCTGAGGTTGTGGGCGACGTGTGGGAGCCTTCGAGTTCGGAATTCTGGCTGGGCACCGACAATATCGGCCGCGATCTTCTCAGTCGAATGATCTATGGCGGGCGCACGACGATCTTCATCGCCACCGCCGCCACCATCCTCAGCTTCGTCACCGGTTCGATTCTGGGCTTTCTGGCCGCCGTGCTGGGGGGCTGGGCCGATCAGGTGATGTCGCGGACCGTGGACCTGATCATGTCGATCCCGTCGCTGATCACCGCACTGGTGGTTCTGGCGATGGTGCCGGTCACCATCCCGGTTCTGATCGTGGTCATGGGCCTGCTGGACGCCACCCGCGTCTATCGACTGGCCCGGGCCGTGGCCGTTGACATCGAAGTCATGGACTATGTCGAGGCCGCCAAGCTGCGCGGCGAGGGCCGCGGCTGGATCATCTTCCGCGAGATCCTGCCCAACGCGCTGTCACCGCTGGTGGCCGAACTGGGCCTGCGCTTCATCTTCATGGTCCTGTTCGTCTCGACCCTGTCGTTCCTGGGCCTGGGCGTTCAGCCGCCGCTGGCCGATTGGGGCGGCATCGTGAAGGAAAACAAGGACGGCATCGTCTATGGCATCGGCGCGGCGCTGTATCCGGCGGTGGCCATCGCCACGCTGGCCATCTCGGTCAATTTGGTGGCCGACTGGATCCTGAACCGCACCACATCGCTGAAAGGAGGCCGGGGATGAGCGATACCCTTCTCAAGGTCCGTGACCTCAAGATCGGCGCAACCGTCTACCCGCCGGGCGAAAAGCCCCGCGACATCGAAATCGTGCACGGGGTCAGCTTTGACCTCGAGCGCGGCAAGGTGCTGGGGCTGATCGGGGAATCCGGTGCGGGGAAGTCGACCATCGGATTGGCCTCGATGGCCTATGGCCGGGGCGGCGTGAAGATCACCGGCGGTGAGGTCTGGGTGAACGGACGCGACATCCTCAAGACGTCGCTCTCGGATATCCGCAAACTGCGCGGCGGCGAGGTGACCTATGTTTCGCAATCGGCGGCGGCGTCCTTCAATCCCGCCAAGAAGATAATGGATCAGGTGGTCGAAGCCGCTGTCGAGCAGAAGAAGTTCAGCCGCAAAGAGGCCGAGGCCCGTGCGCGTGAGCTGTTCGCCAAGCTGGGTCTTCCTGACCCCGACAACATCGGCAACCGCTATCCGCACCAGGTCTCCGGCGGGCAGTTGCAGCGCTGCATGACGGCGCTGGCGTTGTGTCCCGAGCCGGATCTGGTGGTGTTCGACGAACCCACGACCGCGCTTGATGTGACCACGCAGATCGATGTTCTGATGGCAATCAAGGAAGCGATCCGCGGCACCGGCGTGGCCGCGCTGTACATCACCCACGATCTGGCGGTCGTGGCGCAGGTCAGCGATGACATCATGGTGCTGCGGATGGGCGAAACAGTCGAATACGGCACCACCGACCAGATCATCAACAACCCGCAGGAAGAGTACACGCAGGCGCTGGTCTCTGTCCGTTCGATCGAACACGAGGAAAAACAGCCTACGCCCGAACCCGTGCTGCAGGTCGATGGCATAACGGCCCGCTACAAGGGGCTGAACTTCGACGTGCTGCACAACGTCAATGTCGAGGTCCACCCCGGCCAGACGCTGGCGGTCGTGGGGGAATCGGGGTCGGGCAAGTCCACACTGGCCCGGGTGATCACCGGCCTGCTGCCCCCGCGCGACGGCGAGATCACCTTTGCCGGGCGCAAGCTCAGCCCCGATCTGGCCGGACGCTCGCGCGAGGACCTGCGCGAGTTGCAGATGATCTACCAGATGGCCGATGTTGCGATGAACCCGCGCCAGACCGTGGGCACCATCATCGGCCGGCCGCTCGAGTTCTATTTCAACATGCGCGGTGCCGAGAAGCGCAAGCGCATCATCGAACTGTTGGACGAGATCGAACTGGGCGAAGGTTTCATCGACCGGTATCCGGCGGAGCTGTCGGGTGGCCAGAAGCAGCGCGTGTGCATTGCCCGCGCGCTGGCGGCCAAGCCCAAGATGATCATCTGTGACGAGGTCACCTCGGCGCTGGATCCGCTGGTGGCGGACGGCATTCTCAAGCTGTTGCTGGACCTGCAGAAGATCGAGGACGTGGCCTATCTGTTCATCACCCATGACCTGGCGACGGTACGCGCGATCAGCGACAGCATAGCCGTGATGTATCAGGGGCGCGTGGTGCGCTATGGATCCAAATCGCAGGTGCTGAGCCCGCCATTCGACGATTATACCGATCTGCTGCTCAGCTCGGTGCCGGAAATGCATCTGGGCTGGCTGGAAGAGGTCGTGGCCCACCGCAAGATGGAGAGCGCCGGCAACTGATGCCGCAGGCTGTGAACGCCGGCAAAACACCCTGAAATCCCGACACTTTGTTTGTATCGAAGTGTCGGGATTTTCTCATTCCGGGCGCGAACGGGCAGCCTTGGCTGACCGAATCTCCTAGGGTGAGGCAAACAAGCCATCCAACACGAGGGCCATGCGATGGACCGCAAACTGCTGCTGATCATTCTCGACGGGGTGCCGTGGCGCAATTTCCGCCGGCTTTTCGGCAACCTCGAAGGCTGGGTCGACAGCGGCGAGGCGCGGGTTTGGAAACACCGCTCTGTTCTGCCGTCGATTTCGGCAAGCTGCTATGCCTCGATCCACACGGGCGTGACACCGCAGGAGCATGGCTGCACCGGAAACGGCAACGTGTTCCGGCTGGACCACAAAGACATCTTCAGCCAGGTGCGCGAGGCCGGCGGTGTGACCGGGGCCGTCACCCACAGCTTCTGGTCGCAGTTCTTCAATCGCAACCCATTCGACTATGTGCGCGATGTGGAATATGACGAACCGGACAGCCCCACCATCAACCACGGCCGTTTCCACTCGATGACGGGCTATGGCAAGGCCAACCAGATGACGCCGTCCGATGTCGACCTGTTCGCGACCCTGACCAACCTGTGCCTGCGGTTCGGGCTGGATTACGGCATTCTCCATACCTGTACGCTCGACAGCATGGGCCACCGCTTCTACCACGACTGTGAAGAGATGGATCACGCCTGTTTCGTCATGGACGAGATGCTGGCCCCTTTCATCCCCCGCTGGCGGCAGTTGGGATACGAGGTGATCGTGACCGCCGATCACGGCCAGGACGAGCGCGGCCACCACGGCGGGCGCAGCGCGCTGCAGCAGGAAACGGCGCTGTACTACTTCGGCGATGCCGAGGGTCCCGATGCGGAAACGGTCATTGACCAATTACAGTTGGCGCCCACGATCCTGACCCGCATGGGCGCACCGGTGGCCGAGACGATGAAGGCCAAGCCGTTCCTGCGCTGAGCGCCGTCAGTCGTAGTTCCACAACCCCTGCCCCAGCGCCTCGACCGCGATCGAGATCCGCTCGAAACTGTCGGCGGCGCGGGTCACCGAATGGCGGGCGCGCAGGTAGCCATGCACGAGGCCGGCCTCGTTGATCCAATGCGCCTGCCCGCCGGCGGCGGTGATTTTGGCGCAGTACGCGGCTCCGTCATCACGCAGGGGATCGCAGTCGGCGGTCACGACTACCGTCGGCGGCAGCCCGGAAAAGTCGGTATCATGCAGGGGGGCGAATGAGGGGTCATGTTCCGGGACGGCGCCGCCGCACCGGACCTTTTCATAGAACAGGACCTCGTCGCGCGTCAGCATCGGCGCGTGGGCGTGTTCGATGTACGATCCCTGGTTCGGGTCGCCACCCAAACCGGGATATATCAGAACCTGCCCCAGGATGCTCCCGATGCGCCCGCGCGCGTGATGGGCGACCGCTGCGGCCAGGTTTCCGCCCGCGCTGTCCCCGGCCAGAACCAGCGGATCACCGAATTCGGCTTGCACCCAGTTCACCGCGGTCCAGCAATCCTGGATCTGCGCCGGATGAACATGTTCAGGACACAGGCGGTAGTCGACCGCCACCACCCGATAGCCAGTTTGGGCGCACAGTTCGGCGCAGACGTCATCGTGGCTGTCCAGCCCGCCCACGACGAACCCGCCGCCATGCATGTAGACGACGGTTCGGGTGGGATCTCCGCAGGAATAGATGCGCACCCCAACCCCATCGGCCGAGGTGTCCCGCGTTTCGACGCCCTGTGGACGCGGCTGCCGAAACGCGCGGCACATGTCGTCATAGACGCGGCGCTGGTCCTCAATCGACCGATCCACCGCGTCTTCGGGATAGCTTTCGGCGGTGCGCCGGATGAACGCCCAGGTCTCCTCGTCGATCAGACGTTCATAGTCCATTGCCCCTCCGGATCAGTCGGCCCACTCCCACGGCCGGGTGAAGTTGCCCAGCACTTGGTTCACATCGTCCTCGGATGCGCCGTTCGCGTCAAGCTGCGCGACAAGGCCGCGCTTTTTGTCGTCTATGACCGACACGACCCGCGCCGCAACGCCGGCGGTTTCCAACGCCTGGTTGTAGACCCGCGTGATCGCCTGTTTTCGCAGTTCCGGCTTGAAGACCTTGCCCACCGCCGTCTTCGGCAGCTCGGGCAGGATGGTCATGTGCTTGGGATGCGCCGCGCGTTCGTGCACGTGCACCTTGCAGTATTCCAGCAGTTCTTCCTCGGTCACGCTGGCGCCTTCGACCAGTTCGACAAAGGCACAGGGAACCTCGCCCGCATGGGCGTCGGGCTGGCCGATGGCGCCGGCAAAGGCCACCGCGTCATGGCCCAGCAAGGCCTCTTCGATCTCGGCCGGGTCGATATTGTGGCCGCCGCGAATGATCAGATCCTTGGCCCGGCCCGTGATCCACAGATACCCGTCCGCATCGAACCGTCCCAGGTCGCCGGTGCGCAGGTACTTGTCGAAATAGTAGAGATCGACGTTTTTGTCCTCCTCGGTATAGGTGTTCCCGGCATAGACACCCGGGTTCGACACGCAGATTTCGCCCACTTCGTCCACCGCGCATTCCTTGGGCCCGTCGGGGCTGTCGCGCAGGATCTTGACGTCGGTGTACGGGAACGGAATCCCGATCGAGCCGATCTTCTTCTCGCCATCCACCGGGTTGCAGGACACCAGGCAGGTGGCCTCGGTCAGGCCATAACCTTCGACGATGGTCACACCGGTCGCTTTCTCGAACCGGCGGAACAGTTCGACCGGCAGCGGAGCCGAACCCGAGAAGGCCGTCTTGACGGTCGAGATGTCGGCATCCACCGGGCGCTGCATCTTGGCCGAGATCGCCGTGGGCACGGTGATGATGAACGACACCTTCCAACGTTCGATCAGCTTCCAGAAGTTGTCGAACACGCCGTCGCCGCGATACCCGGCGGGGGTCGGGAACACCACATGGGCGCCCGACGACACCGCCGCCATCACGATCACATGGCAGGCAAAGACGTGGAACATCGGCAGCGGGCACATGATCACGTCCTCTTCCGAGAACAGCAGCGTGTGGCCCAGCCACCCATTGTAGATCATGCCGGAATATTTGTGCTGCGCGACCTTGGGCATACCTGTGGTGCCGCCGGTATGGAAATAGCAGGCAACCCGGTCCTCTTTGCTGTCCTCGAAGGTCAGCGTGGTGGGTTGCTTCGCCAGTTCCTTGTTGAAATCCAGATAATCGGCGTGGGCCAGATGCTCTTTGTCGGCCATCTTGGGCCGGACCAAAGGCACGATCCACGATTTCGGCGGCGTCAGGTACCGGTTCAGGTCAATCTCCAACACGGTGTTGACACCCGGCGCGTGGCGCACGGCCTCGGCGACCTTCTGCGCGACGTCCGTTTTCGGGAATGGCTTCAGCGTGACCACGACCTTGGCCTTGGTCTCACGCAGGATCGACGCGATCTGCTCTGGTTCAAGCAGCGGGTTGATCGGGTTCACGATCCCGGCCACCGCGCCGCCCATCATGGTGACCAGCGTCTCGTTGCAGTTGGGCAGCACATAGGCCACCACGTCGTTTTCCTTGACCCCCAAAGAGCGGAACAGGTTGGCCGCCTGGTTCGTCATGGCCAGCAGTTGCGACCATGTCAGGGTTTCGGCCTTGTCCTTGGGGCCGGACAGGATCTGGAAACTGATCGCGTTGCGATCCGGGAACTTGGTGGCCGTCCGCGAGAGCAGTTGATGGAACGTGACGGGGACATCGCGGTCCTCCCACGGCATTTCCTGCTCCATTCTCAGTTTGTCTTCCTTGCCCACAAAGGCCATGTGGTTCCTCCCCTTTTTTACCCTGCATTTTTGCAGGCTGTCTTGCGTCCAAGATGTAAGCAAATGCAGCCCTGCGCAAGCGAGGGCTTACCCTCGGGCAAGGGGAAAAAGTAGAATGACGCTACGGCGGTTCGCGAAATGCCCGCGCGTCACTTCACTCGGCGGCCACACCATCGGTGAACTGGAGACGCGCCAGACGCGCATAAAGCCCATCTTGCGCCACCAGATCGTCATGGGTGCCCTGCGCCACGATCCGGCCGTTCTCCATCACCACGATGCGATCGGCCTTTTTCACGGTGGCCAGACGGTGCGCCACGATCAGGGTGGTGCGCCCGGCGCGCATTTGGTCAACGGCGGCCTGAACGGCGCGCTCGCTCTCGGCGTCCAGCGCCGAGGTGGCTTCGTCCAGCAGCAGAACCGGAGCGTCGCGCAAAATCGCCCGCGCGATGGCGATGCGCTGTTTCTGACCGCCCGACAGCATCACGCCGCGTTCGCCGACGAAACTGTCATAGCCTTCGGGCAGGGCCGAGATGAAGTCATGCGCAGCGGCGGCACGGGCCGCGGCCTCGACCTCGGCATCCGAGGCGTCCAGCCGTCCGAACCGGATGTTCTCGCGCGCCGAGGCCGCAAAGATCACCGGGTCCTGCGGCACCAGCGCCATGTGCTGCCGGAAATCCGCCCGGCGCATGTCGCGCAGATCGATCCCGTCCAGGCTGACCTGACCGGCCTCGGGGTCGTAGAACCGCTGGATCAACTGGATCACGGTCGTCTTGCCCGCGCCCGAGGGTCCGACGAAGGCGACGGTCTCGCCCGGGTGCACGGTCAGCGACAGGTCGTCCAGCGCCAGAACGTCGGGCCGGGCCGGGTAGCGGAAGGTCACGTTGTCAAAGGTGATCTGTCCCTTGACCGGCTGCGGCAGCGCCTTGGGTTGTGCCGAGTCGTTGACCGTATCTTCGGTGTTCAGCAACTCGACCAGCCGCTCGGTGGCGCCTGCGGCACGCTGCAGCTCGCTCCAGATTTCCGAAAGGGCGGCCACGGACCCGGCCATGATGATCGAATAGATCACGAACTGGATCAGCACGCCTTCGGTCATCACGCCGTTGCGCACATCGTTCGCCCCCATCCACAAAACGCCGACGATCCCCGAGAACACCAGAAAGATCACGATCACGGTCAGAACCGCCCGGGTCTGAATACGGCGCAGGGACACATGGTACGAGGTCTCGGTCATGTCACCGAACTGGCGGCGGCTGGCGTCCTCATGGGTGAACGCCTGTACGGTCTGAACGGCGCCCAGCGCCTCGCCTGCATTGCCCGACGAGGCGGCGATCCAATCCTGGTTTTCGCGGCTGATGACCCTCAGCCGACGCCCGAGAACCAGGATCGGCACCACCACCACCGGGATCAGCAGCAGAACCAGCCCGGTCAGCTTGGCCGAGGTCAGCAACATCAGCACAAGCCCGCCGATGAACATCAGGAAATTCCGCAATGCGATCGACACTGACGAGCCCAGAACGGATTGGATCAGCGTGGTGTCGGTGGTGATACGGCTCAGGACCTCACCGGTCATGATGCGTTCGTAGAAGGCGGGGCTCATGCCGATGACGCGGTCAAAGACTGCCTTGCGGATGTCAGCCACGACCCGCTCGCCCAACCGGGTCACCAGCATGTACCGGATACCCGTTCCCACCGCCAGAACCGCCGCGATGCCCAGAGCCGCCAGGAAATACCAATCGAGCAGTTCACCGTCTTCGATGCGGAAGTTGTCGACCACGCGCCGCACCGCCAAAGGCAAGGTCAGGGTCATGCTGGCCGTCAGAACCAGCGCCAGCGTCGCCCCAAGCATCAGCAGCCGATAAGGCTTCATGAACGGCCACAAAGAGGTCAGCACGCCCAGCTTTCGGGATCCGGGTCGATCTTCATGAGCACCGGGCGCCTGCACGTTTGCTTGGTTGGCGGAGCGTGTTCTTGCCATGCCTGACCCTTTTTACCTTCTGGGACTCGCGATATGGCTTCTTGGCGGCGCAGGCGCGCCGGGTCAAGGAGACTGCGCGCAATAGCACCCCGACAAGGGCTTTTTGACGCAACTTATTCCGGAGAGTTTGGAGCGGGTAGACGGAATCGAACCGACATAGCCTGCTTGGAAGGCAGGGGCTTTACCATTAAGCTATACCCGCTTGGTGAAGGGCTGAGTAGTCCATGCCCGGGCCGTCGTCAAGAACCGAAATCCACCTACGCATCGCTTTTGCGACTGCCAGCCTAGGATCACACAGAGCGGGCTGCGCGGCCAACCGCCCATAGCTCTGAATTGCACTTGTTTTGGGGTCGCGCACTGGCGCAGCATGCGATTGCAGTGCTTGCCGTTCGCGAAAACCTGCCTAGCGTGTGTACCGCCCCAAACGGTTAATGGGGTTGTTAAGTACCTGTAACAATCAGTTCCTAAATCCGTTTCACAAATTCATTCCGACAGCGAGGAATCATCCAATGAAAGACGTTGATCCAGCCACCCTTTCCGCCGACGACTGGGACGAACTGCATTTCCCCCGCCCAGACGAAAACGACTTTGACCGCGTCGTCGAAAGTGCCCTGTCGCGACGCGGCTTTCTGGGCGGAGTGTTGGCTTTCGGGTCGGGCGCTGCGGCCATGGGCAGCGGTCTGCTGGGGTCGACCTCAGCCCACGCACAGACCGCTTCTCGTTTTGCCTTCACTCCGATCGCGGCCCAGACCGATGGCACCGTGCATGTCCCCGAGGGGTATGAATGGAAAGTCCTCATGCGCTGGGGCGATCCGCTGTTCTCCGAGGCTGACGGGTATGACATCACCGATGGTGGACCGGTCGAGAACTCGGACAAGGTTTTTGGCGAAAACACTGATGGTATGGAGACCTTCTCGTTCCAAGGACACCAGTTGATCGCCATCAATCACGAGTATCCCAATCGCAAAATCAACCTGCCCGCAGCGCAGGAAGGTGTGCCCGCAAACGCGGATGACGTTCGAAAGTTGCAGAACCTGCAGGGTGTGACGGTGATGGAAATTGCCGAAACCCCGGATGGCTGGACCGTGGTCAAGGACAGCCCTTTCAATCGCCGCATTCACCACAACACCCCCATGAAGATCGTGGGGCCAGCAGCTGGCCACGACCTGCTAAAGACCGAGGCCGATTCGACCGGCACGACGTCGCTGGGCACCATGAACAATTGCGGGTCGGGCAAGACACCTTGGGGCACCTACCTGACCTGCGAAGAGAACTTCAACGGCTACTTCGGCTCCAGCAACGAAAGCGCGACATATACTCCAAAGGTCGCGGATCGCTTCAAGCGATACGGCATCAAGGCCGAAAGCTGGAACGGGTACGAGTTGTTCGATCCACGGTTTGACACTTCGAAGAACCCGAACGAACCACATCGCGTCGGCTGGGTGGTCGAAATCGACCCGACCGATCCCAACAGCACCCCGGTCAAACATACCGGACTTGGGCGGTTCAAACATGAAAACGCCGCGGTCGAGCTGGCCAAGGATGGTCGCATTGTCGTCTATATGGGCGATGATGAGCGGGGCGAATACCTGTACAAATTCGTCTCGAACGGCGTCTACACCCCCGGCGGGGATACCGAAGGTCTGCTGGATGACGGCACGCTGTATGTGGCCAAGTTCAACGACGATATGTCCGGTGAATGGGTGCCGCTGACGCCGGAAACCACTGGCATGGACGAGGCCGAGATTCTGATCTTTGCCCGCATCGCTGCATCTGAGGCCGGTGGAACCACGATGGACCGACCGGAATGGGTTGCAACCAGCCCGGTTCTTGCCGAGGCCTATTGCTGCCTGACCAACAACAAGAACCGTGGCGTCAAACCCAACGCGGGTGGCGATGATACTTCGGTCAATGGCCCCAACCCTCGGGAGGCCAACAAATACGGGCAGATTGTTCGCTGGCGACCAGCCAACCAGGATCATGCAGAAACCTCGTTTCAGTGGGATCTGTACGTCATGGCCGGCAACCCGACAGTGCATTCCGATGCGTATGCCGGGTCCGAGAATGTAAACGAAGGCAACCTGTTCAACTCGCCCGACGGGATGATGATCGACAGCACCGGCGTGGTCTGGATCCAGACCGACGGGAACGACGACAACGAAGGCGATTTTGCAGGCCATGGCAACAACCAGATGCTGGCCGGCGACCCAATCACGGGTGAAATCGTTCGCTTCATGACCGGCCCGAACGGCTGCGAGGTGACCGGCCTGACATGGTCGGCCGACCGCCGGACCATGTTCGTAGGCATCCAGCACCCCGGTGGATCCTGGCCAGATGGGGGCACGCCGCGTTCCTCGATCATCGCGATCAAACGCAAGGACAACGGACTGGTCGGCTGAACCGTCTTACCTCAGCGATCACCCCCGGCGAAGCTTCGGGGGTGGCAGCGCTATTCAGAGATCTTGGCCGGGCATCGCCAAAGGCCCACCATCGGCCGCAAGGTGACGCTCGGGCAGCCAAGGGTTCAGTTCAAGCGCCTCTGCCAGAGCAATGCGGGCTTCTTCCATTCTCTGCAGACCCATGAGGGTCAGCGCCCGACCGCTCATCGCTGCGATATGGTTCGGCGACAGTTTCAGTGCGCGGTCCAGATCGGTCAGGGCCGATTCAAAATCCTGACGCAGGAAATTCACGAATGCGCGCTGGTTGTAGCCCTCGGCATACTCGGGGCAGTACGCAATCAAACGGTCGAAATCCTGCAGCGCCCCCAACAGATCCCAAGCTTTTCGTCTGGACATGCCCTGATCCAATACGGTCTGCGCGGCCTCGTCAGGTGCGTCGGCCCACAACTCCCACATCTGGTTCGAGATCTCGCGGGCGGCCATCTCGGTCTCGGCCTGCTGGATCTGACCGATAAGTTCACCCAGCCGGGCGGCGTGATCGGGTGCAGGCGGACAGGTCTCAGCAAATGCCGGGATCGCAACGCCTGCGCTCAGAAATGCTGAAAGAAGTAGGTGTCTCATACTTCTATAGTGACGCGGATCGCCCTTTCGTCAACCCGCGCCATCGATGGCATCGGCCAGACCGGTCTCTTTCACCGCCTCCATCGCCACGAAGGTCGAGGTGCTAGCCACATGCGGCAGCGACGAAATCTTTTCGGCCAGAACCGCGCGATATTCCGTCATCGACCCGGTCCGCACCTTCAGCAGATAGTCGAAATTCGACGCGATCATGTGCGCCTGTTCGATCTCGGGCACTTTGCGGACAGCAGCGTTGAATTCAGCCAGCGCCTTTTCCCGCGTGTCGGTCAGGCGCACCTCGACAAATGCCACATGGTCCAGCCCCAGGCGGATCGGGTCCAGCATCGCCCGGTAGCCGGTGATGATCCCCTCGGACTCGAGCCGTTTCAACCGCGCCTGTGTCGGCGATTTCGACAGCCCGATCCGCCGGGCCAGATCAGCGACCGAGATCCGCCCGTCCTCGGCCACGATGGACAGAATCGCGCGGTCGAACCGGTCCAAACCCGGAAAGTCTTTTCGCATGGCATTTCATCCAAAATTCAGGACATCGGGTGCCCGATATGTCATTTTCGGTCCGTTGTCCCGCAAAATCGCAAGTATACTGCGTGAAAGACCGGAGGACACATGACTCACAACCTGCGCCACACCATCGATTCCATGACCTACGCGGACCAGACCGCGTTGCTGAAATCCCTGACCGATCAGGCCGCCCTGACCCAAGCCGACCGCACCGCCATCTGCGAGGCGGCTGCGCAACTGGTGCGCGACATCCGGTCCAGCACATCGCCGGGGCTGATGGAAGTGTTTCTGGCGGAATACGGCCTGTCGACCGATGAAGGCATCGCCCTGATGTGTCTGGCGGAGGCACTGTTGCGTGTTCCCGACGCCGACACGATCGACGCGCTGATCGAGGACAAGATCGCGCCCTCGGACTGGGGCAAACACTTGGGCCACTCCTCGTCGTCGCTGGTCAACGCCTCGACCTGGGCGCTGATGCTGACGGGCAAGGTTCTGGACGAGGGCAAGGCCTCGCCGGTCAGCGCCCTGCGCGGCGCCATCAAGCGGCTGGGCGAGCCGGTGATCCGCACCGCTGTCGGGCGCGCGATGAAGGAAATGGGCCGGCAGTTCGTTCTCGGTGAGACCATCCAGTCCGCCATGAAACGCGCCGCCGGGATGGAGGCCAAGGGCTACACCTATTCCTACGACATGCTGGGCGAGGCCGCCCGCACCGAGGCGGATGCCGCGCGCTATCACCTTTCCTATTCCCGTGCCATCGCGGCGATTGCCGATGCCTGCACGCAGGACGACATCCGCGCCAATCCCGGCATCTCGGTCAAGCTGTCGGCGCTGCATCCGCGCTATGAGGTTGCCCAGGAACAGCGCGTGATGGACGAGCTGGTACCGCGCCTGCGGGCGCTGGCCCTGCTGGCCAAGGCGGCCGGCATGGGCCTGAACGTGGACGCCGAAGAGGCTGACCGCCTGTCTCTGTCGCTGCAGGTGATTGAGGCGGTGCTGTCCGAGCCAGCGCTGGCCGGATGGGACGGGTTCGGCGTGGTGGTGCAGGCCTATGGGCCGCGTGCCGGGCTGGTGCTGGACACGCTCTATGACATGGCCGAGCGGTATGACCGCAAGCTGATGGTGCGTCTGGTCAAAGGCGCCTACTGGGACACCGAGATCAAGCGCGCGCAGGTCGAGGGCGTCGACGGCTTCCCGGTCTTCACCAACAAGGCGGCAACCGACATCTCTTACATCGCCAATGCCCGCAAGCTCTTGGGCATGACCGACCGGATCTATCCTCAGTTCGCGACCCACAACGCCCACACGGTCAGTGCGATCCTGCACATGGCCGAGGGTCAACCCTTCGAGTTCCAGCGCCTGCACGGCATGGGCGAGACCCTGCACCAGATCGTCAAGGAACAACACAATACACGCTGCCGCATCTACGCGCCGGTTGGCGCGCATCGCGACCTGCTGGCCTATCTGGTGCGGCGGCTGCTGGAAAACGGCGCCAACAGCTCGTTCGTCAACCAGATCGTGGACGAAAACGTGGCCCCCAAAGTGGTGGCCGCCGATCCGTTCGAGGCCGTTCAGAAACCTGCACGCCACATCCCAACCGGCCCCGAACTGTTTCAACCTGAAAGACCAAACTCGCAGGGGTTCGACCTGCATCACACACCGACACTGGACCGGATCGATGCCGCCCGCGACGCCTTTCGCGCACATCACTGGTTCGCGCAGCCCCTGCTGGCCGGTGACGCAGCGCCCGAGGCCGAGGAACCTGTCATCAACCCCGCCCTGACCGAGGACCGGCCAGGCGCGGTCGCGCCGGCCAGCGCCGCGGATGTGGAACTGGCGCTGGCCGCAGCTGCTCCGTGGCAGGCTTCAGCGGCCGAGCGCGGCCGCATCCTTAATGCCGCCGCCGACCTCTACGAGGCCAACTACGGTGAGCTCTTCGCCCTTCTGGCGCGTGAGGCCGGCAAATCACTGCCCGACGCGGTGGCCGAACTGCGCGAGGCGGTGGACTTCTTGCGCTACTACGCCGCCAACATCCCCGAGGGCGCGCCTGCGGGCACCTTCACCTGCATCAGCCCGTGGAACTTCCCTCTGGCGATTTTCACCGGGCAGATCTCGGCTGCGCTCGCCGTAGGCAATGCGGTTCTGGCCAAGCCCGCGCCGCAGACTCCGTTGATCGCCCACCGCGCCGTGCAGCTGCTGCACCAGGCCGGAGTACCGCGCGACGCGCTGCAATTGCTGCCGGGCGGGCCATCGGTGGGCGCCGCGCTGACCTCGGACCCGCGGGTTTCCGGCGTGGCCTTCACCGGCTCGACCGCGACCGCCTTGAAAATCCGCGCCGCGATGGCCCAGAACCTCAAACCCGGCACGCCGCTGATCGCGGAAACCGGCGGGTTGAACGCGATGATCGTGGACAGCACCGCCCTGCCCGAACAGGCCGTGCAGTCGATCATCGAAAGCGCCTTCCAGTCGGCGGGCCAGCGCTGTTCCGCCCTGCGCTGCCTGTATCTGCAGGACGACATCGCCGATGACGTGCTGACCATGCTCAAGGGCGCGATGGACGCCCTGTCGGTGGGCGATCCGTGGCTGCTCTCGACCGATTGCGGCCCGGTGATCGACGAACAGGCCCGTCTGGGCATCGCGGACCACGTTACCAAGGCCCGCTCCGAGGGTCGTGTTTTGAAGGAGCTGGCGCTGCCGCCCGAGGGGATCTTCGTGGCGCCAACGCTGATCGAGGTCCCCGGTATAAATGCGCTGGAACGCGAGATCTTTGGCCCTGTCCTGCATGTCGCCCGGTTCAAATCACACGAGATCGACCAGGTGATCGCCGACATCAACGCCACCGGCTACGGCCTGACCTTCGGCCTGCACACTCGAATCGACGACCGCGTACAGCACGTGACCGAGGCGATCCACGCCGGAAATATTTATGTGAACCGTAACCAGATCGGCGCGATCGTCGGCTCGCAGCCTTTCGGCGGCGAAGGCCTGTCCGGCACCGGCCCCAAGGCGGGCGGCCCGAACTATCTGGCCCGTTTCTGCGCCCCGGACCGACAGGTCGTGGCCGCGGAATGGTCCGCGCCCTCCGACCTGCCCGCACCGATCGGGCAGCCTGCCGCGCCGACGACCCGCTCGATGCCCGGACCGACCGGGGAATCGAACCGGCTGACCGAGTTTCCCCGCGCGCCGTTCCTGTGCCTGGGCCCCGGTCCCGAGGCGGCCAAGGCACAGGCAGACGCCATTCTCGCCCTTGGCGGCACCGCGGTTCGGACAGAGGGCGCGCTTGACCTGCACCGGCTTGAGAACCTGCCAGGAATATCGGGGGTTCTGTGGTGGGGCGACGCGGACACCGCGCGCCAGATCGAGCGCCATCTGGCGCGGCGAGACGGCCCCATCCTGCCGCTGATCCCCGGCTTGCCCGACCGGGCGCGGGTGATGGCTGAGCGCCATGTCTGCGTCGACACCACGGCCGCCGGAGGAAACGCCGCACTTCTGGGCGGTGCGGCATAAGCTGACTTGACGCTGGGCCGGGAAAAGCCCAGCGTCCCCCCATGTTTCCAATTCGAGACCACAACCCTTCTGGGCGGACGCCCTATGTCGTCTATGCGCTAATCGCGGCGAATGTCCTGATTTTCCTCAGCTATGTCGGAATCATGGACGACGCCCGGCTGATCAACCGGTTCTATTTCGACTATGCGATCATCCCCGCCCGCATCAGCGACGGCGTGGCGCTCGAGACGTTGGTGACGTCGATGTTCCTGCATGGCGGCTGGATGCACCTGATCGGCAACATGCTGTTCCTGTGGATCTTCGGCGACAACATGGAGGACGAGATGGGCCACCTGCCCTTCCTGCTGTTCTACATGGTCGCGGGTATCGGCGCCGGGCTGGTCCATATCGTTACGGCTCCCGGGTCGTTGGTTCCCACCATCGGCGCGTCCGGCGCAATTGCGGCCGTGATGGGTGGGTACCTGCTGATGTTCCCAAAGGCGCGCGTCGATATCCTGCTGATTCTGATCATCTACTTCCGGGTCTTCACCATCCCGGCCTTCGTGATGCTGGGCGTCTGGCTGGGCATGCAGTTCCTTGGCAGCGTGTCCAGCAACCCTGACGCAGGCGGTGTGGCCTATTGGGCGCATACGGGCGGTTTCGTGATCGGATTGATTCTGTGCATCCCCATGTGGCTGAAACGGGGCGGACCAGCTTATTGGAACCGCACCCACGGTCACCCGCCGCATCCCGAACACCGCTACAAGCTCAGCCAGTCCCGCATACCAAGAGTGCCACGCCGATGAGCCAAATGACCGCCACCTGTCATTGCGGCGCCGTGAAGATCGAGGCGGAGTTCCCCGGTGGCCTGTCCACGGCTGCCCGATGCGACTGTTCTTTCTGCATCCGCCGCGGGGCCGCCGCCGTGACGGCCACGACCGAGAGCCTGCGCATTCTTGAAGGCGCCGAGAACCTGAGCCTCTACACGTGGGGAACGCATACGGCGAAACACTATTTCTGCAAGACTTGCGGGATATACGTTTATCACCAAAGACGCTCGGATCCGGGGGAGTGCGGCGTCAACCTTGGCTGCATCGAGGGCGGAAACCCCAGAACCCACGGGCCGATTCCCTGGAACGACGGGGTCAATCACCCCTCTGATCGGCCTGACTGATCCGGAGTTTGACCACCGCTCAGCCGCGTGATCTCTTGCGCAGCCTGAACGACGTGGGCGGCAAGCTCGGGTGCCCGGTCCGGATTGAATCGCGCGGTCGGCCCCGAGACAGAGATTCCGGCGCAAGGTTCCTGCTTGTCGTTGAAGATCGCGGCTCCGATGCAAGACATGCCCGAGTGGCGCTCCTCTCGATCATAAGACCATCCGCGCTGCCGCGTTTCGGTCAGATCCTCGCGCAAGGTATCCAATGTGGCGCAAGTATTGGGCGTATACGGCACAAGCTTGGTGTCCGCCAACACCTTGGCCCGGGATGCCTCGGTCATGGCCGCCAGGATCGCTTTGCCCGCACCCGAGGCATACATCGGTGTGCGCGCGCCCGGCGGAAAGAACGCCCGGATCGGGTTCGATGTCTCGACTTGCCCGACAAACACCACTTCCGACCCGTCGGGAACTGCCAGGTTCGCAGTTTCTCCGCTGTCCTGCATAAGGCGCCGAAGAACTGACCGGCCGATCTCGACAACGCTGTTGTGCCGCAGAAACGAAGCGCCTGTGCGATAGGCTTCGACTCCGATCATCCATTCCTGACGTTCTTCGCTGAAGCTGACGAACCCATGCTTTTGCAAGGTCGTCAGGATGCGATGCGTGGTTGCAGTGGGCACGTCGATCTCACGCGCGAGGTCGCTGAGCGCGGTGCGTTCAAGCCGTGCGACCGCGGTCAGAACCCCCAGCGCACGGTCCAACGCCTGCATGGTTCCGGCCGAGCTTTCCTTGAACAACGACTTGGGCCGTCCGCGCGGCCGCTTTTGGGCTGACACTGTGATTCCCCCTCATTTTGGCCGAACGGCCGTCTGGCTTTCTCAGCTGATCACAAACACTCAGCGAAATGAGAAAGTGAATATCCTGCGTTTATGGCAGGTTACGCATTTTATCCAAATAATGAAAATATTTTTCAAGAAAATTGCATCACCGCCGGCGCGGAGACAGACTTGGGGCAAAGCGGAGGACATGATGATGTCAAACCAAAACCCGGTCTTCATTCCCGGCCCGACGAATATCCCGTATCGCCTCCTGCGCGCGATGCAGGTCCAGACCATTGACCACCGCGCGCCGGATTTCGTTCAGGCCTTTGATCCGGTACTCGAGGGCCTCAAGCAGGTCTTCCGGTCGACCACGGGTCAGATTGTGACCTTTCCATCCAGCGGCACAGGTGGGTGGGAAGCTGCGATCAGCAACACACTGAGCCCGGGCGACAAGGTTCTTGTGGCCCGCCATGGCGTATTCAGCCATCGCTGGATCGACCTTTGCCAACGGCATGGGCTGGATGTGCAAGTCATCGATTGCCCTTGGGGCAGCGGAGCACCTGCCGATCGGTTTCAGTCGATCCTCGCCGACGACCGGAACCACGACATCCGGGCGGTTCTGGTGACGCACAATGAAACGGCCACCGGTGTGCGCTCGGATATCCTGTCGGTCCGATCGGCGATGGATGCCTCGGCGCACCCTGCTTTGCTGATGGTCGACTGCGTCAGTTCGCTGGCCTCGATGCCGTTCGAATTCGATGGCTGGGGCGTCGATATTGCGGTTTCGGGATCGCAAAAGGGGTTCATGCTGGCCGCTGGAATGGCAATCCTGTGCGTCAGCCCCAAGGCGCTGGCAGCGATGGACGGTGCGCGGCTGCCCCGAACCTATTTCGACTTTCGGGACATGTTGAACGCCAATGCCTCGGGCGGGTTTCCATACACGCCGCCGCTGCAACTGATCTGCGGGCTGCAGGAAAGCCTGTCGATTCTGTTCGATGAAGGTCTGGACAACGTCTACGCCCGTCACTTCCGTCTGGCCGAGGGCGTGCGCCGGGCCGTCGGCGCCTGGGGCTTAAGCCTGGTCGCTCAATCGCCGGACCTCTACTCGGACACTGTCAGCGCAGTCTATGTACCCGATGGGTTCGACAGCAATGTCCTGACTAACCATGCCTATGACACCTATGGAGTGTCCTTCGGGATCGGCCTGGGGCAGTTGAACGGCAAGGCGTTTCGCATCGGGCACCTGGGCAGCCTGACGGACGTCATGGTTCTGTCCGGCCTCGCCACGATCGAGATGGCAATGGCCGATCTGAACTACCCGATACAACTGGGCAGCGGCGTGGCGGCAGCGCAGGAATACTTCCGTGCAAACGGCACCAACCGCTCGCGCGCTGCGGCTTGAGGAGATCGGTATGTTGGACACGCTTTCGGCTGCAGATCTGACGATCGACGACATGCGCGCAGCGCATGAACGGATCAAACCACATATCCGGCGTACACCCGTCCTGTCGTCGGAGTATCTGAACGCACAAACCGGCGCACGGCTCTTTTTCAAGTGCGAGAACCTGCAAGAGGCCGGAGCCTTCAAGGTTCGCGGCGCCTGCAATGCGGTATTCGGATTGCCCGACGAGATCGCCGGCAACGGCGTCTGCACCCACTCCAGCGGGAACCATGCACTGTCCCTGTCATATGCTGCCGGTCGGCGGGGCATTCCCTGCAACGTCGTCATGCCACGCACCGCACCTCAGGCCAAAAAGGACGCGGTCCGCAGGTTTGGTGGCACGATCACCGAATGTGAGCCTTCGACAACATCGCGCGAAGCGACCTTTGCCCAGGTGCAGGCCAAAACGGGTGGCGAATTCGTGCACCCCTACAACGATCCGCGTGTCATTGCAGGACAGGCCACATGCTCGGCCGAGATGCTGGAACAAACAGGTGGGCTTGATGCCGTTATCGCTCCGATCGGCGGCGGCGGTATGGTTTCGGGCACGTGCCTGACAGTATCGAATCTGGCCCCTGACACCGCGATCTATGCCGCGGAACCTCAGCAGGCTGATGACGCATACCGATCTTTCAAAGCCGGTCGGATCATCGCCGACGACGCACCCAAGACGGTGGCCGATGGCCTTCTGGTTCCGCTCAAGGAAAACACCTGGCACTTCGTGTCGCGGAACGTTGCCGACATCTTCACGGCCTCCGAAGACGAAATCGTGGCGGCCATGAAACTGGCCTGGAAACACCTGCGACTGGTGATTGAGCCATCTTCGGCCGTTCCGTTGGCAACCATTCTCAACAACCCCGAGGTTTTTCGAGGCAGACGCGTCGGCGTGATCCTGACCGGCGGCAATGTGGATTTGGACAAGCTGCCCTGGCTGGCCGGGCAAGGAGGAGAAGGATGAACAGACCCGTGAACATCGATCAATTGGACGTCGGCTTCGACATCCCCGCAGCAATCGGCATGGATGAAAGCGATATCCAGACTCCTTGCCTGATACTGGACCTCGACGCGCTGGAGCGGAACATCCGCAAGATGGGCGACTACGCCAAAGCGCACGGCATGCGCCATCGGGTGCATGGCAAGATGCACAAGTCTGTGGACGTCGCGCGCCTGCAGGAAAAACTGGGCGGCGCAAATGGCGTGTGCTGTCAAAAGGTCTCGGAGGCCGAGGTTTTTGCGCGTGGCGGGATCAAGGACATCCTTGTGTCAAACCAGGTGCGCGATCCGGCCAAAATTGACCGCTTGGCTCGGCTGCCGAAGCTGGGCGCGCGAACGCTGGTCTGCGTTGACGACATCGAGAATGTGCCCGAGCTGTCCTCTGCGGCGCAGACCCACGGAACGCAGCTGGAGATCCTGGTCGAGATCGATTGCGGCGCGGGGCGCTGTGGGGTGACCAGTACGGCTGACGTCATTGCCATCGCCCACGCGGTCGAGGCGGCACCGAACCTGAAGTTCACCGGCCTCCAAGCCTATCAGGGCGCGATGCAACATCTCGACAGCTATGACGCGCGAAAGGAAAAACTGGATGCAGCAATCGCCATGGTGCGGGACGCCGTCGACGGGTTGAAGGCGGACGGGATTGAGTGCGAACTGGTTTCGGGTGGTGGGACGGGATCCTATTATTTCGAAAGCAATTCTGGCGTTTACAACGAATTGCAGTGCGGGTCCTACGCGTTCATGGATGCCGACTATGGGCGGATTCTGGACCGGAATGGCCAAAGGATCGATCAGGGCGAATGGGAAAACGCCTTGTTCATTCTGACCAGCGTCATGAGCCACGCCAAACCGGAAAAGGCGATCTGTGACGCAGGGCTCAAGGCACAGTCGATAGACAGCGGTTTGCCGGTGATTTTTGGCCGTGATGATGTCGAATACCTGAAATGTTCGGACGAACACGGTGTGATCGGCGACCCCAACGGCGTGCTGCGGGTGAACGACAAGTTGCGTCTGGTCCCCGGGCACTGCGATCCGACCTGCAACGTGCACGACTGGTATGTCGGCGTGCGCAACGGAAGGGTCGAGACCCTGTGGCCGGTCTCTGCTCGCGGCAAGGCGTTTTGATCATGAGGGACGAGATGAACGCTGAAACCAATTTGATACAGATCGTTGGCGAAGACCTCTGCGAGCAGCTGGTCAACCGCAAGCTGGCGTTTGACGCAATCCAAGACGTGTTCTCAGCGATGGCACGCGGCGGAGCGCGCAACTTCCCCGTCATCCGCGAAGGGCTGGGTCATGCCGGCGCCGTATATGGGTTCAAATCCGGCTTTGACGCCGAAGGCCTGGTTCTGGGCGTCAAATCTGGTGGCTATTGGCCGGGAAACGCCGATCGCGGGCTGACCAACCACCAATCCACCGTCATCCTGTTCGATCCCGATACCGGGCAGCCTTCCGCGCTGGTCGGAGGAAACTACCTTACGGCTATCCGCACGGCTGCGTCCTCGGCAGTGTCGATTGCGCACCTGGCCCGCACGGACGCCAAGGTGCTTGGCATGGTCGGCGCGGGCCACCAATCGGCCTTTCAGTTGCGCGCCGCCGCCGAGCAACGCGACTTCGAAAAGGTGGTGGCATGGAATCCCCATCCCGAAATGCTTCCGAAACTGGCCGCCGTCGCGAAGGAAATCGGACTGGATTTCGAATCCGTTTCGCAGCGGGAACTGGGGGCACAGGCCGACGTCATCATCACGATCACATCGGCGTTCGAACCGTTGTTGATGCGCGATTGGATCAAGCCCGGAACGCATCTGGCCTGCATGGGCACCGACACGAAGGGCAAGATGGAAGTCGACCCCGAACTGGTTGCTTCGGCTCAGGTCTTCACCGACGAGGTTGCCCAGTCCGTCACCATAGGTGAGGCGCAACATGCCGTGGCTTCGGGAGCGCTGGATCCTGACGCCATCACCCCGATTGGAGCGGTGATCAATGGCGATCATCCCGGCCGAACAGAGATTGACCAGATCACCCTGTTCGATGGGACCGGGGTCGGGTTGCAGGACCTGGCCGTGGCGTCCGTGGCTGCACGGCTGGCCTCCGAGGCCGGCCTGGCGGGTACTGTACGCCTTTGAAACAAAACGCGCGGCCAATTCGGCCGCGCGATCTTAGAAATTGGTTCAGGTCGTTTCCGGCCGCCGTCTTGACGGGTCAGCCGCGGATCACCTTGGCGAACTGGTCGAAAATCGGTTCGTTGGCGCAGATGACTTCCCCGTCGGACAGAATGCTGCCTTCGGGGTTCAACGGTTGAACGAGCCCACCCGCTTCTTTCACGATGATGATGCCAGCGGCCATATCCCAGGCGTTCAGGCGACGCTCCCAGAAGCCTTCGTAGCGGCCAGCGGCAACATAGGCCATGTCCAGCGCAGCTGCACCCCAGCGACGCACACCCGCGCACGCGGGCATCAGACGGGCCAGGTCCTGCAACGTGGCGGGCAGGTCCGAGCGGCCCCCAAACGGCAAACCGGTCGAGAAGATCGATTCGATCATCCGGCTGCGGCTCGACACGCGGATACGCATGTCGTTCATCCAGGCACCCTCGCCCTTTTCGGCAAAGAACATCTCGTCCTTCGCGGGATCGTAGATGACACCCGCGACGATCTTGCCTTTGTGTTCAAGTGCGATCGAAACCGCCCAGTGCGGCAGGCCGTGAAGAAAATTGGTCGTTCCATCCAGAGGATCAACGATCCAACGCCGGGTCGGGTCTTCGCCCTCGATCACGCCGCCTTCTTCGGCCAGCCAACCGTAGGTGGGGCGCGCGCCCAGCAGTTCTTCTTTCAGAATGTTCTCGGCTGCAATGTCGGCCTTCGAGACGAAATCACCCGCGCCCTTCATCGACACCTGCAGGTTCTCGACTTCGCGAAAGTCTTTTACCAGCGATCGGCCCGCTTTGCGCGCGGCCTTGATCATGATGTTGAGATTTGCACTGCCAACCATAGTTCCGAGGCTCCTGTCCGGTCAAACCGCGCGTATACTGGCGCAACGCCCCCTTGCCAAGAGGAATGATGCGCATAGCAGCATGCCGTTTCCCGCGTGGCCAAAACCTTATTGTTGCTGCAACTTGCGCGCCTCTAGGCTGGCCAGCTTGACCAATTCCTGCACAAAGGGTTTTTCCATGTCCTCGGTTCGCACCGCGGCATAAAGCCGGCGCGTGATGCCATCCTTGGTCAGCGGACGGGTCACATAGTCCGAGTTGTACTTGACCTCGCGCACCACCCAGTCGGGCAGAACGGATATTCCACGGTTTGACGCCACAAGCAGCAGGATCACGGCGGTCAACTCGACTTTCCGGATCGCAGCAGGCTCCACGCGGGCCGGGATGAGAAGCTGGCTGAAGATATCGAGCCTCGTGCGTTCGACCGGATAGGTGATCAGCGTTTGACCGCGAAAATCCTCGGCCTCGATATATTGTTTCTCGGCCAGAGGGTGGGTCGAGGCGGCGACAAAGACAGGATTGTATTCAAACAGCTCGATGAACTCGACCCCCGGCAGGTCTTCGGGGTCCGAGGAGACGACCAGATCAACCTCCTCCTTCTGCAGCGCGGGCAGCGCGTCAAAGGCCAGCCCTGGCCGGATATCGACATCGACATCCGGCCACGACTTGCGGAAAGCCTCGAGCACCGGGAACAGCCATTCAAAACAGGCGTGGCATTCGATCGCGATGTGCATCCGCCCCGTACGCCCGTCGCGCAGCGAGGAAAACTCCTCCTGCATCGCTTCGACCTGCGGCAGGATCTGCTCGGCCAGTCGCAACAGGCGCAGCCCAGCGGCCGACAGCTTCATCGGTTTCGACCGGCGCAGGAACAGCTCGACGCCGGCCTGATCCTCCAGCCCTTTGATCTGATGGCTGAGCGCAGACTGCGTGATGTTCAGTTGATCCGCCGCACGGGCCAACCCACCACATTCATGGATGGCTTTGATCGTGCGCAGGTGTCGAAATTCGATATGCATCTTTCGCGTCATTCATGTTGTTCTTGAATAATATGAGTTTGTCTCACAAAGAACTCCATGGCACAAGAGCCGCAACACAACCTGCGAGACTGCCATGACCCAGCCCGAGATTTCCTTCGAATTCTTTCCGCCTCAGACGCTCGAAGCGTCGTTTCGCCTGTGGGATACGGTTCAGACACTGGCGCCACTGGCACCCCGTTTTGTCTCGGTCACATATGGAGCGGGGGGCACCACCCGGGAATTGACCCGCGATGCAGTGGCGACGTTGCACAAGTCCTCGGGATTGAAAGTCGCGGCCCATCTGACATGTGTCGACGCTTCACGCAGCGAGACCTTGGCCATTGCCGACAGCTTTGCCGCGGCCGGCGTCACCGACATCGTTGCGTTGCGCGGCGACCCACCCAAGGGGCAGGAACGGTTCGTCCCGCATCCCGATGGGTTCGCCCACTCGGTCGAATTGATAGCAGCACTGGCGGAAACCGGCAGTTTCACCATCCGCGTCGGTGCCTATCCCGACATTCACCCCGAAGCGCGACATGCACAGGCTGACATCGACTGGTTGAAAGCCAAGTTGGACGCCGGCGCAGACGAGGCTTTGACGCAATTCTTCTTCGAGGCCGAAACCTTTTTGCGCTTTCGCGATGCCTGCGCCAAGGCCGGGATCGACAAGCCGATCGTGCCGGGCATCCTGCCAATCGAGAACTGGGCCGGTGCCAAGAAATTTGCCAAACGCTGTGGCGCGCAGGTGCCGGACTGGGTCGATCAGGCCTTTGACAAAGCAATCCGTGACAACCGGCACGATCTGTTGGCCACCGCGCTGTGCACCGAGCTGTGTTCGGACCTGATCGACGAAGGCGTGGACAAGCTGCATTTTTATACGCTGAACCGCCCCGAACTGACCCGCGATGTATGTTTTGCCCTAGGGATTACGCCCAAAGCCGATCTGCAAAACGTCGCCTGACTGTTCCTTGCATTTGCACAGGCCAATGGGGGATTGCCCCCTGCGGCCCGTTGCAAGGTGCGAACAATTCCCCCTGCAACGACGCACTGTCCCCGCCAAGCCTACCAATTCACTGGATAATTTGACAGAAACTCAAGGCTCCGGAAAATAGGAGCCAGTTGTTTTATCGAGTGATTTTGGTATGGAGCCAGTCGAGAAAATTCAGGCTCGCGTAGAAGCACTGCACGTCTTGGGCCTTGATCAGACCGCCACCGCGTCGGACATCCGGAATGCGTGGCGTGACATCGCCTTTCATGCACATCCCGACCATACAGGCGGCGACTGCAATCAGTTCGCGCGGGCGAAGTCGGCCTATGACTATCTCCGCAAAAACGGGTTGGCAGGAAAAGGCGCCGGGCCGGCCCAACCACGACGCCCGAAACTCAGAAAGCGTATCATCGAGCTGGACGAGAAGGATATTTCCGCCTGCCTGAAACTGCTCGACCCAAGTCGCGCCCTGTCCTTTGGCGAGATCAGCGCGGAAGATTGCCCGCTATCGGCGCGCAATTCGGACCATGTACCAGAGGCGATCGGATGCTATGGCCGCGACCTGACATATTTCGTTGCGACGCCGGTTTGCGAAGGTGAAAACCGCGTTGCCCTGCCGACATCCGTTCTGGCCGGCTTTCGAACGGTCGAAACCGAAATACTGTCCTTCCAGGCCAAGAACGGCGGAGCGGGCGAGGTCGTTGTTCCCGACACCATTCGAGAACGCAAGTTTCCCGGCGCGCGCAGCGTCAGGATCCGGTTCGAGGCGGATCAGGCCACTCGGGAACAGTTCTGGCAGGCTTGTTGAAGACCCAGCATTGAAAAAGGCCCGGCGGGTCTGCCGGGCCTGAAACGCGCGTCACGTCAGTTCGCGATCGGGCCTTCGGACGTGAATTTCGGGATCACGTTGGTCGAGGCGTCATTGCCTTCGAGCCCCGGCCAGTTCCCCTCAGCCAGGTTGATGTTGCCCGGGACGTCTTCCTCCCAGAATCCGACCACGACATCGGTGATGTTCAGGTACAGCTTGTCGTCAACGATCCGCCAAAGGTTCGGGTTGCCGGGAACCTTGCCACCCTTGGACACGCCATAGGCGCAATGGCCATCAAATTGCGGCGCATAGAACGCGGGGTTTTCAAGGAACTTCGCGCGGTTTTCTTCGCTCGCGAAAGCCCAGTTCGCCCCGTTGTATTCCGCAGTGATGTCCGACCGTCCGCGCACGCCTTCGGGCTGGGATTGTCCGATCGGTGATTGAGCAAGCCCACGATAGGCCACCACATCATATCCGGACACGGCGAAGCCGGTCCCATCGACATATTGCGGGCCGGCAAAGGCGGGCACGGCCAACGCCATTGCAGCAGCAAAGGTCAGAGCAAATCTGTTCATGTTTCATGTCCTCGTGTCTTGACGGGTTGCAGGGCCAGAGTGGCTGTCTGCAGAGACAATAAGCAATCCCCTCCGTCGGCGAAGACCCGTTAACGCCGCTGTGACCATTGACGAGCAAACGTGAGCAGTCTTGCCGCAATTGTTACAGAACAGCCGCCACGTCGGGGGTTGGCGTTCTTGTTCTGCAACACTAACTCTTGTCGGGCCGGGCGCGGCTCGGCTCTGGGACGAAAGGCAGAAGATGAGCGACACCACCACATACACCCCACCAAAAGTCTGGACATGGGATAGTGAAAGCGGAGGGCGTTTCGCGAATATCAACCGCCCCATCGCAGGGGCGACCCATGACAAGGAATTGCCCGTCGGCAAACATCCCTTGCAGTTGTATTCGCTTGCAACGCCCAACGGGGTGAAAGTGACGGTCATGCTGGAAGAGCTTTTGGCCCTGGGTCACGCGGGCGCGGAATATGATGCATGGCTGATCAATATCGGTGACGGCGATCAGTTCGGCTCGGATTTTGTCGCGATCAACCCGAACTCGAAAATCCCCGCCCTCATGGACCGCTCGGGCGAAACGCCGATACGGGTGTTTGAAAGCGGCTCCATCCTTGTCCATCTGGCCGAAAAATTCGGTGCATTCCTGCCCGAAGCCGGTCCCGAGCGCACCGAAGTGATGAACTGGCTTTTCTGGCAGATGGGCAGCGCGCCTTACCTGGGTGGTGGGTTCGGGCATTTCTACGCTTATGCGCCGGAGAAATGGGAATACCCGATCAACCGCTTTGCGATGGAAACCAAACGCCAGCTGGATGTTCTGGACCGCGAGCTTGCCGACAAAACCTTTATCGCCGGCTCGGACTATTCGATCGCTGATATGGCAATCTGGCCGTGGTATGGGCAACTGGTTCTGGGTCGCTTGTACGACGCGGCCGAGTTCCTTGATGTGACGTCCTACAAGAACGTCATGCGATGGGCGCAAGAGATTGACGCGCGGCCAGCCGTGAAGCGGGGCCGCATGGTCAACCGCGCCTTCGGAGAGTTGCACACCCAACTGCGCGAACGGCATGATGCAAGCGACTTCGAAACCCGTACGCAGGACAAGCTGGAAACAGCTGCCGAATAAATCTGTTCATTTGGCGCGGGGAGCAAATCATCCCTGCGCCGAAACCTCGACTTCACTTCAAGATCGGGGGACTGTCCGGGTCGCTTCCGGGCGCTGGTCGGGACCCGGAGGCGCGCGCAGGCTCGGGGATATCAAATCGCAGGCCCACTTTCGCCAATGCTGCGGCAGCCGGATCGCTGGCCGCGAAAAAACCGATATCCAAGGCACCAGCCTCAATCCCCGAGAATGTCAGAGCTTCGGACACTGCCTTGGCCAAGGCCGTCTGGGCACCGGG
This sequence comes from Ruegeria sp. B32, assembly GCF_025141855.1. Taxonomy (NCBI): domain Bacteria; kingdom Pseudomonadati; phylum Pseudomonadota; class Alphaproteobacteria; order Rhodobacterales; family Roseobacteraceae; genus Ruegeria; species Ruegeria sp. B32. The sequence goes on along the minus strand of NZ_CP081106.1, from coordinate 717,548 downwards.
TATCGCGTCAACGAAACCAAGAAGATGACCCTGCCCGCCGCCCTCGGCGCGAGTTCCGGCGAGATATGCGGCGGAGGCCAGACCTGAAGCTGTGGCCAGTTTGGTGTCCAGCGCCGTCAGCAAAATGTCTGGCAACCCCGCGGGCGGAAGGAACTCCGTCAGACGGGATTGCACTTCTTGCGGGGCATGGCTGAGGGTTTCCGCAAGCCAGGCCAACGCTTCGGCAGGGATGAGCATCGACGACGGCGCCACCTCGAGGTTCAGCCCCAACCCGATGCCCTGCCCTGCAAGCATCCCCGCCAGAACACGTCCGGACAGAGCGGCATAAGGGGCAGGACGGCCCGCAAACTGCGCCAGTCTGTCTTCGCGGTCAAAGGCCAGCACAAACCGACCATCTGCCACGTCAAACAGCTCGGGCGAGATGTTTTCGTCTCGCGCCTCTTCGGTCAGCAACAGAAACAGTTCGTTGTCCGCGAGCCGTTCGAAAAACCTCAGCCGCGCGGCATCGCTCTGAGGGTCGGCCTCCATCTGGGCATGCGCAATGTCCAGCGCGGTCGTGTCAGTCATCCATCACCTCTTTGACCCGGGCACGCAGCACCGGCAACAGGTCCGTTTCGAACCAGGGATTTTTCTTCAGCCATGCCGTATTGCGCCATGACGGATGAGGCAAGGCAAATACCCGCGGCGCATGCTGTTGCCAATTGCGCACCGTATCGGTCACCGAAGCTTGTGCGCCCAGATGGAATTTATGCGCGTGGCCACCGACAAGGATGGTCAACGGAACATCGCCAAGTTCACTCATCACCCTGTGATGCCAGGTCTTCCTGCAGATCGCCGGCGGCGGCAAGTCCGCCTTTCGCGCATCGTACCCCGGAAAACAAAACGCCATCGGAACGATCGAAACCCGCGCCTGATCGTAGAATTGCTCTTCCTCCAACCCCAGCCAATCCCGCAGCCGGTCGCCTGAGGGGTCGGTGAACGGTCGGCCGCTCTCATGGACCCGTGCCCCGGGAGCTTGCCCTGCGATCAGAATGCGCGCACCGGGGCAGAACCACACCACCGGGCGCGGCGGATGCGCGGTCGCAGTCGCAGCGAAGCGGTCGGCGCACAACCGGCACGATCTGATTTCTTCCGCAAGTGGCTTCACCTGATCTCCAGCCCTTTGGCGCTTGTTGCAATCCTAGGATGGATCATAGTCGTTCCCGCAAACCGATCCAGTTGTCGGCTCTGTGCGCCACAATTGTGGCCAGGCGTTTCGAACGCGCATTGAACATTTGTTTCATATTTCGACATAATGTGGCCAACATGGAGCGGTAGAACACCCGGCCGTCAGCCAGCCACCGGTGGCCGCACCCAAAGCAAAAACATGAGCAGGCCGTGAATGCTTGAGTTCGAGAATGTCAGCAAGTCCTTTTGGACCGGGACTCGCCGCAAGGTGATCCTGGACAGGGTCTCGTTCCGGGTCGAGCTGGGAAAATCACTTGGCGTTCTGGCCCCGAACGGCACCGGAAAAACCACGCTTATCAACATGATGGCCGGCCTCGAAAAGCCCGACGAAGGCGTGATCCGCCGAGAGTGTCGGGTGTCTTTTCCCATGGGCTTTGCCGGCGGCGTTTCCAAGAAGATGTCCGCGCTCGAGAATGCCCGTTACATCGCCAAGATTTATGGAATGGACCCCGACTATGTCGAGGCTTACTGCAGCTGGATGTGCGACTTGGGCGAGTATTTCAACCAACCCTTGGCGACATACTCAGCCGGCATGCGCGCCCGTTTCACCTTTTCGTTGATGCTCGCCCTGGATTTCGACATGTACCTGATCGACGAAGGTATGCCTGCCACCACCGATGTCGAATTCAACAAAAAAGCGGGTTCAATCCTGCAGGAACGCTTGCGAACCACGACTTTGGTGATTGTGTCACACAATCCCAAAACCCTCGAAAAATTCGCCCGCCAGGCCGCCGTGCTTGTGGATGGGCAGCTTCATATGTTTGACTCCTTGGAAGAGGCGACGCAGCTATATGACTACCAAACCCAAGGTTAAAAAATACGACCCGAACCATGCCTCGCAGGCCGAAGGCACGGTTGAGGCGCGTGCCGAGGCGATTTCGCGCATCAGAAAAGCAACTCAACCGGCCGAGGAAGCCCCGGCCGGAACTGAACTGGATGCCATCAAGAAAGAAGGGTTGACCGGTCGTCAGCTGCGCATAGCCCGACGCCTGGCGCAGAAACACGGTCTGGCTGCGACGTCGGACTACGATGCCGTGCGTCTGCTACGAAAAAAGGGGATCGATCCGTTTCCGCGCTCCAACCTTCTGGATTTTGCGGCGGGTTCTTCCGATACCGCGGATGCGGAAGACCAGCCAAAAGACAAGGTCACGATCCAGCTGCCGCAAACGGTGAAAGAAAAGCAACAGACCCTTCCCGGCCCCGAATGGAGCCCGGCACAGCGGCGCGAATTCGAAATCGGCCAGATTCAGAAGGATATCGCCCGTCGGCGCAGACGAAAGCTGTTTGGTCTGTTTGCCCGTCTATTCGCCTTTGTTCTGCTGCCCACGATTATTGTCGGCTATTACTTCTATCGCATAGCCACTCCGATGTACGCCAGCGAGTCCGCGTTTTCCATTCTACAGGCAGATGGTGGCGCTGGTGAGATCGGCGGGCTTTTGGCCGGGACGCAATACGCCACCACGCAGGACTCGGTCGCGACCCAGGAGTTCCTTGAATCCAAGGATGCGCTCAACCGTCTGGAACGGGACACTGGTTTTGCCGAGATTTTCAAGCAGGACTGGATAGATCCGATTCAAAGACTGCCTCAGGACGCCACGCTGGAAGAGGCGTTCAAACTGTACAAGCGAATGGTCACAATCGGCTATGATCCCAGCGACGGTATCATCCGGATGGAGGTTGCGGCACCCGACCCGGACACTGCCGTCGACCTGTCAAATCTGCTGATCTCCTACGCCGAAGAAAAGATCAACGGCCTCACCGAACTGAAGCGCGAAGATCAGATGCGGGACGCTCTGCAGTCCTTCGAGGACGCTCAGGAAGAACGTCGCAAAGCCCAGGAAGCGCTGATCGAACTGCAGTTGCAGGGTGCCGTTCTGGACCCCGAAAACGTGATTGCCGGGCTGCGCGCCCGCATCAACGAGATCGAGATACAGCTTCAAGACAAGGAGTTGGAACTGGCGGCGTTGCTGGACAACCTTAGGCCGAACAAAGCCAAGGTCGACGGCGTCCAAGCCGACATCAACCGGCTTGAGGCCGTGCTCGAAGAGCTCAATGCCGAGATGCTGGACGCCTCCGCCGGCGAAAACTCGCTGGCGCGGTTGAGCGTTCGGATCCAGATGGCACAGGCCGATCTGGCCGCACGGGACATGATGCTGCAATCGGCCATGCAGCAAATGGAAACCGCCCGGACCGAGGCCAACCGCAAGGTTCGATACCTCACCGTTTCCGTGAACCCGGTCGCCAGTCAGGAACCCACCTATCCGCGAAAGTTCGAAAATACGATTTTGGCTTTCCTGTTGTTTGCTGGTATCTACCTGATGATTTCGCTGACTACGTCAGTCCTTCGTGAACAGGTATCCTCGTAGAGCTCATGAAACATGTAAAAATAGCCAACGTCACCGTTGGCAACGACCTTCCGCTGACCATCATCGCGGGCCCTTGCCAGCTTGAAACGGCGGATCACGCACAGATGATCGCGGGAAGGATGAAAGAAGCCTGTGAAGCCGCGGGGGCACAGTATGTGTTCAAGGCCTCATATGACAAAGCCAACCGCACGTCCCTGTCCGGGAAACGCGGCATGGGGATCGAGGCCGGGCTGAAGGTGCTGGATGACATTCGCAAAACGATGGGTATTCCGGTCCTGACGGATGTCCATACCGAAGCGCAATGCGCCATCGCGGCCGAGGCGGTGGATATTCTGCAAATCCCGGCCTTCCTGTGCCGCCAAACGGACATGCTGCTGGCAGCCGGAGAAACAGGCAAGGCCGTCAACGTCAAGAAGGGTCAGTTCCTGGCCCCTTGGGAAATGCCGAACATCGTCGAAAAGATCGAAAGCACGGGCAACCACAACATCCTGCTGACCGAGCGCGGAACCTCGTTTGGCTACAATACGCTTGTCGCCGACATGCGATCCCTGCCGCAAATGGCGCAAACCGGGTATCCGGTTGTCATGGATGCAACCCATTCCGTTCAGCAGCCCGGTGGCCGAGGCGGCTCGTCCGGCGGACAACGGGAATTTGCGCCGGTAATGGCCCGCGCGGCCGTGGCCCTGGGCGTCGGTGCCGTGTTCATTGAAACGCACCAGGATCCGGACACGGCGCCGTCTGACGGGCCGAATATGATCCCGTTGGACCAAATGGGCCAACTGATTGACACATTGATGCGTTTCGATGCCCTGGCCAAGGCCAACCCAGTTCAGATTTAACGATCGAGATTTTCCATGACCAAACCAATCCCCGAGGTGACCCCGAACACCTGGAGCTTTCTGCGCGATGCGATGATCAAACCCACCGGGTTTCGTGAATACGATGCCCGCTGGAAATACCCGGACGAGATCAACCTGCCGGGGATGACGGCTCTTGGTCTTGGTTTGGGCACTCAGATGCACAAGCGTGGGATCGAGCCGGTGATCGCGGTCGGCAACGACTACCGCGACTATTCTCTGGCGATCAAGAATGCGTTGATTCTGGGCCTCATGCAGGCCGGCATCCAGGTCAAGGATATTGGCCCTGCGCTCAGCCCGATGGCGTATTTCGCCCAATTCCACCTGGATGTTCCTGCGGTCGCCATGGTGACGGCCAGCCACAACCCCAACGGCTGGACCGGGGTGAAGATGGGCTTTGACCGTCCTCTGACCCACGGCCCTGACGAAATGGCCGAGCTGCGCGACATTGTGCTTAACGGCGAAGGCGTGGCGCGCCCCGGCGGGTCCTATGAATTCGTGGACGGCGTGAAAGAGGCCTATATCGACGATCTGGTCGGTGATTTCAAAATGTCGCGCCCCCTCAAGGTGGTCTGCGCGACAGGGAACGGCACCGCATCTGCCTTTGCTCCCGAGATCTTTGAGCGGATCGGGGTTGAGGTCGTACCCAGCCACAACCGGTTGGATTACACCTTCCCCAACTACAACCCGAACCCCGAAGCGATGGAGATGTTGCACGACATGGCTGACGCCGTCAAAGCCAGCGGGGCGGACCTGGCGCTTGGGTTTGACGGAGACGGCGATCGCTGCGGTGTGGTCGATGACGAGGGCGAGGAGATCTTTGCCGACAAGGTCGGTGTCATCATGGCGCGTGATTTGGCCAAGCTGCATCCCGGCGCGACCTTCGTGGCCGACGTTAAATCGACCGGCCTGTTTGCAAGCGATCCCGAACTGCAGGCCCATGGCGTCAAGGCGGATTACTGGAAAACCGGCCACAGCCACATGAAACGGCGCGTGAAGGAAATCGGCGCGTTGGCCGGGTTCGAAAAGTCGGGCCATTACTTTCTGGCCGAGCCAATCGGGCGTGGATACGACTGCGGAATGCGGGTCGCGGTGGAAATCTGCAAACTGATGGACCGCAATCCGGGACAGAGCATGTCCGATCTGCGTCGCGCCCTGCCCAAGACATGGTCGACCCCGACCATGTCGCCCTATGCTGCCGATACCGAAAAATATGACATCCTCGCCCGGTTGGTGGACAAGCTCGTTGCCAAGGCCGAGGCGGGCGAAACATTGGCCGGTCGGCCGATCAAGGAAGTCGTGACCGTCAATGGTGCCCGCGTCATCCTCGACAATGGCAGTTGGGGCCTGGTCCGGGCGTCTTCGAACACGCCCAACCTGGTGGTGGTCTGCGAAAGCAGCGAGAGCGAAGATGAGATGCGGGCAATTTTCGCCGATATCGATGCCGTGATCCGCACCGAGCCGGGTGTGGGCGACTACGACCAGACGATCTGAGCAAATAAGGGGCGCTGCAGCGCCCCTTTCTCAATCCCGTCCGAGCAGTTTCAGCAAACTCTTCTTGGCCTCATCTTCAAGCTTCTGCTTCAGCGCGTCTTCGACCTGTTCGCTGTCGGAAATGGTTGTATTCAACTCCTCTCCCACCTTCTTCAGCGCCTTGTCCTTCGCGTCCTGCTCCAGTTCCTTGAGCTTCTCTTCCGTCGCAGCTTCGATCACCTTGCTCAGGTCGGGCTTGATCGACGGATCACTCCACGGCCCCTTGATCCGCACGGGCACGGCAATGCCATTACCCCCGTTCGCCCGCAGCGCAACCGGCGTGAACACATAGTCGATATCGCGCGCGCCCAGCCCGACGCGGCCCGCACCGTCGGCACGGAAATTGTCAAGCTGCATCAGAAGATCGTTGTTCGTCAGGTTGCCGTCCTGAATCGTGTAGGTGGCAGTCAGGCTGTTAAAGACGGTGGTTCCTCCACTGCCTTCGCCGCGAACCATCAGACGATCCAGATCAAACCCGGAGATCACCCCCTTGCCGACGTCCAGGCTGCCCTTGCCGCTGAGCGAGCGCATGATCTGCGCTTCGGTTTGCCCCACGCCCAGGAATTGTAATGTTCCGGACGCAATACCGGACAGCCGTTCTACACCGCCCAATGTGGTCAAAGCCTGCTTGAGGTCGATACCGGTGGCGGTCAGGTTGCCCCCGACCGACAGTCCGTTTCTGTTGTTGGCAACGACTTCTCCAGTCAGCTTTCCGGAAAACAGCGTGGCCGGTTCCATTTTCAGAACCGCACGCGACCGATCCAGACTAAGGCTCAGATCGCTGGGGCCAAAGGTCATATCCGGAATAGCGATCGAATTGGCTTTCAACCGGATCGTTCCATTTGCCAACGAAAGGGGTGACGCGTCGATCGGCGCCTGGGACCAGCCTTCGGACGCCTGTTTCCCTCCGCCCGTGCCGCCGCCGCTGCTGGGCGCGCTGCCGGCTGTTGCCTGCGTCAGGTCAAGGTCACCAGTACTCAGCCGCGCAGTAATCTTCGGTGGGCTCGCGATAACGATATCTGCGGCACCGTCAAAACTGTTCTGATCCAGAACGGCCCGCATATCCCGCAAGGAAATGCGCCCATCCTTGGTGTAGGTCATCTTGCCGGACACATCCGCGACCCGTCCAAGTCCCATGGGGACTGACACCCCACCCTGACCAAAAGCGGCCAGCATCGCGTCGGTGTTTGTGGTCCGGACATGAGTTTTGCCGTCCATTTCACCGGCCAGGTTGACGCGTCCGTCAAAGCTGATCTCTCCGCCCGGCGCTGTCAGGCCAAGAACCAATGGCGTCACCGCGCCACTGGAGAAGGCAGGTAAATCAGGAATTTCCAGATCAACCTCAACCGCGCCACCGGGCACCGGCATTGATGCGCTCATCTTCATCGGCGCAGTGACATCGGGCCAACTGGCCTTCAGATCGACCCCGGAAAAGTCCATCTGAGGGACACCGTTTTCCACATAAACCAGACGCGCGTTGCTGAGCTCCAATCGGTCCAGGGTCACGGTTCCGGTCTCGGCCGGTGCCGCAGAATTGGGTGCGGGCGCATCTGCATTGCCAGAGCCCCTGTTTGACGCTCCGGTTTGCGGCGCCGACATTTCCCAGTTGCCCCGCCCTTGTGACAGCTCCAGCCGCAAGACCGGATCTTCGGCCACGACGCGCCGGATACGCACATCCCCCGCCAACAGCGCTGAGGCATCCACGCCAACTGCCAGGCTTTGCGCGCTCAGCATCGGTTCTGAGCTGGCCCAAGGCGCGTTCCCAAACGTAACCGGCCCGGTTTCCATTCCCAGAACCGGCCAAAAGGACAGGCGGACATCACCGGACAACGTCAGTTCACGTCCGGTCTGCGCCTTGACCTGTTCGGCGAGGATTTTGCCCAGCTTGTCGCCGGGCATCAAAAGCAACGCCCCGATCACCAGCCCCGCGACCGCAACCAGAATGAATAGAATGCGTATCAGCCACTTCATGATTTGCTCTCTGCCTTGCCGGCTTTTTGCCTCAGCTTCGATGTTCCTCGCGTGCGAAGGATTTGCAAGGGGAAGATTTCCCCACTATATGCCGCGCAATGAGCACCAACCCGCCAAACCTACGCCCCGATCTGGCACCCGCAGCCCGGATCACCGACGCACCGCGCAGCGGCCAACCCACCATCGGAATGGTGTCCTTGGGGTGTCCCAAGGCACTGGTCGATAGCGAGCGCATCCTGACGCGCCTGCGCGCCGAAGGATACGGGATCTCGCCCGACTATTCAGGTGCGGATGCCGTGATCGTGAACACCTGCGGGTTTCTGGACAGCGCCAAGGCCGAAAGCCTCGAAGCAATCGGCGAGGCGCTGGTGGAAAATGGCAAGGTCATCGTGACCGGGTGCCTGGGCGCGGAACCTGACTACATCCGCGAACATCACCCCCGGATCCTGGCCGTGACCGGGCCGCACCAGTATGAACAGGTGCTGGATGCCGTTCACGCCGCCGTTCCGCCTGATCCCAATCCGTATGTGGATCTGTTGCCGGCTTCGGGCGTGAAGCTGACCCCGCGCCACTACAGCTATCTCAAGATATCCGAGGGCTGTAATCACAAGTGCAAGTTCTGCATCATCCCGGATATGCGCGGAAAACTGGCCAGCCGACCGGCCCACGCCGTTCTGCGCGAGGCTGAAAAACTGGTCGACAGCGGTGTGCGCGAATTGCTGGTGATCAGCCAGGACACCTCGGCCTTTGGCCTGGATCGAAAATACGACGTGAACCCCTGGAAAGACCGGGAGGTGCGCAGCCACATTACCGATCTGGCCCGTGAACTGGGCCAACTGGATGCGTGGATACGACTGCACTACGTCTACCCCTATCCACATGTGCGCGAGTTGATCCCGCTGATGGCGGATGCAGGCAGCAACCTTTTGCCCTACCTGGACATCCCGTTCCAGCACGCACATCCGGACGTTCTGAAACGAATGGCGCGCCCCGCTGCCGGCGCCAAGACACTGGACGAGATCGCCGCCTGGCGCGCGATATGCCCCGACATCACGCTGCGATCGACCTTCATTGTCGGCTACCCCGGCGAGACCGAGGCCGAGTTCCAGACCCTGCTGGATTGGATGGACGAGGCGCAGTTGGACCGCGTCGGGTGCTTCCAATACGAAAACGTTGAAGGGGCCCGGTCGAACGACTTGCCGGATCACGTCCCGGATGAGATCAAGCAAGAGCGCTGGGAGCGTTTCATGCAAAAGGCCCAGGCGATTTCCGAAGCGAAACTGGCGTCGAAAGTGGGCCAGAGGATCCAAGTGATCGTGGATGAGGTGGATGCCGAAGCCGCCACCTGCCGCACCAAGTCAGACGCGCCTGAGATCGATGGCAACCTGTTCATCGACGACGGTCATGAAAACCTGAAACCCGGCGACATCGTCCTTGTTCAGGTCGACGAGGCTGGTGAATACGATCTGTGGGGGAAGCTGGTGCGCTGAACCGCCATCCGGCGGAAGAAAGCAGACGGCCCCCAAATCGGGACCGTCTGCAAAAAGCTTACTGAGTGACCGGGTTACACACGGTCTGGCCGGCCTCGGTGGTGGCCAGTTCATAGCCTGCCGAACAGCTGGGCGAGCCATATTTGTCATAGCTTGGCTGAACGTAAACCGGGGTGGGCTCTTCCTGCTGCGAGCAAGCAGTCAGGATCAAAACAAAGGCGCCGGCGGCAGCGAATTTCAGTTTCATGTCCATCAATCCTTTAATACTTTTCTGATATTGCCCAACTTTTCGGGGCCAGGTTAAGGATACGGGCAGTTCGGCTTTCTGGCAACAGATACGGTCACATCCGTGTGATCAGAGGCGAATCCACGCTTGCTCCGCGACGTGCCACCGCCGGACCGGGACGCGCGAACTACACATTTCTCTGCGTTGGGCTAAGCTCTCGGGTGTCCCTTTCAACAGCCGGAGCGCCAGAATGCCAAAAGGATCTCAAATCGCCCAGAAGTCGCCCTACCCCATCGAAGTGACTGAAGGCAAAAGCTACTTCTGGTGCGCTTGCGGACGCTCCAAACGTCAGCCATTCTGCGACGGTTCGCACAAGGAAACTGGGATCGAGCCGGTAAAATATGTAGCAGAATCAAGCAAGAAGGTCTTCTTCTGCGGATGCAAGCATACCGCTAATCCGCCGCTGTGCGACGGAAGCCATTCCAAGCTTTAGGCCAATCAGGTCAGCGCATTCAAAGCTTTGGCATTGGCGCAAAAATCCGGGGCAGCGGTCGCCCGGCTTTGTTGGCACGCAAGCCAGACAGCACATCTTTCGCTGCAGTCAGCGGCTCGACAACGGGTAACCATTTCGCTGTATCCCTGCGCGGTCAGCCGCCCTTCGGCGATGGCTTCGGACAGCGAGATTTCCATGCAGCGCGCAACCGACCGCGTTAGCCAGAAGTGTTTTTCTATGTCTCCGAGTCGCACATGTTTCATTGTTTTTCCTGATTCTGCAGCGTCTTAAGTTTGGCGAATCGGTTCCTGTTCGGACATGTCTCCGGGGCCTCAACCCTGTCACCTCGGTGCGTCTGCCAGTCGCTGCAGTCGCTAGCCCACTCGCAGCCCCGGCACCGTCCCACCATGCGCGCCCATTCGTCGGGACTGAGCCGACCCGTGCGATGGGCATTTACAAGGTCAACGCCGGTCGCCTGCCCCATCCGCAGAACAAGGCGTACATGCTTCATGGTCTGGCCAAGGACGTTCATGGTTCTGCCCTTCCGCGCTAGGGTGCAAGTCTGGCCAGCAACTCCTGGTTTCGGCAATACTCCGGTGGCCGTCCGTCGCTGTTTTGAAGCGCCAACGTGCGGTCGCAGTGATCGGGGTTTGTACAGCCTGTACAGCGCAGCACCGCGTCGGTGATTTCGTCGATGGAAACCGAACCGCCGATTGCAGCCTCCTGCAGGTCAACGCCCAGTTTCAGGGCCATTCGATCCACCAAAGCGGCGTGGCGGCGCAGTTCTTCGCGTCTGGACATCCGAGTTCCTTTCGCTGTCTCGCTGAAAAGAACACTAGCGCCATAACCCCACGGTGCCCTTGATTCAGGTCAAGAGACGACCCCCAGGTCGTCCAGGTAGGCCCGTGTGGCGTCCTGGACCCGCCTGAAACGATCTCCGCCCAGCTTTTTGCCGCCATACCATCGGGTCACAATGACCACGTGATCCTGCACACCGGCGCGTTCCAACATGCGCAATATGACCATCCCCGCACCAGTTTCGCCATCATCGGCCTTGAGAGCGCCGGTCGGCAAAATCGCGGCCCACGTGTTATGGGTCGCCTTGGCATATGCCTTGTCCGATTTAAGGTCGCGCAACACCGCATCGACCTCATTCCGCGACCTGACGGGCGCACCGCTCACCGCGTATTTCGAGCCTCGGTCCGTCAGAACGACCCCCATCCGCTGGATCTGGGTCATTGGGTCAGGCCGAGCTGGGCGGCTGTTTTCAGAACAACTTCGATGCGCTTGGCATTGGGCGGATGAGACGCCAGAAAGCGGTCACCCGGATCGGGAATCCGGCTGAAATAGGCCATGCCGACCAGCGGGTTGTACCCGGCCGAGTAGGTGATCAAAGTTCCCATCCTGTCCGCTTCCAGCTCGAATTCTTTCGTATAGCTCTGAACTCCGACCTCGGCACCCAGCTTCTGGGCACGTTCAATTCCGGCCGCGTCCTCGCCTTGCGCCTCAGCCAGTTCTCCAAAAATTCGAGCCCCTTCCTTGGCGTTTTTTACCTGCCGGGCGATGTGGCCCAGGATGTGATGCGCCGCCTCGTGCCCCATCACAAACGCCATCTCGTCAGCGTTCTGCGTCGACTTGACCATTTCCTGCGTGAAAATGATGAACGGGCGCCCATCCTTGTCCAACGTCTGGAACGCATTTGGCTCGGCAAACGGATCCGTGTCGATCAGAATGCCGAAATCACATTTCTGCCACCGTGTCTCGCGCTGACAGACTTTTTGCGCGGCTGCCCCGACCGACCTGCTGACCTGCTGAAACGTCAGTGCCGAGTCGCGCAGTTCGGGCGAGGACGGTGACCAATCATCAACCGCAATGAACCCGCCTGCAGTGCACGCGGAAACAACCAAGACCAGCAAAAACCTGAGGCGGTGCATTCCGGATCCTTTCTGTTCGTGCCGGCAGGAAAGCTTAGCGCGATGTGGCCCCCCTGACCACAGCCCGAAACCCAATCAGCGGGTTGCATTGCGATCGCAGGCTGGGCAGTCTGGGCACATGTTTTCGATTGAGCATGAATTCGACTCGACAGTCATTACCCTAGTGGACGAAGGCCCGGAGCCTTTGCAAGAAGACGTGGTGATCAACAGTTTCGCCGAGTGCGTAACGATCGAGCAGTTGGACCCCCGAACGGACCAGATGCAGAAAATCACCCTTTCGCCCGAACAGGTGCGCGATCTTGCCGCCGCTCTGGATCTGCCCGAAGGGGTGTATCAAATCAGGGAGACACCGGCCTAGGGATCGTAGACAAAGACCTTGTCGCGCCCTGTATGGCCTTTTTTCAGCGTCAAAGCCGACGGTGAGGCACCCATGGCCCGAGCCAGCAGCTTGACCACGGCTTGGTTCGCCTTTCCATCCTCGGGCACGGCGGTGACAGCGATGTGCACTGTCGCCCCGTCGAAAGAAATCCGGTCCTGCGCAGCTTTGGGAGTCACCCGCACGGGAATCGATTGCCCGGGTCGCGCCAGATGCGCAAGGTCCGGCAGGTTTCGCAGTTTCGGTTTTGCCATCACATTCTCTTCCGTATTTGGAAGGTGCAGGGTGGCACAATATCCAACAGTTTTGCATCTTGCCCTTGAAACCGGCTCGTCTCTGCCCGAGATACGACAGGACCATGTAAAGGAAGTTAACATATGACGCTGAAAAACCCGGCTGCGTTCGAGTTCCTGCAGTCGCGCAGGTCGCGGCCCGCCAAGACGTTGATGGCCCCGGCGCCGACCCGCGACGAGTTGATCCCGTTGCTGACCGCAGCCGCTCGCAGCCCCGACCATGGCAAGTTGGAACCTTGGCGGTTCATCGTCATCGAAAAAGGCGCAATGCCGCGATTGGCCGATCTGACCGAGGAGCGAGGCGTTGCGCTGGGAAAAAGCCCCGAAGATATCGCCAAGGCCCGCAATCAGTTCGTTATGGGGCATCTCGCTGTTGCCGTCATCGAAGTGCAGAAGCCATCGCCGAAAATTCCTGAAATCGAACAAACCTACTCGGCCGGGGCGGTCTGCCTTGCACTGCTCAACGCAGCCCTTGCAGCGGGTTGGGGTGCCAATTGGCTTTCAGGTTGGCAGTCGCACGACCGCGAATTCTGCGAACGCGGTTTGGGCCTGGCCGACAATGAACGCATTGCCGGACTGATTCACATCGCAACCGAAGGGGCCACGCCGCCCGAACGGCCTCGCCCGGACGTAGCCGCGATCACTGAGTGGGTGACGGAATGATTATCCTCAATGCGTTCTTCGCTGCCTTGGGGCAGCTCGGCGATGCCCGTTTCCGATCGGTGCTACTGCGCGGTGTCGGCCTGACGATTGTGCTGCTTGTAGTTGCCTGTGTGCTGGCGATTTGGGGCATCAACGCCCTTTCTGGTCAGGAGATCTCGCTGCCATTTGTCGGCGACGTCCCGTGGCTGAACGACGTTCTGAACTATTCAGGGATCTTTCTGGTTCTGATCCTGCCGGTGTTTCTGATGGTGCCGGTGGCCTCAGCCATCACATCGATGTTTCTGGATGAGGTCGCACAGGCCGTTGAAGACCGGCATTACCCGAACCTACCCCCTGTTCCGTCCGTCCCGATCTGGGATGCGCTGTTGGACTCGGTGGGATTCTTGGGCGTTTTGATTGTGGCCAACGTATTGGCTTTGGTCCTTTACGCGCTGTTCACACCCCTCGCTCCGTTCATTTTTTGGGGGATGAACGGGTTTTTGCTGGGTCGAGAATATTTCACGCTGGCGGCCATGCGCCGGATCGGGCGCGACGGTGCGCGGGCGTTGCGAGCACGCCATGCCGGGACGATCTGGGTCGCCGGAACCTTGATGGCCATCCCCCTTTCGGTCCCGCTGGTGAATCTTTTCATTCCGATCATCGGAGCCGCAACGTTCACGCATATCTATCATGGACTGTCGCGACAGGCTGAGCGCTGATCACTCGCGCGGTTCCATCTGGTTCAACCAGTCAAAATCACGAACTGAGATTACGCCAGAAACAATGATCCCTGCGATCACCGCCCACAACACGATGGAAATACCGGTGGTGATCCAGATCTTTTTCTTCATGTGGTGAACTTCCGGAGCACCCGCATGGGTCCCCGGCACTATGTCGCCCAGATCGCCTTGCGTTTTGATGCGGACCGGCAGCACGACCAACAAGGTCATGAACCAGATCACGGCGAACAATACCAGCGCAGCAGTGATTGTCATTTCGGCGCCTCCTCAGCCCGGCTCAGACTTGCTCCAGCTCCACAAGGCACCCGTTGAAGTCCTTGGGGTGCAGAAACAGCACGGGCTTGCCGTGCGCGCCGATTTTGGGTTCTCCGGTTCCCAGAACGCGGGCACCGGTCGCCTTCAGGTGATCCCGTGCGGCGATGATGTCTTCGACCTCATAACAGACATGGTGGATGCCACCCGCCGGGTTCTTTTCCAGGAAGCCGTTGATCGGGCTGTCGTCGCCCAGCGGGTACAGTAGCTCGATCTTGGTATTGGGCAGTTCGATGAAGACAACCGTAACGCCATGGTCCGGTTCATCCTGAGGTTCACCAACCTTGGCGCCCAGCGCGTTGCGGTATTGGGCGGATGCGGCCTCGAGGTCGGGCACGGCGATGGCGACATGGTTTAGGCGGCCAATCATGGCGGTCTCCTCTGTTCTGCGTTGCAGCGTTTATGGGGGCTGCCCTGTCAAAGGGCAAGTGCGCCAAAACGCGCGTTAACCCTGTGTTAGCCAGGAGTTCCTAGCGTGAGGCATCTGCTGAAAGGAGTTCTGCCATGGACGATTCGGTGCCGTTCGCCCCATCCGCCGTCGCCCCCAGCGCCACCCGGCCTTTGCTGGGTCAGACCATTCTGGTTGTCGAGGACAGTCGTTATGCCTGCGATGCGATGCGACTGATGTGCCTGCACAGCGGCGCCCGCATTCGCCGGGCCGATTGCTTGAGGTCGGCGCGCAGGCACCTTCAGATCTTTCGCCCGTCGGTGATCGTGGTTGACATGGGCCTGCCGGACGGCTCTGGCGCAGACCTGATCGCGGAACTGAACGCGGTTTCCCCACGTATCAGCGTCATCCTTGGTATGTCCGGCGACGACTGCGCCGAAACGCTTGCCTTGCAAGCCGGAGCCGATGGTTTTCTGGCGAAACCGTTGAATTCGCTGATCAGCTTCCAAAGGGCCATCCTGGAGAACCTCCCCGAAGACCGCCGTCCGGGTTCGCTCCAATCCGTCAAAGACGAACAGATCTGCCCCGATCCGCTGGCTTATCAGGATGACATGGCGCATATCGCAGATGTTCTGACCGGGCCTGCGGATTCACGCACGCTGGACTATGCCGCGCAATTCCTGCGCGGTGTTGCCCGAGATGCCGAGGATACGGTTCTGGAACAAGCAGCTCGTGACCTCGCATCCTCGCGCGCCAAGGGCGCTCCGGTAACAGCTTTGGCTGCGCGCGTTGCCGGTCTTGTCCAAAGCCGTCTTGAAAGACGAAAGGCGATCTGAATGACACTGGCCTATTTCGTGACAACAGCCATGCTCTGCGCTTGGTGGTATTGGCACACCCGCAGATCCGCACGGACCATTCGCGCCAACCGCGAAAAACAGCCGAACTGGCTGGACTGATTTCAAGTTCAAGGGATTTTAGCCACTTGGAAAACGCGGGCACCGATAAGCACTGAAGTGCTTGACGGAACGATCGTTTCGCGCGGTCGCCGTAGTTTCGACCGCACCCAAAGGTTTTTCACACTCTGGGTACGGTCCTTGGCTCATTCCTGAGGGATGACCCGCAGGCCCAGTTCCATCAGCTGATCCGAAGTCGGGTCCGACGGCGCTTGCATCATCAGATCTTCGGCGCGCTGGTTCATCGGGAACATCATGACCTCGCGGATGTTGGCCTCGTCCGCAAGCAGCATGACGATCCGGTCGATACCGGCGGCGCAACCCCCGTGCGGCGGAGCTCCATAGTGGAACGCGTTGAACAGCGCGCCAAAGCGACTTTTGACCTCGTCCTCGCCGTAGCCGGCAAGTTCGAACGCCTTGAGCATGATCTCGGGCTTGTGGTTCCGGATCGCGCCCGACACCAGCTCGTAACCGTTGCAAGCCAGGTCGTACTGATAGCCCTTGACCTCAAGCGGGTCGCCCTGCAGCGCCTCCATGCCACCCTGCGGCATCGAGAACGGGTTGTGTTCGAAATCGATCTCGCCGGTTTCCTCGTCCTTCTCGTAGATCGGGAAATCCACGATCCAGGCAAAGGCGAACCGGTCCTTGTCGGTCAGGCCCAGCTCCTCGCCGATAACATCGCGCGCCTTGCCGGCGACTTTTTCAAAGGCTTTGGGCTTACCACCCAAGAAGAACGCCGCGTCACCGACCCCAAGGCCCAGCTGCTGGCGAATTGCCTCGGTGCGTTCGGGGCCGATGTTCTTGGCCAACGGGCCGGCCGCTTCCATCCCCTCACCCTGATCGCGCCAGAAGATATAGCCCATGCCGGGCAGACCTTCTTTCTGGGCAAAGGCGTTCATGCGGTCGCAGAACTTGCGGCTGCCGCCACCCGGCGCGGGGATCGCGCGGATCTCGGTGCCTTCCTGTTCCAGCAGCTTGGCGAAGATCGCGAAACCGGACCCGCGGAAGTGTTCAGACACCACCTGCATCTTGATCGGGTTGCGCAGATCGGGCTTGTCGGTGCCATACCACAGCGCCGCGTCTTTGTAGGAAATCTGCGGCCATTCCTGATCAACCTTCCGGCCACCGCCGAATTCTTCGAAGATTCCCGTCAGAACTGGCTGGATCGTGTCGAACACGTCCTGCTGGGTTACGAAGGACATCTCGAGGTCGAGCTGGTAGAAATCCGTGGGCGATCGGTCGGCGCGCGGGTCCTCGTCACGGAAGCAGGGCGCGATCTGGAAATACTTGTCGAAGCCCGACACCATGATCAGCTGCTTGAACTGCTGCGGCGCCTGCGGCAACGCATAGAACTTGCCCGGATGCAGGCGCGAGGGCACCAGGAAGTCGCGCGCGCCCTCAGGGCTGGAGGCGGTGATGATCGGCGTCTGATATTCGCGGAAGCCCTGATCCCACATGCGGCGGCGCATGCTTGCCACCACGTCCGAGCGCAGCGCCATATTGCGCTGCATCGCCTCGCGGCGCAGGTCCAGGTAGCGATAGCGCAGGCGGGTTTCCTCGGGGTATTCCTGATCGCCGAACACCATCAGCGGCAGCTCCTCGGCCGCGCCCAGCACTTCCAGTTCGCGGACATAGACCTCGATCTCGCCGGTGGGAAGCTTGGGGTTCACCAACTCGGGATCGCGCGCCTTGACCGTGCCGTCGATGCGGATGCACCATTCCGAGCGCACTTTCTCCAACGCGCTGAACGCAGCACTGTCGCCGTCGCACAGAACCTGGGTCACGCCATAGTGGTCGCGCAGGTCGATGAACAGCACGCCGCCGTGATCTCGCACCCGATGAACCCAACCCGACAGGCGGACGGTTTCACCGACATTGGCGGCGGTCAGATCGGCGCAGGTGTGGCTGCGATAGGCGTGCATGGATGATATCCCTTCGGGCGCTGAATTCGTCGCGCCGATACACCGCGATCGGGTCGGGAAGTCAAGGGTTGGAGCACGATGCGCCTCCATCGGAGCCCGGAATGCAGACAAATTCGAAAAAATCGCTATCTTTTGGACAGGTGAACTCGAATAGTTTTCCCGGCACGCGGGAGCCAGGCCCCTTGAGCAAGGAGATGTTCGGCCGATGTGGCAAGCTGTTTTGGATCGCGTATTGCGGGGTTTCATCACCCGCGGAACTCTGCGGATCACCTATCCTGACGGGGCGGCGCGCACCTATGGCGACGCCACGCAGCCCGAGGCGCATATCACCCTGCATGACCCCGCATTGATGGCGCGCTTGGTGCGCAATCCCGAGATGGCTTTTGGTGAGGGCTACATGAACGGCACCCTGACCGTCGATGAGGGGGGCCTGGACAGTGCCATGCGGATCGCGATTCGATGCGCGGCCAGCGGGTCATTGCCCCTGCTGCAGCAGATCCAGGACTGGGCCGGGTATCTGCTGAGACCGATCCTGCAACGCAACTCGGTCCGCTCGGCGCGGCGCAATGTTGCGCATCACTATGACCTGTCCGACGACTTCTACCGGCTGATGCTGGACCCCGACATGCAGTACAGCTGCGCCTATTTCCAGCAGCCCTGGATGACTTTGGAACAGGCGCAAGCCGCCAAAAAGGCGCATATCGCGCGCAAGCTGTGCCTGGAACCCGGAATGCGCGTGCTGGACATCGGCTGCGGCTGGGGCGGTCTGGCCCTGACGCTGGCGCGTGACCACGGCGTGAAGGTGACCGGGCTGACCCTGTCGCAGAACCAGCACCGCACCGCGACCGCGCGGGTGCAGCAGGCCGGGCTGACCGACCGCATCGAAATTCGGCTGATGGACTACCGGCAGATGCAGGATCAGTTCGACCGGATCGTCTCGGTCGGGATGCTGGAGCATGTGGGCGCGCCACAGCTGCGCACCTATTTCGACCGGGTCGCAGCCCTGTTGAAGCCCGACGGCGTGGCGTTGATCCATTCCATCGGCCGCAACGGGCCGCCCACCGGCCAGTCGCCCTGGCTGAACAAGTACATCTTCCCGGGCGGCTATGTCCCGTCGCTCGAAGAAATCGTCAAACCCGTGGCGCGCACCGGCTTGTGGTTTCTGGATGTCGAAAGCCTGCGGCTGCATTATGCCCTGACGCTGCGCGCCTG
Source organism: Ruegeria sp. B32 (assembly GCF_025141855.1). Classification (NCBI taxonomy): domain Bacteria; kingdom Pseudomonadati; phylum Pseudomonadota; class Alphaproteobacteria; order Rhodobacterales; family Roseobacteraceae; genus Ruegeria; species Ruegeria sp. B32. The sequence continues at coordinate 698,613 of NZ_CP081106.1, read as the reverse complement.
GCGCGACCGGTTCGAGAGCAATCTGGATCAGGTGCGCGCGATGTATGACGACCGATTCATCCGCATGTGGCGGTTCTATCTGACCGCCTGCATCCTAGTGTTCGAAGAGCGCGACCAGACCGTGTTCCAACTGCAGCTGGGCCATCGCCGCGACGCGGTGCCGTTGACGCGGGACTATCTGTATCAGCCCGATCAGGACATGCGCGATGCCGCCGAGTAGAGCCGTTAGAACGGGCGCTGCACGTTGCCGGAATAGAAGAACACGCCAAGCCCGGCGGCGAAGATGATGTTGCCCGCAATCGCGTGCAGCAGCACCGCATAGAAGAACGACCCACGCTTGCGGTAGGCCCAAGAAAACAGCAGCCCGCCCGCGAATGTCATCACGGTGACGATCCAGCTCCAATACATCAGGTGGGCAAAGGCGAACAGCCCGGCGTTCAGCAACGGCAAGGCCGCGCCGTTAGGCAGGATCGCGTGATAGCGGCGATAGAACAGTGTGCGGAACAGCAGCTCTTGCGGCAGCGCCGACAGCAGCGGATAGCCCAGCCAGATCACGGCCAGAAATTCGGGCCGGTTCAGAAGCAGAAAAAGGGCCGCATCGGGGCGCGTAGCCATCACCAGGGCCGAACAAATTGCCGCCATTGCCAGAGAGAACCCGATCACCTCGACCCAGCGCCAGTTGCGCCAGCCATAGCGCAGCTCGGCCCAGGAAAAGCCCGGGGTGCGGTGCAGCAGGGCGATCCCGACAGCGGTGAAGAAGAACAGGGCCGGAAACATCCAGTCGGGTGGAAACAGAACCGCGATCAGCAAGGGGACCGCGACATAGAACGCCACGAATTCAGCCTTCAGGCGCAGGTTCGATACCTGCAATCCACGCGCAGAGCTGCGGTCGCTCATGGCAGCCTCACCTCGGCCGGGATCAAACCGCGCAAGGAATTGCCCATCCAGACCCGGTGCGCGGCTGCCAGGTCATGCAGGGTCAAGACTGCCTCGGCCGCGCGTCCGGTTTCGAGCAACTCCTCACGCAGGATGCCCGGCAGCAGGCCCGCGGCAACCGGAGGTGTCAGAAGGCGCCCGTCTTCAGTTTCGACGAACAGGTTGGTGATGGTGCCCTCGCACAGTTCATCCCGTTCGTTCAGGAACAACAGCTCGTCCACGCCGTCGGGCAATTCCGCCCGCGCCTGATTATAGATCGCGCGGCGGGTGGTCTTGTGGCGCAGCCAGAAATCCGAGGACGTCAACCGCGGCGTGGCGATGCCCACCGACCAGCCCGGCGGGTTGTCTGCCAGAGGCCCCGTGGTGACCTCGGGCTTGCCGGTCACGTCCAGAGTCAACCGGCACCGCAGCGGGTCCGCGCCGGACAGGCCGGCCACCACCTCGCCCACGCGCTGCAGGTCGAACTGAACACCCAGCCAGTCCGCTGTCCGCGCCATGCGCCGCAGGTGGCGCTCCAGCCGCACGACCCCCTGCCCGGGCCGAAACGCAAAGGTTTCGATCAGGCGGAAATCAGGCTCAGTTGGTGCGCGAACCGGGCTTTCCATAGCGCTTCCTCATATTCCGACGCGGCGGTGCTGTCCCAGACGACACCTCCGCCGACGTTCAACGTGGCCTGATTGCCCTCGACCATCAAGGTGCGGATCGCGACGTTGAACTCCGACCGCCCGTCCGGGGCGGCCCAGCCGATGGTGCCGCAGTAGATGTCGCGCGGCCAGGGCTCTAGATCCGACAGAATCTCCATCGCACGGATCTTGGGCGCCCCGGTAATCGATCCACAGGGAAACAGCGCCGTCAGGATGTCGGACAGTCCCGCCCCCACCTGCAGCCGCGCCTGCACCAACGACACCATCTGATGCACGGTGGCGTAGGTCTCGACCTTGAACAGCTCGGGCACCTGAACGGTTCCCGGCAGCGCCACGCGACTGATGTCATTGCGCAGCAGGTCCACGATCATCAGGTTCTCGGCCCGGTTCTTTTCATCCGAGGACAGGAAATCCCGCCGCCGCGCGTCCTCGGCCAGATCGGCGCTGCGCGGCTGGGTACCCTTCATCGGTCGGGTCTCGATCATCCCGCCGGCATCGGTGCGGAAGAACAGCTCGGGCGAACGGCTGAGCAAGTCGGGCAGCCCGTCCTGCTGCACCAGCGCGCCATGGCCGACCGGCTGCCCGGCGGTCAGCGCGGCATAGAGCGCGGCGCTGTCGCCCTCGGTTTCCAGGTCGATGGGAAAGGTCAGGTTGGCCTGATAGATGTCCCCGGCCCCGATCGCATCATGCACGGCGCGGAAGGCTTCGGCATAGCGCGCCTCGCTCCAACGCGGCTGGAACGCAGTCAGCCCGGCCGCTCCGAACGGCAGGTCCTGCACGCTCGGGCCGTCGAACACCCCAAAGCACAATAGCGGCAATCGACGGGTCGCGGGCAGCCTTGCGGCCAGCTTGGGCTCAAGCGCATAGCCAAGCTCGTAGCTGGCATATCCGGCCAGCCAGCCGCCCTGCGCGCGCGCGTCATCCAGCGCCGCCAATGCCTGGGGCACCTGCTCCGCCCGGTCGGCGCGGATCACCTGGGCGGGCCGGTCGAAACCGGTGCCCGGACCGGCGGGTCCCTGATCGAAACGAATGCGCAATTGCTTCCTCATCTGCCGTTCAGCGGCATATAGAGAATACGGTGCCAAGGGAAAGGGGGGAAAGCGGCAATTTCGCTTCCGTTTCCGATCCCCCTTGCACCTTTTGCCCGGGTCCCTATAACGCACGACAATTTGGGCGCATGGGCGGCGCCCGCGACTCGTGCAAAATCGAAGGGGCCAGGCCATGCCGAAGAGAACCGACATCCAGTCGATCATGATCATCGGGGCGGGGCCCATTGTCATCGGGCAAGCCTGCGAGTTCGACTATTCCGGCGCCCAGGCCTGCAAGGCCCTGCGCGAGGAAGGGTATCGGGTCATCCTGGTGAACTCGAACCCCGCCACGATCATGACCGACCCCGAACTGGCCGACGCCACCTACATCGAACCGATCACGCCCGAGGTCGTCGCCAAGATCATCGAAAAGGAACGCCCTGACGCCCTGCTGCCCACGATGGGAGGTCAGACCGGCCTGAACACCTCCTTGGCGCTGGAGGAGATGGGCGTGCTGGAAAAATTCGGCGTCGAGATGATCGGCGCCAAGCGCGAGGCCATCGAAATGGCCGAAGACCGCAAGCTGTTCCGTGAGGCGATGGACCGCCTGGGTCTTGAAAACCCCAAGGCCACCATCGTCACCGCCCCCAAAAAAGCCGACGGTTCTGCCGATCTGGATGCCGGCGTGCAAATGGCCCTGGACGAGCTGGAAAGCATCGGCTTGCCCGCGATCATCCGCCCGGCCTTTACCTTGGGTGGCACCGGCGGCGGTGTGGCTTACAACCGTGAGGATTACATCCACTTTTGCCGCTCGGGCATGGATGCCTCGCCGGTGAACCAGATCCTCGTCGACGAAAGCCTTCTGGGCTGGAAAGAATATGAAATGGAGGTGGTGCGCGACACTGCCGACAACGCGATCATCGTCTGCTCGATCGAGAACGTCGATCCGATGGGCGTACATACCGGCGACTCGATCACCGTGGCCCCGGCGCTGACGCTGACCGACAAGGAATACCAGATCATGCGCAACGGCTCGATCGCCGTTCTGCGCGAGATCGGGGTCGAAACGGGCGGGTCGAACGTGCAATGGGCGATCAACCCGGCAGACGGCCGCATGGTCGTGATCGAGATGAACCCGCGTGTGTCGCGCTCGTCGGCGCTGGCATCGAAGGCGACAGGCTTCCCGATCGCCAAGATCGCCGCCAAGCTGGCGGTGGGCTACACGCTGGACGAGTTGGACAATGACATCACCAAGGTCACGCCTGCGTCTTTCGAACCGACCATCGACTATGTCGTCACCAAGATTCCGAAATTCGCTTTCGAGAAATTCCCCGGATCCGAGCCCTACCTGACCACCGCGATGAAATCGGTGGGCGAGGCGATGTCGATCGGTCGTACCATCCACGAATCGATGCAAAAGGCGCTGGCTTCGATGGAATCGGGCCTGACCGGGTTTGACGAAGTTGAAATTCCGGGCCTCAGCATCGGCCCATGGGATGCGGTCGAAAGCAGCGACGACAAGGCACATGTCATCAAGGCCATCAGTAAGCAGACACCCGACCGTTTGCGCACCATCGCGCAGGCGATGCGCCACGGTCTGACCGACGACGAAATTTTTGCCGTCACCAAGTTCGACCCGTGGTTCCTGGCCCGTATCCGCGAGATCATCGACGCGGAACGCACCGTCCGCAAGGACGGCCTGCCGATGACCGAGGACGGCCTGCGCCGGCTCAAGATGCTGGGCTTTACCGACGCGCGTCTGGGCAATCTGGCCGGCCGCGACGAGGCCAACGTGCGCCGCGCCCGCCACAATCTGGGCGTCACCGCCGTGTTCAAGCGGATCGACACCTGCGCCGCCGAGTTCGAGGCGCAGACGCCCTACATGTACTCGACCTACGAGGCCCCAACGATGGGCGAGGTAGAATGCGAGGCGCGCCCTAGCGACCGCAAGAAGGTCGTCATTCTGGGCGGCGGCCCCAACCGGATCGGCCAGGGGATCGAGTTCGACTATTGCTGCTGTCACGCCTGTTTCGCGCTGACCGACGCGGGCTATGAAACCATCATGGTCAACTGCAACCCCGAGACCGTTTCGACCGACTATGACACCTCGGACCGGCTGTATTTCGAGCCGCTGACCTTCGAGCATGTGATGGAGATCCTGCGGACCGAGCAGCAGAACGGCACCCTACACGGCGTGATCGTTCAGTTCGGTGGTCAGACCCCGCTGAAGCTGGCCAATGCGCTCGAGGCCGAAGGCATTCCGATCTTGGGCACCACGCCCGACGCGATCGACCTGGCCGAAGACCGCGAACGGTTCCAGGCACTGGTCAACGATCTGGGCCTGAAACAACCCAAGAACGGCATCGCTTCGACCGACGCGCAAGCGCTTGAGATTGCAGAAGAGATCGGGTTCCCGCTGGTGATCCGCCCGTCCTACGTGCTGGGCGGCCGCGCGATGGAGATCGTGCGCGACATGGATCAGCTGAAGCGCTACATCAACGAGGCCGTGGTGGTCTCGGGCGACAGCCCGGTGCTGCTGGACAGCTACTTGGCCGGGGCGGTCGAACTGGACGTGGACGCGCTGTGCGACGGCAAGGATGTCCATGTGGCCGGCATCATGCAGCATATCGAAGAGGCCGGCGTGCACTCGGGCGACTCGGCCTGTTCGCTGCCGCCCTATTCGCTGTCGAAAGAGATCATCGCCGAGATCAAGGACCAGACCTACAAGCTGGCCAAGGCACTGAACGTGGTCGGCCTGATGAATGTGCAGTTCGCGATCAAGGATGACGAGATCTACCTGATCGAGGTCAACCCGCGCGCCAGCCGCACCGTGCCCTTCGTGGCCAAGGCGACTGACAGCGCCATTGCCTCGATCGCTGCGCGGGTGATGGCGGGCGAGCCGCTGTCGAACTTCCCGCAGCGCCCGCCCTACAAGGAAGGTCAGGACACCAAGATCGCCGACCAGATGACCCTGGCCGACCCGGACATGCCCTGGTTCTCGGTGAAAGAGGCGGTGCTGCCCTTCGCCCGCTTCCCCGGCGTCGATACCATCCTCGGCCCCGAGATGCGCTCGACCGGCGAGGTCATGGGCTGGGACCGCGACTTCCCCCGCGCCTTCCTCAAGGCGCAGATGGGCGCGGGCATGGTGCTGCCGTCCAAGGGACGGGCTTTCATCTCGATCAAGGATGCCGACAAGGGTCCGGCGATGATCGAGGCTGCGCAGGTTCTGGTCGAGCAGGGATTCTCGCTGGTGGCCACCCGCGGAACACAGACATGGCTGGAGTCCAAGGGCGTGCCCTGTGATGTGGTCAACAAGGTCTACGAGGGCCGCCCCGATGTGGTGGACATGCTGAAGGACGGTCAGGTCCAGTTGGTCATGAACACCACCGAAGGCGCGCAGGCAGTTGAGGACAGCAAGGCCATCCGCTCGATCGCGCTCTATGACAAGATCCCCTACTACACCACGGCCGCGGCCAGCCACGCCGCCGCGCTGGCCATCAAGGCACAGGCTGAAGGGGATGTAGAGGTCAAATCGCTACAGGGTTGAAGCCCGCAGCGGACAAGCAAAAAGCCCCGGCCGTTCGCCGGGGCTTTTTTTCGTTAGATCATGCAGTCTGCGCCGCCAGCCTGCGCTGTTCTTCCCGAGAGAAGAAAAGCATGTAGAACACCGGCGCGGCGATCATGGTCAGGATCGTCGCGAAAGCCAGACCACCCATGATCGTCACTGCCATCGACACGAAGAACGCGTCGGTCAGCAACGGCGCCATCCCCAGGATCGTGGTGATCGCCGCCAGCATGACCGGGCGCAGACGCGAGACCGAGGCTTCGATGATCGCTTCGCGCAGAGGCTTGCCCGTGGCGCGGACAAGGTCGATTTCTTCGACCAGAACAATACCGTTCTTGATCAGCATCCCCGACAGGCTGAGAAGCCCGAGAAGCGCGGTGAAGGTAAATGGCAGGCCCGTGCCCAGCAGCCCGATCACCACGCCGTTCACGGACATCGGCACCAGCAGCCAGATGATGACCGGTTGCCGGATCGCGTTGAACAGCAGTACCGAGATCAGAACCATGATCAAAAGGCTCAGCGGCAACTGTTTGCCAAGGCTGGCTTGCGCTTTGCCGGAATCCTCGAACTCGCCGCCCCATTCCAGCTTGTAGCCCAGCGGCAGTTCCATGTCCTCGATCGCATCGCGAATCTCGGAATGAACCTGTGCCGCGGTCAGGCCGGCCGGGATGTCTGCGCCCACCGTGACGGTCAGAACGCGATCGCGCCGATGCACCAGTGTATTGAGCGCTTTGTACTGGAACCCGTCCACCATCTGCTCGATCGGCACGAATTTCTGTGACTGGTCCGAGTACACCACTTGATCCACGATCGAGTATTCTCCGTCCGCCGGGCGACGCAGGATAATCGGGATCAGGCGGTCCCTCTCGCGGAACACGCCGCCGGTGATGCCGTCTGTCGAGAATTGCAGGGTGGCGGCGATGTCTTCGCGGGTGACACCGGCCGTCTGCGCACGCTCAGTGGCATAGATCGGCTGGACCGCCAATTCCATTTCACGCCAGTCGTGATGCACGTCCAGCGCATTTGGCGATGCAGCCGACATGCGCCGCACCGCCTCGTCGGCCAGTTGCCGCAGGACGACCGGATCGCTGCCCGAGAACCGCGCCTCGATCGGGGTACCGCCGCCGGGGCCGAACACCAGACGCTTGGTCCGGAATTCGCCTTCGGGGAATTGGGTTTCACCAAAGGCCTCCAGATCAGCACGCAGGACGGGAATGTCCTCGAGCGTTTCGGTCCGGATGATCATATGCCCATAGCTTGGGTTGGGCTTCTCGGCCGAATAGGTCAACATGAACCGCGTCGCGCCCTGCCCCACAAACGTGGTGACCGAGACGACATCATCCCGCTGGGCCAGCCAGTCTTCGAAGACTTGCATATCGGCACTCGTCCGCGCGATCGGTGTCCCCTGCGGCAGCTTGTAGTGAACAAAGAACAGCGGCGTGTTGGAGTCCGGGAAAAACTGCTGTTTCACCATCGCGAAGCCGGCATAGCAGACCACGGTGATCCCGACCAAACCGGCCACTACCAGCCACCGGAACCGCAATGCCCAGCGCAGGATCGCCCCGTAGGTTCGGAACAGGATGCCGCTATAAGCGTCGACATCCACGTCCTTGCCCTGTTTGAAGAAATAATGCCCCAACAACGGTGTTGCTGTGATGGCCAGCACCCAGCTCAGCAGCAACGAGATCGCGATCACCGCAAACAATGAGAACAGGAATTCGCCCGTCGCATCCGGGCTGAGCCCAATCCCAGCAAAGGCCATGATTCCAATGACCGTGGCCCCCAGAAGGGGGATCTGGGTCTTGGACGCGGCCTCGTCGGCAGCATCGCGCGAATTTTTTCCCTTGAGCATGGAGATCTGCATCCCCTCGGCCACCACGATGGCATTGTCGACCAGCATCCCCATAGCAATGATCAGCGCGCCCAGCGAAATGCGCTCCATCTCGATGGAAAACAGCGCCATGAACAGCAGGGTCCCGACAACGGTCAACAAAAGGGTCGAGCCCACAACGACCGCCGCGCGCCAACCCATGAATATTCCAAGCACCGCCACCACGATGGCAACCGACATGGCCAGGTTCACTAGAAAATCATTCGAAGCCTGCTCGACCACGACGTGCTGCTGGTAGATCGGCAATACATCGACGCCCGCGGGAATTTCCACATCCAGTTCGGCCAGCTTGGCGTCGACGCGCTTTCCGACCTCCACGATGTTTTCCGTCGATAGGCCGGCAATACCCAGGGTGAAGGCTTCGACGCCGTTGAACCGGATCATGATGTCAGGATCGGTCTGGCGGGCCCGGTAGACATCGGCCATGTCAAAGAGGTTGATCACTTGCCCCTGAGAGCCAACCGACAGCCCTGCGATCTCGGACACGCTGTCCGATCCATCCGCCGTCAGGATCGTGGTGCGATCGTCGTCTGACCGAAGCGTCCCTGACGACTGAACCGAATTGGCGTTCGCGATTGCTTCGTTGATCGACTGCAACGGCACATTCTGGTTGACCGAAATGGCCAGGTCCGGCTCGATGAAAATGGCTTCGTCCGGCAAGCCCTGCACTTCAACGTCCGCAACGCCCTCAACGGTCAGCAACTCGCGCCGCAAGAAGGTCGACAATTCGTGCTTTTCGGCGTCGCTGAACCCGTCCGCGGTGACCGCATAGAAAAGACCGAACACGTCACCGAACCCGTCATTCACATAGGGCTGGCTGACACCGGACGGCAATCCACGGGCCGCATCCCGGACCTTGGCGCGGAGTCGGGTCCAGATATCCGGCAATTCGCTGCCATCGTAGGTGGACTTGATCTCGACTTCGATCAGCGATTGACCGGGACGGTTGACCGAGGTGATGACATCGACCTCGCCCATCTGCTGGATGGCAGATTCCAAAGGCTCCGAGACCTCCTCGGCCACCTGTTCAGCCGTCGCACCGGGATACGTGGTCAACACTACGGCGTTCTTGATGGTAAAGGCCGGATCTTCGAGCCGCCCGAGCGACGAAAATCCCCAGATCCCACCCAGCAAGGCGATCAGGATCACCAGCCACGTATAGATCGGCCTGTCGATCGAGGCGCGTGCGATATTCATCATCGCCCCCTTCAGTTCGCAAAGCCGGCAAAGCGGCGCACGGTCTGCCCATCGGTTAGAACGGACCCGCCGGCCACCACGATTTCGTCGCCGTCCGACAATCCGGTCAGAACCCGGACGTCTCCTGTCTGGGTTGGTTCGATGGTCACGGGAACACGCCGTACGGTGCCGGCATCCGCACCGACCGGCGAAAAGACCATGACGCCCAGATTGCCCTCGGCGTCGGCGACAATCGCGGTCGGAGGAACGATGATGCCAGTGCGTTTGTCATCGACCTGGACATTGACGGTTACCGATGATCCGGGCAGCACCCGCAAGTCTTCCGGCGGCGTGAGGCCGAACTGAATCCGGAACGTCTGGCCGACGCTCGAAGTTTCGGCGTCGAATTCGCGGATTTCCAACGGGAAGACCTCGTCACTTGCGGGGAATTTTGCCGTGATCGAAATGCCATCTTCCTGGCTGGTCCTCTGGAACAGGATTTCGGGCACATCGACCTCGATCCTCAATTCGGACAGATCGTGGATCCGGACGATCGGCGTTCCTGCGGCCACGGTGGTGAAGTTCTCGACCTCACGCCGCGATACCAGCGCATCGAACGGCGCGGTCAGGGTCGTGTGCTCGAGGTTGTACTCGGCGTCACGTACCGCGATCGCGGCCAGTTGGGCGGCGGTTTCAGCGTCATCGACAGCGACCTGACTTGCAGTCGTCCCCCGCAGGCGCGACAGGCGGGCCACGGTGCGGTCAGCCTGATCCTTCTGAAGACGCGCACGTTCCAGTGCCAGTTCGAACGGCTCTTGGTCCAGCTTTGCAATCAGGCTGCCCTTGGGCACCTGGAACCCTTCGTTGACGGGAAGTTCCACGATCTGTCCGGCGACCTGAAACGCCAGATCGACAGTCTGCCGCGCGGCCACGCGCCCGAAGAACTGGCGTGAAAATCCGGGAGCGGTCTCATGCACCACCATAAGTTTCACAGGCTTGGTGTCGTCTTGCGCCGCAAGCGGTGCGGCCAGTACGGCAAGGGCAAGGCCCAGCGAAGTCAGCAGCTTCATTTCGTCAATCCCTCGGGTATTCCCGTTTTCAGAATGTTGTCCCGGATCTTGCGGGCAAGCCGGGCAAATTGAGCGGTTTCCTCGTCATCCAACCCGGAGGCACGGTGAAACAGCTCACCGGCGGTGGTGACCAGCATGTTGCGGGCTTCGGCACCTTTATCGGTCAGCACCAGCAACCACGCACGGCGATCATCGGGATCCTGCTGACGGGTCAGATAACCGGCCGCCTCAAGCGCATCGGCGGTGGCCGTGATGGTCGACGGCACGGTCAGCATGTCGGCTGCCAACACTCCCATCCGCTTGGGCTGATCCAACTTGATCAACATGTGGCATTCCTGATGGCTGAGATCGGTATCGATGCAGCCGAAACTCTCTTCCAGTTTCCAGTACAGCGCATAGACGCCCATCATCGCTTGGATCTCAGGGGTCAGTCGGGCCAGCCGTTCACTGATGTCTTTGGTCATGGATGCTCTCCGTGCGAGTCGAGCGGTGATATACTTCGGATTCCGAACTATTCAAGATGTGAAGTTGAATTTGCGCAAACCTATGCCGTTCCCTTGGGTCAACATCTCTTGATCTGGGGGCGCTGTGACTGCATTTTGGGCGAATCCGAAACATTCAGGACCCGACATGTACACGCCCGCAATCACCGGTACCGGGGTTTTCACGCCCGAAAACGTCATCACCAATGCCGAGCTGGTCAAAGCCTTCAACGCCTATGCCGACAAGATGAATGCTGCCAACGCCGATGCCATCGCCGCGGGCGAGATGGAGCCGATGCAGCACTCCTCGGAAGAGTTCATCGTCAAGGCCTCGGGCATCGAGAACCGCTACGTCATGGACAAGACCGGCGTGCTGGACCCGGACGTGATGCATCCCCTGCTGCGCCAGCGCAGCGATGACGAGCCGGGCATTATGACCGAGATGGCGCTGGACGCCTGCAACAAGGCGCTGGCTCAGGCAGGTCGGACGGCGGCGGATGTCGATCTGGTGATCTGTGCCGCGTCGAACCATGAACGCGGCTATCCCGCCATTGCGGTCGAAATCCAGAACGCGTTGGGCATCACTGGTTTTGGGTTCGACATGAACGTGGCCTGTTCTTCGGCGACGTTCGGCATTCAGGCCGCGGCCGACATGATCCGGTCGGGGTCCGTACGGGCGGCGCTGGTGGTCAACCCCGAGATTTGCTCGGGGCACCTGGAATGGCGCGACCGGGATTGCCACTTTATCTTCGGTGACGTGGCCACCGCCACGCTGATCGAGCGGATCGAGGATGCAAAGGGCCCGCATTTCGAAATCCTGTCGACCCGCTGCGCAACCGAGTTTTCGAACAACATCCGCAACAACAACGGTTTTCTGCGGCGCACGCGCCCAGATGGTTTGACCGACCGCCGCGACATGCAGTTCATGCAGAACGGGCGCAAGGTGTTCAAAGAAGTGCTGCCGATGGTCAGCAAACACATCAGCGACCACATGGATTCCGAAGGGATCGAAAGCGGCGATCTCAAGCGGCTGTGGCTGCACCAGGCCAACAAGACGATGAATGATTTCATCGGCAAAAAGGTCTTGGGCCGAGAGCCGGAGCCGGGCGAACAGCCCAACATCCTGCAGGACTATGCCAATACATCGTCAGCCGGGTCGATCATCGCCTTTTCCAAATATTCAGACGATCTTCAGGATGGCGATGTCGGTCTGATCTGCTCGTTCGGTGCTGGATATTCGGTGGGGTCCGTCATCGTCAAACGCCACGCCTGATACGCCGGCGCCGCCAGTCCAAGTCCGGCGCAACAAGCGATAACCTCGAATATTTCGCCCGCGCAGGCGGACTGTTTTTGTATTCCTGAACACTTCTTCAGAATTGATACAGCGCAGCTTAACCCGCGGCCTCCATCTGGAAGGCAATGCAATTCCGCATGTCAGGTGACGCTAGGTTAAGAAAGGTGCGCCATGTTCAAGAGTTCTAAGTCAGGAATGGCGGCCTGGGTTGTCGCCCCGTTTTTGGGGGTTGCTGCAGCCAGCGCGGCCATGGCCGAGCCCCAGGTCTGCAACGCCAACACAGCACGGATCGCGGCCAACACTGGTGACTATGCGGCCCTTTGCGGCTGTTCGCAGGTTACGCCCAGTTTCCTCTCGCATCTGCAACAACGGGCAGATTTCGGGTCGGTTCTTGCCAATACCTCGCAGCAATGTCCGGGGCTGGCCAATCTGCTGAGCGATTTGCCGACCGGATCGATTTCCAACGCCACCAGCTTTGACGGCCGCGAAAACGACCCCAGCGGGTTTCAACCCGCATCCAGCACCGGCCCATCCGCCGGCGGCGGATCAGGGTCGGGCGGCGGAAACAGCGGCCCCGGCAATGGCGGGGGGAATGATGACCCCGGTGATGGCGGATCCGACGATCCGGGCAACGGCGGCGGGAATGATGATCCCGGCAATGGCGGAGGCAAGCCTGGCGATGGCGGTGGCAAACCCGGCAAGGGTGGAGACAAACCCGGCAAGGGCGGGGGCAAGCCCGGCCATGGTGACGGCAAGCCCGGCAAGGGTGGCGGTCACGGCGGCGGTAAAGGCAACAACGGTGACGGGAAAGGCGGTGGCAAGGGCAACAACGGCGGCGGCAAAGGCAACAACGGGGGCGGAAATGGGCCCGAAGGTTCAAGCCCCGGACGCGGAAACAACGCCAACAACGACGAAAACTGACAATGACTAAGAGCTACTTCAGTTCAGCTTGAAGAAGGCGATGCGCACATCGCCTTTTTCACCGCCCCTTGACGGCTTGCCGGAAAACTAATTCAGCTGACGCTTTCCTCTTCGAGGTGCAATTTCATCTCGATCAGAACCTGTTGCAGCAACGAGGTTTCTTTCAGCAGACGCTTGGCTTCGTTGACGGTAATGATGCCATCCTCGATTGCGGCCTGGTATTCGGTCATCAGCATCGCGAACCGCTGGCTCAGTGCGATCACGTCCGAATTGACGCCCCCGGTGCGCGTACCGGTCGAATTGCGCTCATCATAGGACAAGGTGATGTTCTTCAGGTCCGCCAGGGCCGAGGTCACATGCGGGTAGCTGGCCGCGTTTTCCAAACGTGCAACCGCATCTACCGGCATGAACCGGTCACTGTGCTCGGGATTGTCGGAGTAATACCGGCCTAATGTGGCCTTGGATTTCCCTGTGATCTCGCATGCTGCTTCAATCCCCACGTCCTTGACCAAAGCTTCGGTGTGCTTTTTCAGATAGGCCCCGATATCTGCCATTTTTGTACCTTTGTTCGCTGCGCCCTCTTGCCCGGCTGTCCGCACCGGGGAAAGGGAGGGGAAATTTCCCATACTCGAGTCATAATTGAAATGTCATATGTTGGCTATCCCTCAGATATGCGGGGGTTTTGTGAGTGAGTGGCGGCAGTTTATGCCGGTAAAGAGTGTTTGTGGGGCAGTATTTCAGGCCCTGCGCTGTTTCGGCCATTTCGTGGCCGGCGGTGTCGCTGTTGCGGAAGCGGGGTTATCCATCCCCAAGAGCATCTGCTCGGCCTCTGCGACTGCAATGGCGGCGTCGATTTCTTTCGGGACATTGACGACTTGCTCGCGCTGCGTGAGCCGATTAGACCCAGCCCATGGCCAAGCTGTACTTTAACTACTCAACCATGAACGCAGGCAAGTCCACGGTGCTGCTTCAGGCGTCGCACAACTATCGCGAGCGCGGCATGGACACCTATCTGATGACCGCAGCCATTGATGGGCGCGCGGGCCAGGGGCGCATCGCATCGCGGATCGGAATCTCGGAACAGGCAGATACGTTCACTCCCCACGACGATGTGTTCGCGATGATCCAAGACCGTCTTGATCAGGGGAAAGTGGCCTGTGTTTTTGTGGACGAGGCGCAGTTCCTGACCGAAGAACAGGTCTGGCAATTGGCTCATGCGGTGGATGACCTGAAAGTACCGGTTCTGGCCTACGGGTTGCGGGTGGATTTTCAGGGCAAGCTGTTTCCAGGATCAGCGGCTCTGCTGGCGCTGGCCGATGAAATGCGTGAGGTCCGCACCATCTGCAGATGCGGGCGAAAGGCCACGATGGTGATCCGTCAGGACGAAAACGGCAAAACCATCACCCAAGGCGCGCAGGTGCAGATTGGCGGAAACGAGACCTATGTTTCACTCTGCCGGAAACACTGGCGCGAGGCCGTGGGCAGTTAGACCAGATTTGGCAGCGGTCGCCCGGCGACAAAAGCCGCCACATTGTCCAATGCCATGTGCCCCATATCCGTGCGCACTTCCTCGGTCGCGGTGCCCAGATGCGGCAGCAGGGTGACATTCTCCATCTCGCGGAACGCCTGCGGCACGGCGGGTTCAAACTCGTAGACATCCAGCCCGGCCCCGGCGATCTGGCCGTTTTTCAGTGCATGGATCAGTGCAGCTTCGTCCACGACTTCTCCGCGAGCGATGTTGACCAGAATGGCCGACGGCCGCATAGCTGAAAGAACCGAAGCGTCTATGAGGTGGAAGGTGTCAACGCCACCGGGGACGGCGACGACCAGAAAATCGACCACAGCAGCCAGGGCCGCCAAGTCGGGAACGAACTCGGCAGGGAAATCCAGATCCTTGGGCGTGCGGGACTGATAGCTGACCTGCATCCCGAATCCGAAGTGACAGCGCCGGGCAATGGCTTGCCCGATCCGTCCCATTCCGATGATTCCGACCCGTTTTCCGGTGACGTGCTGTCCCAGCATCTGGGTCGGGTGCCAGCCCTGCCAATTGCCGGACCGGACCAGCCGTTCACCCTCGCCCGCGCGGCGGGACGTTGCCAGCAGCAGAGTCATGGCAATGTCCGCCGTTGCATCCGTGACCGCCCCTGGTGTGTTGGTCACGCGAACACCAGCAGCCTGCGCTGCCGCCACATCAATGTGATTGAAACCCACCCCAAAATTGGCCAGCAGTTTGCACCGCGGAGCCGTGACCATTTCAAAGACATCGGCCGAAAAGACATCACCCAAAGTCGGAACGACCACGTCGTAGTCCCGCAATGCGCGCGCCATCTCATCAATGCTGAGCGGTGCGTTGCTATCTCGGATATCGACGTCGAACTCATCCCGCGCGCGGGCCGTGACCGCGGGGGTCATCGGTCGGGTGATCAACAGCTTCATCAGTGCATCCGCCCGCCCACGGGAACTTTGCCATCAGGACCGATCAAAACAATCTCGCCCGATTCGTCCGGCAGACCCAGAACAAGAACCTCGGACATGAACCGCCCGATCTGACGCGGCGGGAAATTGACCACGGCCAGCACATGTTTGCCGACAAGGGATTCGGGCGTGTAATGCGCGGTAACCTGCGCCGAGGTCTTGCGCTCGCCGATCTCGTCGCCGAAGTCGATCCACATTTTGATCGCGGGCTTGCGGGCCTCGGGATAGGGTTCGGCCCGGATGACCTCTCCTACGCGAATGTCGACCTTGAGGAAGTCGTCGAAGGATATTTCACTCACCGGACAGCTCCTTGGATCGATCGGTTGCCGCCTTTACGGCACGGTGCAACAGGTTTGGAAACCCTTCCTGTTCATGCATCAGGACTTCCAGCGCTGCCTGCGTCGTGCCGTTGGGTGACGTGACATTGATGCGCAATTGCGAGGGATCTTCCTCGGACGCCATCGCCAGAGCCCCTGCCCCGGCGACCGTCGCCTTGGCCAGGCGCATGGCCAGAGCATGCGGAAGGCCTTGCGCCTCACCGGCGGCAGCTAGCGTTTCAATCAAATGAAAGACATAGGCCGGGCCCGAGCCGCTGAGACCGGTGACCGCGTCCATCTGCGCCTCATCCTGCAGGCGCACGGTATCACCGATGGCCGACAGCAGATCTTCGGCCAGGGTCATGTCGGAGCCCGACGTGCCGGCATTTCCAATCAGCGCTGTAATGCCCTGCCGGATCGCAGCGGGTGTGTTCGGCATGGCCCGAATGATCGGAGTACCAGCACCCAGAACACGCTCGAATGTGGCGATGGAAGTTCCAGCGGCGACCGAGATGAACAGGGTTTCGCCTGCCCCCAACGCCTGAATTGCCGGCAGTGCCTCGCCCATCATCTGAGGTTTGACGGCAACCAACACGACGGCAGGTCTTTCAGGAAGTGGGGTGTTGATATTGACCCCTTGCGCCCTTAGCCAGTCGGAAGGGTTCGGGTCGATCACCCATACAGATGCGACAGGCAGGCCATGTTCCAGCCAGCCGGCCAACATGGCCGACCCCATCTTTCCGCATCCCAGAAGCACCACCCCCTGATCCGCGACGCGTGACATGTCCATGATTGCCCCTCCCCTGCTTTTGCGGTTTGGGGCAAAGCTTTACGCGCGGCCGTAAGCCTCTGCAATGGCGACTTGCATCGCATCCTCGGGCGTACGGTTGCCCCAGGTTACCAACTGGATCGCAGGATAGTAACGCTCGGCGCTCAGGACCGCGGCGGTGATCATCGTGTCGATCTGTTCGGGGCTGGCCGATTGCCCGCCGCTCAGCACCAGGCCGTAGCGGTAGACCATCAGCTTCTGATTGCCCCAGTAGGTGAAGGCGCCGGCCCAGCACTGGTCGTTCATGCGGTTGAGCAATTCATAGAGATCGGAAACCCGGTCCTCGGGCGGCTCCATCTCGAACGAGCAGACCATCCGCAGAGTCTCGTCATAGTTGGACCAGGCCAGCGTGATCGAGTAGGTGCGCCACTGTCCTTCGACCGCCATGGCGATCTGGTCGTCTCCGATCCGGTCGAAATCCCAATCGTGGTGTTCAGCCAGATGTTCGACAATATCAATCGGATGAATGTCTTCTTCGAAAAACTGCTCGGAAAGTGCCATGGTGCCACCTCACTTAATACCTAGCATTTCGGGGCTGGCAGCGCCCCAGCGCTAGTTGCCTGCTCTACAAGCCGGGCTTCCCCCATAGGCCTGTACTAAATATGGTGCGCTGTGGCTGGGACTCTGGCAACCCCCATTCTTGGGGATAACAGCAATAAGTTGTGGACAGCTGGCAACGGCCACCAAAATATTGGCGCACCCTGCAGCTTTGCCTTGATTTATTTTTGCAATGCGGCGAGACTCCCCACACTGCGAAGCCCAGTGCGGGTTGAGCGGTGTAGGGTCTTGCCAAAAATTCTGAAATGCCGATCTGCGGCTGAGCTTATTTGTCCCGCTTGGCTTCAAGCGCGGCGATCCGCGCTTGAAGCGCCGCGTTTTCTTCTCGCGCTTTCTGGGCCATCGCGCGGACGGCATCGAACTCTTCACGCGTGACAAAGTCGCGATCCGCCAGCCAGCGGTCGACCAAGGACTTCATCGCCGTTTCAGCCTCTTCCCGCGCACCCTGCGCCACGCCCATTGCGTTGGTCATCAACTGGGACATATCGTCCAGAAACTTGTTGCGGGTTTGCATGTGTCTACTCCGGAATCGCGAATGGCTTCTATATGGGGGATGCAGAGCCCAGTCTCAAGGTTGACTTGGTCAGCCAACCCCGGGCAATGAGACGCACATGCAAGCTGTTTTGAATTTCCCCGATCTGTCGCCCGAGCTGTTCTCGATTTCCGCCTTCGGAATCGAGTTCGCGCTGCGGTGGTATGCACTGGCCTATATCGCGGGCATCCTGATCGCGTGGCGCATGGCAGTGATGGCGGTGCGCCGTCCCGCTTTGTGGCCGGATCAATCCCCGCCCCTGAGACCGGACCAGTTGGAGGACCTGATCACCTGGATCATCCTAGGGGTCATCATCGGCGGGCGATTGGGCTTTGTTCTGTTCTATCAGCCCGAATACTACCTGTCCCACCCGCTTGAGATCCTTAAGGTCTGGCAGGGTGGCATGTCCTTTCACGGCGGCCTTCTGGGTGTGGTGATCGCATCGCTGGTCTTCGCGCGACGCAATTCGGCCCCCTTGCTTTCGCTGGCCGACCTGATCGCCCATACGGTCCCCCCCGGCCTGTTGCTTGGCCGTTTGGCCAATTTCGTCAATGCCGAGCTGTGGGGCCGACCCAGCGAACTGCCCTGGGCGGTGATCTTTCCCGGCGCGGCAGCTCAGGATTGCGCAAATGTCGCTGCCGGACTTTGCGCCCGCCACCCGTCGCAGTTGTACGAGGCTGCACTGGAAGGCGTGCTGTTGGGCCTGCTTTTGTTGTGGCTGGTGTATAGGCGCGGCGCATTTCATTGGCCCGGCCGCATCATGGGCGTATTTCTGGCGGGCTATGGCGCTTCGCGCTTCATCGTCGAGTTCTTTCGTCAACCCGATGCGCAATTCGTTTCGGCCGGAAACCCGCTTGGACTTGCGTGGCAAGTGGGCGGGTACGGCCTGACGATGGGCCAGATCCTATCTGTACCGATGATCGCCGTCGGCTTGTGGTTCGCCCTACGGGCACGGCGGGCGGCATGAGCCTGCTTGGCCACCTGACCGACCGCATCCGGCAAGACGGGCCGATGAGCGTGGCGGACTACATGGCCGAATGTCTTCTGCATCCAACGCACGGCTACTACACCACTCGCGACCCATTGGGCACACATGGAGACTTTGTCACCGCTCCGGAAATCAGCCAGATGTTCGGCGAAGTGATTGGTCTTTGTCTCGCGCAGGGCTGGATTGATCAAGGCAGACCCGGCCGGTTTGCGCTCGCCGAGCTAGGCCCAGGGCGCGGAACACTCATGGCCGATATTCTGCGGGCTACCCGGGGCGTGCCCGGGTTTCACGACGCCGCGCAGGTGGTATTGCTCGAAGCCTCGCCCGTTCTGCGCGGACTTCAAGCCGAGGCCCTGGATGCGCACGCACCGAACTGGATCGTTTCGGTGGGCGATCTCCCAGAGCTTCCGCTATTTCTTGTGGCCAACGAATTTTTCGACGCTTTGCCCATCCGCCAGTTTCTGCGCGACGGCGACGGTTGGTGCGAACGTCTTGTGGGCCTGCAGGGCGATCAGCTGGCATTCGGCCTTGGCCCGAGGGCGACGCAAGCGGCCTTGGCGACGCGCCTCGAGGATACACGGGACGGTGATCTGGTCGAGCTGTGCGCGGCGGCGGTTCCCATCGTGACCGAAACGGCCCGCATCATCCGTAGCCACGGTGGTATGGCTCTCGTCATCGACTATGGCGACTGGCGTTCGCTGGGCGACACGTTGCAGGCCGTCAAGGGGCACGAATACGTCGACCCGCTCGCCACACCGGGTCAGGCCGACCTGACTGCACATGTGGATTTCGAAACGCTGGCATTGGCGGCGGGCGCGACGGGCTGCGCCCATACGCGGCTGACGCCTCAGGGTGTGTTTCTTGAGCGTCTGGGCATCACCCAACGCGCACAATCTCTGGCCGGCGCGTTGACCGGATCAAAACTGGAAACGCTGGTTCGGGCACATCGGCGGTTGACGCACCCAGAGGAAATGGGAAACCTGTTCAAGGTGCTGGGCCTCTACCCGAAAACTGCGATGCCACCATCGGGACTTGGGACATGACTCTGGAAATTCTGACCTCGGATTTGCTGTCACCGATTCGACACGGGTTCTTCAGTCGCAAGGGCGGCGCCTCGTCCGGTATCTTCAGCGGGCTGAATTGTGGCACGGGCTCGTCCGACCTGAGCGAGGCGGTCGCGCTGAACCGAAGCAGAGTGGCCGAGGCCATGGGCGTCAAACTGGATGCATTGGTCGGCGTGCATCAGGTACATTCCCCACACGTGATCACCGTCGACAAGCCGATTGCAGGCGAGAAGCCAAGGGCCGATGCAATCGTTACCGCAACGCCGGGCCTCGCGCTGACGATCCTGACGGCAGACTGCCAGCCGGTACTGTTTGCGGATCCTCAAGCTAAAGTGATCGGGGCGGCACATGCGGGATGGCGCGGTGCTCTGGACGGTGTCCTTGAGGCGACGCTGGACGCCATGGAGGCGCTGGGTGCGCACCGCAAAAACATCATCGCCGTCATCGGCCCGACGATCTCGCAGCGCGCCTACGAGGTTGGCCCGGAGTTTCTGGAAGACTTCCTTTTGGAAAGCCAGGACAACGCGCGTTTCTTTGCAAATGGGCAAGGCGACCGGATGCATTTCGACCTGCCGGCCTTTGGCCTTCACAAGCTGCGTCAGGCTGGCGTCGGGCAAGCAGAATGGACGCGGCATTGCACCTATTCGGATCCCGACAAGTTCTATTCCTACCGGCGCGCGACCCACGCCGGCGAGGCGGATTACGGCCGCCTGATTTCCGCCATACGATTGTAAAGATCGACCGAATTAAGGCGAAAGCGCCACTTTTCCGCCACATTTATTGTGTCTATCTGTCATCAGAATCGTTGTTAATTTTTGCCAGTGCTCAGATGGTTATCCGTTCTCCGAACGTCTGATTTCTGGCATCCGAACTCAGGGGGTGCCGCAAGACTTCATCATTGTCCTCAATTGATCCCGGAACAGCCACATCGCTGCCGCAAAGACGCGTCACATTGGCTTTACAAAGGGAAAAGGGCTTAGGCCCGAACTTCGAGCAGGACATGAATATGAAGTTGAAATCTCGCTTTCTTCGCGCCGTTGTCGCGGCCACCAGGGACCAACAACCGGAAATGCCCTGGAAGCGGGTTTCCAGTCACTCTGCAAGGGTCGTGCGCCGGTTGGCCGCGCGACGCTGATACGAAATCCCTCTGGGGCCAGCTGCCGGCCTCAACAGGGCAAGACGCGCACCGGAAGCTGCTCTGGGCCGGTGCGTGAACCGAGGCTGGTATTCGCAGCCGACGTTTTTCAGGGCGTTTGTGTGCGGACAATTACGTTCGCAGTGTACGAGTTTGTCTGGGGGGTCATTGTGTTGACCAAACGAATGCGAAATCCATTCGCCATGCGCGGCCATGTCGGTACCCGCATGGAGGTGGCGCACTTTTTTCAAGACAAAGAATCAAGCTGTCAGGCGGGCCTCCACGGGGATGTTTCCCGCCTGTTCGGCGTATTGGAAGGAACGGAATAATATGACTATTCCAAATTCACTGGCACGTGCCGCGCAGAATGCCCTCGACACTTCGGCATTGCTGCGCGAAGCACCGCGTCCAGGCACCAAACAGAAGGCGCAACTGCGTCGATACGAGGTGAGTGCGCTGCTGAAAAACGGGGAAGTTTCGCAGACACGCCACATCGCACCGGCGCTGCCCGTTTTCGAAGACGCGTTCTGCGCCTTTACACGTGGGTCTCTGGTCGAGACGGAACACGGCCCGGTCGCCATCGAGGACTTGATGCCGGGCGACACGGTCCTGACCCAGACCGGCGCATCCGAAAAGGTGTTGTGGAAAGGCTCGGTCACTTTGGTACCTGGCCGCGAAGACTCGCGCGGGCGGACACGCCCTTTGACCCGCATCATGGCAGACACGTTCGGCATGCAAAAACCATTGTCCGGCGTCATTGCCGGCCCCGCAGCCCGCTTGCTGGCGACGCCGGCGCATCTAAGGCATCTCGGAGGTGGCCAGCCGATGTTGACACCCGTTGCCGAATTTCAGGACGGCATGTCCGTGATCGAAACGCAGCCGCCCACTCCGGTCGAGCTGTTCCATATCTGCCTGGAGCGCCACGCGGTCATCAATGTCGATGGGCTGCAGTTCGAAACCTATCATCCCGGCGTGAACGCGGTCCGGATGATGAGCCACTCGCTGCGCTCGATCTACCTGAACCTGTTCGCACATATCCATTCCTTGCACGATTTCGGTCCGCTGCTCATGGCGCGTGCCGGGGAGGGCGAGATCGACGCCATCACGGCGTGACAGCTTTAACCATCACCACTGCATTTTGGGGGGCAACATGCAGATTTTACTGAGTTGGGCCATTTCTCTGGCCATCGTGGCGGTGCTGCCGCCTTGCGCATCGCAAACCAGACGCGCCGGCTTTACGCCGTCCGGTTCATCCGTTCTTCCAATACGTCGAACGGCACGCCGGGTTCGTCTTTTGCACCGCGGATGACAAGCGAAGTCTTGACGCTGGCCACGTTCGGCGTGGTCAGCAACTCACCCGTCAGGAACTGTTGAAAACTGCTGAGGTCGGGGGAGACGCATTTCAGGATGAAGTCAACCTCGCCGTTCAGCATGTGGCATTCCCGGACCAACGGCCAGTCTCGGCAGCGGTCTTCGAACGCCCGCAGCTCCGCCTCGGCCTGGCTTTCAAGTCCAACCATCGCAAAGACCTGAACTTCGAACCCCAGTTCCCGGGCGTTGACCTCGGCGTGGTATCCTCGGATAAAGCCGGCCTCCTCCAGCGTGCGTACGCGCCGCAGGCAGGGTGGGGCCGAGATTCCGACACGTTTGGCGAGCTCGACATTGGTCATTCGCCCGTCTGCCTGCAGTTCTGCAAGGATCTTTCGGTCGATCTCGTCCAGCCGTGTCGTGACCATGCGGTGCTCCTGAAATTTTCGGTTCTTATATCAGCGCAGGTGCCATGCGCAATATTCTTTCGCACCAGCGCAATAATCTTTGTCTGTCGATCAGGCAAGCCGGCACCTTGGAACCACATGACGGACGGGTGAGACGAAGGGGCTTTAAGCTGACCGATGCTGTCGCTATATCGAAACCCGGCGCCCACGACGGCGCTCAGGCAATAATCGAGTGGGGGTTCCATGGCCGAGACACGACACACCAAGGTTCTGATCATCGGATCGGGGCCTGCCGGATACACTGCGGGCGTCTATGCCAGCCGCGCGATGCTGAACCCGATTCTGGTGCAAGGCATCGAACCGGGCGGCCAGCTGACCACCACCACCGAGGTCGAGAACTGGCCGGGTGACACCGAGGTTCAAGGCCCCGACCTGATGGTGCGCATGCAGGATCACGCCAAGGCCATGGGCTGCGAGGTGATCGGTGACATCATCAACGACCTGGACCTGTCCAAACGGCCTTTCACCGCAAAGGGCGACAGCGGCACCGTCTACACTGCGGACTCGGTCATCCTGGCAACCGGCGCACGCGCCAAATGGCTGGGGCTGCCATCGGAGGAGAAATTCAAGGGCTTTGGCGTGTCGGCCTGCGCCACCTGTGACGGGTTCTTCTATCGCGGACAGGAGATCGTGGTGATCGGCGGCGGCAACACCGCCGTGGAAGAAGCGCTGTTCCTGACCAATTTCGCCAGCAAGGTCACGCTGATCCACCGCCGGGACGAACTGCGGGCCGAGAAGATCCTGCAGGACCGCCTGTTCAAGAACGAAAAGATCGAGCCGCTGTGGTTCCACCAGCTGGAGGAAGTGATCGGCACCGATAACCCGCTGGGCGTCGAAGGCGTGCGGGTGAAGAACGTCAAGACGGGCGAAATCACCGAGATCCCCTGCAAGGGCGTGTTCGTCGCCATCGGCCACGCACCTGCCAACGAACTGGTCAAGGACGTGCTGGAAACCCACATGGGCGGCTATGTCAAAACCAAGCCCGGCACCACGCAGACCTCGATCCCCGGCGTGTTCGCGGCCGGCGACCTGACCGACCATGTGTACCGGCAGGCCGTGACCTCGGCCGGAATGGGCTGCATGGCTGCGCTGGATGCCGAACGGTTCCTTGCCGAACAGGAATGACCGCGACGCGCAGCGCCTTCGGCGCTGCGTACCGCCCTCCTCTGGCACCTTGACCCGCACTGCGCGGCAACGCAGACTTGCCCCGAGCGCGGCAGATTTCAGGTGATCTTTTGAACACTCCCCTTTGGCAGGGCAGTTGGGCGACCCGTCTCAGGATCATCAGTGGTCTTGTGCTGTTTGTCTTTGCTTTCTTCCACTTCATCAATATCGGGTTGGGGCTGTTTCACACCGACTACCTGCATGACATGCAGGACTCTCGGAAAACGGTCACGCGCCATTCGATTGGCAGCGCTGTCCTGTATCTTGCCCTGATCGTACATGCGGGTCTGGCATTGGTGTCGATCGCCCAGCGCCGAACCCTGCGAATGCCTTTTCATACGGCCCTGCAGATCGTTCTTGGCCTTCTCATTCCGCTGCAACTGATCTCGCACATCGTCCAGACACGCTATGCGCATCAGGTTTTCGACGTGAATGACGAGATGGGCTACATCATCATTCTGATGTGGCCAAATTCGGCCATCTGGATGCAAAGTCTGCTGATGCTGATCGTCTGGATACACGGGTGCATCGGACTGCATATCTGGCTGCGACTGACTTCGTGGTGGCGCCAAACCGTACCCTATCTGATCGGAGTTGCCGTCTTCATCCCAAGCTTTGCCCTGGCCGGTTTGCTGACCGAAGGGCGGCGCATCTGGATGGATTTTGCGGATCCGGATCTACGCGAACAGTATATTGAGCATTACAACTGGCCCGGCCCCGAAGAGTTCCAGGTTTTGTTCAGCGTCAAGGACAACGCCTTGATGGCCTTCTGGATCGCGCTTGCTGCAGCTCTTGCGTTCCATTTCGGAGGCAAGCTTTGGCGCAGACGACACTCGGTGCGCGTCAGATATGTCGATGGGCCAGAAGTGACCTCAGAGAAAGGCATGACGCTGCTTGAGATGTCACAAGCCAACGGTATTCCGCATACTGCACTGTGCGGCGGCCGGGGGCGCTGCACCACCTGCCGTGTCATCGTCGAGGATGGCGCCGAGTCACTGCCACCGCCCAGCGAGGTCGAAGCCCGCAGCCTGAAAGCCGTGGGGGCCACACAGCGCACGCGCCTGGCCTGCCAGGTCCGCCCTTCCAGCCCCTTGACGGTTTTCCGCGTTTTCCGGCCGGATGGTGGACGCCAGCGGGCGCATGCCAGCCAGGGGCAAGAGCGAAAACTGGCCGTGCTGTTTCTGGACATGCGCGGGTTTACCGCGCGCACAACGGGGCAACTGCCCTATGACATCGTGTTCCTGCTGAACCGGTTCTTTGACGCCATTGTTCCAGCCATTACCGCAGACGGCGGGGTCGTCGACAAATACATGGGCGATGGCCTTTTGGCCGTGTTCGAAACACCCGACACGTCCAGCTCGGCCCGTTCTGCCCTGAAAGCTGCGATCGACATCAGTCATGCGCTTGCGCAGTTCAACCAGCAGCTGTCCCAGGAAAACAGCCCCGCGATCCGCATCGGCATGGGCCTGCACCTGGGCGACCTTGTGTTGGGAGAGATCGGCGCTGCCGGCCACGCCGCGCGGACCATCATCGGTGACGCCGTGAACGTCGCCAGTCGGCTGGAAGGAGAAACCAAGGCGCTCGGGGCCGAGCTGTTGGTCTCGGAAGCCGTGCTGCGCGCGGCCGGGTTTGAGACCGATGGCCTTGACCTGCGTCTGTTCCAGCTGCGGGGCGTAACCGAGCCCGTCCCTGCCCTGCCCGTCGAGCGCGCTCTGGATCTGGACCAACTTCTGACCTCACCAGAACAGATCGTCGCCGGTTGACGATATTGTCCCCATCCGGCGGGATTTTCGTCGCTTTTTCGGTTCCGGCCCGGAAAAACCTTCCATTCCGGGGAAAAACCGCGCATATCCTCCTTTGTTTCATGAATGTATATGGACTTCGACTGACGACCGGGGCACATGGCCCGGAAATGCACCTGAATCACTGACTGACCACACTGCCTCAAGAGTATTGCGATGACGATGTTGAGTAACCTGGCTCCGATCCCAGAACTGTATGTTTCCTATGAATCCGCCCAAAAGCTGAAAGTCGAAGCCGCCGACCTGACCAGCTGGGACCTGACCCCGCGCCAGATCTGTGATCTGGAATTGCTGATGAATGGCGGGTTCAACCCGCTAAAGGGCTTTCTGAGTCAGGAAGACTATGACAGCGTCGTCGAAAACATGCGCTTGGCCGACGGAAGCCTTTGGCCGATGCCGATCACACTGGATGTGAACGAAGATTTCGCCGATCAGATCGAACTGGGTCAGGACATTGCGCTGCGCGACCAGGAAGGCGTGATCCTGGCGACCATGACCGTTACCGACCGCTGGACCCCGGACAAATCGCGTGAGGCCGAGAAGGTGTTCGGTGCCGATGATGATGCGCATCCGGCCGTGAACTACCTGCACAACGTGGCAGGCAAGGTTTATCTGGGCGGCCCCGTGACCGGCATCCAGCCGCCGGTGCATTATGATTTCAAGGCGCGCCGCGACACCCCGAACGAGTTGCGCGCTTATTTCCGCAAGGTCGGTTGGCGCCGCATCGTGGCTTTCCAGACCCGCAACCCGCTGCACCGCGCGCACCAGGAACTGACCTTCCGCGCCGCGCGTGAAGCGCAGGCCAACCTGCTGATCCACCCGGTCGTGGGCATGACCAAGCCCGGTGATGTCGATCACTTCACCCGCGTGCGCTGCTATGAGGCGGTGCTGGACAAGTACCCGGCTTCGACCACCACGATGAGCCTGCTGAACCTGGCGATGCGCATGGCCGGCCCGCGCGAAGCGGTCTGGCACGGCCTGATCCGCAAAAACCACGGCTGCACCCACTTCATCGTCGGCCGCGACCATGCCGGCCCCGGCAAGAACAGCCAGGGTGAGGATTTCTACGGCCCCTATGACGCCCAGGACCTGTTCCGCAAATTCCAGGACGAGATCGGCATCGAGATGGTCGATTTCAAACACATGGTCTATGTGCAGGAACGCGCCCAGTACGAACCCGCGGACGAGATCGAGGACCGCGACAACGTCACGATCCTGAACATCTCGGGCACCGAACTGCGCCGGCGTCTGCGCGAGGGGCTTGAGATCCCCGAGTGGTTCTCGTTCCCCGAGGTGGTCGAGCAACTGCGCCGCCGCTATCCGCCGCGCAGCCAGCAGGGCTTTACCGTCTTCTTCACCGGATTCTCGGGCTCGGGCAAATCGACCATCGCCAACGCTCTGATGGTCAAGCTGATGGAGATGGGCGGCCGTCCCGTCACGTTGCTGGACGGTGACATTGTCCGCAAGAACCTCAGCTCGGAACTGGGCTTCTCGAAGGAACACAGGGACCTGAACATCCGCCGCATCGGCTATGTGGCCTCCGAGATCACCAAGAACGGCGGAATCGCCATCTGTGCCCCGATCGCGCCCTACGCCACCACCCGCCGCGCCGTGCGCGAGGAGATCGAGCAATTCGGCGCGTTCTGCGAAGTTCACGTGGCCACCAGCATCGAGGAATGCGAACGCCGCGACCGCAAAGGCCTGTACAAGCTCGCGCGTGAAGGCAGGATCAAAGAGTTCACTGGTATTTCGGACCCTTACGATGTGCCGGAAAACCCGGAACTGCGCGTCGAGACCGAGAATGTGGACGTGGACAACTGCGCCCATCAGGTTCTGCTGAAGCTGGAAAGCATGGGATTGATCGCCGGATCCTGAGCCACAGCCAACTGCTATCAACACTGACCCCCGGAGACATCTCCGGGGGTCTTTCATTTCCTGAACACTGCTTTGAACACCCCCCTTCCATCCGCGCAGATTTGCGGTAGTTCGACGTTTCCTCCAGAAAATGCTACTATTTCGCATATTTTGCGCAGACATAATTTGTCTGCATCCTTTGGGAGGGTGAACATATGGCAACTCAAAAAAGCACCGAAGATGGCGGAGCCATGTTTGCGGGAGACAACCGCGCAGCGGTAATTGCCGACTACAAGATCGCCCAGTTTTCCCGGTTGCAACTTCCGGCGTTGATGGCTTCGCCGGCTGTGGCAGGGTGCCTGACACCATTTATCCCCATAGACTGGCTGCTGGACCTTCTGAAGTCGATCCGCACCTACGCGGATTGGGTGAAGGAGTGCGACAAGATCAAAGCCAAGATTCAAAAGGCGCTGGATACACTGCAGCCGCCGCCCCAGGATCACCCTTTGGGGCTTGTCGTGCCACCGGTTCCGCCGACGCCCGGCACGACCCGTCTTCGCCAGATCCTTGAGGTCATCGATGCGGCCAAGATCGCTGCCGGCAACATGGAGCCAGACTCGGCGCGCGACAGTCTCAAAGAGGCCAAGGACATGATGCACCACGACTCGGTCAAAGCCGAGTTCCGCCGGCTGAACGACGTGGATGGCTGGTATGACATTCTGGAGGAATTGCAGGACGCGATCGATTACCTGGAACGTGTCTCGCGGCGCTGACCCACTCCGGCAAGCCAAAGTGCGCGGGTTGCACAGTCAGCCTGCTGAAAGCTGATCCCGCAGGGCCTCGGCAGCTCTCAGTTCGAACTCTCCAAAGATGGCGGCCTGCGGTTGCATCGCCCGCAGATACGGCAGGCGTTTTTCATAGTCTTCCCCCGACAGCATTTGCACGGCCTGCTGGATGTCCGCCTCGGTTTCGCACAGGATCATCCCCTCGGTATCGAGGAAGTCGCCGATATTGGGGCACCCCCAATAGATCGGGACTGTCGAACACAGAACGGCGTCGATCAGCTTCTCCGAGAAGTAGTTCCTCTCGCGCACGTTTTCGATGACGACCGAATAACGATAAGGTGCCAACCCGTCTGACTTGTTCTCGAACGGCTGATAGCCGCGGCCCATGATGTCGATGTCAGCGCCTGTGTCGCGGGCCCAATCGATCAGCCTGTGCCTCAGCTGGTGCCCCTCCAGATCGCGCTTTGCCGACGCGATCAGCGAACATGACCGCGTCTTGACGACGCTCAGATCCTGCCACTCGGGAACTTGGGTCACGCCGTAGGGCAGGAAAACCGCGTTGGGCAAGCTGTTCAGCAATACGTCGTGAAAGGTGAACACCCGGAAAAAACGCCGCCAGGTCCAGCGCAGCATCCGATCGTGCTTGCCATGTATGGCCGATGGCTCGCCCATCATCAGCGATATCCGAGCCCGCGTGCCGCGTCGCAGGCGCAGGTGTACAGTGGAATTGGGATACATGATCAGGTGGTCGGTGGGCGCGAGGTCACCAACGGTCTTTCCTGAAAGGCGCTCGGGGCAGCCCAGCGGCCAATTCAGATCTGCCAGCGGAACCGAGGCGAGTTTTGGCCCCAAGCGGTGCCCATAGGGCAGGATCGCGATGGCAGGTTCGGTCATTGCAGGCTGTCCGGCAGGTCGGTCTGGCCGCGCATCAGGACAAACCCGCACCCGGCAACCTTGATGCCCGTCATCGCATCCGTTGGCCCGACCCGCGTTACGGTCGCCTGGCCGGGGCGGCCCATATCGTGGCCCTGTTCGGCGACAAAGCTGTCTTTCGGCATCAGCCCGTATTTCCACAGGTAAGCCGCCATTGCGCCGGTGGCGGAGCCGGTGAACGGATCTTCGGGCGGGCTGGGCGGTGCCAGCAACAGACGCGAGAACGTATCCCCTTGAGCCGTGGCCCCTTGCAGGGTCACCAGAAAGGGTTCAGCCATGTCGGACCCGGCATATCCGGCAGTTTCCGCCACCCGTTGCAGCGCATCCACATTCAGTTGTGCCGCGCGCAAGGCTGCGTGATCCCGCAGAACTGTAATGCAGAACGGAAGCCCGGTCGAAACCATCTGCGGCGGCGAAATGATCGCACTTGCAGGTAGGCCGATCGCAGCCGCAACAAGGTCTTCCGGCACCCGCGTACCGAATTCTGGCGCGATCTGGGTCATCTCGATCTGGTCGCCATGCAGCTGGATCGACACGATCCCTGCTCCGGTTTCCAGCGTCAGTGCGTCACCAGATATCATTCCACGGGAGCGCATGGCTGCCACCGTCGCAATGGTCGGGTGTCCGGCAAAGGGAATTTCGCGGCTGGCCAGGAAATACCGTACGCGAATATCCGCCGCATCCGATGGGCCGGTAAACGTGCATTCGACCAAAGACGTCTCGCGGACAAATGCCGTGCAGACCGTTTCCGGCAAATGCGCGCCACCATGCACGACTGCACAACCATTTCCGCCGAATGCCGTGTCGCTGAAGGCATCCACCCAATCGAAATCGAACCAGCTCATGCGCCCTCTCGTGCCTGCAGTCAGAAAGTGCCGGGAATGCAAACCCGCGGGTGGCATGTTTGACGCCTCGCGCGCCGCTTGTCACGCTGAATCGGTCTGTGGCCGTGTCAGTGCACAGCCACCGGAGACAGGTCATGCTGCCGCGCCAGTACGAAGGCCAGCTTTCGATCGGCGACAAGCGCCAGTTGCTGCCCATCTGAATCGTGAACGGCATAAAGATGATCCAGATCACCCACCTGTGTGCGCACCTCGTGCGGCAGGTTGGCCACGTTCACGGCCTTCACATAGACGATCCGATTGCCTTCGGTGTTGATTTCATACGGTGTATTCATGGCTTACCCCTTCCTTATGTTGATCGTCTGCACAACGGTTTCGGGCACGGCGCGGGTCAGGTCGATATGCAGAAGGCCATTTTCCATGATGGCCTCGCCGACCTCGACACCGTCGGCCAGCACGAACATGCGCTGGAACTGACGGGCCGCGATGCCGCGGTGCAGGAACACGCGCCCCTCGCTGTCGTCGCGCTGACGGCCCCGGATCACCAGTTGCCGATCTTCGATGGTGATCGACAGGTCATCCTCGGCAAACCCGGCCACGGCCAAGGTAATGCGGTAGGAATGATCCGACGTCTGTTCGATGTTGTAGGGCGGATACCCTTCGTTTCCGGCCTTTGCAGACCGTTCCAGAAGGCGTTCCAGCTGCTCGAACCCCAGAAGATGCGGGTATGAGCCAAGAGTAAGTTTTGACACGTTTTCTCGTCCTTCTTTGTCAAAGCGACGTGATGCGCGGCCCCGTAACGGCAGCTGCGCACAAGACAATATGGGATGAAACGTGTGTCTTCACAAGGTCTAGGCGGATTCACTTGAACGCACTATCTTGTGTAACACGCACCACCAGCCACACATGAGTCGCCCATGAACGCGCCCACCGACATTTCGATGAAAACCGACGAGGTTCTGCGCGTCGAACTGGAGGTGTTCCGCCAACAACACCGCGACCTGGACGAGGCGATCAAGGCGCTCGAGGCGACCGGCACTGCCGATCAGCTGACGGTGAAGCGGCTCAAGAAACAGAAGCTGCGCCTGAAGGATATCATCCGGCTGATCGAGGATCGCCTGACCCCTGACATCATCGCCTGATCCGGCGCGGTCAACCGCATTGCCACGCAAGCGGATTTCACTATAGTGCGCGCTTCCTAAAGCAGGCGGGGAACAGGGCGGATGAGCGAGATCAAGGTCGGAATCATCATGGGTAGCCAGTCGGACTGGCCCACCATGAAAGGCGCTGCAGAGATACTGGACGAACTGGGCGTGGCCTACGAGACCAAGATCGTCTCGGCCCACCGCACGCCGGATCGTTTGTGGGAGTACGGCAAGACCGCCGTGCAGCGCGGGCTGCAGGTGATCATCGCCGGCGCTGGCGGTGCCGCACATCTGCCGGGGATGATGGCGTCCAAGACGCGGGTACCGGTGATTGGCGTTCCGGTGCAGACGCGCGCGCTGTCCGGTGTCGACTCGCTCTATTCCATCGTGCAAATGCCCAAGGGTTTCCCGGTTGCGACCATGGCCATCGGTTCGGCCGGCGGCGCCAATGCCGGCCTGATGGCCGCCGGTATTCTGGCCCTGCAGGACGCAGACCTGGCCGGTCGGCTGGACGCCTGGCGCGCCGCGCTGTCCGACTCGATCCCCGAGGAGCCGCGCGATGAATGACCCTTTGCAGCCCGGCGCGGTGATCGGAATTCTGGGTGGCGGCCAGCTGGGGCGGATGCTGTCGATGGCCGCGGCGCGGCTGGGCTTCGTGACCCATATCTTCGAGCCGGGCGCCAACCCGCCGGCGGGCCAGGTGGCGCATCGCGTGACCACCGCACCTTATGAAGATGCCGAGGCGCTTGCCGCGTTTGCGCAATCGGTCGATGTCATCACCTACGAGTTCGAGAACATCCCGACCGAGGCGCTGGACATTCTGGAATCGCACCGTCCCATCCGCCCCGGACGCGAGGCGCTGCGGGTCAGTCAGGACCGGCTGACCGAAAAGACATTCCTGCAAGGCCTGGGCCTGAACACCGCACCCTTTGCCGATGTGACCGACCTGGACAGCCTGCAGGCCGCCATCGAACGGATCGGCACGCCGGCGATCCTCAAGACCCGCCGCTTCGGCTATGACGGCAAGGGGCAGGCGCGGCTGAAGTCGCCCGAGGACGCCCGGTCCGCACTGGCCGACATGCAGGGCGCGCCCGCGATCCTGGAAGGCTTCGTCAATTTCAGCCACGAGGTGTCGATCATTGCCGCCCGCGGGCTGGACGGCCAGGTGGCCTGCTTCGACCCCGGCGAAAACGTGCACCGCGACGGCATCCTGCACACGACCACGGTGCCCGCGCGCCTGTCCCCTGCCCTGCGGACCGACGCGGTGCTGCTGGCTGCGAATATCCTGAACGCGCTGGACTATGTCGGCGTCATGGGGGTCGAACTGTTCGTGACGCCGCAGGGCCTGATCGTGAACGAGATCGCGCCGCGCGTTCACAACTCGGGCCACTGGACGCAAAACGGCTGTGCGGTCGATCAGTTCGAACAGCATATCCGCGCCGTGGCCGGCTGGCCTCTGGGCGACGGGCAGCGTCACGCGGATGTTGTGATGGAGAACCTGATCGGCGACGACATGGACCGCGTGCCCGAGCTTGCGCAACAGCGCGACGTGGCCCTGCACCTGTATGGCAAGGCCGAGGTCAAGCCGGGCCGCAAAATGGGCCATTTCAACCGGATCAAACGCTAGCGCGCCGCGGCGACGAACCGCCCGGCGACATCCCCCGACAGGAAACTGACCCGGCCGCCGGCGATGGTGGCCGCCACGCGCTGCGTTTCCGCATCCAGAACGACCAGATCGGCGCGTTTGCCGGGTTTCAGCGACCCGCGGTCCCCGAGGCCAAGCACCCGCGCGGGCCCCGACGACACCAGCGCCCACGCGCCCGCCAGATCCATCAGCCCCGATTTCATCAACATCAGCGCCGCCCTGCGCGGGCTGGGATAGTGGTAATCCGACGCCAGCGCATCGCACAGCCCCATGGCGATCAGGTCCAGCGCGCTGACATTGCCCTTGTGCGATCCGCCCCGCACCACGTTGGGCGAACCCAGAATGACGTGATCGCCAGCGGCCTTGGCCGCCTCGGCCGCCTCGAGCGTTTCGGGAAATTCGGCGATACGCACGCCGCGCGCGCGCCAGTGGGAACGGCCTCCTGCGGTCGCGTCGTCATGGCTGCCCAGACGCACGCCTTGCCGGGCCAGCGCCGCGCACAGCGCATCAAGCGCGGCGGGAACCTCGGAGGTGCGGGCGTGCATGTCCTGCAGCATCTTCAGATGCACCTCGGGGCTGCGACCAGCCTTGAGCGCCTGCCCGGTCAAACGCGGCGGGGTGCGTCCCTGTGCCAGACGGTCATGGGGCAGATGATCGTTGAACACGACATAGGGCACCTGCCAGTCGGCGATGCGCCCCGGCAGGTCGGCATAATCGTCCAGCAGGTGGGTTTCGAACCGCAACTGCGGGATCAGGTCGGTGACCACGCTGCCCTTCACCGCCGCGATCGCGCGGAACACGTCGGCGGCGAACTTGGGGCCGCGTACGCCGCCCTCCCAGCTGTAGAACTGTGCCAGCACGGCGGTGGTGATGCCATTGGCCGCCAGCTCGGCCTCGGCAGCGCGGATGCCCTGGTCCATCTGCTTCATGGCCCCCCGGCGCGGGGCGATGTGACGCTCGAACCCGTCGCCGTGCAGGTCGACGATGCCCGGCAGGACCAGATAGCCGCTCAGATCAACGACCGGCGTACCGCCGCCTTCTTGGATCAGGCCACCCGCGATCGAGAGGTCGTCACCGACAAGTCCGCGATCAAGGTGCAGAACCTGCGCCCCGGAAAAGGTCAGTTCCAATGCGGTCATCGCGTGGGTTCCGAGGCGGGTTCAGCGCAGTCCTCTCCGATGCAGATCTCATCGATGATGTCCATCACACCGTCCAGCCAGGTTATGTTGGGATCGAATTCGCCGAACTCGATGAAGTGCAAAGCCTGCGCCATGACCTGCGGGTTGTTCATCATGAACGTATGAGTCACCGGCAGCACGATGTGGTCGGCCATGCCCTGGACTTTGGTTTCTTCGACAGCGACTTTGCCGTCATCCGGCCCATCGACCAGCGACGAAAACACCGGATTCAGCGAGTTCTCGCCTGCAATCACCCCCAGTTCGAAGTCGACCGGCGGCAGGCGACGCGGAATGCCTTCGGGACCCGTACCCAGCTGTAGGCCTGCGGGGCCGTTCAACAGTCCAAACACTTCCCAATCGCCCAGTTCATCGACCAATTGGCTGCCTTGGTTGGGCGGACCAAGCATGACGACGCGGCCCAGATTTTGCGGATGGTGATCCTGCAGCCAGTAGCGCAACAGGATACCCCCCATCGAATGCGCGACAACGTTGACGGTGTCATCTCCGCACGCCGCAAACGCCTCGGGTATGGTCCGGTCGGCCAGTTCCGGAATCGGAAGATCCGTCGAGCGATAACCCGGCCGCACAACGGTGTACCCGTGCACCTTGAACAACTGCTCCATGACCGAAAACGATGCTTCGGTCCGGGCAAGCCCATGCAGCAGGACAACGCATTTTGCCTGCGCGGCGATCGGCATCAGGAAAAGCAATATGAAAAACAGGATCCGCATGGCTGCCAGATAATCGCTATTCTTCAGAGAGGAAAGACCTAGCGCCGCCTCACGCGCATAACTGCCAATGCAATACCGCCCACAACCAACCCTGCCCCTGCCATCAGCCGCAGGCTCAGTTGCTCGCCGAGCAGCGCCACACCCGCAATGATCGCAATCACCGGGACGCTCAGCTGCACTACGGCTGCAACCGCAGGCGCCAACTGGGGCAGCAGGCGATACCACAGGGCGTACCCCAACCCCGAGGTTACGCCGCCAGATACGGCCGCCAGCCCCAAACCCGCCCAGGTCAAGTTCCACGCCGGAGCGCCGGCGATCAAAATGCCAGCGGTCACCGGCAGGGCCACCACAAAGTTCGAGGCCGTTCCCGCCAGCGCATCGGGCTCGGACCGACCAGCAATCGAATACGCAGCCCACCCGACCCCTGCGGCGGCCATCAAGGCTGCCCCTGTCGGGTCAACACGTGCCTCAGCGCCTGGCCACAGAACCCAGGCCAATCCGGCCATTGCAATTGCTGCCCCCGCCACCTGTCGAAAAGTCGGGATCGCCCCCGTCAGGGTGCCGGCCAGAAACATCGAGATCTGGACCACCGCAAACAGGATCAAGGCGCCCAATCCCGCATCAAGTGACAGATAGGCCACCGAAAACCCGACCATGTACAGCGACAAAGACCCTGCTCCGATCACTCGGCGCCTGTCGAACACCCGCAGGGTGCCACCCCGCGACACGACCAATGCGCAAAGAACGAGCGCACCACAGAGCACACGAACAACGGCAAAACTTGCCGGGTCGCTGGCTCCGCTCTCCACGGCCAACCGGTTCAGGATGGAATTGGCCGCAAAGGCGCACATCGTCAGGGCGGTCAGAAGAAACAGCTGCATGCCCCACCAATACCGTGTCCGCACGCAATGGACACCCGCTTTCCTGCGCTTCCGCGTGACCGACTTCGGCGATCCCCAGAATTGCAAGCAGCGCCGGCCGAAACACCGCGGATCACTGAAAAAATCAAAACGGGGCCGCCCGAAGGCGACCCCGCTGAAATTTTCGGTAAGACTCTCCCTTGCGGGTTGTCTGAATTCGCTGACGCGAACCCGGCCGTCTTACATCATGCCGCCCATGCCGCCCATGTCGGGCATGCCAGCACCGGCGCCTGCACCTTCTTTGGCGGGCTTGTCGGCAACCATGGCTTCGGTGGTGATCAGCAGACCTGCAACCGAGGCTGCGTCTTCCAGAGCGGTACGCACCACTTTGGCCGGGTCAATCACGCCGAACTTGAACATGTCGCCATATTCTTCGGTCTGAGCGTTGAAGCCGAAGGCCGCATCGGTCGATTCGCGGACCTTGCCGGCAACCACGGCACCATCGACGCCTGCGTTCTCGGCGATCTGGCGCAGCGGAGCCTCGATGGCCTTGCGAATGATATTGATGCCTGCGTCCTGATCGGCGTTTGCGCCTTTCAGGTCGGCCAGAGCCTTGCCGGCCTGAACCAGGGCAACACCGCCACCCACGACGACACCTTCCTGAACGGCGGCGCGCGTTGCGTTCAGAGCGTCGTCCACACGGTCCTTGCGCTCTTTCACTTCAACTTCGGTCATGCCACCGACGCGGATAACGGCAACACCGCCTGCCAGTTTGGCAACGCGCTCTTGCAGCTTCTCACGGTCGTAGTCGCTGGTGGTTTCTTCGATCTGGGTACGGATCTGGGCAACGCGTGCTTCGATCTCGGCCTTCTCGCCAGCACCGTCGACGATGGTGGTTTCGTCCTTGGTGATCGACACTTTCTTGGCGGTGCCAAGCATGTCCATGGTGACGTTTTCCAGCTTCATGCCCAGGTCTTCGCTGATGACCTGACCGCCGGTCAGGATTGCGATGTCCTGCAGCATTGCCTTGCGGCGATCGCCGAAGCCCGGAGCCTTGACGGCAGCGATCTTCAGACCACCGCGCAGCTTGTTGACAACCAGGGTTGCCAGCGCTTCGCCTTCAACGTCCTCGGCGATGATCAGCAGCGGCTTCTGCGACTGGATCACCTGCTCGAGCAGCGGAACCATCGGCTGCAGCGACGAGAGTTTCTTCTCGTGCAGCAGGATCATGCAGTCTTCCAGCTCGGCGATCATCTTGTCGGCGTTGGTGACGAAATAGGGCGACAGGTAGCCACGGTCGAACTGCATACCTTCGACGACGTCGGTCTCGGTTTCCAGACCTTTGTTCTCTTCGACGGTGATGACGCCTTCGTTGCCAACCTTCTGCATTGCGTCTGCGATCTGGCGGCCGATTTCAGCTTCGCCGTTGGCCGAGATGGTGCCAACCTGCGCGACTTCGTCGCTGTCTTTGACTTCGCGGGCAGCGTTTTTGATTTCCTCGACGACTTTGGCGGTCGCCATGTCGATGCCGCGCTTCAGGTCCATCGGGTTCAGGCCGGCAGCAACCTGCTTGAGGCCTTCCTTGACGATGGCCTGAGCCAGAACGGTTGCGGTGGTGGTGCCGTCACCGGCTTCGTCATTGGTGCGGCTGGCGACTTCTTTCACCATCTGCGCGCCCATGTTCTCGAACTTGTCTTCCAGTTCGATTTCCTTGGCGACCGAAACACCGTCTTTGGTAATGCGCGGCGCGCCGAAGGATTTGTCCAGAACCACGTTGCGGCCTTTGGGGCCGAGGGTCACCTTCACAGCATCCGCCAGGATGTTCACACCCTTCAGCATGCGGTTGCGGGCATCGGTGTCGAACTTGACGTCCTTTGCAGACATGTCTTTTTCTCCTCGAGAAATGTGTTTGAAATGAAGATCAGAGCAAGCGCGTGCGCGTTACTCGATGATCCCCATGATGTCGCTTTCTTTCATCATCAGCAGCTCTTCGCCGTCGACGTGGACCTCGGTGCCGGACCATTTGCCGAACAGGATCTTGTCGCCGGGCTTAACAGCCATCGCGATCAGTTCGCCGCTGTCTTTCCGCGCGCCTTCGCCGGTTGCAACAACTTCGCCTTCGCTGGGCTTTTCTTTTGCGCTGTCGGGAATGATCAGGCCGCCTGCGGTTTTCTCTTCGCTTTCGGTACGGCGAACCAGCACGCGGTCATGAAGCGGTTTCAATGCCATCTTTGCAGCTCCTTGGGCTCAAAGGTTGTTTTCCTCCCCCCGCGGTCTTGCGGGGCGTTAGCACTCAGCTTAGTCGAGTGCTAACGACGCATAGCTAGGGGGTGATTTCCGGCGAGTCAACAATCGGTGATGAATTTTTTTCGCGCGCAGCCTGAGGCCGGCCTGGTCAGGTCGGGTCTTCCCAGCTGTAAGCCCAATGCTTCAGACCTTCGGACCCGGAAGGCGACAGTTCATAGACGCCCTTTGCCACCTTTTCGAACCAGCCATAATGGTTTTCGCGCATGAGGCGCGTCGCGGCCGCAACGCCGGTGGCACTGGCGACCTCAGCACCTTTGGTCGCCCCGTGTTCGGCCAGATGCGCGGCACATTTCAGGGCATCCTGCCGATAGGCAGTTACGATTCCGTGCCGGGTTGCCCCACCTGAGTTCGGGTCCCCTTCCAGCCGCTCGAACTCGCGCAACAGTCGCGCAGCTTTGGCCTTGTTCTTTCGCGGCGCATAGTGTCCAGGGTCACAATGGACTTCGACCCGCCCATCCGCACGAACGGTGATCAAACCCAGCCCCAACCGACGACACAGGGACAGGTTGTCCCGCAGCGCCCGGCGCGCCGACCGGCCGGTGGGCTTGCAGACGGCCACATAGACCTGATCCGATACCTTCAACCGGGTCACGGCCTGATGGAACAAGGCCAGCGAAAATCTCAGCTTCAATTCAACGATCACTGGATCACAACCGGGCTTGACGGCCACGATGTCGGCGGCGCCCACCTCTCCTTTCACGGAGTACCCTTGCCGCTGCAATAGCGCCTTGATCGGAGGATAGAGATCCTGTTCGCGGTTCATGACGCCATGCTATGGTTTTTTCCGAGAAACGCCATACGGATACACGGCTTGCGCGCGGTAGGCGGGCGTGGCTATCTGTTCCCAAGTTCTTTCAGCCACAATCGGAATGGTCTTTATGCGCGTGTTTCTTTTTGCCCTGCTTGCTGCTCTGCATCCAATTGTGGCCCATGCCGCCTGTGACGGGCGCGATTTGCGGCAAGACATGACGCCTGAGGCCCGGGCCGAGTTGAACGCGGCCACCAGTCAGATGGCATATCCCGAAGGCAATCACTGGATTGCACAGAAGGACAACACTGTTTTGCATCTGATCGGCACATTGCACGTCAACGATCCGCGAATGGGCCCGGTGGTCGAGCGGTTGGCACCGACGTTGAGCGAGGCCGACGCGTTTTACTTCGAGATCACCCAATCCGACATGTCCGCTTTCGAACAAGACCTGGCCAAGGATTTCAGCCCGGTCCTGATCAACTCTGGACCAACTCTGATCGATCTGATGAGCGAAGAGGACTGGGCCGTGATTTCCAAGGCGCTTTCGGCACGCGGCATTCCCGGTTGGATGGCCGCGAAACTGCGCCCTTGGTTCCTGTCGATGATGCTGGGTATGCCACCCTGCATGCTTCAGGTGCCAGATGCAGACCGGGGAATGGATGCGCGCCTGACTGAACTGGCCGAAGCTGCGGGCAAGCCGCAATATTCGCTGGAACAGATCGAAGATCTGATCGCGATCTTCGACAGCCACACGCTTGAAGAGCAGGTGCAGTCTCTGGTGCGCATGGTCGATGCCTTTGACGCCGGTGATGACCACATGGTGACCATGGCCAGCGCATATTTCGAGGAGAAACACGCAGAAATCCTGCAATTCGCAAAGATATATGGGCGCGATGTTTCGGGCCTGGCGCCCGATGTGTTTGCACAGGAATGGGCCGCATTCGAGGACCAGCTTCTGGTTCAACGCAACGACAACTGGATGGAAACGATCCTGACCATCGAAAACCAGACGGCGGTGATCGCGGTTGGTGCCGGCCATCTGGGTGGAGACCATGGACTTTTGCAGCAGCTGGAACGCGCCGGATATCAACTGAGCCGCGCACAGTTCTGAGCGGTCAGCGCTTCTGTCAGACCAACCGTCGCAGCCGTGTTTCTGCCGGGTGACAACGCCAATGGACCACCCTATAAGGCGCGCAAACTCCTTATGTGCAGGAAACAGACATGACCATCCAAGTATTTGGCCACAAATCTCCCGACACCGACTCAACCGGATCGCCGATCCTGTGGGCCTGGTATCTGAACGAAGTCAAAGGCGAAAAGGCCGAGGCCGTCCTGCTGGGCGAGCCCAACACCGAAGCCGCCTTCATGCTGCAGCGCTGGGACCTGCCCAAGCCGCGCATCATCGAGGATGTCGAGACCGATGCGCCAGTCATCATCGTCGACACCAACAACCCGGCCGAGCTGCCTGCCAATGTCAACAATGCCGATATCCGCGCCATCATCGACCATCACAAGCTGGTCGGTGGGCTGGAAACCAAAGGCCCGATCGACATTACCGTTCGCCCGCTGGCCTGCACGGCAACCATCATGATCGACCTGATGGGCGACGACGCCGCCAAGATGCCCGAGACCGTCAAGGGCGCGGCCCTGACCTGCATCCTGTCGGACACGCTGGAGTTCCGCTCGCCCACCACCACCGCGCATGACCGCGAAGTGGCCGAGAAGCTGGCCGCCGAGCTGGGTCTGGATGTTTCGGCCTATGCTGCCGACATGTTCGCCGCGAAATCGGACGTATCGTCTTTCTCGGACGCCGAACTGATCCGCATGGACAGCAAGGAATACGAGGTCGACGGCACCAAGTTCCGCGTGTCCGTTCTGGAAACTACCGCACCGGGCGTGGTGCTTGACCGCAAGGACAGCCTGGCCCAGTCGATGGTCGAGGTGGCCCAGGAAGACGGTGT
Organism: Ruegeria sp. B32; assembly: GCF_025141855.1. NCBI lineage: Bacteria > Pseudomonadati > Pseudomonadota > Alphaproteobacteria > Rhodobacterales > Roseobacteraceae > Ruegeria > Ruegeria sp. B32. The sequence goes on along the minus strand of NZ_CP081106.1, from coordinate 657,975 downwards.
GGACCAGGTGCTGTTGTTCGTCGTCGACATCCTGAACGAAGAGGCCACCCTGTTGGTGCCGAACGACCTGGTCAAATCGGTTGCCGAGAAAAGCTTTGGCGCTTCGGTGTCCGGCGACACGGTTGTTCTGCCGGGCATCATGAGCCGCAAGAAGCAGATCATTCCGAACCTCAAGGTCTGATCCCGTTAATAGTTCAGCGAAAGGCGCCCCCACCGGGCGCCTTTTTTGTTTGCGCGTCGAAAGGTTTGCCGGATGCCAAATCGTTGCTAGGCTGGACGCAGGGACAGGGTGGATCGAGACACGGTGGTCACACGGAAATACAGCACGACACGCAGCATTCTGCTGTTCGAAGGCGGCGACAGGCTTGCCTATTGGCGGCGCTTTGCCATGCTGCTGACCCTTTCGGTGATCATCGCAACCATGGGGCTGCTGCGGAACTCTGGCGCCGTGGTCATTGCCGCGATGCTGGTCGCGCCGCTGATGACACCAATTCTGGGCATTGCGGCTGCGATGGTCATGGGCTGGCTGAAACGCGCTTTCGTTCTGACCCTGACGGTCTGCATTGCGGCGGTTCTGTGCGTTCTGATGGCTTGGATCCTGGTTTATCTTGCCGATGTCCCGCGCGGCATCCTGATCCCCGATCAGGTCTTGGCCCGCACCGACCCGGGCACCGAAGACCTGATCGTGGCGCTCGCGGCCGGCGTGGCCGGCGCATACGTCCAGATCAACAAGGCCGAACTGAGCCTGCTGCCCGGCGCCGCCATCGGCGTGTCTCTGGTTCCGCCATTGTCCGCGTCCGGGATCCTGCTGTATTTCGGGGAATCCGCCGACGCCTACGAGGCGGGTCTTTTGTTCGCGACCAACCTTGGTGCGATCGTTTTGTCGGCCTGCGCGGTCTATATCGTCTATGCCGCAAGGTCGGTTGCATTCGGCAAGGGCCGGCGCAAGCTCAACTTTACTGCCGGTGTGGTCATAACCATGGCGTTCCTGGCCCTCGTCGTGGTCCAGTTGGGCAAATCGACCTACAACCGTTACCTGGAAACCCGAACCGAGGCCGAAGTTGCGCAAGCGATCCGCGACTGGGCGGACCCGGTATCGGTCGAGATCATCCGCATCGACGTGAATGCCAAACGCAAACGGGCCGAGGTCTGGGTGATCGTCGATCTGCCGCCCGAGGCGCAATTCAAGGTCTCGTCCGTTGCCGGGCTGTTGCCCGAGAGCCTGCGGGAAACGTCGTTGGTCGACGTCCTGCAGGATGAACTTGGCCCCGGCTATCTCGCCGTCATTCGGTACCAGACCCGCATCGGCGCGCAGGTCATTCTTGGCACCGAAACCGTGCAGCAGGCCCCGGATGTCGAAAAGTTGAGCGACGAGGAATGACGGCCTGCACCCGGCTGCCTCTGGTCAAGCGGGGCCAGCTTTGCCATAGGTGGCGCAACGCCGTTTCAACAGCCCGAGGCCCGCATGACCCAGATCATCTCCGCGCTTGACCAGATTTCCGACCGTTACAAGGCGCTGTTCGTGGATCTGTGGGGCTGCGTCCACAACGGCATTACCGCCTACCCCGAAGCTGTTGCCGCGTTGAAGGCCTATCGCGACCGGGGCGGCAAAGTGGTGTTGGTGACGAACTCTCCGAAGCCGCGTGCCGGGGTTGCAGAGCAGTTAAAACAGTTCAACGTCCCCGCGGACTGCTACGACACCATCGCGACCAGTGGTGACTCGGCCCGGTCCGCCATGTTCCGCGGGGCCGTGGGCGAGAAAGTCTATTTCATGGGTGAGTGGGAGCGCGACGCCGGCTTCTTCGAGCCGCTGAAAATCCTGGAACATCCGATCCACATCGAACGCGTGCCGCTGGACCACGCCGAGGGGATCGTCTGCTGTGGCCCGTTCGACCCGATGGCCGACCCGGCCGTGAACCGCCCGGACTTCCTGTATGCCAAGCAGAAAGGCCTGAAGCTGTTGTGCGCCAATCCCGATATCGTGGTCGATCGGGGCGAAGTTCGGGAATGGTGCGCCGGTGCGCTGGCCAAGCTTTATTCCGAAATGGGCGGCGAGAGCCTGTATTTCGGCAAACCACACCCGCCCATCTATGATCTGGCCCGGCGTCGCCTGCATGCGCTGGGAACAGACGTTCCGGATGACGAGATTCTGGCCATCGGCGACGGTCCGCATACCGACATCGCCGGCGGCATGGGAGAGGGAATTGATTCCCTGTTCATCAGCGGCGGTCTGGCCGCATCGGAAACAAAAACGTCGCACCAGCCGGATCCGGATGCCTTAAGCGATTATATTTCCAAGGAAAACATCAACCCAACCTATACGATCGGCCGTCTGCGCTAGGCAGAAAACGCTTGATTTTCTGCAGTTGCGAAGTAATAAAGTTGCCAACCTTGGGTCGTTGGTGATTTTTTGTTGCCGGGCCGATGTATAGTGAGGGCAACATGTTGGACAATCTTCCACGCGGAACGATCTGTATCGAAGACATCGAAATGGGCATGATCCGCTACCTGCGCAAAGTGGTGACGGACGAAGACATCGAGATGTTTGCCCAGGTCTCGACCGACCGAAATCCGGTGCATCTGGATGACGACTATGCCCGCGATACGATTTTCGAAGGGCGCATCGCCCACGGGATGCTGACAGCTGGTCTGATCTCGGCCGTGATCGGTGAACAGCTTCCGGGCCATGGTACCGTCTACATGGGCCAGTCGCTCAAATTCCTTGCACCGGTCCGCCCCGGCGACATGGTCTATGCCGAAGTCAAGGTGATCGACATCGACTTCGCCAAGCGCCGGGTCAAGCTGGATTGCCATTGCGCAGTAGACGGCAAGAAGGTTCTGGTTGGCGAGGCGATGGTTTTGGCTCCATCACGGAAATTCGACTGACGGCAGGTTTTGACGCCCTGCTGGGCGCTGGTCTGGAACTGCCGCTTGAACCCGGCGGACAGTCCCGCTAGGCAAGCCCCATGCAGATCATCCGGGATTTCCAGTTTGTAGACCCAGAAGACCGCGGCGCCAGCGTTGCGATCGGGAATTTCGACGGCGTTCATATTGGCCACCAGTCGGTGATAGATCTGGCCCGGAAGGCATGCCCCGATGCGCCCTTGGGCGTTCTGACCTTCGAGCCGCACCCGCGCGAATATTTCGCCCCGGACGCGCCGCCCTTTCGTCTGATGCGGGGCAATGCGCGCGCGCACCGGCTGGAGAAGTTGGGCGTACAGAAACTCTACGAACTGCCGTTCAACGCCGCGCTCGCCGGGCTGACGCCCGAGGAATTCGCCCGCAACGTGATCTGCCAAGGCTTGGGTCTGGCCCATGTGGTGATCGGGGCCGATTTCTGTTTCGGCAAAGGCCGCAGCGGCACCGCACAGGACATGGTGCAGTTCGGCCAGCAGATGGGGTTCGGTGTCACCATCGCCCCATTGATGCAGCAGTCCGATCACGTGGTCTCGTCCACCGCGATCCGGCAAGCCCTGAGCGACGGCCGCCCGCGGGACGCGGCGGCCATGCTGGGCCACTGGCACCGGATCGAAGGCGAGGTGATCGGCGGCGAACAGCGCGGCCGCGAATTGGGCTTTCCCACGGCCAATATGTCGATCGAAGGAATCCACCCCCCAAAATTCGGCGTCTACGCGGTTCTGGTCGACGTGCTGGATGGCCCACATGCCGGCAGCTATCACGGTGCGGCCTCGGTCGGGGTGCGGCCGATGTTCCATGGCGAGGTGCCGAATATCGAAACCTTCCTGTTCGACTTCTCCGGCGATCTCTATGGGGCGACCCTCTCGGTGGGTCTGGTCGAATTCCTGCGCCCCGAGATGACCTTTGACCGCCTCGATGCTCTGATCGCCCAGATGACCGAAGACTGCGATCGCGCGCGCAAGATACTGGCCGCGACATGAGCAAGGATCCGATCGACCGCGCCGGGCTGGCCCCGCGTTTCTGGGAGCGCAAGCCCTTGCAGAAAATGAACCCGCGCGAATGGGAAGCCCTGTGCGACGGCTGCGGCAAATGCTGCCTGAACAAGCTTGAGGACGAGGACAGCGGCGAGGTTGCCCTGACCCGTGTCGCCTGCCGGCTGCTGGATGACGCGACGTGCCGATGCACCCAGTATGACATCCGCCACCAGTTCGTACCGGAATGCATCGTCATGCGCCCGGACAACATTCACGAACACGCCTACTGGTTGCCTCAGACCTGCGCCTACCGCCTGTTGTGGGAGGGCAAGCCCCTTTACGATTGGCACCCGTTGCTGTCAGGGTCGCCCGACAGCGTCCACGCCGCCGGCGTTTCGGTTCAAGGGCTTACCGTGTCCGAATTCGAGACGCCCGAGGAAGAGTGGGAAGACTACATTATCGAGGAGCCAACCTGATGCATTTCGCCTCTGACAATTCCGGGCCCGTCCACCCCGAGGTTCTGACCGCGCTGGCCGAGGCCAATCAGGGCTATCAGATGGCCTATGGCGCCGATGACCTGATGAACGAAGTGCGCGACCGGATCCGGGGCATCTTCGAGGCGCCCGGGGCGGCGGTCTATCTGGTGGCGACCGGAACGGCGGCAAACTCGCTGGCTCTGGCGACCCTGTCGCAGCCGTGGGAGACCGTATTCTGCTCGCCCGTCGCACATATTCATGAGGACGAGTGCAACGCGCCCGAATTCTACACCGGCGCCAAGCTGACGCTGGTTCCGGGCGGCGACAAGATGCAGCCGGATGCACTGCGCCGCACCATCGCCGCTGAAGAGACCCGCGGCGTGCATGGGCCACAACGCGGGCCAGTGTCGATCACGCAGGTGACCGAGCGCGGCTCTGTCTATTCGCTGGCCGAACTGCAGGCCCTGTGCGGGGTCGCCAAGGAATTCGGCCTGCCCGTCCACATGGATGGCGCGCGGTTCACCAATGCGCTTGTCGCGCTGAATTGTTCCCCGGCCGAGATGACGTGGAAGGCGGGCGTGGATGCGGTCAGCTTTGGCGGCACCAAGAACGGGCTGATGGGGGTCGAAGCGGTGATCTTCTTCGACGAAAGCAAGGCCTGGGAGTTCGAGCTGCGCCGCAAGCGCGGGGCGCATCTGTTTTCCAAGCACCGGTATCTATCGGCCCAGATGGCGGCCTATCTGCGCGATGATCTGTGGCTGCGCTCGGCCCGTAAGGCCAACGCCAATTGCGCCCGTCTGGCCGATGGGCTGCGGGCTGCGGGTGCGCAGTTCCTGCATGAATCCCAAGCCAACATCATCTTTGCCAGCTTTCCCCGCAGCCTGCACAGGCGCCTTCACGCGGCCGGTGCCGTCTATCACCTTTGGGGCGACCCACTAGACGGCCCGGACGAGGATGAGATGCTGGCCTGCCGGTTCGTCTGCGACTGGTCGACACCGACAGAAGAAATCGACCGGTTTCTGGCGCTGCTCTAGGCGCTCCAGAATGCGTCGATCTGCGCGGCCGTCTCGTCCGGGTGCGAGATGGGCAGCATGTGCCCTGCCCCCTCGACAACGCCCTGCCGCGCATCGGGCAAGCGGGTGCACAGCCCGGCATTGACCACGGCCATGATCCGGTGCGAGGCCGATCCATGCAGCAGCAGGATCGGCATTTCGGCCCGCCCCATGGCCGCCGGGGCCAACAGGCCGGTGGTGTCGCGGAACAGCGGCCCCTCGACCGCGCCGACCACTCCGACGCCCCGGATCATCGCATTTCGGGCTCGCTCGGGCAGGTCCGGCCAGCGCGGGCTGCGGTCGGTCGTGCCCCACATGCGGTTAAACAGACGGGCGGCCCGGGGCGCGTCGCCTTCGGCAAGGGCAGTCTTGTATGGCTGGGATTCGGCCGCGTGCTGCGCCGCAAGCGCTGGCGCGTCCTGGTGAGCGACCGCAAAGAACACCGGCTCGATCAGAACGGCGCTGCGCACAAGGTCCGGGTATTCGATGGCCAGCCGCAGGGCAACCATTGCGCCGAAACTATGCCCGATCACGTCCATCGGTTCGCTCAACTGCGCCCGCGACAGGGCTGTGGTGAGGTCGAAGAAATCCCCCTGCCCGCCCCAATCCGGACTGCGTCCGTGCGACAGCATGTCGGGTGCGATCAGCGTTGCCTGATCGCCCAAGGCAACGGCCAGACCGGACCACGCACCGGAATGCGCGATCGTGCAATGCAGCGCCAGCACCTTTCGGGCACCCGCCCCAAGAGTGCGAACGTGTACGGGCGGCAGCACGGCCTTGGCCACGGTCATGCTTTGAGCGTGGCCAGATGCTCGTCCAGATCCTCAAGCCGGTCCTGCCCCCAGAACCTTTGGTCGTCTTGCGTGATGTAGAAAGGCGCGCCGAACACGCCGCGGTCCACCGCCTCTTCGAGGTTTGCCGCATAGGTCTCGGCCCCGACCAGCAGTCCGCTGTCGGCCAGCGCCGGATCAAAGCCCGCTCCGGCCAGACAGTCGCGGATCCCGTCGTCCTGCGCGATGTCCTTGTCCTCGGCCCAGCAGGCGCGCAGAAAAGAATGGCAGAGTTTTCCCACATCACCCGACCCATCCTGAATGGCCGCGATGATGGCGTATGAGGACGGCGCCGCGTTGGTCGGCCAATGTGCAGGTTGCAGGTTGAACGGTAGGCCCGTCTTCTTGGCCTGACGCACCAGTTCCTGCGCCCGGTATTCGATGCGCGACGGGTGGCGGTCTTTGGGGGGCACGCCGCCGGTGCGCCCGAACAGCGCAATGATGTCGACCGGCTTGTAGTCGATGGTGGCGCCGTGCTTGGCCGCGATCTCCTCCAGCCGTAGCCCGGCGAGATAGGAATAGGGCGACAGTGTCGCAAAAAAGTAGTCAATGTCGGCCATGTGCAATTTCTCCACCCAGTTACCTTTGCGGAACCGTAAGGCCATGCTAAGCGGTGTCAACATCACGAATCTGTCACATTGCCACTGCTGCCCGGGGACCTCAGCCGATGCCGACACATCACGAACCCAAGCTTATTGCTGGGAACGCAAACCTTCCGCTTGCCGAAACCATCGCGCGCCGCATGAGCCTGCACCGCGGCGTCAACCAGCGTCTGGTCGATGCGCGGGTCGAACGGTTCAACGATGGCGAGATCTTTGTCGAGGTTTTCGAGAACGTCCGGGGCGAGGACATGTTCATCATCCAGCCCACCTCGAACCCGGCCAATGACAACCTGATGGAGCTACTGATCATCGCCGATGCGCTGCGCCGATCGTCGGCGGCGCGGATCACCGCGGTTATCCCCTATTTCGGATATGCCCGCCAGGATCGCCGCACCAAGGCGCGCACCCCGATCAGCGCCAAGCTTGTGGCCAACATGCTGACCGGTGCCGGGATCGAACGCATCCTGACGATGGACCTGCATGCGGCACAGATCCAAGGGTTTTTCGACATGCCGGTCGACAACCTGTATGCCTCTCCGATCTTTGCGCTGGACGTCAAGGACCAGTTCCGCGACCAGATGGACGATCTGATGGTGGTTTCGCCGGACGTCGGCGGTGTGGCTCGTGCCCGCGAGCTGGCCAAGCGGATCAGCGCTCCTCTGTCGATCGTCGACAAACGGCGTGAAAAAGCCGGGGAAGTGGCCGAGATGACCGTGATCGGCGACGTGAAGGACAAGATCTGCCTGATCGTCGACGACATTTGCGACACGGCCGGTACGCTGTGCAAGGCGGCGCAGGTGCTGATAGACAACGGCGCACGCGAGGTTCACTCGTACATCACCCATGGCGTCATGAGCGGCCCGGCTGTTGAACGCGTCTCGAACTCGGTGATGAAATCGCTTGTTTTGACCGACACGATCATGCCGACCGAAGACATCAAGAAGGCCAAGAATATCCGCACAGTGCCGACGGCCCCGATCTTCACACAGGCCATTCTGAACATCTGGCAGGGCACATCAGTGTCGTCGCTGTTCGAAGACAAGACCCTGATCCCGATCTACGAATCCCTGTACCACACAGACTGAAGAAACCGGAAAGCCATTCCCATGACCGCCAACAAACGTCTGGTTCTTTCCAGCGATCACGCTGCCATCGACCTGCGCAAGGAAGTTGCCGCTTTTGCAGCGGCACAAGGCTGGGACGTTCTGGATCTCGGCCCTGACAGCCCCGAAAGCACGGATTACCCCAAGCACGGCAAAGCCGCCGCCGAGGCCGTCGTCTCGGGCGAGTGCCAATTGGGCATTATCCTGTGCGGCACGGGGCAAGGTATCATGATGGCTGCAAACAAGGTTCCAGGCATCCGCTGCGGCGTGTGTTCGGATACGTTCTCCGCCCGCATGATCCGCCAGCACAATGACGCCAACATGCTGTCGATCGGCGCGCGTGTTGTTGGCACTGGATTGGCGCTGGATATTGTCGATGCCTTTCTGAGCACCGAATTCGAAGGCGGCCGGCACGCGAAACGCGTGGCAATGATCGAACCCTAAATCATTGCGGATGGCCCGCTGGGAACGGCGGGTCAGGAGATGTCCCAGTCGTCCTCGTGCGCAACTTCCCCGATCGCGGTCCATGCCACGCGGATCCGGGCGATACGGGTGTCCGACCACGTCCGGAACACCGCATCAAAGCCCGCGATTGTAACATTTTCGGACAGCAACTCGGCGCGCAGGGCCGATGAGGTATCGACATCCCACAAGGACACTCCAATCTGCACAACGGGCGGGGAGCGGAAGGGTTGGCTGAAGGTAACGGGCCGGCGTCGTTCCCGCGGCCCCTCGCCCGTCCACATGTCTCCGCCATCTGCGAATTCCGAGAACAGAACCTCTTCACCTCGGTCAATTCCGATGGGGTGGGTCAAGAATTTCTTCATTGCGCATCAATTCCTATGAATTTCCGCAACTTATCCTGACCTTTCGGCGAAATCACGACAAAAAAACGGCCCCGCAGCAGCAGGGCCGTTTCCAATTCTGACGGTACATCAGCCGTTACAGGCTCATATGCGTTCCCAGCGCTTCCATGTCGGCCAGCAGCTTGGCTGCCTCGTCGACAATGGTCTGTTCGCCATTTTCCTTCGCCGCCTCGTGCGAGGCACGGGCCTCGGCAATCAGCTCGTCCAGATGGGAGCGGGTCACTTCGTCAACCGGGATGGCCTTTTCGGCCAGTACCGAAAGGGCATCGCCGTTGATCTGGGCAAACCCGCCGGTGACCAGGTATTCGCTGGACCCTTCGGGCGCTTCGACCTTCAGGATGCCCGGACGCAGCGTGGTGATGGTGGGGGCATGATCGGGCATCGCCGTCATGTCCCCGTCCGCGCCGGGAATCTGGACCGCGCTGGCCTGAAGCGAAGCAAGGCTCCGCTCCGGGCTGACGAGGTCGAATTGCATCGTGTTTGCCATCGGGGATACTCCTTAGGCAGCTGCTGCGGCCATCTTCTCGGCTTTGGCGATCACTTCGTCGATGCCGCCGACCATCAGGAAGGCCGCTTCGGGCAGGTGGTCGAATTCGCCGGCCACGACACGCTCGAACGAGTCGATGGTGACTTCCAGCGGAACCTGAACACCCGGCGAACCGGTGAAGACCTCGGCCACGTCGAACGGCTGCGACAGGAAGCGCTCGATCTTACGGGCACGGGCCACGGTCAGCTTGTCCTCTTCCGACAGTTCGTCCATGCCGAGGATGGCGATGATGTCCTGCAGCGACTTGTAGCGCTGGAGGATCTGCTGAACGTCGGTCGCAACCTTGTAGTGACGCTCGCCGACGATGGCCGGGTCAAGCAGGCGCGAGGTCGAGTCGAGCGGGTCCACGGCCGGATAGATACCCTTTTCCGAGATCGCACGGTTCAGAACGGTGGTTGCGTCGAGGTGCGCGAACGAGGTTGCCGGCGCGGGGTCGGTCAGGTCGTCCGCAGGCACGTAGATCGCCTGCACCGAGGTGATCGAGCCCTTCTTGGTCGAGGTGATGCGTTCCTGCAGAGCGCCCATGTCGGTGGCCAGCGTCGGCTGGTAGCCCACGGCCGAAGGAATACGACCCAGCAGAGCCGACACTTCGGAGCCCGCCTGCGTGAAGCGGAAGATGTTGTCGACGAAGAACAGAACGTCGGTACCGGACTGGTCGCGGAACTGCTCGGCCAGGGTCAGACCGGTCAGAGCAACACGGGCACGCGCCCCCGGAGGTTCGTTCATCTGACCGTAGACCAGGGCCACTTGGCTTTCCGACAGGTTGTCGGGCTTGATGACGTTCGATTCGATCATCTCGTGGTACAGGTCGTTGCCTTCACGGGTCCGTTCACCAACACCGGCGAACACCGAGAAGCCCGAGTGCACTTTCGCGATGTTGTTGATCAGTTCCATGATCAGAACGGTCTTGCCCACGCCGGCGCCGCCGAACAGGCCGATCTTGCCGCCTTTGGCGTAGGGGGCCAGCAGGTCAACCACCTTGATGCCGGTGACCAGGATTTCCGACTCGGTCGACTGTTCGTCGAACTCGGGCGCGGGCTGGTGGATGGCACGGGTTTCAGTCGCTTCGACCGGGCCTTTTTCGTCGATCGGCTCGCCGACAACGTTCAGGATGCGACCCAGGGTGGCGTTGCCAACCGGAACCGAGATCGGTGCGCCGGTGTCGACAACATCCGCGCCACGGACCAGACCTTCGGTCGCGTCCATCGCGATGGTCCGGACGGTGTTTTCACCCAGGTGCTGGGCAACTTCCAGCACCAGGCGCTTGCCGTTGTTTTCAGTTTCAAGTGCGTTCAGAATTTCAGGCAACTGATCTTCGAAGTGCACGTCGACGACGGCCCCGATGATCTGTGTGACTTTGCCTTTTGCATTCGCCATGTTTCGTCTCCGGTTTGTCTCTACAGCGCTTCGGCGCCGGAAATAATTTCAATCAGCTCGTTGGTGATCACGGCCTGACGTGAGCGGTTGAACTGGATCGTCAGCTTGTCGATCATCTCGCCCGCATTGCGTGTCGCGTTGTCCATCGCGGACATCCGCGCACCCTGTTCAGACGCACCGTTTTCGAGCAGAGCCGAGAAGATCGCTGTCGCGACCCCCTTGGGCAGCAGGTCGGCCAGGATGGCCTCTTCGCTGGGCTCGTAGTCGAAGATGGCACCGCTGTCGTCACCCGTCGCTTCGTCTTCGAACGAGGCGGGGATGATCTGCTGGGCCGTCGGGATCTGGGTCACGACGTTCTGGAACTTCGCGTAGAAGATCGTTGCAACGTCGAACTCGCCCGCGTCGAAACGCGACAGGATGTCCTTTGCGATGTCCTGCGCGTTGGCATAGCCGATGCGCTTGACCTCGCTCAGGTCGATGTGACCGACGAACAGATCGCCATATTCACGCTTGAGCGCGTCGCGGCCTTTCTTGCCGACGGTCAGGATCTTGACCGTCTTGCCCTTGCCGCGAAGCTCATCCGCCTTGGCGCGAGCCAGCTTGGAGATGTTCGAGTTGAAGCCGCCGCAGAGCCCACGTTCGGCCGTCATGACGACCAGAAGGTGGACATCGTCGCTGCCCGTGCCGCGCAGCAGCTTGGGGGCGCTGTCGCTGCCCCCGACCGATGCTGCCAGCCCTGCCATCACGGCATTGAACCGCTCGGCATAGGGGCGCGAGGCTTCGGCAGATTCTTGGGCGCGGCGCAGTTTTGCAGCCGCGACCATCTGCATGGCCTTGGTGATCTTGCGGGTCGATTTGACCGACTCGATCCTGTTTTTAAGGTCCTTTAGACTTGGCATCGCCGCGTCTCCTTAAGCGAAGGTTGCGGCGTATTCGTCCAGCGCAGCCTTGATCTTGTCGGCAGCCTCGCCCTTGATCTTGGGATCTTCGTCGGTGATCCACTGCAGCAGATCGGCATGCTTGCCGCGCAGATGCGCCAGCAGACCGGCCTCGTAGCGGCCAACGTCCGAAACGTCGATCTTGTCGAGATAGCCGTTGGTGCCGGCGAAGATCACGCATACGATTTCCGCGTTGGTCAGCGGCGAGTACTGCGGCTGCTTCATCAACTCGGTCAGACGCGCACCACGGTTCAGCAGCTGCTGGGTTGCGGCGTCGAGGTCCGAACCGAACTGCGCAAATGCAGCCATTTCACGATACTGGGCCAGTTCCAGTTTCACCGGACCAGCGACCGATTTCATCGCGTTGGTTTGAGCCGACGAGCCCACACGCGAAACCGACAGACCGGTGTTCACGGCGGGGCGGATGCCCTGATAGAACAGCTCGGTTTCCAGAAAGATCTGGCCGTCGGTGATCGAGATCACGTTGGTCGGAATAAAGGCCGACACGTCGCCGCCCTGGGTTTCGATGACCGGCAGAGCGGTCAGCGAACCGGCGCCGAAGTCTTCGTTCAGCTTGGCCGAACGCTCCAGCAGGCGCGAGTGCAGGTAGAAAACGTCACCCGGATAGGCTTCGCGGCCCGGCGGACGGCGCAGCAGCAGCGACATCTGACGATAAGCGACGGCCTGTTTCGACAGGTCATCGTAGATGATCAGAGCGTGGCGGCCGTTGTCGCGGAAGTATTCGGCCATCGCGGTTGCGGCATAGGGTGCCAGGAACTGCATCGGTGCCGGGTCGGACGCGGTTGCGGCCACGACGATCGAGTATTCGATGGCGCCGGATTCTTCCAGTTTCTTCACCAGCTGAGCAACGGTCGAACGCTTCTGGCCGATGGCCACGTAGACGCAGTACAGCTTCTTCGATTCATCGTCGCCTGCGGCTTCGTTGTAGACCTTCTGGTTCAGGATGGTGTCCAGGGCCACGGCGGTCTTGCCGGTCTGACGGTCGCCGATGATCAGCTCACGCTGGCCACGGCCGATCGGGATCATCGCGTCAACCGACTTCAGGCCGGTCGCCATCGGCTCGTGCACCGACTTACGCGGGATGATGCCCGGTGCCTTGACGTCTGCGACGCCGCGCTGCTTGGCATTGATCGGGCCCTTGCCGTCCAGCGGGTTGCCCAGACCGTCAACAACGCGGCCCAGCAGTTCGTCACCAACCGGAACGTCCACGATCGAGTTGGTGCGCTTGACAGTGTCACCTTCCTTGATGTCACGGTCCGAGCCGAAGATCACGACACCGACGTTGTCGGCTTCGAGGTTCAGCGCCATGCCCATGATGCCGCCGGGGAACTCGACCATCTCACCCGCCTGCACATTGTCCAGGCCGTAAACACGGGCAATACCGTCACCGACGCTCAGCACGCGGCCGATTTCGGCCACCTCTGCTTCTTGACCAAAATTCTTGATCTGGTCTTTCAGGATTGCAGAAATCTCTGCGGCTTGGATACCCATTTATCCGACCTCTTTCATTGCATTCTGTAGGGAGTTGAGCTTGGAGCGGATCGAACTGTCGATCATCTGCGAGCCCACTTTGACGACAAGACCACCGATGAGGCTTTCATCGACGGTCGCATTGATGGTCACGTCCTTGCCTACGCGCTCGGACAGTGTCTTGGACAGTTTTTCCAGCTGGGTCTTGGTCAGCGCCTTGGCCGAGGCAACTTCGGCAGTCACTTCGCCGCGCTCGTCGGCCAGCATTTCGCGCAGAACCTTGATCAGCTGCGGCAGCACGAACAGACGGCGCTTCTGCGCCATCAGAGCCAGCGTGTTGCGCATGATCGGGTGCAGCCCCATCTTGTCGGCCACGGCGGTGATGGCCGCCTGCTGGTCGGCCCGAGAGATCAGCGGCGAAGAGATCACCTCGCGCAGGTCCGCGCTTTCACTCAATGCAGCCGAAAGGTCATTGATGCCGGTTTCCAGACCTGCAAGGTCCTTGTTCTCTTTTGCGATCTCGAAGATCGCCGTTGCATAGCGTTTGGCTATGCCCGTCGAAATCGAAGCTGGTTCGGACACGTCCACCCTTCCGATATTTTGGGCCCCGATTTCGCGTGCGGCAGCTGAACCGGGGGCGTGAGGAAACCCCGTCCTGAAAGGGCGGGGATCAAAATCACCGGGGATGTAGCAGAGCCTAAGCCACCTAGCAATATGTTATGCCGGGCTCAGCTTTATCCACAAAATCTTTCTTTTCAATCGGTTACGGAAACTGCGACGGTTTGAACCCATTCGCCGGCGTGAAAAATGTTACCAAGTTGCCTGTTTTTGCGATTCCTGTGGCCTTTTTCCCTCATGTTTCCGGGAATCCCGCGCTGGTGGATGCGCGCCGGTTCACGCCGGCTTCAGCAATCCGTCCAGCGCTTTGATGGGGCGTTTTTCGGCATCCTTGGTCACGCTGCCGCTTGGTGGCCGCACGAGCTTGCTGGCTTCGACCATCAGAACACCACCGGCCATGATAGTCGGGATCCGTTGCCCCGTCTTTTCGATCAACCCACCCGAGCGCAGCCAAAACCGCCGGAACGAGGGCGGCAGGTAAAGCGCGGAACAGTGCATCTCGGGCACGAAATGATGTGCGCGCAACTGGTTTTCCAACTGGGTTGCCGAATACGGATGACCGTAGCCGAAGGGCGTGCGGTCCGTTCGGGACCAAAGCCCGGCCCGATTGGGAACGACGAACACCGCTCGACCGCCGGGCCCCAGAACACGCCAGCATTCTTCAAGCAGTTGACTGGGTCGTTCCGAGGTCTCGAGCCCGTGCATGACCACCAGCTTGTCCACATGACCGGTTTCGATCGGCCACCGGGTTTCCTCGGTCAGCACCGATACATTCTGCATACCGGCGGGCCAAGGCATCACCCCTTGCGGTCCGGGCATCAGGCCGATGACACGCCGCGCGTCCGCAAGATAAGGGCGCAACAGAGGCACCGCAAAGCCGAATCCGGCCACCGTCTGGCCCTTGGCCTCGGGCCAAAGCTCGATCAGCCGGCCACGAATGGCAGCCTGCGCCGCACGCCCCAGCGTGCTGCGGTAGTAGAAGTTCCTAAGATCCTGCACATCAAGATGCATTGCAGATACCCGGTCGATCGGCTTAGCTGAGCGCAGTCTAGCAACGAAAGGGCAAAAGGCCATGCCTCTTGAGATCGTCACCATCCCCTGTCTCAGCGACAACTATGCTTTTCTGGCACATGACCATGCAAGCGGACAGACAGCCCTGGTCGACGCCCCGGAGGCCGGACCCATTCTGGCCGAATTGACCGCACGCGGCTGGCGCCTGAGCCATGTCCTTCTGACCCATCACCACTGGGATCACGTCGACGGCTTGCCGGGCATCCTCGAGCAGCACCCAGCACAGGTGATTGGTGCGGCGGCCGACGCTCACCGACTTCCTCCCCTCGACAAACAGGTGGCGGACGGAGACCGGTTCGAGATTGGGGGCGAACCCGTCGAGGTCCTGGATGTCTCGGGGCACACGGTGGGACATGTGGCCTATTACACGCCCAAAAGCGCGGTGGTATTCACGGCCGACAGCCTGATGGCGCTGGGATGCGGGCGCTTGTTCGAAGGAAACGCAGCGCAAATGTGGACCTCGCTTTCGAAAATCGCTGCTTTGCCCGACGAGACGTCGGTCTGCTCGGGTCACGAATACACCCAGTCAAACGCACGATTTGCGGTAACCATCGATCCTTACAACACAGCGCTGCAGCAACGGGTGCATGAGATCGATCAGGCACGGGCAAAGGGTCGCGCGACCGTGCCGTCAAATCTGGGCGTGGAAAAGGCGACCAATCCGTTCCTGCGCGCGACTGATCCCAAGATTCAGGCACAGCTTGGAATGGTGGGGGCTGACCCGGTCGCCGTTTTTGCCGAGATCCGGGGTAGAAAAGACCGCTTCTGATGCCTAATTGAACTTCTTCACGGCCACGGTCACGTTAAATGTGACTGTCAAGTGAAAGAAAACCCTTGAAGCCGCGCCATGATCAACCAAACTCTAATAGTATGAGGTCATGGTTGGGATGGGGATCCGGCCAATACTCGAACCCCTTCCGGCCCAATACAGAGGAGCACCCGCGTGCCTTCATTCTCGAGCACACTGGAACAAGCCATTCACGCGGCCCTGGCGGCTGCAAACGAACGGCGTCATGAATTCGCAACGCTGGAGCATCTGCTGCTGGCGCTGCTGGAAGAACCCGATGCGGTGCGCGTCATGAAGGCGTGCAGCGTGGATCTGGACGAATTGCGCAGCTCTCTGGTCGAGTTCATCGACGAGGATCTGTCCAATCTGGTGACAGACATCGACGGGTCCGAAGCCGTACCGACAGCTGCGTTCCAGCGTGTTATCCAGCGCGCTGCGATCCATGTGCAAAGCTCGGGCCGGACCGAGGTGACCGGGGCAAATGTTCTGGTGGCCATCTTTGCCGAACGGGAAAGCAACGCTGCATATTTCCTGCAAGAGCAGGACATGACGCGGTATGACGCGGTGAATTTCATCGCCCACGGCGTCGCCAAAGACCCGGCGTTTGGTGAAAATCGTCCGGTGACCGGCGCCGATCAGGGTGAAGAGGAAGCGCAGAACGCCTCCGGTGACGCCGACCAGAAGGAAAGCGCGTTGGGCAAGTATTGCGTGGACCTGAACGCCAAATCCCGCGCCGGCGACGTCGATCCGCTGATCGGTCGCGCCGACGAGGTCGAGCGCTGCATCCAGGTTCTGTGCCGCCGCCGTAAGAACAACCCGCTGCTGGTGGGTGATCCGGGCGTGGGCAAGACGGCGATTGCCGAAGGCTTGGCCTATAAGATCGTCCAAGGCGACGCGCCAGACGTTCTGGCCAACACCACCATCTATTCGCTGGACATGGGCGCATTGCTGGCCGGCACGCGCTATCGCGGCGACTTCGAAGAGCGGCTCAAGGCCGTGGTGACCGAGCTTGAGGATCACCCAGACGCCGTGCTGTTCATTGATGAGATTCACACCGTGATCGGTGCGGGTGCAACTTCGGGCGGCGCCATGGATGCCTCGAACCTGCTGAAACCTGCGTTGCAGGGCGGCAAGCTGCGCACCATGGGTTCGACCACCTACAAGGAGTTCCGCCAGCACTTCGAGAAGGACCGCGCGCTGTCGCGTCGGTTCCAGAAGATCGACGTGAACGAGCCTTCGGTCGAGGACAGCGTGAAGATCCTGCGCGGTCTCAAGCCCTATTTCGAAGAGCATCACGACATCAAATACACCGCCGACGCGATCAAGACCGCGGTCGAGCTGTCTGCGCGTTACATCAACGACCGCAAACTGCCTGATAAGGCGATCGACGTGATCGACGAGGCCGGTGCGGCCCAGCATCTTGTGGCCGAAAGCAAGCGGCGCAAGACCATCGGCGTCAAGGAGATCGAGGCCGTGGTGGCCAAGATCGCGCGCATTCCGCCGAAGAATGTCACCAAGGACGATGCCGAGGTTCTGAAGGACCTTGAGAACTCGTTGAAACGGGTGGTGTTCGGGCAGGACCAGGCAATCGAGGCTCTGTCCAGCGCAATCAAGCTGGCACGAGCCGGTCTGCGCGAGCCGGAAAAACCGATCGGAAACTACCTGTTCGCCGGCCCGACCGGTGTGGGCAAAACCGAGGTCGCCAAGCAACTGGCCGATACACTCGGCGTGGAACTGCTGCGCTTCGACATGTCGGAATACATGGAGAAACACGCGGTCAGCCGTCTGATCGGTGCGCCTCCGGGCTATGTCGGCTTCGATCAGGGCGGACTGCTGACTGACGGCGTTGACCAGCACCCGCATTGCGTGCTGCTGCTGGACGAGATCGAGAAGGCGCACCCGGATGTGTTCAACATCCTGCTGCAGGTGATGGACCACGGCGAGCTGACCGATCACAACGGCCGGACGGTGAACTTCCGCAACGTGGTGTTGATCATGACCTCGAACGCGGGCGCGCAGGAACAGGCCAAGGCCGCAATCGGCTTTGCCCGCGACCGGCGTGAGGGTGAAGATACCGCCGCAATCGAACGGATGTTCACCCCTGAATTCCGCAACCGTCTGGACGCGGTGATCTCGTTCGCCCCGCTGCCGAAAGAGGTCATCCTGCAGGTGGTCGAAAAATTCGTCCTGCAGCTTGAGGCGCAACTGCTGGATCGTGGCGTCACCATCGACCTGACCCCGAAAGCTGCCGAGTGGCTGGCCGACAAGGGTTATGACGACAAGATGGGCGCACGGCCTCTGGGCCGGGTCATCCAGGAGCACATCAAGAAACCGTTGGCCGAAGAACTGCTGTTCGGAAAGCTGGCCAAGGGCGGTGTTGTGCGGGTCTCGGTCAAGAGAGGCGATCTGGATCTCGAGATTATCGGCCCCGACAATCCGCGGATCTCGGGCGACAAGCCGCCGCTGCTGACCGCGGACTAGACCTCGGTTCAATCAAAAAAGTCTCGTCGCCCGGCAGTCAGTTCTGCCGGGCGATTTCTTGAGAGGCCACCCCCCTCCCGAAAGTATTCGCCAAAAAGACAGTTCCCAGCGACGGGAATCCTTGCGCGCCACGTTTCAGACCAAAGCCTTTGGAGTGGAGCAGCGCAGTGTCCAGAAAAATCGCCGTCATATGGAGCATCGCCTTCGCGGCCTCGGTCGTCGGCGTTATCGCCTCTGCCCAGCATCGGTTTCGCTTTCATGACGAAACCCGTGCGGAACCGTTGAACCTGGAACCGGCGACCGTCAACCCAGGCGTCAACAGATCAGAGATCACCGAACAAGGCCGCGCCTTGTCGATTACCGGCAATGGCATCCCCAATCATCTGGTCGGTCGCTTTCCGAACAAAGGCAACCCCCATCAAATCGCCGAGCAGTCGGTCAAGTTGAACTTTCCGGCCGTTCCGAGGGCGAATGCAACCCCGACGCCTCTGCGCATGGGGTGGAATTTTGGCGTGTCCCTGACTGGGGTCGTCTTTGACCCACTGGCCGCTGAATTCTGGCACGGCGATCCCCGGTCAGGCTGGTCCTACAATGCCTTGGGCGGCGCGATCGCCCTTGGGCTCGATGCCAATTTCGCACATGTCCAACCAAACGGAGAATATCACTACCACGGGGTTCCGACCGGCCTGATCGAAATGCAGGGCGGGTCACCGAAAGAACACTCTCCGTTGATCGGCTATGCGGCGGACGGGTTTCCGATTTACGCCCGAACCGGTTTGGTGGGCGGCAAAGTCACGCAAATGACCTCTTCCTACCGGCTGAAGGTCGGCCAGCGCCCTGGCGGCGCCGCCCCTGACGGACGACATGATGGAACGTTCAACGAAGACTACGAGTTCGTGGCAGGACTTGGAGCGCTCGACGAATGCAATGGTGCCATGACCGTCTCGGCCGCGTTTCCTTCGGGCACCTACGCGTATTTTCTGACCGACGACTACCCGGTTGTTCCACGCTGTTTTGCGGGCACACCCGATCCCAGCTTCCGCTTCGGGCCGCGCTGACACTGGCTTAGCGTTCGGTCAGCTTCAATTCGATGCGACGGTTCTTTGCCCGCGCTTCCGGAGTGTCCGCCGTATCGACAGGTTGAAACTCGCCAAATCCGTTTGCTGACAGGCGTTCCGGCGGAATCCCCAACTGTTCGACCATGTAGCGCACGACCGACAGCGCCCGCCCCTGGCTGAGCTCCCAATTGTCGCGATACCGTCCTGTTCCGTTCAGCGGGATATTGTCCGTGTGACCGTCGACCCGGATGACCCAGTTCAATTCGGGCGGAATGTCCGCCGCAATCCCACGCAGAATGCCCGCCACTTTCGCGACCTCGCGCCGGCCATCCTCGGACAGAACCGCCGAACCGGGTGGGAACAGCACCTCGGACGAGAATACGAAGCGGTCGCCCTCGATCCGAACGCCTTCCTGATTGCCAAGTACGTCGCGCAGGCGACCAAAGAACTCGGAGCGGTACCTCTGCAGGTCTTCGGCCTGTGCCGTAAGTTCCTGATTCTGACCGGCCAGTTTCTCGGCCTCGGCCTCCAGACGGACACGTTCGGCCTCTTCCAGCAGGCGGCGGCGCCGTTCTTCGGAAGCGGCCCGTGCAAGGGCCGCGTTCAGGTCCTGCCCAAGGGTCTGAATTTGCACCTCGGCTTCGGCATTCCTGTCTTTGTAGTCATCCAGCAGCGCCTGCAACGACCCCAATTGGCCGCGCAATGCGGCGATCTGCTGGTTCAACAGGGCCGTCTGGCGTTGCGCCTTTGCGGACAGAGCCTTTTCGGTGGCGATCGTTTCCCGGGCAACGGCAAGCAAGGCGTCGCGCTGCTCGGCCAGCGTCCGCTGGCTTTCGGCCTCAGCCTCGGCTTCGGTTCGCGCCGCAAGGGCTGCTTCAAGCTGAGCCGTGAGCTCCTCGTCATTCAACTCACCGAATTGCCGCTTAAGCTCAGCCTTGGCCGACTGAGCGGCGGCCAACAGTGTCAGTGTTTCCTCGGCCTTCTTGCGCTGCTCTTCCAGTGCCAGGGTCATGGCCGTCAATTCGGCATCCGCATTCCGCAATCTGTTGCGCAGTGCCTCAGCGGCAGCAGCTTCGGCGACGCGGGCGGCTTCCTCTTCGGACAATTGGCTTTGCAATTCCGCGATCTGCGCCGCGCGCGCGCTGTCCGCTTGCTCAAGGTCGGCCACCAAGGCCTCCAGCGCTTCGCGGCGTGCAGCCGCCAGCCGTGCTGCCTCCGCCTGGGCATCCACCTCCGCACGGCTTTGGGCCAAGGCAAGGTTCAATGCCTCCTGCTGGGACAGCAGTTGCTCGCGTTGGGATTCCAATTCGGCAATATCGCCCTGCGCGCGCGCCTGATCAGCCAAAAGCGCGGCAACTTGCGCTTCGAACCCTGTGATACGAGTCTGCGCCTCTTCCAACTCGGCCGCGCGCTGGTCACGCTCCGAGGTGAGTGACGAGATCAAGGCCTGCGCCTGGCTCAGATCCTCTTCGGCCTGCGACAGCGTCGTGTTCAGAGCCCCCAGCCGTGCCTGCAGGCGGCTGTTCTCGCGCTCTTCCAGGCCCAAGGCATCCGCAAGGGCGGCCACTTCGTCCGACAGGGCCGTCAGCTCGTCTTCCTGTCCGGAGATGGTTTCGCGCAGCACGAACTGCACGACCATGAAAATGGTCAGCACAAAGGTCATGACCATCAGCAGCCCCGTGATTGCATCAACGAAGCCGGGCCAAACCGAGCCTTGGAAACGCTGACCGGTTCGACGAGACAGGGCCATGTGTTATTCTCCACCCGGTGTGTGGCGCGCCGCCCCGCGCGGAAGCGTCAGCGCCTTGACCAGCAGTTCGAAATCCTTGCGCAGTTCGTTCATGCTGTCCTGGCGACCGGCCGAGATTTCTTCGAGAATGCGCAAAAGCTGCACGTCCATCGACCGCAGACGCATCCGGCTTTCGGCGTCGATCCCCTCGCCCGCACCATGTTCACGCATGTGATCCAGCAGCGCGTCCTGCCCCAACGCGATCCGCTCGAGCGCGGCGGTGACCCCTTCGGTTTCCGCCTGCCGTTGGTTCATGTCCGCGATGACATCGACCAATGCACCCAGCTTGGCCGATACCTCGGCGCGATCCGCCTCTTGGGCCGCGAACAGATCCTGCAGCGCGTCCATCTGCTCGGACATGGCATCAAGGACCGGGGTCAGCACCGCCAGTTCCGCACCGCCTTCATCTCCGGCGGCAAATCCGACGCGCGTGATCGACGACAGCCATTCCTCAAGCTCGCGATAAAAGCGGTTCTGCCCGTGGCCGGCGAACAGTTCGAGCAAACCCACGATCAGCGATCCGGCAAGACCCAACAGAGAGGACCCGAACGCCACGCCCATGCCTTGCAGCTGGGATTCGAGGCCACTCATCAGACGATTGAATACGGCGAGGCCTTCTTCGCCCTCTTGCGGGTTCAGGCTGCGAATGGTGTCGACAATTGCAGGCACCGTTGTTGCCAAGCCGAAGAACGTACCCAGAAGACCCAGATAGATCAGTACGTTGGTGATGTAACGGGTGAATTCCCGCTCTTCCTCGACCCGTTCCGCAACAGAATCCAGGATCGACCGGGTCGATGTCGAGCTGATCTGCGATTTCGCGCCGCGCGCGCGAAGCAGCGACGCCAAAGGGGCCAACAGCTGCGGTGTACGAGCGTCTTCGCGCACGACGCCGCCCACGAACGCTTCGATCCAGCGAACCGAACCGATCAACTGGGTCACCTGATAGAAACAGGCCACCACGCCGATAACGAAGACCAGCAGGATGAATCCGTTCAGATAGGGGTTGGCATAAAAAACCGGCAGGACGTAGGGCAGAGCCATGAACACGCCCAGACCCGACAGCCCGATGGCGATCAGCATCATCACGATTTGACGGATCGGTTGCGAGAAATGCGGTCTCGCGCCCTGCTGTACATGCGCCATGCGCGTCTTTCCCGGTTTTGCCTGCTCTGAGGCGAATCTATCGAAAATCTGGTGGCAAGGCCAAGGGTTTATGCGGTCAGGCTGCGCACCCGTTGCGCCAACCACTCAAGATCCGGGTCGTGCAACCCGATCTCGGACAGGTGATCAGCGGTATTGTACAAATACTCGGGGTTGGGGCCGCGGCCGCCCACGGCTTGCGCGATGATTTGCGCCTGCTCCTCCAGCGGCAGGCCCCCGCAATACTGCACGTGGTCGGGATCGATCACATAGGTCACTGCCGTCACCGTCTGGCCGCTGTCCAGATGCACATCCAGCATCTTCTCCACGTAGGCGGACGAGATCAGTTCACGCTCGCGCAATTCCTCGAGGGTGCGATCCTCATGGCCCGGTTCCACCGCCAGCGCCAAGCCCTTGCAATGGGCATCCGGGTGTTCGTCCAAGGCCAGGACAAGTCCGGGGTTTTCCTCGGTTCCGCGGTGATGGATCGACCGCATGCAAAACGACCGCGCATAGCCGTGAAGTGTAGCCTGCTCGCGCCGAGCCACCGGAAAGCCCGGATTCCACAACAGCGACCCGTATCCGAATACCCACATCGTCATAGTTCTGGTCCTTGCCCGTTTAGGCCTATAAACATCAATTCCAAGGCAGGAAAAAGGGCCATTTGCGATGCGCCGACTGGTACGAGTGTTCATATTTCTGGCCATCCTCTGGGGCGGGTATTGGGCCATAGCCGGGTATGGGCTGCGCAGCGCCATCACCGGTTGGTTCGCGCATCAGCAGGATCTTGGATGGCAGGCCGACTATTCCGACGTGGAAATCGCCGGGTTTCCGCTGCACCACGTGACCCGCTTGAACAGTGTCGCGCTGGCCGATCCGGTGAATGGCACAGCCTGGAGCGCGGATTGGATCGAATTCGAAAGCCCCGCCATCTGGCCCGGACGACAGATCTTGCGCTTTGCGGATACGCCGCAGCGGCTGTCCTATTTCGACCAGACCGCAATCATCCTGGCCGACAGCCTTCAGGCGGAACTGAATCTGCGTCCGGGCGTCGCGCTGGAGTTGGAGAAGATGGCCCTGACATCGGGCAACTGGTCGGTGACCCAGGACGGAACCGACATGGCTGCCGGTCAGTCACTTGCCCTGGTCATGGAACAAGGCACCCAGCCCGAGAGCTATGCGATCGGGGTCAGTTCGGATGCCTTCACGCCCGGCGAAGACCTGCGCGCGCTGATGCGAACGGCTGCTTCGCTGCCCCAAGCCTTCGAGACGCTTGAACTGGACATGAATGTCACCTTCGACAAAACCTGGGACCGCTCCGCGCTGGAAGAACGTCGCCCTCAACCTCGGATGATCGACCTGCATCTGGCCGAGGTGCAATGGGGCGAATTGCGTCTGTTTGCAACCGGCGAACTGGAGGTTGATGAACAGGGCATTCCGGTCGGAGAGATTGCGGTCAAAGCCGAGAACTGGCGTGACATGATTGCCATGGCCAATGCTGCAGGTGCCCTGCCCGATCAAGCCGTTGATCCGGTCACGCGGGCGTTGAACCTGCTGGCCGGTCTGGGGGGCAACCCCAACGCGCTGGACCTGCAGCTGAATTTCCGCGACGGGTTCGTGGCTTTGGGACCGTTGCCGTTGGGCCCGGCCCCGCGTCTGATCCTGCGTTAGCGGCAGTAGGGTCCGCTGCGGTAACGGGCAGTATCAAGGTGGAAATGGTTCTGATGATAGCGGTCTGAATTCGGGCCCAGCACCGTGCCGAAGGGCCCGCACGCTCCGCGCCAGATTTTGGTCAGCTGTTTCTTCGAGGGGTTCTTGCGCCAACCGTCCAGAACCGTCACCACCTCGCCATCGGCCATTTTGAACCCCGAGATATCAATGGCCCGACCCTTGCCATGTTCCGAGATCCTTGCACCTTTCCGGTTGTTTCGGGTACGGCAGGCGTAATGTGCGGCAACCTGCAGTTCGACCACTGGACCGCGCCGCTTGAACGTCGGTTTGACGGTCTTGTCGACCCATTTGTTCAATGCGATCGCCGTGCCGCAATCCATCGTCGATGGGCGGCTGAGAACCACGCCCGACACCGATGTGATCTGGACGGCATCCTTGATCCCGCAGGCTTTGATCTTGCCGGGAACCGAGCCCAAGGCCTTGCCCTGAATGGCGATGTCACCGCACACCGATCCTTTGCGCAGTTTTCGCTTTTTGAACAGGACTTTCT
This sequence comes from Ruegeria sp. B32, assembly GCF_025141855.1. NCBI lineage: Bacteria > Pseudomonadati > Pseudomonadota > Alphaproteobacteria > Rhodobacterales > Roseobacteraceae > Ruegeria > Ruegeria sp. B32. The sequence goes on along the minus strand of NZ_CP081106.1, from coordinate 633,635 downwards.
GTTCCAACGCGTCGGGCCGCAGATAGGGTTTGAGTGAGGTATCCGGTCCAAGCAGCGGAAGGTCGGCCGGGCGCGCTGCCACGGCCAGCACCTGAGGGGATACGGGCCGCTCCACGGGTCGCATCGTCGCCGGTACAGCGATCGGCGTCGCCGGACTTGCCGGGACATAAGCGGCCTGCACCAGCTCTGCCGCCGGGGATGGTCGCGCAACCGGAACCAGTGATGTCTCGGGGGCCGATGCAGCGGCTGCGCCGGCCCAAATCACCGCAATCATCGACAGGGCTTTGCCTTTGATCAGTTTCATGACTTGGCCTTTACGCGCCCGAAATCCGGAGCATCTGTATCCTGACCCGCGTCGATGATGCCGCGCCGGATCGCCCTGGTGCGGGTGAAATAGTCGAACAGGTGCTGACCGTCGCCCGTGCGGATCGCGCGCTGCAGGGCAAACAGCTCTTCGGTGAAACGGCCGAGGATTTCCAGCGTCGCATCCTTGTTGGTCAGAAACACGTCGCGCCACATGGTCGGGTCCGAGGCCGCGATCCGGGTGAAATCGCGGAAACCGGCGGCCGAGTACTTGATGACCTCGCTGTCGGTGACGCGCCGCAGGTCGTCAGCCACGCCCACCATCGTATAGGCGATCAGGTGCGGCGCGTGGCTGGTGACGGCCAGAACCAGATCGTGGTGATCGGCATCCATCTCGTCGACATTGGATCCCATCCCTTCCCACAAGGCGCGCAGGCGGGCGATGGCCTCGGGGTCAGACCCTTCGACCGGAACCAGCAGGCACCAGCGGTTGTCGAACAGCTCGGCAAAGCCGGATTCGGGGCCGGAATGCTCGGTCCCGGCCAGCGGGTGGGCGGGCACGAAATGAACGCCTTCAGGTATATGCGGGCCGACCTCTTCAATGACGTGCCGCTTGACCGAACCGACATCCGACACGGTTGCGCCGGGCTTGAGCACCGGCGCGATGTCCTTGGCGACGGCGCCCATTGCGCCCACCGGCACGCAGAGCACGACCAGATCAGCACCTTCGACCGCCTCTTGCGCGGTGTCGCAGACCCGGTCGCACAGACCGATGCGCCGCGCAGTGTCGCGGGTGGCCTCGGACCGGGCATAGCCGGTCACCTCGCCCGCCAAGCCGGCGCGTTTGATCGCCCAGTACATCGACGAGGCGATCAGACCCAACCCGATCAGCGCCACGCGGTCATAGATCTGGCTCATGCGGCGCCCCCTTTGAACGCGGTGATGGCCGCAACCACGCGGCGACAGGCCTTTTCGTCGCCCACGGTGATCCGCAGCGCGTTGGGCAGCTTGTAGCCCGCAACCCGGCGCACGATCAAACCTTTCGATTGCAGATAGGCGTCGCAGGCCTCGGCCTCGGCCTGATCCGAGAACCGCGCGAGGATGAAATTGGTGCAGGACGGATCGGACGGAACGCCGATCTTGGCCAGCTCGGCCGACAGCCATTCGCGCAAACGGGCGTTTTCGGCCCGGCAGAATTCGACATATTCCACATCGGCCACGGCGGCCTCGGCCGCGGCGATGGCCGTCAGCGACAGGTTGAAGGGCTGGCGCACGCGGTTCAGCACGTCGATGATTTCGCGATGCGCATAGCCCCAGCCGACCCGCATCCCGCCCAGCCCGTAAATCTTCGAGAAGGTCCGGGTCATGATCACGTTGTCGAACCGGTCCACCAGACCGGCGCCGCCGTCAAAGCCCGCCACGAATTCCGCATAGGCGCCGTCCAGAACCATCAGGCAGGTCTGCGGCAGGCCCTCGGCTAGGCGCGTCAGCTCGGCGTTCGAGATCATGGTCGAGGTCGGATTGCCCGGGTTGGTCACGAACACGATCCGGGTGCGGTCGGTCACCGCGGCCAGGATCGCATCGACATCGACCTTGCGGTCACGCTCGGGCACCTCGACCGGAGACGCGCCGGCCATGCGGGCGATGATCGGATACATCGAGAAGCCGTGCTCAGTATGGATCACCTCGTCCCCCGGACCGGCATAGGCCTGGGCCACGAATTGCAGCACTTCGTCGCTGCCCACCCCACAGATGATCCGGTCGGGGTCCAGCCCGTGCCGCTCGCCGATCGCGGCGCGCAGGTTGCAATGATCGGTCGCCGGATAGCGATGCAGCATCGTGGCACTGTCGCGCACGGCTTCGATCGCCTTGGGGCTGGGGCCAAAAGGGTTTTCGTTGGAACTCAGCTTGATGACGTTTTCCACGCCCTCGACATGCGACTGGCCGCCCTGATACAGCGCGATGTCCATGATGCCGGGTTGCGGGATGATCTTGTTCATGAGGGGCTCCGTTGGTTGCGCCCCTCATACAGGTCTCAAAGCCTTGGGAAAAGCGGCAATTCCGTCACGCCGCCTTGAAGCGGGCGGTTGCCGGATCGGCGGCGTAGAACGGGGCGTATTCCTGCGTACGGCGCGACAGGTCGTTGACGCTGTCGATGATGAACTGAACCGTGTCCTCGGTCATCATGTACGAGAAGTTCAGCCTTACCCAACCCGGTTTCTTCATCTCTTCTCCGGCCGACAACGCCGCGTGCAGCGCCTCTGAGGCCGCCTTGTCGATGCCCAGCAGCCGATGCGCATAGGGGCCCGCGCAGGCACACCCGCCGCGCGCCTGAATGCCGTAGATGTCGCTGAGCATCCGTGTGAACAGCTGTTGGTGTACCGGCTGCCCGGTGTTGTCGCGCACCAGGAAGGAAAAGATCGGCAGGCGGTGAGGATGGTCCACCCCCAGCAGGGTCAGGTTCGGGTTGTCACGCCACCCATCCAGCGCCATGCGGTTGTACAGCGCCTCGCGCCGGGCGATCTCGTCGGTACCCACGGCATCCTTGACGATAAAGGCCAGCGCCGCGCGGACATCTCCGATCACGTTCGGGGTTCCGGCCTCTTCGCGGGTGGCCAGATCGGTGCTGTAGTCGTGGCGCCAGGGCGAAACGAAGCTGACCGTGCCCCCGCCCGGCCAACTAGGACAGGTGCGGCGCACGGCGCCCCGGTTCACGATCAGAACGCCCGAAGCCCCCGGCCCGCCCGGAAACTTGTGCGGAGACACGACGATGGCATCCTTGCGCGCATCGTCCGGCCCCATATCCATCGGCAGGTAGGGCCCGCCCCCGGCATAATCCCAGACCGCGCGCGCCCCGTGCCGTTTCAGCAGCCGCGTCACCGGATCCGGGTCGGTGATCACGCCCGTGACATTCGACGCCGCCGAGAATGACCCGATCACCAGATCCGAATCCGAATGCTCGATCAGCGTCTGTTCCAGCACCGCCATGTCCGGCCCGCCCTCGGGGCCTTCGGGGATCTCGATGACCTGCGCCTTGCTCTCGCGCCAGGGCAGGATGTTCGAATGGTGCTCGTACGGACCAATCAAGACAACCGGCCGGTCAGCCTCTTGCACTCCCATCAAACTGACCAGCCGGTTGAGCCCCGCAGTGGCACCGGACCCGGTGAAGATCACCGCGTCATCTCCCCTCGCGCCAACGATGCGGGCTATTTCCGCGCGCGCCTCGCGGCGCAGTCGCGTCATGTAGGAACCGCAATAGGAGGCCTCGGTGTGGCTGTTCGCATAGAAAGGCAACACATGCTGGGCCACAAAATCCTCGACCTGCCGCAATGCGCGGCCCGAGGCAACGTAGTCCGCGTACACAAGCGGCACGTCCCCATGCAGACCCGGGATCAGAACGTTCTCTCCGATCAGCCCGTCGCGCAGGGTCGAATTGTGAGTGGCGGCTTGGATTTCTGCACGAAAATGGGACAGGGTCATGTCATTGGCTCCATATTGCACTTCCAATATGATCTACTTGAGCTGAGTAAACTTCACCTATCTTTGCTTGAATTATAAGAATTTTGGGTCATATGATCTGAAATGCATGAAAAGATAGATCAAATTGACAAGCGCCTCCTGCGCGAACTGCAAAAGGACGCAACCCTTTCCCAGCGCGAACTGGCCGAGCGAGTCGGCCTGTCGCAAAACGCCTGCTGGCGGCGGTTGAAGGCGCTGAACGATGCAGGCGTCCTGACAGGGTCGACAGCTCGGATCATGCGCGAAAAACTGGGGCTGAACCTGGTGGTCTTCGTGATGCTGCGCACGCGTCACCACTCGGCCGAGTGGCTGCAGGCCTTTCGCAGCCATGTCCTGACCATTCCGGAAGTCGTGGATTTCCACCGTATCGGCGGCGACTACGACTATCAGCTACGGGTCGTGACACAGGATATGGCGACCTATGACAAAGTCTATCAGCGCCTGATCGAGAAGGTCGAACTGGACAGCGTGACCTCGTATTTCGCGATGGAGGCGATCGCAGAAGACCGCCCTTTGCCGATCTGAGTGCTTGCCATGAAAAAGGGCCGCACTTTCGCAGGTACGGCCCGTTTTCTAAAACTGTCTGCGAAGATCAGTTCTTCGCGTAGAATTCGACGACCAGGTTCGGTTCCATCATGACCGGGTACGGCACGTCGCCCAGCGACGGGGTGCGCACGAAGGTCGCGGTCATCTTCGAGTGGTCGACTTCCAGGTAATCCGGAACATCACGCTCGGCCAGGCCAACGGCTTCCAGAACGACGGCCAGTTGCTTGGACTTGTCGCGGACCTCGATCACGTCGCCTTCCTTGACGCGGTAGCTGGGGATGTTGACCCGCTTGCCGTTCACTTTGACGTGGCCGTGGTTCACGAACTGACGTGCGGCGAACACGGTCGGCACGAACTTGGCGCGGTAGACGACAGCGTCCAGACGGCGCTCGAGCAGGCCGATCAGATTTTCACCGGTGTCGCCCTTCACACGCTCGGCTTCGGCGTAGATGCGGCGGAACTGCTTCTCGGTCAGGTCGCCGTAGTAGCCTTTCAGCTTCTGCTTGGCGCGCAGCTGAAGGCCAAAGTCCGACAGCTTGCCCTTGCGGCGCTGACCATGCTGGCCGGGGCCGTATTCACGACGGTTGACCGGGGATTTCGGACGACCCCAGATGTTTTCGCCCATCCGGCGGTCGATTTTGTACTTGGCAGACGTGCGTTTGGTCACGGCTGATCTCCTTCTTAAGGTCGAGGCCCCGCGGGGCCACTATGAAGGGCGTTGTCCTCTTGAGGTTTCCCCCATGACAGGCATCCCCTTGCGGGGGCCACCAACACCAATGAAGCCGCGCTTATATCTGCGAACAGACCAGAGTCAACACGCGGCGATGCGCGGACGAAAAAATAGTTCCCAAGGAATGGGCCGTCTATTCAGCGGCGGTCGCAGCCAAATGCGGTGCAAGAACCAACGTTTGCTCCGTCGACCTGCGATGCGTTGGGAAGGAAACGACATTGCCTGCATCCGATTGGCTTGCTTCGGCATATTCTTCGACGGCGCACACCCAGAAGTCCTGACCCCGCGCGGGGCAGCCATTTTGGAACAGAAAAACCGCGTCTTTCTGACCCTCGACCAACGTCAACTCGGCCTCGTAGGTCTGCGCCCCATTCGTCAATGAGATAACTGCAAGCGTGGCGATCGGCTTCAGCGTTGCAGCTTCAGGGCCATGCCCAGCCAGCGCCATCAACGCCTGATCATGTCCAGTCTGAACGGAATATTCCGCGTTACAGTCCGGCAAGCGTGTCATGCACCCATGCCACGACCAAGACGCTCCAATGGCCAAATCTGCCACAGGCGCTGCTTCAAGCCCGTCAATTTCCGTCTGGGACCAAAATACTGCTACGCGACCGTTATACCCGGCTGTCATCTGCCCGCCCGACCTTTCAAACTCATCACCCCGTACACTAGCGGTGTATCAATGATGAATCCGGCCGAAAAGAGACGGAATTGCAGCTTTCACGAGAATGTTGCCGGAGAGTCAGATCAAATTGAGACTCCAGCGAAACACAATACAACTTTAACGACAGTTATGTGGCGCTCGTCAACCGCATTTCGAGTGTCCGCAGCTACGGCAGGTCATGCAGCCCTCGATCATCACCATGTCATACTGACCGCAGGACGGGCAGGCCTTGCCGCGTGGGGCATCCATGTTGACCACCTGCGCCTGCGGGTCGGATTTCAGCCCCATCCCTTCCCCCTCAAGGAACCCGATCGCGATCATATGCTGCTCGATCACGCCGCCGATCGCTGCAAGGATCGAGGGGATGTACTTGCCCTGCACCCATGCCCCGCCGCGCGGGTCGAACACGGCCTTGAGCTCCTCGACCACGAAAGACACGTCACCACCGCGCCGGAACACGGCCGAGATCATCCGGGTCAGGGCCAGCGTCCAGGCGTAGTGCTCCATGTTCTTCGAGTTGATGAACACCTCGAACGGACGCCGCCGGCCGCCGATGACGATGTCATTGATGGTCAGATAGATCGCGTGCTCGCTGTCGGGCCATTTCAACTTGTAGGTCGACCCTTCCAGCGATTGCGGCCGGTCCAGCGGTTCGGACATGTAGATCACGTCACCGCCGTCCACCTCGTGCGGGGCATCGGCGCTCTCGCCCGGCACCTTGTCGTCGCTTTCCGAGACGGTCAGAACCGAACCGGTCACGTCGTTCGGGCGATAGGTGGTGCAGCCCTTGCAGCCCTGATCCCAGGCCTGCATATACACATCCTTGAAGGCGTCGAACGAGATGTCCTCGGGGCAGTTGATCGTCTTCGAGATCGAGCTGTCGATCCATTTTTGGGCCGCTGCCTGCATCTTGACATGCTCGGCCGGGGTCAGGGTCTGGGCGTTCACGAAATAGTCGGGCAGCTCGACGTCTCCGAACTTGTCGCGCCACATCTGCACGGCATAGTCCACGACCTCTTCCTCGGTGCGCGACCCGTCTTTCTGCAGTACCTTGCGGGTGTAGGCATAGGCAAATACCGGCTCGATCCCCGACGACACGTTACCCGCATACAGCGAGATCGTCCCGGTGGGTGCGATCGAGGTCAGCAGAGCATTGCGGATCCCATGCTCGCGGATGGCCTCGCGCACATCGTCATCCATCTGCTGCATGGTGCCGCTGGCCAGATATTTCTCGGCATCGAACACGGGAAACGCCCCTTTTTCCTTGGCCAAGTCCACCGACGCCAGATACGCGGCGCGGGCGATCGCGTGCAGCCAGCGCTCGGTCTGACGCGCCGCCTCGTCCGAGCCATAGCGCAGGCCCTTCATCAACAATGCATCGGCCAGACCTGTCACACCCAGCCCGATGCGGCGTTTGGCTTGCGCTTCGGCCGCCTGCTCCGGCAGCGGGAATTTCGACGCGTCGACCACATTGTCCATCATGCGTACGGCGGTGGCGACCAGATCCTGCAATGCGGCCTCATCCAGGTGTGCCGCATCCTCAAAAGGTTCAGCTACCAATCGCGCGAGGTTGATCGAGCCCAGCAGACACGCGCCATATGGCGGCAGGGGCTGCTCCCCGCACGGATTGGTGGCGGCAATGGTCTCGGCATAGCTCAGGTTGTTGGCCTGGTTGATCCGGTCGATGAAGATCACGCCCGGCTCGGCATAGTCATAGGTGGCCTGCATGATCTTGTTCCACAGATCGCGGGCCTGCACCGTGTGATAGACCTTACCGTCAAAGACCAGATCCCACGAAGCATCGGCTTTGACCGCCTCCATGAAGGCATCGGTCACCAGCACCGACATGTTGAACATGCGCAGCCGGGCCGGGTCGGATTTGGCGGTGATGAACTGTTCGATATCCGGGTGGTCGCAGCGCATGGTCGCCATCATCGCGCCCCGACGCGAGCCCGCCGACATGATCGTGCGGCACATGGCATCCCACACATCCATGAACGACAGCGGCCCCGAGGCATCGGCGGCCACCCCATGCACATCCGCGCCGCGCGGCCGGATGGTCGAGAAATCATAGCCGATCCCCCCGCCCTGCTGCATGGTCAGCGCGGCCTCTTTCAGCATGTCGAAGATGCCGCCCATGCTGTCGGGGATCGTGCCCATGACGAAACAGTTGAACAGGGTCACTTGCCGCGCGGTGCCTGCTCCGGCCGTGATCCGCCCGGCGGGCAGGTATTTGAAGTCCTCAAGAGCCTCGTAGAACTTCTGTTCCCAGTGCGCGGGGTCCTTTTCCACCCGTGCCAGATCGCGCGCAATCCGCCGCCACGTATCCTCGACCGACTTGTCGATCGGCGTGCCATCCGCCTTCTTGAAGCGGTATTTCATGTCCCAGATCTGCTCGGCGATGGGGGCGGCAAAGCGGCTCATAAGAGTTCCTATACGTTGTGCTGGGCTAGTGGAGCCTCACTATATATGACATTGAACATGCCGTTCCAGCAAAAATAGTTGGGGCTTTGCCGATTGACCATTTGCCATTTGATTGGCAGGATCCGGTAGATTCTATCTTATACCCTTCGGGGTCAGGATAGGTGGTGGAGATGGAGGGACTCGAACCCTCGGGGCGTCGGCTGGGAAGACCTCACCCCGCACCATGCCATCCCCAACTGATTGGCGCCCCGATTGTTCGGGGTGCCAGCATCTTCAGCCTACGGGTCTGGTTTTGGTTCCCCCTGTTCGCTTGATTGCCGCATTGATTCTGATTCCCTGTATTGAAAGAGGCACCCAGAATAGACGCTGCCCCCCGCAAACCACAACAGCTTGATAGCGCGCAAAGGTAAGCTACAATATAAAGGTAGTCCTTGGGACGACTCTGTGGGAAAGCTGTGAATAAGTATATCAACCTCGTGAAACTCTCGGTCGGGTCCGAGAGCGTGGACAGCCTGATCGCCTGGCAGGACAGCTATCGCCAGCGCTTTGCGGACGGCCTGCCCCGCCACATCACCCGCATGTGGCCCAAGCGCGAGGCCGAGATTCTGAACGGCGGGTCGATCTTCTGGGTCATCAAGGGCGTCATCCAGTGCCGCCAGCGCATCTTGCGGCTGGACGAGGTGACGGGTGAGGACGGCATCCGCCGCTGCGCCATCGTGCTGGACCCTCAGGTCCACCGCACCCAGGGCGCGCAGAAACGGCCGTTTCAGGGCTGGCGCTATCTGAAACCCGAGGACAGCCCCGCAGACCTGCCCGAAAGCCGCGCGCAGGACGACGCCCTGCCCGAGGATCTGAACCGCGCGCTGGCTGAAATCGGCGTGCTCTAGCCTCAGCCCAAACGGCGCATTACTTCTGCCAGAGCAGCCTTTTCGCCCCCCCCGTACTCCGCAACCCGGCTGCGCCACAAAGTGGCCTGCGATTGCAGGATCAACCCATCTGACAGGATCTTAAGGTGGTTGGCACGCAGGGTCTCGCCGGTCGATGTGATGTCGGCGATCGCCTCGGCGGTTTCGTTCATCACCGTTCCCTCGGTCGCACCCTGGCTGTCAACCAGAGTATAATCGGCAACCCCGGAGTCGGTCAGGAACTCTCGCACCAGGCGGTGGTACTTGGTGGCGATCCGCAGACGGTGCCCATGCGTGGCCCGAAAGGCGGCGGCGGCGGCGTCCAGGTCATCCAGCGTCTCGACATCGACCCAGCAGGCCGGAACCGCGATCACCAGATCGGCCTGGCCAAAGCCCAGCGGCGCGATTTCTTCGACCTGCTGTTCCCAGCGTGGCAGTTTCTCGTGCACCAGATCAGTGCCGGTCACGCCCAGGTGAATCCGCCCGGCAGCCAGTTCGCGCGGGATCTCTCCGGCGGACAGCAGGATCAGCGAGACATCCTCGATCCCGTCCACCTTGCCTGCGTATTCCCGGTCGGACCCGGCGCGCGACAGCTCGATCCCGTGGCGGGCGAACCAGGCAAAGGTTTTCTCCATCAGCCGCCCCTTGGACGGCACGCCCAGCTTCAGGGTCATTGGCCCGCCTCCTCGATTTCCAGCATCAGGTCGGGGCGCAGCACGCCACCCACCGCCGGGATCTCGGCCCCGTTGCCCAGCCGCCGCGTCAGCGCGTCATAGCGCCCGCCGGTGGCGATGGGCGGCAGGTCGGGGCGGCGCTCGGCGTAGAAACCGAAAACGAACCCGTCGTAATATTCCATCGAGGTGCGCCCATACGAGGCCTCGAAATCCAGCTTGCCGACATCAACGCCACGCGCCTGCAGGGCGGCGATCCGCGCCTCGAGCCGGTCCAGGGCGGGGGTGATCTGGGGCAGATCGACGGCGATGTCGCGCAGATGCTCCAGCGCATAGGGCATGGTCTCGCGCACGCCCAGCAACGAATCCAGCCCGGCCATTTCCGTGTCGGAAATCGGCGGCGTGTCGCGGTCGGCGCGCAGGGCGTCGATACGGGCGGCGATCTCGGCCGGCCGGCGCTTGCCGATCATCGGCGCGTCGCAGGCCATCGGGTCGGCCGCCCCGAGCAAAGCGGCGCGGTGGTCCGGCTCGGGCTTGCGGCCCGCGAACCGGTCCAGCAGAGACCGGAACCGGCGCGGACGCCACAGATGGCGCATCAGCGCGGCCTTGCGTTGGTCGGAGGTGCGCAGGCCTTGTACGGCCGCGGTCAGAATGCCGATGTCGCCGGTCGCCGCGCGCAGCGGCAGGCCCCGCAATTGCAGGGCAAACAGCGAGAACACCTCGGCATCGGCCCCTGCCGGATCGTCGCGGTCAAAGACCTCATAGCCCACCTGGATGTATTCATTGGCGCGGTCGGGGTCATGTTCCTGACGGCGGAACACCTCGCCCGAATAGGTATAGCGCGCCGGTTCGGCCCCGTCGCGCATGTGCATCTGCACCACCGGCAGAGTGAAATCCGGGCGCAGCATCTGTTCGCCGCGCAGCGCGTCCGAGGTGACATAGGCGCGCGCGCGGATATCCTCGCCGTAAAGGTCCAGCAGCGTCTCGGCCGATTGCAGCAGCGGCGTGTCGACGACCTGTGCCCCGGCGGCTTCGAAGCGCACGCGCATCATCGCGGCCCGGGCCTGGATCTGGGATCGATTGGGCATGGCTCAGTCCTGACTGTCCAGAATCTCGCGCACCTTGGCGACCAGATCACCGCGCGGCACCTCGAACTGGCTGGGGCGTTCCTTCCATTCCTCGAGCGTGGCGCTCTCGGCGATCTTGGCGCCCAGGATCAGGTCCTTGATCTGAACCACGCCACGGTCCTTCTCGTCCCCGCCCTCGATCACCGCGACGGGCGAGTTCCGCTTGTCCGCGTATTTCAACTGATTGCCGAAATTCTTGGGGTTGCCCAAGTAAACCTCGGCGCGGATGCCGGCATTGCGCAGTTCGGCCACCATCGCCTGATAGTCGGCCATGCGGTCCCGGTCCATCACGGTCACGACGACCGGCCCGGTGTCATGTGACTTGATCCGACCTTTTTCGCGCAGCGCGGCCAACAACCGGTCGACCCCGATCGAGATACCCGTCGCGGGCACTTCCTGTCCGGTGAAACGCTTCACCAGATCATCATAGCGCCCGCCGCCCGAGACCGACCCGAACTGCCTCTTGCGGCCCTTTTCGTCGAAGATCTCGAAGGTCAGCTCGGCCTCGTAGACTGGACCGGTGTAGTATCCCAGCCCTCGCACGACCGAGGGGTCGATCTGGATGCGATCGGCGCCATAACCGCCCGCGGCCAGCAATTCGCCGATCTGTTCCAGTTCCGAGATGCCTTCGGCGCCGATCTTGCTGTCGCCCACGGCCGCGCGCAGGTTAGCCAGCGTTCCGGCGGCGTCATCAGCCTTGGATGTCAGGAAGGCGATCACCGGCTCGGCCTGATCGTCGGACAGGCCCACCCCATCGATGAACGCGCCCGAGGCGTCCAGCCGGCCCTTGGTCAGCAACTCGCGCACGCCCTGCTCGCCCGCCTTGTCGAACTTGTCGATGGTGCGCAGAACGTCATCGCGCGCCGCCGCGTCCGTGCTGAGGCACATGGCCTCGAGCACGCCGTTCAGGACCTTGCGGTTGTTGACCCGCACCACATAGTCGCCGCGCGGGATGCCCACGGTCTCCAGCGTGTCGGAAAGCATGGCGCAGATTTCGGCATCGGCGGCCATACTAGCCGTACCCACAGTATCCGCATCACACTGATAGAACTGGCGATACCGCCCCGGCCCCGGCTTTTCGTTGCGCCAGACCGGACCCATCGCATAGCGGCGATAGGGCGTGGGCAGATCGTTGCGGTGCTGGGCATAGACCCGGGCCAGCGGCGCGGTCAGGTCGTAGCGCAGCGCCATCCAGTCGCCGTTGCCGCCCTCGTCAAACTCCTGCCAGGCGAACACGCCTTCGTTCGGGCGATCGACGTCGGGCAGAAATTTGCCCAGCGCCTCGACCGTTTCCACGGCGCTGCTTTCCAGCGCGTCAAACCCATAGCGATGATAGACGTCCGCAATCGTCCGCAGCATCTCGGTGCGCTGCGTGACTTCCTGGCCGAAATAGTCGCGGAACCCTTTCGGCGTGACGGCCTTGGGGCGGGGCTGTTTCTTGGGCTTGGCCATGTGGGGCGTCCTTGGGATTTCATCACTTGCGCGCGCGGTCTATCCCATGGTCTGGGTCGGGGCAAGCCAGCGCTGGCATTGCGCGCGCCACAGCGGTATGACCGCACCAGATCACAGGAGCCCCAGCGATGCAGCATCTGGAAGAAAAAATTGCCCATCTGACCCGCACCGTGGATGACCTGAGCATGGTGGTCGCCAAGCAGCAGGACGAAATCGACCGCCTGACCCGCCGCGTGGCGATGTTGATGCAGCGCGAAGCCGAACGTGCGCAGGAAGGATCCGGCGGAGTCATTCTGGGCGACGAGCGCCCACCGCACTATTGAGCCCAGCCCCTACAGCCCAAGCGTTGATCTAACGGCATCGTCGACGACACCACCCAACAGGGCATCCTCATCGCCTGCGCAACCTTCGGTCAACGCTGAAAGAAAAGCCTCACGCAGCTTGGCCTTATCTTCGTCCGAGGATGCAAACTCTTCGATATCAACCTGACGGTTGTAGAGTGAAAGAGCGGTCATCTTTCTGACGATGTCGAAAACGTATTCATCATTCCCATCAGCCTCTTCGATGACCGACGCGCAGGTATGGTACATCAGCGGAAGTGCGTCTTGCGCCATCTGGTCGGCGGCCTCGTCCGCCGTGCCGATGGACGGGAGAAGGATCAAGCCAGCCAGAACAGGTTTGAAATCAAGCAGTCGCATCAGGGCTCCTTTCTGAAGGCGGTCAATCATGGACACCCCCGTTACTTGCGGTTTGCCCCAATGATGGCACCGACAACCGCACCTGCGGCCGCGCCTTTGCCATCTCCGATCAACGCTCCGACGCCGGCGCCGATCAGGGCGCCCTTCAGCGCATCTTCTTCCTTCTTCTTGTCCGCCAAAGCGGCTGACGCAGGCAAGACGATCAGCGATGCCGCCAATATACAGGCCGGCGCCTGCGCGCATTTCCTCAAGATCCACATTTGGTTGCCCTCCCGTGACCAAGCCCGAACCGGGTGGTCAGCGTAGCCCGCTCCTGGAATTCTGGCAACTAAGGCCATCCCCGGGCTATTTGCGCCGAATGCCGATTGGTTTTCCGATCTGCGGCTCGGGGGGCAATGCGGCATGGTCGGACACCATTCGCGCCAACCGCGCCGCGGCCCAGTCCGGATAGGGTTCCGACCGGCCTGTTGTGTGGCTGACATTCATGAACAGGGCCTCTTGGGTTGCACAGACCACGCCATCCTCGGCCGACACCATCTGCGCAAAATAGTGACCACGCTTGTGATCGGCATCCAGCATCCGAAACCGGAAAACCAGCGCCTCGCCCTCGCGAACCTCGCGCAGGAAATGCAGGTGCGACTGCAGGATGTACGGCCCCTGCTCCAGCGCCGCGACCTGCGGTTCGCCCAAGCCCAGATGATCGACCAGCAGCCGTTCAAAGGCCAGATCGAACACCACGCCATAATACCCCACATTCATGTGGCCATTATAGTCAATCCAATCGGGTTGGACCGTGAAACCGGTGATTTCGACCGGTGCGGGGTACGGGCCGTCATGGCCTCCCAAAGGCTCGTTTTCCCGGGTCATTCGTCGTCTTCCTCCTCGAAGATCGCCACCGCGCGGATGAACCCGGCCGAGGCGCCCTTGATCTTGAACGGAAAGCACGAGATCTCGAACCCCGTGGGCGGCAGGCTTTCCAGATTGGTCAGCTTCTCCATGTGGCAATAGCCGATCTCCATCGACGCGCGATGCCCCTCCCAGATGATCGAGGGGTCATGTGTTTCCGCGTATTCCTGCGCGGTCAGCGGAAAGGGCGCGTCCCAGCTCCAGGCGTCGGTGCCAGTCACGCGCACGCCGCGCTCGGTCAGGTACAGCGTGGCCTCGCGCCCCATCCCGCAGCCTTTCATCAGGTAATCCGGCTGGCCATAACAGGTGCCGGCCGAGGTGTTGACCACGACGATATCCAGCGGTCGAAGGTCATGCCCGATCCGCTTCAGCTCGGCTGCGACATCGGCGGCGGTGACGACGTAGCCATCCTCGAAATGCCGGAAATCCAGCTTCACGCCCGGGTTCATGCACCACTCCAGCGGCACCTCGTCGATGGTGATCGCCCGCTCGCCCCGGTTCATGGTCGAGTGGTGATGGTACGGCGCGTCCAGATGCGTGCCGTTATGGGTGGCGATCTGCAGACGTTCGATGGCCCAGCCCTCGCCGCCGGGCAGGTCCTCTTTCTTCAGACCGGGGAAAAAAGCCATCACCTGCTCGGCCGTCTGGTCATGGCTCATGTATTCGATCTGCGGCAGCATGATCGGCGGGTCCGACACGATGCCGGTTTCCAGCGGGACGGACAGATCGACGAAACGGCGGGCCATGAACTCCTCCGGGTTTGCGCGGCTCAAGGGTTGGCCGGCTGCAAGCATCTGTCAAGCCATGAAAAAAGGCGGGCATGCGGGCCCGCCTTTCCAGGTTTCGTGAGTGGTTGCGGGCCCTACTCGGCCGCGATGGCGTCCTCGATCCTTTCGACGCGGATGGCCGAAAACTTGAACTCGGGGATCTTGCCATAGGGGTCGATGGCCGAGTTGGTCAGGATGTTCGCCGCCGCCTCGACATAGGCAAAGGGGATGAACACCATGTCCTCGGCGATCGCCCGGTCGGCACGCACCATGATCTCGATCGAGCCGCGCCGGGTGGTCAGACGCACCATCTCGCCTGGCTCGATCCCCATCAGCTTGAGCGTGCGCGGGTTCATCGAACAGTTCGCCTCGGGTTCGACCGCGTCCAGAACCTTGGCACGACGGGTCATGGACCCGGTGTGCCAGTGTTCCAGCTGCCGCCCTGTGGTGGCAATCATCGGGAATTCCTCGTCCGGGGCCTCATCCGGAGGGATGATGCTGGCCGGGGTGAATTTCGCACGGCCATCCGGGCGCGGGAAGCCGTCGCCGAACACGATCGACTGGCCCGGATCGGTCTCGGACAGCGACGGATAGGTGATGCTCTCGGTTTCGAGCCGCTCCCAGGTGATGTTGTCCAGCGACGCCATGGTCAGCTTCATCTCGTTGAACACCTGCGAGACATCCGTGTAATCCCAGTTAAGCCCGATGCGCTTTGCCAGATCGACCGTGATCGCCCAGTCCTCGCGCGCGTGGCCCGGCGGCGGTACCGCGGGGCGCACGCGCTGCACCTGACGGTTCGTGTTCGATACCGTGCCGTTCTTTTCATACAGCGCCGAGGCGGGCAGGATGATGTCGGCATAGTTCGCCGTCTCGGTCAAAAAGATGTCCTGCACGATCATCAGATCCAGCTTGGCCAGCGCCTCGCGGGCGTGGTGCACGTCGGGGTCGGACATGGCCGGGTTTTCGCCCAGGATGTACATGCCTTTGATCTTGCCCGCATAGGCGTGGTCGATGATCTCGGTCACGGTCAGGCCCTTCTCGTTCGAGAAGTCGCCCGAGTTCCAGACCTGGCTGAACTTTGCCCGCACGGCGTCGTCGGTGACCGACTGGTAGTCGGGCAGGAACATCGGGATCAGGCCGGCATCCGACGCCCCCTGCACGTTGTTCTGCCCGCGCAGCGGGTGCAGACCCGCGCCGGGCTTGCCCACATTGCCCGTCATCAGCGCCAGCGAGATCAGGCAGCGCGAATTGTCGGTGCCGTGGATATGCTGGCTGACGCCCATGCCCCAGAAGATCAGACCCGCATTTGCATTGGCGAAAATCCGGGCCACGCGGCGCAATTGATCGGGTTCGATGCCGCAGATCGGCGCCATCTTCTCGGGGGTGAACTGGCGCAGGTGCTCCTTCTCGGCCTCCCAGTTCTCGGTCCAGCGGTGGATGTACTGGCTGTCATACAGCTCTTCCTCGACGATCACGTTCATGATCGCGTTCAGCATCGAGACATCGGCACCGGGCCGGAACTGCAGCATCTCGGTCGCGAATTTGCGCATGCCCACGCCGCGCGGGTCCATCACGATCAGCTTGCCGCCGCGCTTGGCGAACTGCTTGAAATAGGTGGCTGCGACGGGATGGTTCTCGATCGGGTTGGCGCCGATGATGATGGCCACATCGGCGTTCTCGATCTCGTTGAAGGTCGCGGTCACCGCGCCCGAGCCCACGTTCTCGATCAGCGCCGCCACCGACGAGGCATGGCACAGCCGCGTGCAGTGGTCCACGTTGTTGTGACCAAAGCCCTGACGGATGAACTTCTGGAACAGATAGGCCTCTTCGTTGGTACATTTGGCCGAGCCAAAGCCCGCCACGCTGCGCGGATCCTCATCCCGCAGCTTCATCAGCCCCTTGGCGGCCAGATCCAGCGCCTCGTCCCAGGTCGCTTCGCGGAAATGGGTGCTCCAATCCGCAGGATCGACGTTCAGGCCCTTCGGCGGCGCATCCTCGCGCCGGATCAGCGGCTTGGTCAGGCGGTGCGGGTGGTGGATGTAGTCGAACCCGAACCGGCCCTTGACGCACAGGCGGCCTTCGTTGGCGGGGCCGTTGATGCCCTCGACATAACTGACCTTGCCGTCCTTGACCTTGAGGCTGACCTTGCAGCCCACCCCGCAGAAGGGGCAGACGCTTTCGGTCTCGCTGTCGTAATCCTTGCTGTCGCCGCGCTGCTGGTCGTCCAGCACGGTGGCGGGCATCAGGGCGCCGGTCGGGCAGGCCTGAACGCATTCGCCGCAGGCGACGCAGGTCGACTCGCCCATCGGGTCGTTCTGGTCGAACACCACCTGCGCGGTATGCCCGCGACCGGCCATGCCGATCACGTCATTGACCTGCACGTCGCGGCAGGCACGGACGCAGAGGTTGCAGTTGATGCAGGCATCCAGATTGACCCGCATCGCCACATGGCTGTCATCCAGCAGCGGGATCTTCTCGGGCTCCTTCGCCGGGAACCTACTGTCGCTGACATCGTTCAGCCTGGCCATGTCCCAGAAATGGCTGGATGCATCGTGCGTCTGCTCGGGCTGGTCGGCCACCAGCAGTTCCATCACCAGCGCGCGGGATTTCTCGGCGCGGTCGGTGTCGGTCTTCACCACCATCCCCTCGGCCGCCGGACGGATGCACGAGGCGACCAGCGTGCGCTCGCCCTCGACCTCGACCATGCAGGCGCGGCAGTTGCCGTCCGGGCGATAGCCCGGCGCGGGTTTATGGCACAGATGCGGGATGACCAGACCCTTGCCGTTGGCCGCTTCCCAGATCGTGGTGCCCTGAGGCACGGTCACGTCTTCGCCGTTCAGGTTGAAGGTGACGGTCTTGGTTTCGCTTGCATCAAGCATGGCTGTCTCCCTCAGATCTCATTGGCGAAGTGTTTCATGACCAGGCGGATCGGGTTCGGGGCCGCCTGCCCCAGGCCGCAGATCGAGGCATCGCCCATCACCTGACACAGATCTTCCAGCAGGTCGGTGTCCCACTTGTCGGCTTGCATCAGCTTGACCGCCTTTTCGCAGCCCGCCCGGCAGGGCGTGCACTGGCCACAGCTTTCGTCCTCGAAAAAGCGCAGCATGTTCAGCGCAGCATCCCTCGCGGTGTCCTGATCGGACAGAACCACCACGGCGGCAGACCCGATGAAGGTGCCCAGCGGCTGCAGCGTGTCGAAGTCCAACGGGACGTCGTCCATCGACGCGGGCAACAGACCCGACGACGGACCACCCGGTTGATACGCCTTGAACACATGGCCCTCGGCCATGCCCCCGGCGGCATCAATCACGTCAAGAATGGTCGAGCCGGCCGGCAGCAGGTAAACGCCGGGTTTCGCCACCCGGCCCGAGACCGAGTAGCTGCGCAGGCCCTTGCGGCCATTCTTTTCAACCGAATTGAGGATTTCCGGGCCTTCCCGGCAGATCTTGGACACCCAGTAGAGCGTTTCCACGTTGTGCACCAGCGTCGGGCGACCGAATACGCCGACCTGCGCCACGAAAGGCGGGCGGTGGCGCGGCAGGCCCTTTTTGCCCTCGATCGATTCGATCATCGCGGATTCTTCGCCGCAGATATAGGCGCCCGCGCCGCGCCGCAGGTCGATATAGCCTTTCTCGACGATCCCGGCCTGTTCCAGCGCAACAATCTCGCGCCGAAGAATTTCCAGCACCGCCGGATATTCGTCGCGCATGTAGATGAAGCAGGTCTGTGCCTCGACTACCCACGCGGCGATCAGCATGCCTTCGAGGAAAACATGCGGCGTGCGCTCCAGATAGTAGCGGTCCTTGAACGTGCCGGGCTCGCCCTCGTCTCCGTTCACGGCCAGGTAACGCGGGCCGTCATTCATGCGGACAAAGCCCCATTTCTTGCCCGAAGGGAACCCGGCGCCGCCCAAGCCGCGCAGGCCCGAGGCCAGAACCTGTTCCTGAACCTCTTCCCAGTCGCCGCCCTCACGCAGTTCTTTCAGCTTGGCGTAGCCGCCGTTCTCGACATAGGCCGCGAAGGTTTCATAGTCGGGCAGATGGGCGTCGGTGTCCCCGGCCGCGATGGCGGCCTGTACCTTTTCGGGGGTCGCGTGGTCGATATGGTTGTGCCCGATTTCCAGCACCGGCGCGGTGTCGCAGCGCCCCATGCAGGGCGCGCGCAGAATGCGCACTTCGGACGGATCCAGCCCATCCTCCAGCGCCTTCTTCAGCTGTTGCGCGCCTGCCATTTCACAGGACAGGGAATCGCAGACGCGGATGGTCAGCGCGAGGGGCGGAGTTTCGCCCTCTTTGACTACGTCGAAATGGGCATAGAAAGTCGCGGTCTCGTAGATCTCGGCCTGACCGATCCGCATCTCGACGGCCAACGCGGCGATGTGGTCGGAACTGATATGGCCGTGCGTGTCCTGGATCAGATGCAGAAACTCGATCAGCAGATCGCGGCGGCGCGGGCGGTCGCCCAGCAGGCGCTGAATCTCGGCCTGCGCCTCGTCGGTGAATTGCCGTCCCTTGGGCGTGTGTCGCCCCTTGCCTTTACCTGACTTCCAGACGCCCTTTGGCGCGCCTGATGGCTTGGTATCCAATGGTGCCATGATGCCCTCCGATCGAGCCTCGTCTCTCATCAGAGTAGCATATCGTCAAATCGCAAAAACCAATGGCACGATAACGACAGTTTATCACCGCAAAGACGTCACGACCTGCCGCAATGCGCCAACGGTGGGCAATTCCGGATCCCGCGCCAGCGTCGCCAGACAGATCGGCTTGCTGACCACAGGATCAACCAGAGGCAGGACACGTGTGCCTTTCAAATCGCCGAGCGCCCGCACCAGAACCCTTGGCACGACCGTCGCCGCCAGCCCTTCGCGCGCCATGACCATCGAGGCAGTAAATCCGCTGGTTTCGGCCACCACACGCGGATGCAACCCCTGTTCGGCAAATATCCTGTCGAGGATGCGCCTGTTCTGCATCTGGGGCTCCAGCAGGCTGAGCGGGAACTCGGCCACCCGTGCCCAGGGGATCGGGCCCGTGCCCTGCGTCATATGCTCGGGTACGAGCAAAACATAGGTTTCCTCGTACAAAGGCTGCACATAGCGCAGATCAGTGCCGATGCTGTCGCCATAGGTGATCCCGGCATCCAGGCTGCCTTCGTCCAGACGGTGCTGGATTGCCGTGGCCGACATCGTCTCGATCCGCGACAGGATACGCGGATGCGCCTGCTGCAGCCGCTTGACCAAGCGGCCAGTAAACGCGATGGCGGTCGGGATCACGCCCAGGATCAGTGTACCGGTGATCTCGCCCTTGATCGCCTGCACCTCCTGCTCGAGCGCTTTGGCGTCATCCAGTATGCGGCGAGCGCGGCGGACGATCATCTCGCCCTCTTCGGTCAGGCCCTGAAAGCGGTTCGCACGGCGGACGATGGACACGCCAAGCCGATCCTCGAGGTTGCGGATACGCATCGAGAACGCGGGCTGCGAAATACCGCACTCCTCGGCTGCCTTGGCAAAATGGCGGTGGCGCGCCAAGGCGCTGAGCAGTTGCAGATCGCGGATTTCGAACACGTGCGGGCCTCGGGCGGATTGGAGCGATACCGTAAGATACCGCCAATGCCCGCCCAGAAAAGCTGTTTCGTGATCAGGTGTTGAACAGGAAGTGCATCACGTCGCCGTCCTTGACGACATAGCTTTTGCCTTCTGCACGCATCTTGCCGGCCTCTTTGGCACCCTGTTCGCCATTGCACGCTACGAAGTCATCATAGGCAATGGTCTCGGCGCGGATGAAACCCTTTTCAAAGTCCCCGTGGATGACACCGGCCGCCTGAGGCGCTGCAGTACCCCTGCGAATGGTCCAGGCGCGGGCCTCTTTCGGGCCGACCGTGAAATAGGTTTCCAGTTTGAGCAGGTCGTACCCCGCACGGATCAGCCGATCGAGGCCCGGTTCTTCGAGCCCCATCTCTTCGAGGAACATCTGCGCCTCTTCAGGCTCCAGCAGACTGATCTCTTCTTCGATCTTGGCGCTGATGATGACATGGGCATTGCCCTGCGCCGCGGCCATCTCGGCCACACGCGCGGAATATTCATTGCCTTCGGCAGCGTCTTCTTCCGAGACATTGCAGACATACAGGACCGGCTTGGTGGTCAGCAACTGCAGCATCTTCCAGGCTTTTGCATCCTCGTCAGACACCTCGACCAAACGGGCGGGTTTGCCGCTTTCCAGCATCTCTTGCGCGGTGGCCAGCAACCGATCCTGCTGCTGCGTCTCCTTGTCGTTGCCCTTGAGCTTGCGCACGAGGTTGGCGCGACGCTTTTCGATGCTTTCCAGATCGGCCAGCATCAGTTCGGTCTCGATGGTCTCGGCATCGGCCACCGGATCGACCTTGCCTTCGACATGGGTCACGTCGCCATCTTCGAAACAGC
Source organism: Ruegeria sp. B32 (assembly GCF_025141855.1). NCBI lineage: Bacteria > Pseudomonadati > Pseudomonadota > Alphaproteobacteria > Rhodobacterales > Roseobacteraceae > Ruegeria > Ruegeria sp. B32. The sequence goes on along the minus strand of NZ_CP081106.1, from coordinate 612,508 downwards.
GCAACACATGAGCGATGGCATCGGTTTCGCGAATGTTGGCCAGAAACTGGTTCCCCAGCCCCTCACCTTTTGAAGCGCCTTTGACCAGGCCTGCAATATCTACGAAGGTCATCCGGGTCGGGATGATCTGCTTCGACTTGGCGATCGCAGCTAACTTGTCCAGACGCGCATCGGGAACGGCCACGTCACCCACATTGGGTTCGATCGTGCAGAACGGGAAATTCGCCGCCTGCGCGGCCGCGGTCTTGGTCAGCGCGTTGAACAGGGTCGACTTGCCGACATTCGGCAGACCCACGATACCCATTTTAAAGCCCATGACGGCCTCCTGATGCCATTCGCGGGCTGCTTCTATGCGGGTCCGGTGCGATGCGCAAGGCACCCGTGGCAACTGGCCCTGAGTCCAATCTGCAACATCACGAGAATGTAGGGAAAACGTGTACTTGTTGACATTGAACACGAGAGAATAGTGTCAAACTTTAACTTTGTAACGAATATCAACAGCGAACATTCCCATGAAAAACCTCCTTTCAAGCGCCGCTTTTCTGGCTTTTTCAACAGCCGCGCAGGCGCAGTCGGTGATTTTCGGCGCCGGCTACGCTGACTATTCCGACAGCAGCTCGATTGACCAGGCGATCTTTTCCCTCGAATACCAGCACCGGCCATTTCACGAGGCCACCCGCTTCAGCGCTGCGCTGGGGGCCGCGCTGTCGGTGGACGAGGATGGAAACACACATATCGGCGCCGGGGTGATCGGGGTCTATTCCTTTGCCGACAGATGGTTCGTGGAAGGCAGCGTGATGCCGGGTTTCTACAGCGAAGCCAACGAATTGAACGACCTTGGCGGGAGCTTCGAAATCCGAAGCCTTTTCGGGCTGGGCTACACGTTGAACAACGGCAATGACATATCGCTGGCCGTGACCCACAAATCGAACGCCAGCACGCAAGAGGAAAACCCCGGCGTGAACGCGCTCTTGCTGCGGTATCACCTGAACTTCTGACCCCACCGCTCAGGACGGGATTGATTTTCGGCCAAAGTTTCTGCACATCAGGTCCAAACCTGTATGCAAGGATCGTCCATGACCCGTATCGACGCCAAGTTCGCCGCCCTTAAAGCCGAGGGGAAGAAGGCCTTTGTCGCCTATATCATGGCCGGGGATCCCGACTATGACACCTCGCTTGAGATCGTTCGCGGCCTGCCGGGGGCCGGCGTGGACGTGATCGAACTGGGCCTGCCCTTCACCGATCCGATGGCGGACGGCCCCACCATTCAGGCGGCGGGTCAACGGGCGCTGGACGGCGGCATGACGCTGCAACGCACGCTGGATCTGGCCAAGGCGTTCCGGGAAACCGATGACACCACCCCGATCGTACTGATGGGCTATTACAACCCGATCTACAGCCGCGGCGTGGACAAGTTCCTGGCCGACGCCAAAGAGGCCGGCATCGACGGTCTGATCGTCGTCGACCTGCCGCCCGAGGAAGATGACGAGCTGTGCCTGCCCGCGCAGGCGGCCGGTCTGAACTTCATCCGGCTGGCGACGCCCACCACGGATGACAAGCGGCTGCCGCGAGTGCTGCAGAACACATCGGGCTTTGTCTATTACGTCTCGATCACCGGCATCACCGGCGCGGCCGAAGCCGAGGCAACCGATGTCGGCCCCGAGGTCGCGCGCATCAAGGCGGCGACCGATCTTCCGGTGATCGTGGGGTTCGGCATCAATACGCCCGAGAAATCACGTGCCATCGCCAGCGTTGCCGACGGAGCGGTGGTCGGCTCGGCCATCGTCAGTCAGATCGCCGCCGGCAAACCCGTGGCCGAGGTTCTGGACTTCGTGAAATCGCTGGCAGACGGCGCCCACAGCGCCTGAGGCCAAACCCCAAACGGATTGCAACCGCTGCAGGCCGCACGCCTGCGGCGGTTTTTCTTTGCGCCTTTGACCCACCTGACCACATGCGCAACTGGCCGTTGCGCCGCGGCGGAAGAATTGGTAAAGAAACCTAACCAATCTACAGAAGGGTGCGGCCATGCCTGTCATTACCAATATCGACGACCTGAAACGCATCTATGAACGCCGGGTGCCCCGGATGTTCTATGACTATGCCGAAAGCGGCAGCTGGACCGAGCAGACCTTCCGCGACAACAGCTCGGACTTCCACGACATCCGCCTGCGCCAGAAGGTTGCGGTGGACATGTCCGGCCGCTCGACCGCGTCGCAGATGATCGGACAGGACGTTGCCATGCCGGTGGCCCTGGCACCCGTGGGCCTGACCGGGATGCAGCATGCGGATGGTGAAATGAAGGCCGCCAAGGCCGCGCTGGAATTCGGCGTGCCCTTCACGTTGTCGACCATGTCGATCAACTCGATCGAAGATGTGGCCGAACATACCGGCGCGCCGTTCTGGTTCCAGCTGTACACCATGAAGGACGAAGACTACGTCCGCCGCCTGATCCAGCGCGCCAAGGATGCCAACTGCTCGGCCCTGGTCATCACCCTTGACCTGCAGATCCTCGGCCAACGGCACAAGGACCTGAAGAACGGCCTGTCCGCCCCGCCGAAACTGACCGCCAAAACGATCGCCAACCTGATGACGAAATGGGCCTGGGGCATCGAGATGCTGGGCGCGAAACGGCGCGAGTTCGGCAATATCGTGGGCCATGTTCAGGGCATCTCGGATGCCTCGTCGCTGGGCGCGTGGACCGCCGAGCAGTTCGATCCCAGCCTCGACTGGAAGAAGATCGAGAAACTGATGGAGCAATGGGGCGGCAAGGTGATCCTGAAGGGTATCCTAGACCCCGAAGACGCCAAGATGGCGGCCAAGTTGGGCGCCGACGCCATCGTGGTGTCGAACCACGGCGGGCGGCAGTTGGATGGCGCGCTCAGCTCGATCCGGATGCTGCCGCGGATCATGGATGCGGTGGGCGGCGACGTCGAAGTGCATCTCGACAGCGGCATCCGCTCGGGGCAGGACGTGCTCAAGGCGCTGGCGCTGGGGGCAAAGGGCACCTATATCGGGCGCGCTTTCGTCTACGGGCTGGGCGCGATGGGACAAAAGGGCGTGACCACCGCGCTGGAAGTGATCCAGAAGGAACTGGACACCACAATGGCCCTGTGCGGCGAGCGCAACGTGGCCGATCTGGGGCCGCACAACCTGCTTGTCCCGCAGGATTTCTGCGGCCGCTGGCAGGAATGACGCGGAAATCGTTTTTACCCCTTTCCAAATGGCCGGATTCGGTCTAAGGACGCCGCTTCACGCGGGGTGACAGCCTTGGAGGCACCCTGCCCTAACATTGGAGATTTATCATGGCTGGTGAGATTCCTGATCTCGTAGCTCTGGAACGGACGGGGACGGGCAAGGGCGCCGCTCGTCAGGCACGCCGCGACGGCATGGTTCCGGGCATCGTATTTGGTGGCGAGAAAGACCCGCTGCCGATCCAGATTCCGTTCAACGAACTGTTCAAGCGCCTGAAGGCAGGCCGCTTCAAGTCGACCCTGTGGAACCTGAAGGTCGAAGGCCACGAAGACGTCCGCGTCATCTGCCGCGACGTTCAGCGTGATGTCGTCAAGGACCTGCCGACCCACCTGGACCTGATGCGTCTGCGTCGTACGACCAAGATCGCCCTGTACATCCCCGTCGAATTCATCAACGAGGAAGAAGCCCCCGGCATCAAGAAGGGCGGCGTTCTGACCGTTGTCCGTCCTGAGGTCGAGCTGGTCTGCACCGCCGGCGACATCCCCGAAAAGATCACCGTCGATCTGACCGGTCTGGAAATCAACGACGTTGTCACCATCTCGTCGGTTGACCTGCCCAACGGCACCAAACCGACCATCGACCGTGACTTCGTGATTGCGAACATCTCGGCACCGACCGGCCTCGCGTCCAGCGACGACGAAGAAGGCGAAGGTGAAGAGGAAGTCGCAGCCGACGAAGTTGAAGTCGTAGGCAAAGACGAAGAATAAGTCCGGATCCTTCGGATTGGAATTTGAAGCGGGGCCTCGTCCAGGGCCCCGTTTTTCTTTGAACGAGCGGCTGGCACTGGAAAGGCATCTCGTGCAATTCTGCGCCGGACCGAAACGCACAAGGAATTCGCGATGAAGCTGTTTGTCGGATTGGGCAATCCGGGCGCAAAGTATGCCCGCAACCGGCACAATATCGGTTTCATGGCGGTGGATGCCATCGCCAGGGATCATGGCTTTGGGCCATGGCGTTCGAAATTTCAGGGTGAAATATCCGAAGGAATGCTGGGCCGAGAGAAGGTCCTGCTGCTGAAACCCATGACCTTCATGAACCGCTCGGGCCAATCGGTCGGCGAGGCCATGCGGTTCTTCAAGCTCGACTCAACCGATGTGACCGTTTTCCATGACGAACTGGACCTTGCACCCGGGAAGGTTCGCGCCAAGGCCGGTGGCGGCCATGCCGGGCATAACGGCCTGCGGTCGATCCACGACCATATCGGTGCCGCGTATGACCGTGTCCGGCTGGGGATCGGCCATCCCGGACGCAAAGAGCTGGTTTCGCCCTATGTTCTGGGCGATTTCGCCAAGGCCGACGCCGACTGGCTGGACGATGTTCTGCAAGGTGTTGCAGACGGGGCGGTCCATCTGGCTGCGGGCGATGCGGCCAAGTTCATGAACGCCGTGGCGCTGCGAACAGCGCCACCGCGCAGTTCCACCACGACGCCCAAATCCGAAACCAAGACCTCTCCTGCCCCGCAAGCCGAGACGCAAACGCCCGATGACCGCACGGCGATGCAGAAGCTGTTGGACAAGTTCCGATAGCGGCAAAGACCTTCCGCAACGTAGCAATTGCAGAATTTCCGTCATCACGATCCAATGCCGCCAAACGGGAGGAAAATCATGAAAACAGGTCTGAAGTGGCTGCTGCGAATCGTCCTGACGCTGGTCTTGGCCGCTGCAGTTGTCGGTTTCTGGAAGCGCGAGGAAATCCAGCGCCTTCTGGCGGTGAACTCTCTGTTTTCCGAAGAAAAGATCGTTCAGAATTTCTCTCACATGGACGCGGCGTTTCTGACCGTCGACCTCCCTCGCGGGAATGGTCCCACCTGGGACCTGCCCTATGGCGCTGAATTCGACCTGCCCGCCGAGACGCAAGACTGGATCGAAGAGCGCGCCGTCACATCCCTGCTGGTGATGCAGGACGGGCAGATCCGGTTCGAGGAGTATTTTCTGAGCACATCGCCGGAGGACCGCCGGATCTCGTGGTCGATGGCCAAAAGCTATTTGTCCGCTCTGTTCGGCATCCTTCTTGAGGAGGGCGCCATAGCCTCGCTGGATGATCCGGTCATCAAATATGCCCCCAAGCTGCAGGGCAGCGCCTATGAAACAGCCACGATCCGCAACGTGCTGAACATGGCCAGCGGTGTAACCTTTGACGAAGACTATCTGGACCCGAAATCCGACATCAACCGTATGGGTCGGGTCGTCGCCCTGGGCGGCGAGTTGGATGACTTTGCGGCCTCGTTGAAGGACAGTTTCGCGGCACCTGGCGAGACCTGGCAGTATGTTTCCATCGATACCCATGTCATTGGAATGGTGATCCGAGGGGCGACGGGTCAAAGCGTCGCCGCATTGCTGGACGAAAAGATCCTGCAGCACCTCGGTCTTGAGCGGGACGGATACTATATCACCGACGGCGCAGGCGTCGCCTTTGTTCTGGGTGGCTTGAATTTCACGACGCGGGATTACGCCCGCTTTGGCCAGATGATCCTGCAGAACGGCGTGCGCGATGGACGCCAGCTCGTTCCGGCCGACTGGATCAAGGAATCCACCTTGCCAAGCGCGCCGACCGAGCCCGGCAAGATCGGCTACGGATATCAGTGGTGGATCCCCGTCGGCGCCCATGACGGTGAGTTTCTGGCACGCGGCGTTTATGGCCAGTACATGTATTTCGACCAGTCGCGCGGCGTGCTGATCGTAGCCACGGGCGCTGATCGGAAGTTCCGCGAGCCCGGGGTCAATGAGCAGAACATCGAAATGTTCCGCAAGATCGCGCAAAGCCTGTAAGGTAGCTGCATGCAAAAGCAGGACAGCATAAATGTTCTGGGCGGCGTGCTGGCTCCGTGTTCACGAAAGCCCCTGACCGGTTTTTCCCGCGACGGGGCCTGCAACACCTGCCCTGAGGATCGCGGCAGCCACACGGTCTGCGCGGTGATGACCGCTGAATTTCTGGCCTATTCAAAATATGTCGGCAACGACCTGAGCACGCCACGGCCCGAGTTCGATTTCCCGGGCCTGAAGCCTGGCGACAGCTGGTGCCTGTGTGCCGCGCGGTTCATGCAGGCCCATGACGAGGGCTGTGCGCCAAAGGTTCATCTTGAGGCGACTCACCAGCGCGCATTGGAAATCGTGCCGCTGCACGTTCTGACCAGCCACCGCGCAGACTCTGGACAGTGAACCGGGAATGAAAAACCCGGCACGGTTGAAGCGTGCCGGGTCCTGTACTTTGGGCCGCGCTCAGGTTGCGTCGCGACCCTCGGTATCAGACATGTCGAAGTTCAGGTACTTGGCGACCGTTTGAACATCCTTGTCGCCGCGTCCGCACATATTCATGCAGATGATGTGATCCTTGGGCAGATCGGGCGCGATCTTCATGACATGCGCCAGCGCGTGGCTGGGTTCGAGTGCGGGAATGATGCCCTCGGTCGCGCAGCACAGTTGGAACGCCTCAAGCGCCTCTTTGTCGGTGACCGAGACATATTGCGCGCGCCCGATATCGTGCAGCCAGGAATGTTCGGGGCCGATGCCCGGATAGTCCAGCCCGGCCGAAATCGAGTACCCCTCGAGGATCTGGCCGTCGTCGTCCTGCAGCAGATAGGTACGGTTGCCGTGCAGAACACCCGGCCGACCGCCGGTGAGAGAGGCGCAATGCTCCATCTTTTCGTTGACGCCCTTGCCGCCCGCTTCGACGCCGATGATGTTGACCGATTTGTCGTCGAGGAAGGGATAGAACAGCCCCATGGCGTTCGAGCCGCCACCGATTGCCGCGATGATCGTGTCCGGCAAGCGACCCTCGGCCTTCATCATCTGTTCCTTGGCTTCCTTGCCGATGATCGATTGGAAGTCGCGCACCATCGCCGGGTACGGATGCGGTCCGGCCACCGTACCGATGCAATAGAACGTGTCGCGCACATTTGTTACCCAGTCGCGCAGCGCGTCGTTCATCGCGTCCTTCAGGGTGCCGCGGCCCGAGGTCACCGGAATCACCTCTGCCCCCAGCAAGCGCATGCGGAACACGTTGGGCGCCTGCCGCTGGACATCATGTGCGCCCATGTAGACCACGCATTTCAGACCGAACTTGGCGCAGACCGTCGCGGTGGCGACACCGTGCTGCCCTGCCCCGGTCTCGGCGATGATCCGGGTCTTTCCCATGCGGCGCGCCAAGATGATCTGGCCCAGCACGTTGTTGATCTTGTGCGCGCCGGTGTGGTTCAACTCGTCGCGCTTCATATAGATCTTGGCGCCACCCAGATGTTCGGTCAGGCGCTCGGCGTGATACAGGGGCGACGGACGGCCCACGTAGTTGGCCCACAGATCGTCCATCTCGGCCCAGAAACTCGGGTCGGTCTTGGCCTTCTCGTATTCCTCCTCCAGCGACAGGATCAACGGCATCAGAGTCTCGCTGACGAAGCGTCCGCCGAAAATGCCGAAGCGGCCGTTTTCATCCGGGCCGGACATGAAGGAATTGAACAGATCATTGGCCATGGTGGTCTCCATCGTCGTGCCTGTTGTTATTAGGAGGTGCCGGCGGGATTTGCCATCGCAAATCGCACTATTCCGCCGCGGTACTACCGTTCATCCAGATAGTCAGCGCCTGTTCCCGGGTCGGAATGGCGATGCAGGCAAAGTGACGGAAATGGTAGGTATTGGTCAAACGTGGGGCAGCTTGCATCACCCCTCGGTGCGGGTTCGACTGGGCAAAGGTCAGCATGGCTTCGACGTCGTGCCAAACGCTGAGCGAGAAATACGCGCCCTCATGCGAAAACACCTCGGCATGGAGGCACAAGGGATCGCCCTTGGCCTGGCGCAAGGCCTTGCCCGCGCGCCAGAAGAACTCGGGCCCATGGTACCATCGCTTCAGTGAAACCGCGCCAATTGCAGCCAGCATCCCGCATCCTCCCCTTTGAGAAGAATACGCAAGCGCGTTCTGGTCAGATCACCGTGCCGCTTCAATAAATGAGCGGATCAGGCCCGGATCCTTGACGCCCGGGGCGCTTTCCACGCCCGATGCCACGTCCACCTGCTTTGCACCGGTCATACGGATCGCCTCGGCTACGTTGTCCGGGTTGAGCCCCCCCGACAGCATCCACGGCGTCCGCCAGTATTTGCGACCGGCGAGCAGACGCCAATCAAAAGGCAAACCGTTGCCGCCGGGCAGATCAGAGTTCTTCGGCGGTTTGGCGTCAACCAACAACTGATCGGCCACGTCCGAATACAGGTCTATTGCGGCCAAATCCTCGGCTTCCGCCACTCCAATCGCCTTGATCACCGGCAAGCCGAAGCGTGATTTGACCTCGGCCACGCGCTCGGGGCTTTCGGCGCCATGCAGCTGCAGCATGTCCAGTGAAACCCCCGCGACGATTTCATCCAACTGCGCGTCGCTGAAGTTCACCGCTAAGGCCACCTTGGCTACGCCGACCGGCACGTCACTGGCCAACGCCGCTGCCTGGGCAATCGGTGCATAGCGTGGAGACTTGGGAAAGAAATTGAACCCAATGTAACGCGCACCTGCTTCAACGGCGGCACGCACATGCTCGGGTGCGGTCAAGCCGCATATTTTTACGCTGATCTCGGAAGACATCGGCTCTCAGCTGGCCTCGTCCAGAAGGGCAAGCACATCGTCCTGGCCTTCGTTCTGCTTCTTCTTGAGCTTCTTGACCTCGCGCTCGAGCTTCTTGACCTCGGTCTTTTTGACGGTGGCGTCCTTGCGGTGCTTGTGCTCACGCAGCCATTCCCACAGAAAACCGATGACAAGGCCGGCCACAATCCCGCCAAGAACTACAAGAAACAACGGCAGCGAAGTGGCCAGATTGAAGCCAAGCAAGTCAGACAAGGCGTCCGGCATCAACTGCAACTGAACCATCTGGCGATTGGCCAGCGAGACCGAGACAAGGACGATCCCCAGGACCGCAAGAAAACCGTATCGAATGTAGCGCATCATGAGATCACGCTTTACCGTTCAAACGATCCCTTAGCAACTTGCCGGTCTTGAAAAACGGCACGCACTTTTCCTCGACTTGAACCGTCTCGCCAGTGCGTGGGTTCCGGCCGACCCGCGCATCCCGTTTCTTGACCGAAAAAGCTCCGAAGCCCCGCAGTTCGACACGGTCACCGCGCGCCATCGCGTCTGTGACTTCCTCGAATACGGTATTCACGATCCGCTCGACATCACGTTGGTACAGATGTGGATTTTCGTCGGCGATTTTCTGAATCAGTTCTGAACGGATCATGCGTGCTACCCTCCCAGGTCACCGTGTCATCTCGTCTACTGGTTTGGTCAGTATAGGAAAAAACGGTGCCGGGTGGAATGTAAACTCTGTGTGTCCGGGGTGCATTTTCCAAGAAAGCACCGGAAATTCGCCTGTAGAGACGCGAATCCGGCGGTTCATGCCTGCACCTACCACCGAATAACTCGCAAAACCGGAACACATTGATTCGCAAAAGAAACGGCCCCGCTCGGGATGAGCGGGGCCGTCTGAGTGTTCAAAACTGCAAGTCTGGCTTAGTCGCCGGACTTCAGCGCTGCGCCAAGGATATCGCCCAGCGATGCACCCGAGTCGGATGAACCGTACTGTTCCACGGCCTCTTTCTCTTCGGCGATTTCGCGCGCCTTGATCGACAGGCCCAGACGGCGGGTCTTGCTGTCCACGTTGGTGACGCGGACGTCGACCTTGTCACCGACCGAGAAACGCTCGGGGCGCTGTTCGGCACGGTCGCGGCTCAGGTCCGAACGGCGGATGAAGGACTTCATGCCTTCGTACTCCACCTCGATGCCGCCATCTTCGATCGCGGTCACTTCGACGGTGATGACCGAGCCACGCTTCACGCCGCCCACGGCTTCGGCGAACTTGTCACCGCCCAGGGCTTTGATCGACAGCGAGATCCGCTCTTTTTCGACGTCAACTTCCGAGACGACCGCCTGAACGACGTCGCCCTTGCGGTAGTTCTGGATGGCATCTTCGCCACGCTCGTCCCAGGACAGGTCGGACAGGTGAACCATGCCGTCGATGTCGCCTTCCAGGCCGATGAACAGACCGAATTCGGTGATGTTCTTGACTTCGCCTTCGACCTGCGTGCCCTCGGGGTGCGTTTCTGCAAACACTTCCCACGGGTTGCGCTGGGTCTGCTTGAGGCCCAGAGACACGCGACGCTTGGCGCCGTCGATTTCCAGAACCATGACGTCGACTTCCTGGCTGGTCGAAACGATCTTGCCGGGGTGGACGTTTTTCTTGGTCCAAGACATCTCGGACACGTGCACCAGACCTTCGACACCGGGCTCCAGCTCGACGAACGCACCGTAGTCGGTGATGTTGGTGACGCGACCCTTGTGCACCGAACCCAGCGGGTACTTGGCGCCAACCAGATCCCACGGATCTTCCTGCAGCTGCTTCATGCCCAGGCTGATGCGGTGGGTTTCCTTGTTGATCTTGATGACCTGAACCTTGATGGTTTCGCCGATCGTCAGGATCTCGGACGGGTGGTTCACACGGCGCCATGCCATGTCGGTGACGTGCAGCAGGCCGTCAACGCCGCCCAAGTCGACGAATGCACCGTATTCGGTGATGTTCTTGACGACACCCTCGACGGTCTGACCTTCGGACAGGTTGCCGATGACTTCGGCACGCTGTTCGGCACGCGATTCTTCCAGGATTGCACGGCGCGAGACAACGATGTTGCCACGGCGGCGGTCCATCTTCAGGATCTGGAACGGCTGCTTCAGACCCATCAGCGGGCCAGCGTCGCGCACGGGGCGAACGTCAACCTGGCTGCCGGGCAGGAACGCAACTGCGCCACCCAGATCCACGGTGAAGCCACCTTTGACACGACCAAAGATAGCACCTTCGACGCGCTGGTCGTCGGCATATGCTTTTTCCAGACGGTCCCATGCCTCTTCACGGCGGGCCATCTCGCGCGAGATGACAGCTTCGCCACGGGCGTTTTCTGCAGCGCGCAGGTAGACTTCGACCTCGTCGCCAACAGCGATTTCAGGAGCTTCGCCGGGATTTGCGAATTCTTTCAGATCGACACGGCCTTCCATCTTGTAGCCTACGTCGATGATGGCTTGGCCCGCTTCGATCGCGATGACCTTGCCTTTGACAACCGAACCCTCTTCGGGGGTGTCCATTTCGAAGCTTTCGTTCAGGAGGGCTTCGAATTCCTCCATGGATGCGTTAGCCATGTGGCGTTGTTTTCCTTTACATAACGTTTTTGCTGGCCGAGCGGTTGTCTCCGCCGGTCTTGTTTCATGATGTCCTCTGGCGTGACCCGGTGCGCATCTGGCTAAACAAACACAAAGGGCCGAGGAAACCCGGCCCTGCTCAGATACGTCGTCCGGGCGTTGACCGCCCTTGTTCAGACAGCGCGCGTATAGGCGGATTCTGGGCGCAGCGCAAGCAGAAAGGCCCTTGTTGCAAGCCGACGCGGGATTCCGCTTGCGTTTTCCGGGCCAGCTACTCCTCCCAAATCCGGGCATCCCTCAGCAGCATGGCCTGCTCGATCGCATTCAAACGCGCCAGTGCGTCGGCCGGGGCCTTTGCCCCACCGGCTGCCTTCCAAATCTTGAGGGCCGAGTTCGGACTCCACGGCAAACAGGCATTCGCAAGCCACTGACGCAACTGAGGCGGAAGGGTGTCATAGGCCTGCATCGCGGGGCGTTGCCGTCTCCGGCGGTTCAGGCGGCTGCGCAGATTGCGTCTTTGATTGGTCATGGGCATCGACTGTACCAAGGCGAATTTTCAGAGCGGGAACTGGACCGGACGGAATGGGTTGGGGAAACGTTCCAACTTTTATGGTATGTTATTACGTAACATACTTTTGGTGCGCAACCCCGGATTGAGGTCAAAAAAGGCAGGGTTCTGCAACCCTGCCCTCAGCCATTCCGAAGCTCTCAATATTAGCCGAAGCCGGGAGACCTAGAACAGTTGCAGGTCTTTCTTGCCGCTTTGAATCTCGGCCAGGTTCGGCATGTTCTGGATGACCACCGGCTCGGGTGCCGCACCCGGCATCGGAACAGTCGGCTGTGCCGCCTTGGCCATCGCAAAGGTGGGTTGCTTGAGCTCTCCGCGAATGTCGCGCAGCAGGGTTTTGTGATCCGGCATCGCTTTCAGGATCTGCGCCAGGTCCACTTTCGCGCCCTTCCACCATTGGAACCAGATGTCCTTCCGCAATGGTCGAATGCGATCACGAATTCCTGTGCCATACCCCGTGTCATAGACCTGCTTGCCCAGCAGAACCGTCTGATAGACGCGATGATCAAACAGCGTTGCAAACTCGACATCGTGCTGCATCGGAAGGCGGTTTTTCCAAAGCTCGAGGTTTTCAGCAAGCCTGTCCGGCACCTTCATCTCGGTCCGCGCGTCGATCCAGTATTGATCATCGGTACGATTGTTCAGCTTGTAATGCAGGCAAATGAAATCCAGCACCTCGTCATAGAGCTTGTTCATCTGACGATTGTACCTGTCCCTCAATGAGGGTTCGATATCGCGGGTCGGCAAATGCTCGGCGAACCAGCGCACAGCATGGTCGACCATATGGATCGCAGTGCTTTCCAGCGGCTCGATGAACCCACCGGCCAGCCCGATTGCAACGCAGTTCTTGACCCACGCGTTGCGCACGCGCCCGATCCGCATGGGGATCACCCGCGGCGTCGCGCCTTTGCCGCTGTCACCCAGCCACTCCAGATATTCGTCCGCCGCTTGATCATCCGTCCGGTGCGCGGATGAATACACGTATCCCGTACCCACACGGTTGTAGAGCGGCACGCGCCATGTCCAACCAGCGCCAAGTGCAGTCGATCGCGTGACGCTTTCGATCTTCCGCGGATTGGGGTGTTCGATCTGCAACGCCATGGCACGGTCGTTCGGAAGATAGTCCGAATAATCCATGAACGGCTCGCCCAGTGCCTGATTGATGATCAGGCCGCGGAAACCGGTGCAGTCCACGACCATTTCAATATCGTGGCGTCCTGCACGCTCAAGCATCAGATGGCTGACATTGCCCTGTTCATTCAACTCGACCGACTGCACCTCGTCTCGGATATGTTCGACGCCACGCTGCGTACAGACCCTGGTCAGCATGCCTGCAAATTTTACAGCGTCCAGGTGATAGGCATAGCCAAACCGCTGCTCGAATTCGGGTTGCCCCAGAAGCCGCGCGCCCTTGCACAGCCGGGCCAGGTCATCATGCGGCGAGATGGACTGAGTGAAATCCCGGTCCCCGTTGCCAAACCGAAGGAAGTATTCGGCGGCCTCGAGTCCTTCCAGCATCTGGCCATGGGCAAATGGGTTCACATAGTCGATGCGCTTTCCCTTTGCGTCCTTGTTCCAGTTGCAGAATTTGACGCCCAGCTTAAACGACGCATTGGTTTCGCGGAAAAAGTCTCGCTCGGAAATCCCAGCCTGACGGAGCGTGACCGGCATACGCGGCACGGTCGCTTCACCAACGCCGACCGTGGCGATGTTCGGGCTTTCGATCAGGCAGATCCGCGGACGGTCCTTGGGTGCTGACGTGCGCGAAAACACCATCTCGAGAAGCAGCGCCGTCATCCAGCCGGCAGTACCGCCACCCACGATGGTGATTTTTTGCAAACGATTATTCATGTTGTTCTGTCCCTGTTGGCTGTGAGGATTATGCGGCCGCCTGCCCGTTTTGCCGGGCCTCGGTGGCGACCTCCCCTTATCGCTAAGGGAAACTATAGCAGCTTTCAGGCATCCAGCTAGGGCCAATGGCGGCATCAAGTAGGCCCAAACGGGCGCCTTTGCCAAAGCAACGCATGGTCACGACCTGTTTCCCCGGCACCTAACGGCCAGTGATGACGGATGAGCCTTTCGAGGCAGCCTCAGATGTCCTCGCCTTTCTTCAGAAGGTCGTCGATCAGTTCGCGTTGCAGATCATGGCTGTCGCCACCGCCGAACTCGGCCGCACCCCCGGAATAGAGAGTGCCATAGGTCAGGGCGATATTGACGGTCTGCGCCAGGCCCGAGATCAGTTGATCCTTGTTCAGCCGTGACAGCGGGTGGATGAACACGGCCCACAAGGTTCCGTTGGCGATCGCATAGCGCGCGTCCAGCGTGCTATCGAAATTGGCCTGCATCATGCGTTGCAAGTCTTCGGCCGAAAGCTCTGAGGTGCCGCTGATCGCAACCATCGCCCGCATCCGGTCTGCATGCACATCAGTAACAACCAGTACCGGCACATCGGAAATCGTCATGGTAAAGCCCGGACCCTGCGGCTCGGCATCGGGGTCGAGGGCAAAGATGATCTTGCCCAGTCTCTCGTAGGTCATCGGTGGCTCGGCTTCCTGTGCCAACGCATGGCCGGCCAACAAAATCCAGATCAAGGCAAATCGGATCATCCGCTCTCTCCACCATAGACGCGTTCAGCCTAAGCGGGGACTGATCAACTGGCCAAACACAGCTTGGTGAGCCGGTTTGGCTGGCTCTCGGCAAGTGCGAACGATCTGCAAGGTTTTCCGTTCGCGCTGCGATTACGCGTCCGCACGCCCGCATTTATCTGTTCTGCACCGGTCGGCGCGCGTGCCGGCCACAACTGAACACGAAAGGAACACACAATGAAATCTGTTGTACTCAGCGCCCTTGTCGCCGTCCTGCCGATGATCGCCGCACCGGCTTTTGCGGCGGATGAGATCAATGTCTCGAACGGGATCTCGGCCGGCGGTGCGCCGCTGGCTGCTCACGGGGTCGATCTGGTGGCGCTGGTCACTGAAGGCAACCCGGTGGAAGGGTTCGCCACGCATTCGGCCACCTATAGTGGCGCGTCCTACTACTTCACCTCGGCCGAGAACCGCGAAGCTTTCGAGGCCAACCCCGAGGCATACCTGCCGCAGCACGGCGGCTTCTGCTCGTATGGTGTTTCCGTGGGCAAGAAGTTCGATGGCGATCCGGATCAGTACCTGCTGGCCGATGGCAAGCTGTATCTGTTTCTGAACGCGGCAACCCGCGCTAAGTTCCTCGAAGACGTGTCCGGCACCGCCAAGACCGCGGATGACCAGTGGGCGAATATCAAGTCGATTGCGGTCGGCGAACTGTAATCGGACTGTCGCCAAGCGCTGTCCGCGGTCTCACCTTGCCGAGGGCAGCTTTCCTTGAATAACCGCGACCGCCTTTTCCAGCGCGGCCTCGATGCTCAGGTCCGAAGTGTCCAGAATTACGGCATCGTCGGCCGGTTTCATCGGGGCCGTGCTGCGTTCGGCGTCTCGCGCGTCGCGCTCGCGGACATCGGCCAGAACCTGCGCGCGCGTTATTTCCGCGCCTTTGTCAGCCAGTTCCAGATAGCGTCGCTCGGCGCGCACTTCGGGGCTGGCGGTGACGAACAGCTTCACCTCGGCCTCGGGGCAGATCACCGTGCCGATATCCCGCCCGTCCAGCACCGCGCCGCCGGCCCGCAGGGCAAAGCTGCGCTGGAAATCGATCAGCGCTGTTCGCACCTCGGGGATCACGGCCACTTTCGACGCCGCTTGCGCGATTTCGGCGGTGCGCAGGTCGCCCTGCTTCAACTCCTCGGCCGTCAGGGACCGCGCCGCCTCGACCGGGTCGGTGCCGTCCAGCGTGCGCCGGCCGACCGCGCGATACAGCAGACCCGTATCCAGATGCGCCAGCCCGAAATGAGCAGCCACGGCCTTGGAGATCGTGCCCTTGCCCGCAGCGGCCGGGCCGTCGATGGCGACGGTAAAGCTCATGTGCGCTCGACCTTGGCGCCAAGGCCCTTCATCAACGGCTCGAAGATCGGGAACGAGGTCGCGATGGGGCTGCCGTCATCGACCGAGACCGCCTGTTGCGCGCCCATGCCCATCACCATGAACGACATTGCGATGCGATGGTCCAGAAAGCTTTCGCAGGTGCCGCCGCCGGGCACGCCGCCAATGCCCAGCCCGTCGACCGACCACCAGTCATCGCCCTCGTCAACCGTGACGCCGTTGGCCCGCAAGCCACGCGCCATGGCGTCGATGCGGTCGCTTTCCTTGACGCGTAGCTCCTTGACGCCGCCCATCATCGTCTTGCCGGTGGCGTTGGCCGCAACCACCGACAGCACCGGGTATTCGTCGATCATCGAGGCTGCGCGTTCGGGCGGGACGTCGATGCCCTTCATGTCGGGCGAGTAGCGCGCGCGCAGGTCGGCGACCGGCTCGCCACCTTCCTCGCGCATGTTCTCATAGGTCAGATCGGCGCCCATCTCGCGCAGCGTGGTGAACAGGCCGGCGCGCGTGGGGTTCAGGCCGATGCCCGGCACCAGAACGTCCGATCCCGGCGTGATCAGCGCCGCGCAGACCGGGAAGGCCGCGCTGGAGGGGTCTCGCGGCACGGCGATCACCTGCGGTTTCAACTCAGGCCGGCCGGTCAGGGTGATGACCCGGCCTTCGTCGGTATCCTCGACCGTGATTTCGGCGCCGAACCCGGCCAGCATCCGTTCGGAATGGTCACGGGTGGCTTCCTTCTCGATCACCACGGTCTTGCCGGGCGCGTTCAGGCCGGCCAGCAAAACGGCGGATTTCACCTGGGCCGAGGGCACCGGCACTTCGTACCACACCGGCACCGGATCGGCCGCGCCGACGATGGTCATGGGCAGACGCCCGCCCGAGCGGCCCACGGCCTGTGCCCCGAACAGTGCCAACGGATCGGTCACCCGCGCCATCGGGCGTTTGTTCAGGCTGGCGTCGCCGGTGAAGGTCGCGCTGATCGCGCTGGTCGCCATCGCGCCCATGATCAGGCGCACGCCCGTGCCCGAGTTGCCGCAGTCGATCACCTGATCCGGCTCGGCAAAGCCGCCCACGCCGACACCATGCACCGTCCATTCGCCATTCCCGTGCGAGATCACCTCGGCCCCGAAGGCGCGCATCGCCTTGGCGGTGTCCAGAACGTCTTCGCCTTCCAGCAGGCCCGAGATCCGGGTCTCGCCCACGGCCATCGCCCCAAGGATCAGAGAGCGGTGCGAAATCGACTTGTCGCCCGGCACTTCGGCCGTGCCGGTCAGCGGGCCGCAGGGATGCGAGGTCATCGGGATGGGCGTGCCGTGTCCGGACATGAGGGCTCCTTTTGCGCTATCAGTGCCTCTGCCGATTAGCGAATTGGCGCCGCAGCGTCCAGCCGCAATCACCCGTTGCAGCGGAAGGTCAGATAGTGTGGCGTGCGGCCTTCACGCAGGGCCTTCTGCTCGTAGCGGGTAGAAATCCAGTCGTCCCACGGCTTGCGCCAATCCTCGGGGCCCTCGGCCAGCCATTCGAAACCGGCACGGGGCACCTCCTCGAGCGTCTGGCGGACATAGTCCGGGATGTCGGTCGCCACGCGGAAAATCGCGCCGGGTTTCAGCACACGCGCCAGCGGGTCCAGATGCTCGGGCGTCACGAAGCGGCGGCGATGGTGCCGCTTTTTGGGCCACGGATCGGGATAGAGCAGAAACGCGCGCGAGATACTGGCATCGGGCAGCACGTCGAACAGGTCGCGCACATCGCCGGGATGTACCGCCAGGTTGGTCACTTCGGCCCGGCGGATCTTGCCCAATAGCATGGCCACGCCGTTGATGAACGGCTCGGCCCCTATGATGCCGATATCGGAGTTCTGCTGCGCCTGATGCACCAGATGCTCACCACCGCCGAACCCGACCTCAAGCCATACCGGCTTGCCGCCGAACAGCGCGTCCAAGTCGATCGGGGTGCGGTCGGGGTTGCTGTCCCAATCCACCGCGCCCGGCGACAGGGCGGCCAGGTCCTCGGACAGATAGGTCTTTTGGCTGGGCTTCAGGGTCTTGCCCTTGAAGCGGCCATAGAAGTTTCTGCGGGGGCGTTCGGGTGACTGGGTGCTCATGCCGGTGCCCTTACTGCGGTGGGGTTTGCGTTGCAAGGGGAGGGCTGTGCCGGAGGGGCGACCTTCGAAACGAAAAAGGCGCGCCACATCGGACGCGCCTTGCCGTGTTTGATTTCCCGGTGCTGGCTCAGACAGCCTTTTTCAAGGCCTCAACCAGATCGGTCCGCTCCCAGCTGAAGCCGCCGTCCGCATCCGGCTCGCGCCCGAAGTGCCCATAGGCCGCCGTGCGCTGGTAGATCGGCTTGTTCAGCTGCAGGTGTTCGCGGATGCCGCGCGGGGTCAGGTCCATCACCTGTCCGACCGCCTTCTCGATCTCGGCGTCGGCAACCTGTCCGGTGCCGTGGGTGTCAGCGTAGATCGAAAGCGGCTTGGAAACGCCGATCGCATAGCTCAGCTGGATCGTGCAACGCTCGGCCATGCCGGCGGCCACGACGTTCTTCGCCAGATACCGCGCGGCATAGGCCGCCGACCGGTCGACCTTGGTCGGGTCCTTGCCCGAGAACGCCCCGCCGCCGTGCGGGGCCGCACCGCCATATGTGTCGACGATGATCTTGCGCCCGGTCAGACCAGCATCCCCGTCCGGGCCGCCGATGACGAACTTGCCGGTAGGGTTCACATGCCATTCCGTCTGGTCGCTCAGCCAGCCATCGGGCAGAGATTCGCGGATGTAGGGCTCGACGATCTGGCGAATATCGTCCGAGGTCAGCGCCTCATCCAGATGCTGGGTGGACAGCACGACCGAACTGACACCGACTGGCCGCCCGTCACGGTAGATCACCGACAGCTGCGATTTGGCATCAGGACCCAGAGCGGGCTCAGACCCGCTCTTGCGCACCTCAGCCAGACGGCGCAGGATGGCGTGTGCATATTGGATCGGAGCCGGCATCAGGGCTGGGGTTTCGGTAGTGGCATATCCAAACATGATGCCCTGGTCACCGGCGCCTTCATCCTTGTCAGCAGACGCATCGACCCCTTGGGCGATGTGCGCGGACTGTTCGTGCAGCAGGTTCGTCACCTCGACCGTTTCGTGGTGGAACTTGTCCTGCTCGTATCCGATGTCCTTTATGCAAGCGCGGGCGATCTCTTCGATCTTGCCCATGTAGTCGTGCAGTTTTTCCTGATCCGACAGACCGACCTCGCCGCCGATGACCACCCGATCAGTGGTGGCAAATGTTTCGCACGCGACACGCGCTTCGGGCTCTTCATTCAGAAAGGCATCCAGGACCGCATCTGAAATTCGGTCGCACACCTTGTCGGGATGCCCTTCGGAAACGGATTCCGAAGTGAAAATGTAGTTCTGTCGGGACATGAAAGCGCTCCATTAAGATTTCCCCGTCACGCCAGGAAGCCGTTGTGACAGGCATTCGACGGGATACGCCCGAAGAAACAGGGGGTCAATCGGTAATTATGCCCTGCCAAACCGAACGTTGCGCCCAAACAGCAGCAGAAGCACCAACAATAGCCCAAGCGTCAGCCCGTCGCCGGTTCGCGCATACAGTGTCGGAGGCAATGGCGCCGGAAGATGAGCATCCACGAAACCCGCCTGTCCCAAAGGCAGGGAGGCGATTACGTTGCCATAGGGATCGACCATCGCCGAAACACCGGTATTTGCCGACCGCGCCAGCGGCAGACCCTGTTCGATGGCCCGCATCCTTGCCTGCGCCAGATGCTGGAATGGTCCTGTACGGGTTCCGAACCAGGCATCATTGGTTATCTGCAGAAGGAAATCCGGGCGCTGCGGCGCCGCCGAGACATCCTGCGGAAAGATCGCCTCGTAGCAGATCAGCGGCAGAGCCAGACCCAGCTTGCCGGAGTTCAGCATCGCCGCTCCGGGCCCGGCGCTGAAGCCACTTCCCGTGGTCGCGGCCATACCGTGTATTCCGAACCTGTCCATCAGATCGCCAAAGGGGACATACTCGCCGAAGGGCACCAGATGATGCTTGTCGTACAGGCCGGTCTGACGCCCCTGCTCGTCGAGGTAGATCATTGAGTTGTAGATGCGCGGCCCGTCTCCGCGTTGGATACCGAGGATGACGGGCGTTCCCTGAGCGGCCTCGGCAATCGCTTCCAGATAGGGACCCGCACTGCCCAGCCACGCCGGAACCGACGTCTCGGGCCATACGATCAAGTCGGGACGCGGATCGGCGGCAGTGAATTCAATCTGTCGAGCGAAAAACAGCGGGGCAAAAGAAGGGTCCCATTTCTGCTCTTGCGGCGCGTTGGGCTGGACCAGACGAACAATATGACCGGTCTCTGCAACCCTCGGGCGGTTGCTGGCTTGAACCAGCGCCAAACCCGCAAAGATGACAACTGCAACGACGGGCCAAAGTAAAGCCTTGCCGTTGCGAGGACCGGCGACGGCAGCGCCCAACGGCAGGGCAAGCAAAAAGGTCGCGGCCCCAAGGCCATATGGACCAACCCATGCCAGGAGTTGCCCGGCCGGGGCATCCACCCAAATCTGTGCCATTCCCGCCCAAGGAAACCCGGTCAGAACGTAGCCGCGCGCCATTTCAACCAGCGACAGGGTCAGGGCCAGAAAGATGACCTTCCGCGGCCCCACCTCTCGGGTTCCGCGCGCGAGCCAGAAAGCAAACGCCCAGAACAAGGCCAAGCCAGCAGCCATGAACACAAGCGCAAAAGGGGCCATCCAGGCATAACGCTCAGCGTCGATCTGAAAGGGCTCGATGATCCAGCTCAGGGCATTGGCGAAGTAACCGGTTGCGAAAGCCCAGCCCACCCATGCCGCGCGAGCGCGCGTGGAACTGGCCAGAAACAACGGCGCGACGGATGCAAGCGCAATGCAGCTGATTATCCAATAGCCATACGGCGCCAAGCCAAAGGCCGCCAACGCGCCGAGTATCGCGGCCAGTACCACGCGCAGCCAATGCGGCCACCGCAAGGCAGGATTCATGCAGCCATATCCGGCAGCATCACCCGCAGGCGCTTGATGCGCCGCGGATCCGCGTCGATAACCTCGAACTCGGGGCCTTCGGGGTGCAAAACCACCTCACCGCGAGCTGGAACCCGCCCAGAAAGCATGAAGACCAGCCCGCCCAGAGTCTCGATCTCTTCCTCGTCGACATCCTCGTGGCTGGTCAGCGACCGGCCAATTTCGGCCTCGAAATCCTCAAGCGGTGCTTTGGCCTGAACGATATAGCACCCGGGCTTTTCTTGCACCCACAGCTGGTTTTCGTCGGCGTCATGCTCATCGGCGATTTCTCCGACGACCTGTTCGATCAGATCTTCGATCGTGACAAGCCCGTCGACGCCGCCATATTCATCGATCACCAACGCCATGTGGCGACGCTCGGTCTGCATCTTGGTCAGCAAAACACCGATCGGCATCGAAGGCGGAACGAACAGCAACGGGCGGAGCATCGAGATCAGATCGAATTCCGCCGACCCACCGTTGAACCCATGCGTCAGCGCAAAATCCTTGAGGTGAACAAAGCCCAGCGGCGTGTCCAACGTCCCCTCGTAGACAGGTATTCGCGACAGACCGCTATCCCGGAAGACCTGGGCCAGTTCCTCCTTGGTGATGGTCGAAGGCACTGACACGATGTCGGCGGAAGGAATTGCCACATCCTCGACCCGCATGCGCCGCAGATTGATCATGCCGCGTGGCTGAGGGGTTACGGCCTCGTTCCCGTTCACGACGACTTCGGCGTCATCCTCGGCGGAAGAAAAAGCATCAAGAATACGAGAGAAAAGCCCGCTTTTCTCTTTGGTTTCATCGCTGCTCTGCGAGTGCGCGCTCTGCGCCGCTCCAGAACTGCCGTCAATATCGCCCATTTTCCTGTTCCAATAGATCGGGCACCAAGGCCCACATTACTCATTATATGGGTCATCAATACCCATTTTGCCAAGTATCTCGACCTCGGCACGTTCCATCAAAGTGGCGTCAAGGTCACGAATGTGATCATACCCCAGCAAATGCAACACTCCGTGAACCAGCAAATGGGTCACGTGGTCATCCATGGATTTCCCGGCTTCCTGAGCCTCGCGCCAGCAAGTGTCATACGAGATCGCGATGTCTCCAAGCGCGATGTCACCCGTGAAATCCGGCTGGGGCACGAGCGGTGTGCCGCCGGGCTGATCTGCAGCAAGGTCCTCGGCGGGCCAGCTCAGCACATTCGTCGGCGCAGGTTTTTCACGAAATTCAGCGTTCAACTCGGCAATCCGGGCGTCGTCGCAGCCCAGCACGCTGACTTCGCACAAATCGGCATCCACGCCGCAATGCGCCAACGTCGCGGCCACGGCCTTGTGCGCCAACGGCTCAAGACCCTGCCAGCGCGGGTCTTCGATCGTGATTTCCAAGTTCATCTCGTGACGCTCCGAGGCCGATTTGCCCGGGCCCGACGGTTCAACCCGTTTCCCGGCCCGAGTCGGCCTCATACGCCTCGATGATCGCCGCGACAAGCGGATGGCGCACCACGTCCTTGGATGTGAAGTAGTTGAAGCTGATATTCGGGATCGTCTTCAGCAACCGCTCGGCATCCGCAAGCCCCGAAGCCACGCCGCGCGGCAGATCCACCTGCGACCGGTCGCCGGTGATCACCATCCGGCTGCCCTCGCCCAACCGCGTCAGGAACATCTTCATCTGCATCGTCGTGGCGTTCTGGGCCTCGTCCAATACAACGAAGGCATTGGCCAGTGTCCGCCCGCGCATGAACGCCAGCGGGGCAATTTCGATCCGCTTTTCCTCGATCAGCTTGGCCAGTTGCTTGCCTGGCAGAAAGTCATTCAACGCGTCGTATAGCGGCTGCATATACGGATCGACCTTGTCCTTCATGTCACCAGGCAGGTAACCCAGCTTTTCGCCGGCTTCGACGGCTGGGCGGCTGAGAATGATTCGATCCACATGTCCGCCGATGAACATCGACACACCCACGGCCACGGCAAGGTAGGTCTTGCCCGTTCCCGCCGGGCCGATGCCAAAGGCGAGTTCGTTGTTGAACAGCGACTGCACATAAGCCTTTTGCGCGTCAGTCCTGGGTTCGACCAGCTTTTTGCGGGTCTTGATTTCGACAGTTCCACCCTTGAACATTTCAAGCTGGTCGCCATCACGCGAGCCGGTTCCGGCTTCGGAATTGCCCATCCGCAATTCGCGATCAACGTCGGCAGCTTCGACGTCACGCCCGCCTTCCAGTCGGGTGTAGAGGGCCTGCAAAACCTCGATCGCCTGCTTCTGAAGCTCGTCTTCGCCCATGACGACCAGTTGGTTGCCGCGGCGCACGATCTGAACGGACAGTTTCCGCTCGATCTCGGCCAGATTGCGGTCGTATTCGCCGCAAAGATCAATCAATAGTCGGTTGTCAGGGAATTCAACAAACGCCTCGTTCGCGGGCATTTCATCTTGCGGTGGGGTAAGGGCACCGATGGCCAATCCGTTCTCCTGTCTTGGCGTTGTCACCCCAAGCGTAGACAACAAGAGTCGGTCGGCGCAAGCCACAGATTCAAAAATCTGAGCAACTGATCGCAAATCGGTCAGGCGGAAAGGAATTCATGGCCCGGCGCGATGAAATCTCAGGCCGGAATCCGCCTTTGGGATCAGAACTTGTAGTTCAACCCGACGCGAATCCCCTGGTAGCTGGGCGTTGATTTGGTCGAGAAGCCCGAGCCAAAGTCGACGACCTTCGACTGGAACTGCACATATTCGAGTTCGCCAGTAACGGACCAATTGTCGTTCAACTGATGCTCGGCCCCGATGCTGGCCACGAATCCGTTGCGTCGGTCATCGCTTGCGAAAGACTGAGTGGTGCCGCCGCTGGACAGGCTGTTGGTCGTTTCGATTTCACCCTGAACGAACCCGACGGTAACGAAATACAGAACCGAACCGCTGGGGTTGGTCAGCCCGTTCTTGAACCGCAACGACAGCACATCCGATATCTCGGAACCGCCCTGAACGGTCGTGGTGCCTATCTGCGTGGTGACACTGTCATCCAGCGAAGCGAAATCGTACCCGATCTCGAACCCGTAGACGTAATCGCGCCCGCCACGCGCAGGTAGAACACCGCGCCAACCGCCCCGTATCCCGCCATAGGCACCGCTCAGGTCAAGTTTGCCGATGGGAAAGGTGCCCGCATTGGTAGCGAGCCCGAACTGGTCTGTTCCGCCTGATCCATACCCGGCGCTGAACCCCAGATAGAAGGCGCTGACGTCTTTGGAATAACGCTCCGGCCCCAACACGACCGGATCGGAAACGGCGCCGTCCAAATCCCCCGCATGAGTAGGAATACCTGCGCTGGCGGCCAGCAATAGGCCGGCCAGAACTCGGCCCACCCCTGTTTGTCGAATACCTGCCTGACGTGTCACTCGTACCCTCCATTGCGGTGCCCGGGCGACCGGAAGCCCCGCCGATGTAAAGCCCGAAGGCCACCTGAAACACGGCCCCGAGAATTCTGGCTATTCTCCGACCATAGTTCCAAGCGATAAATCAAGGGTAAATTTTGGAAACAAACGCCACGAGTGTTGCGTGAGCGGTGAACCGCGGCCCTGTCACAGCACCTCGCCGGCCAGTGAATTGGCGCCCGAAGCCGTAATCCGGACGTTGCGAAGATCTCCCGCCGAAAGATCGGCTCCGGAAACGTGGACGGCATGCAGATACTCGGACTTGCCAACCATCTGTCCGGCCAGACGCCCGGGTTTCTCAAACAGAACCCGGACTGTCCGACCAACCATCGCATCCTGGATCTCGCGCTGGTGCCGGGTGATCAGAGCCTGCAAGCGTTGGAGACGGTCGTCAGCTTCCTGTGGATCGACCTGCGGACGCTCGGCCGCGGGCGTGCCCGGCCGTGTCGAATACTTGAAGGAATACGCATAGCCATAGCGGACCTGCTCGACCAGATCCAACGTGGCCTGGAAATCCTCTTCGGTTTCTTCGGGGAAGCCCACGATGAAATCGCCCGACATCAGGATATCGGGGCGCGCCTCGCGGATCCGCTCGATCAGACACAGATAGCTTTCGGCGGTGTGGCTGCGGTTCATCCGCTTGAGGATCTTGTCCGACCCCGACTGCACCGGCAGGTGCAGATAGGGCATCAGTTTTTCGCAGGTGCCGTGTGCCTCGATCAGGTCGTCGGTCATGTCGTTGGGATGCGAGGTGGTGAACCGGATGCGCTCCAGCCCGTCGATCTTGTTCAACTCCCAGATCAGCCCGGCAAGGGTCATGTCACCGTTCGGACCTGCCCCGTGATAGGCGTTGACGTTCTGGCCCAGCAGCGTGATCTCGCGCACCCCGCGCTCGACCAGGTCCTGCGCCTCGCGCAGGATACGATCGGCGGGGCGGCTGACCTCGGCCCCGCGGGTATAGGGCACGACGCAGAAGGCGCAGAACTTGTCACAACCTTCCTGCACGGTCAGAAACGCCGTCGGGCCGCGTTTGGCCTTGGGACGGTTCTTGAGCTTCTCAAACTTGTCCTCTTCGGGGAAATCGGTATCCAGCGCCTTTTCGCCCGCACGCGCTTTGGCTTCCAGTTCGGGCAGGCGGTGATAGCTCTGCGGGCCGACGACCAGATCGACCAGCGGCTGCCGGCGCATGATCTCTTCGCCCTCGGCCTGCGCCACGCAACCAGCCACGCCAATCTTCAGATCGGGCTTTTCGGCCTTCAACCCCTTGAACCGGCCCAGTTCGGAATACACCTTCTCGGCCGCTTTTTCGCGGATGTGGCAGGTGTTCAACAGGATCATGTCCGCATCTTCGGGCGACTGCGTTTCCACATAGCCCTGTCCGCCCAACGCCTCGGACATGCGTTCGCTGTCATAGACGTTCATCTGACAGCCATAGGTCTTGATATACAGCTTTTTCGGTTCGGACATGGGCTGGGCCTTTTGCGTTCGCTGGACCGGCGTCGTCTATACCCATCGAACGCCGCTTGCAATGCTAGCGCAATTACCCGAATTTGACGGATATTTCCAGCAAGGCAGGCTACAAGCGGGCAATGAAATACGAATCCCTCGACCACTTTCTGAAATCGGGCCGGGCAGCGTTGACCAAGGGGCCGGTCGCATTGGTTTTTGCCGAAGACGATGTCGAGCTTGATGGGACCTTGCGCCATCACTTGGACTTGGGGTTCAAATCCGTGATCGTATTTGCACCGGCCCAGTTTTCGATCCTGCCTGAAATCTTGGACCGGGTGCACCGGGTCACGATGCGCTGCTCGCCCAGAAACGTGGTGTTCGACACCATAAATCGCGTCATTCAGGCGGCGCCAAACATCTGGCTGTACTACTGCTACAACTCGGAATACCTGTTCTTTCCGTTCTGCGAAACGCGCACGGTCGCAGAGATGCTGGCCTTTCACGCCGAGGAGCGGCGCGACGCGATGCTCTGCCACGTGATCGACATCTACGCCGACGACCTGTCCGCCTATCCCAACGGCGTGGCCCCGGATCATGCGATGCTGGACAGCACTGGATATTATGCTCATTCCCGGCACGACCGATCGGGACAACCGCTGGAGCGTCAATTGGATATGTCGGGTGGCTTGCGTTGGCGGTTCGAGGATCACATCCCGTATGAACGGCGCCGGATCGACCGGATCGCGCTGTTCAAAAGCTGCAAGGGTCTGACCCTCCAACCCGATCACACCTTTAACGAGCCCGAGTACAACACCTATGCCTGTCCCTGGCATCACAACCTGACGGCCGCAATCTGTTCGTTCCGCGCCGCCAAAGCGCTGAAAAGCAACGCGGGATCGACCTTTGATATTCCCAGTTTCCGCTGCCCGTCCTCGGTTCCTTTCCAATGGAACTCGCACCAGTTGCTGGACCTTGGCCTGATGGAACCTGGCCAGTGGTTCTGAGCGGGCCGGAACGGCTCAGCGATTGAGCAGAACCGGGAACCAGTCCTCGCGCAACCGTTGTCCAGCCCGCATGTCATGCCCCGGAAACGGCGGCGACGTCCGGCCCGGACGCTCGACATAACAGGCGTCATCCCCGACCAGCCGCAGCGAGAAGGCGCGGCGCCGGCTGTCGGACTGGTTTCCTCGGGCACCATGCAGGGTACGAAAGTTGAAGGCGACCGCATCGCCGGGTTCCATTTCGAACTCAACGATCCGCATCCCTTCGGCCTCGGGGTCTGGTACCGCGATGTACTGGCCCTCGTCAGGAAAGAAACCCTCCTCCGAAACCCAACGCGTCGGCAACACTTCCTTTTCCCACAGGTGAGACCCCGCCACGCAACGCAGAGTCGCCTGCGTCACCGGGTCGAGCGGCGACCAGAAGCTTATCGTCTGACGCCCTTCCACAAAGTAATAGGGCCCATCCTGATGCCACGGCGTGGCCATCGAGGTGCCGGGCTCCTTGACCAGAACGTGGTCATGGAACATCTGGACCGAACGGGACTCCATCAGGTCGGCAGCGACCTCAGCAACCGGAGAGGCTTGAATGACCTGCCGAAACTCGGGGATGCGAGACCAGTTGCAGTAGTCGTCAAAGAAACGGCCGGTTTCGCCTTCTTTCTTGTTTTCCGACGCATATGGCCCGGGATCAGCCATGTTGCGTGCCACCCCTTCCCGCAAGGCATCGACGTGATCGGCGAACAGGCCCTTGACCAGAACAACCCCGTCATTGCGATAGGTTTCGATCATCTCCGGTGAAACAAGAGGGTGTGGCATTTCGGTCTCCGTCATTTGCTGAGGCCGATTTGCACATGTCTGGCACCCCTGTTCAAATCATATCTTTCAAAATAAGCATTAACTCCATGTTATATATCACCTTGCGCCAGTACGAATATGTTTGCGCCATTGGGCGACACGGAAGCCTGTCCGCCGCGGCACAGCACCTGAACGTTTCGCAACCTGCGCTTTCAAACGCGCTGACCCGGGTCGAAGAACACCTGGGCCACCCACTGTTCTCGCGCCGACGCGGCGCGGCAATGTCGCTGACGCCTCAGGGGCGCGAGTTCATCGACAGGGCCGAAGCCTTGCTGACGAGCGCTGCCCGGATCGAAGAGGCGAAAGCCCTGGTTGCCGGAACAAGCCGTTTGAAGTTGGGTTGTTTTGTAGATCTTGCACCGTTCCTGCTGGCGCGGGCAATGCAAACGATCAGGGACACCCTTCCCGATATCGTTCTGACCCACGGGGTAGACACTTTCGAAGGCTTGATCAGCGGATTGACCGACGGCCGTTTCGATCTGGCGCTCACCTATGATCTGGGCCTCGATGCCGGTTTCTCACGCCACAAGCTGCTGGACAGTACGCCAAACGCGCTGGTCAGTCCCGCGCACCCTTTGGCCGGGCAAGGCAGCGTTTCACTTGCCGAGCTTGAGCAATACCCGCTCATCCTGTCCAAAGAAGGTCTGTCAGCGCAGCATGTCTTGGGCCTGTTCCGGCGTCATGGGCTGCACCCCAGCGTGTCCTACCGCGCGGAATCGCTCGAGATCCAACGCAGTCTTGCGGCCCATGGTGAAGGGGTGGGCATCAGCTATGCCAGCCCGCAAAACGGCCTCAGCTATGATCGGATGCGGCTGCTGAGCCTGCCGATCAGCGACCCCGATGCCACCGAGGCCGTGATTCTGGTTCGTCACGGCACCGGCCCTGCGGACACGACAATCTCTGCTGCTGAACAGGCTCTGGTTAGGTCGCTTGGGAAACTGTGATCAGCGCTTTTTGCGCAGCCGGATGACAACGTCCACCGACGCGATCTCGACCCCGGCCGGCGCTTCGGGCAGACGCTGGATAACCAGTTGCTCGGACGGCGCATCGCTCAGGCGGCCCTCGTCCTCCCAGAAGAAATGCGGGTGGTCATGGGTGTTGGTGTCGAAATAGCTTTTTGAGCCGTCCACGGTGATTTCCTGCAGAACGCCGGCATCGCAGAAGGCACGCAGGGTATTGTAGACCGTAGCAAGGGAAACCGCGTCGCCCTTGTTCTTGGCCGACTCGAACAGGCTTTCGGCGGTAACATGTCGGTGGCGGCCATCGCCCACCAGCAATTCGGCCAAGGCAACACGCTGGCGCGTCGGGCGCAGCCCGGCGTCAACCAACCAGTTCGTAGCGATGTCCCGGCTTTGAGCTGTCATGAAACCATTACCCAATTTCCCCTGCCCCAATATATAAGTGCCGACCACCACCAATTTCAAATGAAATTCATTCGCAACCAACGGCTATGGCGGGCCGGATGTGTTCGGGTGGTCTTGCAGGACCTTGCAAACGGGTGGTAGACGAGGCGAGATTGAATACAGACCCCTGGCAGGAGACGCGGCAGAATGGCCCAATTCCCAAGCAGCTTTGACAAGGACGACCTGCTGAAATGCGCCCGCGGCGAACTCTTCGGCCCCGGAAATGCTCAGCTTCCGGCTCCCCCGATGCTGATGATGGACCGCATCACCGACATTTCAGGCGACGGCGGCGCGCACGGCAAGGGGCATGTCGTGGCGGAATTCGACATCACACCGGACCTTTGGTTCTTCGATTGCCACTTTCCAGGAAACCCGATCATGCCGGGTTGTCTGGGTCTTGACGGACTGTGGCAGCTGACTGGTTTCAACCTCGGCTGGCGTGGCTGGCAGGGTCGCGGCTATGCGCTGGGTGTGGGCGAAGTGAAACTGACAGGCATGGTGCGCCCCGACCGCAAGATGCTGACCTATTACGTGGACTTCACCAAGGCAGTCCAGACCCGCCGCCTGACCATGGGTGTGGCGGATGGCCGGGTCGAAGCGGATGGCGAAGTCATCTATCAGGTCAAGGACATGAAGGTTGCATTGTCGGAAAGCTGACCCCAGCTGACTGACAGTCAACAGGGAATGGAACACAGGAGAACGCAAATGCGTCGCGTCGTCGTCACCGGTTTGGGGGTTGTCTCTTCCATCGGGAACAATGCCCAAGAGGTTCTGGCCTCGCTCAAGGCGGGTAAGTCCGGCATCGAGGCCAGCGAGCAGATGGTCGAGCACGGCTTCCGCAGCCAGGTTGCAGGGACGCTCAAGATCGATGTGTCGGAACAGGTCGACAAGCGCACTTTGCGGTTCATGGGACCAGGCGCCGCGTATGCCCATATCGCGATGAGCCAGGCAATCGCTGACGCGGGACTGAGCGAAGATCAGGTCGTCAACCCGCGTACCGGTCTTGTTGCCGGGTCCGGTGGACCGTCCACCAGCGCCATGCTGACGGCGCACCAGACCGTTCTGAAAACCGGCGCAACCAAGCGCATCGGACCGTTTGCCGTTCCGAAATGCATGTGCTCGACGATCTCGGCCAACCTGGCGACCGCGTTCAAGATCAAGGGGATCAACTACTCGATCACCTCGGCCTGTTCGACGTCGCTGCATTGCATCGGAAACGCGGCCGAGCAGATCATGCTGGGCAAACAGGACGTGATGTTCGCCGGTGGCGGCGAAGAACTGGATTGGACCCTGTCCTGCCTGTTCGATGCGATGGGCGCGATGTCCTCGAAATACAACGACACCCCCGAAAAAGCCTCGCGCGCGTTCGATCAGAACCGCGACGGGTTCGTGATCTCGGGCGGCGGCGGCATCGTCGTTCTGGAAGAGCTGGAACATGCTCTGGCCCGGGGCGCGAAGATCTATGCCGAGGTGACGGGCTATGCCGCAACCTCGGACGGGCACGACATGGTCGCGCCCTCGGGAGAAGGTGGAGAGCGCGCGATGCGCCTGGCCTTGTCCACCCTGCCCGAAGGCCGCAAGGTCGGCTACATCAACGCCCACGGGACCTCGACACCGGTCGGGGATGTGGGCGAAGTCGAAGCCGTCCGCCGGATTTTCGGCGAGGGCAATGTGCCGCCGATCTCCTCGACCAAGTCGATGACCGGCCACGCTCAGGGTGCTGCCGGCGCGCTCGAGGCGATTTTCTGCCTCTTGATGCTGCAGCATGATTTCATTGCGCCGTCGATCAATGTCGACACGCTGGCCGAAGGCATCCAGCCCGGCGAAATCGCAACTGAGGTTGTTGAAAACGCAGGTTTGGACAGTGTCATGACCAACAGCTTCGGCTTTGGTGGCACCAACGGTTCCATGATTCTGTCCAAGTATAACGGGTGATTATGATGTCGGATTCTATGAAGGGTAAGCGCGGGCTGATCATGGGCGTCGCCAATGACCGGTCGATCGCCTGGGGCATTGCCAAGGCCATGCACGAGGCAGGCGCTGAACTGGCATTCACCTACCAGGGCGAGGCTTTCGGAAAACGGCTGGAACCGCTTGCACAGAGCCTGGGCAGCGACTTCATGGTCGATGCGGACGTGACCGATGACGCATCGCTGGACCGAGCCTTCGACGAACTGGCCGCCCGTTGGCCAACGATTGATTTCCTCGTCCATGCCATCGCCTACTCGGACAAGACCGAGCTGACCGGGCGGTTCCTGAACACCACGCGGGCGAATTTCAAGCACTCGCTGGATGTCTCGGCCTATTCATTCATCGAAGTGGCCCGTCGCGCCTATCCGATGATGAAGGAAAACGGCGGGACGCTGCTCACCCTGACCTATCAGGGTTCGAACAAGGTCGTGCCGAACTACAATGTCATGGGTGTCGCAAAGGCTGCACTGGAATCGGCGACGCGCTATCTTGCAAACGATCTGGGCCCCGACGGGATCCGAGTCAACGCCATCTCGCCCGGACCTATGAAAACCCTGGCCGGCGCGGCCATCGGGGGGGCTCGCAAGACCTACAAGTTCTGCGACCAGAACGCCCCGCTGCGATCGAATGCTACGCTCGAAGCGGTTGGCGGCACGGCCGTCTACCTTGCGTCAGACGCGGGGGCCTGCACCACCGGTGAAATCATTCGCGTAGACGGCGGTTTCCACATCCTTGGAATGCCTCAGCCCGACTTCATGTGACGCGATCTTTCCCTGTCGTTGCCAAGATTTTACCAAACTTCCGCGGCAGGGATATCACATGAGCAAACTAGACCGGATAATCGCGACCAATACGCGTGCATCTCACTCTCGTCGCAAGACCGGAGTGCTCAGCAGCCGCGCGCGAACGCTGCTGCTGACCCTGACGACATTGTTGGTATTGTGGATCTTCTATACCCAACCGCAGCTTCGTGAGGCGGTTGGGTCATTGTTGGGCGGCTGAACGCGCGCTGATCAGTTGATCGAAACGACCTCGATGTCGAAGATCAGATCCTGGCCCGCCAGCGGATGGTTTGCGTCCAGGGTCACGGTTTCTTCGTTGGCGTCCACTACCGTCACAGGCAGCGCCTGGCCATCGGGGGTCTGCATCTGCAGCTGGGTGCCGGGGTCCAGCGGGATGTCGTCTGGGATGCCTTCGCGCGGGACGTCCTGGCGCATAGCGGGATTGATCGGCCCATAGGCGTCCTGACAATCCACTTCGACCCGCTTCTTCTCGCCGATTTCCATACCCGGCAGAGCGGCGTCCAGACCGGGAATGATCTGGCCGGACCCCACGGCGAACTCAAGTGGATCGCGTCCTTCCGAGCTGTCGAAAACGTTGCCGTCCCGCAAAGTTCCAGTGTAGTGAATGCGAACTGTGTCGCCTTGTTTGATTGCGGTCATGACTGTCTCCGACCTGAGTTTGGAATGAGCGGTCCAACCTAGAGACTGACCCGGCAATGTAAACCCTTTTACGCTTTAACCCGCGCATGGCCTGTGCCAACCTGCCCCGGAAGATGGGGAGAGGCAGATGGCGATCACAACCTGCGTTTTCGATGCGTACGGAACCCTTTTCGACGTGGCCGCAGCCGCACGTCAGGCGGCCGCCGAACCGGGCCAGGATGCGCTGCGTGACAAGTGGCCTGAACTGGCCAACCACTGGCGGTTGAAGCAGCTGCAATACACGTGGCTGCGTGCTGTGGCGGACGCACATGCCGATTTCTGGGACGTAACGCAGGATGGCCTGGACTGGGCGCTCGAGGCGACAGGCTTGCAGAGGGACCCAGCGCTGCGGCAGAGACTGCTGGACCTGTATTGGGAACTGCAGGCCTATCCCGAGGTTCCCGCCATGCTGAAGGCGCTCAAGGATGGCGGGATGCAGACCGCGATCCTGTCCAACGGATCGCCGCCCATGCTGGAAGGCGCGGTCAGATCTGCGGGTATCGGCGGCGTATTGGACGACATTCTGTCAGTCGAAAGCGTCGGCGTCTTCAAACCGCATGCACGGGTCTATGATCTTGTGTGCGACCGTTTCGGGTGCGAACGATCGAACGTTCTGTTCGTCAGCTCGAATGGTTGGGACGCCGCCGGAGCCAGCGGATACGGGTTCGTTACGGCCTGGGTCAACCGCGCCGGCGAGCCGATGGACCGATTGCCGTGGACCCCGGCGCATGTCCTGTCCGACCTGACCTCGATCCCGGAACTGGCAGGCGTTTGATGCCACAATTCACGACGTCTGACGGTCTGCGCCTGGCCTACGAAGATACAGGCAGCGGCAAGCCACTGCTGTGCCTTGCCGGCCTGACCAGAAACAGCCGGGATTTTTCCTTCTTCGCGCCGCACGCCAACGGACTGCGTGTCATTACGATGGACTATCGGGGGCGCGGCGACTCGGATTTTGATCCGGATTATCGCAACTATTCCGTTCCGCGCGAGGCACAGGACGTGATCGAGTTGCTGGATCACCTCAAGCTAGATCGGGTCAGCATCCTTGGCACCTCGCGTGGCGGGTTGATTGCCATGACCCTCGCCGCAATTTGCCCCGAACGTCTGAGTGCCGTCATTTTGAATGATGTGGGCCCCGTAATCGAACCGTCGGCCATCGGGCGCATCATGGATTATGTCGGCAAGGTTCCTGTCGCAACAACGCTGGAACAGGCCGCGTTTGCGCTGAAACAGGCGATGGACCCGCAGTTTCCGGGCGTATCGGTTGAAACCTGGAGAAAGCAGGCCTCATTCCAATACGAAGAAACCGGCACCGGCCTACGGTTGCGCTATGACCCCGCATTGAGAACCGCATTGCAAGAACAGATTGCTGCGGGCCCGCCCGCTGATTTGTGGCCATTGTTCGAAGCCCTGAACCCGCTTCCCACCGGAGTGATCCGTGGAGCGAACTCGGACTTGCTGAGCGCCGAGACCCTTTCAGCGATGCAGCAGCGTCATGCGGGGTTGATTTCGGCCGAAGTGCCCGAACGGGGCCATGTTCCATTTCTGGACGAACCGCAGTCCATTACCGTCATTCGCAAAGTACTGGATTTGATATGAGCACAATTGACCTGATCGAAGCCGCTGCCGTGCGCCTGCAAGGGCACGCGCGCGAAACCCCGATCCTCACATCGCCGTTTCTGGACGACCTTGCCGGGCGGAGCGTTCTGGTCAAGCCCGAGTGTCTTCAACACACCGGAAGCTTCAAGTTTCGCGGCGCGTGGTCTGCGATTTCCGCCCTGGATTCCGAGGCTCGCAAACGCGGGGTGATCGCGTATTCATCAGGCAACCATGCGCAGGGCGTGGCGCATGCCGCTACGCTTCATGGTGTTCAGTCCGTCATCATCATGCCATCCGACGCACCGGCTCTGAAAATCAAAAACACTCGCGCGTTGGGCGCCGAGGTCATCCTATATGATCGCGCCAATGAAAGCCGCGAAGAGATCGGCGAGGCGTTGTCCCGGGAGCGCGGTCTTACGTTGATCCGCCCGTATGACGAACCGCAGGTGATCGCCGGTCAGGGCACCGTCGGCCTCGAGGTGGCGCGGCAGGCGCGCGATCTCGGTGTGACCGACGCCGATGTTCTGGTATGCTGTGGTGGCGGTGGACTGACCTCAGGCGTGGCACTTGCCCTGGAAAAACATGCGCCGGGTCTCAGGGCGCGCCCCTGCGAACCCGAAGGATTCGACGATGTCAAAAGATCCCTGGCCTCGGGGTCCGTTCAGACCAACAACGCAGCCGCAGGCAATATCTGCGACGCGATCCTGACACCGCGGCCCGGTGATATTACCTTTCCGATCCTCCGTCGCCTCTGCGGACCGGGATTGGCGGTATCGGAAGACGAGGCTCTCCGCGCCATGGCCTTGGCGTTCCTGCGCCTCAAGGTCGTTCTGGAACCGGGCGGGGCAGTCTCGTTGGCGTCGGCGTTGTTCCGCAAGAACGAGATCCAGGGCGACGCCGTTATCGTCGTGGCATCGGGCGGGAATGTCGATCCGCAGGTCTTTGCCCGCGCGTTGGAATTCCTTACCTGACAACGGGTTAGGACAGATGCAATAAATCGCGGCGTAAACTGTCGGAATGATCGCAGCAGAAAAGGCTGACCAGATGCACATCGCTGATTTCGGAGATGTTCAGATTCACTATCGCCTGGACGGTGACCCGGATGGTCCACCTTTGGTTTTTGCCAATTCGTTGGGCACCGACATGCGCTTGTGGGACCCCGTGCTACCTCTGCTTCCCAAAGGTCTGCGCATCATCCGCTATGACAAACGGGGGCACGGCCTGTCTTCGCAACCGGATGGTCCCTATTCGATGGGAAGTCTGGTGCGCGATGCCGAGCGGCTTCTGGACTTTCTCGAGGTGCGGGATTGCGTCTTCGTCGGCCTGTCGATCGGCGGAATGATCGCGCAGGGACTGGCCGTCAAGCGGATGGATCAGATCCGGGCGATGGTCCTGTCAAACACGGCCGCCAAAATCGGGACGCCCGCCATGTGGGCCGATCGGATGGCCGCCGTTCGTGCAGGTGGGATCGAGGCGCTGGCCGACGCAACCATGGAGCGCTGGTTTTCGAAAGCATTTCGGGATACCCCCGATGTCGAGCTATGGCGCAACATGATGGTACGCCAACCGGTGCAGGGGTATCTGGGCTGCTGTTCCGCCATCTCCGGCACGGATTTCTATACGCCAACCAGCGGGCTCAGACTGCCGACGCTGGGAATTGCGGGCTCGGAAGATGGCTCGACCCCTCCCGATCTGGTGCGCGAAACCGTCGACCTGATCCCCGGCTCCCGGTTCGAGCTGATCCGCAAGGCCGGGCACCTGCCCTGCGTCGAGCGGCCCGAGGTCTACGCCGAGCTGCTGAACGCTTTTCTGCGAGAAACCGGACATATCTGAAGGAGGTCACGGTGGCGGAATTTCTTCTTGTTCACGGGTCTTGCCACGGCGCATGGTGCTGGCGCGATCTGATACCGGAACTTGAGAATCTGGGGCATTCGGTCCGTGCGATCGACCTGCCCAGCCATGGATCGGACCCGACCCCAGTATCCGAGGTCACGCTCGAGACATGTCGAGATGCGGTTTTGAATGCCACGACCCCGCAAACGATCCTTGTCGGCCACTCCTGGGGCGGCTACCCGATCAGTGCGGCCGCCGAATTCGCCCCAGACCGGATGCGGGCCCTGATCTATGTCTGCGCCTACGTGCCGGTCCCCGGGCTGTCGATGATAGAAATGCGCCGGCGTGCACCAAGGCAGCTGATTGGCGATGCGGTCGAGAAATCGGCAGACGGACTGTCCTACAGCGTGTTGCCGGAACGGGTGCAATCCCTCTTCTACCACGACTGTCCGGCCGACGTTGTCACCTATGCCCTGGCCCGCCTGTGCCCGCAGGCGATCCGCCCGCAGGACACGCCGTTGGGCCTGAGCGAGCGTTTTGACGGAATTCCCAAGGCCTATATCCGCACTATGGATGACCGGACAATTCCGACTGAATACCAGGAAGAGATGAGCCATTGCGCGCCGCCCGAACTGCGCCTGACGATCGACAGTTCCCATTCTCCATTCTTCTCGCATCCCGCGGATCTGGCCCGCCAATTGGACGCAATCGCTACCCGCGTCTGAGATCCGGCCAGGCCGAGGCTGACGTGCCGTCAGTCGAGATTTTCGCCTCGATCACAAAAGACCGGGTTACAACACGACAGGCGGGCGACTAAGGTCCTGCAAAATAAGTCATTCGTGCGGGTTCATGCGTCTTCCTTTTCTGTTCGTCCTCGGCACTGTCATGATCGATGCCATGGGCATCGGACTGGTCATGCCGATCATGCCTCAGCTGATCGTTGAGGTTCAGGGCGGCTCTCTGGCATCGGCAGCCATCTGGGGCGGGATCCTCAGCACGGCCTTTGCCGCGATGCAATTCCTGTTCGGTCCGGTGCTGGGCAACCTGTCGGATGCTTACGGACGCCGCGCGGTCTTGCTGGTTTCCCTGTTTGTCATGAGCTTGGACTACGTGGTCATGGCCATGGCCGGCAGTATCTGGCTGCTGCTGATCGGCCGCATCGTGGGTGGCATCACCGCGGCCACCCACTCTACCGCAGCGGCCTTTATGGCGGACGTTTCGAAACCTCATGAAAAGGCCGCCAATTTCGGTCTCATCGGAGCAGCTTTTGGTGTGGGTTTCGTCCTCGGCCCTTTGATGGGCGGATTGCTGAGCGAATACGGAACCCGCGCCCCGTTCTGGGCGGCTGCCGGATTGTCATTTGCGAATTTCCTGCTGGGCCTCGCGGTCATGCCTGAGACGGTCACGGACAAAAACCGCCGCGGATTCCGCTGGCACCGCGCGCGTCCTGACAGCGCATTGCGTGCCATCGCCGCCCTGCCCGGCATCCGACCGTTGCTGTGGGTATACTTTTTGTACTCGGTATCGATCTACGTCTATCCCGCCATCTGGTCATACTTCACGACCGAGCGTTTCGGTTGGTCACCGCAGATGATCGGGTTGTCACTCGCGGTCTACGGATTGGGCATGGCGGCGGTTCAGGGCGGCTTGATCCGCCCCGCCACCCGCCACTTGGGAGAGCGGACCACGATCGTTTGGGGCATGATCTTCGAGATCGTCAGCTTTCTGGCCCTGGGTTTTCTCACAAACGGCACGATTGCGTTGATGCTGATTCCGATCACCGCACTGGGCGCCGTCGTGACGCCGGCCCTTCAGGCACAGATGTCACGCGCAACGCCGGATTCGCAGCAGGGAGAGCTTCAGGGGGTTCTGGCCGCGCTCCACGCGCTGTCGATGGTGATCTCCCCGTTGGTGATGACCACCGTTTTCGCCCAATTCGCGCGCGTTGATGCAGCATTCTACCTTCCAGGGGCCCCGTTCCTGTTGGCATTGCTGCTGATGCTGGCCGGATTCGTCCTGTTTCTGCGCGCACATCCCAGCGAAACGTAACAACGACACGGGAATGACGGTTTCTACCTTGCGGACCGCAGATTCCCGCGTCACCGTGGCCCAAACCAAACGAGGGATCCATGCAGACCATCAAAGCCGCCGTATGCCGCGCCTTCAACGAACCGCTTGTCATCGAAGACATCCAGATCGCGCCGCCCGGCATGGGCGAGGTCGAAGTCACGCTGGATGCGGTGGCGATCTGCCATTCCGACATCACCTATGCCAGCGGCGCTTGGGGCGGGTTTCTGCCCGCCGTCTACGGGCACGAGGCCGCCGGTGTGGTCTCGGCCGTCGGAGAAGCCAGCGGAGGGTTCAAGGTTGGCGATGCGGTCGTGGTGACCCTGATCCGCGCCTGCGGGTCCTGCCCGTCCTGCGCCAGCGGCAAGCCGGTGATCTGCGAAACGCCCTATGACACCGTCAAGGGCCCACTGCGCACTGCGGATGGCGGGCCGCTGGAACAGGCGATGGCCTGCGGAGCCTTCGCCGAAAAGGTCGTGGTCAGCCACCGCCAGATCGTCAGGATACCCGACGCGATGCCCAAGGACGTGGCCAGCCTGCTGTCCTGCGGGGTGATCACCGGCGTGGGGGCCGCGGTCAACGCCGCGCAGTTGCGCCCGGGTCAGGATGTCGTGGTCATCGGCGCTGGCGGGGTGGGTCTGAACGCCATCCAGGGCGCGCGGCTGGCCGGGGCCCGGCGGATCGTGGCCGTCGACATGACCGAGGAAAAGCTGGAAATCGCCCAGGAATTCGGCGCCACGCATGGGGTTCTGGCCACGCTGAAAGAACCGTGGAGAGCAGCCTACAAGGCCCTTGGCGGTCGCGGGGCCGATGCCGTTCTGATCACCGTCGGTGCGATCCCCGCCTATGATCAGGCGCCCCGCTATCTGGGTCGCGGTGGCAAGGCGGTGATGATCGGTATGCCGCATTCCGGCGCGCAATCCAGCTATGAGCCGGTCATTCTGGCGGCTTTGGGTCAGGGCATGGTCGGGTCGAAGATGGGCGACGTGGTGATCCAGCGCGACATTCCGTGGATGATCGATCTGTATGAACAGGGAAGGCTGAAGCTGGACGAGCTGATCTCGGGTCGCTGGACGCTGGAGCAGATCAACGAGGCCATCGAGGACACCAAGACCGGGTCGGCCAAGCGCAATGTGATCGTATTCGACCGGGGCTGACGGCCCCGGACAACCGGCGGGAGGAGACAGGATGAAACTGCAGGAACTCGACGTCATCGTGACCGCTCCGCCCGCGCCGGGCTGGGGCGGGCGCTATTGGATTCTGGTGAAACTCACCACTGATACCGGCGTCACGGGCTGGGGCGAGTGTTATGCCTCCTCGGTCGGTCCCGAGGCGATGAAACACGTCATCCGTGACGTCTTCGACCGCCACATGGCCGGCGAAAACCCCGAGAATATCGAGCTGATGTTCCGCCGCGCC
Organism: Ruegeria sp. B32; assembly: GCF_025141855.1. Lineage (NCBI taxonomy): Bacteria > Pseudomonadati > Pseudomonadota > Alphaproteobacteria > Rhodobacterales > Roseobacteraceae > Ruegeria > Ruegeria sp. B32. The sequence goes on along the minus strand of NZ_CP081106.1, from coordinate 573,024 downwards.
TATTCCAGCGGCTTCACCCAGCGCCCCGACCTGACGGTGATGGGCGCATTTTCGGGGCTGGAAATCGCGTGTTGGGACATTCTGGGCAAGGACCGGGACCGCCCGGTATACGCTCTGATCGGCGGCCGGATGAACGACCGCATCCGCGCCTACACCTATCTCTACCCGCTGCCCCAACACAACTTGACCGATTTCTGGACCTCGCCCGAACAGGCCGGGGAAAGCGCCGCCGAAATGGTCCGGCGCGGCTTCACCGCGGTCAAGTTCGACCCCGCCGGCCCCTACACGATGCGTGGAGGGCATATGCCGGCCATGTCCGACATCTCGATGTCGGTGGCCTTCTGCAAGGCGATCCGTGACGCCGTGGGCGACAAGGCCGACCTGCTGTTCGGCACCCATGGCCAATTCAACACCGCGGGCGCCATCCGTCTTGGGCAGGCAATCGAGCCTTATTCGCCGCTGTGGTTCGAAGAGCCCACCCCCCCGGACATGATCGAGGACATGGCGCGCGTCGCCCGCAGTGTCCGCATCCCCGTGGCCACGGGCGAGCGGATGACCACCAAGGCCGAATTCGGCGCGGTTCTGCGCGCCGGCGCGGCCGAGATCCTGCAGCCCGCCTTGGGCCGGGCCGGTGGTATCTGGGAGATGAAGAAGGTCGCCGCCATGGCCGAGGTCTTCAATGCGCAGATGGCGCCGCATCTCTATGCCGGGCCGGTGGAATGGGCCGCGAACATCCATCTCGCGGCCTCGATCCCGAACCTTTTGCTGCTCGAGACCATCGAAACGCCGTTTCATGACCAGCTGATCAAGGGCTCGATCCGGGTCGATAACGGCTTTGTCGAGCCGCCTTCGGCCCCCGGCCTGGGCATCGAGGTCGACGAGGAACTGGCCCGTGCCCACCCCTATTCCGGCGACGGTCTGCACCTGCAGATGCAGGAAGCCCCCTGCGACTATGTCAACGGCAATGCGTTTCAGGGCGGGGCCCCGGCAACCGAGGGATGACAATTTCAGACAAGTTGGTGCATACTGCGTCTACCCCTTATTTCCATCCCCAAGGTACCACGTGACTTTCACTGACGCCGAATTGACGACCCCACAATCCGAATTGCCCTCGGAAATGGAGGAAAGCGCCGCGCAAGCAGCGGCTTTCCTCAAGACGCTGGCGCATCAGGGCCGCTTGATGATCCTGTGCCATCTCGCCGCTGGAGAACGCTCGGTGGGCGAGCTTGAAGCCTTGCTCAAGTTGCGCCAGGCCGCGGTCAGCCAGATGCTGGCGCGCCTGCGAACCGAAGGCCTGGTTTCAACCCGCCGAGAGGGCAAGACGATCTACTATTCGCTGCGCGACGGCAAAGCCAAGCAGGTGATCGAGTTGATGCATTCCCTGTTCTGTAGCCCGCAGGCCTGATCCTGTCAGCGTGATACATAGCCTGCGATCACCTGCAACAGCTTGAACGCGGTCGCAGCATCGTTTTCGACCACCGCAAGGAACTCTTCCTCGCCGATACGCAGACAGGTGAGATCGGTTTCAGCCACCATGCTGAGCGCACGGGGCTCTTTGCGGATCAGGCCCAGTTCGCCCACCAAGGTACCGCTGCCGACGCGGGTCACCAGCCGATCCTCCTCGGGCGGCTGCGGCAGGTACAGACCCGCTTCGCCGTCGATGATCATGTAGGCACCATCGGTCGGCTGGTCATCCTTGAGGAACACGACTTCGCCGGCCTTTGCCTCGTACCAGCGCGCACCAAAGGCCAGCAGCCGCAGCTGACGACGATCCAGCCCCGAAAACAGCGGCGTCTGTTCCAAGGCACGCAGCTTTCGCGTGAGGTCCGCCGAGGCTGCACTGTCACCTTCAACATCCGACGGAACCTGATCGGACACTACGCGCCCCTGTCGGATCTCGACAAACATGTCGAAAGCGCCGGGGTTCTTGAACTGTTCGTTCAGGTAGATGATCGTGGCGTCCGGAAGCAGCTCACGCAGGTTCCTGAACACAGCCACCTGCGTGTCCATGCCATAACTCGCCAGTGCGTTTTCCAGTATCAGGATATCCGGCTTCTTGATCGTCGCGCGGGTAAAGGCCAAAGGCTCGGCCAGCGCGGCCGGCAGGTTCTGCCCGCCCAGCGCGACCGGTACATCGTAGATCAGTTCAACCACCAGCGGACGGGCTCCGTTTTCGGTCAGTACGTCTGCGATCACTTTCCGTACCTCGTCCGACCGCGCGCCCCCGATCTGGCTGACCTTGCCAAAAAGCGCATTCTCCATAACCGTCAATCCCGGCGCAAAGGTGGCCGGGTCCAGCGGCTCGAACACGTCGTTCAGGCGCTCCATCAACTTGTCGGAATGGCTGTGCCGTAGTTCGAGGATGCGATTCTTGAGCTCTTCGGAAAAAGCCGGCCCAATCTGTTCGGCCGAGATCACGAAAGGCACCGCCAGCAGGCTGGCCAACTGGTCATCGTCCAACCCCGATGCGCCGGTTTCCCGGGTCCTCTCTACCAGGTCGACAGCAGCTTCGTAGGTGGCGGCCTCGAGTCCCAGCTTGCGGAACAACGGGTGATCCGTCCCGTCCAGACCAAAGATCTGACGCAGCATTTCGATCACGTCACGTGTCAGGCCGACCAGTGTTTCATCCAGACCCAACTCGCGCAACTGCCCGAGGAAAACGGTCTGCCGGGCCAGCAACTCTTGCGTCACCTGCACGCGTGGCACAGCAAACAGCAGGTTTTCGGCAACGGGCAGTGCAGCGTTGTACGTCATGCGGTCGAAAATCAGGGCTTGCGACTCCAGACCAGCCTTTTTGACGGCGTCCTGCACCAAGGGCCGCAGCTCGATCAGCTTGGCAGCAAGGTCGGGATGCTTTTCAGGATCGAAACCCAACTCGGCCCCGCGTTGGAACAAGATGGGCCCGGAGCCCAGTCCGTCGATCAGCTTCAACCACCAATCGCGCAGCTGCTCGGCCGTTTCGAACCCGGCCAGTGAAGGGTCCAGCCAAGTGGCCCGGAAGGGATCGGGGCTGTTTCCCGCACGCAGCGTTTCAAGGTGGTCCGCGTCCTCCGGTGGAGCGGTCAGAGGCCTGAGCTGCATCGGCATCATCACGTTGCCGCCAACGGTTCCCTGGAACATCACCGGTCGCGATGTGGCATGACCGATCCGGGCCGCCACGACGGCCTGATGCAGCGAGGACAGGTTAACACCCCCGATTTCGACCCTGCCCGAACTTGGCAGGATCTCCCGGGTCAATAGATCCGCCAGGGCCCGGCGGTCCTCTTCGCTGGGGGCGGCGATCCCTATGGTCTTACCGGCGGGGAAGGTCAGGTTCAGATCATCCAGAACCTGATTGCCATCCAGATCACGCACCGAGACTTGCTCCAACTCGATCGGGCCATTCAGGTGCGGTCGGCTGTCGGGCTCGCCTTCGAACAGGGTTTCATCCAGCATGCCGCTCGGGGCGAACCGTTCGATGACCACCTCCCAGCGCAGAGACATGTCCTGTGTCTGGTTGTAATAGGTCAGCAGTTCCTTCCAGGGCGAGCTGAGGTCCTTGTAGGCAGCGAGCGCGGCCACGAGAGCACCGAGCGAAACTGACCCCTGCAGAACCAGCAAACCACCGACCAGGTAGAATAGGAACGGAGTCAATTGAGAGATGAAGTTGTTGATGAACTTCATGAAGAATTTTTTCTGGTAGATCTCGAACCGGATGCTGAACAGCCGGGACAGTTGATCTGAAATCAGCGCTCGGCGGTGGCGCCAGCCGCCGTTCTGCCGCAGGGTTGCCGCGCCTGCTGCATTCTCGCCGATCTGAGCCGCCAGTACGCGCACCTCTTGGATCCGGCGCTTGTTCAACAGGTTGATCTGGCGCTGCAATCGCGGGATCAGCCAGGCCTGCAATGGGATCAGCGCGACAGCAGCCAATCCGAACCAGACGCTTTGCAGGAATAGAAAGGACAGGATTGTCAGCATCTGCCCCGCCTGAAGGACAGGCTGGCTGATCGCATCGCCCATCAGCCCGCCCATCGGCTCGCTTTCGGCGGTGATCATCGAGACCAGTTCGCCCTGACTGACGCGCTCGAAATAGGGTTGAGGAAACAACAGTGCGCGATTGATCAACTGGTATCTGAACCGGCGCAGCATTCGTTCGCTGAGAACGCCTTTCATCGTGTTGATGCGCATCTTCATCAAACCATGCGCCAACACCGCCGCCAAAAAGGCGAAGCACAAAATTACCAGAAACGTCGTCTGCGACAGACTGTATCCCCAGGCATCCACGATCTCGCTGGAGGCGCCGATTGCGTCGTTGATGATGCGTTTGGGCAATTCAAGCGTCAGGTACAGCAGCGGGAACAAAGTTGCCGTCACGGCCAGCAGAACAAGCTGATCACGCTTGGAATACTTCCAAATAAATCCAAAAATTGAACGTTCTATGGCCCCTGCCCCTACTGGTGACCCGAAACTGTTTTGCAGCGATCCTGCCGCGGTCAAAGCAGCACGACGGTACTGCAATCGCGCTTGGATAGGCAAATGGTTTCCAAGGCGAAAACTATTTCGACTTGTGTGAACTAGTTCATTTGCGATCCTGTCTCATAGCCCTTAGTCTGAAGGTCAGGACGATATCGGGAGGGTAGTTTTTGCCTGCTACACTTGGCACTGTGTTGCTTCTGCTGTGTGCACTGCAGATCAAACACATGTTTGCCGATTTCTACCTTCAAACGCCCAAGATGCTGTCTGGGCGGGGGGAGTACCTGCATGTCGGGCGCGCACAGCATGCTGCGGTGCATGTTGTGGGTTCAGTCGTGGTTTTCCTGATATTCGGCGCGCCGCTTTCATTCATTTTGATCATCGGTGCGCTTGAGTGGATCGTGCATTTCAATATCGATTTCGCCAAAGCCAGCTATTCCGACAAGAAACAATTGCAACCTGATCAGGCCGCCTTTTGGCGGGCCGCCGGTTTGGATCAATGCCTGCACAACCTCACTTACATCGCCATGGCCTGGGCCTGGGTTGAATTCGTCGCGCGCTAGTCAGAACTCGACCGAACGATTGCGTTTGACCGCGCGCAGTACCACATTCGTTTGCGCACTTGCCACGGCCGGCAAACGAAACAGAAACCTCTCCAAAAAGACGTTGTAGGCGGCAAGATCGGGACACTGCACTCGCAGGTGATAGTCTGCTTGACCGGTCGTTGCGAAACATTCCTGAACTTCCTTGCAGGTTTCGATTGCCCGGATGAACTCCACGATCTTGTCGGGATCATGCCGCGTCAGATGCACATGTACGATCGCCTCGAACCCCAACCCCAGCGCGACCGGGTTCACAACTGCGCCGTAGCGTTCAATGATCCCGGCCTCTTCCAATGCGCGCACCCGTCTCCAAAGGGCCGAGGTCGACATACCGACCGCGTCGGCTAGGTCCGCATTCGACACACGGCTGTCCCTTTGTAGCAGGGTCAGAATCCGGCGATCTCTGTCGTCCAGCTGCATCATTTGGTAAACCTTTTCGTCTTCTTAGCGTTTATCGGCAAATTTTTTCGAAATGTTATCAAGCTTGCGGACCCATTGGCACAACATTTCGCAAATACCGAACTACAGTTGTTCAATCTCAAAGCCAATCCAGGTCCAAGCCATGAGCCGCCACGACAGCACTCTTCGCACTTATCAACTCACAGACCGGTACGAACAGACCGAGGGTCGCGTGTTCCTGACCGGCACGCAGGCGCTGGCGCGCATCCTGATGGATCAGGCGCGGCGCGACCGCGATGCAGGGCTGAACACGGGCGGGTTCGTCTCGGGCTATCGCGGCTCGCCCTTGGGCGGGCTGGACCTGGAGCTGTGGCGCGCGCGCGAACGGCTGAAATCCGACCGCATTACGTTTATGCCCGCCGTGAACGAAGATTTGGGCGCAACCGCCGTTCTGGGAGCGCAGCAGGCGACGCTGGACCCGCAGTGCAAATTCGAAGGCATCTTCTCGATGTGGTATGGCAAGGGGCCGGGCGTCGACCGCTCGGGCGATGCGCTGAAGCACGGCAATGCCTATGGCTCGGCGCCTAAGGGCGGCGTGCTGGTCGTGGCCGGCGACGACCATGGCTGCGTCAGCTCCTCGATGCCGCACCAGTCCGACGTTGCCTTCATGGCATGGTTCATGCCCACGCTGAACCCCGCCTCGGTCGAGGAGTATCTGGAATTCGGCGAATACGGCTTTGCACTGTCGCGGTTTTCCGGCACCTGGGTCGGGTTCAAGGCGATCTCGGAAACCGTCGAAAGCGCCCGCTCGGTCGAGCTGCGCCCCGACCGTCAGTTCATCCTGCCCGAGATCGACCTGCCCCCCGGCGGGTTGCACGTGCGCGCCGCCGACCTTCCCTCGCCCGCGATCGAGACCCGCATCCAGCACAAGCTGCGCGCCGTGCGCGCCTTTGCCGAGGCCAACCCGATCGACCGGCGCATCTATGACATCGACCACGCCAAGTTCGGCTTTGTCACCACCGGAAAGGCCCATCTTGACCTGATGGAGGCGTTGCGCCTGCTGGGACTGGACGAGGCCGCCTGCCGCCGTCTGGGCATCGACATCTACAAGGTCGGCATGGTCTGGCCACTGGCGCGGCGCAACGCGCTGCGCTTCGTGAAGGGCAAGGCCGAGGTGCTGGTGGTCGAAGAAAAGCGCGGCATCATCGAAAGCCAGTTCAAGGAATATTTCTATGACTGGCCCGGCGACAAGCCGCACAAGATGGTGGGCAAATACGACAGCCACGGCGAGCCGCTGATCCCCTGGACGGGTGAACTCAGCCCGCTGATGCTGGTGCCCATCGTGGCCGACCGCCTGCACCGGTTTTTCCCCGAAGAGGATCTGCCCGCCAAGGCCAAGGCGCTGACGGACCAGCCGCCGCAACTGATCAACGTGCCCGGTGCGACCCGCACGCCCTATTTCTGCTCGGGCTGTCCGCACAACACCTCGACCAAAGTGCCCGATGGTTCGATCGCGGCCAGTGGCATCGGCTGCCACGTCATGGCCTCGTGGATGGATCGCCACACCGTCGGCTATGCCCAGATGGGCGGCGAAGGCGTGCCGCATGTGGTTGCGTCCAAGTTCAACGGCGGAAAGCACATCTTCCAGAACCTCGGCGAAGGCACCTGGTATCACTCGGGCTCGCTGGCGATCCGGCAGGCGGTCGCGGCCGGGACCAACATCACCTACAAGATCCTCTACAACGACGCCGTGGCCATGACCGGCGGCCAACCGGTGGACGGCCCGGTCAGCGTCGCCGGCATCGCCCAGACCTGCCGCGCCGAGGGCGTGGAGCGGATCGCCATCGTGTCTGACGACATCTCGAAGTTCCACCACGCGGATTTCCCGTCGGAAACCACGTTCCACGACCGGGCGGAGCTGGACACCCTGCAGCGCGAACTGCGCGAGATCCCGGGCGTGACCGTTCTGATCTACGAACAGACCTGCGCCACCGAAAAACGCCGCCGCCGCAAGCGCGGCACGATGGAGGACGCCAAGCGGTTCGTCTGGATCAACGATCTGGTCTGCGAAGGCTGTGGCGACTGCTCGGTCGAATCCAACTGCCTGAGCGTCGAGCCGCGCGAAACCCCGCTGGGCCGCAAGCGCAAGATCAATTTGAGCTCGTGCAACAAGGATTTCTCGTGCCTCAACGGATTCTGCCCCAGCTTCGTGACCATCGAAGGCGGCGAACGCCGCAAACGCATTACAAAGCTGGATCTGGGAACACTCGAGGACGGGCTCCCCGACACTACCCTGCCCCGCCTGGACAAACCGTTCGAGTTGCTGGTAACCGGCGTGGGCGGCACAGGCGTGGTGACGGTTGGTGCGCTGATCACGATGGCGGCCCATCTCGAAGGGAAAGGCGCCTCGGTCCTGGATTTCACAGGCTTTGCTCAGAAATTCGGAACCGTTCTCAGCTATATCCGTTTAGGAGACACTCCAAACGCGCTGAACCAGGTCCGCATTGATCAGGGCGCGGCCGATGCGGTGATTGGTTGCGACGTCGTCGTCAGTTCGGCCCCCAAAGCCTCGGCGCATTACCGCAAGGGTACGCGCGTGGTCCTGAACCGGGCTGAAATGCCGACCGGCGATATCGTTCTGCGCCGCGACGCTCAGTTGCAGGCAAATGCCCGTGAACAGGCCATTCAGAACGTGGTCGGGGCTGAAAACCTGTTCGGTTTCGACGCCAACGCGGTGGCGGAAACCCTGCTGGGTGATGCGGTGTTTGCCAATGTGATAATGCTGGGTTTTGCGTGGCAGCACGGTCTTGTGCCGGTATCGCATGTCGCGCTGGGTCAGGCGATTCTGCTGAATGGCGTCGCTGTCGAGAAGAACCGTCTGGCTTTTGCAATCGGGCGCAACATGGCAGTTCGTCCGGACGTTCTGGCGCTGCCTTCCGACGACGTTGGTTCAGAAGAAACACTGGATCAGATGATTGCGCGCCGTTCCGCCTACCTGACCGAGTATCAAAGCGCGAAATACGCGCAGGCCTATGCCGATCGAATCGCCACCTTCCGCTCGGCTCTGCCGCAGGCTGACGAGACCCTGCTGCGCAGCGTCGCTCGCAACCTGTTCCGCTTCATGGCCTACAAGGATGAGTTCGAAGTCGCGCGGCTGATGACTTCGGACCATTTCGCGCAGGATCTGGCCAACCAGTTCGAGGGCGATTTTGCGGTCCGCTTCCATATGGCCCCGCCCCTGCTGAGCCGCAGAACGGACGCCCGGGGCCGACCGCTGAAAAAGGCGTTCGGACCTTGGATGCAGCCGGTTCTGCGGGGCCTGTCAAAGATGCGGGCACTGCGCGGAACAGCTCTCAATCCGTTTGGCTATCATGCCGAAGCGCGCCTGCACCGCGATCTGCTGAATTGGTACCAGGGGCTGTTGGACCGCCTTGTGGCCGAGTACGGGGATCGGGATACCGAAACGTGGCAAAGCATCCTGTCCTGCGCTGACGAGATCCGCGGTTACGGCCCGGTTCGGATACAAGCGGCCGAGACCGCCAGACGAAAGGTCGATGACTTGTTGCGCGCGCCGCGCGCTCAGGCCGCCTGATCCAGCGCCGAGGCTTTGTAGGCCGCAAGCCAAGCCGCATCCAGCCGGTCGACAACGGCTGGATTGAACCGGTCTTCGACCTCCCAATACCGGCCGGATGGCACCATGTAGCCCGCCTCGTACTCGGCCTGCAGCAGAGCATCGACGTGTTCAGTGCGCGGCCGGGCCTCGGGGATCTTTTCGGTATGAGAGACGGACGGATAGACCAGCCGGCTGGGTCCAACGGACAACCGCACCACGTTGCAATCCTGACGCGCCGCCAGCAGCGCCAGCCGTGCCGATTTCGCCTCGAGCGAGCGCAGGGTGACGTCGGCGCGCAAGGGATCGGCCGTTCCCTGGCCGTAGAAATGGGTATTGCCCGAGCGCGGATAGACCATGTCGCAGCCAAAGAAGGCCATCACCGATGGTTTGAGAGCACCCAGCGCCCAGTACCCGGCGGTAAAGGCCATGGTGCCACCGGCATAGACGAAGCCGCCATACGCGTTCTGGATCGGGACATAATCCTGCGCCGTTACGATGCGCTGCGTCACTGTCAGACAGTCGGGGCGGTTCTCGGCCGGGAAATCCTCGGGGTGGATCAGGAAATCCCAATCTTCGCGGATGCGCCAGGCGTTGTTGATGGCCACGATATGAGTGAACGGCCCACGCGCCCATTCCCGCGCCGCCAGCGCTGCGGGCGCACTCCCCAAGATCAGAACTCTGGTGTCATTCTCTACCATCCCACACGCCCTTTCTCAGTGTTTCCCGAGAGCTAGCGCATTTGTCCGGCATGGCTAGCCAAGGACGGAAAAACTGCTTTCCTCGTTGATGGGTCGCTTGCGAGAGTAAAAGCCCACGTCGATGGTGCGTTTGATATGAGGCAGCTCGAATTGCAGGGGCTGGGCGTCGTGATCCGCCCCGCCCTCGCAATACGCGACCAGCGTGGCCATCATTTTGCCCGCGATCGGCGCGTTCTTGTACTGGTTCCCACTGGTGCCGCAGGCCATGTAAAACCCTGGCAGGCTGGACTTGTCATAGATCGGGATCCAGTCGGTCGAGGCGTCGTACAGATCGACCACTCCTCGCGTTCTGGACGGGATGCCCAGGCTGGGAACGCGCTGCGCGTATCGCATAGCCTGCGTCGTCCACTGGTCGGTGAAGTCGTGGTTGTAGTGCACATCGTCCTCGCACCACTGATGCGGGTCGCAGTCCGGGTCCTCGGATCCGATCAGGATATGGTTGCCATGTTCCGGCCGGCAGTAGCAGGCGATATCGCTGTCCGATACGATGGTTCCCTGACGCTCGAAATCGAACCCTTCGGGCGCCGGAACGTGGACCACCTCCTGTCGCAGCGGGCGGGTTTCGATGGTCATGTCGTCCAGCACACCCGCCATGCGGTTGATGATCGACGATCCCGGCCCGGCCACGTTGATCACCACCGGCGCATGAATCTCTTCGCCCGAGGCCAGTCGGACGCCTTTGACCCTGCCACCTTCCTGCAAGATTTCGACGACCTCGGCCCCGGTCCGCACCTGCGCGCCGCGCTGCGTGGCCGCTTGCATCAGGTTCTGCGCGGACAGGGCCGGGTCTGTGACATAGCCGGCCTTGGGCCAGAACACCGCCCCCTGCATCCTGCTGCCATTGGGCTGACCAAAGGCTGGGTCATCCATCCGTTTGGCCGGGGCAAAACTGTCCAGAGAATAGATCGGCAGGCAATCGTGTATCTGTTCGGCGGACCATTCCTCAAACGGGCAATCCAACTCGGCGCTGTATTTCATGTGCTTTGACAGGTGGCCGTTGGCCTCGGTCTTCATGACCAAGCAGCCCTTCTCGCGGAACTGCGCCAGATCGGCCCCGTCGGACAGGCCCAGATACTCGGCCCAGTCGCGCCAGAAATGATAGCCCTCCCACGCAAAGGCGGTGCCGTCGAAGGTTGAATAGTGCATCCGGATGATCGCACAGGACCCGGCGGTCGAGCCATGCCCCACCTGCGCGTTGCGGTCCAGCGACAGGGTCTTCCAGCCGGCCTTGGCCATCTCGAACGCGATGGCCGCGCCGATCACGCCGGTTCCGATGATGATTGCGTCAGGCTGGCTCATGGCTTGATCCTCCCTCCCAGCAGCGCTTGGCATAGGCGCTGAATTCCTCGATTTCCTCGGGCCGCGGTTCGACTCCGGTAAAGACGTACAGGTAATGCGGCACCAGAGACAGGCGCATGGCCAGTGGCTCGTTCAACTGCGCCAGATCATAGCCGATCTGCATGTAGTACAGCACGCGCGCACGGGTTTCGGCCTCGACCGCTTCATAGCCATGGCGGGCGAACATGGCGCGCAGCGCGGCCAGGCGTCGCGCATCGGACTGGTCCAGCATCCGCCGCACCTTGCCCGACCGCCGCGCCCAGTCGCGCACGGCAAAATCCAGCGCCGTGTCGAACAGGGCGGTGTTGACCACGCAGCGGTGCACGTTGCAGACGGCGGCGGTGATGGTCTCGGCCGGGGCCTCGGCCTGCGCGATCAGGGCGGCGGTGTTGGTGGCCTGCCAGCGATCCAGCAGCGCGTCCAGCAGCTGCTGCCGGGATTTAAAATACCAGTAGAACGAGGACCGCGACACCGCCATGCGCTCGGCCAGGTTCAGAACCTTGATCTGCTCGACCCCGTCCGAGATCAGCACGTCCATCGCCACGTTCAGCCAGTCGTCGCGCGTGACCTTGACGTTGCCGACCAGAGGCTCGGCCTTGGGGTCGTCACGATGCAGGATGGGTTTGCTGTTCATCTCAACTCTCCGGCAGCGCGCCGCCCTCGGCGGTTCGGCGGGCGATGAAGTCGCGCATGGCGTCCAGCCCCGGCTGGCCCTGCGCGGGTGGTTCGAAATTGTTCAGAATGTCCCGCCAGACCGCGGTGGCCCGGTAGTTCGCATCGACCGATCCGCGTTCGGTCCAGGTACCGAAATTGGCATAGTCATGCAGGTGCGGTTCGTAGAACTCGGTAGTGTAGCGCTCCATCGTCTGGCTGGCGGCGAAGAAATGGCTGCCGGGCTCGACCTCTCGCAAGGCAGTGTCAAAGCCAATCTCAGCCTGACCGGCCTGAGCCCCTGCGCACAGCTCGGCTACCATGTTCAGCACCTCGGCATCGCAGACCAGCTTTTCGAAGGACACGGTCAGCCCCCCTTCCAGCCACCCGGCCGAATGGATGATCACGGTGGCCCCCGCCATCAGGCAACCCCACAGCCCAAACTGGTTTTCATTGGCGGCCTGCACGTCATTGGCGTTCGAGGCCGACCCGGCCGCCGACCGCCACGGCAGGCCCAGATGCCGCGCCATCTGCCCCGCCGCCAGCGAGGCCTGGAAATGCGAGGGCGTGCCAAAAGCCGGGGCGCCGGATTTCATGTCCACGTTGCTGGTGAAGGTGCCATAGCAGACCGGCGCGCCGGGATTTGCCAGTTGGGTCAGCGTCAGGGCCGCCAGCGCCTCGGCATGGGACAGGGTGATCGCGCCCGCGACCGTGATCGGCGCCATCGCCCCCATCAAAGTGAACGGCGTGATGATCGACATCTGCCCGTGACGGGCAAAGTCGATCAGCCCCTGCGCCATCGGAATGTCCAGGGTGCGCGGGCTGTTGGTGTTGATGATCGTGTAGCAATGCGGGTGGGCGCGGAACTCGTCATCGGACAGACCGCGCGCGACGGCCAGCATCTGGAAGCAATCCATCACCTGCGGCGTCCCGCGCGAGAAGAAGAACGGGAACTTGTCGGTCAGCTCGATCTGCGCCTGCGTGGTGAAATAGTGGCGCAGGTGGGTCGGCACGTCCTGCGGCTCGACCTGCGGCGAGATCATCTGGAACACGTCGAAATGATGGGTGAGTTTCAGGAACTCGAGGTAATCCTGCCCGCTGGCCGGGCGGCGGCCGCGTTCCAGATCGGTGGCATTGGGCGCCCCTGCGCCGGGCTGAAAGACAAGGCTCCCCAGCTCCAGCACAAAGTCGCGATGCCGCGCCCCTGCCAGGCAGGCGATGGATTTCGGGGCCGAGGCCACCGCAGCCTCGACCAGATCGCGGCCGATGAACACCATCTGGCTGTCTTCATCCACCCGCGCGCCTGCAGCAGCAAAGAGACGCCGCGCCTCGGGCAGCAGGACCTTGACGCCCAGTTCCTCAAGCGTGCGCAGAGCGGTTTCGTGCATGTCGGCGATCTGGTCGGCGGGAAAGACCTCCATCACCGGAAACGGGTTGCGCAACTGGCGATAATTCACGTCCCGATGGGTCGCGGGTGCGGACTCCGCACCCCGGCCCCGCCTTCGCCGATCCCTGCCCCGGGCCGCCACGATCAGCCCCTCATCGCCTTGCCCTCGGGATCATATGGCGACGGCGCGATCACCCGCGCGGGCCGCTCGACCCCGACCACGTGCACCGACAGTTCGGTGCCCGGCCGCGCCTTGTCGCGGTCCACCAGCGCCATCGCCAGCGACTTGCCGATATAGTGGCCATACCCGCCCGAGGTCACGAAACCCACTCGCTGGTCGCCCGCCCAGACCGGCTCGTACCCGCTGGCATCCGCATCCAGCGCGTCCACCTCGAGCGTCACCTGAACCTGCGCCGGGCCGTTGCCCTCACGCTCGGCCAGTGCCGCGTCCTTGCCTACGAAATCCTTGCCCCAGTCGATCCAGCGGTCCATGCCGGTCATGCCGGGGGTGTAGGCCTGGGTGAACTCGGCCGACCAGATGCCAAAGCTTTTCTCAAGTCGCGTGGACAGCATCGCGTTGAAGCCGCATTCGCGGATGCCTTCGCTGGCTCCGGCCTCGAGCAGCGCGCGGCGCAGGGCGATGTGGTCGCCATACCGGCAGTTGATCTCATAACCCTTTTCGCCAGTGACCGACATGCGGGCCACCCGGGCGCGCACGAGGCCGATGTCGTAGTCACCGCAGCCCATGAATTTCAGGGTTGAGATATCCTGTTCGGCCAGTTTCTCGACCACCGCCTGTGATTTCGGGCCAACCACGGCAAAGCCGCAGACCTCTTCGCCAAGGTCGCGCACCTGTACGCCATCGATCATGTGATCGTCGAACCAGCGCATGTGCCAGGCCCGCAGGTAATAGCTGCCCATGATCCACCAGGTGCCGTCGCCCCAGTTCAGAACCGTCAGGTCGCCCTTGAGCCGCCCGTTCTCGCCCAGCATCGGCGCCAGTTTCGCGCGGTCCGGTCCCGGCAGTTTCGAGGCCATCACCTTGTTGAGCCAGATTTCCGCATTGGGCCCCGAAACCTCGAACCGTGAGAACCCGGTGATGTCCATCAGGCCCACGCCTTCGCGGATGGTGCGGCATTCCTCGGCCACGATGTCGAAGGCGTTCGAGCGTTTCAGGGTTGGCGTTTCCTCGAACCCCTCGGGCGCGAAATAGAGCGGCACCTCGAGATCCCAGCTGACCCCCCATTTGCAACCCGCTTCGGTCATCGCGTCATGGGCCGGCGACATCTTCAGAGGGCGACCGGCGGGCAGTTGCTCGTTCGGATAGGTCATCACGAAGCGGCGGGAATAGAACTGCCCGGTCGTCTCGCGGATGTAGCGCTTGTTCTGCGCGTAATCGCCGTAGCGCGCCACGTCCATCGGCCAGGCGTCGGCCTCGGGCTCGCCATGGATCATCCATTCGGCCAGCGTCTTGCCGACGCCGCCGCCTTGAAGGAACCCGGCCATCACCGCGCAAGCGGTCCAATAGCCCCGCTTGCCCGGCACCGGACCGACCAGAGGGTTGCCGTCGGGCGAGAAGGTGAAGGCACCGTTCACCCATGTCTTGATGCCCACGTTCTGGATCGCCGGATAGCGTTCGAAGCCCAGCACCAGTTCGTTCTCGATGCGGTCCAGCTGCTCCTGAAACAGCTCCTCGCCATAGTTCCACGGCGCGCCGTCCATGGCCCAGTGCTCGTGATCGACCTCGTAGATACCGACCAGAACGCCCTTCTGGTCCTGTCGCATGTAGGTGAAGCCCTCGAGATCCACTGTCATCGGCATCTCGAAATCGGCCGCTGCGACCTCGGGCACGGTGTCGGTGATCAGATAGTGATGTTTCAGCGGAGAAACCGGCAGTTCGATCCCCGCCATGCGCCCCACCTGCTTGGCCCACAGGCCGGCGGCGTTGACCACATGTTCGCAGGTGATCGTGCCCCGGTCGGTCACCACCTGCCAGCCATCGGCTGTCTGGATCAGTTCCTCGACCTTGGTTTCCTCGTAGTATTCCGCCCCGCGCTTTTTCGCGGCACTGGCATAGGCCTGCACGGTGCCGGTGGTGTCGATATAGCCCTCTCGGTCGGCCCACATCGCGCCCAGAATGCCGTCAGTGGACATGATCGGGCAGCGTTTCTGCGCCTCTTCTGGGGACAGCAATTCACAATCCTCGATGCCGATGGACTGGAAGATGCGGTAGTTCGCCTGCAACCACTCCCACCGTTCGGGGGTTCCGGCCAGCGTCAGGCCGCCGGTCATGTGCAGGCCGATATTCTGGCCGGATTCCTTCTCGATCTCGCTCAGCAGATCGATCGTATAGACCTGCAGCGCCGCCATGTTCGGATCGGCGTTCAGCGCATGGATCCCCCCCGCCGCGTGCCATGACGACCCCGAGGCCAGCCGCCGGCGTTCCAGCATGACCACATCCGACCAGCCGAACTTGGCCAGATGATACAGAACCGAGGCGCCGACAACGCCGCCCCCGATGACCACAACGCGATACTGCGATTTCATCCCGACCTCCCCTGGACGATTCCCAAAGGACGCTAGGGGCACTGTTCACTTCTGTCTAGACATTTCTGTACAGTGCTGTCAGGCGCTGGCGCTGGGTCGCGCCCGCACGCTGTCGAACCAGGCCCGGGTTGCCGTGTTGCCCTCGGGGATGCGCATCTTGATGACACGGGCGAAATCCACGAACACGAAGGTCGAGATATCGGCCAGCGAGAACGCCTCGCCCGCGATGAAGGCGCTGTCTTGCAGACGTTCTTCGAGCAGGTCGAAGAACGCTCCGACGCGCGCGAGGCCGCGTTCGGCCAGTTCCGGGATCTGCGCGTGGTTCTGCGGTCCGGGGATGGCGCGGTCCTTGAAGGCCGGATGCGTGTTGCGCAGCGCGTCTGCGATGGGCGCCCCGCCCTGTTGCTCGACGATCGCGCTCCACATCAGCACCAGCCCTTTCTCGTCCGGTGTCCGCCCCATCAACGGAGGCTCAGGGAAGCGCGCCTCGAGATAGGCAGCGATGCCGAGGTTCTCGGTCAGAACGGTCCCCTCGTCGGTAACCAGAACCGGAATGGTGGCGCGGGGGTTCACCTTTCGGAACGCCTCGCTCATTTGCTCGCCCTTGGCGATCGAGATGTCGCGGGTTTCGATCTGCAGCCCCTTTTCGGCGATGAACATCCGGGCACGGCGCGGGTTCGGGGCGGTCGAGCAATCGTAAAACAGCATGGGCGGTCCTTTGCGTGAACGTCACGCGTAGGTTAGACCGCCCGCCGTGCCGGGATCGAGTCCCCGCGCAAAGTGACCCTGCGGAACGCCGCTCAGCGCCGGTAGATAAAGCAGCGACCCGGAACCGCTTCTGCGGGAAGGGTCTGCTCCGTAAGCGTCTCGAAATACATCCGATCGCTCGAGACCATCAGCCCGCCCTCGGCCAGAAGCGGTTCGATCAGGGGTGACACAAAGCGGGCGAAGGCATCGTTCTTTTCGCGGTTGTGGCCGCCCAGATCGGCATGGATCAGGCTGGCGGTCGCGCCGAACCGATCCAGCGCGGCGGGCAGCGTCTCGCGCACGTCGCCCAGGATCAGACGATCTTCGGGCGGGGTGGAATCGGGGTGCGAGGCCACAGCGCGTTCGAACACATAGACGGGTCGGTTGCGGACCCGATTCATCATGTGATGATAAGTGCGCCCGTTTCCCAGACCCAGTTCGAACACCGGACCGGCCAAATCGGCCGTGTCGGCAATCGCGAAATCCAGACATGCCCGCTGCGAGACCATGCGATCAATGAACAGATCCAGTCGGCTTTGCGCGTCGGACATTGCGAAATATCTCCCTGATACCTTAACGACCACCAATCGCGGCCAATCGCGGCTTTGATGACAAAAACTCAAGACTTTGTGTAGGCACAATGGACTGTTCGTCACGTTTCCGCGACATTTCAGCCCAAGAAGGTATTTGACTAGTCGCCCCCAAGCGCGCGAAACTGCGACAAAAAAACCAGGGAGTTCAAAACCAATGTCACGTGGTGGCCACACGGGTGGAAAGCCCGCATGACGGCCTTGTTGTCTGTCCGAGACCTGAGCATCGGTTTCGGCGCCGGGGAGCCCGTCGTCAGAGATGTGAATTTCGATGTCGAGGCCGGGCAAACGCTGGCATTGGTCGGGGAATCCGGGTCGGGCAAGACGATCTCTTGCCGGGCGGTGCTGCGCATTCTGCCCAGAACGGCCCAGATCCGCAGTGGCGTAATGCAGCTGAACACCTCCAAGGGCAGCGTCGCGCTGTCCGAAATTTCCGAACGTGAGATGCGTGGCATCCGCGGCAATCGAATTTCGATGATCTTTCAAGAACCTATGCGGTCTCTGTCTCCGTTGCACAAGATCGGCAATCAGGTCAGCGAAGTTCTGTGGCTGCATCGGGGCGCCTCCGAGTCTGAGGCCCGCAAGGAAGTGCTGTCGCAGTTCGAACGCGTGGGCTTTCCCGATCCAGCGCGTGCCTATGACTCGTATCCGTTCGAACTTTCGGGCGGGATGCGTCAACGCGCGATGATCGCGATGGCGATGGTGTCCAAACCGGAATTGCTGATTGCCGACGAACCGACAACTGCGCTGGATGTGACGACCCAGGCCCAGGTGCTGGGCCTTATCAAGGATCTGCAGAAAGAAACTGGTATGGCGCTGGTTTTGGTGACGCATGACCTGGGCGTGGTCGCCAATATGGCCGAACAGGTCGTCGTCATGCACAAAGGCCGCGTGATGGAGGCGGGTTCGGCCGAGCTGATCCTGAATGCTCCGGCCCATCCCTATACCCGCCAGCTGTTTGATGCGGCCCCCGAGATCCCGGACAAGGAAGCCGTGGGAATTCCGATGCCGGACGAGGATCTGATCCTCGACATGAAGGATGTGTGCAAGACCTACACGATGCGGTCGTCGCGCGGTTGGAAAGCGGACAAGCTGATTTACGCCTGCCGGGGCGTCGACCTGAAACTGGCCCGCGGCAAGACGTTGGCCGTAGTCGGCGAAAGCGGATCGGGCAAGACCACCGCGGCCCGGATCGCGCTGGGGGCCGAGCTGCCAGACCCGGGCGGCGAAGTGCTTTTTCGCGCCGCGCCGGGCGAAGACCCGATACGTGTCCACCAGATGACCCGCGAGGAGCGCACGGCGTTTCAGCGCAAGGCTCAGATGGTGTTTCAGGATCCCTACAGTTCTCTGAGCCCGCGCATGCGCATTCAGGATGCGATGACCGAACCGCTGGAGATCCACAATATCGGCACGACGGCCGAGCGCCGCGACAAGGCCGCTGAAATGCTGGAACGCGTGGGATTGAACGCCGGTATGCTCAAGCGCTACCCCCACGCTTTTTCCGGCGGTCAACGCCAACGCCTGTCAATCGCCCGTGCGATGATGCTGGATCCGTCCCTGATCGTCTGCGACGAGCCGACATCGGCTTTGGACGTTTCGGTCCAAGAGCAAATCCTGACCCTTCTGGAAAGACTGCAGGACAGTCTGAACCTGTCCTATCTTTTCATTTCTCACGATCTGGCCGTGGTCGCCCGTATCGCGGACGAGGTCGCGGTCATGCGCCAGGGGCTGGTCGTCGAACAGGCTCCACCCGAGACGTTGTTCTACAACCCGCGCCACCCCTACACCAAGGCTCTGATTGCCGCACAACCCGAACCCGATATCAATCGTCCCATCGATCTGAAGCTGGTCGCCCTTGGCGCCGGGTCTCCGGACAGTTGGGATGACGCCTTTAGATTCTCTGACACCATGATACCTTCACTCGTGGAAATGGAGCCCGGCCATAAGGTACGTTGCCATGTTTAAGACCACTCGATTCAAGTTTCTGGCCGCCGCGCTGACGCTGGGCGCGGCGCTGCCCGCCTGGGCCGACACCCTTCCCGACCTGCAGGAAAGCACGTTCTGGAAAGCCGAGGTGGACATCGGAAACCTGCCCCCGGTGCAAGATCGCATCCCGCAGGAACCGCTGATCGTCGACCTGTCTTCGAAAGGGCGCGAATTCGGCAAACAGGGCGGAACCCTGCGCACGATGGTCACCCGGTCCAAGGATATCCGGCAGATGGTGGTCTATGGCTACGCCCGACTGGTGGGCTTCGATGCCCAGTACAATCTGGTCCCCGATCTGCTGGCGTCTTACGACAACGAAGAGAACCGCAAGTACACTCTGCACCTGCGCAAGGGGCACAAATGGTCGGACGGCACACCTTTCACCTCGGAAGACTTCCGATACTGGTGGGAAGACGTGGCCAACAACGAGCTCCTCAGCCCGTCCGGCCCCCCAGATTTCCTGCGGGTTGAGGGCAAACTCCCCACTGTCACGTTCCCGGACGAAACGACGGTGATCTACGAATGGGACGACCCGAACCCGAACTTTCTGGCCTCACTGGCGCAGGCGCGACCACCATTCATCTACCGCCCTGCTGCGTTCCTGAAGCGTTATCATGAGAAATATGCCGACAAGGAAAAGCTGGACTTCGAGGTCAGTGACGCACGTGTCAAGAGCTGGGCCGCCCTGCACAACAAGCTGGACAACCTCTACAAGTACGACAATCACGAACTGCCCACTCTGCAGCCGTGGCTGAACGCGAGCTCGGGCAAGAAGATCCGGCACAATTTCGTCCGCAACCCCTATTACCACCGCATCGACTCGAAGGGTTTGCAACTGCCATACATCGACGTGGTCGAGATGGAGATCGTGGCTCCCGGCCTAGTGGCGGCCAAGGCCAATGCCGGTGAGACCGACCTGCAGGGTCGTGGGCTTGATTTTCGGGATGCCTCGATCCTGAAAAAGGGCGAAGCCAACGGAAATTACAAGACGCTACTCTGGAAAACCGGTGTTGCGTCACAGATCGCGATCTACCCCAACCTGAATTTCGAAGACGAGGTTTGGCGCAATGCGCTGCGCGATGTCCGTGTCCGTCGCGCTCTTTCGCTGGCCATCGACCGTCAGACCATCAACCAGGCGCTGTATTTCAAACTGGCGCATCCGGCCGCCATGTCCGTTTTGCCTGCCTCGCCCTTCTACAGTGAAGAGAATGCGCAGGCGTGGGCGCAATACGACGTCGCACAGGCCAACTCCCTGCTGGACGAGGTCGGGCTGACGCAGCGCGACAAGAACGGCATACGCCTGTTGCCGGACGGCCGTCCCATGGAACTGGTGATCGAAACAGCCGGAGAACGCCAAGAGGTCGAGAACGCGCTGCAGATCGTGACTGATACGTGGCGGGAAATCGGGGTGAAACTGGTCATGCGTCCGCTTGACCGCGACATCCTGCGCAACCGTGTTTTTGCCGGCAATACGATGGCTTCGGTCTGGTATGGCTGGGATGATGGCATCCCGCAGCTGCATACGTCACCGGTTTACCTGGCCCCGACCGACCAGGTGTTTCTGGCCTGGCCAAAATGGGGGCAGCACTATCAAACCGGCGGCGAAGCCGGCGAGCCGCCCGACCTGCCCGAAGCCCAGCGCTTGCTGGAGTTGAACCACATCTGGGAACTTGCAAAAACCGAGGATGAACGCCGGGCGGTCTGGGAGGAAATGTTGAAGATACACGCCGACCAGATCTATGGCATCGGAATTCTGAACGGCGCGCCCCAGCCGATCGTGGTTTCAAACCGTCTGCGCAATGTTCCCGAACAGGCCATGTGGGCGTGGGAACCCGGCGCGCATTTCGGAGTGCACCGCCCAGACGAATTCTTCTTCGCCGACTGACAGGAGCGGAT
Organism: Ruegeria sp. B32; assembly: GCF_025141855.1. Lineage (NCBI taxonomy): Bacteria > Pseudomonadati > Pseudomonadota > Alphaproteobacteria > Rhodobacterales > Roseobacteraceae > Ruegeria > Ruegeria sp. B32. The sequence continues at coordinate 552,058 of NZ_CP081106.1, read as the reverse complement.
AGATGATCATGCTCCGCTACGCGGTGTATCGCTTTTTCACGATGCTGCTGACCCTGTTGGTGGTATCGATGCTGATCTTCGTGATCATCAACCTGCCGCCAGGAGATTATCTCAGCAATCAGATTGCCGAGCTGCAGGCTTCGGGGCAGTCGGCCGGTGTGGCCAAGGCGGAATTCCTGCGAAAGGAATACGCTCTGGACCGCCCGATGTGGGAACAATACCTGATCTGGGTCGGCTTCTTTCCCGGCCCTCATGGGTTTGAGGGATTGCTGCAGGGCAACTACGGCTGGTCCTTCGAATTCGATCGTCCGGTTGCCGACATCGTCGGGGACACGCTGTGGCTGACCGTGGTCGTGAACCTTGCCGCGATCCTGTTCGTCTATGCCGTGGCCTTGCCTCTGGGCGTTATGGCGGCGGCCAAGTCGCGGACTTGGGTCGACTATACGACCGCCTTCGTGGGCTATCTGGGATTGGCGACGCCCAACTTTCTGCTGGCGCTTATCCTGTTCTACTACGGGCACCGTTACCTCAATTTGCCCATCGGCGGATTGATGGACCCGGTGTATGAGGGGCAACCCATGAGCTGGGACAAGATGAAGTCCATCCTGGTTCATCTGATCGTGCCCACATTCGTGATCGGCACCTCGGGCGCCTCGGCCATGATGCAGCGCCTGCGCGCCAACATGCTGGACGAATTGGGCAAGCCATATGTTGAAACCGCTATAGCCAAGGGCATGTCGCCGTCGCGGATGCTGACCAAGTACCCGCTGCGCGTCGCCTTCAACCCCTTCGTGGCCGACATCGGCAACCTGCTGCCCTCGATGGTGTCGGGATCGGTTCTGGTTTCGGTGGTGCTGGGTTTGCAGACCATCGGCCCCACGCTGCTGACGGCGCTTAAGACACAGGACCAGTTCCTGTCAGCCTTCATTCTGATGTTCGTGGCGCTGCTGACGCTGATCGGCACCATGATCTCCGACATTCTGCTGGTCATGCTTGACCCGCGTATCCGGTACGAGGGGCGCGAAGCATGAGCAAACTTCCCGACGGTCGCTTTGTCGACGACGCCCCGTTTGATCCCGAAGCATCTTTGCAGCAATTGGAGCGCAGGGATCTGGACGCCCCGAATTGGGTTCTGGTCTGGCGCAAGTTCAAGACACACCGGCTGGGTCTGATATCGGGCATTTTTCTGCTGCTGTGCTATCTGATGCTCCCGTTTGCAGGGTTCATCGCGCCTTATGGCCCGAACGAACGAAATGGCGAACATCTCTACGCACCGCCCCAATCGGTGAACTGGTTCCACCAGGGCGAGTTCATTGGGCCGTTCGTCTACCCGATCGTGGCCGAGGCCGACCTCGAGACGTTCCAATGGAAATTCGTCCCTGACACCGAGGATCCGCGACCCGTGCGGTTCTTCTGCGAGGCATCCGAGTACAAGCTGGCCGGGCTCATCCGGTCAAACACGCATCTGTTCTGCGCCCCGGAAGGCACGACACTGTTCCTCTGGGGTTCGGACCGGCTGGGCCGCGATATCTTCAGCCGCATCCTCTATGGCGCGCAGCTGTCGCTGACCGTGGGCCTGATCGGCATTTCGGTCTCGTTCTTCCTTGGCATCCTGTTCGGGTCGCTGGCCGGCTATTTCGGCGGGCGGATCGACTGGGTCATCAACCGCGTGATCGAAATCCTGCGGTCTTTGCCCGAACTCCCCCTGTGGCTGGCACTATCGGCCGCAGTTCCGTCGAACTGGTCGCCGGTTGCGGTGTTCTTCATCATCTCGATCATCCTCGGCATCCTCGACTGGCCAGGGCTGGCCCGATCCGTGCGCGCCAAATTCCTGTCGCTGCGCGAAGAAGAATATGTGCGCGCCGCCGAGATGATGGGTGCCAGTTCCGGCCGGGTGATCCGCAAGCACCTGTTGCCGAACTTCATGTCACACCTGATTGCCTCGGCCACGCTGTCGATCCCCGCCATGATTCTGGGGGAAACGGCACTCAGCTTCCTTGGCCTCGGCCTGCGGGCACCGGCGGTCAGCTGGGGCGTGATGCTGAACGACGCGCAAAACCTCGCCTCGATCGAGATCTATCCGTGGACGGCCATCCCGATGCTACCGATCATCGTGGTGGTGCTAGCCTTCAATTTCCTGGGTGACGGGCTGCGCGACAGTCTGGACCCCTATCAGCAATGAGCCTGCTGGCTTCGCTTCCACCGTCCGAGGCCTATCGGGTCGCCGGTTCCGGTGCGCTTCCCAGCGCCTTTGCCGTATCCGAGCTGGCAACAGCCAGCTTTGCTGCCGTGGGCCACGAGCTTGGACGGTTCATGCAGGCCACCAATCTTGTCTCGCTCCCACCCAAGGCAATGGTCGATCACCGCCTTGCGTCGCTGTGGTTCGGATACTCGTTCAAGCCCGAAGGCTGGGATATGCCAAGCCTCTGGGATCCGATCGCGGGCGACTATCGGGGGGCCGATGGCTGGATCAGGTTGCACACCAACCTCCCCCACCATAGGGAAGCGGCCCTCAAGGTTATGGCGACCGAGGGGGATCGTGCGGCGGTGACGCAGGCCATCAAGAGCTGGTCGGTCTCGAACCTTGAAACGGATATCGTGGCGCAGGGTGGTGTTGCCGCCGCCATGCGCAGCCGGGCCGAGTGGCTTGACCACCCTCAAGGCCGCGCCGTGACGCGGGATCCGTTGATCGGCTGGCACGGCCCACGCCGGATCACGCTGCGCGACAGGCCTCAGGCGCGCGCGGATCGGCCTTTGGCCGGGCTTCGGGTTCTCGACATGACGCGCGTGCTGGCCGGCCCGGTTTCCACCCGCACGCTGGTCGGGTTCGGAGCCGAAGTGCTGCGCATCGACCCACCGGGTTGGGATGAGCCGGGCGTGATCCCCGATATCTCGCTCGGCAAGCGCTGCGCGTATCTGGACCTCAAGCCACCCGCTGGCCTGGAAAAGCTGCAAGAGCTGCTCGCGCAAGCGGATGTCTTTGTCCATGGCTACCGCCCCGGTGCGCTGGATGCTCTGGGCCTGACCAAAGAGGTGCGCGATACGGTCGCTCCAAACCGGGTCGAGGTTACGCTGGATGCCTATGGTTGGCAGGGGCCTTGGGCCACCCGTCGCGGATTTGACAGCCTCGTCCAGATGAGCGCGGGGATCGCTGACGCCGGTCGCGTTTGGGCCGGAGCCGACAAACCCACCCCGCTGCCAGTTCAAGCACTTGACCATGCCACCGGCTATTTGATGGCCGCCGCTGTCCTCTCGGCCCTGACAGAAGCGGCTTCGGGGCATTCGATCATGGATGGGCGCCTGTCGCTGGCGCGCACCGCCGAGTTACTGGCCAGCCTCGCGAAATCCGAGACAGGAGACCCGATCACCGCTGCCGAACCCGGGGACTACGCATCCCGATCGGAAGAGTCCGGCTGGGGCCCCGGCAAACGGCTGAAACCCGCGCTGAGCGTCGGTGAGGCACGGATGCACTGGCCGATCCCGGCATCCCGGCTCGGCACGTCCGATCCAACGTGGCAAACCACCTGAACAAAGGCCCGACCGCCGCGCGGCCCTGCCCAACGCTTGGAACGGCGGCACACCTGCGCCGCAGGTCAAAGGGGCGGGAGCGCCCTAGCGGTCGTCTCCACCGGGGCCGATATCGTCCAGATAATCCTCGTCAATCGCGGCTTGCACCGCGCCGGTGACCGCCTCGCGTTGTTTCGGAGACAGGTCTTCGGGCTCCTTGCCATCGGCCAGTCGTACCGTGACTTCGCGGTGGGCAAACTTGATGCCTTCTCGCGCGAACAACTCGCGGATTTCTTGGTACACCTTTTTGCGCACCAGCCACTGGTCGCCCGGCTTGGTCATAAACTTCACCCGGATGATCATCGCGGAATCCTGCATCTCGATAACGCCCTGCGACTTGAGCGGCTGGATGAAGTTGTCCCCGATCACCGGGTCCTCCAGCAACTCCTGTCCCAGCTTCTTGATCAGTTTGCGGACCTTCTCGACGTCCGTGTCATAGGTCACGCGCAGAGGCAGTTTCATGATCACCCAGTCGCGCGAGTAGTTGGTCAGAACCTTGATTTCACCAAACGGAATCGTGTTCAGGGCTCCCAGATGGTGGCGTAGCTGGAAAGACCGGACCGAGATTTTTTCGACCGTGCCTTTGACATCTCCGATGTCGATGTATTCTCCCTTGCGGAACGCGTCATCCAGCAGGAAGAACGCGCCCGAGAAAATGTCCCGCACCAGGGTTTGCGAGCCAAAGCCCACGGCCAGACCGACAACGCCGGCGCCTGCAAACAGCGGGCTGACATTTATTCCCAGTTCCATCAGAACGATCAGCACGATGGTCACGACCACCACGGCCAGTATGGCGCCCCTGAACAGAGGCAGCAGCGTGGCAAGGCGGCTTTGACCGCCCTCTCCGCCCTCGTCACCCAACTCGGCTTCGGCGGCTCCATCATCGGTTTCTTCAGCGATCTTGGTGTCGATCCAGATCCGGAAGAAGTGGAACAGGATGTAGCCGATGAACAGGATCACCATCACATCCAGCGCCCTGCCAATGGGCAAATCCTCGCTCCAGCTGGCTTCGGGATTCCAGATGACGACCAGCGCATAGATGCCGACGACAAAGGCCAGGATGCCCGCGACACGCCGCGCAAGATCTTCGTATGTCACCAATGTGTGCTTGCGCTTCTCCGCCTCGGGCGTCTCCGAGGTGCGAACGGCCTCCTCATCGGAATCGAGTTCGGCATTCAGAGCCTCGATCTGCCGGTTGCGATCGAAGTACCGCTCGAGCAGATAGTTCATGGCGCCATATGCGATGACGACCGACATGAAGATCATGTAGCTGCTTGCGACGATCGGCAGCGAGTCCTCGGTCTCGAGCACAAGATCCACCGCCAGCTTGAACCAACTGAAGACCAGATAGACGATCAGGGCCGGGGCCCAGCCAAATGACACGAACCGCAGCAACCAGGACACCTGGTCTGGCTGGCGGCCGCCTCGGATGGCGTTCGAAATGGCCGGGGCATTGAACAGGATCATCAGGATGTTCCCGACCATCCCGATCAGGGTCAGCCCGCCATAGACCATCGCGTAGACGTTGTAGTTGAGCCCGAAATCCGCCACCCAGGTGGAAAACAGAACAGCGGTAATGTCATAGGTCGCCAGCGCCGATGCCCAGATGTACAGCCGCTTGGCGTCACGGTCCGAGAATGGCGGCAGCCTGTACTGGCTGAGATACGGCGACAGCACCATCCGCCACAGGTCGGAAACCGTACGTGACAGGAAAAACGCAGTGAAAATCGCCGTGACGGTGAACTGGATCGAGATATCTTCGGCCTCGCCGAAGAACAGATACCCGACGATCAGAGCCATCAGCATTGCAAACACCGTGGCGCCGATACCCATCAGGAACCGGAACACAAGGAACGGCATCTTTTCCCGATACCCCTGCGGGTTTTCCTTGATCCGGGCCACGACCCATCGTCGGGCAAAGCGCTTGCCGTACAGCTCGATCGACAGCCATCGGCCAACCATCAGGAACAGTATGTTCCATCCCAGCACCTCGACATAGGTGAATATCCGGCCATCAGGACTGGTTTGCTCGAGGATGTAGCGCACCTCGAAGATCGAATAGGGCAACGCCTCAAGGCGGGATCTCACGGCTTCGCTGAACTTGGCAAAGCGCTCCTGCGCCTTCATCAACTGCGAACTTTCCGCCATCGGATCATGAGCGATGTCCTCGGGCTGGCCACCAGCCTGCCCAACCGAGGATACGACCTGCCCGGCGCTGTCGATGACGATCACGCTGGCGCCCGCCTCGGTCGCGGCGCGGATCGCGGCCGCAACATCGTTGTCCTGCGGAGCCTCTGTTTCACCGGACGCCACGGGATACCCCGGGATCAGCGAGGTCTGCGCCGCCGCACCGGTCGCGCAGACCAGAGCGATTGTCCACGTCAGGAACAGTACACGGACAAGAAAGTTCGGTTTCATAAAGTCTTGCATCCTGATCTCTTGCTGCACGACAGCCTATAGAACGCACCGGCCTTGATCAAACGATCCACTCGTTGCTTCCCGACATCGTGTAGGACCGTGTTTTTGGCGCAAGCCCAAAGGCAGGATGTTTCCAACCCTCTGGAATTCCTATAAGAGCAGGCAGCATCCGGCAAATCCGGGCTTTGCCAACTTCGGGGAATGTTGCAGGCTTCGCGTTATTGGTGACTTGCGCAATGGCTGTTGCCAAATCGCAATGATTGACGCATTTGCGGCTTTGACACAGACCCTTTGGCAGGCGGTGTCAAAAAATATAAGATAACTGGTGCGAAACGCGCGGAAACTGCACCGTAACAATGATACGAGCGAGGGCATGAGCCTAGGCATCGACGACAAACAGACCGGTCGCGCTCCGCGCATAATGTTCTACAGTCATGATACGTTCGGACTGGGTCATCTCAGACGCTCCCGAGCGCTGGCTGCGGCAATGACGCGGGCGAACCCGCGGGCTTCGGCGCTGATCCTGACGGGCTCGCCCGTTGCCGGGCGCTTCACTTTTCCGCGGCGCGTGGACCATGTACGCCTGCCGGGCGTGACCAAGCGGGCCGATGGTTCGTATGCCGCGCGCACGATCGGAATGGGGATTGACGAGGTTACCGAGCTGCGTTCGGGACTGATCCAGACCACCATGCGCCAATTCGATCCGGACGTCGTCGTCGTCGACAAGGAGCCGACCGGATTCCGGGGCGAACTGCTGCCCACCCTTGAACAGCTGCATCAATCCGGGCGCGCCAAACTGGTGCTGGGTCTTCGCGACGTTCTGGACGAACCCGAGGTTCTGGCGGCGGAATGGGCCCGAAAGGATGCCGTCGCCGCGACCGAGAAGTACTATCACGAAATCTGGGTCTACGGCCTGCGGTCGGTTTATGACCCGACAGAAGGATTGCCGCTCAGCCCGTCGGCGCAGGCGCGGATTCACTGGACCGGCTATCTGCGCCGCGATCTCGGCCCTGTCGGCGAACCTCCCGAGCAGCCCTATATCCTTATCACGCCCGGAGGCGGTGGCGACGGGAAGGCAATGGTCAACCTTGTCCTGTCCGCATATGAAAAAGACCCTGATCTGTCCCCCCGAGCCCTGCTCGTCTATGGCCCTTTCCTGTCCGGTGAGTTGCGCGAAGAATTCGAGGCCCGCGTGGCGGCCCTGAACGGTCGTGTAACGGCGGTCGGGTTCGAATCCCAGATCGAAACCCTGTTCGCCGGCGCGGCGGGTGTGGTCTGCATGGGCGGATACAACACGTTCTGCGAGGTGCTCTCCTTTGACAAACGCGCGGTGATCGTCCCGCGAACCACCCCGCGGCTGGAACAGTGGATCCGCGCCTCGCGCGCCGAGGAACTGGGTCTTGTGCGGATGCTGGACGAGACCCGTGATGGGTTGACGGCCGATGCGATGATCACGGCCATTCGCAACCTGCCGCAGCAGCCCCTTCCCTCGCAGGCGATCCGGGCCGGTTTGCTGGATGGCTTGGACTATGTCTCTGATCGGGTCGAGGCCCTGCTGAGCGTGGAACAGGAACGAGCGACCGGATGACCGACGCAGAGCCGAGACTGGCGGTGTTGGTCAAAGGTTGGCCGCGCCTGTCCGAGACGTTCATCGCTCAGGAACTGGTTGCTTTGCAGGATGCCGGCCACGCCTTCGACATCTGGTCATTGCGCCACCCAACCGACACCAAACGCCACCCCCTGCACGACCGATTTCAGGGGCGGGTGCACTATCTTCCCGAATACCTGTACCAGGAACCCCAACGCGTATGGGCGGCGAGACGAACCGCACAGGCGCTTCCGGGTTACGCACAGGCCTACCGGGTGTGGCGACAGGATCTGCGTCGCGATCCCACGCACAACCGGATCCGCCGCTTTGGACAGGCTTGCGTTCTGGCCGCGGAATTGCCCGGCGACACGCGCGCGCTGTATGCCCACTTCCTGCATACCCCGTCCTCGGTTGCCCGCTATGCTGCAATCATGCGCGGCCTGCCGTGGAGCTTTTCGGCTCACGCCAAGGATATCTGGACGTCGCCCGAGTGGGAAAAGCGTGAAAAACTTCACGCTGACACCTTCGGAGCGGCGTTCGGCGCAACCTGCACCGAGATCGGCGCGCGGCACTTGCGCGATCTGGCCGTTGACCCCGCCCGTGTCGATCTGATCTATCACGGGCTGGACCTGACGCGATTTCCTGAGCCGCCCGTACGAAAACTGCGATCCGTCGATGAACGGTTCCATATGGTGTCCGTCGGACGACTGGTAGAAAAGAAAGGCTTTGATCGCTTGATCCACGCCTTGGCCATACTCCCCCCAGAGATCGACTGGCACTGGACCCACATTGGCGGCGGCACCTTGTCGGACAACCTGCGCAGCCTGGCGGAAAATCTGCGCCTGCAGGATCGCATCACTTGGAAAGGCGCCTGCGATCAACCCGAAGTCATTGCGGCCATGCGCGATGCGGATCTGTTCGTGCTGCCCAGCCGCATCGCCGCGGACGGCGACCGGGACGGCCTGCCCAATGTCCTGATGGAAGCCGCGTCGCAAAAACTGCCGATCCTGTCCACTCCGGTCTCGGCCATTCCTGAATTCATCCGCAACAACGTGCACGGCATCTTGTCCGATGACGAACCCAAGGCGCTGGCAGACGCCATTTCCACCCTGGCCGCCGACCCGCAGAAAGCGGCAATCATGGCTGATGCGGCTTATGACCGCTTGCTTGCCAATTTTCGCATGGACCCCGGCATTGCGCGTCTGTCCCGCCGCCTGAAAGCCTTGTGCGCGGAGGGTACTTGATGGTTCGGGTCGCCTTCTATGCGCCGATGAAAGCCCCAGACAGCCCGGTTCCGTCCGGCGACCGCGAAATGGCTCGCAACCTGATGGCTGCAATCGGGGCCGACGGGCATCGTGTTGATCTGGTCTCGCGGCTGCGCATCTATGACAAAACCGGAGACCCGGACCTTCAGAACCGTCTCGACCGCGAAGCCGCGGCCGAGGTCACCCGACTGAGCACAGAACTGCCTGCAGATACAGGCCTCTGGGTGACCTATCACAACTACTACAAAGCTCCGGACCTTTTGGGGCCGGCGGTCTGCAGGGCGCGCGGGATACCCTATGTTCAGCTTGAGAGCACCCGCGCCATGTCGCGCCTTTCCGGGCCCTGGGCCGGCTTTGCCCAAGCTGCGCACGATGCCTGCGACGCCGCGCAGGTGGTCTTCTATCACACAGCAAATGACTTGATCACACTGGAACGCGAGCGGTTCGGTGATCAGTCATTGATTGAACTCCCACCCTTCCTGCCCCGATCGGACCTGCCTCGGCCCTCTCGATGCGCGGGGCCGATGCTGACGGTGGGAATGATGCGATACGGGGACAAGTTGGAGTCCTTCCGCATTCTGGCCGATACGCTGGCATTTTTGAATGAGGATTGGACGCTGAACATCGCCGGCGACGGGCCAGCCCGCCCGGATGTCGAGGCTTTGATGGCCCCCTTCGGCACACGTGTCCGTTTTTTGGGCCTGCTGAGCCGCGATGACCTGGAAACGATTTACTCCGATGCTGCTCTGTTGGTCTGGCCGGGCGTCAACGAAGCCTACGGGATGACCTATCTCGAGGCGCAGTCCGCGGGCGTCCCCGTTGTCGCCCAGGATCGCCCGGGAGTGCGCGACGTACTGGCGCCTGCCAATCATCCTGCCCCTGATTACGGCGCCGCCGCGCTGGCCGAGCGAATTGACCGGCTGCTGTCCGATCCCGAACTGCGTCGGAGCGAAGGTCAAAAAGCGCGCGACTACGTGGCCGGCCGTCATTTGATGCCAACCGCAACGCGGACGTTCTGGTCGGGAGTTTCTTCGCTGGTAGAGGAGATGTCATGACACGTCTGGCCCTTCTGCGCCACGGTCATACCGCCTGGAACCGCGCAGGGCGCATTCAGGGGCGCAGCGACATCAGCCTCGATGATCAGGCAAAGGCCGAACTGGCCCGATATCGCTTGCCAACTCCTTGGGACCGGGCCGAACTATGGTCCAGCCCCCTGACCCGCGCCAGCGAAACTGCGCGGCTGGTCGCCGGACGCGAACCCGCAACCTCGGCCGCTTTGGTCGAGATGAATTGGGGCGACTGGGAAGGCCAACGCGGGGAAGACCTGATTGCAGATGCCAACACAGGATACCGGCATATCGAGGATTGGAGCTGGGAATTTCGTCCCCCCAACGGCGAAAGCCCGGCCGACATTCGCCGCCGCCTTGTGCCATGGCTGTCCAGCCTGACCGGTGACAACGTAGCTGTCTGCCATATCGGAATCATGCGGGTCATCTTGGCGCTTGCCTGGGGGTGGGAGTTCCAGGGCCCTGCGCCGTTCCGCATCAAACGCAATCGTCTCTACGTGGTCGATTTGGAGCAAATGCGACCGGAGGCAGAGCCCGTCCGGCTTATCCCGCGCGAGGCCGGGTCATGAGGACCATGATCGTAGTCACCCATCTGCTGGGGACCGGACATCTCAGCCGCGCCCTGACCTTGGGTCGGGCTTTTGCGGATGCCGGGCACGACGTGACCGTCGCATCCGGCGGGATGCCCGCACCTCAACTGAACACGGATGGAGTTTCCCTGCTGGCGCTGCCACCCCTGCGTTCGGATGGTACCGATTTCACACGGTTGCTGACGGCCGACGGAGATATTGCAGACGCGGCCTATCTGAACTCCCGCGCTATTGCCCTGACCGAGGCTGTTCGACGGGTAAACCCCGATGTCCTGATAACGGAACTCTATCCCTTCGGCCGCCGTAGCCTGGCCGGCGAATTTCTGGCCCTGCTGTCCACTGCGCGGTCACTGCCGTCCAGTCCGGTTGTTCTGAGTTCGGTCCGGGACATCCTCGCGCCACCGTCGAAAGTCGCCAAAGCTGCGCGGACCGAAGAAATCATTGAGCGTTTCTATGACGGCGTACTGGTTCATTCCGACCCAGAAATCACGCCGCTGGATGCCAGCTGGCCGGTTACAGACAGTTTGGCCGGGCGCATGTTCTATACGGGCTTTGTTGCCCCGCCTGCGCCGGGTCCTCATGAACAGGGGGAAGGAGCGAATGAAATTTTGGTCAGCGCTGGCGGCGGATCGGTCGGACAACCGATCTTTCGCGCGGCCATCGAGGCCGCCCAAAAGATGCCCAACAGGCGCTGGCGCCTGCTGGTCGGCGGTCAGGATGCCGAAGACCGGATTGCCGAACTGAGGCACATGACAAATCGCGAAAATGTCATTCTGGAGCCCGTACGTCCGGATTTCAGGCAAATGCTACCGCTGGCCGCAGCCTCGGTCAGCATGTGCGGGTACAACACCGCCATGGACTTGCTGCAATGCGCGACCCCGGCCGTTCTGATCCCATTCGACGATGGCAAGGAAGTGGAGCAGACCCTGAGGGCAAAGAGCCTCGCGCGCCTGCCGGCCGTCGACGTGCTGAACAGCGCGAAGCTGACCGGAGAGGCATTGGCCCAAGCAGTCGACCGCGTCCTGCATCAAGGCCCGCGCGAACCATTGAACGGCGGGTTCGACGGAGCCAGCAAGTCGGTAGAGATTGCCACCTCGCTCTGGGAGGCTCGGCAATGACAACCGATTGGACACCGCTGCGATCCGAATTGCAGGTGTGGCGAGAGGCTGGGCTTACGCTTCCACTGTGGTGGCGGGACGATGACGCGATCGCACCCAGCCGGCAATTAGACCGTTTGGTGGGCCTGTCATCCCGAACCGGGCTGCCGGTTCATCTGGCCATCATTCCACGCGATGCCAGTCAGGGTCTGGTCGACCAGGTTGCCGACCAGACCAGCTTGGTTCCGGTGGTTCACGGCTGGGCGCACCAGAACCACGCACCAAAGGGCGAAAAGAAGTCCGAGTTCCGCCTGCATCGTCCGCTCGCCTCGATTGTGTCTGATGCACGCCATGGCTTCCTGCGTCTGCAGGAGTTCTTCGGTGCTAGTCTGTGCCCGATGTTCGTCCCCCCTTGGAATCGCATCGCGCCCGAAGTGACGGCAGAGCTTGCTGAGATCGGGTATCGGTTCCTGTCCACGGCCACGCCCAGAACGCACGCAGAAGCAGCGCCGGGCCTGACTCAGATCAATACCCATCTGGATCCGATCGACTGGCGCGGTACGCGAGGGTTGGCCGATCCGAATGCGTTGATCGCCAAAACCGTCTCGATGCTGCAGGATCGCCGCGAGGAACGTGCCGACCCAACCGAACCTTTTGGCGTGTTGACCCATCATCTTGTCCATGATCAACAGATCTGGGACTTTACCGAGGCGCTTCTGGATTGTCTCATGGCGGGCCCCACACGCGTCTGGTCCGCAGGACCACACTGATTACCCGAGGAGACCTTGATGAGCCGACTGGATTCCATGCTGCGACGCCTGACCGCCCAGCGCGACGGGCTGAACTGGGCTGCGGCGCGGATCAAAGGGCTGAAAGGCGATGTTCTGGACATGGGTTTGGGCAACGGCCGCACCTATGACCACCTGCGCGAGATCCTGCCCGACCGGCGCATCTGGGTCATGGACCGGGTTCTGCAATGTCACCCGGACAGCACCCCTCCGGCCGAAGATTTTCTGCAGGGCGAGGCTGAACCGATGCTGAAGAAGCTGGCCGAAGATGGCCCGCGGATCGCATTGGCGCATTATGATTTCGGTCGCGGGATCAAACACGAAGACGTGGCCGAAGCGGCGAGGCTCAGCAAGCTGATTGGCTCGGTCATGGTTCCAGGCGGGTTGCTGATTTCCGGCCAACCGCTGGAAGGGTTCGAGCAGATCAACGGCCCGGACTCCATCGCGCCTGACCGCTATCTCTTCTACCTCGCCTGATCAGGCCACGCGCTGCCCGCGCGACCAGACGGCAGTCAGGGCCGGGACGTCGCCCCGCATTCGAAAACGGATCAGGTCTGCCCGCAGCCCCGGTTTCAGAGCGCCGCGATCCGCTAGGCCCGCCGCCTGTGCCGGAGCCCGTGTCACAGTGGCGATGCCACGCGCCATGTCATCCCAGATGCGCCCAAGGGTAACGGCGGAAAACAGCAAGGCTGACGGCACATAGTCCGACGACAGAATGTCCAAACACCCCAAGTCGGCCAGTTCCCGTGCTGCCACATTCCCAGAATGTGACCCGCCCCGGATCAGGTTTGGCGCGCCCATCATGACCTGAATGTCATGAGCGTGACAGGCCCGTGCGGCCTCGACCGTCGTTGGGAATTCGGCCAGCCGAATGCCATGACGGGCGGATATCGCCACTTGCGCCTCGGTCGTGTCGTCGTGGCTGGCCAGAACCGCTCCGAAGCGGCGCGCGGCGTCCACGGCCTCCTGCTCGTGGCGGTCTCCATTTCGGTCCCTCAGCCCCCGCAACTGGTCGACGTGCCGTGCGAACATGTCGTCATCCATAGCGTACTTGCCTTTGAGATAGGCTTCGAACTTGGACAGGTCCCTAAACTGGCGCTGGCCGGGCGTGTGATCCATCAACGAAACGATGCCCACCCGGTCTTCTGGACCGAATTCCTGCAGTTCCTCGACCAGCGTTTCAGAACAGACTTCGGCGCGCAGATGCAGAAAGTGGCTGATCTTGAGTGCGTCCTGCTCTCGCAACTCCCACAGCTCGCGGGACAGTCCGCGCGCGTATTTCAGATACCGTCCGGCACCGGAGGGGATCGACCCCACCCGCATTGCGTCAAAAACCGTCGTGATCCCGGTGCTGGCCAGTTCCGCGTCATGCGCCAGAATGGCTGCGGCATGGGGCCAGTCCACCTTGGGCCGCGGCTGGATGTGGCGTTCCAGGTTGTCGGTGTGCAACTCGACCAGGCCGGGCGACACATAGTCCCCACCACAGTCAATCGCGCCTTTCGGAACAGCCGCGCCGGTGTCTATGTCAGCGATCGTCTGGCCAACGATACGGACACACCCCCGGACGGTCTCATCCGGCAGAACAAGCAACGCATTGGCAAGGGTCAGTTCATCTGTCATCGGATTTTCACGTGGTTTGAGGTAAGGAGAAGCCACGCAACAGGAGGCCATTGTGAATTTTGCGCGATACGCGATCTATTTCGTTCCCCCAGCCCAATCCGACTGGAGCAGGTTTGCAACCGCGTGGCTGGGGTGGGACATCGATGCGGGACGGACCGTCGAACATCCGGTGATCGACGGGTTGGACGTCGCCTCGGTAACACAAGTGCCGCGCAAATACGGGCTTCATGCCACGATGAAGCCGCCGTTTCGCTTGCGTGAAGATCAGTCGCTGTCCGCTTTGCAGGATACCTGCGCCCGTCTGGCCGGTAAATTCGCCCCCGTTTCGCTGGACGGGCTCGAAGTTGCACGCCTTGGTCGGTTTCTTGCTTTGCGGCCCGTGGGCGACACACGAGACCTGAACGCGCTTGCGGCGGCTTGCGTCCGCGACCTGGACCCTTTTCGTGCCCCGGCCTCGGAAACCGAGATGAACCGGCGCCGAGCGGCCGGGCTGACCATGGAGCAGGACGCCAATCTGACGAACTGGGGCTACCCATACGTTCTGGAGGCATTCCGCTTTCACATCACCCTGTCCGGTCGCCTGAGCAAGCCGATGCTGGCAAACGTGCAAACCGTGCTGAACCAACGGCTTGTCCCATTGCTGCCAGCCCCTTTTGACATAGGGGACCTGGCCCTTGTGGGCGAGGCTGAAGACGGGCGGTTCCATATGCTTCAACGGTACGCCCTTTCGGGTTGAAGGCCGGACAAGATGGTTTCAACGGTCGCATCCAGTGACCCGGAATTGTCGACCTCGATCACGTGGTTCAAACCTTCGGGCAGGGCTGCAGTGGCGCGCCCCAAACGCCGGGCTTGATCGGCCGCGCTTTCCCGGTCACGCACTGCCAGACGTTGTGCCAGAACCTTTGGGTCGGCCGTCAGGGATATCACGATCAGCTCACGAAATTCCTTCTGCGCCTCGGGCAACACAGCCCTTGAGAGGTTGACCAGAACGGCGTCGGCCCTTTGGCGTTGTTCCGTGATCGCAACGGGTATGCCGTAGTGCAGCCCGTGCGCGGCCCAGTGCAGAACAAAGCCGCCCTCTTGGACCATTGTTTGAAACGCCCGGTCGGACACGCGGTCAAAATCCTCGCCGCCTTCGCCATGGGGACGGGTGATGACTCTACGCACCCTTTCGAAGTTCGGCGCGCGCGCCAGCAGTGCTTGGATTACGCTGTCTTTTCCAACACCCGAAGGCCCGACAACCGCAATGACCGGGGCCATCTTCATGCCGCGGCCCTTGGCGAAAACTGAGTGACGTCAACCACGCGGTTGCAGACCCGGTCACGGGCCTCTTGGTCGTGGAATATCCCGATGATAGCCGCACCGCGAGCCTTTGCCTCTTGGATCAGGGACAGCACGGTTTCGCGGTTCCGTGCGTCAAGGCTGGCCGTGGGTTCATCCAGCAACAGCGCCGGATAGTCATGCGCAAAACCACGCGCGATATTCACCCGTTGCTGTTCACCGCCCGAAAATGTCGTGGGGCTGAGGCGCCAAAGCGGTTCCGGAATATTCAGGCGCTGAAGGAGGCCCGCTGCCTTGTCCAGTGCGGTCTGCCGCTCGCACCCCTGAACCAGAAGCGGTTCGGCAACGACCTCCAGCGTCGGCACACGCGGTACGACACGGAGAAACTGGCTGACATAGCCCAGAGTTTCCCGGCGCAGTTGCAGTATCTCGCGCGGTTGGGCCCGGGCGACGTCCAGGCCGCCCACCCGCACCTGCCCCGAGGCCGCCAGGTAATTGCCATAGATCACCCGCATCAGCGTGGACTTCCCGGCCCCGCTGGCCCCGGTCAGGGCCACGCATTCTCCGGCCCCGACCTGCAGCGACGCGCCCGCCATCACGGGGATCACGGCGCCGCCCTGATTGTGCAGGGTAAAGCTCTTGCTCACGTCGATCAGTTCAATCATCGGATTTCATCTTTTCTGTAGCATTCAAACCTGCAGCACGCTGGACACGAGCAGTTGCGTATAGGCATGCTGCGGGTCGTCCAGCACCTGATCGGTCAGCCCCGCCTCGACCACCTCGCCATCCTTCATCACCATCAACCGGTCCGCCAACAGCCGCACCACGGCCAGATCATGGGTGACGATGATAGCGCTCAGCCCCATCTCGCGCACAAGGCCGCGCAGCAGGTCCAGCAGCCGCGCCTGCACCGAGACATCCAACCCGCCGGTCGGTTCATCCATGAAGACCAGCCGCGGACCGGTCACCAGGTTGCGCGCGATCTGCAACCGTTGCTGCATGCCGCCCGAAAACGCGCTGGGTCGGTCGTCCACGCGGCTTTCTGCAATCTCGACCCGGCCGAGCCAATCCAGCGCCTGCCCGCGGATCTGACCATAGTCCCGGCTCCCCACGGCCATCAGTCGCTCGCCGATATTGCCGCCGGCGCTGACCGACATGCGCAGCCCGTCGCGGGCATGCTGATGCACAAAGGCCCAGTCGGTGCGCCCCAGCATCCGGCGGGCCGGCTCGGACATCGTGACCGTGTCCACCGGCCCGTCGGCGCGGGTATCAAAGATCACCTGCCCGGCATCCGGCTTAAGATGCCCGGCCAGACAGTTCAGCAGGGTCGACTTGCCCGACCCGCTTTCGCCGACGATCCCCATCACCTCACCGGGGTAGAGGTCGAAACTGACATCACGACAGCCGATCCGCGCGCCATAGCGTTTCTCGATGCCATTGACCTGCAGCAGAGGGGTCATGCCGCATCCTCCTGCGCCAAACGGCCTTGGTGTCCGGCCTCGCGGCGGGACCGGCAGTAATCGGTGTCCGAACACACGAACATCCGGTTGCCTGCATCGTCCGTGATCACCTCGTCCAGGTAACTGCCTTCGGCCCCGCACAGGTCGCAGGCATGGTCGGCCTTGCTGGCCTCGAACGGGTAGTCCTCGAAATCGAGACTGACCACCCGCGTATGCGGCGGCACCGCATAGATCCGCTGCTCGCGCCCGGCCCCAAACAGCTGGATCGCGTCCATCTCCAGTTTCGGATTGTCGAATTTTGGGATCGGAGACGGATCCATCACATAACGGTCGGCCACCCGGACCGGATAGGCATAGGCCGTGGAAATCGCACCGTGCTGGCTGATATCCTCGTAGAGCTTCACATGCATCAACCCGTATTCCTGCAGGCTGTGCATCTTGCGTGTCTCCGTCTCGCGCGGTTCCAGAA
The DNA here is from genome assembly GCF_025141855.1 of Ruegeria sp. B32. Classification (NCBI taxonomy): domain Bacteria; kingdom Pseudomonadati; phylum Pseudomonadota; class Alphaproteobacteria; order Rhodobacterales; family Roseobacteraceae; genus Ruegeria; species Ruegeria sp. B32. The sequence goes on along the minus strand of NZ_CP081106.1, from coordinate 534,848 downwards.
ACCGCAGCGGTTCGGGGATCGGCACCTGATAGACAAGGATCTGGTCGGCGCGCAGCCGGGCCTCGGGGATGCGGTGGCGGGTCTGGATGATGGTCGCCTTCTCGGTCTCTTCGGTCGTGGCCACGCCCGCCGTCTTTTCAAAGAACTTTCGGATCGACACGGCATTGGTCGTGTCATCGGCGCCCTGATCGATGACCTTGAACACATCGTTCGGGGTCAGCGTCGCGGCCGAGACCTGAACCCCGCCCGTGCCCCAGCCATAGGGCATGGGCATCTCGCGGCTGGCAAACGGCACCTGATAACCCGGAACGGCCAAGCCCTTGAGAATGGCTCGACGGATCATCCGCTTGGTTTGTTCGTCCAAATATGCGAAGTTATACTCATTCATTTGATGTATCACTTTCGGTTTTTGGTGTTGTTGTGGACGGTTATCTGGTTACCTCGGCCTTCGCGGTCGTCATGCTGTACTTTCTCTGGCGCAGGATACATTCCCGGCGACGGCGCCGGGCCATGCGACGCGACCAACATGGCGAATGGTCCGCGATCGGCTCGGAAACCGCCACTCAGCCATTGGCCGCCGATAAGACAACCCATCAAGCGGACAGGATGCAGGAAGGTCACTGGAGTCATTCAGCCGCCTCCGGTGACGCCAAGCGTCCTTCGGCCTCGCGGCGCAATTTGCGCACCAGTTCCAGTTCGGACTGGAAATCGACGTAATGCGGCAGCTTGATATGCTCCAGAAAGCCGGTCGCCTGAATGTTGTCGGCATGGCTGAGGACGAATTCCTGATCCTGCGCCGGAGCGCCCAGATCGTCTTCGCCCAATTCCTCCCAGCGCAAGGCGCGGTCCACCAGCGCCATCGCGATGGCTTTGCGTTCGGACTGGCCGAAGACCAGCCCATAGCCGCGTGTGAACTGCGGAGGCTCGGTCTTTGATCCCTTGAACTGGTTCACCGTTTCGCATTCAGTCAGGGCGATCTCTCCGATCTCGATCGCGAAACCCAGTTCGGGGATTTCCATCTCGACCGCGACGGTGCCGATGCGCAGCTCGCCCACGAAAGCGTGGTTGCGCGCATAACCGCGCTGGGTCGAATAGGCCATGCCCAGCACGAACCCCTCATCCCCGCGCGTAAGTGCTTGCAGACGCAGGGGGCGGTCCGCCGGGAACTCCATCGGTTCGCGCGTCAGGTCGCCGGGCGGCTCATCGCTGGCGGGTTCGTCCTGGATCAGGCCTTCGTCCTGGAGGAATTCGGTGATGTGCGGGGTCGGCTCGTGACGCGGCGCGGCGGTGGGGGCCTCAGGCTCCGCGCCATCGGCGGCCAGTTTGAAATCCAGCAGACGGTGCGTGTAGTCGAAGGTCGGGCCCAGAACCTGCCCGCCCGGTGCGTCCTTGAACGTGGCCGAGATTCTGCGGTCGCAGGCCATGCCGCCGGTATCGACCGGGGTCGAATATCCAAACCGCGGCAGGGTGGTGCGGTAGGCGCGGATCAGGAAGATCGCTTCGATCAGATCACCGCGCGCCTGCTTGATCGCCAGCGCGGCCAGATCGGGGTCGTACAGAGAGCCCTCGGCCATCACGCGGTTCACCGCAAGGCTGAGCTGTTCGCGGATCTGCGCCAAGGACAATTCGGCCACGTCGGGATCGCCCCGGCGTTCCTCTGCAAGCCAGGCATGGGCGTTTTCAATCGCCTTTTCGCCCCCTTTGACGGCTACGTACATGGCCTAACCCTCGGGCTGGATGCGGGTGCTGCGCGGCAGGGCCGCAACCATATCCCCGCAGGTGAAGAAGAAATCGCACCCCAAGGGGTACATCGCCGAATTGGCCTGCAGCGCCGCGACATCGGGCACGGCCAGGCGTGCAGTGTCGCGGATGCCCGGACCTCGCAGGACGGCACCGGAAAGGTCCAGCGCGTCGCACTCCACGATCAGGGTGGCGGATCGGTCCGGGTATTCCGGCGTTCCGATCCGGTACTGGTCTAGCGGCACCAGATCCTGCCAGCAGCCAACGGCGAAATCCGCCTGCGCGGCGGGGACGAGGGGCGCACCGGTATGGAAGGTCAGCCATTGGCGAATGGCCGGGTTGTCGGCCCCGCCCGCCAGATGAACGCTCGTGTCCGGGTCGCACAGCGTCAGCAGCAGCGTTCCCGCAGCGACCGACAGGCCATCGGGCGGGGTCGCGCCGACCAGTTGCCGCTTCTCGCCCGGCCGCGCCATCACGGTCATGGCCGCACGAAAGGCGTGGGCCGCCTGAACCGGCACGTCGGTGAAACCGCCTGAAAAACGGGTCTGTGGGGTCATTGATCCTCTCCCCGAACCATCGTGAAGAACTCGACCTTGGTGGCCGCGGCCTTGGCGGCCCGGGCCGATCTGGCCGCCTGAAACTGACGGGTCAGCGGCTCGAGGATTTTCGCCCGCACGGCGTCCGCGTCCCCGGTCTGCATCAGCGCGTCGATCAGAGCGGCCGTCTCGGCATGGGTTTTGTCGCGCCCTTGTACATATCCGTGGCCCTCGGTTCCGTCAGGCAGAACCAGAGCGCAGCGCGTGATCGTCATCTCGCCCAGATTGAAGGGCGCACCCGTGCCGCCTGCCCGCCCCCGCACCATGACTCCGCCGATCTCGGGCGTGCGCAACCACTGGAATTCGGGGCGCGCGCCGTAGGCGGTCCACAAGGCCGCCAGCGCCTCGGCCGGCGCACGTGCCAGAAGGCCCAGCCAGGCCCGTCGATCACCTGTCGCGATTTTTGTCTGATCCACCATCAAAGCCTCTTGGCCAAGTTGTCTACAACTACTATACAACTAGACAAATCATAGCGAGGCAGCCAGTGACTCGCAACGAATATGCTGTGAAGTTTTGATGACATGAGCCAAACACCGATCTGGAAGACCATCGCGCTGGCGCTGACCGCCGACATTGCCGAGGGGCGCTTTGCCACAGGCGACCGCCTGCCGACCGAAGCGCAGTTGGCCGCGACCCACGGCGTGAACCGCCACACGGTGCGCCGGGCCCTGGCCGAACTGGCCAGGCAGGGGCTGGTGCATCCGCGCCGCGGGGCCGGCGTGTTCGTTTCGGCGGCTGCAACCGATTACCCGATCGGCAAGCGGGTCCGGTACCACCGGAACATCTCGGCCAGCGGCAAGATCCCGGGCAAGCGGGTGCTGTCGCTGATCACCCGCACCGCCGACAAGACCGAGGCCGAGGCGCTGGACCTGACCCCCGGCGACGCGGTGCATGTCTATGACGGGTTGTCGCTGGCCGATGGCCAACCGATCGCGGTGTTCCAAAGCGTCTTTCCCGCCGCGCGCCTGCCCGACCTGCCCGAAGCGCTGGCCGAGAACGGCTCGGTCACGCGGGCGCTGCGGCGCTGCGGCGTGGCGGACTATACCCGGATCTCGACCCGCCTGACCGCCCGCGCGGCTGATGCGATTCAGGCCCGGCACCTGCACCTGATCGAGGGCGCGCCGGTTCTGCATTCGGTCGGCATCAACGCCGATCCGCAGGGGCATCCGGTTGAATACGGCAAGACCGTCTTTGCCGGTGAGCGGGTCACTTTGACGCTGGATGACGATCACGGGTGATGCCGGTCAATCCTCGTATTTCTCCAGAAAGGCCTCGGCGGGCAACGCGCGGAAATCCGGCAGCGCCGCACGCAGGCGGGCATTGTCCCAATCCCACCATGCCAGAGCCATCATCCGCTCGGCCACGTGCGCGGGGAATCGGCGGCGGATGGGTTGGGCGGTGACACCCCCGACGATGATATAAGGCGGCACATCCTTGGTCACGATCGCCCCGGAGGCGACGATTGCCCCGTGCCCGATCGTCACCTCGGGCTTGATAATGGCCGCGTGGCCGATCCACGTGTCGTGCCCGATATGCGCCAGCCGCCCGGCGCGCAGCGCGAACCAATCCGCATCATCCTCGGCATCGTCCCAATAGTCGGCCGAGCGGTAGTGGAAGTGATGCAGCGACGCTTTCTCGATCGGATGGTCGGTGGCGCCGATCCGGGTGAAACTGGCGATATTGGCGAATTTCCCGATCCGTGCATTGGCGATGTCGCAGGTCCGGTCGCAATAGGAGTAGTCTTCAAACACCGAATTCGCCACCCGCGTTCCGGCACCGATTTCGACAAAGGCGCCGAAGCTGCTGCCGGTTATCTGGCATTCCGGGTGGATGAAGGGCTGGTCCGGTCGCAAGCGCGCCATGGTCTGCAAGTCCTCGTATTCGGTTCAAGGCAACATCAGCGGCTTGGCCTGCGGGTCGCGTTGTTTGCGCGCCTTGGGCGGCCCGCCCTGGATCAGCCGCTTGCGCAACCAGCCCGAAAACCAGTCCATCAGCATGACCATCAGGATGATCAGCACGATGTAATAGGCGACCTCCTCCCAGTCTTTCTGGGTGATGATCGCCTGTGTCAGCAACAGACCGATCCCGCCCCCGGTAATCGCCCCGATCACCGTCGCGCTGCGGGTGTTGGATTCCAGGAAGTACAGGAGCTGACTGAGCAGAACCGGCGTGATCTGCGGGATTACGCCGAAACGATATTTCTGCGGCGCATTGGCCCCGGTGGACTGCACACCTTCGATCTGCTTCTGATCAACATTTTCCAGCGCCTCGGAGAAGATCTTGCCGAAGGTGCCGGTATCGGTGACCAAGATGGCCAGCGCCCCAGTTAGCGGCCCCGGCCCGAAGGCGCGCGCCAGAACCACCGTCCAGATCAACGCATCAACACCGCGCACGAAGTCAAAGATACGACGAGTGGCAAATCGGACCGTTCCAAACGGATTGAAATTTCGTGTCGCCAGAAAGGCGAGGGGCAAAGCGATCATCCCCGCCCCCAGAGTACCTAGAAAAGCCATCAGAAGCGTTTCAAAGATCGCCCACGCAACATCCTGATGGCGCCACATCTTGTTGGTCCAGAAATCGTCAAAGATTTCCGTGGCCTCGCCCGAAGCGGCACGCCCCATCAACTGGCTGAAAGACTGACCGTGATAGGGGCTGTCCAGTGTGAACCAGAACAACTCCCAGCCCTTGAAATACCGGAACACCTCGGCCCGGTTGCGTGTCACGGTCAGCCGACCCGCCGGCGTGGTGATCGCCAGGCGGTTCTTTGACATGTTGATCCAGTCGGGCACCTCGGCAGTCGGCAGTTCGGCCTGCACTCCGGCCGACCGGCTGGGCGTTGCGCGCACTGTTCCGTAACCCGGGATGTCATATTCCACGGCTTGAGGTCCAAAACGAACGATATGGCCATCTTCCAGGTCAATCACGGTGGTTTCGCCCAGAGCGACCCATTCCGGCGCGGCACCATCCGGGTAAGCACCCTTGCGCTCTCCCTCGATCGCAACGGACACCTGTCCGTTTCGATTGTCCCGGGTCACATGAGTCCTGTAGCTGTAACTGTCGGATACAAGCGTCCTGCCGTTTTCCCAGTTGGCCCGCTCGGCCAAGCCGGGCACCTCAAAGGCAAAGAAAACATAGACCAGGTATAGAATGACCAGCCCCGGCAACCCGAAACTCAGCGCCCGTTTGCGCCGAAAGATGTGGTCGGTTTTGGCCTTCAAGTCGTTGATCGGCAGATCAGTGGCAAAGGTGCTCATGCTGCGGCTCCTTTGGCGGAACCGTGTGTCAGGCGGTCACGCAAAACGCCGGACAGTTGATCCACGGCCACGATGGTGACGAAAAGAAGCAGAAAGATGGCCGCTGCCTCGTCGTAACGCCCCTGCCCCCAGGACATGGCGTTGCGCAACTCGTACCCCAAGCCGCCTGCCCCCACGAAACCAAGAATGGCCGAGGCGCGGATGTTGATCTCGAACCGCAGAAGAGCGTAGCTGACATAGTTTGGCCCGACCTGCGGGATCACGCCCAAATACATCCGCTGCGACCAGTTGGCGCCAACCGACTGCAGCCCCTCGATCGGCTTCAGAGAGGCGTTTTCATTCACTTCGGAAAACAACTTGCCCAGGGCACCGGCAGTGTGAATGGCGATGGCAATCATTGCAGGCACTGGCCCGCCGCCAAGGACAAAGATCAGAACCAGAGCGATGACAATTTCCGGAACGGCCCGGCAAATATCAGATATACGACGAAAAACGGGGATCAACGACGGCCACAGCGCCATGCCGCGGGTGGACATCAGCGCCAGAAAGGTGCCGCCCAGAGTGCCCACCAGCGTGGCCGCGGCGGCGATATTCAGTGTTTCGATCAGCGCGGGGAAGAACTCGACCAAATTCGCGGGCAATTCCCCGATCTTCTCCCAGGCCTCAGTCAGAACCTCGGCAGGGTAATCGAAAATGCGGTTCCACCCATCGGCAAAACTACCGGCGTTTCGCATGTCGGCGGTCCGGAATCCGGCCGCCATAAGTGCCACGAACAGGATCAGAAGTATCCCACCGTAAACCCGTTTTCGACGGGTCATGCTGATGTAATCCTCCCGGATCCGGTCGAGGCCGGCGGATCCCGCGGTCAGGTCGGTCATGAAAGGCTCCGATGGGGATAATGGGGTCCGGTTTGCGGCCGGACCCCGAACAGAAGTTGCGCAGGCTTAGTTCGACTTCAGCTTGCGGGCTTCAATGATGATTTCGTAGGCCTCGTGGGTGATCGGCTCGAACGCTTTGGCTTCACCTGCGGCCACGCCATAGAAGCACTCACGGTCTTTGTCGGCCAGCCCGGCCATCAGAGCCGTCATCTTCTCTTTGACATCCGCCGGCAATGCCTTGCGCAGAACCACCGGACCTTCGGGGATCGGCTTCGATTTCCAGATTTCCACCATGTCGTTCATGTCGACCAGTCCGGCATCCACGGCGCGGCGTAGCGCGCCCGAATTGTAGCCGTCTTCCCAGTTGCCCAGACCGTCGGCCCAGGTCACGCCACCATCCACGTCACCGTTGTTCACGGCGACGATCGTCTGCTCGTGGCCACCGGTGAACTTCACCTCACCGAAGTAGTCACCCGACTCCATCGTCGCACCCGTTGCTTGAGGGATTTCGATCGAGGGGATCAGGTAGCCCGAGGTCGAGTTCGGATCACCAAAGCCAAACACCTTGCCTTTCATGTCATCAAGCGAGGTGATGCCGCTATCCTTGCGGGCGAACCCGACCGAGTAGTAGCCATACCCACCATCCACGTTCACCTTGACCAGAACCGGTTCGACCGCCTCGGGGTCGCTCAGATAGGTCTTGGCATAGGCGGAGGCGCCCAGCCAGGCCATGTCGATCGTGCCGCCCAGCAGGCCCTGGATCACGCCGTTGTAATCGGCCGGGGCGAACAGCTTGGTTTCGACACCCAGCGCGTCCTCGGTGTACTCACGCAGACATTCGTTGTTGTTCAGCCGGTCCTGCGCGTTTTCTCCGCCCAGGATGCCGATACGGAATTCGCTGATCTCCTCGGCCATGGCGGGCGCGCTCAGGGCGGTGGTCGCGACCAGGGCGGCAACTAGTTTCTTCATCTGTCTCTCTCCAGGTTGATTGGCCCACCCCATTCATCGGGCCGGGCGATAAATGAGGTGGTTTGGGCTCAGATCGTGGCCTCGGCTTCCATCAGAGCCTTCCGGGTGGCATCCAGTGTTTCGATCTCGGTCGAGGTCGCGGCCTCGGAGAAGCTGGCATCAGCGCCGTAGATCTCGCGGGCGACGCCGGTGGTCAGCTGCTCGGGCAGGCCGTCGAACACGATGCGCCCGTCGCGCATGCCGACCACGCGGTCGCAATAGCGGCGCGCGGTGTCCAACGTGTGCAGATTGGCGATCACGGTACGGCCGTCCTCTTCGTGGATGCGGCGCAGGGCCTGCATCACGACCTGCGCATTCATCGGATCCAGCGAGGCGATGGGTTCATCGGCCAGGATGATCTTGGGATCCTGCATCAGGGCGCGCGCGATAGCGACACGCTGCTGCTGCCCGCCCGACAACGCCTCGGCCCGTTTAGGGGCATGTTCGGCGATGCCAAGTCGGTCAAGAATGTCGATGGCGCGATGGATGTCTTCCATCGGGAACAGATTGAACATGGTCGCCAGCGTCGAGTGCCGGTTCAGCGTTCCGTGCAACACATTCGAGACCACATCCATGCGGGGCACAAGGTTGAATTGCTGAAAGATCATCGCGCAATCGGCCTGCCACGCACGTTTTTCGCGCCCTTTCAGCGTGGTCACGTCGCGCCCGTGAAACAGGATCTGCCCGGCGCTGGCATCGGTCAGGCGGTTGATCATACGCAGCAGGGTGGACTTGCCCGCGCCCGACCGCCCGATGACCCCGATCATGCATGGCTTGTCGACGTCCAGCGTTGCGGTGTCGACGGCGGTATTGTCGCCGAAGCGCTTGGTCAGTTTTTCGATGCGCAGCACGTGCCACCCCCAATTCGTGATGGAGGTCGTCTACAGCTGGTGCTCAAAGGTGATGTGTCGATCCGGTGAAGCTTTTGTAACGGGCTGAAAGCCGATGGCCTATGCAAGGGCTGGGCAATACCGCTCGTCCCGTCTATACGCGGGCTCAACACCTGAACCATCAGATCTGTCACATGAGGCCGCCATGAGCTTTGACCGCAAGATCAAGATCGCACCGTCGATCCTGTCCGCCGATTTCGCCAATTTCGGACAGGAAATCCAAGCTATCGAGGCCCAAGGCGCCGACTGGGTTCATGTTGATGTGATGGACGGGCATTTCGTGCCAAACCTCACCTTTGGCCCGCCGGCGGTCAAGGCGTTCCGCCCGCATGTCAAGACGGTGATGGATGTGCACCTGATGATCACGCCGGTCGACCCCTACATCCAGGCCTATGCCGATGCCGGCGCGGACTATCTGACGGCCCATGTCGAGGCTGGTCCGCACACGCACCGCACGTTGCAGGCGATCCGCGCGGCGGGCATGAAGGCAGGCGTGGCGCTGAACCCCGGCACCCCGGCCGAAGCGGTCGAACACCTGCTGGATCTGGCCGATCTGGCCTGCGTGATGACGGTGAACCCCGGCTTTGGCGGGCAGAAATTCATCGACATGACCGCAAAGGTGAGCCGCCTGCGCGAGATGATCGGAGACCGCCCGGTGCATATCGAAATCGACGGTGGCGTCGACACCACAACCGCCCCGCTGGTCGCGGCGGCCGGCGCGGACGTTCTTGTTGCCGGTTCCGCGGTCTTCAAGGGCGGGTCGGTTGCGAACCCGGACGTCTATGGCCAGAACATCCGCGCCATTCGCGCCGCAGCCGAAGGCCACGCGGTCTGACGGCGGCTCCCGCCCGTCGTCGACGTTTTTTGCAAAACGCCTCCTCCCCTTGGGCCCGGCATCGCGCATGGCGCGATGCCGGGCCCAAGGCCGCAAGCGGGATCGGCGCAGCCAATGTCGCGCGGGCGCGGGAGCGTTTTGCCGCCCCTGCTCCTAGGCCAGTTGATCCGCGAAATGCGTCAGCAGCCTATGTTTTAGAATCTTGCCCGTAGGCGCCGCGGGCAGTGACGTGGCCAGCACGATCCGGCGGGGCCGCTTGTAGCCCGCAAGACGCTCGGCCACGAACTTCGCCAACTCTGCCTCGGACACAGCGCCGATTTCAGGCACCTGAACAAAGGCCAGCACCTGTTCGTCGCCGCCCACCCGATGCCCGACCACCGCAGACTGGATCACCTGCGGGTGGTCGTTCAACGCGGACTCGACCTCGGGCGGATAGACGTTGAAGCCGCCGTGAATGATCAGTTCCTTGGCGCGGCCGACGACGTGCAGATTGCCCTGCGCGTCGAGACGGCCCAGATCGCCCGTGCGCAACCACCCCTGGGCCAGAACCCGGCCCGTTTCCTCGGCGTTGCGATAGTATCCTTTCATCACGTGCGGGCCGCGCGTCAGGATCTCGCCCACGCCATCTCCGCCGCCGGGTATGGTTTCGTCAATCCGCAGTTCAACCCCCGGCAAGGGCGGGCCGACCGAGATATCCGGATCCCCGATCCGGTTGTGCGAGGCGCAGATCCCCGCCGTGCTTTCGGTCATGCCATAGCCATTCTGCAGCGCAACGCCATAGAACGCCTCGGCCTTGCGTTTCCACGCCGGATCCAGCGGGGCGGCCCCGGACGAAGTGTAGCGCAGGGCGCCCGAAGGCAACCGCTTCAACCCCTGTTCCTTGGCATATTGCATCAGAAGCGCATGCATCTGCGGCACACCCGAAAACACCGTGACGACCGCGTTCAACGCGGCAAAGGCGCGGTCCGCCGCGAACCGGGCATCCAGCTGGACGAAGGCCCCGGCCAACACCGACCCGGTAACGATCGAGGCCAGTCCGAAGATGTGCGAAATCGGCAGCACGCCATAGACCACGTCATCTTGCGTCAACCCCCGGAAATTCGCCGAGGTCAGCCCGCCGAACCGCAGGTTTTCGTGAGTCAGCATCACACCCTTGGGCGTTCCGGTCGTGCCGGTGGTGAACAGCATCGCCGCGACATCAGCCAGATCGGGGTCGGGCGCGCTCGGGTACGGCGCGGCCAGATGCAACTGCCCGAAGGCCCCGGAAACAGGCTGGGCCCCTGCCCTTTGCGCATGGTCGCGCGCCTCCGGCGACGCCGCCGACGTGGACAGGATCACCGCCGGGGTGACGTGATCCACGATGCGTGCCAACTCAGCCTCGGTCTGGCGGGCGTTCACCGGCACCACGCAAGCGCCGATCCGGGAACAGGCAAACAACGCGGCCACCGCCGTACAGCAATTCTCGAGCACCAGCATGACCCGATCGCACGGGCGCACCCCCGAGGCCAGCAGGATGTCTGACAGCTCGGAAATCGCGCGGTCAAGCTCGGCAAAGCTCCAATCGGCGCCGAACCCGTCGGCAAAGGCGCGGGCCCGCGGGCGGGTCCGGATCTGGGCATCCGGATAATCGTGCCATTTGTTCATGTCCCTTCGCCCTCCCCTGCGCCGGAACCGGTTTTGCGCTCAGCGTTTCGTGGTGCGCTTGAACACCCCAGCCGCCGTTGCGATCAGGGTTCCGTCGTCGCTGTGCAACTCTCCGGTCACATAGGCCAGCGTGCGCCCGCCCCCCGTTGCGCGCCCCGTGGCCGTCACGCGCCCCTGACGCACCGCCGCCACATAGCTTGTGTTCAGCGACAGGGTCAGAACCAGCGGATGGTCGTCCCGGTCGAACCAGGCCGAGGCGGTGTTGCCGCAAGCCACGTCCAGCAGCATGGCGATGATGCCGCCATGCAGGATGCCCTGGCTGTTCAGGTGATCCGCCCGGATGGTCAAATGACACCGGGCACGGCCGTCGGGGTCAGACAGATCCACCTCGAACCCGATCGCGTTCTGACAGCCCGACCGCCGGACCTTTGGGTCGTCTTCAGGCCGCGCCGAGTGCAATGAACCGCTCCAAATGATAATCCGCGTCGCCGAACCTGTGATCCGACATGACGATCCGCTTGGCAATATGCGCCAGCTCATATTCCTGCGTCATGGCGATGCCGCCATGCATCTGGATCGTTTCCTCGGCCACCAACCGGCCCACCCGCGACACCAGGTTGCGGGCCGCGGCGATCTGCCGGTCGCGATCGGGCGCTTCAAGGTGACCGGCCGCGTTGATCACCGCCGAGCGCGCCTGCTCCAGCTCGATCAGCATATCCGCGAACCGGTGCTGCAGGGCCTGAAAGGTCCCGATCGGACGGCCGAACTGCTTGCGCGTCATCAGGTATTGCCGTGTCAGTTCCACCGCGCTTTCCATCGCACCCAGCACCTCGGCGACCAGCGCGACATTGGCTGCGGCCACAACGTTCATCAGCGGCTCGAACCCCTGCCCCGCCGCGCCCAGACGCGCGGTTTCCGGCAGGCGCACATCGTCCAGAGTGACCTCGGCCGCGCGGCCCCCGGCCAGCATCGGATACCCGCGCAAGCCCAGACCCGGCGTGCCAGCAGGCACCAGAAACAGCGAAATGCCGTCCAGATCGAACGGCCCGCCCGTTTCGCGCGCGGAAACGATCAACTGCCCGGCGACCTCGGCATTCACGACCACAGCCTTGCGTCCGTTCAGGATCAAGTCCGTGCAGTCGGTCCGCACGGTGGTCTCGACCCGGCTCAGGTCATACCGGCTGGCAGGCTCCCCATGCGCCAGCGCCAGATGCAGCGCGCCCGAGACCACCTGATCCAGCAGCGCCCGCTGATCGGGGCTGCCCACCTGCGCGATCAGCCGACCGCCCAGAATGCAGCTGTCCAGAACCGGCTCGACCACCCCGGCCCGGCCCAGTTCCTCGAACACGGTGGCGATGTCAAAGCCCGCCCCGCCGAACCCGCCATCCGCTTCGTCGAACAGCGCGCCCAGAACGCCCAGATCGGCCAGTTCGCGCCAGATGTCGGCGCTGAACCCCGCCGGGCTGTCCAGAATGTCGTTGCGCACCAGAGTCGTATATCTGTCGGCCAGATAGCGCCGCAGCGTGTCCTGCAGCATCTGCCGTTCTTCGGTCAGGTTGAAATCCATCTCAGCCCCCCATCTTGACCTTGGCGATGATCCCGCGCTGGATCTCGTTCGACCCGCCGAAGATCGACAGTTTCCGGTTGTTGAAATACTGGGCGGCGACCGGCGCGGCATAGTCCGGCCCGATCGGGTCGTTGTCGCCTGCCACCGCCTCGGAGGCGAAAGGCATCGCATAAGGCCCCACCGCGCGGCGGGCCAGGTCGTTGATCTCCTGCCGGATGATCGTTCCCTTGACCTTCAGCATCGAGCTTTCGACCCCCGGTGCCTGTCCGGCCGCAGCCTGGCTGATGATGCGCATGTTGGTGGTGGCCATGGCCATCAGGTCGATCTCGACCCGCGCCAGCCGAGCGGCGAAATGCGGGTTCTCGATCAGGGGGCGGCCATTCGCGGTTTCGATCCGGGCAATCCGCTTGACCATGTCCAACCCCGCCTGGCTGAAGCCGACACCGGCGATGTTGGTGCGTTCATGCGTCAGCAGATACTTGGCATAGGTCCAGCCCTTGTTCTCCTCGCCCACCAGGTTTTCGACCGGAACGCGCACATCGTCAAAGAACACCTCGTTGACCTCGGGCGTTCCGTCCAGCAGGGCGATGGGGCGCACCTCGATCCCCGGCGTGTTCATGTCGATCAGCAGGAACGAGATCCCCTCCTGCGCCTTGGCCTCGGGGTCGGTGCGCACCAGGCAGAAGATCCAGTTGGCGTATTGCGCCAGCGTGGTCCAGGTCTTCTGACCATTGACGACATAGTGGTCGCCGTCCCGCACCGCGCGGGTCTTCAGCGAGGCCAGGTCCGACCCGGCACCCGGCTCGGAATAGCCCTGGCACCACCAGTGCGCGCCGTTCAGGATGCGCGGCAGGAAAAAATCCTGCTGCGCCTTCGAGCCGAATTTCTGCAGCACCGGCCCCAGCATCGACAGGCCAAACGGCACGATGCGCGGCGCATAGGCGGCGGCGCATTCCTCCTCGAAGATATGGCGCTGAACCGCGTTCCACTCGGCGCCGCCAAACTCCTTCGGCCAGTTGAAATTCAACCAGCCGCGCTCGTTCAGCGTGGCGTGCCACCACTCATACCCTTCCTTGCCGATGTTCCGGCCAGCCCGGATCTTGTCCGAGATCTCCTTGGGCAGTTTCTCGGCCAGAAAGGCGCGAACCTCGTCGCGAAAGGCCTTCTCCTCGTCCGTATAATTCAAGTCCACAGCCGCCCTCCTCCTCGACGCGATCGGAACCTTGCCTGCTCGGCCCCACGGGCCGGGCTGCGCCGGGCCGGCCCTCGATGGGCTGGCCCGGCGCCCCTTGCTTCAATAGATCTCGAACAGACCGGCCGCGCCCATGCCGCCGCCGATGCACATGGTCACGACACCCAGCTTGGCCCCGCGCCGCCGCCCTTCGCGCAGCAGATGGCCGACCATCCGCGCGCCGGTCATGCCGAACGGATGCCCGATGGCGATCGATCCGCCGTTCACGTTGCATTTCTCGTCATCGATTCCCAAACGGTTTCGGCAGTACAGCGCTTGCGAGGCGAAGGCCTCGTTCAATTCCCACAGGTCGATGTCCTCGACGCTCAGTCCATGCCGTTCCAGCAGGCGCGGCACCGCAAAGACGGGGCCGATGCCCATCTCGTCGGGCTCGCACCCCGCCACGCAGAACCCCTTGAACGCACCCATGGGCTCCAGCCCCCGACGCTCGGCCTCGGCGCTGTCCATTACGATCACCGCGGCTGCGCCGTCCGACAGCTGGCTGGCATTGCCGGCAGTGATGTAGTTTCCGGGGCCGCGCACCGGCTCGAGTGTGGCCAGCCCTTCCAAGGTCGTGTTCGGCCGGTTGCATTCATCCCGGTCCACGGTGACCTGCCGATGCGAGACCTCGCCCGTCTCTTTGTCCTTGACCGCCATGGTGGTCTGCATCGGCACGATTTCATCGTCGAACTTGCCCGCCGCCTGCGCCGCCGCGATGCGCTGCTGCGACCGCAGACCATAGGCGTCCTGTTCTTCGCGGCTGATGCCATAGCGCTCGGCCACGATGTCGGCGGTCTCGATCATCGTCATGTAGATCGCCGGCTTGTGCTCCTGAATCCACGCCTCGGGCACCGGGCGGGTTTTCGGCTGAACCAGCGAGATGCTCTCGACCCCACCGGCCACGATTGGCCCAGCGCCGCCCTCGGTGATGGCCTGCGCCGCCAGCGCCACGGTCTGCAGCCCCGACGAGCAGAACCGGTTCACGGTCATGCCCGAAACGCTGACCGGCAGCCCGGCCCGGATGGCGATCTGGCGGGCGATATTGCTGCCGGTCTCGCCTTCGGGGAAACCGCAGCCGATGATGCAATCTTCGATCTCGGCGCCATCCAGCCCCGACCGCGCGACCGCGGCCTGAACCGCGTGGCCGCCCATCGTGGCGCCGTGGGTCATGTTGAACGAGCCCCGGAACGACTTGGCCAGCCCGGTGCGCGCGGCGGATACGATTACGGCTTGTTTCATCACTCGGCGTCCTTGTTCAGATCATCAAAGCTGCGGCCCTCGGCCACCAGTTTTTCCAGCAGCGGCGCGGGCTGCCAGAAATAGTCATCTTCGGCCGACCAGGCGCGGATGTCGTCCAGAATACCCGGAAGGCCCTGCAGGTCCGCCCATTTCAGCGGCCCGCCGCGATAGCGCGGGAACCCATAGCCATAGAGCAGCACCACATCCACGTCCAAGGGGCGGCGGGCGATGCCCTCGCCCACCACCTTGGCGGCCTCGTTGACCATCGAGACCATATATCGCCGCACGATCTCGTCATCCGTGAACGTGCGCGGGGTGATGCCCTGCGCCGCGCGGTCGGCCGCGATCAGGTCCAGAACCTCGGGGTTCGGCGTGCCGCCGCGCTTGCCTCTTTCATAGACATAGAAGCCCTTGCCGGTCTTCTGCCCGAAATGCCCGGCCTCGCAGAGTTTGTCGGCATAGCTGCTGTCGCGGGCGCGCGGGTCCAGCCCCTCGGCGCGTTTGCGTTTGCGTACCGCCCAGCCGATATCCAGCCCGGCCAGATCGGACACCGCGAACGGCCCCATGGCAAAGCCGAAATCGGTCAGCGCCTTGTCGATCTGGAACGGGCTTGCCCCGTCCAGAACCATGTGGTCGGCGCAGGTGCGATAGGTACTGAGGATCCGGTTGCCGATGAACCCGTCGCACACCCCTGCGCGCACCGAGACCTTCTTCAGCCGATGCCCCAGCGCAAAGCCGGTTGCGACCACCTCGGGCGCGGTCTTGTCGGCCACCACGATCTCAAGCAGCTTCATCACATGCGCGGGCGAGAAGAAATGCAGCCCGATCACGTCCTGCGGCCGCGTGGTGGTGGCGGCGATCTCGTTGACGTCCAGATACGAGGTGTTGGTCGCCAGAACCGCCCCGGGCTTGCAGACCGCATCCAGCTGGGCAAAGACCTGTTTCTTGACGTCCATATCCTCGAACACGGCCTCGATCACCAGGTCGACGGCGCTCAGCGCGTCATAACCTGTGGCAAGCTGCAACTGATCCGACAGGATCGCGTCGTTCTGCTGCTGGCTGATCTTGCCGCGCTTCAGGGCGCCTGCCAAGTTTCCGGCGATCCGGTCCTTGGCGGCATGGGCGGCCTCCTGCGTCATCTCCAGCAAGGTCACGGGCAGACCTGCCAACAAGGCGGCGGTGGCGATCCCCGCGCCCATCGTGCCGCCGCCGATGACCCCGATCTGATGCACCGGACGCGGCTCGACACCTTTCAGTTCGGGCAGTTTTCCCACGGCGCGTTCGGCAAAGAAGGCGTGGATCAGGCCCTTGCGCTGATCCGATTCCATCAACTGCATGAACAGTTCCCGCTCGCGCGCCATGCCCTCGGCAAAGCTGGGCGCCTCGCAGGCGGCTTGCACGGCACGCACGGCAACGGCGGGGGACAACTGGCCGCGGCCCTTCTTCAGAACAGCCTCGTAGACCGCATCGAAATCGACGGGGTCCGGCGCAGGCATCTCTCCGACCGCGCGGCGGGGCGCACCCGAGTCAAGCAGCTCCTGCGCATAGGCCAGCCCGATCTCGCGCGGGTCGCCATCCTGCACCTTGTCGATCACGCCCAGCTTCAGCGCCTCGTCGGCGCGGACATGGCGACCGGTTGTGATCATGTCCAGTGCGGCCTCGACCCCGGCCACGCGCGGCAGACGCTGGGTGCCCCCGGCACCGGGCAGGATGCCCAGATTGACCTCGGGCAGGCCGACCTTGGCCGAGGGAACCGCGATGCGGTAGTGGCTGGACAGCGCAATCTCGAGCCCGCCGCCGAGCGCCGTGCCGTGCAGCGCCGAAACCACCAGCAGGGGCGAGGCCTCGATCCGGTCGCACAGGCCGGGCAACCACGGTTCCTGCGGGGGTTTGCCGAACTCGCGGATATCGGCCCCCGCGAAATAGGTCCGGCCCTTGCCGTAGATCAGCACCGCCTTTGCGCGCTCGGCCTCGGCCCGTTCGATTCCGGCCAGCAGGCCCCGGCGCACATCCACGCCAAGCGCATTGACCGGCGGGTTGTTCGCCGCCAGCACCGCGATATCGCCAATCCGTTCGTATTCCACCGCCTCGGACATCAGACTTGGTCTCCTCTTGCCAACCCCAGCTTGTTCCGCATTGCGGAACAATATTCCGCAACAGATTGAACCCGTCCGCGCGCGGGTTCAACCCCTTATACCCGACTGCGCCGCCGGGCCGCATTTGTTGCCGGCGAGCAGGCCCCAAACAACTTGTGAACCGGATCGCGGAAAACCGTGCTAGGCTTTGCCCACCCGGCCAATGAATTCGGCCCGGAACGAAAACAGATTGCAGAACAGGGAGTTTTGAAATGTGTGACGTTTGCGTAATGAACGCGGTGAAAGACCGGATGCTGTCGCGTCGATCCTTTTTCAAGGCTGGCGCAGCGATGGCGGCAGGCACGGCGCTTGGGACGGTGGCTGCCCCACCAGCGCTTGCGGCCGGCCATGGCGAGGTGCTGGACATGACCCATGTCTACGATGCCGATTTCCCCACCTATTTCGGCCAGCCGGGGATCGAGGCGACACAGGCCTTCAATTTCAAGGAACATGGCTTCAACCTGTTCAACCTGGCCGTCAACGAACACACCGGCACGCATGTCGATGCCCCGCTGCATTTCTCGGCGGATGGGCAGTCGGTGGACGAAATCCCTGTGTCGAACCTCGTTTGCCCTCTGTGCGTGGTGGACATTGCCGCCCGCGCGACCGAGGACCCGGATGCGCAGGTGACCCCCGACGATCTGAAGGCGTGGATCGCAGCAAATGGCGACATCCCCGATGGCGCCTGTGTCGCCATGCATTCGGGATGGGCCGGGAAAACCGCGACTCCCGAGTTCCGCAACGCCGACGGCGACGGCAAGATGCATTTCCCTGGCTTCCACGTCGAAGCGGCGCAGATGCTGATCGAAGGAACCGGCGCGGTTGCTCTGGCCGTCGACACGCTGTCGCTGGACCACGGGCCATCGGCCGATTTCGTGACGCACTACGCGTGGCTGCCCACCAACCGTTACGGCATCGAGAACCTGGCCAATCTCGACAAGGTGCCCGCCAGCGGAGCGACGCTGGTGGTCGGCGCGCCGGCCCATCGTGGCGGGTCGGGCGGCCCGGCGCGCATCTTTGCGATGGTCTGAGCATGGCAACGGTTCGCCTGTTGACGGACGAAGAGGTCAGCGCCGAGGCGCTGGCCGTCTTCGATGACATCCGCGCCACCCGCAACACCGATTACATCAACAATTTCTGGCGCGCTCTGGCCCACGACCCGGCACTGCTGAAAACGACGTGGGAGCGGCTCAAGACCGTCATGGCCCCCGGCGCGCTGGACCCGCTTGTGAAAGAGATGCTGTATGTGGCGGTTTCGGTCGCCAACAATTGCGAATACTGCGTGCACTCCCATTCGGCCGCGGCCCGCTCCAAGGGCATGACCGATCAGATGCAGGCCGAACTGCTGGCGGTGATCGCGATGGCCAGCCAGACCAACGCCCTGGCCACCGCCTTGCAGGTGCCGGTAGACGACCAGTTCAAGGCCTGAGGCTGCGCCTGTCGGGCCAGACTTGCACCAGATGCACAGCGGCTATTCCCTCAAGTGTCTAGCTGCACTGCAGCATCAGGTCTAAATCTCTTTGGTCACATACAGACCAGAGAGGCTCCGCTCATGGCACAGACAAGCACGCACCGCCCTGCAATCCTGAACCTGTTCTCGGCCGTCGCCGATGTGTTCAGCGGCATCTATGATGCTTTGATCCGCATGGGCGAAGCAAATGCCAAGGTCATCAAGATCAAGCAACTCAGCGAGTTGACCGATGAAGAACTGGCTGCGCGCGGCCTCAAGCGCGAAGACATCGTGCGCCTGGTGATGGCAGGCGTCTACTAGGACACGCCCGCACTCTGCATTTCGGCCACGGTCTGCGCGGCCTTGGCATAGGCGGCTTCGCACAGGTCAAAGTCCGCTTCGGTCAGCGCCAGGGACGGATAGGTCTTGCCCGGCGACTTGAACATCCCGTTCTGCATCAGAACCGCATTGAACCGGGTTGCCCTGGCCGTGTCCGCGCGGATTACATCGCGGTAATCGCGCACCTTTCCTTTCGTGAACACGATTTCGAACAGGGTCGGATCGCCGATGACGCGATGCGCGACCCCCTGCTTGGTCAGCGTGGCCGAGGCCATGTCCATCAGACGCTGACCATTGGCGCGCAGCCGGTCGTACTGACCGGGACGGCGCAGCACCTCCATCGTCTTGAGCCCGGCCACCGCAGCCACCGGATTGCCCGACAGTGTCCCCAGCTGCATCAGCCACTTCTCTGGCCCAACGGCGGGTTTGTCAAAATGGGCCATGATCTCGGCCCGCCCGGCGATCGCGGCCAGGGGAAAGCCGCCACCGATGATCTTGCCCAGCGTGGCGATGTCGGGGGTCACGCCATACAGCTCCTGCGCGCCGCCATAGGCGGAACGAAACCCGGTCACCACTTCGTCAAAGATCAGCACGATGCCGTACTTGTCGGCCTCGTCCCGCAGAAGCTGCAAGAAGCCGGGTTCGGGCGGGATGATGCGTTGCAAGGGCTCGACGATGATGCCCGCGACCTGGTTGTCGTGCTCGGCCAGCAGCGATCGGATGTAGTCCGGGTCGTTGAACGGCGCGATCAGCATTTCGGCCTGAACGCTGGCCGGTATGCCCGCGCTGTCGGGAACCGCCTGCGGGAAATTCACCATCCGTGACGGGGCCAGGCTCATCTGCGCCTCGGCGCTCATGCCGTGATAGCCGCCTTCGAACTTCACGATCTTGTCGCGGCCGGTAAAGGCGCGGGCCAACCGGATCGCGTACATGTCAGCCTCGCCGCCGGACGAGACATAGCGGATCTGATCAGCGCAGAGCACGGCGGCGCAGATCTCCTCGGCCAGTTCGACCGCGCGCGCGTTGTTGGCGAAGAACGTCATGCCCTTGGGCAACTGTTCGGCGACGGCCTCCAACACCTCGGGGTGGCCATGGCCCAGCAGCATCGGCCCCGAGCCGATCAGCAGGTCGACATATTCTTTGCCGCCTTCGTCCCAGACGCGGCTGCCCCGGCCCTCGCGGATAAAGACCGACGGGTCGAAATTGCCAAAGCTGCCGCCGGGCAGCACCGCGCGGGCGCGTTGACCCCAATCGGATTGGCTGAGATGTCGCGGCATGGTCGCCTCCCTAATCCAGTATCACGTCCGGCGCGCCCAGGTATTCGCGGTCGGGCGCGATGCCCAGGCCGATCCCGTCGGGCGGCGCGATCCGGCCGCCCTTGCGGGTCGGGCCATCCGGCGCCAGCCGCGGCGCGACATAGCCCGACAGGTCGCACACGTTCATCAGGCGCGCCGGTTCAGTTGCTGCGCCCAGATGCAACAGGGCGGCGGTGGTGATGTCAGACCCCCAGGTGTCTTCGACGCACATCTTCGCCCCCAGATGCAAACACAGGTCACGCGCCCGGCGCGCCGCCGACAGCCCGCCGAATTTCGACAGCTTCACCGCGACTGCGTCCATGCAGCCCAGCGCATGCGCGGCCAGCAGGCTGGCGGTGTCGTGTGCGCTTTCGTCCAGCTTCATCGGCAGTCCGGTGGCGGCGCGCACGCGGGCGCAATCCTTGATCGTGGCACAGGGCTGTTCCAGCATCACATCCAGATCCGCGACCGCCCGCCCCACCCGACTGGCATCCAGAGACGTGGCGCCGCAGTTCCAGTCGCCATAGACCAGCGGGCCGTCGCCCACCGCCTCGCGCACCAGACGCAGGCGTTCGACATCGGCCTGCCAATCGGCATCCGCGCCCAGCTTGACCTGGAACTGGGTGATACCCTGCGCCTGCGCCTCGCGGGCGATGCGGGCCATCTCGGCCGGGGCGATACAGGTGATCGAGTGATAGAGCGGCATCGTCTGCGCCTGCCGCCCCCCCAGCAGCGCGTGCAGGGGCAGCCCTGCCACCTGCCCCGTCAGATCCCACAGCGCGATGTCGATCGCCGATTTGGCATAGACATGCCCCGGCAGGTGCCGGTCCAGCCGCGCCATCAACGCCTCGGGTCCGATCGGGTCGGCGCCCAGCAGAACCGCGGCCATGTCCTGCACCGCCGGGGCCACACCGCGCGCATAGGCGGGCAGGTAATGCGGAATCGGGCAGACCTCGCCCCAGCCGGTCAGATCGTCATCGGTGTCCAGCGCCAGAACCACCGTTTCAACCGTGTCGCAGGCCTTGCCGTCAGCCATGTAATAGGCCTGATGGCTGGTCAGCGGCACATGCCAGAGCGAGATGCGGGTGATGCGGGTCATTGGTACACGGCCTTTGGTTCCCCCAGTGCATCTTCATCCGGGGCTACGCCGAGGCCGGGGGCCTGGGGCAGTTCAAGATGGCCCTGACGGTTGCGCGGGCCGCGCCCGCCCGCGAGGTCCAGCGTCAGCATGTCCTGACAGGCCCAGACGCCCAAGCGGTTGTGGTCGGGGATGGTGGCGGCCAGATGCAGCGCCTCGGTATCGGCCAGAACCGAGCCGCCGGTGGCCATCACATACATGTCGATGCCATGCGCCAGCGCGATGTCCCGCATCCGCGAAGCCTTGGTCAGGCCGCCGACACGGTTGAGCTTGATCCCAAAGACCTCGGCCAGCCCGTCGCGGGCAATGCGTGTGGCGTCCTGCAGGGTGACCAGGCTTTCATCCACGCTGACCGGGGCGGAATGCAAGGCCCGGATGGCGGCAATGTCGTCCAGCGTCTCGCCGGGTTGTTCGAACATCACGCCCAGATCCTCGGTGGCCTTCATCACCCGCAGCGCCTGCTGCCGCGTCCAGGCGCGATTGACGTCATAGAGGATGCGCTCACCCGCCGGGCGGTGCGCCTCGACATCGCGGATGCGTTCTATGTCGCGATCCACGTCGCCGCCCACTTTGACCGAATGCACCCAATAGCCGCGGCCGCGATAGCGATCCATCACCGCGCGGGTTTTCTCGACGGTCTTGGCCCCGACCGAGGAGGCGATCGGC
Source organism: Ruegeria sp. B32 (assembly GCF_025141855.1). Classification (NCBI taxonomy): domain Bacteria; kingdom Pseudomonadati; phylum Pseudomonadota; class Alphaproteobacteria; order Rhodobacterales; family Roseobacteraceae; genus Ruegeria; species Ruegeria sp. B32. Next base: position 512,943 of record NZ_CP081106.1, on the reverse strand, counting down.
GCGGGGCTGCGCGACCCGCCGCCCATCAGATCGGCAATCGGCAACCCCGCCGCCTGTCCGGCAATGTCCCAGCAGGCCATGTCGATCGGCGATTTGGCATATAGATGCCCGGGCAGCGCGTGGTCCATCGCCCGCTCGACCTCCAGAACCCGACGCGGGTCCAGCCCCAGGACGAAGGGCGCCATGGTCTCGATACCCGCCCGGATGCCCGGCCCATGCGCGGGCACATAGGTGTGGCCCCATGGCGTACCCTCGCCCCAGCCGGTCAGCCCGGCATCGGTTTCGATCTTGACGAAAGTGGCATCCAGCACCTCGAATTTCAGACGTCCGCCGGACAGCCAATAGGGGTGTTCAAGCGGCAGATCGACGTGAAAGACCGAGATGCGGGTGATCTTCATGCGGCGTCCATCCTGGGCAGGTCGTTCAATCCCTCGCCCCGCCACAGTACGAATGTCAGGATCGGCTGATCCCCCGTGGACATGGCATGGCTTTGCCAACTGGCGTGCAACCGCGTGCCCTCAGCGCCAACAAAGGCCCGATCTCCGTCAACCTTGAAGACCGCGCCACCCGCCAGCGTCAGGTAAAGCTCCTCGGCCTGATGGCTGTGCCAGTCATAGTCCAGCCCGGCGCCCCAATAGGCGACATAGCCCCGCAGCTGGGTCGAATGGAAATGACCGGTTGGCCCGAACAGCTCGAAATACCCGTACCGATTGCGGAAATCGGCACCGACCTCTGCCTCGGTATAGGTGCGTTTCCAGTGGGCAAGATGCGCCGCCGACCGGATCGCCTGAACCAACCCCGTTGTCCGGGGCGATCCGGGTTGATCCAGCGCCTGCACCAGTGTCGTGGCGGGGATCGCCCGCGGTTGCAAACCGGTTGCGGTCAGGTCGGTGGGCCAGGTGCCGAATTCCGACAGCGCCGGCATGCTCTGATGCAGGTGCCGCGCGGCTTCGAGAACGTTTTCCAGGGTCATGGGATCACCACGATATTGCCGGTATGATGCTTGTCGATGAAGGCCTGCTGGGCCTCTCGCAGCTCACTCAACGGGTAAGTGGCGGCCAAAGCTGGCTTGATTTGCCCATTTTCTATGTATTTCACGACATCAAAGAAGTTCTGCGGCGTGTTCACGGTCGACCCGGTGAAGGTCAGATCGCGCAGATAGAAGGTGCGCAGGTCGAACTGCACGATCGGACCGGCAATCGCGCCCGAACAGGTATAGCGCCCGCCACGCTCCAGCATGTCGATCAGTTTGGGCCACATCTCTCCGCCCACGACGTCGGCGACGACGGTGATCCGTTCGCCTTTCAACTCGGCCCGCAGGTTCCTGGGGTTGCGCGGCAGGATGCGAGCCGGGCCCAGTTTGGCGACCTCGGGGTGTTTGGCCGCGCTGGCCATGGCGATCACACGGGCGCCGCGCAGCTTGGACAACTGGATCAGCGCCCCGCCCACACCGCCCGAGGCGCCGGGGATCAGAACCGTGTCGCCCTCGCCGACCTGCGCCCTGTCCAACATGCCCTCGGCCGTCACATAGGAACAACTGAAGGTCGCCAGTTCGGCATCGCTCAGGTCGGAGTCGATCGCAGCCACGCCGTGGATGTCGGCCTTGGTGTATTCGGCAAAGCCGCCGTCACATTCCGAGCCGAAATATCCCGCCTTGTCGCGGTTCATCGGCTCGGACCAGTCGCGCAGCCAGCCCGCCACCATCACCCGCCGGCCGATGATCGCGGGATCGGCCCCCTCTCCCACGGCCACGACCGTGCCGACCGCGTCCGCGCCCTGAATGCGTGGGAAGGTCAAGGGCGCGCCGCCCCAAGTGCTGTCGGCGTCATCCACCTCGGAATAGGCGCCGCCGGTGGTCGCCTCGTCCACCGCCTTGGAATACCAGCCGGTGCGGGTGTTCACATCCGTGTTGTTCAGCCCGCAGGCGCCCACCTTGATCAACACCTCCATCGGGCCGGGTGTGGGGGTGGGCCAGTCCTCATGCCATTCGTATTTGTCCAGATCGCCATGCCCGGTCAGGACCATGGCCTTCATCGTCTTCGGGATCATTCCGCAGCCTCCATCGCGGTATCGGTTCGGGGCAGAACACTGTGCGGGTCATAGGCGGGCGCGCCCAGGATCCGCCCGCGACGCGGTGCGCCGGCGATCACCACCTGCACTTCGGTTCCCGGCACATTGGCCTGCGGTTTGACGTAGGCAAAGGCAAGGATCTTGCCGACCGTATGCCCGTAGGCCACCGAGGCGGTGGAACCCACGACCTGGCCGTTCAGCAGGACCGCCTCACCGCCATGCCCATCGTTCTGGCCATCTGGTTCGATCTCCAGATAGGCGCAGACCCAGCGCAGATCGGGGTTCAGGGTCCGGTCCTTGCCCAGGTATTCCTTGTCGGTGCGGGCAAAGCGCAGCACGTCGGCCTCGGCCAGGGTGACCTCGTTGGTCAACTCGCCTGCGCCCTTGAAGGCCTTCTCCATCCGCAGCGCGTTCATCGCGAACGACCCGTAATCGGCGATGCCGTGCGGTGCGCCTGCGGCCCAGAGCGTATCGTAGACGGCCAAGGCGCAGTCACGCGGCATGTGCAGTTCCCATCCCAATTCACCGGCATAGGACATGCGGAACGCCCAGAGCCGGTGACCCGCCACGTCTATTTCCTGCGCAGTCAGCCATTTGAAACCGGCATTGCTCAGGTCGGCATCCGTGCAGGCGGCCAAAACCTCGCGCGCCCGGGGGCCATTGAGGCTGAGCGCGGCCCAGTCGTCGGATCGCAGGATGATTTCGACGTTTTCTTCGTCGCGATGCTGGGTCAGGTGGTCCAGCAGGCGCTGCTCGAAGAAGGCGGCACAGACGAGGTAGTACCGGTCCTCGGCCAGTTTCACGACCGTGGTCTCCAGCTCGATCCGACCACGGCGGTTCAGCATGTGGGTCAGCGCGATGCTGCCCACCTTTTGCGGCAGGCGGTTGGCAACCAGCCGGTCCAGCAGGGCCCGGGCATCCGGGCCACTGATTTCGACCTTGGTGAAGGCCGAGATATCCATGATGCCGACCGCCTCGCGCACGGCCCTGCATTCGGTGGCCACCATGTCATGCACCACATTGCGGCGGAAGGAATAATGGTCGCGCTGTTCAACGCCGTCCTTTGCGAACCAGCGGGGGCGTTCATGGCCATAAACCTCTTCGAACACGGCCCCCTTTGCATTCAGCCGGCCATACAGGGGGGACGGCTTGACCGGCCGCCCGGCAAGACGGTTGAAATGCGGAAACGGAATTTCGTGGCGCAGCTTGTAATCCTCATGCGCCTTGGTGACCTGCCAGTCTTTGGTGGCATAGGCCCCGAACCGGCGCGGATCATAGTCGCGCATCGAAATGTCGGCCGCCCCATGCACCATCCACCGCGCCAGTTCGCGCGTCAGGCCCGGGCCCCAGCCGATGCCGATCTGAGTGCCGCAGCAGCACCAATAGTTTCGCACCCCCGGCGCCGGGCCGATCAGCGGATTGCCGTCGGGCGGGTGCGAGATCGCCCCGTGAACCTCGCGCTGGATGCCCAGATCGGCGAAAATCGGCATCCGGTTCAGGCTTTCTTCCAGCCACGGCATGACCCGGTCGTAATCGGCATCGAACAACCAGTTTTCATAATCCCACGGGCAATGGTCATGCCAGACCGAGTTCGAATTCTCCTTTTCGTAGATCCCGATCAGCCCGCGCTTCTGCTCCATGCGGATATAGCCCGAGACCTTGCGGTCATCGCGGATCACAGGCAACTCGTGATCGAGGTCCTGGAACTGTGGCACCGGTTCGGTCACGAAATAGTGGTGGGTCATCGAGGTCATCGGCAGTTGCAGGCCCGACCATTCGCCCATCTGCCGGGCATAGGCGCCGCCCGCATTCACCACGTGTTCGCAGCGGATCGTGCCCCGTTCGGTCTCGACCACCCATTCGCCATTGGCCGCCTGGGTGATGTTGGTGGCCCGGCAGCGGCGGATGATCCGCGCGCCCAACGCGCGCGCGCCCGCCGCCATGGCCATGGTCACGTTCGTCGGGTCCACATGCCCGTCATCCGGCGTGTGCAGCGCGCCCAGAACTCCGTCGAGGTTGTAGAACGGGTGCAGTTCGGCCACGCGGTCGGGGCCGACCAGTTCGATGTTGAAGCCCAGCGACCGGCCCACCGACAGGGTGTGGCGCAGCCAGTCCATCTCGTCTTCGGTATAGGCCAGCCGGAACGAGCCGCATCCGTGCCATGTCACCGCCTGCCCGGTCTCGGCCTCGAGCGCGCCGGAATAGAGCCTGATGTTGTAGTCCACGCACTTGCCCAGACCAAAGGAACTGGTCGAATGGGTGATCTGCCCGGCCGCGTGCCAGGTGCTGCCGCTGGTCAGCTCGGCCTTTTCCAGCAGAACGACATCCGTCCAGCCCTCGTGCGCCAGGTGATAGGCCAGACCCACGCCCATGACACCTCCGCCCACGATCACCACGCGGGCCTGTGACGGCAGTTCCTTCCCGGACATGATTTTTCCTCTCACCGAGTCGCATTTCTTCTCGACAGGCTAAGGCCACATTTGTACCATCGTCAATCATGAATGACACAAATGTATCAAACACCGTTCTTGACCGGCTTAGCCGTGAATGGGATGCCCTGACGCCAGAGGCGCAAAAGGCCGCCCGCTATGTGCTGGAGAACCCGGCGGATGTGGGCGTTTCGACCGTGCGCGAGATCGCCGAGGCCGCGAACGTGAAGCCCAACACCTTCGTGCGCATGGCGCGGCAGGTGGGCTTTGAGGGGTATGAGGATTTCCGCGCGCCGTTCCGCGACGCCATCCGCCGAGGCACCGTGTCGTTCCCCGACCGCGCCCGCTGGCTGCAGGAGATCGGCAAATCCGGCGAGCTGGGCGGCCTCTATGCTGACATGGTCGGGGCCGCGATCCGGAATATCGAGGAAACCTTCGCCGGGATCGACGCCACCCGATTGCAGGCCGCGGCCGAGGCGATCTGGACATCGCGTCAGGTTTTCACGCTGGGTGTCGGCGTCAACAACGCGAACGCGCGCAACTTTACCTATCTGGCCTCGACCGGGATGAAGCAGTTCCACGCCATCCCCCGGCCCGGTTCGACCCCGGTGGACGATCTGGCCTGGGCCGATGAACAGGACGTGCTGATCGCGATGACCTGCCACCCCTACCGGACCGAGGTGATCGAGGCGGTGAAGCTGGCCCGCGAACAGGGCATGACCGTGGTGGGCATTTCCGACAGCCCCGCCAGCCCGGTCATTCTGAACGCGCAACATGGGTTTGTCGTCGCCGCCGATACGCCCCAGTTCTTTCCGTCATCGGTTTCGACCATCGCGCTGCTTGAGACGCTTCTGTCTTTCGTGGTCGCCCTGTCCAGCGATGAAATCGTCGAGCGTGTGGAGCGGTTTCACCGCCGCCGGCACCAACTTGGCCTCTATGCGGAGGAGCCTGAATGACCGCTCCGCTGACCCGCTCGTTGGAGGCCCGCTATTACACCGACCCGGCGATATTCGAACGGGAGAAACAGGGCCTTCTGGCCCGCACCTGGCAATTTGCCGGCCATGTGGCGCAGGTGCGCGAGCCGGGCGACTACTTCGCCTTTGAAATCGCAGGTCAGAACCTGTTCTGCATCCGCGGGCGCGATGGCGAAATCCGCACCTTCTACAATGTCTGCCAGCACCGCGCGCATGAGATGGTGACCGGGGCCGGCAACACCCGCGTCGTCGTCTGCCCCTATCACGCGTGGACCTATGAACTCACCGGGCAACTTCGCGCCGGGCCGAACATCAAATCGGTTCCGGGCTTCGACCGCAGCGCGATCTGCCTGACCCCGGTGCGGACCGAGCTGTTCAACGGCTTCATTTTCGTCAACCTCGACGATGACGCCGCCCCGATGGACGACTGGTACCCCGGCGTGCGTGCGGAAATCCGCGCCTTTGTCCCGCAGATCGACGATCTTGAGCCGCTGGAATGGGTCGAGATTCCCGAAAACTGCAACTGGAAGGTCAGTATCGAGAACTACTCGGAATGCTATCACTGCCCGACCAATCACCCGACCTTTGCCACCGGCGTGGTCAAACCCGAGACCTATGACATTCAACCCGATGCAGGCGGCGGATACGTTCTGCGCCATACGACCGAGTGTCAGAGCCTCGACAAGATGACCTATCCCATCGACCTGTCCGTGCCCCATGCGGGTGACTATCAGTCGTGGTTTCTGTGGCCGATGTTCTCGTTCCAGTGCTATCCCGGCAATGTGCTGAACACCTATCACTGGCGCGCGCAGGATGCCGATCACTGCACCGTCTGGCGCGGCTGGTACACCGAGGGCGGATCCGAAAGCGCGGTGATCCGCCAACTGGCGGTGCAGGACCGGGAAACCACGGTCGAAGAAGACATCCGGCTGGTTGAAAGCGTGCATCGCGGCCTGAAATCGCGCGGCTATCGCCCCGGCCCGCTGGTGTTGGACCCGGCTTGCGGCGTAATGTCGGAACATTCGATCGCCCGCTTGCAGCAATGGATGCGCGAGGCGGTGGATACAGATGCAAGCGGAGTGGACGATGGCCGACATCTTTGACGAAGACCTGTTTCTGAAGGGACTGGCGCAGCGCAAGGCGACGCTGGGCGACGAATACGTGGAAAAGAACCTGGCCGCGGCGGATGATTTCACCCGCCCATTTCAGGAGGCCATGACAGCCTGGTGCTGGGGCTTCGGTTGGGGGGACGAGGTGATCGACCCCAAGACCCGCTCGATGATGAACCTGTCGATGATCGGCGCCCTGGGCAAGATGCACGAGTGGGAGATCCACTGTCGCGGAGCCCTGAACAACGGCGTCAGCAAGGAGGAGATTCGGGCGATCATCCATGTCGTCGGCATCTATTGCGGCGTCCCGCAGGCGCTGGAGTGCTTTCGCGTGGCGCGCAAGGTTCTGACCGAAGCCGGTCAGCTTTAGTCGGTTCCTGCCCCGAAGATCGAGATCGCCCGCCCCCGTGCGGGTTTTCTCATGTCGGCACAAATACGTTACCGAATTTCGATTTGGCGCACGATTGCGTTACATTTTCCTTGCCGCGAATCGCTTCCGGGCGTATTACCCGACCAAGCGGTCACTTATTGACCCGGACGCAAGACACGAGGTTCTGACGCATGGACGCTTTCATCTGCGACGCACAGCGCACCCCGATCGGACGCTATGGCGGGGCCCTGTCCCAGGTTCGCACCGACGATCTGGCCGCGATCCCGCTGGCTGCGCTGAAAGAGCGGAACCCGCAGGTGGACTGGGCCAGCCTGGATGACGTGATCCTGGGCGATGCCAACCAGGCCGGCGAAAGCAACCGGAACGTGGCGCGCATGGCCGCCCTGCTGGCCGGCTTCCCGGTTCAAGTGCCCGGCACCACGATCAACCGCCTGTGCGCCAGCGGCATGGATGCGGTCGGCATGGCCGCGCGGGCCATCAAGGCGGGCGACTATGACATGGCGATTGCCGGTGGCGTCGAAAGCATGTCGCGCGCGCCCTTCGTGATGCCCAAGGCCACCAGCGCCTTTTCCCGCGCCAACGCGGTCTATGACACCACGATCGGCTGGCGGTTCGTGAACCCGAAGATGCAGCAGATGTACGGCACGGATTCGATGCCGCAGACCGCCGACAACGTGGCTGAGGACTATGACGTTAGCCGCGCCGATCAGGATGCCTTTGCCGCCCGCAGCCAGGCCCGCTGGGCGGTCGCGCATCAGGCCGGCGTTTTTGCCGAGGAAATCACCCCCGTCACCATCCCCCAGCGCAAGGGCGACCCGCTGGTGGTGGACACCGACGAACATCCCCGCCCCGGCACCACGGCCGAAAAGCTGGCAGGCCTGAAGGGCGTCAACGGGCCGGACAAGACGGTGACGGCAGGCAATGCCTCGGGCGTCAATGACGGCGCCGCGGCCATTCTGCTGGCCAACGAAGCTGCCGCGCAGAAGAACGGCCTGACCCCGATGGCCCGTGTCGTGGGCATGGCGGTCGCGGGGGTCGAGCCTCGGGTCATGGGAATCGGCCCGGTCCCGGCCACCCGCAAGGTGCTGGCCCGCACGGGGCTGAGCATCGAGCAGATGGATGTGATAGAATTGAACGAGGCCTTCGCGGCCCAGGGTCTGGCCACCCTGCGTGAACTTGGCGTGGCCGATGACGCACCCCATGTGAATCCCAATGGTGGTGCCATCGCCATCGGCCATCCGCTGGGCATGTCCGGCGCGCGGCTGGTCATGACGGCGGCCTATCAGCTGCGCCGCACCGGCGGGCGCTATGCCCTGTGCACCATGTGCGTGGGCGTAGGCCAGGGCGCCGCGCTTATTCTCGAACGCGTGTAAGGGAGGAGACCCGACATGTACGCTCAGATGATCAAGACGGCAGGAACAGGCGTCAAATCCCGCGAGGAAATGACCGAGCAGGAACGCGCCTTTCAGGACAAGATCGACGCCGACATCAAGATCGAGCCCAAGGACTGGATGCCCGACGACTATCGCGCGACGCTGATCCGCCAGATCGGCCAGCACGCACATTCCGAGATCGTCGGACAGCTGCCCGAAGGCAACTGGATTACCCGCGCGCCAACGCTGGAACGCAAGGCGATCCTGCTGGCCAAGGTGCAGGACGAGGCCGGGCACGGCCTGTACCTGTACTGCGCCGCCGAAACCCTGGGTGTCAGCCGCGACGAACTGACCGAGATGCTGCTGGACGGGCGGATGAAATACAGCTCGATCTTCAACTATCCCACGCTGAACTGGGCCGATATCGGCGCGGTGGGCTGGCTGGTCGACGGGGCGGCGATCATGAACCAGGTGCCGCTGCAGCGCACCTCGTTCGGGCCGTATTCGCGCGCGATGATCCGCATCTGCAAGGAAGAAAGCTTTCACCAGCGCCAGGGCTATGACGCGATCCGCAAGATGGCCGAGGGCACGCCCGAACAGCGCAAGATGGCGCAGGACGCGCTGAACCGGTTCTGGTACCCGTCACTGATGATGTTCGGCCCGTCCGACAAGGACTCGGTGCATTCGGCCCAGTCGATGGCGTGGAAGATCAAGATCAACACCAATGACGAGCTGCGCCAGAAATTCGTAGATCAGACCGTGCCGCAGGCCGAGTATCTGGGCCTAACCATCCCCGACCCGGACCTGAAATGGAACGAAGAGCGCGGGCATTACGATTTCACTCAGCCCGACTGGTCGGAATTCTTTGACGTGATCAAGGGCAACGGCCCCTGCAACACCGACCGCCTGGCCGCCCGCAACAAGGCCTGGGACGAGGGCAAATGGGTGCGTGACGGTCTGCTGGAACATGCCCGCAAGAAACGCGCCCGCAAGGTCGCAGCCGAATAACCCACCCGATAGGAGGACACCTGATGAAAAACGAATGGCCCCTGTGGGAAATCTTCATCCGCGGCCAGCACGGCATGAGCCACCGCCATGTCGGCTCGCTGCACGCGCCCGATGCCGAAATGGCGATCAAGAACGCCCGCGACGTCTATACCCGCCGCAACGAGGGCGTCTCGATCTGGGTGGTCGAGGCCAACAACATCACCGCCAGTTCGCCCAGCGACAAGGGCCCGCTGTACGAGCCCAGCGAAAGCAAGGTCTACCGTCATCCGACCTTTTTCGACATCCCCGAAGAAGTGGGGGCGATGTGATGACCCGCGACGAAGCATTCCTGCAATTCCTGCTGCGGATGGGGGACAACACGCTGATCCTGGGCCATCGCGTCAGCGAATGGTGCGGCTACGCGCCGGTGCTGGAGGAAGACATCGCGTTGGCCAACACCGCGCTGGACCTGATCGGCCAGACGCAGATGTGGCTGGGCCTGGCCGGAGAGGTTCAGGGCGAAGGCAAGTCCGCCGACGATCTGGCCTTTCTGCGCGACGCCTGGGATTTCCGCAACGTGCTGCTGGTCGAGGTGCCCAACGGCGATTTCGGCCGCACCCTGATGCGCCAATTCCTGTTTGATGCGTGGCACTCGATCATGCTGGGCCGGCTGATGAAATCGTCCGACGACCGGGTCGCGGCGATTGCCGAGAAGGCCAGCAAAGAGGTCGCCTATCACCTGGAACGGTCCAGCGACACGGTGGTCGGACTGGGCGACGGGACCGAAGAAAGCCACAGGCGCATGCAGGAGGCGCTGGACTACCTCTGGCCGTATGTGGGCGAGATGTTCGCCAGCGACGAGGTCGATGCCGAGATGTCCGACGCGGGCATCGCCCCCGATCCCGCCAGCCTGCGCGAGGAATATGACGCGCTGGTTCGGCGCGTGCTGACCGAGGCCACCCTGACCATTCCCGACAGCCGCTTTGCCCACAAGGGCGGCCGCGACGGGCGCATGCATACCGAACATCTGGGCCATCTGCTGACCCAGATGCAATGGCTGCAGCGGGCCTATCCGGGCGCAACCTGGTAAAGGCCGATGAACCGTGCCACCGTAGAGCAGGTCTGGGAATGGCTCGACGCCGTGCCCGACCCCGAGATCCCCGTGATCTCGGTCGTCGATCTGGGCATCGTGCGCGATGTGGCCTGGGAGGGCGACACGCTGAAGGTTGCCGTGACGCCGACCTACTCGGGCTGTCCCGCGACCTCGGTCATCGCGATGGACATCGAAACCGCCCTGCGCGACCACGGCATCGACAAGATCAAGCTGGAGACCCGCATCTCTCCGGCCTGGACGACCGATTGGCTCAGCGACAAGGGCCGCGCGAAGCTTGAGGAATACGGCATCGCACCGCCCCAGCCCGCGGGCGGACCCGACCGCTGTCCGCATTGCGGCAGCACGGCAGTGGAAAAGGTCAGCCAGTTCGGCTCGACTCCGTGCAAGGCGCATTGGCGCTGCACCGACTGCCTGGAACCTTTCGACTATTTCAAGTGCATCTGAGGAGGACCGGATGGCACGTTTTCACGATCTGGAAGTCACCGACATCCACAAGACCATCCGCGACGCGGTCGTGGTCACGCTGAAACCGGTGAACGGCGCGGCCGAGGAATTCGACTTTGTTCAGGGCCAGTACCTGACCTTCCGCCGCGAATTTGACGGGGAAGAGCTGCGCCGCTCCTACTCGATCTGCGCGGGCAAGGATGACGGCGTTCTGCAGGTGGGCATCAAACGGGTCGAGGGCGGCGCCTTTTCAACCTGGGCCAACACCGAGCTGAAAGTGGGCGACAGGCTGCAGGCGATGCCGCCGATGGGGGCCTTCCACACACCGCTGGACCCGGCCGCGCATCGGCAGTACCTGGGCTTTGCCGGCGGGTCGGGCATCACGCCCGTGCTGTCGATCCTAAAGACCACGCTGGCACGCGAGCCGAATGCGCGCTTCACGCTGGTCTATGCCAACAAGGGCGTGAACACGATCATGTTCCGCGAAGAGCTGGAAGACCTGAAGAACCAGTATATGGGCCGCGTGAACGTGATCCATATCTTGGAAACCGACGCGCAGGAGATCGACCTGTTCACCGGGTTGGTGACAAAGAGAAAATGCGCCGAACTGTTCCAGCACTGGATCGACGTCGAAAACACCGACACCGCCTTCATCTGCGGCCCCGAGCCGATGATGCTGGGCATTGCCGAGGCGTTGCGCGAACACGGGCTGAATGACAGCCAGATCAAGTTCGAGCTGTTCGCCAGCGCCCAACCGGGCCGTGCCAAACGCAAGCATGGCGATGTGGCAACGGCTGCACAGGCCAACCAGACTCAGGCCCGCGTCACGCTGGACGGCGCCAGCCAGACCCTCACCATGCCCAAGGACCAGACCATTCTGGATGCGGCGCTGGAAAACGCGATGGACGCCCCCTATGCCTGCAAGGCCGGGGTCTGTTCGACCTGCCGCTGCAAGGTGATCGAAGGCGAGGTCGAAATGGTGGCCAACCACGCGCTCGAGGATTACGAGGTCGAGAAGGGCTATGTGCTCAGCTGCCAGGCCTACCCGCTGACCGACAATGTCGTCGTCGATTACGACCAGTAAAGGGAGAGGGACCATGGCCGAAGACATGAGCATCGAAAGCTACCTGGCCGCAGGCGGCGTTCTGACCAACCCGACCAACGTGCCACCCCGATACCGGGCCGAACTGATGAAGCTGATGGCGACCTTCGTCGACAGCGAACTGGCCGGTGCGGCGGGGTTCGCCGACATCATCAACCAGGGCCCGGGCATCAAGGAACGTATCGCGGCGGCGAAGATCGTTCTGGAAAAGACCGACAATGCCGACCGCGTTCTGAAGATCATGGGCGAGTTCGGCGCGGATACCGACCGCTATGCCACGCATCACCCGTGGACCGCACGGCTGAACCGTTCCGCCGATATCGGGGCCACGCGCAGCGAACATGACATGCGCCTTGCGGTCTTCAACTATCCGATCGAAGGCTGGACCGATGCGGTGGTGATGAACCTGCTGATGAGCCGGGCCGTGGGCGTGCAACTGGCCGAGTTCGCGCTGGTGTCCTATCAGCCGCTGGCCGAGGCGTTCCGCGCTATCGCCCCGATCGAGGCGCATCACGGTGAATTGGCCCTGGAAGGCGCGGTCAAGCTGTTGGAACAGGGCGCGGCGCCGGCGATGCAGGAATCGGTCGATTACTGGTGGCCCCGGGTGGCCGCAGGTTTCGGAGCGGGCAACCCCGAGCGGATGGAAAAGCTGCGCCAGATGGGCCTGCGCCGGGCCTCGGGGGTCGAACTGAAAAACCGCTGGCTGGCCGAGGCCGCAGAGGTCGTCACGCGGCTGGGCCTGCGCACCCCGTGATCACCGCCCGCTGGGGCGGCTGATCAGGCCGTATTTCAGGGCAAGCGATCGCAGGCCGCGACGCCTTGACCGGGCCAGCTTGCCCGTGCCCGCGTCACGCGCACCCGCTTTGCGGTTGAATTCATAGACGTCGATGATGCGCTCGGCGCAGCCGCAGGCCTCGCCCATCCCGACCTTGGCGAAATAGAATTTGTCGAACCGTTCCGGTTTTTGCATGGCGCCCTCCGACCGCAAGTAAACGCCGGGACACCCGCGAAAGCCAAATCACAATGCCGGCAGAACCGGTGCTACAGCGCCTTGACGCCCGACAGGGTCAGGTTGCTGACCAGCGCGGCATAGTCCCGGCGCGCCTGCGCATCGGCGCCGGAATTCCACATGTAGTACCAGTTCAGCATGCCGAAGACCGACATCGTGGCCGACCGCAGCTTGGCCCCGTCGCCCTGGAACACGTCGGGCGCGACCTCGGACAGGATCGCGCTGAGGAAATTCACCATGTCACGCTGATACCCGCGCAACAGGCGCTGCTGATCCTCGGGCAGAGCCGACATGCCGCTGGTCTGGACCCGGTGTTCGTCATCCACGCCCTGATAGGCCAGCAGGATCTCGGCCACCACGCGGTGCAGCTTTTCGGGCGGGCTGAGGCCGTCCATCTCGAGCCCGCAGATCAGGTCGCGCAGCTCCCGCAGATAGGTCTCGAGAATGTCGAACAGGATCGCGTCCTTGCTGTCGTAGTAGTGATAGATGTTGGCCTTCGAGATCCCGCATTCGCGCGCAAGCTGGGTCATCGAGGCGCGGTCGAAGCCTTCGCGGGCAAAGACCCGCGCCGCCGATTTCAGGATCTGGGCGCGTTTCTGGTCGTGATCTTTTGCAATCGTACGGGCCAAACCTCACTCCTTGTCTCGGTTGTCGACGACGCGCTTGGCCTTGCCCTGGCTGCGCTCGACATCGCCGGGGTCCCCTACAACGATCTCGGTGGAAACGCCAACGATGTCCTTGATCCGCTTGGTCAGCATCCGCGCGGCGGCGGTCTTGCTGAGCTCATCGGCCGCGTCGGGCATCGCCTCGACATAGACGCGCATCGCGTCCATGCGGCCGGATTTGTACAGCTCGATCTGGTAATGCGCGGCGATGCCGCCGGTGGCCATGACCTGTTCCTCGATCTGGCTGGGGAAGACGTTGACCCCGCGCAGGATGATCATGTCGTCGCTGCGGCCGGTGATCTTCTCCATCCGCCGCATCGAACGCGCGGTGCCCGGCAGCAGCCGCGTCAGGTCGCGGGTGCGGTAGCGGATCATCGGCAGGCCTTCCTTGGTCAGCGTGGTAAAGACCAGCTCGCCCATTTCGCCGTCGGGCAGAACCTCGCCGGTCTGCGGGTCGATGATCTCGGGGTAGAAGTGATCCTCCCAGATGACCGGGCCGTCCTTGGTTTCCACGCATTCGTTGGCGACGCCCGGCCCCATGATCTCGGACAGGCCGTAGATGTCGACGGCATGCATGTCAAAGGCCTGCTCGACCTCTTTGCGCATCGCATCCGTCCAGGGCTCGGCCCCAAACACGCCCACCGACAGAGAGCTTTCGCGCGGGTCCATTCCGACCTTGTGATACTGTTCCAGGATGTTGAGCATGTAGGACGGCGTGACCATGATGCCGTCGGGTTTGAAATCGGTGATCAGGGCCACCTGCTTCTCGGTCTGACCGCCGGACATGGGAACGACCGTGGCACCCAGACGCTCGATCCCGTAATGCGCGCCCAGGCCGCCGGTGAACAGGCCATAGCCATAGGCGTTGTGGATCATGTCGCCCTTGCGCAGACCGCTGGCGCGCAGGCTGCGGGCCACCAGATCGGCCCAGTTGTCGATATCGGCCTTGGTGTACCCCACCACGGTCGGTTTGCCCGTGGTGCCGGACGAGGCATGCAGGCGGATGATCTGCTCCCGCGGCACGGCAAACAGACCGAACGGGTAGTTGTCGCGCAGGTCGTTCTTGTAGGTGAAGGGAAACTTGGCCAGATCGGCCAGGGTTTTCAGATCGTCGGGATGTACCCCGGCCTCGTCGAACCGCTGCTTGTACATCGGCACGTTGTCATAGGCGTGACGCAGCGACCATTTCAGGCGGTCCAACTGCAAGCTGCGGATTTCATCGATCGACGCGATCTCGATCGGGTCAAGATCCGCTTTGTTCGGGGTCAGATCCTTCATGATGTCCTCCTCACCTCAAGTTTCTGGAAACAGGGTGCCATTGATCGCGCGGGAAAAGCCCCGGAACTCGGCGATCTTTTGACCGTCCTGGTTGGTCACTGTCACGTCATAGATGCCGCTGCGGCCGGTCAGGCTCTGCTCGGTCGCGCGGGCGGTCAGCCGGTCGCCCAGCCGGCCCGGCGCGACATAGCTGATCACGTTGTGCTGGGCCACGGTCGACTGGTTGCGGCTGTTGCAGGCAAAGGCAAAGGCGCTGTCGGCCAGCATGAAGGTCACGCCGCCATGGCAGATCCCGTGCCCGTTGCAATGGTGCTGCTGCACGGTCAGCGCCAGTGTCGCGGTGCCCTCGTCGACCTCGACCAGTTCCATCCCCGCCCATTTCGAGGCATGGTCCTGCGCCCACATCGCAGCGGCGGCCTTTTCGGCGCGTTCTTTCGGCGTCATGCTCATTCGCCCCGAAACTCCGGGCTGCGCTTTTCCAGAAAAGCTGCGACGCCTTCGGCATAGTCGGCGGATTCACCGCAGGTCTTCATGGCGTCGGCCTCGATTTCCAGATGATCGGTCAGGCTGTTGGTCGCGGCGGCCTGGATGGTCTGCTTGGTCAGACCCAGGCCCAGCGTCGGGCCGTTCGACAAGCGTTCGGCCAGCGCGCGTGCCTCGGCCATCAGATCGGCATCGGGCAGGGCTTTCCAGATCAGGCCCCAGTCCTCGGCCGTTTTCGCCGCCAAGGGCTCGCCGGTCAGGGCCAGCCCCTTGGCCCGCGCCTCGCCCAGCAGATGCGGCAGGTGCCAGCTGCCGCCGGTATCGGGGATCAGCCCGACCTTGGCGAAGGACTGGATGAATTTCGCGGACTCGGCGGCCAGCACGATATCGCAGGCCAGCGCAAGATTGGCACCCGCGCCCGCGGCCACCCCGTTCACCGCGCAGATCACCGGAAAGTTCAGCGACCGGATCAACCGCACCAGCGGCGCGTAGAAGGTGCGCACCGTGTGGCCCAGATCCGGCGGGCCGTCCATTTTCGACGGGTCGCGATCGGCCAGATCCTGCCCCGCGCAAAACCCGCGGCCGGCCCCGGTCAGCAGGATCGCCCGCGCGCCCTCATCGCGCGCGCCTTCGATGGCGCGGCGCAGGGCGTGGTGCATTTCCTCGGTGAAACTGTTCAGGCGATCAGGGCGGTTGAGAGTGATTTCCACATAATTTCCACGCCGCTGCGCAAGAATCGTATCGCTCATGGGCCGCTCGCTTTGCATTCGTTTCGATATTCTTCTTGCATTAACCGAACGGTTGGTCAATAAATTTCTCCGACGAAGCGCCGAATCCGGGCTTTCGGCCGGTTGATGGTTACAAAAAGGACCATTAACGCATTTGTGACTCATGTTTTGGAGGAGGAAACCAGTCATGAAACTCAACGGGATCAAAACGCTGTTGGCGACGGCTGCCTTGGCAGTGTCTGGCAGCGTGGCATTTGCGGCGGATTACACCCTGACGATTTCCAGCTGGGCGCCGCCCACCCACGGGATCAACGCCAAGATGTGGCCCAAATTTGTCGAGATGGTCGAAGAGGCCACCGACGGCAAGGTGACTGCCGAGTTGAAGCTGGGCATCGCCCCGCCCCCGGCTCAGATGGACCTGATCATGGATGGCGCGGCGGATGCGTCGATCATCTTCCACGGCTATCAGCCGGGCCGCTTCGTGACGACCAAGCTGATCGAACTGCCGGGCTATGAAGGCTCGGCCGAGGCCGCCTCGGTCGCCTATTGGCGCGCTTACGACAAATACCTGAAGGCCGCCGACGAACACCGCGGCGTCAAGGTCATTGCCCTGCACACCCACGGCCCCGCCCAGCTGCACACAAGCAGCCCGGTTACCTCGATGGACCAGATCTCGGGCCTCAAGGTGCGGATCCCCGGTGGCGTCGGTGGCGATGTGGGCACCGCACTGGGTGCGACCGGCATCCAGGTTCCGGCCCCCAAGGTCTATGAAACACTGGCCTCGAAGGCCGCCGACGGCGTTGTCATGCCGTTCGAATCGCGCAAGGGCTTCAAGCTGACCGAAGTGGCCCCGAACGTCTATGAGATGCCGGGCGGCCTGTATCGCGGGTCGTTTGCCTTCATCATGAACGAGGACACCTTCGCCGACCTGCCCGAGGACATCCAGAAAGCGCTGGAAGAAAACGTGTTCGGCGAACCGCTGAGCCGCGAGATCGGCAAGATCTGGGACGAGATCGACGCCATCGGCCGTGAAGCGACCGAAAGCACCGAGGGCAATGCGATCCACGAAGCCGCTGCCGAGGACATGGAGAAATTCTCGACGATCGCCGAGGACGTGCGCGCCAAGGTTATTGCCGAAGTCAACGAAGCCGGCGTCGATGCGCAAGCCGCCTATGACATGATCAAGTCGGAAATGTCCTCGAACTGATCCCTGATGCGGGGCGGCACTGGCCGCCCCCACCCAGCCCCTTCCGGAGCCAACCGATGACCCCTCTCATCCAGCTTGTACGGCGCGCCAGCGTCCTGCCGGTGATCGTCGCCTGCACGGCCCTGTTCATCCTGATGGTGATGACCTTCTGCGACGTGATCCTGCGGTCGGTCTTCAACGCGCCGATCGAGGCCGCCACCGAACTGACGCGCATCCTGATGGCGATTCTGGTGTTCTCGGTACTGCCCATCATCTCGGTCACCAACGGGCATATCGCCGTGGACCTGACCGACGGTATCTTCCACCGCCTGCGGCTCAGCCGGCTGCGCGACGCGGTGATCTATATCATCAGCGGCGTCATGTTGTACTGGCCGGTCCAGCGCGTCTGGATACTGGCCGAACGCGCCCGCGACTATGGCGATGTCACCGAATACCTCAGCATCCCGACCTACCTCGTCGGCTGGTTCATCACTGCGTCGGTGGCGATCACCGCCGTGGTGATGATCATCACCGGACTGCTGCACCTGTTTGCCCCCAAGACCCTGACGGAATCCACTCAATGACCGCTGCCCTCATCGGATTTGCCCTTGTCCTGATACTGGTGCTGATGCGCCTGCCCATCGTCTTTGCCATGGGGCTGGTCGGCACGTTGGGTTTTGCCTATGAACGCGGCGGCTCGATCTTTGACGAGCGCGGGCTGAAGGCCGCGATGTCGATGGTCGGCCGCCAGATCACCGATACCGCGCAGGATTACGGCCTGTCGGTCGTGCCGCTGTTCATCCTGATGGGCCTGTTCGTCAACAAGGGCGGCATGGCGCGCGAGCTTTATGCGGTTTCCAACGCCTTTCTGGGTCACATGCGTGGCGGCATCGCCATGGCGACAGTCGCGGCCTGCGGCGGGTTCTCGGCCATCTGCGGATCGTCGCTGGCCACCGCCGCGACCATGTCCAAAGTCGCGATGCCGCAAATGCGCCGTTATGGGTATTCCGACGAACTGTCGACCGCCTCGATCGCCGCAGGCGGCACGCTGGGCATCCTGATCCCGCCCTCGGTCATCCTTGTCATCTACGGGCTGCTGACCGAAACCTCGATCGGCAAGCTGTTCATGGCCGGCATCATCCCCGGCATTCTGGGCATCCTGTTCTACCTGTTCGCCGTGCGCTGGACCGTGTGGCGCAACCCGGAGGCCGGCCCGGCCGGTGAGCGCGCCAGCTGGGGCGAGCGCATCAGCGCGCTGGGGTCCGTTTGGGCGGTGCTGCTGCTGTTCTTCCTGGTGATCGGCGGGCTGTATGGCGTGTTCGATTTCGAACCACTGAACCTGACCTTTTCGCCGACCGAGGCCGCAGGCATGGGCGCCGCCGGGGCTTTTCTGATCGCGCTGTTCCGCGGCGGGCTGACCGTGGGATCGACCTTTGAGGTGCTGAAGGAAACCTGCTTTACCGCCGCCGCGCTGTTCGCGGTGCTGATCGGCGCGCAGATCTTTTCGAACTTCATCAACCTGGCCGGCCTGCCCGAGGCGCTGATCGCCATGGTCACCGCCTATGACGTGGCACCTTTCGTTGTGATCCTCATGATCCTGGGCATCTACATCATCCTGGGCTGCGTGTTCGAATCCCTGTCGATGCTGCTGCTGACGGTTCCGATCTTTTTCCCGCTGGTGACCTCGCTGGGCTATGACCCGATCTGGTTCGGCATCGTCGTGGTGGTGGTGACCGAGATTTCGCTGATCACCCCGCCGGTGGGCCTGAACGTGTTCATCCTGAAAGGCGTGGTGGGCGACGTCTCGACCGGAACGATCTTTCGCGGCGTGACCCCATTCTGGGTGGCCGACATCTTCCGCCTGGCGCTGATCGTTTTGGTTCCGATCGTGGTTCTATACCTGCCGCAACAGATGGGCGCGCTGGGTCACTGAGCACATTTCGCCGCGCAAGGCGGCCCCAATACAGGAGCATTTCATGTCTCTGAAACAGATTTCCAGTTTCGCCGCGGGCCAGTGGGTTGCGCCCGGCGCCGGGGCCCGCACCATCGCCTCGGCCATCACCGGAGAGCCCTTTGCCACCGCTGGCAACGACGCGCTGGACGTGCAGGCGATGCTGGCCCATGCCCGCGATGTGGGCGGGCCTGCCCTGCGCCGGCTGACGTTCCATGAACGCGCCAAGATGCTCAAGGCGCTGGCGCAGGCCTTGTCGGAACGCAAACAGGCGCTCTATGACCTGAGTTTTGAAACCGGCGCCACGCAGAAGGATCACCTGATCGACATCGACGGCGGTATCGGCACCATGTTCGTCTTTGCCTCGAAAGGGCGGCGCGAGATGCCCGACGGCCATGTCTATCTGGATGGCGATGTCGAGCAACTGTCGCGAAACGGCACCTTCCTGGGCCAGCATGTCTGCACCCCGCTGCAAGGGGTCGCGGTGCATATCAACGCCTTCAATTTCCCGGTCTGGGGCATGCTGGAGAAACTGGCCCCCACCCTGCTGGCCGGGGTTCCGGCGATCGTGAAACCGGCCACCAACAGCTGCTATGTCACCGAGTTGGCCGTGCGGATCATGCTGGATAGCGGCATCCTGCCCGACGGCGCACTGCAGCTGGTCTCGGGCGGGCTGGGCGACATGCTGGATCATTTGACCTGTCAGGACGTGGTCAGCTTTACCGGCTCGGCCGACACCGCGATGAAGCTGCGGCAGAACCCGGTGATCGTGACCAACTCGGTGCGGTTCGTGGCCGAGCAGGACAGCCTCAACGCCTCGATCCTTGGCCCCGACGCGGCACCCGGCACGCCCGAATTTGACCTGTTCGTCAAGGAAGTCGTGCGCGAGATGACGACGAAGGCCGGGCAGAAATGCACCGCTATCCGCCGCATCATCGCCCCCGAGGCGCAGGTCGAGGCGCTGATCGCCGCGATCTCGGCCAAGCTGGCGCAGACCACGATCGGTGATCCGCGGCTGGACGGCACGCGTATGGGCGCGCTGGTCTCAAACGGGCAGAAGGCCGACGTTCTGGCCAAGGCCAGCCTCATCGGGCAGGAGGCACAGCGCGTATTCGGCGACCCCGACGCGTTCGAGGTGGTCGGCGCCGATGCCGAAAAAGGCGCCTTCGTGCCGCCAATGCTGTTTTACTGCGCCGATCCTGACGCCGCCCGGCACGTGCATGACACCGAGGCGTTCGGCCCGGTCTCGACCATCATGGGCTATCGCGATCTGGACCACGCCATCGCGCTGGCGAATCGCGGCCAGGGGTCTCTGGTCACCTCGCTGATCACCCATGACCCCGAGGTCGCGCGCCAGGTGGTGATGGGCGCTGCCGCCTTCAACGGGCGGATCTATATCAACGACCGCGACTCGATGCAGGAATCCACCGGCCATGGCTCGCCCCTGCCGCACATGGTTCATGGCGGCCCCGGCCGCGCCGGCGGCGGTGAAGAGATGGGCGGCGTGCGCGGCGTGAAACACTACATGCAGCGCACGGCCCTGCAGGGCTCGCCCCGGATGCTGGCGACGATCGGCCGGAAATGGATCCCCGGCGCGCCCGAGATCCAAGGCCCCGCGCACCCCTTCACCCGCAAATTCACGGAACTGCAGATCGGCGAGACGCTGCACACGGCGCCCCGGACCATCACGCTGGACGACATCGAACATTTCGCCCATTTCACCGGCGACACATTCTACGCCCACATGAACGAGGACGCAGCGGCCAGAAACCCGTTCTTTCCGGGCCGGGTGGCGCATGGCTATCTGCTGCTGAGTTTTGCCGCCGGCCTGTTCGTCGAGCCGAACGAAGGGCCGGTGCTGGCCAATACCGGGCTGGACGGCCTGCGCTTCATGAAGCCGGTGGTGGCCGGCGACAGCATCAAGGTCCGCCTGACGGTCAAGCAAAAGACTCGCCGCACCGACGAATATGGCGAGATGCGCTGGCACGTGACCCTGACCAATCAGGATGACGAGAAGGTCGCCGAATATGAACTGCTGACCATGAACGCCTACTGAGCGCGCGGCAAAGTGTTTTTCTTGCACAGCCGGGCCGGATAGACTGGGCGCATGACCAACGCGCATCCGTGGTTCACTCAGGCTGTGGCCGAACTGGCCGACCCGCAGAATCAGCGGGTCTGGTCGATCATCGTGTCGCTGTTCGGCGACATGGCGCAGGAGCGTGGCGCCAAGATATCGGGCGGGGCGCTGGGCCGCATCATCGAACCGATGGGCATCAAGCCCGAGGCGATCCGCGTGGCCCTGCACCGTCTGCGCAAGGATGGCTGGATCGAAAGCGACCGGGTCGGGCGCGTCTCGATGCATTTCCTGACCGAATATGGCCGCACGCAATCGGCCCGGGTCACGCCGCGCATCTATGCGCGTGACCCTGCGCCGGATACGCCGCTGCACCTGCTGATCGCCGAGGATGGCACCGGCACCCGGCTGCTGGAAGACATCCTGCTCAGCCACGATTACACGCCGATCGGGCGCAACATCGCGTTGGGACCGGGGTCACCGCCCGTGGACCAGGACGAGTTGCTGATCCTTGAGGTCACCGCCCGCTCGGTTCCGCGATGGGTGCATGAAAAACTGTTCCCGCCAGATCTGCGCGCGGCTTGCCGGTCCCTGCACGAGGCCGTGCGCCACGTGTCCCAAGGCCGCCCGGCCAGTTGGGAGCCCACGCCCTGTCAGATCGCCACGCTGCGCACGTTGATCGTGCATCGGTGGCGGCGCGTCGTTCTGCGTCTACCCGACCTGCCCGACAGTTTCTGCCCGCCGGACTGGACCGGCCCGGCCTGTCGCGCGCAGGTGTTCCGCCTGCTGGACCAACTGCCGCGCCCCCTGCCCGAGGATCTGAACCAAGACTGACCCCACGGCAGGTTTTCCTGAAACGCGGTTTGACCCTATCCTGACCTTGTACCTTTGGGAGGAGGTGCAGGCATGACCCACGACATCGACATGCTGATTGTAGGGGCCGGGTTCTCGGGACTGATCATGGCGATCGAAGCCCGCAAACGCGGCATCCACAACATCGCGATCCTTGAAAAAGCCGACGACATCGGCGGCACATGGCGAGAGAACACCTATCCCGGCGTGGCCTGCGATGTGCCCTCGCACCTGTATTCGATGGCCACCCATCCGAACCCGGACTGGACCCGAGCCTATGCAGGCGGGGCCGAAATCTGGGACTACATGCGCCGCGTTGCGCGTGACGAAGGGCTGTACGATCTGTGCCATTTCCACACCGAACTGAAGTCGGCCCGCTGGGACGGCACGCATTGGCAGGTCGAGACGACCGGCGGCGCGCAGTGGACGGCACGGTTCCTGGTGTCGGCCATCGGCGCCCTGCACATCCCCAGCACTCCCGAGATCCCGGGAGCAGCGGGCTTTCCGGGTCCGGCATTCCACTCGGCCCAATGGGACCACACGATTCCGCTGCAGGGCAAACGCATAGCAGTTGTCGGCACCGGCGCGTCCGCCGTTCAGTTCGTGCCGGAAATCGTCAAATCCGCCGCCCATGTCACCATCTTCCAACGCAGCGCGCCTTACGTTCTGCCGCGTCCCGACGGGCCGATTGCGCCCTGGGTCCGGCACCTCTATCGCCGCATTCCGCTGCTGCCGCGCATCCGCAGGCAGTTCATCTACTGGCTGTTCGAATTCCGCCACCGCGTATTTCGCGGCGAAAAACGCGCGGTCGACTTTGCCATGAAGATGTGGCGCAAAGGGCTGGAGGAGGCCATATCCGACCCCGAGATGCGCCGCATTCTGACACCGGACTACCGGATCGGCTGCAAGCGCGTCCTCAGCTCGAACGACTGGTACCCGGCACTGGCCCGCGACAATGTCAGCGTGATCCCGCATGGGGTCGAGCGGATCGAAGGATCCGAGATCATCGCGACCGATGGCAGTCGGACGGCGGCCGACATTCTGATCTGGGGCACAGGATTTCATGTGACGGACGCGGTCCAAAGGCTGGATATCCGCGGCGCGAACGGACTGAGCCTGCAAGACGCCTGGGCCGACGGCATGCAGGCCAATCTGGGCACCGCCATTGCCGGGTTTCCCAACTTTTTCATCCTGCTGGGTCCGCATACCGGGTTGGGTCACAATTCGGTCGTTCTGATGATCGAAGCGCAAGTTGCCCATATCGGCCGGGTGCTGGAGGAGATGCGGCGCGCGGGTCTGCCCGCGATTGTTCCAAACGCTGACCGGCAGGCCGACTTCACCCGTGAAATGCAGGAACGACATACTGACAGTGTCTGGCAGGCCGGCGGATGCACTTCGTGGTATCAGGACGCACAGGGGCGCAATACGACGCTGTGGCCCGGCACAGTTTCGGAATTCCGCAAACGTCTGGCGAAGGCCGGGCTCGAGCATTACCATCCCGTTGATCCCGCCCAGACCAAAGGACCGCCGACATGACCACCCTGCTGACCATTGCGCTGATCATCGGCGCCGCGTTGATCCTGATGCATCTGTGGACCCGGCGCCTGACGCGGTTGGGAGCCCAAACCGTGCCTCAGCCCGGGCAGATCCTGCCGGTGAATGGCGGTTCGATCCATTATGTCGAACAGGGCGATCCAGAGAAGCAGACGGTGGTTCTGATCCACGGGCTGACCGGCCAGTTGCAGCACTTCACCTATGCCATGACCGACCTTCTGGCCGACGACTTTCACGTCATCGCGGTTGACCGGCCCGGGTGCGGGTATTCGACCCGCGACCACGCGCGGCTGGCCACCCTGCCGGAACAGGCGCGGATGGTCCACGAATTCCTCGAAGCCAAGGGCGTATCGCAGGCCATTCTGGTCGGACACTCGCTCGGGGGCGCGGTGTCGCTCGCCATGGCGCTGGACAATCCTGAGCGGGTTCGGGCGCTGGCCCTGCTGGCCCCGCTCACACATCGGGTACCCAGCACACCCGCCATCTTCAAGGCGTTGGAGATCCGGACCGAATGGCTGCGCAGCCTGATCGCCAACACGATCGCTGTTCCCCTGGCGAAAACCACGGCGCCGCATGTGATCGGCGAGGCGTTCGCCCCTGAACCGGCCCCGAGTGATTTCCTGAACCGCGCCGGTGGCGCCTTGGGGCTGCGCCCGTCAGCCTATATCACCGGATCGCAGGATCTGGCGGGCGTGGACGCCAGCATCGATGCCCAATCCCAACGCTACCACGAACTGAAGGTAGGGGGCGGCATCCTGTACGGGGCCGAAGATCCGATCCTGTCACCCAGCCAGCAAGGCGCACCGATGGTGGAATACGGGCTGAGCTTTGAACAGCTCGAGAACCGCGGCCACATGATCCCTCTGACCGCACCCGAGGCCTGCGCAGAGTTCGTCCGCCGCGTGGCCAACGCTTCGCAATCGCCGTCGAAACCCGCCAACACGGCCGGATGAAGAATCCCGCAATTTCGTGGCATTTCCCTCTTGACCCTCTTCGGCCCCTCCCTTAAATCGCCTCTCACCGTGGCGGAGTAGCTCAGTTGGTTAGAGCAGCGGAATCATAATCCGCGTGTCGGGGGTTCAAGTCCCTCCTCCGCTACCACTTCCTTGAAATCCTCGAGTTGGGCCTTTGGCCGCGTCCGCTTGGCCAGTCGCGGTTATCATCGACTGCCGCTTATACCCTCATGCCACCCGTCTGCATCAAGCGGTTTGGCCAAACGGCCTGTTCCCCTCTCCAATTGTCGACCCCGCAGGTTTGACTTTGGATCGCCGGCCCTATCATATTCAAATCTAGGATTATGATAGCCAAACAGGCACAAGCGGGAGGAACAGTGATGAAACGTCTATACCTTGGAGTGGCCTGTGCCCTCAGTCTCGCTTGGCCGGCGGCGGCCCAAGATGAAAAACCACTTCAAACACTGTTCACCAACGTGCATGTCTTCGACGGCACAAGCGAACAACGCATCGAAAACGCCAGTGTTCTGGTCGAAGGGAATCTGATCAAAACGGTTTCGACCGAAGCGATCGACGCCCCAGACGCCACGATTATCGACGGTGAAGGGCGCACACTGACACCCGGGTTCATCGAGAACCACGCGCATCTCATGTTGATGGGGCCAAGTCTCAGCGCCATGGAAGCCAATTCGACATGGGAGGATTTCGGAATCCATGCCACAAGGATGGCCGAAATGTATCTGATGCAGGGTTTCACAACGGTCAGGGATGCAGGCGGGGCCAACGGTGGACTTCGCCGGGCTATAGACTCGGGTCAGATTCCAGGGCCACGCTATTATCCGTCGGGCGCTTTTCTAAGCACTCGTGGAGGCCACGCCGACTTTGGCAACTTCACTGCACCTCCGGGGACGGACACCAATTTCAGCCGCCTGAACATGGCACAGGAAATCAGCGGCGTTGACGACGTTTACAAATTCGGACGCAACAACTTCCGGATGGGCGCGACCCAGCTCAAATTCATGCAATCGGGCGGTGTCGTTTCGGCCTTCGACCCTTGGCAGTTGCTGGCCGGATCGCCAGAAGAGATCAAAGCCGCCGTGCAGGTCGCGAATGAATATGGCAGCTATGTCATGGCGCATTCTTATCGGAAGGAAGCAATTCTGGGTGCGCTCGACGCGGGCGTGATGTCCATCGAACACGGATTTTCGTTCGACTGCGAAATCGCTGAAAAGATGAACGAAATGGGCGCGTATATCACGACCAATCTCACAGCGTTCGATCCCGGCCTTTTGGATATTCCGGCGGTCAAGAACCAACCATCGAGCCTTGCCAAGGCAATCTCGGCTTCGGCGACTTTCGAGAACTACATCCCGAACATGAAGGAATGCCCGGTCAAGCGCGGGTTCCAGACAGATTGCGTAGGCACAGTCGAAGCCTGCAACATCCAGATCGCGTATGAAAAACACCTGAACAACGAATTCTTCGGCCCCTATCAGTCAATGGTCACACTGACCTCGATCGGAGGCGAGATCGCCCAGTTGTCCGGCGATTTCACCAATCCCTACACCGCCGGTAAGCTTGGAGTGATCGAGGAAGGCGCTTATGCAGACATCCTGCTGATCGACGGCAACCCGCTCGAAGATTTCTCGGTCGTGGGTACAGGCGATCAGTTGTTCGGTGCGGATCCGCGGCCTGACAGCCCCGAGACCATCCGCCTGATCATGAAGGATGGCGTGATCTACAAAAATACGCTCAACTAAGGCCATGATGAGGATTCGCGGTCGGGGCCGCCATGACAAGCCCGCCTTTTTGAACTCCGTCCGAACTCTGCTGATTGCGGCGACGCTTAGCTTGGGTGCGGGCGCGCCGTCTTGGGCTGGCCTCTCGATTGGTTGGGACGATCTGCCCGACCCGACCGTCCAGACCTTCGAAGACCCCTATCGCGATCTCAGCCCCGAGCAATTCGACGACGTCCTGTTCGTCGTGCGACTGCGTGGCCGGCTGCAGCAGGATGTCGGAACGGACGAGGACCACCAGAAGTGGCAGGAGCTTCTGCACGAGACCGAGGACGCGCTGGCCGCGGGCGGTGTCGACGTGGATTGGCTGCTGAGTCAACGCCAGGTCGTGACCGAACGCAGGGAAAAAGCAGCCACGCTTGGCAACCCCTTGTATGACGGGCAAGAGGTCACGCTGTCCGGTTTCGCCATTCCGGCCCCGGCGGACGCGGACGGGCGATCTGTTGTCTATCTGGTGCCCGAACGGGGCATGTGCAGCCATATGCCGCCGCCGCCGCCGAACCAGATGATCCGTGTGATGCTGGATGCCGACTGGGTTCCCAGCTATGTCCACGAACCCGTCCGCCTGACGGGGCGTCTGACGATTTCACCGACCGATCACCAGATGGTGGTGGTGGACGGGCTGATGCCGATGCGCGCCACGTTCCAATTGGAGGCAGACAAGGTCGAGACGCTACAGAACCGCACCGACGGGCTGGAGTGGAGCGAGGACCCGACAGATATTCTTCGGGCCGCGGGGCGGCGCAAAACCGGTGGTCAGGCGGCCTCGGAATGATCCGACGGATTGCGCTGGTGCTGGCGGCCCTTGTCTGGGCTTCGGGTGCGGTCGCTCACGGATTGTCAGGTCCCTCGTCGGTGAATGCCGAGCTCGACCCCGGAGACGGCTTGACCGATCCGCAATTCCGGTCGGATTTTCCACGCAATATCGCGCCTGGATGGTTTGCCTGGAAGGATCGTCTGGCCAAAGACGGGTTCCGTTTCAACATTGACTATCTGGCCCTTGGGCAAACGACGGATGCCGACCTGGGCGCCGGCGAAGCCGCCAGCGGAATTGCCCGTTTCTATGGCAGCTGGCAGGCAACCGAACAGGGTTCGTTGACCTTCAAGGTCGAACACCGGCACAGCTATACCGATGTCGCTCCGCAGTTTCTGGGCCTGGACGGAGGCGCGCTTTCGATCACGGGAACCGCCTTCAACGACACCGGTTTGCTGCTGACGAACCTGTTCTGGTCGCAGAGGGCCGCGGACGGGTCGTGGACGCTGCAATTCGGTCAGATCGACGTGACCGACTTCGTCGACATCTATGGCCTTGTCAGTCCCTATAGCGGTTTCCAGAACCTGTCGTTCAACACCAATCCGACAATAAACGCCCCCAACCCCGGGTTGGGTCTTGCCGGGGGCGTCCGGCTGGGCAGCAATTTCTATGCTGTGGCCAGTGTCGCCGACGCAAACGCCGATCCGTCCGATCCGAACTTCGACGTTTTCAGCGACGGCAACCTCTTCAAATCGCTCGAGCTGGGCTACACGTCGGGCTTTGATCGGATCTACTTCGACAACATCCACCTGACCCTCTGGCACGCGGATGCAGCCGATGACGGCAGCCGGGCCGAAGACTATGGCGCGGCCTTCTCCGCCGCGTGGTTCGTGGGCAACCAATGGATGCCGTACCTGCGCGCCGGCGTGGCAAAGGGAACGGCGGCGCTGTATGATCGGTCCCTGTCAGCCGGCGTCGGGTACTACGGCCGGAACACCGATCTGGCTGGGCTGGGGCTGAACTGGGCCGAAGCCCGTGGCATCGACGGCGATCAGTTCACCCTCGAGGCTTTCTACCGGTTTTCGATTTCGCCCGGCCTGCAGATCACGCCGTCGGTGCAGTTCATCTCGAACCCACTGCTGAACCCCGGCCAGGACAACGTGGCCCTGTTCGGCCTGCGGACAAGGCTCGTGTTCTGACGCTGGCCGGGTCTGCCCACTTGAGGCAATGCAACCCATGGAAAGACACTCGATGAAGCCACTGATGACTGCAGCCGCAACTGTCCTGACAATCGCCGCACCCGTTCACGCCAGCGAAGAGAGCAAGACCTGGGACGCATCGGACGAAGCCAGGCAGTTTGTGCAGGACACGATCGTACTGGGCATGCTGGCCAGCCCCTACGGAACCGGCTGGACCGAAGACGAACAACTGCACACCTACTTCCAACGCGCCCGGGACAACGGCATCACCGGCCATGAAATGACGTTGGCCGCCGCTGACTTGTCGTTCGACACGTTGCTTGAACAGCACTATCACTTCCGCGCCGCCATGGCGCAGCAGCCCGAGAATTATCTGATCGTGAATGAAACACGCGATATCGAGGCCGCGCATGCTCAGGGCAAGACGGCTGTGATCTGGAACAGCCAAACGGCAACGGTTCTGGATGGCGACCTCAAGAAGATGGCCCTGCTCAAGGACATGGGGATCAAAAGCATGATCCTGGCCTACAACGACATTTTCCGAACCGGTTCAGGGCAGTTGGCAGCTTACAACGGACGGGACATCGGTCTGACCCCATGGGGCAAATCCGTGATCGATGAGATGGTGCGCTTTGGCATCCTGCTGGACCTTAGCCACACCGGGTCGAAAACGGCCAACGACGCGATGGACTACATGGACGAGAACTATCCCGGCGTGCCCTATGTCTACACCCACTCGGTTCCGGCAGGGCTCTATGCGAATGAGCCCAACGCCACGACCAAGGGCTGTTACCGAGCCATCCCGGACGACGAGGCACTGCGAGCAGCCAAGTCCGGAGGATACATATCGCCCACATTCACAGAATGGATGATGGACGGGGTATGGCCCGAAGACATCTCACCCAAGCAAGCCGCCGATATGATCGACTATTATGTCCAACTTGTCGGCGTCGACCATGTCGGGATTGCGACGGACGACATGTTTTCAACCGAACTTGTCGTTCAGTTCGCGACCGCGAATGCCAGCATGTATCCAGCATGTATGACGACGGCGGCTACATGATTGACGCGTTCAACAAAGGTGCAACCGGGAATGGTGAATTGGCCAAGATCCTTGCCGCGACAACCGACGATCTGTGGGCGCGAGGCTATTCAAACGAGGACCTCGCCAAAATCTACGGCGGCAACAAAATGCGCGTCTATGCCCAGGTATGGGAGGGCAAGCCGCCCGGACGGTTTTTACAGGAATACCCGGAACGCCTGCGGATGAGGCAGGAGTTCCAGAACCTGTTCCACTCGCGCTAGTCCCCATCCGGTCGTTGAATCTCTGACAAGGTGCTGACACCGATCTGGGCCATGGCGATGTCCATCTCTTCGGACAGCACCGCCCACAACCGGTGCAAACCGGCCTCGCCGCCCGCCGCGACGGCGAATTGCAGGATCCGCCCGAAGAACAGGAAATCGGCACCAGCCATGAGCGCCTTGAGCGCATCTTCTCCGGACCGCAGGCCACTGTCATAAAACAGCGGATAGTTGTCGCCGACCGCAGCGCGGATCTGCGGCAGGACCGAGATCGGCGCGGGCGCGCTCTCCAACTGGCGGGCGCCGTGGCTCGAGACCTGGATGGCGTCGACTCCGGCAGCCTTCAGTGCAACCGCGTCTTCGACGTGCAGCACGCCCTTGACCACCAGCTTGCCCGGCCACCGGTCGCGCAACCTTGCCAGCGTGTCCCAATCGGCCATTGCACGGCTTTCTGTGCGGTCGAACGCGAACCCCTCCATCAGGAAATTCGCCATCTGCGGTTTGCCCTTCAGCAAGGTCGAGATCGACCAGCGCGGGTGCAGCGCGAAATCCAGAAACTGCCACGGCCCGACCCGGAACGGCATACGGAAGCCGTGGCGCAGTTCGCGCGGGCGGCGGCCGACTTCGGGCACGTCAACCGTCAGGATCAGAGTCTTGTAGCCCGCGGCCCTTGCCCGATCGACCAGCTTGAACGTGCCGTTGCCATCGCCGCTGAAATACAGCTGAAACCAGGCATGGCCCCGGGCCTCTTCGATCAGCGCCTCCATCGGTGTCGAGGCCACCGTGGAAACGCCCAGCGGCACCCCGTATTGCGCCGCCAGCCGCGCCAGCATCAGGTCGGCGCCCGGAGCTGACAGGTTGCACATGCCCATGGGCGCGATACCGAAGGGCCTGTCGGCTGGTTGCCCGAATACGCGGGTTGCCAGTGACCGGCTACTGACATCGCGCAGGATCCGGGGCTGCAGGGTCATGGCGTCCAGCGCCGCGCGGGTGCGCCGGGCCCCAGCCTCGGACCCGGCGGCCCCGTCGATATAGTCGAACACCATCCACGGCAGACGCCGCCGGGCCAACCGGCGGGCATCTTCGGCGCTGTGGATGGCGCTTGCGCCCATCAGGCCTGAACGGCCTTCATGAAGCGGTCGCGGATGACGACCGGGTCCATCGTGATCGGCGGCATCTTGGCGTTGCCGCTTTCACATTTGCTGACGATGATGGTCATCTGGCGGGCGTCCAGCGCTTCTTGCAGCACGCTGCCGGTCTCTTCGGCCTGGCATTCGATCACGCGCTCGCAGCCCGCCGCCTCGGCCATCTTGGCCAGCGAGGTCTTCTGCCCCGCATAGGTCGGCTGATCTCCGGTCGAGCCGTACGAGCCGTTGTCGATGATCAGCAGGATGTAGTTGTCGGCCACGTTGTTGGCGATGGTCGGCAGCGTCCCCAGATTGGTCAGGATCGAGCCGTCGCCGTCGATGACGATCACCGGTTTCGGCTGGGACAGCGCCAGCCCCAGACCGATGCTCGAGGCCAGGCCCATCGTGCCCAGCATGTAGAAATTGGTGGGCTGATCGTCGATGGCATGCAGTTCCTGGCTGGGGATGCCGATATTGCACACGACCAGTTGGTCACGCAGGATCGGGGCGATTTCCTTCAGGATTTCAGAACGGATCATTGGTCGCCATAGCCTCCCCAGAAATTGGCGTCGGTCAGGATCGCGACGGGCTTGTTGCACATGAAGGTGTATTTCAGGATCGCGTCCAGTTCGGCCACGTCTTCCTGATGGTGGAAATGGTAGGTCGGGATGTGCATCTGCGCCAGCAGGGCCTTGGTGTGAACGGCCATCTCGACCTGGCAGGCGATGGGCTCGCGCAGTTCGCCCCGGTACGAGATCAGCATCGGCAGCGGCATCCGGTAATACTGAATCAGCGTCGCCAGCGTGTTGATCGTGACCCCGATCGCGGTGTTCTGCATGATGATCGCGGGGCGCTTGCCGCCCATCCAGGCCCCGGCGCACAGGCCCATGCCTTCGTCCTCTTTGTTCGAGGGGATGTGGTAGATGGAGTCGTGGGCGTCGATCTCGGCGATGACGCCGGCCAATTGCTTGCACGGCACCGTGGTGACGAACGAGATGTCGTTGGCCACCAGATCTTCGGTGATCTTCTTGTCTATGTTCATGTCGAAACTTCTGTTCCTGGGTTTGGGCGCCGAGGGCGCGATGGACGGGTCAGGCCCTGCGGTGGACGTGGACGGCACATTTTGCATGCCGCACCACGCGCGACGCGGTGGAGCCAAGGAAATAATCGGTCAGTCCGGGACGGTGCGAGCCGATGACGACGCAATCGAACCCGTGGTCGTTGGCATAGTCGATGATCGTGCGCGCGGTGTGGCCTTTGACCAGTTCGGGCTTTACGTCCGTAAGGCCTTCCAGCTTGTTCATCAGGACTTCGCGGGCGCGGGCAAAGCCATCGGCCACGGCATCCTTATCCAGATAGACGCTGACCGAGCCCTGCGGCATCTCATAGACATGCAGCGCCACGATCTCGGCGGATCCGCCGCCCAAGGCGCGGGCAATCTCGAGCGTTTGTGGCGAAATGCCGTGGTCAAGCGCCATGGGGACAAGAATTTTCTTATACATGGTTACCTCCAGTTCCGGGCAGTCAGGCCCACGGGGACAGCACGATTTTCGGAACCGCGACCTCGCCCGAGCGTAGCTGGGCAAAGGCCCGGGCGCCATCGGCCAGATCGCGTTCTTCGATCCAGTCCAGAGGGCCCAGAGCGCCGTCAAAGATGGCCTGCGCGGTCTGACGGAAATCCTGCGCGGTATAGGTGTAGGTTCCGATGAAGGTGATCTCTTGCAGGGTCATGCGTCGCACATCCAGCCCGCCGGCGTCCTCGCCCAGGCCCACATGCGCGATCACCCCGCCGGGTTGGGCCCGTTCCGAGGCAACCGCACGGGTGGCGGCAAAGCCCACGGCGTCGACCACGATCGGGAAATCGCCTTGCGCTTCGGGTACGACCTTGGCGCTATCCAGCCTTTGCAGGAACGTCCGCCGCAGGTCGTTGGGTTCGACGATGGTCACATCCACGACATCCATCGCCCGCAGCGCCAGCGCCGCCGCAAGGCCAATCGCCCCACCCCCGATCACCAGCGCACGACGCTCCATCGCCGGGTGCAGCGCCTCGAGCGCGAGGCGCGCGGCATGCCAACTGACGGCCAGCGGCTCAGCCAAGGCGGCCTTGGCGAAGGGCACGTGATCCGGCACCTCGACCAGATTGTCCCAAGGCATCGAAACATATTGAGCAAAGGCGCCTTCGCGCGGGGGCATCGAGATGATCTGGCGGTCGGGGCACAGGTTTTCCCGTCCCGCCTGGCAGGTCGGGCACTGCTCGCAATTTACAAGCGGATTGATCGTGACCCGCGTTCCGTCTTTGGGGCCGCCGATCACTGTGCCCGCCGCCTCGTGCCCCAGGATCAAGGGCGCTGGGCGGCGCGCATCATGGCCCAAGTAGGCATGCATGTCGGACCCGCAGATCCCAGCGGCCTCGACCCGGATCAGGTGCTCGCCCGGTTGCGGCGCGGCGTCCGGTACGTCGCGATAGACCAGCTGTTCGACACCTTCATAAACCAGAGCTTTCATTTCGCCGTGAACCCCCCGTCAACCATCAGGATCTGCCCGGTGACATAGTCGGATGCCTGCGAGCACAGAAAAAGGATCGGCCCGTCGATGTCTTCCATACGGCCATTGCGACCGATGCATGTCTGCGCCGCGTTGCGGGCCGCGCGGGCGGAGTCATTGAACACCGCCTGCGTCAGCTCGGTCGGAAAGAAGCCCGGGCCGATGGCGTTGGCGGTAATCCCGTGCGGCGACCAAGCCTCGGCCATGGCGCGGGTTAGCTGGGCGATCCCGCCCTTGCTGGCCCCATAGGCGATCCCGCCGGGAAAGGCCCGCGTCGTCTGCAGCGACGCGAAATTCACGATCCGGCCCCAACCACGCGCCTTCATCGCAGGCACCATGGCCTGGCTGAGGAAGAACGGCGCACCGAGGTTCAGGCCCAGCGTCGCATCCCAGCCTTCCGGTGTGACATCATCGGCGGCCTGTCGCGTGTTCACCCCGGCGGCATGAACCACGATATCCGGCGCGCCGAACGGGGCCGCGATTTGTTCGACCAGCCTTGGCAGGCCTTCCCTGTTGGCCACGTCACCTGCGACAACCGCAGCGCTTGAACCGATCTCGGCCTGCAACTCGGCCAATGCCTCGGCCCGGCGGGCAACGCCCACCACCCGCGCGCCCGCAGCCGCCAGCACCTGCGCAACGCGCCGGCCCAGCCCCGAACTGGCGCCCGTGACGCAGGCCACCCGGCCGGTCAGATCGAACAGGTCGAGGGGGTCATTCATCTGCGGTCAGGTCAAAATTTTCGTCCGGGAAATACTTGGCCAGACGCACATCGGCCGCGCGGGCGTGGCCCTCCATCCCTTCCAGACGCGAAATCCGCGCAGTCGCCTCGGCGATGGGTTTCGAACCCTCGCGCGTCGCCCGCTGCCAAGTGACGATCTTCATGTATTTGTGCACGCTCAGCCCGCCGGTATAGCTGGCCGCGCCCGATGTGGGCAGGACGTGGTTCGTACCGGTGGCCTTGTCGCCATAGGACACGGTCGTTTCTTCGCCCAAGAACAACGATCCATAACAGGTCAGTCGATCCAGCCACCAATCCAGATCCGCGGCCTGCACGGTCAGATGCTCGGGGGCGTAATCGTCGGAACACGCGGCCATCTCTTCGCGGTCCGCGCACAGGATCACCTCGGCATAGTCGCGCCAGGCGGCGGCGGCGTTGTCGCGGTTCAGCTCGGGCAGATCGGCGATCAGGGTCGGAACCAGCTCCATCACCCGCGTCGCCAGATCGCGGTCATCGGTCACCAGCCAGACGGGCGAGTTGTAGCCATGCTCGGCCTGACTGACCAGGTCGGTGGCCACGACGAAGGGGTCGGCCGTGGAATCCGCCAGAATCAGGCTGTCGGTCGGGCCCGCGATCATGTCGATGCCGACCTTGCCGTACAGAATGCGCTTGGCCTCGGCCACGAACTGGTTGCCCGGCCCCACAAGGATGTTGGCGCGCGGCAGCCCGAACAAGCCATAGGTCATGGCGGCCACGCCTTGCACGCCCCCCATGGCCAGGATGCTGTCAGCGCCACTGATATGGGCGGCGTAGACGATCGCCGGGGCCACGCCCTCGCCCGGGCGGGGCGGTGAACAGGCGGTGATGTGACGGCACCCCGCCACTTTGGCGGTGGTCACGGTCATGATGGCGCTGGCGATGTGGCTATACCGCCCGCCGGGCACATAGCAGCCCGCCGCATCGACCGGGATGGCCTTTTGCCCCGCGATGAAGCCCGGCACGATTTCCAGCTGCACATCCGACACGGTGGCCTTCTGCGCCTCGGCAAAGCGGCGCACGTTGTCCTGGGCAAAGCGGATGTCGGCCTTGAGCTTCTCCGGCACCCGGGCGCAGGCGGCGTCGATTTCCGCGGGGGTCATCAGCACGTTGCCCTCGAACTTGTCGAACTTGGCCGCGTATTCCAGCGCCTTGGCGTCTCCGCCGGCCTCGATGTCGGCCAGGATGGTCTTGACCGTGTCATGCACCTCGGACGCGTGGGATTGTGCGGTCAGGGTGGCCTTCTTGAGGTATTCACGCGGCATGTTCAGAAGATCCTATTGGTAGATTTCAGGAAGCAAAGTGGTCGACAGCGCCGGAACGTAGGCGATCAGGATGACGACGATCAGCATGGTCAGCACGAAGGGCACGGCGCGGGCCGCGATCTTGAGGATGGATTCACCCGTGATCCCCGACACCACGAACAGGTTCAACCCCAGTGGCGGCGTGATGAAGCCAACGCCCAAGGCGGTGATCATCATGATGCAGAACTGGATCTCGTTCATGCCGATGTTGTCCGCCAGCGGTTTCAGGATCGGGGCCAGGATGACGATGTTCGGTGTCGTCTCCATGACGCAGCCGGCCGCGATCAGAATGCCGATCATCAGCAGGATCAGCAGGAACGGATCCTCGGTCAGCGAGGTCACCGAGGCCACGAAGCCCTGCGGCACGCCCATGATCGCCAGCGCCTCGGCCAGCGGGGCCGAGAAGGCGATGATCGGCAGGATAACCCCGTTCACCTTGGCCGAGCTGACCAGCATCGACGGGAAGTCCGCCAGCGTCAGCGTGCGCAGGATGAACCCCATGATGATGGTGACGACGACGGCGGTCGCGCCGGCCTCGGTCGGGGTCAGGCGACCCGAAAAGATGCCATAGAAGATGATGCCCGGCACGATGAAGGCGTACCAGCCCGATTTCAGCGCCTTACCCAGATTGGCCAGCCATTCGCCCATGGTCATCATGCCGCCGCCCTCATAGGCATAGAGACGGTTCATGATGATGTTGGTCACGAGAATCGAGATCAGGATCGCAAGCCCCGGGATCAGAGCGGCCAGAAACAGGGTCGAGGCCGAGATACCCAGCACGAGCCCGATGATGATATAAGCGATCGAGGGCGGGATCAGGATGCCGGTACAGGCCCCCGCCGCCACCAGCGCACAGGCATAGGGGCGCGGATAGCCGCTTTCGACCAGTCGGTTGATCGTCATCCGACCCACCGCCGCCGCGCCTGCCGCGTCGGACCCCGAAATGGCCGCGAACATGCCGCAGACCAGAACCGTGGCCGAGCCGAACCCGCCCTTGGCAAAACAGGTCAGCGCCTCGGCCACATCCAGAAACTTGCGCGACAGCCCGGTGCGCACCAGCACGTCACCGGTCAGGATGAACAGCGGCACCGCGGTCAGGGCAAAGGCGTCGATGCCGGTGAACAGGCTTTCGCCCACAAGGCTCAGCGGCAGATCGCCCGACATGATCAGCATCACGATCGCGGCCGAGCCGATTGCGGCCCAGACCGGAACCGCCAGCGCGATCAGGCCGACGAACAGGATCACGGGCAGGTAGAAATCCCAGCCCAGTTCGACCGTTTGATTGAGAGAACTCCAAAGCATCCGGTTTCTCCTCAGTCAAACAGCTTGTCGCCTTCGAAGACGGGCGTGCCGTCACGAAGACTTTTGATATCGTTCATCAACGATTGGATCAGGCGCCAGATCATCAGGGCAAAGCCCGTAGGCACCGCCATCAGGAACCACACCTTCGACACCCGCAGCCCGTCAGTGACCGACCCGAACTTGGCCGAGACATGCACCGCCTCGTAGGACCAGTAGAGCGCGATCACCGCCACCGCGAACATCACCAGATCACCGAAGATATACAGCACCGCCTTGGGCCGGGGGCCGAGGTAATGCATGATGACGTCGATCCGGATATGGGCGCGTTCCTTGACCGCCGCCGCTGCGCCGATCCAGGCCAGATAGATGAAGGAATAGCGGACGATCTCCTCGCCCCAGATCGAGGAATAGGTGAAGATCTCGCGCCGCAGCACCTCGATTGCCATCGTGATGACCAGCATCACGTAGAACACCAGCAGCAGCCAGCGTTCGGCGTTGCGGTCTATGGTTTTGAATAAGGACATCGCTTCCCTCGGCAAGGCTGGGGGGATGGGCCTGAAGGATCAGGCCGCGCAGGTCTGGAAAGGGCGGGCGCGCTTCCGACGCCCGCCCGGTCCGTATCAGGCGTCGTGGACGTAGTATTTGCCTTGGGTTCCGGCCGCTTCGACCAGCTTTTCGAAGGCGTCCATCGACCCGGCCAACTCGGTCTTGAAGGGGTCCCACTCCGAGCGCTGATAACCGCCGGTCTCCTGCCACTCGGCCAGTTGGTCGTCGGTCAGCGAGTGGAACTCGACTCCGGCCTTGTTCAACTCGGCCATGGCATGGGCGCGGGCCGAGGGGACCTTGGCCAGGTTCTGGTGGCTGGTCATCTCCGAGCCCCACATGATGCCCTCTTGCACGTCGGCCGGCATCGAGTTGAACCATTCCAGGTTGCAGGAATAGACCTGGCTGTCCGGCACCGCCTGGGTGAAGGTGACGTGAGACAGAATGTCCTTGAAGCCAAACACATAGAGCGCGCCGACCGACGGGTCGAGCGCATCCGCCACGCCCTGCTTGATGGCCGAGGGGGTCTCACCCCAGGCAACGGGCGTCGGGTTGGCACCGACCATGCGGTAGTATTGCTGCAGCATCTTGGACCCGGGGACGCGGAATTTCACGCCGCTCATGTCCGAGGGGGTGATGATGGCATTTCCTCCTTGGCGCACGGCCACGACGCGCGGGTCGATCACGACATAGAACAGCGCCTTGAAGCCAGCGGCCTCGACCTTGGGGTGCACTTCGTTCTTCCAGGTGTCGGAATGCACCAGGTTGGTGAACCGTTGGTTCGAGCCGCACAGATACGGCATGTTGATCAGGTCCACGGTCGAAGCGAAGGGTGCGAAGTTCGACAGCGAATGCTGCGCGGCCTGGATGGTTCCGCCCTGAACCTTCTGCACCAACGCGCCGCCCGCGCCCAGCTGCCCGCCCGGGGCCAGCTTGACATAGACCTTGCCGTTGGTTGCGTTCTGGATGTTCTCCTTCAGGTCCAGCTGCATGATCGGATAGCTGCGCGAGGCGCCCAGCACATAGGCCGTGGCCACCGTCATCACATGCTCGGCAGCTTGTTCGCGCTCTTTTTCCTCCTTGGCGGTCTGCGCCGCGGCCTCGGATGACCACAACACGCCTCCCGCGCCCGCCACGATTGCCGCCGTGAACGCGCCGCCGGCGCTCAGCTTCAGGAAATTGCGGCGTTCAGCTGACGCCAGTTCCATTTGATCTTTGTTCATTGATTGCCCTCCCATTGGAAAAATTCAGCCGCCGTTCTCCTCGCGCGCGGCCTCTTTTTTCAGAATTGCGACAACGAACAGGATCGACGCCGCGAACAGAACCAGCATCTCGCCCACATCCCCAAGAAACGCGCGGCCTTCAAACGCACCCAGCGCCACGTTCGCGAAATAGACGACGAAGACGATGGCGGATGCGGCAAGGAACATGTTCGGGACTCCGGGTAGAATCGGCACTGATGCCATTTGTAAGCGCTTACATAGAAAATGCAAGCGCTTACATTTCACCTTTCATTGCCAATCCGATCCGGTT
Source organism: Ruegeria sp. B32 (assembly GCF_025141855.1). Classification (NCBI taxonomy): domain Bacteria; kingdom Pseudomonadati; phylum Pseudomonadota; class Alphaproteobacteria; order Rhodobacterales; family Roseobacteraceae; genus Ruegeria; species Ruegeria sp. B32. Next base: position 474,059 of record NZ_CP081106.1, on the reverse strand, counting down.
AGAATTGAAGAGAACAAAGATTAGGTTTGGAAATGTCGAAGCTGAAGCCCGCCCCGACACTGGATGACGTTGCCAGAAGGGCAGGCGTTTCCACGGCTACGGTCTCGCGTTGCATCAACACCCCGGACAGGGTGGTCGAAGCGACCCGAAAACGCGTGCAATCGGCGATCGAGGCCTTGGGCTATACACCGAATTTCGCGGCTCGGGTCATGGCGGCCAAGCGCACGTTTACCATTGGCGCGATCATCCCGACGATGGAAAACGCCATCTTTGCGCGCGGCTTGCAGGCCTTTCAGGAAGAGCTGCACCAACATGGCTATACGCTTCTGGTATCCAGTTCGGCCTACAAACCGTCAACCGAAGAAGAGCAGATCCGAACTCTGGTCGCCCGCGGCGCCGATGGCCTGCTGCTGATCGGTCACGACCGGGCGCCGCGCATCTACGAATTTCTTGAACACCGCGAAGTTCCGGCGCTGGTTGCGTGGTCGTTTTCCCCGGACGGGCGTCTGCCCTCCATTGGATTCGACAACCGGGCGGCCATGTACGAGCTGGCGAAAAGGGTCCTCGACCTCGGACACAGACGGCTTGCGGTGATATCCGGCATTACCCACGGCAACGACCGCGCGCGCCTTCGACTGGACGGCGTGCGCGACGCTGTTCGGCAGCACGGGCTTGACCCCCAGGTGCTTCAGGTCATCGAGACCCCGTACGAGATCGAACACGGCGCAGAAGCCTTCGCGCGTCTCATGTTGCAGGACACGCCGCCGACGGCTGTCATGTGCGGCAACGATGTGTTGGCCGCCGGCGCTTTGCTCAGGGCTCAGGACATGGGGTTGAAAGTGCCGCAGGATGTCTCGATCACCGGGTTCGATGACATCGAACTGGCCCGGATCCTGCGCCCGGCGCTGACGACCGTGCACGTGCCGCATCGGGAAATGGGTAGAAAAGCCGCCAAGGCATTGATCGAAATGGTAGAAAAAAGGGCCCCTGCGGCCGGTGAACACTTGTTCACGCATATCGTCGAACGACAGTCCTTGGGTCCTGCCAACTCGGGGTGATCCGCGTGCCGGGGTCAGGCGGCCTGATCTTCCATCGTCCGGAAATCACCCTTCAGCCACAAATGCCGCTTGCACATCGGTTCGGTAAAATACTGCCGGATCAAGCTGCTGAGGGCCTTGTGGATCAGTTTAGAAGTGGTGTCCGGATAGACCTCGGTCGTGAACAGAGAAACGATCCTGACAAAGTTCCGACCCGGAAAAGGCGTTGCCCGCACCGAGTCATGATAGCGATGCGCCCGGTGGAAACACCCGGCCGTGGTGATCGCCCATCCGCTGCCTTCGGCGACCAGCCCCATGATCGACTGGTTGCATTCCAGCTCGAACCGGTTGGGCAGGTTGTACTTGTTGCGCGTCAGCTGGATCTCTATCTGCTTGCCGATCGTGTAGTCTCGCGAATACCGCAGCAGCGGCAGGTCGGAATGGGGCGAGAACAGATCCTGCACCTCGCCCTTGAACTTTTCGGGCACGATCACGATGAACGGATCCCGCATCAAAGGGTATTCGACCAGGCCCTGTGTGCCGCCCGGCGGTCGGGTCGCCACGCCCGCGTCCAGCTTGTGCTCCTGCAATTTCTCGATGATCTCGTGGCTGGGCCGCGTGAAATGCCGGAAATTGCAGCGCGGCAGCGCATGGGCCAGAAACCGGATCAGTTCAGGCGCGATCTGGTTGTCGAAATCATCCACCAGGGCCAGCCGCAGATCGGTGGCGTGGCGCCAGTTGCCAGACCGGATCTCGGCCTCGCCCCGCTTCAACACGGTCAGGCCATCGCGTACATAGCGCGAAAATACCTCGCCAGCCGGTGTCAGGCTCATCGGACGACGGCCGTGATCCACAAGTGCGATGCCAAGGGCGTCTTCCAGGCTGCGAAGATGGTTGGAAACGGTGCTGATCGACAAACCCGTTTCCGAGGCCACCTGCTGAATCGAACCGGACTTGGCGATCAGGCGGAACACTTCCAACCAGCGCAGGCTCAGTGTTTTGGACACGGGGCAAAACCCTCCCGCAATTTCGATTTCATCGAAACTAGCGAAACAGAGTTTTTGCTTTCGGGCAATGGTGAATGTTGGTCACACCCATTAGCTGCGCATGCGGGTGAACTCGGGATCGTAGGGGCAGGCAGGGATCACCCGCGCCGGAACCCTGTCACCACACAGGTCCAGCATCATCTCGCTGCCCTCGGCTGACAGGTGCGGCTCGACAAAGGCATGCGCCAGGTTCAGCCCGGTGCGATGCCCCCAGTCGCCTGAGGTCACCGTTCCCACCACCCGATCCCCGACCATCAGCGACGCACCGGGTTGCGCGGGCGCGTGCGTGGCCTGCACTTGCAGGGCAACCAGCTTGCGCGACGGCCCATTGGCTTGCCGTTCGATCAGCGCCGCGCGCCCGATGAACTCCGGCTTGTCCAGCCTAACAAAGCGGCCCAACCCAGTTTCGAACGGGTCATATTCGGTGATCAGGTCGGCCTTCCAATGCAGGAAGGTCTTCTCCATCCGCATCGACTCGATCGCCCGCGCGCCGAACAATTGTAGGCCAAAGGCCTGTCCGGCCTGTCGCAGCGCAAGATAGGCCGCATAAAGCGAGGCGTTGGGCACATGGATCTCATAGGCCAGTTCGCCCGAGAAACTGACGCCCATCACGGTGGCGGGCGCGATGCCGACAAAGCACTCGCGCACGCTGAGCCACGGGAAGGCGTCCCGCGACCAATCCCCGCGCGAACAGGCCGACAGCACGTCACGCGCCCGTGGCCCGGCCAGAACCAGGATGGTCTGGTCGTTGGTCAGGCTACGCAACTGCACGTCCTCGTCGGGGGCGATGTGCCGGGACAGCCAATCCATGTCATGCAGTTCGGCCGCTGCGGCCGAGCCGTACCAAACCCGATCCGGCCCCCGGTCACTGGCGGGCAGATTGGCAATGGTCGCCTCGGCCTTGACCATGCCCTTGTGATTCAGAAGATAGGCCAACCCCACCCGACCCGGGCGACGGGGCAGCGCGCCGCAGACCATCCTGTCGAGGAACGCATGCCGGTCGGTACCGGTGATCTCGATCCGGTTGAACCCGTTGACCTCGGCCAGCCCGACATTCTGCTGCACGTTGGCGACCTCGGCGGCGATCACGTCGAAGGTTTCGTCAAAATCGAAACTGAGCGTCGGCGTGAAATCGGGCGTGGGCTTGATGTACTCGACCCGCTCCCACCCATTCACCACGGTAAACTCCGCGCCCTCGGCGGCCAGAACCGGGGTCAGCGGCGTGGTCTTGGCGGGCCGCCCGGCGGGGCGGTGCTCGTGCGGAAAATGAAAGCGGAACTCGTTCTGATAATCCTCGATCGCCTTCAGCGCGGTCAGCTCGACATTGGCATGCCCGGCGAACCGGCGCGGGTCGAGGCACCAGGTGTCATAGCAGGCCTCGCCATGCACGATCTGCTGGGCCAGAAGCCAGCCGTGGCCGCCCCCCTCACCCAGCCCGGCCCGCAGGCCGATGATGCAGAATGCGTTGCGCTTGCCGGGGATCGGCCCGACCAGGGGTGCACCATCGATCGTGTAGGTGATAGGGCCGTTGACGACCGTGTGGATCCCGGCCTCCATCAGGGCGGGCATGCGGGCAAACGCGCCTTCCAGCACATCGGTCACCCGGTCCAGATCGTCCGGGCACAGCGCGTTGACGAAGTTCGGATCGATCCCGTCCATGCCCCAGGTCTTGCAGTCCTGTTCGTAGAAGCCCAACAGCAGCCCGTTCTTTTCCTGCCGGCAATAATAGTCGCTGATCGGGCAGCGCAGCAGCGGCATGCGGTGGCCGGCATCGCGGATCGCGGGGATTTCCTCGGTCAGGAAATACTGGTGCTCCATCGAGGCCACGGGATGGTGTACGCCCATCATCGCGCCCACCTCGTTCACGCGGTACCCGCAGGCATTCACCACGATGTCGCAGTCGATGTCGCCGTGCTCGGTATGAACGGTCCAGGTGTCATCCTTGTGCTGGGTCAGGGCCGTGACCGGCGCGTTGCGATAGACCTCGGCCCCGGCCTTGCGCGCCCGCCGCGCCAGCGCCTGACACAGCTGGGCGGGGTCGATGTCTCCGTCCAGCGGATCCCACAACCCGCCCAACAGATTGTCGGTGGAAATCAGCGGGTGGCGACGGGCGCATTCCTGGGCGTCGATCACCTCGAACTGCACGCCCATCCCCCGCGCCATCGAAGCGAAATGGCGATAGCCCTGCATCTGCGTTTCGGTATTGGCCAACCGGATGCCACCGTCGCCATGATGGTAGTTGATTGGATAGTCCGGGTCCTCGGCCAGTTCCTTGTACAGGCGGATCGAATGCGACTTGAGCCCCACCATCGTCTGGTTCATTCCGAAATTCGTCACCTGCGCGGCCGAATGCCATGTGGTGCCGGATGTCAGCTCGTTGCGCTCCACCAGAACCACGTCGCTCCAGCCTTCCTGCGTCAGGTGATACAGGGTTGAACAGCCAGCGATTCCGCCGCCGATCACCACGACCTTGGTGCGCGATTTCATGGGTGTGCTCCTTCTGACATTCCCCGAACCCTGCCGAACGACGCAGCGGGCGGGCAATGGCGCAGTGGCCGGTCCCGAAAAATCGAAACGGGGATTGAGATTTCTCAAAACGGCATTTCCGCTTTGGCCGCACCCCGCGTTGCCGCGTACTCTGCAGGGCAGGATCGGATCAGGAGCCTTCGAAGATGCCAGAACAGGGCAAACGCGGCGGGCGGCGGGCCAGGCTGGCGCAACGGGCGGCCAAACCGGCCTTTGACCCCTGCCCGCCCGGCCAGACCGGTGGGCAGTACAAACCCCTGACCTTGCCCGAGATCGCGGCGATCCACGACACCGCCCTGCGCCTGCTGGAAAGGCTGGGCATGGGCGAGGTGCCCGACCGTTTGGCACAAGACCTGATCGCCGCCGGCGCGCGGCCCGGCCCGCCGGGACGGCTGGTCTTTCCCCGCACGATGGTCGAAGGCGCGGTCCGGCAGGCCGCCAAACGGTTTACCCTGCACGGGCGCGACCCGGCCCGGTCGATCGAGGTGGGCGGCGACCGCGTGCATTTAGGCACCGGCGGAGCGGCGGTCCAGACGCTGGACCTGGACAGCGGGCTCTATCGCCCGTCGACCCTGGCTGACCTGCATGACTTCACCCGCCTTCAGGACACGCTGGCCAATGTCAGCTGGTTCACCCGATGCTGCGTCGCCACCGACGTGCCGGACAATTTCGATCTGGACGTGAATACCGCCTATGCGCTGATCCGGAATACCACCAAACCGGTGGCAACCTCGTTCACGCTGGCTGAACATGTCGCGCCCATCGTGCGGATGCTGGATATCGCCGCCGGAGGCCAGGGCGCCTTTGCGGAACGCCCGTTTCTGAAGGCGCATATCAGCCCGGTGATCTCGCCCTTGCGGTACGGCGAAGATGCGGTGGACGTGGTCTATGAATGCATCGCGCACAACATCCCCATGTCCTGCATCACCGCAGCCCAAGCCGGGGCGACCGCGCCCGCAACCATGGCCGGGTTTCTGGCCCAGTCGCTGGCCGAAACCCTGGCCAGCCTGGTCATGGTCAACGCGATCCGGCCGGGCTTTCCCATGGTGTTTTCCAACTGGCCCTTCATCATCGATCTGCGCACCGGCGCGTTTTCGGGCGGCAGTGGCGAAACCGCCGTGCTGAACGCGGCCTCGGCCCAGATTACCAACTGGTTGGGGCTGCCCTCGGGCGTGGCCTGTTCGATGACCGATGCCAAGGCCATCGACGCGCAATACGGCGCCGAAAAGGGCATCACCTCGCTGGCCGCCGCGCTGGCCGGGGGCAACCTGATCTACGAAAGCTCGGGCATGACGGCCTCGCTGCTGGGGGTCAGTTTCGAGGGGTTCGTTCTGGATGACGAGATGCATTCGCACACCTATCGCGCCCTGCGCGGGATCGAGGTGACCGAAGAAAACCTGGGCTTTGACGCGATCTGCCAGTCGGTTCTGGGCGAGGGCCATTTCCTGGGCAGCGCCCACACCCATGCAGCGATGGAGCGCGACTATTTCTACCCCGCCCTTGCCGACCGGGCCGAGCCGCGCAGCTGGCAGGACAGCGGCGCGCGCGATGCCTGGTCCACCGCCCGCGACCGCGCGCGTGAAATCCTGCGCACGCATCATCCGCAATACCTCAGCCCCGAACAGGAGGCCGAGATCCGCGCCAATTTCCGGATTCTGTCCTGATCCGACGCCGTTGTGTCGCGGACCGGGTGTTTTTGACGCGGGCTTGGCGCTAGGCTCGGGCAAACCACGACACAGGGGGCCCCATGGCAAATGCGTTCTTTCAACCCGTCTCGGCGATGGAACTGGCCCGCTTTGCCGGTGTCCCCACCTTCATGCGCCTGCCGGCCCTGACCTCGGACGACGACCGGATGGATCTGGTCGAGCTTGGGCTGGTCGGCATCCCCTGGGATGGGGGCACCACCAACCGGCCCGGCGCGCGGCATGGGCCGCGGCAGTTGCGCGACCAGTCCACCATGATCCGCGCCATGAACCCGGTGACCGGTGTTGCCCCGTTCGAACTGGTCAACTGTGCCGACCTGGGCGACGTGCCGCCCAACCCGGTGGATATCGAGGATACGCTGGACCGCGTCACCCGCTTCTACACCGACCTGACGCTGCGCGGCATCGTGCCCCTGACGGCGGGCGGCGATCACCTGACCACCCTGCCCGTCCTGCGGGCGCTGGCCAGCGACGGCCCGCTGGGGCTGATCCAATTCGACAGCCATACCGACCTGTTCGACAGCTATTTCGGCGGGCACAAATACACCCATGGCACCCCGTTCCGCCGCGCGGTCGAGGAAGGATTGGTCGATCCCGAACGCTTCGTGCAGGTGGGCATTCGCGGCACCGCCTACAACACCGAGGATATCGAATGGGGCGAGGCGCAGGGCATCCGCATCATTCGCATCGAAGAGTTGTTCGACCGCGGCATCGACGATGTCATGGCCGAGGTCCGCTCCATCGTCGGCGACGCGCCCTGCTATTGCACCTATGACATCGATTTCGTGGACCCCACCCATGCCCCCGGCACCGGAACGCCCGAGATCGGCGGCCCCAACAGCTCTCAGGCCCAGCAGGTCATTCGCAAGCTGGAAGGTCTGAACCTTGTGGGCGCGGATCTGGTCGAGGTCTCGCCGCCCTTTGACCCGGCGGGCGGCACCGCGTGGCTGGGCATTTCGCTAATGTTCGAACTGCTGTGCGTGCTGGCCCAGGCGATCGACGCGCGGCGCTAGGCCCGCGCGACGTTCTCGGCGATCATCGAGATCATCTCGAACATCACCGCCGCCGCCGTCAGCGCGGTGATGTTGTTGGGGCTGTCCTTGGTCGGCATCATGCAGACCACATCGCCGCCGACGATGTTGAGCCCCCGCGCGGCATGCAGAATGCCTACGGCTTCGTCGATGTCAAAACCCTTCTCGCCGGGTTCCAGGTTCGACACGCCCGGCGCGATGGTCGGATCAAGGCAGTCGAGATCGAAGGTGATGTAGACCGGCCGGTCGCCCAGAACATCGCGCGTTTGGGCCACCACGTCGGCCAAGCCACGCTGGCGGAACTCGCGCATGGTGACGATGTTGTAGCCATAGTCATATGAAGGCTGCAGCCAGTCCAGGCTGCGCGGATGCCCCCGCAACCCGATCTGCATCGACCGGGTCGGGTCCACCTGCCCCTGATCGGCCAAGTAAGCCCCCCAATGCGCGGCGGACTTCTTGGCCCCCAGGAAATGATCGACCTTGGTGAACACATCCGTATGCGCATCCAGATGCAGAAAGCTGACCGGTTGCCCGCCCGCCAGTTCGCCTCGGCCCAGCGCCTGCACGATCCCGCCCGTGATCGAGTGATCGCCGCCCACCGAAACGGGCCGCGCACCGGCGGCGTCGATGTCACGGTAGAAGGCGGTTATACGCTCGATGCAATCCTCGTTGTCGTTGGCGCGCGGGAACGGCACGTCGCCAACATCGGCAATGCGCGCGCTCGACCACGGATCGATCTGGAACAGCGAATGCACCCGGCGCTGCACGGCGGAGACATGACGCAGCGCACGCGGGCCCAGATGCTGGTCGCGCTCGGTGGTGCCGTTGCCGGCGGAATGCGGCACGCCCACAAGGGCGATATCCTGATCCTGCGGCCCCACATGGGGGCACCGGAACAGGGTCGGCACGCCCCACCAGTACAGGTTGTCCATCATGGATTGTTCGTAGCGGTCCGCCATCGTGTCTCCCCGCCCTGAAGTGAAACCGCCCCAATTGGTGTTCCAGAGGGGCGGCTGTCGCGTCAGATCTTTTCGTCTTCGCGTCGGAAGGCGCCCTGAACGATGCGATCCATGACCATGGCCAGGAACAGGATCGCAAAGCCACCCAGCAGGCCCGGCCCCTTGGCCGCGTATTGCAGCGCCTCAAGGATTTCCTTGCCCAGCCCCCCGCCGCCGATCAGCGAGATGATCACGACCATCGACAGACACATCAGGATGGTCTGGTTCACGCCGGTCATGATCGACGGCAGCGCCAGCGGGATTTCCACGTCCTTCAGCAACTGCCATTTCGAGGCGCCAAAGGCCACGGCGGCCTCTTTGATGCTTTCCGGCACCCCGCGCATGCCCAGCGCCGTCAGGCGGATCACCGGCGGCATGCCGAAGATGATCGTAGCAAGGATGCCCGGCGGGTTGCCGGTGCCAAAGAAGGCGATGATCGGGATCAGGTAGACGAAGGCCGGCAGGGTTTGCATCAGGTCCAGCACAGGCTCGGCCGCGCGATAGGCGCGTTTGGATTTGCCGAACCAGATGCCCAGCGGAATGCCGAAGGTGACGCACAGCAGCACGGCCGCGCCCACCAAAGCCACCGTCTCCATCGCCACGTCCCAATAGCCCAGCAGCGCGATATAGGCCAACGACGCGGCGGTGAAGATCGCCACGCGCGGACCCGCCGCGCGCCACGCGGTCACGCAGATCACCAGCATGACCACCGGCCAGGGCGACCCGATCAGGGCCACGGTCAGCCCGTCCAGAACCGAGCGCACACCGGCAACAATCCCGTCGAAAATGTCTCCGCCCGCGGCGGCTGCGGCGTCGATCCGGGCCTCCATCCAACTGGCCACGACCGAGAACAATGTGCCCTGATCAGGCCCGAGTATCATCTCGGACACTTGTTTTTCGGGGAAGGCATCCAGCAGCGGAAGCGAGGCATTCACTGTGAACTTGTAAACGATCAGCGGTCCGATCGCAGCGATCAGAACCGCCCCCAGAACCGTGTTCCGCGTCGAGCGGCCGCTTTCGGTGCTGTCGGGGTTGATCCGCCAGTTCGAGTACTGTTTTTCGTACACCCGGTCAGCGTAGAACCCCTGAACCAGTTTGAAAACCAACAGCATCAGAAGCCCGGTGACCATGATCCCAAGGGCTTCGGACTGTGCCAGCTGCGCTTTCTCAAGGCTGCTGTCCGCCGCTTTCTGGATATTTGCGGCCAGTTTGTTGAACCGGTCTATGTCTGCCTTCTCGGTTGCATCCGCCGCGCGGGCCAGCAGCTCGTTTGCGCGTTCCTGCTGACGGGCCGCGCGTTCGGCCAGATCGGCCCCCGGGTTACCCCAGGCGCCGCGACCGATCTGCACCCAAGCGATGATCTCAAGGATCAGGAAGGTCCAGAACATCCCCCAGATCGCCCGCGAGGCGGACCAGAACGGCCCCAGCACCGCCGCCCACAGGTTGAACGTGTTCGGGATCGGGCTGGTCGCATCGTGGATCTTGTGAAAGGCGTTGACGTAATAATCACCATTGGGGCCTGCGAATTCGTGGATCGACCGATCCAGCGCCTCGCGGTCCACCTCGATGTCGGAGGCGGCCGTGACTTTCAATTCCGTGGTTGCATCAGTCATTTTTGCCCCCCTGAATTCCGCGCAACAGGCGTGGTTTGGTCACGACGCCGACATCCTGACCGCCATCGGTAATCACCACCGGAAGCTCGGTGTTCACGGCCAGATCGATCAGCTGGTCGAGGTCTGCGCCCTCATCGGCACGCGGCGCGCCATCCAGCGGGCCGGAATAACTGTCCAGCGGCTCCATGATCGAATGTGCCTTGACCAGTTTCAGTTTGGATATGCCCTGCACGAACTCGCGCACATAGTCGTCGGCCGGGTTCATCACGATGTCCTCGGGCGTGCCGATCTGGACGATCACACCGTCCTTCATGATGGCGATGCGGTGGCCGATGCGAATGGCCTCGTCCAGGTCATGGGTGATGAACAGCGTGGTCTTTTTCAGCTGCGCCACCAGCGCCTTGAACTGATCCTGCAACTGCAGCCGGATCAGCGGATCCAGTGCCGAGAACGGTTCGTCCATCAACAGGATTTCCGGGTCCGAAGCCAGCGCGCGCGCAATGCCTACGCGCTGCTGCATCCCGCCCGACAGTTCCTTGGGCAGCCGGTCCTCGTAGCCGGTCAGGTCCACCAGGCCCAGCGCATGATCGGAGACCGCCCAGCGCTTGGATTTCGAGACTTTGCGGATCTCAAGCGGATAGGCCACGTTGTCGCGCACGGAACGGTGCGGCATCAGCGCCATGTGCTGGAATACCATTCCGATCTGCTGCGCGCGGATGCGGCGCAGCTCGGACTCGGAGATCTTGGACACGTCCTGCCCCATGATCTCGATTTTTCCGGCCGTGGGCTCGATCAGGCGATTGACATGGCGCACAAGGGTCGACTTGCCTGAACCCGACAGGCCCATGATGCAAAAAATCTCGCCACGCGGCACTTCGAACGTGGCGCCTTGAACACCCACCACGCAATTGAATCTTTCAAGAACTTCAGGTTTTCCAATACCTTCATTCCGGACCGCAGCCATGGCTTCTTCGGCCCGTGCGCCGAAAATTTTCCAGACATTTTCTAGTTTTACGACAGGTTCGTCCATTTGCCCCTCATCTACGGGGTTGCATCCCGGCAAACAGGCAAAGGGCCGCCGCGATCAGTCGCGACGGCCCCATGCGTTTGTGATTTAGTTCGTCAACCAGCCGATAACGGTGTCTTCGTTTTCAGCCACCCACTGGCGGGCGAAATCGGCTGCTTCGATGTTGTCCACGGCCAGCGCCTTGCCCATCGCGCTCAGATCATCACCCTGCATCTGGTAGTTGCGGAACAGGGCCGCGACCTCGGGGTGATTTTCCTCAAGTTCTTTGGCGTAGTGCAGGTGCAGAGTTGCCCCGTTCCACGCAGTGGAGGCCTCGGACTTGTCCAGCCAGTCCGGGTCATCGGTGGGCTGAACGATCGTCCAGGTGGCCGGATCATGCGGCGGCTCTTCCAGCACGGTCAGTTCTTGGGTCACGAAGATGTAGTGCGGGCTGTAGCAGAAACCGATCCACGGATCGCCGGCCTTGGTCGCGTTTGCCAGGTTGGCATAGGCGATGGTTTCTTCGTACTCGGTCAGTTCGAAGATCTGGTCATAGCCATAGGACTTGGCGCGGATCTTCTCGACCACGGTCGACGCCCAGCCGGGTGCGCCGATCCAGACCTCCGGGGTGCCGTTTCCGTCAGTGTCGAAGATGGCCATCTTGTCCGGATCGCTCAGGTCGTCGATGGATTTGATGTCATATTCCTCGGCAATGTAGGTCGGAACGCACATACCCTGCTCGGCCTGAACCGGGTTCTCGTTCATCACGACTGTGCCGTTCTGCTTGACATAGGTGTCGTGCAGGTTCTGCTGGTTCGGCATCCAGACTTCCGGATGGACGTGCATCGCTCCGGAATCCATCGCTTCGAAAACGATGGGGTTGGTGCCGTTCTGCAATTCGACATCAAGGCCAAGGTTTTCTTCGATAACGACTTCAAGAATGTGCGCGGTGGCGTTCACCGACGCCCAGTTCGGCACACCGATCACGATATCGGCAGCAAAAACCGGGGCAGCGACCGCCATCGATGCGCCCCCCAGTAACGTAGCAAGTTTGTTCATGTTGCATCTCTCCATGTTGGTCGTCTTCGGCGCTGATTCTCGTTGATCGAAAGCGATCGGGCGGACGGGCCAGATCGTCGAGATCGGGTCAGCGTCTCGGGTGTATTGAGCGCGTTTCGCATGTGAACACGCCCCGCACTGAAAAAAGTGAAGCACCTGCCGTTTGACCCATCAAGCGCAACTTCGAACCGAGGTCACGGTTTCGAAATTCTCGCAAAATGGTTTCGCTAAATTCCGAACCACGGTCCCACGCGTCGGGGTGAAGCCCGTGGGACCGTACGTTGGATTGGCACGCCTGCTGCTTGAAATCTGGCTGCCATGCAGTTTGGTTCAGTGGGGATTAAGCCTCAAACCAGCGCCTGCGGCAAGACAAACGGAACGTCAGTTGCCGGCAGCGTGCTGACCGGCAGATCTATGCCATAGACCTGCCGCATCACCTCGTTGGTCATGACGTCCGAAACAGCCCCGGTGCGCCAGACCTCTCCGTTCGACAGAACGCAGACCTTGTCGGCGAACAACGCGGTCAAGTTCAGGTCATGCATCACGACCACGACGCCCCCGCCCTGATCGGCGAATTCGCGCGCGATGCGCAGAACCGTGAACTGATGCGCGATGTCCAGGCTGGCGACGGGTTCGTCCAGCAACAGCCAGCGCGGCCTGTCGCGCCGCACCGCGCTCCAGACCTGGGCCAGAACGCGCGCAAGCTGCACGCGTTGCTGCTCACCGCCGGACAGGTTCTGGTACGAGCGCGGCTCGAACCCCGCAAGATCGACATGCGCCAGCGCGCGCGACGGCAAGGCGTCGTCGCCGTCGGCCAGGCCACCGGGCAGGCCCAGCCGTACGACTTCCAGCGCGGTAAAGGGAAAGGCGACCGCCGAGGATTGCGGAAGAACGCCCCGCATCGCCGCCAGTTCCCAGGGCTGCAGGGCCGCGATGTCCTGGCCGTTCAAGGTGATCCGGCCGGTGTGCGGGATGTCGCCCGACAGCGCCCCGAGCAAGGTGGATTTGCCCGATCCGTTGGGCCCGATGATCGCGGTGACCTCTCCGGGTTCGGCCAGGAAATCCACATCGCGCAGGATCTGCTTGCGCCCGATGCGGACGCTGACATTTTCAGCTTTCATCATTCACATTCCCATCGATCCGTGGCGGCGCAGCAGGATCCAGAAGAACACCGGCGCGCCCAGAATGGCCGTGACGATGCCGATCGGCAGCTCGGCTGGGGCCACGATCACCCGGCTGATCATGTCGGCGGCCAGCAGCAGGGCGGCGCCCAGCAAGGCTGCATTCACCAGCAGCCGGTGGTGATCGGGGCCGGTGCCCAGCCGCAGCAGATGCGGCACGACGATACCGATGAACCCGATCCCGCCCGACACGGCCACGGCCGCGCCGGTGGCGGCGGCCACCGTCAGGATCGCGATGTTCTTGCTGCGTTGGACCGGAATGCCGATGTGATGCGCCACCGCTTCGCCCATGGCCAGGCCGTTCAGGGCGCGGGCCAGACGCTGCGCGCACAGGATCGACGCCAGGATCAAGGGCGCGGCGGTGGCGACCTTGGTCCAGGTCGCACCGGCCAGCGAGCCCATGCCCCAGAAGGTCAGATCGCGCAGCTGCTGATCGTCGGCGACATACACCATGACCCCCGACACCGCGCCCGACAGGGCCGCCAGGGCGATGCCGGCCAGCAGCATCGTCGCCACCGAGGTCTGCCCCTGGTGCGTTGAAACGCGATAGAGGATCAGGACCGAAGCCCAGCCGCCCTGAAAGGCGGCAACCGCGACCAGGCCACTGCCGACCCAGGCCAGAACAGCGGCGGGCAGAAGGTTGCCGAAGACGATGGCGGTGATCGCGCCCAGCCCCGCCCCGGCGCTGACGCCGACGATGCCCGGATCCGCCAACGGGTTGCGGAACAGCCCCTGCATCACCACGCCCGACACCGCCAGCGCCGCCCCGACCAGGATGCCCATCGCCAGCCGCGGCAGGCGGATGTCCCACAGCACGATCCGGTTCAGATCCGACAGGCCCCGGCCATGCAGCAGATCTGACACGGCCATCTTCAACGAGGCCTCGGACGCGCCGACCGAGATGCTGGCCACGCTGGTCACGGCCAGAAGGCCGACCAGGGCCAGGGTCACCCATGCCGCCCGCGACCTGCGGGCCGCGGCGGACGGGCGCGCGCCGTTGTCCAGTGCCAGCATCATGAGCCCCCGACGCCCCGCAATGCGGCCGACAGATCCATGACCGCGTCGGCGGTGCGCGGGCCGAAGCCCAGCAGATAGGCGCCGGGCATCCGGATCAGCGCCCGGTTCCGCCCTGCCGGAGTCAGCCGGACCGCGGGCAGCGCGAACAGCTCTTCCTCCGAGAGGATCGGCCCGCCCTGACGCTCCATCATCAGGATCACGTCCGGCGCGGTGGCGGCCATGGCTTCGGGCGTCATCGTCTTGAAACCCGTCACATCGGCGGCCGCGTTTTTGCCTCCGGCCATGCGGATGATGGTGTCGGCCTGGGTCTCGGCCCCGCCGACGACAAACTCGCCGCCCCGTGCCGAAAGCAGGAACAGCACCTTCACCGGCGCACCCTGCGCGGCGGAGGCCTCGGCCAGCGCCCGGTCCAGCCGGCGCGCCGTTTCGGCCGCCAGGGTTTCGGCCTCGGCCTCGGCCCCCAGCGCGGCCCCCACGGCGCGGATCTTGTCGATGACGCCATCGCGCGAGAATTCGTCGGCAATGGTGACGTAATCCACGCCGGCCTCCTGCAGCACAGCGATGGTCTCGGGCGGGCCCGACCCTTCGAGCGCAAGGATCAGGTCGGGGGCAACCGACAGCACGCCCTCGGGCGACAGGGCCCGGCGATACCCGACATCGGGCAGATCCGCCGCCTCGGGCGGCCAGGTCGAACTGCGGTCACGGCCGACCAGCCGGTGCTGCTGGCCCAGGGCATGGACGATCTCGGTCAGCGAGCTGCCGATGGCGATCACGCGTTTGCTCTCGGCCTGCGCGGCCGCCGCCGAAACCAGCAATGCCGCGCAGAGTGTCACCAGGCGCCGCATCATGCCGCTCCGGTATCGGCCGGGCCGGGCAGCGCGGCCACCAGCGCGTCCCAGGCAGGGCGATGATCGGCCTCGCCGGTGCGGCGCCCGAAGATCTGCAGGATCAGGGCGCCGTCCGCGTCGAAAGCCTCGACCGAGATCGCCGGGCCGCGCTGGGTCGGCTTGTCGACGGCCCAGACCTCGGCGATGTGATCGCTGCGCAGATGCAGGTTGAAGCCCGGATCCAGCACGTTAAACCACGGCCCCATCTGCTGAAGATTTTGCACCGGGCCGCCGTGGATCTCGATGCAGCCGCGGTTGCCGACGAAGATCATCACCTCGATCTGCCGGTCCCGCACCTGTTCGAACAGGCCGGTGACCGCCGCGGGATCAACCGCGCGGGCCAGCGGTTCGCCCGCGATGCGATAGGCGCCCAGCCGGTTCATCCTGAGCTTCGAGGTCAGGCGCAGGAACTGGTGCGTGTCCGTCATCTGGGCCCATTCGTGGCGCAGGGCGTCGGCCTTGTCGGCATTGGCCTTGGGCGCTTCGGCCGGTTTGCGCGGCATGACCGCCATCGTCTGGCCTTGATCCTCGGCAGCCAGTGTCCGGACCAAGCCGTCCCAGTGGCCCAAGTCCGAGCCATCGCGCAGGATGATCTTGTGAACCGCGTCCCCGGCCGCATCGAACACCTGGATCGAGCGGCGCAGACCGGCCTCGGTTTCCCGCTCGACGGCAAAGACATGGTGCCATTGCGCGGGGAACATGCGCAGGTCGATCTCTTCGGTCAGCACCATCGCGGCATGCTGGCCGCTGTGGTAATTGTCGTATCGCCCGATCTTTTCAATCACGCAGGACGGGTTACGCGTCAGCGCCATGACCTCGCCCAAACCGGCCAACTGGCCGAACAGCCCGTCAAGGCCAAGGTTCAGCCGCGTCACGCCCTGCCCGGCAAAGGCCGCGACCAGCTGGCCCTCGCTCAACCCCAGCGTTTGCGCGAAATCGCGGTCTCGCTGACCTGTCTTCTGCGCATAGGCAGCACGAATATCCTGAGGAGCCATAAGCACCTGTTCCATAGCGGGTTTCCCGTCTTCTTCGTGGTTCCAAGGGGGTGCTGGCCCGGGTGCTGATCGCAAACAGCGTCCTGCTGGCAGTGCCGGAATTTCAGGCACGAAATTATGTTGACTGTTTTAGTCACCTTTATTAACGAACACAAGTCGCCACGAACAGGCGATTCCAAAAAACAGCAAAGAAACCGACCAGCGCCAGCGACCTGCAAGCATCTCCGGTCCTCACACTTGTTTCGAAGGGACAGAAATGCGTGCGCGTACTCATATTGCAGGCCTGCTTGGGACTGCCTCTTGCCTTGGTTTGATGGCGTCCATGGTTTGGGCGCAGGAACAGGATGACGGGTTCCTCGGGACCCTGGAACTGGGCGAAAGCAAACGCGAGATCCAG
Organism: Ruegeria sp. B32; assembly: GCF_025141855.1. NCBI lineage: Bacteria > Pseudomonadati > Pseudomonadota > Alphaproteobacteria > Rhodobacterales > Roseobacteraceae > Ruegeria > Ruegeria sp. B32. The sequence continues at coordinate 457,563 of NZ_CP081106.1, read as the reverse complement.
ACCGGCACCGGGGTTCCGGTCACGAATATCGACCAGGAAGAGATCAACGACCGTCAGGCCAACACGGTGGCCGAGCTGATCGATTCGGTTCCCGGCGTCACCTTGGTGAACGGCTCGACCCCGCAAGGATCGGGCATCAACATCCGCGGATACGGGGCCAACGGCACCTTCGGCACCGACCAGAAGGTTCTGATCCTGGTCGACGGCGCCACCACCGGCGCGGAAGAGCTGTACCGGATCGGCAACCAGCTGTTCACCGATCCGCAGCTGTACAAAAGCGTCTCGGTCATCCGCGGCACGGTCGGGTCCTTCGAGTACGGCTCGGGCGTCGTCGGCGGCGTGGTTCAGCTGGAAACCAAGGACGCGTCCGACTTTACCGGTGGCGAACCGGGGTTCCGCTTCCGCCAGACGCTCGAGGGGTATTCCAACGGCAACGGCTTTGCCTCGTCGTCGATCCTGGCGTGGCAACCCAACCGGCAGACCGAATTCCTGTTCAACTATACCTATCGCGACCAAAGCGATCAAAAGGACGGCAACGGCGACTCGATCGGCAACAGCGCCTTTACCCTGCCGTCGCTGCTGGCCAAGGGGAAATACAGCTTTGGCGACAACCTTGAACATTCGATCACCGCGACCTGGAACCAGTCCTCCTCGGAAGAGCGCGACGTGCCCTATGATTCCTTCGGTACGACGGCGGACGCCTTTGGCAACGTGGACCGCGACATAGAAACCCGGATCGCCGTTCTGCGTTATCAGTACCGGCCGGCCGGCAACGATCTGGTCGATCTGGACGTCAATCTCAGCTATTCCGAGCAGTCCATCGACAGCAGCTATGTGCCCGGTTCGTCCAGCCTGGAGGGAACGCCCTTCTTCCCCGGCATCCGGGCGCTGGCCGATGCCACGCACAATTACGAAACCACCAAGCTGACGATCAAGAACAGCGCGTATTTCCAGACCGGGGCCGCGTCGCATGATCTGCGGTTCGGGGTGGAATTCATCGAGCGCGAGCGGCTGGACGCCCCATCGGCGCCGGGCGGCACCGACCGTCGCGTCGCGCTGTTTGCCGTTGACGACATCCAGTTCGGCGACCAGCTGACCGTCACGCCCGCGCTGCGGTATGAAACGCAGGACATCAAGGGCAACGGCGACGCGGCCGCGCCCTTCAACGCCAGCTATGACAACGACGCGCTGATGGGCGGCCTGTCGGCCCGTTACGAATTCGCCAGCGGCTTCGCGGTGTTCGCGGGCGGGGCCTATACCGAAAGCCTGCCGATCATCGACGATCTGGGCACACCGCTCTACATGACCCAGCCCGAGAAATCCCGCACCTGGGAGGCCGGCTTTTCCTATGACCGCGGCGACATCTTCGCCGCCGGCGACGCCCTGCGCGCCAAGGTCAATTTCTACAGCACCGATCTGTGGGACATCACCTCGTACGTGTCGGGCACTCCGTCCCAGCCCCTGTCCAAGGTCGAAACCGAGGGCGTCGAGATCGAGGCCTCCTATGCCCATGCCACGGGCTTCTACGTCGATTTCAACGCCAACATCGTGAACGCCACCGAGTTCAGCGCGGCGGGCATCGGATCGCCGTGGCGCAACGAACCCACGGATTCGGCGCGGATCACCCTGGGCAAGCGGTTCGGCGAAACCCTGGATGTCAGCTGGGAGATCTTCGGCGCGAGGTCGGGGCTCGATTCCTCGGGCGATCCGGTGGGCGGGTACGGGGTGAACACCCTGCGCGCGACCTATCTGCCGCAAGAGGGCGCGCTGGCAGGCTTCGAACTGCGCGCCGGGATCGAGAACATCTTTGACAAGGCCTATCAGCCGAACCTGTCGACCCGCAATTCGCCGGGCCGGAATTTCAAGCTGACCCTGGCCAAGACCTTCTGAACCCCACACGGAAAGGACCCGTCATGACAAAAGCCGTGCATCACCTTGTTCGGGCGGTCCTGCTGGCCCTGCCCCCCATCGCGGGGGCGGGGTTGGCCAGTGCCGAAGACACGCAGGGCGCGGGCGGCGTCACGATCGAGCTCAGCTCGGCCGTGGACCAGGATCAGGGCTGCCTGCTGAGCTTCGTGGTCGAAAACGCCCATCCCGCCGATATCGGCGGCGCCGTCTATGAAACGGTGCTGTTCGGCGCGCAAGGCGAAGTGGCCCTGCTGACGCTGCTGGATTTCCAGGACCTGCCCGCCGGGCGGCCCCGCGTACGCCAGTTCAAATTCGCCGGCCTGGCCTGCAATCAGATCAGCCGGATCCTGATCAACGGGGTGCAGGACTGCGCCTATCCCGGCGATCTGACCGATGCCTGCCTATCCGGCCTGACGCTGCGCAGCCGCCTCGAGACCGAATTGATTGGATGACCCGATGGATGCGTTTCTGCAAAGACTGACCGCAATTCTGGACCTGGGCGGCCCGGTCGTGGCCGTGCTGATCGCAACCTCGGTCGCGACCATGGCGCTGATCCTCTACAAGCTGTGGCAGTACAAGGCCGCCGGGGTCGGGCGGCATGTCGAGCTGTCGCAGGCCATCGAAGCCTGGGACCGCAACGACCGGGCAACCGCGCGCGCGCATCTGGACCGAAGCCGCAGCTATCTGGCGCCGGTGGTCGCCATGGCGCTGGAGGGGCACGGGCCGGAACTGATGGACCGCGCCGATGCCGAGGCCGAGGCGCGCTTTGCCGGGCTGGAACGCGGACTGAACGTGCTGGACATGGTCTCGCAGCTTGCGCCGCTGCTGGGGCTGTTCGGCACCGTGCTGGGCATGATCGAGGCCTTCCGAACCCTTCAGGAGGCCGGCAACGCGGTGGATCCGGCGCTGCTGGCCGGCGGCATCTGGGTTGCGTTGATGACGACCGCCGCGGGGCTGGCCGTGGCCATGCCCACCTCGCTGGTCCTGACCTGGTTCGAGGCGCGGATGACCCGCGAACGGGTCTTTGCCAACCGCGCGCTGCGCACGGTGTTTGCCCCCGGCCACGCCGCCGCGTCACGCCCGGCCATCCCGTCCTCAGAGGCGCTGGCCCATGGCGCTTGAAACCCGCAAAAGGCGGCGCCGGCGCCTGTCGATGACATCGCTGATCGATGTCATCTTTCTGCTGCTGCTGTTCTTCATGCTCACCTCGACGTTTTCGAAATATGCCGAGGTCGAGCTGACCACCGCCGCGGCGGGCGGGGCGCAGGCCCAGCGGTCCATCCGGTTCATCAAGCTGGAACGCGACCGCATCCTGATAGACGGCACCGAAGTCGCGCCCGAAGCGGTCGCCGCCCGGTTCGACGGCCGGACCGACGAGCTGGCCTTGATCAGCCTGGGCGGCGGGGCGACCTCGCAGCAGTTGATCGACTTGCTGACCGCCCTTGCGCCCGTGTCCCGGCTCAGCACGCAGGTCATCGGATGATCCGGCTGACCCCCAAAACGAAACCCGGCCGCGAGCCGACGATCGCCCTGATCAACGTGGTCTTTCTGATGCTGGTCTTCTTCATGATCGCAGGCACGCTGGCGCCGCCTCTGGGCCAGGCGGTGCAACTGGTGCGGACGGCGGATCTTGAAGGGCGCGAGCCGCCGGATGCGCTGGTCATCCGCGCCGACGGCGTGCTGGAATATCGCGGGGCCGAGCTGACGGATGTAGCGGCCTATGTCGAGCGCGCCTCGATCGACCTGCCATTGGACGCCGTGCGGCTGGTGCCCGACCGGGCCTTGCCGGCGGTGCGGCTGAAACAGATCAGCGACGCCCTGCGTACCTTGGGCGCCAACCGGGTCTTCGTCGTGACCGAACGGGGCCTGCCATGATCCCGCAATCCCGCATCATGGCCGCCGTGCTGGTCGTGCTGGCCGCCGCGACCCACGCCGCCGCCCTGTTCGAATTCGACACGGACGAAGCGGTTCTCATCGAAGGCGGTGGCGCGGTTGCCCCTGCGGCGCTGGGGTCCTCGTTCCGGGATTACGCGGCCGGAACCGTAGCCTCGCCCCCGGCGGCCGCGCAGCAATCACCCGTTGCCCCAGCACAGACCGCGCCAGAGGCCCCGGCGGACCGTGCGCGCGCGCAGACGGCCATCAGGGTGCAGGCGCAGGCCCCGGCCCAGCGGCAGAACGCCCATACGCCGACCCTGCAAAAACCCGAGCCTCAACAGGCCCGGCCTCCAAAACCACCCACCCCGACCGGCAATGCCGCGGACAGCCGAAAAAAGGGCAGCGCCACCGGCAAGGCGGTGACCGGGGCGGCCTCGGCGAAACGGACGAACCGCGCCGCGCAGAAACAGGGAAATGCCGAGGCCAGCACCTATGCCGGTCTGGTCAAGCGCAAGATTTTGCGCGCCCGTCGCAAAAGCGTGAATATCCAAGGCTCGGTTCTGGTGGCCTTTCGCATCGCCGACAACGGCGCGCTGGCGTCGGTCAGCGTTGCCCGCAGCTCGGGCTCGGCCCGGCTGGATCAGGTCGCACTGGCGCAGGTCCGGGCCGCCGCGCCCTTCCCGCCGCCGCCGGCCTCGGCCCGGCGCACCTATTCGATGGAAATCGTCAGCAAATAGAAACTCAACCCGCGCTTGTCCGGCTACCTGGTGTCCAGCGGCTTCAGCAGATCGAACACTTGTTGCCGCATCCATTTTGCCATCGGATTTGCATCCGATCGTCTGTGCCAGATAGCTATGATGTTGACGGGTTCGATTTCGAACGGCGGGGCAAGGACCTTCAGGCCGAACTCCGGCGCAAACTTCCTGGCCAGCTGAGAAGGCACCAAGGCCACAAGATCGCTTGCACTAACCACTCGGCACACCCCTGAAAACACCGGAAGCGTCATCGCGACGTGCCTTTTTCGACCAACTTTCGCCAGAGCCGCGTCACCCATCGCCGCCAGTTTGCCCTCGGGTGAAAACAGCACATGCGACAAGGCGCAGAAGGTTTCCATCGGAAGTTCGGTGCCGTCTTCGACCTGTGCAAGGAACGGATTGTCAACGCGGCCGACGACCATGAAGGACGACCGGAACAGCACCTCTCGGCTGATCCAATCCGGTGCATCTGTATCCGGGATCAACGCGAGATCAGCATTGTAGCGCTCAAGACTCTCGACATAGTTCTCGGGAACAAGATCCACCAATTGCGCGACCATCTTCGGAGCCTTGCGGTTCAGAACGCCCCCAAGGCCGGGCATCAGCAGCTCGGCGAAAAAGTCGCTGGCCGCGATCTTGAAAGTTTCGGATGCCTGCCTGGGGTCGAAATCGTCATTGCGGCTCAGCAGACTTTCCAGTCGATTGAGTTCCTCACGCAGCCCGTCCTTGATCGAAACCGCAAAATCCGTTGGGACAAGCTGATTTCCCCGCCGCACAAACAGATCGTCACCCAAGGCGTGCCGCAGGCGGTTCAACGCATTCGACACTGCGGATTGCGAGACCCCAAGTCTTTCCCCTGCCTTGGTGGTGGACCCCGCCGTCAGAATCGCGTCAAGAACACGGAGCAGGTTCAGATCAAGCGTTGCGAAATTCATGTCGGTAATACCGCGTATTATGAACTTTCGTTAGATTGATACCGTTTTTTGCGCCTACAAGTAAGGTACCGAAAGCGCTTTCGTTTCATGTCGGATCAAAGGACAGAAGCGATGCATGATCATCTGGTTGATGACGCCACGCTCGAATGGCAGGGCGTTCGTTACAAAACAATTCTGGACCCCGCTGAAACCGGGGGCGCCATGTCGATTGTAGACAGCCTTTCGCCGGTCGGAAGCGGTCCGCCACGGCACATCCATCAGGCAGAAGACGAAGTCTTCGTGATTTTGACCGGTGTCTGCAAAGTCTGGGTCGAAGGTGTCGAAACGCGTGTCGGCCCGGGCGAAAGCATCTTCATACCCCGCGGAAAAGAACATACGTTCAAGGTCATCGGTGATGAGCCCAGCCGTCACCTTGTCATTCTCACACCGGGAGGTTTCGAGGGCTTTTTCCACGCCATGGCAACGGCCCAGTACAAAATTCCGGAAGACATGCCGGACATCGAGGCCGTAGCCGCCAAGTACAACCTGTCATTTACTGGCCCTCCATTGGATTGAACGTCATGACCCAGCACATCGTCTATCATATTCCTGTGTGTCCCTTTTCACAGCGGCTTGAAATTCTGCTGGCGTTGCGGGGGATGAGGGACCGGGTGGAGTTCCGCGTCGTGGACATCACCAAACCCCGCGATCCAGAGCTGCTGAAGAAAACGCGCGGAACGACCGCTCTGCCGGTTCTCGAGACTCTGGACGGGCAGATCATCAAGGAAAGCCTGGTGATCCTGCGCTATCTCGATGAAATGCTCGAAGGGCCAAAGCTGCGGCGCAGCGACCCGGCCGAGCATGCGGTCGAGTCGATGCTGATTGCCAAAGAGGGCGCCTTCACGATGACCGGCTACGTCTATGTGATGAACCAGGACCCCGCGCAGAAAGATGCCCACAACGAAAAACTGCTCGCGCTTTATCGTGACCTCAATGACTTTCTTCTGACCCACAACCCGAACGGTGTTTTTCTGTTCGATCAGTTCGGGTTGGCCGAGGCGGTATTCACACCGATGTTCCAGCGCTTCTGGTTTCTGGAATACTACGAAGACTTTGAACTCCCGCAAAACGGCGAGTACGACAGAGTCCGAAACTGGAAAGCCGCCTGCATGGCCCATGAGGCCACGGGGCAGGTGACACAAGACGAAATCGTGAAACTCTACTACGACTATGCATTGGGTGCCGGAAACGGAGCGTTGGTGGGCGGCCGCAAAGTGTCGAGCTTTGCGTTCGAGCCACATTGGAAGTCGAGGCCAATGCCACCGCGGGACAAATATGCCGGGACGGCATCGGACAAAGAACTTGGGCTGGTAGTCCCGGCATCTGATTGAAGCCAGAAGGCACGCGGGTCGATCGGGGGCACCCGCCGCGGAGGACCGGCGCCCACAACACGCATTCGAATATGGCCCGGTGGTGCACAGTCGGTCTTAAGTCATGAATACCGGCTGATTAAACCGAACCAGTCTTAGGCTTCCGGGCGCGGAACCGTTGAACCTTTAGCCGTCAGACAAACCTGTTGACGTAGTTCTCCAAGCGCTCCTGCCTTCCGGATCGAGGCTCGGGATTGATACCTTCGGCCAACACTCGAGCCGCGATTTCATCCAGCGATGAGGCAAGCATGGATTGCGCCTCCGGGCTGCCCCATCCGGAGTATCTGTCGGTCAACGCGGCATCAAGCCCGCCATCCTCGATCATCGCGGCGGCGGCCTTCAACCCGCGGGCACAGACGTCCATGCCGCCCACATGCGCCGCGACAAGATCCTCGGGGTCGATCGACTGGCGGCGGATCTTGGCGTCGAAATTCGTGCCCCCGGTCGAAAACCCTCCGGCCTTGAGGATGTAGTAGTAGGCCAACGCGACTTCGGGCACGTTGTTGGGAAACTGGTCGGTGTCCCATCCAGATTGATAATCGTTCCGGTTCATGTCGATCGAACCCAGCATACCCTCGGCCGCCGCCACGGCGATCTCATGTTCAAAGCTGTGGCCAGCCAGGATCGCGTGGCCCTGTTCCAGGTTCAGCTTCACTTCGTCTTCCAGCCCGTATTTCCTGAGAAACCCGATGCAGGTTGCGGCGTCGTAGTCGTACTGGTGCTTGGAGGGTTCCTGTGGCTTTGGCTCGACCAGGATGGTGCCCTTGAACCCGATCTTGTGCTTGTAGTCGACCACCATGTTCAGGAACCGTCCCATATGGTCCAGTTCCAGCCCCAGATCGGTGTTCAGCAACGTCTCGTAGCCTTCGCGCCCGCCCCACAACACATAGTTCTCGCCGCCCAGCTTGTGGGTCGCATCCATACAGGATTTCACGGTTGCTGCGGCAAAGGCAAAGACGTCCGGATCAGGATTCGTGCTGGCACCCCCCATCCAGCGGCGATGGCTGAACATGTTGGCGGTGCCCCAAAGCAGCTTGGTTCCCGACGCCTGCATCTTTTCACCGACATAGTCGGTGATTTCCTCGAGCGTGCGCAGGTTTTCGGCAAAGTTGCCCTGTTCGGGGCGAATATCCGCATCGTGCCAGCAGAAATAGGGCTGTCCCAGTATTTCAAACATCTCAAAGGCGACATCGGCCTTCATCCGGGCGCGTCCCATGTCGTCTTGCGGGTGCCACGGGCGAACAAGGGTCGGACCACCGAACGGGTCTCCGCCCTCCCATGCGAAAGAGTGCCACCAGGCGACGGCAAAGCGCAGATGGTCCTCCATGCGCTTGCCCAACACCACTTCGTCCGGGTCATAGTGACGGAACGCCAGCGGGTTCCGACTGTCTACGCCTTCGTACCGGACCTTTTCGATACCCTCGAAGAAACCGCTTGTCATACCTGCCCCTATTCCGAGTTTTGACCGGGCTGCTTGCCCAGAATGATCATCGACAGCAGATCGTCGTCGGTCACGTCCGCGATATCGACCGTGCCGACCAGCTTGCCGTTCTTCATGACCGAGGCCCGATCGCACAAATCCATGACCGCATGGACATCATGGTCGATCAGGAAAATTCCGATCCCCTGCGCCTTGAGCTGGTGAATCAGATCGGCAACCATCTGCGTCTCGTGTGGGCCCAAGGCGGCCGTCGGTTCGTCCATGATCAGGATGCGGGCGTTGAAATAGACAGCCCGCGCGATGGCCACCGACTGTCGCTGGCCTCCGGACAGAGCCGAAACCGGATCGTTGAACTTCTGAAAATTGGGGTTCAGCTGCGCCATGATCTTACGGCATTCGGCCTCCATCGCCGCGTCGTTGACCAGACCGAATGGCGTAGTCATTTCGCGTCCCAGGAACAGGTTCGAGGTGGCGTCCAGATTGTCGGCCAAGGCCAAGGTCTGGTAGATCGTCTCGATATTGTTGGCCCGCGCGTCGCGCGGATTGTTGATCTCGACCGGTTTGCCGTCGATCAGGATCTGCCCGTGGTCCATCTGATAGGCTCCGGACAGGACCTTGATCAGCGTCGATTTGCCAGCCCCGTTGTGCCCAAGCAATCCCACCACCTCGCCGGGATACAGATCGACCGAGACCTGGTCGACGGCCTTGATCCCGCCGAACGAGATCGAAATGTCTCGCATCTCGACCAGAGGTGGTTGCCCGGATCCGCGACCGGATGCCGGCGGCGTTTTCTGAGTTTCCTGCGCTTGCGTCATTTTCCACCCAATCGCTTGCGATAGACGATGTCGATATAGACGGCCAGAACCAGCACGCTTCCGACGACGATGTTCTGGAACGGCGCATCCACGCCGACCATGGCCATGCCCGATTGCAGCGCCTGCATGATCAGCGCACCAAGGATCGCGCCATAGATGGTGCCGATCCCGCCGGACAGGGCGGTTCCGCCAATGACCGCAGCCGCGATCACTCGCAGTTCGTCCAGTGTTCCGATGTCGTTGGAATGGTTGGCCAGCCGCGCCGAGGCGACCACTGCCGAAACCGCACACAGGAAGCCCATCAGCGCAAAGATCTTGACGGTCAGCAGGCGGGTATTGATACCCGACAGCTCGGCTGCGTCCGGGTTGCCGCCGGTCGCGAAGATATAGCGCCCAAAACGGGTTTTGCGGGCCACGACCGTCAGGGTCACAGCGACGATGATCAGGATCAGGACCGAGATCGGGATGCCGTACCCGACGATCAGGCCCTCGGGCATCGTCTCGCCGCGGGCTTCGAACATACGCTGCAACCGGCGCGTCGGAATGGCATAGCTGTTCAGGATGTACACATATCCCAAGATGCTTGCGGCAATGATACCGGCGAGCGTTGCCTCGGCCCAGACGGGTTTGACCGGGAAGCCATGCGCCGCCTTGGCCCGGCGGCTGCCCCACAGCGCCCAGATCGCAATGGCCGCCGCAAACAACCCGAACAGCCAGCTTGCCGTTGTTCCCAACGTTCCGTTCGTTCCCCCGAACATCATGAAATTACTGTCCAGCGGCCCGATTGTCTGCCCGCTTGTCAGATACCAGGCGACGTTGCGCCAGACCAGAAAGCCACCCAAAGTCACGATGAACGCCGGAATGGTCAGGTAGCCGACCATCCAGCCATGAAACGCTCCGATCAGCGTTCCGATGGCAAGACCGACCAGAATGGTGATGATCCAGGTGGCGGGATGGTCCAGACCCATCCCCAACACGCGCGGCAACAACTCGGTCTGCGTCATGGCCATTACCGCCGAGGTGGTCGCCAGCAAAGCGCCAACGGACAGGTCGATGTGCCGGGTTACGATGATGAACACCATACCGCAGGCCATGATCGCCACCGAAACCGATTGGATCGACAGGTTGAACAGGTTGCGGGGCGTCAGGAACCGCCCGTCAGTGACGATATTGAACCCGATGCACAGGATCACGAATGCGCCGATCATGCCCAAAAGCCGCATGTCCAGTTCCAGCTGCTGGAACAGGCTTGGCTTGGTTTTCTGAGGTATCGGCTGAGACGAAGTTTCGGTCATTTCCGATCTTTCATATTCAGCAAGGGTCCCCGGCCCGCCCATGCAGGCCGGGGACTTTGGAGTTTAGTTGCAGGGTGCGGGGCCGTTCTCGACGCCTTGGCACAGATCTTCCAGCGCGATCCATCCGGCATCCACAACAACCGACAGATTGTCCTTGGTGATCGGAACCGGAGCCAGGAAGACAGAATTCATCGTCGTTCCACCCGGCGAGGTCCAGCTGACCACTCCGTCGATTTCCGACGGGTCGGTGCCACTGCTGAGTGCGACGGCAATCTCGCCGGCGGCCTTGCCCAGTTCGCGTGCGTCCTTCCAGACGGAAACGGTCTGCGTACCCAAGGCTACGCGGTTCAGCGCGGCGTGATCGCCATCCTGACCCGACACTGGGATACCTTCCATGCCCTGCGCGGTCAGCGCCGCGACAACGCCACCTGCGGTCCCGTCATTCGACGCGACAACCGCATCGACCTTGTTTTCATTGGCGGTCAGGATCTGTTCCATGTTCCGCTGCGCATTGGCGGGCAACCAGCCATCGGTATAGGCTTCACCGACGATCACGATGTCACCGCTGTCCAGCGCCGCCTGAAGGATTTCCTGCTGACCACCGCGCAGGAAGTCCGCGTTCGGATCCGTAGGCGAACCCTTGATCATGACGTAGTTGCCCTTGGGCATCGCCTCGTACACGGCGCGCGCCTGCATGCGTCCCACTTCGACATTGTCGAAGGTCAGGTAGAAGGCGCGATCGTCCTCGATCAGGCGGTCGTAGGCGATGACGGGAATGCCCTCATCCGCGGCGGCCTGTACGGCCGGACCGATGGCCTGCGCGTCCTGCGCCAGAATGATCAGAGCGTCCACACCCTGTGCGATCAGGCTTTCGATGTCCGACAGCTGCTTGGCCGCGGACGACTGGGCGTCCGCCGAGATATATTCGGCCCCACCGGCCTCAAGCGCAGACTTGATTGCCGCTTCGTCCGTCTTCCAGCGCTCTTCCTGAAAGTTGGACCAGCTTACACCGACGACCGGCTCGGCAAAGACAGCCGAGCCAACCATGGCAACAGCAGCTGAAAAGCTGAGAATTCGTTTCATGATTTCCTCCCGTTGATGGGGCCATCGCGTCATGATTCGCGGCCCTCGTATTTCTGCGTATCATATTTATTTCAGCGGGTAAAATATTTACTCTGTTCGTGGACCTCAAATCCCAATAGATTGAGGCCAACAGAAGATTCGCGGAGACAAGATGCTGAAAAGCAAGGCTTCTCAAAACTCGCTGGACCAACGGAATGCCACGCGCCTGCGGGTGTTGGAGCATATCCGGACCAAGGGATCGATTTCGCGGATCGACATCGCATCGGCCCTGCAGACCAGCCCGGCGACCGTCACCGCTGCAACCGCTGACCTGATTTCCGCCGGCCTGGTCCGAGAGACCGAAGGCGAGGCGCATTCCAAATCTGCCAAACGCGGGCGGCCGCGGGTTCTTCTGCAACTGGACGGGCCCTCCTATCTTGTGGCGGGCCTCAAGGTCGCGCGCCAGGTAATCTCGGTCATCCTGGTCGATTTCGAAGGCAACGAAGTCACCTCGCACATGTACGCCTTGCAAGATGCCAGAATGTCTCCGCGCGATTTCGTCCGCACTGTGCGCCTTGCGCTTGAGGAGACCTGCGCAAAGATCGACCGTACGATCGACGGGCTTTCAGGTGTTTCCATAGGCATCGCCGGTTTGGTCGATGCCGAGAGGAATTTCGTGCATTGGTCATCTTCGATCACCGAGCGCAATGTGAACTTCGCCGCGTTTCTGGACGAAGGCCTGCCGTGCCCGGCCTTCATCGAAAACGATGCGAACCTGGTGGCCAAGGCCGAACAGCTGTTCGGGCTGGGCAAGGGCCTGTCGAACTTTCTTGTCGTCACGATCGAGCACGGTGTCGGACTGGGCATCGTTCTGGACGGCAAGCTGTTCCGGGGCAACCACGGCTGCGGGGCCGAATTCGGGCACGCCAAGGTCCAGTTGGACGGGGCGCTGTGCCAATGCGGGCAACGGGGATGCCTCGAGGCCTATGTCGGCGATTATGCATTGATCCGAGAAATGACCGTCGCCGGGCAAAGCAGCGCGCTGGAAACCGTTTCCGACATTCACGACCGCGCGCACGCCGGAGACCAACGGGCCGTTTCCGTTCTGGCCCGCGCCGGCCAGATGTTCGGCTTGGGCCTGTCCAACCTCATCAATCTGTTTGCCCCAGATTGCATCATTCTGTCCGGAGCACAGGTCAGCTTTGAGCACCTGTGTTCGGACGACGTGATGGCGCGCATTCGAAACGGAGTGGTGAATGTCGACACCGCCCTGCCCGAGATCAAGGTGCATCATTGGGGCGACCTCATGTGGGCCAAGGGCGCGGCGGCCTACGGGATCGAGCAAGTGTCCATCCTGAAGGTGCAGGAGATCGCAGCCCATGCGAGCTGAACTCGCCCTTGTGGCGGCCCTCGCCACGACCGCCAGTGCCGATCCTGCCATCCCCCGGTATCAACCGATCGATGTTCCCTCTCATGTCTACGACGGCGGTTGGGAGCATTTCGTGGGTGGCGGCGTCGCGGTTTTCGACTGCAGCGGAGACGGCTTACCGGAACTCTTCCTTGCTGGTGGGGCGAACCCATCGCAGCTGTTCCGAAACACCTCTCAGGCGCAAATCTCCTTCCAGGCCAACACGCCAGAGCCGCTGTCGCTGACAGGTGTAACCGGCGCCTACCCGATGGACATCGACGGCGATACCCTCCTGGACCTTGTGGTTCTGCGCGTTGGGCCGGACCTGTTGCTCAAAGGTGGGCCCGATTGCCAGTTCAGCCCATTCGCGGGGCCGGGGTTTGAGCCCGATGACCACTGGACCACGGCCTTCTCGGCCACGTGGGAACCCGGGCGGACACTGCCCACTCTGGCCTTCGGAACCTATGTGGACCGCGACAATCCGAATGGCCCATTCGAGGCCTGCGGCCCCACTCTGCTGTACCGCCCCCTTGGCGAAGCCTATGGCCCGCCCGTTCGGCTGGAACCCGGATACTGTGCGCTGTCGGCTTTGTTCTCGGATTGGGGCCGGACCGGGCGCGCGGATCTGCGGATCAGCAACGATCGGCACTACTATGTCCGTGACGGACAGGAACAGATGTGGGCGATGGAAGACACTCCGCGCCTGTATGATCAGGCCGAAGGCTGGCTGCCCTATTCGATCTGGGGCATGGGCATCGCCTCGCGCGATCTGACGGGGGATGGCTATCCCGATGTCTACCTGACCTCGATGGGAGATCAGAAATTCCAGATTTTCGACCCCAAGGCCGGCGGTCCCACATGGCGTGATGCGACCTATGACAAGGGCACGACCGCACATCGGCCGCACATCGGCGCGGACGGGCGACCATCGACCGGTTGGCACGCGCAATTCGCGGATGTGAACAACGATGGGCGTGACGACATTTTCGTCGCGAAGGGCAATGTCGAACAGATGCCGGATGCGGCGCAGGACGACCCAAACAGTCTGTTGCTGCAGCTGGAATCCGGTCAGTTTTTCGAATCCGCGGCTGAGGCCGGTGTGGCGTCGATGGCCAAATCTCGCGGCGCCGCGCTGCATGATCTGAACAATGACGGCTGGTTGGACCTGGTTGTAGTCAATCGCGGATCACCCGCCGAAATCTATCAGAACCAGCCCGCAACAGGGAACTGGGTCATGGTGAATCTGGGCCAGCATGACATCAATTCTCAGGCCATCGGCGCCTTTGTCGAAGTCCGGACCGCTGCCGGATTTCAGACCCGCGAGATCACGATCGGCGGAGGCCATGCCAGCGGGATGGCAGGGCCGCATCATTTCGGTCTGGGCGACGCCAGGACCGTGGACATTCGTGTCGTCTGGCCCGGCGGAGACCGCTCGGACTGGGAGACATACGACACCAACCGGATCATCCGACTGCGGCGCTGATCACTTGTCGACTGGCAGCCCACTGGGCACCCGCTCTGGTACACCCAGCCGTTCGGCGGGATCCTCCAGTGCAGCCAGAAAGCTCAGGATGTCGTCAATCTCTGCATCTGACAGGGCAATCGGTTGCAGTTCGTTGGCCGCGGCGATGGCATCGACCAAGGCCGGATCCTGTAGCGGCCGTTGATCATCGGCTCCGGGAAAGACAGGCAGATCTGCCATTTCGATCGAGTAGCGCCGCAACGCGCCTTCGGGGTCAAGGTGGTGCCGTACCACGTCCTCGAGCCGAGCATAGGCGCCATCGTGACCATAGGGCGCAGTCAGCGTCACATTGCGCAGCGACGGCGTCCGGAACGCAAACGCATCTTCGGTTGCACCGGTTACGCGCAGTCGACCATCATCCCGGACGTGGTTTTCAAAACGAGCAGCCTTTCCCGGGCCGATCTGCGGCATCGCGATCGCATGAAACCCGTGGTCAGTCTGAAACCACCCCGAATGGCACGATCCGCAACCGGCCTTGCCGTAAAACAGCTGCATGCCGCGCGCCGCGTCGGGCGGCAGAGGTTCCTCTCCGCGCATCGCGCGATCAAAGGGACTGTTGTCGGCACGCCATTCAAAGGCGATGAAGTCGGCAATCGCGTTGGCGATGGCTACGAACGAGACCTCCTTTTCGGGGGTCACGTCGCGGAACATCCTTTGATATTCCGGAACCAAAGCCACCCGCCCGGCGATCAGGTCCCATGCACCACCCTGTTGCGTCAGAAGGCCCAGCCGCACCGCCTTGCTGATCGGGTTTTCCGAATAATGTCCGGCCATCTCATCCGGCGACAGAACCGGGAACATGGCCTGAGCCGCCAATGCCGAGCGGAACCCCGGCCGCATATGCTGCCCCAACGGTGTTCTGATGCCGAAAGGTTGCTCAGGAGCATCCTCGAGCCTGCCGTCGTGAAAAAACGTCGTGAACTCGGTCGCGCCAAGGTTCCAGAGGGCCGGGGAATTGCGCGGGATGCGCTGTTCGGGCAGGTTGTCAGACCCAAGCCCGCGGGCGCTGCCCAGCCCAATCCCGCCTTCTCCGATGCCCAGCGACATCCCGTCCGAGGTCCCGAACCTTGGGTGGTGGCAGGTGGCGCAACTGATGTTTTCGTTTCCCGACAGGATCGGGTCGTAGAACAGCATTTGCCCCAGTTCCACGATCGCAAGGTCGGGCTCGATGAACTCGGGAGCCGGGCCAAGGTTCTGGGCCGCTGTCCCGGTGGCAAAGCTGGCGAAAACAGCCAAGGCCGATAAGGAACGGATCACGCTCATGCCCCTGCCTCGGATATCTCAAGCATCAGCGTCTGGTGATACGGTTTCTCGGACGTACATATGATCGAGGGGAACGCGGGGACGTTCGGCGCATTCGGATAGCCCGATGGCTCGATACAGAGCCCGGCATGCGGCGCAAATGGCGCGGACAAATGGGCGGCAGAGTAGACCTGCGCCCCGGGCTGATCGGAATGGACCGTCATCGTCAATCCCGACGGCGCCGCAAGGGTGGCAACCGGTTGGGCCACCTTGCCGCCGGTGCCGAACAGGAAGAAGTGATCGAGGTCCGTGGCGGCCTGTCCGATCGGTTCGGGGGCCGCGAAATCCAGCCCGACCGATGCAGAGTCGACGATCCCGCCAGACGGTATCCCCTGATCGTCCAGTTCCAAGTGACGATCTGACGCCAACTGCAATCGGTGCTCGGAGATGCCTCGAGCGGACCCCAACGTGTAGTAGTTGTGTTGCGCGATGCTGATCGGGGTCGGCCTGTCCGGCCAGGCAGAGATCGAATATGTCAGGCGAGGGAAATCCAACCGGACCCTGACCTCGAAGCGCACAGCCCCCGGAAATCCGCCCGCGCCGTGGGGCGAGACATGGACCAGCACCGCCTCGCACGGCGAAAGCTGCTCGACCTGCCAGAACTGGCGCGAGAGCCCTTCTGCTCCCCCATGCAGCGTATTCGACCCTTCGTTCGCAATCAGCGCATGATAAGTGCCGTCCAAATCGAACCCTGCGCCGCCGATCCGGTTGGCAACCCGCCCGACGAGCGCGCCCAGATAGAACGGGTCGTTCAGGTATTCGGTCGGGTCGTCATAGCCAAGGATCAGCGGTTGGCCCTTGTACCACCACCCTTGCGTGATCGCTCCATAGCCCAGCAATGACACCCGCATGTCCCCGTCTTGCAGGACGATAACCGGGATATCAGTGCAATCAGTGCGACTTTTGTTCATCATCCAGCCAATGGCGCCAGCGCCTTGTAATACGCTCTGTATCGTCTGTAGGCGCTGTCATAGGCTTCGGTCAAATCACTCTGCGGTTCGATGATGGCGTCGATCTCTGGCGGGGTCATGATCTGTTCGGGTGTTGCGTCTCCGGCTGCGCACATGGCCAGCCGCGCGGCACCAGTCGCAGCCCCGAACGCGCTTCCCTTGGGCAGGGCCAGCGGCACATTCAGCGTGGTGGCGATGGTCTGAAGCCAGTAGCGGGACCGCGCACCGCCACCTACGGCAATCAACTGCGCCGGTTCGGTACCGGTGCTCCTCAGGGCCTCAAGGCAATCGCGCATTGCAAAACCGACACCCTCCATCACTGCCTGCACCAGATCCGTCGGCTCCGAAGCGATGTCTAGGCCCAGAAAAGCTCCTCGGATGGTGCTGTCATTATGCGGCGTCCGCTCGCCGGACAGGTAGGGCAGAAAGGTCAACGACGACGGCCCGTTTGGCTGGTCGGGCAGCGCCCCGGCCAGCGCCTCGACCGGTTGGCCCAGATTGCGTGACAGCCAGTTCAGGCTGTTGGTCGCCGACAGGATGACGCCCATCTGAATCCATCGCCGAGGCACCGCGTGGCAAAAGCAATGAACCGCCGTCTCGGGTGCCGGTGCATAGCTGTTCCGAGCCATCAGCAGCACACCCGAGGTGCCAAGAGACAGAAACCCGGACCCCTCGTCGATGCTGCCGATACCGCAAGCGGCCGCGGCGTTGTCGCCAGCACTGCCAGCGACCACAACCGGGCCGGACAGCCCCCATTCCCGAAGCAGTTCATCCCGCAGTTCGCCACCATGGTCAGTGCCCTCGACCAGTCGCGGCATCTGATCGGGCCTCATGTGACCCAACTCCAGCGCCCTGTCCGACCAGTCTCGCGCGCCGACATCCAGCCAGGACGTTCCCGCGCTGTCGGACATGTCACTGACATATTCCCCGGTCAGCCAGAACCGCAGATAATCCTTCGGCAACAACACCATGGCCGTTCGGGCGAACAGGTCGGGTTCATGGGCACGGACCCATTCCAGCTTGGGCGCGGTGAACCCGGGGAACACGATATTGCCCGTGATCTCGCGCATCCCGGGGGTCTGGTCCAACTCTTTGGCCTCTTGCGCCGATCTGGTGTCATTCCACAGAATGCACGGCCGCAGGACGGTGCCGTCCCGATCCAACAGCGTTGCGCCGTGCATGTGGCCACTCAGTCCGATCGCCCGCAGTTGCGCCAGTGCATCGCCGTTCGTCTCACGCAGCCGGCCCATGACGGTCGCGCAGGCGCCGATCCAGTCCTGCGGGGCTTGTTCGGACCATCCCGGTTGCGGGTTCGACGTGGCGATCTCAGCCTCAGCCTCGGCCAGAACCTGCCCGGCTTCGTCCACAAGAATTCCCCTGAGACCCGAAGTTCCCAGATCCAAACCCAGATACACGAGACGCGCCCTCACCCATATTATTTTAGTTGGTAAAATTATTAACCGAGATCAGAAAATGTCAACACCGGAATCCGCCGCGCAAATTCATACGACACAAATAGGGCGGAATGCCCGGTCCTCACCCAACCTCTTTGATCGGCAGCGGATCAAAAAGCTCTCTGCCAATACGCTGTTTGGGCGCTCAAGACTTAGTTCGCTGTGGGTTGCCAACTCTTGCGCATGCTGCCCTATATCTCGGAGATCAAGGCGGGTGTCTCGTTGCATGACGCCATCAGCATGGGGCATGGCTGCAACTCAACCTTCCAGGAAAACGCGCGGGTTCTTTGGGTTACGCCCATCAGGTTTGATGGATGGCGACATCCCCTTTCCCGGCGAACGGGCCTCAGGGATCCGGGCGCAGGCACAGCCAGATCAGAAAGCCCAGGTACAGAAAGACGGTGACGTTCAGAACAGTATCCAGAAACTCGCCTGTCATGGCCCTTCCTCCCGCGCTAGCACCCGGAACAGACAGACCACCAGAACCGGAACTATGAAAACAAAGGCGATCGCCGAAATTGCGATCACAGATCGCACCAGCCCGATATCCCCGACAAAGACCATGGCAAGCCCCAACGCACCCAGAATTGCCCCCCACACCGTGCGGATCCGGGGAGACGGGTTTTCATCACCACCGGTTCCGATCATCGCGAGGGTAAATCCGGCGCTGACGACGCTGGTGACCACAAACAGAAACGCCGCGACGATGGTCGCTGTCTGCGTCAGTCCGGACAGTGGAAACCGCTGAAGCAACGCGAATGTGGTCGCATCCAGGTTCTGCTGATTGACCACGGACAAGGAACCTTGCTGCCGCAGCGCGTCGAAAAACCCAAACCCGCCAAACACGCCAAACCAAAGGATCGAGAACAAGGTTGGCGCGACGATCACACCCAAAAGAAACGCCCGGATCGTTCGGCCCCGGGAAATCCGGGCGATGAAGATACCGACGAACGGCGACCAGGCCAGCCACCAGATCATGTAGTTCAGAGTCCAATCCTGGAACCAGTTGACGAGGTCGTCACCAAAGAACTCGGCCGTGGCAAACCCTGCGGGCAGAACGTGGAACACGTATCTCCCGAAGCCGCTCACGATACCGTTCATCAGATATGAAGTGGGGCCAAGGGTCAACAGATAGACCATCATTGCCACGGCGATCAGCATCGCAGCATTGGACAGCTTCGCCATGCCGTCCCCCAGATCCCGGCGCAGAGGGATGACAAAGGCCACACACATGGCGAAAAAGACCGGAAGCGTCAGAGCCGCCGAATCCGCCACGCCAAGCAATCCGGCCAGCCCGGTTTGCACCTGAAACACTCCCATGGCCAGCGAACCAGCCAACCCCACGGCAATGGCAACGATTGACAGAAGATCAAAGCCCCAGCCCATCGCCCGAACCCACGGGGCCGACCCCAGAGCGTCGTTCAATGGCGCGCTCAGCAGCAGAGTGCCCCCACGGCGGAAGGCGAAATAGGCAATGATCAGACCGACCACCCCGTAGATTGCCCAGGCATGAAAGCCCCAGTTCAGGTAAGTTACGAACAGCGCGTTCCCGGCGGCCCTCGGATCGGGCTCGTATTTTCTGAGCTCTTCGAAATGGGTCAGCGGCTCGGCTGCACCATAAAACAGCAGCCCAACCCCCATCCCGGCCGCAAACAGCATGGCGATCCATGCGGGAGTCGAAAACTCGGGCTCGGCACCATCCGGCCCCAACCGGATGCGCCCAAAGCGCGAAAAGGCCAGAAACAGCGCAACGAACAACAGGCCGCTGGCCTCGAGCATGATGAACCAGCCCCGGCTTTCGAACTGCGTCGCAACCGCGGCAGACGCCAACCGGCCCAGCCCCGCCGGGTCGACAAGACCCCAAATCGCGATGCCTGCGCTGATCGCAAGCGCGATGGCAAGCAGCGAGTTGGTCGATGTGCGGCGCATGGGCTTTGGTCCTTGGATTTTATCCAAGGCCGAGCGTAGAGACCCGTTTGCAACCTGTCCAGAAATCAACTCTTTCGAGAATTTTGTTTGAGAACAGCCGAATATCTGTGCCTAATGGCGGAACCGACCAACGGTGGCGGGCCGCAATGGTGCTGAGCCCGCAGGAGACGTGCATGGCAACTCAACCCAAGGCCGACAACCAGCGCGTGGGCAAGCCTGGGCTGACCTTCTGGTATCAGCTGGTTGTTCTGCTGTTTCTGACCATCGCGTCATTGGTGC
Organism: Ruegeria sp. B32; assembly: GCF_025141855.1. Classification (NCBI taxonomy): domain Bacteria; kingdom Pseudomonadati; phylum Pseudomonadota; class Alphaproteobacteria; order Rhodobacterales; family Roseobacteraceae; genus Ruegeria; species Ruegeria sp. B32. Next base: position 437,224 of record NZ_CP081106.1, on the reverse strand, counting down.
TGGCGTCCTCGGTTCTGATACCGCTTTCCTTCGCCATACTGTTGTTTGTGCTGCTTACTGCAACATCTGACCGGATCCAACGGATCGTCATTCTGGGCCATTCCGTACCGAAATGGATGGCGCATCTTGGGGCCTTGTGCCTGATCCTGTTTGGATTGCTGATCATCCTGTCGATCCTGTCCAGCCAGGCCGGTCTGGTGTCCGAGGCTTTCCCGAAATACGAAGAGCGCCTGTCCGGTATTCTGGCAAAACTTGTCGCCCTCGTCGGCAACGAGAACTATGCCGCGGCCCAGAAGGCGCTGAGCCAGATCAACCTGTCGGGTTTTGCCGGCAGCATCATCGGGTCCGCCGGCGCCTTTCTCAGCGCCTTCTTCCTTGTACTGCTCTATGTGCCGTTCATGCTGGTTGAACGCGTGCCGATGCAGACCAAGATTGACCTCGCGATCTCGGATCCAACGCTTGCCAACAAAGTTCGCAACGTGCTGCACAGCACGTCCGCCAGCATCCAGCGCTATGTCGGGATCAAGACTTTCGTCAGCGCGCTAACCGGGTTCGGCAGCTTTCTTGTCATGTGGGCGGTCGGGTTGGATTTCGCCGAGACCTGGGCGGTTCTGGCCTTTCTGTTGAATTTCATCCCCACGGTCGGCTCGATCATCGGTGTCGCCCTGCCCTCTCTGGTCGCTCTTGTCCAGTTCGAGGAACTGAGCCCGTTCCTGATGGTGCTGTTGGGGTGCGGGGCCGTGCAATTCTCGGTCGGAAACATTCTTGAGCCGACCTTGCTGGGCAAAAGCCTGAACTTGTCCCCTCTCATGGTCATACTGGCCCTGACATTCTGGACCGCGATCTGGGGCATTCCCGGTGCGCTGATGAGCGTGCCGATCACTGTCTGCATCATGATCATTCTGACCCACATTCCGGCCACGCGCCCCATCGCCATACTGATGTCGGGCGATGGCCGTGTGGGTCCCGAAGACTGATCTCGGTGCCGACAAACCGGATTACCGGCCCATCGCCCGCGCGACTGGCCGCTTCACGAAAGGACAACGCCAATGGTTACCAAAGCGGAACTTGAACAGCAGGTTGCTGAGTTGAAGCGACAGCTCGAAGAGCAGGCCGAGGAGAAAAAAACGGGCGCGCGCAAGGCGGGCGAAAAGGTGAAAGAGGCCGTCCAGGACATTCCCGATAAGTTGTCGGCAGAGTTCGAAGACTGGTCCGGTGAGATTGAGACCGCGCTGGCCGAGTTGGACGCCATGCCACACAAGAAAGCCATCCTGTTCGCCCTGGGCGTTTTCGCTCTGGGCTACGTGATCGGTCGGTCCAGGTAGGAGACAGTCAGATGAGCCGCATTTCCCGAAACATTTCCATCATCCTGCGCACCGAACGGCTGATCGCTCAGCGGAACATGACCGTCTTGGCCAAACGCGCAGGCTTTTTCGCCGCAGCCGGATTGGCGGGCGGGTTGGCCATCATCATGCTGAATGTCGCGGGCTATCTTGCTCTTGCGTCAGTGATGTCCAAGCCGTTGGCTGCACTGGTCATCGCCCTGATCAACCTGATCGTAGCGCTGATACTCGCGGCCATCGCCAACTCGGTCAGCGCCGAGGCCGACACTGCGCCAGTAGCAGAACTGCGCGACATGGCGATCGGCGATATCGAGGCCGAGGTTCAGGACATGATGTCAGAGGCTCGCGAGACGGTCCGCGACCTTAGAACCGTCTCACGCGACCCTCTGGGAACGCTTGCCCCCGGGTTGGTGACCATGATCGCAAGCGCCGTTCTGAAACACCTGAAGAACCGCAAGGAGTAAGCGGCGACTGTCGCCTAGACGGTCGCCCCTTTCTGACGGATCAGACAGCCAATGCTGCTGGCGCACACACCGACCAGAACGCCGATGATCAACTCCATCGGCTCGACCTTGGCAAAGGTCCAATGCGCGAAAGCCAGGGTTTCCAGTATGCCGATCACCGCGCCCATCGTCGCGGCCAACCACAGTTGGCGGGTCATCATGCCCACCGCAAGGCCCAGAATGCCGGGCAGGCTCAGGATGTTGCCGCCGATTGTTCCAAGAATCTCAAGCATGTCGTGCCACTCCTAGTCGGATGCGCTGTTCAGGAATGATCGGATCTCGGCCGCGCCGGTACTCTGCGCAATTTCAGTGCCGGTCACCGGATCCAGCGAGGCGACCACTTTCTGATACTCCTCCAGATAGCCCGGCGGCAGGCTGTGCGCGATGCCCTGGTGGCAGTCGATGCAGGTCATGTTCTCGTCGATCGCACGCTGATGTTCGTTGGCGGCGCGCGTTTCCTGAATGGTGAAGTCCATGTATTCGAAATTGTGGCAGTTGCGGCATTCGCGGCTGTCCGACGCCTTCATCTTTTTCCACACGGCCGAGGCCATCTTCAGGCGGTGATCCTCGTATTTCTCGGGCGTGCTGATGGTGCCGACCAGCTCGTGATAGACGTCTTTCACCGCCATGATCTTGGCTTCGATCTTGAAGCTCCATTCCTTGGGCACGTGGCAATCGGAACAGATGGCCCGTACGCCGGAATGGTTGTTGTAGTGGATCGTTTCCCGGTATTCGCCAAGGTTGGTTTCCATCGTGTGGCACGAGACGCAGAATTCTTCGGTATTCGTCATCTCAAGGGTCCAGTGGAACCCACCCCAGAACAGGATGCCGGCCAGAAAGCCCGCCAGAACCAGAAAGCCTGCGCTGAACGCGGCGGCCGGAGTCCAGATCCACGCCCAGATGCGGCCGATCAAGCCGCGCTTTTCAGGAGAGTCTGCCATATTTGGTGCTCCTTTCAGTCCAAAGCTGGATCAGTTTCCGGCCGAGGGCTGGAACAGGTTGTCGACCAGGGCCGGCGCATCCGCCTGCGGCACATGGCACTGGTTGCAGAAATACCGGGTGCCCGCGATCTGATCGAGCTCGTTGCCTTCGCGATCCAGATAGTGGGTCATCGACAGGGTCGGCGCGTTGCGCTCACCGGCCTTGGTCCAGTCGTGGCAGGACAGGCACTGATTGGTGCGGATGTCGATCTGGTACTGGTCGATCTTGTGCGGAATCAGCGGCGGCTGCTGGCGATAGTTGCGCTGCATGCGCCCTTCGATGTTGCGGTGCACATCATCTAGGATGGCCGGATCATCGATATCCACGCCTCGCAACGTGGTCACGGACGCGGATTGCGCAAAGGCAAGCCCGGTCACAAGAAGAACAGGGATCAGGGCTATTGCGCCTGTCGCTATTGATTTTTTCATCTTGGCACTCCCTTAAGCAGGTCTGGCGGCGCGCGGTTCTGGCGCGGCGGCTGGATCGGGTGGCGCGACGACGGCGTCATCGAACCGGTGGGTAAGTTTGAATACGTCGACCGAGCACACGTCGATGCAGCGGCCGCATGTGGTGCAATCGGGCGACAGGATCAGCGGGCTGGATCCCGGCTTGCCCTTCAGTGCGGGCGAGATCACCTGGTTCTCCGGACAGACCGCATAGCAATCCATGCAATCGTCACAGGCGGCGCGATTGGTCGCGCTGACCCGCAGCAGGCTCTTGGCGCTGATCAGGCCGTAGAAGGCACCGACCGGGCAGATATGGCCGCACCATCCGTGCCGGGCCACGAACAGGTCAAAGACAAAGATCGCCACGACCATCGCCCAGACAAAACCCATGCCAAAGACCAGCCCGCGGTGCAGCATGGTGATGGGGTTCACCAGTTCCCACGCAATCACGCCGGTCAGGGCTGACACGATCAGAACGGTCGCCAATATCCACAATCGGGTGCTGCGTTTGGGCTGCCAGCCTTTGGGCAGGTCCAGCCGACGGTGCAGCCAATGCGCGGCATCCGTGACCGGGTTGATCGGGCACACCCACGAGCAATAGACCCGCCCGCCGATCAGCGCATAGGCCACCAGAACGATCAGCCCGCCGACCAGCGCGGTCATTTCCGGCCAGTGGCCGGCCACCAGCCCCTGCAGCAGGATGAACGGATCGGTCAGCGGCAGCGCGTCCAGCGTCAGCGATCCGGCCAGCGTGCCCTTGACGATCCAGATGCCGAACCACGGTCCCAACAGGAACAGCGCCAGAAAGAACACCTGACTGAACCGCCGCAGCAGCAGGAACCGATGGGCGCCGACCCATCCCTTGACCTCGCGGGCCTCGTGCCCGACGGGCATATGTGTCCGCGCCGTCATTGGCCTGCCCCCGGAAGGTTGTAGCCCGGTTCGTACCCGCCCGGCGCGGCAAGGTTGTCCGCGCCCGGTCCGGGCAGGCGATCGGGCAGGTCGATGATGCCTTCGACCAGTGGCCCGCCCTTTTCGGCCTTTTCTTCCCATCCCTTGCGGTAATGCTCGGCCGAACTGCCGCGCGCCAGCCGTGCGGGCAAAACCTTGATCGCCGCCTCGGGCAGAACGCAGCTTTTCTCGCAGACGCCACAGCCGGTGCAGCGGTCGGCATGAACCGTCGGCGCAAAGATCGCATGGTGACCGGACCGGTCGTTGTGCGACAGTTCCAGCGTGATCGCCTCGTCGATGACGGGGCAGACGCGATAGCACACGTCGCAGCGCAGCCCCAGGAAGTTCAGGCAGTTCTCCTGATCCACCAGAACCGCAACACCCATCTTGGCGTCGTCAATGTCCTGCAACCCCTTGTCCAGCGCTCCGGTCGGGCAGGCCGCAACACAGGGGATGTCTTCGCACATCTCGCAGGGCACGTCGCGGGCGATGAAGTACGGTGTACCGGTCGCCACCGCATCGACCCCCAGCTCGGCCAGCTTCAGCGTGTCATAGGGGCAATCGCGGACGCAGAGTCCGCAGCGGATGCAGGCCCCCAGAAAGCCATCTTCGGGCAATGCCCCCGGTGGGCGCAAGGCCTCGGCCGGCAGGGCGCGGGCGTCGCGGGCCAGATAGGCCAGCACCGACCCGGCGACCAGACAGCCACCCGCCGCGCGCGCCGAGTCCTGCAGGAACCGGCGCCGTTGCGGCGAAAGAGGTTTGCCGACCAGAGACATTACACGCGACCTTTGCGACCCCAGCCCTTACGCCCGCTCGACCTTGCAGGCGCATTTCTTGAAGTCCGTCTCTTTCGACAGCGGACAGGTCGCATCCAGCGTCAGCTTGTTGGTCAGTTGGCCCTCGTCGAACCACGGCATGAACACAAGGCCACGCGGCACCTTGTTGCGACCACGGGTCTCGACACGGCTGATCACCTCGCCGCGGCGGGTGGACAGCACGATCTCCTGCCCGCGGCGCACGCCGCGTTCCTTGGCGTCCTCGGGGTGCATGAACACCACGGCGGCGGGGAAGGCGCGGTGCAGCTCGGGCACGCGGCGGGTCATCGACCCGGAATGCCAGTGCTCCAGCACCCGGCCGGTGCACAGCCAAAGATCGAACTCTTCGTCCGGCTCCTCTGCTGCCGGTTCGTAGGGCGCGAAGATGATCTTGGCCTTTCCGTCCTTGTGGCCATAGAATTTGACGCCAGCACCCTCAGGCACATATGAATCGTAGCCCTCGCGGAAGCGATAGAGCGTCTCTTTCCCGTCCACGACCGGCCAGCGCAAACCGCGGGCCTGGTGATATGTTTCGAACGGTGCCAGATCGTGCCCGTGGCCGCGGCCAAAGCTGGCATATTCCTCGAACAGGCCCTTTTGGACGTAGAAGCCGAAATGCTCGGATTCGTCGTTGTGGAACCCTTCGGCGGTTTCCGACAGCGGATACTGGTCGATCTTGCCGTTGGCATACAGTACGTCGAACAGGGTCTTGCCACGATGCTCGGGCATCTTGGCCAGCAACTCTTCGTCCCAAACCTCCTCGACGGTGAAGCGTTTCGAGAACTCCATCAGCTGCCACAGGTCCGACTTGGCCTCGCCCGGGGCCTTGACCTGCTGACGCCAGAACTGGGTGCGGCGTTCGGCGTTGCCATAAGCCCCTTCTTTCTCGACCCACATGGCGGTCGGCAGGATCAGGTCGGCCGCAACGGCAGTGACCGTTGGGTACGGATCCGATACGACGATGAAGTTTTCGGGGTTGCGATAGCCGGGATAGCCTTCTTCGTTGATATTGGGGGCGGCCTGCATGTTGTTGTTGCACTGCACCCAATAGACGTTCAGATCACCATCCTTCAGCTTGCGGTTCTGCAGAACCGCGTGGAAGCCCGGTTTGGGCGGAATGGTGCCTTCGGGAATGTTCCACTTGGTCTCGGTGATCTTGCGGTGTTCATCATTGGTCACCACCATGTCGGCGGGCAGGCGGTGGGCAAAAGTGCCAACCTCGCGCGCGGTGCCACAGGCCGAAGGCTGACCGGTCAGCGAGAACGGTGAGTTGCCGGGCTCGGAGATTTTGCCCACCAGCAAGTGCACATTGTACATCAACGAGTTCACCCAGGACCCGCGGGTGTGCTGGTTGAAGCCCATGGTCCAAAGGCTCATGACCTTGCGGTTCGGGTCTGCATATTCCTTGGCCAGTTGCTCAAGCTGGTTCGCCGGCACGCCCGACAGCTCAGAGACGTATTCCAGCGTGTAGTCGGCGACCGAAGCGGCGTATTCCTCGAACGAGATCGGCTCCAGCTTGCCCGAGTCCGGGTTCGCCGCGGCCTGTTGCAGCGGGTTGGTCTCGCGCAGGCCGTAACCGATGTCGGTGGCGGTCTTGGTGATGTTGACGTGGTTCTTGACGAACTCCTCGTTCACCGCGCCGGTCTGGATGATGTGGTTCGCGATGTAGTTCAGGATCGCCAAGTCGGTCTGCGGCTTGAAGATGATCCCGTTGTCGGCCAGCTCGAACGAGCGGTGCTCGAAGGTCGACAGCACATGCACCTGCGCGCCAGGTTTGGTCAGGCGCGTATCGGTCAGGCGCGACCACAGGATCGGGTGCATCTCGGCCATGTTCGAGCCCCACAGCACGAAGGTGTCGGCATGCTCGAGGTCGTCATAGCAGCCCATCGGCTCATCAATGCCGAAGGTCCGCATGAAGCCCACCACGGCCGAGGCCATGCAGTGCCGCGCGTTCGGGTCGATGTTGTTCGTGCGGAACCCGGCCTTCATCAACTTGGCCGCGGCATAACCCTCCCACACGGTCCACTGTCCCGAGCCGAACATGCCCACGCTGGTCGGGCCTTTCTTGGCCAGCGCCTCTTTCCACTTCTCGGCCATCACGTCGAAGGCTTCGTCCCAGCTGACGGGCTCAAAGTCACCGTTCTTGTCATAGACGCCGTTCGATTTGCGCAACAGCGGAGTGGTCAGACGGTCCTTGCCGTACATGATCTTCGAAAGGAAGTAGCCCTTGATGCAGTTCAACCCCCGGTTCACCGGAGCGTCCGGGTCGCCTTGCGTGGCAACCACGCGGCCTTCCTTGGTGCCCACCAGAACCGAGCAGCCCGTGCCGCAGAACCGGCAAGGTGCCTTGTCCCATCGGATGTCGGCATTGGCGACTTGGGCGGCAGCTTGGCCCGTCGCCAGCGGGATACCGGCCGCGGACGCGGTCGCGGCGGCGGCGGTTGCTTTCAGAAACGTACGGCGAGATTCGGAAATGGTCATGACAAGGGCCTCCGGCTGGAATCTTGGCTGGGAGTTTCAGGACGCGGACGGGTCTCCGCGAGATCTTCGAAATGGTGATAGGTCAGGGTCAGCGAGACGACCCCGGGGATCTGGTGCAGGTCCATGATGATCTCGGACGCCAACCGTGTCGGCGTGTCCTCGACAACGACAACGAACCGGCTGTCGTCGGATTCGGCATGGACCTCGACCCCGTCAAACGCAGTCATCGCCGACCGTGCTGCCGAGGTCTGGTCCGACGCGACATGCACGAGGCATCCACAGATATTCATTCACGCACCTCCACTGTGGCGGGCTGGTATCTCTCAAGGGAAACGGCACCGGTCGGGCATGCGGCCGAACAGGCTCCGCAACCGACACATGATGCCAGGTCCAGGTTCACTTCGGCACGGCCTCCGGTTTTCAGGCGGAATCGGATGGCCCCTTGATCGCAGCTGTCCTGGCACACCCGGCAACTGACACCATTTGCCGAAAGGCAGGTGTCGGACACTTTCGCGCGCCACGGCCACTCGGCGAACCGGTCCAGGCTCAATGCGTCGGTCTTGCACGCGTCGGCGCAGTCTCCGCAAAAGGTGCAGCCACCCTGCTGCGGCTGAAACACCGGCAAGCCCGCGTCGTCCATAGCCAGAACTTCCTCGGGACAAACCGAGACACAGTCGCCGCATCGAGTGCAGAGATCGTGGAAGTTTTCGCGCGCCGCTCCTGGCGGCCGCTTCACGCTGTCGTCTTCGCGAGGCAGGCGTCCTGTCAGGAACGCGCGCCTGCTGGCTACTGCAGACATGTGCCGCCCACCTGTTCTAGAAACATTTGTGGTACTCCGTTCATGCTGCGTGGATAGCGGATACGAGTCAACTCTGACTTGATCTTGATCAGATTTGCTCATGGATTGAGCAAACGAATCCTTCCTGAAATCCAACTCTAGAAAGGCGCGGCACAAAGCTGATCCGAAAAACCGGAAACGGCGGATTGCGCAGTCATAATCGAATATTACTATAAAAAATGCAGACTCGACCCGGTGGTCTGTACTAGGCTGCCTGCGGGTGGATACTTCTGAGGGCACCAATGTCTGGCGACCTAAGGGAATGGCTGAGCGCCCTTGGGTTGTCCGATTACACCCAAGCGTTCGCGGAAAACAAAATCGACTTTGCAATTCTTCCTGAACTTACGGGCGAGGATTTGCGCGAGATCGGGGTGACCGCCGTCGGCGACCGTCGCCGGTTGCTGCGCGCGATATCCGAGCTGGACGTCCCGGAAACCGTCGGCGCGTTTGAACCCGAGGTCGAACTGGAACCAGCGAAACGTCAGGTCACGGTTCTGTTCGCGGACCTGACCGGCTTTACCAAATTGTCCAGCGAACACGACGCCGAAGACATGCACGCGCTGCTGAATGCGTTCTTTGGCAAGGTCGACCGCGCCGTCGAGAAATTTGGAGGCCGGATCGACAAGCATATCGGAGACGCCGTCATGGCGGTGTTCGGGGCGCCGATCTCGCACACCAATGACACCGAACGGGCGGCCCGCGCCGCGTTGGAGATTCACGCCGCGCTGCCCACACTTGACCCGCCCCTGTCATGCCATATCGGCATCGCCTCGGGGCAGGTCATCGCCAGCACCACCGGAAGCGAGGCCCATACCGAATACACCGTGACCGGGGACGGCGTGAATCTTGCGTCCCGCCTGACCGACATTTCTGCGCCGGGTCAGACGCTGGTGTCGGATGACATCCAGCGCGCGCTTGGCCCACTGTTCGTGGGCGAGGCGATCGGCACCAAGGCAATCAAGGGCCTTAACAAGGAGGTCGGAATCTGGCGTCTGGACCGTCTGGCCCGGAACATTCGCACGCGGCGCCACAAATTCATCGGGCGGGAACGCGAGATGTCGCTGTTCTCGGCAACATTCGACCGGTGCCAGCGCCATGGAAAGGGTGAGGTTCACATCATTCTTGGCGAACCCGGTATCGGCAAGACCCACTTTTCGGAACAGGTGGCCGAGCTGGCCGCAAACCGGTCCTATTCGATCCACGGGGGCGTGGTGATGGATTTCGGCACACGCGAGGGACATTCGGCCATCCAGTCCATCGCCCGCAGCCTTCTGGGGCTCGACCCGACCGACGACTCCGATGCCAGCACCGCGGCCGCTCATGACGCGATCAGCCGGGGGTGGATCAACCCCGCCAGTTCAGCCCATCTGAGCGCCCTGCTCGAACTTGAACAGGATCCCGGGCTGGCCGAAGTCTATGCCGCGATGGACAACGCCGCACGCATGCGGGGTCGGCGACAGGTCATCGACGAACTGCTGCAGGCCCGCAGCCGCGAGGCCCCCCTTCTGCTCCAGGTCGAGGACATCCATTGGGCGCCACCGGACATTCTGACCATGTGCTCTTACATGGCTGCCGCGACGCGGGACCTGCCTTGCGTTCTGATGATGACCAGCCGGGTCGAAGGCGACCCGATCGATCGGGAATGGCAGATGGGAACGGATGGTGCGCTGGTGTCCAAGCTTGAGCTGTCACCGATGGGTGACGAACAGGCGCGGAAACTGGTCGAGGAATTCACCGCCATCGACCCCGAGCTGTTGGAAACCTGCGTGCAACGCGCCGGAGGCAATCCGCTGTTTCTCGAGCAACTGCTGCGTAATATCGACGGCCTGACCCGCGACACCGTCCCCGGCAGCATCCAAGGCATCGTGCAATCCCGTCTGGACGGGTTGGATCGTCGTAGCAGAACGGCGATTCAGGCAGCATCGGTTCTGGGGCAGCGGTTCTCGCCCGAAGTTCTGAATTATCTGCTGGGTGAAGGCCATCTGGACACGTCCGACCTGATCCGCTCGGCCCTGATCCGCGAGGCCGGGGCAGATCTGATGTTTGCGCATGCTCTGATCCGCGACGGATCCTATGCGACGCTGGTCAAGTCCGAGCGCGCCCGACTGCACCGGCAAGCAGCAAGCTGGTACGAAGGCAAGGACGCCACATTGCGCGCCCAACACCTGGACCGTGCCGACGCCTCCAATGCAGCCGAAGCCTATCTGGAGGCCGCTGAAAACCTGATCCAGGCCTTCCAGTTTGACGAGGCCAGCCCGCTGATCGAACGCGCGCTCGAGCTTTCGGCTCCGCCGGGTATCCGGTTTGACCTGATGTGTGCCCGGGCGGAAACCCATCGCCTTCAGGGCCTGTCGGACAAGGCCCTGAGCGAGTTCAACGAAGCCGCCGCCCTGGCCGAGACTGACGCGCAGATCTGCCGCGTTCATATCGGTCTGGCACAGGCCGCGCGCCAGGCCAGCCTGTACCAGGATGCGCTGCACAGCCTCGACATCGCCGAGGCCGCCGCTGACCGTATCGGATCGGAACGGAATCTGGCCCAGATCAGCTATGTCCGCGGAAACATCTATTTCCCGCTGGGACGGGTCTCGGATGCTCTGCAAAGCAACGAAAAAGCGCTGACGCTGGCCCGCAAACTGGAATCCGTCCGGCTGGAGGTAGGCGCCCTCAGCGGCTTTGGCGATGCAAATTTCATGAATGCCGCAATGCGCACCGCCGCAGGGTTCTACACTCAGGCCGTCGAAAGAGCGCGGGACAAAGGATTGGTCCGGGACTTGGCCGCCAACCTTCACAATCTCAGTGTTGCCCGCAGTTACTCAGGTGACGTGGCGCAGGGCCGGGCCGATGCGCAGGAAGCCATCGAAATCTCGCAGAAGTACTTTGCCTTCGTGCCGGAATGTGTCGCGCAGACCTGCTTGGGCGTCGCGTGCACCTTTCAGGATGACATGGACGGCGCGCTGCAGGCCTTCATCCGATCCGCCGATATCGCCCAGCGCGTCGGTGCCAAGCGACTCGAGGCTCAGGCGCTGGAACATCTGGCCCGGGCGCAGGTTTATGCCGGGCAAAGGCACGAGGCTGAACAGGTGGGGCTCCGCGCCGTGGAAATCGCGTTGGAACATGGCCGCAACTTTGTCGGCCCCAAGGCACTGTCGGCATTGGCCTTGGCTTTGGACGATCCGGATGCCCAGGATGATTTGTTGGATCAGGGCGTCAGGATACTGGGTGAAGGCTGCGTTGGGCACAGCCACCTGCATTTCTACGCAGATGCCTGCGCCGTGATGCTGGCCCGCCAGGATTGGGACCGCGCGATCCGCTTTGCCGACGCCTTGTCCGAGTTCACCGCCCCAGAACCGCTGCCTATGGCCGATCTGTCCATCCGTCACACGCGCCTTCTGGCTGCGACCGGGCAACAGGGCCTCGCCCTGTCTGACCACACCGAGTTTCCCGAACTTCGATCGCAGTTCGATGACCTGGGCGTGGTGCGGTCGTTGATGGGGCATCTGGATTTTCCGGTGGCCGGGATGGCCGGTCAACCGACGGCATGAACCGCATGACGATAGAACAACACGAAGAAACAGGGCGCGGAATGGCGGTAGAGAAAAAGGTCTGGGGCCTGTCAGGCCTCGTGTCGCTGATACTGACGGCCGTATTGTTCTACCTTTGGGCATCGCTGAACCATTTCGAGCAGGACCCGACCCAATTGCCGGATCAGGCCTCGGTCGATACCTATCTCGAGTCGCTGGAGAACGCGCCGGATTATCGGGTCAGGACGGGAATTTTCCTCAAATCCTTCAGTTTCGTCGATGCAAGCGATATCCACGTCACGGGTTATGTCTGGCAACACTATCAAACCGGCGTCCATGACGCGATCAAACCCGAACCCGGTCAGGCCGGGTTCCTTCTGCCCGAGTCCGTGGATGTCGGGAGCGGCCTTATCGAAGAAGCCTACCGGATGCCAGAACCCGGTGGTGAAGTGATCGGCTGGTACTTTGAGCAGACCCTGCGCCAATCCTTCGACTACACCAGCTATCCTTTCGACCACAAAACCGTCTGGGTAAGGTTCTGGCCGGGCCGATTTGACGTGAACGTCGCCTTGGTTCCCGACTTCGACGCCTATCCCGCGACTGGGCCAAAGGACATTTTCGGGATCGACAACCGCATCGTCATGGGCACCTGGGAACGCGAAAATACCTATTTTGACTACAAGCTGTCTGATTTGGACACGACGCTGGGCATCAACCAGAACGAGTTTCAGACCAGACTGCCCGAGCTGCACTACAACTTTGTCATAAAACGCAACTTTGCGAACGCCTTCGTGGTGCACATGATCCCATTGATCGTGGTCACGATGCTTCTGTTCGGCGCCGTAATGACGGTGACGCGGAAGCCGAACCTGGTCGAACGGCACGATTTCAGCACCTCAAGCGTGATCGGCACCTGCTCGGTCCTGTTCTTCGTGATCCTGCTAGCGCATGTGCAATTGCGCGAGGGTTTTGCCGGGTCACCAGTGATCTACATGGAGTCCTTCTTTTTCCTGATGTATTTCATGCTGCTTGTGGTGTCGGTGAACACCTATCTGTTCGTCTCCGAGTCCGCGCCGTCGCTGCGCTTGATCCACTACCGTGACAACCTGATTCCAAAGGCCGCGTTCTGGCCATTTGTCCTGAGCTGCATGATCGCGATCACCGCCTACAACCTCAGCCTCAAGTCACCTCCGTCAAGGGATGCCCCCGAGGCCATCACGCATCAGGACGGCTAGCGGCCGCCTCATACCCGGGCTTGAGCGTCCCTGTGGCCATGTCGATCGAGTATTCGTCGACCAACTCGGACGCACCGCTTTCCAGTTCGGCAAGGTATTTTTCCGGATTGGCGATGACGTAGACGTAGGCCGGTTTTTTCACGCCATCCATCAGGACATTGATCCGCTTGCGGACATAGACATTGTCAGCCGCGCCCGGTCCGTGAAAACCCTCGAGCTTGTCGAGTTCCTTCAACCCGCCCGAGGTGACCCGGTAGACCTCGCCCTTGATTGGACGGCCAGTGCCCTTGCGATCCACCAGTGTGGCCATGCGGTGCAGATAGGCACAGTTCGGGTTGTCGCAAAACGGCTCTTTCGGAACGATCAGGGGCATGGGCTGCCGAGTGACCGCCTGTCCAACGAAATCATCCAGGACGTCCGCATGAGCGTCGTGGTTGGGAAATCCTTTTTTGAGCGATCCGTAGGTGAAATACAGATAGGTCTTTTCGCGTTCATCGATCAGGTCGTCTTCGTCTTCCACCTCTTCCGGTTCTGACAGGGCGTGCGTGTTGGCCCATTCGTCCAGCATCGCGCGGATCTCGTCCGACACCCTGATGCCCCTGGACCGCACCGGGTCCTGAAGGAAGTGGATCAGAGGGCTTGCATCGATGCTCTCCGCCGCCAGCAGTGTTTCTACCATCTCGGCCGAGTTGTTCATCGCGGCGACATGCAGGCTGGTAAATCCGTGGTCATTGACCGCGTTCACGTTGATACCTCTTGCGATGAGGGCTTTGGCAGCCTCGATGTCCGGTTTTCCCAGGTCTTGCCCGTTCTCGGTCAGCTCGCCCTCGCCGCCCGCCGCATAGTGCAGCAGCGTGTCACCATTATGGTCATCGACAATGTCGATACCGGCGACCCCCTCATCTATGGCCTGAAAAACGGGTTCCCATTGGGCGAAGTCATCCGAGGCCGCAGCATCCTGCGCCCATTTGCAGATATTGTGTTCGTGGTTTTCCAGCTCTTCGAAGGCTTCTTCCAGCACCTCCATGATCTGGTCGGGCGTGGCCATCATTCCGATGCCCATCATCCCGTTCGACAGGCGCCCCTTGCGGGGACCCACAAGATCAATCCCCAGATCGCGCAGCTTTTCGACATTGTTCTGGGTGGTGACGTTGTTCCACATGTTGGTGTTGCAAGCCGGACAGAGGATCGCCGGCTTGTTGCGGTACTGCCAGGCCACAAAAACCGAAGTCAGCAGGTTGTCGGCAATGCCGTTGGCGATCTTGCCCATCGTGTTGCAGGTGACCGGCGCGACAATCACGCAATCGGCCCAGTCGCATAGCGCAAGATGCGACGCGCGCAAGGGCATCCCGAACTCGGTATAGCGAAAGTTCCACTCGTCATCGTCGCGGTAGTAGTCATTGTGGGTGATGTAGTCGTCGACTGTCTTGGTTTTCTTCCCGGTCTTTTTTGCCTTGCGGGCCTCGCTGGCCTTGTCGGTCCCGATATCGCGAAAGAACTTTTCGGCCGAAACCGAAGGGATCAGTTTCACGTTGTGACCAGCCTCGGTGATCCGGGCGACCAACTGAGGCACCTTGTCCGCAGCCGACGAGCCGCAGGCGCACAGCAGAACGTTCCGGCGACCGTTTGGCGGGGCTGTCAACCCGCCCTTGGGATACCCGAAGATGTTTTTGTCGAGGCTCGGCGACTCGTGGCGCAGCAAGACAGGCAGACCGGCTTTCTTCATGTCTTCCTGCAGGCCGCCATCCAGGATCATGTCGACGATATCGCTGCGCTTGCCCAGGCATTTCCCATGGAAGAAGAGATAAGGCACCTTTTCTTTGCCGCTTTCCGCGACCAGTTGCCGGCGCATTTTCATGGCGTTGGCCCCGTGTCCGGCGACATCGACCAATTTCAGACCGGTCGCGCCGATATTGGCCAGAATGTTCTTCAGCATGTTCGACCACGGGTCCTCATCCTCGTAGAACAGAACCAGCGGGTTTTCCCGGACGATCCGAGCCACGTCGCTGGGGTCTTCCGGGGGCTGGGTCTCCTCGATCACCAGCATGGCCGGGCTTTTCAGGTCGCGCAGCCCGCGAAAGATATGTCCGCGCGGCGCCTGCCAGACCTGCGAAGTCGCCGGGCTCATATCGACGACCGTGACAAGATCGGCCTTCTCGTCATAGGCCACGCACAGGCACCAGAACTCTTCCAGCAGCGCCGTCTCGCGGAACACGTTTTCGGGCGGCCGGATCACCTCGAACCCCAACACGCGGTTGAAGTCGATGTTGATCATCAGGTGGCGCCCCTCATGTTCGTTCAGACTGCGCAGCTGATCCCGGAACCAGTCTTGCGGCGATCTTTTGTCCTTCCCGGGTCGTTCGGCATAACTGCGGAAGGTGCTGCCGATATGCACCTCGGAGGTGCCGGCCAGATACCGCTGGGCCATCTCGCTCATCTTCTTGGCGGTCGAAACCCGGCTCAGCGCCTCGGTGTACGAGGTCTGGGTCGCGATCAGCAGCTTGTCTTCGGTGACCTGGACATCGCCCAAAATCTGCAGGCTTTCGGCCAGAACGCCCAGGCTGTTCATGTTCGGGCTGGCCCGCCGGAACAGGTTGCGGCGCTTCTTGGGATCGCGGGCCAGATACCTGGTGCTGTCCACATAGTTGCAGTCCTGCCGGAAGGTCTGCAGCGTGGTCTTGACCGCTTCCCGCGCGGAGAACCGCAGCAGCCCGCGCGCGCGCATCGAAGTGCCGTCGCGGTCGGACATGGCCGCGTACAGGCGGTCGATCGTGGTGACCCACAGCTTGCCGTATTTTTCGGGATGCACATCCATCATGTGCACCAACCCGGTGCTGGGGTTGCACTTGGCGATCACCGCGAAATGGCCGCCGGGCATGGTGGGCTTGCCATGCGCGACCCCAACCTGAAAATTCGCCACCAGGATATCGTTGTCTCCGCCCAGTCGATTGGATTCGTCAATCGCCTCAAGCAGCAGCGGCACCGAGGTCGTCGCCTCGTCCATGAAGTAGGCCTGGACCTGCACAAGGTCGCGCAGACCCTGCGAATGGATATAGGTGCACGCCACGTCGAACAGTTCACCCAGCGAGATGCCGTCATTGACGACAAAGCTGGTGGGCAGTTCGCAGACGCGGAAGATGTCGTTCACCTCGCAGCTGAAGCCCAGCGCCGACATGCTCAGCGCGGCCGCGGTCACGCTGCAGCAGTTGATCGGCTGCTGGAAATTCTGAAGATGCACGCTGACCAGATCGCCGAACAGCGTGGCGTAGCATTCGCGTCGAATTTCCGCGGGAATATCCAGCCACTCGTTACTGGCCAGAAAGGCCAGCCGAGTGCCGGGCAAGGCCACGGCCTGCAGGCTGACCGGTATGTCGCGGATCTCCAGATGCTCTTCGTAGAAATAGTCCCCGGTATCGGCGGTCGCCAGATCAACGTCGTTCTGGCGCAGCTTCACGATGCCGTCCAAAACCACATACATCCCGCGCGGCGGTAGTACCGTGTCCTCTAGAACTTCGAACAGATCGAAATGCTGCCTGAGCCGCTCGGCGCTCTGCCGCACCTTTTCGCCGGGCAGGACGGCGAATATCTTCTCCCAATCGGCAGATGTGGCTTCAATCGGTTTTGAATTGGAAATCGTCTGTGTGGACACGGCCAGTTCCTCCCCCAAAAAGTCAGTGGCGCAATGGTTTCGTATTTCGTGGTCACTTTCCTGAAATCAGCATTTGTACTTTGCAGTCTCCCCCGCCGGGCAAACGGCAGACCGCCCGACGCGTGGCGCCATTCAATGCTGGCTCCACCCCTCAATTTGCGCAGGCAATACGAGCGATACCTGCATTCTTAGTACAGATTTTCAGAAAAATCACTGGG
The DNA here is from genome assembly GCF_025141855.1 of Ruegeria sp. B32. NCBI lineage: Bacteria > Pseudomonadati > Pseudomonadota > Alphaproteobacteria > Rhodobacterales > Roseobacteraceae > Ruegeria > Ruegeria sp. B32. Next base: position 420,243 of record NZ_CP081106.1, on the reverse strand, counting down.
ATTGTGGGGTTTACCCAGCTTCGCGACCTGATGCGCCGCTGGGGCAGAGCGGCCTTGATTGATCGGGTGATAGACGCCAACGTGCAAGCAACCCGCCAGATCCGCGGCCGGTTCAAAGCAACGGAGCCCCCAATGTCAAAACATGGATATGAATCCGGCCGCCTGAATCTGCCGTTCGTCGGCATCGCCACATTCGGCAAGAAGCCATATGTGCAGGACTGGGACCAGATCGATGCCGATGTCGCCATCCTGGGCGCCCCGTTCGACTTCGGCTGCCAATACCGGTCCGGAGCCCGGTTCGGCCCGCGTGCGGTGCGCGAGGCATCGACTCTGTTCAGCTTTGGTCATGCAGGTGCTTATGATCACGAGGACGATGCCACCTATTTGGGCGAAGAGGTGCGCATCGTCGATCTGGGGGATGCCGACATCATCCACACCAAAACCGAAGCCAGCCACGCGAATATCGAATACGGGGTACGCAAGATCCTTGAGGCCGGCGCTCTGCCCGTGACGATCGGTGGTGACCATTCCATCAACATTCCCTGCATCAACGCCTTTGATCAGGACTGCGCCCGAAACGGTCCCATTCACGTGGTCCAGATCGACGCACATCTGGATTTCGTGGACGAGCGTCATGGCGTTACGGCGGGCCATGGAAACCCGATGCGGCGGGCGATCGAGAAGGACTATGTCTCGGGTATGACCCAGCTGGGCATCCGCAACGTCTCATCGACGGCGAAAGAAGGTTACGAAGATGCACGCGCGCGCGGCTCCGACATCTTGTCGGTACGGCAGGTCCGCAAGCTGGGGACCGAAGGAGTGTTGGACCGCATCCCCTCGGGCGTCCGATACTACGTGACCATCGACATTGACGCGTTTTGCCCATCCATTGCACCGGGCACCGGAACACCAAGCCACGGCGGTTTTTTGTACTACGACGTTCTGGAAATCCTGCAGGGCCTTGCCCGGAAAGGGCAGGTTGCCGGCATCGACCTTGTCGAAGTTGCCCCGGCCTATGACCCGACCGAAAGCACGCAGATCCTTGCCGCGCAGCTGTTGCTGAACTTCATCGGCTTCATCTTTCACCACAAGGAATGAAAGAAACCCCGGTCACATCAACTCGGAGAGATCAACCAACGGGGTCTCGCGTGTAACCGCGACGGCGTGACTACCGCCCGAGGATTGAACCCGCACGTCCACACGTTCAGCCTGCGAAAACCGGTCGAAGTAATCAAATCTCATTTCACCAAGCGCCTGAAGGTTGCTGCACCTGACCGTATATTCGGCCTGGAATTCGGGCCGGTGATCGTCAGACCCCAAGGCCGAACCGGCTTCGCCGCCGACCAGCGCCACGTTCGCCGTGGCCGTGGCACAACCCGCCTCGGCCGTGACCGCGAACAGGGTCATGGGCTGTGACAGGTCCGAAATGGCGACCGCGACCTTCGCCTTTTCCTCTGCGCTCGAAGCGGGAAGCTCAAAGCCAACGATTTCTGACGCAGGAACAGACAGGGACAGCGTGTACCCCGAATCCAAAAAGGCGATCTTCAGTGCTGCGGGTTTTGGCGCCACTTCCTGCTGCGCGTCCAACGCAAGGGGAAACACGCAAAGGGCAAACGCCAGGGATCTCATCACGCAAACACCACCAACTCAAGAATCACACCATCATTGTATCTGCGCGCAATCGGCAGGCAACGGCGCGCAACCCCGTCTGACCCCGCTGGAAATGGCTAGGCAGATCCAGAGAACCCATCCAGCCAAACCGTATTTGGCCGAAACAACGGCGTGTTTCACAATTAATTCCCGACTCAAAGACTCGGGTTGACATAACTTACAATTTCACTCAGTTAATATTCATCTCAGCACCCGCACCGGGTGCTCTTGCCCATTCATTTCGACAGGAAGGCCTGAACTTCATGACCCGCGTATTTTCTACGACCAGCCTGGCAGCCTTGCTGATGGCAACAGCCGCGGCCGCCGGCGACGCCCCCGCCAAGGTCGACATTCTGGACACCTATGCTGACATTGCCGAAGCAAAATATGACGACAGCCTGCGTGCTGCCCGCAAGTTGCAGGCCGCCGTTGCCGCGCTGGTTGACCAGCCTTCTGCTGAAAATCTGACCGCCGCACGCCAGGCCTGGGTTGCGGCGCGTGTTCCGTATCAACAAACCGAGGTCTATCGCTTCGGCAATCCCATCGTCGACGAATGGGAAGGCAAGGTGAATGCGTGGCCTCTGGACGAGGGTCTGATCGACTATGTGGATGCGGCTTATGGCGGCGTGACGGACGAAAACGAGCTTGCAGTTCTGAACGTGATTGCCTCGCCTAGCTTTGAGCTGTCTGGCCAGCCGGTCGACGCCACCGAGATCACGCCCGAGCTGCTGTCTGAGACCCTGCACGAGGCCGACGGGATCGAGGCCAATGTGGCAACGGGTTATCACGCCATCGAGTTCCTGCTGTGGGGCCAGGATCTGAACGGTCACGGCGAGGGCGCCGGCAACCGTCCGTGGACCGACTATGCGCAGGACGAGTCCTGCACCGGCGGCAACTGCGATCGCCGGGCCCAGTATCTGGTGGCGGCGACCGACCTGCTGGTCTCGGATCTGGAGTGGATGGCCGCGCAATGGCAGGACGACGGTGCCGCGCGGGCGGCCCTGACCGACGACGCCGACTCGGGCATCAGTGCAATTCTGACGGGCATGGGATCCCTGTCCTATGGCGAACAGGCCGGTGAGCGCATGCGCCTTGGACTGATGCTGAACGACCCGGAAGAAGAGCATGACTGTTTCTCGGACAACACGCACAACAGCCACTACTATGACGGGTTGGGGATTCAGAACGTCTATCTGGGTCGGTATGTCCGGATTGACGGCACTCCGGTTTCGGGTCCGTCCCTGTCGGATTTGGTTGCGGCCTCGGACCCGGCTCTGGACACCGAGATGAAGACAAAGCTGGCCAACACAATGTACGCGCTAGGCCAGATCAAAACCGCAGCCGAGGCCGGATTAGCCTACGATCAGATGCTCGAGCGCGGGAACGTCGGTGGCGAAACGCTGATCATGGGCGGTGTCGAAGGTCTGATCGATCAGACCAAGACGATCGAACGTATCGTGTCCGTGCTGGGCTTGGGCAATGTCGCATTCGAAGGGTCCGACAGCCTCGACAACCCCGACGCCGTTTTCCACTGATGAACCAAAGCAGCCGGGCGCAGCGACCGCTTGCGCCCGACCCTGCGACAAGCTGTGTCTGGACCCGAAGCAAATACCCTACTATTTGACTAGGAATTACGAAAGGCCGAGTCGCCATGATCGTCTGCCACTGCACCAACATCACGGATCACGAGATCCGCGCGGCAATCGACTGGATGCGCGCGGCAGATCCTCAAACCATCATCACGCCGGGCAAGATTTACCATGCTTTGGGAAAATCGGCGGATTGTGGCGGGTGTATGCCGCTGTTTCTGGACACGATGCGCGCAACCGATAACCTCGAAGTACCCATGCAACTCCGCGCCCTGCGCGTGGATGATACACAGGAGAGTGCAGATGAAGGGCGACCCCAAAGTCATCGAATACTTAAACAAGTCCCTGCGGCATGAATTGACCGCAGTCAGCCAGTACTGGCTGCATTACCGCCTGCAGGAGGACTGGGGCCTGGGCCACATGGCCAAGAAAAGCCGCGAGGAAAGCATCGAAGAGATGCAGCACGCGGACAAGCTGATCGAGCGGATCATCTTCCTCGGCGGCCACCCCAACCTGCAAAAGCTCGACCCGCTGCGCATCGGCCAGACGCCCAAGGAAACCCTGGATTGCGACCTGGCGGCCGAGATCGACGCCCGGGCCCTGTACAAGGAAGCGCGCGAATACTGCCAACAGGCCGGCGACTTCGTGTCGATGGCGCTGTTCGAACAACTGATGGCCGATGAAGAAGGCCATATCGATTTCCTCGAAACCCAGCTCGATCTGTACGAAAGACTCGGCGAAGCAAATTATGCGCAACTCAATGCATCGAAAATGGACGAGGCCGAATAAGACGGGCCTCTTCGTGGTGGCCGTTTTTGCGGCCACCCCTTCCCTGTCTCAGGATCTGCGGGACAGTCATTTGAACCCCCTCCCCCGAACCGACGCTGAACGGGCACGGATCGCCACAGTCACCGCAGCGCCGTCGGATTTCACGCAGCCCCAGCGCTATGAGGACCTGCCGGCAGGCGCCGCGACGGTGCGCGCCCGGACCGATGCGGATGCGTTCTCGCAACCCTCGGCCAACCTGAGCTTTGAGCAGGAGCTGGATTTCAAGGTCGGCAACGGGCTGTTCAAGAAGGTCTGGGTGTCGTCTCCGTCCTCGACTCTGGCCTCGGATGGGCTAGGGCCGCTGTTCAACGCCCGGTCGTGCCAACGCTGTCACATCAAGGACGGGCGTGGCCACACCCCGGCCGGACCCGAAGACAACGCCATTTCGATGTTCCTGCGCGTTTCCATCCCCGGAATGCCCGCGGACGCGCCGGAAGAGATCGCGGGGTATCTCGCCACCCTGCCCGAACCCACCTATGGCGGCCAGATGCAGGATTTCGCCCTTCCCGGCCACAAGGCCGAATACCGGCTGGACATCACCTACGAAGAAATCCCGGTGGAACTGTCCGACGGCGAAGCCGTGTCGCTGCGCAAGCCCACCTACAGAGCGGCCGATCTGGGCTATGGGCCGTTGCACCCGGACGCGATGCTCAGCCCACGCGTGGCGCCGCAGATGATCGGTCTGGGCCTGCTCGAGGCGATCCCGGCCGAGGACATCCTGGCCAAGGCCGACCCGGAAGATGCCAATGGAGACGGGATCTCGGGGCGGCCCAACATCGTGTGGTCGACGGAATTCGGCGAACCCATGCTGGGCCGGTTCGGGCTGAAGGCGGGCATGCCGACGATCATGGAGCAGTCGGCCGCGGCCTTCGCCGGCGATATCGGCATTTCCAGCCCGCTCTACCCCGCGCCATTTGGCGACTGCACCCCGGCCCAGGCCGATTGCCAGACCGCCCCGCATGGTGACGGCGACGAACGCGGCTTCGAGATCGACCAGCAGGGCATGGATCTGGTGGCCTTCTACAGCCGCAACCTGGGCGTTCCCGCCCGCCGCGATGTGGATGACCCGCAAGTTCTGCGCGGGAAAGAGGTTTTCCACACCATTGGCTGCGCGTCCTGTCACACGCCTGCTTTCGTCACCCACCGTCTGCCCGACCGGCCCGAGCACAGTTTCCAGCTGATCTGGCCCTACACGGACCTGCTGCTGCACGACATGGGCGAGGGACTGGCCGACAACCGCCCCGAGGCCCGCGCCACGGGCCGCGAATGGCGTACCGCGCCACTGTGGGGCATCGGCCTGACCGAACGGGTCTCGGGGCATACCCAGTTCCTGCATGATGGCCGGGCGCGCTCGCTTCTCGAAGCGGTCCTGTGGCACGGCGGCGAGGCCCAGGCCGCGCGCGATGCAGTCGTTTCCATGCCCAAACCCGACCGCGATGCGTTGATCCGGTTCCTGGAGAGTCTCTGACCCATGCGCCTGATTGCCGTGATCCTTTCCGCATTGATCCCGCTCTGCGCGGTGGCACAAAGCCGCGATGCGATCCTGACCGACGTGACCCAGGCCCATATCCTGCCGCGTTTCGAGCAACTTGTCGAAATGACCGCCACGCTGGATGCTGCCGCACGAGCCGACTGCGCGCCGGGGTCCGCCGATCTGCGCGCGGCCTATCACGCCGCCTTTGACGCCTGGATATCCGCAAGCCACCTGCGGTTCGGTCCGACCGAGGTCGGAGATCGTGCCTTTGCCCTGGCCTTCTGGCCCGACAGCAAAGGGTTCACGCCAAAGGCGCTGTCGGCGATGATCGCGGCCGAAGACCCGGCCATTGCCGACCCCGATGCCTTTGCCGAAACCTCGATCGCGGGGCGCGGCTTCCTCGCGCTCGAGAGGATGCTGTACGACCCGGCCTTTGCCGATCAGGGCGATGCGGCCTATCGCTGCGGGTTGATCCGCGCCATCGCCGCCGACATCCATCGCACGGCCGGGGCCATCGACCGGGACTGGCACGGCTATGCCCGCATCATGACCCAACCCGGGCCGGACAGCCCCTATCGGTCCTCCGACGAAGCCCTGCAGGAGCTCTACAGGGCCCTGACCACCGGGCTCGAGTTTACGGCCGATACGCGCCTGGGCCGCCCGATGGGCAGTTTCGACCGCCCCCGCCCCAACCGGGCCGAGGCCCGCCGGTCGCTGCGGTCGCTGCGGCATGTGGAATTGTCGCTGACAGCGCTGCGCGATCTGGCGGCGCGGTTGGCGGCCGACCACCCACAGATTGCCGCCGCGCTGGACGACGCCTTTGCCCGCAGCATCGCCCGGGCGCAGGCGCTGGACGATCCCGCACTGGCCGGCGTGGCCGAGCCCCAGGGGCGGCTGCGGATCGAGGCGCTGCAGCAGTCGATCAACGACATCCGCAGCTTGGCCACCGCGCAGTTGGGTCCGACCCTGGGCATAAGCGCCGGGTTCAATTCATTGGACGGAGATTGACCGATGACCAGCCGCCGAGGGTTCCTGGCCGGTTTGGCAGCGGCCACTCTTGCCCCCCTGCCGAGCTGGGCTGAGGTCGGTTCGCCCGATTTCCTGTCGGCTGCGCTGTTCGACGACGGGTCGTACCGCTTGGTCGGGTTGACCAGTTCGGGGGATGTGCGGTTCTCGATCCCCCTGCCCGGCCGCGGGCACGCCGCCGCCGCCCATCCCCATCTGGCGCGGGCCGTTGCATTCGCGCGCCGTCCGGGGCGGTTTGCGCTGGTGATCGATTGCGCGACCGGGGACCAACTGGCCCGGCTCGACGCGCCGGACGGGCGTCATTTCTATGGTCACGGCGCGTTTTCGCCCGACGGCCGCCGGTTGTTCACCACCGAGAACGACTATGAGGCAGGCACCGGGGTCATCGGCGTCTGGGACGCGACCAAGGGCTATGCCCGGATGGGCGAGTTTGCTTCGGCGGGGGTCGGCCCCCATGACGTGGTGTTGATGCCCGACGGCAAATCGCTGGCCATCGCCAACGGCGGCATCGAAACCCATCCGGAGACAGGGCGCACCAAGCTGAACCTACCGACCATGTGCCCGAACCTGACCTATGTCAGCCTCGACGGATCGGTTCTGGAACAGGTCGAGCTGCCCGCGGCGCTGCACAAAAACTCGATCCGGCACCTGGCCGTTCGCTCGGATGGCCTGCTGGCCTTTGCGATGCAGTGGCAGGGCAACCTGTCCCACAAGCCGGCCCTGCTGGGGCTGCATCGGCGGGGTGGCCGTTACCACCTTCTGTCCGCGCCGGATGACATTCAGGCGACGCTGGCCGGCTATGCAGGCAGTGTCGCCTTTTCCGCCGAGGGACGGCAGGTCGCCATCACTTGCCCACGCGGCAACGCGCTGCACGTCTTTGATGCCGAGGCCGCCCGTTTTGACCGCGCCCATTCGCTGACCGACGTGTGCGGGTTGGGCCCCGGGCCATCCGGCTTTGTCTTTACCACGGGGCATGGCGATGTGGGGCATCTGACCGGGCCAAACCCGGCGATATCGCCCCGTCCGTGGATCCGTTGGGACAACCATCTGGTTCCCATTCGCCCTGCGATCTGAATTGGGCTAACCTCCGATACAGATTACACTTGGAAGAATCGAACGGCTGCCGTATTGGCGGGCGAAATTTCCACGCCTGCAACGCAAGGACTGACTTGATTGAAACAGACGCCCGTCGCACCGCATTCCATCTACGGAGTTGAAAAATGGGGCAAGGGTCTCATCGAGGTGACGGAGGACGGCGAGATCGGTCTGCGCAATCCCATGGCGCCCGATGCGGCGGCCATCAGCCTGCCCGGCATTCTGCACGACCTTGATCAGCGCGGGATCAAGGCACCGATGATCCTGCGCATCAGCTCGTATCTGGAACGCGAGATCGCGCATATCAACGAAGGCTTCCGTGATGCGATTGCGCGTACCGGCTACAAGGGGTCCTATCGCGGCGTGTTCCCGATCAAGGTGAACCAGCAGGCGCAAGTCGTCGACCGAATCGTCGAGTTCGGCAAGCAATACAATTACGGGCTCGAGGCCGGTTCGAAGCCCGAACTGGTGATCGCCCTGGCTCACCGTCTGGCCCCCGAGGCGCTGATCGTGTGCAACGGCGTCAAGGACGCGGAGTTCATCGAGCTGGCCATCCTCAGCCGCAAGATCGGGTTCAACACGGTCATCGTTCTGGAAAGCCCGAAAGAGGCCGACACGGTCATCGAGGTTTACGAACGCCTCGGCATCGAGCCGCTGCTTGGCGTGCGGGTGAAACTGACCAACCAGATCAGCGGCAAATGGCAAGAAAGCTCGGGGGATCGGTCGACCTTTGGCATGAACACCGATCAACTGGTCGCGGTCGTCGACAAGCTGCGCGATGCGGGCCTGCTGCATTGCCTGAAGCTGCAGCATTCGCATCTGGGCAGCCAGGTGCCCGACGTGAACGACGTGCGCCGCGCCGTGGGCGAGGCTTGCCGTTACTACACCGAACTGACCCGCGAGGGCGTGCCGCTGACGCACTTGGATCTGGGCGGCGGCATGGGCGTCGATTACACGGGCGAGAAGAAGGCGACCGAAAACTCGATCAACTACACGGTCGAGGAATACTGCGCCAATGTGGTGGAAACCGTGGCCTATGCCATGGACGAGGCCGAAGTGGACCACCCCACGCTGGTGACCGAAAGCGGCCGCGCGGTGGTGGCGACCTCGTCGATGCTGGTGTTCAACGTGCTGGAAAGCACGCTCTATGACGCACCCAACGGCCCCGAGGTGGAACCCGACGACCACCACATGGTGTCCGATCTGGCGGCGGTGAACGGGTACCTCAGCCACGACCGGCTGCAGGAATGCTGGAACGACGCCACCTTCTATCGCAACGAGTTGCGCGCCCTGTTCCGCCGCGGTTACGTGGACCTGCGTCAGATGGCCCGGGCCGAGCGCATCTACCTGTCGCTGATGGCGCGGATCAAGGCGCTGGCGGCCTCGGACGAGGTCGAAACCGATGTGGACGACCAGTTGGAAAAGCTGGCGGACATCTATCACTGCAACTTCTCGCTGTTCCAGTCGCTGCCCGATGTCTGGGCGATCGACCAGCTGCACCCGATCGTGCCGCTGCAGATGCTGGACCAGGCCCCCGACCGCCGCGCGGTACTGTCCGACATCACCTGCGACAGCGACGGCAAGATCGACCGGTTCATTCTGGCCGACGGTGTCTCGCCCAGCCTGCCCGTGCATTCCCTGCCCGAAGATCGCGACTATTACATGGGCGTGTTCTTCGTCGGCGCCTATCAGGAAACCCTAGGCGACCTGCACAACCTGTTCGGCGACACCAACGTGGTCACCATCGACCTGCGCGCCGATGGCGGGTTCGACCTGCTGCATGAACAGGAGGGTGACACGATCAGCGAAGTCCTGTCCTATGTCGAGTTCGACCCAAGCGACTGCATCGCTGCCTTCCGCAAGATGGTCGACGAGGCGATCTCGACCGGCACGCTCAAGGCGAATGAACGCAAAACCCTGATGACTGCCTATCGCGACAGCATCAACGGCTATACCTACTACGAATAACCCCGGCGAAAGGAGAATTTCCCATGGGCAAGACACTGGTTGTTGGCGCGGGTGGCGTCAGCCACGCCGCCGTGCACAAGATGGCGATGAATTCCGACATCTTCACCGAGATCACGCTGGCCAGCCGCACCAAGGCGAAATGCGATGCCATCGCCAAATCGGTCAAGGAGCGCACCGGCGTCGACATCAAGACCGCCGAGCTTGACGCCTACAAGGTCGCCGACACCGTCAAGCTGATCAAGGACACCGGGGCCGAGCTGCTGGTGAACCTTGCCCTGCCCTATCAGGACCTTGTGCTGATGGATGCCTGCCTCGAGGCCGGGTGCCACTATCTCGACACCGCCAACTACGAGCCCGAGGACGAGGCCAAGTTCGAATACCACTGGCAATGGGCCTATCAGGACAAGTTCAAGCAGGCCGGCCTGACCGCGATCCTCGGCTCGGGCTTCGATCCCGGCGTGACCAGCGTCTTCGCCAAGTGGCTCAAGAAACACAAGCTGGACACGATCCGCCAGATCGACGTTCTGGACGCCAATGGCGGCCAGAACGAGCAGGAATTCGCCACCAACTTCAACCCCGAGATCAACCTGCGCGAAGTGCTGGCCGACGCCCGCCACTGGGAAGGCGGCGAATGGAAAGTGACGCCGGCCATGACCCACAAGGTCGAGTTCGACTTCCCCGGCATCGGCCCCAAGAACATGTACCTGATGTATCACGAGGAACTGGAGTCGCTGTCGACCCACTTCCCCGAGATCGAACGCGCCCGCTTCTGGATGACCTTCGGCGATGCCTACATCACCCATGCCAAGGTGCTGCAGAATGTCGGCATGACCCGGATCGACCCGGTGGTGCACAACGGGGTCGAGATCATTCCGATCCAGTTCCTGAAGACCCTGCTGCCCGATCCCGGCGATCTGGGCGCCGAAACCAAGGGCAAGGCCTGCATCGGCGACATCGCCACCGGCCAGGCCAAGGACGGCTCGGGCGAAAAGACCTACTACATCTACAACATCTGCGACCACGAGGAATGCTACCGCGAGGTCGGCAGCCAGGCCGTCAGCTACACCACCGGCGTCCCCGCCATGATCGGCGCGGCGCAAGTGCTGAAGGGCAACTGGCGCGAGCCGGGCGTTCGGAACATGGAGCAGCTCGACCCGGATGATTTCATGGACATGCTGAACAAGCATGGCCTGCCTTGGCAGGTCCACGAACTCGACGGCCCTGTCGAGTTCTGAACCCTCGGGGCGGTCCGCGCGACCGCCCTGCTTCATCTGGCCCAAAATATCCCGGGGGGTCGCCATTGGTCCGAGCGACAATGGCGACAAGTCGCACCCCGGGCTTATCCACCAATCGGAGACGCCGGACATGACCCAACTGATGCAGACACAGGCCGGAGACGCCGGTGCCTTCCGCACCTTCGACCTCAATCGCGTTCCTACGCCTTGCTTCGTCGTCGACGAAAAGGCAGTGGAGCGAAACCTTGCGGTTCTGGCCGATATCGGCGAGCGGTCCGGCGCACATATTCTGTCCGCGCTCAAGGCCTTCTCCATGTTCGCTCTGGCCCCGCTGGTGCGCCAGTATATCGGCGGCACCTGCGCCAGCGGCATCTACGAGGCCCGGCTGGGCCGCGAGGAATATGGCGGCGAGGTCGCGACCTTCTGCGCGGGCTACAAGGAAACCGACATCGACGAAATCCTAGCGCTCTCAGATCACATCATCTTCAACAGCCCCGGGCAGAAAGACCGTTTTCGTGCCAAGGCACAAGCTGAGGGGCGGCAAGTCGGGCTACGGATCAACCCCGAGCATTCCGAAGGCGAGGTCGCGAAATACGACCCCTGCGCCCCGTGCTCGCGCCTCGGCACCCCGGTCAGCCAACTAGACGCCAAGGCGCTGGAGGGCGTGGATGGCCTGCACATGCACACGCTCTGCGAACAGGGGTTCGAGCCGCTGGCGCGCACATGGGCGGCGGTCGAACCGAAGCTCGCGCCATTCCTGAACAGCCTGAAATGGCTGAATTTCGGCGGCGGCCACCACATCACCCGCAACGACTATGACCGCGACGGGCTGGTGGAGTTCATCAAACACATCCGCACCAAATACGGCGTCGAGGTCTATCTGGAACCCGGCGAAGCCGTGGCACTGGACGCGGGCATCCTGGTGGGTGAAATCCTCGACCTGCCGCACAACGGCGTGGACCTGGCAATCACCGACATCTCGGCCACCTGCCACATGCCCGACGTGATCGAGGCCCCCTATCGCCCCGCCCTGATGGACGAAGCCGAAACCGGCCACACCTATCGCCTGGGCGGCCCCTCGTGCCTGGCGGGAGACGTGATCGGCGACTACATTTGGGCCGAGCCGCTGCGGATCGGGCAGCGCTTCGCCTTTCTCGATCAGGCGCATTACTCGATGGTCAAGACCAACACGTTCAACGGCGTGCCCCTGCCCACCATCGCCCTGTGGAACAGCGAAACCGATGACCTGAAGATCATCAAGAAATTCGGCTACGACGACTTCAAAGAGAGGCTTTCATGAGCATTTTCCTCGACAGCGAACTGACCGAGGCCGAACGCAGCGAAGACGCCCGGTTCCGTGTCATCCCGGTGCCGTTGGAACGGACGGTCTCCTACGGTTCGGGTACTGCAGGCGGCCCCGCCGCGATCATCGCAGCCAGCAATGAACTCGAACGCATTACTGGACATTCCGAACCCTGTGTCGATGGCATCTTCACCGAACCTTCGCTGGATTGCACCGGCCCGCTGCCGGACGTCATGGAGCGTCTGGCCCAGCGCACCGAGGCCGCGATCCGCGCCGGCACGGTGCCGGTCACGCTGGGCGGTGAACACTCGCTGAGCTATGGCGCGGTGATGGGCGTGGCCCGCGCATTGGGTCAGCCCCTCGGCATCGTGCAGATCGACGCCCATGCCGATCTGCGCAACGCCTATCAGGGCGAGAAACACAGCCACGCCTCGGTCATGCATCTGCTGGCCGAGGAAGGCGTCCGTCTGGCGCAATTCGGCGTACGCGCCTTCTCGACCGAAGAAGCCAAAAGCCGTCTGAGGAACCGTGTCTTCCATGTGGATGCCGAAGAGCTGGTCACCGGCAACATTCATGCCGTCGACCTGCCCGAGGACTTTCCCGAACTGGTCTATGTCAGCTTTGACGTCGACGGGCTGGACCCGTCATTGATGCCCGCAACCGGCACGCCGGTTCCGGGCGGGCTGGGATACTATCAGGCGCTGCATCTGGTCGAACACGCCTTGAAAGGCCGCCGCTGCGTGGGCTTCGACGTGGTCGAACTGGCCCCGGACGGCAACGCGGCGTGGGATTTCACCACGGCACAGATCGTCTATCGCCTGATGGCCTCCTGCTAGTCCTCGGCGGTTTCGTTGAGTTCCATGTGCCCCTCGCCCTTGTTCAACACGCGGCGCAGCATGGGCTCGAAGAACTCCAGCGGCCTGGTCGGATAGTCCGGGTCGAACGCCTTTTGATCGTATTCGTGGCAGAAATAGCGGCAGTCCTCCCAATAGGGGCTGTCGCGGTATTTGTCCCGCGCGTTGCGGTCTCCACCCAGATGGTGGTTGTAGTAATAGCCCTGGAACACGCAGTGATGTTTCAGGATCCAATGGGTGCGTTCGCTGACATAGGGCTTCATCATCGCCGCTGACAGCTCACCGTGGTTGTAGGGTGACAGGATGTCCCCGGTGTCATGGATCAGGGCAGCAACGACCAGTTCTTCATCCGCGCCATCCTCGTAGGCCCGCGTCGCGGCCTGCAGGCTGTGCTGATACCGGTTGACCGGATAGGGCGTCCATTCCTCGTCCAAGGACCGGATCGCATCCAGAATTCGGTCGGGCAAAGCCGCGTTATAGGCCTCTTCATATTCCATGACGGCGTCCCAATCGGCCTTGGTGGCCTCTTCGAAACTGGTCCAGGTGGGTTTGTGGCTTTTGTCCAGCATGGCGGGTCCTTTGTCTGCGGGTCACAGCCAGACTAGCCGCGACCAGCCAATAGAAAAAATAAATTGATTTTATCACGGCGATCAAAAAATAGTTTCACATGCAGATGCGTGAACTCGAAACGTTTTTATGCGTGGCGGAAACCGGTGGGTTCCATGCTGCGGCCCGACGGATGAACGTGACACAGACGGCTGTCAGTGCACGGATCCGCCAGCTTGAGGCCGCTACGGGCAAAGCCCTGTTTTCACGTGGTGCCGGCGGTACCAGCCTCACCGACTTCGGGGCACAGTTCAAACCCTATGCCGAACAGATGCTGTCGCTTTGGTCCTTCGCCTCGCAGGACCTGCCGGCCCAAAGTCAAGGTCGTGTGGCCCTTCGCCTGGGCGCTCAGCTCAGCATCTGGGACCCGCTTCTGGTCGATCTGGCCGTCCGGTTCGAGCAGAGTTTTGGCAAACTTCTGTTGACGCTCAACTATGACCACACGCTGAACATGGCCGAGGCCGTTGCTTCGCACGTTCTGGACGTGGCGTTGACACATGAGAGGCCATCGCGGTCCGGGATTTCGTGCCAGGAATTGCCGCCCGAGCACTTGATCCTTGTCGAGACGCCCCATCTGGCTGAGTCCGGTACCGATCCTGTTTTCATCAATCTCGAACTTGGTGAAGGCTATCAGGAGCATGTACGCGGTCTTGCCCGGCTGTCTGCTGGGCAAACCGTGTTTCTGGGCAATTGCATGATGGCACTGCGCTATATCCTGCAACGCGGCGGGCGCGGTTTTTTCCCGCACAGCGTTATCGCCCCGCACCTTGAGAATGGCGCGCTGCGCATGGTCGAGGAAGCCGCACCGCTAATTCTACCGGTCCACTTGGTCTCGCGCGCAGAGGACGACCACCAAAAATTGTTGGGTGAATTACACCAGTGCCTGTCAGAGCTGCGGGACTGACCTCAGGCCGGGGATGGCGCGGGTGCGGCAGTTCTCACCCGCCGGCGAATGATCGGTCTTCCGGCGAAAGCGAGGAACACGGCCGATATTGCGAACCCGACAACGGCCGGACCATAGAGCAGCGGCCATAGCTTCGCATCCTTGATCACCACCGGAGATACGAACCCACGCACGCCTTCCAACAAGACAAGAATCGTGAATGCCGCGAATATCTGAGGCCAAAGGCCGAACCGGGAAAAACTGCCCAGCATCAGAGTCGAATACCCCACCAGCGCCACGGTGATGCAGATCGCGATCCAGGAAAACCGCTGGTGCAGCTCTTCCACCAATTCCCCCAACGGGTAGCCATCCGCCGCAGCGACGGCGTCAAGATCGCCCAACAACTCGATCGTCGGAATCGCCTCAAGACTGCGGCGTCCATTGTCGGTGTTTCGGGACAGCTCCGAAATGTCGTATGATGCATCGTCGAAAAGGGTCGACGACAGGGTCTTGCCTTCCTTGTTCAACCGCAGTGCAACCCCATCCACCATCACCAGATGGACGCCGGATCCGTTGTTCACCAGATAGGCGGACGTGCTGGAGTATGTGGCGGGGTTTTCCTGATCGCGACGGTCGGACACGAACACCTCGTGCAATGTGCCATCCAGATCAATCCGACCGATATAGACGGTCACGCCCCGAGCCGGGTGCATGAACTCCCCCTCGTTGAGCAACTGCGCGGTGATGTCACCTGCCACCTCGGCCTGGCGCAATTCCAGCTGTTCCACGGATGCGGGACGCAGAATGACGCTGACGATCGCCATCATCAGCCCCGCTACCAGACCAAACAGCAACACCGCCCGGCCCAGCCGCCATGGGCTGGCCCCGGTGGCCAGCATCACGGTCAGTTCGCTTTCCCGGCTCAGCCGGTTGGTGGCATAGACTGCGGCGGCAAAGACCGCCATCGGCATGACCGTTCGGACAAGTGTTGGCAGGGTCAGCGCCGTGAACTCCAGAAAAACCATAGCCGACTGGCCGCCACTGATGACGTGTTCGAACAGGCTGACCGAGCGGGTGATCCAGAACACGCCCACCAGAACAAGCGTGAAAAAGCCGAAAAGAACCAATAGCTGCCGCAGGAAATACCCATCAAAGCGCGACATGTGACCTCTTTCGGCTGTTTTATCCTGGCGGGACATTAGGCCATTCGCCAGTCAAGGGGAACCGCGATTGCGCCCCAACTCACCGGCCGGCACAAGGATTTTGGTGTGCCACAGCCACCGCAGGACCTGTGCCGCCGAGGTGGGTCCGATGCGGCTCGACCATCGCTGCAGTATATCGGGCACAGAGAGTGGGTCGCGCAGATCGGATATCAACGGCGCCAGTTCGGCCCCTGCCAGCGAGTGGACCGCGCGCGGCAGATTGGGGTGGGTCAGAATCTCTGACCTCAGAACATACGCGTCGCCTTGCACACCGCCCTGTACCAGCTTCGCCTCCGGCGACCGGCGAAGCACCTCGCCGGTGGACAGCTCGGCATTCTGCAGGTCCGCAGGCGGGCGGCGAAGCCAGTCCAGCGGCTGTGCGCGCTGGCTCCAGAACGGCCCAGAGGTGACCTCGTGGTGACGTGCATAGAATGCCGCCGCCAATTCGGCGTGGGTTTCGACGCGTTCGCGCTGTCGTTCCGAATAGAATCCCAGCGCGATGTTGGTGTCGCCGGGCCGGGTCAGAATCGTGTTTGCAACCACTGCGGCCTGCATGGCCTGCGCCATAGCCAGATGCACCCCTTGCGATGACAGCGCATCGACCGAGAAACTCGCTTCGCCCACACGCAGCAGATCATCGGCGGGCGGGGTCAATTCACATTGGCTGCTGGCATCACACCGGCGCACCGGGCCCATTCGCGCCTGCTCCAGACAGCCGGCCAGAAGAGTCGATCGTGCCAGAAGGTTCAGATACAGATCACGCCGGGCTGCCGGCGACAAACCAGTGCAATCCGACGGGTCGACAAAAACGCAAGCGTTGACCGTACCATCCGGCTGTGCTGCGCCCCAATACCAATGGGCATCACCAGCCTCCACGCGGGCCTGCGTGCCAAAACCCGGAGGGGCTTGCCAGTAGGCATAGAGCGCCGTCAATGGCGCTGAGGCCGGGCGGAACCTCCGACCAAGTCCCGCATGCTTGCCCGCCGCATCCACCAAAAGGTCGGCGCGCAGCCGGCCTTTTCCCTGCGCAGTCAGGAGCGGTACCTCCCAACCGGCGCCGGTGCGCCGTGGTCGATAGGCGCGTGCGGGTTGCAACACACGAACACCCGACTGGCGTGCAGCGTCCAGCAGGATGGCATCGAACCGGCTGCGATCCACCAGAAGGCCCGGATCGTCAACTTGCTCACCCCGCCTTTCAAACGCACCGCCCCACATAAGGACGGAACCCGACGATTGCAGGAATCCCGCAGCTTTCATAGCATCGCCCACACCCAGAAACCGCAGAATGGGCCAGATGGAGGCAGGCAGTGACTCTCCGATGTGTTGGCGTGGGAAGATGGCGCGTTCCAGCAGACAGACCCGTCGCCCCAGCTGTGCCAGCCGCATCGCTGTCACGGCCCCGGCCGGGCCACCGCCGATCACGCAGATCTCGGCTTCAATCTCGGCCGCCATCCGCTGCGCCCTCAGGCCGAACGGCGGGCAGCGTCGCCGAAGAAATCCGGGCGGGCAGCCGACAGTCTGACATAGGCCTGCAGGCAATAATCCAGCCAGCCGCGGATATAATCACATGCCGGGCGGCCACGATGAATGACCTCGTGATGGCAACCGCCACCGCACATGTACCGTGCCCAACAGGTGTTGCACGGCGATTGGTTGTGCACGTGGCGCTCGGCCAGCCAGGCTTCTCGCCGCGCATCCGGGCCGTCATGGACATTGCCCATCGCGGCCAAGTCATCCTCGACGAAGCGGTGGCAGGCGAACAGATCGCCATCCGCCGAAACCCCGAAATATCCGCCACCGGCTCCGCAAGCGTAGGGCCGGTGCGTGCCACGGTGGATCTCGTGCATTGCGGCGGCCATGTTCGAGAAGGGGAAGCGGCGGCCCTGCAGCACTGCGTCTTCGAAAACGCGTCCGCAGCGGATCATCTGCGAAAGCATTTCGGCCATGTCCTTGCTGCTCATTTCTTCGCGCCCGGTTGGCGAAGCCAGCATGGGTGAGAACCCGACCGAGTGGAAACCCAAGCCTATGAAATGGTTCAGGGTCTCAGGCAGCTCGAGGTTGCGCGGTGTCACGGTGACCCGAGCGCCCACCTGCATGCGATGCTGTTTGTCCAGCAACGGCTGCACCTTGCGCAGAATGGTGTCGTAGCTGCCGCGCCCACCCTGGTTGGGGCGCAACCGGTCATGTGCCTTGCCAACGCCATCCAGACTGATGGTGACGGCAAAGGCGTGGTCTTCGAAAAACTCAGCGTCTTCCGGGCGCAACAACGTGCCATTCGTCGTGATCGAAAATCCCACATCCACTTTGTTGCGTTGCGCTTGTTCAGCAGTATAAATCGTCGTTTTTCGGATCAGGTCGCGATTGATCAACGGCTCGCCTCCCAGGAAGGCCAGATTGATCCGGGTGCCGGGTTCCGAGTCCTTGATCAGCCGATCGACCGAGGCTTTCGCGACCTCCCATTCCATACTGCGGGCAGGACCACCAAAGCTGCCCTGCGAGGCATAGCAATAGGTGCATGCCAAGTTGCATTTCTGCGCGACCGCCAGCGACAAAGACCTGACCGGCATGCGGCGCGGCGGCGCGTCGTCAATGAACGGCACACCATCAAGGCCCATCTGCGACAGAAACTCTCGCTGTCCTTCGGCGGCCATACCGGCGAAGTGATCCGCCGTTCCGTCGGGCACGTCGAACACGCGCGAGCCATCTACGGCCAGCATATGCTCGCCCAAGGTCGTTTCGAAAAAATGCACCTCGGCAGATGGGTCGATCATGTCTCGACCTCGGGCCAGAACGGGATACCAATACCCTTTTCCGCCAAGACTTCACCGGCGACCCGGAAGCTTTTCATCGTGTCGCGCACCTGCTGGATATACTCCTGCGCTTCGGTGAATCGGTTCTGAGCCTCGTTTTGATAGGCCTGTTCCAGCCCATCAGTGATGCGGCGGAACAGATCCAGTGCCTCTTGCGCCTGCGTTTCCGAGCCCATTTGGATCGGGCGCAGATAGGCAGGTGTGCCGCGGCCCGTTTGGTATTTGGCCAGAACGTCCTTCATCTGGCGGAACCGCAGAAAATGCTCGTCGCCGTCGGTGTCGATCCGCACGGCCAAAGCATACAGGCGCCGATCGGTGAACGCCTTGTGTTCCAGTGTCGCCACGCACTGCGCATAAGCGCGGTCGATGAAGCCGTCGGGGCGTTCGATCTCGATGAAGTCGTCGATGGCCTCAGGCGTCAAAGGGCGCAACGACCGTGGGATGATCCGCTTGGGTCCGATGGGCAGGGCAAGCGCGGGCGTTAGCACCGGTTCGTAATCCTTGCCCTGCAACGACCACAGCAACTGGTTTGCCCAGCGCATATGGGTCATCTCGCCGATCGCAACTTCCAGCAGGGCGCGCCGCGCAAAGATCAAATCATCCTTCAGCGTTGGCCAGCGCTCGCAATCGGCGGTTTCGGGATCGGCCAGCGAAAAATAGGCATAGAGGTATTGCAGGCTGAGCGTCATCTCCATCGGCGCCAGACGGGTCTGCAGGTCTTTGACCATCGCCGCTACGCTTTCATACGGTTCGACACCGGGCAGGTCCGTGTCGGCCTCGTAGACTTCGCCGGTCTCGCGTCCCTCGACGACGATCGGCAGGTCGCTCCACATCTGGTTGACCTCGTAGTGGTCGATCTGGAACGGGCGGTTCTGTTCGACGGTATTCAACGCCGCCACATTGCCCGAGGGCGATTTGTCCGAACGCAGCCAATCCAGATAGGTTTCGGCCACAACCGGATCGTCTGGCGCACCAGTCGGCAGGCGGGTGTCATGCGGTACTTCGGCAGTGACCACATCCGGGTGGTTGGATGGCCAGTAGTGGCAGCCGCAATCCCGAAAGTCATGCGACCAGGGATTGCACAGGCTTTGGGTCAGCTCTCCGGGGTCGTAGGCCGTATCGATCACGCCGGCTTCGGTACGGTACTGCCGGCGGTATCCGTGCAGGACGACCGGCGGTGCGTCGACGACACCGTCGTGATTGCGCCGCTCCAGTGCGATGGTCACCGGATGGTCGTCGCCGCATTCAAGGCTGCGGATGAACCTCCAGACCAGCATGCCGTCGTAGGGTTTGCCCTTGTCGTCGCGGAACGAGATACGTCGACCGCCTTGTTCGACCCAGGCCAGAAACCACCGGCCACTGGACAGTTCGGCGCCGATGTCACCACGATAGGCGTCCAGCAAATCCTGCACCCAAGGTGTCGAACTCTCATCGGGCAACATCGGGTCATAGAAATAATCGACATAGACCAGATGGAACCCTTGCGTGTTTTCGGGTGCTTCCGGAACCGGGTTCAGCGGGACACGCACGGCATTGAAAACCAATCCCGGAAAGAACCTGCGATCGAGGTCGCGCACGTCCATTTCCAGCCCCGGGAAACAATTTCCGACCGACCCGTCCAGCCGGGTGTTGTCAGGGTTTCCGGGCACCTTGTAGGCCGCACGGGCCGTCAGGTTGCGGGGTTTGATGCGGATCGGCGCTGGTTTGTCAGACATCCCGAGGCTCTCCTATCGGTTCAGTTTCGGGCGCGGGCGGGTGCGCCTCGAGGTAATCGATGAAAGACATCACCATGTGGTACTGCCGCCGTGACAGCGAGAGCGGAAAATAGTTGGAATCCCGCATGTAGGGCGGCATGCGGGCGTCGTGCATCATGTCGCGTACGATCCGCGGGTCGCGGAAGGCGGGATCGGGTGTCTGGTCAGGGTTCGGGTCCTCTTCGAACTGGGCCAGAACGCCAAAGGGCGGGCGCATCAATCGCCGCACGAAATCAGGTCTGCGGCGCAGAAAGTCCAAAAGGTTTTCCTCATCGATCAACTGCTCGTGCACAAACTTGGTGGCGACCGTATAGGGCAGCTGTTCATTCGGGACCGAGTTCGAGAAAACCGACACCGGCTGTGGGCGGATCAACTCGTCGATCTTGTCGGGAGGCACCGCGTCCTTTTCCGTCATCGATGCCGCATCGGTGGACGGCAGGCCCGGTGTGGGTGCGATATTGGTCTGCGCCTGAAGAGAGGCATTGTCCTTAAGGCCTTGTGCCCGGATGTCATCCAGATTGATCAGGCTGTTGGTCTCGAACGCCCTTCGGAAGATGTCGACCACTTCGGTTTTTGCATCAAGGTAGTTTTCGGCGGTGACCGAGATCAACGACATGTCGCGATCCGCCAGATCGTCTTCGAGACTGTAGAAAGGCCGGCAATCCGGTGCGAAATCCGGCGGTCCGGTGAAGATGCGCGCCCGGGCGACCAAACGCTGACCTCGAACAGCCAGCGTGGCTTCGATCGTTCCATCACACGTGTCGTCAACCACCCCCCAGGACTGATCGTTGCCGACCCTGGCACCATCATAACTGTCATGCGGTTCGGGATCATCAGACAACCCCGACATCATGATCCATTTCGACCAGGGCGTGTCCGGGTTCAGGATGCGGTTCTGCGCCGGCACGATCTCATGAATCCGGCCATATTCCGATTTGGGCGGGTCATTCTTGTATCCCGGCACAGCAAGGGTAGCAGGACCGAAGGCGGCATCGGGCGGGCCGTATACCTCGCCCTTGGGCGGAGTGAACCGCAAACGCAGAAGACTGCGCTCCACCATCTCGCCGGGCACCGGCTCGTCCGTCCCGTGGACCGGGCGGACAACCCGCACCGAGCCCAGCGGGATCGGGTTGTGTTCATAGACCAGCGGTTGCTGTTCCGACGTGTGCGGACTGAAGGCCAGCAAGGGTTTAGGAGTAAAATCCTCGGCCGCGATCTCGACCCGGGCGCGAAACCCGCAGGCTGCATCTCCGGTGCGGCGGGCGGCTTTCTGATTGCCTACAGCGACCGTGTAGCGGATGTTCTTCAGCGACAGCCCCTGCCCTTCAAGAAGGTTCAGAGTCACAGGAGTTTCATAGGCCTCGCCGGTTTCAGCATCGAACATCCGCGCCCACAGTTCAAAGAACGGCGCGACCGGGCGCAGGGCGCCGGTTCCTTCATCCCGAAATCGGATCTTCCGCGGGTCCGGCAGGTAGGCCGAGACGCTCCCATCCTCGTTTTCCCGCAAAGTCACGTTCGAGCGTATGACCGTCTTGTTGTTGCCATGCGCGTCCAGATCCTGCTGCCATTCGTAGCTTTCCAGCGGGGTCTCGCCCGGGCCAAGCCTGGCAACGGCCATCGGCGGCAGAAAGAAGATTTCCTGTATCGTGTCCATGCCGGGCGCTCTCCAGTTTGGCCATGCCGGTCCGCAACCCGTTTTCAGGGGTACGAATAGCTTTGATAGGTAATCGTCGGGTCCGAGAAGAACGGAGTCGACTTGTCCCGAATGATGTCCGGCGGAGCGTCGTCCGGAACCGGAGAAATACTCTGCTGGTAGTGAAAGAAGTTCTGTGGGTCGAATTTCCGCTTCACGAACAGAAGTGAGTTGAAGTTGTCGCCCCAATAGAGCCAACGATAGTTCAACTGAGTGCGCCGCGGATAATTCTGATAACAGCGATCGATGAAGAAGCCCTCGTCCGTCATCATCTGCATGAACCCATCCAGCCATGGGACCACGACGTCTTTCTCATCCTCGGACAACCAGAACACGTCAACGTAGAAATTCATCGACACGTCGCGGTGAATGAAGGCGTTTCCCTGTTTGCCAACCGGCATTCGGTTGATCGCCCCGCCATACGGCTCGATCGCCACGGCCCCGTAGGCGTTTGGCGTGCTGTCCAGATAATCGACGACCCTTTGCCATTCATCTTGCGACAACTGGCGGGCGATGTACCCGCCCTGCTTGTCTTCGCGGGCTTGATCCGGGACCACCGGGATGTCGTATTTCTCGTCATACAGCCAGGAATTGATCTGCTGGTAGGTCCCTGTCTTGCTGTTTTCCATGTGGCCGCCAATGGGTTCGTCCAACAGCGGCTGAATGACCCGGCGCCCTTCGTCTTCGGGCCCGTGATATAGGGCCGAGACCAAGAGAACCTTCTGGTCTCCTTGATAAGCCAGAAAGATGTAGGCCCCAAATTTGTCCGAGAGACCGTCCTTCATGTAGTTGGCCTGCAGAAACTCCAAAGCCTTGGCAGCCCTGTCCAGCGGCCATTTGATATGAACGCCCCAAACTTCGTACAGGTTGTGCAGCTTGAACCGGATTTCCAGAAGCACCCCTAAGTTGTTGCCGGTGCCTCCCCGGATCGCCCAGAAAAGATCGGCGTTGGTCGTGTCATCCGCGATTACGATACTGCCATCCCACAGCATCACCGTCACGCCCAGGACATTGTCGCAGGCCATTCCGAACAGGCGCGACGTGAACCCGTATCCTCCGCCCATCATGAATCCGGCCACGCAGACATCCTGACACGCGCCACCCGGCACATGCAGATGATAGGAATCCAGCACCGAGTTCAGGACCTTGAACGAGGTGCCGGGGCCGACATAGGCCATCGGGGTATCTGGATCGACCGTCACGTAACACATCCTGCTGGTATCCAGCACCATCGCATTGTTGACCGAGTACCCCGCCGTGCTGTGCCGGCCCGATCGGCTGACCACCCACAGATCATGGGCCCGCGCGAAGGCCAGACTGGCCCGCACGTCCTGAATGGTTTCGCAATAGACAATGATTTCAGGGTAGTCCTGAAAGGCCGGGTTCCAAAGCTGACGATCCGTGTTGTAGTTCGGATCCGTCGGCAAAACGACCGATCCAACCAGGCCTTTTTCAAACTCCCGGATCTGTTCGGGCGTGATCGGATGATAGCGCTGCAGGGACAGGTCCGTTCGGCTGGAGGCGACGCGATCCTTGGCCAGAATGGTCTTGCTTATCTTGCGCATGATGGACGCTCCCTTGGCATAACATGCAGAACGCGCAGGGAAAAAACACTGCGCGCACGTATTACGGTCTTTCCATCAACCCATTTCTGCCCGTCCCAAGCTGGCAGAAAGCTTCCGTGCCGGTCAAGAGATCGTTTCAAGCAATGCCCGGGCTTCGAGCAATTCCGGGATCTCGGCCTTTGGATCGAAACGATCCAGAGCATCGGACAGCCATGGCCCCGGCCGCCCCCCGGTTTTGGATACGCGGCGCGTCAGCTCAACGGCTGCGCGCAATTCGAACAGGCTGGCCCCGCATTTGCGCGCCTCGGACACCGCCTGTTTGAGCATCGGTTCGGGATCTTTCCGCTCATGATCGTCAAGCAACGAGCGGACCCTGAAGACCTCGGCATCGGCCCAGCCTTCGTCGGTGTCTTTGCGCCAAAGTTCAGCCTGCGTCAGCGCCTGCCTGGCGGCCTTGAGCCCCCCGGCACGCACCAGAAGTTCCGCGATCAGCGACAGAAAGAAGCTTTTGTAGTTTCCGGCGCCACTGGACCACCAGTCATCCGACGCCTGCCGCAGGGCCGCGATGTGCTCGGCGTCCGGGGTCTGGTGCGCCCGTGCCCAACTGAGCCACATGCGGGCCGTGATCGACATGAAGGCCAACCTGTGCTCGCGAGATATCTCCTCCAGCGGTGCGACGGTCGCGGTCAGTGCGTCGATATCGCGGTGCAACAGATGGACCATGCACGTATAGGTCAGGACCTGGGCCACGCTATGCGCGTGTTGCAATTCATTGGCCCAGTCCAGAGCCTGCGCCTGAACCTTCTGCGCACGGGCAGGCTCACCCATCAGACTGTAACAGACCCCGAGGAAACCGGCTGTGATGGCCGCATGGTCGGTGCCATAGACATAGGCCAGCTTCCCATGTGTTTTGAAATCATAAAGGGTCCAGGCCTGCTCAAGGTGCGCTCTGGCATCTGTCAGATTGCCGACGTGCAGTTGCACGGCCCCCATGGCGCGGTGCCCTACCATCCGGTGCTCGGTCCGACCGCTGACTTCGGCCAGGTCTAGGATCTGGTCCGCCACCTCACCGGCCAGGCGGTACTCGGCCCGCACAAGGTGAAACGCATAAAGCCCATTGAGAACCGGGAACAGGCGTTCCGTCTCGCGGGCCCGACGGCACAGCTCGCGCAGCCGGCCATAGGCCTCGCCTGTCGCTTCGCCTGCAATCCCGTCAGTCGAGCGCAAGACACCCGCCCGAAGCACTTGCAGATCAATCTCGCGCAAGTCGCGGTCGCGGCTTTTCGGCAGCTCTGACACAAGACCAAGCGCCTTGGACAAATGGGTCAGTGCTTCGGACAGAGCCGACCGCTCGATCGCTCTCTGACCGGCGTTTTGCCAATGGGTAACGGCCTCTTCGGGTCGGTTTGCCAACGTATAGTGCTGGGCCAGAACTTCGGGCTGGGTCTGTGCAAGATAGGGTTGCTGGTCCAACAATACACCCGCGGCCTGGTCGTGCAGGACCTGCCGCTCGGACCGCAGAAGGCTGTCATAGGCCATGTCCCGGATCAGAGCATGGCGAAACAGGTATTCGTCCTCGGCCCCGTCCGGCGGCCGCTGGATGATGCCCGCCATAGCCAATTGTTCTAGGCTAGCCTGCATCGACGCCGCCGGCAGCATGGAGACCGCCGCGACTAGAGCCACCGAAAAGCGTCGCCCGAACACGGCGCCGGTCTGCGCCACGTCCTTTGCCATACCCAGGCGGTCGAGGCGCTCCATCAGCGAATCCTTGAGCGTGCTGGGCACCGACAGCGACGGCAGCGGACCACGCAGGACATAGCCATCCTCGGTCAGCCGCAACTGGCCGGATTCCAGAAGGCCGCGCGTCACCTCCTGTACAAAGAGCGGGATCCCGTCGGTCTTGGCGGCAATCAGGTCGCAGACCGGTCCCGGCAAAGATTTGCCCCCCGCAACATCAGTGACGATTTCCGCCACCTCGGCATTCGACAATCGGGTCAGGGGGATGTGCAACGTGTTGTGGTGGTGCCCCCAGCTAGGGTCGAATCCCTGCCGGGCCGTAACTACGATCAGAACCGGCAGGTCACGAATCCGCTCGATCACCCTATCCGTCAGCGAAAGCGTGGTCGGGTCCACCCAATGCGCATCTTCGAACAGCAACAGAACGGGTTTGCTTCGCGCCATCGACACCAATTGCTGCGTGACAGCTTCCAGCGTCTTTTCAAGCTTGACCTGCGGCGGCAAGTCCAAGGGTCCTAGTGCATCATCGGCATCGATGCTCAACAGATCCGCAATAAGGCGCTGTTGTTCGGACGTCAGATACCGCAGCAGCGGCAGAAGCTTGTCCAGCTTTTGGGCGTCCGTATCCGCCGGCGCGAACCCGGCGGAACGTTCCAGTTGCTGCACGATCGGATACAGAGCACTGCTTGAGTGCAGCGGCGAGCATTGAAAATTCAGACGCAGAATGTCCTGACCCTGCAACTCGTGCGCCAACCCTTCGATCAGCCGCGACTTTCCGATCCCCGCCTCACCCGAGATCAGAACGGATTGACCCGCCCCGTGACTGGCTTCGTTCCACTTGTCACACAGCTTGCGAAACTCGGAGCCGCGCCCGATCAGGCGGCCGGAACCCGCTTCGGGATTGATCTCGAACCGCCGTTCGATCCGTGCGGTACCCTCGACGGTCCAGGCCTGTATCTCGTCCGCAAACCCCTTCAGAACATGCCTTCCGGCATCCTTCAGTCGAAAAGCGCCCCCGATCAGGCGGCGCGTCGAGGGGCTGATGATCAGCGAATTTGGTTCGGCCAGCCCCTGCAGGCGGGCGGCCAGATTCGGCGTCCGCCCCATGACCACGTCGTTTTCCCGCAACCCGTCCCCATAGATGGTGCCGACCACCACAAGTCCCGTGGCGATTCCGATCCGCGCCTGCAGCTCTTCCTTTCGGTCGATCGCGGGCAGTTCGTCCAAAATCTGCAACCCGGCCTCGATCGCGCGCGAGGCCGCATCCTCCTGCGCGTGCGGATAGCCGAAATAGATCATCGCACCATCCCCCATGAAACAGGCGATGTGACCACCGAATTTCGAAACGGCGGTTGTGCAAGTCTCTTTGAATCGCCGCACCAGCTCGCCCAAGTCTTCCGGATCCAGGCGCTCGGACATTGCCGTTGAGCCGACGAGGTCGACGAACATGACCGTCAATTGCCGGCGTTCGGCCACGATTTTCCCCTGTCGGCGGGTGTGCACGGCGTCACCGGCCGTGTCCTGGGCAAAACGCGCGGTTGCGGCAAGCAGGCGACGTCTGGGCCCTAGCGGCAGCCCGAGATCGATCAGATCATGCTCGGACAGATGAACGAGGTCGGACAAGGCCACTTCTGCCGCAGCGAAGGCGGGGGCGTATTTGGACAGCCCCAACTTCTCCAGAAAAGCGGCGATATCCGTCATTTCTCCCCCAACGGCCTGTCCAACGCCGGTTTGTTTTGGCTCGGTCCACCCCGCGCAGATCGCGCGTCGCAAACCGTGGCCCGTTCACTATCCAACTGACTGAACAGCCTTTTCGTTCTTTACCCGCACGTCAAGAGGTTTGGCGAACCAAACCGACACAGCACGGTTGACCTTGGAGGCAGAATTGTTGAATCGCTTGGAGAATGGCAGGGGCAGCAGGGTTCGAACCCGCGACCTACGGTTTTGGAGACCGTCGCTCTACCAACTGAGCTATACCCCTGTGGTGCGCCATCAGATATGCCAGAGGCGCGACGGACTCAAGAGGCTTTTTCAGTTTCTCGGGCACATATGCAATCGACAAAGAAGTTGCGTGCGTCGTGCAGTTCTATAAGACAAGGTTCGGCCCACCGAGAGGAAATAACCCTTGAGCCTTCGCAAGAAGATTGCTGACAGCGAGACAACCCTGAACTGGGCCGCGCGCCGCATCGCCAGCTATATCAGGATGGTCCATCGCAACACCAAATGGCAGCGGATCGGCTATGATGAGTTGGACAAGCTCGCGGAACAGGGCGAGCCGGTCATCGTCGTGCTTTGGCACCAGCGGCTGGCCCAGTCGCCCTATTTCTTTCCGCTGGAAAAGGGGCGCATTTGCTCGATCACATCAGCCGCGCGCGCCGGCAGCATGGTGGGCCGGGTGCAGAAGCTCTTCGGCATGGACACCATCGCCATGTCCAGCCACAAGCGTCACGTGGCCCTGTCGCGTGAAGTGCTGGGCAAGATGAAACAGGGGATCTCGATCGGCATAGCTGCCGACGGTCCACGCGGCCCGGAACGGGTGTGCTCGACCGTCCCGCTGGTCTGGGCGCGCAGCTCGGGAAAACGCGTTTTTGGCATCACCTATTCGGCCCGCCATGGCCGTGAGGCGGGCACCTGGGACCGGCTGCTGCTGCCGCGCCCCTGGCGCAACGAAGGCGTCTTCCTTTGCCGCGAATGGACTGAGACCGTACCCCGCAAGGCGTCGGAAGAGCAGATCGAGCAACTGCGTCACAGCCTCGAGAAGCACATGAATGACATCACCGCCGAGGCGGATCGTATGGTCGGTCGCACGCCTTGGGAACCAAAGCTCTGATCAGCCCGCCTGCTTTCCGCCAAAGTCACGGCGAAGGGCACCGGTTTGCTTGCCCCCAAGCCTTCTGCGTTCCCGAAAAAAATCGCTGACGGTGCAGTCGACTTCGTGATCATCATCGCTGAGAATGGCGTCGCGCATGTCTTCCAGGTCCTTGTTGTGAAGGATTTGCGCCCCGTAATTCAGAAACTCAAAGCCAAACATCGCGTCCTCCTGCTGTTCGGGCATTCTGCCGAGCGTGCACAGGTCGCTTTCGGCGTTGCACATCAGGTAGACATTCAGCTTCTAGAGCAGATGGGCGGAAGGTTAAGATTTCTCAAGCCGAGGGTCGGGGGCACTACCAAATCGAAAACACTGGCAGACTTGGAACCGTCTGATCGGCTTCCCAATAAGAAAAAGGGCGCCCCAAGGGACGCCCTTTCCATCAGTATGCGCTGATGCGCCTTACTCGATGATTTTGGACACGACGCCTGCGCCGACGGTGCGGCCGCCTTCGCGGATGGCGAAGCGCAGACCGTTTTCCATGGCGATCGGGGCGATCAGCTCGACGCCGAACGACACGTTGTCGCCGGGCATGACCATCTCGGTGCCTTCGGCCAGGGTCACGGTGCCGGTCACGTCAGTCGTACGGAAGTAGAACTGCGGACGGTAGTTCGCGAAGAACGGAGTGTGACGGCCGCCTTCTTCCTTGGTCAGGATGTAGGCTTCGGCTTCGAACTTGGTGTGCGGAGTAACCGAGCCCGGCTTACACAGAACCTGGCCACGCTCAACGCCGTCACGGTCAACGCCGCGCAGCAGGGCGCCGATGTTGTCGCCCGCTTCACCGCGGTCCAGCAGCTTGCGGAACATCTCGACACCGGTGCAGGTGGTCTTCTGCGTGTCGCGGATGCCGACGATTTCGATCTCGTCGCCAACGTTGATCACACCACGCTCGACACGACCGGTCACAACGGTACCGCGGCCCGAGATCGAGAACACGTCTTCGATCGGCATCAGGAACGGCTGGTCAACAGCGCGCTCGGGCGTGTCGATGTACTCGTCAACGGCCGCCATCAGTTCGCGGATCTTGTTCTCGCCGATTTCCGGGTTGTTGCCTTCCATCGCGGCCAGAGCCGAACCTGCGATGATCGGAATGTCGTCGCCGGGGTAGTCGTAGCTGGACAGCAGTTCGCGAACTTCCATCTCAACCAGTTCCAGCAGCTCTTCGTCGTCAACCTGGTCAACCTTGTTCAGGAACACGACCATCTTCGGGATGCCAACCTGGCGGCCCAGCAGGATGTGCTCGCGGGTCTGCGGCATCGGGCCGTCAGCGGCGTTCACAACCAGGATCGCGCCGTCCATCTGCGCCGCACCGGTGATCATGTTCTTCACATAGTCAGCGTGGCCGGGGCAGTCGACATGCGCATAGTGGCGGTTGTCGGTCTCGTATTCCACGTGGGCGGTCGAGATGGTGATGCCGCGCGCTTTCTCTTCCGGCGCACCGTCAATCTGGTCATACGCCTTGAAGTCGCCGAAATACTTGGTGATTGCTGCGGTCAGCGTCGTCTTGCCGTGGTCAACGTGGCCAATCGTGCCAATGTTGACGTGCGGTTTTGTACGCTCAAACTTTTCCTTTGCCATTCCTCAGGCGCCCTTTTGCGATTTGGGGGACCCTTGGTCCCGTGGTTACATCTGCGCGCGCGAGATATTTGGTTCAAAGCGGAAAATCAAGCACATCCTGAGGGAAATCCTCAAAACTATGCCGGGTTTTGTACCGCCTGCCCGGATTCAATCGGTTGGATCAGGCCGGGGCGCAGGTCGAACCAACCGTTGTCCTTGTGCTCTTCAGCCAGCCATTCCTCGACGCGGTCCGCTACTTTCAGTGCCAAACCGCTCATCTGCTCTTCTTTGGTGCGTTCGTTGCCCGAGCCCTTCAGAGCGCTGCCACCGGTGGTATCTTCGAGGACCTGGAACTGCTTGCCCTTGGCCAGAAACTCTTTCTTGCCGACATCATAGACGTTGACCAGAACGATCGCTGTGCTTTTGGGGTTGTAGATCACCGGAATGCCAGGAGGCGCCAGCATATAGCCTTCGAGGCTGATCCCGATGTCATACTCCTGCGAGCCCTGATAGCGACCAAGGCGGATATCGACGGCCTTCTGGATCGCTTCGGTCCATTCCTGGGGCGTCGCATCCCGCGACACCGGCCCCTGGACGGCCTTGTCGGCAAACGCATAGTTCACGCGCAGCTTGAATTCGCCCAGATCTTCCGGCTCTTCATAGAGTTGCGTCTGCGTGCAGGCGCCCACCAGGGCCAGTCCGGTAATCAGGGTCAGAATGCGCAGCATTGTCTCGTCTCGATAGGCCTGTTTTTCTTTGATCTAGCGCACCGATGCAGCTTGTGCCAAGCCGTATCGGCAGATTTCCACCGTGGTCGGCGCAAGATCACGAGAACTTGTAATCGCGCGGGAACCCATAGGGCGGTTTTTTTCCGACGCTTGCGCGCTTTGCCAGCCATTGAGACATATCTGCCTCATGCCGCGTCTTGTCGCCGCCCATTGACCATTTCAGACCGTCCTCCCAGTTGAACGTCGTCAGGTCGGACAGGCCGCCATCCAGCTCCAGCGTGCCCTGGCGCCCGCGCGCCATGTTGTATTTCTGGAGACGCACGCCCTTGCCCCGCGTCATCTCGGGCAGTTCGGAGACCGGGAACACCAGAAACTTGCCGTTCTGTGATACCACAGCGACGTGATCGCCCTCGATCGGCTTGCAGATCACCGCGCGCTCGTCATCCTTGACGTTCAGCACCTGTTTGCCGTTGCGTGTCTGGGCCAGCACCTCGTCCTCGGGCACCATGAACCCGTTGCCCGCATCCGAAGCAACCAGCAATTTGCGCCCCGGCTTGTGGATCAGGATATCGACGATCTGCGCCTCGTTGGGCAGATCGACCATCAGGCGCAGCGGCTCACCCATTCCCCGGCCACCGGGAAGGTTCGCGGCGCTGACCGTGTAGACCCGCCCGTTTGATGCGAAGACCAGCAGCCGGTCGGTGGTTTCCGCATGGAAGATGAACCGCGGCCCGTCGCCGTCCTTGAACTTCAGCTCGCGGTTCAGGTCGATATGGCCGGTCATGGCACGGATCCAGCCCATCTGCGAGCAGACGACCGTGATCGGCTCTTTGTCGATCATCGCCTCAAGCGGTACGTCCTCGACCTCGCCTGCTTCGGCAAACCGGGTGCGACGCGCGCCGCCCTCATAATCCTTGCCGAAGGTCTTCTTGGTCTCTTTCAGCTGCTCGGCGATCTTGGCCCATTGCCGACCCTCATCCGCCAGCAGATCCTCGAGTTCTGCGCGCTCTTCCATCAGCGCGTCACGCTCACGGACCAGTTCCATCTCTTCGAGCCGACGCAGGCTGCGCAGGCGCATGTTCAGGATCGCGTCGACCTGAACTTCGGACAATTCGCCCTCGCCCGGCTTGGGCGAGACATAGTCGGCCTCGCTGGTGGCGCGGACATGGTCGATGCCCCAATTCTCGCGCATCAGCGCGGCCTTGGGATCGTCGTCATAGCGGATGATATCAATCACGCGGTCGAGATTCAGGAAGGCAACGATAAAGCCCTCCAACACCTCCAACCGGTGGTCGATCTTGGCCATGCGGTGACGAGAGCGGCGCAGCAGCACCTCTTGCCGGTGATCGAGGAAGGCGCGCAGTACTTCCTTCATCGAACAGACCTTGGGCGTCACCCCGTCGATCAGCACGTTCATGTTCAGGCTGAACCGCACCTCGAGATCCGAGTTACGATACAGCATGTTCATCAACACCTCGGGGTCCACGTTCTTGGAGCGCGGTTCGAGGATGAGGCGGATGTCGTCGGCGGATTCGTCGCGCACATCGCCCAGGATCGGGATCTTTTTGGTCTGGATCAGCTCGGCGATCTTTTCGATCAGCTTGGATTTCTGAACCTGATACGGGATCTCGGTGACCACGATCTGCCACTGGCCGCGGCCCAGATCCTCGACCTCGTATTTGCAACGCAGCCGGAACGATCCGCGCCCGGTGCGATAGGCCTGCGCGATATTCTCGGCCGGTTCTACGATTACGCCGCCCGTTGGGAAATCGGGCCCCGGCACATAGTTCAGCAGCGTGTCGTCACGCGCGTCGGGCGTCTTGATCAGATGCAGACAGGCGTCGCACAGCTCGGCGATGTTGTGGGGCGGGATGTTCGTCGCCATGCCCACGGCAATGCCTGAGGCGCCATTGGCCAGAAGGTTCGGGAACTGTGCCGGCAAGACGACCGGTTCGGTCAGCGTGCCGTCATAGTTGTCGCGGAAATCGACGGCGTCCTCGTTCAGCCCCTCCAGCAACGCCTCGGCAACGATGGTCATCCGGGCCTCGGTGTAGCGCGAGGCCGCCGGGTTGTCGCCGTCGATATTGCCGAAATTCCCCTGCCCGTCGACCAGCGGGTAGCGGACGTTGAAATCCTGCGCCAGACGCGCCATCGCGTCATAGATCGCGGCGTCCCCGTGCGGGTGATAGTTACCCATCACGTCACCCGAGATCTTGGCCGACTTGCGGAACCCGCCCGAGGAGCTGAGTCGCAGCTCGCGCATAGCGTAGAGGATTCGCCGGTGAACCGGCTTCAGCCCGTCGCGCGCATCCGGCAGCGCGCGGTGCATGATGGTGGAGAGAGCATAGGTCAGATAACGCTCGCCAATTGCCCGGCGCAGCGGTTCTGCCACCTCTCCCCCACCTTCGGGGGTCACCATGTTGGGGTCGTCGATCGTGTCGTTCATAGATGATGTGATACGACGCCCGGCGCGCGTGGTAAAGCAACCAAGGCATATTTTGCTGGGGACAAGTCGGGGTTTTTGCAACAGGGGGAGCCAACCCGGCGATTTCCCCCGATTTTCGACTCGGGACCCGAACTATGTTAGGATCCCAACAATTGAATGCTGCCTTTTTCTTGTTGTTATGATTACCGGGGGATGCGCCATGACGCGCCTTATGCTTGTTACTTTTGCCATGCTCGGCTGGTTCTTCTACGTCATGAGCGGTGGATCCGAATTCGAACCGCGCGGAACCCGCGCCGAGGCACCACCCGTCGTTGCGGCGGCTGAGAAACCCGAGCCCAGGCCACTGGTCCCCTCCCCGGCAACCGAGCTTGTGACGAAGGTGGCCCTGCGCCCCGCCAAGCCGTCCGAACCACAGCCGGAACCGATCCCCGCCGCCGATGCCGTCGATACCGAGGCGTTACTGGCGCAGATCGCTGCCGGTCTGAATTCTGATCTGTCCAGTTTCGACAATACCGGCGGCACCTTTTCGCTGGCGTCACTGGATGAGAACGCGGCCGTCCAGGTTTTGGACACCGACGCCGAACCGGAAACGGCAGCCGCCCCTGCACCCGCAGAGCCGCCGAAAGACATTCGTATCGTGTCCGGCACCCGCGTGAACATGCGCGATGGCCCCGGCACGATCTATCCGATCATCGGCAAAGCGCGGATGGGTCAGCAGGTCGAAGTTCTGAGCGAGTCCGGAACCGGTTGGCTGCGCCTGCGCGTGTTGCCCGAGCAACAGGTTGGCTGGATTTCCTCCTCGTTGATCCGAAAAAGCACAAATTGACGTGATGCCGTCATTGCCGGAGGCCGATCCTCGCAATAGTTTTTGCCGAGGACGACTTTGGGGCAGACATGCAGAAATCCATCCTCATCACCGGATGCTCATCCGGCATTGGTCTGGACGCGGCACACGGGATGCGTGCACGCGGATGGCGCGTGTTTGCCGCCTGCAGACATCAGCGCGATTGCGACAGGCTGAGGGCTCAGGGCTTTGACAGCCCAAGAATCGACTATACCGATGCCGAAACGATCACTTCGGGATTGGCCAGTGTTCTCGAAGAAACGGGCGGCACGTTGGACGCGCTGTTCAACAACGGTGCCCATGGCCTGCCCGGCGCGATCGAAGACGTGCCCACCGACGGGTTGCGCCATATCTTCGAGACCAATGTTTTTGGTTGGCACGAACTGACCCGCCAGGTGATACCCGTCATGCGTGCACAGGGCCATGGCCGCATCGTACAGAACTCGTCGGTACTGGGTCTGGTCGCCTTTCCCTGGCGCGGCGCCTACGTCGCCACGAAATACGCCATCGAAGGCCTGACCGACACGATGAGGCTGGAGCTGCGCGGCACCGGCATCAAAGTGGTGCTGATTGAACCCGGCCCCATCACCTCTAAACTGCGCGAGAAGGCCATACCGGTTTTTGAACGGTTCATAGACTGGGAAAACTCGGCCCTTCGCGACAAGTACGAGGGGTCGCTGCTCAAACGTCTGTACGAAGACTCGGGTCCCGACCGGTTCGAGCTGCCGGCGTCTGCGGTAACCGACAAACTTGCCCGCGCGCTCGAGGCAAAGTCGCCCAAGGCTCGATACTACGTGACCACACCGACCTATGTCGCGGGTTATCTGCGCCGCATTCTGCCAACGGGCACGATAGACCGCATCCTTTCGGGTATCTGAGACGAAATTACCCGTTCGCTTTCGGGGGCCGCCCCGCTAGATGGTGCGCAAAGGATACAACAAATGCGGACGGTGAGTTCATGGACCTTCTAATGGGCGTACTTCTTTTGGCGATGGCGGCGGTCGTCGTTGTTCTGGCCATCGGCATATCCAATTTCGGCAAGGGCGGCATGGCGGCTGCCAAGAAAAGCAACAAGATGATGCGGCTGCGCATCCTGTTTCAATTCATTGCCGTGGTGCTGATCGTGCTCTACGTCTATCTGCGTGGACAGGGAGTGCAGTAGATGGTCGTTCTGAACAAGATTTACACCCGGACCGGGGACGATGGCAAAACCGCGCTGGGCAATGGCGAACGGGTTGCGAAGTATTCGGGCCGCGTGGCGGCCTATGGCACGGTGGACGAACTGAACGCCTTTGTCGGCGTGGCCCGCACCGAGGCCGAGGGCGAGGTCGATGCGGCGCTCGCCCGCATCCAGAACGATCTGTTCG
The DNA here is from genome assembly GCF_025141855.1 of Ruegeria sp. B32. NCBI lineage: Bacteria > Pseudomonadati > Pseudomonadota > Alphaproteobacteria > Rhodobacterales > Roseobacteraceae > Ruegeria > Ruegeria sp. B32. Next base: position 385,160 of record NZ_CP081106.1, on the reverse strand, counting down.
ACCTGGGCGCTGACCTGTGCCGCCCGGACATGGAAAAAGACGCCGAGGCCGACTACCCGCCCCTGCGGATCGCCCCGGCCCAGATCGATCGTCTGGAATCGGAAATCGACGCGATGAATGCCGACCTCGAGCCGTTGCGCAGCTTCATCTTGCCGGGCGGATCAAAGCTGGCGGCGCATCTTCATGTCTGCCGCACGGTCTCGCGGCGCGCCGAGCGCCTGTCTGTCGAACTGACCAACATGGAACCGGTGAACGAGGCCGCGGTGAAATACCTCAACCGCCTCAGCGACTGGTTCTTCGTGGCAGCCCGCTGCGCCAACAACGGCGGCCGCGATGACGTCTTGTGGGTTCCGGGCGCGAACCGCTGAAAGCGGCACAACGTCCAGCGGACGTTGGGGCGACCGGACGGGCGAAGCCTCGGCCCGAAGGGCGGGCGCGAACCGCTGAGACCAAAACTTCTTGAGAGTGATTTCGCACCATCCGGCGCGGCAAAACCGCCCATCGGCCGGGTAACAATATTTCGTTCCTTCACGTCAAAAAGCGTGAAACGCGACGTCCCCACGACATGACGTGACGATTTTGCCCTGTCCCGAGGCCCCGCAAGGCGCTATCTAGGCCGACGAGAGCATTGGTGGAGTCGCATTGCGGCTTGCCGTTTTTGTAAGGAGCGTACGCAAAAATGAAGGTACTTGTGCCTGTCAAGCGCGTGATCGACTACAACGTTAAAGTTCGCGTCAAAGCGGACGGCAGCGGTGTTGATCTCGCCAATGTCAAAATGTCGATGAACCCGTTCGACGAGATTGCCGTCGAAGAAGCGATCCGCCTGAAAGAAGCCGGCAAGGCCGAAGAGGTCGTGGCCGTTTCGATCGGCGTCAAGCAGGCGCAGGAAACGCTGCGCACCGCGCTGGCGATGGGTGCAGACCGCGCCATCTTGGTCGTCGCGGCGGACGACGTCCACCAGGACATCGAGCCGCTGGCCGTTGCCAAGATCCTGGCCAAGGTGGTCGAGGAAGAGCAGCCCGGACTGGTTCTGTGCGGCAAGCAGGCGATCGACAACGACATGAACGCCACCGGTCAGATGCTGTCGGCACTGCTGGGCTGGAGCCAGGGCACCTTCGCGTCCGAACTGGACATCGAAGGCGACACCGCCAAGGTCACGCGTGAAGTTGACGGCGGTCTGCAGACCATCAGTGTCAAGATGCCGGCCATCATCACCGTCGACCTGCGCCTGAACGAGCCGCGCTATGCGTCGCTGCCGAACATCATGAAGGCCAAGAAAAAGCCGCTGGACGAAAAAACCGCCGCCGATTACGGCGTCGACGTCACGCCGCGCCTCGAAGTCGTCAAGACCGAAGAGCCGCCGGCACGCGCCGCCGGCATCATCGTGGGCTCGGTCGACGAGCTGGTCGGGAAACTCAAAGAAGCGGGGGCTGTGTAATGGCTGTACTTCTGCTTGCCGAAGTCAACAATGGCGAACTGGCGATGGACGCAACCGCCAAGGCGGTCACCGCAGCCAAGCAGCTGGGTGACGTGACCGTTCTGGCCGCGGGCGGCTCGGCCGCCGCTGCCGGCGAAGCTGCCGCCAAGATCGACGGTGTGTCCAAGGTCCTGGTCGCCGAAGACCCGTCGCTGGGCCACCGTCTGGCCGAATCGACCGCCGCGCTGATCGTCAGCCTGGCCGATGGCTATGAGCATATCGTGGCACCCGCCACCACCGACGCCAAGAACGTCATGCCGCGCGTGGCCGCACTGCTGGACGTGATGGTGATCTCGGACGCGTCGGGCGTGGTGGATGGCTCGACTTTCGAGCGCCCGATCTACGCGGGCAACGCGATCCAGACCGTCAAGTCGAACGACGCCAAGAAGGTCATCACCTTCCGTACGGCCAGCTTTGATGCGGCCGGCGAAGGCGGATCGGCCCCGGTCGAGACCGTATCGGTAGGTGAAAACCCCGGCCTGTCGGAATGGGTCGAGGACAAGGTCGCCGAAAGCGACCGTCCCGAACTGACCTCGGCCGGCGTCGTTGTCTCGGGCGGCCGTGGTGTTGGCTCGGAAGAAGACTTCAAACTGATCGAAGCCCTGGCCGACAAGCTGGGCGCGGCGGTTGGTGCCAGCCGCGCGGCAGTCGACTCGGGCTATGCCCCGAACGATTGGCAGGTGGGTCAGACCGGCAAGGTCGTTGCACCCGATCTGTACATCGCGGTTGGTATTTCGGGTGCGATCCAGCACCTGGCCGGCATGAAGGATTCGAAGATCATCGTCGCGATCAACAAAGACGAAGAAGCTCCGATCTTCCAGGTCGCGGACTACGGCCTGGTCGCGGACCTGTTCCAGGCCGTGCCGGAACTGACCGAAAAGCTGGGCTGATACGTCCAGACTTCGAAACGATCAAGGCCCGCCAATCGGCGGGCCTTTTTCATTCGAGGTCTCGGATCGCAGGCAGCAAACGTTCTGCAATAGCCCGGTGCGTGGCCGGTCCGATCATATATTCCGCCATCGGTTGCTGCATCGTGCCGAACAGCATGTCTTCAAGATCATCCGAAGCACCTGAAGGGCGCACCGTCATCTTCACGGTTGGCACCCCTCCATCCGACACCCCATCAATCATGGCCTGAGTAATTGGCACCGGATCAGATACCCCCCGCGCATCCAGCCCGACTGCCGGGCTGTGATCCCAGTCCAGCCACAGCAGCAGAACCCGGCTGGTGACGTTGTCCAACAGGGTGCGAAGCGCCTCTGCCCAAGCCCGCCGCAACTCGGCGGCCACCACTTCGAACCGTGCGTCCGAAAATGCCGACAACCTGGACATAAGGTGCCGCACAAAGTGCACTTCGGCAAAATCAACTTTGGGGTACAAGGTGGAAAGGTCCGAGGTCGCCTCGAGCACTCGATCATTGCGTCGGGGATGAACACGGTAGAACCGGTTGGACTGATTCAGCGCCGAGGGCAGTTGCACAACGCAAACCTCGGCGCCATTCATCAGGCTCAGAATTTCCGGATCCCGCGCCAACCCCTCGGCACCTGTGAACAGACTGCCCAGATTCAGACACTGCATTTCCAGCCGCTGCTCCAACGCGGCGGGAAACGGAGAATCGACGAACCGACCGAATGTCTCGGTGCCGCCGACGCAGGCCACATATGGTACCTGCAACGCTCGCTTTGGTCCGCGAAACCACAATTTTGACGCCCCGTACCGGTAGACGGATTCCTCGACACCAGTCGCGCCCGACTCATGATAACTCATGTCAGCCACCCATTTTCTTCACCCAATTGCCATTCTGCGGCCTTAGGTGTTTAGAAAACTCTAATGTGCGCATTTGAAGCGAATTGGACCGGTCCCAACCCCTTGCCGCCCAACCCGGACTGCCGATAATGTCCCCCTGAACCTTGATGCGGAAGGCAGTTCAATATGGACGTGAAATCAGTCGGAGTAATCGGCGCGGGCCAGATGGGCAACGGAATCGCCCATGTGATGGCGTTGGCAGGGTATGACGTTCTGCTGAACGACATCAGCCAGGATGCGCTGGATGCTGCCATTGAAACGATCAAGGGCAACCTGGCTCGTCAGGTGTCACGCGGCAAGATCGGTGACGACGAGATGCAGGCCGCACTGCAGCGGATCAAGACCACGCTGAATCTTCCGGAGATCGGCCAGACGGATCTCGTGATCGAAGCCGCGACCGAACGTGAGGCCATCAAGCAGGCGATTTTCGAGGATCTGCAGCCGCATTTGCAGGCCCACACGATCCTGACGTCGAACACTTCGTCCATTTCGATCACACGGCTAGCCAGCCGGACGGATCGGCCGGAGCGTTTCATGGGGTTCCACTTCATGAACCCGGTTCCTGTCATGCAATTGGTCGAGTTGATTCGCGGTATCGCCACCGACGAAGAAACCTTTGCCACCTGCAAGGCCGTGGTGGATCGGTTGGGCAAAACCGCCGCCAGCGCCGAGGATTTTCCGGCCTTCATCGTGAACCGCATCCTGATGCCGATGATCAACGAGGCCGTCTATACTCTGTATGAAGGGGTCGGCAGCGTTCAGTCGATCGACCAGTCGATGAAGCTGGGCGCCAATCACCCCATGGGTCCGCTGGAACTGGCCGATTTCATCGGGTTGGACACCTGCCTGGCCATCATGAACGTCCTCCATGATGGGTTGGCGGATACAAAGTACCGCCCCTGCCCGTTGCTGACGAAATACGTCGAGGCCGGCTGGCTGGGCCGCAAGACCGATCGCGGGTTTTACGACTACCGTGGCGAGGTTCCGGTCCCGACGCGCTAGGCCGTCAAGAGACCGCCCCGCTCGCCCGCGATCTTTTAGCGCAAATGAACGGTGGATCAGGCTTGTGGTGACTGCCCCAAGCCCAGCGTGTGTTTTCTGAGCCAGGTCATGAATCCGCGTGGGTCGCGTTCGAGCAGTTTCATGTCCTCGTCCGAAATCGGTTCTCCGATCACGGGGCCGACCGGTTTGTTGCAGGACCGGACGATCTCGTGCAGCAGAAGTCCCTGACGCAAAATTGCCGATAGTTTGTTGGCAATCTGGTACCAGCGCGAATTGCTGCCGGGGAAGTAGATGGGCAGAACCTTGGCACCGGATCGCCGGATCATCTTGGCGGTGAACACGTTCCATTCGCGTTCCTGAGCCGGGCCGAACCACGTGTCGGACGACATCACCACGCCGGATGGGAACAGCGCGACGACACCACCGTTCTTGAGGTGCTCCATCGCTTTGCCCCGCATCTCAAGCATCTTGCTCTGGGCTTCGGGGTCATGTGGGAACGGGACAGGGATCATGAACGAGGTTGCGGCCTCGTCCAGCCCGGTCAGAACCGAGCGGGTCAGGATGCGATAGTCCTGGCGCACGCGTCCGATCAACTCGGCCAGGATCATGCCGTCCACCATCCCATGCGGGTGATTGGCCACCACCACAACGGGCCCCTCTTTCGGAATGCGCGCAATCTGGTGTTCGGGCGTGGTCAGGTCGATTCCCATGATACCCAAGGCACCACCCCAGAATTTCTGGCCGCGATACTTCTCATTCTGCTTTTCGAACTTGTTGACCATGCGCAGAATGGTCAGCTTGCCCGTGCACCATTCGATCGCCTTGATGGCCGTCGAGGTCCAGGCGTCGTCAAACGAATTTGCGTAGGTCAGCGTGCGGCGGTCGTAGATTTCGCCCGCTTCCGCGGTCTCGGCCACCACCGTGTTGGTCTTGGTATCGTGCGTGGTTTCCGCCAATTCCTGGTCTTCCCGTTCTTGTTTCGTGGCAGTGCCCTGCGTCAGAAACCTTCGCCGAACTTGTCGTTCACCAATGCTTCCAGCGCGTCTGCCAGCGCCTCAGCATCCGGCCCGGACGTTTCGACGTCAATAGTCGTTCCTCGCGAAGCCGCCAACATCAAAAGGCCCATAATGCTGTCACCCGACGCGGACATGCCGTCTTTGGACACTTCGGCGCGGGCGTCAAACCCTTCGACCACCTCGACCAATTTGGCTGAAGCGCGCGCGTGCAAGCCCTTTTCGTTGATGATTTTCAAGCTTTTGGTGGCCATATTCAATCGATCCGATGTCAGTCCAATGTCACATTTTGCGCATTGATGTACTTTCGTCCAGCCTCCATGGCCCTACGGACGGCGTCCCCGACCGGAAGTTGGCGGCTTTTGGCCAGTTTGATCAGCATCGGAAGGTTGGCGCCGTAAAGAATTCTGCGGTCCTGCGGCGCACAGGCGCGCAGGCTGAGATTCGAGGGGCTGCCCCCGAACAGATCGGTCACGACAACAACTCCGTCGCCGACATCCACAGCATCCGCGGCCCGGCAGATTTCGGCCTGCTTTTCTTCGCGGTCATGATCAGCGTCGATCGACACTGCCACAAGGCCGGGTTGCTTGCCCACGACGTGTTGCATGGCCGCCAGGTATTCCTGGGCCAATCCGCCATGCGCCACGATTACAATTCCGATCAATCCGGCCTCACATTCAACGATCGACGTTCCATCTCGCGGTGTCTAATTGCCACCGGCTGCCCCTGCTCTGCAAGGGCTTTTGCGACCGCTTCGGCCATCGCGACCGAGCGGTGCTGACCCCCGGTGCAGCCGAAGGCGACCGACAGGTGTGTTTTGCCCTCGGCCTTGAAGGCGGGCAGCAGAGACAGCAACAGTTCCACCACCCGTTCGAAAAAGGCGGCATAATTCGTGTCAGCCTGAACATAGGACGCAACGTCCGGATTTCGACCATCAGCCTCGCGCAGCTCCGGACGCCAATAGGGGTTGGCCAGAAATCGGCAGTCGAACACCATGTCGAGGCCCAGCGGCAGCCCCCGTTTGTAGGAGAAGGACTCGATAGAAACGGCCAGATGCCGGCCTCCTTCGGGGGCGAACCAGCGTTCGACCTCGGATCGCAGCTGGTGCACGTTGAGCACGCTGGTGTCGATCAGGGTGTCGGCGATCTCGCGGATCGGCTCCAACAATTCCTTTTCCTGGCGGATGCCGGTTTCGGGGCTGGCATCGGTTGCGACCGGATGACGGCGCCGGGTTTCCGAAAACCGGCGCAACAGCATGTCGTCGCTGCAATCCAGATAGAGCGTGGACAGGTCCACCTGGCTCATCCGGCCCAGTTTGGCGACCAATTCGATAAAGCCGATGGTCGAGAAATCACGATTGCGGGCATCGATTCCCAGCGCCATCGGCCGGGATGGATCCGCGCCCTCCATCAGGCGCAGCAACAGGCCCATCGGCAAGTTGTCGATGGCCTCATAGCCCAGATCCTCGAGCACATGAATCGCCGTCGACCGGCCCGCGCCCGACGGACCTGTCACTAGAACGATGCGCGTTTGTGCTGTCATGTGCTTGGCCATTGCGGATCGACGCGCCCCATTTTCATCAGTTGAACAAGTGCTGATGCCAAGTTGGGGACGCCGGCGGCACGAAGCAAGGGAACAGGATGTCCCAGCACAAGAACCTGTCGCGGTTCCGGCAGTCGCTGGGATTCCACTTGATCCAGATCCACGATCCATTCCAACGGAACGGGGCCGCAGGCCGTGGCGCGCAGCAGGCCGACGCCGCGGGCCTCGACCAATCCTCGGATCTGAGGGACCGCATCCGCAATCACCCGGTCGCCCGACAGGGTTAGGTTTACACGATCATCGGCGACCATGTCCGCGCCGAAGCCCATCATCTGCAATGCAAGTGCCGATTTTCCGGCCCCGGACGGCCCCGAAATCAGGGCGCCGCGGCCTGCAACGGCAACGCATGTGGCGTGCATGCAGACCGGATCATCGCTAGGTTTTTCGGGAAGGCGCAAAGCGCACATCGCTCAAAGGGGAAGACCCACGACAAACCGCGCACCTTGCGGGTCCGACGTGATGTCCGCCTCGGTCGGGCGGATGTTCTCGGCCCAGATGACGCCGCCGTGGGCCTCGACAATCTGTTTCGAGATCGCAAGTCCAAGACCCGAGTTGTTGCCGAAATGCTCGGCCGGGCGCTGCGAGTAGAAGCGCTTGAAAACCTTGGTCAGGGCCTGGTCCGGAATACCGGGGCCGGTGTCTTCGACAACAACGAGAACCCGATTTTCGCGTTGGCGCACCCAAACGCGGATCGCGTCGCTTTCCTCGCAGAAGGAAATGGCATTTGTAATCAGGTTCACGAAAACCTGCGCCAGACGGGCCTCGAGCCCGTTTATGACGATGGGCTTGGACGGCAAATCCGTGATGTAGTCGATCCCCTTCGATCGGGCATCTTCGCCCAGGTACTGACTGATATTGCCGATCAGCTTCAGTAGATCGAAGGGCTGTTCCTGCTCTTTGACCAGTTCAGCGTCCAGGCGGGACGCATTCGAGATGTCGCTGACAAGGCGGTCCAATCGGCGGACATCGTGCTCAATAACGCCCAACAATTTCTCGCGCTGATCGTCACGCTTGACCATTCGCAGCGTACCGACGGCCGATTGCAGGCTGGCCAAGGGGTTCTTGATTTCATGCGCGACGTCAGCCGCGAACTGTTCGTTGGCGTCTATCCGGTTGTAGAGCGCCGTCACCATTCCCCGCAGCGCACGGCTAAGCCGACCAATCTCGTCCGGGCGAGCACTCAGGTCGGGGATGCGGATACGGCCGGGATTGACCCCGGTACCACGGTCCTTGCCCATTTCGGCCGCAGCGGCCAGATCCGCCAGCGGGTTCGCGATGGTCGAGGCCAGCACAAGGCTGAGACCCACCGAGACCAGCAGGGCAACGACAAACATCTGCAGAATGCGCTCCTGCTCTTTCCGAGCCAGTGCGTCGATTTCTCCGGCGGGACCGGCCATTGCGACTGCCCCCACAGGGGCGCCATCCAGAACGATTGGCGACGCCGCCACAATCACGGTGTCTCCGGCCGCATCAGACACGGCGTGAACCTGCATGTGGCCGTCCAGCGCGTTTGGTATGATGTCCTGAACCCGCTGTGCCAGCGTCGGCGCCTCGGTTTCAGATCCGGTGGTGAAAACCGAATACAGACCATTCCAGACGGCGGTCAGGGCATCAGAGATCAATGTGCTGCCGGTCGGAACATCCGCCTCGGCCTGAATCAGGCCCGGCAATTCCGACACGGTCGAGGAACCCCGTGTCCAGCCGATCAACGTGCCGGTGCTGTCATAGACGAAGACTTCGCCGCCTTCGGGGATGCTCAGCCCGGCAAGTGTCGCCTTGACGTTCAGGTCAGAAGCGTCCCGCGATCCGGCAACCTGGCGCAGCTGGGCCTCGAAGACGTTGCTGACCAGTTGCGCATCGCCGATCAGGTTCCGCGCCGTTTGCTGGACCCTCTCTTTTCGCGTGTCGTCCAGATACAGCAGCCCAGCGACCAGGATCACCAAAGCAATCAGGTTGAACGTGATGATCTTGCGCGCCAGCGGCGAGTTGCGCAGCGTGAACAGAGTACGCCGCGATCGCCGCGCGCGCAGCTCGGCCGACTCGGGGTCTTGCGGGATGACCCAATCATCGCCCAGAACGACGTCACCGTCGCGCAACTCGCTGGATTGCTCGGTGTCACGCACGAAACAAATTCACCTTTGCAGAAAGCCGGCCCGGCTTATTCCTCGTTGTAACGGTACCCGATACCGTACAGCGTTTCGATAGCCGAAAACTCGGGATCAGCCGCACGCATCTTCTTGCGCAGACGCTTGATGTGGCTGTCGATGGTCCGGTCGTCGACATAGACCTGATCGTCATATGCGACATCCATCAGCTGATCGCGGCTTTTGACGAAGCCGGGGCGCTGCGCCAAGGCCTGTAGCAGCAGGAATTCCGTGACCGTCAGCGAAACATCGGTTCCCTTCCAGCTGACCGCGTGACGCAGGGGGTCCATGCGCAGATCGCCGCGCTCCATCACCTTTGCGTCCCCGGTGGTTGCCGCCGACGCATCCCCGTCGGTCGCTTCCTGACGGCGCAGCAGCGCACGGATGCGCTCAACCAGAAGGCGTTGAGAGAACGGCTTTTTCACGTAGTCATCCGCGCCCATCCGCAGGCCCAGAACCTCGTCGATCTCATCGTCTTTGGACGTGAGGAAAATCACCGGCATCTGGGTTTTCTGCCGCAGCCGCTGCAGCAGATCCATGCCGTCCATGCGGGGCATCTTGATGTCCAGAACCGCCATATCCGGCAGTTTCTTGTTGAACGCGTCAAGGGCTGCCTGCCCGTCATTGTAGGTTTCGACCTCGAACCCTTCGGCCTCGAGCGTCATGGATACGGACGTCAGAATGTTCCGATCGTCATCCACCAGTGCAATCTTAGACATAGGGCTGCCCCTTTACCTGCTCACTCACGATATATTTTTGCTTTTTGTAGGGCATTCTTGGCTTTTTTAAGGCCGCGAATCAATCCGGATGTACGAATCGCGCCACATTGTTCACGATCCTGCGACAAAAAGGTCGTCCTGCGCTTCCGAAAGTGCCCGGGTTTTCCGACCGGAAAATCTTGGTTGCGCTAAACCCGGCCTTGGTTGCGCTAACTGTGCCAAACCGTCCTGTTCATGCCCTAAACGGCCGTGATATGAGGCCTTTATCCGCCGGACTAACCGGCACTACGCCTCATGAGCGCAGACGGCCCCAACCGCCGCAGCGCCGCCACAGGAGAAGACACGAATGACATTTGGACGGGTAAACCCGCAGTTCCGCCTCGAAGATCAAGGCATCGAGGGGCTGGGCAATGTCTATTACAACTTGATGGAGCCGGCGCTGATTCAGAAGGCGCTCAAGCGGAATGAAGGCACGCTGGGCAATGGCGGAGCGTTTCTGGTGTCCACCGGCAAGTTCACAGGCCGGTCCCCCAAGGACAAGCACGTCGTCCGGACCGAAAGCGTGGCGGACAGCATCTGGTGGGAAAACAACGCAGAAATGAGCCCCGATGGCTTTGACGCGCTGTACACTGACATGCTGGCCCATATGAAAGGCAAGGACTACTTCGTTCAGGATCTGGTTGGCGGCGCGGATCCCGCCTATGCGATCAATGTGCGCATGGTTACGGAACTGGCCTGGCACAACCTGTTCATCCGGCACCTGCTGCGTCGCCCGGACCGCGAGGACCTGGACGAATTCATCGCAGATTACACCATCATCAACTGCCCCAGTTTCCAGGCGGACCCGAAAAAGCACGATTGCCGCAGCGAAACGGTGATTGCGCTGAATTTTGACCGCAAACTGATTCTCATTGGCGGCACCGAATACGCGGGCGAGAACAAGAAGTCCGTGTTTACGCTTCTGAACTACCTGCTGCCGGAGAAAGGCGTGATGCCGATGCATTGCTCGGCCAACCATGCGGTGGGCAACCCCGTCGACACCGCCGTGTTTTTCGGCCTGTCCGGCACCGGCAAGACCACGCTTTCGGCTGATCCGGCACGTGTTCTGATCGGCGACGACGAGCACGGCTGGTCGGATCGCGGGACCTTCAACTTCGAAGGCGGATGCTATGCCAAGACCATCAATCTGAGCGCCGAAGCGGAACCCGAGATCTACGCGACCACGTCGAAATTCGGCACGGTGATCGAGAACATGGTCTTTGATCCCGAAACCCTGAAACTGGATTTCAACGATGACAGCCTGACCGCCAACATGCGGTGCGCCTACCCGCTGGAATACATTTCGAACGCCTCCAAGACGGCGCTGGGCGGGCACCCGAAAAACATCATCATGCTGACCTGTGATGCCTTTGGCGTCCTGCCGCCGATCGCCCGGCTGACCCCGGCGCAGGCGATGTACCACTTCCTGTCGGGCTTCACCTCGAAGGTTGCCGGAACCGAGCGCGGCGTGACCGAGCCGCAGCCCACCTTCTCGACCTGCTTCGGCGCCCCGTTCATGCCGCGCCGCCCCGAGGAATACGGCAAGCTGCTGCGCGACAAGATCGCCCAGCACGGCGCAACCTGCTGGCTGGTCAATACCGGCTGGACCGGCGGCGCGTACGGCGTTGGCAGCCGGATGCCGATCAAAGCCACGCGTGCCCTGCTGACCGCCGCACTGGACGGGTCGCTGGCCGATGCCGAGTATCGCAAGGACGCCAATTTCGGCTTCGACGTTCCGGTGACGGTCCCCGGCGTGCCCGAAGTTCTGTTGGATCCGCGCCGTACCTGGGACGATCAGGCCGCTTTCGACAAACAGGCGGAAAAGCTGGTGCACATGTTTGCCGAGAACTTTGAACAGTATTTGCCGTTCATCGACGAAGACATCAAAGCCGTCGCAATCGGCTGAACCGACATGCAGGGGCGCGGTTGCGTGCCCCTGCGCGCACAATAACGGGTCCTTGCAGTTATTTGTTCTTCCTGCAGTTGTAATGTGACATTGGCATGAACAAATTCGTTGCCCGCCTAAAAATCATGCAGTAAATCAAGGACCCATTACAAGGAAATAGCCCGGCGCAAAATGCACCGGGCCGAGACTGAAAAAACCTTTGGGCAGCTCGCGCGCGGACACTCACACTCGCAAGATGAGCAGCCTAATCAAGGCGGTAGTGTATTATCAAGGGGATGAGTGTCAACATGAGATATGCCGTGTGATAGGCGACTATCATGGGTCATTTGACCAAGCGGATATCAACTGGTGGCACTGGTAAAATCAGGAATGGAAATGACCGAGATCTCGAAACTGGCGGAACTGCGCAAGTTGATGCAGAGCATGGAACGCACGTTGGGGCTCGAAAAGCTTTCTCCGGTAGAGCGTGACATTTATTACGCGGCCGAAGAATTGTCGAAAGACTCGCGCGAAGTCCGGACCTATGGCCTGATCGAGCACACTTTGGTGCAAAGCGTTTCGCGCCCGACCTTCTTCCGCGCCCTCAAGTCGCTGGTACAGAAGGGCTACTTGTCCCAAAGCGGGAACGCCAACCGGGGACGGTATGTCGTCAACGCCCCGCGTTGACCGCTGAGCAATCCTGAAAGAAGCGTGACGTGATGCGATCGTGGGCCTCTGACACGTTTTATGCTTCGTTGGCCTATATCGGCGCATCGTTTCTGACATTTTGGGTTTTGATGCCCATGCAGAACGTGTTCTTTCCAGAGTACCCCAGCCGTGCCAGCCTGTTGTTTCTTCCGCACGGCGTGCGGGTCCTTGCGGCGTGGCTCTTGGGGTGGCGTGCGATACTGGCCATGCTGCCCGGTGTCTTTCTGGTTTTCGCGACACTCGGTGGCTCGGACGTTTTTCTGACAAGCCGCCTGCTGGCCATCTTGATTGCGGTCACGACGGCGCCGGCCGTATTCTATTTGTTGAAATGGCTGGGATGGGATCTGTTTCCCGCCGCTGATCGGGCGCCCTGCTGGGCCTGCATCATGGGGGTCGGGGTCATCACGTCAATCCTGGTGTCCGGCCTGACCAACCTGGCGTTTGGCAGCGCGACGGCCGAGTATTTTGCCTTTTTGATCGGCGATCTGTCGGGACTGCTGTTCCTGATGTTCGGACTGTTTTTTGCCTTCCGCTATTTTGAGCACAAGGGTTGAGCGTTCACCCGAACACCCCCCTGCGCAGCAAGTTCGCACCTGCGATCATCAGAACCAACAAAGTCGCCTTGCGGAACGTAGCCTGATCAATCCGATCATGCATCCGCAACCCCAGCCACATGCCGGCCAAAGCCGGAAGGGTCAGTGCAGCCGAGAACGGCACGGTTTCAGCCCGCAACACGCCTGATCCAATATGCGCCACGACCAGAGCCAAAGCTCCCAAGCCATAGATCACGCCCTGAATGCGCAATTGTTCGGATTTGGGGGTATTCAGCGCAGTCAGATAGGCAACGGTCGGAGGTCCCCAAACGGCTGATATGCCGCCAATGAACCCGGTAACCGCACCGACCGCGGCCTCGATCTTTGGCGATTGCTCAGACAGGCTCAGTTTCACGCCCAGCAGTTGGATCGTGGCAAAGAACGTGACGGGAATTCCGATCATCAGAAGGAAAGCCTGCGATGGAACCAAGCTGATCAGCTGAGCGCTCCCCAGCAGAAAGACCAGCCCGACGGAAAGAAAGACCCGGAACTGCCGGATCGAAGACATCGCTGCCGCGCGCCCTTCTCTCAAGGCCTGGATCCCGTTCGTCACAACCGTTGGCAGGATCAGCCCGGCCAGCGCAAGCTGGGGCGGCAGCATCATGCTGAGCCCTGAAATCAGGACCATCGGCATGGCGAAACCGACCATGCCTTTCACCGCTCCGGCCAGAAAGGCGACCGCGAACGCAAGGCAGAGTTCGGGCAGGGACATCAAAGAAAACAGATCCATTTCCCCTACATATCACCGCAGAATTTCTCTGCACCGCAAAATTCGTTACGTAATTTTTGGACTTTTTCGACGCTATTTGTGTATTTTTGTTGCGCTGCACGTGCAGCATGATATGACCAGACAACCCAGCAAAGGACGTGATTCATGGCCCATGACGGACAAGATATGACGAACATGACTTCTCAGCCGGTTCTGCCTGATCTTCTGACCCTGACGGGGGCCGCGCTGCCGGCGGTTCAGTCCGTCTTTGACCGGGCGCGCGATGCGGTGCGCGAGATGGTCACGGCCGAGGGTCGCGTCTCGGGCGCTTTGGTCGAGGCGAACCAGACCGCCGCGCATGGGCTGGCCTGGCTGGCGACCTACAACCAGTCGCTGCAGCAGATGCAGAAATGGGCCGAGGCGTTGCAGGCGGAGGGCAAGTTCTGCGAGATGGAGCAGTTGCTGCACCAGATCGCCTTTGGCGAATATCTGCACCAGGTCGCCGGCGGCATCCCGATGAACCAGGGCGAGGTCGTGCGCCTGCAGGATCTGGGGCTGGGTTGGGATGCGCTGTCGGGCTTCCAATGCGCCGAGGTGCAAACTCTGATGGCACAGGCCAACAGCCAGGCCGCGCGCAGCCGACTGGTTCAGCTGATGCAAGACCAATCCGGGGCCACCATGTTCGGCGACTCGGGCCTGGATGAAGAGCTTGAGATGATCCGCGAGCAGTTCCGCCGCTATGCGCTGGATCGGGTCGAGCCAAACGCCCATGAATGGCACCTGAAGGACGAGCTGATCCCGATGGAAATCATCGAGGAACTGGCCGAGATGGGCGTATTCGGCCTGACCATCCCCGAGGAATATGGCGGGTTCGGCCTGTCCAAGGCGTCGATGTGCGTCGTTTCCGAAGAACTGTCGCGCGGTTACATCGGCGTCGGCAGCCTGGGCACCCGGTCCGAGATCGCGGCCGAGTTGATCATCGCGGGCGGCACCGACGACCAAAAGGCCCAATGGCTGCCCAAGATCGCCAGCGCCGAGATCCTGCCCACCGCCGTGTTCACCGAACCCAACACCGGCTCGGACCTCGGCAGCTTGCGCACCCGCGCGGTCAAGGACGAAAACGGTGACTACAAGATCACCGGCAACAAGACCTGGATCACACATGCCGCACGCACCCATGTGATGACGTTGTTGGCACGCACCGATCCCAAAACCACCGATCATCGCGGGTTGTCGATGTTCCTGGCCGAAAAGACGCCCGGCACCGACGACAACCCCTTCCCGACCCCCGGCATGACCGGCGGCGAGATCGAGGTGCTGGGCTACCGCGGCATGAAGGAATACGAGCTGGCCTTCGACGGCTTCCACGTCAAGGGCGAGAACCTGCTGGGCGGCGAGGAAGGCAAGGGCTTCAAGCAGCTCATGGAAACCTTCGAATCCGCGCGTATCCAGACCGCCGCCCGCGCCATCGGCGTGGCCCAAAGCGCGCTGGACATCGCCATGCAATACGCGCAGGAGCGCAAGCAATTCGGCAAGGCCCTGATCAACTTCCCGCGCGTGTCCGGCAAGCTGGCGATGATGGCGGTCGAGATCATGGTCGCCCGCCAACTGACCTATTTCAGCGCCTGGGAGAAGGACAACGGCCACCGCTGCGACCTCGAGGCCGGGATGGCCAAGCTGCTGGGCGCGCGCGTCGCCTGGACCGCGGCCGACAACGGGTTGCAGATTCACGGCGGCAACGGCTTTGCACTGGAATACAAGATCAGCCGGGTGCTGTGCGACGCCCGCATCCTGAACATCTTTGAAGGTGCCGCCGAGATCCAGGCGCAAGTCATCGCGCGGCGTCTGCTGGCCTGAGCGCCCGCCCGTCGCGGTTTCCCCAACTTGACCCGGCCCAGCGCCGGGTCTTTTCTTTTGTACAAATCAAACAGGTTCACGGGCCTTGATCTTCGGGATTGTACATCCCTGATCTGGACCGTACGCTCCGGCGGAGAACAAAATTTGCCTTGGGTTCCGGCACCGGTTTCGGCTAAGTAGCCTGCGAACCGCATCATGCTGCGCCGCCGCAATGCAGATGCCCGAACAAGCCTTGCGGAGAAACCATGGCGCGCCTTCTGATCCTTGTTCTTGGCCTCCTGTTTGCAGGATGTAGCACGCCGCCCGGCACACCCTCGAGCGATGTTGCCGGTCTGAACCGCGCCATTCAGAACCTCAGCCCCGATGTCGATCCGCAGGAAGCCGCCCGCGCGGCGCAGATCGCCCATGACTATGCGCTGCAGCTGAGGGCCGAATACCGGGTCACCGATCCGGCGATCATCCACAACGCCAAGGTCATCAACGGTTTTCGCGAGCGCGGGCTGTGCAATGACTGGGCCGAGGACATGCTCAAGCGGCTGCGGCAGGAAAACTTCCGCACACTGGACCTGCACTGGATCACTTCGCCGCCGACCCCGTTTCGGATCATCCACCATTCCGCCGCGATCAGTGCCAAAGGCGATGGGCCCAATGACGCGATCGTGCTGGACGGCTGGCGCAACGGGGGTGACCTGTTCTGGGCGCCAGTACGCGAGGACACACGCTACAACTGGCGCCCCCGGATGGAAGTGCGCGCCGAACTGCTGGCGCAATGACGCCAAGTCGGGATAGAAAGCCCTCATGCTGCGCCTGAGCCTGATCCTGCCCGCCCTTGCCCTGCTGCAATGTGACCGCGACGAAAGCGTCGCCGCCTATGGCGCAGCCGACCGCACCTGGGTGCTGCAGGAGGTGAACGGCCAGCCCTATGACGCCAGCGCCCTGCTGCGCTTTCCCGAAGACGGCAAGATTGCCGGAAACGCGCCCTGCAACAGCTACTCGGGCACATTGAACGCGCCCTATCCGTGGTTCGAAATCACCGACCTCACCGCCACACGCGCCGCCTGCGCCGGGCTTGAGGCCGAAGGATTCTATTTCGCCGCGCTGCTGGCGATGACGCAGTCCGAGGTGTCGGGCGACGTGTTGATCCTGCGCAACGAGGACGGGCACGAGATGGTGTTCAAAGCCGCCGAGTGAATTGATCGACAAAGCGGGCGCGGGCTTCGGGCAGCGGCGTGTGACCCAGCGATGGCGCCACGCGATGCGCCAGAAAATAGCCGGTCGTGCGCAGCCCGGCGGCGATCTCGTCATCCGGGGCAGCCCCCTGCCCGCGCAGCACCGGCGGCAGAGGCAACAGCCGGTCGGCCCAATCCCCGGCGCCTTCGGCGCTGACCGCCCGGCCGGTCTTGGGCGAGACATAGGCCAGCCCCTCGGTCGTGCCGGTCACGGCGCATCGGGTCAGGTCCAGCCCAAAACCCAGTTCTTCAAGCAGGGCCAGTTCCCAGCGCAGGTAAGCCAGCGGCCAGATCTCGTCCTGGCCCAGCAGATCCATCAGCTGTTCCGTCTGTCGATAGATGCCGGGGTGCGGTTCGCGTTCGGGCAAGCAGAAGGACAGCAGCGCCACGACCGCGTTCAGCCCCGACAAGGCCAGCCGCCCCGAAAACGCCGCCGCCGCGCGCGAGCGCAACGGCTCGACCTGGAAGGTGCCGATATGTTCCTGCAGCCGCGCCCGCCACAGCACGTCCAACTGCGCGCCGGGTTGCAGGATGGGCGCGATCTTGCGGCTGGCACCCCCGCGCACCACGCCCGCATGTCGGCCATGGGTTTCGGTGAAAACCTCGATGATGGCCGCGGTTTCGCCGTGGCGGCGGGCGGTCAGAAGAATGCCATGGTCGCGCCAGTCCATGCGGGGCCCTTGGGTTGCCTTGAGGTCGCGTCGGACCGCGAAGGTAGAGCGCGGCGCGGAAAGAAGCAAATTCAATCGGAAGACACCGGCTGACGTGCCGGAATTGTGGACTTGGACCCGGGGCGATATTACCCAGAACGGGCAGCCACGAGACCAGACATGACCGACGCGACCTTTCCCAGTTTCAACCCTGCCTTCCGCCGTGCGGACATGACGGTGCATGCAGTGGGCCTCGCGTTGATCTTGATTGCGGGTGGCTTGCTGGTGGCTAAGGCGGCAACCCATCTGCAAGGTCCGCTGGTTGCTGCCGTCGTGGTTTACGTCTTGTGTGCGCTGGCGTCGAACCTGGCGTCCTGGGCCTATCACTTTCTACCGCTGCACGCACGGCGCACACTGCTGCGGCGCATCGACCACGCGGCGATCTATCCCAGCATTACGGGCACCTTCACGCCGTTCTTCGTTCTGGCTGGCACGCCCTGGACTTTGGGCCTGCTGGTGGTGTGTTGGGCGCTGACGGCGGTGGCGGTCTGGAACAAGATCACCAACGAAACAGTGAAATCGCGCTGGTCAACCGCATCCTACCTGGGGTTGGGCGCGCTGGGCCTGCTGGCCCTGCCCGACCTGCGGGGCGTACCGGTGGCGACACTGTGGTGCATTCTGGCCGGGTCCGGCTGCTATGTGATCGGAACCGCGTTCTACGCCCGCAAGACGCTGCCCTACCGCTATGCGATCTGGCACATCTGGGTGAACCTGGGCGGGATCGCCATGTTCGCGGGCGTCTGGCTGGCGCTGTCGCCTTTGTGGTAAAGCAGCCCTAGTCCAGCCCCTCTTCGTCCAACAGGTGCCGGCCCTGCCGGTCTTCGACCTCGATCACCCAAAGATCGGGGTCAAAGCTGCGCTGACGGGCAATGGCCTCGTCCACCTCGTCCTCGGGACCTTTGGCGAGCTCGATCCACTTGCGTGCGCCGCTGAGCAGGTCGAAGCTGCGCTGAAAGGCGGTGGCATTGCCGTCAAGCGTGTTGAGCTTGACCAGAACCGCGCCGGCAGTGTCGTCGCCATGGGTTACGACAAAGGCGGGGATCTCGTGCAGGCGCAGCCGGGCCAGATAGGCGTGGACCCAGAACTCGGCCGTCAGGCGGGTCATGCGTTGCCGTCTTTGAAGTCCAGCCCCATTTCCGAGTAGCGCTCGGCCTCTTCCAGCCAGTTGGGCCGGACCTTCACCTGCAGGAACAGGTGGACCTTGCGATCAAGGAATTCCTCCAACTCGGCCCGGGCGGCCTGGCTGACGGCCTTGATCGTCTCGCCGCGCTTGCCCAGCACGATGCCCTTGTGACCGTCGCGCATGACATAGATGATCTGGTCAATCTTGGCCGAACCATCCTTGCGCTCCTCCCAGTTCTCGGTCTCGACCGTCAGCTGATAGGGCAGCTCCTGGTGCAGGCGCAGGGTCAGCTTTTCGCGCGTGATCTCGGCCGCGATCATGCGCAGCGGCAGATCGGCGATCTGGTCTTCGGGATAAAGCCAGGGGCCTTCGGGCAGATGCTGTGCCAGCCAGGCACGCAAGTCCTCGACGCCGTGGCCCTTTTCGGCCGAGATCATGAAGGTTTCAGCAAAGGGGAAGCGGTCATTCAGGTCGCGGGTCAGTGACAGCAGCGCGGGGGCTTCGACCCGGTCGATCTTGTTGATCGCCAGCGCCACCTTGCGGCCCTGCGCGATCTCGGACAGGCCATCCAGGATGCGCTCGACACCTTCGGTGATACCGCGATGCGCTTCGACCATCAGCACGATGATGTCGGCATCGGCCGCGCCGCCCCAGGCCGCCGCGACCATCGCGCGGTCAAGCCGGCGGCGGGGTTTGAACAGGCCCGGCGTATCGACGAAGACCAGTTGCGCATCACCCTCCATGGCGACGCCGCGGATGCGGGCGCGCGTGGTCTGCACCTTGTGCGTCACGATCGAGACCTTGGCCCCGACCATGCGGTTCAGAAGGGTGGATTTGCCTGCATTGGGCTCTCCGATCAGGGCGATGAATCCGGCGCGTGTCGTCATTGTGTGGTGATCCTGTTTTCAAGTGCGCATCCCTATCGCAGAAAGGCACAGCGGGCCAGAGGCATTTGTCGCATTGCCGGGCCGGTACAGGAATGGCAGGACTGGCGCACAGGCCAAGCCGATCCCAGCCAGGCCGCGACCCGCATCTTGAGGATCAGGCATGAAAAGACGGGAGTTTCTTTTATCGGGCGGCGCCGCAATGGGGGCCGCGGGCTTGGGTGGACTTGCATTCGCGCCCAATAGCACTGATCAGGAACTGGCGGTTCAAAGCGCCAGCTACATGTTTCGGGACCAGCCTACGCAAGGAATGGTCAGCCTGAGCCCCGACGCTCCTCCGCCCGTCCTTTTTGGACGTCAGGGTGAAGCGATGAGACTGACGGTCAAAAACACTCTGTCCGATAATACCTCGATGCACTGGCACGGGATGCGAATCCGCAATGATATGGATGGCGTGCCTTATCTGACCCAGATGCCGCTGGGACAGAACGAAAGCTTCACCTACGAGTTCACACCCCCAGACGCCGGAACCTACTGGTATCACCCGCACTGCATGACGATGGAGCAGATGGCGCACGGTTTGACCGGAGTGATGGTCATCGCCGAGCCCGAAGACGTCGGGTTCGACAGCGAGCAAGTGATCAACCTACGGGACTTTCGCCTGGACGAGACGGGGGCATTTCTGCCCGCCTACACCCAGCGGGGCGCGGCCAGAGCCGGAACTTTCGGCAATGTGCAGACCGCGAACTGGCACCAGCATCCAGTCTATGACCACGCCGCCGGCAGCCTCGTGCGGCTGCGACTGCTCAATTCGGACACGACCCGGATCTACAAATTGCACCTGACGGGCGGAAACGCGCAGATCATCGCGTGGGACGGTCACCCGGTCACCGCCGAACTGCCGATGCCGAGTGCAGATGATCCCTTGCTGGTAGGCCCCGGTCAGCGTGTGGACTTTGCCGTTGCGATGCCAGACGGCGAAGGGGCGCAGGTCGACCTTGTGGCCAAACTGCCCGGTCAGCCCTTGAGGACGATGGCCAGCCTGCGATCGGTCGGGCGATCCGCGCACCGGGACCTGAGAGAACTGAAGCCTTTGCCGAAGAACCCGGTCGCCCTGCCCGACCTCGGCAACGCTCAGGTGCACGAATTCGTCTTCGGCTGGACGCCAGAAGGTGAACTGCCGGACAATGGGTTCTGCGGGTCTCTTGGATACAATTTCTGGTCGATCAACCGGGTTCCCTGGCCCGGAGATGCTGCCGCAGACGTCGGACCACTGGCGACGCTGGAACTGGGCAAAAGCTATGTCTTGAGGCTGCGCAATGAATCTCCGAACCTGCATCCGATCCATCTGCACGGGCTGGTCTTTGTGCCGTTGCGATCAAACCTGCGAGAATTGCCGCCGCTGGTGACGGACACCATGCTGCTGTTGAAAGACGAGGTCGTCGAAATCGGGCTGGTCGCAGACAATCCGGGCGACTGGGCCTTTCACTGCCATGTGATCGAACACCAGAAGACCGGGCTGACCGGGTTCTTGCGGGTCGTTTGAGCGGCAAGGTCTAGCCGTTGCAGACGTGGTTCGTGATAGGTGGACAGCCCTCGCGGACATTCCCGGACAGATCAAGAGCAGGCAACACCGCGATCGAAGAGATCAGCTTGTCACACGATCCAGCAGAGCCTGCGCGGCCGCCTGTTCCGCCTGACGTTTGGAGCCGGCGGTTGCCTGGGCCTCGGATCCGTCCTGCAGGCGGGCCGCGATGGTGAAAACAGGGGCGTGATCCGGGCCGCTGCGCGAAATCTCGACATAGGCGGGCGGTTTCTGCCCGCGCGCCTGCGCCCATTCCTGAAGCGATGTCTTGGCATCGCGCGCATCCGCTTCGACCGTGTGGATCCGGTCGCCCCACAGCGACAAGATCACTTTCTGCGCCGCCTCAAAACCGGCATCGCGATAGACCGCGGCGATAACTGCCTCCATGGCGTCGCCCAAAAGCGCCTGCTTGCGGCGCCCGCCCGACAGCATCTCTGACCGGCCCAGCTTCAGAACCGCGCCGATATCGATCTGGCGGGCAACGTCGGCACAGGTTTCCTTGCGCACCAGTGCGTTGAATCGGGGGGCCAGTTGGCCTTCGGTGGCCTTCTGATCCGCCTCGAGCAATGCGGTGGCCATCACAAGCCCCAGAACACGGTCACCCAGAAACTCGAGCCGCTGGTTGTCCGGACGCGTCGAAGACGAGACCGAACCATGGGTCAGTGCCCGAACCAGTAGTTCAGGGTTGGAGAACCTGTGTCCAAGGCGTTTTTCGAACGCCTTCATGTCGGTCGAAAGCTTCAATTGACCGCCTTGAAGAACCGGTCACCGCGCCAGGTCCAGAAAAACAGCATCGAACGCCCGGCGGACGAGAACATGATGCGGTCGGCTCGACCGATCAGGTTTTCATAAGGAACGTAGCCGACGCCGCCTGCGACCTGCGGCACGCGGCTGTCACTGGAATTGTCACGGTTGTCGCCCATGAAGAAGTAGTGCCCTTCCGGCACAGTGTAGACACCCGTGTTGTCAGTGCTCTGATTGCCGATATTCAGGATTTCATGCGACACGCCGCCCGGCAGAGTTTCGATCATCCGGGTCTTCTCACAGGTGCCGCCCACGCCGACCGGGCCATTTTCACAGCGGGGCCGAAGACGTTGAGGCCCTTGCGGCTCGGCGATTTCGGTAAAAGTGCCATCCGGGGTTTGCTTGGCTTCGGTGCCGTTGATGTAGACCACGCCATCCTTGATCTGGATCTTGTCTCCGGGCAGGCCGATCAGTCGCTTGATGTAGTCGCGCCCCGAAACCGGATGGCGGAACACGATGACGTCGCCACGCTCGGGCTCGCCGCCCAGTAGTCGGGTATTGTCGCCCCCCATCCAGCCGCAGATGTCTTCTGCATCGACATCGAGGCCGACACTGGGGATGATCAGACTGGGGCAGGACGCGTAGGAATAGCCATAGGCCATCTTGTTGACGAACAGGAAATCACCGATCAGCAGCGTGGGTTTCATCGACCCCGACGGAATCCAGAATGGCTGAAAGAACAGAGTGCGGAAAACGCCCGCGATCAGCAGGGCATAGACGATTGTCTTGATCGTCTCCCAGATGGCGTTTCCGGATTTGGCTTGCTCGGCCATACTGCTCTCCAGTCCTTGCTCGGCTCGGGGGGTTACATGCGGCGCGGTCGCGGGGGTGTCAAGGCCGCTGCGTCGGGATCACCAAGCGGGCGCGCCTCGATCACCACGAAGGCCTGCGCCCATGGATGATCGTCGGTCAAGGTGACGTGGATGATCGCCTCGTGTCCTTCGGGCGTCATTTCCTTCAACCGTTCCGCGGCCCAGCCGGTCACATGCATGACGGGCTGACCGGTGCGCAGATTGGTGACAGCCATGTCCTTCCAAGCGATGCCCATGCGCAGCCCCGTGCCCAGCGCCTTGGAGCACGCCTCTTTCGCGGCCCAGCGCTTGGCGTAGGTTCCGGCCGTATCCCGCCGGCGCTCGGCCTTGCGCTGCTCGGTCTCGGTGAAGACACGGTTGCGGAACCGGTCACCGAACCGATCGAGCGTGCCCTGAATGCGCTCGATATTCGCAAGATCCGTACCGATGCCGAGTATCATGAGTTCGACTCTTTCTTTGCCCTTTCAAGAGCCTTGAACGCCGACCGGGCGCCCACCCACAGGAATAGCCGCGAAATGAGAAACGCCACGACAAAGGTGATCGTGAAACCGATCACCAAAAAGTTCACCGGGATACCGGCCAATCCCTCGGACATGCCCGGAACGACAAGAAAGAACAGCCCAGCCATGACAAGGTTGGTCAACATGCCGACGACGCCCATCCATAGTGCGGCGCTCCACATGTCGCCGCTGCCCGGCATGGTCTGGTGCGTCTGAACCTGTCGGTGTCCTTCGAAAGTCGCGGCGGCCAAAAAGGGGATGAACGGCAGGAAACTGCTGGACAAGTCAATTCCGAACACCGCCGAAACGCCGAACAAAACAGCCGGGACCGCAATCGATGTGATTACGAAGACGACAAGAAACCTTGGAATGTTCAAGCGCATCGGGAGATCCAGAAGAAGGAGGCTTCAAGGCAGCGGATCATTGGCGCGCCTCATCCATCAGGCGGCGCATTTCCTGAATGGCTGGGGTGAGACCCCGGAAGATGGACTCGCCGATCAGGAAATGGCCAATGTTCAACTCGCGCACTTCGGGAAAGGCGGCAACGGGCTGGACCGTGTCATAGGACAGGCCATGGCCGGCATGCACTTCAAGGCCCAGCGAATGGGCAAAGGTGGACATCTTGCGCAGCGCCTCCAGTTCGCGTTCCGCATCGTCCACCCGACCGTCGGCATGGGCGTCGCAATAGGCACCAGTGTGCAGCTCGATCACTTCGGCGCCGATGCGGTGGGCGGCCTCGATCTGCTTGGGGTCTGCGGCGATGAAGATCGACACCCGGCAACCGACGTCACGAAGCGGCGCGATGAAATGCGCCAGACGGTTTTCCTCGCGCGCGACTTCCAGGCCACCTTCGGTGGTACGTTCCTCGCGCTTCTCGGGGACGATGCAGACGGCGTGCGGCTTGTGGCGCAGAGCGATCTTCTGCATCTCATCCGTAGCCGCCATTTCAAAGTTCAGCGGAACAGACAGAACCTCCATCAGCCCGTCGATATCGGCATCCGAGATATGCCGCCGGTCTTCGCGCAGGTGCGCGGTGATGCCGTCGGCCCCGGCCTCTTCGGCAAGCTTTGCGGCGCGAAGCGGGTCGGGATAGGCGCCGCCACGGGCGTTGCGCACGGTGGCGACATGGTCGATATTCACGCCCAAGCGCAGAGGGGTGTCAGACATCCTTCGAATCCTTTTTGTTCGCGTCGCCCGAGCCTATCGGGTTTGGTCGGGGAACGGCAGAGCTTGCTTCGGCCAAGCGTTTGATTTCTTCGAACTTCGCCTTGATCTTTGCGCGGCGGCGCATCTGATAGGTTCGGATCACCGGCAGGCTGATATAGGTGCAGATCACGCCGGCCACGATGCCGGGAATGATGCCGCCAATCATGTAGGGAAAGAACACTTCGTCATAAAATTGCGACAGCCCGTGCCAGTCAACGACCCGATCGGAAAACATCGCCAGGAAGTTATCCTTGAGGTCCCCCATCGCGCTGGCAAATTTGCCCATCAGCCCCTTGGTGTCGCCCTCTTCGTATTCGGTGCCCAGCAGGAAATGCCCAGTTTGCAGGCAGACCACGCCGATCGGAACGTAGGTCAGCGGGTTGCCGAAAAACGTGCCGCTCAACGCGGCAAGGATGTTGCCGTTCAGCAGCCGGGCCAAGACCGCGGCAACCAGAAAATGAAGGCCGTAGAATGGGGTGAAGGACGCGAACACCCCGGCCCCTACCCCGCGGGCAATGCGTTCGGGCGAGTCCGGAAGACGACGGACGCGGTGTTTGACATAGTGGAAGGCGCGGGTCCAACCGCCGCGAGGATAGACCAACTCGGACAGGACCTGGAGTACCGAGCGGCGATCACGGCGCTTGAAAACCACTCCTGATCACCCCTTCTCAGCCAGCTGCGACCGCAGCGCTTGTCATGTCCCGATACCGTTCGACCGCAGCCACGTCACTTTCCGCCTCGAGCATCAGCATCAGCGAATGCAGCTGTTCAAGATCCCGCACCTCGATACTGATCAGCAGACGATAGAAATCTGGCTTCCGGTCCACGAATTCCAGGTTCGAAATATTGGCCTTTTTCTCGCCGATCAATGTGCAAATACGTCCCAGCACGCCGGCGTCGTTGCCGATGGTCAGTTCCAACGTGGCGCCGTAGGCGGCCGGATGCGTGCCGGTATGCCAGTGGAGGTTCACCCACCGTTGCGGCTGATCCTCGAATTCGGCAAGGCGATCGCAATCGATGGAATGCACCACCACGCCCTTGCCCCGAGACGTGATACCCACGATGCGTTCGCCCGGCAAAGGCTGGCAGCACGGCGCGCGTTCAAACCCCTGCCCCGGCTCAAGCCCGATCACGGCGCGACGCAAGGGGATTGCTTCGCCCTCGTCGCGGGTCAGGTCGGGATAGACCGCGGCCACTACATCATGGGCGGTCAGTTCGGCACTGCCGACGCGGGCCAGCAACTCATCGCTGTTCTTGATGCGCAGGTGTTTGGCGGCGGTTTCCAATGCCTTGTCGGTCGCCTTGCGGCCAACATGTTCGAACCCCGCGCGGACCAGTTCGCGTCCCAGTTTGATGAACCGTTCACGGTCAACCTCGCGCAGGGCGCGGCGGATGGCGGTGCGGGCCTTGCCGGTCACGGCAATCTCAAGCCAGGTCACCTGCGGGGTCTGGCCGTCGGCGGTGATGATGTCGACCGATTGGCCATTCTTGAGCCGCGTCCACAGCGGCACACGGATACCGTCCACCTTGGCTCCGACACAGGCATGGCCGATGCGCGTATGAATGGCGTAGGCGAAATCGATCGGGGTCGCCCCGCGCGGCAGTTTCACCACGTCGCCCTTGGGGGTGAAGCAGAACACCTGGTCCGAATACATCTCGAGCTTCACCGCCTCGAGGAAATCTTCGTGGTCTTCCTCGGTATCGAACTGCTCGGTCAGGTTGGCGATCCACTTGGCCGGATCGACCGCAAAGGGGTTTTCCGTCCGCACACCGTCACGATAGGACCAGTGCGCGGCCACACCTGTCTCGGCGACATCATGCATCTGACGGGTACGGATCTGCACCTCGACCCGCTTGCCGTCACGGCCCGAGACCGTCGTATGGATCGAGCGGTAACCGTTCGATTTCGGCTGGCTGATATAGTCCTTGAACCGCCCCGGCACCGCGCGCCAGCGCTGGTGTATGGCCCCAAGGGTGCGATAGCAGTCTTCTTCGGTCTGGGTAATGATGCGGAAGCCATAGATGTCGGACAGGCGCGAAAAGCCCTGATCCTTTTCCTGCATCTTGCGCCAGATCGAGTAGGGTTTCTTGGCGCGACCAAAGACTTCGGCCTCGATCCCCGCTTTCTCAAGCTCGTGCCGCATGTCGCCGGTGATCCGGTGAATCACGTCGCCGGTTTCGCGCTGCAGCGTGATGAAGCGGCGGATGATCGACTGGCGGCCTTCGGGATTGAGGACGCGGAACGCCAGGTCCTCAAGCTCTTCGCGCATCCACTGCATGCCCATCCGGCCGGCCAGCGGCGCGTAGATGTCCATCGTTTCGCGCGCTTTCTGCACCTGCTTTTCAGGGCGCATTGCCTTGATCGTGCGCATATTGTGCAGGCGGTCGGCCAGCTTGACCAGGATCACCCGCAGGTCCTTGGACATGGCCATGAACAGTTTGCGGAAGTTCTCGGCCTGCTTGGTTTCGCGACTGGAAAGCTGCAGGTTGGTCAGCTTGGTGACACCGTCGACCAGCATCGCCACCTCGTCACCGAACAGTTCGGCGATCTTGGAATAGCTTGCCTTGGTGTCCTCGATCGTGTCGTGCAGCAGCGCGGTGATGATCGTGGCATCGTCCAGGCGCTGCTCGGTCAGAATGGCGGCAACTGCGACGGGATGCGAAAAATAGGGCTCGCCCGAGTGCCGGAACTGCCCTTCATGCATCTGCATTCCGAACTCATAGGCCCGGGCGATGCGATCGGCATTTGTCTTGGGGTTGTAGTTGCGGACCAGCGCAATCAGGTCTTCAACAGAAATCATCCGGTCCGCACCTTCGCTTGCAGGGCTTACCCCTGCCCCTGGGCCTCCATCAGGGCACGCAGGAGTTTCTCTTCGGACATGTCGTCATCTGCCGGCTTGTCCGACTCTGCACCCATCAACAGCGCCATCTGATCTTCTTCGGGCTCGTCGACCTCGATCTGTGTCTGGTTGGCCTCGATCAGACGTTCACGCAGCTCGTCCGCCGTCTGGGTTTCTTCGGCAATCTCGCGCAGAGCCACGACGGGGTTCTTGTCGTTGTCGCGGTCAACGGTGATCGATCCGCCAGTGGAAATCTCGCGCGCACGATGGGCGGCAAGCATCACCAGTTCGAACCGGTTCGGTACCTTGTCTACGCAGTCTTCGACCGTCACGCGGGCCATGAGGCGCTCTCCACAAATGAATCCGTGTCAGGAAGGGGTTTATCTAAGCGCGATTCTCTGCCTTGACAAGCGGGAAATGCCCAGCATTGGCGGCTCAGAGGGGTGTTACGGCGGCAACCTCGTCCGCAGGCAGCTGTCCGATCATTTCCCGGACGGTCAAATCCAGCACCGGATGGCGCCAATCGGGCGCGACGTCAGCCATTGGAACCAGCACGAATGCCCGATCCTGCAGGCGCGGGTGCGGCACTATCAGTTGTTCGGGCGCGGATCGCACCTGCTGGTCCATCGGCAAATCCAACCAGCGGCGGTATCCGTCCAGGTCCGGCAGAACGCGGTCGTCCCAGCAGACAAGATCAAGATCAAGTGTGCGCATACCCCAACGCTGAACCCTGGCGCGGCCGAACTCGGCCTCGACCTCATGCAGCAGGTCCAGAACACCGCGCGGATCCAGTTCCGTCTCGATCACAGCGGCTGCGTTCACGTAGTCCGGGCCGGCGCCCGCAGGGAAGCAGGGGGTCGAAAAAAGCCGGCTTTTGGCCCGAATCACCAGCCCCTTGGCCTCCATGACCTCGAGAGCCTGCGCGAGTGTCACCTTGGGCCCGTTTCCTCTCAAGGTGAGATTTGCCCCCAACGCCACGACCACTTTTGACATGGATTTGACCACTTTTATCCCCGTATTCCGTTCAGAGAATACTTGCGATACAGGTCAAATAGCCTATTTTAAAGGCATCAATGCGCGAATTTATTTTTTTCACTCACAGACACCTCCGCGCGTTGAGCGATACCGGAAGGACAAATTAATGTTTTACAAGGACGAACGGCTTGCGCTGTTCATCGACGGCTCGAATCTGTACGCCGCCGCAAAAGCACTGGGGTTTGACATCGATTACAAGTTGCTTCGCCAGGAATTCATGCGTCGAGGCAAGCTTCTCAGAGCCTTCTACTACACAGCGCTGCTAGAAAACGACGAATACTCACCGATCCGTCCGCTTGTCGATTGGCTGCATTACAATGGCTTCACCATGGTGACCAAGCCGGCCAAGGAATACACCGACAGCATGGGGCGCCGTAAGGTCAAGGGGAACATGGACATCGAACTGACTGTCGATGCCATGGAGCTTGCGCCGCGCGTGGATCATATCGTGCTGTTTTCGGGCGATGGGGATTTCCGCCCGCTGATTGCCAGCCTGCAACGTCAGGGCGTGCGCGTTTCGGTGGTTTCGACCATCCGTAGCCAGCCGCCGATGATTTCGGACGAGCTGCGTCGTCAGGCCGACAATTTCATCGAGCTTGACGATCTGCGCGACGTGATCGGACGCCCTCCGCGGGACGTGTCCGATGAACCGCGCACGGTAGCCGTCGCAGGAAAATAAGAACTCCGCCATCCACCACTCACACATGTGGAGCAATCGCGCGGTTAGGACTTCGTGTCCTGGCCGCGCTTCTTTAATCAAAAACCCGTGCTCAAACGGGTATTGGCTAACAGGACTTCATGTCAGCATGATGACAAGGCTGTCCTGACTGGACCAACAGGTGGAAAAGCCTTACCTGTCCCTGTCAAGGAGACAGACGCATGACCAAGCCCCCCCTGACCCTGTATCTGGCCGCCCCGCGCGGGTTCTGCGCCGGTGTGGACCGCGCGATCAAGATCGTGGAAATGGCCCTGCAGAAATGGGGCGCCCCGGTCTATGTCCGGCATGAGATCGTGCACAACAAGTTCGTCGTGGACGGGCTGCGCGCCAAGGGTGCCGTCTTTGTCGAAGAGCTGGACGAATGCCCCGATGACCGGCCGGTGATCTTTTCCGCCCACGGCGTGCCCAAATCGGTGCCCGCCGCCGCAGCCGCGCGCGAGATGATCTATGTCGACGCCACCTGTCCGCTGGTGTCCAAGGTCCATATCGAGGCCCAGCGCCACGCCGAGGCCGGGTTGCAGATGATCATGATTGGGCACAAGGGCCACCCCGAAACCGTCGGCACCATGGGCCAGTTGCCGGACGGCGAGGTCCTGCTGGTGGAAACGGTTGACGATGTGGCCGGGGTGCAGGTCCGCGACCCTGAAAAACTGGCCTTCGTCACCCAGACCACCCTGTCGGTGGACGACACGCGCGACATCGTGGCCGCGCTGCAGGACCGGTTCCCGGCCATCGTCGGCCCGCACAAGGAAGACATCTGTTATGCCACCACCAACCGCCAGGAAGCGGTGAAAACCGTTGCGCCCAAGTCGGATGCGCTGCTGGTGGTGGGTGCGCCCAACTCCTCGAATTCGCGCCGCCTGGTCGAGGTGGCGTCCAAGGCGGGCTGCACCTATGCCCAGCTGGTGCAGCGCGCCACCGACATCGACTGGCGCGCGCTCGACGGGATTTCCAGCATCGCCATCACCGCCGGTGCCTCGGCCCCCGAAGTTCTGGTGAACGAGGTGATCGACGCCTTCCGCGACCGCTATGACGTGACCGTCGAAACCGTCGAAACCGCCACCGAGAATGTCGAGTTCAAGGTGCCCCGCATTCTGCGCGTGCCTGCATGAGCGGCATCCCCCGCGCACCGTTGGTTCTGGGCCTGGCCGGTCTGATCCCCTTTGTCTGGGGCGCGCTGACCTACCTGAGCGGAGACCTAAATGATTGGGGCAGCCGCGCGCTGGGCCCGCGGTTCGTGGGGCCCTATGTGCAGCTGTTTTATGGCGCTGTGATCCTCAGCTTCATGTCCGGCGTTCTGTGGGGCTTTGCCACCAAGACCGCGGGCAGCCGGGCGGCGCTGTGCTATGGGCTGTCGGTTCTGCCGGCGCTGTGGGCGTTCTTCACCACCGGCGGCGGGCCGGTCGACGCGGGCACCAACCTGATGATCGGTTTTGCCGGGCTGCTGGTGCTGGACGCGCTGTTCTGGTCCTGGGGCCTGACCCCGCGCTGGTGGATGAAACTGCGGTTGCTGCTGAGCGCCGTCGTGCTGGCCTGCCTGGCCGTTGGAGTAGTCCTGTGAGCGACAAACGAACCATCGACGCCTACACAACCCGTGTGGACGACTATCTGAAAGTGCCACTGCCGCCCGAGCAGATCGAGGCGCGCGCAGCCTTTGCGCAGGCGGTCGGCGACGGGCTGGTGCTGGATCTGGGGTCGGGTCCGGGGTCGGACAGCGGTTTCTTTCTGCGCCAGGGGCTGCGGGTTCGGGCGCTGGACGCCACACCGGCCTTTGTCGAACACGCCCGCGCAAATGGCGTGGACGCGCATCTGGGCACGTTCGACGACGTGACCGAAACGGCCGAATACGATGGGGTCTATGCCAGCTTTTCCCTGCTGCACGCCCCGCGCGCCGAATTCCCGCGACACCTGGCCGCCATCCACGGGGCCCTGAAGCCGGGCGGCGTGTTCTTTCTGGGCCTCAAACTGGGCACCGAAGAGCATCGCGACGAACTGGACCGCTATTACACCTATTTCACGCGCCCCGAGATCGAGACCGCGTTGGTCGAGGCCGGGTTCGTCATTGACCGTGTCACCACCGGTATGGGAAAGGGGCTGGCCGGATCGTATGACGGTTTCATTCTGGTGCTGGCCCATGCCTGATCTGTTTGCCTATACCGATGGTGCCTGTTCGGGCAATCCCGGCCCGGGGGGCTGGGGCGTGCTGCTGCGGGCGATGGATGGAGAAACCGTCCTGAAAGAGCGCGAGTTGAACGGCGGCGAGGCCGAGACCACCAACAACCGGATGGAGCTTCTGGCCGCGATCAGCGCGCTCGAAACATTGGAGCGGCCCTCGAAAATTACCATCGTGACCGACAGCGCCTATGTGAAAAACGGGGTGACGGGCTGGATCCACGGGTGGAAGCGCAACGGCTGGAAGACCGCAAGCAAGAAGCCCGTCAAGAACGTGGACCTGTGGCAGCGGCTGGACGAAGCCCAACAACGCCATAACGTGACCTGGGAATGGGTCAAGGGCCATGCCGGCCACCCCGAAAACGAACGCGCCGACGAACTGGCGCGCGCGGGCATGGCCCCGTTCAAGCCGAAAAAGGCCCGCACATGAGTGGTCTGGCCCTGCTGGACTATGCCTCGGTTCTGGTCTTTGCGCTGACCGGCGCGCTGGTGGCCAGCCGGGCGCAGCTGGATCTTGTGGGATTTGCCTTCATCGCCTGTCTGACGGCGGTGGGCGGTGGCACGGTGCGCGATCTGCTGCTGGATCGGCATCCCGTCTTCTGGGTGGGCCAACCTGACTATATCCTGATCGCGGTAGCAGCGGCGGTGGTCGTGTTCTTCACCGCGCATCTTGTCGAAAGCCGCTACAACTGGTTGGTCTGGCTGGACAGTTTCGCGTTGTCGATCGCCGTGGCCGCGGGAACGGGCGCGGCGCTGGCGCTGGGTCAGTCGGGCGTGATCGTGGTGCTGATGGGTGTGACCACCGGTTGCCTGGGCGGGCTGATGCGCGACGTGGTCTGCAACGAGGTGCCGCTGGTGCTCAAACAGGGCGAGCTCTATGTCTCGTGCGCCTTCACCGGGGCGCTGGTGGCCGTGGTGGCCACACGTCTGGGGCTGGAGACGCTGCTGGCACTGGGCCTGTGCGCGCTGTCCTGCTGGGCGCTGCGGGCCGGATCGCTGCTGTTCGGCTGGCAGTTGCCGGTCTACAAGGCACGCCCGCCACGAAGCTAGAGGCCGCGCCAGACCTCTTCCTCGGTCAGGTTGAGAGATGTGAAGTCTTCGGCCCGCAACGATCTGTCAGCCTCCCACTCCATGAAGAATTCATCCAGTTGCGGCGGAGCGATCATCGTGCCCGAAAGCATCGAATGCACTTGTCCCCGATGGTGAATCTGGTGCTGCAGCAAGTGCAGGATCGTGCGGTCGTAACGCTCGACTTGCACCAACTCCCCACGTGGAATCCTGACGCGTGCAGTTTCATCCAAAACCTTCTCATCGCGGCAAACATCCACGAAACGTCGGTCGATGGCGCGTTGGTGCGCCGAAAGCTCGGGCAAGTCGGGATAGGGAGTTTCCGGGTCGAAGGCGTCCAATCCCATTGGCCGGCCTTCCAGAGCGGTGACGTAGAAAAGATCAACCGTATAAATGTGATTGAGAGTCTCGATGATGGACGGGAAGAAACCAGTACGGTGCTTCGCCAGTTCCTCGGGGGGCAATTGCGCGCAAGCGTCCAGAATTCGGTGGTTGGCCCATGCGTTGTTATAAGCTTGTGGCAAGAAATAGTTTTTCATTGCCGATGCCTAGTTGATTGCCAAGGCACTGTCTAGCGTGGCCTGCGGCCTGCCGCATCAACGCCGGAAATAGGTCTTCCAGATCCAGATCAGCAGCAGCGCGCCCAGCACCGCGCCGACGAATCCGGGCATCCAGCCCATGACCGTCAGCAAGGCGCGCATGATCAGCCCGCCCACCACGGCCCCGGCGATACCGATCAGCAGGGTGGTGGGGATGTCCGCCTCGATCCGCATCAGGCGGGTGGCCAGAAATCCGGCCGCGGCGCCGATGACGATCAAGGCAAGGACGGGCATCTCATTTCCTCCAGTGCGTGGGCACGATGATCAAGGCCCCCACCGACGAGATCACCGCATCCAGCCCAGGCGGTGCAAAGCTGATGCCGAACATGATGCGGATGAAATAGAACAGGAACGCCCCGCCCACGCAGATGATGATGGATTGCAGATAACCGTTGTGGGTAAAGCCCGTCACCTCGGACAGATAGCCGACGATGCCGGCAATCACGACGGTACCCATCATCACCATGAACATCAGGACGTCTCCGAGCCGAGGCGGGTTCCGGCCGGGATCGGCCAGCCCCGCAGGAAGGTTTCCCTATCCTGCGTCGCCTTGCCCGCCCGTTGCAAGCGCAGCAGTTCGACTGCGCCGGTGCCGCAGGCCACCCGCAGCGCGTCGTCCAGCACCTCGCCCGGCATGCCCTGCCCGTCCGACAGGCGCGAGGCGAGCAGCTTGACGCGCTCGCCCTCAATCTGAGTCCAGGCGCCGGGAAAGGGCGACAGGCCGCGGATCTGGCGATCGACTTCGACAGCTGGGCGCGACCAGTCCACGCGGGCCTCGGCCTTGTCGATTTTTGCGGCATAGGTCACGCCGACCTCGGGCTGCGGTTCGGGAGTCAGCTCGGGCAGGCGGTCCAGAGCCTGCACGATCAGATCGGCGCCCATCGCCGACAGGCGGTCATGCAGCTGGGCGGTGGTTTCCTCGGGTCCGATCGGGGTGGCCTGACGCAGCAGGACGGGGCCGGTGTCCAGGCCGGCCTCCATCTGCATGATACAGACGCCGGTCTCGGCATCGCCCGCCATGATCGCCCGGTGGATCGGCGCGGCCCCGCGCCAGCGGGGCAGAAGGCTTGCGTGAATGTTCAAGCAGCCATGTTTCGGAGCATCCAGGATCGCCTGCGGCAGGATGAGCCCATAGGCCACGACCACGACCACATCGGCCTTCAGCGCAGCAAAGGCGGCCTGTTCCTCGGGCGATTTCAGCGAGGTGGGATGGCGCACCGGCAGGCCCAGCGCCTCGGCGCGGGCATGCACCGGCGTGGGCCGGTCCTTCTTGCCGCGACCGGCCGGGCGCGGGGGCTGGCAATAGACGGCGGCGATCTCATGCCCGGCCTGCACCAGCGCATCCAGCACCGGCACCGAAAACTCGGGCGTTCCCATGAAAATGACGCGCATGCCGCCCTACCCCGCCTTTTTCGCCTTGCGCAGCAGCATGTCGCGTTTGACCTTGCTGAGACGGTCAAAATACATCCGGCCGTTCAGATGGTCGATCTGGTGCTGCACGCTGGTGGCTTCGATGCCGACGAAATCGCGCCGGTCGATCTCGCCTTTTTCATTGAGGAACCGGACCGTCACCGCACGCGGACGTTTGATCTTGGCCGACACGCCCGGCAGGTTCGGGCTGGCCTCGTCATGCTCGCGCAGTTCGATCGAGCTGTGCAGGATTTCGGGGTTGGCCAGGCGCACCGCGCGGCCACGCTCGGCCGAGCCGTCCACGACCGCCAGCCGCAGCATCACGCCGATCTGGGGCGCCGCCAGGCCGACGCCGGGCATCGCCTCCATCGTGTCGATCATGTCGTCCCAGATGGCACGGATCTCGTCGGTGATCTCGGTCACCGGCCCGGCCTTGGTGCGCAGGCGCTTGTCGGGCCACGGCAGGCAGGGACGGACGGTCATGCGCGGGCACGCTCACGCTTGAGCTTGACCATCTTGCGCGTGATCATCTGCCGTTTCAGCGGCTTCAGATAGTCGATGAACAGCTTGCCGTTCAGGTGGTCGATCTCGTGCTGCACGCAGGTGGCCCAAAGCCCGTCGAAGGTTTCGCGCTGCGCCTTGCCGTTCTGGTCCATCCAGGCGACCTCGACCTCGGCCGGGCGGGTGACCTCGGCGAACTGATCGGGGATCGACAGGCAGCCTTCCTCGTAGACGCTGGTTTCGTCCGAGGCCGAGATGATCTCGGGGTTGAACATCACCAGCGGGCGGGGGGTGGCGCCTTCCTCTTTGACGCAATCCAGCACGATCAGCCGTTCCAACACGCCGATCTGGGGCGCGGCCAGCCCGATGCCCGGCGCATCATACATGGTTTCCAGCATGTCGTCGGCCAGCGCGCGCAGCTCGTCCGACAGGTCGTCCACGGGCGCACAGACCTTTTTCAGGCGGGGATCGGGATGGATCAGGATGTTGCGTTTCATGGGGCTGATTTAGGTCATCGCGCGCGTGGCCGCAACGCCCCCCTTGCACCGGGCGAAATTCCCGATAGCTTTCGGGCCAACGAATGGAGCAGACATGACTTTCAACGATCTGATCGACCGCCGGGGCACCTTCAGCTCGAAATGGGACAAGATGGAGAAACTCTATGGCGTCTCGCCCGAGGACGGGCTGGCGATGTGGACCGCCGATTCCGACTATGCCACCGCGCCCTGCGTGATCGAGGCGGTGCGCCGCGCGGCGGATCACGGGGTGTTCGGCTATTCCTGGCAGCACCCGGCCTATCTGCAGGCGGTGCGGTGGTGGATGCAGAACCGTCACGACTGGGCGATCGACACCGATTGGATCCTGACCTCGCAAGGTCTGGGCAACGCCATCGCGCTGAGCCTCGATGTCTGGACCGAGCCGGGGGACGGGGTCGTGATCTTCACGCCGGTCTACCACGAGTTTGCGCACAAGGTGAACAAGACTGGCCGCCGGGTGGTCGAATGCCCCTTGGTGCGGGCCGGCGACACCTATGAGATCGACCTGGACGACGCTCAGTCGCGGCTGGACGGATCGGAAAAGCTGTTGCTGTGGTGCTCACCACAGAACCCGTCCGGGCGGGTCTGGACACCGGACGAGCTGCGCGCGGTGGCGGCTTTTGCCGAACGCAATGGGTTGATCCTGATCTCGGACGAAGTGCATCACGATCTGGTCTATCCCGGGCATACATTCGTACCGATGGACGTTGCCGCGCCGGATGCACGGCCCTGGACGGTGACGCTGACCGCACCGTCCAAGACCTTCAACATCGCCGGCCAGCGCACCGGCAACATGATCATTCCCGACGACAAGCTGCGGGCGCAAATGCGCCACCGGCTGAACACGCTGGACTACGACCCCAGCGCATTGGGCGTGGCGATGATCACCGCAGCCTACTCACCCGAGGGCGCCGAATGGGTGGATGCCCAGATCGACCACCTGAACGGCAATCGCGCGCTGTTCGATGCTGCTATTTCCGAGATCCCCGGCCTGTGGTCGATGCCCCTGCAGGCGACCTACTTGGCTTGGGTGGATTTCTCGGGCACCGGAATGGACCACGCCGAATTCGTGCGCCGTCTGCGCGATGATGCGCGGATCGCAACGTCATCCGGTCCGGGGTTTGGAACGGGAGGCGAGACCTTCGAACGGTTCAATCTCGCCACTCAGCGGGCGCGGGTCGAGGACGCGTGCGCCCGTTTGAAACTTGCTTTTTCCGACCTTCAATAAGGCCGCGCGAACGGTCTGCCCTAGTCGTCTTTGCCGAGAAGGGCGATTGGGGCATCCGGCGCGCGATAGAAATCCAGTGGCGCCTTGTCCGCCGCGACGGTGCTGCGCTTGAACTCATATCGCATCTGGCCGCCGTCTTCCTCGTCAGCGACGATCAGGCATTGATACAGGTGGTTGGCGCCGTCAAAAATATCGACCAGTCCACGCAGACGCGGTGTTGTCTCGGCCTCGACGGCGAAACCATCCTTCCACAATTTGAGGATTCTGTAGGTATTGTCGCCCATTTCCACCCGCAGGCGGCTGGACTTCTTGAGCGATGCGATTCGGGCCGCATCCAATTCGGCGCTAATTTCTTTTGAAACATAAGTACTCATCAAAATTTCCCCCAAGCTATGCCATCTATTGTGGGGGTATCTTCGTAAAAATCCAGTGAAGCCCGACCGTTGACGCGGACCTGTGGGCGATTTGTTGCACAGTCATCCCGGGCGGCACTGTGCGACTGCGCAGAGATGCTGCGCGCCGTCGGCGATGTGAACTGCGGCGCTGTCGCACTAAGCTTGGTCCGGAGACGGAAACGGAGGATCCAAGATGGGCCTGTTGGTCGACGGCACCTGGCACGACACCTGGTATGACACGAAATCCACCGGCGGAGCGTTCAAACGTTCGGCTGCCCAGTTTCGAAACTGGATAACGGCCGATGGCAATGCAGGTCCCTCGGGCAAGGACGGTTTCAAGGCCGAAGCCGGGCGATATCACCTGTATGTCAGCCTGGCCTGCCCTTGGGCACACCGGACGTTGATCTTCCGCCAGATCAAGGAACTTCAGGACCTGATCACCGTCTCGGTGGTTCATCCGGACATGCTGGACCGCGGCTGGACTTTCCAGACCGACGATCACGGCGCCACCGGCGATGCTTTGTATGGGCTGGACTATGCCTATCAGGTCTACACACGCGCCGACCCGAACTACTCGGGCCGGGTGACGGTGCCCATCCTGTGGGACAAGGTGCAAGAGACCATCGTGTCGAACGAAAGCTCGGAAATCATCCGCATGTTCAATTCGGCCTTCGACGAAATCACCGGCAACACCGACGACTACTGGCCCGCCGAGATGCGCGACGCGATCGAAGAGGTCAATGCGCGGGTCTATTCAAACGTGAACAACGGCGTCTACAAATCCGGCTTTGCCACCACGCAGGAGGCCTATGACGCGGCCGTGCACCCCCTGTTCGACACGCTGGACTGGCTGGAAGACCGGCTGTCCACGAACCGATACCTGATGGGTGATCGCCTGACCGAGGCCGACTGGCGCCTGTTCACGACCCTGATCCGGTTCGACCCGGTCTACCACCTGCATTTCAAGTGCAACCGCAGGCGGCTGATCGACTATCCCAACCTGTGGGCCTACACGCGCGAACTGTATCAATGGCCGGGCGTGGCGGGCACGGTGAACCTGCACCATATCGTGCGGCACTATCACTACAGTCACGACAGCATCAATCCGCACCGGATCATCCCGATCAACCCCATCCTGGACTATTGGGAGCCGCACGGACGCGATCAGCGCCCCGCAGCGTAATGCTCGACCATCGCCGCCAGATCCTCGGGCGGCGTTCCGCTCTGGACATAGGCGCAGGCGTTGGGGCTGTGCGCAAAGATCGACCCGTCGGAAAAGAACGTGGTGTTGGTGACGAAAATCACCCGGGCATCCGGGCGGCGATAGCTGGCGAAATCCGCGACAGCCAACGCGCTGCCTGAATCCAGAACCAAGTCCAGGATTATGATGTCGAAGGGCGTGCCATAAAGTGCAAGGATCGCTGCCTCCTGGCTTTCGACCAGAGAAACCTCAGCCCCCTGCCGTTCCAGGTGCCGCTGCCAGACCCGACCCAGGTCGGGGTTACTCTCAACAATCAGAACTTTCATTTGCAACAACCTCGGCACTTGATAAGGTGAGTGGTGCCGACCCCCATAAGCTGTGATCACGTTATTTCGTTAACAAAGGGTTAACGGTCGCTCCAGCGCTCCTCTATGAACCGGATTTGCTTGTAAAAACGGCGTAAATCCGC
Source organism: Ruegeria sp. B32 (assembly GCF_025141855.1). Lineage (NCBI taxonomy): Bacteria > Pseudomonadati > Pseudomonadota > Alphaproteobacteria > Rhodobacterales > Roseobacteraceae > Ruegeria > Ruegeria sp. B32. Next base: position 346,581 of record NZ_CP081106.1, on the reverse strand, counting down.
TTGAAGCGGGGTAAATTCGGCGTTTTGGACGATTCCGGCATGACTTACCGCACAGACGACTTGAACCCACGCGGCAAGCGTGACCACGGCGGTGGGCTGGACGACGCCATTGCCCGTCATGGCGGAGCGCGAACGGAATGGATCGACCTGTCGACCGGTATCAACCCACACCCCTATCCTGTGGCGGACCTTACGCCCGAAGACTGGGCCGCCCTGCCCGACCACGGGGCCTTTGCCCGGCTGAGCGCCACGGCCCGTCGCTTCTGGGGTGTGTCGGACGGCGCGGCGATTCTGCCCGCGCCGGGGGCCTCGGCCCTGATCGCGCGGATCCCGGCGCTGGCCCCCGTTGGTGCGGTCCAGATCACCACGCCCACCTACAACGAACATGCCGCCGCCTTTGCCGCGCAGGGCTGGACGGTACAGCCCGACGGCCCGGCACAGGCGCGGGTGATCGTGCATCCCAACAACCCCGACGGCCGGATCTGGCAGGCTAAGGACGCCAACGCGCCGCTGACCGTGATCGACGAAAGCTTTTGCGACGTGACGCCCGAGGCATCTCTCATCCGCCTTTCCGAGCGCCCCGGCGTGATCGTCCTGAAAAGCTTTGGCAAGTTCTGGGGCCTTGCGGGGCTGCGGCTGGGCTTTGCCATCGGGCATCCCGACCTGATCGCGCGGCTGAACGATCTGACCGGCCCCTGGGCGGTGTCCGGCCCGGCCCTGCGCATCGGCGCGCAGGCCTTGAATGACACGGCCTGGGCCGAGGCCACGCGCGCGCGGTTGGTCCGCGATGCGGAACGGCTGGATACGCTGATGACCGGTAAGGGCGCGCATTTGGTCGGCGGCACGACCCTGTTCCGCCTGTATGAAGTGGACGATGCCGCCACTTGGCAGGACCGGCTGGCACAGGCCCATATCTGGAGCCGCATCTTCCCCTATTCCGATCGGTTCCTGCGGCTGGGCCTGCCGCCCGAGCATGGCTGGTCACGACTCGAGGCGGCGCTGTGAGCACCGCGCTGACGCTGACCCTGGCGATGCTGCTGGACGCCGCATTGGGCGAGCCCGATTGGCTGTGGTCGCGCCTGCGGCACCCGGCGGTTCTGATGGGCAACGCCATCGGCTGGCTGGACCGCCGCCTGAATCACGGCACGCATCGCCGCGCCAAGGGCATGTTCGTCGCCCTTCTGTTGGTCCTGGGCGGCTGGGTGGTCGGTGCGGCGCTGGCGTGGCTTGGCTGGGCGGTCGAGGTCGTGGTCTGCGCGATCCTGTTGGCACAGAACTCTCTGGTGGCGCATGTCCGCGCCGTGGGCCTCGCGCTACGGCAATCCTTGCCCGAGGGCCGCGCGGCGGTGGCAATGATCGTGTCGCGCGACACCTCGCAGATGACCGAGGCACAGGTGGCGCGCTCGGCCATCGAGAGCGCCGCCGAGAACCTCAGCGACGGGGTGATCGCTCCGGCTTTCTGGTTCCTGCTGGGCGGCTTGCCCGGTTTGCTGGTCTACAAGGCGGTGAACACCGCCGACAGCATGATCGGATACCGCAACGACACGTACCGAGACTTCGGCTGGGCCGCCGCTCGGCTGGACGATCTGCTGAACCTGATCCCGGCGCGGCTGACTTGCCTGATGATCGTGGCCCTGTCAGGGCAGTGGCGCCAATGGCGGGCCATCGTTGCAGACGCGCAGCGCCACATTTCGCCCAATGCCGGCTGGCCCGAGGCAGCCATGGCCCGCGCACTGGACGTGGCACTGGCCGGACCGCGCAGCTATGACGGGCAGATGCGCGATCTGGCCTGGGTCAATGGCGAAGCCCGGCGCACGATCGGTGCAACGGAGGTTTTCCGCGCATGCGGAATGCTTTGGCAGGTTTGGGGGCTTGCGTTGGCGGGGCTGACGGTGTGGGTTGTTCTGAACACGGTTTTCTGAGGATGGTTTTCGTCATGCGCTTTGTCTCGGGCCTTGTGGCCGCTTGCCTGTTCGCTGCCCCTGCCCTTGCCCAATGCGGCGGCGGCTTCAACGCCTTCGTTCGCGGACTGAAGGCCGAAGCGGTACAGCAGGGTTTCGATACGGCCACGGTCGATGCGTTCTTCAAAGGTGTGCAACAGGACTCCAAGGTGCTGAAGGCCGACCGCGCGCAGGGCGTATTCCAGAAACCGTTCATCGAATTCTCGCGCCGCCTGATCTCGCAGGATCGGATCAGGCGCGGCCAGGCGATGGCACAGAAATACGATGCCGTGTTCGACCGGATCGAGGCCGAATACGGTGTGTCGCGCGGGGTCCTGCTGGCCTTCTGGGCGTTCGAGACGGATTACGGCGCCTTCCAGGGCGATTTCAACACCCGCAATGCGCTGGTGACGCTGGCCCATGATTGCCGCCGGCCCGAGCTGTTCCGGCCACAGATCTTTGCCGCGATCGAGCTGTTCCGGAACGGCGATTTCGACCCGAACCGCACCACCGGCGCATGGGCGGGCGAGATCGGCATGGTGCAGATGCTGCCCCGGGACATTCTGGAAAACGGCGTGGACGGTGATGGCGACGGGCATGTTCGGTTGAAAACGTCGGCACCCGACGCGCTGATGTCTGGGGGCAAGATGCTGTCGCATCTGGGCTGGCAACCGGGTCAGCCCTGGCTGCAGGAGGTCACCGTGCCCGCGCAGATGGACTGGTCGCTGAGCGGGCCGGGCAAACCGCGTCCTATCTCGGACTGGCAGGCGATGGGCGTGCAGGCGCGCAGCGGGTCATTGGCCAACCTGCCGGCCTCGCTGATCCTGCCGCAGGGGCGCAAGGGGCCGGCCTTTCTGGCCTATCCGAATTTCGATGTCTATTTCGAATGGAACCAAAGCTTTGTCTATGTCCTGACCGCGGCCTATTTCGGAACGCGCCTCGAAGGCGCACAAGTCTATGCCGCGGGCAACCCCGATCCGGGCCTGACCGGCGCGCAGATGAAACAGCTGCAGGCGAAACTGCAGGCGCGCGGCCATGATGTGGGCAAAATCGACGGCATCTTGGGGGCCGGAACGCGCGCTGCAGTACAGGCTGAACAGGCCCGACTGGGCCTGCCAGCAGATGCCTGGCCGACAGTTGATTTGCTGAACCGACTCTAGCCGCTCAATCCGTTGGGTCGTGGAACACCAGCGTGAATCCTTCCTCAGGCGTCGGTTCCGCGTAATGCCCGGAAAACCGGCGGAACTGTTCTTCGGTTGCGGCAAAGGCGTGGTCGCCCGCTGCGTTACGTGCTTGCAGTCGGGCCAGACAAACGGCGTCGGGCGTGGTCAGCACATGCATCTGATGCGCGGCATCGGTCTGATCCAGAATTTCGCGCATCCAAGCGCGGGTTTCGACCGTGTTGGCCGGGAAATCCAGAACAACCGACATGCCCGCCTCAAGCAGAGTCGTGACATGCGGACTCATCGCCGCCCGCAGACGCGTGGAACAGCGCAGATAGTCGGCACCTGTCACCATCTGATCGGCAAAAAGCGGCTTCAGCCAGGCGTCCTCGGAAATCAGAACCGTGCCGGGCTGCCTCGCGAGCTGGGCGGCAAGCGTCGATTTTCCCGCGGCGATCTTGCCGCAAAGCATGTGCAGGGTCGGAGCGGGTCGGGTCATCGGTCGATTCCTGGTTGGGCACGGCGGGTGAAGGAGAGGCCCCGATCACTCGGGTCGCACCGGGTAACGTTCACCTTTTTCGGTGATCAGGATCAACCGGCCATTGTTGCGCACGTACAGATCGCAGCGGTCGAACCCGTTGCGGTACTGCACACAGATGCTGCCATCAGCGGCGATTCTGTAGGTTCCGAAGGCCGTTCCGCCGCCATTGACCGCCGAATAGGTATAGGAATAGGCCCCACCGGCCGAGTATTTCGACTGCCCGTCGTCATAGAAAGTCAGCGTTCGCCCGGCCAACGCGTTCAGTTCAGCGGGGCTCAGGGGGATATCACCGGGGCGTACAGCCCATTCGGCAGCCCAGAGCGGCGATGCGGCGCAGGCCGCGGCGATCAACATCAGGTGTTTCATGCGGCCAGCCTAGCCCGGCCCGGCCCGATCGCGGAATAACGTTGCGGTGAGCGGTCAGGCGACCATCTGCTCGGCCTTCTTCAGATCGACCGAGACCAGCTGGCTGACGCCCTGTTCCTGCATGGTCACGCCGAACAGACGGTCCATCCGCGCCATGGTCACCGCGTGGTGGGTGATGATCAGGAACCGCGTGTCGGTCTGCCGGCACATCTCGTCCAGCAGATCGCAGAACCGGGTCACGTTGGCGTCGTCCAGCGGTGCGTCGACCTCGTCCAGAACGCAGATCGGCGCCGGGTTGGCCAGGAACACGCCGAAGATCAGCGCGGTGGCCGTCAGCGTCTGTTCCCCGCCCGACAACAGGCTGAGGGTCGACAGCTTCTTGCCCGGCGGCTGGCACATGATCTCGAGCCCCGCATCCAGCGGGTCGTCGCTCTCGACCATCACCAGATTGGCCTCGCCACCGCCGAACAGATGCTTGAACAGCATGGCGAAGTTCGCGTTGACCTGTTCGAAGGCAGTCAGCAGACGCTCGCGGCCCTCGCGGTTGAGGCTGGCGATGCCGCTGCGCAGTGCCTTGATCGCCTCTTCCAGGTCGGATTTCTCGCTGTTGAGCGTGTCGAACTCCTCCTGAACCTCCTTGGCGTCCTCCTCGGCGCGCAGGTTCACCGCACCCATCGCGTCGCGCTGACGCTTGTGGCGGTTCACCTCAGCCTCAAGGGCATCGGCGGCCGGCATGCCGTCGGGGTTCACGTCCAGCTGGTTCAACAACTGGTTCGGGGTCAGTTGCTGATCCTCGGCGATGCGCTCGGCAGCGGCGGCGACACTTTCCTTGGCCGCCTCGAACCGCGCCTCGGCCGCGGCGCGGGCTTCGCGCGCCTCCGAGGCCTTGCGCTCGGCCTCGCGTTCGGCCAGCACGGCCTCGCGTTGCAACGCTTCGGCCTGGGCCAGCTTGTCGGCGGCCTCGGCGCGGCGGGCCTCGGCGGCCTCGATCATCTCGTTCAGCTCTTCGCGCGCCTCGGCGATCTCGGCGGGCGCGGCCATCGCCTCGGTCAGCTCTTCCTCGGAACTGGCTTTGCGCTCGGCCAACTCGGCGATGCGCTTCTCGGCGGTTTCCAGACGGTGTTTCCAGCCGCTCAGGTCCTTGGCCACCTCCTGCGCGCGTCGAGTGCGGGCCTCGCCCTCGCGGCGCAACTCGTCATGGGTCGAGCGGTGCGTCAGCATGGTGATCCGCGCGGCCTCGACCGTCTGCTTGATGTCCTCGACCCGGGCACGGGCGGTGTCCAGATCGCCCAGCTCGGCCAGCGCGGCCTCGGCCTCGCGCAGCTGGGCGCGGGCCGCCATCGCATCCTGCTTGTGGCGGTCGACCGCAAGCGTCAGGTTCTCCAGCTTGCCCTGCGCCAGGTTGCGGTCGGCCTCGGCCCGGCTGAGCGCGCGGGCCGCTTCGGCCATGCGCTGATCGGCGGCGCGGCGGGCCTCGCGGGCGCGGCGGTCGGCCTCGGTCACCTCGGCCAGTTGCCGCGACAGGGCCTCGTGCGCGGCGCGGGCGCCGTCGGCCTGCGCTTCGACCTGCGCCAACTGCTGTTTCAGCGCCTCAAGCTTGTTGAGCTGCTCGAGCCGGAGCGCCGCGGCGCTTGGGGCATCCTCTGCCCAGGCGCGGAACCCGTCCCAGCGCCACAGATCGCCCGAGCGCGACACCAACCGTTGGCCGGGTTTCAGCAAGGGTTGCAGCCGCGCGCCCTGATCGGCGTCAATCAGGCCGATCTGCGCGATACGGCGGCTGAGACGGTCCGGACCCGAGACGTGTAGCGCAAGCGGCTCGGCCCCGTCCGGCAAAGGCTGATCGGCGTCATAGCCCGGCACCTGCACCCAACCCGACGGCCCATCGCCTTCGACAAGCGGGGCGCGGAGATCATCCGCCAGCGCGGCCCCCAGCGCCTTTTCAAAGCCTGGCTCGACCCGCAGCAGGTCCAGCACCTGCCCGCCCTCGGCGGTGTCGCGCTCGACCAGCTTGGCCAGCGCGGTGGTCTCGGCCCGAATCGCGCCCAACTCGCCCTCGGCCTCGGAGCGTTGGGCGCGGGCCTCGGCCTCGCGCGCCTGCGTTTCACCGCGCAGCTCGTCGGCGGCGGCCAGCGCTTCTTCGGCGGCTTCGGCGGCCTCGCGCGCCTCTTCCTCGGCGGCTTGCGCGGCCTCGAACGCTTCGTCGGCGCGGGTCAGCGCGGCGCGGGCCTCGGCAACGGCCGCGCGTGCTTTTTCCTCTTCGGCCTCGGAGCGTGCCAGCGTCTTGCGGCTGTCCTCGACCAGACGCTGCGCCGATTGGTGACGCGCGACCAGACGAGCGGTGTCCTCGGTCTCCTGCGCCAGCAGATCCTCACGCTCCTGCAGAACCGCGGCGGCCTCTCGGGCAATTTCGGCGGCTTCGGCCAGCTTGTCGTCATGGCCCCCGGCGGCCTTGGCCAGTTCGCGGGCCTCCCATTCCAGCCGTTCGATCATCTCGCCGGCGTCGCGGTTCAAACCGGTCTCACGCTCGATGTCGCGGCCCAGCTGCTGGATGCGGGCGGTCAGGGTTTCGATGGTCTGGCGCGCGCGGGTTTCCTGATCGGACAGCTGATCGCGCTGCACCTGCTGGCGCTGCAGGACGGCGGCGGCGATGGCCTCCTCCTCGCGCAGCGGCGGCAGGGTTTCTTCGATCTCGGCGCGTTTCGCGCTGGCGGCGCGTGCCTCGGCCTCGGCGCGGGCGGCTTCGGTGGTGCGGTCGCGCAGACGCTCTTCGGCCTGCTGGCGGGCCATGTCGGCCTCTTTCCAGCGGCGATACAGCAACATACCCTCGGCCTGGCGTAATTGCTCGCCGATTTCGCGATACCGCGCGGCCTGACGGGCCTGCCGCGCCAGCTGCGCCAACTGGGTGCCCAACTGTTCCAGCACGTCATCCACGCGGGTCAGGTTGGCCTCGGTGCCCTTGAGCTTCAGTTCGGCCTCATGCCGCCGCTGGTACAGACCCGAAATGCCGGCGGCCTCTTCCAGAATGCGGCGGCGGGCGCGCGGTTTGGCGTTGATCAGCTCGGCGATCCGGTTCTGCCCCACCAGCGCGGGTGAATGCGCGCCGGTCGAGGCATCGGCGAACAGCATCTGCACGTCGCGGGCGCGCACGTCCTTGCCGTTGGCCTTGTAGGCGCTGCCCACGTCGCGGGTGATGCGGCGCACGATCTCGATCTGATCGCTGTCATTGAACCCGGCCGGGGCCAGACGTTCCGAGTTGTCCATGGTCAGGACGACCTCGGCGAAGTTGCGCGCCGGACGGGTGGCGGCACCGGCAAAGATCACGTCCTCCATCGCACCGCCGCGCATCGATTTGGGGCGGTTTTCACCCATCACCCAGCGCAGCGCCTCGAGCAGGTTGGACTTGCCGCAGCCGTTGGGCCCCACCACACCGGTCAACCCGTCCGCGATGATCAGATCGGTCGGATCGACGAAGCTTTTGAAGCCGGTGAGTTTGAGTTTGGTGAAGCGCAAAGGCCGATTTCCATGATTCCCGTTCCTTGAAAGTCTGGACAAGGGAAGGCCCGCGAGTCAACGCAGTTGCGCAGGATATGGGATATTGAGCCGAGTTATCCACAATATCTTGCTGATTTGGGCGGAATTGCGCAGAGTCAATAAGGCGAACACTCGAACACCTGATACCCGGTGTCCGACCCGCTGTCATAGGTTCCGAAGTCAATGCATTCATAGTTGGTCGGCGTGACCGCAGCCAGCAGCAGCCGGTCCGACGCCCTGCGGTCGCAGGCGAGGATGCCCACGGTCACCGCCGCATCGCCCAACACGTCGGCGACCGGACAGCCCGAGACCTGCGCCATGGCCAATGCGGCCCGATCCCGGATCGGCCCCAGCCGCGGGGCATATTGGCTGTTGACGCGGACCGCCTCGGCCAGGTCACCGCGCAGGCGCACGTCGAAGACGCTGCCATTCACGGCCACGCGGGTTGCGGGCAGGTCGCGGAAATGGGGCGTGCCGGCCGAGCAGCCGGCCAGCACCAGCAAGGCGAAGAACCGGATCATGCCGCAGCTTTGCGGCAAAATGGTTAACGAAAGCTTTCCCGCGCTCAGCCGCGCAGGACCGTGCCCAAACGGGCAATGCCCTCGGCAATCGTGGCCTCGTCCGAGTTGGAGAAACTCAGCCGGATCGTGTTGGCGCCGCTGCCATCGGGGTGAAAGGCCTGGCCGGGCACAAAGGCGACCTTGACCGTCTCAAGCGCGCGGGCCAGCAGTTGCGCGCCATCCGCACCGGGCGGCAGGGTCAGCCAGATGAACATGCCACCCTCGGGCCGGGTCCATTGCACGCCTTCGGGCATGTGCCGAGCCAGCGCCGCCAGCATCGCGTCGCGGCGCGCACGGTAGGTTGCGCGCACTTTCGGGATGTGGCTGTCGAAACAGGTTTGGGCCACCTGGTGCACAGCCATCTGGTTGATGGTGGCCGAATGCAGGTCTGCGGCCTGTTTCATCAGCACAAGCTGCGCGATGACGGGCCGCGCCGCCACGACCCACCCCACCCGCAGCCCGGGCGACAGGGTCTTGGAAAAACTGCCGCAATAGATCGTCCGGCAGGCTTGCAGATCGCCCTTCCGCGCCAGTTCCAGCGCGAGGATCGGCGGTATCGCCTGCCCGTCATAGCGCAGGGCCTGATAGGCGCCGTCCTCGATCAGGGCGCAGTCCAACTCTTCGGCCAGATCCAGAAGGGCCTCGCGCCCTTGCCGATCGACGGTCTCGCCGGTCGGGTTGGCAAAGTCGGGGGACAGATAGGCGTATTTGACCGCCCCCGGCCCCGCGGCGGCCCGGTATTGCGCCGCACCCGCATTGCCGCCTGCGCGCAACCGGTCAAAGCGCGGCTCGTAGGCGTTGAAGGCCGCCAAAGCCCCCAGATAGGTCGGCCATCCGACCAGTGCCGTGTCGCCGGGCGACAGAAACAGCTTGCCCAGATAGTCCAGCGCCTGCTGCGAGCCTGAAGTGATCAGAACGTCGTCGGGGCCGCAGTCGATGCCGATCTGGCGCATGTGGCCGGCGATCCATTCCCGCAGCGGCATGTACCCTTCGGACACGGAATACTGCAGCGCCAGCGCCCGGCTGCCCGCGCCAAGCGCTTGTTGGAATGCCTGAGAAAACGCCTCGGCGGGAAACAGCGCCGGGTCGGGGATGCCGCCTGCAAAGGAAATGATGCCGGGTTGATCCAGCAGCTTCAGCAGCTCTCGGATTTCGGATGCCTTCATTCGCGCGGCGCGCGTTGCAAATAACTGGTGCATGGGCCGAGCCTCCTCCGCTGGGTCGGACTGACGCTATGACCTCCGCGCTTAAAGTCAATAATGCTGACCTAGTGTTTCAGCCAATGTGATCGCGGCCCGTTCTTGCGCGGGCCCGGCATGTGTGGTCATATGATTTGACCAATTTTCAGCGATGATCCGATGCCCTTTCAGAAAGTCCAGACCGAGAAACTGTCCCTGGCCGTGGTCAAACAGATCGAGTTGCTGATCCTGCGCGGGATCCTGCGCCCCGGTGAACGCCTGCCGTCCGAGCGCGAGTTGGCCGACCGGCTTGGCGTGTCGCGCCCGTCGCTGCGCGAGGCGATCTCGCAACTGCAGGAGCAGGGCCTGCTGACCGCCAAGGCCGGATCAGGCATCTATGTGGCCGAGGTTCTGGGCTCGGCCTTTTCTCCGGCGCTGATCCGCCTGTTCAGCAGCCATGACGAGGCCGTGTTCGATTACCTGTCGTTCCGGCGCGACATGGAAGGGCTGGCGGCCGAACGCGCCGCGCGGCTGGGCTCGGACAGCGACCTGAAGGTGATTCAGGCGATCTTCGACAAGATGGAGGCTGCCCATGCCCGCAACGCGACCGATGACGAGGCCCATCTGGACGCGCAGTTTCACATGGCGATCATCGAGGCCAGCCACAACGTGGTGATGCTGCACATGATGCGGTCGATGTTCGATCTGTTGCGGCAGGGCGTGTTCTACAACCGCCAGATCATGTTCCACCAGCGCACGACGCGCGACGCGATCCTGAACCAGCACAGGGCAATCAACGCAGCCCTTCAGGCCCGCGACCCCGAAGCCGCCCGGCAGGCGGTGGAACAGCACCTTAGCTTTGTCGAACGCTGCATGGAAGACCAGCAGAAGGCCCGGCGCAACGAACTGATCGCGCGGCAGCGGCTGGAACATGAAACCGCCGAACGATAGGGGTCAGTTGTCAGACCCGACGCAATCTTCGTATTTGTAAAATCCGTTAGTTGGGGCGGTCCTGTTCGACATTCGGTTCGGACAGACAAACTGCGAAGTAAGGAAGATACTCTGTGACGGTTTGAAGAGCTTCGTTACTGCTGGTTTCAAGGATCAGATTCAGTTTGCGAGAAAGATGAGCAAAGACCGAACGTATCGTGCGTTCGATAAACTCACGCTATTGGAGTTGAGAATCTCAGGCCTGATCCCGGACACCGTGTTATGTATTGCTCTGGTATTTATCAGGCAACACGTAACATGCCTAAAGAAGATGCCTGGCTGTACAACAAAATGAGGCGAGGGCAGAAAACAGAGCCCTCGCCATATTTGTTGAGTCTTAGATTTAGCGCTGATGTCGTCTGGCGGACGGCTGCCGGCAGCAGCGCGCCGAACAGCTCAGTGCAGCTTGTCACCGACCTCGGAGATCGCCGAGTCAATCAGCTTGTTGGCTTGCGCCGCAGTCATCTGCTTGGCAAGCACGGACTTGGCCGCCGCAACGGCCGCAGTAACAGCCTGGTCGCGCACTTCCTTCACCGCCGAGGCCTCGGCCGATGCGATTTGATCCTGTGCGGCAGCCAGACGACGCGCGATGGATTTCTCCAGATCCGCCTTTGCCTGTTCGGCAGCCAGAACCGAATCTTCCTTCGCCGCGGCCACAATGGCTTCGGCCTGAGTCTGCACTTCGCGCTGCTTGCGCTCGTATGAGGCCAGCAGGCTGCGCGCTTCTTCATGCAGGGCACGGGCCTCGTCCAGCTCGGCCTTGATGCCTTCGGCGCGGTTGTCCAACGCCCCGCCGATCATCGACGGAACCTTGAAATAGAACAGGACCGCGATAAAGACGATGAAGCCCAGCGTCACAACGAAGTCGGTGTTCGCCAGCGAGAAGAAAGGCCCGCTTGCGGCCAGCGCCGGGCTGGCGAAGCCTGCGGTCAGGATAAGAGCAAGTGTATTCCGCATGTCACTTATCCTTTCATCTGGGCGCTGACGGCACTGCTGATGGTTTTGGCATCCGCCTCGCCGCCCAGCGCAGTCACCAGTTCGGCCGCCGTATCGTCGGCAACCTGTTGAATGCTTTCCAGCGCTCCGGCACGGATTTCGGCAATTGCCTTCTCCGATTCTGCCGCCTTGGCCGCGATTTCCGCATCTGCCTTGGCAATCGCGTCATCCAGATCCGCCTGGATTTCGGCGCGCGCTTCGGCTGCGATCCGCTGAGCCTCGGCACGGGCATCGGCCAGCGCCTTGTTGTAGGCCTCTTCGGCCTCGACCGCCTTGGCCTTCAGGTCTTCGGCCGCAGCCAGGTCATTTGTAATGGTCCCCTGACGCTCGGCCAGGATCGCCGCGATGCGCGGCAGGGCCACGCGGGACAGGACCAGAAAGATGACGACCAGCGTAATGACCAGCCAGAAGATCTGGTTGGGGAACCAATCGAAGCAGAGCTGCGGCATCCCGATGGCCGAGCCATGGGAATCGACGCATTTGCCGACTGCTTCTGCAGCTATGGGTTCTGTCGCCATGATGTCCTCCGTCGGAACGTTGTCTTTACAACAGGTGGGCCGCTATGGCTTGGGCCCACCTGCGCGTAAGGATCAGGTTCCGCAGATTATACGGCGAACATCAGCAGCAGCGAGACCAGGAATGCGAAGATCCCCAGGGCTTCTGCGAATGCGATACCGATGAACAGGGTTGCGGTCTGCGAAGCAGCCGCCGAAGGGTTGCGCAGAGCGCCGGCCAGGAAGTTGCCGGCCACGTTGCCCACCCCGATTGCGGCCGCGCCGGAACCGATTGCTGCCAGGCCTGCGCCGATGTGTGCGAGATCGCCTTCCATGATGTATCTCCTTACGAATTGGAAGTTTCGATTTTGGGTTATCGTTCCTGTGCTCAGGGTCGTCCCTGATCAGTGATGCGGATGCAGAGCGTCCTTCAGATAAACACAGGTCAGAATGGTGAATACGTAGGCCTGAATGAAGGCCACCAGGACCTCGAGGCCGTACATTGCAGTGATCGCCAGAACGGACACGGGCGAGATCACGGCGACCGCGGCGAAGCCGGCGAAAACCTTGATCACGGCGTGGCCCGCCATGACGTTACCTGCAAGACGAATGGAGTGGCTGACCGGGCGCACGAAGTACGAGATCAGCTCGATGATCGCCAGGATCGGGCGCAGCGCCAGCGGCGCGCTGGACACCCAGAACAGGCTGAGGAACCCGGCGCCGTTCTTGACAAAGCCCAGAACGGTCACGGTCAGAAACACGGCCAGCGCCAGCGGAATGGTGACCGCGAAATGCGATGTCGTGGTAAACGAGGTCGGGATCAGGCCGAGGAAGTTCGCGGTGACGATGAACATGAACAGGGTCATGACATAGGGGAAGTATTTGACGCCTTCCTTGCCACAGATGTCTTCCAGCATCTTGTAGATGAAGCCGTAGGCCAGCTCGGCGATCGACTGCATGCGGGTCGGGACGATTGCGCGCTTCGAGGTGCTCAGCACCAGCAGGCCGATGATGGCCAGAACCGCGAAGAACAGCCACAGGGTCACGTTGGTGGGCGTGTACCAAGCCATCTCACCGCCGAAAAGCGGCTTGACGATGAACTGGTCCATCGGATGGAAAACCAGGCTGCTGCCTTCTGCTGCGGTGGTCTCGGTCGCCACGTTCAGTCCCTCTCGTCCTTCTCGGCCTGTGTCGAGGCCGCTTGTTTCTCTTGAGCTTCTTGCGCGCTGCGGAGCATGACCTTCACGCCCGCGACAAGGCCCAGCAATGTGAACAGCACCAAGAAGATCGGGATCGTCCCGAACAGGCTGTCCAGCCCGTACCCGATGCCAAATCCGATCCCCAGACCGGAAACCATCTCGATGACCATCCGCCAGGCCAGTTCGCCCCCGGATATGTCAGCGTCCGCACGCGGTTTCGGCGCTTTGGCCTTTTTTGCCGCGTCGATCTTGGCCTCAAGCTGCGTCAGGCGCTGCTTTGGGTCGTCATCGGTCACGGGCGTTTCCCTCGCACAGTCTTGGCGCAGTTGCTATGCGGCCTCGCGCGCAGAGTCAACGCTGTTGATGGCTCCAATTGACGCAGCTTAACCGTTTGTTTTCAAATGTATATTAAGGGAGCACGTTGTCTGCCGATCGGGTCACTGGCAATCCATTCCGCTGGAAGCACCGGATTCCGCATATTCAACCAAATGGTTGACCAAACTTTCCCGCTGTGGTTCAGCGGGATCATGTCCGATGACCTCGATACCGTCTTTGCGGCCTTGGCCGACCCCACGCGGCGCGCGATCCTGGCGATGCTGCTCGAGGATGACATGGCCGTCACCGACGTGGCCGAGCCGTTCGAGATGTCGCTGGCGGCGATCTCGAAACACCTGACGATCCTGACCCGCGCGGGGCTGATCAGTCAGGAAAAGCGCGGCCGGGTGAAATGGTGCAAGCTGGAACCAGACGCCCTGCGCGCGGCCTCGGTCTGGATGCAGGGGTTCGGGCAGTTCGAACCCGTGAATCTGGATGCGTTCGAGCGGTTCCTGGAAAACCAGCTTTCCGCGGGGGACGAGGCCTAGCGCACCACGAAGACCGACATGCTGGCATGTTTGGCCAGGTATCCGGCATGGCTGGACAGGATGAAGTCGGTAATCCGTGGCGCATGGGTGCCCACCACGATCAGGTCGGCACCGATCTCTTCAGCGGTGCGGGCCAGGTCACCATCCACTTCGACCGCCACATCCACCGAATGAATGTTGCGGAAATCGACTTGCGCTCCGCTGGCCTGGGACAACTCGTCCGCCAGATCGGACAGATGGTCCTTGATCGCGGATTCGGTTTGCGTGGGGTCGCCGGGCTGGTTGCTTGTCACGCTGACGATGGTTATCCGCGCGCCCTGCCACCGGGCGACTTGTGCCGCAACTTCGGCCGCTTTGCGCACTTCGGGTGGCAGATGCAGATCGACGGGAAACATTATGTGTTTGAACATCAGTCCCTCCTTTCACGCCGATAGCTTAGCGGGTTTGACTCAACCGGCCCTTGATGTGGCTCAATCCAAGAGGATCAGCCTTGCTGGCTGTACTCGACCCCTGTGACCACGCCGCTGGGATCGGCGCGGCACAGCCAGGGTGCCTGAGCGCCAGCCACTGCGACCTGTGTGACGGTTCCCGCCGGTTCGGCAGTTGTTGACAGAGCCTGGACATCCGCGGGGCTCCGGTTTGCCTCAGCAGCCACCAATGCCTCGCAGCTGGCTTGAAGGATTGAATTGTCGGCGGTGTCCTGCGTACACCCAAAAACCAGCATTAGCGTGGCCGAGGCAATCAATCTGTGCATGTTCCGGTCCTTTCGGAGTTTGCCTCACCCTGCCACGAACGGGCGCTTTGGCAAAGGTCAGTCCGGCGCGGTTTGTTGCCGGGCCATCCCCAGGTCATCCCCTTTCAGCAGCAGCACAAGGGCAAGGATCGTCAGCCCGATCCCCACTAGAACCAGAAGGCCCGGCGCCGGTTGGCCCAGCGCGATCTGCCAGATGATCACCCAGCTGGGCGTCAGGTAGGTATAGGCCATGACCTTGGCCGACGGCAGCAGCAGCGTGGCGTACTGCAACAGAACGAAGGTGGCCGCGCTGGCGCAGATAGCCACATAGAACAGGCCGATCCAGACGATCGCCGGCAGGTTGGCCCAGTTGGTCGCGCGGATGTCGGACCAGCCGAACACCGTCAGCACCGCGCACCCAGCCACCAGCGTGCCGAAGGTGAACACGACCGGCGGCTCGCCCCGGTTCAGCTTGCGCACCATGGGTGTATAGATCGCATGGGCCACACAGCCCCCAAAATAGATGATCTCGCCCTGCCCGATCTCAAAGGCGCGAAAGGCAAGCCAATCGGCGCGGAACACCACCCACAGCGCGCCAACTGCGCCCACGCTCAACGCAAGGGCCATGTGCGGGGTGGTGATCTGGCGCAGCAACACCCAACCTGCCACCGCCGACAGGATCGGCGTCAGGGTGAACACCGCCGCCGCGCTGACCGGCGGCGCGGTCTTCAGCCCATAGAACATCAGCACGAAATAGGCAGAGAACAGCCCGCCCAGCACCAGATAACGCCACGGCGCGCGCGCCGCGCTGCGCGGCAGGCCGGTCGTCATCCGTGCCGCAATGCCGATCACCACGCCGGCAATTGCGAACCGCGCGGCGTTCAACGCCGCCGGCGCGATCTCGTTGGCAATCATCGAACCCAGCGAGAAACTGCCCGCCACCAGCGCCGAGAACACCAGCATGGCCAGATGGCCACGCGCCTGCGGGCTCATGGCAGCCAGCCCTTGGCTTGTTCTTTGAGAAATTTGAGAAAGGTCTGCACCTTGTTGGTGCGGTGCAGATCCACATGGGTTACCAGCCACAGATTGCCGGCCCATTCCGGCAGCGGCTCCATCACTTCCTGCAACTGCGGATGGCGGGCGGCCTCCCACCGGGCCATGAAGCCGATCCCCGCCCCGGCCAGAACCGCCTCGGCCACGGTAAAGTTGTTGGAACAGCGGAAGGTGATCGCCTCGGCCGGGACATTGGCGCGCAGCCAGCGAGAAAAAGGCGCGCGGCTGTTTTCATCATCCGCCCCGACGAAGGCGTGGTTGGGGAAATCCTCGACGCCCACAGGCAGGCCGCGCCGCGCGATATAGTCCTGACTGGCATAAAGCCCCACCTCTTGCGTCATGAAGGGCTGCACCACGTTGTCCGGCTGATCTGGGGCCGCACCGGCACGTATGGCCACATGCGCCTCGCCATATTCAAGGCGGAACAGGCGGTCGCCGGTCAGATAGCGCACGATCAGGTCGGGATGGTCCTGCTGGAACGCGGTCAGCGTGGGCACCACCAGCGGCGCCAGCGAGGCCAGCGACGTCACCACCAGCTCGCCCGAGACATCGTCTCCGCGCCCCTTCAGCCGCCCGACCAGCTGGTTGAACTGATCCTCGGTGGCCTGGGCCACGCGCAGCAGATCCTCGCCCGCCTCGGTCGGGGTGTAGCCGCGCGCGTGGCGCTGGAACAGCTTGACCTTCAACCGGGCCTCGATCGCGTCGATATGGCGGATCACCGTGGCATGGTGCACCCCCAGAACCTCGGCCGCGCCGCTGACCGTGCCCATGCGCGCAACCTGGTAGGCGGTGCGGACCTCGTCCCAATTGTCCATGACAAAACCAATTCTGTGCAATTTCCAACAATGCCTGTTGATTTATCCCAGTTTCGTTCGCTCACGCAACACTCATATTGGGCTCAGACGCAAAATCCGAACCCTGAGAAGGATCCACGCCATGACAAAGACCATCCTGCATATCGACGCCTCGGCCCGCCGCACCGGCTCGGCCACCCGCGACCTGTCGGCCCGCATCGTCCAACACCTGGGCGCCAGCCGCATCATCCGCCGCGACCTGGCCACACCCCTGCCCCTGCTGACCGAGGACTGGATCACCGCCAACTTCACCCCCGCCGATCAACGCGACGCCACCCAGCGCGACCTGCTGGCCCTGTCGGATGAGTTGGTCAAGGAACTGCAGCAGGCCGACACGGTGGTGATTGGGTTGCCGATCTACAATTTCTCGGTCCCGGCCGCCTTCAAGGCCTGGATCGACCTGGTCGCTCGTGCAGGCCTGACGTTCTCTTATACCGAGAATGGCCCCAAGGGCCTGCTGGAGGGCAAGCGCGCCATCCTCGCCATCGCTTCGGGCGGTACCGCGGTGGGGTCCGAGATCGACTTTGCAACCGGATACGCCCGCCATGTTCTGGGCTTCATCGGCATCCATGACGTGGATGTGGTGGCCGCTGACCGCATGGCGCTGGACCCGGAAGCAACTCTGAGCAACGCCCAGAAAGCCGTGGCCGAACTGGCCGCCTGATCCGGCCACTGGCCATCCCCGGCCAAACCGTCCAATCTGTCCCCGAGCGGGATCGGCAGATTGGACGGTTGTCATGAAGAAGATCGGAATTCTGGGCGGGGTCGGCTGGGCGTCGACAATAGACTATTACCGCGCCATCGCCGAGGGCGCGGGGCGCCATTTTGCAGAACGCGGGCACGGATCACCGCTGCCTGTTCCTCCGATGACCATCGAATCCGTCACCCAGGCCAAAACCCGCGCGCTGCGCGGAACCTCCGGCGACGAAGCAAGCTGGTCCGCGTTCGATGCCGTTTTCCGCGATGCACTGCTGACGCTTGAGCAGGCGGGATGTGATTTCGGCATCATCGCCTCGAACACACCTCACGCCCGTTTGCATGCGATCCGGCAGGGCGTGACCATGCCGATCCTGAGTATCTTTGATGCAACCGCCGTGGCCACCAAAACGACAGGCGCCAAAAGCGCGCTGGTGCTGGGAACCTCGGTCACGATGCAAGCGCGCCACTACGCGGAACGGTTGGCGGCTGAAGGCATCACAGCCAATGACCGGCTTCCAGAGGACCAGATCGCGGAAATGCAGGCCATGATCGACACCGAATTCTATGGCGGTGCCTCGGCCAATGCCCGCCACCGTCTGCTGGCATTCTGCAACCGGCACGCCGCCCCCGGAACCGCGATCCTGCTGGCCTGCACCGAATTGCCGCTGGCCTTTCCCCAACATCTTGATGACCCGGTTTTCGAGACCGACGGGCACCTGTTCATCAATCCCTCGGCCGCCCATGTCGCCGCCGCGTTGAAAGAGGCGCTGAGCGATTGATCAGGGATGCCAGGTAACCTCGCACCCGATCCGGTCGAAGAAGGCGATCAGGTCGTCGCGCGCCATGGCCACCGTCCGGTCGTTGACAAGCGGATGCATATAAATCACGTCCGCATGCTGCGCCGCGTCGTCCATGAAAAACCGCACATCGTTGCCGACGCCGTTGATCATCGCCAGCGGGCTGACCGCGCCGGGACGGATGCCAAGGTTCTGCATCAGCCGATCCGCCGACCCGAAGGACAGGTTGCCCACCCCCAGTTCGGCGCCCAGCGCCTTGAGGTCGATCTCGCGGCTCTGCTCCAGCGTCACCAGGTAGTTCCGCTTTTTCTTGTCGCGCAGATACAGGTTCTTGAGCCGCAACGCGTTTTCGCCCGGCACCATGAACTGATCCTCAACCGCCTTCGACTCTTCGACCGTCCGCAGCGGGACGTGGCTGTGCAGGCGATAGGGCAGCCCCCAATCGTCCAGCTGCGCCAGCAGTGCATCGGAACTAAGCGGCAATGTGTCCTGAAAGGCGGATGAGGCGTCCATGGTCTTCTCCCGAATATCGCGGCAGTCATGGCCGACGGGGCAAGACGATGCAACCCGGCAAGCGCGGATGGTTGACTCGGGTGGCCAATGGGCCTAAACGCCAACGCAACATCCGGAAGCGTCTGTTCTTCCGGTCCCTTGAGTCGTTCAGGGATCGCCCCCCACCAGCGAGTTTCGCCCGTGGGGGCGTTTGTGCATTGACCCGTCTGCCCCTATCTATGGGGCGCCAACCGACAACCGGCGAAGGAGGCCGAAGGCATGTTTGAAAATCTATCCGAACGCCTCTCTGGCGTCTTTGACCGGCTGACCAAACAGGGCGCCCTGTCCGAGGAAGACGTCAAGACCGCCCTGCGCGAAGTTCGCGTGGCGCTGCTTGAGGCTGACGTGTCGCTGCCGGTGGCGCGTGCGTTCGTCAAGAAGGTGCAGGAACAGGCGACCGGCCAGGCGGTGACCAAGTCGATCACGCCAGGCCAGCAGGTCGTCAAGATCGTGCACGACGCGCTGGTCGATACCCTGCGCGGCGAGGAGGACCCCGGCAAGCTGAAAATCGACAATCCGCCCGCGCCGATCCTGATGGTCGGCTTGCAGGGCTCGGGCAAGACGACGACCACCGGCAAGCTGGCGAAACGCCTGAAAGAAAAAGAGGGCAAGAAGGTCCTGATGGCCTCGCTGGACGTCTACCGCCCGGCGGCAATGGACCAGTTGGCGGTGCTGGGCACCCAGATCGGGGTGGACACCCTGCCGATCGTGCCGGGCCAGAAACCGGTGGACATCGCCAAGCGCGCCAAGCAGCAGGCCACGCTGGGCGGATATGACGTCTACATGCTGGATACTGCGGGCCGTCTGCATATCGACGAAGTGCTGATGGACGAGGTCGAGCAGGTCCGCAACGTGGTGGACCCGCGCGAAACCCTGCTGGTGGTCGATGGCCTGACCGGTCAAGTCGCCGTCGAAGTGGCCGAAGAGTTCGACGCCAAGGTCGGCATCACGGGCGTGGTCCTGACCCGGATGGACGGTGACGGCCGCGGCGGTGCGGCGCTGTCGATGCGCGCAGTGACCGGCAAGCCGATCCGCTTCGTGGGTCTGGGCGAGAAGATGGATGCGCTTGAAACCTTCGAGCCCGACCGCATCGCGGGCCGAATCCTGGGTATGGGCGACATCGTGGCCCTGGTCGAAAAGGCCCAGGAGACCATGGAGCTCGAGCAGACCGAGCGCATGATGAAGCGCATGATGAAGGGTCAGTTCAACATGAACGACCTGAAGATGCAGCTGGAACAGATGATCCAGATGGGCGGCATGCAGGGCATGATGGGCATGATGCCGGGCATGGGCAAGATGGCCAAGCAGATGGATCAGGCCGGACTGGACGACCGGATCCTGCGCCAGCAGATCGCCATGATCCAGTCGATGACCAAGAAGGAACGCGCCAACCCCGCGCTGCTGCAGGCCAGCCGCAAGAAACGCATCGCGGCCGGTTCGGGCATGGAAGTCAGCGACATCAACAAGCTGCTCAAGATGCACCGGCAGATGTCGGACATGATGAAGAAGATGGGCAAGATGGGCAAAGGCAAGATGCTGAAACAGGCCATGAAAGGCATGTTCGGCAAAGGCGGGCCCAGCCCCGAGGACATGGCTGCGGGCATGGACCCCAAGGCGCTGGAAGCCGCAGCCAAGGCGATGGGCGGCAAGATGCCCGGCGGCATGCCCGGCATGGGCGGCGGCATGGCCCTGCCCCCCGGCCTGAGCGGGTTCGGAAAGAAGAAATAAGTGACCGCGCCCGTCGCATATCCCTGGGAGGCTCCGGCCACTGGCCCCGCTGCCGCTCTGTCGGCGCGGCTGGCTGCGGACTTGCCGCGGCTGGAGACTGCGCGGCTGGTGCTGCGCGCGCCGCGGATCGGGGATTTCGACACCTATGCCGACATCCTGATGTCGGACCGCGCCAAACACATGGACGGCCCGTTTGACCGGCAGGCGGCTTGGCTGGATTTCTCGCAATACGTCGCGGGCTGGCTGCTGCGCGGGGCGGGAATTTGGGCCATCGAGGACCGCGCGGGCGGTCAGGTTCTGGGCTTCGTGTCGATCGGCATGGAATTCGGCGACCGCGAACACGAGCTGGGCTATCTGCTGACCGAAGCCGCCGAAGGGCGTGGCCTTGCAACCGAAGCGGCCGAAGCCGCCCGCGACTTTGCGCTGGGTCCGCAGGCCCTGCCGTCACTGGTCAGCTATGTGGACCCCGACAACGCAGCCTCGGCCCGCGTGGCCGAGCGCCTGTGCGCCCAGCGCGACCTGCAGGCCGAGGCCGGGTTCGACGAGCCGGTTCTGGTCTATCGTCACCTGCCCGGCGACGGCGATGGCGGGATGGAGGCCTACGCATGACGACCTTCACCATCCCGACCCTTGAGACTGAGCGCCTGATCCTTCGGGCACCGCATCCGGACGACCTGCCGGCCATGACGGCCTTCTACTCGACCGAGCGCAGCCACATGGTGGGCGGCCCCAGGGATGCGGCGGGCTGCTGGAACGGACTGGCGAACCGGCTTGGCCACTGGGCGCTGCGCGGCTATGGCTTGTGGCACCTGACCGAAAAGGCCAGCGGTACTTTCGTGGGCTGGACCGGCATGATCTATGTGCCGGGCTGGGACGAACCCGAGCTGGGCTGGACCCTGATGGAACAGGCCGAAGGCAAGGGCCTGGGCTTCGAGGCCGCGCAGGCCGCCCGCGACCATGCGGCGCGCCATCAGGGGCTGAACGGCGTCATCAGCTACATCGCCCACGCCAATGACCGTTCGCGCGCTCTGGCAGAGCGCCTCGGCGCCACTTACGAGCGCGAGGGCGAAGTGCTGGGCAAGTCCGCACAGATCTGGCGGCACCCGAAACTCGACACGTCAACGACCGATCTGAACACCGAAAGGACCGGCCAATGAACAATCCCGTGACGCGGGCCGCGGCCTTGCTGAAAGATCACCGCGAAAGCATCGACCGGCTGGACGCGATTCTGGTCTATACGCTGGCCGAGCGGTTCAAGCACACGCAGGCCGTTGGCAAGCTCAAGGCCGAACACGACCTTCCCCCGTCCGATCCCTCGCGCGAGGCCGCGCAGATCGCACGGCTTGAAGACCTGGCGAAAGAGGCGGATCTGGACCCCGATTTTGCCAAGGCTTTCCTGAATTTCATCATTCAGGAAGTCATCCGACACCACAAGAAGCACCAGAAATAGCCGGAGCTTTCCGGCCAACGCCATCCAAAGGAGATACCACAATGGCAATGAAAATTCGTCTGGCCCGTGGCGGCTCGAAAAAGCGCCCCTTCTACCGCATCGTTGCAGCGGACAGCCGCATGCCGCGTGACGGCCGCTTCATCGAGAAGCTGGGCACCTACAACCCGCTGCTGCCGAAAGACAGCGAAGAGCGCGTGAAGATGAACATGGAGCGCATCCAGTACTGGCTGGACCAAGGCGCGCAGCCGACCGACCGGATTGCCCGCATGCTGGAAGCCGCCGGCGCCAAGGAGAAAGCCGAGCGCAACAACCCTCAGAAGGGCACCCCGGGCAAGAAAGCCCAGGAGCGCGCGGAAGAGAAAGCCGCCAAGGCTGCTGAAGCCGCAGAGGCTGCTGCCGCTCCGGCCGAAGAAGAAGCTGCTGCTGCAGAAGAGTAAACAGGCGGGCGCGTGCAGGATCAGGCTTTCACCGAAGATTTCCGCACGCAGTTCGATCTGTTGATGCGGCTCCGGCGCGATGTACGCCGGTTCCGCACCGACGCGGTGGACGAGGCAGTGCTGACGCGCTGCCTCGACGCGTTTCAGCTGGCCCCTTCGGTGGGGCTGAGCGAACCGTGGCGCGTGATCCGCGTCGAAAGCCCTGAGGCCCGGGCCGTGGCGCTGGAGAACTTCAAGGCGGCCAATGACGCGGCGCTGGCGGGTTACTCCGGTGACCGAGCGCAGTTGTACAGCCAGCTGAAACTGTCGGGCATGCAAGAGGCGCCGGTTCAGCTGGCGGTGTTCTGCGATGACGCCACCGACAAGGGCCAGGGGCTGGGCGCAGGCACCATGCCCGAAATGCGCCGCTATTCGGTGGTCTCGGCCGTCACTTTGTTCTGGCTGGCGCTGCGCGCGCATGGGCTGGGGCTGGGCTGGGTCTCGATCCTCGATCCCGGCCGGCTGACCCGCGACCTGTCGGTGCCCGAGGGCTGGCGGCTGATCGGCTATTTCTGCGTGGGCTGGCCCGAGGAAAGCTCGGACACGCCAGAACTGGAAACCCATGGCTGGGAGCGCCGCCGCGGCAGCCTGCCGGTGGAAACGCGGTAGGGTGGCATGTTTGGATTGATACGCCTTCCCATCCTGCTGCTGATCGCCTTTATTGTGGGCGTGTTCTTTGAACGCAGCAATCAACGCGAAGCCTGTGGCGAAATCGGTGTCTGGGAAAGTGGAATATGCGTGACAACGGAAATGCCCAATGACTGATCTGATCTGTGTCGGCAGCATCGCCGGGTCCTTCGGCGTACGCGGCGAGGTCCGCCTGAAAAGCTATTGCGCGGTACCAGAGGATATCGAGACCTACTCCCCCCTGACCGACGAGAGTGGCGCCCAGCGCTATCCGCTGATCATCACACGCGCGATCAAGAACGGATTTGCCGCGCGTCTAGGCGGGGTCGAAACCAAGGAACAGGCGGACGCCCTGAAGGGGCTGCGCCTTTATGCCCGGCGCGAGCAGTTGCCATCGCTGCCGGATGACGAATTCTATCACGCCGACCTTTTGGGGCTTGAGGTCTATGACACCGGGGGAACCCTGCTGGGGCGGGTCAAATCGGTGCAGAACCACGGCGCCGACGACCTGCTCGAACTGCACGGGCCCGGGCTGAAATCCACTGTATTTCTGCCATTCACCAAAGCGGCCGTACCCACGATTGACCTTGAGGCCGGGCGTATCGTCGCCGACCCTCCCGAGGGCCTGCTGTGACGCGGCGCATCCTGCTGCATCTGGGCCTTCACAAAACCGGCACGACCGCCGCGCAATCCTTTCTGTTCGAGAACCGAGCGTTGATCTGGCCGCGCCACGCATTGGTTCTGCCATATGTCACCCGCAAATCCGGGTTATCGGAAGCCGCCACGCGCCATTCGCTGTATGGGACATTCGGTACGCTGTCCGAATTCGGCAATCGCTGGCGCGAACTTCTGGCGACGCTGGATTTCGGGGAAAAGCGCGGGCTGATCCTGAGCGAGGAGAACTTCTCGGGGCTTCGCCCCAGCCGCAATCTAATTGTGGGATACGCCGAAGCCCCAGATCTGGCCGCCTGCGTGGTCGATACGCTGCGCAACCGGCTGGTCGGATCGGAACTGGACATCACCGTCTATCTCTCGCTGCGCCAGCGCGGCAGTTGGATCCGCAGTCTCTGGGCCCATGATCTTCAGCGCACGCGGCTGGTGCAGGATTTTGACACGTTCCGCGAGAGGCTCGAAGAGCTCCCTTCGCTGCAGCAGACTGCGGACGCCGTTCGTGATCGGCTGCCTTCGGTTCGAGTGCAGACCGAATGGTTGGAAGACCTGCGTGAGCGCAGCTTTGGCCCCGGCACACCTTTTGCCGAATTCCTGGACCTGCCGCCCGAGAAGGCCACCCTGCTGGTCAAGCCCACTCGCTCAAACCCGGCATTGCCGCAAGAAGCGCTTTCGGAAATGCTCGAGTTGAACCGATCGGGGCTGGACGAGGCGGCGCTGGTCCGACAGAAAGCCCGCATCGTCGAACGCGCCCAAAACAGCCTGACCACGAACACATGACGGACAAACCTGCAAAGTCACATGGCCGCAAGGCTATTCGCCCCACGCTGAAACCGCGTGAGTTGCTGACGCCCACGCCGGACCTGCATGGCGTGTGGAAGGCCAAGGTGATCACGCTGTTCCCATCTGCCTTTCCCGGCGTCTTGGGCGAAAGCCTGACCGGCAAGGCGCTGCAGGAGGGTCAGTGGCAACTGGAAACGGTCGATCTGCGGCAGTTCGGTGTCGGCAAGCATCGCAATGTCGACGACACGCCCGCAGGCGGCGGTGCCGGCATGGTGTTGCGGCCGGATGTACTGGGGGCCGCCGTTGATCACACTATGGATGGGGTACAGGGCAACTGGCCGCTGATCTACCTCAGCCCGCGCGGGCGCCGGATGGATCAGCGCATGATGCAGAACTTGGCCCTTTGCGATGGCATGACCCTGTTGTGTGGCCGATTTGAAGGCGTTGATGAACGGGTTTTAGAGCACTACGGCATCCAGGAAGTCTCGCTGGGCGATTTCGTCATGACCGGAGGCGAGATTGCCGCGCAGGCGCTGATCGACGCCACCGTGCGACTGCTGCCCGGGGTTCTGGGAAATCAGGCCTCGACCGAGGAAGAGAGCTTTTCGTCCGGCTTGCTGGAACACCCGCAATACACTCGGCCAGCCGAGTGGAACGGGCGCGAAATCCCCCCGATCCTGATGTCTGGACATCATGGGCGCATCGCCGAATGGCGTCACCAGATGGCGGAAGAGATTACCCGCACGCGCCGCCCGGACCTGTGGGATGCCTACCTGAAGGCGCGCAGGGAAGCCGACGACTAGGGTGCGCCCGCCTTCCAACGCGCCCAAATATCAGGTGAGCCGTTGAAGGCGTTGATGTCCACTCGCCCCTGCACTCCGGGCACCAAACCGGTACCCGTATACTGCCAGAACCGCCAGACTGCCTTGGGATAGACATTGCGCGGATGCCCCGCGACCGAGCGCAGCCAGAACTCGGTCTTTGGTAGCCGTCCGATACCTGTGTCCTCGTAGAAATCGACCGTGGTGTAGACGATCGGCCGGCGACCGTAGTGTCGCTCCAATATGTCGAGGAACCTTTCCGCCTCGGCCCGCACCGTCTTGCCATCGGGGCGCAGGGTGCAGGTTTTGGAATGAGGGGTCCATTCCATGTCCAGCACATGCGGCAGGTCGGCCCCTCGGGGAACGTTGCGAATGAACCAGCGGGCCTGCTCGGCCGCGGGGCGGCAGAAGTAGTAATAGTGATATGCACCCCACGGAACCCCAGCCGCCCGGGCGCCCTGACTGTGATCCTGGAACATCGGATCGGCCACGTCGCCCCCTTCGGTCGCCTTAATGAACACGAAACTGACCCCCGAGGCCTTGGCCTGACGCCAGTCGATCGGTCCCTGCCAGCGCGAGACGTCGAGCCCATGCACGGGATAGTGCTCGGGCCGCCGCCGCTCCCAGTCATGCGGGTCGGCATCCGCAAAGGCGGGGTACAGAACCGAAGGCCCGGAAAGTCCCGCAACCACCGGTTGGTCTACGATTTGGGGCGCCGGCGCACGACGCCCGCAAGACATCAGTGCCAGCGCAAGAACCACGCAGAAAATCGCTTTGCTCATCCTGTTGCTCTGCCTCTAAACCTGCTCTTGAATTATGATCCAGAATGCCCGATCCCCGGCACAAGGCAACGCCGCGGTACAGGTGACGGCGGATTCCCACCAAATCCACCGCGATTTGGCCTGAAAACCGGCGATTTGGGCTTGATATGCACGTCCGACTTCCCTAAACGGGCGCAATCCGGTGCCGCCTCTGGGGCGACTCCGGTGTTTTGGGTTGATCGCAGGAACGCACCTGCCCTTCTTCGGATCAGGGAAGCTGTGGAATAACCCGGACCAAAAGGAACATTCGACCTGACCTCTGGCGGGCTGCAGATCGCGGGACCCGGAGAAGACCAAGAGCTCTCAGATCGTGCCCAACTTCGTGGACCAACCACGAGCAGATAGGAGTAACTGCGATGGACCTGATCGCACAGCTTGAGGCGGAACAGATTGCCGCCCTGGGGAAAGACATCCCCGATTTCAAAGCCGGTGACACCATCCGTGTCGGCTTTAAAGTGACCGAAGGGTCGCGTACCCGTGTGCAAAACTACGAAGGCGTCTGCATTGCGCGCAAAGGTGGCAGCGGCATCGCCGGTTCGTTCACCGTTCGCAAGATTTCGTTTGGCGAAGGCGTTGAGCGTGTGTTCCCGCTGCATTCGACCAACATCGACAGCATCACCGTTGTCCGTCGTGGCCGCGTCCGTCGCGCCAAACTGTACTATCTGCGTACCCGTCGCGGTAAATCCGCCCGTATCGCAGAAGTCACCAACTACAAGCCCAAGGCTGGCGCCGAGGCGTAAGGAGCGGAAAGATGAAAAAAGACATCCATCCCGACTACCACATGATCGACGTCAAACTGACCGACGGCACCGTGATCCAGATGAAATCGACCTGGGGCGCCGAAGGCGATCAGCTGGCCCTGGAAATCGACCCCTCCTCGCATCCTGCGTGGACCGGTGGCTCGTCGCGCCTGATGGACGCCGGCGGTCGCGTGTCGAAGTTCAAGAAGAAGTACGAAGGCCTGGGTTTCTGAACCAGCGCCTTTGCGGAAATTCCAAGGCCGTCCCCGAGGGGGCGGCCTTTTTCGTTGGCCGCTTCTATTGCGCGTCCGGCACGTCTAGGTCAAAGACGATGATCCCGTCGGCACCATTCTGACACAGATCACACATCTGACCGCCCAACCGGCGGTGTGTCGGGTGTTCGGCGTAAGCCTTCACGGCGGGTCGATCCGCAAAGCGGATCACGAACCCATCGAGATAATCCTGCGACTTTCCTTCGAAATCGAGATTGGGGCCGCTTTCAAAGGCCAAGGCCCCGTCCAGATCTGCGCATAGCTCGGCCAAGCCGGTCAGAACGGCGCGGCGCGCGTCCTGCGGTGCATCTGATCGGAAAGTGAAGAACACGCAGTGCAATATCATGATGTCGGTTCCTGGTTGGGCAAAGTCAGATCCAGTAGGCCAAGGCGAGCGGCAGCACCAGGATCGTCGTCAGGGTTGAGACCATGATGTACCCGGCCACTTCCGGGCCATTTTCCGGAACATGCTGGTCGATGAACAGGTATGTCGCAACCGAAGACGGCATCAGGCAGCACAGGATCAACGCTCCGCGTTCGACCCCGGTAAAGCCGAACAGCCAGATAAGCGTGGTGGCGATCCCGGCAGCCAGAACGAGATGCAGACCTGTCAGAACGACTGCCCGGCCAAGGCTGCCCGTACGAAGCGTGGCCAGCGTGTGACCCAGTGTCAGCAACATCAGCGGGATCGACAGCCCGCCCAGAATGTCAAAGGATTTGGCGATCGGTTGCGGCAGGGCAGAACCCGTAGCCATCAGCGTCAGCGCGATGGCAACCGCATAGATTATCGGAGATGTTGCAAGCTTGCGGGCCGAGAACTCTCCGGCCGGGATCCACATGCCGACCGTGAAAATGCTCACCAACACCACGACGACAAAAGCCATCGTATATGCCATGCCCGCATCGCCCAGTGCCAGCAGAGTGATCGGCAACCCGATATTGCCCACATTGCCATGCATCAGCGGGGTCAGAAACGCCCGCACCGGCCAGCGCAACAGCCGCAATACCAAAAACCCGAGCACGCCGAACGCCGCAATGGCGAGGGCAGCGGCCGCCATCATGTCCAGAAACGTGGCAATCTGGATCTTGGTGGCGGACAGATGAGAGATGATCAGTGTCGGATATCCCACCTTCGAGACAATCCCGCCGATCACCTTGTTGTCGAACGGTGCGCGCGCGACCGCCAGCCCGTACCCCACACCAGCACAGATCAGCACCGGCAGAACGATGTTCAATACGTTCAGGAATACGTGCTCCAAGCCGGGTCCTTGCGTCCAAGTCAGTTTACAGACTGTGGCGGCGCACGCCCCGTTTGGCAACAACCAAGCGTCAAGCTGCGGGTATCGCGAAAAAAACCAATATAGACACTGATATTGTCCCGCAGACCCTACAGGACCGCTTTTCTTCGCGGATCACACAACATATAGTGGGTTCAAACAACGTGTAGGCAAACACGGCGCGACTTGGGAATACAGGTATGGCACATATCATCGTTGTGGGGAACGAAAAGGGCGGCGCAGGCAAGTCGACGGTTTCCATGCATGTTGCAACCGCGCTTGCGCGTTTGGGCAACAAGGTCAGCACCCTGGATCTGGACCTGCGGCAGCGCAGCCTGGGCCGCTATTTCGAGAACCGCCGCAATTTCCTTTCCACGGAAAAGCTGGAGCTGCCCAGCCCGCGTCACCATGACCTGCCCGAGATCGACGCAAGCAAGCTCAAACCCGGCGAGAACATCTATGACCACCGTCTGTCGGCCGCCGTGGCCGAGTTGGAAAGCGACAGCGATTTCATCCTGATCGACTGCCCCGGCTCGCACACAAGGCTGAGCCAGGTGGCTCATTCGCTGGCCGACACGCTGATCACGCCGCTGAACGACAGTTTCATCGATTTCGACCTGCTGGCCCGGATCGACTCGAAGGGCGAAAAGATCCTCGGGCCCTCGGTCTATTCCGAGATGGTCTGGAACGCGCGGCAATTGCGGGCGCAGGCCGGGCTGAAACCGATCGATTGGGTGGTGGTGCGCAACCGCGTGGGCACCCAGCGCATGGTCAACAAGGAAAAGATGCAGCGCGCCATCGAGATGCTGTCGCAGCGCATCGGCTTCCGCGTCGCCTCGGGCTTTTCCGAGCGTGTGATCTTTCGCGAACTGTTCCCGCGCGGGCTGACGCTGCTGGACCTCAAGGATATCGGGGTGAAACAGCTCAATATCTCGAACATCGCTGCCCGTCAGGAGTTGCGCGACATGATGCGTGAACTGAACCTGCCCGGGGTCGAGATCGACTTCTAGGCCGTCGGCGCGTAGATCGTGAACAGCTCTTTGGGTTCGGGCACGCCGCGCAGCATATAGCGCCCGACCGAGATCAGGTCCTGTTCGCAGGGCTGAGCGGCACGGGCCACGTCATCCGAGATCAAGATACGCCGGTCCAGCGAGCGGTGCATGCCTGCGATACGCGCGGCCTGGTTCACCGCCGGTCCGATCACGGTGAAATCCAGCCGGCTTTCAGCACCGATATTGCCATAAAGGATCTCGCCCGAATGCAAGGCAAGTGTGAAATTGGCGACCGGCAGGCCGGCGGCGGCCCGTTCCGCGTTGAGCTCGGCCATACGCGTCTGCAGAACACCAACGGCGGCCAGCGCGGCGCGGGCGTCCTCGTCGATCTCGCCCACGTCGAACATGGCCATCAGCCCGTCGCCCATGAATTTCAGGATATTGCCGCCACAACCCTGAACGACCTCGACCGCCACGGCCAGATAGTCGTTCAGCATCGCTATGATGTCCGACCCGGGAAGGCGTTCGGCCAGGCCGGTAAAGCCCTCGAGGTCGAAGTTCCAGATCACAGCGTCGATCTGCTGCAACGATCCGCGCCGGATTTCCCCCGACAGCACGCGCCGACCCGCATCCCGCCCCAGATAGACGCGCAGCAGATCCTGCGCCATTTTCCGGTTCGAGGCCGATTTCAAGGCCAGCCCCAGATGCGGCAGAGCATATCGGATCAGATCCAGGTGAATGTCGTCGAACCCCTCGGCATGGTCCGTCGTCCACGACATCAAGACCCCCTCGGGCATCTGATCCAGGGCAATCCGGTTTTCGGGCTCGACCTTCTGCAGAACCAGACCGGATGCAAAGTAGTCTGTGGCACCTTTCTGGTGCAGTTCGTTCAAAAACGGAAATCGGCTGGGTTCGTTCTGGTCTTTCAGCCTTTCACGCAGCTCCTTCGCGCCGGACTGCAGCATCTCGTAGAGCGGGCTGGAAACCCACTGATCAGGCAATTCCTCGCGGTGCTCGTAATTCTCGACGCTGCCCCCTTCGTCCCGGTACCAGTTGAAACCGGTGCCGCCGTAAGTGGGGTGATAGGCGCTCTGGGCGGCGTGAAACCGCATCAGGGGAACGCCCGCATCTACAAGCCGCAGGCAATAGCCTTCGAGTATTTCCGACTGTTCGGCCCCTTCCAACCCCCGGTCCAGCAACCATCCAATCAGATCATCGGCGCGGGCTTTGGGGTCGGTGGATGGCATCTTGGGGCTCCGTCTGGTCTGCACCCCACTTGGGGGCTGCGGGGCCAGATTACCAGAGGTCAGTCCATCCCGGCCAGCCGCCGCAGCATCATCCGCAACAGCGCCGCCTCGCCCGTGGTGAACATGCCCGCCAGCCGAGCGTCATAGTCGCGGGCGATGTCGCGCAATTCGCGGTACACCGTCAGACCGGCGGGTGTCAGGGTCAGCCGCTCCATCCGGCGGTCGTTTTCGTCGCGGGTGCGCCGCAGGTATCGGCGCTGTTCCAGCTTGTGCACCGCGCGGCTGATCTTGGTCTTGTGCATCTTGGCACGTTCCCCGATCTGCTTGGCGGTCATCTCTCCGTAATTGCCAAGGTGGAACAACACGCGCCATTCGGTGCGCAGCATCCCATAGCGGTTCTTGTAAACCTTCTGGAAATCCAACGAGCTTTCCTCGGCCGCCTGGTTGAGCAGGAAGGGCAGGAAATTTCGCAGGTCGAAGTCATCTTTTTCGGCGGAATCTGGCTGTGTCATGGTTGTTAGTTACAAAATCAACTATTATCCGACAAGCAGCAAACGGAGGAACCCCGATGAATCGTCCGACTGACCCGCACGCTCTGACCCAAGCCAGCACGCCCGTTGGCACCCATGCAGGCTATATGCCCGGCTTTGGCAATGACTTTGAAACCGAGGCGCTGCCCGGCGCGCTGCCGCAGGGCATGAACAGCCCGCAGAAATGCAACTATGGCCTATATGGCGAACAGCTTAGCGGCACCGCCTTCACCGCCAACCCGCCCGAGCGCACCTGGTGCTATCGCATCCGGCCGTCGGTCAAGCATTCGCACCGCTATGAAAAGACCGACCTGCCCTATTGGAAAAGCGCCCCGAATGTCGATCCGGACGTGATCAGCCTGGGCCAGTACCGCTGGGACGCGGTGCCCCATTCCGACCAGCCGCTGACCTGGCTGACCGGCATGCGCACCATGACCACCGCCGGCGACGTGAACACCCAGGTCGGCATGGCCAGCCACATCTATCTGGTCACCGAATCGATGGTGGACGACTATTTCTTCTCGGCCGATTCCGAGCTTCTGGTGGTGCCGCAGGAAGGCCGGCTGCGTTTTGCGACCGAGCTGGGCATCATCGACCTGGAACCCAAGGAGATCGCCATCATCCCGCGCGGGCTGGTCTACCGCGTCGAGGTGCTGGAAGGCCCCTGCCGCGGTTTCGTCTGCGAGAACTACGGCCAGAAATTCGAGCTGCCGGGCCGCGGCCCGATTGGCGCCAACTGCATGGCCAACCCGCGCGACTTCAAGGCGCCGGTGGCCGCGTTCGAGGATCGCGAGGTGCCCTCGACCGTGACGATCAAGTGGTGCGGCCAGTTCCACACCACCAAGATCGGTCACAGCCCGCTGGACGTGGTGGCCTGGCACGGCAACTACGCGCCCTACAAATACGACCTGCGCACCTATTGCCCGGTCGGGGCCATTCTGTTCGACCACCCCGATCCGTCGATCTTTACCGTGCTGACCGCGCCTTCGGGCGTTCCGGGCACGGCCAATATCGACTTCGTCCTGTTCCGCGAACGCTGGATGGTGATGGAGGACACGTTCCGCCCGCCGTGGTACCACAAGAACATCATGTCCGAGCTGATGGGCAATATCTACGGCCAGTATGACGCCAAGCCGCAGGGCTTCGTGCCGGGCGGCATGAGCCTGCACAACATGATGATCCCGCATGGCCCCGACAAGGAAGCCTTTGAAAAGGCATCCAACGCCAATCTGGGGCCGGACAAGCTGGACAACACCATGTCCTTCATGTTCGAGACCCGCTTTCCGCAGCACCTGACCGCCTTTGCCGCGAACGAGGCGCCGCTGCAGGATGACTACATCGATTGCTGGACGGATCTGGAGAAGAAATTCGACGGCACGCCCGGAAAGAAATGACACCGGTGGCCCCACGGCCACCGCACCGCACAAGGAAACGCAATGCCTTTGATGAAATCCTGGGTGGCCTCGGCCAATGACGCGAACCACCCGTTTCCGCTGAACAACCTGCCCTATGGCGTCTTTTCGACCGAAGGCACCGAACCCCGCTGCGGCGTGGCCATCGGGGACATGATCCTTGACGTGTCCGCCGCCGAGGCCGAAGGGCTGATCACGCTGGGCGACGAGCCGCTGTTCGACCTGCCCTTCTGGAACCCGCTGATGGAGCAGGGACCGGCGGTCTGGGCCGCGCTGCGCGAGCGGCTGACCGCCCTGCTGGCGAAAGGGTCGAAAGAACAGGACAAGATCGAACCGCTGCTGGTTCCGCAGGCCGAGGCCCAGCTGCACATGCCCTTCGCCGTCAGCGAATTCACCGATTTCTACGCGGGCAAGCACCATGCCACCAATGTGGGCACCATGTTCCGCGGCCCGGAAAACGCGCTGCCACCCAACTGGCTGCACATCCCCATCGGCTACAACGGCCGCGCCTCGTCGGTGGTGGTTTCGGGCACCGATATCCGCCGCCCGTGGGGGCAGTTGAAATCGCCCGACCATGACCGACCCGCCTTCCTGCCCAGCCGCCGCTTCGACATCGAGCTGGAGATGGGCGCCATCGTCGGCACCCCGTCCGACGGCCCGATCACCGTGCAGGAGGCCGACGACCACATCTTTGGCTATGTCCTGCTGAACGACTGGTCGGCGCGCGACATTCAGGCCTGGGAATACCAGCCGCTGGGCCCGTTTCAGGCCAAGGCCACCGCCACCTCGATTTCGCCCTGGATCGTGACCAAGGCCGCGCTGGACCCGTTCCGCTGCGACACGCCCCCGCGTGAGGTCGAGTTGCTGGACCACCTCAAGGACTGCGGCCCGATGCTCTATGACATCGAGCTTGAGGTAACGATGGCGCCCGAAGGCAAACCGGCGTCCACCATCGCGCGCACCAACTACAAGGAAATGTATTATTCCTCGGCGCAGCAACTGGCGCATCACACCACCTCGGGCTGCCCGATGAACGTAGGCGATCTGCTCGGCTCGGGCACGATCTCGGGCCCGACGAAGGACAGCCGCGGCTCGCTTCTGGAACTCAGCTGGGGCGGCAAGGAACCGATCACGCTGGAGACCGGCGAAACCCGCAGCTTCATCGAAGACGGCGACACGCTGACCCTCAAGGGCGCCGCCCGGGGCGACGGCTACACGATCGGTTTCGGCGACTGCACCGGCACGGTGCTGCCTGCCCTTGAAGACCCATACGCACGATAAGGAGCGCCAAATGGCCAAGGCATTCGCGTCCCAGGGGGACATGACCGAAAAGAAGATCTCGTTCACCGAGGTGGGCGAAGGGCTATATGCCTTCACCGCCGAAGGTGACCCGAACTCGGGCGTGATCATCGGCGATGACAGCGTGATGGTGGTCGAGGCCCAGGCCACGCCGCGCCTTGCGCAAAAGGTGATCGACTGCATCCGTTCGGTAACCGACAAGCCGATCACCCATGTGGCGCTGACCCATTACCACGCGGTCCGCGTGCTGGGCGCCAGCGCCTTCGGTGCGCAGCAGATCATCATGTCGGACATGGCCCGCGCCATGGTCGTCGAACGCGGGAAAGAGGACTGGGACAGCGAGTTCCAGCGCTTTCCGCGCCTGTTCGAAGGGCACGAGAGCATCCCCGGCTTGACCTGGCCCACCACTACTTTCAGCGACACGATGACGGTCTATCTGGGCAACCGCCGGGTCGATCTGATGCATCTGGGGCGGGCGCATACGGCCGGCGACATCGTCATCCACGTGCCCGACCAGAACGTGATGTTCACCGGCGACATCGTCGAATACCACTCGGCCTGCTATTGCGGTGACGGGTATTTCAGCGACTGGGGCGAGACGCTGGATCAGATCCAGTGGTTCGACGTGGACGCCATCGCGCCGGGGCGCGGCGATGCGCTTGTCGGCAAGGAAATGGTGAACGCCGCCATCGAGAACACCCGCGATTTCGTCGAAAGCACCTATCGCCCGGCGGCCAAGGTGGCGGCACGCGGCGGCAGCCTGAAAGAGGCCTGGGACGCGGTGCGTGCGGAGTGCGATCCGAAATTCTCGGACTACGCCATCTATGAACACTGCCTGCCCTTCAACGTGGCCCGCGCCTATGATGAGGCGCGCGGCATCGAGACCCCGCGCATCTGGACCGCCCAGCGCGATCTGGAGATGTGGGAGGCCCTGCAGGGCTGAGAAATGGCCCGGCAACTTGATCCAGATCGTGTTGCCGGCCTGAAAACGATGCAACCATGGAGGAGAGCCATCGGCGCCCCGCGCCGGTGGGCAGGGAATGTGCGCCCGGCGCACGGAACTTGGGGAGAGAGCCCATGAACAAGATTTTTGAACAGCCGCTCTATGCCTATGCCCGCAGCCCCGATCAGGATGCCCCGGCCCCGGTGCGGCATCAGGTGATCGTGATCGGCGCGGGCCCGGTCGGGCTGGCCGCCGCCATCGACCTGGCCCAGCAGGGCGTCGAGGTGGTGGTGCTGGACGACAACGACAAGGTCAGTTTCGGCAGCCGCGCCATCTGTTTCGCCCAGCGCACGCTGGAAATCGCCGACCGGCTGGGGTGTGCCCGGCCGATGGTGGGCAAGGGCGTGCTGTGGAACACCGGCAAGGTGTTCTTCGACGACCGCAAGGTCTATGAATTCAACCTGCAGCCCGATGAGGGCTACGCCCATCCGGCCTTCATCAACCTTCAGCAATACTACTTTGAGCAGTTCATGGTCGAACGGGTCCGCGCGTTGCAGGCCCAAGGCGCACCGATCGAAATCCGTGGCCGCAACAAGGTCGAGGCGATCGGCACCCATGACGACCACGTCAAGCTCGAGGTGGAAACGCCCGAGGGGTCGTACACCGTCGAAGCCGACTGGCTGATCGCCTGCGACGGGGCCAATTCGCCCACCCGTCGGATGCTGGGGCTGGATTTCGTGGGCCGCGTGTTCGAGGACAACTTCCTGATCGCCGACGTGATCATGGAGGCCGATTTCCCGTCCGAACGCTGGTTCTGGTTCGACCCACCCTTCAACCGCGGCCAGTCCGCCCTGCTGCACAAACAGCCCGACAATGTCTGGCGCATCGACCTGCAACTGGGCTGGGACATCGACAAGGAACGCGAAAAGCGCCCCGAAAACGTGATCCCGCGCCTCAAGGCGATGCTGGGCGAGGATGTCCAGTTCGAGCTGGAATGGGTCAGCATCTATACTTTCCAGTGCCGCCGGATGGAGAAATTCCGCCACGGTCGGGTGATCTTTGCCGGCGACAGCGCCCATCAGGTCAGCCCCTTCGGCGCGCGTGGGGCCAATTCGGGCCTGCAGGACACTGACAACCTGTGCTGGAAGCTGAAGATGGTCCTTGATGGTCCCGCGCCCGACGGCCTGCTGGACAGCTATGATGTCGAGCGCACCCATGGTGCGGACGAGAACATCCTGAACTCCACCCGCTCGACCGATTTCATCACGCCGAAATCGGAAATGTCGCGCATCCTGCGCGACGCGGTTCTGGACCTGAGCGAACATTACGACTTCGCTCGCCCGCTGGTGAATTCCGGGCGGCTGAGCGTGCCCTGCACCTATGATGGCTCGCCGCTGAATTCGGCGGATGCGCTGGATGGTCCGGCCGAAACGCGCCCCGGATCGCCCTGCCCCGATGCGCCGCTGGGGGATGAATTCCTGTTGCCCAAGCTGGCGGGCAAGTTCACCCTTCTGACCATCGACGCCGACGCCCCTGACATGATCGAGGAAGAGGGTGTGACGGTCGAGCGGCTGGCGCTGTCGGTCAAGGATGACCGGACGCTGGCGCTGAAGCGGCGGTATATGGGCGACGCGGAAGGTGCGGTCTATCTGATCCGGCCCGACCAGCATGTGGCGGCGCGGCGCGACAGCTATGAAGACAACGCGTTCCGGCATGCGATCCGCCGGGCCATCGGCAAGGAGTAGGCACAATGGATGAACTGATCCTCACCCCGAATATCGACGGCGCGGATAATTTCTATGCCGATCTGCTGGCCGCGCACGACGGTCTGGACAAGGCCAAAAGCGATGCGTTGAACGCGCGTCTGGTGCTGGTGCTGGCCAACCACATCGGCGACCGGACCATCCTGAAACAGGCGATCGACGCGGCCAAAGCCCGATGAGCGACGTCGTCCTGTATGACTATTGGCGGTCCTCGGCCAGCTACCGGGTGCGCATCGCGCTGAACCTGGCCGGGATCGCCTATCGCGCGCAGACCGTCGATCTGGTCAAGGGCGAGCAGACCGCGCCCGCTCATCTGGCGCGCAACCCGCAGGGCTTTGTGCCGGTGCTCGAGATCGACGGCGCGCAATTGACCCAGTCACTGGCCATTCTCGACTATCTCGACCGGACGCGGGGTCTGAACCTGCTGCCGGAAAAGCCGGTTGCGCGGGCCAGGGCGCAGGCGCTGGCCCATGCCATCGCGGTGGATCTGCACCCGGTCTGCAACCTGAAGGTCGCCCGCCACGCCACGCAGTTGAGCGGCGGAAAGGGCGACATGCCCGGCGACTGGATGCGCCATTTCATCCGCCCCGGTCTGCTGGCCTTCGAGGCAATGCTGGCCGGATTCGAACAGGCCCCCTATTGCACGGGTTCGGCGCCCGGTTTGGCCGATCTGTGCCTGATCCCGCAGATGTACAACGCCCGGCGCTGGCAGGTCGATCTGTCGGACATGCCGCGCATTCTGGCGGTCGAGGCGGCCTGCGCGGACCACCCTGCCTTTGCAGCGGCCCACCCGGACGCCCACGCGCCGGGCTGAGCCGCGCACAGGGTCTGTGTGCCAATGCGTCTGTGCACCGGCGCCGATCGGGCCTAGCCTTGTGCCGGAAATCACCGCACGAGGCCCCCGATGCCACAGATCACCGGCTATCACGCCCATGTCTATTTCGACGCCGAAACGCAGGAGACCGCCCGCCGTGTCTGCGAAGAGGCTGCACGCCTGTTCCCCGTCGAGATGGGCCACATGCACAGCCGCAATGTCGGCCCCCACCCGCGCTGGAGTTGCCAGTTGAGTTTTGCCGCAGATGCCTTCGACAAGGTGATTCCATGGCTGATGCTCAACCGGCAGGGGCTGACCGTGTTCACCCATCCTGAAACCGGCCAGCACCTGCCCGACCACCGCGACCGGGCGATCTGGATGGGCGAGATGCTGGACTTGGACCTGTCGATCTTTGACCGGCTGGGCGCCTAGCCCAATGCCCGCGCCTGTTCCCTGAGCTTGAATTTCTGGATCTTGCCCGTCGATGTCTTGGGCAGCGGCCCGAACACCACCGTCTTGGGCGCCTTGAAGTGAGCCATGTGGTCGCGGCAGAACGCGATCAGATCGGACTTGGTCGCTTCGGCGCCCGGCTTCAGCTCGACAAAGGCGCAGGGCGTCTCGCCCCATTTCTCGTCCGGTTTGGCGACCACGGCGGCCTCCATCACGGCGGGGTGCTTGTAAAGGATATCCTCGACCTCGACCGACGAGATGTTCTCGCCCCCCGAGATGATGATGTCCTTTGACCGATCCTTCAGCGCGACATAGCCGTCGGGATGCATCACCCCCAGATCGCCCGAGGCGAACCAGCCGCCGCGGAACGCTTTCTGCGTGGCCTCGGGGTTCTTGAGATACCCTTTCATCACGATGTTGCCCTGCATGAAGATCTCGCCCATGGTCTCGCCATCGGCCGGCACCGGCTCGAGCGTTTCGGGATCAGCCACCATCAGCCCCGACAGGGCAACGTATTTCACCCCCTGCCGCACTTTGAGCGCGGCGCGCTCCTCGGCGGGCTTGTCGTTCCAATCCTCCTTCCAGGCGCACACGACCGACGGCCCGTAGGTCTCGGTCAGGCCATAGACATGGGTGACCTCGATCCCCATCCCCTCCATCGCGGCGATCACCGCGGCAGGCGGCGGGGCGCCTGCGGTCATCACCTTGATTTCATGGCCGAAATCCTTGAGGTGATCGGGTGCGTTGGCCAGCATGTTCAGAACGATGGGCGCGCCGCAGAAATGGGTCACGCGCTCGTCGCGGAAGGCGCGGTAGATTGGCTCGTCCCGCACCGCACGCAGGCATACGGACGTGCCCGCGTTCGCGGCCATGGTCCACGGAAAACACCAGCCATTGCAGTGGAACATCGGCAGCGTCCACAGATAGACCGAATGTTGCGGCATGCCCCAGGTC
The DNA here is from genome assembly GCF_025141855.1 of Ruegeria sp. B32. Taxonomy (NCBI): domain Bacteria; kingdom Pseudomonadati; phylum Pseudomonadota; class Alphaproteobacteria; order Rhodobacterales; family Roseobacteraceae; genus Ruegeria; species Ruegeria sp. B32. The sequence continues at coordinate 308,004 of NZ_CP081106.1, read as the reverse complement.
AGGATGTTCGAGGTGGCGTTCAGCGCCGCGCCACGGTGGTGATAGACGACACCCTTGGGGTTGCCCGTGGTGCCCGAGGTATAGTTCAGCGTGATCGCGTCCCATTCATCGGCAGGCAGAGACCAAGAAAATTCCGGGTCGCCCTCGGCCAGCAGGTCGTCATAGGTCAGCGCGCCCAGCTTCTCGCCACCGTCGAAACTCGGGTCCTCGATGTCGATCACCAGAATGTCGTGATCCACCTGCTCCAGCGCCTGATTCACCACGCCCGAGAATTCGGGATCGACCAGCAGCACCTTGGATTCGGCGTGGTTCAGGATGAAGGCGATGATCGGGGCATCGAGCCTTGTGTTGATGGTGTTCAACACCGCGCCGGCCATGGGTACGCCGAAATGCGCCTCGTACATTTCGGGGATGTTGGCGGCAATGATCGACACCGTATCGCCCTTGCCCACCCCACGCGCAGCCAACGCGCTGGCCAACCGGCGGCAGCGCGCATAGGTCTGCGCCCAGCTATAGCGTCGGTCGCCATAGACCACGGCCGGATAGTCCGGGTAAACGGCCGCCGTCCGCTCGATATAACTAAGCGGGGACAGGGCCGTGAAATTGGCCGGGCCTTTGTCCAGATCGCGCTGATAAATGCTGTGGGTCGCCATCCGCCTCTCCTCCCCAATTCGTCGGATTTTTCGTATTGAGCACAAAGGTTGCCGCAAAACAAACCCGTAAAAATACGCGAGGCGAATATACTGGAGCTACGCGATCGGGTAATCTGGCCCTACTGCGTACCGGGCTTTCGGGCTGATCTGCGGTATCTGGTTCATCCGCGCCCGCCGGGCATTGTGATTCCCGCGCGTCGCGTCTTACTGAAAGGACATGTCATGGACGGCACGTTCAACGAAAACGATCTTTCCCGCGTGGTCGAGGCCGACCGCGCCCATATCTGGCACCACTTGATCCAGCACAAGCCGTTTGAGACGAACGATCCGCGCATCATCGTCGAAGGCAAGGGCATGCGCGTCTGGGATCAAAAGGGCAAGGAACACCTGGATGCCGTCTCGGGCGGCGTATGGACGGTGAACGTGGGCTATGGCCGCGAATCCATCTGCAAGGCCGTCTACGACCAGCTGATGAAGCTGTGCTATTTTGCAAACTCGGCGGGCTCGATCCCCGGGGCGCTGTTTGCCGAAAAGCTGATCGAGAAGATGCCGGGCATGAGCCGGGTCTACTACACCAACTCGGGGAGCGAGGCGAACGAGAAAGCTTTCAAGATGGTCCGCCAGATCGCCCACAAGAAATACGGCGGCAAGAAGACCAAGATCCTGTATCGCGACCGCGATTATCACGGCTCGACCCTGGCGGCGATGTCGGCGGGCGGTCAGGATGAGCGCAACGCGCAATACGGCCCCTTTGCGCCGGATTTCGTGCGCGTTCCGCACTGCATGGAATACCGCAAGCACGAACTGGACGGCGCGCCCGACGAGAACTTTGGCGAATGGGCCGCCGATCAGATCGAAGCGGTGATCCTGCGCGAAGGTCCCGACACCGTAGGCGCGCTGTGCCTTGAGCCGGTGACCGCCGGCGGCGGCGTGATCGAAGCGCCCGAGGGCTATTGGCAGCGCGTGCAGGAGATCTGCAAGAAGTACGACATCCTGCTGCATATCGACGAGGTCGTCTGCGGCGTGGGTCGCACCGGCACCTGGTTCGGGTACCAGCAATACGGGGTGAAACCCGACTTCGTGACCATGGCCAAAGGCGTGGCCTCGGGCTATGCCGCGATTGCCTGCATGGTGACTACCGAGGAAGTCTTTGACATGTTCAAAGACGATGCCGCGGACCCGATGAACTATTTCCGCGACATCTCGACCTTTGGCGGCTGCACCGCCGGGCCGGCCGCGGCGATCGAGAATATGCGCATCATCGAAGACGAGAACCTGCTGGGCAATTGCGCAGCGATGGGGGATCGCATGATGGGCAACCTGCAGGCACTGATGGACAAGCACAAGGTCATCGGCGACGTGCGCGGCAAGGGCCTGTTCCTGGGTGCCGAACTGGTCGCGGATCGGGCGTCCAAAGAACCGGTGGATGAAAAGCTGGCCCAAGCGGTCGTGGCCGATTGCATGGCGCAAGGGGTAATCATCGGTGTCACCAACCGCTCGGTCCCCGGCCGCAACAACACGCTATGCTTCTCTCCGGCTTTGATCGCCACGGCGGACGACATCGACCAAATCACCGATGCGGTTGATGGCGCACTGGGGCGTGTGTTCGGGTAAACCCAGCGCGGGATAGAAGACCAAGTGAAGCCGGCGTTCTTCGCGCCGGTTTCTTTTTTTAGCTCCATTTGCTCAGGCAATAGCCTTTGTTTGAGTCAATCAGCGCATCCAGACCAAAGTCTAGGATTTGCGCCCGCTGATGACAAAATGAGTTAGCGAAAAGAAAAACCGGCCCCTCGCGGCCAAGGATCTCTGCTCATCCGCCCATTCCTTGGCTTCCTGATCCGGAACGAGCTTGTTGGACTCGGCAAACCTTTTCATCAGGGTGATCATCATATTGGCCAGCCCATCTGGCCGGAGTTCGTTATCGCAAATCGTGATCGGCGTGATGCTTTCCACAGTGAAACCCGCGTCTCTCAATATCGGTGGCAGTCGTGCGGGCACGTCTCTCCCGACAAAGTGCTCGTCCCAGGCTTTTATCATCTGATCCATTCTTGCCGGATCATCACTGTACCAAACCAGACTGTCGAAATGGATGTCGCCCACGACAAGCAGACCAGCCGTCCTGAGACAGCGATGGGCCTCCGCCACCGCGGCGGCAATGTCGTCTAAATACTCGTAAACCTGAACCGATACCGCCTTGTCGAGTGACGCATCCTCGACCGGAAGTTGGCCTGCCTCACCCTCCATGATCTGGACCCAGTCATATTCATGGCAGCGGTTTTTGGCGGAACTCCGCATCGCCTCACTTGGATCGATCCCCAAAACACGCCCGGTCGGACCAACCGCCCGCGCGAGCTCTGCTGTCAAAAGACCGTTGCCGCATCCAACGTCCGCAATGGTATCACCCGGGGCTGGTCGCAACGCGTCAAAAGACCCTCGCCGCCGCCGGGTGACATCGGCACCTTGATACACGCTATCGAGTAGACGCGTTGTTGCTACATCAAATTCAAGCATGGCACTCGCAAAACCAATGTTGGTCAATTCAGCACGTGCAAGCCTAGCGGTTTTTGGTCTAATTGTCTGCCTGCGCAAAAAAGCAGGCACTCAGGCATCAAAAAAAGCCGCCCCTTGTAGCGCGGCCTTTCTTTCACTGTTTACTGAATGAGGAGGCCAGAGGGGCAAGTACCCTAGAAACCACCCCACCAAGCAGCTCCAGTTCGTGCAACCTGCGTTTTTGTGCGTCAGTTCGCCCTTTTGATTTCGACTTCATCAAATTCGAAACGGCCAGTTCCAAAGGCTGCCAGGCCTATCCCCGCACGAGCGCCCTGGCTGGAGTTCGTGGACGTTCGCTTTGAGAACAGCGTTTGAACGACCTTGGTCCCGTTGGCAAAGAAAACCACATGCGCCCCACGGACCTGGAAGGTCAGCTTGTTCGGGGCGCCGACACGTATCGCGTCATGTCTGTCCGCGTGTACCAGCCGCAATTGGCGACCGTCCTTTTGCAGTACGTGATAGCGCCCTTTGTCGTCCACAGTGAACGCCACATACTTCCCGGACTTTCCGCTGCCAACCAGAATGCCCACACCGCTTTTGCCGCTGAACTCTCCGTCCACCACGGCAGAGATTACCATGTCCTGCGTGCTCTCCAACGAATCCGAGCCGGGAAACTTCACCCACGCCACATCGTTGAACTGAAGGCTACGCGCATCCTGTCTGTTCTCCATGACGAATTTTTCATCGGCCACATAAACAGCCCAGGGCGGCTTGGCCGATTGAAAGTCGATCTGCCCACCCAGCATGAGCGTCGTGTCGTCGCCATCAAAGGTTTCAACCAAAACGTCAGGAAGGTCAGGTTCGGTGATCGTGTCCTGTGATCTTGCCACTGTCGGGTGGCAAATCGCCACTGCCGTCAAGACAAGAAGGGCTTGTGTAAGTCTTTGGCAAATAGGCATTTCAGTATTCCGCATTCAATTCATCAGTGAAACTCAGTAGATGATTACATCAAATGCGTGTAGTGACCATGACGGAATCCCATACTTGGTTTATGCGAAATCCAATCTGGTCGATCCAAAGAAAAAAGCCGCCCCGAACGGGACGGCCTTTCTTTCACTGTCTCTCGAAAGAGGATCAGGCGGTCAGAGCGGCCTGTGCCTTGGCGACGATCGCGCCGAACGCTTCCGGTTCGTGCACGGCCAGATCGGCCAGGACTTTGCGGTCCACTTCGATACCGGCCAGGTTCAGGCCGTTGATGAAGCGGGAATAGGTCAGAGCTTCGTCATGCGAACGAACAGCGGCGTTGATGCGCTGGATCCACAGGGCGCGGAAGTTGCGCTTGCGGTTCTTGCGGTCGCGGGTTGCGTACTGGTTGGCCTTGTCGACGGCCTGACGGGCAACCTTGAAGGTGTTCTTGCGGCGGCCATAGTAACCTTTGGCGGCCTTGATGACCTTCTTGTGACGGGCGTGAGTTACGGTTCCACCTTTAACGCGGGACATATCGATATCTCCTCTTAGCGGTCGTAGGGCATGTAGCCCTTGACGATCTTGGCGTCGGGGGCGGACAGGGTGGTGGTGCCACGGGCGTCGCGGATGAACTTCTTGGTCCGCTTGATCATGCCGTGCCGCTTGCCGGCCTGAGCCGACATGACCTTACCGGTCGCGGTCACCTTGAAGCGCTTCTTGGCGCTCGATTTGGTCTTCATCTTGGGCATTTCCGTCTCCTTTCAGGGTTCGGTACGAAACGCGACTCGGCATGCCACATCGGCCGGTCGCGCGATCAGATGCGCCGTTTACGCAAGTTCGGTCATGCTGGCAAGGGGTTTTTGACCCGTTCGGGTGCTTTTTGCACCGGGGTCGGGAACCGGGGCAGCGGTGCCGCCCCGGTTGGTGTCATCAGTCGGCGAACTTTCGGATTTCGCCGCTTTTCAGTCGCGCGCTGTACGAGGCCAGTTCCTGACGCACCACTTTCATCAGGAAGTAGAGCGCAAAGACGTTGACCACGGCCATGGCAAAGATCGCCGCGTCCGAGAAGTCGATGACCGGACCCAGGTTGGCCGCAGCCCCGATCACCACGAAAACGCAGAAGATCAGCTTGAACGCCAGCTCCTTGGTGTGACCCTCGCCGAACAGGTAGGTCCAGGCCTTGAGGCCATAGTAGGACCAGCTGATCATCGTCGAGAAGGCGAACAGGATCACCGCGATGGCCAGGATGTAGGGGAACCAGCTGAAGGCGCTGCCGAAGGCGGCCGAAGTCAGGCTGACGCCCGAGTTGCCATCCACGGTTGCGATCGCCGTGCCGGCTTCGTTCAGCACGTACAGGCCGGTTGCCGGGTCGATCACCAGCTGCTGGGTGATGATGATCACCAGCGCGGTCATGGTGCAGATCACCACGGTGTCGATGAACGGCTCGAGCAGTGAAACAAAGCCTTCGGTGATCGGCTCTTTGGTACGGACAGCCGAGTGTGCAATGGCCGCCGAGCCAACGCCTGCCTCGTTCGAGAATGCGGCGCGCTTGAAGCCTTGGATCAGAGCACCGACCATGCCGCCCGCGACACCCAGACCGGTGAAGGCACCAGCGAAGATCTGACCGAAGGCCCAGCCGATCATGTCAGCGTTCATGATGATGATGACCAGAGCAGTGGCGACATACAGGATGCCCATGAACGGCACGACCTTCTCGGTCACGCGGGCGATCGACTTCAGGCCGCCCACGATGACCATGAACACCACGGCCGCGAAGACCAGGCCGGTGATCCAACCGGGATAGTCACCGACGATGCCCGCGATCTGCTGGTGCGCCTGGTTGGCTTGGAACATGTTGCCCCCGCCCAGCGCGCCAAGGATACAGAAGATCGAGAACAAGACCGCCAGGATCTTGCCGCCGGGCAGACCCAGCTCGGCAAAGCCCTTGGACATGTAGTACATCGGGCCGCCCGAAACGGTGCCGTCTTCGTACTCGTTGCGGTACTTCACACCCAGCGTACATTCGGTGAATTTCGAAGCCATGCCCAGAAGGCCGGCGAGGACCATCCAGAAGGTCGCACCGGGGCCGCCGATGCCGACTGCTACGGCGACGCCCGCGATGTTGCCCAGGCCGACCGTACCGGACAGGGCCGTTGCCAGCGCCTGGAAGTGACTGACCTCGCCCGCATCGTTGGGGTCGGAATAGTCACCTTTGACCAAGCTGATCGCATGACTGAAGAACCGCATCTGCACAAAGGCGAAATACAGCGTGAACACCGTCGCGGCCACGACCAGCCACATCACGATCCAGGGAAAGCTCGTCCCCGGAAAAGGTGCGAAGATAAAGCTGACGAAGGGGCCCGTCAGATTCGCGAAGGTCTGGTTGATCTTTTCATCCAGACCGGGGGCCTCCTGCGCAAATGCGGGGTTGGCCAGCAGGGCCGCGGCCGCACCGGACAGGCCCAGGGTTTTGATCGATTTCATGTCTGCTCCTCCCGTCAGTTCACGACTGTGACCGGAACGTCGGCATGCATGACCAAATTCTGGGTCGAACTGCCGAAGATTCGCTTTTTGATGCCGTCAGCCGAGGATCGTCCCACGACGATCTGCGATCCGCCGTTTTCGACCGTGATCGCGTTCAGCGTTTCGGCCACATCGCCATGGCGGACAATACCGCGGGCGCTGAAGCCTGCGGCCTTCAGGGCCTCGACGGCGGGTTCCACCACGCGGCTGGTGGCAAGCGCGATCTCCTCTTCGCGCCGCTTGTGCCGCAAGGCGTTTTCCTCGGGAGTTTGGAAAGTATAGGGCGACCATTCGATGACATAGGCAACCAGCAGTTCACACGATCCAATCCGACTTGCCAGATCCTTGGCAAAGCCGACCGCGCGATCCCCGGTCTCTGTCCCGTCCAGTCCTATGACAATTTTCGTTGTCATCTCGTTCCTCCGTTTTTGTTGATTTGGCCGGGGCCCGTGCCCCCGGCAGGGCAGCCGGAACCTGGAACTCGTTTTACAAGACTGCCCTTCGGTCAAGTATCAGGAAAAATCACTAGGAAAAGGAGATTTTTTCGGTCTATTTTCAGGAAAATATGCCGCCAGACCTCAAAAACGCAGGGAAATTGCCTGATGGACAGGGATTTGGATAAGATCGATCAACGGATATTGGCCGAGCTTGAGGCCAATGGACGCCTGCCAATAGTCGAACTGGCGGCCCGAGTAAACCTGACCAACACGCCGTGTTCCGAGCGGGTGAAACGGCTGGAAAAGAGCGGGTACATCACCGGCTACAGCGCGGTGATCGACAAAGAGAGGCTGGGGCTGGGGCACTTGACGGTGGTGCAGGTTTCGCTGACGGCCACAGCCGAACACTCGCTGGATCGTTTCAACGAGGCCGTGCGACGGGTACCTGAAATCGAAACCTGCCTGATGGTCGCCGGATCATTCGACTACATGCTGACCGTGCGGACACGCGACATCGCGCATTTCCGAACGGTTTTGGGCGACAAGATCAACAAGCTTCCGGGGATACACCAGACAAGCTCTTTCACGGTGATGGAAACCGTAAAAGAACCTGTCGGCGCCAAAGCAAGACCCGGCGGACCGGGTGGCTGATCCTATTCGGGATCCGTCGAGTAGATCAGACGCTCGTCGCAGGGGGCGACGCGCAGGATGTTTGTCGAGCCTGGCACGTTGAACGGAACACCGGCGGTCACCACGATCTGATCCGAGGCGCCGGCAAATCCGCTGGCACGCGCGGCGCGCGCCGCATTGACCACGGCGCTTTTGAACCGCTCGAGCTCGGGCGTCATCACGCAGTGACAGCCCCAGCTGAGGCACAGACGCCGCGCGGTTCCCCGCAGCGACGTCATGGCGATGATCGGGACACCGGGACGCTCGCGGGCGGTGAGCAGCGCGGTGGTGCCGCTTTGGGTAAAGCAGCAGATCGCCTTGATGTCGGTCTTTTCGGCAATTTCACGGGCCGCGGCCACGATGCCGTCGGCAACAGTCGTTCCCTTGGTCTGGCGCGAGGCGTCGATGATCTGTTTGTATGTTGGGTCGGCTTCAACCTCGATCGCGACCTTGTTCATGGTCTGAACGGCCTCGATCGGATACGAGCCCGCGGCCGACTCGGCGCTCAGCATGATGGCGTCGGTTCCCTCATAGATGGCGGTGGCGACGTCCGACACCTCGGCGCGGGTGGGCATCGGGCTTTCGATCATGCTTTCCAGCATCTGGGTGGCAACGATCACCGGCTTGGCGGCGGCGCGGCACTTGCGGACCAGTCGCTTTTGAATCGGAGGCACGGCCGAGACCGGGAGTTCGACCCCCAGATCGCCACGGGCGACCATGATGCCGTCCGATGCGTCGAGAATTTCGTCGAACGCCTCGACCGCGGCGGGTTTTTCAATCTTGGACAGGATGGCGGCACGGCCATCGGCCAGGGCGCGCGCTTCGTAGACGTCCTTGGCACGCTGCACGAAGCTCAGCGCAAGCCAGTCGACACCCAGCTGGCAAACGAACTCCAGATCGTCCCGGTCCTTTTCGGACAGGGCTGCCAGCGGCAGCACCACGTCCGGCACGTTCACACCCTTGCGGTTCGAGATGGTTCCGCCGATTTCAACTTTGCAATCCGCGAAATCGGGGCCGCATTTCTCAACCACAAGCCGGATCTTGCCGTCGTTGACCAGCAGATGCGCCCCCGCTTCCAACGCCTGAAAAATCTCGGGATGCGGCAGGCAGACCCGGCTGACATCGCCCGGAGTTTCGTCCAGATCCAGACGGAACGCGGCACCTTCGACCAACTCTTCTGCATCATTCGCAAACACACCGACCCGCAGTTTCGGGCCCTGAAGGTCAGCCAGAATGGCGATCGGACTGTCGAGATCCTTTTCGATCTGACGAATGATCCGGTGGCGTTCACGGATTTCGTCGTGGCTGCCATGGCTCATGTTCAGGCGGAAAACATCGGCGCCGGCCTCGTGCAGAGCACGGATCATATCATAGTCGTTGGACGCCGGGCCCAGCGTCGCCACGATTTTCACATTTCTCAGGCGTCGCATCGATCTTGCTCTCCTTGATGGTCGAATGTTACCGCAAACAATGGTCGGTTTGCTTATTGCGCAATTCCCTTTCCGAGGCAACTGTCCTACACCTGCGGCAAACTAGATGACAGGCTCATGACATACACTCCGTTTTACGTGCACGGGGCGGATCGCCCGTCCCGCTGGCTGATCACGTGCGACCATGCCACCAACACCGTCCCGCCGCAGATCAACGGCGGCGATCTGGGCCTCCCGCGTGAAGACATGGAGCGCCACATCGCCTATGACGTAGGCGCCTACGAGGTGTCGAAACATCTGGGCGAGATCCTGAACGCGCCGGTGATCGCGGCCAATTTCTCGCGGCTGGTGATCGACCCTAACCGGGGCGAGGACGACCCGACGCTGCTGATGAAACTGTATGACGGGTCGATCATTCCAGCCAACCGTCACGCCGACGCCGCCGAACGCGAACGGCGCCTGAACCTGTGCTATCGCCCCTATCACGAGGCGCTGGCCAAGATGGCCGCGCTGCCCCACGCTGTTATCGTTTCGATGCATTCCTTCACGCGCCAGTTGCGGGGCCGCCCGCCGCGCCCCTGGCATGTCGGTATCTTGCACACCGCAGACGAGCGGTTCTCGGCCCCGCTGATCGACCGGCTTCGGGCCGAGGAGGATCTGTGCGTCGGCGTCAACGAACCCTACACCGGCGTGTTGCCGGGGGATGCGATCGACCGGCACGCCACCGCTTTTGGCCGCCCCAACGCACTGATCGAGCTGCGCAACGACCTGATCGCCGATCATGCCGGGCAACGCGCCTGGGCCGAGCGCCTGGCGCCGATCCTGCAGGATGCGCTTGCCGCAAGCGGGCTGTAACGCTGGAAATATCCGCGACCAAACGACGCCCGTGCTCTTGCGCGGCGCGCGGGCGGCCCCCATTCTCTGGGATGAAAGGAGGCCGTCATGACACCTGAAACCCTGACAGCCTTTTTCGGCTGGATGACCGTTGTGAACTTTGCGGTCCTGCTGCTGTCGACCCTGATGGTGGTGGCCCTGCAGGACCGCATCGCCGCCATTCACGGCCGCATGTTCCAGATGGAAAAGGCCGAGGTCAGAAAGGCCTATTTCAAGTATCTTGCCAACTACAAGATCCTGACCCTGATCTTCTGCCTGATGCCTTGGATTGCCCTCAAGCTGGTCTGAACCGGCGCGCGTTGTGCAATGGCCTCGGGCTTGCTAGGTCTGGATCAAATCCCTTCAAACCGGAGCCCGACCATGGACCCCCAGACCGAGATCGAACTTCAGGCCGCCGCTTTCCGCCGTCTGCAGAAACACCTGATGCAGGACCGCACCGACGTTCAGAACATTGACATGATGAACTTGGCCGGGTTCTGCCGAAACTGCCTGGCACGGTGGTATCAAGAGGCGGCCAATGAAAAAGGCATTGAAATGGGCAAGGACGAAGCCCGCGAAATTTTCTATGGCATGACCATGGATGAGTGGAAGTCCAAATACCAGACCGAGGCCAGCCCCGAAAAACAGGCCGCCTTCAAGGTCGCGTTCGAAGAGAACGTGGGCAAAAAAGACTGACACCATAACGAAAAGGCCCGCCAGATCGGCGGGCCTTTGCATTCAAATCGCTGCCTTCAGGCTTTCGTCCAGATAGATCTCGCGCAGACGCGTGGCGATCGGGCCCGGCGTGCCGTCGCCCAGCGCTACGCCGTCGATCTCGACCACCGGCATCACGAAAGCGCTGGCCGAGGTGGTGAAGGCCTCGTCGGCCTCTTTTGCTTCGTCGATCGTGAACAGGCGCTCCTCGACTTCCATCTGCGCCTCGGTCGCCATGCGCAGCACGGCCTTGCGGGTGATCCCGTGCAGAATGTCGTTTGACAGCGGGCGGGTAACGATCTTGCCGTTCTTGACGATATAGGCGTTGTTGCTGGTGCCCTCGGTCACGTACCCGTCTTCGATCATCCAGGCATCATCGCACCCTGCGGCCTTGGCCATCATCTTGCCCATAGACGGGTACAACAGTTGCACCGTCTTGATGTCGCGGCGGCCCCAGCGGATATCCTCGATCGAGATGATCTTGGCCCCTTTCTTCGCCGCCGGGTTATCCGCCAGCCCGGGCTTGTTCTGGGTGAACAGAACCAGCGTCGGTTTGGTGTCAGCCGAGGGGAAGACGAAATCGCGGTCGCCGTCGCTGCCGCGGGTGACCTGCAGATAGACCAGCCCCTCAGTGATGCTGTTCAGCTCGACCAGCTTGCGGTGGATTTCGAGCAGCTCGTCCTTACTGCAGGGCTCGGCCATCTGCAATTCGTCCAGCGACCGCTTCAGGCGCACCGCGTGCCCTTCGAAGTCGATCAGCTTGCCGTCCAGCACGCTGGTCACCTCATAGACGGCATCCGCCATCAGAAAGCCTCGGTCGAAGATCGAGACCTTGGCTTCGGTCTCGGGCAGGTATTCGCCGTTCACGTAAACGGTGCGGGTCATGTCATATCCTTCTCGTCCTTGGGCTGCGCCCATTCCTCGCCTCAGCGCGTCACCCCCAGAGCGCCGCCTGCGGCGGGTGTACTCCGGCCGCGTCGAAAACCAGCGGGGTGTCGCGGTCTTCGGCCAACAGAAGCGGGCCGTCAAGGTCCGTCACCAGCGCGCCCTGCGCCACCAGTGTCGCAGGCGCCATCGCCAAAGAGCTGCCGACCATGCAACCCACCATGATGCCATAGCCCTCGGCCTGCGCCCCGCGGCGCAGTTCCAGCGCCTCGGTCAGACCGCCGGTCTTGTCCAGCTTGATGTTGATCACGTCATATTTGCCCTTCAATCCGGGCAGGCTGGCGCGATCGTGGCAGCTCTCGTCGGCGCAGACCGGCACCGGGCGATCGAGTCCGATCAGCGCCTCGTCATCGCCGGCGGGCAGCGGTTGTTCGACCAACGCGACGCCCAACCGCACCAGATGCGGCGCCAGATCGGCATAGACCTCGGCCGACCAGCCCTCGTTGGCATCCACGATGATCTTTGCATCCGGTGCCCCGGCTCGCACAGCCTCGAGCCGCGGCATGTCGTCGGGCGTGCCCAGCTTGATCTTCAACAGCGGACGATGCGCGTTCTTCGCCGCCTGCACCCGCATGGCGTCGGGCGTATCCAGCGACAAGGTATAGGCCGTGATCTCGGGCTTGGGCGCGGGCAGGCCGGCCAGTTCCCAGGCGCGCTTGCCCGCCCGCTTGGCCTCAAGGTCCCACAGGGCGCAATCCACCGCATTGCGCGCGGCCCCGGCGGGCAGCAGATCCATCAGCGACTGGCGCGTGAACGTGTTGGGCAAACCGCGGATCTCGGCCTCGACCGAGTCCAGCGTTTCGTCATACCGGGCATAAGGCACACATTCGCCCCAGCCCTGATGCGCCCCATCCGTCAGGCGCACCGTCAATACCTTTGCCTCGGTCCGCGACCCGCGCGAGATGGTGAACACCTGCGCCAGCCGGAACACATCACGAGAGACGTCGATCTGCACGCGCGCCCTCCTTTGTCTTTGCAGTTTCCAGCGCCGGTGGCAGGTTTCCCCGCCATCGGCGCCTCGGTTGGATCACATCGCGGCCAGCGCGTCCACCAGCTTGCCCGCGCCGAACCGGTACGGATCGGTCGCCGGCAGGCCCATCTCGGCCTCGACCTTGGCGATGTAGGCTTTCGCGTCCTCCTCGCTCAAGTGCTGGGTGTTGATCGACACACCCGCGACCTGGCAGGCGGGGTTCGCCACGCGCGCCAAAGGCAGGGCCGTGTCGCGCAACTGCTCCAGCGTCGGCAGAGAATATTCCGGCAGACCGCGCATGTGGGTGCGGGTCGGCTCGTGGCACAGGACCAGAGCATCCGGCTGACCGCCATGAATCAGCGCCATGGTCACGCCGGAATACGAGACGTGGAACAGCGAGCCCTGCCCCTCGATGTGGTCCCAGTGATCGGGATCGTTCTCGGGCGTCAGGTATTCGACGGAACCGGCCATGAAATCGGCCACCACGGCATCAAGCGGAACGCCCTGCCCGGTGATCAGAATGCCGGTCTGACCGGTGGCGCGGAAGGTCGATTTCATGCCGCGCTTGCGCATCTCGGCATCCATCGACATGGCCGTGTACATCTTGCCCGCCGAACAATCGGTGCCCACCGCCAGACAGCGCTTGCCGCTGCGCTTGCGGCCGTTGGCGATCGGATAGCCCACCGTGGGCACGCGAACGTCATGCAGCGTGCAGCCATGGGTCTGGGCGGCGGCGACCAGATCGCCTTCGTCGCGCAGCAGGTTGTGCAGGCCCGAGGCCAGGTCATAGCCCATTTCCAGCGCGGCGATCAGGACCTCTTTCCAAGCCTGGCTGATGACGCCACCGCGGTTCGCGACACCGATGACCAGCGTCTTGGCGCCGGCGGCCTTGCCTTCGGCCAGGGTCATGTCGGTCAGGCCCAGATCGGCCTTGCAGCCCTCCATCCGCAGCTGACCCACGGCGTTTTCCGGGCGCCAGTCCCGAATGCCGATCGCGACCTTGGCGGCCAGTTGGTCGGGGGCATCACCCAAAAACAGCAGATACGGTGTCTCGATCATCGCGCGCTCTCCTTTTCTTCCGCCCCAACCTATTGAAGGCCGTCAACGAGCGTTTCTCGTTTTCCTCCGACCTCCCGCACCTCGGCCGGAGAATTTTGCAAGATTTCCCCGAACGGCGCAAAAAGCTTCGAAATTTTCAAAACGATGAAACTTTGACCGCCGCATTCCGGGGGTTGCGCACAGCTTTCTGCAACAGCATTGCCGCAGTTGCACAATCAGGCTTGCGCAGGGTCGCGCAATTTAATACCCAATTGCCAACTGAAATCGCAATTTCATTACCCAACGAGGTGCCGATGAGCTTTCGTATCCAACCCGCCGCCCCGGCGCGACCAAACCGCTGTCAGCTGTTCGGCCCCGGTTCCAACACCAAGCTGTTCCCCAAGATGGCCGCCTCGGCCGCGGACGTGATCAACCTCGACCTCGAAGATTCGGTGGCCCCGTCCGACAAGGACACCGCCCGCGCCAATGTGATCGAGGCGCTGAACACCGTGGACTGGGGAAACAAGTACATGTCGGTGCGCATCAACGGGCTGGATACGCCCTATTGGTACCGCGATGTCGTTGACCTGCTGGAACAGGCCAGCGACCGGCTGGATCAGATCATGATCCCCAAGGTGGGCTGCGCCGAGGATGTCTATGCGGTTGACGCCTTGGTCACTGCGATCGAACGCGCGAAGGGCCGCACCAAGCCCATCAGCTTTGAAGTCATCATCGAATCCGCCGCCGGTATCGCCCATGTCGAGGAAATCGCGGCCTCCTCCCCACGCCTGCAGGCCATGAGCCTGGGCGCGGCCGATTTCGCCGCCTCGATGGGGATGCAGACCACGGGAATCGGCGGCACGCAGGAAAACTACTACATGCTGCGCGAGGGCCAGAAATACTGGTCGGACCCGTGGCACTGGGCACAGGCTGCCATCGTGGCCGCCTGCCGCACCCATGGGGTGCTGCCGGTCGACGGGCCGTTCGGCGACTTCTCGGACGACGAAGGCTATATCGCGCAGGCGCGCCGCTCGGCGACGCTGGGCATGGTCGGCAAATGGGCGATCCACCCCAGGCAGATCGCGCTGGCCAATCAGGTCTTCACCCCGTCGGGCGAGGCGGTGGCCGAAGCGCGCGAAATCCTTGCCGCGATGGAGCAAGCCAAGGCCAATGGCGAAGGCGCCACCGTCTACAAGGGGCGGTTGGTCGACATCGCCTCGATCAAGCAGGCCGAGGTGATCGTGGCGCAGGCCGAACTGATCGCCGCGAACGGCTGATGGGGAATTATGAGAAAAGGCGCTCGTTTTGTGCGCCTTTTCCTGACTTCGGTTGGCCTCAGCGGCCGAACACGTTGTTTGGTGTCCAAGTAAACTTTTCACCCTGCTTGCCGGATTTCATCATCAGGCAAGACGTTCCCAGCTTCTGGAAATAGATGATCTTCAGAGGGTACCAGCCCGCCTTTGGAACTTCGACCTCGGTGCGCTGGTTGGCTTCACACCCCTGGATCCCGGTGACACGGCCGATCTGCTGGCCACCGACATAGGCCTCGAGCCCGTCATTGGACCATGTTTCAAGCTCGTAAATGCCCGGAGAATCAAAGCGCATGTACCCGGTGATTTCAGCGGCAACATTGTAGGGGTCCGTGAATGTCAAAACCGGCTCGCCCTTGTTGGTGTCGGCGTAGTCCAGCCCGCGCAGTGGCTTGCCCGGCTTGGCCTTGGACAACACGCTTTTGGCCTGGCTCAGATCGCGGATCTTTCTCTGAGTACCCTGCCCCACATATTTCACGTTCAACCCCGCCTTGGGATTGGGCTGCGGGTTGGCGGGCTGCAATTTCAAAGGCGCGGCAAATGCGGCACCGGCGACCATCGCCACCACGGCCGCCAATACGCCTGTCCGAACAAAACTCATGATCGTGTCTCCCTGACATCGCGCCCTGTTCGATCTGATGCCGAATTTCTGGCGCTTTCAGGCCGACGATATTCCGGGACACAGATGCCTGCAAGGTCCTAGCGACAGTGGGCTCAAGCTCAGGACCTCAGGTCTTTCGGGGATCCCATGACCACGTAGGACGTGATCGAGGTGACATGGGGCAACGTGCCCAATACGTCGGTATGGAAGGTCTTGTAGGTCGACAGGTCAGCGCACTCCACCCGCAGCAAGTATTCGATCGTACCGGTGATGTTGTGGCATTCGACCACTTCGGGCGCCAATTGCACCGCTTTTTCAAAACCTTCCTGAGCGGCCTTTGTATGCTCACCCAGTCCGACGCCGATATAGGCGACAAAACCGACGCCCATCGCCGCAGGGTTCAAAACGGCGCGATACCCGCTGATGACGCCGGACCGCTCAAGCTCTTGCACCCGGCGTAGACAGGCTGACGGCGAAAGCCCTACGCGGTCCGCCAGTTCAAGGTTGCTGATCCGGCCATTTCGGGCCAGCTCTTGCAATATTTGCTGATTCTTTAGGTCAATATTCGCCATTTGTTGCAAGCTTTATGTAATCGAGAACGAAATCGCAATTTCATTTGACCAAACCTGGGCGATCTTTGCGCCATGACTTACGACATCCTACTTGCGCTGGTCGCGTTTGCCTTTGTCTCGTCCATCACACCAGGGCCGAACAATCTGATGTTGATGGCCTCAGGGGCGAACTTCGGGTTCCGGCGGACAATCCCCCATATGCTGGGTATCGGCCTGGGTTTCATGCTGATGGTTTTGTTGGTCGGCGCAGGATTGGTGCAGGTGTTCGAAGCCTACCCCATCAGCCACGTGATCCTCAAAATCGCGTCGGTGGCCTATCTGCTATTCCTCGCGTGGCGAATTGCCAATGCGGCTCCTGCCAAGGGCCCGAGGCACGTCGGACGGCCCATGACGTTTCTGCAGGCGGCAGCGTTTCAATGGGTGAACCCCAAAGCCTGGGCCATGGCGCTGACGGCGACGACCGCCTATGCCCCGGGCCAGACCCTGCAAGCCATTGCGCTGGTTGCCATTGTATTCGGCTGCGTGAATCTGCCATCTGTCAGCACCTGGACGGTTCTGGGCCAGCAGATGGCGCGCGTGCTGACCAACCGACGACGGCTGACCGTGTTCAACTGGTCGATGGCGGTTCTTCTGGTGATTTCCTTGTACCCGGTGCTGTGGCCAGACTGAGGTCGCCTGACCGCGTACCTTTTCGCCACGCGCGAGGAAACGTACCCCGACATGCGGTGCCGAGTTGCATCCGGGGCGACCTCGGGTCATATAGCGGAGAACTTTCGCGTTGAGAGGCGTCATGACCCAGTATCTGGATTTCGAAAAACCGCTGGCCGAGATTGAAGGCAAAGCCGAAGAGCTGCGCGCCCTGGCCCGCGCCAACGAAGAGATGGACGTAGCGGACGAAGCCGCCGCGCTGGACGCCAAGGCGGCCAAGCTGCTGGACGAGTTGTACAAGGACCTTACGCCCTGGCGAAAATGCCAGGTAGCCCGCCATCCCCAACGTCCGCACTGCAAGGATTATGTCGAGGCCCTGTTCACCGAATTCACCCCGCTGGCTGGCGACCGAAATTTTGCCGACGATCTGGCGGTCATCGGCGGCCTGGCACGGTTCAATGATCAGCCGGTGATGGTGATCGGCCATGAAAAAGGCTCGGACACCAAATCGCGGATCGAGCGCAACTTCGGCATGGCCCGCCCCGAAGGCTATCGCAAAGCCGTGCGCCTTATGGAAATGGCTGGTCGGTTTGGTCTGCCGGTGATCACCTTGGTGGATACTGCCGGCGCGTATCCGGGCAAGGGCGCCGAAGAACGCGGGCAATCCGAAGCGATCGCCCGTTCAACCGAGATGTGTCTGAAAATCGGTGTGCCGCTGGTGTCTGTCATCATCGGCGAAGGCGGCTCGGGCGGCGCGGTGGCTTTTGCCACGGCCAACCGGGTAGCGATGCTGGAGCACTCGATCTACTCTGTTATTTCGCCCGAGGGCTGCGCGTCGATCCTGTGGAAAGATGCCGAAAAAATGCGCGAGGCCGCCGAGGCGCTGCGCCTGACCGCGCAGGACCTTCAAAAGTTGGGCGTCTGCGACCTGATCATCCCCGAACCCAAAGGTGGCGCGCATCGCGACCGCCCTGCCACGATCGAATCCGTGGGCAAGGCGATCGCCAAGATGCTGAAGGATCTGAACGGCAGGGATGCCACCGCGCTGATCAAGGACCGGCGTCAGAAGTTCCTGGACCTCGGATCCAAAGGACTGGCGGCCTGATCCGTCAACCACCCAATGAGCGCAACAAACTGACCGAGGGCACGCCCGTAACAGGCAGGCCCTTGGCTTGCTGATACGCGGTGATGGCCGCGGTGGTGTTCTTGCCGATCACCCCATCAGCGCCTTGCGTATCATACCCGGCAGCCGTCAGACGCCGCTGCAACTCTTTGCGATCTTCCAGCGTCAGGCCGGTTTCGTCGGGCCCGAATGACGCCTGAAAGGGTGCGCCACCGGCGATCCGATCGGACAGGTGCCCGACCCCGATCGCGTAGCTGTCCGAGTTGTTGTAGCGTTTGATCACCTGGAAATTGCGGAACACCGCTATGCGCGGCCCGGGTTTCTGCGGCTGCAGAATTGCTACCGGTGTGCCCGAATTTGCCGCTGCAGATCCGACCTCACCCCCCCAGGGCTGGCCCCGCACCCAACCCGCTCGCGACAGGTAGGCGGCTGTCGAAGCCAACGAGTCTGTCGGATCGTCGGACCAGATGTCGCGTCGGCCGTCTCCGGTGAAATCCACGGCGTAGGCCAGATACGAGGTCGGGATGAATTGCGTATGCCCCATGGCACCGGCCCAGCTGCCGGTCATGTTCGCCGGCGACGTGTCACCGTTCTGAAGGATCTTCAACGCCGCAATCAACTGGCTTTCAAAGAACGCCCCGCGACGCCCGTCATAGGCCAGCGTGGAAAGGGCCGAAATCACGGGCACATCGCCCCGCCGCTGCCCATAGCGGCTTTCCAGCCCCCAGACCGCCACCACGACCTCTTTGTCCACGCCATAGCGCGACTCGATCTGCGTGAGGGTCGCGTTGTGACGTTGCAGCATCTGCTTGCCGGTACTGATCCGCTCGTCTGACGCGGCGATGGCCAGATAGTCTTCGAGCGAGCGCTTGAACTCGACCTGGTTGCGGTCGCGTTCGATCACATCTGGCAGGTAACCGGCCCCCTGAAACGCCCGGTCGATCGTCGCTTGCGAAATACCCTGCCCTGCCGCGCGCGCCTTGAAACTTGCAACCCAAGAATCCCAGCCGGCATTGGGTACTGCCCGCATTCGCGACGCGGTTGTTCCGGTTGGCGCGGACCCGCCCGCGCAGGCGCTCAGAAAACCTGCACCGAGGCCCAGTGAGAATGTCCGTCGATTGATCATGGCTGAAATCTGCTCTTGTTTGTTGTTGGCAGCAGCGTAGCGCAGCAAATGCCTTGAGGCCAGCTTCGCAACCGCCGCCCGTTTGGATTTCACACTTTGAGCAAAGGCCCGCTCAGCTGACCAGCAGGCGCAGACCCTGGGTCACATCCGATCGCACCGCCAACCGCAAACCCGGTTCGTCCCCCGCCTTCAGAGCGGCGATGATCAGCTTGTGGTAATGCGGCGGCTCGGTCCGTCGCAGGCGGCCATAAAGAGCACGCATGGTCGGACCAAGCTGCAGCCAGACGGTTTCGGCCATCGCAAGCATGGCCGGAGCCTGCGCCCGCAGATAAAGCGTGCGGTGAAACTCGAGGTTCGTGCGGATGTAGCCGACCGCATCGCGCTTGGTCACCATTTCGGCCACGGTCATGTTGATGCTCTGCAACCGGTCGATCAGAGCCATATGCGCCCGAGGCAGCGCACGGCTGGCCAGCTCGACCTCGAGCAGGGCCCGCAGCGCGGCCAATTCTTCAATCCGGTCGTTGCTGAGTTCGGGCGTGGAAACCCGACCCGAGTTGGACAGAAACAGCGCCCCTTCGGCGGCCAGACGGCGAACGGCTTCGCGCGCCGGCGTCATGGACACACCGAACTCCTTGCCGATGCCGCGCAACGTCAGCGCCTGACCGGGTGGAATTTCCCCATGCATGATTCGAGACCGCAGGGCGCGGTATACCTGATCATGGGTCGCGATCTGGGAGTCGGAGCTGCGGGTGGTCAACATGCCCTCATGTGATCACAAATCCCCGTGAGGTCAACCGGCGGGCGCATCGAACCTGTAGCGGTGCAGTTCGGCCCCATTGTCGCGCAGCCAGTGCCGGGCCGCTTTGTACGGGCCGAACAGCCGCTCGACCTGCGCCCAGAACGCCGCCGAATGGTTCATTTCGGCCAGATGCGCGACCTCATGAGCCGCGACATAGTGCAGGATTTCGGGGGGCGCCAGAATCAGCCGCCACGAAAACATCAACCCTCCCGCTACACTGCACGACCCCCACCGCGACCGTGTATCGCGCATCGTCAGACTGGAGTAGCCCCGCCCCAGCATGGCCGCATAGTCGTCGCAGGCTTCGGTCAAGCGATCACGCGCCAGCTCTTTCAAAAAGCGGGCGAGGCGCCGCGCTTCGGCCCCTTCGGGCACCGCAACCTGATCGGCGTGCAAACTGACCCGGCGCCCCTCCGCCGGCACGATTCGCCTTGGCACACCTTCGACCGGCAGGGTTTCCCCGAAGCCGACCGACGCCGGAACGGGCCGCGCGCCCAGATGCTGGCGGATCCAGTCCTCCTTTGAGCGCGCAAAGCCGATCGCCTCGGATTCGGACACAGCCTGCGGATAAGTCAACGTAACCCGGCCATCCAACTGGGAAATCCGCAAGCTTATGCGGCGTGCCCGCGCCGATTTGCGCAAGGTCAGCGCAACGGGAGGCTGTCCGGGCAATGAATGTCGCCCCATGGTGCGATCTCCTTGGCGCAAAGGCTTTGACAGTACCCGCCGCATGTGGCAGGTGACCTGAATCGTTAATACGACTCACCTGATATCAAGGGGAATTGACATGCCCAAGGAAGAATGGGGCGTAAAGCGCGTTTGTCCGACCACTGGCAAACGGTTTTACGACCTGAACAAGGACCCGATCATCAGCCCCTACACCGGCGAGATCGTGGAATTGGAAACCGGCAAAAGCCGGATGATCGCAGCCGACGCCGAAGATGCAGCGTCGGTCAAGGCGCGCGAAGCCTCGTCCGATGACGAACTGCTGGACGATGATGACGCAGTCGATGTCGATCTGGACGACGATCTGCTTGAGGACGACGACGAGGACAACGTCTCGTTGGACGACATCACCGACGTCGCGTCGGAAGACGAAGACTCGTGATCCGGCCGGGGCGGCGCAGGCTGCCCCGCGCCCCGATGCGCCCCGTGCGCCGCGCATCTTTTTTCACCGAATCCGATTTTTTGGTCTTGCACTCGCGCACGTCGTTTCATAAACGTCCGTCCACCGCACAGGCGGTACCGGAAAGGGGCCTTAGCTCAGTTGGGAGAGCGCTTGCATGGCATGCAAGAGGTCAGGGGTTCGACTCCCCTAGGCTCCACCAAATCCCCTCCCATTGCATCCATTCCGCCACTCGGGCTACACCTGCGCCGATCCGATGCCCGTGGTTCTTTCCAGTATGTCCACGCCCTGCTGTTTCCAGAAATGCAGAAGGTCAATGAAGATCCAGTTCTCGGCCAGTTTGTCGCCTGCGCGGCGATAGATGTCGATCACCCGAAACTCTCCGGGCGTTTGGGTCGCCGGCATACCCATGAACCCTCCGGTCGGAACAGCCGTGAAGTTCGGCCAGCCGAAAAACCCGCCGTAGTGACCTTCGGCCAGCCGGCAGACATGTTTGGTCTTTGACCGCTCGGCGAATGCCGCGCGGAAGGGACCGGCATGTTGCTTGCCATACCGATCAATCGTGTAGGTGGCGCCAATTCCCTCGGGCCCCCACCAGATCATGTCGTCATGCCAGGTACGGCTCAGCTCTTCGCTCAGGGACAGGCCACTTTTCCACTGGCCCAGGTCAGAAATCATGGCGTTGATCAGCGCCAGAGTCTGCTCCCCTTCTTCGGCGGGTTGATCCGTGCCAAGGATACCGTCGTGTGTCAGGGGCCCGGGCTGTACAAGATGGGCGGCGGTCTGTGGCGGAAACGGGTTCTGACCAGCCTGCACCATCAGATGCGGGATATCGAAATACATCGCGGTCTCGACGATCTTGCCGTCTTGCACCTTGTTGAACTCGCAATAGCGCAGGAATGCCATTTTGCCTGTCGGTCGAATGCCCAACCAGGAGTGGTCGAACAGACCCATCAGGTGGCCCATGGAAACCACCCAGACCTCGCGCTCGTCGGTCAGCGAGTTGTACCCCGCAAAGAATATGTCCTGACGCCGCTGCATGCGTTTGAGGCTGGTTCGAAGAGGGGCCCAGAAGTTTTCCGCTACGTCGTGGACCCCCGAAATCTGACCGAACGGATGAAAGCCGCGCCACAGCAGATTCGGCGCACAGAATCGCCCCATGACATCTGACAGCTTGTCGTTGGTGGCCAACTGCAGTCCCTCATAGAACGCCTTCACCAGATCTTTCTCTTTTTGAAAGCTCATCTGTTTTTCATTGTTTTGCAGCATCTTGCGCCTGTTGTTGCCTGAGGGTGAATCACTGATCTCCGGCATATTTGCATACGTATGCAAAAATGTCTTGCCAGAATTGGCAAACCAAGAATACCCTTTTGCAAACGTATGCAAAACGATTCCTTCCCGGGGGGCTTCATGGCGGAAATTCAACTGCGCAATGTCGGCAAGCGATGGGGATCGTTTGTTGGGGTTCACAACTTCGATCTGACGATTGCCGATCGCGAGTTTCTGGTTCTGCTTGGCCCGTCCGGCTGCGGCAAGACCACGACAATGCGCATGATCGCGGGGCTTGAGGACGTGACCGAGGGCGACATCCTGATCGACGGCAAGGTGGTCAACGATCTTGAACCCAAGGACCGCGACGTGGCGATGGTGTTCCAGAGCTATGCCCTCTACCCCAACATGAATGTCTATGAAAATATCCGCTTCCCGCTGAAGGTCCGCGGGATCGACCCCGCAACCCATGACGAGAAGGTGCGCCGCGCCAGCGCCATGGTCGAGCTGGACGATTTTCTCCATCGCAAGCCGGCTGAACTGTCGGGCGGTCAGCGTCAGCGTGTCGCTCTGGCCCGCGCGATCGTGCGCGAACCGAACGTGTTCCTGATGGACGAGCCGCTGTCCAACCTCGACGCCAAGCTGCGTGTATCCACCCGCGCGCAGATCAAGAATCTCAGCCACGAACTGGCCGTCACCACGATCTATGTCACCCATGACCAGATCGAGGCGATGACCTTGGCCGACCGTGTCGTGGTGATGAAAAAGGGCATCGTGCAACAGGTCGGCAGCCCGACCGAGATTTACGACCGCCCGGCCAACACTTTCGTCGCCAGTTTCATCGGCTCGCCCGCCATGAACCTGATGGATGGTCAGGTCGAGGGCGGCGTTTTCCGGACCACGGGTGTCGAAATCCCGGGGGTGGACGTTGCTGATGGCCCGCTGACCTTGGGGTTCCGCGCCGAGGATGCGACACTGGCCGAAGGTCAGGGCCAGATCACTGCACCGATCTACACGCTCGAGCTGCTGGGTGACGCCACCATGATTTCGGTCCGGGTCGGCGGTGCACTGGTCTCGGTCAAAGCCGACAAAGCATTCCGCGCCGAAATAGGCGAGATGGTCTCGTTCTCGGTGCCGAAAGAAATCTGTCACCTGTTCGAAGCAGAGAGCGGTGCGCGGATCGGGGGCTGACCCCAACCAAAGCCCGAAAGGGCCAACCAACGGTCCGGACGTCGACGACGGACCGATCCTGACAGGGAGAAACGCATGAAACTCAAGACAATTCTGATGGCAGGCGCCATGACCATGGTGACCAGCACTGCATGGGCGGCGTGTTCGTTCGAGAACACCGTTCCGCTCAAATCATTGTCCGCCGGGTTCGAAGCCTGGAAGGCCGTCACCGACGCGATGGCCGAGTGCGGCAATTTCGGCGCATCGCTGGACCAGGAGTTCCGCGAGAAGCAGCCCGAAGCCTTTGCGGCGGATCCGGCTCTGTACCAGATCGGCGGCGTGTCGAATGCAACGCTGGTGCCGCTGCTGAACGCGGGCACCATTCGTCCGCTTGATGATCTGGTCGCGAAATATGGCCAGGACCTGCTGCCGAACCAGCTGATCAAGGTGGACGGCCAAACCATGGCCATCGCCATGATGGTGAACGCCCAGCACCTGATGTACCGCAGCGACGTTCTGGCCGATCTGGGGATCGACGAGCCCAAGACCTATGATGATGTTCTGGCCGCTGCAGCCAAGATCAAAGAGGCCGGCGTCATGGATTACCCCATCGGCGGCACCTTCAAGACCGGCTGGAACCTGGGTCAGGAATTCGTGAACATGTATCTGGGCGAAGGCGGTGAGTTCTTTGCTGACGGCAACATGCCTGCGATCAACAACGATCAGGGCGTGAAGGCTCTGGAGACGCTCAAGGCCATGACCGAATACATGGACCCCGAGTATCTGGTGTCGGATTCCACATACGTTCAGCAGCAGTTCCAACAAGGCAAGATCGCCATGGCCAACCTGTGGGCCAGCCGCGCGGCCGCAATGAACGATGAGGCCGAAAGCCAGGTCGTCGGCAAGGTCGTCATGGCGGCCGCTCCGATGGGCTCGGCCGCTCCGGCAACCACGATCTGGTGGGACGGTATCGTTCTTGCCTCGAACATGAGCGACGAGGAAGCCGATGCCGCGTTCCGCGTGGCGCTGGAAGGCATGGATGCAGAAATGGTCGAGGCCAACAACAACGCCGCCGTCTGGCTGAACCCGGCCTACAAGCCCGGTGATCTGGCCGCAGGTGCAGCCGCTTCGGCAGAAGCCGGCGCCAAAGCCTATCCCGCATCTGGCCCGATGGGGATCATGCACACTGCGCTTGGCAATGGCCTGGCCGATTACCTGACCGGCGCCAAGGACGCACAGACCACGCTGGCAGACATCGAGGCGGACTATCTGACCGCCGCGAAAGAGGCCGGACTGGTCAACAACTGATCCTGCCGCGGGAGGGCCTAGACCCTCCCGCACCCAATCCAACGAGAACCATGAGAAAGGCAGAGCCATGAATTTCCGGACATTTGCCGCCTTTGTCGGCCCCTCTGTCTTTATGATGCTTCTCTTTATCGCTTTCCCGCTGGTCAGCGTGTTCAAGCAGAGTTTCTACGTCACCCAGCCCATCTATGAGACGGTCGAGGTCGAGACCTGCACGCCGGGCTTCCTGACCCAGACCTGCGTGACCGAGGAAAAGTCCGTTCCGAGGCTGGACGAAGAGGGCGAGATCATCACGCAGACCCAGTTTGTCGGGCTGGAGAGCTATCGCAACGTGCTGGAGCCTGAACGCGCCTGGCGCGCGATCAGCGAAGGCAGCTGGAGCGTGCTGTCCACGATCAATTTCTGGAAGGCGCTGCGCTTTACGTTGACCTTTACCTTGATCACTCTGCCCTTGGTGATCGGTACCGGGCTGCTGATCGCCATCGTGATCAACAATGCGGCGTCGGCCATACGTGGTCCGGTGATCTTTGTGTCGCTCCTGCCCTTCATCATCACGCCGGTCATCGGCGCCCTGTCGATCAACTGGCTGTTTCGCGGCGACGGCATCCTGACGGCCATGCTGGAATGGTGGCTGAACCGCGACATCGCGCTGTTCGCGCAGGCCTGGACAATCGAGTTGCTGATGATGCTATACCGCGTCTGGCACGTCGCACCCTTTGCCGCGATCGTGTTCTACGCCGGTCTTCAGACCGTAAACCAGGACAGCCTTGAAAGCGCAGTGATCGACGGCGCAAGCCGCTGGCAGCGCCTGAAATACATCGTCATCCCGCACCTGATGCCGCTGATCATCTTCGTGTCGATGATCCATCTGATGGACTCCTACCGGGTGTTCGAAGAAATCGTCGGCTTCTCGAGCCAGGGCTACGTGATCTCGCTGCAATGGCTGACCTATGACTTCCTTGTACCGGATCAGGCGGGCAACCGTTCGATCAGCCGGGCCTCGGCCAGCGCCATGCTGACCATGGTCGGAATCGTCATCCTTCTCATCGCACCGCTGCGCCGGACATGGCGCGACCACAAAGGAGGTCACTGATATGTCCTCGCGTGCCCTTCGCCAACCGCTCGGCCTGCGCCTGTCGTCGAACCTGTTTCTTGCGTTCTGGTGCCTTGTGGCGGCCTTCCCGATCTTCTGGATCGCGGTGATGAGCTTCAAATCACCCGTGGACGCATTCGACAGCAACGCGCTGAACGTGATCTTCGGTCCAGCGACTCTTGCGACCGGGGAGGGCCTTTCCATCCTCGACATCATCCTCGGCATTGTCACCATCTGGGTCGCGGTGATTGCGACGACCAAAACACTGCCCTCGATGGTCAGAACCTACACCAAGCCGGGTCAGGCCTGGTTTGGTTGGATCATCGGCGGATTGGCCTTGGTGCTGGGTTTTCTGTTGGTGTTTTTCGTGATCCTGCCGGCCGTTCTGAACGTGCTGAACCCACTTTTCGGCCCGCTGGGGCGGGACGTGGTTGGTCTGACGACCGAGCACTACAAGACCGTCTGGATCGACCGCGGCTTTTCCAACAACTTCAAGAACTCGCTGATCGTTACCGCGGGCGTCGTGACCGTGTCGCTGACCGTGGGCACGCTGGCGGGCTATGGGCTGGCGCGGTCGGGCTCGACGCTGGCGTTCTGGATCCTGATCGTCGCGTTGGTGTTCCGCGCGCTGCCGCATTCGGTTCTGGTGGCGGGCTATCTGCCGGTCTTCATCAACTCGGCCGAATGGCTGCGCCCGATCCTGGGGGAAAACGCGCCCACGCTGTACGGCAAGCCCTTTGCCGTGATCGCGGTTCTGGTGGCGATCAACCAGCCCTTTACCATCTGGATGCTGCGGTCGTTCTTCCAGAACATCCCGGCCGAGTTGGACGAAGCCGCGCGCGTGGACGGCTGCAACCATTTCCAGGCCTTCCGTCGGGTGATCATGCCCGTGATGTGGCCGGGCGTCATCACCACCGGGCTGTTCAGCTTCCTGCTGGCCTACAACGATTTTCTGGTGACCTCGCTGCTGCTGGACGCGCAGAACCAGACCATGGTTCCGGCCATCGCCGGCATGTTCAACCGCGAAACCACCACCACCGACCAGGTCGTCGCCGTGGCCGCGGCCGTGTCGATCACCGCGCCGCTGTTCTTCCTGGTCATGATCTTCCAGCGCCAGATCGTCAGCGGCCTGACCGCCGGCGCGGTCAAGGGCTAATGAGCCGCCGGTTCCGCCATAACGCCCTGACGCGCCATCCGGCGCTGAACAGGTTGCCCAGGGATTTTCCCGGGTTTGGGGGCATGTCCCCCCGATCCCCAATCCCTGACAATCTGACAAGGACAAGACGATGAAAGGTTCCCGACCTGAACAAGCGGTTCTGACCCGCGACACCGACCTGAACAAAACCGAAGACACGCGCCGCGTGATCGAAACCATGGTCGACGGCCTGAATGACCACCGCATCAACGACATTGGCGAGTTCTTCGCTGAAGGATTCCGCTGGATGGGCAATCAGGGCTGCGGCACGAAGAACGGTCTGCAAGAGTTCCAGGACAACTGGCAGCGCCCTTTCCAGGCCGCGTTTTCCGACAAGGTCTGCATCGACGAGGCGCGGCTTTACATGGGCGAATGGGCCGCGGCCTTTGGCCGGCAGGAGGCGACCCATTCGGGCGAATTTCTGGGCATCCCGCCCACCGGCAAGCGGGTCGAGATCCGCTACATGGATTTCTGGAAAGTGGTCGACGGCAAGATCGTCGACAACTGGGTGAACGTCGATTTCGCCCATGTCGCCGCGCAGCTGGGCGTCGACCTGTTCCAGGGCCACGGCTGGGAAGCATATGACCGGGGCGAGAAAACTCCGCCCCGCCCCGACAACTGAGGATCATGACAATGGCAATCGAGTATCTCAAACGCGGCAAGTCCGACGCAGACCGGGCCGAGGATGACGCCAAGACCCGCGCCGTGGTCGAGGCGACGCTGAAGGACATCGAAACCCGTGGCGACGCCGCGGTGCGCGAGTTGAGCGAGAAGTTCGACAACTATTCGCCCGCCTCGTTCCGCCTGTCGCAGGACGAGATCGACGACCTGATCGCTCAGCTGTCAGACCGCGAACTGGCCGACATCAAGTTCGCGCAGGAGCAGGTGATGAACTTCGCCCGCGCGCAACGCGCCTCGATGACCGATATCGAGGTCGAGACCCTGCCGGGCGTGATTCTTGGCCACAAGAACATCCCCGTGCAGTCGGTGGGCTGCTATGTGCCCGGCGGCAAGTTCCCGATGGTGGCTTCGGCCCACATGTCCGTGGCCACGGCCAGCGTTGCGGGTGTGCCGCGCATCATCGCCTGCACCCCTCCGTTCCAGGGTAAGCCGAATCCGGCGGTGATCGCCGCCATGCATCTGGGCGGCGCGCACGAGATCTATGTCATGGGCGGCATCCAGGCGATCGGCGCCATGGCTCTGGGGACCGAAACGATCGACCCGGTGCACATGCTGGTTGGCCCCGGCAACGCCTTCGTGGCCGAGGCCAAGCGCCAGCTGTTCGGCCGCGTCGGCATCGACCTGTTCGCCGGCCCGACCGAGACCATGGTGATCGCCGACGAAACCGTCGATGCCGAGATCTGTGCCACCGACCTGCTGGGGCAGGCCGAACACGGCTATAACTCGCCCGCGGTTCTGGTCACCAATTCGCGCAAGCTGGCCGAAGAGACCCTGTCCGAGATCGACCGCTTGCTGGGCATCCTGCCGACGGCCGACACCGCGCGGGTCAGCTGGGAGGATTATGGCGAGGTGATCCTGTGCGACAGCTATGACGAGATGCTGCAGGTCGCCGACGAGATCGCCTCGGAGCATGTTCAGGTCATGACCGACCGCGATGACTGGTTTCTGGAGAACATGACCTGCTATGGCGCGCTGTTCCTAGGGCCGCGCACCAACGTATCGAATGGTGACAAGGTGATCGGGACCAACCACACGCTGCCCACCAAGAAGGCCGGGCGTTATACCGGCGGGTTGTGGGTGGGCAAATTCCTGAAGACCCACAGCTATCAGAAGATTCTGACCGACGAGGCGGCAACTCTGATCGGCGAGTACGGCTCGCGCCTGTGTCTGCTGGAAGGGTTCGTGGGCCATGCTGAACAATGCAACGTACGGGTGCGCCGCTATGGCGGCATCAACGTGCCTTATGGCGCACCGGCCCCATACCGGGATGCCGCCGAATGAGTGACAGGCATACGCAGCACAAGGCGCTGATCGCGCCGCTTCGGGCGGCGATGTATGATTTCGACGAACCCGGCGTGCGGGAAGCACTGGCGCAGGTGACCGCGCCCGACGCCCTGTTCCGCCTGTGCCACCCCTTCGGTGACAGCACCGGCAGCGAGGCGTTTTACGATCGGGCCTACAAAGGCCTGCTGGATGCCTGGCCGGACCTCGAGCGGCGCGACTATATCGTGATGGCCGGGCCGGACGAGTTCGACGCCGACTGGGTCGGCTGCGGCGGCTACTACACCGGCACCTTCACCGGTCCGTGGCTGGACATCCCGCCCACCGGCCACCAGGTCACCATGCGGTTTCACGAGTTCTACCGGTTCGAGAACGGCCGGATCGTCGAAATGCAGGCCCTGTGGGACATCCCCGAGGTGATGATGCAGGCCCGTGCCTGGCCGATGGCGCCCAGCCTGGGCCACGAATGGCATGTGCCGGGCCCGGCCACGCAGGACGGTCTGGTGCCGGGGCCCTATGACGCCGACAAGGGCCGCGCCACCTGCCAGCACATAATCGACATGCTGGAACATCTGAAAAAGCACCCCTCGCAGGGCGGCCCCGAAGTGATGGAGATGGAGCGGTTCTGGCATCCGCGCATGAACTGGTACGGGCCTTCGGGCATCGGCACCGGGCGCGGCTATGCCGGGTTCCGCAACTGGCACCAGATCCCGTTCCTGAACGGGATGCCGGATCGCGGGCAATATGTCGATGACATCACCTATCATTTCTTCGGCGATGGCGATTACGCGGCAGTGACCGGCTGGCCCAACATGATCCAGACCGTCACCCATGACGGGTGGATGGGCATTGCGCCCTCGGGCAAGCGGATCACCATGCGCAGCCTCGATTTCTGGCGACTGGAGAACGGACTGCTTCGCGAAAACTGGGTTCTGGTCGATCTTCTGGACGCCTATGCGCAGCTTGGTGTTGACGTCTTTGCCCGCCTGCGGGAATTCAACAAGGCCCGGAACCTGGGCCGCATTGAAACCCCGGATGGAATGAGCTGATGACACAACTGCCCCGCACCCCTTCGTTCTCGCTGAGCGGCAAGACCGCATTGGTCACCGGCGCGTCTTCGGGCATCGGATTGGGGTGCGCTGTCGCCCTGGCCGAGGCCGGGGCGCATGTGGTCTGCGCCGCGCGCGGGGCCGAGCGGCTGACCGAAGCGGTGTCCGCCCTGCAGGCGCAGGGCTGGTCGGCCGAGGGGCGGGTTCTGGATCAGGGCAACCTGACCGCGTTGCAGGCGCTGTTCGACGCGCAAGCCTTTGACGTGGTGGTGAACTCGGCCGGAACCGCGCGGCACGGGCCGGCGGTCGAAACCACGCCCGAGGATTTCGACGCGGTCACCAGTGTCAACCTGCGCTCGGCCTATTTCCTGTCGGCCTACGCGGCCAAGGCGCTGATGGCAGCCGGGCGGCCCGGTTCGATCATCCATATCTCCAGCCAGATGGGCCATGTCGGCGGCATCGACCGGGCGCTGTACTGTGCGACCAAGCACGGGCTGGAAGGCATGGTCAAGGCGATGGCGATCGAATGGGGCAAGCAGGGCGTGCGCATCAACACGGTCTGCCCGACCTTCATCCGAACCCCGCTGACGCAATCGACCTTCGACAACCCCGAACGTGCGGCCTGGATCATGGACAAGATCAAGCTGAACCGCGTGGGCGAGGTCGAGGACATCATGGGCGCGGTTCTCTATCTTGCCTCCGAAGCCTCGGGGCTGGTCACCGGCACGTCGATGCTGATCGACGGCGGATGGACGGCGGACTGATGGCGGACAAGGTCACATCGCTTCAGGTTGCGCAACTGGCCGGCGTCAGCCAGTCGGCGGTCAGCCGGGTGTTCACGCCCGGCGCTTCGGTCAGCAAGAAGACCGAGGAAAAGGTGCGCAAGGCGGCGGCCGAACTGGGCTATCGTCCCAACGTGCTGGCGCGGGCGATGGTGTCGGGCAAAAGCCGGATCATCGGCCTGGTTGTCGGCTACCTGGACAACTACTTCTATCCCGAGGCGTTGGAGAAACTGTCGAACCGCCTGCAGGAGCATGGCTATCACGTGCTGATCTTCATGGCCTCGCGCTCGGCCGGGAACATCGACGACGTGATGGAAGAGATCCTCGACTATCAGGTGGACGGGGTCATTCTGGCCTCGGTGCCGATGTCGTCGGACATCGCCACCCGCTGCCAGCAGGCCGGCGTTCCGGTGGTGCTGTTCAACCGCAGCCAGGATCTTGAGGGTATCACCACCGTGACCTCGGACAACTATGCCGGCGGTCGTAAGGTGGCCGAGTTCTTGCTGGCGGGCGGGCACCAACGTATCGCCTATATCGCGGGCTGGCAGGGTGCCTCGACCCAACGCGACCGCGAGGCTGGTTTCCTTGCCGCACTGCGCGACGCCGGCAGCGATCTTTTTGCACATGGGATCGGCGAGTTTCACACCGAAAATGCCCGTGCGGCGGCCCGAACCATGTTCGACGTGGCACCGGAGCGCCGACCTGACGCGGTTTTCGTCGCCAACGATCATATGGCTTTGGCGGTCATGGATGTTCTACGCTTTGAGCTGGGCCTGCGCATCCCCGAAGACGTCTCGGTCGTGGGGTACGACGATGTGCCCCCCGCCGGATGGCCCGCATACAATCTGACGACGATCCGGCAGCGGGCGAACCTGATGGTCGCGGAAACGGTTGCCGCGCTGCTGGATCACATCGAAGAACCCAAGACTTCTGAACCCCGCAAGGTGGCAATTGACGGACCGCTGATCGTACGAACCTCGGCCCGGTTGCCCAAGGGATGGAACCCAAAAAGGACGAACACATGAAGGGATTTGACCCCAAATTCCGGGATTTTCCCGACTATATCATCGGCATCACCAAGGAAATCTGGGAAGATCGCGGGATCGCCACGCTGCATGAATATTACAGCGACGACATCGTTGTCCGTTCACCGGGTTCGGTCGTGCTGGGCAATCAAAACGTCATCGGCGCGACGATGGCGACCCTGGCCGAGTTTCCCGACCGGCAGCTTCTGGGCGAAGACGTGATCTGGTCGGGCACGCCCGAAGAGGGGATGCTGAGTTCCCACCGCATCATCTCGACCGCCACGCACCTTGCCGAAGGTGTCTATGGCAAACCAACCGGAACCAAGCTGCGGTACCGGATTCTGGCCGATTGCCATGCGATCGACAATCAGATCAACGATGAATGGCTGATCCGCGATCAGGGGGCCATCGTGCGCCAGATGGGCTGGGACCCCAAGGAATACGCGGCCGACCTGATCGCTCGCGAGGGCGGGCCGGAAAACTGCGTGAAACCTCTGACGCCCGAGATCGACCAGCCCGGCCCTTACAAGGGTCGAGGCAACGACAATGAATGGGGCCAGCGCTATGCCGATATTCTGACCCGGATCATGAACGCCGACATGGGCGCGATCGGGGCTGAATACGACCGCGCGGTTCAGTCGGAATATGTCGGCGGGGTCACCGGACACGGTTGGGACTCGGTCGACCGGTTCTGGATGGGATTGCGAGCCAGCTTCCCCAATGCCGAGTTCCGCATCGAACACCAGATAGGCCGCGACGATCCCAACATGCCACCCCGTGCCGCACTGCGCTGGAGCCTGTGGGGCAAGCATGACGGATGGGGGGTGTTCGGAGCCCCCACCGGAGCGCAGGTCTATGTTCTGGGCATCAGCCATGCCGAATTCGGCGAACTGATCAGCGGCGAACCCAAGCTGCGCCGCGAATACACCCTGTTTGATGAAACCTCGGTCTGGAAGCAGATCCTTCTGCAGGGCGCAGAGGTCTGAATGCACGCTCCGGTCGAATATCGTGTTCTGGCGTGCGGCCTGCGCGAAACCGATGCAAGCCGACGCTTGCACCGGTTCCGGCAAAGCCTTCGAGCGCGCCGCCTGAATTTGCGGCCTCCGGGAACGTGATCGAACATCTGCCGACCATTCCCTCAAACGCAAAATCCGGAACCAGAATCATGACACAATCAACCATCGCATCACGCATCGTCCGTTATGGAGAGCTCAAGCCGTGCAAGACGGCCTTCATTGATGCCCACACGCCGGGCAGCGATCAGAAAGAGAACTTTACCATCATCGGCGGCGGTGTTTCGGAGTCGCCGGATCAGCATGTGCACATAACCGACAAGATCGGCTTCAATATCGGGGCCGCCGGCCAGCCGCCCAAATGCCGCAACTCGCTGCACAGCCATACGACGGCCGAGGTCTTTTTTGTCGCCAAGGGCCGCTGGCGGTTTTTCTGGGGTCGCTATGGCACGGCGGGCGAGTTCATTGCCGAGGAAGGTGACATCTTCGACATTCCCACCGGCATTTTCCGCGGGTTCGAGAACGTGGGCGACGACTACGGGATGATCATGTCCATTCTGGGCGGCGACGATGCAGGCGGCGGCGTAACCTGGGCACCTCAGGTTATTGAAGACGCCCGGGCGCATGGGTTGATGCTGGGTGACAACGGCGTGCTCTACGACAGCAAGAAGGGCCAGGACCTCCCGCACAACGTCCGGCCCATGCCCCTGCTGACCGAGGAGCAGCTGAAATCCTATCCCGAAGTGCCGGTCGAGGCCGTGATAGGCAAATACGTGGCCCGCTACTGGGACCTGATGGCGCTGGCGGCCGACAAACCCGCCAAGGTGATCGGTGAAAACGGTCTGATCAAGGACAAGCCGGGCTTTGAGGTCGACTTCCTGACCCGTGGCTCAGGTGTTCAAAACCCCACCAAATCGGCCAAGCCCGTCGTGCTGATGCCGGCAAGCGGCCATTGGCGGGTCACCGTCGAGGATGTCGAAACCACGATTTCGGGCGGGGATACTGTGCTGGTGCTGCCCGGCGAAGCCTATACCATCACTCCATCCATGACCGGAACGGCCGGGTTGTACCGCATCACCGCGACCGACGATCCTGCTGGCGCAACCTGGACCGGCAACTGATCAAGAAAGGACCCCGCATGACAAAGATACTTACCACCCATGTGGGGTCTCTGCCCCGATCCCAGGAAGTTGTCGACTTCATCTTTACGCGCGAGCGGCACGAGCCCTATGACGCCGATGCGTTCGACAGTTGCATGACCAAGGCCGTGTCTGAAACGGTTCGGCGTCAGGTCGAGGCCGGTGTGGACATCGTCAGCGACGGAGAGACCTCAAAAATCTCGTACGCGACATACGTAAAGGACCGCTACACAGGTTTCTCGGGGGACAGTCCACGGAATGCCCCCGCGGACCTGAAGATGTTTCCCAGTTTTTTGCAACGTCTTGCCAACGAAGGGGGCACACCCCAATACGCCCGGCCGCAATGCACGGGCGACGTTCGCTCGAAAGGCCAAGACGAACTGAACAAGGATATCCGCAATCTCAAGCAGGCAATGGCTGAGCACGGAGTCGAACATGGCTTCATGAACGCCGCCTCGCCCGGGGTGATTTCTCTGTTTCTGCAGAACGCCCACTACCCCAGCCGTGAAGCCTATTTGGCCGCGCTCGCGGATGCGATGAAGCAGGAATATGAAACGATCGTCGCAGCGGGACTGGATCTTCAGTTGGACTGCCCCGATCTGGCCCTTTCCCGGCACATGCTGTTCGCTGATCTGTCCGATGCCGAATTCATCGCGATCGCCGAGATGCATGTCGAAGCCCTGAACCACGCGCTGCAGAATGTCCCGCAAGATAGGGTCCGGGTGCATATCTGCTGGGGCAACTACGAAGGCCCGCATTGCTGCGACATTGCGATGGATCAGGTATTCACGACCCTGATGGCAACCAAATCCCGCTATGTTCTGTTCGAAACGTCGAACCCGCGCCACGCCCATGAGTGGACCGTCTTCCGGGATCGCAAGAGCGAAATCCCGGACGACAAGATCCTTGTGCCCGGCGTCGTAGACACGACAACGAATTTCATCGAACACCCCGAGCTGGTGCGGCAACGCATCGAGCGGTTCACCAACATCGTCGGGCCGGATCGGGTCATCGCCGGGAGTGACTGCGGGTTTGGCACTTTTGCCGGCTTCGGTGCGGTCGACCCCGACATCGCCTATGCCAAGTTGGCCTCCCTGGCCGAAGGTGCCAGATTGGCATCGGCATGACGCCCCTGGTTCTTCTTCCCGGAATGATGTGCGATGCCCGACTGTTCGGGCCGCAAATCGAAGCCCTGTCCGGACGGGTGCCGCTGATGACCCACCCGCTGAGCGCCCAGGACAGCGTCGAGGCAATGGCGGCCGATGTACTGAGCCATGCACCGCCGATATTTGCCCTTGCGGGGCTTTCCATGGGCGGGATCGTTGCCATGGAGGTCCTGCGCCAGGCGCCAGAACGTGTTGAACGGCTGGCCCTCCTGGACACGAACCCGCTGGCCGAAACAGACGAGGTCAAAACCCGGCGAGGTCCGCAGATGGAGGCCGTGCGCCAAGGTGGATTGCGGCAGGTCATGCGTGACGAGTTGAAGCCGAACTATCTGGCCGATGGCCCTCGACAGGGCGCAATTCTTGACCTTTGCATGGCCATGGCAACCGATCTGGGCCCCGAGGTATTTCTTCGCCAGTCCATCGCACTCATGGGCCGCCCGGATCAAACGGACACCTTGTCCGTTTATCAAGGTCCAAGCCTCGTTCTATGCGGCGAGGATGACAGACTATGTCCGTTGGAGCGGCACGAACTGATGCACAAGCTTCTCGGAAACAGCACGCTGGAGGTCGTAATCGGTGCGGGGCACCTGCCCACCCTCGAACGACCACAGGAAACCACAGCGGCGTTGCGCCGTTGGTTGGAGGTTCCATGACACCGTCCCTACTTGCCTTGCTGCGCAAGGTCGACACACCCACAGTCTGCAACGCCATCGAGATGGCACAAGGCAAGCGCGGGTTTAACCAATTCACGCGTGGTACGATGTTCTGCTCGGCCCCGTCCGAGGGCGCAATCGTCGGATTTGCCCGTACGGCCAAGATCGCTGCGGTGCAACCGCCCTCCGAAGCGCCGGAAGTCATCAGGCAGCGGCGAATGGACTATTACAGATACATGGCCGAGGCCCCGGCTCCCTCAGTTGCAGTGGTTGAGGATGTCGATTTCCCCTCCTGCATCGGCGCCTATTGGGGCGAAATCAATACGTCTGTACACAAGGGATTCGGAATGGCAGGCGCGCTCACCAACGGGGTCATGCGGGACCTTGGTGACATGCCGCAAGGGTTCCCGGTCATCGCCGGTTCTATCGGGCCCAGCCATGGTTTCGTTCACGTCCGAGAAATCGACACACCTGTTTCGATCTTCGGCCTGACGGTCAATCCATCGGATCTCATCCATGCGGACCGGCATGGTGCTGTTGTCGTGCCCGCCAATCTGATCGATCAGCTCGAACACGCCATTCTGAAACTCTTTGAAACCGAACGAATAATTCTGAGCGCCGCTTCTGAACCCGGCTTCTGCTTCGAGAAGTTTGAAGTCGCTTGGGCCGCATTTGAAAAAGCGCGCGTTTAAGGGTGCACTTAGTCTGATCGATCGCTGACCTGGGTCAGCGGTTGGTTGGTCGGTCGTAGCCTTCGTCTTGGGAACTTCGATTGCGCATTTTGCGCTTTTCTTTTCTTTTGTTAGTCGGCGATTGTTGGGTTGGTGCTGAACGAGCGGTGGAAAACGAGCAAAGCCGCCCTTGGGCGGCTTGGTCGGTGTTTTGATCTTGTGGTTTTGGTTGCGGGAGCAGGATTTGGACTTTGGCGAACCCAGATTCCCGCAACTGTCGAAGGCTAAGGGACTAAGCTATCAATTGTTTGGACTACCGCGACAATGTGTGAGACGGCATTCTTCGCGTCAGCCAGATCACAATCGAAGAGAGCCCCTGAAGCTTCGTTGTAATCGGCATTGTGAACAATCAGGTCTCGCCGGTATGCAATGGCGTTCAATGTTGCTTTAGTCTGATCAGGTGTAGCTCCCATGGTAGCGGAAATCTTCTTCCATTTTTGCTTTTGCCCCCACACAAAGGCGAGGCCATCCGCCACATCATCTGCTTTCTGAAAAGTCCTATATCGCACCATGTTTGAAACAGAGTTCCTGAACTCAACAATGGTTTGCGCGGGGCTTGCAGCATTGATTTTCAATACGGCATCTAAAGGAACACCTTCATTCAGCAGCTTTGCTGTTAGCGGGATGCCGTTAGCAAACTGTTCAGTAGATTTCTCCACGATAAGTTCCGAGACATAGTGATCCAACGCTGAGATGGACGCGACCCAAACATATCTCAACCCGAAGTCAGCCGAATAGCCGATCTTCTCAAGATACTCATATATTTCAATCGCTTCACTACACTGTTGAATATGGCTCTCGAAGTTATTCTTCGCGGCAGTCATCTGATACCAGGAGTTCAATTTTCGAAGTGATCGCCTCGAAGATTTCATCGAATTGTTTGACATTCTTTAAGGCGTTGTCTTTGACGACACCGACGATATCGTCTGCCTTGAGAAGGTCTTCATTAAGTCGGTAGATAGGAACTCCAGAAACTGTCGCTGTATGTATCAGCCCCTGGAAGTCTGGCACCCTACCAAGAGCGTAGAGACCTGTGTTGTCCTCAGAAAGAACGCCTTTCCAATCATCATGAGCTTTTTGATAGCAGTCCGCAGACACTACCATTCCAACACTCGCCAACTTGGGAACCAGTCCCGCCGCCACGCTTTCGTCAATCTGCTGAATACGCTTGTCGAACTTTTTTGCAGCTTTACTGGCATGCTTGTTGAAGCGCGCATTAATAGTTCCCAGAAAAACCGGCGTAGACTCACGCAGAGGATATCCTGCATCTACAAACTTGCCGAAGTTCACAGTCTTCCATTCAAACCATTTGGTGAGATGGGTCCCAAGTGTTTCAACAGCCATCAAAGAGAACGGATCAGGGTTCGTCGGGACTACAAATCCATCGCAACCCATGAAGAAGTTCTGGTTTATTGCGCCTAATCCTGGGTTCAAATCGATTATTGTGAAATCGATTCCATGCCGTTCTTCAATCAAACCGATGAGCGAGTGGATGGCGCCAGGAAGGTTTTTCAAAGCAGAGAGCGACCCACCAGTTTCCTGAGCCAAACTCAACTGCCCTTCATAAGCTGCAAGATCAGCATGACCTGGCAAGACAAAAAGGCTGTCATTGTTTTCCGCTGTGGGACAGTCAAAAGCCTTCAATGCCTCTGGCTTCCCTTCAAAGACAGGTGCAACACCATCCTTGATGTTGTTGAGCTTCGTGGCCGGATCATCATAATAATCATCGAATCTGTCGAACCCCAAGGCCAGGGCCGTGAGGTTGACCTGAGAATCCCCATCCACCAGGAGGACTCTGTGCCCGTGCTCGGTTAGTTTCCACCCAATATTATACGCGGAAACAGTCTTTCCGGTCCCACCTTTGTGGTTGAACATGGCCAATCTGATCGCCACAGGTTTCTCCTTTGAATTGATTCTTCCGCACGCTATACAGCTCGCCGAGAGATGAAAAGTGCTAATCTTTCCAGAGCATTATCGGCGCCCTCATTTTCGTCCCAAGAGTCGTTTCCTGACTGATATCAAACTAACCTCGCATGTGCGGTGATCGCAAACCCTCCCTCGCCTGCCTCCGCCAACTCACGATGTCCTCAACTTCTATTTCGAAGGTGTCCTCAATGGGAAACAGGTTCTCGATAGGGGAAAAAAGGACTTGCTCCAAAAAAACGCTTCCAACAGGAAAACCTCGCTTGGTCCCACGGTGGCGCCTTGGCTTTTTCAGACTGTGCCTTTCTCGAAAGCTCCGATGCTCTACCATGGTCAGCCCAAACTTCTCTGCAACCTCGTTGATTGCGCCCGCGAAAGCCCTTCGCAGTTCTTTCGGTCGGCCACGGTCGTTTAGCCGAACCACGGAGCGGGGCCTCACACGCTTGGCTTTGGCCTCCACCCGCTTCCCGGCCTGTTCCCGCGTCTCCAAACCATCAATTACCAGGAAATGCGCATGCAGGTTGTTCGGTCTGTCAGTATGGATTGCGGCATAGACCTTCACATCGGGCGAACCTGCTGCCAGACGTTTCGCAATCAGGCGCACAGCTTCCCTGGCGGGCTCTCCGGCAAAGTCGTTGGGAAGGCTGCACATCAGTTTCTCGGCAACACGGATGCCCTTTTTACCGCCCCTCCCGGCGCGGCGCCGCAGCGCCTCGCGCATGACAGATTGCAAGGCTTTAGGATCGTCCCCTGCGCCAAGATTCAGCACCACTGTATCGCCTGGTTTGACGGCGGCGGGCCGCGCAATATAGCGGAGATTGGCAATGGTTTTCTGCGCAGCCTGTTTCTCGGACAACCGCGCGCGTCCCGGCCGTGCTCCGGTGGTAATACCCTCAAAGCGTGTTGTAAGTTTAAGCATATCTGTTGCAGCTGTCGGGTTTTAAGGGCATTGCCTTAAATCCCCTTGTGCGCCCTCCCTTTTTTTTCATCAAAACGGGAAACAGGACCTATCTCCTTCCGAGCACAAAAATTGTGAACCTGAAGGAGAACAAATGACACGAGCCAGCAGATTCAACGAACACGCAACACGCTGCCTGCTGCCATTTCGGGAACTACCCTCAAAGACGCGGGACGCACTGTGCGTGATGGGCGCATCCAGGCCGCAGAAAATCATGATTCAGAACTCTGCCGCGTTGCTGATTGCAACAGTGCTGTCCAAGGTGCCCTACGCCACGCGCCGCGACATCCGCGAGAGTATTACCCGGGCAGTCTGGTCAGTGGTCGAGGCAGGTGAATTGCCTGGGCACCAGGACGGTGCCCCTCGCACGGTCTATGCCGCCAGATGCGCCGCCAGGCTGTTCTGGTTCTTCGATCAAACCGATACAAACTGCGACTGTCCGCCCCGGAAATTGCCGCGCGCTGGACGTCATCGCCAGGATGCCGCAAGGTCATCACTTTGATGACCCATTGGCATCCTGGCGATGACAGAAATGAGAAGAAGGTCATTTTTCTCAAGGGGTTGAAGATACCCTCCTTCTCTTCTTCTCTTTTTTTGTTTCTTTTTGCGCCCCTAAACAAAAAAATGACTCTCGTATAAATTCACCAACCCCATATTCAGTCCTCTACCCAAGGACACCAAATGACAAAGAAAAAACTTCTCCCCTTAAAACCCCAGATCTTTACAGCCAAATCGAAACCCTCACCAAACCGCGAGATGAATCCGCAGGCCGCAATACCTCCGAGATCTTCGAACATGTTGTCGAAGATGCAGAGGGCAATACAATAACCGCGAAAAAAACCAAGCGCTCCCGGCGCAAAACTGAGCCGGATTTCATCAAGGTCTATATTGCTGACCTGGCACGGCTGTTCGGCTGCCAACCCCGTGTCCTGACCGCGCTGGCAAAGCGCATGGAATTTGATTCCAATATCGTCGCACTGACACCCCGGATCAGGCAGATCGTAGCCAACGAATGCGGGTTTTCAAACACCCGAAGCCTGAAGAATGCCCTGTCCAAGCTCTCCGCCAAGGGCCTCATCAAGAAGATCGGACACAGCGAATATCTGATCGACCCAAGGGTTTTCGCCAAGGGCGCCTGGGAAAAGATCGAGCACGCCCGCGAGATCTACGATGGCATTGAAGGCACGGTGTTCGACACCGCCAAAGTCCGAACTGATCTCGATACGCATTTTGAGTTCGGTCAAGACAAAAAGGCCGATCAAGCAACACGCGAAGACTTCAATGCACAGTGCAAGATCAATGAACGGCTTGCCCGCGCCCCATGCGTTGAACCTGGCGAGATCCCGTTTGACTGACGGCTGAAGAGATCAACCGCAGCCCGATTGTTCTGTATGCTTCGGGCTGCTTGCCATTCATCCGGCCTGATTGCCTGCAAGCTTCTTGAGGCGCTCCAGCCGCTCCGTCGCCTCATGACCGGTCATCGTTTTCCGGAGTTCTTGCTCCTCCAACGCAAAGAACAGGCGGTGCGTCGTCGAATAGCTTGATGTATCCGCAAGATCGACGCCACCGTTGCGCAGATCCTCCCAATCTTCATCGCAGGCCCAATCAACCTTCTCCTGGATCTCGGCGTCGGTCATTCTTGCCATCGCCAATCGGTGCGGTGCCCAATATTCTTCCATAATCCACTCCTTGATAGAAAACCCGCGCTGGTTCCCCGGCGCGGGCTACTGTCAGCCTCTCAACTCAGGGCATTCGCTGCTCTTTCGCGCTGATGGTTTTAGGTGTCCTCAGCGAAAGGAGACCAGGATGCCCCTCGACAGATTGATCGACTTGATTGCCGAAGTTGCCGTTAAACGCACCACCCAGAAGGGCGGGCGGGAGCCAGAAACCCCGGACGCAGTGCGCCTACCATATTGGATTCGCAGGCCTTTCCAACCTCAACTTCAAGCATTGCGGGTATTTTTTGTTTGCCTTTTCGAAAGTTCCTTGCACAACTGATTGCCGCATCCTGGAGATATCACAATGGCACCTGCTCGAGTTGTAATTTACGCTCGTTTCTCATCGGACCTTCAGAACCCCAAGTCGACTGAAGACCAGATCCGCGAATGCAGCGCACATGCCAAGCGGGAAGGTTGGAAGATCACGGAGATATTTCAGGACCAAGGCATCTCCGGCGCCACCGCCGAGCGCCCTGGATATCAAGCGCTGTTGGCAGCTGTGCAGGCCAGAGCTGTCGATATTGTTCTGATCGAGCATATTGACCGTCTGGCGCGGGATACTGAGCATATGACGGCTTTCTATAAGGCCGCCACGCACGAGGACGTGGAGATCCATTCGCTCGGGAAAGGCAAGCTGGGTATCCTCGATATCGGTATCATGGGAACTTTGGCGGCCCTTTACCTGGAAGATCTGGCAGACAAAACCCGCCGGGGTCTGGCCGGACGCATAGAACGGGGCAAAAGCGCTGGAGGGTTGTCCTACGGCTATCGACGTACCTTGGACGACCGCGGGGACCCGATCAAGGGTACACTGGAGATCGACGAAACCCAGGCCGCAGTGGTCGCCCGTATCTTCCGGGAGTATGCCGATGGCAAGTCTCCCTTGCGGATCGCTTCCGACCTCAATGCCGACAAGATCCCCGCCCCGCGCGGGCGCGACGAGGGATCTGGGCACTGGAAGCAGAATACCATCAACGGCAACCGCGAGCGCGGCACAGGTATCCTGAACAACGAACTCTACCAGGGTCGGCGCATCTGGAATCGCCTGCGCTATTCCAAACACCCCGACACAGGTCGGCGCGTGTCCAAGCTCAAC
The DNA here is from genome assembly GCF_025141855.1 of Ruegeria sp. B32. Classification (NCBI taxonomy): domain Bacteria; kingdom Pseudomonadati; phylum Pseudomonadota; class Alphaproteobacteria; order Rhodobacterales; family Roseobacteraceae; genus Ruegeria; species Ruegeria sp. B32. The sequence goes on along the minus strand of NZ_CP081106.1, from coordinate 265,744 downwards.
TCACCCGAAGCCTGGAAGACCCAGGAGGTGCCGGAACTGCGCATCGTGGAGGAAGATCTTTGGAACGCCGTCAAGGCACGCCAGGAGGCACTTTCCAAACAACGCGGCAAAAGAACTGCCACGACAAAAACGGGTTATCTGCTTCGCAGCGCCTTCGGCGACGCAAATTCCTGTTGTCGGGCCTGCTCACCTGCGGCAATTGCGGCGGCAAGCTGACAGTTGCAGGCTCCGGCAAGAGCAGGCGCTATTATTGCGCGAATGCAAAAGAGAAAGGCGCCACTGATTGTTCTGGCATGCCGGCCCTGAAGGAAGACCTGGCGGCGGAAACGATCCTGGGAAACCTGCGCGGAAGCCTTTTTGCAGGATACAGCTTATCAAAGATTCCGATCCCGCTACGAAGCGCAACTCGAGGCAACACTGCACCAACAGGGCGATGCGCTACGCCTGTTCGACGAGGAGACCAAACAGCTCGAACAGGATCACGCGAGCCTCCTGCGCGCGGTGAAGAACGGTCTGCATTCCGATGCTGTCATCAAGGAGCTCAACGCAGTTCATGCAAAACTTGAACTTAGGAGCGCGGAACGGGAAGCTAAGGTGCCTGTCCCGATAGAATTGCCGGAAGACCTTCCTACACTCTATAGGGACTTTGTCGCCAATATCACCAGCACCCTATCAGATGAGGGCGTGGCGGGCCGGGCCAGTGATGAACTGCACGCGCTCCTGGACCAAGTCATCATCCGCTGGAACGCAGAGACGCGCAGCCATGAATTCGAGATGCGGGGGGATCTTCTGGAACTAATCGGCAAACCGCAGGGAAAATCTCTGGGCGCTGATGCCGAATTGGAAAGTTCGGCTGTTTTGGTTGCGGGAGCAGGATTTGAACCTGCGACCTTCAGGTTATGAGCCTGACGAGCTACCGGGCTGCTCCATCCCGCGACACTTTGGGTTGGTCTGCTGCCTATTTGGCTGTTTGAGACCTGGTCGTGTTTTTGATCGTTTTAGAGAGGGGGGATTTTTCTAGGTTTGGCGGTGACCTACTCTCCCGGGGCTTGAGCCCAAGTACCATTGGCGCTGCAGTGCTTAACTTCCGGGTTCGGGATGGGACCGGGTGTTTCACTTGCGCTATGACCACCAAACCGAGGAAAATCCCCGTCGCTCTTTTTGCTTTGCAAAAAGGCGGCGCGCGGGAGGCGGCGTATTCGCTTGCGAATGCGCGTTCCCGCACGGTTGTTGTGTCACCCCTTGCGGGGTTTCACATCAATCAACGTTGTCCAACTCAAGGTCAGTGTATGCTTCTGGTGATTTGTCTTTCTGTTACTGGATCAAATCAAGCCTATCGGGCGATTAGTACCGGTCAACTGAACGCATTGCTGCGCTTACATCTCCGGCCTATTGACGTGGTGGTCTTCCACGGCCCTCAGGGAGACCTTGTTTTGAGGGGGGCTTCCCGCTTAGATGCCTTCAGCGGTTATCCTGTCCGATCATAGCTACCCTGCACTGCCGTTGGCACGACAACAGGTCCACCAGTGGATCGTTCACCCCGGTCCTCTCGTACTAGGGGCAACTCCTCTCAAGTCTCCTACACCCACGGCAGATAGGGACCGAACTGTCTCACGACGTTCTAAACCCAGCTCACGTACCTCTTTAAACGGCGAACAGCCGTACCCTTGGGACCTGCTCCAGCCCCAGGATGAGATGAGCCGACATCGAGGTGCCAAACACTGCCGTCGATATGGACTCTTGGGCAGTATCAGCCTGTTATCCCCGGCGTACCTTTTATCCGTTGAGCGATGGCCCTTCCACTCGGGACCACCGGATCACTATGGCCGTCTTTCGACTCTGCTCGACTTGTCAGTCTCGCAGTCAGGCTGGCTTCTGCCATTGCACTCAACGAGCGATTTCCGACCGCTCTGAGCCAACCTTCGCGCGCCTCCGTTACGCTTTAGGAGGCGACCGCCCCAGTCAAACTACCCGCCACGCAGGGTCCCGGATCCGGATAACGGACCGCGGTTAGACATCAAGAATGCAAAGGGTGGTATCTCAAGGGAGGCTCCACAGGAACTGGCGTCCCTGCTTCGAAGCCTACCACCTATCCTGCACATTGCAGTCCTGATGCCAGTGCGAAGCTGTAGTAAAGGTGCACGGGGTCTTTCCGTCTAACCGCGGGAAGCCTGCATCTTGACAGGCAATTCAATTTCGCTGAGTCGATGTTGGAGACAGCGGGGAAGTCGTTACGCCATTCGTGCAGGTCGGAACTTACCCGACAAGGAATTTCGCTACCTTAGGACCGTTATAGTTACGGCCGCCGTTTACCTGGGCTTCAATTCAAGGCTCTCACCTCTCCTTTTAACCTTCAGGCACCGGGCAGGCGTCAGACCCTATACGTCGTCTTGCGACTTCGCAGAGCCCTGTGTTTTTAATAAACAGTCGCCACCCCCTGGTTTGTGCCCCCAGCCCCTAGTTGCCTAGGAACCGGGCCTCCTTCTCGCGAACTTACGGAGGTATTTTGCCGAGTTCCTTCAACATCGTTCTCTCAAGCGCCTTGGTATGCTCTACCAGTCCACCTGTGTCGGTTTAGGGTACGGTCTGATGGAGGGCTATTTCCAGGAACCACTCAGCAGCCCAATCAATCCGATAAGATTGAACTACACCTGTGATCCGTCACATCCTCCTGGCCCAGGAATATTAACCTGGTTCCCATCGCCTACGCCTTTCGGCCTCGGCTTAGGGGCCGGCTTACCCTGCTCAGATTAGCTTTAAGCAGGAACCCTTGGACTTTCGGCGAGAGTGTCTCTCACACTCTTTGTCGCTACTCATGTCATCATTCTCACTAGTGATCTCTCCACCGGATCCCTCACAGGCCGGCTTCATCGAAAGATCCTCGCCTCCAATATCCCCGAAGGGATCAAGGAGGCATGGATCTATGTCACACTACGCTCTGCTACCATGCCTTACGGCATCCTAAGCTTCGGCTCATGGCTTGAGCCCCGTTACATCTTCGCCGCAGGACAACTTGTTTAGACCAGTGAGCTGTTACGCTATCTTTAAAGGATGGCTGCTTCTAAGCCAACCTCCTGGTTGTTTTGGTCGTCCCACCTGCTTTCCCACTTAGCCATGAATTGGGGGCCTTAGCTGTAGGTCAGGGTTGTTTCCCTCTCCACTACGGACGTTAGCATCCGCAGTGTGTCTGCCATCTAGTACTCCCGGGTATTCGGAGTTTGGTTAGGATCAGTAAGCCTGTGGG
>NZ_CP081106.1:0-257500 GCF_025141855.1 Ruegeria sp. B32 | reverse complement strand
GTGCGTTCTTGAAGGTTGTGCGGCTCATGCCCATGGCCTTGGCTGTGCGGGTCATACGGCGCGCAAAGGCGGCCTCGGATCCGCTGAGAGCGATGCCGATCGCGGTCGCGGCGTCATTGGCCGATTTCACAGCGGCCGCGCGGATGAGATAACGGAACGCGATGGTCTGGCCCGCCCGCAGGCCCAGCTTGGAGGGCGGCTCGGCCGCCGCGGCCTTGGTGATCCGCACCTGGGTGTCCAGCGTGATCTCACCGTTCCGCACCGCTTCGAAGGCGATATAGAGGGTCATCATCTTGGTGAGAGAAGCAGGGTGCAGCCTGGTATCGGCGTTGCGGGAGTGCAGAACCTCACCGGTTCTGGCGTCAATGACCATTGCCGCATAAGGAGCCGCAAGCGCCTGAGTCGCCAGGACCAGCGCCATCCATACCACTGTGACTACGAGCAAGCCCGCCCGCGCCGGAACTATCCGCCGAATCTGCACGATCTTTGCCTCTGTCTGCCTCGCGCCGCCGAGTTTTCCCGGTCAGCCTTTTTGATTATTTGGTCGAGGCTAACACACAGCACTGCTGAAATAAACCGAAAGCTGAAAAATCCGCGGCAGCGGCTCCGCTCGGTGGCGTCTAGATGTTGCGGCCCAACGGATGGCCGCCACCAAAACGGCGAAGATGTCAAAAAGTTGGCGCGGCTTCGTCGTAAAAGTTTGAAACTGGGGCCAATCTGTCACAGGTCAGGAAATCTGCCGGACCAGATCAGGAAGATCTCCCAAATCGCGGATCTCCCGGAAACGGGGATGGCTTGTCGGGATCTCGGCCTGCTCGATCTCCCACACCAGACCGTGCGGTACGTGCACGCCCCAGCACCCCGCCTGGATCGGCGCGACCACATCCGACCGCATCGAATTGCCGACCATCATGGCACCGGCAGGTGACTGCCCCATCCGCCGAAAGACTTCGCTATAGGTGTCGGGCGTCTTTTCCGACACGATTTCGACCGCGTCGAACAGTTCACCCAATCCCGATTGGGCCAGTTTGCGCTCTTGATCAATGAGATCACCCTTGGTGATCAGAACAATGCGATGGGTGCCTGCGATTGTCTCGACCGTCTCCCGCGCGTGAGGCAACAGCTCGATCGGGTGGGACAGCATCTCCTGCCCAGCTTCGATCAGTTCGCGGATGACCCTGGCCGGGACTTTGTCTTCCGTCACCTCGATTGCGGTTTCGATCATCGACAGGACGAAACCTTTGATGCCATACCCATAGTGGCGGATGTTGCGCTTCTCGGCCGCCAACAACCGCTCCATCAGATGGTCACGGTCCGCATGATCCGCCAGTAGCGCAGCAAAATGCGCTTGGGTCAGCTGAAAGAAACGCTCGTTGTGCCACAAGGTGTCGTCAGCGTCGAAAGCGACGATGGTCAGGTTTTCATCCATTTCGAATCCGCCCGGTTGCTCTTTCCTCTGGGTGGGTCGACGTTATATAAGCCCTGAAACGACCCGAAGTGTGAATCGGAAAATCTCGCGACATGATTGAAGCCCGTTGGATGATGGCTGGCAAATCGGAAGACGATGGCGACACGTCAATCCTTGTTCAGACCAAGCCCAAGACCAAACGACCGCCCTTGTACAAGGTGCTGCTGTTGAACGACGACTACACGCCCATGGAATTCGTGGTTCATGTGCTCGAGCGGTTCTTCGGGATGTCCCATGCGCAGGCCTTCGAGATCATGTTGACCGTGCACAAGAAAGGCGTGGCCGTGGTCGGCGTATTCAGCCACGAGATTGCCGAGACCAAGGTTGGGCAGGTGATGGATTTCGCTCGTCGGCACCAACACCCGCTTCAATGCACCATGGAGAGAGAGGAGTAGGGTCGCGACGCGCGACTCTGCCCCCTTCAACCCGCTCTGATGTCCTCACGATTGTCTCTCGCCCTCGACTCGGGCCTGACCCTGTCGGAACCGATATCGGTCATTGGACCGACGCCGGATCATGACCTGTCGGCGCTGCCGAACGGTGTCGAGATTGTTCAACCTTTCAAACCATTCCACGACCATTTCCGGGACCGCGGCTTTGCAGCTGTGCCCGAAACCGACAGCGCCTGCGAAGACGTGGTTCTGTTTCTGCCCCGCGCCAAAGCGCAGGCACGCGCCATGATCCATCATGCGTGCAGCCGGGCCTCGGGAACGGTTGCCGTTGATGGTGCCAAGACAGATGGCGTGGACAGCTTGCTGAAGGACGTTCGCAAGCGGGTCGAGATCGAGGGCCCCATCGCCAAGGCGCATGGCAAGATCTTCTGGTTCAAGGCCGATCCCGACGCATTTGCAGACTGGGCCGCGTCCACAGGACAGATGGCGGATGGCTTCCAAACCGCGCCCGGGGTGTTTTCGGCCGACGGGGTCGATCCTGCTTCGACACTGTTGCGCCAGACCCTTCCACCAAAGCTTGGACCTCGGGTCGCCGATCTGGGTGCCGGGTGGGGCTATTTGTCCTCCGGGCTGCTGCAGGATGACACTGTGCGCACGCTGCATCTCGTCGAAGCCGACCATACTGCCCTGACATGCGCCCGGACCAACGTGCCCGACCCAAGGGCACAGTTCCACTGGGCAGATGCGGTGACGTGGTCTGCGCCAGAACCCGTGGACACCGTTGTCATGAACCCGCCGTTTCACACGTCGCGCAGCGCCGATCCCGACCTGGGGCGTGGGTTCATCACCGCCGCCGCGCGCAACCTGTCCCGCTCGGGCCACTTGTGGATGGTCGCCAACCGCCATCTCCCCTATGAAACGACTTTGACTGACGCTTTCGCGCGGGTCGAGGAAATTGCAGGCGACAACCGGTTCAAGGTATTCCACGCCTCTCGCCCTCGGCGGTGAAGCCGATTAACCTGCGCCGCGACTCAGGAGGAAACACATGTCCTTTTCCATAGCCGGCAAGACCGCCATCGTTACCGGAGGCGCCAACGGCATCGGCCTTGCCATCGGCCGTCACTTTGCCGATGCGGGCGCCAACGTGATGTTCGCCGACATGGACGAGAAACGTCTGGCAGAAGAACTGGGCGAACAGGCCGACGACAGCAACGTCCGCTACTTCGCCGGTGATCTGCGCGAAAAGCTGACGATCGCCAACCTCCTTTCGGCCACTCTGGATGCATTCGATCAGGTCGATATTCTGGTCAACGGGGCCAGACAGGTCATCCCGACGGATCCGCTGGACCTGGAAGACGACTCGGTTCGCACCCTTCTGAACCAGAACCTGATGCCCGCCCTGCGGCTGAGCCAGCTTGTGGCCAAGCGGATGATCAAACAATCCGAGGATCAGGAAGAGGGACCGAATGGTTCGATCATCAACCTGTCCTCGATCGCCGGTCAGCGCGCGCATCCAGGCCTTTTGGCCTATTCGGTTTCCAGCGCCGCGCAGGACCAGTTGACCCGGTCCCTAGCAGTGGCGCTTGCGCCTCATCGGATCCGCGTGAACTCGATTGCGTTGGGGTCGGTCATGAGCGCATCACTGCAGGCCACCCTGAAAGACAATCGGGACTATCGGCGGGACATTGAGGATCATACCCCACTGGCCCGCATTGCCGCCCCGGCCGAGCTGGCCGAAACGGCGCAATACCTTGCCTCGGACGCGGCTGCGTTCATTACCGGGCAAGTCCTGACAATTGACGGTGGACGGACCCTTCTGGACCCGGTTGCCGCTCCCGCGCATTGAGCCTGACGATGTTTGAAACGGAAAAATCCACCGCCTCGGCCTGGTTTCGCCAGTTGCGCGACGAAATCGCCGCGGCCTTCGAGGCTTTGGAAGACAGCCACCACGCGGGGCCGTTTTCCGATGCCCCCGCCGGGCGGTTCGAAGTCAAGGAAACTCGACGCCAGTCTGAGGATGGCTCGGACGCGGGCGGTGGGCTGATGTCGGTCATGCGCGGTGGCCGCGTGTTCGAGAAGGTCGGCGTCAATGTCTCGACCGTCTACGGCACGCTCGGCGAGCGGGCACAACAGGCGATGGCCGCGCGCAAGGGCATCCCCGGTATGGCCGACGACCCGCGTTTCTGGGCCTCGGGCATCAGCCTTGTGGCGCATATGCAAAACCCGCATGTCCCGGCCGTTCACATGAACACCCGCATGTTCTGGACGCCCCATGCCTGGTGGTTCGGCGGCGGATCCGACCTGAACCCCTGCATCGAATACCCCGAGGACACGGCGCATTTCCACGCCACGCAGAAGGCGCTTCTGGACCCGCACGGACCAGGGCACTATCCGCGCCTCAAGGAGTGGGCCGACGAGTATTTCTATATCCCGCACCGCAAGCGCGCGCGGGGCGTCGGCGGGATCTTCATGGATGATTACTGCACCGGCGACTGGCAGGCCGATTTCGCGCTGACCCAGGACATTGGCCGCGCTTTCCTGCCGGCCTTTCTGCCGCTGGTCGAAAAGCGGCGCGCGCAGCCATTTACCGAAGCGGACAAAAACACCCAGTTGGTGCACCGCGGGCTCTATGCCGAATACAATCTGGTCTATGACCGGGGCACGAAATTCGGGTTGGAAACCGGGCATGACCCAGACGCCGTGCTGATGAGCCTGCCGCCGCTGGCCAAGTGGGTCTGAGACGTCAGAACCCGAAATCCATGAAGTTGTCGTAGCAGTAGTTCTGCGCCGAGGACGCTGACATGTTCTCGCCCACCCGCTTGACGGTGATTGAATAGCCGGGGGTGGTATCCACGCCCGGCGGCGGCTTCAACGAGAATTGCACGGTTCGGACACCCGGCTCGTAAGCCCTCCAGATGTAGATCCGTTGCGAACCGGGGACACCCAACTGCCGAATGGCGAAATCGCCGATCCCGCACCAGTAGTTGACCGGTGCTGACGACCCGATTGCCTTGACCTCATACACACCGTCTCCGACGGATCTTATCTCGGTGCGGTAGGTCGGGCGGACGCCGATGCCAAACCCGACAGCTTGTGCGGCGATCGGAGCCAACAGAGTTGCAGACAGAACCAAGGCTGAAATCGAATGCTTCATCAAAACTATCCGCCAAAAAACCGGGTTGTGCCAATCATAGGCCGCATGTCCATTGAGTAAAGCCAAACCCGGTCACCTTTGGAAACAGGCCGCGCCCACACGCCCTCTCAGCTTCGGCGGCGACAGAAAACAAGTAACATTTCAAGACTTTGCCCGATATACTGCCGATGTCCCAAGGGGTTGAGGTCAGGTTTGAGCAGAAAATTTCCAATGGACTGGTTTGATATCTCTCCCGAGAAATACGCCGATTTCGGCGCGCTCTTCTACCTTGCCGGGCTGACCAAAACCCACCAGCAACGCAGCCTCGCCTAGGTTCTGTAAGCATTCGAAACGCCTTTGTGGCTGGGGCAGTATCACATCTTTCGCCAAAACGGATTCCCGCGCGGTTTCGTGACCTTTGCCGGGCTCAGCCCTGAAGCGGAATACCGATATGCGGTGCAGGAAAAGCCTTTGATGGATACTGATTTCACCAGCGGTTCATCTTTCTGAATCGTCGATTTGGTCGCACCTTTCGGACAGACCAACCAGATGGTCGAGATTCTGAAACGCGAGATTCCGCACCCGAGGGTGCGCACGAACCGCATGGACAGCGACATGACCCGAAACCGCATCGTCGAATGGACCCGGGATGAGGCCGGCAAGGTCCATATGAAGCTGTACCGGAAAAAGAGTTCTCGCAGCTTCTGAAAGAACAGGGTGATTGACCCTGCCGCCTAAGATTTGGCGACCCGTCCACCGACATCCTGCGGTGCCAAGGCTACGGTCTTGACGACCGCGTGGCACGGTTTGCCGGGCTGCAACGCCAGGGCATCGACCGACCGGCGCGTCACACGGGCCAGCAGCGTGCCCGCCGGTGTTCGGACCGAAACGATCGCCCCTGGCCCTTCGCCCGCGCGCACGGACTCGACGGTGCCCTGCAGGACGTTCAGCGCCGACAGACCCTCGGGCTTTCGGTCCGACAGTATGACTTCCTGGGCGGGGATGCGGATCCGAAGCGTGTCGCCAACCGAATGCGGGATGCGCGGCAGGAACAGTCGGACACCGTTTGCCGTCAGTTCCGTCAGGCCGTCTTCGTGATGCGCGGCCACACTGACCTCAAGCACCGCACCCACAGCCCGCACACCTGTCGGCGCAACCGAGGGATCCGCCAGCACTTCGGAGGCCGGTCCCTGCCGCAGCACCTTGCCGTCCTGCAACGCCACGACCGAGGTGGCAAGGCGGGCCACTTCTGCCGCAGAATGCGTGACATAGAGGATCGGCACCGAGACCTCGTCCCTCAATCGCTCGAAATAGGGCAGGATCTCGGCCTTTCGGGCTTCGTCCAGCGCAGCGAGAGGTTCATCGGCCAGGATCAACCGCGGGCTTGCCAGCAGAGCACGGCCAATGGCGACACGCTGCTTTTCACCGCCCGACAGGTGGGCGGGGCGGCGGTCCAGCAGGTGGCCGATGCCCAGCATCTCTATCACGTGATCGGGATTTTCACGGCGCGCGTCCCGGGGAGCGAACCACCGGCCGTACGACAGGTTTTGGCGCACGGTCAGGTGCGGGAACAAGCGGCCTTCCTGAAAGATATACCCCAGCCGGCGGCGATGCGGCGGCAGCCAATGGCCTTGCTCGGTATCGAACAGCACCCAATCATCCACCGCGACCCGCCCGGCTTGAGGGCGCAGCAACCCGGCCACGGCATCCACAATGGTGGTTTTGCCCGACCCCGATCGTCCGAACAGAACCGTCACACCCCGCGGTGCCTGGAACAGGATGTCCAGGTCAATGCCCGGCAGGCGGTGTCTTATCTGCACGGACAGGCTCATGTTCCCGCCACCCGGGCCGCTGCGCGACGCCCCACATATTCCGACAGAAGCAGCGCCCCCATGGCGATGACGATCGAGATGATGACCAGCCGCATCGCGGCGCTCTCACCGCCCGGCACCTGAAGGAAGGCATAAACGGCCGACGGCAGAGTCTGGGTCTGGCCGGGAATGTTCGACACGAAGGTGATCGTGGCTCCGAACTCGCCCATCGCCTTTGCGAAGGCAAGGATTGCCCCTGCGATGATCCCCGGCAAAATCATAGGCAAAGTCACGGTGACAAAGACAAAAGGTTGCGATGCCCCAAGCGTCGCTCCGGCCTGTTCCAGTTTTGGATCAACCGCCTCGATCGACAGGCGGATTGCCCGAACCATCAGCGGAAATGCCATGATCCCGGCGGCCAGTGCGGCTCCGGTCCAGCGGAAAGCCACAACGACGCCCAGATCAGCCAGCACCCGACCAACCGGGGCTTGTACGTTGAAGGTCAGCAACAACAGATAACCGGTCACGACCGGTGGCAGGATAAGCGGCAGATGCACCAGACCGTTCAGCACTTGTCGGCCGGGAAACCTCCAGCGGGCCAGTGCGTAGGCCACGAATATCCCGAGTGGCAGCGAAACGATCGTCGCCCAGAAAGAGACGCGCAGCGACAATCGCAACGCTTCGATCTCGGCGGGACCCAGCCAACCCATGGCGCTATCCGTGCGGCAGGGTGAAACCCTGCGCCTTGAATATGCCGGTCGCCGGTTCGCTCTGCAGGTAGTCGAGGAAGACCTGCGCCTCAGGCCGTGCGGTCGCGGTCAGGGCTGCGGGATAGACGATCACCGGGTGCGTGCCTTCAGGGAAAACTCCGACCACATCCACCCGAGCCTCGGCCTCCGCATCGGATCGGTAGACAACACCCATTGGTGCCGCGCCACTTGCGACAAGCGCCAAGGCCGCGCGCACGTTGTCGGCCTGAGCCACCTGATCCTGAACATCGTTCCACAGGTCCAGGGCAGTCAGCGCGGCCTTGCCGTAGATTCCGGCGGGAACCGCATCAACGAGGGCCATCGCCAGATAGCCGCCTTTCAATTGACCGCTCAGATCGAAGTCCGGCGTAAGCGTCTGTTCGCTGGGCTGCCCTGCGCGCGCAATCAGCACCAGCCCGTTGCCCACAAGATCGACGCGCGACGCCGGGTCGATGTCTCCGTTCCGCTCAAGAACATCCATCCAGGCGGTATTGGCCGAGATATACAGATCGGCCGGCGCGCCCAGCTGAATCTGCCGGGCCAAAACGGAAGAGGCTGCGAAGGAAACCGTAACCTGTTGACCTGTCGCGGCCTCGAATTCCGGAGCGATCTGGTCCAGCGCGGTCTTGAGACTGGCCGCCGCGAACACCAGGACCTCAGCCGCCGCAACCCGAACCGGGGCAACCAACGCGCCGCAAACGGCGGCAACCGCAACAAGACGGCGGCATGTGTCGAACTGCATCCCCGGCTCTCCTGTTCGGACGGTCGCACTGCTTTTGGCATATCGGAGGCAGCGGGCCACAGGCAAGGTGTATTCCCGCCGGCGTGCCATGCAGAGTCCGGAATCAATTGGTCTTTCCGGCGTCGAAAGAGTAAGCCCGGAGAAAAAGGCGGCATCCCAAACCCGCAATCTGTCGCAAACGAAATTGATGTCGCGAACTCGCAAGACGAGTCTGGGCATGAACTAAACAGGACGTACACCATGCTGCACCAAACCCCGGGATTGATCGACACTGTTCGCGCGCGGTTTGCCCATGTGGACATCTGCCCCTTTCAGGGTCCCCGAATCTTTTTCGAAAATGCCGGCGGCGCACTGACCTTGAACTCGGTGGTCGAAACCTCGGCCCGTTTTGCGGCCATCCCGGACAATCAGGGGCGGGACAACCCCGCCAGTCACGCGTTGGTCGACATCATCAGCCGTGCCAAGGCAGATCTTGCCGTGTTTATGAATGCGCCTTCGGGGCAGTTCTTCGTGGGTGAAAGCGGAACAGAGCTGCTGTTCCGCATGATCCGCACGGCCTGCGTGAATGCGCCAAAAGGGGCAAAGGTGATCGGCAGCTCGATCGAACATCCCGCCAGCCGCAGCGCCGCGCGTCGCTGGGCGGGCCTTGCCGGCTTGGACTATGTGAACGTGCCGCATAACGACGCGACAGGTCTGGTTACCGCCGCAGATTATTCGGCCCACATGACACCGGACGTCGCGGTCGCCACGATCCTGCACGCCTCGCCGGTTACGGGTATGGGAATGGACGTGGCTGAAATCTCGCGCGCGATCCGGGCGGTGTCACCGGAATGTTTCATCATCGTCGACGGCATCCAGCACGCAGCACACGGACAGTTGGATATCGACAGCTACGGAGTCGATGGATACGCGATTTCACCCTACAAAGTGTTTTCCCGGCATGGCTACGGCATAGCCTGGATATCCGACCGGCTGACCGCCCTGCCCCATGACCAACTGATTGACGCGCCCGCTGATGGTTGGGAATTCGGCACGCGCGATACCGGCGCCTACGCCACGATGTCCGACGTGGTTGCCTATTTCGACTGGCTGGGCGGACAGGTGTCGGACGCCGCTGACCAACGCACCAGAATCGAGGCCGCCGGCCAGGCGATTCATGCCTATGAGACCCATCTGACCGACGCGATGATCAACGGTGTAGGCAACCTGCCCGGCCTGCGCGACATGGATCACGTCGCGATTCTGGCCGGAGCAGACAACCCCGCCCGCGAAGGGTTGGTGTCGATCGTGGTCCGCGACATGCCCTCGACCGACGTGGTCTCGCGCCTGAACGCGCAGGGCATCCGAACCCACACCCGCAAGGCCGACCATTACAGCGGGAACGTGCTGAACCCGTTGGGCTTGTCCGACTGCATCCGGATTTCGCTGTGCCACTACAACACCGAGCACGAGGTTGCGCAGCTGCTGACCGCATTGAAGGACATAAATCCCTGAGACACACGGCCACCGGCGCAGAATTTCTGAAAGACCCTCTTGCGCCGGCCCACCAGCTTGGCTAAATCCCCCCTCACGGGTGATTAGCTCAGTTGGTAGAGCGCTTCGTTTACACCGAAGATGTCGGGAGTTCGAGTCTCTCATCACCCACCATCCCAACCGCTTCTCCATTTACAGTATTTGCGCGGGTATGACCTGCCATTTCCGGCGCGTCGCGCCAACCCATGCACAAATCAAAATACCATTTTGGTTTGGCAGCAGCCTCCTTTACTGTGGGGCAAAGCCAAAACGGGCTCACCGGAGGGACATCATGAAGACGGTACGGATCGCGAAACCCCTGATGCTTGGCCTGTCGCTGGCGATTTCAGCAGCGACCTCGGCACTGTCTCAGCAGTCCGACTGGTCGTATTCGGCCACGATCTACCTGTTCACCCCTGAAACGGAAGTGTCGCTGGACACACCGGCGGGCACGCTGGATGGCACGCTCAGCTTCTCTGACGCGCTGGAAAACCTCGACCTTGCTTTCATGGGCACGTTTGCCGCGTCGAACGGCCGTTGGTCGTTCCTTGCGGACTACAACTATACGAACCTGTCCTTCTCGAACGAGACTCCCGGACCGGCAAGCTCGGGTCTGGACACATCGTTCAAAACCCAGTTCCTGAGCGGCTATGTCGGCTACCGTGTCCTCGAAACACCGACAGCCAGCGTCGATCTGGCTGGCGGGTTCAGATGGTTCAGCACTGAAACCAAGTTCAACCTGTTGCCCGGAACAGCGCCCGGCAATCAGACCTCGGTTGACAGCAGCTGGACCGATCCGGTGATCGGCGTCCGTGCCCGGGTCGCGTTTTCGGACAAATGGTCGGGAACCGGGTTCCTGGACTATGGCGGGTTCCGCAGCGACAGCGAAACCTGGCAGGTCCTGCTGACCGCGGACTATGCGATCAACGACCGCTGGCTGTTACGCGGCGGGTACCGCTACATTTCCTTTGATCACGACATCAATGGCAATGACTTCAGCTTCCACCAATCCGGCCCGGTCATTGGCGCAACCTACCGATTCTAGGGCATTTGCCACCCACTAGGTGACGCTCGACATGCAAAGCCCGTCCTGCGACGCACAAATCCTGTCTTTCGGCACCCCGATGACGTTCGCTTTTTTGGAGTTCCGGCTTCAGACCCCCTAAGATCAACAGTCAAGGTTACTCTGCCGCGATCGCCTTCTCTTGCCGTCTCTCGACGTCTTCGATCAGCAGCGTGCGGGTCGGAAACGGAATATTGATATCGGCTTCGTCCAGCGCTTCTTTGACTTTGCGCTTCATGTCTGCCTGGTACTGGAAGTAGTCCGAAGACTTGCACCAAACGCGGACAAGAAAATCGACGCTGCTGCTGCCAAGATTGTTCACCTGGATGAACGGTTCGGGATCTGCCTGCGAACGGGCGTCCGACATGATCGTATCGCGAATGACACGCTCGGCCTCCGCCAGGTTGACGCCGTATCCAACGCCAAAGGTCCACTCGGCACGACGTGTTTCATAGACGGAATAGTTCTTGATGGTGTTTCCCCACACCTCGGCGTTGGGAACGATAACCTTGACGTTCCCCATATCAGCAATTTCGGTGTAATTAAGGGTGATATCTTTTACGGTTCCGAGCACGCCGTTCACGTCGACGAAATCGCCGATCTTGAGCGGCCGGAACAGGATGATCATCACGCCGGCTGCGACGTTGGACAATGTGCCTTGCAGGGCAAGACCAATGGCCAAACCTGCGGCACCGATCAGCGCGATGATCGACGTCGTCTGCACCCCGAACGTGTTCAGAATGAACAACCCCGTAAACGCCAGGATCGTATAGCGCGCCAGATTGCCAAGAAAGTTGAAAAGCGTGTCGTCAAGACGTTCCGATTTTTCACCGACGCCCCGGATCTTCCGGCTGACATATCTTGAAATCACAAGCCCAAGCACCAACAGGATCAGCGCGGCGATCGTGTTCGCGACGAGGCCAAGAAGGGCCTCGAGCGTCAACAGGTCGCTCAGCGATTTCCCGTCATACAGCTCGGTATTCAGAACTTGCGACAGTTCGGCCCAAACGGTGTTCGTCACGGTCTCTGCGGTCTGTGCAATCTCGTTTTCCATGGTGTTCCTCGTGTTTCATCGCCTGAATTTTCGTATCTTGCAGCGCGGCCCTGCCGCGTCAGACCTCGATTACGGCGCTAGAGGCAAAGAACATGGCCTGGCTGACGGCCGATTTGACTTGTTCTTCGGTGTAGGGTTTGGAAATCAGAAAGGCGGGTTCGGGGCCTTTGCCCGTCAGAAGGCGCTCGGGGAATGCGGTAATGAAAATGACGGGACAATCGCCGTGCTGGGCAATGATGCGGTTCACCGCATCGATTCCGCTGGATTTGTCCGCCAGTTGGATGTCCGACAGGATCAGGTCGAACGGCTCGTGCTCGGCCAGTTCGATGGCGGCGGTCTCGGTGCGTGCGACGCCGGTGACCCGGTGGCCTAGGTCGGTCACCATCGTTTCAAGATCCATCGCAATGATTGCTTCGTCTTCGATGATCAAAATGCGCCCAGAAGTGTGGCGGGCCATTTCCTCGTAGGCGATATCGATCAGCTTCTGAGCCTCGGCGGGTTCTATCTGCATGATTGCGGCGATATCGCTGACCGAGAACTCTTCGACCGTGCGCAGCAGCAAGGCCTCGCGCGTGTTCGGCGTCAGTCGTGCCAACTGGGCGTGGGCGCGCGATTGAATGTCGGAACTGCCGCCATCGGCGTCAACGGGCATTCCCGACGTTGACCAGATACCGTGAAAAACACGAAACAGCGCGACCCGCGGCGTGAGATCTGCATCGAACTGGGCGGGATCGGCAAGGATCGCCTCAAGCGACGCAGCGGCGTAGGCGTCGCCACTGTCCTGTGAGCCGGTGAGGGCACGGGCATAACGGCGCAGAAACGGCAGCAGCGGGCCAATTTGATCTGCGACGGAAACTCCGGTCAGCTCAGTCATCTATGTTTTCCTCATTTTTTTCTCTAAACTCGGGAACCAAACGCATACTGGGGCGTTATGGTTCCAGCAAAAGTAAAAATTTTTGATGATGCCATGACAAAACCACAGCCAAGCCGAAGCCATCGGCAAGAAATAGAAAAGCGGATCGACGAAAACCTCAAGCGAGCTTTCGATGAGGTTGCCAGCGAACCGGTTCCGGATCGGTTCGTCGATCTTCTTGAAAAACTGCGCAATCAGACCAGTGTCTCCAAAAGCGGTGACACGGGAGGCTCGGATGGTTGATCCGCGAGAAGAGCTCGTCGAACATATTGGCGCGATGCGTGCCTTTGCGATCAGCTTGTGCCGAAACGGCGCCACGGCCGATGACATCGTGCAGGACGCATTGATTAAGGCATGGAGCAATATCGACTCGTTCCAAGAAGGCACCAACATGCGGGCTTGGCTGTTCACCATTGTCCGGAACACCTATTTTTCCCTGCACCGCAAACGCAAGCGCGAGGTCGAGGATGTCGATGGTGTCATGGCGGAGAGCCTGTCGCAGAAGCCCGACCATGACGGACGTTTGGCCTTGAAGGATTTTGCGGTTGCTTTTGAGCAGTTGACGGATGAGCAGCGCGAAGCGTTGGTGCTGGTCGGTGCACAAGGGTTTTCCTATGAGGAAGCAGCCGAGATGTGCGGCGTCGCCCTTGGAACGATCAAAAGCCGGGTGAACCGGGCCCGCGCGCAACTGGCCGAACTGATGGATTTGGAAGATGACGAACCCATCGAATTGACCGATGCGGTAACGGCGGCAATCGTTCAGACGCAACCGGCGGCCTGACGATCAATGGATGCGAAGCCGCGCAGCCTGACCGTTTATCTTGCCGCGCTGGTCACCTTGGCGCTTCTGCCGCTAGGGCTGATTGCGGTATTGCAGACACGCGCTGTTATTACCGAGGCCGACGAAAGATCGCGGGCCTCAGTGCTGGCGCGCACGATTGAGGCTGCCAGCCGGGAACGGGAGCTTCTGCAGAAAGCTGTTGGTGCAAGTTCGGGACTCACAGCCGCGCTTGCCGAGGGAGGCTTGGACAATGCTGCTTGTTCGGACCTCATGCGCCGGTTCGTCGAACGCCAGCCCGAGTTCGTATTTGCCGGATTTATTCAGCCAAACGGGGTCATGGCCTGCTCGACCGTCGAGCGAACCATCGATTTGTCGGACGCGCCCGGTTTCGGGCAGATCTCTGAAAATCCGCAACTTACGTTTTCTGTCAATCGTGCCGGCGAGGCGACCGGGCAATCGGTGATCATCGTGACCCAGCCGGTCCTGAACAGGACCGAGCTTGTGGGGTTCGTTTCCATCTCGATACCTCATGCGCTGGCACGGACGCCCCTGGATGTTGGCAACATCGGGAGCGACGTCGTCATCGCCCTGTTCGACGCGACCGGAGAAGTGCTGTCGTCAAATGTGGGCTTGGACGCGGTCCAGCAATTCCTGCCGCCCGTGCAGGAAAATCTGTTGGTTCTATCCAGTTCCGGCAAGACCTTTTCCGCCAAGACGGTTGGCGGCGAGGATCGGGTTTTTGCAGTTGCCACCATCATTCCGGGCGAAGTTGCCGTGATCGGCAGTTGGCCGCGCGAGGCGGCGCTGGCCTCTGTTGGCGCGGGCAGTACGGCCCTGACCATTGCGTTTCCCATCCTGATGTGGGTGACCGGACTGGGAGTTGCCCTGTGGGGCCTGCATCGGTTGGTGATCCGGCATCTCGACAGCTTGCGTTCGGCCGTGCGTCGCTTTGCGTTGGGCGAGCGCGACCCCATTGAAAGCCTTGCAGGCGCGCCGCAGGAGTTCCAGCAAATCCAGACTGCATTCAACCGCATGGTCTTGTTGATCCGCGAGGCTGAGGCGCAGCACGAACGGGATCTTGTCGAAAAAACGCTGTTGTTGCGCGAGGTTCACCATCGTGTCAAAAACAACCTGCAACTGATCGCTTCGATCATGAACATGCATTTGCGCAAGGCTGAAACCCCCGAGGCCCGGCGCTTGCTGGAACAGTTGCAGCGTCGGGTTCGCGGCCTGGCCATGGTGCACCAAACCTTGAACCAGAACTCGCAGATGACGACGATCAACACCGAGGCTCTCATCGGGCATTTGGTGGCCGAACTGGCGCATCGACCGCCAATTCTGGGTCAGGTGGTCGAGGTCGACTGCCGGATCGCGCCGGTCGAACTGGGGCAGGATCAGGCCGTCACGATGTCGATGCTGGTGGCCGAGGCGCTGACGAACGCGGTCAAATACGTAGGCGTACCGCAGGACGGACCGCCGACAATCTCGGTGGAATTGACCCGCCCCGAGGAGAGCACCCTGCATCTGAAAATCTCCAACACGCGCGGGCAGTCGGACGACGGTTCGGATCTGTTCCACAGCGGCGGGATCGGTCAACGGCTGATGCAGGCCTTCCTTCGCCAATTGGACGGTTCGGAAACCATAACCGAGACATCATCGCATTATGTGTATGAGGTGACGTTCGAAATCGCCGAAGTAGAAGGGGATAGCGAACCACAGACCATTGCGGATGAGAGAGGCGGTGATGCCCGTGCCGCAGCAGAATGACTTTGAAGTCCTGATCACGGCCGAGCAAGCCTGGCCCGCCTTGGAAAAAGCGGTTCTGGAGGCCCGGCACCAGATCAAGGCAAGTTTTCGGATATTCGATTTCATGACACGGCTGCGCAGCGATGAGGCGCGCCGGATCGGCGATACCTGGTTTGACCTGATCGAGCATGTCATCCGCAAGGGTGTCTCGTTTCATTTGGTCATCAGCGATTTCGATCCGATCTTTGCGACCGAGTTGCACGAACTGAGCTGGCGCACCAAACGGCAGGCAATTGCGCTTGCGGAAATCCTTGGCCCAGATCTGGCCGCGCGCTTGAGCGTTCGCGTGTCCATGCATCCCGCGCAGGCCGGCGCATTGCCTTGGGCCACGCTGTTACCCGCGGTTTTGCGAAAAAAGGCGCAGCGGATGCAGGAGCTGTCCCGCGAACGACGCGAACGGCAGGCGGTACGGCTGGGGTCGGACATGTTGCCCCGGCTTCACACCGTGTCGCACCATCAGAAAGTCGCCGTGATCGACAATGAGGTCTGCTACCTCGGCGGATTGGACTTGAACGAAAGGCGCTTTGACACACCGGATCACGACCGTCTGGCCAAGAACACCTGGTCAGACGTTCAATTGCTGGTCCGCGGACCCGAGGCCGCCGAGGCCGCACGCCATATCGACCGGTTCGAACATGAAATCGCAACCGGACAACCGGACCCGCAGACGACCCATCTGCGCCGCACCCTGTCCAGCCCGCGCCGGTTTGCGTTCTGGCGGCTGTCGCCAAAGACCATCGCGCATGAGATCGAGGAGGAACACATCGCCGCCTTTCAGGCCGCGCGGCAACTTCTGCACATCGAGACCCAGTATTTCAGATCAACCCGGCTGGCCGAGGCCTTGGCTGAGGCGGGCCATTCCAAGCAGGATCTGAAACTGGTGCTTGTTCTCCCAGCCTTGCCCGAGGAAGTGGCCTTTGGCGGGCATGACGGACTGGACGCGCAATACGGTTTGGACCTGCAGGCCAAATGCCTGGAGATCATCCAGCAGGGGTTCCAAAACCGGGTTTCGGTGTCGACCCCGGTCCAACCGATTTCGGCCAGTGGGGCCGATGCCAGCGCTGAAGTTCTGAGCGGGTCTCCGATCATTCACGTTCACAACAAAGTTCTGGTCGTGGATGACAGCCATGCCTTGGTTGGGTCCGCCAACCTGAACGGACGGTCTTTGCGGTGGGACACAGAGGTCGCCCTTCGGATCACCGCCCGGCAGCGGGTCGCGGTTCTGCGGCAGGCCTTGGTGGACCATTGGTGGTTCTCGGACGATCTGCGCAGACAGATCGAGCCCGATGCCACGTTCGACTGGTGGGGGCGAGAGGTTCAGGCCAACGGCGTGCGGCGCCCCGAAGCGCGCAGCGGTTTCCTGGTCCCGCATGACGCAGACGTTGCGCGCGATATGCGGCAACCTCTTCCGGGGGTAACTGAAAACATCGTCTAGGTGGTCTAGACCGGGCTCATGACCTTGGGGTGCATCAAAACACCGAACCACAGCAGGATCGGCAGCGCGACGATGGCGCCGACCGGTCCCCACAGCCAAAGCCCAAAGATGATGGCGATGAATACGACCAGCGGGTTCACCTGCAGACGTTGGCCGACGAAGGCGGGTGTTACGAATTGTGCCTCGGACAGATTGATCGCCAGGAAAATCAGGGGGGGCAACAGGGCCGCGGCTCCGCCGAACTGGGTTAAGCCGGCGATCAGAAGGCCGGTCAGTATCATCAGCGGGCCGAGATACAGCACAAAATTCAGAAGGCCGGCGGCCACCCCCCAGACCACGGCGTCATTGATGCCGATCAGCCCCAAGGCCACGGCCGTTACCGTCCCGAGGCCGATATTGACCAACGTCACGGCAGCGAAATAGCGATAGACCGCGCGGTCGGCCAGATACAGCCGCTCCGTCAACGGGCCGGCTGCGGCATAGAGCTCGGGTCGGGTCAAAACGAAAAAGAAGAGCGTGCCGATGAAAATCAGGATCTTTGATCCGAAATTGGGCGCCAGCCACAAGGCATCCATCACTGACGGAAGGGCGGACTCCGTTTCCGCTGCCCCATCGGCGCCGACGGTTTCCTCGATCTCGCGTCCAAGCGTTTCGATACCCCGAATGAACTCGGACATCGCGGCGACCCAAGAGCGCAACTCGCGTTTGATGGCAGGCAACTGTTCGACCAGCGTGGACAGCAATGGTTCAAGCAGAAGGAATGCCGCGACGATGACGGTGCTGGTCACGAACAGCAGTGCCGAGGCGGATATCACACGCGGGCAACCGACCTTCTCAAGCTTGTCCGCAAGCGGGGCAACCACGACCCCCAAAACCAAAGCGAAGGTGATCGGCGCAACGATCGACCGGGCCAGGTACAAAGCGGTGATGATGGCAATCCCGGTCAGGATCGCCAGCATCGCACGCAGGGCCGATGGAGAGCTGAAAGCAGTTTGCATGGGTGCGCTTCACTGACTGCGCAAAGCGTCAGAGGCCCGATCAGCGGCCTCATCCAGCCGTGCGTTGGCCGCGGCATGCAGTTTGTCCAGTTCTTCGTTCAAAACCCGTTGGGCCTGTCGCATCAGCTGATCGCGCCGATGGCCCAGCAACTCGTCCTCTTTGCGGGTGTTGGGCAGCAGAGCGCCAGCCAGAATACCTACGCCCAGCGCTAATGCTCCGGCCGCCAGCGGCTGATCATGAACGAAGGTTTGCGAGGCCTTCGCCGCCTTCCGCGCACGCTTCTCGACCGCTTGCTGCGCACTGATTGCGGCCTTGCGCGCCTCGATCACCCGGGCACGGGATTGGGGGGACAGCTTGTCCAGACCACGGTCCAAGGCGGCGGACAGCGCACTGGCAGATTGGCTGTGTTCAGTCATTCCAGTCATCTCCTGTTTCATGCGGCTGTCAGCGTCGGCGACACGCCGGTCAAACCCGTCGAAGGCTTGCTGCGGAGGCACGGCCTGGGGCGGGGATTGAGTTCTTTTTGCGCCAGACCCGGGACCCGCAACCAAAAGGGCTGCCCCTGCACCGAACAGAGCAAATGCGGTCGGGTTTTTTCGAGCCGCGGACCAGAGTTGCGCACCGATCTGTCCGCCATAGGTTTCGAGCGTCGATTTCGCCTCGTCTGCCAGGCGCTGTGGCGCCAGCGTATCCGACAGAGCATTCAGCGAGCGCGCAAGGGCGCTGCGTTCATATGCGATCTGCCCCTCGAGGGGTGTCAGGTCAGACATGGGTCGACTCCTTCATCGCTTCGATGTCGCGCTGCAGGTTTTTCATGGCTTTCTCGGGGACCAGCGCGGTGGCGGACATGCGGGACCGGCCAAAAAGCGCCAGGCACGCAGCAGCCAGTGCCAAGCCCGCGCCAACGAGCAACGAGGCCATACCCGCCGACAATCCTTTGGCGGCGAAATACGCGACCAAGGCTGTGGCCATGAGGTTCAGCGCGATCATCAACAGGATCAGAGCAATGCCAATGCAGGCCAGCCCTACGCCCGCTCGCGTCAGGTTTCGGGACAACTCCTCCTTGGCTAGCTTCGCCTCAGCGTGAAGCAAACCCGACAGATGTTTGAGCGCGTTTGCCAAAAGCCCCGGTGCCGATCGCAGATCGTTGGGGTTATGCATCGCGGCCACCATTCATCCGCGCCAGCGCGCTGGTGTGGCCCGACGTATCGACCGAAGTCCCATGCAGCGGCGACGGATCAATATCCCAAGGATCTGCACCAAAAGATGCGGATTGAGCCGCGCCCGTATTGCGCGCGCTCAGAAAACGGGCTGCGGCAAACCCGGCCAGGGCAACCGATCCGACGAACAACAGCGGGTTTTGCTGGGCGAAATCAGAGACCTTTCGGCTCACACTGGCCAAATCGGCAGAGCGCACCTGCCCAGCCACGGCCTCCATGTTGTCCGCAATCCTCGACAGGACCTGATGCTGCACAGATTGGTCGGGAAATGCATCGGCAGCTGCGTCGGCTGCATGAGCGGCACTCTCAGCCTCCTGCGCTGCGCTGTCTTTCAAGGCTTCGGCCCGGGCCGAGGCCTCTGCGGTCACGGTGTCCTTAACCTTGTCGGCCAGATCTTGGGCATGGGCTTTTGCCTTCTCCGTGGTCTCAGTTCGACGTGGCATGGTTCGATCTCCTGTGTTGAGGTCTCGGTCACCCAACGCATGGCCGGCGAGATTGTTCCCAAGACCAGTTCGAACGCCACGGTGGACCCAGTTCGGATACCGTCAGATCGCCCTTGCACGTTGTCAGTTGCAGAAAAAACGCCGCCGCCCGGAACCAGCTCGCGTTTGGCGCGTTTCACTGACAGCGACGAAGCAATCGAAAGGAAGTTACGATGAACTGGGACCAAATTCTTGGACGCTGGACCGAATTCAAAGGCAAGCTGATCGAGTGTTTCGGCGAGCTGACTGATGACGAAATCGAACAAGCGCGCGGCGATCGCGAGCAACTGGAAGGCATCATCCAGAAGAAATACGGAGACTCGAAAGAGGACGTTCGGGAAATCGTGGATCGCCTGATGAAGGACATGTAGCGCAAAGGCGGATGCACATATCGCGTGGGGTGGCGTCAAACCAACGGCGCCCCACACACTCCCAAGACCGACCCCAAAGGTAATTACGAGCGCCATGAAGCTGTCTGACCTCATTAACACGCCCGTTGTCTCAGCTGGAACCGACCACTCAATTGGTCGTGTTTCCGATATCGTCATCCGCGCTGGGCAAACCGAGTTGGAGTACGTCTTGGTCAATCTGAGCGTGACCGGAGGGAATGACCCGGTGGCATTCACCGCCGATACGCTTGAACTTGGCGCAAGCGAAGTAACGTGCGCGTTCTCCCAACAACAATTGGATCACCTTCGTCAGCGCAAAGAAAAAGAAGATGAAGATCCCCTTGCAGTGGACATCGAAGGCTTGCCGCCCCTGGTCATAGGGCCGTTCGGCAACGCGATTGCACCGGTTGTGATGGGGGCGGTCCTGAAGGACGCCCTCCGCCAACGCCCCCAACCGACGCCACCCGGTAGCAACTTCCGATGGTTTACGAAGTTGCAGGGCAACCCCGTGTTTGACTCGACTGGTGAGTTGGGCAGATTCAAGGATATTGAGTTCGACCCTGACACCAAGGCACTGCGGTTTCTTCTGATCGACGGGCGACCAGATATCCTGAGTTTTCCATTCGCCGAGTTACGCAATATTCCCGACGACGAACACTACATGGTTCTATCCAGGTCCTCCGACCCGCTGCACCCGGTCTGAGTATCTGGACACAGCTTATTAAACCGCGCAGATGCGCGGTTTTTTCTTTTTAAAACAAATATTTTTGTGTTTTTTTGGGAACAAGTCGCGGCGTCATTCGTTTGTTCAACAAGACCGCGGGAAATGCGGTCAGAACAGACCAAAGGAGTGAGCTATGAAACGTTTTCTGACCACAACTTCGATCGTTCTGGTGATGTCGGCATCGGCCTATGCAGAAAGCTCGAATGTCGAAGAAGTCGGCAAGAACCTGGAAGAGGCAGCCGAGGCAGCCGGTGATGCGCTGTCCAATACCGCGCAGGATATCAAGAACGCTGCGCAGAACACGGCGGAAGACGTCGACCAGGCAGCCGAAGCAACCGGTGAGTACATCAGCGAAAAAGCCGGACAGATGGCTGATGCGGTTGATCCAACCACCATCGACATCGAGGGTTATGTCCCCGTTGCCCAGGGCACTATCCCGGCCGAAGACCTGACCGGCATGCGCGTCTATGACGTCTCGCAAGAGTGGATCGGCGAGATCGAAGAGGTCGTCGTCGACATGGACGGAACGGTCGATGGGGCCGTGATCGGCGTCGGCGGGTTCCTCGGCTTGGGGGAAAAGGATGTTCTGATCGATTTCTCGCGCGTGTCGCTGATGCGTGAAGTCGATGGAGACACCACCTATGCCTTCGTTCACGCTGACAAGGAGATGCTGAAGGATATGCCGGCCTACGAAGGGTCGTAAAACGGCTCCTCGGTCGCAAAGCATGTGATCAAGCCGCCGGCCGATTTTTCGGTCGGCGGTTCTTTAATTCCTGTCCATCCACCACGTTTAGATCAGCGGGCGCGGAACGGGTTCGGTGATTTCGACCAAGCCAAGCTCGGCCAGACCCTCAAGATCGTTGATCTGCAGCACATTGTTGGACCACTCGGCCAGACCGAGATCCTTCAGCCGGCGCAGGGTCTTGTTCGTGTGAACCAGCGACAAGCCCAACGCATCCGCAAGATCCTGCTGCCGGTAGGGCAGCGGACACCGCAAGCCTTTGGCCAATCCGACGGCCTGCGACCTTGTGTAGAAGCGGTGCAGGCTCCACGCGATCTTCTCGATCGCGCCGCGCTGGCCGACGGTTGTCAGGGCGTCGCCCAGGAAATGCTCTTCGACGGCTGCCAGGAATGTCAGGTCAAAGGCCCGATCAGGCTGGTTCTGATACAACTCGAACAGCCGCGAGCGATTGAACACGCACAGCCGCATCGCAGTTGTCGCTTCGACGGAGTGCCGCATCTCGCCCATGACCCCAGCCTGCAACCCGACCAGATCGCCGGGAAGCACAAAGCCGATGACCTGCCTACGACCGTTTTCCAGCGTTTTGTAACGAACGCCCATCCCGCTTAAAACCGTGAACAAATGCGCGGATTTCGCACCCTCGATGAACAGCTGTGTTCCGGGTTCGGCCTGCATCTCGCCAGTTTTGAAATCCTGCATGAACCGCAGGTCGTCTCCCGAGAACGGCAGGAATACATCCATCTGCCTCAGCGGACAGTCCGCACATGCGATCAGAGAAATTTTTCGTTGCTGTGTCATAGTTTATTGCGGCGCTGCGGGATTGCCCTACGGTGGCATCGAACAGATTTCAGGATGGTATTTATGGAAGCCTCTTCGCGCAGCGTAGCAGATGTTTTGATTGTTACGGAAAACTTTATCGAAGCAGCGGACATCAGTGACGCCATCCCCGGAGTTTCGACCGATCGCATTGTCCATATCCGCGAGCTGCACGCGGGTGGGCTTTTCTGGCAGGATCCCAAATTCGCCCCGGCCTTAAGCGTTCTGAGCTATCGCAGAAGCGAGACGTCATTTGACGCCGTCGCGCGTCTGTTGGTTGAACGCGGCAGTGCACTGTTGCTGTTGGACCCGTCCCCCGAGGT
Source organism: Ruegeria sp. B32 (assembly GCF_025141855.1). NCBI lineage: Bacteria > Pseudomonadati > Pseudomonadota > Alphaproteobacteria > Rhodobacterales > Roseobacteraceae > Ruegeria > Ruegeria sp. B32. The sequence continues at coordinate 234,946 of NZ_CP081106.1, read as the reverse complement.
GCAAGCGCAATTTGAATGCGCGGCTCTGATACGGCCTTTCACGGCTGCAGATCTTGCACGCAAGATCGCAGCCATCGATTTCAGTAGGAACGGCTTGAAGGTCGGTTCAGATCCTAGGTGAGCCGGCGCAGGGCGCATTGTGGCCCCAAGATCCTTGAACCAAAAAAGCGCGGCCGATGCCGCGCTTTGATTTTGTACTAACAATTTCCGAACTTATCAGATGGCGCTGCGCGCGGCCTTCGGGCCAAAGATCAGCCAGCAGATGAATCCGATGACCGGAAGCAACAGAACGAAAAGGACCCACAGAATTTTCGCACCGGTCGTCGCAGACGAACCGATGATCGAGATTATGGCCCAGATCGATAAAACCAGGACGATCAGACCGCCGATGCCATATACTTCCACCATACCGAAGTTCCTTTCGAATTACGTGTCGTTGTTCCTACAAGGACACAACGCGATAGGTGGCTGAAAGTTCCCGACAAAGATCTGGGCGTGTTCCCAGTTCTTTCAGAAGGTTTGAGGAACTTTGTACCTGACGGAACCAAAACGACCGGCAGAACGTTGGGTTTGAAGGTCGATACATGGGGTCAAAATGTCCGATAAAAACAAAGCGCCGCGAAAAGATCTTGTCGAGAAGGAAAGTGAGCGCGAAGCGGTCGAAGAAGCGTCCGGCCTGTCTCCGCGCCTGATATTCGAGACCATCCGCCAAAACGGCGAGGAGGAACTGGACCGCCCGACCAAAGCGTTGTTCTGGTCTGGGATTGCCGCAGGCGTGCTGATCAGCTTTTCGGTGCTCGGCGAAGCGATCTTGCGGGCACATCTGCCCGAAACCAGCGGGCGCTTTCTGATCGAGAACCTGGGCTATTCCCTCGGCTTTGTCCTGGTCATCTTGGGGCGGATGCAGTTGTTTACCGAAAATACCATTACGACTGTCGTTCCAGCCATGCTAAATCCGTCCGTTGCCTGCTTCACCAAAACCGCGAGGCTGTGGGCAATCGTACTGGGTGCCAATGTGCTGGGGGCGTTTGCGATATCTGCCTTCCTGATCCATACGCCGGTGTTGTCACCAGAACTCGTCTCGGTCATCAACGACCTGAGCCACCACGCCACCGGCATGGGCGCCCGGGTTGGCTTTCTGCGCGGAATACCGGCGGGGATCCTGATTGCGGCGATCGTTTGGATGCTGCCTTCGGCACAGAACAACGAAGTGCTGGTCATCGTAATCTTCACTTGGATGATTGCGGCCGGTGACTTTACCCACGTCGTTGCCGGATCGGTGGAAATGGCGGTTCTGATGCTTCAGGGACAGTTGCCAGTAGGCGCAGCCGTTTTCAGCTTTTTCCTGCCCGTACTGGCCGGCAACATCATCGGAGGAACCGCTGTCTTCACGATGCTGGCCTACGCCCAGATAAAACCCGAAATAGAAGAAGACCCAAAGCGCGGCTGAGGCGCTTTGGGTCTTTGGGATGGCGGGCTGGTTGGCGTGGCAGTGACGAATAGCGCTGTCAGCGATTCCTGATGAAAAACCAGATCAGTAGACCGGCCAAACCCAAGCCGAGCATGGCCGGCAATACGTATTCGATGACCATATCGGTCGCGGTGTAACGCGTGTCCTAGCTGCGGTTCGCCTTGCGCAACGCGAGGCCCAGCAGGACACCCACGCCCAACGCTCCGACCATTGCCAAGCCCGGGTTCTCGCGCACGAATGCGGCACTTTTCTCGGATGTCCGTGTCAGCTGCTTTTGCGCCTCGTCGCGCGCCGTCTTCAACGTATCACGCGTTGCGGTTACGCCATCTTCCAACGCTGATTTGGCCTCCTTGGCCACTTCGTCGATCCGCGCCGCCATCTCGACATGGGGAGTGTCCTGAGGGGCCTTCTTCGCCGTTTTCTGTGTCATGTCAGTTCTCCTTTCATCGGCCCAACGCGGGCGGTCGCCAAAGGTTCCACCAAAATGATCCGGAACCAATCTGGGGTTCCAAGCGTTGACCCGTCAGTAGTCACAAAAATGAAAGGAAATCCCATGTTGTCTTGGGCGCTGATCTTTTTCGCACTTGCTATCGTTGCTGGCATCTTCGGGTTTGGCGGCATCGCGTCGGCCTCGGCCGGTATCGCGCAGATCCTTTTCGTGATCTTTCTGGTCCTGTTCATCGGTTCGCTGATCTTGCGGCTGATCCGTGGGTAAAACCCCGCGCATCCGCACTCCCTGAAACAGTACCCCGAGGTTCAAAGCCCTATGAAAGATGCCGTCCATACCCAAACCGCCGCCGAATTGCTGATTGCCTGCCTCGAGGCCAACGGCGTGACCTGTGCATTCGGTGTTCCGGGTGAGGAAACAACCGATCTGATCGCCGCATTCGACAAGTCGAGCATCGACTTCGTTCTGTGCCGGCACGAGCAGTCGGCGGCGTTCATGGCATCGGTTCACGGTCGATTGACGGGGAACCCGGCGGTTTGCCTTTCGACGCTTGGACCTGGAGCGACCAACCTTGTCACCGGTGTGGCTGACGCCACGCTTGACCATGTGCCGCTGATCGCCCTCACGGGGCAAGGCGCGCGGTCCAGGCTGGGCCGCGAAAGCCATCAGATCATTGATCTCGAAGCGCTCTTCGCGCCAGTCACCAAGTCGAGCCGAACGCTGATGGTCGCGGATGAAATTCCCCAAGTCGTGGCCGAGGCCGTGCGGTTGAGCAAGCTCGACAAACCCGGAGCCGTCCATCTTTCCCTGCCCGAAGATCTGGCCGAGGTCCCGATTCTGGCCGAACCTTTCGTGGCGCCGCCGCCAGCGGAGGTACGACCGGCAGCCGATGCGGTCATCCGTTCCGCGCGCCTGCTGGCCGAGGCGAAAAAGCCCTTGATCCTTGCAGGACACGGGGTGATCCGATCCGGCACCGCAAGCGACGTTCGGGCACTTGCGGAAAGCCTGTCTGCCCCGGTCGTCACGACATTCATGGCCAAAGGCGTTCTGCCTCCGGGGCACCCGCTCTCGCTGCATTCGATCGGTCAGCCGGGCAAAGAATTGGCATCAGAAGCCTTCGACCTGTGCGACCTGATCATCGCCATCGGGTTTGACCCGGTTGAATATCCACCCTCGAACATCTCGATGGGCGGTATGAAGCCGGTTCTCGAGATCTCGGATGTGGCCTCGACTGTTGATGTGGACTGGCCGGTAAAGGCCGCTCTGACAGGCGACCTTCCGCACTGCATCGACGTTCTGGCGAAGGCCACGGCCGAACGTCCCCCGCAAAGCTGGTTCAAAGGTCTCCAGCGGAGGATTGACGCCTCGCTGGAAGGTGGATCAACAGCTACCGATGCCGCTTGTGTCGCGCCGTCGGACATATGTCAGGCGATTTCCGAAACGCTTCGCGAAAGCGACGTTCTGTTGTCTGGCGTGGGCCTGCACAAACTTTGGGTCGCCAGCAAGGTTCAAGCGCGCCGGGCGGGGCAAATCATCATTCCGAACGGCCTGGCCGGTATGGGCCTTGCGCTGCCCGGAGCGATCGAGGCTGCCCGTCTGTTGGACGAGGGTCGGGTGATCGCCGTTTGCGGTGATGGGGACTTCCTGATGAACATTCAGGAGATGGAGACGGCGGCCCGGTTGTGCGTGCCCATTACCGTTCTGATCTGGGAAGACAACGGCTATGGTCTGATCGACGAAAAACAGCCAGGTGCGCGCGAGTTTTCCTTCGGCAACCCCGATTGGGAGTCACTGGCCCGATCCTTTGGCTGGGTCTACCACGATATCGAAAGTCACAGCAAACTTGCTCCTGCGCTGCAGGCGGCGGCTGACGTCGCCGTTCCGACCTTGCTGCGGGTATCGGTCGACTATTCGGCTGATGGCGGGATGCCGACTGTCACCTGATTTTTCCGCCGGAAGTGGAACCAAATCCGCCTTTGGGCGTTTCTTCCCCAGTAGAAAAAAGGAGTTGTCATGACCGACGCATTGAACGTTGTCCCGAACGAAAACCCCGTTTCCACTGGCGTGCGCGACACCGCACCCTTGGCCAAGGGTCTGGCTGATGTTCTGGCCGACACCTACCGACTGACTTTCAAAACACATGCGTATCACTGGAACGTGGAAGGCCCGCTGTTCTATTCAATCCACAAGCTGACCGAAGAACAGTACGAAAACATGTTCGCCGCCGCTGATGAGATCGCGGAACGCATCCGCGCGCTAGGACATCTGGCGCCCTCGCGTATGTCCGACATCCTGGATTCTTCGGCCATCAAAGATCGCGAAGGGGACTTGTCCGCCGCCGACATGATCGAAGATCTGGCCGCCGATCACGAGCGGGTGGCGCACCGCCTGCACGCCCTGACCGAGCTTGCAGGAAGCCGCAAAGACGTCGTGACCGAAGATCTGGCGACCGAACGTTCGGCATTTCATGAGCAGGCAGCTTGGATGCTGCGGGCGATCTCGAAATCAAGCTGACGGGGTGACCGGGCGCGTGTGTCGTTTTGCGACCCAACTGTGCGCGTCTTAGGTCTTGCGCAGGCTTGCCGAAAAACTGGCAAGCCTGCACATTCCGATCTGGCGGCCAGTCCAAAGGGCGACAATGTCTGACAAAAGCACGAAAAGCCAAAACTTGGCCGAGGAGCGGACCGACTGGGCCGAAGACCGCACCATTTTGGCAAATGAGCGCACATTTGCGGGATGGATGAGAACCGGAATGGCATGCGTGGCCATTGCCCTTGGCCTAAAGGCCGTATTTTCCGCCGTCGAGCCCGAGTGGCTGGCGAAAGCCGCAGCCACTCTTTTTGTGTTGATCTCCTTGCTGATCTATTGGGGAGCCTGGATGAACGCCCGCCGCGTATATTCCCGATTGGAAGCGCACAGCGCTCAACCGGCCTCCCGCTTCCACTTGCAATTGGTTGTTGGAAGCCTGTCCCTCGGATCAATCGCATGTTGTCTCGTGTTGTGGCTTGTCTAAATGAGGCGCCTGGCGTGCCCCCATCGGGTGGTACGGTTTGATAGTTGGTGTATCATCAGACTCTGGTCCACCGGCACGATGCATTCTGGCGCGAGCGGACAGTAGCCCAGTGAGCTGTGTGGCCTGACGGTATTGTAGTGGACACGCTAGTACTCGATCAGAATTCTGGCTTCCTTTAAGCCGTAGAATAGCTCGCCGTTGCGCAGTTCATCGCGGAACCGTGCGTTGAAGCTTTCGCAGCAGCCGTTTTCCCAAGGTGAGCACATCGGCCTCCCACAGGATGTCCTCGAACCCCCAGGCCTTGATCGGATCGAGCCCATGGCGCTGATAGCGGTCGAAATGCAGATCACCAAGAACCACGAGGGTACCGGTTTGGTACGGAATGGTCACATGGGTCATGGTGGTCGCCTCAGTGCAGCAAGGGGCGCATAGCCAGTGCCTCGGCGCGGTCGAGCATCCGGGCGACGGTGCGCAGGTTCAGGCGGCGGTTGGACAATGCACCGGTCTCGAAGATGGCGGCGAGGGCGTCGACAGCGGGCAGGGGAAGTCCACGCCGGACGGCTTCGTTCATGGCGAAGTCCCTCAACTGCCCCGTGATCAGATCCGGCAGGTCAAGCACCACGCAGCGGCTCTGAAAAGGTTCCGGCAGGCCCTGCGTGCTGTTCGCCGTCATCACCCAGTTGACCCAGGACATGTCCATCTTGACCTGAAAGAACGGGCATTCCCAAGTCGCCGCCGTCATCCGTTCCAGCAGCGGCAGGAGCGCATCCGTCAGCGTGTGCCGCGCGCCTTTGTTGGAGTGGACCTCGTCGGCCTTCTCGATCTCGTCGATGATGACCAGCGGTCCGGCATGCCGGTGGTTCAGGACCGTGGTGACCAGTTTGCCCGCATGGGCGCTGCCCCAGCCGCGCTGGGATCCGGTGAGCGCAAACGACGCCGGCTCCCCCGTTGCGTCAATCTTGGTCGCGGGGACCTCCAGATGATGGGCCAGTCGCCGGGCCCAGAAGCTCTTGCCGATGCCGGGCGGGCCGTTCAGGACGAGCGGGGTGAAACGGACACCCGGCAGGCCCTCACGCGCCGAGGCCCGCAGCCCGTGCCAGACGGCTTCGCTGGCGGGCGCCATCCAGGGCATCTCGGCGTGGAGCGCGGCGGCAATCTCTTCCGCCTCGTGTTCGGTGGTGATGCGGGTGACCGGCACCCCGCCACGCAAGGGCGTCAGCTTCGCACGGTTCTCCTCGCTGAGATGAGACAGGCCGGACAGGGCGTCCAGCCGCTGCACGTAGCGGTGCGCGCGACGCCGGATCTTCCGCCGCTCGGCCTCATTCAGATAGTCGAAGAACTGATCCATCTTGTCACGGCCGTCTTCATCGTCACCGGTCTGGGCGGCCTGGCGTTGCCTGCGGAGGCCGCGCAGAAATGTCTTCAGGCGCCGCTCGACCTCGTGCAGCGTCGGCAGGTCGTCTTCGAACCGCAGCGCATGGAATAGAATCGTGGTCGTGGCACGGGGCATCGCAGAATCCTTTCGTGGCGCGACAGGGCTTGCCGCGCTGGTGTCCACACCGCCGGGGCGGGCGGGGCTGATGGGTGTGAAAGGTTCCGGAACCTGTGGAACGATTAGGGAACATCTAACATGCTGCGTGTCAATGCATCCTGATTGGGTTGCGCCATCGAACCCGGCCGGAATGAACGAACCGCTACACGGCGCACAAGTTGTTGAAAGAACTGCGCTAAAAACAAAAGCAGATTCGAGTTCAATTCAAAAAACCGTTTTTTGTCGTAAAAACGGACTTTGGATGTCGAACGTCAACTAGGATCAGGAACTGGCGATCCCGGAAGGACTCGAACCCTCAACCTGCTGATTAGAAGTCAGCTGCTCTATCCAGTTGAGCTACGGGACCGCTGGGCCCTTCTTGATCGGTTTAGGGCCGGGGTTCAAGAGCCAAGCGCATGAACGCGCTGTTGGGATCGTCCCGATACCCAAAGATCGGACCGCAATAGCTGTATCCCAACGCTTCATAGAGTTTGCGTGCGGCGTCGTACTCGGCCAGATGGGCCGCGCCGGTTTCCAGAACCAGAGCAGAGATTCCGTCGGCGCGTGCGCATTCGGCCAGGTGGTTCATCATCGTCCGCGCCAAACCGCGCCCGCGCGCCTTGGCCAGGATATGGACCGACTTCACCTCGGCCGTCCCGTCCGGCAAAGCCTTCAATGCGCCGCACCCCACAAGCTCGTCGTCGTCGAACAGGGCCCAGAACCGAATATCCGGCCCAGAGAGCGCCTCGGCATCCATTGTGTGATTGCTTTCGGCGGGTCCCGCGGTTTCGCTGTGCGCGAAATGCGCCTCGACCACCGGCCGCAGCGCGGCCGAAGTCGGATCCGCCTCGCGGATGTCAATCATTCAGTGGGTCCAGGGACCGCGGCGGTCTGTTGCAAAGTTCTCGCCGTACCCGCGCTGGCGCAGGTTGGGTTTGCGCTTGTGCGGTTCGCTGACCAGAACTTCGATGCCATGATCCTTGGCATAGTCCAACGCTTCTTCCTTGGTGTCGAACTTCAGGCGAACCTGGGATTGCGTGTCCGAGGACGACGTCCAGCCCATCAGCGGATCAACCTCGCTCGCCGACGCAGGCGCGAATTCCAAAACCCATTTGCGGGTCTTGGCCATACCCGACGTCATCGCATTTCTTGCAGGCTGGTAAATCCGTGCGCGCATGTCGCCTCTCCATACTCGGTTGGTCGCGACCGTTTATGCGTCAGAGTGCGGGCGGGGACAAGATTGCAAATGCCGCAGGGCCATGCAAATGACCGGTGCTGCAGGGGTTGCATGCGGACAAAATAAGAACAAATGTAAGAAGCCCAAGCGGAGCCTGCCGATGCCCTATGCACATTCTGACAAAACCCAGCTGACCGTCGACGATGTCCGCGCCCGCCTGAAGCTTGAGGGCGGCAAGCGGTTCGTCATGCATACGGAGTTTGCACCGGCCGGGGATCAGCCAACGGCCATCAAGGAACTCGCCGCCGGTGTTTTGGACGGCGAACGCGATCAGGTGCTGCTGGGCGCCACCGGCACCGGTAAGACCTTCACCATGGCCAAGGTGATCGAGGAAACCCAACGCCCCGCCATCATCCTCGCCCCGAACAAGACGCTGGCGGCCCAGCTTTACGGCGAGTTCAAGGGCTTCTTCCCGGACAACGCGGTCGAGTATTTCGTCTCGTACTACGACTACTACCAGCCCGAGGCCTATGTGCCGCGTAGCGATACCTATATCGAGAAGGAGTCGCAGATCAACGAACAGATCGACCGGATGCGGCACTCGGCCACCCGCGCGCTGCTTGAGCGTGACGACGTCATCATCGTGGCCTCGGTCTCGTGCATCTATGGCATCGGCTCGGTCGAGACCTACGGGGCGATGACGCAGGATCTGAAGGTCGGGAACGAATACGACCAGCGGCAGGTGATGGCCGATCTGGTGGCCCAGCAATATCGCCGCAACGATCAGGCCTTCCAGCGCGGCAGCTTCCGGGTGCGGGGCGATTCTCTGGAGATCTGGCCCGCCCACCTGGAAGACCGCGCTTGGAAACTCTCGTTCTTCGGCGAAGAACTTGAGGCCATCACCGAATTCGACCCCCTGACCGGCGAGCGCACCGACACGATGGAGCAGATCCGGGTCTACGCCAACTCGCACTACGTGACACCGAAACCGACGATGCAGCAGGCGATCCTCGGCATCAAAAAGGAGCTGCGCCAGCGGCTGGATCAGCTGGTGGGCGAAGGCAAACTGCTGGAAGCGCAGCGGCTGGAACAGCGCACCAATTTCGACCTAGAAATGCTCGAAGCCACCGGCGTCTGCAACGGGATCGAGAACTACTCGCGCTATCTGACCGGCCGCGCCCCGGGCGAGCCGCCGCCGACCCTGTTCGAATTCATCCCCGACAACGCCATCGTCTTTGCCGATGAAAGCCACGTCAGCGTGCCGCAGATCGGCGGCATGTACCGGGGCGACTACCGGCGCAAGTTCACGCTGGCCGAACACGGGTTCCGCCTGCCCTCCTGCATGGACAACCGCCCGCTGAAGTTCGAGGAATGGGACGCCATGCGCCCGCAGTCGGTCTTCGTCAGCGCCACACCGGCCAAGTGGGAACTGGAGCAGACCGGCGGCGTCTTTACCGAACAGGTGATCCGCCCCACGGGCCTTTTGGACCCCGAGGTCGAAATCCGCCCCGTCGAAATGCAGGTCGACGACCTGCTGGACGAGGTGCGCAAGGTCTCGGCCAAGGGGTTCCGCACGCTGGTCACCACGCTGACCAAACGCATGGCCGAAGACCTGACCGAATACATGCACGAACAGGGCATCAAGGTCCGCTACATGCATTCCGACATCGACACAATCGAGCGGATCGAGATCCTGCGCGACCTGCGCCTTGGGGCGTTCGACGTGCTGGTGGGCATCAACCTGCTGCGCGAGGGGCTCGACATTCCCGAATGCGGGCTGGTCGCCATTCTGGACGCGGACAAAGAGGGCTTCCTGCGCTCGGAAACCTCGCTGATCCAGACCATCGGCCGCGCCGCGCGCAACGCCGAAGGCCGCGTGATCATGTATGCCGACCGCATCACCGGCAGCATGGAGCGCGCGCTTGAGGAAACCAACCGCCGCCGCGCCAAGCAGATCGCGTACAACGAGGAACACGGCATCACGCCCGAGACGGTGAAGAAGAATGTCGAGGATGTTCTGGCCGGGCTTTATGCCGGCGACGTGGACATGAACCGCGTCACCGCCACCATCGACAAACCGATGCACGGCGCCAACCTCGAGGCCCATCTGGACGGGTTGCGCGATCAGATGCGCAAGGCGGCCGAGAACCTGGAATTCGAAGAGGCCGCCCGCATCCGGGATGAGATCAAGCGTCTGGAAGCGGTCGATCTGGCCGTCGCCGACGACCCCATGGCGCGCCAATGGGCGGTCGAGAAAGCCTCGGAAGACGCGGTCCGGTCGCAGGGGCGGTCAACGGCTGGACGGCCGGGGCAGCGGGGTGGAAATGTGAAGAGACGGAAGAGGTAAATTGAATAAGCAAAAGGTTTCGAGCAAACACCACTACGTCGCTAAAGCGATACTTCGTAACTTCTGTGTGACTGGTGAGTCTCTGTATTATTTATCTAAGCAATCTGGCTCTACGGTTCCGGAGCGCCGTAACATCGACAGTGTTTTTCGGCGAATGCACTTTAACTCCTTCGAACGCAGCGATGGTTCCAAAGATGATACTATTGAGAAGTTCTTCGCATATGAATTGGACAATTACATTCCCGACTGGGTGGGTGCTTTTCAGCGTGCACTCGACACCGGCATTCTGACCTTTCCCAGTAAGGATCTTCGGTATAGGTTCATTCAATTTTTTTACAATCATATGAAAAGGTCCCCAGACTTCATTGACCCGATTGTCCAAGAGGTCGCGAAGGAGACTTTCACAGCTGACTTGGCAAGCGAATTTGAGGCCAAGTACCGCCCCTTGACCGAAGACGAGAAGTTACGTCTCAACGATGAGAACTTCAGAGCGCGGGCTTTGCGAAATAGCCGAGTAGAGAACTTTGGGCGTCAATCTCCAAAAATTCTTTCTAGGCTTGAAAAGATGAAGATCGTTATCGGCACTCCAAAGCGCGCGAACAAACAGTTCATTGTCTCCAGCAATCCTGTCGCACGGTTTGAAAATTATCCAAAGCAAGAGTTAGGTGAATTAGGTGTCGAGGAGTGGACAACGTTTTCACCAAAAATTGCAGTAGGCTTCGTCGCTGACCATTCGGCTCCCGACTGCATACTATTTGACGATAACGTCGTACGAAGGATGAACCGTGCCTTGACAAAAAATAGTCGAGCGGTTGCATCCGCTTCACAACGATTGCTTCGGTCGCTTGCAAACTCAGAGTGGTGAGCGGGCATGGGGCGGGTTTCAACCCTTCGCTGCGTTAACTTTCAATGCCTTTCGGAATAAAGTGCCCTACTGCTTCCCAACTCTTAATCCACGCTTGCCACCCACCTCCCCGTCCTCCACGTTTGAAATCACAAATTGTGATTCCAAACGGCTGCCATGACGAACGCCAAGAACCTGCCCTCTACACATGAGGTCCAAAACGCCATTCACCGGGTGCGCGGAACCCGCGTGGTGCTGGCCGAGGATCTGGCGCGGTTCTACGGAAAATCCGTCAGCGCCTTCAATCAGGCCGTCTCGCGCAACACCGACCTGTTCGAGGGCTACCGGTTTCAGCTGACCGACGACGAGGTGGCCGATTTGATATCACGGAATGTGATTTCAAAGCCCAAAGGCCGCGGCGGGCGGCGGGTCAATCCGTGGGTCTATACCGATTACGGCGTGGCCATCGCCTCGACCCTGTTCAAGGACCCGCGCGCGATCAAGATCACCCGGATGATCACCGAGGCCTTCGTCGACGGCGCCAACGCCCTGGCTGAAACCCCACGCAGCGCGCCCGAGATCCTGCCGCCCGAAGGCACTCCCGCCCCGCTGCTGCCCAATGGCGAGCAGTTGCGGGCGCTGGCCGAAAACATCCTCGATTCCGGGCAGCAGAGCCTGGTCGATTACATCGCCAACCCCACCACCAAGCGCCAGCAGGCGGTGGCGGTGATCATGAAGACCCTGGCCGAAACCGCAGGCGAAGAGGTGCGCACCCAGCACGAGCGTCTGCGCCTGCGCATCGCCGAACGTCTGGCTACGGGCGACTATGCCGATGACGATGACCGCAAGCGGCTGATCGAACTGCTGCAGGCGATGAAAGGCTAAAGCCCCAGCTCGGCCCGCATCTTTTTCGTCAGCTTGGCCACGACCATCTCGTAGGACGTCACGATGTGGTCGCGCAGGGACGCGTCGCTCAGTCCGCGTTCGTCATAAACCTGCAGCCATTTCATGCCGCGCGAGGCCAGATAGGGCGCGGGCCGGATGCCGGGCTGATCCTGCAGCACCTCATAGGCCAGGTCGGTGGCCTTGAAGGTAAAGGCGTCCTTGCCGTCGTTCCAGCCGCAGATCGCGAACACCTTGCCGCCCACTTTCCATACATCCGCATTGCCCCACTGCACGACGTGGCTTGTGGCCTTGAGAGAGGCGCAGAAGGCGTTGAATTCGTCTCGGGTCATGACGCCGATCCTGACCGGCCGGCAAGGATTTCGCAAGCAAGCATGACCTGTCGGGCCTAACCGAACAGGTCTTGCAGAACGTCGCCGATCTGCACCGTCGCCGCGCTGGACCAGTCTGGCCGATAGGACGGTTTTCGCACCTGATACTCGGTTCCGGTGCCCGTGCCCGACCAGACGCCATCGAAGAACAGAGCGCGCTCGTTGCGCCGCCGTGGGCGTATTTCAGGCGGCCGCCGCCAATACATGATCGCGCGTCGAGCACCGGCCACATCCCCGGCCTTCCACCTGCGCACCCAAACGGCCCGGTCTATGGCCCCGGTGTTGTAGTGAAAGGACAAGGCCGCGCCCAACTGCGCCTCGGTCAGGGCGTGGCCGGCAAAGGCCGTTTCCACCGCAGGCAGATAGTTGGTGCGGATGGCCCACTCATACACTTCAAAGCAGCGCCGCAAGGTCTGGGGGTTGTCCAGATAGCGCGGCCAGACCGTGTGGCCCGAGGCCGACGTGATCCCCACGCTCCAGGTCCAGACATCAACGGAATCCAGATAGGCCTCGCGCACGATCGCTTCGTGCGCGATAAGCTCGGCGGCAATACGCGGCGTGATCTTGTAAGGCATCAGGCCATCCCCGAGTGGCGGCCGATGTCACCCCTTGTCCCAATGGGCGATGACATCATACCCCATCGGCGTCGGAGGTCCTTCAAGATACTCGGCAAACTGGCCCCACAACTCGGCAACCTTGGGGGCGTTTGCGTTTGATGTCGCCTCGCTTTCGACGACCGAGATCACATAGCCGCTGCCATCCTCGTTCATCACATTCGTAAAGCAGTGCATACCGGGCATGCCCATGATCTGATCCTTCAGATCGTTCATTCGGGCCGTGGCGGCCTCGCGGGTGCCGGGCTTCATCTTGAACTGGGTAACGCGTGCAAACATGGTTATCCTCCCTCGCATGGGGTCCAGACCCCGAACCGCGGCAAACTGCCAGCGGACGGTATGATCCTACCACGTCCTGCCCAAATCACGCAGGGACACAGGCAACGCGGTCATCTGCGAGAAAAGGTTCAACCATGAAGATAGGCGTCTTCAAGGACCGTCACGGGCGGACAAATTTGGCGTTTCCGACAGCCCGGGGTTTGGGCGCCGCGCTTTGCGTGGACGCAGGAGCCTGGACCGGCACAGCCGACCGCGTCGCGGCCCGGACACTGGACTCGCATGCGATCCCGTCGCCGTCAGGGTCGTTGCGTTTGTGGTACCCAAGCTGTCCCTCGCGCATCGGTCCAAGACCAACGGAGCGAGCCGCGTCGCAACCAGCCAGCGCCACAAGGTGCATCACGGCTTCGGTCCGCTCCAGATCCGAGGTCCGGAGATATACGCCCAGCGCGATCATCCCAGTCGTCAGCGGCAGGGCCAGCACCATCAGCAGAATGCGCAGCGGGGACAGCGCATGTCGGCGCAGGGCATCAGCCTTGCGCTGGCGACGTGCCAAGCGTGGATCTGGTGCGGGTTCGTTGTATACGGTTGTCTTCAGCTTCATAAGCTTGGCGATACACCAACTATGTGGCAAAGCCGAGGCATCGGAATGACGCAATCCAGCGAGGGCGCCACGTGAACACTCGAAACCCATTTCGCCCGGTCGACGAGACTGCGCGGGAACTGGCCCTTGATCTTATCGCGCAGGCCCGTTTTGCCGCCCTGGCCGTGGTACATCCAGACAACGGACTGCCGTCGATAAGCCGCATCGCATTGGCCACCGACAGTGCTGGATGGCCGCTGACCCTGATCTCGGACCTAGCGGAGCACTCACGCGCGTTGGAGGCAAATCCGGCATGCGCGTTGCTGATCGGCGAGCCCGCTGACAAAGGTGATCCACTGACCCATCCCCGGCTGACCCTGCACTGCACGGCGCGCCCGATTCCACGGGCGACCGAGGAGCATACCGCGCTTCGGGCACGCTACTTGTCACAGCGCCCGAAGGCCGGACTATATGTCGACTTCGCGGATTTCCGTTTTGTGCGTTTTGAGATTGTCGATGGGCTTCTCAATGGCGGGTTCGGCAAAGCGTGGAAGATGACACGCGAAGACCTTTGCCCACCATCAGATCAGCGAACGACGTGAACTGCGCAGCTGGCGTGGCGCACCACATGTGTCGCGGTCGAGCCGAGCAACAGATCCTGCATCCCCGGTCGGTGCGAAGCCATGATGATCAGGTCAGGTTTGTTGGTTTCCGCCCAATCCAGGATTGTGCGCCCCGAATGGCCCTCGACCACAACGCCCTTGGCGTTCGGCAGCTTGGCGGCCAGAATGTTCAGTTCATCTTGGATCGCGCGCCGCGCCTCGGTCAGGTATTCGGCCGGCATGTAAGAGATTGCGTAGTCCGGAATATGCTCGACAACATGCAACAGGGTCACTTTGGCATCTGGCGTCGCCAACAGCTTGGCCAGCTTCAGCGGCCCCGACGTGTCACGCTCGGCATCGAAGGAAATCGGGACAAGAATATTGTGATACATGGTTGGCGCCTCCTTGAGTTTCGCGTTCAGATAGCAGTAGTCAAAGTCTTCTGACCTTGATTCAGGTCAGGATCAGTCAAATGTTTCGGCCACGTCGTACATCACCGGCTCGAAGCTTTTGCACAATTCGTTGATCTTGCGGTTGCGCTCGCGCATTTCAGGCGTTCGCAGCATGGCCAGAAAATCTTCCCGCCGCTCCCACTGCGAATAGTTCGCGATGCGGGTCTGGGCATCGTTGACATGCAGTCCGGCCGCGACAAAACCGGGCTGCTTGGAAATGAAGTTCGCATAGGCGTCGGTCAACGCTTCCAGCAGGTCCTGGCAGGTTCCGGGGGTCATTTCGAAAGTGGTGATAACGGTCTGAACACTGGCGTCTTTTGATATCTTCGGCATCGGTCATCTCCCTTGTCTGACCCAAGCCTAGCACAGGTTTTTCAAACGTCCTGCCTTTCGTTGAGCTGGCGCGAAAAAGTTTCCGAAAAATGAACCGAGCGCTAACCTTCCGTTAACCAAGGTTGATGATCCTGCGCCAATGGCCCGCCTAATCGCCTTCCTGTGTGCAAGCCTTGTGTTTTCGACTCCGGCCGTCGCCGGGGCGTGGCTGCGTGAAAAAGGCGCCTCGTTCACCTCGTTGGCCCTGACGGCGTTTTCCGAGCCCGGGAAGGACATCCGCTTCAAGTCCTCGCTCTATGGGGAATGGGGAATGCGTCCAAACCTGACGCTGGGTTTGGACGCGGAAGAGCATCAGGACCTCTACGGTCATGCCGTGGTGTTTGCACGCCTACCGGTTGCCGAATTTTCCAACGGTGGGCGGCTGGCGGCCGAGTTGGGTGTCGGCGCGCATCACCGTGAAACCCGCGCATGGGCGATGTACAAGGTAACCCTGTCTTGGGGCAAAGGATTTCAGGCCCGATATGGCAGTGGCTGGATGGCGGCTGATGCCGCGCTGGAATACCGAAGCCATGACGCTCTGATCCGCAAACTGGACCTGACAGTGGGTTTGTCGTCGCACCGTCGGGTCAATCCCCTGCTCCAGATCGAAACGTCCTATGTACCTGGCCGCCCGCTCTATTGGAGCGCGCGACCCTCGGCGATGTTTCGATCCGAAAGCGGCCCCAACACCTGGATATTCGGGGTCGAGCGCAACGCCGCCCGGGACAGGCCAGGCCTGAGATTCGCGTTGTGGCGCGAGTTCTGAATGCAGCGCGCCGGCCGCCCCAAAAGCGACCGGCCGACACGGATCAGACCTCGATCCGCATGATCACCGAAACTTCACCGCTCAAGGCCTCGGACCAACGCAACTTGATCTGGTCCTGGTTTGTCCCCTGCTGCAACTGAACATAGGGGGCCGTATAGCGCAGAGTTCCAAAGGCGGTTCTCAGCCCGTCCAGCACGACGACGCTGTCACAGCTGCGGGCCTGCCCACCAAAGGGGAATGCACCATCCGAGTCCACCGTCCAGGCAGAGGCCGCCGTATTCTGTTCGTGTCGGACCCGCAGCGGGTTCGCGGTCTTGAGTGTCACGTTGTGATACGTGTTGTCTGCGAACGTGACATTCACATGCCGATCAGGATTCAGATCGGCAAAAGTTGTATCAACCTTGTCCACGCGGTCGATTGACCCGTTCGCCGTTCGGAACTTGTTGCCCGTGACCGTCATTCCGTTCAGGAAATGCCCGACGCCATGCGGGCGCACGACGATATAGGCGAACCACGGGGCAACGTCACTTGAATAGAAGATGTTGTCGGTGATGCTCATGGCGCTGAAGGAATAGCCCGAGGTGTAGTCGGGCTCGGCATCGCGCTCATTGCTCCACTCGATGAAACAGTTGTCGACATAATTGTCGGCGATCGAAGAGCTGTTGTAGGCCCCGATCATCACCAAACCTGCATTGCGCACACCGTTCGACACGCTGTCGCCCTGAAAGAAATGGTTGCCGAGAACCAGGTTGTTGTCTCCACCCAGAACCGCGAAGTGGTGGAAACGAACGGCCCTGTTGTGGCGCAGCTTGACGTCGTTGGCATTGGCGTTGATGGCAATCGAACTGCGGTCGGGCACGTCCAGAGACTCCTCGCTGGACAGGAACTGGCAACCGTCGATCAACATGCCCTGGCACCCCACCCCGATCGAAGTGATACCGCGGTCCAACGGGCGGCTGACAAAGCAGTTCTTCAAAACGAACGTGTTCCCGCCCGGCGACAGGCGGATCGCGCTGCAGCGCCCGTTGCATTGAAACTCGATGTCTTCCATGGCGAATTTCTGGAGCGCACTGAAGCCCGAGAAATCCAACAGGTACTTGAAAGCAACGAACGTGAATGTCTGCGTGCCAGCCGCATCATAGATAGGTGCGTTCAAGGTGATCTCACCGGCACCTTCATCCTTGGACCGAACATAGATCTCACGTCCAACGCCGCTGCCCTGAACCAACGACCCGAGCGGGATATTGGCCACGTTGGCCACACCGGACAACTTGTAAGGATCCGCCGGATCGTATGTTGCGACAGAGGTAAAGGTCTCGGTGTCCCATGAGGCGCTGCTTTTGACGTCGAACTGCCCGTTGCGGATCACGCGGCGAGTGGAGTAGCTGCCGCGATTGGGTACGGCGGCCTGCATGTCGATCGGCTCGGACACCGAGATCTTGCGGCCGCCCAGGTCCAGCGATTCATGATCCGAGTTGTTCAACAGCGCCTGAAACGCCTTTTTGAAGGCCAGGGCTTCATCGCCGAAGGCGGAGATGTAAGTCGGCAGATCGAAATTCTTGGTCAGAAGAAGCATCTTGTCATCAGGCATCGTGACCGTGCCCTCAAAGTCGACCTCCGCGTCCAGCCCAACATCCTGTGCCAGGTGATAGGTTCCCTGCGGCACATAGATGCGGCGACCTCCCGCGGCTTGGTCTGCCGCTTCAAACGCGGCCGAGTCGTCGGCCACACCATCTCCCAACGCGCCATAGTCCCGCACGTCCACAAGGCTGATCATGTCGCGCAAGAAGACCCCGGTGACATCGGTAATTTCGATATCATCGATCCGAACGAGCGCGCCGTTTGCCCCCTCAATATCGAGGCCGAAATGCCCGTATAGCGCCGAAATGCCCCAAGGCATGTCCACGCCCGGCCGCTGCCCAATCCCAACGATGGCTGTGACCTCGTGCACCACGCCATAGGCCGACAGCTGAATGGCCGGGCCCTGTTCGGTCAGTCCGGAAAGGTGCACGTCGCCGGCCCCTCCGGCCCATCCAGCGATCCGGACCTGCGGCAATGGCCCGCTGATCGCTTTGACCCGCGCCTTGATCTGCAAATAGCAGCCCGGCAGAAGCGGCGTCTGCCCCATGTACCGCAGTTGCTGCGTGGCATTGACCTTCAGTATCTCAAGGCAACCGCCAAACTCCGCATCTGCAGGCACGAACACTCCCGTTCCCGATCCGTCATAGGTCGGTGAGCCCGGAGTGCCGTCGCCGCTGGACCACACATCCAGACCATTCGCGAATTGCGGCGGCGTGAAAACGATGCCGTCGGTGATTGCCTTGTTCATTGAATACCCTTTCCCAAACGCGCCCACTCTTCAGGCTATGGCGCATGCCAGATTTCGGATCCGGAAGCCGCCCGGACACGCTGGTCTGAGTATCGAAAAGGGATTAACCGTCGCTCATATCATCGTGACGGTGGGTGTTGCGTCAGGCGGATGGGTCGGAGTTGCCAAGCAGTTGCACCCCGTTGATCTTCCAGCCGTTTTTCAGCTGGACCATCTGATAGTCCAGGATGTGAACCCCGCCGTTCGCATCCACCACCATCACTTTCTGCCACCAGAACCCTGAGATCTGCCGCAATTCCAGAAACCGAATCTCAGCTGGGCGCCAGACCATTGGATAGCCGTTGCGCACCATCGCGCCAAAATTCTCGGGCGTACGGAACATTGTCTGGATGTTGGGGCTGGCGAAGGTGAAGGCCGTGGCGAAGTCATCGGCCTTGAAGGCTTCGATCTGCGCCGCGATATTGGCTTCGATGTCGCCACTTTGGGCAACTGCGGCTGTTGCCAGACCGGCGTTCAGGGAAACTGCAAGCAAAAGTCGACGCATGGGGTCACCTCCTGCCGGAAAGGTAGCCCCATGCAGTATGTGGTCAAATCAGGCCAGGTCTCCGGCCAGGGCCTTGTCGATCAGTGCAATCGTTTCGGGGACGCCATAAAGGGCGATGAACCCGCCGAACCGAGGACCTTGGCTGGCGCCCAACAACACCTCGTAAAGGGCTGTGAACCAGCCGCGCATCGGGTCAAAGCGTTCGCGGCCGATGGAATAGACCACCGATTGCAAAGCTTCGTCCTCGACCGGACCGTCATAGGCTTCAAGCGCCGACCTCAGGGCCTCAAGCGCCTCGCGCTCTTGCTCCGTCGGCGTCCGATGCTTGCGGGTCGGCTTCACGAAGTCGTTGAAGTAGCGCACTGCAAAACCGGCGGCCTTGTCGAGGTCCGGGTGGCTTTCGGCCGTGGCTTCGGGCGCATAGCGGCGGATGAAGCCCCATAGCGTCTCTTTGTCCTCGGCACCTGAAACCGACGCGAGGTTCAACAGCATTGCAAAGGGAACGATCAACGTCGATTCCGGCACGTCACCGCCGTGAATGTGCCAGACCGGGTTGTTCAACTGAGCCTTCAGATCCTGCCCGGGGTAGGCACGCAACTGCTGATGGTATTCATCATACGCCTTCGGGATGACGTCAAAATGCATCCGCTTTGCCGTCTTCGGCTTTTGATACATGAAATAGGCCAGACTCTCGGTCGGCGCATAGGTCAGCCACTCGTCGATCGAAACTCCGTTTCCGGACGATTTCGAGATTTTCTGCCCGTTTTCATCGAGGAACAGCTCATACGAGAAATGCTCGGGCGCACGGCCGCCCAGCGCCCGGCAGATCGCGTCATAGATCTTTTCGTTGGTCGCATGTTCCTTGCCATACATCTCGAAGTCGACGCCCAACGCCGCCCAGCGCGCCCCGAAATCCGGCTTCCACTGCAACTTCACATTGCCGCCGGTCACGGGTAGCGTCCACTCCTTGCCATCTTCATCATCGAAGGTGACGGTGTAGGTCTCGGCGCACACCTTTCTCATCGGCACATAAAGAACCCGGCCCGTTTCCGGATGGATCGGCAGGAAGATCGAATAGGTCTGCTGACGCTCCTCGCGCAGGCTTTTCAGCATGATGGCCATGATGTCGTCATAACGTTCGACTGCACGCTTCAGGATTTCGTCGAACTGACCCGAACGATAAAAGTCGCGCGCCGAATAGAACTCGTATTCGAACCCGAACGTATCAAGGAACCGACGCAGCATGGCGTTGTTGTGTTCACCAAAGCTGGGATACTCGCCGAACGGATCAGGGACCGAAGTCAGCGGCTGCTGCAGATAGGCTTCAAGGGCCTCGGGGTTCGGCACGTTGCTGGGGACCTTGCGCATTCCGTCCAGATCATCCGAAAAGCAGATCAGCTTGGTGGGAATGTCCGACAGGGCCTCGAAGGCGCGCTTGACCATCGTGGTCCGTGCCACCTCACCGAAAGTGCCGATATGCGGCAGGCCCGACGGGCCATATCCCGTTTCGAACAGAACGAAGCCCTTCTCCGGTGGAGACTTCTGATAGCGTTTGAGCAACCGGCGCGCCTCTTCGAAAGGCCAGGCCTTTGACGTCATGGCGGTTTCACGCAGTTCAGACATTTCGTTCGTTCTCCATCGGGAAATCAGCGAGGGTCGCTCAATGCGACCGACCGGCATCTCCTATTGTGCAGATGCAGCGTGAGTCAATGACCACAGGCGAGAAACGCCGCCCCTGCTACGATTTCAGACGGTTGCTCGTGACCAGGAACACGGCAAAATCTGATCAGGGCACAAGCAGACATCGGTATGTATTGGAAAACAAGATATTGAACCCTTTGCCACACCTCAATAACGTGCGGCACGATACCAATCGCAGGACGTTCCCATGACCCAACCCGTTTCCCACCCGATGTCGCCGCAGGATTGCCTTGTGGCGATCATGGTGGCCGTTTCAGCCTCGGACGAGAACATCCGCACCGTCGAACTGGTCAAGATTGAGACAGCCGTGAACATGCTGCCTGTGTTTGCCGACTACGATATCGACCGTATGCGCCGGGTTTCGCAGATCGTGTTTGATCTGTTCGAGCAGGAAGATGGTCTGGACGCACTGTTTGGTCTGATCCGGGACAACCTGCCTGAGCGGTTGAACGAAACGGCCTATGCTCTGGCCTGCGATGTCGCCGCCGCCGACGGCTCGCTGGCCGAAACCGAACTGCGGCTGCTGGAAGAGATCCGGTATGAGTTGGAGATCGATCGGCTGCACGCCGCGGCGATCGAGCGCGGCGCACGGGCGCGTCACACCGTCTGATCGGATTCAGCTGCCATAAAGCGCGCCCCAGCGTTCGATGAGGGCCTGCTGTAGTTTGCGAGACCTGCGATTCCAGCTGCGCGCGCCTTCAGGGCGTTCGCGGCTTTCACGCGCGATGGTCGCCCGATGCGGAAGATCGGCCGTGAATATCGCAAAGGCCAGTTCTGATCCTCCGGCGGTGGTCAGATACCCGCCCAGGCCAGATACAAAGTTCAAGGTCCCGGTCTTGGCGTCGACCTTGATCGGGTGCCCTTGGATCCGCTGGCCTTTGGCGTCGGTCAGGGTAAACGGCTTCAACAGATGTCGCAGCGTTTCATGTTGCTGAGCGGCCACCAGAACTTTGACCAGGCCAGACGGCACCATTCGCGAAGCATCGCCCAACCCCGAATGATCCACCATAGCAATACCGGACGCGCCATAGGTCTGAGCCGACCAGCGATTCATCTCATCCGCGGACTCTGCCAGTGTTTGCGGCCGCCTACCCCGCGCGACGGTCGCAGCCAGCCCCACCATCTCGGCCGTGAGGTTGGTCGAATATTTCAGCATCCCTTTCACTATGCTGGTAAGTTCATCGCTCTGATGCGTGACCAGAACGGTGCCGCTGGGGGCCTCGCGTGTGACTTGAACCCGCCCCAGGACGATGCCGTTCACCCGGGCCAGAGTGCGGAACACATCCCCGGCGTACAAGCCCGGTTTGCGCACGGGCAACCACCTGGCGCCACCATTACCCAGCGCGCCCTTGGCAACTGTCCAGCGGTCCTGCCGCGCGCTGGGTTGATAGCTGTAGACCGGAAGATTGCGATTTTCGATCCGCATCGCGGCCATGTCCACCGACGGCGTATAACTGGCACTGCGTGCGTCCATGGTCACGTCATAGCTGGACCCTTGGCGTTTCCACTCGAAATGCACACGGTTGAAGTTCAGGGAAATTCCACTGATCGCAGGGCTATAGCCCACATGATCAGGCTGACCGGGGTCTATGCTGAATACATAGGGCAATGCGCCGCTGTACACTTTGAACGCCCCCCGAACCTCGGTCAGTCCGGCCTTGCGCAGGTTGGCGGCCATCGTGGCCAGAGCATCGGTATCCAATACCGGATCGGCGCCTCCGACCAGTATCAGATCACCCTTGAGGATCCCGTTTTCAATCGGACCATCTGCGATCAGCTTTGTTTCGAACCGATGGTCCGGCCCCAGAACGTCCAGCGCGTAAAGCGCGGTCAGGGCTTTGGCGACGCTGGCCGGCGGCAAGCCGCGGGCCCCGCCGAATTCCTCCAGTTGCGCGCCGGTTTTTACGTCGGCCACAGCGAAGACCACTTCGCCGTTCAATCGCGCCGCCTGAATGATGCGTTCGACACCGCTCAACTCGGCGCCACGGGCAACAGGCCGCAACGAGACCGTTGGCGCCCCGGCAAGACCCGCGGTGGGGATCAGAAGCGAACCGGCGCCGGCCAAAAAGAAACGTCTCGAAATACGATCAGTCATGGGTCAAATAAAATCCCAGAGATCACAGGCAAACAACCATGCACCTGAATTATGTGCCCATCGGGGCTGTTCAGGCAACACCTGTCAGGTCCAGCCGCCTTTGGAACGTATCTGAGTCGAGCTGACATCGACCATCGGCACGTTCACGAAACACCAGGCCGGCGCATCGGCCCGACCCAAAAGATGCCGCGCCGTTCCGTCAATCCGGTATTTGGCATAGACACG
Source organism: Ruegeria sp. B32 (assembly GCF_025141855.1). Taxonomy (NCBI): domain Bacteria; kingdom Pseudomonadati; phylum Pseudomonadota; class Alphaproteobacteria; order Rhodobacterales; family Roseobacteraceae; genus Ruegeria; species Ruegeria sp. B32. The sequence continues at coordinate 212,282 of NZ_CP081106.1, read as the reverse complement.
CGCCGCCGGTGACATGCGCGCCGAAATCCGATCTCCGGGGCGCGCCACCACGCCCACAGGAACGGTGTCCATGATCAACCGCCAGTCCTTCCATTTGTGAAACTGGGCCAAGTTGTCAGCCCCCATCAGCCAAACGAACCGAACCTGCGGATAAAGCCGCCGCAAGGCAGCAAGTGTGTCAGCCGTGGCGCGGGTGCCGGTCAGATCCTCAATGTCAGTCACCTCAACCTTGGGATGCTGCATGATGGACCGTGCGGCCTCAACTCGCTGATCGATCGGAGCCGGGCCGCGAGCCTTCAGCGGGTTCCCCGGCGACACCAACCACCAGACCCGATCCAATCCAAAAGCCTTCATCGCCTCCAGTGTAACGTGCACATGCCCCTGATGCGGTGGATCGAACGATCCCCCGAACAGCCCCACGACCTGACCGGGCCGCGCATATGGTATCGCGCTTCGCAACATCCCCTGCTGTAGTCCAGAACTCGCCGGCCTTGTCAATCAACAGGTTGCACAGCATCGCCCAAACCGACCGCCCCCGATCGCACCACTTCGGCACACCAGCCGCCATGCCCACGCACGGCAGAGTACCCCCCGTTGCCCAACGCCTCTTCCATCCTGCTGCAAGGCGCGCAGATAACCGTGATCCGCAAAATGGCTGTGCCGACCTGAACCTCGCGCCCTTTGAGAGCGCCCAGATTGATGCCGGAAACCACCAGATTGCGCCGCAGCACGTCCGGTGTGACCGGACCTTGTCCCAAATAGCTGCCGATCGCGGCAAGATGCTCGTGCTGAATCAGGGTCACCGCACGCTTCCCCGGGCGACTCCGATCGCCCTCAACCCCGTCTTCCCGGATCATCGCCTGACCCAGCGCCATCATGTCCAATCGTCGCCCCGGTCTGACGCCGATCCATTCGATCCGTCCCGCCTTGGCCCAACCCGATACCAATTGCGCAAGTTCCGGCATTCCCAGCATCCTTCCCAGTCCGGTCCGGCCGGCGCATAAGGCCAGCCAGAAATTCGCCAAAGCACCAGCTTGCCCCGCCCGTCCCGCTTGGCTATCAAGCGGGTCAACCTGAATTCCCCGACCCAGAGGACGCGACATGGCCGCCTATCAATATGTCTACCACATGCAGGGTGTCTCGAAGACCTATCCCGGTGGCAAGAAGTGCTTTGAAAACATTCACCTGAGCTTTCTGCCCGGCGTAAAGATCGGTGTCGTCGGCGTGAACGGCGCCGGTAAGTCGACCCTGATGAAGATCATGGCCGGCCTGGATACCGATTTCACAGGCGAGGCGTGGGCCGCCGAGGGCGCAAAGGTCGGCTATCTGCCACAGGAACCTCAGTTGGACGAATCCCTGACCGTCCGTGAAAACGTCATGCTGGGCGTGGCCGAGAAAAAGGCCAAGGTCGACCGTTTCAACGAGATCGCGATGGAGATTGCCGAGAACTACTCGGACGAGTTGATGGAAGAGATGACCGCCCTGCAGGACGCGATCGACGCGGAAAACCTGTGGGACCTCGACAGCCAGATCGACGTTTCGATGGAGGCGCTGCGCTGCCCGCCGGACGATGCCAACATCGCCAACCTCTCGGGCGGCGAGAAACGCCGCGTAGCGCTCTGCAAGCTGCTGCTGGAAGCGCCCGACATGCTGCTCTTGGACGAACCGACCAACCACCTGGACGCCGAGACCATCGCCTGGCTGCAACAGCACCTGATCGACTACAAGGGCACGATCCTGATCGTCACGCACGACCGCTACTTCCTGGATGACATCACCGGCTGGATCCTCGAGTTGGACCGCGGCCGTGGCATCCCGTACGAGGGCAACTATTCCTCGTGGCTGGAGCAGAAAGCCAAGCGGCTTGAGCAGGAAGCCCGCGAGGACAAATCCAAGCAGAAGACCCTGCAACGCGAACTGGAATGGATGCGTCAGGGTCAAAAGGCCCGTCAGGCCAAATCCAAGGCCCGGATCAACGCCTACAACGAGTTGGCGGAACAGTCCGAGCGCGAAAAGCTGACCCGCGCACAGATCGTCATCCCCAACGGCCCGCGCCTGGGCAGCAAGGTGATCGAGGTCAACGGGCTGGCCAAGCATATGGGCGACAAGCAACTGATCGAGAACCTGTCCTTCAGCCTGCCGCCGGGCGGCATCGTCGGTGTCATCGGCCCCAACGGCGCCGGTAAATCGACCCTGTTCAAGATGCTCACCGGCCAGGAAAAGCCTGACGCGGGCACCATCGAATACGGCGACACGGTACAACTGTCCTATGTCGATCAGTCGCGCGACGACCTCAATGACAACGACACCGTGTGGGAGGCGATCACCGGCGGCGCCGAGATCATCCAACTGGGTGACGCTCAGGTCAATTCCCGCGCCTATTGCTCGTCCTTCAACTTCAAGGGCGGCGACCAACAGAAGAAGGTCTCGCTGCTGTCAGGGGGTGAGCGTAACCGCGTCCACATGGCCCGCCTGCTGAAAGAGGGCGGCAACGTCCTGCTGCTGGACGAACCGACCAACGACCTGGACGTCGAAACCCTGCGCGCGCTGGAAGATGCCCTTGTCGACTTCGCCGGCTGCGCCGTGGTCATCTCGCACGACCGTTTCTTCCTCGACCGGATCTGTACGCACATCCTGGCCTTTGAAGGTGATGCGCATGTCGAATGGTTCGAGGGCAACTTCGAAGACTACGAAGAAGACAAGAAGCGCCGCCTGGGACCGGACGCGCTGGAACCCAAGCGGCTTAAGCACAAGAAATTTGCGCGGTAGTAACACTGACCCAAGCAAGCAGTGCAACGCTGTATTCGCATAGGCCATCGACCGGCTAAGAAGAAGGCACACAATGCAGCAAAAAGGATTTGGGACGTTCTGGCACGGGTCCGGTCTCGGGCCGTTGGAGCGCGCTTGTCTGTCTTCGTTTGTGCGAGCGAACCAATCGCTTCAGCTCTTTTCTTACGAACCAAACCAAGTTTGTCCACCAAAGGGAGTAATGCTCCGCAACGCAAACGATGTACTGCCGCTAACCGATCTCCTGAAGCAAGTGCTAACGAAGCATCCGGCAAGGTTTTCAGACTTATTTCGGTTGAAGATGATGCAGGTTGAGAACCTAATTTGGGTAGATTGCGATGTCTATTTTCTTCGACCGGTAACTTGTAACCCAGAAATTGTGACAATCGGCAGGCAACTCAGAGATGGAACCCGGTACTGCTGGAACGGGGTCATCTATCTGGAACCTTCCTCTAACCTTTTTGCTGATTATCTGGAGCTGTTAACGACCAGCCGTATTGAATACAGGGAAAACTGGGATACTAATATCGACATCAAGGGTGAAGACAAATCAGCCCGCAACTTCTTCCTAAAAAACCGAAACATAAACTTCCATTCCGAAAACCTTCCGAGAAATTTCTTTGGCCCTGTATTGCTTTCGCTACTCGTACTTGATCACAAAGAGGTAAAATTGACGCCGTCGCATGTTCATTATCCATACGGTGCGCCAAAACTTCGAAAGAACATCCTTGATCCGCAAAGCTATTCGCTTTCTCCACCGAAGAATAGCGAGACGATTCATTTTTATGGATCTATGGTTCGACAGGTTTGCGCAAGATATTGGGCGCAGTCACGCAGCTTCAAACAAGACTTACCCCAAGGTAGTCTCCTGGCTCAAGCACTAAGTGGAAGGTTGGGTCCAGTGTCAGGACAATACCCCTGATCGAATTGAAAACGCTTGGAAGCGATACCCCTTGCCTCATGGCGTTCTCAGTGCCATATGCAAAGAGCTTACGTTTTTCTACTTCGACCTACTGTCTCCGTTTTCGGCGTTCAGTCTATCGATCCAGACAACGACGCCGGGCTGCCGCAATTCCGTGGGCAGCACTAATAACAGGAGATACGGATATGCCCGCAGGCACCGTAAAATGGTTCAACACCACCAAAGGCTACGGCTTCATCGCACCCGAAGAGGGCGGCAAAGACGTGTTCGTGCACATTTCGTCCGTCGAGCGTTCGGGCCTGACCGGCCTGGCCGACAACCAGAAAGTCACCTACGAACTGCGTTCGGGTCGTGACGGTCGCGAAAGCGCCGACAACATCGAACTGGCCTAAACCAGGTCTCTGGGGGCGACGGATGACCGTCGCCCCCATTTTTTTGCGCGGTTTCTGATCGCGCTTTCCAGCCCCGGTGGGGCAGGAAAACAACATCACTTTCCGGTGAAACCCGCGCGGGAATTGACCGGATCGGCTATTCTGAACAGACTGCTACCCTGTTTTCTTTGTTGATTAGCCGAGTATTGCCATGTTCTCACGCCGCAATTTTCTGATCTCCGCTGCCGCTCTCAGCGCCGTGCCTGGCACGGCCCACGCGAAAAAGAAGCCGGTCGAATACGACCCGACCCCGCAAATCGTTCGGATCAAGAAGCAGTTTTTGCCCGGGCAATTGTTGGTCGCGCCACGTTCGTTCTACCTGTATTTCGTGACCGAGCCCCGCAAAGCCATCCGTTATGGCTGTGGCGTCGGCAAGGCCGGGCTGGAATTTACCGGAACTGCGACGATCGACGTGAAAAAGGAATGGCCCACCTGGCGCCCGACCGAAGAGATGATCGAGCGGGACCCCGTTGCCTATGCCAAATTCAAGGACAATGACTATGTCCAGCCCGGTGGAGGAGACAACCCGCTGGGCGCCCGTGCCTTGTATCTGTTTCAGAATGGCGTCGACACGTATTTCCGCATCCATGGAACGACCCAGCCGCAGACCATCGGACGAGCCGTGTCGAACGGGTGCATCAGAATGCTGAATGAGCACGTGATCGACCTGTACAACCGCGTCCCGATCGGAACGGTCGTCACCGTCGTCTAAGGCAGCGGTCAAGGCCCCGACCAATCCACCCCTTCGGCTTTTTCAATCTTCAGTCTTCCGTTTGGCCACGGGACACAAAGGCTTGCCGCTTGCCTGTCCGATCCGTTCAGCCAGGTCCGGACGTCTTCGGGCCGCAACAGGACACCCATGCGGTGGTGGATCGGCCGCAGATCATCGTTCGGCTCGCAGGTCACAGCAGCGAACTGATCGACATGCTGACCACCGGGCGCGATCCATCTGTCCGTAATCGCGGCAAACAACAAGGGGATTCCGTCGGCGGATTCAATCCGCCACGCGGTTTTGCGGCGCTTTTCGCCGGTCCACTCGTACCAGCCATCAACCGGAACAACCGCGCGACCGACACCTAGAAAAGCAGATTTGTCAAAAACCGTTTCCGACCGCGCATTGATGATCGTTTCCATGACCGGCCGCCCCCGGGCATTGACGCGCCCTACGGGAATCATGCCCCACCGCATGGGCCCGGCGCCTTCAGCGGTCAGAACGATAACTTCCTGACCGGGTTGTATGTTCTGGCGCGGCTGTTCATCCGGCCAAGCAGTTTCTCGACCCAGGAATTCGGAAATCTGGGAAAACGGCCGCGTCAGAAAGAACCGCCCGGGCACGGTTTACGGCCGCTGTTTTGCGGCGGCGATCAGATCAAGGACAGCAGGTCCAAGATCATCCACGATCAGCGCAACGCCGCGCGCATTGGGATGAATCCCGTCTGGTTGCATGTAGGTCTGCACGGCTTCAGGGTCGCCACTCGCCTGCAACCCGGAAAAAAAGCTGGGGGAATAAAGTGTGCCGAACTGGGTGACCAAATCCGGATACATCGCATCAAACGCCTGTTTGTAGTCCGCGCCATAATTGCCCGGAGCCTGCATGCCGATCAGCAGAACCGGAACCTTGGCCGTTTGCGCCTCGGTCAGAATTTTTTCCAGATTCGACTTCGAGACCGCCGGGTCGATCCCACGAAGAACGTCGTTTCCGCCCAGCGCCACGATCATCCCGTCCACCTCTGGTGTCAGGGTCCAGCCCACACGCGCCGCACCACCGGCCGTTGTGTCCCCGGAAACACCGGCGTTGATTATCTTCACCTCGACGCCTTGCGCATCCAGCCACTGGTTCAGTTGAGGGACGAACCCATCCTCCTCAACAAGGCCGTAGCCTTGGGTCAGCGAGTCTCCGAGAGCGGCCAGGACCACCGGCTCGGCTGTGGCAGCAATGCCGCAGAGCGACAACAGCCCCGCCGCCAGAGCCTTGCGCAAATTCCTGACCGCTCCATATCCCAAATGACTGCCCCTTTCGGAAAGACTTATGACTGAACCCGTTCTGACACTCCAAAATGCCGCTTTGTCGCTGGATGGCAATGCCGGACCCGTTGAAATCTTGCGGGACATCAATCTGACCGTCAAAGAGGGAGAGACGCTGGGCCTCGTCGGCCCATCCGGTTCGGGCAAATCCTCGCTGTTGATGCTGATGGGCGGGCTGGAGCAGACGACCGCAGGTCGCATCACCGCACTGGGGCAGGACCTGACCTCGATGAGTGAGGATGCGCTTGCCCGGTTTCGGCGCGATGCGATGGGCGTCGTTTTCCAGAATTTCCATCTGATTCCGACCATGACGGCGCTTGAAAACGTGGCCACCCCGCTGGAACTGGCCGGTCACCGCGATGCCTTCGAGCGGGCCGAGGCCGAATTGGCGGCGGTGGGGCTTTCGCATCGGCGTGATCACTACCCGGCGCAACTGTCGGGCGGCGAACAACAGCGGGTCGCGCTGGCCCGCGCTTCGGCCCCGCGGCCTCGGATCCTGTTGGCGGACGAACCGACCGGCAATCTGGATGAGGCGAATGGCGCGGCCATCGTTGATTTGCTGTTCGGCCTGCGTGACCGGCACGGGGCAACGCTGGTTCTGGTCACACACAGCCACTCGCTGGCCCGCAGTTGCGACCGGGTCGTCCGATTGCGCGACGGCCGCATCACCGAAGAGGCCAGCCAAGAGGCAGCGGAATGAGCTTGCGCCTGGCGACGCGCCTGGCCCGACGTGAACTCAGGGGCGGCTTACGCGGCTTTCGGGTTTTTCTGGCCTGTCTGACCCTGGGGGTTGCCGCCATTGCTGCGGTTGGATCGGTGCGGCAAGCAATCATGACTGGCCTTGCACAGGAGGGGGCAGCCTTGCTGGGCGGCGATGCCCAGATCGAGCTGACCTACCGCTTCGCAAACGAAGCAGAAACCGCATGGATGGAGCAGAACGCCGATCGCGTGTCCGAAGTCGTCGATTTCCGCTCGATGGCCGTGACCCGCAGCGACGCACCGCAACGCGGACTTACTCAGGTCAAGGCCATCGATGACGCCTATCCTCTGATCGGCACCGTCCAACTGGACCCCGAAATCTCGCTGTCCGAGGCGTTGGACGGAAATGCCACTCTTCCCGGGGCAGTGATGGACCCGGTTCTGATCGAGCGTCTGGGGCTGGACATCGGCGACAGTCTTGCACTGGGCACGCAGGACTTTGTGCTGTCCGCCGCCCTGATATCCGAACCCGACGCGGCCGGAGATGGGTTCACCTTGGGCCCGCGCACATTGGTTCGCACAGCCGATCTGAAAGACTCGGGCCTATTGCAGCCCGGCACGCTGTTTTCCACTAAATACCGTATGGACCTGCCGGTCGGAGCCGACCTCACAGAAGTCTCGGAACAGGCAGAGAGCGTTCTGCAGGGTTCGGGGCTGCGCTGGACCGATGCGCGCAACGGCGCACCCGGAATTGCCGAATTCGTTTCGCGCCTCGGCGCGTTCCTGGTGCTGGTGGGTCTCTCCGGTCTGGCTGTGGGCGGCATCGGCGTGTCCGCGGCCGTACGCGCCTATCTCGCCCGAAAGACCGAAACCATCGCCACATTGCGCACCCTCGGCGCTGACCGCGCCACGATCTTTCAGACCTATCTGATCCAGATCGGCGTCCTTTCGGTTGTCGGGATCGCCGCTGGTGTAGCCCTTGGCGGGCTGGCCCCGATTCTCCTGGCATCCCTGATTGAAAGCCGGCTTCCCGTACCGGCCGTTTTCTCTGTCTATCCGCAACCGCTGTTCGAGGCGGCATTGTATGGCCTGCTGACCGCCTTGCTTTTCACCCTGTGGCCCCTTGCCCGGGCGGAGGACGTCCGGGCAGCGACCCTGTTCCGCGATGCGCTGAGCAGTGCCCGCAGGTTGCCCCGCGCCGCTTACCTGTTGGCGACGGGCCTTGCCCTGGCGACACTGATCGCCACCGCCGCTTGGTTCAGCGGATCCCCCTGGCTGACCCTCTGGACCGGAGGTGGATTTGTCGGCGCATTGGTGCTGTTGGCGCTGTCGGCCCAAGGCATCCGCTATGTGGCAAAAAGGGCCGCCACACGCGCCCGTGGCCGCCCGGCGTTGCGTTGGGCACTTGCCGCAATTTCCGACCCCCGTGAAGGTGCCGCATCGGTGGTCCTGTCTCTGGGATTGGGCCTGTCGGTTCTGGCTGCGGTCGGACAGATCGACGGCACTCTGCGCAATGCGATATCCGGGAACCTGCCGGACGTGGCGCCGTCGTACTTTTTCGTGGACATTCAAAAAGACCAGATGCCCGGCTTCAGCAGCCGGCTTGAAAATGACCCCGGTGTCACACGCGTAGAAAGCGCACCAATGCTGCGCGGAATCATCTCGCAGATCAACGGCCAGCCCGCACATCAGGTTGCGGGCGATCATTGGGTTCTGGAGGGCGATCGCGGCGTGACCTATTCGGACAACGCGCCACAAAACGCCCGCATCACCGCCGGGGAATGGTGGCCAGAGGACTATTCAGGCCCGCCTCAGATCAGCTTCGCCGCGGAAGAGGCCGAGGAAATGGGTCTCAAGCTTGGTGACGAACTGACTGTGAACATTCTCGGGCGTGATATCACCGCGACCATAACATCGCTGCGCGAGGTGGATTTCTCGAACGCGGGCATGGGATTCATCATGTCGATGAATCCGTCCGCACTGGCCGGCGCGCCTCATAGCTTCATTGCAACGGTTTACGCCGAGGAAGAGGCCGAGGCAGCCATTCTTCAAGACCTTGCGACCCAGTTCCCCAACATCACCGCGATCCGGGTTCGGGACGCGATCGACCGTGTCTCGGGCCTGCTTGCCGGTTTGGCCTCGGCCACCTCCTACGGCGCCGGTGTCTCTTTGCTGACCGGTTTTCTGGTCCTGATCGGCGCAGCGGCCGCGGGAGAGCCCGCACGTCGCTACGAGGCCGCAATCCTCAAGACGATCGGCGCAGATCGCCGACGGATACTTCTCAGCTTTGGCTTGCGCTCGGCGCTTCTGGGTGCGGCCGCCGGCTGCGTGGCGCTGCTGGCCGGCATCCTTGGCGGCTGGGCTGTGGCGACATTCATTTTCGATACCAGCTTTGCGGTGATATGGCCTTCGGCATTGGGTATCGTCGCTGCCGGGCTCGCCGTCACGCTGCTGGCGGGGCTGTTCTTCGCCCTCCGCCCGCTATCCGTCAGCCCGGCCCGCGTCCTGCGGGCCAGCGATTGAATTCAACGCGCGCAGGTGACGGGTTGCAGAATTTTCAGCAGCGGATCGTTGTCGCAAACCAAAGCGTCCAGCGATATCTCATCCAGCGACGCAAAGAAGACCTCGGCCGCGTCCTGCAGCGCCAGACGCAGGCGGCAGGCATCGGTCAACGGACAGGTGTTGTCGGCATCCGCAAAACACTCGGCGATCGGCAAACTGCCCTCGACATGGCGGAAGACGGATCCGATTCGGATCTGGTCCGCCGGCCGCCCAAGAGTCATGCCACCGTTGCGACCGCGCTGCGTGCTCAGATACCCCAACTGACCCAACTGGTTGATGACTTGCGCCAGATGGTTTTCCGAGATGTTGCAGACATCCGCAATCTCGGATTTCGTGACGAGCCGGTCCGGATGTGCAGCGCAATACATCAACAGCCGCACGGCGATATTTGTTCGTTTGGTGATCCGCATCAGATCCTCCCCCCGAATTTCAAGATGCAGCCTTATTGCACAGACCGCAAAAAAACGGTTTGACATACATCAATCGTCAAAAAGGACAGCACGCGACATGGCAGAGCCCTATTTCTTTGGCTATGGCAGCCTCGTAAACCTTGCCACGCATGACTTTCCCGACCCGCGACCGGCGCAACTCAAAGGCTGGCGCCGGGCGTGGCGGCATACCGATCTGCGTCCGGTCGCCTTCTTGACCGCGGTGCCGGATCCCGCCTGCGAGATCGACGGCATGATCGCACATGTCCCCAAAAACGACTGGGCAGCACTGGATGAACGGGAGTGGGCCTATGATCGGATCCCCGCCACCCACGCCATAACTCATCCTCTGAAGAAAGAGGTCGAGATTGCGGTCTATGCTGTTCCGGAACAGCGCCGCAAGGACCCGACGCACAGTCACCCGGTTTTGCTCAGCTATGTGGACGTTGTGGTGCAGGGGTATTTGCGCGCATTCGGCTTGCCGGGTGTCGAGCGTTTCTTCGCCACGACCGACGGGTGGGACGCGCCGATCCTGAATGACCGGAACGCGCCGCGTTATCCGCGCCACCAACAGCTTCACCCCGACGAAACAGCCTTGGTCGATGAGCACCTGTCCCGGGTCTCGGCCCGGATCGTTCAGACCGCGTGAAAAAGGCGGGCGCCTGCAGCACCCGCCTCTGGTTCTTGTTCAGATCGAAGGCGACACCGCTCCGCGGTGTCTTATTTTCGCGCCCGCACGACCTGCAGCAACGGCAGAAAGGTCGCCATCTCGGGGCCACGCTCCATTCCGGTCAGCGCCTTGCGCAACGGCATGAACAGGCCCTTGCCCTTGCGGTCGGTCGCCTCTTTCACTGCCGCGGTCCACTTGCCCCAAGTCTCGCCGTCAAACGGCCCCTCGGGCAGCAGTTCCATCGCCTGCGCGACGAATTCGCGGTCTTCGTCGTCGATCAGCGGCTCGGCCCCGTCGCGGCACAGCTCCCACCAGCCCTTCAGGTCGTTCAGCGTGGTGATGTTCTCGCGCGCCATCATCCAGAACGGCTCGGCCAGTTCATCGGGTACACCGGCCGCGGCCACCGCGTCGGCAACCTTCTCGAGCGGCAGCGTCTGCAGATACCGGGCCGTCAGCGGGAACAGATCCTGCAAGTCGAACTTGGTTGGCGCCGACCCGAACCGGGTCACGTCGAAACCTTCGATCAACTCGGCCATGTCGCTGCGCAGTTCGACCGGGTCGGACGAGCCCAACCGCGCCATCAGGCTCAACAGCGCCATAGGCTGCACACCCTGCTCGCGCAGATCGCGCAGCGCCAGCGTTCCAAGACGCTTGGACAGCGCCTCACCCTGCGGGCCGGTCAGCAACGAGTGATGGGCAAAACGCGGAACGGTTCCGCCCAGCGCCTTGATGATCTGAATCTGGGTCGCTGTGTTGGTGACGTGGTCGGCGCCGCGCACCACGTCGGTCACGCCCATCTCGGTGTCGTCCACGACCGAGGCCAGCGTATACAGCACCTGCCCGTCGCCACGGATCAGCACCGGATCCGATACCGAGGCCGCGTCGATCGACACGTCACCCAGAATGCCGTCCGTCCACTCGATGCGCTCATGATCCAGCTTGAACCGCCATACACCGTTGCCACGTTCGGCTCGCAGCGCCTCTTTCTCGGCCTCCGACAGGTTCAGGGCGGCCCGATCATAAACCGGCGGCTTGCCCATGTTCAGCTGCTTCTTGCGCTTGAGGTCCAGCTCGGTCGGGGTCTCAAAGGCTTCGTAGAACCTGCCGATCTCGCGCAGCTTGCCGGCGGCTTCCGCATAGCGGTCCAGCCGGTCCGACTGCCGCTCCACCCGGTCCCAGTGCAGACCCAGCCACTCGAGATCCTGCTTGATCGCATCAACATATTCTTCCTTCGACCGTTCGGGGTCGGTGTCGTCGATACGCAGAATGAACGTGCCGCCGGCCTTGCGGGCGATCAGATAGTTCATCAGCGCGGTGCGCAGGTTGCCCACATGAATATAACCGGTGGGCGAAGGGGCGAAACGGGTGGTTGTCATGGATGTCTCCTGTTGGCGCGGCTCATGTCACATGAGCGCGTTTTTGTCCAGAAGGCGGTGCGAATGCTTGCCGTTTACTCGGACTTGATCGGCCAACGTGATGACAGGTCATCCAACCCTGCGCGGATCAATTCGGCCAACACGTCCTCGTCAATGTCCGACAGCTTGTTCACGTACAGACATGATTTGCCGGTCTTGTGCTTGCCCAAGCGCGCCAGAATACTGCCGAAATCGGAGTAGCCCGGCATGATATAGATCGAAAACGCGGCCTTGCGTGGGGAAAACCCGGTGGCAAGAAATGTGCCTTCCCGCCCGGACTTGTAGCGGTAGCCATATCGCCCGTATCCAACGATGGATGGCCCCCACATGACCGGCCGAAACCCGGTGACGGTTTCAAACAGGGTGTTCAGCCTCTGCGCATCCGCAGCGCGCGCGGCCGGCAGGATCGCCGCCAAGAATTCCTGGACGCTTTGATCCGTCGGAACGGTTTTGTTTCCTGAGCGGGACATGAACAAGATTTAACATGCGATCGGCCAACGCGCAGCCCATATGGTAGAGTGGAAAGTGGCAATTATCCGAAAGCGTTCTAATTCGTCGCACGTAATCTGACAGGGAGACTTTGAAATGACCATGAAACTGACCCGCCGGGCCGCTTTGGGCACGGCCGCTGCGCTACCTTTTGCATCTATCGCGACACAGTCACTGGCTGCCGGGGCCGAAACCAAGGCCAACTCGACCGTCGCCCGCAGCTTTCAACTGGGCGATTTCACGGTCACGACCCTGCTGGATGGCAGCCTGCCGCGAGACGGCGCCCAAGAGATTTTCGGCGGTGGCGCGTCAGACGAGGAGTTTGCCAAGGTATCGGCCGACAATTTCATCTCGCCCGACATCGCCCAGTTCTTCTTCACGCCAACGCTCGTCAATACCGGATCCGAACTGATCCTGTTTGACACGGGATTGGGCCAAGGCGGTATCCAGAAGGCTCTGGCCGATGCGGGCGTTGGCCCTGAGGCGATCAACGTCGTCGTCCTGACCCACATGCACCCCGACCACATTGGCGGCATGACGACCAACGATGCCGCGACCTTTCCGAACGCACGCTATGTGACCGCCGCGGCCGAGTATGACTTCTGGTCAGCACAGGAGGCCGGCAACCGCGTCGGCGATCTTGTGGCAGCCAAGGTCACTCCGATGGCTGAAAAGATGTCGTTCATCGAAGACGGTGGCGAGGTCGCATCCGGCGTGACCGCCATGGCGGCCTTCGGGCATACGCCCGGCCATATGGTCTATCATCTCGAAAGCAACGGTCAGCGGCTGATCCTGACCGCCGATCTTGCCAATCACTATGTCTGGTCCTTCGCGCATCCGGAATGGGAAGTCCGGTTTGACATGGACAAGGCAGCGGCCACCGCATCGCGTCGGAACGTGTTGGGTATGCTGGCCGCGGACAAGGTCCCGATGATCGGGTACCACATGCCTTTCCCGGCCGCCGGCTATGTCGAGCCGCGCGGCGGAGGCTTCCGATTTGTGCCTGTCAGCTATCAGATGATGGGCTGATCAATACCCTGGGTCCGGCCGTACTTTCGTACCGTCCGAAAACCGCGACAGTCGAAAGGCGGCCGGGTCCACACAAGGCGCTGTGTTCGTCACCAGATCGGCCACCAGGCGGCCGGCCCCGGGCCCTATGCCAAATCCATGTCCCGAAAATCCGGTTGCGATCACCAGTCCCGGGATTTCCTGCACGTTTGAGATGACCGGGATTGCATCCGGGGTCACATCGATCATCCCTGCCCAGCTCTGCACGATTTCGGCACCAACCAGTGCCGGAAGCGCCTGACGGGCCTTGGCCCATGACTTGCGGAGCGCCCTTTGCGACGGCTCGGGGTCCAGTATCCGACAGAGTTCGAACGGGGTTACGTCGGTGGGCGCCCATGACCGGCGCTGACGCGCCTCAATGGTCCAGCGGTGCGACAGGCGGAATCTGAGCGATTTCCATTCCTGCGCGAATGCCGGCAGGAATTTCGCGGCCAACCGAAAACTGTCAGGAACGATATCCACCGTGTTTTCATGGCCCGAGGCGATCGTGTACCCGCCGTCGGCGCGTTTGCGAATGGCAAAATCATCCGACCACAGAGCTGTTTCCGGACCCGGCTCCACAGGCGAGGTCCGCAGAACCGTGTTCAGCACCTTCAGCTGTGGCAGGGCGATTCCTTCGTTACCGGCAAACAACCGAGACCAAGCCCCCCCGGCCAGAACCACTTGATCGCAAGCGACCCGCCCCCGTTCCGTGTAAACCCCGGCAACACGACCAGCTTTCAGGTCGAGACAGCGTACCGCGCAATTTGTCATGATGACCGCGCCTTGGTCACGCGCCGCCTCGGCCAACGCAGGAGCAACCCATTGTGGCTCAGCCCGTCCGTCCTGCGGCGTGAAAAGCGCGGCCTTCAACTTGGTCTGGAGGCCGGGCATGTTCTGTTCCAACTCGGATCCGGAAACCATGCGCGCTCCGGTCTGGTAGCCCTCGAGGTTTCGCAACCAGCGCTCCATATCAGCTGCGGACCGGTCGGTCCGCGCACCGAACAGAATGCCGGATTGCACATAGCCGGTTTTGCGTCCGATCCGCTCATCAAGCGATTGCCAGATCCTGAGCGACTCGGTCATCAACGGTATTTCGCGCGGGTCGCGCAGCCCCAGGCGAACCCAGCCCCAGTTCCTGGAACTCTGTTCAGCGCCGACCTGGCCCTTTTCACACAAGAGGACGGAATTGCCACGTTCCGCCAGTTCCAGCGCAGTTGAGACACCGATAATCCCTCCGCCGACGATCACGACGTCAACGGATTTGGGCAGGCAAAGATCGGATTCAACAGGGTTGGGCTTGGGGCCGGGCATCAACGGATCTTGTTAGTCAGACACGAGCTTCATCGAGCCTTGGCAAACGTCATCCGGCAATCCTGAATAAAGGAAAAAGCATCACTTTGTTCGGCTGTGTGGCGTCGATGCAAACGCCACAATGCAATTAGACCGGCACCCGGTTCAGGCCGCGCCCGAGAACTCGGCCCATTTCTGACGCAACAAAGCTGCGACACCCGAGTTTTGGGTCTCTGTCTCGGTCTCTTCGGGTTGAAGCTCGGGCAATTCCGGGTGTTTGGCTGAAAACTCCTCGGACGGCTCCTCGCTCTCTGCATCAGCCTCGGCCAACACACCGGCGATTGCCGCTTCCAGACGCGCCTCATCCAATTCGCGCGCCGGTGTCTCCATTGTCTTGTACCTCAACGGCGCATGCAGCGGTTTGTCATATCCATCAACCATCGGACCACCTAAACCTTATAACCGGCACCCCACCACGGATGCGTCACCAGAAAACTTGGTCTTCAACTGCGCTTCGGCCGACAGATCAATGCCCGGCCCCCGCGCGCCGATCTTTCAAAATATGTGGCAAGATCGGTCCTAAACTATGGCAAAAAAATGTCCAAAAAACAAGGATGCGGCCAAGCGCTGTCAGCAATTCCGCCCCACCTGCAGAACAGTTAGCATGAGACCCCCCTCATTGCCGCCCATTTGTAAACAAACACCCGGACCCGGGCACGGGGCGCTCAGCCGCAGTTTCCGTCAGCTCGGATCGCGCCAACGATTCACGATCGGATAGCGCCGGTCCAACCAGAAGGCCCGAGGTGTCAGGCGCGTGCCCGGCGCGGACTGAAAGCGTTTGTATTCGCTGATATAGATAAGGTGCTCGACCCGGCGGGCATCAGCCTCGTCGTACCCGGCTGCAACACAATCCGCGATCGAGCCATCCTGATCAACCAGGATGTCGAGAATGCCGTCCAGGACCGGGTAATCGGGAAGGCTGTCGCTGTCCTTCTGATCCTCGCGCAGCTCGGCACTGGGTGGTTTGTCGATGACCGAGGGGCGAATGACCTCGCCGGCCGGTCCTTTCATCCAGTCGCGGTGATTGGCATTGCGCCAGCGGCAGGTTTCGAACACCCGGGTCTTGTACAGATCCTTGATCGGGTTGTAGCCGCCATTCATGTCGCCATAGATCGTGGCATACCCGACCGCCACTTCGGATTTGTTGCCGGTGGTCAGCAGCATCTCGCCAAACTTGTTGGACATCGCCATCAACAGCAGACCGCGCAGACGGGACTGGATGTTCTCCTCGGTAATATCGGCCTGAAGACCATCAAACAGCGGCGCCAGGGTCTCGGTGACGGCGGCGCGGGACTGGCTGATCGGAACATAGTCGTATCGCACACCCAGCGCCTTGGCGACGGCTTCGGCATCCTCCAGCGACTCGGCGCTGGTGTATTCCGACGGCAGCATCACGCAACGCACATTTTCGGCCCCGAGAGCGTCAACCGCGATGGCCGCAACAAGCGCGGAATCGACCCCTCCGGACAGTCCCAGCAGTGCTTTGGAAAATCCGGTCTTGCCCATATAGTCGCGCAACGCCTGCACCATGGCGCGATAGTCCTGCTCCCACGCGTCAGGCTGCTCGGCGATTTCGGCGGGGACGATGGCCCATCCTTCATCACCGCGCCGCAGATCGATCTGCATCACCGCCTCGTCGAAGACTGGCATTCGAAAGGCCAGTTCGCCGCCGGGATTCAGGCCAAATGTCCCGCCATCGAAAACCTGATCATCCTGCCCGCCCACCATGTTGAGGTAGATCACCGGCAGCCCGGTTTCGACCACACGGGCCACCATCTGGTTCAGGCGCACATCGTGCTTGTCGCGGAAATAGGGTGATCCGTTGGGGATCAGAAGAAACTCGGCGCCCGTCTCCTGCAACGTCTCGGCAACATCCTCGTGCCAACCATCCTCGCAGATCGGACTGCCGATGCGTGTGTTGCCCACCGCATAGGGGCCACCCAACGGCCCGGCGTCGAACAACCGAACCTCGTCGAACACAGTTTCGTTGGGCAAATGGTGTTTCAACACCTTGCTGACGATCCGCCCCCGGCTGAGGATCAGATAGGCGTTGTAGAGATTGCCACCTTCGACCCAAGGCCCACCAATGGCCATCGCCGGTCCATCCGCGCAGGATTCCGCCAACTGCTGCACAGCCGCCATGGCAGCCATGTGAAACGACGGCTTCAGAACCAGGTCCTGAGTGTTGTAACCGGTGACGAACATCTCTGGCAGAGCCACCAGATCGGCCCCCGCAGCGCGGCCCTGCTCCCATGCGGAACGGGCTTTTGCGGCGTTGCCTGCAATGTCGCCCACCGTCGGGTTCAGCTGCGCCAGCGTGATGCGGAAATGGTCGGCCATCTTTGCCCTCTTGCCCTCGTCACCTGAAAAGGCATTTAGCAGATCAGGCCGCAAGTGAAAGGCCAATGCGGCAAAACCCGTTGCCCGACCTTCATCAGTGTCATAGTTTTGCACGAACCAATGCACCACGGGACAATCGGGCAGGCAGGGACTACCATGAACGCTTTTCGTACAACGATTGCCGTTGCCGCAATGGGCATCGCCGCACAGAGCGCGTCCGCGCAGCAGGGCCAGATCATCACCGCAGATGACGATGTGGGCGGGGTC
Organism: Ruegeria sp. B32; assembly: GCF_025141855.1. NCBI lineage: Bacteria > Pseudomonadati > Pseudomonadota > Alphaproteobacteria > Rhodobacterales > Roseobacteraceae > Ruegeria > Ruegeria sp. B32. The sequence continues at coordinate 194,847 of NZ_CP081106.1, read as the reverse complement.
TACGAAGGCACCTTTGAAAACGGGCTGCGTCACGGAACCGGCACCTATCGCCTACCCGACGGCTTTGAATACACCGGTGAGTGGGTCGAAGGAGAAATTCAGGGCAAGGGCGTGGCACGTTACGCCAATGGTTCGGTCTACGAGGGCGATTTCGTCAAAGGTCGCCCGCACGGCAAGGGCAAGATCACCTTTGCCGACGGCGGCACCTACGAGGGCGACTGGACCGACGGCGCGATAAACGGAACCGGCATCGCGCAATACGCAAACGGAATGCGTTTCGAAGGTGGCTTCAAGAATGCCCAGCATGACGGCAAAGGCGTCATGACCGACCCCGGCGGCTATGTCTATGATGGCGACTGGGTGGACGGAGTTCGCCAGGGCAAGGCCAAGATCACCTATGCGGACGGCGCGGTATACGAAGGCGATATCATTGCCGGCCAGCGTCAGGGCAACGGATCGCTGACCTTGCCCGACGGCATGATCTATTCCGGCGAATGGACCGAGGACCGGATCACCGGAACCGGCGTACTGAAACAGGCCAACGGTGACGTATACGAAGGCGCCCTGGTGGACGGGCGCCGGCAGGGCAAGGGAAAGGCGACCTACGCGAACGGCGATACCTACGAAGGCGATTTCGTCGACGACCGCCGACACGGCAAGGGTACATTCACTGGCACCGACGGCTATGTCTACACCGGAGACTGGAAAAACGGTCAGATCGAAGGGTTGGGCGAACTGACCTATCCCGACGGCTCGGTCTATGTCGGTGACTTCAAGGCGGACCTCGCCGATGGCAAAGGCCGGATCACCTATCCCGACGGGTCGTCCTATGACGGCGACTGGGTTGCAGGGGTGATCGAGGGTCAGGGCACCGCGACCTACACAAATGGTACGATCTACAAAGGACAGTTCAAGAATGCCCGAACGCATGGCACCGGCGTTCTGACCCGTGCCGACGGGTCCAGCTATGACGGAGACTGGGTGGACGGCGTGCGCCAGGGCAAGGGCAAGGCGACCTATGCCGACGGCACTGTCTATACCGGCGATTTCCTGAACGGCCAGCGCCACGGCCAGGGCGAGGTGGTGATGCCCAACGGCTTCAAATATTCGGGCGCGTGGTCCGAGGGCAAGATCACCGGATTTGGCGTTGCGACCTATGCCAACGGCGACGTGTACGAAGGCAATTTCGTCAATGGCAAGCGTCAGGGCAGCGGCACGATGCGCTATGCCAACGGGGAAGAGGAAACCGGCACCTGGGAAAACGGTGCGCTGACCGAAGCCGACGCCGAACAGCCGACCGAGGCTGAACCGCAAGCGCCCGAGGCCGAAACGGACCCGGATGCCGCCCCGTCGGACGGGTAGAACGTCACCAGGGCACCGGCTTTCCGGCCCAGTCGAAGAACTGCCCTGTCTGCTCGGGACGTAGACCATCGACAACCTGCATCAGGTTGCTCGCCGCCTCGTCCGGCGGGACCGCAGGGTGCCGGCCCAGGTATTTCTGCGTGAACGGGGTCTTGACCGTTCCGGGGTGCAGGGCGACGCAGATCGCATCCTTGTGGGTTCGGGCCAGTTCGATTGCGGCCGTATGCACGATCTGGTTCACCGCTGCCTTGGCCGAGCGATAACTGACCCAACCGCCCAGACGATTGTCCCCGATCGAGCCCACGCGCGCCGACAGTACCGCAAACACCGACCGACCGTTGCGCGGCAACAGGCGATGCGCGTGTTTCAGCACCAGAGCCGGTCCCACCGCGTTCAGGGCGAACTGGTCCATCATGGCCTTAGCCGAAACCGCCCGAATAGTCTTTTCCGGTTCCGCCCCGTCGATCTCGAGCGCACCGGATGCCACCAGAACAAGGTCGAACGGCCCTTCGACACGGCCCAGCATCTCGTCGGCCAGTTCCGGCTGCATCAGATCCAGCCCGTTTTCCGACCGCGACAGACCGACGACATGAACCGACCGCGACAGAAGCTCATTGCAGACGGCCCGGCCGATCCCGCCGCTTGCACCTATGACCAAAGCATTTCTCATCGCTCTCCAGCTAGCGGAGTTGCCTGCGCAATCAATCCCCGTTTCCGATCCTTTCGCGAAATCGGACGGCCGCGCATTTTCCTTCTTTTCATTCCCGGTTCGGGGTGTATAACCTCGAACCCATGATCAACCGCGCAGATATCCCCTCGTTCGACGCCACCGCCCGTGGCGCGTCCCTGCGTGGCCTACTGATCCTAATCCGCCTCTGAGCGTGCCATCCGGCGCGCCCGCTCAGAGGAGGACGCCTGCGCGCCAATGGCTTTAGGACAGACAAGAAAGTGACCCCCATGACCAACGTGACCGACCAAGACCGCGTCTTGATCTTCGACACCACTTTGCGCGACGGCGAGCAAAGCCCCGGCGCAACCATGACCCATGACGAAAAGCTGGAAATCGCCGAGCTGCTGGACGACATGGGCGTCGACATCATCGAGGCCGGCTTTCCGATCGCTTCCGAGGGTGATTTCAAGGCCGTGTCGGAAATCGCGCAGCGCGCCAAGAACGCCCGCATCTGCGGCCTGGCCCGTGCGAATTTCGCCGATATCGACCGCTGCTGGGAGGCGGTGAAACACGCCGAGAAGAACCGGATCCACACCTTCATCGGCACCTCACCACTGCACCGGGCCATTCCGAACCTGACTCAGGACGAGATGGCCGAAAAGATCCACGAGACCGTCAGCCACGCCCGCAACCTGTGCGAAGACGTGCAATGGTCGCCGATGGATGCGACCCGGACCGAATGGGACTATCTGTGCCGCGTGATCGAGATTGCGATCAAGGCCGGCGCGACCACGATCAACATTCCCGATACGGTGGGCTATACTGCTCCGGCGGAGTCGGCCGATCTGATCCGCAGGTTGATCGAAACCGTTCCGGGCGCCGACGAGGTGATCTTTGCCACCCATTGCCACAACGATCTGGGCATGGCGACCGCAAACGCCCTGGCCGCGGTTGCCGGCGGCGCACGGCAGATCGAATGCACGATCAACGGGCTGGGCGAACGCGCGGGCAATACCGCGCTGGAAGAGGTCGTGATGGCCCTGCGTACCCGCAATGACATCATGCCGTGGAAAACGGGCATCGACACCACCAAGATCATGCATATCTCGCGTCGGGTGGCGACGGTTTCGGGCTTTCCGGTGCAGTTCAACAAGGCGATCGTCGGCAAGAACGCCTTTGCGCATGAAAGCGGCATCCATCAGGATGGCATGCTGAAGAACCGCGAGAATTTCGAGATCATGCGCCCCGAGGATATAGGCCTTTCGGGCACCTCGCTTCCGCTGGGCAAGCATTCGGGCCGGGCCGCGCTGCGCGACAAGCTGGAGACACTCGGCTACGAGGTCGGGGACAACCAGCTCAAGGACATCTTCGTGCGGTTCAAGGAACTGGCCGACCGCAAGAAAGAGGTGTTCGACGACGACCTGATCGCGCTGATGAGCGCTGATGACGCGACCAACGACCACCTGCAGCTGGTCTCGATGAAAGTCACCTGCGGCACCGGCGGTCAGGCCGAAGCCACGGTCGAACTGGAGGTCGACGGCAAGGATGTCATCGCCACCGAGCACGGGGACGGGCCGGTCGACGCCACCTTCAAGGCGATCCGAGTGATCTACCCGAACAAGGCGCATCTGCAGCTGTACCAAGTGCATGCCGTGACCGAAGGCACCGACGCACAGGCCACCGTTTCCGTCCGCCTGGAGGAAGACGGCATGATCGCCACGGGCCAATCCGCGAACACGGATACCGTGGTGGCGTCGGCCAAGGCCTATATCAGCGCGCTGAACCGCTTGATCATGCGCCGCGAAAAGGCCGGCCCGGGCGCGGATGCACGCGAGATCAGCTACAAGGATCTGACCTGATCAGAAATGGCAGGCAGGGCTCCCGCGCCCGCGGCAGCCCGGCTTCGCCGCGCAGCCTGGCGGCCTTGGGCCCGGCACCGCGCCAAGGCGCGGTGCCGGGCCCAACACGTTTGGCGGCATCTTTGATGCTGTCAGACGCGGCGGGAAACCATCGCCCCTGAAGCGCCGTCAGATCTTTGCGAACAGGTCGGAAAGACGCGCCGCCTCGTCTTCGATCCCGAAGGGTGCATTGACCACGAACATGCCCGAACCGATCATCCGGTGCCCCTTCCGCGCAGGCGGAAACCGAACTTCGTGCACGAACGTTTTGGGAAGATCCAGGCTCTTCAGTGCCGACACCATCGAAACGTGCCGATCGTCCGTCAGGATCGGGTACCACAGGGCAATGAGGCCCACGTTCCACTTGCGGTGCAACTTGGCGATCAGCCCAGGCAGGCGGCCATAATCCGCCTTAACCTCGTAGCTGGGGTCAATCAGCATCATCCCGCGCCGAGGTGTGGGCGGCAGAACCGACTGAGCCAGCTCGAACCCGTCCTGTCTGTAGGTCTTGGCACCGCGCCCGGTCAGCGCATTTTTCAACGCTGCGTATTCCTGCGGATGAAGCTCGGCGAAATGCAGACTGTCCTGCGGACGCAGCAGGCTTGCCGCAATCATCGGCGAGCCCGGGTAGACCGTTTCGCCAAACTGCGCCTGGACCGCGTGCAACGCGCGTGCCAGCGGGTGATCGTCGGCAAACCACCCGTTGCTCAGCGCGCGCCCGATCCCTGCCGCCGCCTCTCCGGTCTGCACGGCCTCGGCCGCATCGAGGTGGTACAGACCACGCCCCGAATGGGTCTCTAGATAGCTGATCGGCTTGTCCTTGCGGGTCATGTAGTCCAGCATCCATGCCAACAAAGCGTGCTTTTGCACGTCCGCCAGATTTCCCGCGTGGTAAATGTGTTGATATGAGAGCATGTTGCCTTCTAAAGTCCCTGTCAAAGAGGCGGAAAGGTGCTGATTTACGCGGAATCAGGCCTTTAACCGGGCGTCATGGCACCCTATAAGTCATCCGTCCCGGAACCGTCGAGTCGCGGGCAGTAGAAAACATCTGACAGACAGGATCAGGGGAATATGGGGATCTTTGACAGTTTGGGCGGCCTGTTCACAGCGGATATGGCCATCGACCTCGGGACGGCCAACACGCTGGTCTACGTCAAGGGGCGTGGCGTGATCCTGTCGGAACCCTCGGTTGTTGCCTACCATGTCAAGGATGGGGTCAAGAAGGTTCTGGCCGTGGGCGAGGACGCCAAGCTGATGCTGGGCCGCACCCCCGGCTCGATCGAGGCCATCCGCCCCATGCGCGAAGGGGTGATCGCCGATTTCGACACCGCGGAGGAGATGATCAAGCACTTCATCCGCAAGGTGCACAAGCGTTCGACCTTCTCGAAGCCCAAGATCATCGTCTGCGTTCCCCATGGGGCAACGCCGGTTGAAAAGCGCGCAATCCGTCAATCGGTTCTGTCAGCAGGCGCGCGGCGCGCGGGTCTGATCGCCGAGCCGATTGCCGCCGCCATCGGAGCCGGGATGCCGATCACCGATCCCACCGGCAACATGGTCGTGGATATCGGCGGCGGAACCACCGAAGTGGCTGTCCTGTCGCTGGGAGACATCGTCTATGCTCGCTCAGTCCGCGTGGGGGGCGACCGCATGGACGAGGCGATCATCTCGTACCTGCGTCGTCAGCAGAACCTGCTGGTGGGCGAATCCACCGCCGAGCGGATCAAGACCACCATCGGCACCGCCCGGATGCCCGATGACGGGCGCGGGCAGTCGATGCACATCCGCGGGCGCGACCTTCTGAACGGTGTTCCCAAAGAAATCGAGATCAGCCAGGCCCAGGTGGCCGAGGCGCTGTCGGAACCCGTCCAGCAGATCTGCGAGGCGGTGATGACCGCGCTGGAAACCACCCCGCCGGATCTGGCCGCGGACATCGTGGACCGGGGCGTGATGCTGACCGGTGGCGGCGCGCTGCTGGGTGATCTGGACCTGGCCCTGCGCGAACAGACCGGATTGGCCGTGTCGATTGCCGACGAAAGCCTGAATTGTGTGGCTTTGGGCACCGGCAAGGCACTGGAATACGAAAAACAGCTGCGCCACGCGATTGACTACGAAAGCTAAGGCGCGCACCCTCTGATCTGAGGGTTCAAGATCGGGCACGAGCAGCACGGGAAGGAGTCCTGTGGCAAAAGACCGAGCACAGCGCGACGACTACACCACCCCCTTGCGCCGCTTGTTCATGGGGATCCTTGTTCTGTGTCTGCTGGGCATATTCCTGATTTGGCGCATCGACAGCCCGCGGGTCGAAAGGTTCCGGGCCCAAGTGGTGGATGCCGTTGTGCCCTCGATGGAATGGGCGATGGTTCCGGTCACGGCCGCGATTAACCTCGTACGGGATTTCCAAAGCTACCAAAGGCTGAGCGAGCAGAACCAGGAACTGCGCAGTGAACTGCGCCGCATGCGCGCCTGGAAAGAGGCGGCCCTGCAGCTGGAGCAGGAAAACGCGCGGCTTCTGGACCTGAACAACGTTCGACTGGATCCGCGTCTGACTTATATTACCGGGGTCGTCATGGCCGACAGCGGCTCGCCATTTCGGCAATCTGTCTTGCTGAACGTCGGCGAGCGTGACGGGATCGTCGACGGCTGGGCCGCAATGGACGGCATCGGGCTGGTGGGCCGGATTTCTGGCGTTGGCCCGGATACCGCGCGGGTCATCCTGTTGACCGACGCCTCGAGCGCGATTCCCGCCACGATCCAGCCCTCGGGCCAGACCGCGCTGATTACCGGTGACAATACCCCTGCCCCAGCCGTCGAGTTTCTTGAAAACCGTGAACTGGTGCGACCCGGCGACCGTGTGGTGACCTCAGGCGACGGCGGCGTATTTCCTGCGGGCCTTCTGATCGGCCAGATCGCCGCCGATCCAGGGGGGCGTCTGCGCGTCCGACTGTCCGCGGATTTCGAGCGTTTGGAATTCCTACGCGTCCTGCGCTACCACTCGGCCGCCCCGATCCGAGACCCGGGCGGCATCGTCGGACCTCCGCGCCCCGAGGCTCTTCTCCCGACCGAGGAGGCCGCCGATGGATAGCGCCGCGTCACGTCTATGGCTGATGCGGGGCCTGTACCTGTTCCTCGCTCTGACGGTGATGTTCTTTCACCTGTTGCCTCTGAACACGCAACCGGGTCGTCTGCCCTTTCCTGACTTCCTGATCTGCCTGACCTTTGCATGGGTCCTCAGGCGGCCGGAATATGTACCGACACTCAGCATAGCTGCGGTCATGCTGATGGCCGACCTGTTGCTGCAACGGCCGCCGGGACTGCTGGCGGCATCCGTCGTCATCGGTTCTGCCTATCTGCGATCGGCAGGCCCCGGAATGCGCGACGTCGGATTCGTGGGCGAGTGGACGACGGTGGGCGTCGTCATCGCGGCAATCTTTGCCTTCAACCGGACAGTTCTGGCGCTGCTGTCCGTCAGTCAGGCCAGCATTGGCCCGGTATTTGTCCAAGTGGTCTTCACGGTCCTCGCCTACCCGCTTGTCGTTGCATTCAGCCAAACCATATTTGGCGTCCGCAGGCCATCTGCGGTAGATGTTGCCACTGTGGGAACACGCTCATGAAACGCACACCCAAAACACAAGGTGCCGCATACAAAAGGCTGACCCGGCGCGCGCTGGTGCTGGGTGGCATGCAATTCGCATTCGTCGGCGGCCTGGCGGCCCGCATGCGTTACATGCAGGTCGATCAGGCCGACCAATATCGCCTGTTGGCCGAAGAAAACCGCATCAACATCCGGCTCATTCCGCCAACCCGAGGGCGCATTTATGACCGCAATGGTCAGATCATCGGGCAGAATGCGCCGTCCTACCGCATCGTGATCGTGCGCGAGGATGCGGGCGACGTCGACAAGGTCATTGCCAAACTGTCACAACTGATTCCGCTGAACGAAGACGAGATCGAGCGGGCCAAAGCCGAGATGAAACGTACAGCGCCGTTTCTGCCGGTTACGCTGGCCGACCAGGTCACCTGGGAAGATATCTCGAAGGTGGCGATCAATGCCCCCGCCCTTCCCGGCGTCACGCCCGAAGTCGGACTGACCCGCCAATATCCCCGCTACGAGGATTTCGCCCATGTGGTCGGGTATGTCGGACCTGTCAGCGACTATGACCTGAGCAAGATGGAAGACCCCGAGCCGGTTCTGATGATCCCGCGCTTTCAGATCGGCAAGGTCGGGCTTGAGGCCAAGAAGGAAGACCTGCTGCGCGGCAAGGCGGGCGCCAAGCGCGTCGAGGTCAACGCGACCGGCCGGGTGATGCGGGAACTTGACCGCCGCGAGGGCCAGCCCGGCGCCGACCTGCAATTGACCATCGATGCCGACCTGCAGGAATACGCGCAGGCGCGGCTAGCCGGCGAAAGCGCCGCCGTGGTCGTGATCGACTGTGAGACGGGCGATCTGCGGGCCATCAGTTCGACCCCCAGCTTCGACCCCAACCTGTTCGTGCGCGGGATCTCGGTCGCGGATTACCAGGCTCTGACCCAGGACAACCACCGCCCGCTGGCCAACAAGACGGTTCAGGGCACCTACCCGCCCGGTTCGACATTCAAGATGATCACCGCGCTGGCCGCGCTCGAGGCCGGCGTCGTCGGTCCGGGCAACACCGTCTATTGTCCCGGCTACCTGAAGGTGGGCAGTCGGCGGTTCCACTGCTGGAAGCGCGGCGGACACGGGATGGTCGATCTGGAGACCTCGTTGAAGCGCAGTTGCGACGTCTACTATTACGACGTGGCCCTGCGAGTCGGGATCGACAAGATTTCGGACATGGCGCGCAAGTTCGGCCTCGGCATCAAACACGACCTGCCGATGTCTGCCGTGGCGGCCGGCCTGGCGCCGAACCAGGAATGGAAGCAGACCACCCACGGACAGGACTGGCTGGTCGGTGACACGGCAAATGCCTCGATTGGGCAGGGCTTCATGTTGGCCTCGCCGATGCAACTGGCCGTCATGACTGCACGCATCGCGACCGGCCGATCGGTGACACCGCGTCTGATCCGCAGTGTCGACGGGGTCGAACAGCCTTCGGGCGCGGGCGAGCCGCTGGACGTCAATCCGGCCAACTTGGAACAGGTGCGCAACGCGATGTACAAGGTCTCGAACGACCGTCGCGGCACCGCTTATCGCAGCCGGATCATCGCAGACGAGTTCCGCATGGCCGGCAAGACGGGCACCAGCCAGGTGCGCAACATCACCAAGGCCGAACGGGCCGCCGGGGTCATCCGCAACGAAGACCTGCCTTGGGAACGGCGGGACCACGCGCTGTATGTCAGCTTTGCCCCTTACGACAATCCGAAATATGCGGTGGCCGTCGTTGTCGAACATGGCGGCGGCGGTTCGAAGGCTGCAGCCCCGGTGGCCCGGGACGTGATGCTGCAGGCGCTGTACAACGGCACCCCGCCGCTGGATGCATATCCCGTGGCCGACCGCGACCGCATCAAGGAACAGCAGAAACGTCTGGAAGGCGATCGCCGCCCGAAAGCGCGCCCTGACGAAAAGGACCGCGCATGAGCTATCTTGAATATGCGGTCAAGACCACGCCGACGGGGATCCGCAAGGTTCTGTATATGAACTGGCCGCTGACGCTTTTACTGATCAGCGTCGCAAGTGCCGGTTTTCTGATGCTGTATTCGGTGGCCGGCGGCTCGTGGTCGCCGTGGGCGGAACCACAGATGGAACGGTTTGGCCTGGGCCTGACGGTCATGTTCATCGTCGCATTGGTTCCGATCTGGTTCTGGCGCAACATGTCCGTCGTCGCCTATCTTGTTTCTTTGGGGCTTCTGCTGTTCGTCGAACTGTTCGGCACCATCGGCATGGGCGCGCAACGCTGGATCGACCTGGGGTTCATGCGCCTGCAGCCCTCCGAGCTGGCAAAGGTGACTTTGGTCATGTTGCTGGCGGCCTACTACGACTGGCTTCCCTCCTACAAAACCTCGCGCCCGGTTTGGGTCTTGATCCCGGTTGTCCTGATCCTGATCCCGACCTTCATGGTGCTGCGTCAGCCTGACCTGGGAACTGCAATCCTGCTGTTGGCGGCCGGAGGCGGCCTGATGTTTCTGGCAGGCGTGCATTGGGCCTATTTCGCAGCGGTCATCGCGGCGGGTGTCGGCTTGGTTTCAACGGTGTTCAAAAGCCGCGGCACCGATTGGCAGTTGCTTAAGGACTATCAGTTCCGGCGCATCGACACATTCCTTGACCCCTCGACCGATCCGTTGGGCGCGGGGTATCACATCACCCAGTCCAAGATTGCCCTGGGATCCGGCGGCTGGAACGGTCGAGGCTTCATGCAAGGCACCCAGTCACGCCTGAACTTCCTGCCCGAAAAGCACACCGACTTCATCTTCACGACACTGGCCGAAGAGTTCGGTTTTGTCGGGGGCACAACCTTGTTGCTGCTTTACGGACTGATCCTGATCTTCTGCCTCGTCACGGCGCTGTCGACCAAGGACAGGTACTCATCGTTGGTGACACTGGGCATTTCGCTGAACTTCTTCCTGTTCTTCGCCGTCAACATGTCGATGGTCATGGGGCTGGCGCCGGTGGTCGGTGTTCCGTTGCCGATGGTCAGCTATGGGGGCTCGGCCATGTTGGTTCTGATGGCCGCCTTCGGCATCGTGCAAAGCGCGCATATTCACCGTCCTCGTTGATCCGAAAGGCCGACCATGTCCGTGAACGTCCTGTTTTCCGCCCGCCCGACACTTTGGCCGGTTTACGAGCCCTTGCTGAACATCGGGCTGGCCGATGCGGGGATCAAAGCCACTATCGCCACCGACCTGCCGCCCGATCAGGTGGATTACATCGTCTATGCACCCAATGGCGGGCTGCTTGATTTCACGTCCTACAAGCGCGCAAAGGCCGTGCTCAGCCTATGGGCCGGTGTCGAGAAGATAGCCTCGAACGACACGCTGACCGTGCCGTTGGCCCGGATGGTCGATCACGGTCTTACCCAGGGCATGACCGAATGGGTCGTGGGGCACGTTCTGCGCTACCATCTGGGCATGGATCGACACATCACGGTCCAGGATGGGGAATGGGCCCCGGATCCGCCTCCGCTTGCCACACAGCGATCGGTCTGCGTTCTGGGACTTGGCGCCCTGGGGCAGGCTGCGGCACAGGCGCTGGCGGCGTTGAGCTTCAACGTGACAGGGTGGAGCCGTTCGGCCAAGGACGTGTCTGGTGTCACGTGCCTGCACGGACCAGACGGGCTGCGCGTGGCCCTGAGCCAGGCCGAGATACTCGTCCTGCTGCTGCCTGAAACGGCAGCCACGGAGAACACTCTGAACGCGGACACTCTGGCACTTCTGCCAAAAGGTGCGCGCATACTGAACCCCGGCCGAGGCCCGCTGATTGACGACGAAGCGCTGTTGCAGGCGCTGAACACCGGCCAAGTGGGGCATGCCACGCTGGATGTGTTCCGCGCCGAGCCGCTGCCCCCCGATCATCCGTACTGGGCGCATCCAAATGTGACCGTCACGCCGCATATCGCGTCGGAAACCCGGCCCGAAACGGCTGCGCAGGTGATCTGCCAAAACATCCAACGCAGCGAATCCGGACGGCCGCTGCTGCATCTCGTCGACCGCGCACTCGGGTACTAGGGCCATCGGGGGCCGCCGCCCCCGTCTTGCCGGGCGCTATTCGACCGCTACGCGTCCACCAGTCCCCGACCTTTCAGCAGGGCTTCGACACCCGGCAACCGGCCCCGGAACGCCAGATAGAGATCTTCGGCCTCCTTCGAGCCTCCTTTGGACAGAATGTTGTCCTCCAGAGCCTGCGCCCGCTCGGGATCAAACGCGCCTCCTGCCTCTTCGAAGGCAGCAAATGCGTCGGCATCCATCACTTCGGACCACATGTAACTGTAGTAACCCGAGCTGTAGCCATCACCCGCAAATACATGGGCGAAATGCGGCGTTGCGTGGCGCATACCAATGGCATGCGGCATCCCGATCTCGGCCTGAACCTCAGCCTGCTTCGCCATGGGGTCAGCCGGGGCCGGACCGTCGTGGAAGGCCAGGTCGACCAGTGCCGAGGCGACGTATTCGACCGTCTGAAAACCCTGATCGAAATTGGCGGCACCCAGAACTTTGTCCAGCAGTTGCGGAGGCATCGGAGCTCCGGTTTCGGCATGAGTTGCGAACTCGGCCAGAACCTCCGGTACTTCCAGCCAATGCTCATACAGTTGGCTAGGCAGCTCAACGAAATCCCGCGCAACGCTGGTCCCCGAGATACTGTCATAGGTCACATCCGACAGCATTTGGTGCAGCGCGTGCCCGAATTCATGAAACAGGGTCCGTGCGTCGTCATATGACAGCAGCGCCGGATCGCCCTTGGCGAAGTTGCAAACATTGATGACGACTGGCGTCTGGACCTTGGGAAACTTGGCCTGCGCCCGCATCGCGCTGCACCACGCACCCGACCGTTTCGATCCACGCGCAAAATAGTCTCCGATGAATACGGCAACGTGTTTGCCACGCCGGGTCACCTCCCAGGCTCGGCAATCCGGATGGTACAGCGGCACGTCCAACGGCGCGAACTCCAACCCGAACAAGCGGTTGGCGCAGGTAAAGGCAGCCTCGATCATGCGCTCCAGCTGCAGGTAGGGTTTGAGTTCTGCCTCATCCAGATCATGCTCGGCCTTGCGCCGTTTTGCGGCATAGTACCGCCAGTCCCAGGGTTCGAGCGGACCGTTGGCGCCGTCCTCCTGCATCATCCGCGTCAGGATCTCCGCGTCGGCCTCGGCCCGGGCCTTGGCGGGTGCCCAGACCTGCATCAGCAAGTCGCGCACCCGTTCGGGGGTTCGGGCCATCTCGGTCTCGAGCTTGAAGGCCGCAAAGCTGTCATAGCCCAACAGCTTGGCCCGTTCCTCGCGTAGCTGAAGGATTTCGGCGGCAATCGCGCGGTTGTCGGTCTCGCCTCCGTTTGCCCCGCGTGACGCCCAGGCGCGGTAAGCCTTTTCGCGCAGGTCGCGACGTGGCGAGAACTGCAGGAACGGCACGATCAGAGACCGCGACAGCGTGACAACCGGCCCCTTGGCCCCTTTTTCCCGACCGGCCGCGTGTGCCGCATCAACCACGAAACCCGGCAGTCCCGCCAGATCATCTTCGGTTAGTTCCATGAACCAGCCACGCTCGTCCGCCAGCAGGTTTTGCGTGAACGCGGTGCCCAATGACGCCAGACGCGCCTTGATCTCCTGCATCCGGGCATCTTCCGCCCCGTGCAGCGCCGCACCCGAGCGGACGAACCCGCGATGGGTGAGCATCAAAACCCGATCCTGTTCCTCGGTCAGATCCAGCGTATCTCGTTTCGCCCAAAGGTCGTCCACACGCTGGAACAGCGCCTTGTTCGAGGAAATTGCGGCGAAATGCGCTGCAAGCTTGGGCGAAAACTCCCGTTGCAACGCCTCGCGCTCCGGGTTGCTGTCTGCGCCAGCGACCGTGAAGAACACCGACAGAACCTTGTTCAAGGCCTCGCCCGCCGCTTCCAGCGCTTCGATCGTGTTGGCAAAACTCGCGGGCTGGGTATTCGTCGCGATGGTGTCGATCTCGTCGGCATGGGCCTGCAGAGCAGCTTCCAGTGCCGGGGCAAAATCGTCATCCGAGATTTCGGCAAAGGGCGCGATTTCAAACGGGGTCGTCCAGTCGGACAGGATCGGATTGGTCATTGGGGTCTCCTTCAAGCGTCAAGCTAGGAATGCAGGGCAAGATCGTCCAGTGGCCGCGATCAAACGGATTGCCCGCAAACCGGGCAATCGTCCCGCCGGGACAGGGTGATCTTGCGGCTTTCGCCATAAAGCGCGTCATAGATCAGCATCTCGCCACGCAAGGCCTGACCTGCACCCGTGACTACCTTGACCGCCTCAACCGCCATCATCGCCCCCACCACGCCCGGCAGTGGCCCGACCACCCCGGCCTCGGCACAGGAAGGCGCAAGACCCGGCGCAGGCGCTTCGGGAAAAATGCATTGGTAGCAAGGGGCGTTGTTGGCGGGGTCAAACACGCTCAGTTGGCCTTCCCATTGGGACAGCGCGCCTGAGATCAGGGGCTTGCCCAAAGCCACGGCGGTGCGGTTGGCCAGATACCGGGTTTCGAAATTGTCGGTGCCGTCGAGGATAAGGTCATAATCCGCGAACAGGTCGGCCGCAATGTCGTCCGTCAGGCGGCGGTGATAGGGGCGAACGATGACATTAGGGTTCTGCGCCTCCATTGCTTGCTGCGCAGAAAAGACTTTGGGCATTCCGATGTCTGCATCCCGATGGATTACCTGCCGCTGCAGATTGGCATTCTCGACCATGTCATCGTCAATGACGCCAATCGTGCCCACGCCGGCGGCTGCAAGGTACTGCAGCGCCGGTGCGCCCAATCCACCTGCCCCGATCACCAATACCCGAGCAGTCTTCATCCGTTTCTGCCCGGGTCCACCAAGCTCGCGCAGGACGATGTGACGGGCATAGCGCTCCAGTTCGGCTTCGCTGAACTGGTCAGATGGGCTGTTCGGACGAATATCCGACGGTGGATTGGCCCGACGCCGCAGGGCTTTCACCACAGCGCCATAACCCATGGCAAGCAGAACGAAACCACCCAGGATCAGCCACATCGCGGCCGAGCCGCCTGTGGCCTCGCGCAGTGGGTTCCCGTCGGGCAAAACCAGATGAGACAGAACCACCCCTGCCAGCAACACCAATACCGACACCCAACGGGCTGTACGCGAGGCACCAGCGAGGTAGCCAAGCCCCCACAGCCCCGCTGCCAGTGCCAGTACCAGAACCATCAGGCGCGCCCCGTGGATCCGAACCCACCGGAACCGCGCTGCGACTCCTGCAGGCTGTCCGCCATCTCGAACCGCGCCTGGATCACCGGGGCCACGACAAGCTGCGCAATTCTGTCGCCATGTCCGATTTCAAAGGCTTCCTGACCCGCATTCAGCACGATCACCCCCAAGGGACCGCGATAGTCGCTGTCGATCGTGCCCGGTGCGTTCGGCAGCGTGATCCCGTGTTTCAACGCAAGTCCCGAGCGCGGACGCACCTGGATCTCATATCCATCCGGAATCTCTACCCGCAGGCCGGTCGGGACCAAGGCGCGCTCACCGGGTTGAAGGGTGATCGACCCTCGATCAGGCAGGTTGGCCCGCACATCCGCGCCGGCTGCCCCGGCCGTTTCATAGGACGGCAATGCAATGGCCGGATCGGCCCCGTCTTCTCGGATCACCCGGATTGCCACCATCAGCGCATCCCAACCTTCATCTTCTGTCAAACAACCGCATCACCCCGCCAGCGCGGCCGCGATCTTTTCCGCCAGCCGTACGGCCACTGCGTCCTTGCCCATGCGCGGCCACTCCTCGGCACCCGCATCCGAAATCAGTATGACCGCATTTTCGGCCCCACCCATGATGCCGGTCACCGGACTGACATCATTGGCCAGGATCCAATCGCACCCTTTACGCGCCCGCTTGGCGGTTGCGTGGGCGATCACATCATCCGTCTCGGCGGCGAAACCCACGACCAAGCTGGGTCGGCCGGTCTCCAGATGCGAAATCCGTTTGAGGATGTCCGGGTTTTCGGCAAATTGCAGCGCAGGCATTCCGTCGCGGCTTTTCTTCAACTTGCGGTCTGATGCCCCATCTACCCGCCAATCGGCCACGGCTGCGGCAAACACGCCCGCATCCACCGGCAGAGCCGCGTCCACCGCATCCGACATTTGTTGCGCGGTCTCAACCTGCACAACCTGGACGCCCTGGGGTGGTGGCACATCCGCGGGGCCGGTTACGAAAACGACTTCGGCCCCCAGGGCCGCCAAAGCGTTGGCAATCGCCGTCCCCTGCGCCCCCGAGGATCGGTTTGCAATGTACCGAACCGGATCAATCGGCTCATGCGTCGGCCCGGACGTCACGAGAATCCGCTTACCCTTCAGTGGGCCATCCGACAATGCGGACTCGACCGCCGCCACGATCTCGAGAGGTTCCGACATGCGGCCGGGACCGAACTCGCCACAAGCCATGTCACCGTCGTTGGGTCCGACAAACCGGACGCCGTCCGCGATCAGCTGCTTGTGGTTCCGGCGCGTTGCCGGATGGTTCCACATCCGCACGTTCATCGCCGGCGCACATAAAACAGGGGTATCCGTGGCCATCAACAGGGTCGATGCCAGATCATTGGCCAGACCCCCGGCCATCTTTCCCATCAAATCCGCGGTCGCCGGTGCCACGACGATCAGATCGGCCGAACGTGACAGCTGGATATGTCCCATCTCGGCCTCGTCCGTCAGGTCGAACAGATCACGATAAGCTTTTTCACCGGCAAGTGCAGACACGGATAAGGGGGTCACGAATTCCTCGGCAGCGCGGGTCAGGACCGGGGTCACCGCCGCCCCGCGCTCCTTCAACCTTCGGATCAGATCCAGCGATTTGTAGGCCGCGATCCCACCGCCAAGGATCAGGAGGATCCGTTTGGATGCCAGCATGTTCAGCCCTTCCCGGTCGTGCTCGGCCTCGACACTATGCAACCCGTGCCCCGAGTTCCAGCGCTTAATTCTGAGACTCGAAGGCCTTGCAGGGGTCTTCGCGTTCGGCCGCGGGGCTGTCAATCACCGCGTCAAATTCACCGGTCACGACACCGTCTTCGGCCTGACCGAGAACAAAAACCTTAAGGCCCGGACGCAGGCGCGACAGAAAGGTCGGAATGCCCTGATCCTTGCGCGCGTGCCCGTTTCCGGTAATCACCGCCACCGGACCGCCAGTTTCATCAATTGCACGCAGAATGGCCCGGGTCAGAACAGCATCGCGCAGACGCTGGATCGCCACCAGTTGCGGCAAAGCCTCGGCGGGAAGTGCGTTGCAATGCGCTGCCAATTGCTCGGCCTCGCGCGCCGCCTGATCCTCGGGCGCCAACGGAATGTTCAACCCATATCGCGCCGCATCCGCGCCCAGAGTCGTTGCGGCACCGCGTTCCATCGCAGCCCGCGCAGCCGCGCGCGGCACCATCGCTCCGTATACCGGGGCCTCTGATGCTTGGAAAACAGGGTAATACATGCTGAGCGGCGGCCATCCCGTTTCGGCCCATCTCAGGATGCGTGACAACTCCTCGGGATTCGAGGCGGCAGTCTGCGCCAGTCTCTGAGCCCCTTCCTCGGTTACCATTTCCCAGACCATCGCAGACGGGTCGATGTCCGCAATCGCTTCGGTCTGGACCAAGTGATGCAGCGGGTTGTCGTGAACTTCGCCAAGGATCACGACATCGGCATCCTTCATCTGTGCCAAAATATCGTCGGGGATAAGGTCCCCGGCCAGAACTGGCCGGGTCAAAAGAGTCAGCGACAGCACGGCCGCCGTCAGAATCGCAAGATGTCTCATGCGAAGAAGTGTTGCACCTCGCGCGATTGAGCTTCAAGGTTCTTGCGCATCTTCACGAACGCCGCTGCCTCAAGCTGTCGCACGCGTTCCTTGGACAAACCCAGTTCCTGACCCAGGCTTTCCAATGTGCGCGCCGGCTCGCGCAGCTTGCGCTCGCGCACAATGAACCGCTCCCGATCGTTGAGCGCCTGCATCGCCGTGATCAACCATTCCCGCAATTGGCGGGTATCGTGGCTGTTCTCTACAGTTTCAGCAGCCTGCTCGCGATCATCCTCCAACGCGTCGATCCACTCGCGACCATCCTCGTCAGCCGATTGAACGGCGTTCAGGGAAAAGTCTGAGCCGGCCAGCCGGCCGTGCATCATTTCCACATCGCGCAGCGGAACACCGATCTCGGCCGCGATCATCTGGTGCAGCTGATGACGGTCCAATTCTACGCCATCGGTCGCGGCTTCGCGCTCCAGCCGGGCCTGAACGCGACGCATGTTGAAGAAAAGGGATTTCTGGGACGATGTGGAACCGGTCCGTACCATCGACCAGTTGCGCATCACGTAGTCCTGAATGCTGGCCTTGATCCACCACACCGCATAGGTCGAAAAGCGGACCCCGCGATCCGGGTCGAACTTGTCAGCGGCCTTCATCAGGCCCAGCCCGGCCTCTTGGATCAGGTCATTCATCGGCGCGCCATAGCGTTTGAACTTGGCCGCCATTGAAATTGCCAGCCGCATATAAGCCGTTATCAACCGGTGAAGGGCCTGTTCGTCGCGTTCGTCGCGCCAAGCATACGCCAGGCGCAATTCGGTTTCCGCATCCAGCAATTCGGCTTTCATAGCCTGCCGGGACATCGAGAAGTCGTTCGGGTTATCCAGTGCCATGCAGCTCTCCCATCTGTCGTAGGCGCCGCCGGTCTTGCCTTGCCGACGTATGGTCGATACGCAAGGGCGCACCGGGTGGATCACTGTAAAGGTAGTAAAAAATGCATCCCGATTTAACCTTTGTCCTGGGTGGCGCGGCATCGGGAAAATCTGCATTTGCCGAGCAAATCGTTGTTTCAACAGAAAAAACCCGCATATACTTGGCAACATCACAAGTGTTTGATGATGAGATGCGCCTAAAAATCAGGCGCCATGTGGACCAAAGAGGCGACGGCTGGGCCACGATCGAAGCCCCGATGGACCTGCGCCCGGCGCTGGCGGGGATGAGCCCGGATCAGGTCTGTCTGATCGATTGCGCAACGATGTGGCTCAGCAATCACCTGCTGGCCGACAGCGATCTTGAACAGGAACAGGCCGCCCTTTTGGCCGCGCTACGGGCCTGCCCCGCGCAGATCGTGATCGTCTCGAACGAGGTGGGGCACGGTATCGTTCCCGACAATGCGCTGGCCCGCAAATTCCGCGAGGCGCAGGGGCGGTTGAACATCGCCCTCGCCGCCCAAGCCGACCTTGTGGTTCAGGTCATCGCGGGACTACCGCAGGTTTTGAAAGGTCAGTTGCCGTGACCCGGCTGCATCTTGTCCGCCACGGCCCGACCCATGCCAAGACGATGGTGGGCTGGTCCGATATTCCCGCCGACCTGAGCGACCACGCGGCCCTCGCGCGCCTGCACGCCCACCTGCCGCGGGATGCGCTGGTCATTTCGTCGGACCTGTCGCGCGCCGCGGATACGGCCACGGCCATTCAGGGCACGCGCCGCCGGCTGCCGCACCATCCCGACCTGCGCGAGATCCATTTCGGCACCTGGGAAATGCGCGCATTCGCCGAGATCGAGGCCGAAGACCCCGTACTGGCCTTTGCCTATTGGGACAGCCCCGGCGACGTACGCCCGCCCAACGGCGAAAGCTGGAACGCGGTCCGCGCCCGGGTCGACACGGCGATCGACGGGTTGATCGGTATGCATACAGGCGCCGATCTGGTCATCGTGGCCCATTTCGGCGTGATCCTGACTCAGGTACAGCGCGCTCTTGACCTAGACGCGCAACAGACCTTCGCCCATCGCATCGACAACCTCTCGGTGACCGAGTTGGCCTTTGACGGCAAAACCTGGTCGGCTGGCCGGATCAATCATCTTCCGTGAACACGGCGCGCACAATTCAGCGTTTTACTGATATCGGGCGTTCGACCATCCTCGGGCCATGACATATGACCTTTTCATCGGGGACCGCCTGTTTTCAAGCTGGTCCATGCGCGGCTGGCTGATGCTGGAAAAATCCGGTCTGCCCCACACGACCCACATGATCGGCCTGTATTCGGGCACGATGGCCCGGGATATGCAGCCGCTGGCCCCGGCCCGTCTGGTCCCTGCGCTGCGCCTGCCCGACGGCACGGTGGTCGGCGAAAGCCTCGCCATGGCCGAGACGCTCGCCGAACGCCACCCCGATGCCGGGCTGTGGCCGCAAGACGCTGCCGCCCGCGCAACCGCCCGTTGGCTGTGTGCCGAGATGGTCGCCGGGTTCCAGGCGCTGCGGTCTGCCTGCCCCATGCAACTCAAGCACCGCTGGAAAGGGTTCGAGCCGACCAACGAAACCCGCGCCGATCTGACCCGGATCGAGACCCTGTGGGCGCATGCGCGCAAAATCTCAGGCACGGAGACCGGCCCATTGTTCGGCAGCTATTCCCTGGCCGATGTGTTCTATACGCCGGTCGCAGCCCGGATCATCGGCTACGGTCTGCCCGTGTCCGTGCAGAACCACGACTATTGCATGGAATTGTTGTCAGACCCGGCGGTTCGGCAATGGCGCGCGATGGGGCTGACGGTCGACTACGACCCGTTCCCCTATGACCAGCCGCTCGACGCCGAGCCCTGGCCGATCGGCGGAGCCTCGACGGCCCGCGTAGTTGAGGCGGGGCCGTCGGTCAATGACCTCTGCCCCTATTCCGGCAAGCCGGTGACCGCATTTCTGGAGCTGGATGGAGTTCGATGGGGCTTCTGCAACACCTTCTGCCGCGACAAAACCGTGGCCGACCCCGGAGCGTGGCCGAAATTCACGCAAATGATCCGGCAAGCGGTGTGACCGTTAACCATTCCTAAACCGGCGCCATGGCAGCAAGGTCCTGTTAACCAAGAACAGGATCGCCATGGTCGCCCGCGCTCATACCGTTGCCTTTCAGGGGGTCGAGGCCCGCCCGGTCGAGGTGCAATGCGCCGTTTCCCCCGGGTTGCCCGCCTTTTCGATCGTCGGCCTGCCGGACAAGGCCGTGTCCGAGGCCCGCGAACGCGTGCGCAGCGCGCTTGGCGCGATGGCCATTGCGCTGCCCTCCAAACGCATCACGATCAACCTGTCGCCCGCCGACCTGCCCAAGGAAGGCAGCCATTTCGACCTGCCGATCGCGCTGGCCCTGCTCTGTGCGATAGACATCCTGTCCGCCGACGCCGCCGAAGCCACCATGGCTCTGGGCGAGCTTTCGCTGGACGGCTCATTGGTGCCCGTGGCCGGCGCCCTGCCCGCCGCGATGACCGCCGCGGCCGAGGGCCGCACGCTGCTGTGTCCGCGCGTGTCAGGTGCCGAGGCGGCCTGGGTCGACGCGACCCAGGTGATCGGGGCCGCGTCCCTGGCCGACGTCGTGCGCCATTTCACCGGCCAGTCGCCCCTGCCGGTCGCCCAGCCCGGCGAGGTCAGGTTGGAGCCCTCGACCCGCGATCTGCGCGACGTAAAAGGGCAGGAACGGGCAAAACGCGCATTGGAAATCGCAGCGGCCGGCCGTCACCACATGATAATGATCGGCACGCCGGGGTCAGGCAAATCCATGCTCGCCGCCCGCCTGCCCGGCATATTGCCGCCGTTGACGCCCACCGAGGCGCTCGAGACCTCGATGATCCAATCGCTGTGCGGCATGCTGGACGAAGGCGGCATCAGCCGGACCCGCCCGTTCCGCGAACCGCATCACACGGCGTCGATGGCGGCGATCGTGGGCGGCGGAAAAGGCGCGAAACCCGGCGAAATTTCCCTGGCCCACAACGGCGTGCTGTTCATGGACGAATTTCCCGAGTTTCCGCGAACGGTTCTGGAAACCCTGCGCCAGCCCATCGAGACCGGCGAAGTCATGGTCGCCCGCGCCAACGCCCATGTAAAATACCCCTGCCGGTTCATGTTGGTGGCGGCGGCGAACCCCTGCAAATGCGGATATCTCAGCGACCCGTCGCGCGCCTGCTCGCGCGCACCCGTATGCGGCGAGGACTATCTGGGCCGCATCTCGGGGCCGTTGATGGACCGGTTCGACCTGCGGATCGAGGTGCCGCCCGTGGGCTTTACCGACCTTGACCTGCCGCCATCCGGAGACAGCTCGGCCACCGTCGCCGCGCGGGTGCAGCAGGCGCGCGTTGTTCAGGCCCGGCGCTTTCAGGACACGCCCGGCATTCGCCAGAACGCCGATATCGAGGGCAATCTTCTGGAAGAGGTCTCCGCTCCAGATGCCGAGGGCAAGGACCTGTTGGTCAAGGCGGCCGAGCGGTTCGGCCTGTCGGCACGGGCTTACCACCGCATCCTGCGCGTGGCCCGCACCATTGCCGATCTCGAGGGCGCGCCCGATGTGCGCCGCCCGCATGTGGCCGAGGCGCTGAGCTACAGGATCAGCGCGCGGGTTGCGGCTTAGACCTTGGCCTCGATCGCCTGCCAGATCTTTTCGGCAATATTTGTACCGTTGAACCGCTCCAATTCCTGGATTCCGGTGGGCGAGGTCACGTTGATTTCGGTCAGATAATCTCCGATCACGTCGATACCCACAAAGATCTGGCCCTTTTCCTTCAGCAGTGGGCCGATGGCCGCGCAGATTTCAAGATCGCGGTCGGTCAGCCCGATCTTTTCGGGACGGCCGCCCACATGCATGTTCGACCGGGTCTCACCCTCGGCCGGAACGCGGTTGATCGCACCGACCGGTTCGCCATCGACCAGGATCACCCGCTTGTCGCCGTTGCGCACATCCGGCAGGAATTTCTGAACGATCAGCGGCTCTCGCGAGAAACCGGTGAACAGCTCGTGCAGCGAGGTCAGGTTGCGGTCATCGGCGTCCAGCCGGAACACGCCCGCCCCGCCATTGCCATAGAGCGGCTTGAGGATGATGTCGCCGTGCTTTTCCTTGAACGCCTTGATGGTCTGCAGATCGCGGGCGATCGTTGTGGGCGGAGTCAGGTCGGGAAAATCCAGAACCAGCAGTTTTTCCGGGTAGTTGCGCACCCAGAACGGATCATTCACCACCAGAGCCTGGCCACGCAACCGATCCAGCAGGTGGGTTGAGGTGATATAGTGCATGTCGAACGGCGGGTCCTGCCGCAGCCAGACGACATCGAAATCCGCCAGATCAACCTCGCGCTCAGGCCCCAGAACCGCCGGCTGGTCCGCAACCCGCTGCACCGTCATGTCGTGACCGCGGGCGGTGATGCGCCCCTCTTGATAGGCCAGTTGATCGGGTCCGTAGTAAAACAGCTGGTGCCCACGGGCCTGGGCTTCTTCGGCCAGCCGGAACGAGCTGTCGGCATTGATGTCCACGGCCCCGATCGGGTCCATCTGAAAGGCGATTTTCATGGCGTGTCCCTCGTAGTCACGCCAGATACATGGCCCAGAGGGGACGGGTGTTCAATGGCGATCAGCCCTGACCAAAGGCGTTTTCGAGGATTTGCACGGCGCCTGTTGCATCCACCAGAGCCGCATCGAACCGGACATCAGTCAGCTGCCCGCCCGGTTCCTGCTCCAAATACTGCGCCGCCGAGGCGCATATCCGGTCGATCTGACGCTTGCTGATCCGCGCGGCGGCGCTGTCAAAGGTTTGGCTTTTCTTGACCTCGACGAACACAAGGCCCTGCGCATCCCGGACGATCAGGTCGATCTCGCCACCCGCGCCGCGCCAACGCCTGTGACAGACCTTGAACCCTCGGCTTTCGTAATCGGCAGCGACGCTGTTTTCGGCCGCCTGCCCGGCGTGATAGGAAACCGAGCCCTGGACCGACCGTCGCGCCATGTCATCCCTTTCCCAGTTGCAGGGCCTTCTGGTAAATCGGCCGCCTTGGCAAATCATACATCCTGGACACCAGATCCGCCGCATCCCGGACCGAGTGCGTTTCCAGAGCCTGTCTCAACGCCCCTTCTACATCGGCATCGTTAACGGCTTGTGAATGGGCACGGTCCACCAGCAAGACGATCTCGCCCTTCACAGTGGCATCTCGATACTGTTCGGACAGCTCTGCCAAGCTACCCCGCCGGACTTCTTCGAACTTCTTGGTCAGTTCACGACAGACCGCGGCCTGACGCTCGCCACCCAGAACCTGCGCCAGATCCGACAGGCACGCCCCCAAACGCTTGGGAGATTCGTAGAACACCAGCGTCCCGGGAACATCCCGCAACGCCTCGATCCGTGTTCGGCGGGCGCCGGACGCATTCGGCAGGAATCCGGCGAAAAAGAAGGCGTCCGTCGGCAAGCCCGCCAGGGTCAGCGCCGTAACGACGGCTGACGCTCCAGGGGCGCAGGTCACGCTGAACCCGGCCTCGGCCGCCTTCTTGCCCAGATCATAACCCGGGTCGGCGATCAGGGGCATGCCGGCCTCGGACGCGTAGGCCACGGACTTGCCCTGGGACAGTTCGGCAATCAGTTTTTCACGCGCAGCCGTGCCGCTGTGGTCGTGATAGGCCAGGATGCGCCGCCCTTCGAGGGGTACACCGTGAATCTCCATCAATCTGCGCAGGCTGCGTGTATCTTCCGCCGCGATCACATCAGCCGAGGCCAGAACGTCCAGCGCCCTGAGCGTAATGTCGCGCGCCGTTCCGATCGGAGTGGCAACAAAATACAGCCCCCCAGCCAATCTTACCTTTTGGAAATTCAAAGCTGGACCCTCGCAGCGTGACGTTTATTATCGCGGCGTGATAGAACAGCAGCGTTCTTTGCCGCCGGATCAGGGAGTTTTCATTTAGATGTTTACCGTTTGCAAGCCCGTTCGCAAACTGGCGAAATTCGCCATCGGCCTGACCGCGGCGGCATTTTTGGCCGCCTGCGAACCCGGCGCCACCGGGCGCGGACCGTCGATAGACACGTCAGAGCCGATCCCCGTTGCCCTGCTGGTGCCCAAATCGGGCGACGCCGCGTTGGCGCAAAGCCTTGAGAACGCTGCACGGCTGGCCATGGCCGATCTGAACAACGTCAAGATCGATCTTCGCGTCTATGACACTGCCGGCAATCCGAACACGGCAGCCGCAGTTGCACAACAGGCCGTTGCCGACGGCGCAAAGGTCATTCTGGGGCCGGTCTACGCGCAGGCTGCAAATGCTGCCGGCCTTGCGGTTCTGAGCAAGAACGTGAACGTTCTGTCCTTCTCGAACAATACCAGCATTGCCGGCGGAAACGTGTTTGTCCTTGGCCCGACCTTCGACAACACGGCCAACCGGCTTGTCAGCTACGCCGGCAAACAGGGAAAGAAAAGCACCGTCATCGTGCACAGCAACGATGCGGCAGGCCAATTGGGCCAGGCGGCAATCTCGAACGCACTTGGCAACAGCCGTGTGGCGAATGCGGGTGTGGTCGGTTTTGATCGATCTCAGCAGGGCGTGATCGACGCCATCCCTGCAATCAAGGCAACGGTGGACTCGACGGGGGCGGATTCGCTCTTTTTGACCGCCACGACCGCCGGCGCGCTGCCGCTTTTCAGCCAGTTGCTGCCCGAGGCCGGTGTCTCACCGGCAACCGTGCAATATATTGGCCTGACACGCTGGGACATTCCGGCCCAGACGCTGGAGCTGCCGGGAGTGCAGGGCGGATGGTTTGCCTTGCCTGACCCTGCCAAGGCCCAGGCCTATCGCGTGCGCTACAACGCGACCTATGGCGAGGCCCCGCATCCGATCAGCGGCCTGGCCTATGACGGCATCGCCGCCATCGGCGCTCTGGCCAGCCAAGGGAAGTCCAATGCCCTCTCCGCCGCGGCCCTGACCCAGAATGCCGGGTTCCAGGGTGTTGGCGGTATTTTCCGTCTGCGCCCGAACGGTACGAATGAACGAGGTCTGGCCGTGGCCACGATCCAGAACAAACAGGTAGTTGTGATTGACCCTGCCCCGCAAAGCTTCTCTGGCGCCGGTTTCTGATCAGCTTGTGACGATCCCCGCGCCGGCTGGCGCATTGATCTGCGACGCCAGCGAAATCTTCGATGGCGAAAAGGTCAACGCGCTGCTGTCGAAGGCCCTGAAAGACATTCCGGAAACGGCCGCAGCCCGAAACGAGGCCGTCCGGATCCTGCGGGACGCTCAGAAATCCGGGCGTCAGGCCATCGAAGAGGCATTCGCCGCCCGGCCCTTCGACGCCCGGCCTTTGACGCGATCCTACACCTATCTGACCGATGGGCTGGTCTGCGCCGCGATGACTGTGGCCGGACAGCATCTGCATCCATTGGCCAACCCGACCCAGGGCGAGAAGATGGCGGTTTTGGCCGTGGGCGGCTATGGGCGCGGCGAGATGGCGCCGTTTTCGGATGTCGATCTGCTGTTTCTGACTCCCTACAAGATCACCGCCTGGGCCGAGAGCGTGATCGAGTCGATGCTGTACATCCTGTGGGATCTACGGCTGAAAGTCGGGCATTCCTCGCGCACGATCCGTGATTGCCTGCGTCTGGGAGACG
The DNA here is from genome assembly GCF_025141855.1 of Ruegeria sp. B32. Lineage (NCBI taxonomy): Bacteria > Pseudomonadati > Pseudomonadota > Alphaproteobacteria > Rhodobacterales > Roseobacteraceae > Ruegeria > Ruegeria sp. B32. The sequence continues at coordinate 168,941 of NZ_CP081106.1, read as the reverse complement.
AGGATTTCACGATCCGGACAGCGATGCTGGAACAGCGCTACCTGGCCGGCGATCGGGACCTGGCGGATGAGCTGGAAAGCCGGCTGAAATCCGAACTGTTCAAAGGAACCGAACGCGAGTTCATCGAAGCCAAACTGCATGAACGCGACGAACGCCACCACAAGCAGGGCGAGCGTTACATGGTCGAACCGAACGTGAAAGAAGGCAAAGGCGGCCTTCGTGACCTGCAGTCGCTGTATTGGATCGCCAAATACATCTACGGCGTTCAGGACGTGGCTGAACTTGTCCCGCTGGGGCTGTTCACCCAGGACGAATTCAACACGTTCGTGCAGGCCGAAGACTTCCTTTGGGCTGTACGTTCGCATCTTCATCTGGTGACACGGCGCGCAACCGAACAGCTGACCTTTGATCTGCAGGTCGAGGTGGCCGACCGCATGGGTTACGAAGACCGAGCGGGCCGCCGGGCCGTCGAAATCTTCATGCAGCGGTACTTCCGAGAAGCCACGAAGGTGGGAGAACTGACACGGATCTTCCTGACCAAGCTTGAAGCGTCACATATGAAGAACGCGCCGTTGCTGGAACGCATCTTCAGCCGCAAGCCACGGGTCAAGCCGGGCTATAGGGTTGTTCATGGCCGGCTGGACGTGGCCGACCCCAAAAGCTTTTTGTCCGACAAGCTGAATCTACTGCGTCTGTTCGAAGAAGGTCTGCGCACGGGTATGCTGATCCATCCCGATGCGATGCGGCTGGTCACGGCCAACCTGCACCTGATCGATGACGAAATGCGCAACGACAAAGAGGCGAGGCGCATCTTTCTGGATCTGATGCTGAAACACGGCAATCCCGAACGCGCGCTGCGCCGCATGAACGAGTTGGGCGTTCTGTCGGCCTTCATCCCCGAGTTCGAGCCCATCGTGGCGATGATGCAGTTCAACATGTACCACAGCTACACGGTGGACGAGCACACAATCCAGTGCATCATCAACCTGGCGCAGATCGAACGGGGCGAACTTGTCGAAGCGCTGCCGCTGGCCTCGTCGATCCTCGAGGGCGGAGTGAACCGGCGTGTGCTTTACGTCGCTTTGCTGTTGCACGACATCGCCAAGGGCCGCCCCGAGGATCACTCGATACTGGGGGCCAAGATCGCACGGACGGTCGCGCCTCGGCTGGGGCTGAACAAGAAAGAATGCGAAACCGTCGAATGGCTGGTGCGCTATCACCTGCTGATGTCGGACATGGCACAGAAGCGCGACATCTCGGACCCACGCACGGTGCGCGACTTTGCCAAGGCGGTTCAGACCGTCAAACGGCTGGATCTGCTGACTGTCCTGACAGTCTGCGACATCCGCGGCGTTGGGCCGAACACCTGGAACAACTGGAAGGCCACCCTGCTACGGGCCTTGCATGCGGAAACCAAGCGCGCACTGGAAACCGGCATGGAGGACCTCAACCGTGCCAATCGTGGCGCCGAGGCCAAGAAAGCGCTGCGTGACGCGTTGTCTGCCTGGTCCAAGGCCGATCTCAAGACGGAAACCGGGCGGCACTATGATCCGTATTGGCAGGGGCTCAACCTCTCGACCCATGTCGAATTCGCTGAGATGTTGCGCGCACTGGAAGCCGATGGTGACCCTGGCGCGATGGAGATCCGCCTGCAACCAGACGAGGATCGCGACGCCACCCGCGCCTGTTTCGCGATGGCCGACCACCCAGGTATCTTTGCCCGCATCGCCGGCGCGCTGGCGCTCGTGGGCGCAAACGTGGTTGATGCCCGCAGCTATACCACCAAGGACGGCTACGTGACCGACGCGTTCTGGATTCAGGACACTGACGGACACCCGTTCGAGTTGTCGCGTCTGCCGCGCCTGACCCAGATGATCCACCGAACCCTCAAGGGCGAAGTGGTAGCCCGCGAGGCGCTCAGGTCCCGCGACAAGATCAAGAAGCGGGAAAAGGCGTTCAACGTCCCGACGCACATCACCTTCGACAATGAAGGGTCCGAAATCTACACGATCATCGAAGTCGACACCCGCGACCGGCCGGGTCTGCTATATGATCTGGCCCGGACCCTTGCCGCCGCCAATGTCTATATCGCCAATGCCGTGATCGCGACCTATGGCGAGCAGGTGGTGGATACGTTCTACGTCAAGGACATGTTCGGGCTCAAATACCACTCGGAGGCCAAGCAGAGAACGCTGGAAGCCAAGCTGCGCACCGCGATCACCGAAGGCGCCGAGCGGGCGGCCTCATGAAGCAGATCCGCCTGTTCTCGGGCCTGTTCACTGTCGGGTTCTGGACCCTTGCCAGCCGTATTCTAGGCTTTCTGCGGGAAATTCTGCTGACAGCCTATATCGGGCCGGGGCCGGTCATGGATGCTTTTGTCGCAGCCTTCCGCCTGCCCAACATGTTCCGCCGGTTCTTCGCCGAGGGCGCTTTCAGTGCGGCCTTCGTTCCGATGTTCTCGAAACGGCTGGAGGGCGGCGAAGACGCGCAAGGGTTTGCGCAGGACGCGTTCAACCTGCTGGCGGCGGCCGTTCTGGCGCTGGTCGGGCTGGCCATGGTCTTCATGCCGGGGCTGGTCTGGCTGACGGCCGAGGGGTTTTATGGCGACGAACGTTTCGATCTGGCGGTCGACTACGGATATGTCGTCTTTCCCTACATTCTGTTCATGTCCCTGGCCGCGCTGTTTTCCGGGGTTCTCAATGCCACCGGCCGCTTTGCCGCCGCAGCGGCGGCGCCGGTTCTGCTGAACATCTTCGCCTGCACAGCACTGATCGTAGGCGCGGCAACCGGGGGCGAGGTCATCCGTTGGCTCATCGCAGTTATACCCCTTGCCGGGGTCGCTCAACTGGCGCTGGTTTGGGTCGCCACCGAACGCGCCGGAATTCGCATCCGGTTCGGCCGGCCGAAGCTCAGCCCTGAAATGCGCAACATGGTTCGGATCGCGGTACCGGCGGCACTTGCCATGGGTGTGACGCAGGTCAATCTCGTTGTCGGGCAGCTGGTCGCGTCAAAGACCGAAAAGGCCATCAGCTGGCTCTTTGCCGCCGACCGGCTGTATCAGCTGCCGCTGGGCGTGGTCGGCATCGCCGTTGGCATCGTGCTGTTGCCCGACCTGTCGCGCCGCCTGCGCGCGGGGGACGGCGATGGCGCGCGCAACGCCTTTTCCCGCGCCGGAGAGTTCACCCTGTTGCTGACCATTCCGGCCACCGTGGCTTTCGTGCTCATCCCGGTTCCGCTGGTCTCGGTCCTGTTCGAACGTGGACAGTTCACACCTGAAGACACGGCTACCACCGCTCTGGCCGTGGCGGTCTATGGCATCGGCCTGCCGGCCTTCATGCTGCAAAAGCTGCTGCAACCGTTGTTCTTCGCCCGCGAGGATACCCGCGCGCCCTTCCGGTATGCCGTTGTGGCAATGATCATCAACGCCGTTCTGGCCTTTGGGCTGTACCCGATCGTCGGCTGGATCGCCCCGGCCATCGCGGCCTCGGCCGCCGGGTGGGGCATGGTGGCGCAATTGGCACTGGGCGCCCGGCGCATGGGCGACGAGGCCCGTTTCGACGACCGTTTCAAGCGCCGCGCGCCCAGGATATTGGCCGCCTCAATAGGAATGGGCGTGGTGCTGATCGCGGCGATGCAGCTATTCGGTTGGACATTCGAGGTTCCGGGCTGGCGCTATCTGGCCTTGCTGGGCCTGATCGTGGTCGCCGCGGTATCTTACTTTCTTCTGGGCCACCTGCTGGGCGCATTCCGCCTGTCCGAGTTCCGGTCCGCCCTGCGAAGGTCCTGACCACCTCAGTCCCGCCGGATACGCCCCACCAGCCGCGCCCATCCGCCCGGCGCCACGAAAAACGACAGCCCGAACCCGGTCGCGAACCCACCCAGATCGGCCACCCAATCCGAGGTGCCGCCGAAGATCAGCCCGAACAACAGTTGGATACCCATCAGCACCGCGATCAACTGGAACGCCCGCGCCTGGTTCTCTCCGACCAGCGACAGCCTGCGCCATAGCAGCCAGGTGAACGCGCCGATCAGGCCGTAGACCGGCGGAAAGCCCCCGACCAGCGGATAGCGCGGGTCCAGCAGCACCGCATAGGCCAGCGCCCCGCCCACGCCGGACAGCACAAAGATCACCAGCATCGCAAAACCGCCAAAGACCTCACCCACCATCTTGCCCATCGCCAAAACAAAGACGCAGACAAAAAGCGCCTGGGTAAAGCTACCTGACACGAAGGGGTAGGTGAAAAACCGGATCATATGCTCGACCGGCCAACGCCCGTTCATCACCATCCAGTCGAAGATGTCGGCCGAGAAGGAATAGCGCTGGATCGCCTCCAGCCGCCAGCCCACCGCGCCCGGTCCGCCGACCAGGCCCCGCGTGCCGAGGGTGAAAGCCAGTTCGATCCCCATGATGAACAAGACCAGCGCCACCACCACGGGTGGCAGGGGGTTCACGGGGGGTGTGTAATGCTCGCTGCTCATTGGGCGGGCCTTTCGCGGCTGTTGACGTCCCTTTGCCTCATGGGTAAGCGACGGAGGCTTATTTTTCCAGACGGGAGTTCCCTTCCATGACCGAGACCAAGTTCACGCCGCGCGTGTTTTCCGGCATTCAGCCCTCGGGAAACCTGCATCTTGGCAACTACCTTGGTGCGCTCAAGCGTTTTGTGGATATGCAGGGACCGGAGATGGAGACCGTGTACTGCATGGTCGATCTTCACGCGATCACCGTCTGGCAGGACCCCAAAGAACTGGCGCATTCCACGCGCGAGCTGTGCGCGGGCTTCATCGCCGCTGGCATCGACCCGGAACAGTCGATCCTGTTCAACCAGTCCCAGGTGCCCGAGCACGCGCAACTGGCCTGGATCTTCAACTGTGTCGCGCGCATGGGCTGGATGCAGCGCATGACCCAGTGGAAGGACAAGGCGGGCAAGAACCAGCAGAACGCCTCGCTGGGCCTTTTCGCCTATCCCTCGCTGATGGCCGCCGACATTCTGGTCTATCACGCGACCCATGTCCCGGTGGGCGACGACCAGAAACAGCATCTTGAGCTGACCCGCGACATCGCCATCAAGTTCAACCACGACTATGGCGTCGATTTCTTCCCGATCACCGAGCCGGTGATCGAGGGCGCGGCGACGCGCGTGATGAGCCTGCGCGACGGGGCCAAGAAGATGTCCAAGTCGGACCCGTCCGACATGAGCCGGATCAACATGACCGACGATGCCGACACCATCGCCAAGAAGATCCGCAAGGCCAAGACCGACCCCGACGCCCTGCCCTCGGAGGTGGACGGGCTGGAAGGCCGCCCCGAGGCGCGCAACCTGGTCAACATCTATGCCGCGCTCAGCGATCAGACGGTCGAGCAGGTTCTGGCCGAGGTCGGGGGCAAGCAGTTCGGTGACTTCAAGCCGATGCTGGCCGATCTGGCGGTCGCAAAGCTGTCGCCGATCTCGACCGAGATGGCGCGGCTGATGGGCGATCAGGCCGAGATCGACAGGGTTCTGGACCGTGGCGCAGAACGGGCGCGGGAAATCGCGGCTCCGATCCTCAGCCGCACCTACGAGATCGTGGGGATGGTGGGCGCCGGCCGCGCCTGAGACCCAGACAGAAACTTCAGCGCCGCCCCTGATCTGGGGCGGCGTTTTTCGTTGCAGGTCAGGCGGCCTGCGGGTGCAGTTTTTCCTCGACGATGGATTCGGCCACCGCATGGGGGCTGACGCCATCGACCTTGGCGCGGGTCAGGATGCGGTCCATCGTCCGCTCCAGCGCCTCGAGCCGCTGACCGACCCAGGCTTCGCGATCCCTGATCTTCAGGATCTCGGTTGCGACGTTCACGATCCCGCCGCCATTGGCCACGAAATCCGGAGCATAGAGGATGCCGCGGTCATGCAGGCGCTGCGCGTCGGCATCAGTTGCCAACTGGTTGTTGGCCCCTCCGGCCACCGCGCTGACCTTCAGCAGCGGAATGCTGGTTTCGTTCAGGATGCCGCCGATGGCGCAGGGCGCGAAAACATCCGCCTGGGCCGCATAGATCGCATCGGGCGCGACGGCCTGCGCTGCGAACCGGTCCGCAAGCCGGGCGGTCTGGCCCGCATCGATGTCGGTGATCACCAGTTTCGCCCTGGCGTCATGCAACAGCGCGCACAGATGTTCGCCCACATGGCCCAGCCCCTGCACCGAGACGGTCTTGCCGCTCAGGTCCCCGGACCCATACCGATGCCGCGCGGTGACGCGGATGGCGTTGAAGATCCCGCGGGCGGTGACGGGCGACGGGTCGCCGCTGGCGAAGGGGCCATCGGGCAGACCGGCGACAAATTCGGTTTCGGTGCCGATCTGGGCCATGTCGGCCGGGGTCATCCCCATGTCCTCGGCCGTCCAGTATTGGCCGCCGAGGCTTTGGACCACGCGCCCGAAGGCCTGCAGCAACCGGGGCGTCTTGTCCGCGGTCGGGTCACCGATGATCACGGCCTTGCCCCCGCCCAGCGGCAGATCGGCCGCGGCGTTCTTGTAGGTCATGCCCCGCGACAGGCGCAGCGCATCGTCCAGCGCCTCGGACGGGTGGCCATAGGTGCGCATCCGCACCCCACCCGCTGCAGGTCCCAATTGCGTGGAGTGGATCGCCACAAAGCCCGAAAGCCCGCTGGCGGCGTCTTTGAATTCGACCACACGCTCGTGAACTGGCGCGTCAATCGTGGTTATTTCCATTTTGCTCCTCCGGAAAGACAGATGGATTCTGCCACATCCGACCGAGCGATTTTCGCCAATACATGCTGGTCAACTTATCTCTCTTGGAGATAATAGTAATCTGATCCGATCATATTAGGGATTCTCTCCATGGACCAGATCGACCGCAAGATCGTGCGCGCGCTGCAGCAGGACGGGCGCATGACCGTTCTGGACCTGGCCGAAAAGGTGGGCCTGTCGCCCACACCCTGCGCGCGGCGGCTGGACCGCCTGCGCCGCGACGGGGTGATCACCGGATATTCGGCCCAGGTCGACCCTGAGAAGCTGGGCTTTGGCGTCACGATTTTCGTGTCGGTCGAACTGGAGAAACAGGACCGCCACGCCATCGACGCCTTCGAACGCGCCATCCTGCGCTGCGATGAGGTTATGGAGTGTTACCTCATGACAGGCTCGCGCGACATCCTGCTGCGCGTCGTGGCGCGTGACCTGACCGCCTTTGATGCGTTTCTGGAAAACCGGCTGATGCAGATTCCGGGCATCCGCAACCTACGCTCCAACTTCGCCCTGCGCGCGATGGTCAAGCGAGACGTGTTGCCTATGGCCGCCGGATAATCTGCTGGACCTCAGGCGCGCGCGCTCCTACGGTTCGGCGGAATTGACGGAGGGCACTATGGCAGTCGGCAAGAATATCCGCACTTATTTCGATGGCAAATGGCACGATGGCGATGCCCCGATCATGCGGGCTGCGGACCACGGGGCCTGGTTGGGTTCGTCGGTGTTTGACGGGGCCCGCCGATTTGATGGCATGACCCCGGATCTGGCCGCGCATTGCGACCGGGTGAACCGCTCGGCCGAGGCGCTGATGCTCACTCCGACCGTGACCACCGAACAAATGGTCGAACTGATCCGCGAAGGTCTGGAAGCATACCCGACCGAGGCCGCCGTCTACATTCGCCCGATGTACTGGGGGATCGACGGCGACGCGACCGCGATCGTACCGCAGGGTGACAGCACAGGTTTCGCCATCTGCCTCGAAGAGATCCCAATGGCACCCGAGGCGGCCTCGGTCACTCTGACGACCACCCGCTTCCGCCGCCCGGTTCTGGAAAGCGCGGTCGTCAACGCCAAGGCCGGGTGCCTGTATCCAAATAACGCCCGAATGCTGGCGGAAGCGCGATCCAAGGGGTTTTCAAACGCATTGGTGACCGACGCCATGGGCAACGTGGCAGAAACCGCAACGGCCAACATCTTCATGGCCAAGGATGGAGAGGTGTTTACTCCGGCACCGAACGGAACCTTCCTTGCAGGCATCACGCGCGCGCGGCACATCGACAACCTGCGTCGCGACGGGGTGACGGTTCACGAAACTGTTCTGACCTTCGACGATTTCCACGACGCGGACGAAGTGTTCATGTCCGGCAACATGAACAAGGTCACGCCCGTGACCGCACTGGACGACACGCAATATCAGATTGGCCCTATCACGCGCCGCACGCGCGCGCTCTACTGGGACTGGGCGGCCAGCGACCAATAAGCGACGGTCCGTCGCGGCCCGAGTTGCCAGACACCGAATGCTCGGGCATGATCCCGAAAACCGAAGAGGACATTCATGCGCAAGTTCCTTGTAGTTCTTGACGATAGCCGCGAGTGCCTGAACGCCATGCGTTTCGCCGCGATGCGTGCTGCGCATACCGGCGGGGGGGTGACCATCCTCTCGGTCATTCCTCCGGACGAGTTCAACCACTGGATCGGCGTGGCCGAAGTGATGCGGGAAGAAGCCCGCGAGCGTATCCACGCGCATTTCGAGGTATTTGCCAAATGGATGCGTGACAAGCAGGGGATCGAGCCGGAACTGGCGATCCGCGAGGGTGAGCCCGTTCCGCAGATCATTGAGCATGTCCGCTCGGATCCCGAAATCGGCGTCCTTGTTCTGGGTGCAGGTACTGACAAGAAGGGCCCCGGTCCACTGGTCACTCAGTTGACGCGGAATTCCGGCAGCTTGCCGATTCCGATCACCATCGTTCCGGGCGACCTGAGCAAGGAGAAGCTCGAAGAGATCACCTGATGCCCGCCACTCTGCACTTCTGGTTCGATTTCGCCTCGACCTATTCCTACCTCAGCGCCATGCGGGTAGAACAGGACGCAGCAGCCTGTGGCGTGCGGGTGGACTGGCAGCCATTCCTTCTGGGCCCCATTTTTGCCGAGCAGGGATGGAAAACTTCACCGTTCAACATCTATCCGGCCAAGGGGCGGTACATGTGGCGCGACATGGAACGGCTGTGCCGGCAGCGTGACCTGCCCCTGTCCCGACCTGCCGAGTTTCCGCAAAACAGCCTGAAGGCCGCACGCCTTGCGCTCGCCATCCCTCAGGGTGAAGCGCGCGCTGCATTCTCCCGCGCCGTTTTCGCCGCACAATTTGGCCAAGGCCTGAACATTTCCGAAGAGCCTGTCCTGCGCAGCGCCCTGTCCGCCGCCGGCCTCCCCGAGGACATGATCGACCGGACCGCAGACACTGACATCAAGAGTGCTCTGTTTGACCAGGTTGCCCGCGCCAAATCGCTGGGGATCTTCGGCGCCCCCAGTTTTGTCGTGGATGAGGAGCTTTATTGGGGCGATGACCGACTGGACATGGCAATCCGACAGGCCACAGCGATTTAGAACCGTTCCAAATCTTGACTTCCCGGCCGCTGACGCGCATATCAGAGCCAACTGATACGGAGCGCGCCATGTTCATCCAGACCGAATCCACACCCAACCCGGCCACGCTGAAATTCCTGCCCGGTCAGACCGTGCTCGAGGCCGGTACAGCGGATTTCCCGACCGCCGAAGCCGCGCAGAACTCGCCGCTGGCGCAGCGCATCTTTGCGGTCAGCGGTGTGACCGGAGTTTTCTTCGGCAATGACTTCGTAACCGTCACCAAAGACGACGGCGTGCAGTGGGACCACATCAAACCCGCCATCCTGGGCGCTGTGATGGAGCACTACCAGTCCGGCCAGCCGGTGATGGGGGCCGGGGTGGAAACCGCGTCCGGCCATGCTGAACATTCGGGTGAGGACTCGGAAATCGTCAACCAGATCAAGGAATTGCTGGACAGCCGCGTGCGCCCCGCCGTGGCGCAGGACGGCGGTGACATCACCTTCCACGGCTTTGACCGCGGCGTCGTCTACCTGCATATGCAAGGGGCCTGCGCAGGCTGCCCGTCCTCGACGCTGACCCTGAAAATGGGGATCGAGAACCTGCTCCGCCATTACATCCCCGAGGTGACCGAGGTTCGCCCTGTTGCCGTCTGATCAGACAATTCTGGCATTTGACACATCGGCCGCGCATTGCGCGGCCGCTTTGCTGCGCGGGCCAGACATCGTCGTGAGCCGCGCCGAAACCATGACCCGCGGCCAGGCGGAACGCCTGATGCCTTTGCTTCAGGACATCCTGGCAGAAGGCGGGGTTTCTTGGGCGGATATCGACGCGATCGGTGTCGGGACGGGTCCGGGCAATTTCACTGGAATTCGCATCTCGGTCTCCGCCGCCCGAGGGCTGGCGCTTGGATTGAACAAACCAGCAATCGGCGTTTCGGGCCTTGAAGCCCTTGCGGCTTTGGCACCTGAAGGGCGGACCCCAGCCATTCCAGCCCCCCGGGAACATGTTTACCTGCTAGCGCCCGACGGGACGCCGCAGCTGATGACGCAGGAACAGGCAGAATCACTTGGCGCCCTGTTTTTGTGCGACGATGCGAATGCAGTCGTCCGGGCCATCGCCCGGATTGCATCCGAACGTGTTGACCTTGTGTCAGGTCCCCCGGCCCCTCTGTACGTTCGTGCCGCAGACGCCGCCCCGTCGCGCGATACGCCGCCGCCTTTGCTGGACCCATGACCCCACAGGAAATGGCCGAGACCCACGGCGCGGCTTTCACCCAGTCCCGCCCCTGGACTGCTGATGAATTCGCTGATCTGCTTGCCAGCCGCTTCACCCATGTCGTTGGAAACAAAACAGCATTTGCCCTGGTCCAAGTCATCGGCGACGAGGCCGAGCTGCTGACCATCGCGACGCATCCCGATCATCAGCGGCAGGGTCTGGGCCGCGCCTGCATGCAGGCTTGGCATGACAAGGCTCACGATCTGGGTGCGCGCCGGGCGTTTCTTGAGGTGGCATCGGACAACGCGGCCGCCATTGCACTCTACCAAAGTTGCGGCTATGCGCGCTGCGGTCTTCGGCCGGGATATTACCGGCGCGGCAAGGCTGACAAAGTGGATGCAATCTTGATGGAGCGCGCGCTACCCTGACGAAAGCCGGGCATTTCTGAGACCAAATGGTCAAAAAGCGGTTGACCATGGCTGTTTCAGACGGCCTTAATTGCCGCTATCACAGCAGTTCTGCTCGCTCTGAGCGGGGCTGGGCAAAAGCCCCTGCCCCGAAGCCATAAAAAACAACGGGAGTATATGATGACCCTGATGAAATCCTTGATGGGCGCGGCCGCCGCGTTTGCACTGACCGCAGGTGCGGCGCTGGCCGAACCGGCGATCATCTTCGATCTGGGCGGCAAGTTCGACAAATCGTTCAACGAAGCAGCCCATAACGGCGCCAAGCGCTGGGCCGACCAAACCGGCAAATCCTATCGCGAAATCGAGCTGCAGTCGGAAGCGCAGCGCGAACAAGCCCTGCGTCGCTTCGCTGAAGCCGGTGCAAACCCGATCATCACGATGGGCTTTGCCATGGCTGATCCGCTGGCCGCCGTCGCACCTGACTATCCCGACACCAAGTTCGTTGCCGTCGACGTCAGCTGGCTGGACGCGCCTAACATCCGCCAGGTCTCGTTCGCCGAGCATGAAGGTTCGTACCTGGTCGGCATGATGGCCGCGATGGCATCCAAGTCGGGTACGGTCGGATTCATCGGTGGCATGGACATTCCGCTGATCCGGCACTTTGGCTGCGGCTACGCCCAGGGCGCGAAGGCCGTGAACCCTGACATCAACGTCGTAGCCAACATGACCGGCACCACCCCGGCCGCTTGGAACGACCCGGTGAAGGGTTCGGAGCTGACCAAAGCTCAGATCAGCCAAGGCGCTGACGTGATCTATGCTGCCGCAGGCGGTACCGGCGTCGGTGTTCTGCAGACCGCGGCCGACGAAGGCATCCTGTCGATCGGCGTGGACAGCAACCAGAACCACCTGCACCCGGGCAAGGTTCTGACCTCGATGCTCAAGCGCGTGGACGTGGCCGTTTATGACGCCATGAAAGCAGGCGAAGATGTCGAAACCGGCAAGTTCACCATGGGTCTGGCACAGGACGGTGTCGGCGTTGCCATGGATGAAAACAACGCCTCGCTGGTGAGCGACGAGATGAAGGCCGCCGTCGAAAAGGCGCGCCGCGACATCATCGACGGCAATGTCACCGTCGTCAGCTACTACGAGAACGACAGCTGCCCGGCACTGCAGTTCTGATATCGCGCGGGGCGGGGGAAACCTCCCGTCCCGCATCCACTCATGCCGCTGTTTCGCCACGACCGAATGATCGCGAAATCAGCGCAGCTTCTACGGCAATCGAGGACAAGACATGACAGTCCCCGCCATCGAGCTCAAAGGGATTTCCAAAGCCTTTGGGCCAGTTCAAGCGAACAAGGACATCTCGATCAGCGTCGCCCCCGGCACGATCCACGGGATCATCGGTGAAAACGGTGCGGGCAAATCCACGCTGATGAGCATTCTGTACGGCTTCTACAAGGCCGACAAAGGTGAAATCTGGATCAACGGCAAAAAGACCGACATCCCCGATAGCCAGGCCGCGATCGCCGCGGGTATCGGCATGGTCTTTCAGCATTTCAAGCTGGTCGAGAATTTCACCGTTCTGGAAAACATCGTTCTGGGCGCCGAAGATGGCGGGCTGCTGGCCCCCTCGCTGGCCAAGGCCCGGAAAGAGCTGAAAGAGCTCGAGGAAGAATACGAGCTGTTCGTGGACCCCGACAAGCGTATCGACGAGATCGGCGTGGGCATGCAGCAGCGGGTCGAAATCCTCAAGGCGCTGTACCGGAAGGCGGAAATCCTGATTCTGGACGAGCCCACCGGTGTGCTGACCCCGGCCGAGGCCGACCAGCTGTTCCGCATCCTCGACCGGCTGCGCGCCGAAGGGAAGACCATCATCCTGATCACCCACAAGCTGCGCGAGATCATGGAGGCCACCGATACCGTGTCGGTGATGCGCCGCGGCCAGATGACTGCCACGGTCAAGACCGCCGAGACCAACCCCGAGGAGTTGGCCGAGCTGATGGTCGGGCGCAAGGTTCTGTTGCGCGTCGACAAGGTGCCGGCCAAACCCGGCAAGCCCATCCTTGAAATCGAGAACCTGCGGGTGACGGATTCGGCGGGCGTCGAGCGCGTCAAAGGCATCGACCTGACCGTCCGCGCGGGCGAGATCGTGGGCATCGCAGGCGTCGCCGGCAACGGGCAGTCCGAGTTGCTAGAAGTGTTGGGCGGCATGCGCCCGGGATCAGGCGTGATCAAACTGAATGGTACGCCCCTGGCACTCAGCGGACCCGAGGCCGACGGTCAGGCGCGGCGCGCCCAAGGGATCGCCCATGTGCCCGAAGACCGGCAACGCGAAGGCCTGATCATGGACTTCCACGCCTGGGAAAACGTGGCCTTCGGCTACCACCGCGACCCTGCCTACCAACGCGGAATTTTCATGAACAACGCCGCCCTGCGCGCCGACACAGAACGCAAGATCGAGAAATTCGACGTGCGTCCGCCGAATGGCTGGCTGTCGGCCAAGAATTTCTCGGGCGGGAACCAGCAGAAGATCGTCGTGGCGCGCGAAATCGAGCGGAACCCCGAATTGCTGTTGGTTGGCCAGCCGACCCGCGGCGTGGACATCGGCGCGATCGAATTCATTCACAAGCAGATCGTCGCCCTGCGCGATCAGGGCAAGGCGATCCTGTTGGTCTCGGTCGAGTTGGAAGAGATCTTCTCTCTGTCCGACCGGATTGCAGTGATGTTCGACGGACATATCATGGGCGAGCGCTTGCCCCATGAAACGGATGAAAAAGAACTGGGCCTGTTGATGGCCGGTGTTGCGGGGGAGGCCGCGTAACATGGATAAGATGCCCAAATGGGCCGACGTCATTCTGATCCCGCTCATCAGTCTGATCCTGGCCGCAATCCTGTCGACACTGGTCATTCTGGCGATTGGCGAAAACCCGGTCGAGGCGGTGAACCTGATGGTCACCGGCGCGCTGGGGTCGACCTATGGTTGGGGCTACACCCTGTATTATGCCACCAACTTCATGTTCACAGGTCTGGCGGTTGCGGTGGCCTTTCACGCGCGTTTGTTCAACATCGGCGGCGAAGGCCAGGCCATGTTGGGCGGACTGGGCGTTGCCATGGTGTGCCTCTATGTGCCTTGGCCGCATTGGAGCATCGCTCTGCTGGCTGCGATGGCCGCCGGCATGCTGTTCGGCGCGGCCTGGGCTGCGATACCGGCCTATCTGCAGGCCAAGCGCGGCAGCCATATCGTGATCACCACGATCATGTTCAACTTCATCGCCGCGGCGCTGCTGAACTACATGCTGGTCAACGTAATGCGACCGGCCGGCTCGCAAGACCCGGCCACCGCCCGCTTTGCCGAGGCGGTACATCTGCCCACCCTGCACGAGATGCTGGCCCCGATCGGGATCACCTTCTCCAAGGCGGCTCCGGCCAACATCTCGCTGATCATCGCGGTCATCGCCTGCATCGTCGTCTGGGCGCTGATCTGGCGCACCCGCCTGGGCTATGAAATCCGGGCCTATGGGCATTCGGAGACCGGTGCGGTCTATGCCGGTATCTCACCGGTGCGTATCACCATCGTGGCGATGCTGATCTCGGGCGCTTTGGCGGGCCTGATGGCTATCAACAACGTCATGGGTGAGGCCGAGCGGCTGGTTCTCAACTCGACCGAGGGCGCGGGTTTTATCGGCATCGCGGTGGCCCTGATGGGCCGCTCGCACCCGTTTGGCGTGTTCCTGGCAGCCATCCTGTTTGGTTTCCTCTACCAGGGCGGCGCGGAACTGGCCCTGTGGACGTCGATCCCGCGCGAGCTGATCGTGGTGATCCAGGCGCTGGTGATCCTGTTCACCGGAGCGCTGGACAACATGGTCCGCATGCCGCTTGAAAAGCTGTTCCTGGCTCTGCGGAAGGAGGCGAACTGATGGAGTTGTTCCTGACGATCGTCCAGGTTCTGGACTCGACCATTCGCCTGGCCACGCCGCTGCTTCTGGCCTGTCTGGCCGGCTTGTATTCGGAACGCGCTGGCATTTTCGACATCGGCCTGGAAGGCAAGATGCTGATGGCCGCATTCTTCTCGGCCGCCGTTGCCGCCGTCACCGGGTCGGTATGGCTGGGCCTGCTGGCCGGCATCGCATCGTCCTTGGTGCTGTCTGGCCTACACGGGCTTGCTTCGATCACGTTCCGGGGCAACCAGCTGATTTCCGGTGTCGCCATCAACTTCCTGGCTGCCGGCATGACCGTGCTGGTGGCCCAGGACTGGTTCCAGCAAGGCGGCCGCACTCCGTCGTTGTTCGGGGGTGGCCGGTTCGAGCCGATCAACTTCCCCTTCGCAGAAGCTTTGAGCGGTGTGCCGATCATCGGTCCCATCTACGCCGAATTGCTCTCAGGCCACTCGATTCTTGTTTACGTGGCGTTCCTGATGGTGCCCGCCACCTGGTGGGTGCTGTTCCGCACCCGCTTTGGCCTGCGCCTGCGCGCCGTGGGTGAAAACCCGGCGGCAGTGGACACTGCGGGCGTCTCGGTGGTGGGGCTTCGCTACGCAGCCGTCGCCATCTGTGGCGTGCTGTGTGGCATCGCCGGGGCCTATTTGGCTACTGCGTTGCAGGCAGGGTTCGTCAAAGACATGACGGCCGGCCGGGGCTTCATCGCACTGGCCGCACTGATCTTTGCCAAGTGGCGGCCATGGCACGCCATGTGGGCGTGTTTACTGTTCGGGCTGCTGCAGGCTGTCGCTCTGCGGTTCCAGAATATCGACCTGGGCGGCATCATAATCCCCGTTCAGGTCATGGACGCGCTGCCCTATATCCTGACCGTGGTGATCCTGGCAGGTTTCGTCGGCAAAGCGGTCCCGCCAAGGGCCGGTGGCGAGCCTTATGTGAAAGAGCGCTGATAAGGCCAGTTCAGGACTGCTTTTCAGTCCTGTTTGCTGCAAAGCGGCATGCAGAGTTGATTTTGCATGCCGCAAGCGCTCTAAGAGGGTATGCACGTCTACCTTCCCATAGCCGAAGTATCCGTTAGCCCGTTTGTTCTGCTGGCGATTGGTGTTTCCGTGGGCGTTCTGTCCGGCATGTTCGGAGTGGGAGGCGGCTTTCTGATCACGCCACTGCTGTTTCTGATTGGCATTCCACCTGCAGTCGCCGTGGCGACATCGGCCAACCAGGTGGTGGCATCCTCGTTTTCCGGGCTGATGGCACATCTCAAGCGCAGGACCGTAGACCTGAAGATGGGATCGGTTCTGCTGGGCGGCGGCCTGCTGGGCGCGACACTGGGGATGCTCGTCTTCAACTATCTCAAGCATTTGGGGCAGGTCGATCTGGCGGTCCAGCTGTGTTACGTCGTGTTTCTAGGCCTCATCGGCACCTTGATGTTCATTGAGAGCCTGCGTGCAATTCGCCGGTCACGGGCAGCGGGCGGCACCGCACCGACCGCACGCCGCCAACGCACCTGGGTTCATGCACTGCCGTTCAAAATGCGGTTCCGCGAGTCAAACCTGTACATCTCGGTCATTCCACCCATCCTGGTCGGCTTTGGCGTCGGAATCCTGTCGGCCATCATGGGCGTTGGCGGCGGGTTCATCATGGTTCCGGCAATGATCTATATCCTGGGAATGCCGACAAAGGTGGTGATCGGAACCTCGCTGTTTCAGATCATTTTCGTGGCCGGGTTTACGACGATGATCCACGCTTCGACCAACTTCAGCGTGGACATCGTGCTGGCCTTGTTCCTGTTGATCGGAGGTGTCGTTGGGGCCCAGTTCGGCAGCATGGTCGGCGCCCGGCTGAAGGCTGAGCAGCTGCGGGTTTTGCTGGCGGTACTGGTCATGATCGTGGCCGGAAAAGTCGGGCTGGAACTGATCGTGGCTCCGACAGAATTCTATTCGCTTTCTGAATTGGCGGGGGTTTGATCGTGACCAGTTTATCCTTCGAAACCGCCATGTACCCACCAGTCCGTTCCTTCGCCCAACGCAGCGCGCCTGCCTTTGCTCGCTTTAACCAGTCCACCGCAGTACGGATCGGCTAGACCACATGCATATCTACCTGCCTATCGCCGAAGTTTCCGTAAACGCCTTTCTGCTGCTTGGCCTCGGCGGCATGGTGGGAATCCTGTCCGGCATGTTCGGTGTCGGTGGCGGATTTTTGATGACCCCGCTGCTGTTCTTTATCGGCATCCCACCCGCCGTTGCCGTGGCAACCGAGGCGAACCAGATCGTTGCCTCGTCATTCTCGGGGGTGCTGGCGCATTTCCGAAGAAAGACGGTCGACCTAAAGATGGGCACGGTCCTTCTTGTAGGTGGTCTGATCGGCGCTGCCGTAGGCGTTGTCTTCTTCAACTATCTCAAAAGCCTGGGTCAGGTCGATCTGCTGGTCAAGCTCTGCTATGTCGTCTTTCTGGGCGTCATTGGCGGGCTGATGTTCTTTGAAAGCCTCAATGCGCTGCGCAGGTCCCGCAAGGCCGGTGGGGTCCCTGTCAAACGGCGCCAGAGGGGGTGGATCCACGCCCTGCCGTTCAAGATGCGGTTCCGGACCTCGGGGCTGTATATCTCGGTCATTCCGCCGGTGCTTGTCGGGCTGTTCGTCGGCGTGTTGTCGGCGATCATGGGCGTAGGCGGCGGATTCATCATGGTGCCCGCCATGATCTACCTGCTTGGAATGCCGACCAAAGTGGTTGTGGGGACATCCCTTTTCCAGATTATTTTCGTCACTGGCTTTACCACCATGCTGCACGCCACGACCAACTTTACGGTCGATATCGTGCTGGCCGTCCTGCTGTTGGTTGGCGGGGTGATCGGAGCTCAGATCGGAACCGTGCTGGGGGCACGCATCCCGGCCGAGCAGCTGCGCGTCCTGCTGGCGGCTCTTGTCTTGGCGGTTTGCGGCAAGCTGGCCCTGGATCTGTTGTTGCAACCGGCCGAGCTCTACTCGCTTGGCACCGATGGGGGGCATTGACGTGTTGCGCTGGTTCTTCGCCCTTGTATTCATGACCCTCCCCGTCCACGCCGCGGATGAGCAGGTCGTTCTTGGCCTCAGCCAGGATCGCGTAGCCATCACCGCCGATTTCGACGGATCCGAGATTCTGATCTTTGGCGCCGTCAAGCGCGAAGCACCGATCCCGCCCGGCCCTCCGCTGGAGGTGATCGTGGCAGTCGCAGGCCCGTCCGAGCCGGTCATGGTGCGGCGCAAGGAAAAGAAATTCGGCATCTGGGTGAATACCGACAGCGTTCTGGTCGATTCCGCACCCAGCTTCTACGCAGTCGCCACAAGCGCACCGTTCACGGACATCATCACCGACACCGAAGATCTGCGCTATCGCATCTCGATCCGGCGCGCGATCCGGTCCGTCGGGGCAGCCATGCATATTCGGGAGGCTCAGGATTTCGCCCGGGCTGTCGTCAGGATCCGCGAGGATGAGGGCCTGTATTCGATCCGGGAGAACACGGTTGCCGTGGATGAGCAAACGCTATTCCGCACCTCCATCAAGATGCCGGCCGACTTGACCGAAGGCGACTACCTGACCCGCATCTTCCTGATGCGGAACGGCGAAGTCATTTCGCAGTTCGAGACGGTTATCGACGTTCGGAAAGTCGGGCTCGAGCGGTTTCTCTACAACATGTCGCGTCAACAGCCGGTCTGGTACGGGTTGATGTCCCTCGTCATTGCCATCGCCGCAGGCTGGGGCGCTTCGACGGCTTTCCGACTGTTGCGCGAAAGCTGACCGCTACCCGCGCCCGATATACGGCATCGTCGTTGCCATCACGGTCATGAACTGAACGTTGGCTTCGGGCGGCAGGCTGGCCATGTGCAGGACCGAGCGCGCGGCGTCTTCGACCTCCATCGTCGGATCAGGCTCTCGCCCTTCAGCAACCGCCGTATCGACCAGGTTCTGCACCATCTGGGTTCTGGCATTTCCGATGTCGATCTGCCCACAGGCGATCCCATGAGCGCGGCCGTCAAGCGACAGGCTTCGTGTCAGCCCGGTAATCGCGTGTTTTGTGGCGGTGTAGTGAACCGAATTCGGGCGCGGTACATGCGCCGCGATCGAGCCGTTGTTGATGATGCGGCCCCCCTGGGGTACCTGCCTGCGCATCAAGCCAAAGGCCGCGCGAGCACACAGAAACATCCCGTTCAGGTTCACGTTGACGCTCTGATACCAGTCGTCCAGCGCGATCTCGTCGATCGTCCCGGCAGGGGCAAAGATCCCCGCATTGTTGAACAGAACATCCAACCGTCCGGCCTGCGCCTGAAATTCATCGAACGCCGCCGACACCGCTTGAGGATCGGTCACGTCGGCCACCAGTGGAATGGCGTTTTCGCGCGTCGCGGCCATCTGGCTCAGCTTGTCCGCACTGCGTGCCAACAGGCCGACCTTCCAGCCCTGATCTAGAAACAGCTCGGCGGTGGCTCGCCCGATGCCCGAACTGGCCCCGGTTACAATGATCGTCTTCACGTCTCCTCCGCCTCCAGCGTAAGTTTTGCGGCCGGGACCGCGCGCAGGTCGTCAACCCGCAGCGGGTGGCTTGGTTTGGACAGCCGGTTGCGCACCACCCAGATCAGCCGCTCTTGCGCCCGGGTGATGGCCACATAGGCCAGCCGTTTCCACAGGGGTTGCCCGGCCTCGGTCCGGCCCATGCGGGCGGCGGCATAAAGGTCAGGGGCAAAGACCTGCACCGTGTCCCACTGCGAGCCCTGCGCCTTGTGGATCGTCACGGCGGCCCCATGCAGAAACGTGGCCCCCATGCGCGCGGCAAAGGGGATGAAGGGCTCTTCTTCGTCCGGTTTTTCGATCTGCACGATCGAGGCGGCGCTGACCTGCGGGTCTTCGGCCCCCATGACATGCAGCCGCGAGAACCCAGGCTTGCGCCCCGGCCCCAGATAGATCACCTGCGCGCCCTTGATCAGCCCGCGCGCCTCGAGGTCGAGCCGCTTCTTGCGGTGCTTCAGCGGCAGCTCGATCCCGTCGCAGATCAGCGGTTCGCCTTCCAACAATTCGGTCTCGGGCGCACCATGCACCTGACGGAAGGCCTGGATCAGCCGGATACGCGTCGCATTCCGCCAGACCAAAACCGGGCTTCGGGCCATCAGGTCGACCTCGACCCGCTGGCCCCAGACCACGCGGTCATCCGTGCGGGCGGTCTGCTCGACAAGGCGTTCGAAATCCTCGAACCCCATGGCCGGATCGGCCAGCGCATGGGCCAGATCCAGAATGGGGTTGTCGGCCTCTTGCCGGTGCACCCGGTGCAGGATCAGCTTGCGCGGTTCGGGCAAAGCATCGAACACCATCGACCCGGACTGGTTCACCGGTGCCAACTGCGCCGGATCGCCGAACAGCAGCAAGGTGGGAAAGATCTCCTTGAGATCATCGAACTGGCGATCGTCCAGCATCGAGGCCTCATCGACGAACCCGATATCCAACGGCTCGTCGCGCCGTTTCCAGCCGGTGATGAAATCCGATCCGCGCAGGCCAGCGGCGGCCAAGGCACCCGGGATGGATTTGTTGTTGGCATAAAACGCGGCCGCGCGGTCCAGCGCCTCGTCGGTCAGGCCTTCGATCTCGGGGCGGTCGTCGTTGCCCGCCAGCCACTCGGCGATCCGTTCGTATTCCGGATCATAGACCGGCGTGTACAGAATGCGGTGAATGGTGGTGGCCGGAACACCGCGCAATCGCAACACGCTGGCGGCCTTGTTGGTCGGGGCCAAAATGGCAAGGCTGCGCTTGTCTTTCGATTTGCGGCTTTCATAGTCGCCCGAGACGATCTGAACTCCGGTCTCAGCCAGCGCCTTGTAGAGTTCGGCCAACAGCAGGGTCTTGCCCGACCCGGCCTTGCCGATCACCGCCATGACCCCCGATTCGCCCTGGCCGGGCAGCTTGAGCAGCGCATCATCTTCCAGGTCCACGCCTGCGGTTTTCAGCATCTGGGCAATGCTGTCGAACGCGGCGGCCTGATCTTCGGAAAAAGTAACCTTGGGCAGAGACATGGCGCGACCCTACAGGGCCGCGCCAACCTGCGCCAGATGCGGAATTCAACCTCAGGCAGACAGTGCGAACCGATGCCGCGCGGCGGACCCGAACGCCGTCTTGAACCACAATCGCGACAGTTCGCGCGGGATGCCCGCCCGCTCGGCCACGCGGTTGCAATCGTCAGCGGAATAGGGCCAAAGCCCGACCGATATCTGGTCACGGCCCGCCCCCTCCGAGCCCAAGACCACCGGCGAGGAACCGATCAGCCGATAGATACGGATCATCCTTGCATCAAAGACCCCGGCGATGTGGGTAAGACCGAAGCCTTCCATGATCTCTCCCCCACTCAGCATGATTGCCCCTGCCGTGTGCGGATGAGCGGTGCGGGACAGGCAGAACCGCGTCACTTCCCAGATCAGCGGGCTGCGGATTGGGCTGCCGCCCGTCAGATGCCCGAACACCTCATTTACCATGACAGGGCCAGTCGTGGGCAATACCCGCATCGAGCCGCCGTGACTGCCGTCCGGCTCTTCCCAGATGACATACAGCGGGTTCAGATCATCATACTGATCCCGTTCCTCTCCTTTGGAATTGACATGAACATCCCATCCCAGGCGGGCTTTGAATTGATCCGCGCGGTCGCGAAACATCCCCTCGGCCAATTTTGGAAATTTATGAAGCTCGTCAGCGTAAACATAACGCAGCATGACTTTTCCCCTTGTCGTCCAGTGCTGGAACGAAGGGGGTACAAAGTCGTGGTTAATTTACTGTGTGGCCCTCGCGCGGGCCTTAAACCACTATTAATCCCCTGCTGAGGGCAGTGGCGATGGCATGGGTTGTATTCAGAGCACCCAGCTTGGACCGGGCGCTTTCGATATAGACACGCAATGTGTGCTCGGAAATAGACAGGGAGTGCGCGACCTGCGCCCGGCTGTAACCCAAGGCCAGCAGCGTCATCGCGTCGATCTCGCGCGGAGAGAGGCCGCGCGCGGATTCCGGCCTGCGGTCCTGCTCGAAATCCAGCGCTTTTCGGTTGAAGTAGTGGGCGAGCAGTATCAACTCGCGGCTGTAGGTCACGATGAAGGCTTCCCAAGCCTCGTCGCTGCAACTGTGATTGACCGTAAAAAGCGCGAACTGGCCATTCGGCCCACGAATTGGGATCGAGTAGCCCTGATTGCCAACACCATGATCCAAAGCATCTTGTAGAAAGGCTTTGGCGACCTTGCCGGACCAGTTCAGAGATTTCCAGTTGACCGGATGAAACCGCTGGAAACAGCCCAGGATAACGGGATCTATTCGGTGATAGTTGCGTTCACGGTATCGGTCGGCCCAGGCATCCGGATAGGTGGTGTAGCCATATTGATCGCCGGCGCCATCGACCCAGTGATAGACGATGTGATCGACCTTCAGTTTGTCCCTGATGCGGACAGCAACCGCACCCAGCTCGTCAAGCGTGCTGGTGTTTTCCAAATCCTCTAGGACCTGGCTCAAATCGAACTGTGTTCCCATTCGACGGCGCTTTTGCCTCATCGTTCAGGGACGCAATTTCGGCCGCGGCGATCAGCCTGGTGTCGTCAAGCTGCTCGGCCAGCGCGGTCAACCCATTCGCAACGGCGAAGGCGTTGAGGTCCGACAATACGTCCAGTATCCACTCATTTCGCGCCATCATGGTCTCTCCGAAACAGTTAACGAAGGGTTAACACAACCATAACATGTACGCTGTTTTCTTGCCTATTCACTGCTTTCTACTCCCCAAAAACAGCGGGTCCCGAATTTGCATGGCATTGAAAAACAATGTCCCATCTTCCGAACGCAAAACGCCCGCGAACCGTCCGAACGATTCGCGGGCGCTTGCTTTCAATGCGCGGTGATCAACCGCGGGCGTCCAGAACCTCTTCCAAGGTCCGCATGCCCGTACGCGGGGCCTGAACCAAGACAGACATGTTGCCCGGCTTGTGCTCGTTCCGCATCATTTTCATGTGCGCCTCGGGCAGTTCTTTCCAAGTGAACACTTCGGACATGCAGGGATCGAGACGCCGCTCCAGCATCAGCCGGTTTGCAGCGGACGCCTGCTTGAGATGCGCGAAATGCGAACCCTGCAGACGCTTCTGGTGCATCCACATGTACCGAACATCAAAGGTCAGGTTGTAGCCGGTGGTCCCGGCGCAGATCACGACCATGCCGCCTTTTTTGACGACAAAGGTCGAGACCGGGAAGGTGCTCTCGCCGGGGTGTTCGAACACCATGTCGACGTTCACGCCCGTGCCCGTGATGTCCCAGATCGCCTTACCGAACTTGCGGGCTTCCTTGAACCACTCGGCATATTCCGGCGTGTTGACCGTGGGCAACTGGCCCCAGCAGTTGAAGTCCTTGCGGTTGATGACGCCCTTGGCGCCCAACCCCATGACGAAGTCGCGCTTGCTTTCGTCCGAGATCACGCCGATCGCGTTGGCTCCGGCTGTATTGATCAGCTGGATCGCATAGGAGCCCAGACCCCCCGACGCGCCCCAGACCAGAACGTTCTGGCCCGGCTTCAGATCATGCGGCTCGTGTCCGAACAGCATCCGATAGGCAGTGGCCAGCGTAAGCGTATAGCAGGCACTTTCTTCCCAGGTCAGGTGCTTGGGGCGCGGCATCAGCTGTTGCGCCTGCACGTTGGTGAATTGCGCAAATGACCCATCGGGCGTTTCATAGCCCCAGATCCGCTGGCTGGGTGAATACATCGGGTCACCGCCGTTGCACTCTTCGTCGTCGCCGTCGTCCTGGTTGCAGTGGATCACGACCTCGTCGCCGACCTTCCAGCGTTTCACCTTGTCGCCCACCGCCCAGACGATGCCCGACGCATCCGAGCCCGCGATGTGATACGGGGCCTTGTGGCCATCAAAGGGGCTGATCGGTTTGCCGAGCGAGGCCCAAACACCGTTGTAGTTGACGCCCGCCGCCATCACCAGAACCAGCACTTCGTGGCTGTCCAGCTTGGGCACATCGACCACCTCCAACTGCATCGCAGTGTCGGGCTCGCCGTGGCGCTCTCTACGGATGGCCCACGCATACATCTGTTTGGGCACATATCCCATCGGAGGGATTTCACCCATCTCATAGAGGTCTTTTTCCGGTGCCTCGTAGGATGCGATGCCGCCGTCGGTGTCCAAAGCCATTGTGGCCTCCTCTGTCAAACGTGTTCGCCGCGACGCAGAATCGCGCGCTTCATAGGCTGGAATATTGGCCCATGAGTAATTTTGCAACCCATTTCGGATCATTATTGAAATTTTATGACCCAGCGGCCGCAGAAATTTCTTTTGCAGCCGCAGAACCATCCGGGTCTTCGCTGATGGGCGCTGAGGCCGCATAATACTTCATCAGATCCAGCCGCTCGACCGATGGCGACAGCATACCGTTGTTTCTGCTCAGTATTCGCCGTTCGACCAGTTGTTCGATCGCTGGCGGGATGGCCTTCAGGTCTTCGTCCGTGGCGCCCTCGCGCCGCATCAGCTCGACGATCCGTGACTGAACGTCAGACTCGGAGATGGTGCCGTTTTCGCGAACGAGCCAGCACGCGGCGGGCGCTGGGACCAAAGGAATCGCCCGGCCAATCCGGCGCATCAACTCTCGAGCCAGATCCGTCATCAGGTCCGGGCCGGCTTGTTCGCGAAACTCCTGCAGCGAAATGGGCAGGCCGTATCGGACCGAGGCAAGACCGAACCGTTTGTAACGCCCGATGATACGGCGCCATATCTGTTTCAGGCTCCACCTTGTGATCACGCCGATCCGCGCGCGGAACCGCCGTTCGCTGCCCAAGGCGGCGGCGGTCAGAATCGTATCCTCCAGCACCCGGTCATAGTTCAGCGCAACTGGTACGAACACGACGTCGCGACCATCGGGACTGGTGCCGTCGATGATGTATTTCAGCAGTCCCAGTTTGGGTCGTCCCAAAGACCCGGTGAGGCTCAGACCGCCCTCGGGGAACATCGCCTGAGTCACACCGGCATTGGTGGCCAGGCGCACATAGCTGGCCAGAACCTGCCGGTAGAGTTCGCTGCCGGACTTGCGCCGGATGAAATAGGCCCCCATCGCGCGGATCAACCGGCTGAGCGGCCAGACCCGTGCCCACTCGCCCACCGCATAGGACAGCGCCGACTGTTGCGCGGCCAAATAGGTCACCAGAACATAATCCATGTTGCTCCGGTGATTCATTACAAAGACCACGGTTGCTTTGGGATCGATCTCCTTCAATGCGGCCTCGTCCTCGTGGCTGAGGCGGACATTGTAGAACGCGTTGCTCAACCATCGAGCCAACCGAATGGCAAAGCTGAAATACATGAAGGCCGAAAACGACGGGACGATTTCCCGGGCGTAGCGCCGGGCCTGCTCGAACGCGACCGCTTCGGGGATTCCATGATCTTCGGCGTGGTGCTGAACAGCCTGACCAACCTGCGGGTCATAGATCAGGCGTTGGATCATGTCATGACGCTCGGCCAGTTTGAACGGCTGGATCGGCCGTTGCAGGCGCTGGTTCAACCGTTCAACAGCCCGTTCAAGCCGGCGGCGAAAGAACCAGCGCACCGACGGGAACAGGAAATGCGAGGCGAAGGTGACCGCGGCAAACACCACGATCAGAACAAACAGCCAAATCGGTAACTCAACGGTCTGCGTCATGCCCGCACAGTGCCATCAAACCGCCGCTGTCACAATCGGCAGCACGCCGTACATGCCGCAACGCAGCGAATTGACATGTGCTGAAAATTGCGCTTTAGAACCCATGAGAGAAATATTGTTACCCATCGACGCATGAGGCTCTGACCATGACGCAGACGCAGAAAGACCGCCCCTGGCTCATCCGAACCTATGCCGGTCATTCCACGGCCAAAGCCTCGAACGCGCTTTACAGATCCAACCTGGCCAAAGGGCAGACCGGTCTGTCGGTGGCCTTCGATCTGCCGACGCAAACCGGATATGACAGCGATCACACCCTGGCCCGGGGCGAGGTCGGCAAGGTCGGGGTGCCCGTCTGCCACCTGGGCGACATGCGGGTGCTGTTCGACCAGATCCCGCTGGAACAGATGAATACGTCGATGACCATCAACGCCACTGCCCCCTGGCTGCTGGCGCTGTATATCGCGGTGGCCGAGGAACAGGGGGCCGATGTGTCCAAGCTGCAGGGCACGGTGCAGAATGACCTGATCAAGGAATACCTGAGCCGCGGCACTTATGTCTGCCCGCCCAAACCCTCGCTCAAGATGATCGCGGATGTTGCCGAGTACTGTTATTCGAACGTACCGAAATGGAACCCGATGAACGTGTGTTCCTATCACCTGCAAGAGGCCGGCGCGACGCCCGAGCAGGAGCTCGCCTATGCGCTGGCCACCGCCATCGCGGTTCTGGACGAGCTGCGCCCCCGCGTTCCGGCCGAGGACTTTCCGGCGCTGTGCGGCCGCATCTCGTTTTTCGTGAATGCGGGCATCCGGTTTATCACCGAAATGTGCAAAATGCGGGCTTTCGTCGATCTTTGGGATGAAATCCTGCAACAGCGTTATGGCGTGGAAAACCCCAAATTCCGCCGATTCCGCTATGGCGTTCAGGTCAATTCGCTGGGCCTGACCGAGCAGCAGCCCGAGAACAACGTCTATCGCATTCTGATC
The DNA here is from genome assembly GCF_025141855.1 of Ruegeria sp. B32. Taxonomy (NCBI): domain Bacteria; kingdom Pseudomonadati; phylum Pseudomonadota; class Alphaproteobacteria; order Rhodobacterales; family Roseobacteraceae; genus Ruegeria; species Ruegeria sp. B32. The sequence goes on along the minus strand of NZ_CP081106.1, from coordinate 142,411 downwards.
GAGATGCTGGCCGTGACCCTGTCGAAAAAGGCACGCGCCCGGGCGGTGCAATTGCCCGCCTGGAACGAGGCGCTGGGCCTGCCGCGCCCGTGGGACCAGCAATGGTCGATGCGAATGCAACAAATCCTGGCCTACGAGACCGACCTGCTGGAATATGACGACCTGTTCGACGGCAATCCGGTGGTCGATGCCAAAGTCGAGGAACTGAAGCAGGGCGCCCGGGCCGAGCTGGCCAATCTGGAGTCGATGGGCGGTGCGGTTGCGGCGATCGACTACATGAAATCGCGGCTGGTGGATTCCAACGCCGAGCGGCTCAACCGGATCGAGCGCAATGAGACCATCGTCGTCGGCGTGAACCGCTGGACCGAGGGTGAGCCCTCGCCGCTGCAGACCGAGGATGGAGGGATCATGGTTGTCGACCCTGCGGTCGAGCAGGAACAGATCGATCGCCTGAACGACTGGCGTGCCGCCCGCGATGACGCCGCCGTGGTCGCGGCGCTGGCCGATCTGCGCGCCGCCGCGCAATCGGGTGCCAACATCATGGAGCCCTCGATCGCCGCGGCCAAGGCCGGTGTCACCACCGGCGAGTGGGCCGAAGAGATGCGCCGCGTCTTTGGCACCTATCGCGGCCCGACGGGCGTTTCGGGCTCGGTCTCGAACAAGACCGAAGGCCTGGACGACTTGCGCGCAGCGGTGGATGCAGTCAGCGACCGCCTTGGGCGTCGTCTGAAATTCCTGGTCGGCAAGCCAGGGCTGGACGGCCATTCCAACGGCGCCGAGCAGATCGCCTTCCGCGCCCGCGACTGCGGCATGGACATTACTTATGACGGCATCCGCCTAACCCCCGAGGAAATCGTGAAGTCGGCCATCGAGCAGCAAGCCCATGTGATTGGCCTGTCGATCCTGTCGGGCAGCCACCTGCCGCTGGTTCAGGAAGTCATTACACGCCTGCGAGAAGCGGGTCTGGGTGACATTCCGGTTGTCGTCGGAGGCATCATCCCGGACGAAGACGCGGATCGTCTCAGATCGATGGGTGTTGCCAAGGTCTATACGCCCAAAAATTTCGAGCTGAATGCCATAATGGGGGATCTCGTTTTGCTGGCCGATCCAAAAACGCTGGCTGCGGAATAATCGTCGAGAATTAATTCCATTGCCCATTTCGTTTAATGAATGGCTATTGATTGTGATTCTCCGTAACGTTGCCTGATGAGTAAAAAATGAATCAGGTGGGTACGGAGAACGACAATGGGCATAAATCTGGACAAGCTGTCGCGTAAGGAATTGCTTGAATTGCGCGATCAGGTCGACAAGGCGCTGGAAAACGCTGAGGCCAGAGAACGTCAGGAAGCATTGATGGCCGCTGAAAAAGCAGCTGCCGCTTACGGGTTTTCCTTGTCCGACCTGGCATCTCAGCCCACACGGTCCGGCAAGGGATCGAAAGCCAAAGCAAAATATCGCAATCCGGCCGATCCGGCGCAAACCTGGACGGGGCGTGGGCGAAAACCGAAATGGGTCCACGAAGCGCTGAAAGCCGGGGCAGATATTTCCGATCTGGAAATCTGAACGGGAAAAGTATCAAAATGACAATTCACATTGGCGCCAAAAAAGGCGAAATCGCCGAGACCGTGCTTTTACCGGGTGATCCGTATCGTGCGAAATGGGCCGCCGAAACTTTTCTGAGCAATGTGCGGCAAATCAACGATGTCCGCGGGATGCTGGGTTTCACCGGCGAATGGAAAGGAAACCCGGTCACCATTCAGGGCAGCGGAATGGGAATGCCGTCGCTGTCCATTTACGTAAATGAACTGATCCGGGATTACGGTGCAAAAACCCTGATCCGCATCGGGTCTTGCGGCGGCATGCAGGAAAACGTGAAGGTCCGGGATGTTATCCTGGCCATGACGTCAACGACACTCAGCACCCCGTCTCGGGGCATCATGAAAGAGCTCAACTTTGCGCCTTGTGCAGATTGGGGCCTGCTGCAGGCCGCCGCCAAGGCAGCCGAGGCCAAGGGCACGGCAACCCATATCGGCGGCATCTACTCGTCTGACGTTTTCTATGACGAACGCCCCGACCTGAACGAACAGATGGTGCGTCACGGAATCCTGGGTGTCGAAATGGAGGCCGCCGAGCTGTACATCCTGGCCGCGCGGCACAAATGCCGGGCGTTGGCAGTTCTGACCGTGTCCGATCACCTTCTGACCGGCGAGGCTCTGCCCTCGTCCGAGCGCCAGAGCAGCTTTGGTGACATGGTGGAAATCGCACTGCAGGCCGCGTTCCCGAACGCCTGACACGAACCGGCCCGGGTCACCCCCGGGCCTCAGCGCCCATGCGTACGGTCATAGCCATTGGGCGCCGGACTTTGCCATCCGCTCAGCGTGCCTTCGGCAGGTTCCAAAATCTCGACCAACAGCGGGTGACAGGCGGCCGTATCCGACGAATGCTCGGACGAACAATCCCCACCCGGACAGGCGCTGAGGTCACCCAGAAGGTCGATTTCCGCGAAGAACTCCAAATAGTCACCCGGTCGAACCGGTGAAGCCTTCATGAAATACTGCCCCGTATCGCGGGTAAAGCCGGTGCACATGAATACGTTCAACACGTCGTGCACCAAACGCTCGGCTACCGGAATTTCCAGACCAGAATGGTCAGCCAGCGCCCGGGTCAGGTTGGAGTGACAGCAATGATGGTATTGAGTGCCCGACAGCAGGTTTCCGGTATAGGGATCGCAACGCGTTCCGATCACGTCATGCACCGACCCGCCGTATTGATCGATTCCGTACCAGTCCAAGGTGTCCGCAACGATCGTGGCCATCGGGCGCAGAAAGGGAAAGCTGGACCATAGTCGCTCGCCGGTCGTGACATGGGTGCCATGCAATGCACGCGTCTTGCCCGAATAGAAACGTTCGTTCAGGTCGTGCAGGTTCCACAGGTTCAGGTCGCCGACCTGCGGGCCTTCGACTGAGGTGATCCGAAAGAAGTGTCCGGCCGGCACCTCAAAGCAACGGGCATCACGTGGCGGCACCAGAACTTCGGCTGTCTTTCGCGCGCTCTTTCGGGCGTCCAGCAGCAGGTCAAGGTCAACGCTGGGCAGGGTGTCATTTGGGTAGCAAATGACCGGAGCGATCCCGCGGCGGGCGGCGGCATCCGAAGGAGGATTTGGCATTCTGCATCTTTCCGCTGTTTTGCGCAGAGTGACCCAGAACGAGCTTTGGGAAAACCCCGTTTCCCTCAGGCAATAAGGCTTATTTCCGTTCACATCGCGTGGGCTGCGTCTCGGAGACGGAAACCGCCCCGCAATACGCGCAACTCCACGTGCCGGCCTGCCTGTGCTGTCGCCACCGGCAGTCCCGGGTCAAAGAAGACGTGCGGGACCGCCAGACGAAATAGGCGAACACGCCGGCGCCGAGCAAAAGCAGAAGAACAGGCATACCCGTGCTTCGCGCAATATGCGCCGGGACTCAAGACTTGGCTTGGTAAACTCAGGCCGCGTTGGCGTATTCAAACAGCTCAGGCTCTGCATCTTTTGCAGGCTTGACCGGCTCGGGCTCGTAATAGGCCCAGGCTTGCTCAAGATATTCCAAGGCTTTGGCTGCGTCTGTTTTTTTGGATTCGTTCTTCATCGGAGTGATCCTGTTTCCAATCCGTCACTCCTCCCCGATACCGAACATAGTCTTGGCCGGGGCGGCCCACATCCAATGATTTCGCATGTGGGCCATGCACTTGCCGCAACGCGGCAAGCACGTTGGTCGTCATCGTTCAAACCGCGCGTTCGACCATCATCTTCTTGATCTCGGCAATCGCCTTGGCCGGGTTCAGACCCTTGGGGCAGGTCTTTGCGCAGTTCATGATCGTATGGCACCGATACAGCTTGAACGGATCCTCAAGCTGATCCAGACGCTCGCCGGTGGCCTCGTCGCGGCTGTCGATGATCCAGCGATAGGCATGCAGCAGCGCGGCGGGACCAAGGTACCGGTCGCCATTCCACCAATAGCTGGGGCACGAGGTCGAGCAGCTGGCGCACATGACGCATTCGTACAGACCATCCAGTTTTTTTCGGTCTTCGATCGACTGCTTCCATTCTTTTGCAGGGCGGTTGGTCTTGGTCTCCAGCCACGGCATGATCGAAGCGTGCTGCGCATAGAAATGGGTCAGATCCGGGATCAGGTCCTTGACCACCGGCATGTGCGGCAGCGGGTAGATCTTCACGTCGCCCTTGATCTCGTCCATGCCGTAGATACAGGCCAACGTGTTGATCCCGTCGATGTTCATCGCGCAGGAGCCGCAGATCCCCTCGCGGCACGACCGGCGGAATGTCAGGGTCGGGTCGACCTTGTTTTTGATGTAGATCAGCGCATCCAGAACCATCGGCCCGCAATCGTCCATGTCGACGAAATAGGTGTCGACCCGAGGGTTCTGCCCGTCATCCGGATTCCAGCGATAGATCTGGAACTTACGCACGTTGCTCGCGCCTTCCGGCTTCGGCCAGGTCTTGCCCGTCGTAATCCGGGAATTCGTAGGGAGGGTCAGTTGGACCATGTGTTCCTCTCCTCAGAAGGTGCGCGCCTTGGGCGCGATCTTTTCAAGGCTGATACCGCCTTCAGCCTCGGTACTCAGCGGATCCACGATGACCGGGCGATAGCTGAGTTCGACCTTGTTCCCGTCAACCCGGGACACGGTGTGAACACGCCAGTTTTTGTCATCGCGCTCGGTGAAGTCTTCGTGTGCATGAGCGCCGCGGGATTCCTTCCGCGCTTCGGCGCCAACGATAGTGGCAAGCGCGTTGGGCATCAGGTTGGTCAGCTCCAACGTCTCCATCAGGTCGCTGTTCCAGATCAAGCTGCGATCAGTGACCTTGATATCCTCCATCTTGGCCGCGATTGCAGTCATCTTCTCGACACCTTCGGCCAGGGTCTTGGCTGTCCGGAACACCGCAGCATCCGCCTGCATGGTTTTCTGCATTTCAAGCCGCAGATCGGCCGTCGGGATTGCACCGCTGGCATTGCGCACCGCATCGAACCGATCAAACGCCTTGTCGACCGAGGCCTGGTTCAGGACCGGGTTAGGCGTTTCGGGGTCGACGACCTTGCCCGCCCGGATCGCCGCCGCGCGGCCAAAGACCACGAGGTCGATCAACGAGTTCGACCCCAACCGATTCGCTCCGTGAACCGACGCGCAACCGGCTTCGCCGACGGCCATCAGGCCGGGAACGACGGCATTCGGATCGTCGGCGGTCGGGTTCAACACCTCGCCCCAATAGTTGGTCGGAATACCGCCCATGTTGTAGTGCACGGTCGGAAGAACCGGGATCGGTTCCTTGGTGACATCCACGCCGGCGAAGATCTTTGCGCTTTCCGAGATGCCCGGCAAACGCTCATGCAGGGCTTCGGCCGGAAGATGGCTCAGGTTCAGGTGAATATGGTCGCCTTCGGGACCGACGCCGCGCCCTTCGCGGATTTCCATGGTCATCGAACGCGAGACATAGTCGCGCGGTGCGAGGTCCTTGTATTGGGGCGCGTAGCGCTCCATGAACCGTTCACCTTCCGAGTTGGTCAGATATCCACCTTCGCCGCGGGCACCTTCGGTGATCAGGCAGCCCGAGCCGTAGATGCCGGTCGGGTGAAACTGCACGAATTCCATGTCCTGCAAGGCCAGGCCCGCACGGGCCACCATGCCGCCGCCGTCGCCGGTGCAAGTGTGGGCCGAGGTCGCGCTGAAATAGGCGCGGCCGTAACCGCCCGTGGCCAGAACCACCATCTTGGCGTTGAAGACATGCATGGTGCCGTCGTCCAGCTTCCAGCAGACGACGCCTTGGCACTGCCCATCTTCGGACATGATCAGGTCAATGGCGAAATATTCGATGTAGAATTCCGCATTGTTCTTCAGTGATTGCCCGTACAGCGTGTGCAGGATCGCGTGACCGGTCCGGTCGGCAGCAGCACAGGTACGCTGAACTGCGGGGCCTTCACCGAATTCGGTCGTGTGGCCACCAAAGGGGCGCTGGTAGATCTTGCCTTCTTCGGTGCGCGAGAACGGCACACCGTAATGCTCCAACTCATAGACGGCCTTGGGTGCTTCGCGCGCCAGGTATTCCATCGCGTCGGTGTCACCCAGCCAGTCCGAGCCCTTGACGGTGTCATACATGTGCCACTGCCAATGGTCGGGGCCCATGTTCGACAGCGACGCCGCAATGCCACCCTGCGCCGCAACGGTGTGCGAGCGGGTCGGAAAAACCTTGGTTACGCAAGCGGTGCGCAGACCTTGTTCGGCCATGCCCAGCGTGGCACGCAAACCGGCCCCACCGGCGCCGACCACGACCACATCATATTCGTGCGTTTCGTATTCGTAAGCAGCCATTTCATTCAGCTCCGGGGTGTTAGAGGGCAATGCGGGCGACGGCGAAGATACCTGCGGCCGCGGCGCCATATGAGAGACACTTCACGAGAATGATCAGAACCTTTTCCATTGTGCCGTGCACATAGTCCTCGATCATCACCTGGGCACCATCAGCGAAATGCTTGAACCCGACGGCCAGCGTCAGAGCCGCCACGATCGCCGGGAATGGCCGCGAGTAATAGTCCAGCACCACGTCAAAGGGCTGTCCCAGCGTGGGGCCGAATGTGAAGACAAAAAGCGGGACAAGGATCAGCAGCGCAACCGAGCTGACCTTCATCGCCCAAAAGTGTTCGGTACCCGACTTGGCCGATCCCAGGCCTACGGCGCGTTTGCGGTCGGTAAGATAACGCATGTCAGCCTCCCTCAGGCAACGATCAACAGTGTCAGAAAAGTCAGCACGAAAGAGCCGATCACAACCGCCCAGCCCAGCTTGTAGGCTGTCGGGATATCCAGTCCGATCGCGTTGTCCCAGATCAGGTGCCGGATACCGGCCAGCGTGTGGTACCAAAGACCCCAAAGCGACAGTGCCATGACCAAGTCCCCGAGGAGCGACGTGATCACACCATTGGCGCGATCAAAGGCTTCGGGCGACGTGGCTGCGGCCAGGAACCACCAGACGATCAACAGCGCGGCCACCAACATGGCGTTGCCGGTGATCCGGGTCAGGATGGAAGTGACAGAGGTCAACTGCGGACGATAGATCGACAGATGCGGCGATAGCGGGCGGTTCCCCCGATTGACATCGGCCATGGCGGCTCCTTTTGAGGTTGGCTACCGAAGTTTTTACTCCATTTTGCGACCCTGTCACGCGCTGCGCGTGCAAAAAAGATCAAATCACCCGCAATTCGGCCGATAATTCGGAAACGTGATCACACAAAATATTCTCGTGATCACAAAATGCATTCCAACCCTCCAATGTTAGCGTTTTCAAGGGTCAAGCAATGTGATCACGAATCTTTCCGCGCTCAGCGCAGATCGGCAGTCTGCCGCGTGACTTCACGCAGAAGTTTTTTCCGGATCCGTTCGGGATAGTCCTTAAAACCGGCAGCCGATACGACGAAGGCCCCTTCGCCGACTATGACGTTTTCAAAGAAATAGGCCGTCAGGTCTGGTTCGCTCTCCTCGATCGCAATTGCGTTCACCGTAATCCCCTGACGGCGCAAAAGGTCCCGGATCTCGGTGGGTTCTACCCCTTCGTTCGAGACGCCGTCCCCCGAGATGTCGATCAGGTGACGCTTGCACTCGGGCACCTCGAGAAAGCTATTCACGGTCATTTCCAGCGCCTCACCGATCGCGGTCGAGAAGTTGCGCCACACGCGCGGATCGGTCGCCACCTGTTCCGCAAATGCGTCCACCGCGGCGAACCCGTCGATGCGGGTCCAGGGGATGGTGATGCGCTGCCGCGAGGTCCCGGTCCATTGCACCAGCATCAACCGGGCTTGGCCGCGCACCAGCGCCTCGGACACGACCGGGTCGCGCAACCCGGCCGCCAGGCCATCCATCTGGATGCGGTACTCCGAACTGTCGACCGAGCCGGACACATCCACGGCCAGCGCCAGCGCCAGATCGCAGGCCAGCGCCGGGCGGGCAAGGCAAAGTGCAGCGGCAAGGATACGCAGAAAAGACATGAGCCGAACCTAGCACGGTTCGGCCCGGTCGGGATCACAAGACTGTGGGGGTCAGCTCGTTCAGATCGGCATCAGCGCCCAATAGTCCAGATCCAGCAGGACGTCGGGGCTGTATTTTCCATCCGGGCCGCGCAGCGCAAAGGGTGCGCCGCCATTGGTCGCCACCAGTCGCAACCGGATCGCGCCCACGCCGGGCACGCCGGTTTCGGCCTTGTCCAGCACTTCGGACCACGCCTTGATGGTGTCGCCCGCGAAACAAGGGTTGGCATGGGCCCCGCCGTTCAAACCGACGATCATCTGCGCATTGGCCAGCCCGTTGAACGACAGCGCGCGCGCCATCGAGATCACGTGGCCGCCATAGATCAACCGCCCATCGGGGCGGAAAGTCAGGTCGAAATGCACCTTGGCCGTGTTCTGCCACAGGCGGGTGGCCAGCATGTGCTCGGCCTCCTCCACGGTCACGCCATCGACGTGATCGATGGTCTCGCCGATCTGGTAGTCCCTCCAGCGGTGCGGTTCACCTGCCAGAGTAACGTCGTATTTGCTGAAATCCAACCCGTTCGGCACCACGAGGTCGCCGGGCTCCAGCGCCTTTTTCAGGTCCGGCACCACGGTTTCGGGTGCCGGCGCATCCAGGTTCGATTTCCGCACCATCACCCAGCGCACATATTCGATCACCACTTCGTCGCGCTGATTCAGGCCGAGCGTGCGCACCCAGACCACGCCGGTCTTGCCGTTCGAGTTCTGTTTCAGCCCGATGACCTCGGTTTCCGACCGCAGGGTGTCACCGGGATAGACCGGCTGCAGCCAGCGCCCCTCGGCATAGCCCAAGTTCGCGACCGCGTTCAGCGAGATGTCCGGGACCGTCTTGCCGAACACCACATGGAACGCCGCCAGATCGTCGATCGGGCTTTGCGGCAGGCCGCAGCTCCGGGCGAACTCGTCCGAGGAATAGAGCGCGTGGCGGGCGGGATAGAGCGCATGATAGAGCGCGCGCTCGCCCACCGTCACGGTGCGGGGCACCGCGTGATGCAGCACCTGCCCGATGGAGTAATCCTCGAAAAAGCGGCCCGGATTGGTCTTTGCCATTACTGCTGTCCCAGTTTCATGTCGGGGGAATAGTCGGCCGCGACCTCCTTGGTCACGGCCTGCGCACAGCGCATCTTGCTGGTGGACGGATCGAACGCATAGGCCGGAGAGCCGTGCAGTTCCCACCCTTTGGCCAGCGCCTCTGACACCTTGTGGCAGAAGTCCGAGGTGTCCTCTTCAGTCAGCAGTCGATAAAGTTTTGCCATCACATCACCTGCCTAGCCCGGGAACGGAGACGGGCCGACCAGCCCATGAATGTAGCCGATGATGCCCAGCAGCACGATCGAGGCCACGAAGAACATCGCATCCTTGCCCAGCGTTCCGGGCTCGCCCGGGGTCCAGTCGGGCTCGGACTTGTTGATGACGATCACTTCGACCACGGCCCAGGTCAACAGGCCGCCGAACAGGATGATCGACGCCAGATCACCATTGACCAGCAGATGCGCAAAGGCCCAGAGCTTGAACCCGCCCAGCATCGGATGACGCACCCGGTTCAGCAGTCGGCCCTTGGTTCCGGCCGGGCTCATCATCCAGATCGCGATCAGCACCAGCAGGTTGTTGATGTGGATCATGAAGCTGGGCGGCGCCCAGACATGGATGAAATCGGTCATGCGATAGCCGAAGATCATCAGCAGGATCGACACGACCAGCGCACCCGCGACGGCGCCCTTGCCAGCATCGCCCATGGCCGCGCGGCGGGCGGGCATCAGACGTTTGAACAGATGTGCGGCCCACCAAAGCGCCACGCCGAGAATGAGAAGAACGAAGCCCATGCTGGCTTACCCCGCTTGCAAAGCTGATATCGCCTCTGCTTTTGCCAGAATTTCACGGGCAGTTACAACGTGCAGGTTTTCCACGATCTTGCCGTCGACCACGGCAACGCCCTGTCCTTTGGCCTCGACCTCTTCGAAAGCGACGATCTGGCGGCGGGCCAGGTCGATCTCGGCCTCGGAGGGGGCGAAGGCGGTATTGGCGGTCTCGACCTGCGCGGGGTGGATCAGCGTTTTGCCGTCAAAGCCCATGTCGCGGCCCTGCGCGCATTCGGCGGCCAGCCCCTCGGTATCCTTGAAGGCGTTGTAGACGCCATCGACGATCACCAGCCCCTCGGCCTTGGCGGCCAGCAGGCACAGGCCCAGCGAGGTCATCAGCGGCAGGCGGTCGGGGCGGAAGCGGGTCTGCAGTTCTTTCGCCAGATCGTTGGTGCCCATGACAAAGCCCGCCATCAGCGGATGGGCCGCGATCTCGGCCGCGTTCAGCATCCCGCGCGGGGTTTCCATCATCGCCCAGATCGGCAGGTCGCCGGTGATCGCGGCCAGCGCATCCACGTCGGCGGCCGAGTTGACCTTGGGCAGCAGCACCACGTCGGCATCCATCTCGCGCACGGCCTCGGCATCGACGCGGCCCCAAGGGTTGTCGAGGCCGTTGATTCGAACGATCTTGACGCGTGGGCCGTATCCGCCCGTCGCCAGCGCGGCCTTGAGCGTTTCGCGTGCGTTCTCTTTTTCATCGGCGGCAACCGCGTCCTCCAGATCGAAAATGATGGCATCGACCGGCAGCGAGCGCGCCTTGTCGAGCGCCCGTTCCTTGGAGCCGGGAATGTACAGAACAGAGCGGTAGGGGCGCTGGCGGGGGTCCATGGGAACCTCTCGTTGAAATAAAGTTGCGCAGAATGGGGCATTTTTTTTCGGAAACTTCAAGGCCAAAATCGCCGCATTGCAGCATGTGACGCAACGCGCGGTGGCTTTACTGCAATTGCAGGAGGTTCCGGCAGCCTTGATCCGGTTAGCAAGCAAAGGGGGCCGGAAATGAATCAGCGGTTGTTTCAGATGACGATGGGGCTGGGCATCATGGTGCTGGCGGCGCAGCAGGTACAGGCGCAAACGCCGAACTGTGCGCCACGACCGGACGTGCTGCAGCGGCTGGCCGAGACCTATGGCGAGACCCGGCGCGGCATCGGCATGGCGCGGCAGGGGGCGGTGATGGAGATCTTTGCCTCGGACGACACCGGCACCTGGACGATCACCGTTACCCTGCCCAACGGGCTGACCTGTCTGGTGGCCGCGGGCGAGGCCTATGAGACGCTGGCCGAAGCTCTGCCGCCGAACACCTGAGGATCAGGTCAGCGCGTCCCAGATCAGCTTTGACCCGGTCAGGGTCAGCAGCACATAGGCGATGCCGAAAAACAGCCGCTCGGACATCATCCAATGGGCGCGTACGCCGAGCCATGCGCCGAGGATGGCGAAGGGAGTCAGCAGTAGGTCGGCCCAGGCGGTCTGCAGGGTGAACATGCCCAGATAGGCGTAGGGGACGAACTTGGCGATGTTGATGACCCAGAAGACCAGCACGGTGGTGGCCTGGAACTCGGTTTTCGTCAGGCGTTGCGACAGCAGGTAGACGGCGGCGGGCGGGCCGCCGGCGTGGCTGACGAAACTGGTGAAGCCGGCGACCAGCCCCGCGAACAGCCCGGCCGGAGGCGGCAGGCGGTTGGCGAAACCGCGCACCCAGCCGCGGGATTGCGCCACATGCCAGACCACGAAGCCCACCGAGATGCCGCCGATCAGCAGGCGCAGCAGGTCTTCGTCGGTCGCCCGGTACAGCAGCGCGCCCAGCGCCACGCCCGGCACCGCCCCCAGCATCAGCAGGCGCGCGTCGGGCCAGCTCCAGCGTTTCCAGTAGGGGCGCAGGGTGGCCAGGTCGATCACCATCAGGATCGGCAACATCAGCGCCAGCGCCTGCCCCGGATCCAGGATCAGCGCCAGAATCGACGACGACGCAAAAGCCACGCCCGAGCCGAAGCCGCCCTTGGAAATGCCCGCAAAGATCACGGCCGGGATCGCCACAGCAAAAAACATCAGGTTCAATTCAACCATGCGGCGGCCCCGAAACGGCTTGTCCTGCGGGTGGTTTAGCGCAACCGGCGGGGGGCAGGCAAACGGTATGCGGTCGCATGCCGCGCCGCAGAACCCTTGCGCAACGGCGTTTTAGCGACTAGCAAAACCGCGATTTCAAAACCGACCGGAGACAATCCAAATGGCCAGACCCAAGATCGCGCTGATCGGCGCAGGTCAGATCGGGGGCACGCTTGCCCACCTCGCAGCAATGAAGGAACTGGGGGATGTCGTTCTTTTCGACATCGCCGAGGGCATCCCGGAAGGCAAGGCGCTGGACATCGCCGAATCCGGCCCGTCCGAGGGCTTTGATGCCAAGCTGAAAGGCACCCAATCCTACGAGGACATCGCCGGTGCCGATGTCTGCATCGTGACCGCCGGTGTGCCGCGCAAACCGGGCATGAGCCGCGACGACCTGCTGGGCATCAACCTGAAGGTCATGAAGTCGGTCGGTGAGGGCATCGCCGCCAATGCACCCGACGCCTTCGTCATCTGCATCACCAACCCGCTGGACGCGATGGTCTGGGCGCTGCGCGAATTCTCGGGCCTGCCCCACAACAAGGTCTGCGGCATGGCTGGCGTGCTGGACTCGGCCCGTTTCCGCCACTTCCTGGCCGAAGAGTTCGAAGTATCGATGAAAGACGTCACCGCCTTCGTTCTGGGCGGCCATGGCGACACGATGGTACCGTCGGTTCGTTATTCGACCGTTGCGGGCATCCCGCTGCCCGATCTGGTCAAGATGGGCTGGACCACGCAAGAGAAGCTGGACGCCATCGTACAGCGCACCCGTGACGGCGGCGCCGAGATCGTCGGCCTGCTGAAGACCGGATCGGCCTACTACGCGCCTGCAACCTCGGCGATCGAGATGGCCGAAGCCTATCTGAAGGATCAGAAGCGCGTTCTGCCCTGCGCCGCCTATTGCGATGGCGAGTTGGGCGTGAAGGGCATGTATGTGGGCGTCCCGACCGTGATCGGCGCCGGCGGGATCGAAAAGGTTGTCAACATCCAGCTCAATGAAGAAGAGCAGGCCGGTTTCGACAATTCGGTCAACGCCGTGAAAGGTCTGATCGAGGCCTGCAAGGGTATCGACAGCTCATTGGCCTGATACATTGATCGGATCTTTGGACCCCACCAAAGATCCGGCCAAAGGCATGACACCCTGCCCCGCTGGCTCCAACCGGCGGGGCATTTCTTTTGAGCTCTCGAGTTCTATCGGAACATCCCAAGCCACCTGGCTACTCCCAGAAGCATCCCGCCAAGTGCGACCAGCAAGGCGCAAACGACCCAGAACGCATGCGGACTTCCGGCGCCGGGAATGCCACCAACATTGATCCCCAGAACACCCGCCACCAGGCCCAGCGGCAGAAAGACCGCGCTGACCACTGACAGCACGAGCATACGGTTGTTCATACGTTCGGCCCGTTCATCCATCAGTTGATCGTGTATGATCTGAACCCGTTCCCGTACAGCCGCCAAATCCTCGCCGATCCGGTAGATGCGCTCCGAGGCTTCGCGCAACCGCGACCGGTCGTGAGCCTGCAGCCACGGCACGTCTTCAATCTCGAGCGTCGTCAGCGCGTCGCGCTGAGGTACCAGATACCGGCGCAGAACAATGGAGGACCTGCGGATCGCCGCCAGCTCAGACCGGGAAATCTCGGCATTCACCTCAAGAAGCGCCTCTTCTAGATCATCCACACGTTCGTTCAGATCAGTGATCGAAGGTTCGGCCCTATCTGCCAGCCGCAAGGCCAAGCGCGCGACGAAGTCACCCGGCGATTTCGGTGCCTGCCCGCGGTCGATTGCCGCCAGCATGTCCGCAACCGCATCCAAGGGGCGGCGCCAGACACCGATGATCTTGTTCTCCGTCAACCACAGCCTGACCGAGATCATGTCTTCGGGCGGTTGCCCTTCTTGCAGGTTCACTCCGCGCAGGTTCAGGATTACACCATCGCCATGGACGGTACAGCGGGGCCGGGTTTCATCCGCCGTCAGAGCGTCGATCACGAACTCATCAAGCCCGCCGGCGCGTAGAAGGGGAACCGTGCCAGACGCTTCCAGCCTCAGGTGTTGCCAAGCGAACTGCCCCTCCGGTCCGGCCGGTATCCAGCTGGCAAATTCATCGGCGTCCAGTGATACGGCTTTGCCGGATCCGTCGAAGATCCAGGTCATGACATCGGGGAAATCTGGGTTCGGCACTGTCATCTGCTCGGAGCTTGTTCATGTTTGACCTGCCCGACCCAACCGGACCCGCACAGGCCCGGTCAGACTAGCCAGCCTGCGAGAATGCGCCAAGCCCCGAAGGCCTGGCAGGTCCGGTCCCGCCGCTTCGAACGCGACCGGAAATGTTGGCGCAAACGGGGTGCGAACACGGTCTTCGAATATGTTTTCAAAGCCTATTCTGACTCGCTCGAATCATTTTTTTGCACCGGTTTGTTTGTGATCACACCCCGAAAATGTGTGATCACAAATGCTGAAAATCTTCGGCAAATAGCGCGATCGCAGCAGAAAACCCTTTAATTTTTACCGCTAGACACCCCTATAACGATCTAATCGCAGTCAGACGGGACAGTTTCGATGAACATTCACGAATATCAGGCCAAGGCTCTTCTTCGCAGCTATGGCGCTCCGGTCTCCGACGGACGTGCAGTTCTGCGCGCCGAGGAAGCCAAAACAGCCGCCGGTGAACTGGACGGCCCCCTTTGGGTGGTCAAGGCACAGATCCACGCGGGCGGCCGCGGCAAAGGTCACTTCAAAGAAGCCGATGCCGGTGAAAAAGGCGGTGTCCGTCTGACCAAATCGGTGGAAGAAGCCGCCGAAGAAGCCAAGAAGATGCTGGGCCGCACGCTGGTCACCCACCAGACCGGCCCAGTAGGCAAGCAGGTCAACCGCGTGTACATCGAGGCCGGTTCGGGCATCGAGCGCGAGCTGTACCTGGCCCTGCTGGTGGACCGCCAGACCAGCCGCATCTCGTTCGTGTGCTCGACCGAAGGCGGCATGGACATCGAAGAAGTAGCCGCAGCGACACCCGAGAAAATCCTGTCCTTCTCGGTTGACCCGGCCACTGGGTACCAGCCGTATCACGGCCGCCGCATCGCGTTCTCGCTGGGTCTGGAAGGGGCGCAGGTCAAGCAATGCGTGCGCCTGATGGGCATCCTGTACAAGGCCTTCGTCGAGAAGGACATGGAGATGCTGGAGATCAACCCGCTGATCGTGGCCGAAGGCGGCGACCTCAAGGTGCTGGACGCCAAGCTGAGCTTTGACGGCAACGCGGTCTACCGCCACCCCGACATCGCCGAACTGCGCGACACCACTGAGGAAGACCCCAAGGAGCTGGAAGCCAGCAAATACGACCTGAACTACATCGCGCTGGACGGCGAGATCGGCTGCATGGTCAACGGCGCGGGTCTGGCGATGGCGACGATGGACATCATCAAGCTGTACGGTGCCGAGCCTGCCAACTTCCTCGACGTCGGCGGCGGCGCCACCAAAGAGAAAGTGACCGAGGCGTTCAAGATCATCACCAGCGACCCGAATGTCAAAGGCATCCTGGTCAACATATTCGGCGGCATCATGCGCTGTGACGTCATCGCCGAGGGCGTAGTCGCCGCCGTGAAAGAGGTTGGCCTGCAGGTTCCGCTGGTCGTGCGTCTGGAAGGCACGAATGTCGAGAAAGGCAAAGAGATCATCAACACCTCTGGCCTGGACGTGATCGCGGCGGACAACCTGAAAGACGGTGCCGAAAAGATCGTGAAGGCAGTCAAAGGCTGAACCCGATAACTCAGGGCGGGTCGCGGCCCGCCATTCCGATGAATGCTGGCGGGTCAGATCCCGCCGAAAACAGGAGAACGCCAAATGGCAGTCCTCATCGACGAAAATACCAAAGTGATCTGTCAGGGCTTTACTGGCTCGCAGGGCACGTTCCACTCTGAACAGGCCATCGCCTATGGCACCAAGATGGTCGGCGGTGTGACCCCGGGCAAAGGCGGTATGGAGCATCTGGGCCTGCCCGTGTTCAACTCGGTGCACGAGGCCAAGCACGTGACCGAGGCCAACGCGACCGTGATCTATGTGCCGCCGCCCTTTGCCGCGGATTCGATCCTCGAAGCCATCGACGCCGAGATGGAAGTGATCGTCTGCATCACTGAGGGCATCCCGGTTCTGGACATGATGAAGGTGAAGCGCGCGCTGGAAGGCAGCAAATCGCGCCTGATCGGCCCGAACTGTCCCGGTGTCATCACGCCCGACGCCTGCAAGATCGGCATCATGCCCGGCCACATCCACAAGCGTGGCTCGGTCGGCGTCGTGTCGCGTTCCGGCACCCTGACTTATGAGGCAGTCAAGCAGACCACCGATGTGGGTCTGGGCCAGTCCACCTGCGTGGGCATCGGCGGCGACCCGATCAAGGGCACCGAGCATATCGACGTGCTGGAATGGTTCCTGGCCGATGACGAGACCGAGTCGATCATCATGATCGGTGAGATCGGCGGCTCGGCGGAGGAAGAAGCCGCGCAGTTCCTGGCGGATGAGGCCAAGAAGGGCCGCAAGAAGCCCGTTGCCGGTTTCATCGCCGGCCGCACGGCGCCTCCAGGCCGCCGCATGGGCCACGCGGGCGCGATCGTCGCAGGCGGCAAGGGCGGCGCCGAGGACAAGATCGAAGCCATGCGCAGAGCCGGCATCGTCGTGGCCGAAAGCCCGGCGCAGCTGGGCGAGGCCGTGCTGGAAGCAATCGGCAAGTAAACCGCCGGCCCCTTGAGCGGGCTGGCCTCAGCGGAGCGAAACACATGACCTTCAACGAAGCCGTCAAAACGTGTTTCTCCAAATACTTCACATTCTCGGGGCGGGCCTCTCGCCCCGAGTATTGGTATTTTTTCCTGTTCATTCTGGTCTGGAGCGCAATCGCCACGGTCATCGACTGGCATTTCTTCGGACAGGTCACGACCGTGCAATCCGAAGGCTCGGTCGAGGTGACCGCCACATCCAGCCAGCCGGTGCAGAGCATCGTGTCGCTGATCGTGTTCTTTCCGCATCTGGCCGTGGCGTGGCGGCGCATGCATGACACCGGGCGCAACGGTCTCTATGCGCTGCTGCCGATCCTTTTGATCCTTGGGGCTTTTGCCGTTCTGGTCTTCGGCATCGGCCTCGCCTCAAGCTTCCAGCATGGCGGAAGCCTCGACATCCTGTTCACGCGCGCCACGCTGCTGATCGTCATTCCGACACTTCTTGTTCTTCTCGTGTCGCCCCTCCTGGTTCTGTGGTGGCTGTCCCGCCCCAGCCAACCAGGCACCAACAAATACGGTCCCAACCCATATGAGGTAACCCAATGACCGAACACTCGCCCAATTCTGCCTTCCATGCCTCGAGCTTCATGCAGGGGCACAATGCCGAGTACCTGGAGCAGCTATACGCCCAGTACACCAAGGACCCCGGCGCAATCGATGCGGCCTGGGCCGAGTTTTTCCGGCAGATGGGAGACGCGGCACCGGACGTCCAGAAAGAGGCCGAAGGGCCTTCGTGGGCGCGCTCCGACTGGCCACCGATGCCGAATGATGACCTGACCGGCGCCCTGACCGGTGAGTGGATCGAGGTCGACGCCAAGGCAGCGGGCAACAAGATCAAGGAAAAGGCCGCCAAGGCAGGGGTTGATGTCAGCGACGAACAGATCAAGCGCGCGGTGCTGGATTCGATCCGCGCGCTGATGCTGATCCGGGCCTATCGGATCCGGGGTCACCTGGCCGCCGATCTGGACCCACTTGGCATGCGCGCCGCGACCAACCATCCCGAGTTGGACCCCAAGACCTATGGCTTTACCGATGCCGACATGGACCGGCCGATCTTTATCGACAACGTGCTGGGTCTGCAGATGGCCAGCATGCGCCAGATCGTCGAGATCGTGAAACGCACCTATTGCGGCACTTTCGCGCTGCAGTACATGCACATCTCGAACCCCGAGGAGGCCGCCTGGCTGAAAGAGCGGATCGAAGGTTATGGCAAGGAAATCTCGTTCACGCGGGAAGGCCGCAAGGCGATCCTGAACAAGATGGTCGAGGCCGAGGGCTTTGAGAAGTTCCTGCATGTGAAATACATGGGCACCAAGCGGTTCGGTCTGGACGGGGGCGAGGCGCTGATCCCGGCGATGGAACAGATCATCAAGCGTGGCGGCGCCCTGGGCCTGAGCGATATCGTGATCGGCATGCCGCACCGCGGACGTCTGAACATCCTGGCCAACGTGATGGGCAAACCCTACCGCGCCATCTTCAACGAGTTCCAGGGCGGTAGCTTCAAGCCCGAGGACGTGGATGGGTCGGGCGACGTGAAATATCACCTCGGTGCGTCCAGCGACCGTGAGTTCGACGGCAACACCGTGCACCTGTCGCTGACGGCGAACCCGTCCCACCTCGAAGCCGTGAACCCGGTTGTTCTTGGCAAGGTCCGCGCCAAGCAGGACCAGCTTGGCGACACCGATCGCAGCAAGGTCATGGGCATTCTTCTCCACGGCGACGCGGCTTTTGCCGGCCAGGGTGTCGTGGCCGAAGGCTTTGGCCTGTCTGGTCTGCGCGGTCACAAGACCGGCGGCACCATGCATATCGTGGTGAACAATCAGATCGGCTTTACCACCGCGCCGCATTTCTCGCGGTCGAGCCCGTACCCGACCGATATCGCGCTGATGGTCGAGGCGCCGATCTTCCACGTGAACGGCGACGACCCCGAGGCGGTGGTGCACGCGGCCAAGGTCGCGACCGAGTTCCGCCAGAAGTTCCACAAGGACGTGGTCATCGACATCTTCTGCTACCGCCGGTTCGGTCACAACGAGGGCGACGAGCCCATGTTCACCAACCCGATCATGTACAAGAAGATCAAGACCCACAAAACCACGCTGTCGCTGTACACCGAGCGGCTGGTCAAGGACGGTCTGATCCCCGAGGGCGAGATCGAGGACATGAAGGCCGCCTTCCAGGCGCATCTGAACGACGAGTTCGAGGCCGGTAAGGACTACAAACCCAACAAGGCCGACTGGCTGGATGGCCGGTGGTCGCATCTGGACAAGAACAAGGAAGAATATGTCCGCGGCGACACCGCAATCACGCCGGACACGCTGGCCGAGGTCGGCAAGGCGCTGGTGACGGTGCCCGAAGGATTTGCCCTGCACAAGACGGTGGGTCGCCTACTGGAGCACAAGAAGCAGATGTTCGAAACCGGTGAGGGCTTTGACTGGGCCACCGGCGAGGCGCTGGCCTTCGGGTCTTTGCTGACCGAGGGCTATCCGGTACGCCTGTCGGGGCAGGACGCCACCCGCGGCACATTCAGCCAACGCCATTCGGGTTTCATCAACCAGGAGACCGAGGAGCGCTACTATCCCCTGAACCACATCCGCGCCGGGCAGTCGCAGTACGAAGTGATCGACTCGATGCTGTCGGAATATGCGGTGCTGGGCTTCGAATACGGCTATTCGCTGGCCGAGCCCAACGCGCTGGTACTGTGGGAGGCCCAGTTCGGCGATTTCGCCAACGGCGCGCAGATCATGTTCGACCAGTTCATCAGCTCGGGCGAAAGCAAATGGTTGCGCATGTCCGGTCTGGTCTGCCTGCTGCCGCACGGGTTCGAGGGGCAAGGCCCCGAGCACTCGTCGGCGCGACTGGAGCGATTCCTGCAGATGTGCGGCCAGGACAACTGGATCGTCGCCAACTGTACCACGCCTGCGAACTATTTCCACATCCTGCGCCGTCAGCTGCACCGCACCTTCCGCAAGCCGTTGATCCTGATGACGCCCAAATCACTGCTGCGCCACAAGCTGGCGATCAGCAATGCCGAGGACTTCACCACCGGGTCCAGCTTCCACCGGGTGCTGTGGGACGACGCGCAAAAAGGCAACTCGGACACCCAGCTGGTGCCCGACGACAAGATCAAGCGCGTGGTGATGTGTTCGGGCAAGGTCTACTACGACCTGCTTGAAGAACGCGATGCGCGCGGGATCGACGACGTCTATCTGCTGCGGATCGAGCAATACTATCCGTTCCCGGCCCATTCGCTGATCAACGAGCTTGAGCGGTTCAAACAGGCCGAGATGGTCTGGTGCCAGGAAGAGCCCAAGAACCAGGGTGCCTGGGGATTCATTGAACCCAATATCGAATGGGTCCTGTCCCGCATCGGCGCCAAGCATACCCGGCCGATCTATGCCGGCCGCGCCACTTCGGCCTCGCCCGCAACGGGTCTGGCCAGCCAACACAAAGCCCAACAAGAAGCGCTGGTGAACGAAGCGCTGACCATTGAAGGATAATTAACGATGACGATTGAAGTTCGTGTTCCCACGCTGGGCGAGTCCGTCACCGAAGCCACGGTCGCAACCTGGTTCAAGAAACCCGGCGATGCCGTCGCCGTGGATGAGATGCTGTGCGAGCTTGAGACGGACAAGGTCACCGTCGAGGTTCCGTCGCCCGCAGCCGGCGTGATGGGCGAGATCGTAGCCGCCGAAGGTGAGACGGTCGGCGTTGATGCGCTGTTGGCAACGATCCAGGCCGGTGAGGGTGCGGCCCCCGCTCCAAAAGCTGAAGCCGCGCCGGCAGCGGCACCTGCGGCTTCGGGCGGCAGCGTCGACGTGATGGTTCCGACACTGGGTGAGTCCGTCACCGAAGCGACAGTATCGACCTGGTTCAAGAAGGTCGGCGATACCGTCGCACAGGACGAAATGCTGTGCGAGTTGGAGACCGACAAGGTTTCGGTTGAGGTCCCAGCTCCGGCTGCGGGTGTACTCGCGGAGATCGTGGCCCCCGAGGGCGCGACGGTCGACGCGGCCGCCAAGCTTGCCGTGATCTCGGGCGCTGAAGCAGGCGCCGCACCGGCTGCGCCAGCCGCGGCAGCCCCTGCCCCGGCAGCAGCCGCCACCGGCAAGGACGTGGCCAATGCGCCGTCGGCCGAAAAGGCCATGGCCGAAGCCGGTCTGTCGGCCGATCAGGTCACCGGCACCGGCCGCAATGGTCGCATCATGAAGGAAGACGTGGCCCGCGCCGTCGCAACCGCCGCCGCCCCTGCCGCGGCCGCTCCGGCACCGGCCGCAGCCCCGCGCGCACCCGTCGCCGCCGAGGACGCCGCCCGCGAGGAACGCGTGCGCATGACGCGCCTGCGCCAGACCATCGCCAAGCGTCTGAAGGACGCGCAGAACACTGCCGCGATCCTGACCACCTACAACGAGGTGGACATGACCGAGGTGATGGCCCTCCGCAACCAGTACAAGGACCAGTTCGAGAAGAAGCACGGCGTCCGCCTGGGCTTTATGTCCTTCTTCACCAAGGCCTGCTGCCACGCGCTGAAAGAGGTGCCCGAGGTCAATGCCGAGATCGACGGCAATGACATCGTCTACAAGAACTACGTCCACATGGGCGTCGCCGCCGGCACTCCGCAGGGCCTGGTGGTTCCGGTGATCCGTGATGCGGACCGCATGTCGTTCGCCGAGATCGAGAAAGCCATCGCCGAGAAGGGCAAACGCGCCCGTGACGGCAAGCTGAGCATGGCCGAAATGCAGGGCGGCACCTTCACCATCTCGAATGGCGGCGTCTATGGCTCGCTGATGTCCTCGCCGATCCTGAACCCCCCGCAGTCGGGCATTCTGGGCATGCACAAGATTCAGGAACGTCCGATGGTCATCAATGGTGAGATCAAGATCCGTCCGATGATGTATCTGGCGCTGTCCTATGACCACCGCATCGTCGACGGCAAGGGCGCGGTCACCTTCCTGGTGCGCGTGAAAGAGGCGCTGGAAGACCCGCGCCGTCTGCTGATGGATCTGTGATCATGGCGACGCACGTACTCTGGCAGGCCGACGTGGCCGATTTCGACGCCTGGCTGAAGGTGTTCCGCGAGGACAAGCCGATGCGCAAGGCGGCCGGGATTGTCGATCTGCACGTCTGGAAAGACCCCGAACAGCGCGATCATGCGGTTGCCCTGTTCGAGATTACCGATCTGGACCGGGCCCAGAGCTTCATCGAATCGGAAGAGCTGGCCATGCACCATGAACGTGGCGGCGTCGCGCATATTCAGGTGAAGGTTCTGACACCCGTCTGAACAGGCACCCAGGCGATCCACCCCGTGGGTCGCCTTTTCAAAAAAGAACACTCCGCGGATTTGGGAGAACAAAATGGCTAACTATGACGTCATCGTAATCGGCGCCGGTCCTGGCGGCTATGTCTGCGCCATCCGCTGCGCGCAGCTGGGCCTGAAAACCGCCGTCGTCGAAGGGCGCGAGACGCTGGGCGGCACCTGTCTGAACGTGGGCTGCATTCCGTCCAAGGCGCTACTGCATGCCAGCCATCAGCTGCACGAGGCCGAGCACAACTTTGCCAAGATGGGCCTCAAGGGCAAAAGCCCCTCGGTCGACTGGAAACAGATGCTGGCCTACAAGCAGGACGTGATCGACACCAATACCAAGGGCGTCGAGTTCCTGTTCAAGAAGAACAAGATCGACTGGCTCAAGGGCTGGGGCTCGATCCCGGCGGCGGGCAAGGTCAAGGTCGGTGACGAAGTGCATGAGGCCAAGAACATAATCATCGCCTCCGGGTCCGAGGCAGCGTCGCTGCCCGGCGTCGAGGTCGACGAAAAGGTCGTCGTGACCTCGACCGGCGCGCTGGAGCTGGGCAAGATCCCGAAAAAGCTGGTGGTGATCGGCGCAGGCGTGATCGGGCTGGAACTGGGCTCGGTCTATCAGCGTCTGGGTGCCGAGGTGACGGTGATCGAATATCTGGACGTCATCACCCCGGGCATGGACCCAGAGGTGCAGAAGACCTTCCAGCGCATCCTGAAAAAGCAGGGCCTGAACTTCGTCATGGGTGCTGCGGTGCAAAAGACCGAGGCCACCAAGACCAAGGCCAAGGTGACCTACAAGCTGCGCAAGGATGACAGCGAGCACGTGATCGAGGCCGACACCGTTCTGGTCGCCACCGGGCGCAAGCCGTTCCATGACGGGCTGGGTCTGGAGGCGCTGGGGGTCGAGCTGACTCCGCGCGGCCAGATCAAGGTCGGCAAGGACTGGCAGACCGACGTGCCGGGCGTCTACGCCATCGGTGACGTGATCGAAGGCCCGATGCTGGCCCACAAGGCCGAGGACGAAGGTATGGCCGCTGCCGAAGTGGTCGCGGGCAAGCATGGCCATGTGAACTATGGTGTCATTCCGGGCGTGATCTACACCTGGCCCGAGGTCGCCAATGTCGGTGAGACCGAAGCCACCCTCAAGGAGCAGGGCCGCGCCTACAAGGTGGGCAAGTTCAGCTTCATGGGCAATGGCCGCGCCAAGGCGAACTTTGCCGCCGACGGGTTCGTAAAGATCCTGGCCGACAAGGAGACCGACCGCATCCTGGGCTGCCACATCATCGGCCCCGGCGCGGGCGACCTGATCCACGAGGTCTGCGTGGCGATGGAATTCGGCGCGTCCGCCGAGGATCTGGCGCTGACCTGCCACGCGCACCCGACCTATTCCGAGGCCGTGCGCGAAGCGGCGCTGGCCTGCGGCGATGGTCCGATCCACGCCTGATGAGTTCGGCTCCGGCGGTCAGGCCGCCGGAGTCAGCCACGCCCGCAGATAGGTTTCCAGCCGGTCGGTGAATGTGGTCGCCGAATGCAGGGCGCAGAATTTCAGTGACATGGCCTGGATGGCAAAGGCCTGCACGCCCTCGGCCAGCAGGTCAGTCGACACGTCCTGTCTAACCTCGGCCTGATCCAGCCACATCATCACGATCCGGAAGTATTTCTCGAAGCAATAGGCGATCGGCCCGATTTCAGAGATCGCGGCGGCACCGGAATAGCGGATCAGCAGGTCGAACACGTAGCGTTCCGACATCATGAAATCATGCACCGGGGCCAGAGCCTCGATGATCTGGGGCACGGTTTTCGGCGGTTCCGCCGCCTGCGCCTGATCCAGACAGGCGTCCAGTTTTTCGCCGATCAATATCTCCATCAGCGCGTCCTTGTCGTGGAAATGGGCAAAGAAGGTGCCCTTGGCCACGCCGGCGGCCTGTACCACCTCTTCCACGCGCAACGCCTGGTATCCGTTTTTCTGCACCACGTCCGCCGCCGCCTGCAGCAGCTTGGCGCGGGTCTTCAGGGTTCGTTTCTGAATCGTCTTCTGCATGACGCTTGTTCGCATGTTTTTTGACCGTGGTCAAATTTAATATTGACCGTGGTCATTTTTTGATTCTATAAACTGACCGTGGTCAATTTTAGGAGAATCCCGATGCACCCCAAGAAAATTCTCATCCTCGACGGTCACCCCGCCGAAAGCAGCCTGTCGCGCACCTTTGCCGACACCTATGCCGAAGCCGCGCGCGCCAAGGGCCATGAAGTGAAAACCGTTCACCTCAGCGATCTGGAGTTCGATTTCGATTTCGGACAGGGCAACTATCATGATTTCAAACCGCTGGAGCCGGTTCTGGAACAGGTTCTGCAGGACTTCGAGTGGAGCGATCACCTGGTTCTGACGACGCCCATGTGGTGGGGCGGCCTGCCCGCCAAGCTCAAGGGGCTGATCGACCGGATGTTCATCCCCGGCCGTACGTTCGACACCCGCAATCCCAACAAACTGGGATTCCCGGCGCCGATGCTCGACGGCCGATCGGCGCGCGTCATCATCACCTCGGACACGCCGGGCTGGTTCATGCGGCTGGTTTACCGCCGGGCATTGATTCACCAGATGCGCGGTCAGGTTCTGGGATTTGTCGGGTTCAAGCCGACGCGGTTCACCTGGTTTTCCGGTGCCAGCTACCCCAAGCAGGACAGCGTCCAGAAATGGATCGCACGGGTCACCCGGCTGGGCGCGACGGCAGCGTGATCACCACATCGTCTTTGCGGCGCGCGCGCCCCATTCGCGATCATAGCGTGCGCCGCCTTCCTCGCCCTGAGACACCTCGGCCAGAATCTCGCCCACCGTCGGCAATCCGGCGCTGTGATCGCCGCCGGTCCAGGTTTCAGCCCGCATCAGCGCGCGGGCGCATTGCGAGTAGATTTCCCCGATTTCGATAACGATCACCGTGGCCGGTTGCTTGCCCTTTTTCTCGAACCGGGCGCGCAGGTCGGCATCGGCCGTCAACCGGGCGGTACCGTTCACCCGCACCACGTTGTTCGAGCCGGGCACCATGAACATCAGCGCCACACGCGGATCGCGCACGATGTTGAGCAAGCTGTCCAGGCGGTTGTTGCCGCGCCAGTCGGGCAAGGCCAGGGTGCCGGGGTCCAGTTCCGTGACCACCGGGCCGTCATCGCCCCGGGGGCTGCCATCCACCCCTTCGGGCCCTACCGTGGACAGCACGCACAGACGCGACGCCATGATCCACTTGCGATAGAGCGGCGTAAGTTGCCGCGCAACCTTCCGCATCGAGGCCGCGCCGGGCGTGCCGTACAGCGCCTCGAGCGCGGTGATGTCATTGATGTACTGCATCCGGATCAAACCCCACTTCGCGCATAAGCGCGTTCGAGCGCGTCTCGATCACCTCTTCCAGCCGGGCCAGGAACGAGTCGCGATCAACGCCCGGTTCAATCGGATCAAGGAATTCGACGATCGCATGGCCCGGTTTGCGCAGAATCCCCGACCGGGGCCAGAAGACACCGACATTGGTGGCCGCCGGCACGCAGGGGAAGCCCAGCCCCTCGTACAGAACGGCGGTGCCGACCTTGTAGGGCTTGTAGACCCCCGGCGCCACGCGGGTGCCCTGCGGATAGATCACCAGTTGCCCGGGCTCGGTAAACTCTTTGGAAACGTCCTTGACCATCTTGGCCACTGCCGCGCCTCGCTTGCCGCGATTGACCGGGATACAGCCCAGACGACGGGCATACATGCCGATGATCGGGGTCCACAGCAGTTCGCGCTTCATGATGAACTTGCCATGGGGGATCGCGTCAAAGATCAGAATGATGTCGAAGAAGGATTGGTGCTTGGCGGCGATGACCACCTCACCCGTGGGCACGTTGCCGCGCACCTCGCCGCGAATGCCCACCATCCAGCGCGCCAGCCATATGGTCGTGCGCGCATAGGTCTTGCAGGCGCGCAGCGCCCCGCGCTTGGAGAACAGCGCATAGGGCGCGAACACCAGGCCCAGAACCGCCATCCAGGCGTAGATCGTGACCATGAAGATCAGCGAGCGCACCCATTGGACCGCCATTGCCATCACGAAAGCTCCTTCAATTTGCGACGGGCCGCCGACCATGTGGCGGCAAAGGCCACGGCCGCGCCCAAAACGGGGATTACGGCGGGCAGTAGCCAGTCAGCACCCTGGAATCCAAGGCCGGTCAGGAAACCGCCCGCATCCGAGGCCTCGGGCAGCAGCAGCACCCCGGTCAGGCCCAATACCGTCCCCACCACGGCACCGAAAAACGCGCGCCAAGTGAAGCGCCGCACGAAGGCACCGGCGATGAAACGGTCGCGTGCACCGACCTGACGCAGCACCTCGATGATCTGGGCGTTGGCCGCAAGCGAGGCATTGGCCGCAAGCGTGATCATCGCCGCCGTGGCCCCGCCGATCAGCAGGATCGAGATCCAGCCCAACCGCCGCAACGAGGTGGCTGCATCGACCAGCGGCTCGCGCCAGCGGGAATGGTCTTCCAGAACCGCGCCTGGCACCTCGGCCGCCAACCGAAGGCGCAGGCCCATCGTGTCCAACCCCGGTTCGCCCTCGATGATTTCGATGAGCTGCGGCACCGGCAGCGTGTCCAGCGGCAGATCGGGCCCGAACCAGGGGGCCAGCAGCGCGGCCTGTTCTTCGGCGCTGAGCGCGCGGGCCGAGGCCACGCCCGAGGTCTGTTTCAGAACCTCCAGAGCGGCCTCGGTCTGCGCGGCACGCTGTTCAGCAGGCGCATTGATCCGCAGAGTGGCTGCTCCGGCCAATTCCGAGGCCCAGCGATCGGCCAACCGGCCCGAGGCCAGCGACAGAGCCAGCGCGAATACTGTCAGAAAGGCCATCGCACCTGACACGAAAAGGGTCAGGTGCGCCGTAAATCCGGTTGGCGGCACCACGCGATCGGCCCGGGCGTCCCGGCGCAGCAGGGCACGAATGTCATCGGCAATCATAGATCCGCCCCCGCCAGTTGCAGCCGCCGCTGCGAGATCCGAAGAACACGAGCCTGCACCTGGCTTTTGGCCGCCCGGATCAAGCTCAGATCATGGGTGGCGATCACCACGGTCTTTCCCATGTGGTTCAGCTCGATCAGCAGACGCAGCAGACGCTGGGACATCTCCCAGTCGACGTTGCCGGTGGGTTCGTCGGCAAACACCACGTCCGGTGACAGGATGACCGCCCGCGCCAGTGCGGCCCGTTGCCGCTCGCCGCCCGAAAGCTCCGGCGGAAGTGCGTCCAGGCGGCCACCAAGACCGACCCAGGACAGGAGTTCGGTCAGATCTTCCTGCTCGGACTCGACAGAGCGTCCCGACACCATCAGTGGCAGGGCGACATTCTCAGCCAGAGTCATGTGGTCCAGAAACCGGCAGTCCTGATGCACGACACCGATGCGACGGCGCAGCAGGGCCATCTGGTCCCGGTCCAGTCGGGCAATGTCCTGGTCAAAAGCGCTGATCCGCCCCGAACTGGCCAGCAACGCGCCATAGCAGAGTTTCAACAGGGTCGTTTTGCCCGCTCCGGACGGGCCGGTCAGAAAATGGAACGACCCCGGCTGCAACTGGACCGAGACATTGCTCAGCAGTTCGCCGCCGCCATAGCTGTAGCTGACATTTTCAAGCTCGATCACGCCTGCCCTCAATATTGCTTGCGCCCTTCTTGCCCGAGCACGACCACGGTTTCAATGCCTGCACCGAGTCCATTTGGCGACACTTGATCCACCGGGCCGAAAACGCGCTTTGCTGTTTCGCCTTAACGGATTATCATTCTTGGAAAAACGACGACAGGCCGCCAGCGGCCGGGGAGGCAGTATGCGACTAACATGCCCGAACTGTAATGCCCAGTACGAGGTTCCGGATGAGGTCATTCCGGAGGAAGGTCGAGACGTGCAATGCTCGAGCTGCGAGCAGACCTGGTTCCAACCCAAACACCCGGAGGCTGAGCCTGTCGCGGCCGAAACCGATGACGGGCCGGCCGAAAGCGCGCCCTCGGATGCGTCTGAGCCGCCAGCCGCCGAAGCTGCTGCGCCGGAACCGGAGCAGGCAGAAGACGAACAGGTCGAAGCCGAACAGCCCGATCCCGAGCCCGAGGACGAAGCCCGGCCAGCCGCTCCGACCGGCAACGTCGATCCGGCCGTTGCGACAATCCTGCGCGAGGAAGCCGCGCGTGAGGCCGAACTGCGCGCCAAGGAAGGGTCCGGCCTGGAAAGTCAGCCGGATCTGGGCCTGGATCAGCAGCCGGAACCGGCCCCCAAGCCCAAACCTCCTGCGGCGACCGAAACCGCCTCGGGAACCGGTCAGAAAGAGGCGCTGCCGGATGTGGACAGCATCAATTCGACTTTGCGCAGCGACGACGCCCCGACCGCAGCAGAGCCCGCCGAAGCCCCGCCGCGGAAATCGGGCGGGTTCCTGCGGGGCTTTGCGCTGATCCTGATCATCGGGGTCATCCTGTTCCTGATCTACGGCAACGCCCGCCAGATCAGCGAGGCAGTTCCCCAGGCCGAGCCTGTGTTGCAGTCGTATGTCTCGATGGTCGATCAGGCCCGGATCTGGCTGGAATCGCAGGCTGGCTCCGCGACCGAATAACTCTGCCGGTCAGAACCGCTCGAGCAGCCTTTTGAGGTATTCCAGTTCGATTCTGGGCCTGTCGGTTTCGCCCGTGCGGCGACGGATTTCATCCAGCAACTCGCGGGCACGGCGGTACACATCATCCCCCTGCAGCAGGTTCTCCTCGGTCGAGATCGAGCCCGCAGCACCCGGATTCCGACCCAACGGATCGCGGTTGTTGGCCTGCATGTCGCCTTCCTGCGTACCCTGACCGGGCTGGTTCTGCTGGTTCTGGGCCATGGCCTCACCCAGCTCGCGCATCCCTTCGCGCAACGCTTCCATTGCTTCGGACTGGCGGTCGATCGCTTCGGCAAGGTCGTCGCTCCGCAGGGCATCTTCGGCCTCATCCATGGCACGACCTGCACGCCCCAGCGACTCGCGTGCGGCGTCGCCTTCGGGTGTTCCGGCGCCCGGCAGGTTCTGCTGCTGGCGATTCAGTTCATCGCGCAGCGCCTGTTGGCGGTCAGCCAGAGTCCCTTGCCCTTGCTGGCCTTCGCCCGCCTGATCCGATCCTTGGCCCTGGCCGCCCTGACCCTCATGGCTCTGGCCGCGTCCCTGACCGCCCGAGCGGCCTTCATTGCCCTGGCTTTCACCGGCCTGCGCGCCGGGATTGAATTGCTCTTGCAAGTCACGGAAAGCCTCGTCGCTCAGGCCCTGCTGCTCACGCAGGGTTTCGGCCAATCCTTCCATGGCCTGCTGGCCTTCGGATTGTTGCCCCTGTCCCTGGCCCTGGGTCACCCGCATGTTTTCCATCATCTGCTGGAACTCCTCCAGCGCCTGCTGGGCCTCGGCCATGCGGCCCTGCTCCATCAGTTCCTGGATCCGGTCCATCATCCGCTGCAGGTCATCCTGCGTCATCTGCATGGATTCACCGGATTGGTTCTGCTGGCCCTCCTGGCCGTCCGGGTTTTCCTGCGCCAGTCGCTGCAGCTGACGAAGATACTCGTCGGTCGCTTCACGCAGCTCCTGCATCAACTCGGCGATTTCCCCGTCGCTTGCACCGTTCTGCATCGCTTCGGTCAGACGTTCCTGAGCGCGGCGCATCCGCTCCAGCGCGTCGGCGAGCGTACCTTCTTCGATCAGGATCGCCAGATCCCACAGGGCTTGCGCGATCTCGGTCTGCTGTTCGGGGCCCAGGCCGAATTCCGTAAAGGTTTCCAACCGGCGCAGAATGTAGCGCAGTCGCAGATATGCGGTTTCCGAACGGAAGACATCCTCGGGCCGGTGCGAAACAGCCCGCAACAGCTGAGCCACCCTTTTGGCATTGTCGCGCGACCACAGCAGATCGCGGCGCTGTTCAATCACCGCCGCAGCCAGCGGATCAAAGAACCGGCGAGCGGGAAGGTCGGTTCGGTAGACATCCGACTCCGACACCTGATCAGCGGCATCGACGGCAGAAAGGGTAATCTTGACCGGCAGGTGCGCCCAAGGGTGTTCCGAAAAATCCTCGATCAGGTCTTCCGTGAAATCGCTCCGGTCACCAGCGATCGGCATGGGCAGGTCGACGGTGACCGCGTCGCGAGGTTCGGGCGCAACGGCCAGACCATGGCGACGATCGACCGCAGACAGGTCCAACTCGATCAACGCGGTGCCTGCCAGGATGCCATAATCGTCACGCGCCGAGAACGGCAGTTTCATCTGGCCACCAGCCTCGGCGGTGGCGGGTTCGGCTACGGCGATTACCGGTGGCGCGTCCGCAATGACCTCGACACCCCAGTCACGTCCTGCAGGGCCCTCGATCGACAATCGGCCCGAACGCTCGACGACAAACTCCTGATCCGGATCGGTTGCTGTCGTGGTGGAAGCGGAGGAGCTGGTTTCGGTCAAGCTGTGCGCGCCGACCTCGCCATAGAAGCGCAAAGTGACGCGACTGCCTTGTGGCACTGTCAGCGTCGGACCGGATTGATCGGCCAGATACAGCGTCGGCAGGCCGGTATAGCGAGGTGGCTCGACCCAGCCTTCCCAGCTGGGGCCCTGGCCGGCTACGGCCGTGCCGGGTGTCATCTGGGCGACCGATCCAACTTTCCAGAACGATCCGAACAGCAATCCGACCACCAGCGCCAAAAGCGCCGCATAGCGCAGCGCGTAGGGGTCACGAGCGGCAAGGTTCAGGTCAGGCTTGACCGGTCCGGCCTGCGCGGCGCGGGCGGCCATGCGCGCCTGATGGGCCTGCCACAAAGCGCGCGAATCTTCGTCCATCGCCCCGATGGCCTGATCGTCCAGCAATGCCTGAATGGGACGGCCCGGCAGTGTCTCGTCCAGTCGGACAAGCGCCTGCGTGCGGGTGGGGAACCGAAACCTCCGCGCGCCCCAGACCAATGCAACCGTCAACGCCAGAATGGATGCGGCTCCGATGATCCAGACGGTTTCAACGCCGACGAGGTCGTGGAGACCCAGCAGCAAGGCCGCCATGATCAGGGCCGCAATCGACAGGAACGGCCAAAAGGCGTGCATCACCTGCTCGGCCAGCATCCCCGTTCGCGTCAGCAACAGGGACAGTCTGGGGATCGGCAGGTTGCGAGTGTCGGTCACGTCAGGCCTCCGGGTCGGGCCCGCGCGGTTATCGCGTCACAGCCACTCAGGTATGGTATCGCGGTTTATGATTTCGTCAAAGGTTGGCCGTTCACGAATAACCGCGAATTGATCGCCATGAACCAGAACTTCGGGGATCAGAGGCCGGGTGTTGTATTCACTGGACATAACCGCGCCATAGGCGCCGGCACTGCGAAATGCGACCAGATCCCCCGGGTTCAACGGTGGCATCGCCCTTTGTTTCGCAAAGGTATCCCCGGTCTCGCAGACCGGCCCGACAATGTCATAGGGGCGTTGTTCGCCCCCCGGCGCGGGCTCGATGACGGGAACGATGTCATGATAGGCGTCGTACATGGCCGGGCGGATCAGATCGTTCATCGCCCCGTCAAGGATCAGGAAATCCCGCCCTTCGCCCGACTTCACATAGATCACCTTTGACACCATCAGCCCCGCGTTGCCCGCGATCAGACGGCCCGGCTCGATCTCGATCTCGCAGCCCAGATGGCCCAGCGTTTCCTTGATCATCGCACCGTATTCCAACGGCAGCGGCGGTGCTTCGTTCGAGCGGGCATAGGGAATGCCCAGCCCGCCACCCAGGTCCAGACGGTGAATGTCGTGGCCTTGAGCACGCAGCTGTTCGGTCAGTTCGGCGACTTTGGAGTAGGCCAGGCGGAACGGCTCCAGATCGGTCAGTTGCGAGCCGATATGCACGTCGATGCCCACCACCTTCAGGCCGGGCAGGCTGGCCGCATGGGCATAGACCTCGGGTGCACGGACGATCGGGATGCCGAATTTGTTTTCGGATTTACCGGTGGCGATTTTGGCGTGGGTCTTGGCGTCGACGTCCGGATTCACGC
Source organism: Ruegeria sp. B32 (assembly GCF_025141855.1). Taxonomy (NCBI): domain Bacteria; kingdom Pseudomonadati; phylum Pseudomonadota; class Alphaproteobacteria; order Rhodobacterales; family Roseobacteraceae; genus Ruegeria; species Ruegeria sp. B32. The sequence goes on along the minus strand of NZ_CP081106.1, from coordinate 110,328 downwards.
GAACGGTGATCGGCGCGATCACGCCCAGGTCCTGCGCGACGGCGTTGATCACCTCCATCTCGGGCTCGGATTCGACGTTGAACTGGCGAATCCCGCCGGTCAGCGCGATGCGGATTTCCTCGGCCGTTTTGCCGACACCCGAGAACACGATCTTTTCGCCCGGCACACCCGCTGCCTTGGCCCGCAGGTACTCGCCGCCCGAAACCACGTCCATCCCCGCGCCGGCTTGCGCCAGCGTTTTCAGAATGGCCTGGTTGCTGGCGGCCTTCATCGCATAACAGACCACGTGGTCGGTACCTGCCAACGCCTCGTCGAACAGGTTGTAGTGCCGCAGCAGCGTCGCCGTGGAATAGACATAGAACGGCGTGCCGACCGCAGCCGCGATCTCGGCGACCGGGACGTCCTCGGCGCACAAAACGCCGTCGCGGTAGAGAAAGTGATCCATATCTGCGCGCTTAGACCAAAACAGGCCTGTGGATCAACGGGATTTGCATCGCGGGCATGCAATCCGGTGCGAACCGCACAGAAGTCGGGCACAACGGCTTATCCGCGCAGGCCGGCCTCAAGCAACGAAAGGGTCGCCTCGCGCCGCGCCTCAAAGTCGCTTTCATCGCCCCCGAAGATCGCCAGATGGATCACCAATCCATCCAGCATCGCCGTCACCGCCTGCGCGGCGGCCTGCGCACTCAGGTCGCTGCGGATTTCCCCCGCGCGGATCAAGGGGGCGAAGTGAGCCGCGTAATGATCGGCAAGCCAGGCGAAGAACCCGCCAATGATCTCGGCCGCGCGCGGGTCCTGAAATCCGGGGCCCAGCACGTCAAAGAACAGCCGCGTCGCCGCCAGACGGTCGGCAGGCATGGACAGACGCAGCCCGGTCATGAACTGGTCCAGCGTCTGCGGGGCCGGTATGTCGCTGATGCGAGCGCGGATATCCTCGAAATACCGCTGCAGCAACGCCAGAAGCAAAGACTCCTTGCTTTGGAAGTACAGATACAACGTGCCCTTGGCCATCCCGGCCTGATGGGCCACGTCCTGCATCTTGGTGGCGTGATAGCCCTGATCCAGAAAGCAGGCCATGGCGGCATCCAATATCCGCCCCTGCATCTCTTCGCGATCGACGATCTTCGGCATCTTGCCCCCCGATTTTCTTCCGGCGCGCCCCTCTTGACCCAGATTGTACGCGGCGTCACGCAAATTCAATCTTTTAATGACTTGACGGTCAGTAACGCCATCTCCATTTGTGACCCGCCAGTCATTAAAAGGATTCTGTCATGGTGCATTCGTCACAAATCAACGCCGGCCCAACACGGCCTATGGCGTCCCAACCCACGGCAACAGCCGCCAAACTGATGCTTGTCCTCGTCGCCAGCTTTGTCACGCTCGTCCCCGGCGGACCGATCGAGACCCGGGACTTTTCCGGGCTGGGTGGAACGGTGTTCTGGGGTTTCAACGCCTTTCTGATCGCGCTTGCCCTGCTGGCCGTGGGGTCGGCGGTGGCTATGCTGCGCGGCTCGGCAACGGCAAGCTGGGGCGCCATCGTGGCGGCCTGGGGGTACATCTTCGTGGTCCTGCTGGACCTGGGTCATGTCTTCCCCACATCACCCGACCCGATTCCGCTGATGCTGGGACTGGTCGAGATTCTGGATTTCATCCTGGCTTTCTACATCCTGGCATTGGCTCATCGTGGCCTGGGCCACCTCTGAACCCGCCCGGCGCGCACTCGTGTACGGCCCGAAGCCACAGCAACAGGAGGTGGCGCCGGGTCCCGCCGTAATACCTACAAAGAAAGACAACTCATGCTGTTCAAGGAACGTTTCACATTGACCGTCTTGCCGCTGGCCCTGGTCACAGCCGCATGCAGCGGCACCGGTGCCCAACACCAACCCGTCCTGTCTGCCGAGCCGGGCCCGGCTTACGCCGCTGATCTGGACCAGTGCCGAGCATTGGCCAAGTCTCAGGACCTGTGGAACCCGGAAACCCGGACACAGGCCTTGATAGGCGCCGGGGTCGGCGCATTGGCAGGTATTTCGGACGACACGGTTGGAAACACAGAAGGCGCCATAGCCGGCGCAGCGGTGGGATCAGCAGCAAGTGCCGTCGCCGGAGCCGCCGAGATGCGCAACACCCGGCGTGACATTCTGATCGAGTGTCTGCGGCAGCGCGGGCACCCTGTGGCCGGCTGAGCGCATCAAGCGCTCATTCAGAAATTCGTCGACACCCCGGCCCGCGCATATCCGGATACGGACACTCCAGCCCCCGAGCGCGTGGGCTCTTCTACTGGCTGAGAGCGCGGCGGATTCGTGGTTTCGCAGGCCGCCAGCACGGCAAGCGACAGGATAAGGCCGAGTGGTTTCATTTCGCTGCCTTCATTAGTTGGATCACTTGCTAAATGGCGACTGGCACGTCGCTTTCAACCACAGAGCGTTCAGATCCCCAGAAACACGCTGAGGGGGCCTCGGTGCAGGCCGACGCCCCCGCTTACATATGTGCCACTGGTCGAAACGCCCACATTGGCGTTCAGGGTCGGCTGGACGGGCTCTCCGTCGGCGCCGCAGGCCGCCAAAGCAAAGGCGGCCCCGATCAGGGCAATCACACGCAAGGTTGTCATTCCAGCATCTCCTTCCAGCGGGCGATCTGCGCCCGGACCTGGTCCGGGGCCGTACCGCCATAGGACTGGCGCGAGTTTACCGAATTATCAACGCCAAGGACAGAATAGACATCCTGCGTGATGCCCGCGTGAACCAATTGCATGTCCTCGAGCGTCAGATCGGGCAGGTCGCAGCCCTTCTTCTCGGCCATGGCGACCAGCGATCCGGTGACGTGGTGCGCATCACGGAAGGGCAGGCCCAGCACCCGCACCAGCCAGTCGGCCAGATCGGTCGCGGTGGAAAAGCCCGAGCCGGCGGCAGCGGCCAGGCTGTCGCGATTGGCGGTCATGTCCTTGACCATGCCCTCCATCGCGGCCAGCGCCAGCATCCAGTTGTCGGCGGCGTCAAAGACCTGCTCCTTGTCTTCCTGCATGTCTTTGGAATAGGCCAGCGGCAGCCCTTTCATAACCATCATCAGCGCCGTGTTGGCGCCAAAGATCCGACCCACCTTGGCGCGGATCAGCTCGGCGGCGTCGGGGTTCTTTTTCTGCGGCATGATCGACGAGCCGGTCGAGAACCGGTCGGACAGGGTGACGAAGCGGAACTGGGCCGAGGACCAGATCACCAGTTCTTCGGCGAACCGCGACAGGTGCACCGCGCAGATCGAGGCCACCGACAAAAATTCCAGCGCGAAGTCCCGGTCGCTGACCGCATCCAGCGAGTTGGCGGCGGGCCGGTCAAAGCCCAGCGCCCGCGCCGTCATGTGGCGGTCGATCGAGAAGGAGGTGCCGGCCAGCGCCGCAGCACCCAGCGGGCATTCGTTCATCCGCGCCCGCGCGTCGCGCACGCGGCTGAGGTCGCGGCCGAACATCTCGACATAGGCCATCATGTGGTGGCCCCAGGTCACCGGCTGCGCGGTCTGCAGGTGGGTGAATCCGGGCATGACCCAATCGGCCCCGGCCTCGGCCTGCGCCAAAAGCGCGCGGATCAGGGCCAGCAGGCCGGATTCGGCGGCGTCCAGCTGATCGCGGACCCACAGTTTGAAATCGGTCGCTACCTGGTCATTGCGGCTGCGGCCTGTGTGCAGGCGGCCAGCGGGTTCGCCGATGATCTCTTTCAGCCGCGCCTCAACATTCATGTGGATGTCTTCCAGCGCGGTCGAGAACTGGAACTCGCCGCGTTCGATCTCTGACAAAACGGTGAGCAGCCCTTCCCGAATGGCCTCGGCATCACTATCACTTATGACGCCCGTGGCGGCCAGCATGGCGGCATGGGCACGCGAGCCCGCAATGTCCTGGGCCGCCATCCGTCGGTCGAACCCGATCGAGGCATTGATCGCCTCCATGATCGCGTCTGGTCCGGCGGCAAAGCGGCCGCCCCACATCTGGTTCGAGGATTGTTCGGTCATGCTGGAAAACCCGGAGTTGATATGCGCCTGTTTCGTCTGATCCCCCTTTATATGGCCCTTGCGCTGGGTGCAAATGCCGCTTTGGCCGCCGACACGCAGGCCCTGGCCGACCTGCGCGACGGCAGCCTGAAACGCCTGATCCTGCATTCCGAGCCCAAACCGGTCTCGGACGCGGAATTCCTGCTGGAAGATGACGGCGGTACCGCCACGCTGGCAGATTATCGCGGCAAATACGTTCTGCTGAACTTTTGGGCCACCTGGTGCGCGCCCTGCCGAAAAGAGATGCCCCAGATCGCCGAGTTGCAGGAGGAATTCGGCGGAGACCAGTTCGAGGTTCTGACACTGGCCACCGGGCGAAACTCGCCCGCGGGGATCAAGAAGTTCTTTGACGAAAACGGCATCACCAACCTGCCCCGCCATCAAGACCCGAAACAGGCCGTCGCACGCGAGATGGGCATCGTCGGCCTTCCGATCACCGTGATCATCGACCCCGACGGCCAGGAAATTGCGCGGCTGATCGGCGACGCCGAATGGAACTCGGACAGTGCCAAGGCGATCATCGCGGCCCTGCTGAACCCCGAAAGCTGACCACCTGACGGGCCTTTTGTGCTAGACTGGAACCGGCCTGAACAGGGCCGGTTTTTCATTGGCAACAGACAGGAGGCTGAGATGAAACCGGTGGTTTTGCTGATCGGCCGGCTGCCCAACGTGATCGGCGACGTGGCGCGGCAACTGGACCATCTTCCGATCCGGTGGCTGGGCGCGCATGATCCCGACGAGGTGCGGCGGCAACTGGACGCCGAACCGCGCATCGCCTGCGCGATCATGGGCGCGGGCCTCGATGACAAGGTGCGCGGCGAACTGGTGGGCATCATCGCGGCGCGGCGACCGGATATCTGCATTCACCTCAAGGATCGCGCCTCGGGGCCTGAAGGGCTGGTGCCCTTCGTCGAGCGCGTTGTCCGGCACGAGTTGCTGGAGCCGCACGATGCCCCCTGACGCAACGCCACCTTTGACAGGGCCTGACCCCGCTTGCACTCTGTCCGCGGGAGGACATCATGCCGCTGGAAATCCTGCTGGTTCTGGTGGTCGTAGGCATTGCCGGCATCACCGCGCTGCTGCATCTGACGGGCAAATCGCGCCTGCGCGTGCTGAGCGCCGATACCGCGCGCGCCGAATGGGTGCGCCATTTCCCCGACGACACCATCATCGACGTCACCCTGGCCCATGGCGGACACGCCGCATTGCTGCGCACCGAGACCGGGCCGGGCCTGTTGTGGTCCTTTGGCGCCGATACAGTGGCCCGCCACCTGCGCGATTTCGACTGGATCGACCACCCCGAGGGCATCGAGGTCCAGTTCCACGACTTCGCCACCCCCGGCGTCACCGTCCGCCTTGATGAAACCGAGCGCCGCCACTGGCGCCACCTGCTGGAGCCCGCATGACCGACCAGATCAGCTTTCCCGATGTCGTCCAATGGGCCGTGCCGTTCTTTATCGCCGCAATCCTGGCCGAATTTCTGTGGATCGCCATGAAGGGCCGTGGCGGGCGGTATGAAACCCGCGACGCCGTGACCTCGCTGATCATGGGAGCGGGCAACATCGCGTCCGGATTCCTGCTGGGCTTCATCGCCTATGGGTTCTTCATGTTGCTGTGGAAGATTACGCCATTGGATCTGGGCACATCGATCCCGGTGATCATCCTGTGCTTTGTGCTGGATGACCTGCGATACTACTGGGTGCACCGGTTCGGGCACCGCATCCGCTGGGTCTGGGCCAGCCATGTAAACCACCACAGCTCGCAGCACTACAACCTGACGACCGCCCTGCGGCAGACCTGGACCTATACCTTCACCTTCATGATGGTCGTGCGCGCGCCGCTGATCCTGCTGGGGTTCCACCCGGCGATGGTGCTGTTCTGCGGCGGCCTGAACCTGATCTACCAGTTCTGGATCCACACCGAAGCCATCGGCAAGATGCCCCGCTGGTTCGAGGCGGTCATGAACACCCCCAGCCACCACCGTGCCCACCACGGCCGCAACGCGCGCTATCTGGATTGCAACTATGCCGGGGTGTTCATCATCTGGGACAAGCTGTTCGGCACCTTCGTCCCCGAGCAGGAGCACGACCGGGTCGACTATGGCCTGGTGCACAATATCGGCACCTTCAACCCGCTGCGGGTGGCCTTTCACGAATGGGTGGCCATCTGGCGCGACGCGACCCAGCCGGGCCTGACCCTGAAACAGCGGCTGGCCTATTGCTTTGCCCCGCCGGGCTACAGCCATGACGGCAGCCGCGACAGCTCCGAGCAGATCAAGTCCAAGCACCTGGCCCGCCACCCCGAAGATCGCGGAACGCCCGGTTTCGAGCAATTTGACGAAAACCTGCCCAACCAACAGGCAAAACAGGCCTGAGACTGGCGGCGTCTGCCGGGCGGGCGCTTGAATTCCGGCGCGCGTGCTCCATATCCGGACAAGTGACAAGTTTGTTCGGTCGGAGTTCCACCATGTCCCGCGTTACAGCCATCTTCACCGCAACCGGCCTGTTGGGCCTGGTAATCGCGATGCTCAGCGCCCTTGGCCAGCAGCCTGCGCCGGCGGTGATGATGCTTGGAGTTGCTATGGTGAGCACAGGCTTCCTGGGCGCCGTGATTGGCGCCGTAGTCGAATTGCGCCACGCAGCCCAGACGACCCGCTGATCCCGCCGACTGTTTCCCGACGCGCATTAACCGCAAATTCACGGGTACGATCCGAAACTACGTGCTGACCGGTTTCGGAAACGTGCGGGGATTCGGCGTCGATGCGGAAAAAGGACTTTGCAGATCTGCCAGAGGGTGGGGACAGCCCGTTGAATTCGGCCGTCGCCGCGCGAGATACTTCGACCGTTCAAATGGCGACCGAGGCTGTCAAGCATCAGCAATGCCGCCTGGCGTTCCAGCCCGTCATGCAAGCACGAGACCCGCACGGCGTTGCCTTCTATGAGGCATTCATCCGCGTGCTGGACGAAACCGGCCGTGTGATCCCCGCGCGGGAGTTCATGCCGCAGGTGGAAAACACACCAATCGGCCGGGAATTGGACTGCATAGCATTGGAAAAAGGATTGCGCGCCCTGTCTCGCAATCCGGAAATCCGGCTTTCGGTCAACATGTCCGCACGCTCGATCGGATACGCGCGCTGGTCGCGGATCCTGGACCGGTTTCTCAAGCGGGACAAAACGCTGGGCGAGCGGCTTATCCTCGAAATCTCCGAAAGCTCGGCAATGCAGGTTCCCGAACTGGTGATCGATTTCATAGACCGGCTTCAGGACCGCGGGATCGCTTTTGCGCTGGATGACTTCGGTGCCAGCAACTTCAGCTTCAGATATTTTCGCGAGTTCTTCTTTGACGCGGCGAAGATCGACGGGCAGTTCGTACGGGGTGTCAGCACCAACCCGGACAATCAGGCGCTGGTGCGCGCGCTGATCGCCGTCGCCCGTGAATTCGAGATTCTGGTCATCGCCGAATCGGTCGAAACGCGTGAAGATGCCGAGTTTCTGGTGGCCAGCGGTGTGGACTGTCTGCAGGGCTACCTATTCGGCGCTCCGACGGTGAAAGCCCCGTGGCAACCGGAAAAAGAAGCCAAAACAGGAAGTTGAACCCAATTCCCTTGGGCGCAATCCAGCCGAGGCTTTCTCATGAGACAAGCTGTCCGTTGCTGCACGTGCAGCATTGCGCTATGGCAGAAAGTGCTTGAGCGGGGGATCACGAGGCGCTCTTGCATCGCCAGAGAGGCTCTGTGCGACCTGCGCCGTCAGATTTCCCACAGGACCTTGACGGTAAAGGATTGACTGTATGACCAACGTAGTAATCGCATCCGCCGCACGCACGGGCGTCGGCAGCTTTGGCGGTTCCTTTGCGAACACCCCCGCACATGATCTGGGCGCTGCCGTCCTCGAAGCCGTCGTGGAACGCGCCGGGATCGACAAGTCCGAGGTGAGCGAAACCATCATGGGTCAGGTTCTGACGGCCGCCCAAGGCCAGAACCCCGCACGCCAGGCGCACATCAACGCCGGCCTGCCGCAGGAAAGCGCGGCCTGGGGCATCAACCAGGTCTGTGGTTCAGGCTTGCGTGCCGTCGCACTGGGCGCTCAGCACATCCAGTTGGGCGATGCCGAGATCGTCTGCGCGGGCGGTCAGGAAAACATGACCCTGTCGCCCCACGCCGCATCGCTGCGCGCGGGCCACAAGATGGGCGACATGAAGTACATCGACACCATGATCCGCGACGGCCTGTGGGATGCGTTCAACGGCTACCACATGGGCCAGACCGCCGAGAACGTGGCCGAGAAGTGGCAGATCAGCCGCGATATGCAGGATGAGTTCGCGGTGGCCAGCCAGAACAAGGCTGAGGCCGCGCAGAAGGCCGGCAAGTTCAAGGACGAGATCGTGCCCTTCACCATCAAGACTCGCAAGGGCGACATCGTGATGGATAGTGACGAGTACATCCGTCACGGCGCGACCATGGAGGCGATGGCCAAGCTGCGTCCAGCCTTCACGAAGGATGGCTCGGTGACTGCGGCCAACGCCTCGGGTCTGAATGACGGCGCGGCGGCAACCCTGCTGATGTCAGCCGACAACGCCGAAAAGCGCGGGATCGAACCGCTGGCCCGCATCGCGTCTTATGCGACCGCCGGGCTGGACCCGTCGATCATGGGTGTCGGACCGATCTATGCCTCGCGCAAGGCGCTGGAAAAGGCCGGCTGGTCGGTTGACGATCTGGATCTGGTCGAAGCCAACGAGGCCTTCGCGGCACAGGCTTGCGCCGTGAACAAGGACATGGGTTGGGATCCCTCGATCGTGAACGTGAACGGCGGCGCGATCGCCATCGGCCACCCGATCGGAGCATCCGGCTGCCGGGTTCTGAACACGCTGCTGTTCGAAATGAAGCGCCGGAACGCGAAAAAGGGCCTGGCAACCCTCTGCATCGGAGGCGGCATGGGCGTCGCCCTGTGCGTGGAGCGCGTCTAAGTGCTTTGACAAGTCACGAATAAGGGCGTCCAATGGGCGCCCTTTTTTGTTACACTCCGGGAATATCCCTAGGATGCGACAATATCACCAAACGGAAAGAGCCATCTCGCGACGAAACGATATTGCGCAACTCAATCTCTCAGAGTAACAGAATTACCAACACGATTAAATTTGGAGGAGTCCTAAATGGCACGTACAGCACTCGTAACCGGCGGCACCCGCGGCATCGGCGCAGCAATTTCCAAAGCGCTCAAGGCCGAAGGATACAATGTAGCCGCCTCGTATGCGGGGAATGACGAAGCCGCGGCCAAGTTCACCGAGGAAACCGGCATTGCGACCTACAAATGGAACGTGGCCGACTATGACGAGTCCAAGGCGGGCATCGAAAAGGTCGAGGCCGAGCTCGGCCCAATCGACATCGTTGTCGCCAATGCCGGCATCACCCGCGACGCGCCGTTCCACAAGATGACACCGGAACAATGGCACCAGGTGATCGACACCAACCTGACCGGGGTGTTCAACACCGTGCACCCCGTCTGGCCCGGGATGCGCGAGCGCAAGTTCGGTCGGGTGATCGTGATCAGCTCGATCAACGGGCAAAAGGGCCAGTTCGCCCAAGTGAACTATGCCGCCACCAAGGCCGGTGATCTGGGCATCGTCAAATCCCTGGCGCAGGAAGGCGCGCGCGCCGGCATCACCGCAAACGCCATCTGCCCCGGATACATCGCGACCGAGATGGTCATGGCCGTTCCGGAAAAGGTGCGTGAAGCCATCATCGGTCAGATCCCCGCAGGCCGTTTGGGCGAGCCCGAGGAAATTGCCCGCTGCGTCGCATTCCTGGCCTCGGAAGATTCGCAGTTCATCAACGGGTCGACGATTTCGGCCAACGGCGCGCAGTTTTTCGTCTGATCGCGGCTTATATGAAAACGGGCCGACCCAACGGGTCGGCCCTCCTTTGATCCCGTAAGAACGCGCGCGCAGCGTTCAGCGGGAACCCAGAACCCACTTCCAGAAACTCCGGATCGCCTTGCCGCGCTCTTGATGAGCGCGCAGAATTGCCTTTTGTGCGGCAGGATTGGTCGTCATCTCGATCATGGCTTTTCCCTTCTACTAAAGGTGAGCTTGACTTGCATTCAACATGCCTGTTGTTTTTAATAGTTACAAACGAGAGTTTTTCCGCCTTCAGTTTAGAAAATCTTATGTGAAGATGAGCGACCGACTTCCCCCACTCACCGCCCTCAGGGCCTTTGACGCCGCCGCCCGCCATATGTCCTTTGCCAAGGCCGCAGACGAGTTGAACGTGACACCAGCCGCGCTGTCGTTTCAGATCAAGTCTCTGGAAGAGCATCTGGGCCAGCCGCTGTTCCGCCGATTGAACCGTGCGGTCGAGCTGACCGAGGCCGGACGAACCCTGGCCCCGGGCACGGAAAAAGGGTTTGCTGCGCTGCAGGCGGCTTGGTCGGCCACCCGCCGCCTGCAGGACAACACAACACTGACAGTGACCGCTGGGCCGGCCCTGACAGCCAAATGGCTGGCCCCCCGCCTTTACGAGTTCGCCCGCGCCCATCCCGAGATCGACCTGAGATTCTCAGCCACGCTGCGCAATCTCGATTTCGAGCGCGACGACGTGGATGTCGCGATCCGGTTCGGGTATGGGCAGGATGACGGGCTGTATTCAGTTCCCGTGCGGCAAGAGTGGTTGACGCCGGTCATGACGCCCGAGCTTGCGGCCCGGTTTCCGACGCCGCAGGACCTGACCAAAGCGCCGCTGATCCACGATGACTCGATCAACTTCCTGAACCCGCCCTGTGACTGGCCCGCCTGGTTTCGCGCGGTCGGGGTGGACTTCACGCCGACCCATGGCGCGCATTTCTCGAACGCGGATCACGCCATTGATGCCGCGGTGGCGGGTGTCGGCGTCGCGTTGGGACGGCGCCCGATGATCATCAAGGATGTGATCGAAGGCCGGCTGGTCATGCCCTTCAAAACCGCCATCGAAACCAAGGCCCGCTTCCGGTTCCTGTGCCGTTCGGGCGAGGAGACGCGCCCTCAGATTGCCGCCTTCCGGGATTGGTTCCTTGCAGAGATCGAAAAAACCGCGCACATATCCGACGGTCTTGAAATCATACCCGTCGAGGAAATCCCACCCGCATGACAAAGAACCGCGCCACCGCCATCGGCTTTGTCGCCGTCCTTTTGTGGGCACTGCTGGCGCTGTTCACGGTTGGCTCGGCGCCGACCCCGCCGCTTTTGCTGAACGCCATCTGCTTCACGATCGGCGGAACCCTTGGCTTGATCTGGACATGGCACAGCGGTGGGCTTGGGCAACTGAAACAGGTTAGTTGGAAGGTATTCACCTTCGGCACGGTTGGCTTGTTCGGATACCACGCCCTGTATTTTTCGGCCCTGCGCATGGCACCTGCGGCCGAGGCCGGATTGATCGCCTACCTCTGGCCCTTGCTGATCGTGCTTTTCTCAGGGTTGCTTCCCGGCGAAACGCTACGACTGGGGCATCTGCTCGGGGCATGTCTGGGCTTCTCCGGGGCCGCGCTGATCATCACTGGCGGCGGAACCGCGGGGTTTCAGGCCGAACATCTGCCGGGCTATGCGCTGGCGCTTTTGTGCGCCCTTACGTGGTCCGGGTATTCCGTATTGTCGCGCAGGTTGGGTCAAACGCCCACCAGCTCGGTAGCAGTGTTCTGCGTGCTGACCGCCATCGCCTCGTGGATCCTGCATTTCAGCCTTGAGCAGACAGTCTGGCCGCCCGACGCACTGGCCTGGATGTCGACCGTTGCCCTGGGGTTGGGGCCCGTTGGGCTGGCGTTCTATGTCTGGGATATCGGGGTCAAGCACGGTGACATCCAGATGTTGGGCACCAGCTCGTACGCGGCACCCCTGCTTTCAACTCTGGTGCTTGTGGTCGCCGGGATCGCCACGCCGTCCTGGACGCTGGCGATCGCGGCATTGCTTGTTACCGGCGGCGCTGCAATCGCGGCACGCGCCAGCCTACGACATTAAGCCGACAGGCGTTCAATCTCTTCCTTCAGCTTCAGCTTCTTCTTTTTGAGTTGAGCAATGTGGAGATCGTCGATACCGGGCGAGCGCTGGGCTTGTTCCACTTCGAGACTGAGGGTTTCGTGCTTCTTCTTCAGTTCCGTCAGATGTGCGCTTACGCTCATGGCGATCCTCCTTCTCTGTTTCTGAATATCACATGGGAAGTTGATCACATCATTTCCAGCCTGTCACGCCGCAGACGCTCGGATTCTTGTTCAAATCCGACAATTTCGGCTGGTCATTGCCTATCGGGCGTCCGGCCAGGGCATTGGTCGGCCCTCGCGCAGGATGCCGGATACCGTGTCGGTGTAGCTGTCGCCGTCCCTTTCATGGCGGTCACCGCTGTGGAGAATCAGCGGCGCATGCAACCGAAAATCCGCGCGTCCCCCTTTGCGCGCCCGCAGGATCAGCAACTCGGCCCCGCGCCCCATGCGCGGCGCGATGGGCAGAACTTCTACCGAGCCCAACCGACCCGCGCAGGCCGACAGCATGTCCGGCAAGCGTTCCACGCGCTGGATCATGTGCAGGTACCCGCGCGGTGTCAGCCTGCGCGCCGCCGCATCAAACCAGTCGGACAGCGGCGTCTGCTCGCTCAGCGCCGTTCGCCGACCAGCATCGACGGCCGCGCTATGTGCACCGGGCCGATAATAGGGCGGGTTTGCGATCACGTGGTCGAAGTGCTGCTGACGCAGATCAGTCGGCATATTGGACAGGTCGGCCACGTGAACGGACAGATCAATCTCGTTGCATTGCGCGTTTCTTGCGGCCAGATCGGCATAGTCGGCCTGAAGCTCGATCCCAGTCGAGCACAGACCGGGTACGCGGGTCGCGAGACAAAGAACCGCAGCACCCGCCCCGCAGCCCAGCTCCAGCACCGACTGCCCGGCTTTGGCCGGAACTGCGGCAGCGAGTAGCACCGGATCGATACCGGCGCGATAACCGTCACGCGGCTGCCACAGCTTTAGGCGGCCACCCAGAAAGTCGTTGCAAGTCAGCGCGCTGTCAGGAAACCCGGTCATTTTCCCAGCGGAATGTCATTGTCACGCATCACCCGCTCTGCCCGCTCGAGGTCATCGGTCCGAACCATGAGGCGGCGCGGAAAGATTCCGATGCCTCCCTCGAGGACGCTCATATTTACGTCCATCTCAAAGCAGTCTATATCCTCGCCCTCAAGAAGAGCGGTTGCAAAGGCGATGATGGTCGGATCAGTGCTGCGCAGAAGTTCTTTCATGGGGATGGATGTAAGGGCAAGGCAGGACGAAAGTCGAGCCTTGTATCAGGAGTGTGATGACGATCAGCACGATCTCGAAACCGCATGAGCGACTGGCCGAGATTTTGGCCGGCGAAATGGAGGCGGTAAACACTCTGATCCGCACCCGCATGGCCTCGGAACACGCGCCCCGCATCCCCGAAGTCACCGCGCATCTGGTCGAAGCCGGCGGCAAGCGCCTGCGCCCGATGCTGACCCTGGCTGCCGCGCGGCTGTTCGGCTATGGCGGTGACCATCACATCCGCCTGGCCGCCACGGTCGAGTTCATCCACACCGCCACGCTGTTGCACGACGATGTGGTCGACGAAAGCGCCCAGCGGCGCGGCCGACCCACCGCCAACCTGCTGTGGGACAACAAGTCCAGCGTGCTGGTCGGCGACTATCTGTTTTCGCGCAGTTTCCAGCTGATGGTGGAAACCGGATCGCTGCGGGTTCTGGACATCCTGGCCAATGCCTCGGCCACCATTGCCGAAGGCGAGGTGTTGCAGATGACCGCGGCCACCGACCTGCGCACCGACGAGAGCGTGTATCTGCAGGTCGTGCGCGGCAAGACCGCTGCGCTGTTCTCCGCGGCGACCGAGGTGGGCGGCGTGATCGCCGGTGCATCCGAGGAGCAGGTCCGGTCGCTGTTCGCCTATGGCGACGCGCTGGGCATCGCCTTCCAGATCGCCGACGACCTGCTGGACTATCAGGGCGACAGCAAAACCACCGGCAAGAACGTGGGCGACGACTTCCGCGAGCGCAAACTGACCCTCCCAGTGATCAAGGCCGTGGCCCAGGCCACACCCGACGAGCGTGCGTTCTGGGAGCGCACGATCGAGAAGGGTCGGCAACAGGATGGAGACCTGGGCCTGGCCCTGAACCTCATGCGCAAATACGGCACCTTGGAGGAGACCCGGACAGACGCTCTGGCCTGGGCAGCCAAGGCCAAAACCGCTCTGACCGCGCTGCCCGATCACGAATTGCGCGACCTGCTCGGCGATCTGGCCGACTACGTCGTATCCCGCCTCAGCTGAGGACGCTGGCGCGACACCACCAGTCCGGCTGGGAAACACCAATCTCGTAGGCCGCAAAATGTGCGGCCTTCATGGACGGGTACAGCGCAAAGCAGGTCGAACCCGACCCCGACATGCGCACCAGCAGAACGTCCCGCGTTTCACCCAGCGCCTGCAACACGTCTGAAATTTGGGGCGCCAAGCCAATTGCCGCTTCCTGCAAATCATTGCGTTGCCCGGCCAGCCAGTCAGCGCAGGCCTCGGGCGTTTCGAATGCCGGGATCTCATCCGGCATCCCCGGATTGTCGCGCGAATCCAGCGCATTGAACACCGGCCCCGTCGGAACCGCCACGCCCGGATTGACCAGCAATGCGGGCAAAGCGGGCAATGCAACCGGCGCGACACGGTCACCAATGCCCTGCATCCGTGCGGCTCTGCCCAGTACACAAACAGGAACATCCGCGCCCAGGTCCAAAGCCGTTTCCAGCGGAACTTCCGCGTCTTCCCCTGCGATGGCCCGCAAAGTAGCAGCCGCATCCGATGAGCCGCCGCCGATTCCCCCGCCATGCGGCAGGAGCTTGTCCAACTGGATTTGCCCGCTCCATCCCATTGCCCGAGCGGCCCGCCAGACGAGGTTGCGGTCGTCGGTCGGCACCCCGGCGGAATGGGGGCCGGTCACGGTCAGGCGAATCTCGGGCCCGGGTGACAGGATCAACGTGTCTCCCACATCGGCAAAGGCGACCAGCGAATCCAGCTGATGGTATCCGTCGGCCCGCCGTCCGGTCACATGCAGGGAAAGGTTGATCTTCGCGGGCGCAAAGGCCTCAGTCGCCATTGGCGACCTTCAGGGGGGCCGCGCCTTCCTCGGCCAGCACCGCGTCCAGCCCGACCTCGAGTTTGCGACGGATCCGGTCGGGGTCGGCCTCGCCATCGGTATCTTCGGGGTCGATGAAGGACAACGCGCGCCGCCATTGGAAATCGGCCTCACGGGTGCGCCCGACGGCCCAGTAGACGTCGCCCAAGTGGTCGTTGACCACCGGGTCCACGGCCATCAGTTCAACGGCGCGCTCCATATGCTCGACCGCCTCGTCGTACCGGCCCAAGCGAAACAGGACCCAGCCCAAGCTGTCGACGATATAGCCGCTGTCAGGCTGGATCGCGACGGCGCGCTCGATCATGTCCAGCGCCTCTTCCAGTTTTTCCTGCCGCTCGACCAGCGAATAACCGAGATAGTTCAAAACCTGCGGCTGATCCGGATTCAACTCCAGGGCACGCCTGAAATCCGCCTCGGCCTTGTCCCAGGCCTTGAGACGTTCGTGGCAGATGCCGCGGGCGTAGTGCAGGAACCAGTTGCCACCCGAACCGGTTTCGGTCAGTTCGATGGCTCGGTCATACGAGGTTACAGCTGCGGCGTAGTTTTCCTGACGCCGCTGCAGGTCGGCCAAGGCGACATGGATACTGGGCAGATTGGGCTGCCGGGCCGCCAGATTTTCCAGCACTTCGATCGCCGCATCCGGTTTCCCCGATTGAGCCAGAATTTCGGCACGCCCCAGCTCGGCTGCGTGGAAATCGCTGCTATCCGTGGGAACCTTTCGATAGGCTTCGGCGGCCAGGTCGTACTGGCTCAACTGCTCAAGCAGTTCCGCGCTCAGCAGGATCGCATCGATGTGATCGGGCCGGAGGTAAGTCGCGATCCGCGCGTATAGCAGCACATAGTCATGTGCGGCCTCGGTGTTCAACGCCGCCCCGACCGAGAAAAAGACCTCGGCCACGCCATCGGTGGCCGACCCGACATGGGTGAATGGCAAAGTGCCACCGGCGCTGAGCGTGTCCACGTAGGACTCGATCGACGGGTCGCTGCCCGCCGCAAACACGTTTTCCAGAAATTGCAGAGCTTCGTCGTTGCGGTTGAGCTGCGACAAGACTTCGACACGCGCCAGCGCTGCACGTCGCGAGAATCGCGCAACGATACTGTCGTCGGCCGCAAAGATCGCCTCGGCCCCCTCGAAATCGCCAACCGACGCCAGCGCCAGCGCCTTGTGGTACAGCGCGAATTCCCGCAGCCCGTCCTGCTGGGCGACCTCATCGAACTGCGCCATCGCCTTGGTCATTTCGCCCTTGCCCAGATGCGCCCAGGCCGTCATCAGCCCATCGACCAGCGGGCCAACGCCCTGATTTTCCGGGTCACGGGCCAGCAATTCGTCGAACTTTCCGTCAGATACCAGTTTGGCGGAAACAACCATACGTGCGGCCTGGTTGGGCTGCCCGTTCGCCTCCATGTCCTCGGCGATCGGCAATGCACGTTCCACATCGCCAAGCGCCACGCGCGCCAGTAGCACGCTTTCCTTGAGCTTGGTGTTGCCCGGATCGAAAATCAGGGCCTTGGAGTAGTACTCCTCGGCCGCCTTGTAGTCGCTTTCATAGATGGCCTGGCGTCCAGCCAGATAGGATCCCGCGCCGGAATCCGCGTGAACCGGAACGACAGCCGCTGTCGCAAGAAACACGGCCAGCGCCGTGCGACGAACCAGTGAAACCACCTAATACCTGCCTTGTCTGCCTATGATTGCAGAACAAGCTAGGGCCTTGGCCCGCCAGAGGCAATGGCCGAGCGTTCACGGCCCCGCCATTGCCCGGGTTTTTGCCTACATGTTGGGGTAGTTCGGTCCGTCCCCACCCTGCGGCGTGGTCCACGTGATGTTCTGGCTGGGATCCTTGATGTCACAGGTCTTGCAGTGGACGCAGTTCTGGAAGTTGATCACGAATCGCGGCTCGGCCTCGTCCCTCACCACTTCGTACACGCCCGCCGGGCAATACCGCTGCGCCGGTTCGTCAAACTTGGGCAGGTTGACCTTCACCGGAATCTCGGGGTCGGTCAGCTTCAGGTGACAGGGTTGGCTTTCTTCGTGGTTGGTGAACGAAAACGCCACGTTGGTCAGACGATCGAAAGACAGCGTGCCATCGGGCTTCGGATAGTCGATGGGGGGGTGCTTGCTGGCATCCTCGGTCGCCTCGGCGTCGTTCTTGCCATGGCCCAGCGTCCCCAGCAGCGAGAAGCCCAGCGTGTTGGTCCACATGTCCATGCCACCCAGCACCAGCGAAGCGGTCAGGCCGTATTTCGACCACAGCGGCTTGACGTTGCGAACCTTCTTGAGGTCGCGGCCGATCGTACCGTTGCGCACCTCGTCTTCATAGGCGTACAGCTCGTCGCCAGACCGGTCGGCCTTGAGGGCCTCGAACGCGGCCTCGGCCGCTGCCTTGCCCGACAGCATCGCGTTGTGGTTGCCCTTGATGCGCGGCACGTTGACCATGCCCGCCGAACAGCCCAGCAGCGCGACACCCGGCGCCACCAGCTTCGGCATCGACTGATATCCGCCCTCGGTGATCGCGCGGGCGCCATAGGCCACGCGCTTGCCGCCTTTCAGCAGGTCGGCCACCACCGGGTGGTGCTTGAACCGCTGGAATTCCATGTAAGGAAACAGGTGCGGGTTCTTGTAGTTCAGGTGAACCACGAAGCCGACATAGACCTGGTTGTTTTCCAGGTGATAGATGAACGACCCGCCCCCGGCATTGCCGCCCAGTGGCCAGCCCATCGTGTGGGTGACGCTGCCTTCCTTGTGCTTGGCGGGGTCGATCTCCCAGATTTCCTTCATGCCGATGCCGTATTTCTGCGGCTCTTTCCCGGCGGACAGGTCGTATTTCGCGATCACTTCCTTGGACAACGACCCGCGCACCCCTTCCGACAGGAAGACGTATTTGCCGTGCAGTTCCATGCCCGGCTCGGTGTTGGGGCCATAGGACCCGTCGGGTTCCAGCCCGAAGACACCTGCCACGACACCCTTGACCTCGCCATTGTCGCCATAGACCAGTTCGGAACAGGCCATGCCGGGGAAGATCTCGACGCCCAGTTCCTCGGCCTGTTCGGCCATCCAGCGGCAGACATTGCCCATCGAGACGATGTAGTTGCCGTGGTTGTTCATCAGCGGCGGCATCGGCCAGTTTGGGATGCGCAGCTTGCCGGCCTCGCCCAGCATATAGAAGTTGTCTTCGCGCACCGGCACGTTCAGCGGCGCGCCCTTTTCCTTCCAGTCGGGGAT
Source organism: Ruegeria sp. B32 (assembly GCF_025141855.1). NCBI lineage: Bacteria > Pseudomonadati > Pseudomonadota > Alphaproteobacteria > Rhodobacterales > Roseobacteraceae > Ruegeria > Ruegeria sp. B32. The sequence continues at coordinate 91,915 of NZ_CP081106.1, read as the reverse complement.
CAGCGCATCCAGACCGCACGGGTCCAGCACCGCGCCCGACAGGATATGCGCGCCCACTTCCGAGCCCTTCTCCAGCACGACCACGTTCAGGTCGGCGTCCAGCTGTTTCAGACGAATGGCCGCCGACAGGCCCGCCGGGCCTGCGCCCACGATCACCACGTCGTATTCCATCGCTTCGCGTTCAATTTCGGCCATCGTGGGCTCCTCCGCTAACTATCCGAATTGGCGCCTGGGGCGCGGGCTCGGCGAAATTTTGTTTCCCGGCTGATTACCTGCTGGAAAAGACCTTGGTCAATCAAAACACGGCGTAACATTGCTGCAATGCGGCAGATCAGCCCTCGGGCGCGTCACCCATCAGGTACCTGGGACCGCTACCATGCGCCTTGGCCCGGTCGTCGGGGTTGTAGAGCGCGCATTTCGGCAGGCTCAGACAGCCACAGCCGATGCAGCCGTCCAGATTGTCGCGCAGACGCAGCAGAGTATCGATTCGCTGGTCCAGATGCGCGCGCAGGCTTAGGCTGATCTTTGTCCAATCCGCCGGCGTGGGGGTGCGGTTGTCGGGCAGACGGGCCAGAACCTCGCGGATTTCGGGCAGGGTCAGACCGAACTGCTGGGCGATCATCACGAAACTCAGCCGACGGATGTCGGCGCGCTGATACCGCCGCTGACCGCCCGGATTGCGCCAGGGGGAAATCAGCCCCTGCGCCTCGTAATAGCGGATGGCGGATACCGCCAACCCCGTGCGGCGCGCCAACGCGCCGATCGAAAGGCCTTCGGATACGGGCATGATCTCCTCCTGAAATAATCTCTTGAGCTAAAGTTAGGTTTAGGAATTACGGTGAGTCGAAACAAGCCTGAACATGAGAAGGAGACCCCATGATGGCGACGCTGGAACACACGAACTTCACCGTCCGCAACCCGCAGGCAACTGCCGCTTGGATGCAGGACGTATTCGGATGGAAGACCCGCTGGGAAGGCCCGGCCATCGCGGGGGGCTATACCGTACATGTGGGCAGCGCGCATACCTATCTGGCGCTTTATGCCCCGGCCGACCCGAAACCGTCGGGCCAAAGCAGCTATGACATCGTCGGCGGGCTGAACCATGTGGGCGTGCTGGTCGAGGACATCGACGCGACCGAAGCCAAGGTCCGCGCCGCCGGGTTCGAGCCGCACAACCACGCCGACTATGAACCCGGCCGCCGGTTCTATTTCGACGATGACAACGGCATCGAATTCGAGGTCGTTCAATATGATTGAGATGCTCTGGTTCGGCGCCGAGGCGCATCGCTGGAAACGCGGTGATCTGCTGGGGCATCGGCACAATCGGAAACCCCCACCGCACCGACGGCGTTAAGTTGCGGATTGCAGGGGCCAAACCCCTTGGCCTCTTGCATTTCACGCCATATTTGGGTCAGGTAATTGCCAACCCATCTTTCGCCCCGACGCTGGTCTCATGCGGCGGGGCGACTCAATTTGTGCGTGGAAAAAAGAAGATATGGAAAAGATCCCCATGACGCCCGCGGGCTTTGCCGCGCTCGAGGCAGAGCTCAAGCAACTCAAGTCCGTTGAACGCCCCGCCATAATCGAGGCCATCGCCTCGGCGCGCGAATTGGGCGACCTGAAGGAAAACGCCGAATACCACTCGGCCCGCGAAAAGCAGGGCTTCATCGAAGGCCGCATCAAGGAACTGGAAGGCGTTCTGTCGCTGGCCGAAGTGATCGACCCGACCAAACTGTCGGGCGCGATCAAGTTCGGCGCCAAGGTCACCCTGGTCGATGAGGACACCGACGAGGAAAAGACCTGGCAGATCGTGGGCGAGCATGAGGCCAATATCGAAAAGGGCCTGCTGAACATCAAATCGCCCATCGCCCGCGCCCTGATCGGCAAGGAAGAAGGCGACAGCGTCGAGGTGCGCACCCCCGGCGGCGTGCGCTCGTACGAAGTGCTGAGCATCCACTACGCCTGATCGGAGCGCGCCATGTCGGGCCAAGACCCTGATCCGGACAGCAAACGCCCCACCTGGCTGGGCATCTATGACCGTCCGGGCCGACCCAGCGTCACCGGGATCGAGATTGCGGCCGCGGCCCTCAGCCTGATCTGGCTGGTGGTGGCCGTGGTCTTTCTGGTGCTGCCCGAGCAGACGCAGGCCGGCGGTTTCATCGTGATGCTGCTTGCGGTTTTCATGCCGGTGGCGATGATCTGGGTCGCGGCGTTGGCCATGCGCGCCAGCCGCATCATGCGCGAAGAGAGCGCCCGGCTGCAGACCGCAATCGACGCGATCCGCCAAGCCTATGTATCGCAGCAACAGCGCTCGGCCAGCACCTACGAACCCGCGGTGGCCCGGAAACTGGATGAAATCGCCACGGCCACCCGGCACACCCAAAGCACGCTGGCCACGTTCTCCAGCAAGCGGCGGGATCTTGCGCCGCTGGCAAGACCTGCGGCACCCTCGGGCCAGACCTCGTTGGAACTGGGCACTCCGGCCGAGGAGATACCGACTCCTCTGCCCACCGACATTTTCATCCGCGCGCTGAACTTTCCCGAAACCGCCGAGGATACCGAAGGCTTCAACGCCCTGCGCCGCGCCATGAAAGACCGCAAGACCGCGCAACTGGTACAGGCCGCCGAGGACGTGCTGACCCTGCTCAGCCAGGAAGGCATCTACATGGACGACCTGCGCCCGGACATGGCCCGCCCCGAGGTCTGGCGCCAGTTCGCCAAGGGCGAACGCGGGCGTGCGGTCGCTGCTTTGGGCGGCATCCGCGACCGGTCGTGTCTGGCGCTGACCTCGGCGCGGATGAAACAGGACCCGATCTTTCGCGATGCGGTGCATCACTTCCTGCGCCGGTTCGACACCATGATCGTCGAATTCGAACCTCAGGCCAGCGACGCCGACCTGACCGCTTTGGGCGACACGCGCACGGCGCGCGCCTTCATGCTGCTGGGCCGGGTGGCCGGGACCTTCGACTAGCCACCGTCGAGCACGACCCACCGCATTTTCGTAGCCGAACTGAATCCGAACAGATGCTTGAACGGGCCGGTATAATCCTGCCCGATCACCTGAAACCCTTCACGCTCGTACAGGATACGCGCGCGCGGGTTGGTGTCGATCACGTCCAGGTGCACCTCGTGCATGCCCAGCCTCTGCGCTTCGTCCTTGATCGCCCGCAGCAACAGGGTCCCGACACCCTGCCCGCGCGCCTCGGCTGCCACGCATATGCCATCCATCTGGAACACGCCCGGCTTCAGGTCGCGCTCCAGAACGCTCAGGATCAGGCCCCGCCATAGGGCACCGAACCAGCCATAGACCCGGGCCAGATCCGCCAGCCCGCCCTGGGTCAGCCCACCGTCGCGGGTCTTGTACCCGGCCAGCCCCAGCATCCGCCCATCCGCATCCCGAGCCACCAGGGCGAATTCTGGGTTCAGCACCCGTTCGAAAAAGGCCAGCCCGCGCGCGTCCGGACCCATCACGCGCGATAGTTTGCCCGAGAACGCCTGCCAGAACAGCTCTGCTGCCCGCGCGCGCTCATCGGGGGAAAACCCGCGCGAGACCGAAACCGTCACAGGCCGAAACTGCCATAGGGTATGAAGCGAACCGGGTCTCCCGGCTGGATGTCCAGCGGGCCGTCCGGCAGTTCGACCAGCCCTTCGGCCCAGCTGAGCCCACTGATGCGACCCGACCCTTCCGAGTGGAACACCTCGACCCGACCGTCGCGGACCCGGGCGCGCAGGTATTCGCGGCGGCCCGGTTTCTTGCGCTTGGCGAACCCGGCGGGCAGGCCAAAGCCCTGCGGCTGCTGCCACCCCTCGCCCGCCATCAGGCCCAGCGCGGGCCGGGCAAAGATCAGAGTGCAGACCATCGCCGCCACCGGATTGCCCGGCAGGCCAAACACAGGCGTGCCCTGCCACAGGCCCAGCGCCAGCGGGCGGCCCGGCTTCAGCGCGATGCGCCATTCCTGCAAGGCCCCCGTCGCGCGAAGCAGGGCCGAGACATGATCCTCGTCCCCCGCCGAAGCGCCGCCGCTGGTCAGGATCGCGTCGGTTTGTTGCGCGGCCTTGTCCAGCCGGTCCCGCAGCGCGGCCCGGTCGTCGCCCACGCGGCCCAGATCGACCGGCACAAAGCCCATCCGTTGCAGCATCGACAGCAGCATCGGGCGGTTCGCATCATAGATCTGACCCGGCCCGGCGGCCTGACCCGGATCACGCAATTCATCGCCGGTGGACAGAACCCCCACGCGCAAGGGGGCGCGTACCGGGACCTCGGCCACGCCCACCGCCGACAGCAGCGCCAGATCGGCAGGTGTCAGGCGTCGCCCGGCAGGCAAAGCCAAGGCTCCGGCCTGCACGTCTTCGCCCGCCTTGCGCGTGTTGGCGCCGGCCTTCAAAGGGCCGTTGAAGGCGATGTGGCCGTCCTGCACGGTCACGTCCTCTTCCAGAATGACGGTATCCATCCCCTCGGGCAGCGGCGCGCCAGTCAGAACGCGCAGCGCCTGCCCCTCCGGCACGGCCCCCGCAAACGGCACGCCCGCCGCCGCGCGCCCCTCGGCCAGCGGCAGGACATGCGGGCCCTCGGGCCGACCACCGGCAAAGCCGTACCCGTCCACCGCCGTGTTGGGCAGCGGCGGATTCGACCGTTGCGCGATCACCTCCTGCGCCAGAACGCGCCCGCAGGCTTGACCAACGGGCAGGGTCTCGACACCGGCCACCGGGTGCAACCGGTCGCGCAACAGGGCCAGCGCGTCATCGACCGGGGTCCATTCGACCCCCGGCGGCAGGGCGAAACAGTCGTTTTTCAGCGGTGGAGGCGCAATCTTCGGCATGGTCCGGTCCTCGGGCATGGTCAGGGGCTGGGCTGCCGCCCTAGGCCGACCTCGGCCAGGATGAAATCGGCAATGGCAGGCGTGTCGTTCAGATCGAAGACCGGACGGTCCAGATCCAGCGGTGTGTCACTGGCCACCGCGCGGATCGTCGGATCGTCGGCGGCGATCAGCGGGTTTCCGGGTTGGGCGCGAAAGGCCTCGACCTTGGGGTGGCGCGCGCGCTTGTACCCCTCGACCAACACCAGATCGACCGGGGACAGGCGCGCCAGAAGGTCGTCCAACGGCGGCTCAGGCGCGCCGCGCAGCTCTTGCATCAAGGCGATGCGGCGGCTGGATGCCAGCAGAACCTCGGACGCCCCGGCGGTTCGGTGGCGGTGGCTGTCTGTGCCCGGCTGGTCGACGTCAACCGCGTGGTGAGCGTGTTTGACGGTCGAGACACTGAACCCGCGCCCGGTGATCTCGGCCACCAGCCGCTCGACCAACCCGGTCTTGCCCGCATTCTTCCAGCCGGTGACGCCGTAGACCCTCATGCCCGCTCCAACAGGTGCTGCGCCCGGATCAGATCTTCGGGCGTGTTGACGTTGAAGAACGGATCGAACGGGTCGGCCGGAAACAGCGCCTCGCGCCCGTCATGGCGGTCGGTCCACAGGACCACCTTGCGCAACCCGTCCGTCAGGGCCGCGCGCAGATCGTCGCGCAGAGCGACGGGCCACAGGCCGAAGGTCGGGTGCCGGTTCACCCGGCGGCCACCGCCCGATTTCAGCGCCTCGTCACCGGTGCGCGGCGTGGTGGCCAGAGCCAGCGGATGAGCCTGCCCCTGCGCCGCCCGCGTCAGCCGCTCGACCAGATCGCGCGGAAAGAACGGCGTGTCGGCGGCAGCGGTGACGATGCAATCAGCGCCCTGCCCCGCCGCCCAATCCAACCCGGCCAGAACGCCCGCCAACGGCCCGGCGTAACCCGCGATGCTGTCCGGCAGGACCGGCAGGCCAAGATCGGCAAAGCGCGCCGGATCGCCATTGGCGTTCAGCGCCAGCCCGGCCACCTGCGGCGCCAACCGGTCGATCACGTGCGCCAACAGGCTTTGCCCGCCCAGTTGCAGCAACCCCTTGTCGCCGCCGCCCATCCGCGTGGCCAGACCTCCGGCCAGTATGACGCCGAGGGGGCGTGATGTTTCACCTCCCATCGGCGCTTTTCCTTCGATGCTTCTTGTCCTCGACCGGCACGGTGGCCGGGTCCGCGTCGCGCAGCAGCCGGTCCTCGCCCGACAGGCACACAAAGCGCTGGCCGCGCATCCGGCCGATCAGGGTCAGGCCGACCTCACGCGCGATTTCGACGCCCCACGCGGTAAAACCCGACCGCGAGGCCAGAACCGGGATGCCCATCATCGCCGTCTTGATCACCATCTCCGAGGTCAGCCGCCCGGTGGTGTACAGGATCTTGTCCCCGGCCGCCTCGCCTTCGGACAGCATCCAGCCGGCGATCTTGTCCACCGCGTTGTGGCGGCCCACGTCCTCCATATAGACCAGCGGGCGACTCTCGCGGCACAGAACCGTGCCATGGATCGCCCCGGCCTGCAGGTACAGCGATGGCGTGCGGTTGATCTTGGCCGCCACATCATACAGCCACGAGGTGCGCACCTGAACCTGCGGCAGGCGCACGCCCTCCAGCCCCTCCATCATGTCGCCGAACACCGTGCCCACCGCGCAGCCGCTGGTGCGGGTCTTTTTCTTCAGCTTGTCCTCGTACGAGGTTTCGCGGGTCGTGCGCACCACGACGGTTTCCAGATCGTCATCGTAATCGACCCGCGTGATCTCGTCATCGGGGCGCAACATGCCCTGGTTGCGCAAAAAGCCCAGCGCCAGATATTCCGGGTAATCGCCGATAGTCATGGCCGTCACGATCTCTTGCGAATTGAGGAAGATCGTCAGCGGGCGCTCCTCGACAACCGAGATGCGGCTGACCTCGCCGTTCTGGTCCACCCCCTCGACCACGCGGGTCAACCGCGCCGCGCCGGGATCGGGGGCGATGATGTATTCCGACAGATCGGTTTCGGTGGCCAATTGCAACCCTCTCGCTGACCCGCTACTGCTGCGCAGACCACCATAGGATCTAGCCATGGCAACCTCCACATCCAAGTCATACTATTGGCAGGGTTTTCGCGACGGGACCCCGTTCATCTTCGTGGCGGTGCCCTTCGGCACCCTGTTCGGCGTCTTCGCGACCGAGGCGGGCCTGAGCATTCTGCAGACCATGGTGTTCACCGCAGCCGTATTTGCCGGCGCCGCGCAGTTTGCATCGCTGCAGCTGCTGCAGGACGGCACACCCACGGCCATCATTCTGGTTTCGGCACTGGCCGTGAACCTGCGGATGGCCATGTATTCAGCGTCTTTGACGCCTTATCTGGGCGCGGCGCCCCTGTGGCAACGGGTCTTTGCCGCCTATCTTACGGTCGACCAATCCTATGCCTGCTCGATCGTCCAGTTCGAAAAGGAACCGGACATGTCGGTTCCGCAGCGCATGACCTATTTCATGGGGTCGGTTTCGCCGCTGGTGCCCATGTGGGTACTGGCAACCTTTATTGGTGCCTACCTGGGAACGCAGATCCCGGATAGCTGGGCACTGGATTTCGCGCTGCCGATCACCTTTCTGGCCATGATCGGCCCGATGATGCGCACTCCGGCCCATGTGGTCGCGGCTCTGGTCGCCATCGTCGTGTCGCTGCTATGCGTGGCAATCCCCTACAATCTTGGCCTGCTGATCGCGGGCTGCGCGGGCATGATGGCCGGTGCGCAGGCCGAAGTGATGCTGGAACGCAGAAAGGTAGCGTTATGACCACCCCCGATCAGACAACGGTCTGGACGATCATCGTCGGGCTGGCGATCGGCAGCTATGCCCTGCGCTTCGTGTTCATCGGCTTTGTCGGAGACCGTCCGTTGCCGCCATGGTTGCTGCGGCATCTACGCTATACGGCGGTGGCCATCCTGCCGGCCCTGATTGCCCCTCTGGTCATGTGGCCCTCGGCCACCGAGGGCCAGCCGGACCTGCCGCGCATGGCCTCGGCCGTGGTTGCCCTGAGCGTCGGGTTGATCACCAAGAACGTGCTGGCCGCCATCTTTGCCGGGGCCGGCACGCTGTATGGTCTGCTGTACCTAGTTGGTTGAAGCCGCTTCCAGCTGGTTGAGCGCGGCGTTGTTGGCCGCCAGCCCCGCCTGCAGATCGGCGCTGTCGTTTTCACGATATTCGGTCGTGACGACCCCCGGAATCTGCCCGAACTGATCGGACAACTTGACCGGGTAGAAGGTGGTCTGGATCTGCTCGAACCCGGGAACCTGCTGCAGCAGCCGAGCAGTCGAGTTGGCGCAGTAGGCGCCCGGAACCGGTCCGGACTGCTTGGCCAGCTGATAGGCGATCTCAGCCTGTTGGGGTGTCACCTGGATGGTCTGGATGCGCGCATAATGCGTTTCGCGTGCGTGCGAGCTGCGATAGGCACGCTCGACCGCGGGGGTGATGCCATACAGCACGTCATCCTTGATCGGCACCACGTCGGCGCGGAACGACCCGGCGGGGTCGAAAATTACCCGCTCGCTGGCGCTGATCATCAGCGAGGTATGCGCGCCAGACCCCGTACGCGTGTTGATCATCGTGTACAGGGTCAGCGTTGAGGGCCCCGGGTCACGGTAGGATCGCGCAACGATCTCGGACTGGTCGGCCTGAGGGCGCTGCGACGTGGCACAGCCTGCGACGGTCACTGCCAGCAGGCAGGCAATCAAGATGCGAAACATGACCCGTCAGTCCGGCTTATGCCCCGAAGATCGCAAGAAATAGGGCAATGAAGCAGATCACCACGACGCTGTAGGTGGTGAATTTGATGAACCCGTTGAAGGTTTTGGTCTGGACGGTGATGTCCATCTCGCCGTGTTTGTGTTCAGCCATTTCGAAAGATTCCCAATTCGCGTGTTTGCCGGTTTGGATAAATCATATTTTCCGGCCTGTCACGACGTCAATCGCGCGCAGGTGCCCGAGTTCAGTCGCCCGCAGCCTCATCGGTGGCAAAAACCGAGCAGCCGGGATACCCGAAGCCCCACCGCCACGGCAGGCCGGTGCAAGGGCCACCTCCGAATCGGACGGCCATGAACATCGCCTCGGCGGTGATCGACATGGCCGACGTCACCTGCTCGGGCGTCATGTCGTATTGCGTGGCATAGTCCTGCGCATGCTGGGCTCCGAATTCCTTGACGCAGGCGCGCAGGGCGCGGTCAGCCTCCAGCCGGGCGTCGAAACTGGCGCCGGCGGACGTGGCGCCCCCGGCGGTGTGATACGCGCGATCATGAGTCACGCAGCAGGACTCCCACGGCGGGTGGCTTTCATAAACCGCGCGAAATCTGGGAAAGGTTTCTGCCACCAGCCGCCAGCTGGACGACATGCCCCCCGAGCAGCCATCGGTTTCAAACGTGCTCAATGGTTGCCCAACCGATTGCGCGATCAAAGCCCGATGCGCGGGCATCTCGACGCCGCGCATCAGATCCTGCGCCGAAGCCGACCCGGCAAGGCAGGCGAGCAAAAGACCGAAGCTAGGGGCTTTCATCGCGCATCGCCTCGGTATCGACCGACAGGCCGAAGGTCGTGGCCAGCCACAGCAGCAAGCGCTCGCCCGGTTCCATTTCGGCGCGGACACGCAGCACTTCACGCGCCATGGCGGGGCGGTCGGTGATCAGACCGTCGACACCCATCGAGGCCATCGACGACATCTGCAGCGGGTCATTCACCGTCCAGACATAGATATCCTTGCCTGCATCATGGACCGAGCGGATCAACCCGGGCGTGACCATCCCGGCATTCACCGCGACGAAATCGCCCTCCAGCCCGGTCAGATCGCCCACCGCCGTGGCAGCCAGAACGCCGGCGCGCCAGTCCGGGCGCAACGCTTTCATCTTCTGCACCGCCGGGTATTTGAGCGACATCGTGGCGATGTCCTGCTCCATCCCGAATTCTTCGACGATGGCGGCCACGCGGTTTTCAAGGTCGACATCATGGCCATAGTATTTCAGTTCGATGATGACCTTGGATTTGCCCTTCGCTGCCTCGAGAACCTCACGCAGGGTCGGGGTACGCTGATCGGCATATTCGGGGTCGAACCAGCTGCCGATATCGATCTGCGCCACATCCTCCATCGTGGCATCCCAGACTTTCATATTGACCCCGCCTAGCTTCATGAAGTCGCTGTCATGGGCCACGATCACCTCGCCGTCGGCGCTTTCCTGAACGTCGATCTCGACCCAGTCGGCCCCGTCTTCAATGGCCTTCAGCACCGCAGCCATCGTGTTTTCCGGCCGCAGCGCCGCCGCGCCCCGGTGGCCGATCACGTCGGCATGATCGGGTGCCGATATCTGGTCCAGGACGTCCTGGCTGAACCAGATCCCGGCCAACAAGGCCACAACGGCCGCGGCAACGGTCACCAGAACCGGGGCGCGCAGATTTCCGGCTTCGGGGTGAGGCAGCTCTGCCGCCCGAGGTTCAAAAAACGCATCCAGCAGAACCGCCAGCGCGCCCAGCGCCACAGCCGCCAGCACCAATCCGGCCAGAGACCACAGCCCGGCCACCAGCAGGCTGAGCGTCAGGGCCAACCGCAGGTTCGTGCCCTGTTCGAGAGGTACAAGGTGGAACAACAGGCTGGCCACGGCGGCAATCAGCGCAGCAATCGCCAGACGTACGGCCAGCCACAGCGCCAATTCGATCTTCAACCGGCCGCGTTTGCCCTCCATTCGGCGGGCGCTTTCGGCAAAGGCGTCCGAGGGCGCAATCCCCTCGAACAGCACCAGATGCAGGGCGAGCGCCCAGGCCGACAGGCGGCGGATCAGCACCCAGGCCAAAGCCAGCACCACCAGCCCGATCAGCGCGACGGCCACCTGGAAGGCGGGCGGATGGAAGGTCAAGTAATAGTTGATGTCGTATTCGGTCAGCGTCCACCACGCGATCAGGCCCGCGACCGCCACGAAGGGCACCGCCAGAACAAGCACCCGCAGGATGAAGCGCACCGCGAAGGAAAACAGCGTCGGCAGGCGCGACAGGATCAACCGCAAGGCCGATCCGCCGGCCCGCCACGGGTCGCTTTCGCCCATCCTGAGCGATCCGGCCATGACCGAAAAGACGAACACCTCGGCCAACAGGAACAGGCCCAGAATGACCACCGCCGCCACGAAACCAACCGGCGACAGGATGAACATGGCGATGTCCTGATCGGTCAGCGCGGTTTGGTCGGACAGCATCACCGCCAGGTTCACGGTGAAGGCCACGCCGGGTGCGATCAGCGCGATCAGCAGCAGACGCACCGCGAGATAGATGGGAACAAAGGTCCAGCGCCGGGCCCAGGCCCCGCGATAGGCATCTGTTACGGTTGAGAAATGTGACACGCCGGCCCCCTTTGAATGCTGAATTCATTCAAGGCCGCGCAGATGTGAATTGCAAGCGTGACGCTCAGCTTTCCTCAAGCTTGGCCGCGAGGCGGAAGCCGATGCGGTTGGCGGGCTTGTCCTCAACCGTTTTGGGCAGCGCGCGCAACATGACGTTCAGCTGGCTGACATGCTGCACCAGCTGGGTGCGCGCGCCCGAACCGTCCGAGCCGTAGAAGGTGATCACATCGGGGTCGAAATATCCCATCCCTTCGATCCGCATCACCCCGGCGTCACCACCGGTAAAGCCCATGGCGACCTCGTGATCGGCATCGAGCGTTTTTTCAAAGTTCTGGATGTACAGGATCAGCCGTTCATACGCCCATTGGGCGGGGCTTTTGCTGTCGACCGGCTGGCGCAGGGGTTCGGGCAGATCCTTGGTGCCCGACGAGCTGTCCGGGTCAGCATGAACCTCATAGCACCGGGGCAGAGCCGCCGCTTCGGCGGCCTCGGCCGAGGTTTCGATCTTGTCCTGCATCGTCTCAACCTTTGCGCTGATACACCCATGCGCCGTCTTCACGGCGCGCCCGGGTCACGGCTCCAGTGTGATAAAGATGGTTCAGATGCGCAACCGCCTCGACCAGCGCAAGCCCGTATTCGCCGTCGCGGATGGGGCGTTTGAACAGGGTCACGAAACAGTCCGACGCCGCCTTGGGCGCGTCCAGATCGTCCAGCAGGCGTGCAAGAGCGCCGTGGTGGTTCTCGATCAGTTGCTTCATGCGGATCGGCAGGCCGATGAAGGGCAGTTTGTGCCCGGGCAACACCACCTGATCGGGCCGTGCCAGCTGTTGCAGGCGCTCGCAGGCCTCCAGCCAGTCGGACACCGGGTCAGCCATCGGCTCGGTGGCATAGACGCCCAGGTTCGGGCTGATCGAACTGAGGATCTGGTCGCCCGAGATCACCAGGTTGTCGTCGCGGCTCCAGAACGTGGCGTGTTCGGGGGCATGGCCATTGCCCATATGCACGTCCCAGTCCCGCCCGCCCATACGGATCACGTCGCCTTGCTTGATGCGGACAAAGCCCAGAGGCATCGGATAGACCGTGTCGGCAAAATTGAAGGGCCGCTCGGACATGCGCTTGGCCAGGATCTCGGGGGCCATGCCGGCGCTGCGGTAGAATTCCAGCGTCTCTTCCGGCCAGCTCTCCTGCACGTCCAGCGTCAGCATTCGCGCAAACAACCATGCGGTGCGGCTCGAGACCAGATCGGCGCCGTGCTCCGACTGGAACCACCCGGCATTGCCGACGTGGTCGGGGTGGTGATGCGAAACCACCACCCGGGTCACCGGCTTGCCCGCAAGCGGCCCGGCCATTAGGTCGGACCACAGGCCGCGCGTCTTTTTCGATGAAATTCCGGTGTCGATCACCGTCCAGCCATCTCCGTCATCCAGCGCGTAGACGTTGACGTGGTCCAGCGCCATCGGCAGCGGCAGGCGCATCCACAGCACGCCCTCGGCGATCTCGGTGGCCTGTCCGGGCGCGGGCGGCTCGGGCCAGGGATGGCGAAACGCCGGAGGCCGCGCGCCGTCCATCACGCTGCCAGTTCGTCGGCGCTGAGCGCGAACAGGTCTTTGGCCCCGATCTGTGCTTGATCCAGCAGGCCCGCGTATTCCGGCAGGCGCGCGGTGATGAAGTACCGCGCCAGCTTGGCGCGCGGACCATCCGGATCGGCCAAAGCGGCGATCAGGTGGTAATGCGCGCCCAGCACGCGGGCGAAGGCGTTCAGATAGGCCACGGCCCCGGCAAAGCGGTTGTTCATGTCCTCTTGCGCCGCCAGCCACTCGGTCGCCTCGCGCAGGGTTTCGGTCGCCTCCCATACCGGGCCGGCCAGCTCGGGCACGGTGGCGCGGGCGCGCTCGGCGTGATCTTCGATCTCGTCCAGCAGGCGGGCGGCGGCTTCGCCCCCATCCATCATCTTGCGGCCGACAAGGTCCATTGCCTGAATGCCGTTGGTCCCCTCGTAGATCGCGGTCACGCGGACATCGCGGTAATACTGCGCGGCGCCGGTTTCCTCGATATATCCCATGCCGCCATGCACCTGCAGGCCGGTTTCGGCCACGCGCATGCCGGTCTGGGTGCCGAAAGCCTTGCAGATCGGGGTCAGCAGGGCCGCCCGCGCGGCCCAGTCGGCGTTGCCGGTGGCCTTGGCCATGTCGATGGCCGCGGCATTGGCCAGCATGATCGCACGGGCGGCGAACAGGTCGGCCCGCATGTCCATCAGCATCCGGCGCACATCGGCATGATCGATGATCGTGCCCGAGGGCGTCTTGCCCTGCTTGCGCTCCAGAGCATAGGCCAGCGCGTGCTGATAGGCGCCCTCGGCCGCGCCCACGCCCTGCCCGCCGACGCCGAGGCGCGCGTTGTTCATCATGGTGAACATGGCGGCCATACCTTTGTGTTCCTGGCCAACCAGCCAGCCCTTGGCGCCGTCATACTGCATCACGCAGGTGGGCGAGCCATGCAAGCCCATCTTGTGTTCCAACGACACCACCTTCAGGTCATTCGCCACGCCCGGATTACCGTTTTCATCGGGGATGAACTTGGGCACCAGGAACAGGGAAATCCCCTTGGTCCCCGGCGCGCCATCGGGCAGACGGGCCAGAACCAGGTGGCAGACATTCTCGCAGAAATCATTGTCGCCCCACGAGATGTAGATCTTCTGCCCGGTGATCGCATAGGTGCCATCGCCGTTGGGTTCGGCCTTGGACGTCAGCGCGCCGACGTCAGACCCGGCCTGCGGTTCGGTCAGGTTCATCGTGCCCGACCATTCGCCCGACATCAGTTTGGGCAGGTACAGCGCCTTGAGCTCTTCGCTGGCGTGGTGTTCCAGCGCCTCGATCTGACCCTGGCTCATCAACGGGGCCAGCTGCAGCGACAGGCAGGCGGCGCTCATCATCTCGTTCACGGCGGTGGTCACGGTCATAGGCAGGCCCATGCCTCCATATTCCGGGTCGCCGCTCATGCCGATCCAGCCGCCCTCGGCGATCGCTTTCCAGCCATCGGCATAGCCGGGAGAGGTCCGCAAAATCCCGTTCTCCAGCCGCGCGGGGTGCAGATCGCCGGGGCGCTGCAGGGGGGCCATCACCTCTTCGCACATCTTGCCGGCCTCGGACAGAATGGCGCTGACCACGTCCGGGGTGGCCTCGGCGAATTTCTCGGTTGCGGCGACGTCCTTGAACCCCACCACCTTGTCCATGAGGAACTCGTAATCAGTGACAGGAGCGCGATATGGCATGGTTTCCCCCGGAAATCGTGTGTCGGTCGCAATGGCGGGCTTGGAATCCATGGCCCGCGCCGGTATTCATCTAAGCTTGTTCGATTACCTATCCGTCCCCCTGTTGCAAGCAACCAAAACGCCGCGTCACCACCCATGATCCCCAACAGCACGCAATATCTGGATGCTGATCCCGCCGGGATTGCAGCCGCGGCCGACCTGCTGCGTCAGGGACTGCTGGTCGCCTTCCCGACCGAGACCGTCTACGGGCTGGGCGGCGACGCCCGCAACGGCGAGGCGGTCGCCGCGATCTACGCCGCCAAGGGGCGACCCAGTTTCAACCCGCTTATCGCGCATGTCGCCTCGGTCGAGGCCGCCAAACGCTATGTCGAGTGGTCGGACCATGCCGAACGACTGGCGGCTGCGTTCTGGCCCGGTCCGCTGACGCTGGTGCTGCCGCTGCGCGCAGGGCATGGCGTGTCCTCGCTGGTGACGGCGGGGCTGGAGACGCTGGCCGTGCGGGTGCCCGCCCACCCAACCGCGCGCGCACTGCTGAGCGCAGTTGACGGACCCGTCGCTGCCCCATCGGCAAACCCCTCCGGTCGGATCAGCCCGACCACTGCGGCGCATGTGCGCGCCGGTCTGGACGGTCGGATCGCCGCCGTACTGGATGACGGACCCTGTTCGGTCGGGTTGGAATCGACCATCGTGGGCTTGGCCGGCACCCCCGCTTTGCTGCGGCCCGGCGGTGTGGCACTGGAACAGATCGAAACGGTTCTGGGTACGCGCCTGACCCGCCACAAGCCCGGAGATCTGCTGACCGCTCCGGGGCAGTTGCTGTCACATTATGCTCCGGATGCATCGGTGCGGCTGAACGCCACCGAGCGGCGCGGGGACGAGCTGCTGCTGGGATTTGGCAGTGTCGATTGCGACCGCAACCTATCTGCCAGGGGTGACCTGATCGAGGCGGCGGCAAACCTGTTTGCGTATCTGCACGAACTGGACGGTACGGGGCGGCCAATTGCCGTCAGCCCGATCCCTTCCGAGGGCGTCGGGGCGGCCATCAACGACCGCCTGCGCCGGGCAGCGGCGCCACGCAATTCCTGATCAGGCCCGACCGGCGCTGGCCGACAGCGTCAGCGGATCGACACCCAGCGTGGCCAAGGCGGCCTCCCACTTTTCGTCGTCGGCAACGTCAAAGACCAGTTTCGATGTGGCATCGGTCGTCAACCAGCCATTGGCCGCGATCTCATCTTCCAGCTGTCCCGGCCCCCATCCCGAATAGCCCAGCATCAGCATCGAGTTCAGCGGCCCCTTGCCAGAGGCGATATCTTCGAGCACGTCCAGCGTCGCCGTCATGCTAAAATCGCCGGCCACGTGCAGCGAATGCAGATTTGCATCGTAGTCCGCGCTGTGCAGCACAAACCCCCGGGACAATTCGACCGGCCCACCAAAATGCACGAGGCGTTCTCCGACAACCGGGATGCGGCACGCGATGTTCAACTGTTCAAGCAGCGTCTTGATTCGCAAATCCGACGGTTTGTTCACGATCAGACCCATCGCGCCGTCATCGCCGTGGCTACACAGGTACACCACTGAATGATCAAAGCGCGGATCGCCCATGCCGGGCATCGCAATCAACAGTTTTCCAGTCAGATCCATCAAAAAAACTCGTGAGGCTTATTCCCTTACAATGACCTTGCGGAACCCGGATTGGCAAGGGATCACGCCGGAAATCCCGCGATTTCTGCCGGTGACCAGAACGTGACTTGGCAAACCTGCCCGCAAGTCGCATGTATGGATCATGAGATCGCTGTTCAAACCCGTTCTGACCGTTGTTTCGGCTTGCCTGGCCCTGTCCGCACCTGCGCAGGGGCAATCGATCGACTCGATCGTCAGGCTGGACGTGATCGATGGCGGCCAATCCGAGGATGGCACCTATCTCACCGCGATCCGGCTGGATCTGGAACCCGGATGGAAGACCTATTGGCGGGCCCCTGGTGACGCCGGCATACCGCCGGAATTCGACTGGCGCCGGTCCGGCAATGTCGGCGCGGTTGCGATCACCTGGCCCACCCCGCATGTCTTTGACCAGAACGGTCTGAAGTCCATCGGCTACGAAACCCAGCTGGTGCTGCCGGTTCGGATTACGCCCAAGGACGCATCCAAACCGGTCCGGTTGCGGGGCGAAGTCGACTTGGGGGTGTGCAAGGATGTCTGCATTCCCGCATCGTTGAAATTCGACCACGAACTGGATGCGGGCGCGGCAAGGAATCCAGCGATTGCGGCTGCGCTGGCGCAACGGCCCTTCTCTGCACGCGAGGCTGGCGTTACTGGCGCGGCCTGTCGCCTGAGCCCGACCGCGGACGGTTTGCAGGTTCAGGTCCAGATCGACATGCCCTCGGCCGGTGGTGCCGAACTTGCGGTGATCGAGCCGGGGAACCCGGGCCTGTGGGCGTCGCAGACTGAAACCAAGCGGCAAGGCAACAGGCTGACCGCTACGTCCGAGGTGATCAGCCCCGACGGTCAGCCCTTTGCGCTGGACCGGTCCGCCGTGCGGATCACGGTTCTGGGGACCAAACACGCGGTCGACATTCTGGGCTGCAGCGCGGGCTGACCGGATGCAGCGGGTTCCCCGGATCGGCGCACTGGCGGTTGTCGTAGATCAGGGCCATGTCCTGCTGGTGCAACGCAGCAAGGCCCCCGATGCCGGTCTCTGGGGATTTCCGGGCGGCCATGTGGAGTGGGGCGAAACCGTCTTGCAGGCCGCCGCGCGCGAGTTGATGGAGGAAACCGGTATCGAAGCAACCCCGCAGGCATATCTGGGCAACCTTGATCTGCTGGTCCGGGATTCGGCCGGACAGATCACCGCCCACTATTTGCTGGTCGGCGTGTCCTGCCGCTTCGGATCCGGCACTCCGATCGCAGCGGACGATGCGCAGGACGCGCGTTGGTTCCCAATCCGGCAGGTGCTGGACCGCGACCTTGCGATGAGCGCCCGGGTGCCCGACCTTCTGTCTCAGGCACTGGCCCGGGATGAAAGCCTGACATAAAGCGCCGCGGACACGATCAGGCTGACGGCCAGAATGGCAACCGCACCGGCCGCGAACGCTCCCAGCCCCATTCTCAGCAACGCCAGACCGTCCTCGCCGCCGTACAGCCCGGACAGCACACCCAGCGGCGCGCCGGCCAGAACCGGCCAGACCATGGTGACCAGCAGCCAGAGCATCATCGCCCCGCCCGTCCCCGCGGCCGCGACCCGAACCACCTTGTCTGGCGCCCGCAAGGCGCGGCGCATCGCCGTCATCGGGCGAGAAATATCACTCAGGATCGCCAGCAACGCGGGGACCAGGAGCAGCACCAGCACCATGCCGAACCCGAGCCCGTAGACCAGCGTGATCACCGTGGGTTTAAGGAATTGCGCCTGCTGCGACCCTTCGTACAGCAACGGGGCCAGCCCCATCACCGTCGTCAGCGTGGTCAGCATCACCGGCCGCAACCGGTCAGCAGTGCCTTCTATAATCGAAGGCACCAGCCCGCGATCCTGCTGATAGCCATCGATGGTCGTTATCAAAACGATCGAGTCATTGATGATGATCCCGGTCATGCCCAACAAGCCGACGACCGTGAACATGCTAAGGGGAACGCCCCAGATGTAATGCCCCCAGATGGTGCCGACCAGACCAAAGGGAATGATCGCCATCACCACCAGCGGCCTTGTCCAACTGGCGAAGATCCACGCCAGAACAAGGTAGATTCCGGTCAGACACAGGATCAGACCGGTACGCGCCTCGGTCAGGAACTCGTCCTCCTGTTCGCTCAGACCGGCCATGCGCCACTCGACCTGATACTCGGCGGCGATATCAGGCAGGATTTCCTCGCGCATGGCGCGGGTGATTTCCGCCGCCTGGGCCGGGTCATCCTCGGAAATGTCCCCGTTCACTGCGATCACCCGCAGGCCATTTTCCCGGCGCACCGTCGAGAACCCCGACTCGCGCTTGACCGAGACGATGTCAGCCAGCGGGACATAGACCCCGTCCGGTGAACGCATCAGCGTGTGTTCGAGGAAATCGGCGGTCAGCTCGCTTTCGGGCAGTTCGACCCGGATCTCGGCGCTGCGAGGACCGTCGGGGAATGTCGCCGCCTCGATCCCGTTCAGCCGGTGACGCAGAACCCGGCCCAATGTCTCGATGCGGAAGCCCAGCGCCTCGCCCTGTGCCGTCAGATCCAGAATGTACTCTTCCTTGTCATAGGCCAGATTGTCTTCCAGCGCTGAAACCTCGGGGTATTTCGACAGTTCCGCCTGCAGGGCCTCGGACGCGGATTTCAGTGTGTTCACGTCCGCGCCGAAAAGCTGCACGTCGATGGCATCACCACCCGGACCCGAGCGCCAGCCGCGGAACGTCAGCAATTCGACCTTGGGATGGCGCGGCACGAATTCCTGCAGCTCGCCCACGAATTCAAAGCTGGAATAAGGCCGCAGGTCGGCATCGATCAGCTCGATCGAGATACCGCCCAGCAAATCGCCGTCCTTGCCATCGGCGGCGGACAGACCATAACCGGCGCTCCCCCCGATCTCGGCTAGAACATAGTCGATCGGGTTGCGACCGTGGCGTTCTTCGTAGATCTGACCCAGCTCTTCCGTGGCGCGCTGCAGAATGTGCATCATTTCGATCGTGTCGGCGCGGGTAGCGCCTTCGGCCATGATGAAATTGCCGGTGACCGAGCCCCGCTCGGGCGCGTTGAAAAACCGCCAATTGACGTCGCCCTTGATGAACAGCGCTATCTGGCTGGCCAGAATGGCGATCATCAGGGCCACGACCACGTATCGCGCCCAGATTGCCCACGCCACCAAAGGTCGGAAAAGAGTGTCGCGCACCCAGCGAAAACCCCTGTTCACAACCCGGTTGGGCCAGTCATACCAGTGTTCCTTGGCCGAATGTGCGATGGCATGCGCCATGTGGTTCGGCAGGATCAGAAAACACTCGATCAACGAGGCGATCAGTACAGCGATCACCGTAAAGGGAATGTCCCGGATCAGCTCTCCGAACCGTCCGCCAATGGCGGTCAGACCGAAAAAGGCGATCACGGTCGTGACCGTGGCCGCAAAAACCGGCATCGCCATGCGCCGGGCGGCGCGCTCGGCGGCAACGACCGGTGGCTCGCCCAGACGGCGGGCCCGGAAATCGGCGTGTTCCCCCACCACGATCGCATCATCCACCACGATACCCAGCGTGATTATAAGGCCGAACAACGAGACCATGTTGATCGACAGCCCGCCGATATACATGAAGGCGATGGCCGCCGACATGGCCACCGGAATACCGGCTGCGACCCAAAAGGCGATGCGTGCATTCAAGAATAGGAACAGCAGGCACACCACCAAGCCCAGCCCGACCAGCCCGTTGTCGATCAGAATGTCCAACCGGTCGGTGATGGCCTGCGCCCGGGTACGGATCAGCTCGACCGAGATACCATCCGGCAGGCTCGCCTGCATCTCGGCAACCACATCCTCGACCGTGTGCTGAATGTCGATCGCGTCCCCCAGGTTCGACCGGTCCACCCGGACGGACATGGCCGGATTTTCCCCCACAAAATAGCTGCGATTGCGGGTAACGCCCTCGACCCGGATCTGCGCGACATCGCCGACCACCAGCTTGGACCCGTCCGGATAGGTGCGCAAAGCGATGCGCTCGATCTCCTCCGGGGTGCGCTTTTCGACACCGGTGCGGATCCGGGCGTTTGCGCCGGTCACGTCCCCGGCCGGATTGGCCGTGACCTCGGCCGCGACCGCCGAGGCGATCTCGGACAGGGTGATGTCGTTGGCGATCAACTGCGCGGTGGGAACTTCGACCACGATGCGTGGGGCGGCAAGGCCGCGGATCGTGGTCCGCGTGACACCGGCAGCGAACAGCCGATTGATCAACTCATCCGTGAATTTGGCCAGCTGCCCGGTCTCGATCGGGCCGGTGAGGACAACATCCGTCACCCGGTCTCGCCACGCGGCCCGCCGGATGGATGGTTCTTCGGCGTCCTCAGGCAGGTTGGTCACGCTGTCGACCGCGGTGCGCACTTCTTCGACGGCGCGGCTCATGTCCCAGTTGGGTTCAAATTCCAGCGCAATGCGGGCCGATCCTTCGCGAGAGGTCGACTCGGTGCTGGCAACGCCTTCGACCGCCAGCAATGCAGGTTCAAGGATCTGGACAATCCCGTTGTCCACATCCTCGGGCCCCGCACCATCCCATTCGACGTTGACATTGACCCGTTCCAGGATCACGTCCGGAAAGAACTGCGCCCGCATGTTCGGCGCCGAAGCCGCGCCGAGGACCAGCATGACCACCAGCAGAAGGTTGGCAATGGTCCGGTGACGCGTGAAATAGCTGAGGATGCCGCTGGCCGCGCCCGGGATCTCGCGCATCATGGCGCCTATCCCCCGGCCCGGTTTTCAAGCCGCCGCAACAGAGACGACGGCACCTTCGCCTCGCTCAACTGAGCAAGAACACGGGTCTTGGCGTCCTGGGACATGCGGTCGCTGGCCTCGACCTGCGCCACCAACCGCGCGCGGTGCTCGTCCGTCAGCTCGACCATGTCCGGCTCGACCGCGGCGCTGTCTTCGATGCGAACCGGGCGCACGCGGACCCCCGACCCCAGCAGCGGGGTCCGACCCACAACGACTTCGCGCCCTTCCAGCCCGGCGCCGCGCAGCAGCACTTCGTCCCCTTGCCGGCGCACCAGCTCGACCGGGAGCGTTTCCAGCCGGTCGTCGTCGCCCAGCACCAGCACGGTGCCTTGCGCATCCAGAACCGAAGACGGGAGACGCACGACATTATCCAGCGGCTGTTCCTCGACCGAAACGGTCACGAAATCGCCGGGCTTGAACCCCGGCGCGTCATCAAGTCGGGCATAGAGCAATCGGCCGGTCTGGCCCTCGCCGGCCGACCCGCTGTCGCGGCTTATCCGACCGGTGGCGCTCAGGTCCGTGCCCGTCACCTCAAGCGAGATGGTCACCGGTGCCGGGATCAGCTTGCCCTGATCGTCCAGCAATCGCACGTATTGCGCGGTCGAAACACGGAACGCGACCTCCAGCGCGAACGGGTCGACCAGTTCGGCCAGCTTTTCATTTGCCGTGACCAGGCGCCCTTCAACCAGCGTGACACCAGTCAGCGTCCCGTCGAACCGGGCGCGGATGGTCATGTCTTCCAGATCGCGTTCCGCCGATTCCAAAGCGATACGGGCCCGCGCCAGCAACGTCGTTGCCTGATCGACGCGGGACTCGGCCTGCGCCAAAGCTATACGGCGCGACAACACGGTTTGCCGGGCCGAGGCCGCGGCCAATTCGGCCTCTTCAACGCTGGCTGTCGCGCCCACGCCACGGTCCAGCAAATCCTTCTGACGCTGCAGGGCCCGTTCCCGCAGATCCGATTGGGACTCGGCGGCCTTCAATTCATCCTGTGCCAAAAGCAGGGCGCGTTCGGCATCGCGTTCTTCAAACTGGGCATCCAGCAGGTCCGACCGCGCCCGGTCCAGCGCCGCCTGCGCATCGGCCGGGTCCAGCTCGACCAGAACTTCGCCTGCGCGCACAACCCCTCCATCCTCGAAGTTTTCCGCCAGCCCGATGACGCGGCCGCCCAGCGCCGCCCGCAACTCCAGACGCCTGCGGCTTTGAACTTCGCCAAATGCTTCCAGATAGGGGGTGGCGGTTTGTGGCTCGGCCTTCTGAACCGTGACGGCGAACACGCGTTCGCGCGCCTGCGGGGGTTTGTTGTCGCGGGTCATGACCTCTTGCACCGCGCCGGTGATCATCTGCGCAGCGACAATCAACAGCGCAAGCATCAGGGATGCCAGAAAGACACCGATGAGGCTCTGCCGCAGAAATCGCATAGATCTTTCACTCCGGTTGCAACGGGACGCCGTCTATAAATAGGTAGCCGGGCCGGAAAAAATACCAACCCACAAGGCGGTTATGAGCCGTTAAACGTACGACCAGTCTACTTCCGTCGCAGATGTTCGTCCAATCTGGGCATGATTTCCACGAAATTGCAGGGCCGGTGGCGATAATCCAGCTGTTTTTCCAAAATGCCGTCCCAGGCATCCTTGCAGGCCCCCGGGCTGCCCGGCAGCGCGAACAGATAGGTTCCGCCGGCAACGCCACCTGTGGCCCGCGACTGTACAGCCGAGGTTCCGATCTTCTCCATCGAAATCAGGGTGAAGACGGTGCCAAAAGCCTCGATTTCCTTTTCGTAGACATCGCGATGCGCCTCGACCGTGACATCGCGCCCGGTCAAGCCGGTGCCGCCGGTCGAGATCACCACGTCAATCTCGGGGTCGGCGACCCACGCCCGCAACCGCTCGGCGATCTGGGCGCGCTCGTCCTGAATGATCTTGCGGTCGGCCACGGTGTGCCCCGCACGCTCGATCCGGTCGACCAGCGTTTGCCCCGAACGATCTTCGGCCAGTGACCGCGTGTCCGATACGGTCAGAACAGCGATGCGGATGGGGATGAATTCCATGGTTTCATCAATTCGGGACATGTCGTGTCAGGCTCTTTCCATGATGGCCAGCCGGGCCGCCAGCGCGACGAACACGCCGCCACTGACCCAGCCGAGAATTCGCGACGCCCGCGGGCTTGAAATCAGCGCTCGCCCGGCGCCGCCGGCAAATGACCCCACCAGGGCATTCACGACGAACCCACCCACAGCGATGATCGCGCCCAGCAGCAGAAACTGAGCCAGAACCGATCCGTTGGCCGGCGATACGAATTGCGGGATGAAAGCCAGAACGAACAGAATGATCTTGGGATTCGTCATGTTGACCAGCATCCCCTCGCGAAAGGCATGGCCCGACGACTGCATTGGAGCGTCAGCCCGGACCGCACCGTTCCGGATGGTGCCCCAGGCCAGATACAGCAGGTAGGCCACGCCCAGCCAGCGAATGACGTCGAACAGCCAAGGCATAGCCGCGACCGCCGCGCCAAGCCCCAGCCCAGCCAGCAGAACATGAATCATCAGACCGGTCGAAACACCCGCACTGGCCACGATGGCCGATCGGGCGCCCGACCGAAGCCCAAGCCCGAAGCAGAACATCATGTCAGCCCCCGGCGTCATGTTCAGCGCTATGGCGGCTGGGATGAAGGTCAACAGCGTTGCGTATTCGATCATGGATCGACCTCGAACCAATTCACCTTGGGCCCCAGATTCGCGATCCGGGTGCGACCGATCTCGCCGCGATAACCCCAGCTGTCGTGGATATGACCGCACAGAGCAAAGTCAGGTTGAATCCGTTCCACCGCGTCGCGCACCGCGCTCGATCCGATCGACTGCCCCTGCGAGGTCCGGTCGCCTTTGCCCTTGGGCGGGGCATGCGTGATCAGGATGTCCGCCGACGCGCAGCGATTGAGCAGCTCTGCCGCCTCGGCTTCGGTCAGGTCGCAGGACCAGTCACCAAATGGCGTGACCGGTACGCCATAGCCAAGTCCGAACAGGCGCAGCCCGTCCACGGTCATCCCTGTTCCGTGCAGCACATGCACGCCGTCCGGCACAGCTGCCGCCAGTTCCTCAGCGCTTTCGGCGTTGCCGGGAACCAGAACCATCGGCGCGGATATGCCGGAAAGCATATCCATCGCCTCGTCCAGCCCCTGACGCATGTTGCAGTAATCACCCGCACCGATCACCAGGTCAGCTTCGACGCTGGCTGCCACCAGTTCCGCAGCCCGATTGCGGGCCATGTGCAGGTCGGAAAAGGCCAGAACCTTCATCCCTTGTTCTCCAGATATGCGCGCAGATCCAACAGATCGGCCCAGGCCTGGCGCTTGGCATGGGGCTGGCGCAGCAGATAGGCCGGGTGCAGCATGGGCAGAACCGGCAGATTCAGCGCCTGATCCCACTGCCCGCGCAGACGCGTTATGCCGCGCTTGTTCAGAACCGCCTGGCAGCTGATGTTGCCCATCACTACCAGGACCTTTGGCTTGGACAGGGCCACGTGCCGTTCCAAAAACGGCTGCATCATCGCGATCTCGTCCGGCCGCGGGTCCCGGTTCTGCGGCGGACGCCACGGCAGGACATTGGTGATGTAGACGTTTTGGGCGCGGTCCATATCGATCGCGGCCAGCATCCGATCCAGCAGCTGCCCGGCGCGGCCAACGAACGGCTTTCCAGCGCGGTCTTCGTCACGGCCCGGGGCCTCACCGACGATCATGACCGGCGCACCGGGTGTCCCATCAGCAAAGACCAACTGTCGCGCGCCACGCTTCAGATCGCAGTGTTCGAACGCCTCCAGAGCGGCGCGCAGCTGATCCAGAGACGATGCCGCAGACGCAGCCTTCTTTGCCTCGACCACCGGATCCGCCTTGGCGGGCTTTTGCACCGCGGGCTGCGCTACGGCGGATTTTTTGACCTTTGGCGCGGTATCCGGCAATGCATAGCGGTCAACCGGCGCGTCGACGATCGCGTCGGTTACGCCCAGCTCAACCTGCCATTCCAGCAGGGCACGCGCGGTGTAAGGGTCAAGGGCCGATTCCATGACCATCAATCTACTCAGCTTTGCGGGAAGGGAAAGCAAATTGGCCTTGCCTTGGCGCATTGCCGGGCCGACGATGGTCCCCGTCATGACGCGAACCCTGGGCCTTCTGCTGATCACTCTGTTCGCCCTGCTGCCCGGCGGGTCGGAGGCGCAGTCGTTTCTCAACAATCAAGGCCAATGCCGTGGCGGCCAATTTCAGTGCGGTCTGAAATGCTGCTCGGTTGGCCAACGCTGCAGCTATGACGGGTTCTGCATTCAGGCCGGGGGCACCTATTGCGGCGGCGGGCGGTCCTGCGGGCCGTTCGAGAAATGCGTGGCCGGGGGCACCCGATGTGCGCCCGCGGGGGCAAACAAATGCGCTTCGCGGCTGGATTGCCCCAGCGGGTCCTTCTGCAACGCGCGCGGCGAATGCGAGCGCAGTTCGCCCGACTTCGACCCCTCTCCGCAACCTGCAACGCCCTGCGACGACGGGCGGACCTGCGCAGCCGGTTCGACCTGCCTGCCGGGCGGCGGCTGTACGCGCCCCGGCTGGTATCTGTGCGAAGAGACCGGATCGCAATGCCGCACCGGGTTCAAATGCTCGGCCAATCAGGGCTGCGTGCCCAGAAAGGCCGTCGATTGCGGATACGGCAAGTGGTGCAGACCCGGCGAGCGGTGCCTGCCCGAAGGCGGATGCGAGAAACTGCCCGACGGGGACTGACTCCAGTTGCCCCGACGCGCTGCGCTTTCTATAAGCGGCGCGACTGTCAGACAGGAGCCCGGCCCATGCGTTTCGCCCATCGTCACCTACTTGGCATCGAGCATCTGTCCCAATCCGACATCACCGCCATTCTGGACCTGGCCGAAAAATACGTCGATCTGAACCGGCAATCGGCCAAACACTCGGACGTTTTGGCGGGGCTGACCCAGATCAACATGTTCTTCGAGAACTCGACCCGCACGCAGGCCAGTTTCGAACTGGCGGGAAAACGTCTGGGCGCGGATGTGATGAACATGGCGATGCAGGCCAGCTCGATCAAGAAGGGCGAGACCCTGATCGACACGGCGATGACGCTGAATGCGATGCATCCCGACCTGCTGGTGGTGCGGCATCCGCATTCGGGCGCGGTGGACCTGCTGGCGCAGAAAGTCAACTGCGCGGTGCTGAATGCCGGCGACGGGCGGCACGAACACCCAACGCAGGCGCTGCTGGATGCGCTGACCATCCGCCGGGCCAAGGGGCGGCTGCACCGGTTGAACGTGGCGATCTGCGGGGATGTCGCGCATTCCCGCGTGGCGCGGTCGAACCTGATCCTGCTGGGCAAGATGGAAAACCGCATCCGTCTGATCGGCCCGCCGACGCTGGTGCCCGCGCAATTCGCCGAATTCGGGGCCGAGATCTATGACGACATGACCGAGGGCCTGCGCGACGTGGACGTTGTAATGATGCTGCGCCTTCAGAAAGAGCGGATGGACGGCGGGTTCATCCCGTCGGAACGGGAATACTATCACCGCTATGGCCTGGACGCCGCCAAGCTGGCGCTGGCCAAGCCGGACGCCATCGTAATGCATCCCGGCCCGATGAACCGCGGGGTCGAGATCGACGGGACTCTGGCCGATGACATCAACCGCTCGGTCATCCAGGAACAGGTCGAGATGGGCGTCGCCGTGCGCATGGCCGCGATGGAGTTGCTGGCCCGCAACCTGAAGGAGGCGGCATGAGCGATCTGACCCTTTCCGCTGGTGAGCGCGGCGTGATCCGCCTGTTCTCGCTTGGCATGCGCCCCGAAGAGGCGAAATTCCTGCGCGAGCCCGGCGCGGCGGATCAGGTTCTTGGGGTCTCGGGGCTGGACCCCCAGCAGATCGACGTGTTTCCGGTTTCCGACCTCGAGGATCTGGGTCTCTACGGCTATCTCAGCGAGGGCTGCGGCGTGTCCGAGGACCAGCTGGACCGGGCGAGGCTGGAGTCGGTCGATGGCTGGGTTCTGGTGCTGCGCAGCGCGGCCCTGGGCGGGCGCGCGGCCACATTGAACCCCGATCCGCGTCTGCGCCTGATCGGCCTTTACACCGAAGAGGCCACGAACTGGAGCGGCGGAACCATCGAGACCGAAAGCGCGCGGCCATACTCGGCCGCGCCGAGCCCGGTTTCGAGCGAGCAACCCCGCCGGACGGGATCGGCCGTGCTTGCCCTGATCATACTGCTGGTCATCGGAGGTGCTCTGTGGCTGATCCTGTGATCTTTGCGCCGAACAAGGGCGCCTATGTCCGCACCAACGCGTGGCTGGCCGCGGGCGCGATGGCGGGGGCGATGCTCGTGCTGTGGCTGATCGGAAATCCCTATGTATGGACCGGCGCGCCGGCCGGTCTGGCGGCGGTGGGCGTCCGGGCATGGTACCTGGCGTCCGAGGAACTGTTGGCCAACTGGCAGATGACCGACACCACACTGACCGGCCCGGGCGGACGAAGCGTGCCGCTGAACCAGATCGCGGCCGTGAACACGATGGGCAGCTTCGTGCAGATCGTCACCAAAGGCGGCGACAAGCACCTGATCAAGTACCAGGCCGACCCGGCCGCCACCAAAGCCGCGATTGAAAGGGCAATGGCATGACCAAGCTGATCTTCACCAACGCCCGCCTGATCGACCCCGAAGCCGGAACCGACGCGCTGGGCTGGCTGCATGTGGCCGATGGACGGATCGTAGCCAGCGGCGACGGTCCGGCGCCCGAGGCGGACGCGCAGGTGATTGATTGCGGCGGTCAGTGTCTGGCCCCCGGCATCGTCGATATCGGCGTCAAGGTCTGCGAGCCGGGCGAGCGGCACAAGGAAAGCTACAAATCCGCGGGCCTTGCCGCCGCGGCCGGGGGCGTGACCACAATGGTCACCCGCCCCGACACCCTGCCTGCGATCGACACGCCGGAAACGCTCGAGTTCGTCACCCGACGCGCGCAGGCCGACACGCCCGTCAACGTGCTGACCATGGCCGCACTGACCAAGGGCCGCGACGGGCGCGAGATGACTGAGATCGGGTTTCTGATGGATGCGGGCGCGGTGGCTTTTACCGACTGCGACCATGTGGTGAAGGACACCAAGGTATTTTCCCGCGCGCTGACCTATGCCCGGGCCTGCGGCGCGCTTGTCATCGCCCACCCACAGGACCCGGGGCTGAGCCACGGTGCTGCCGCCACCAGCGGCAAATTCGCCGCCCTGCGCGGTCTGCCCGCCGTTTCCCCCATGGCCGAGCGCATGGGTCTGGACCGCGACATCGCCCTGCTGGAAATGACCGGCGCGACCTATCACGCCGATCAGATCACCACGGCCCGCGCCCTGCCCGCGTTGGAGCGGGCCAAGCGCAACGGGCTGGACATCACCGCCGGCACCTCGATCCATCACCTGACGCTGAACGAGCTGGACGTGGCCGACTATCGCACCTTTTTCAAGGTCAAGCCGCCGCTGCGCTCCGAGGACGACCGGCAGGCGATGATCGAGGCGGTGCGGTCCGGCCTGATCGACACGATCAGTTCGATGCACACGCCGCAGGACGAGGAAAGCAAGCGCCTCCCGTTCGAAGAGGCGGCCTCGGGCGCAGTTGCATTGGAAACCCTGCTGCCGGCTGCGCTGCGCCTGTATCATGCCGATCAACTGGACCTGCCGGCCCTGTTCCGGGCCATGACACTGAATCCGGCGAAACGACTGGGGCTGGACTGCGGCCGCCTGAGCGCGGGCGCCCCGGCCGATCTGGTTCTGTTCGACCCGGATGTGCCGTTCGTGCTGGACCGGTTCACGCTGAAATCGAAATCGCAGAACACCCCGTTTGACGGGCATCGGATGCAGGGTAAGGTCACCGCAACCTACGTTGCAGGCAAAGAAATTTTCCGGAGATCCTGATGCCCGTTTTCGACAGCACGACGACCCAACTGATTATCTGGGCCGCGATCGGATACCTGATGGGGTCGGTGCCCTATGGCATGATCGTTGCGCGGGTGATGGGGCTGGGCAACCTGCGCCAGATCGGGTCCGGCAATATTGGTGCCACCAACGTGTTGCGCACCGGCAGCAAGGCGGCGGCGGCGCTGACTCTTCTGTTCGACGCCGGCAAAGGCGCGGTCGCGGTCCTGCTGGCCCGGGCACTGGCCGGCGACGATGCCGCCCAAGTCGCGGCGCTGGCGGCCTTTGTCGGCCATTGCTACCCGGTCTGGCTGAGCTTCAAGGGCGGCAAGGGCGTGGCAACTTTCCTGGGCCTGTGGCTGGCGCTGGACTGGCGGGTGGGCGTTGCGTGCTGTCTGACATGGCTGGTCGCTGCTGCGATCTGGCGGATCTCGTCCCTTGGCGCGTTGGCAGCAGCTGCCCTGTCGACGACATGGGTGATGATCCTGACGGACGGGTCGACCTTTTTGCTGGGCGTCGTTCTGACGCTGCTGGTTTACTGGCGCCACCGCGAGAATCTGGCCCGCATCAAGGCGGGAACAGAGCCCAAGATCGGGAAATCGTGACCGCGCCGACCGACTTTTTGGATGCATTCTTTGCCTTGCCGGCGGGTTCCTTCACCGGAACCGCAAACGGTCGAAGCTACTCGGTCACGCGGCTGGCGATGGCGGGAGGCAAATCGCACAAGCTGGTCGCCCATGAACGGGGTGGCGCAGACTACATCAGTATGAACCTGTACCTGACGGATCAGAGCGGCGCTTTGCTGCGCCCCTGCGAGATGCCTGCCGCCAAGGTCGTACGCTTTGTTCTTGCCCTGGTACCCGACAGCTGAACCGCGGACCGACCTGCGCAGGCGAACAGACCGCTTGGCATTTCCGCACATTCACGTTTGATTGCTTTGAACGTGATCGCGGCCTTTCCCACCTCAGTTTCCGTGACGCTCAATTACCGGGTGCACGAAACGCAATTTCGGTGCTGGAACGCCCGCGCTTGGACATGCCGGGCAGCCCCGATCACGAAAGGTGGAACCATGAACAAGATCAAATCCCTGTTGGGCGGCGTGGCGCTGTCCGTGGCAATCGCAAGCTCGGCCCTGGCGGCCGGCGTGGAAATCAACGCCTCGTCGACCGGCCTGGCGATGCAGGGTTACGACCCTGTGGCCTATTTCACCGAAGGCGAGCCGACCAAAGGCAGCTACAAGATCACGGCCTTGCACAACGATGCGCTGTACCGTTTTGCCACCGAAGAGAACAAGGCCGCGTTCGAAGCCAACCCCGAGGCCTACCTGCCGGCCTATGGCGGCTACTGCGCCTTCGGAGCGGCCATGGGGTTCAAGTTTGACGGCGATCCGACCTACTGGAAGATCGTGGACAACAAGCTGTACCTGAACCTGTCGGAAGACATCCAGCAGCGTTGGGAAGGCGACATCCCCGGCTTCATCGAAAAAGCCAGCGTCAACTGGGAAACGATCGCCGACAAGGATCCGGCCGAACTGCAGCAATAATCTGCTGAATTGGCGGCAAGGATCGGCGGCAGAGTGCTTCTGCCGCCGATCGTGATTTGAAGCCCCACGACCCCGAACCTATCTGATCAGAACAACACTCCAAAAGGGCGGCCAGGCGCCGACCTTGCGGAAATCCGGGTCGGAATAACAGCGAAAAACCAATGATCCGGTCCACCGACCGGAACGTAATGATCAATACAAACCTTCAGGCCAACCAAAGGCCGAGGCAGAAAACTTCCAACGAAAGGATAGCAAGATGACGAGCAAACTGGCACTTTTGACCACCGTTGTAACTTTTGCAGCCGGCACCGCCATGGCGCAGTCCTCGGGCGATTGGACCGGGTTCTATGCAGGTGCGCAGGTCGGCTACGCGGATATCGGCACCAGCCTGTCCGGTGTGGACGGAGACGGCGCCATCGGCGGTCTCATCCTTGGTTACGACTATGATCTGGGCGATTGGGTCGTGGGCGGCGGCTTTGACTATGACTGGTCTGATGTCGACCTTTCGGGTGCCGCAACGGTCGAAGACGTCTGGCGGCTGAAAGCCCGCGCCGGCTACAAGGTCTACCCGCAGGGGCTGCTGTATGGTGTCGCCGGTTACGCGGATGCGGGAACCGACACGCTGGGCAGCGACGATGGTTGGTTCATCGGCGCCGGCTATGAACAGATCGTCGCGCCGAACGTCAGCATCGCGGGCGAGCTGCTGTACCACGAGTTCGACAATTTCAACTCGACCGGTGTCGACGTGGATGCAACCACGTTCCAGATCCGGGCGGCATACCGCTTCTGATCCCTCGCGCAGAATCGAACGGGCCCGGCACGGCGTGCCGGGCCTTTTTCATGGCACCAGAATCGTGCTTCCGGTTGTCTGCCGCGCCTCCAGTGCGCGGTGCGCCTCGGCAACCTGATCCAGCTCAAAGCGTTGATCGATGTGAATCTTGACCTCGGCGCCGGCCACCTTGCCGAACAGCCGCCGGGCCATGGCCTGACACACGGAATGGTCCGCAATATGGGTGAACAGCGTCGGCCGGGTGATTTTCAACGACCCTTTCTGCCCAAGAATGCCGATGTTGAACGGTGGCACCGGTCCCGACGCATTGCCGAAGGAAATCATCATCCCCAATGGCTTGAGGCAGTCCAGCGACCCTTCGAACGTATCGGCACCGACAGAGTCCATGACCGCATCGACCCCTTTGCCGCCGGTAATCTCGGCCACGCGGGACGCAAAATCCTCGGTCCGGTAGTTGATGCAGTGTGTGGCGCCGTTGAACTGGGCCAGACGGCACTTGTCATCGGTCCCGGCCGTACCGATCAGCTTGATGCCTTCGGATTTGGCCCACTGGCACGCGATCAGGCCGACACCCCCGGCGGCGGCATGGAACAGAACCGTATCACCACGTTTCAGCGGCGTGGTGCGGTGAAACAAGTATTCAACCGTCAAGCCCTTGAGCATCATGGCCGCCGCGGTCTCGAATGAGATGCCGCCAGGCAAAGGGCACACCTGTGACGCGGGCATCACCCGCGCTTCGCAATAAGCACCGGCCGGCACCGCGGCATAGGCCGCCCGCTGGCCCGGTTTCAGATGGGTCACGCCCTCACCGACTGCCTCGATCACCCCAGCAGCTTCCATTCCCAGCGCGTG
Organism: Ruegeria sp. B32; assembly: GCF_025141855.1. Taxonomy (NCBI): domain Bacteria; kingdom Pseudomonadati; phylum Pseudomonadota; class Alphaproteobacteria; order Rhodobacterales; family Roseobacteraceae; genus Ruegeria; species Ruegeria sp. B32. Next base: position 59,868 of record NZ_CP081106.1, on the reverse strand, counting down.
CGGCAGTTCCATCGGATACAGACCGGTCCGCTGGTAGACATCAATAAAATTCAGACCGCAGGCGTGATGGCGGATCCGAACTTCGCCCGGTCCCGGGTCACCCAACGGTCTATCCTCGATCTTCAGCACCTCGGGGCCGCCGGTTTCGTGAATGACTACGGTACGCGCCGTTTTCTGCATGCTGACCTCCTTTTGCCTAGATTCAAGCTATCACTTCGGCGCCGCAGGGCAATCGGGCGATCTCGCAAGGGTGAACCAGGATTGGAAAAAACTGTGGTACACTAGGGTCAGGCGTTGCCGGGTCATCCGGCCACGGGCAACTTTTCGCCGGATGCATCCTGCGGCGCACCTGCGCCAAGGAAAGGGATGACAATGGCAAAGACAATCGGAAACCCGATCAGTTGGGCCGCACAGCAACTCGGCGCGACCAGCGATCACATCGCTGAAAACGTAACCGGCATCAGCAGCGCTGACACCCAGCATCTGCCGACGGTTCAAACGCTGACGCTGCAAGACTTGCGAGAGTGCCTGCGCGCCGGATACGAGGACTTTCTGGCGATACGGGCCGATGCCATTTTCATCGTTCTGATCTACCCGATCGCGGGGCTTTTGATGTTCGGATTCGCCATGCAAGCCAACATGGTGCCGCTTCTGGCTCCTCTGGTGGCCGGGTTTGCGCTGATCGGTCCGGTGGCTGCTTTGGGCTTGTATGAGATCAGCCGCAGGCGGGAACAGGGGCACGAGGTTCACTGGCTGGACGCGCTGGGTATTTTCCGATCCCCCTCGTTCGGCGCCATACTGGCACTGGCCTTTTACCTTGTCATGCTGTTGCTGGTCTGGCTGATGGTGGCACACGGCATCTATGTCGAAACACTGGGTCCGCAGCCGCCAGAGACGCTGGGCCAATTTCTGACACAGGCTCTGACCACCGGCCCCGGCTGGACCATGATCATCGTCGGATCGGCGGTTGGGTTCCTGTTTGCTCTGGTGGCCTTGGCCGTCAGCGTTGTCAGCTTCCCGTTGCTTCTTGACCGCAAGATCGGCCTGCCTGTGGCCGTGGTCACCTCGGTCCGGGTCCTGCGGCACAATCCGACCGTGATCATGACTTGGGGCTTCATCGTCGCCGCGCTGTTGGTTCTTGGCGCGATCCCGCTGCTTTTGGGGCTGATCGTCGTAATGCCTGTCTTGGGGCACGCAACATGGCACCTGTACAGACGCGCCATCGCCTGAGCAAAGCGTGGGGCAACCCCCGCGCTGACATGCCTAGCCTGATACTTTCAAGACGATCTTGCCAATGTGGCCGGAGCTTTCCATGCGGGCATGCGCAGCGGCGGCATCGGCCAGATCAAATTCGCTGTCCATGACCGGGGCAACTTTTCCAGCCTCAAGCAGCGGCCAGACCGCCTCATGCAGATCCTGCGCGATGCGCGCTTTCGCCAGATCGCTCTGCGGCCGCAGCGTGCTGCCGGTCAGGGTCAGGCGTTTGACCATCATCAGCGCAAAGTTCAACTCGACGACGGGTCCTTGCAGAAACGCGATCTGAACCAGCCTGCCATCTTCGGCCAGCGCCTTGACGTTGCTAGGGATGTAATCGCCGCCAACCATGTCGAGAATCAGATCCGCCCCACCTTCGGCCCGCATGGCAGCAACAAAATCCTCGGTCTTGTAGTTGATTGCCCTCTCGGCCCCCAGGTCCAGACAGGCCTGGCATTTCTCGTCCGAACCGGCCGTCACGAAGACCCGGGCTCCGAAAGCGTTGGCCAGTTGAATGGCCGTGGTACCGATCCCGCTCGATCCCCCATGTACAAGGAACCGTTCGCCAGCCTTCAGCCCACCACGAGTGAACACGTTGGACCAGACAGTAAAGAAGGTTTCGGGCAGGCAGGCGGCCTGTTTCAGGCTCAGGCCCGAGGGCACAGGCAGGCAGTGTGCCGCCGGTGTCGCCACGTATTCGGCATACCCGCCGCCAGGCAACAACGCACAGACCTGATCCCCCAGTGCCACCCCCGAGACGCCGGAACCGATGGCCACCACCTCGCCCGAAGCCTCGAGCCCGGGAAGGTCACTGGCCCCCGGCGGCGGATCATAGGCCCCGGCCCGCTGCAGAGCGTCTGGGCGATTGACGCCGGCATAGGCCACTTTCAAAACCACCTGACCATGACCCGGCTCGGGCATGGGGCGTTCCGTCAGCTTGAGAACGTCCGGACCTCCGGGCGTGGTGATCTCAATGGCGCGCATCATCTGGGGCATTGGCAAAACTCCTTTGCGCAATGGGTATCAGGCGAATCGGGAAAGGCCCAGCAGCAAGAGGCGGTTACTTGCGCGGGTCCAGAAGACCCGGCAGATCGGCCCGCATCCTGACTGGCGCCCGAACCTGACTTGCCAGCCAGTTGGGAACCGCAAGGAACGGTTTGAACAGCGGATTGTTGTTCACCTGCGCCTTGAGCTTCTCGAACTGCATCACATCCGCAATGCGGCGATCCAGGAATTCCCAGGTCAGCTGGTGGTCCGGGCTGTCATCGCCCAACCAGAACAAGAGGGTCGAGGAATACACACCCGACAGCGTCGCGCGTTTGGTGTACCAATTGACATCATCCGAAGTGTCGCCCAGCGCATCCCAGATCAGGTCGCAGGTGCCCCAGACCGCCTTGGCGCCATCTGCTGCATATGACGGCAACGAAAACAAAGTCACGCCTCGGCGCACCGCCTCCCTGTCGGGGACAGCCTGCAGGCGGAAGCGCACCGCGGCGGCAATCCTGTCGCGGAACTTCAGATCGCTCAGGTCCTCGGACTTCAGCCGTTCAAGCATCTCGGCGTCCCCGCGGGCGTGAAATGCGAGCGCCAGATCCACGGCGCCCCGCGGGCAGATGACACGGGCCAGACCTTCGTCCAGATCGCAGTCGGCAATGGCCGCGCGAAAGCTCTCTTCGGACCAACCATCAAAAGGAACATGGGTCAGAATTGCGTCCAGCAATTGCTGTTTTGCATCTTCATAGGTCACGGTCATGGCGGTCCTCCGACTGTTGGGCCCAGTACTAGACAAGTTAGGTCCGCTTTGCTATACGGCCAACTCCTGCAATTTCCTTGCAACTCTATCTAGAAAGGTGGTGACAACCACATGCAGGTTAGTGTTCGCGACAACAATGTCGATCAGGCGCTTCGTGCCCTGAAGAAAAAGCTGCAGCGCGAAGGCGTGTTCCGTGAAATGAAGCTGAAGCAACATTTCGAGAAACCGTCCGAGAAAAAAGCGCGCGAGAAAGCTGAAGCGATCCGCCGTGCCCGTAAACTGGCACGCAAGAAAGCCCAGCGCGAAGGTCTGCTCTAAGATCTTCCTCGTCCAGCTTTGGATGACACTATTTGACGACCCCCGAGGCATCGCCCGGGGGTTTGTCGTTTCAGTAGATCTTGGGCACGTACAGTTCGTCCGGCAGAACCCGCCGTTCGTATTCGGGATTGTATTTCCGGTCCGGCAGAGTGACCTTTTCGTGGGGTACCTCTTCGTACGGAATCTTGGTCAGAATATGCTCCATGCAGTTCAACCTTTCCCGCTTTTTGTCGTTGCCTTCGACAATGTACCAAGGGGCCTCGGGAATGTTGGTTCGGAACAGCATGTCTTCCTTGGCCTTGGTATAGTCTTCCCAGCGGATGCGCGATTCCAGGTCCATCGGTGACAGTTTCCACTGCTTCATCGGATCGTGGATTCGCATCAGAAAGCGCAGCTGCTGTTCTTCGTCCGTGATCGAGAACCAGTATTTCAGCAAAATGATTCCCGACCGAACCAACATGCGCTCGAATTCGGGAACGTCCTGAAAGAACTGCTCGACCTGGGCCTCGGTGGCGAAGCCCATCACCCGTTCGACGCCCGCCCGGTTGTACCACGACCGGTCGAACAGAACGATCTCACCCGCCGCCGGCAGATGCGGCACATAGCGTTGAAAATACCACTGGCTCTGCTCGCGCCGGCTGGGGGCAGGCAAAGCAACGACACGTGCAACCCGCGGGTCCAGCCGTTGGGTGATCCGCTTGATTACCCCGCCCTTTCCAGCGCTGTCGCGCCCTTCGAACAGGATGCAAACCTTGGCGCCGGTATGCTGCACCCAGTCCTGAACCTTGATCAGCTCGGCCTGCAGGCGCAACAGGTTGCGGAAATAGACCTTGCGATCCAGCATTTCAGGATGCTGTTCGCGATAGATCTTGCGGACCTCCATCGACAGCATGGGTTCACTGAACTCGATCTCAAAATCCTCGTCCAGTGTGTCCTGCAACTCGGCTTCCAGCCAATCGTCGACTGTGTTCTCATAGTCTTCAGCCAAGGGCCTGCTCCTTATCTTTCAACAGTCTCGGACCATATCGGGTACGTGTAACCGGCCAATGTCATGCCGACCTTTTTCCCGCCCCGAAGGCCAATATTGAACCGGCTCAACGGCAGATACAACCGCATCGGCAAGACTGCCGCACCAGGGTCAAACAGGCAGTGCGGTCGTCTTGAAAACGGTCCGCAGGGCGAACGAGCTTTGCATTTGCGCAACTCCGGGCAGGCGCGACAGATACTGGCGGTGGATGCGCGCAAAATCCTCGGTGTTTTCGGCGACCACCTTCAGGACATAATCCGCCGACCCGGCCATCAGGTGACACTCCAGAACGTCCGGAATGCGCCGGACCGCCCGCTCGAAAGCCTCCAGCACCTCCTCGGCCTGACCCTGCAAGGTGATCTCGACAAATACGGTTGTCGGCACCCCCAGTTTGCGCGCATTCAGCAGCGCGACATAGTCCCGGATATAGCCTTCCGCCTCAAGCCGCTGAACCCGGCGATGGCAGGCCGACGGTGACAGGTTGACCTGCTCGGACAGTTCCGCGTTCGACATGCGCCCCTTGCGCTGAAGGGCCGCCAGAATCTTTCGGTCAGTCGCATCAAGTGACATTCACGCACATCCGTTGCAAGATTTTCTCATTCCATCGAAAAATTTCCCACATATTAGCGCAGTTGCGCACCGAGTTTCACAGAAATTGCACCGCTTTCTGCACATAATTTGTGCAGTTTATGAATGGAGAGCCCCATGAAAATCGGATGCCCAAAGGAAATCAAACCGCAGGAATTCCGCGTAGGCATGACCCCCAACGCCGCGCAGGAAGCGGTTGCCCGTGGTCACGAGGTCATCATCGAAACCGGCGCCGGGCTGGGTTCAGGATTTGACAACGACGCCTATGTCGCCGCAGGCGCGCGCATCGTGGACACCGCGGAAGAGGTGTTCGCGACCGCCGACATGATAGTCAAGGTCAAGGAACCGCAAGCGGTCGAGCGCAAGATGCTGCGCGAAGGCCAGCTGCTGTTCACCTACCTGCACCTTGCGCCCGACCCTGAGCAAACCCACGATCTGCTGGCCTCGGGCTGCACGGCGATCGCCTATGAAACGGTAACTGATTCCAACGGTGGTCTGCCGCTGCTTGCCCCGATGTCCGAAGTCGCAGGGCGTCTGGCCCCGCAAGTGGGTTCGTGGACCCTGCAAAAAGCCAATGGCGGGCGCGGCGTTCTGATGGGCGGCGTCCCTGGTGTGGGCCCGGCCAAGGTTGTCGTGATCGGTGGCGGCGTTGTCGGCACGCATGCGGCTCAGGTGGCGGCGGGCATGGGCGCTGATGTGACCGTTCTGGACCGTTCGCTGCCGCGCCTTCGTTATCTGGACGACGTCTTCGGTGGCCGGTTCAAGAACCAGTACTCGACCGCCGGTGCTACGGCCGAGCTGATCCAGTCGGCGGATATGGTGATCGGGGCCGTTCTGATCCCGGGCGCGGCCGCCCCGAAACTGATCACCCGCGAGCAATTGTCGACCATGAAGCCGGGCGCCGTGCTTGTCGACGTTGCCATCGACCAGGGCGGCTGCTTCGAAACCTCCAAGGCAACGACACACGCGGATCCGATCTATGAGGTGGATGGCATCATGCACTACTGCGTGGCCAATATGCCGGGTGCGGTGGCACGGACCTCGACCATCGCGCTGGGGAACGCAACAATGCCGTTCATGCTGGCGCTGGCCGACAAGGGCTGGAAGCAGGCATGTCAGGACGATCCCCACCTTCTGGCGGGCCTCAACGTGCATGCCGGCCAGTTGACCTACTATGCCGTAGGCAAGGCACTGGGGATCGACGTGGTTTCGCCCGCAATGGTCGTCAAGGCCTGATCGAAACGCAACAGCGCCGCGCGTCTGCGCGGCGCTTGGCCCAACCGGAGAAGGGCATTTCCAATGCCCGACGGACGGGCGGGAGCATTCAGCCTTCTTTGTGGATTTCCACCGAGTGCGGGTAGGGGATCGAAATGCCCTTGCTGTCAAACGCTTCCTTGACGGCCTTGGTCAGATCGAACTTGACGTCCCAATAGTCGGCGGCGGCACACCACAACCGCGCGGTCAGGTCTACCGAGCTGTCTCCCAAGTTGGTCACACGCACCCAGGGCTCGGGGTCCGAGTGTATGCGCTTGTCCGCCTTGGCCACATCCAGAATAATCTTCATGGCCGCATCCGCACTGTCGCCATAGTCGATCCCGAACACCAGATCGACACGCCGGGTGTCGTGGGCCGAGTAGTTGGTGATGATCGACCCCCAGGCCTGACCGTTGGGAACGATGATCTGCACATTGTCGGGCGTGACCAGTTCGGTCGTGAACAGGTTCAGGTCCTTCACCGTGCCGGCTGTCCCACCGATATCCACGAATTGACCCAGCTTGTATGGCCGGAAGACCACCAGCATCACACCTGCAGCTAGATCGCTGAGCGTGCCCTGCAGCGCAAGGCCGATGGCCAGCGAAGCGGCACCCAGAATGGCAACGATACTCGTCGCTTCGATCCCGAAGATGCCAAGCACAGCAACCAGAACAATGGCCAGGATCACCCATTTGACGGTGCTGGCAACGAAATTCCCCAAAGTCGGATCGATTTGCGGGGTCGAATTAATTCGGCGGCGAACGATCCCTGCGATCATGCCAGCGGCTATCCAGCCGACAACAAGAACGATCAGGGCTTTGACCGCGCTCATGATCAATGGGGCAAATGCCCCTACCTGCGTCACGACCTCATCCACGGGCGTCTCCTTTCCAACAGCAACAAACCCGCGACTTTTGCGCGGGGTTTCCGCAACATTGGGCGATAAAACCGCACAGGTCTAGGTTTGAAATGTCCCGGATTTCCCCGCTGTGCTTCAGCAAACAGTCGCTGCCCGGGGTTGCACAGACCGCCATCTAACAATCCGCCCCTGAATGCCTAGCTTGCAATAGTACCCGAACAAGGAGATTGCCATGCTGGACACCGCCACCTTCCCGATCATGACCAAATGGCCCCCGCATTCGCCAGAGCAGATCCAACTCTATTCCTTCCCGACGCCGAACGGCGTGAAGGTGTCCATCATGCTCGAAGAAACAGGCCTGCCCTACGAGGCGCACAAGGTCACCCTGTCAGACGCCGACGTCAAAAGCCCCGAGTTTCTGTCGCTGAACCCAAACAACAAGATTCCGGCGATCATCGATCCTGACGGCCCGGACGGACAGCCCCTGGCGCTGTTCGAAAGTGGTGCGATCCTGCTGTACCTGGCCGAGAAAACCGGCAAGTTCCTCGGCCAGAACATGGCCGACAAGTATCGGATCACGCAATGGCTGATGTTCCAGATGGGCGGCGTGGGTCCGATGTTCGGGCAGCTGGGTTACTTCCACAAGTTCGCCGGCAGCGCGATCGAAGACCCGCGCCCGCGCGAGCGGTATGTCAACGAGGCCAAACGGCTGCTGAATGTCGTCGAGACCCAGTTGCACGGGCAGGACTGGATCGCCGGTGAGTACTCAATTGCCGATATCGCTTTGGCCCCGTGGCTGCGCGGCCTTGATTTCTACGGCGCCAAAGAGTTGGTCGGCTGGGACGATCATCGCAACACCATCGCCTATCTGAACCGGTTCCTGGACCGGCCCGCGGTTCAAAAGGGTCTGGTCACGCCTCCGCGCGGGTAAGGGATCACGCCGTCGCCGCCTTGCAAGCGGCGTCGGCATTCCGTGCCATCAACCGGGCAGTTTCCCGGTCAGCACATAGCGCAGAATCTCGACCACCTGACGGGGCTCCTCGGCCACCGCCAACGCGGCGGCATCGACCTCTTTCAGCGCATGCTGATGGTCGGGGCCGTGCAACACGATGATCGACTTGCCCAGGGCCGCGGCATAGCCCGCGTCGAAGGCCGCGTTCCACTGCTTGTACTTGTCGCCGAACCGCACCACGACGACGTCGGCATCGGCGATCCCCTTGCGGGTACGGATCGCGTTGACCATCGCGCCTTTGTGGTCGTGCCAGTATTTGTTCGGCTCGGCCCCCAGAATGGCGACCCCGCAATCGTCGCTGGCCGCATGATCGGTCACCGGGCCGTTGAACGTGACATCCAGCCCCTGCGCGCCTTCGATGATCTGTTCGCGCCAATCCGTGTGGATCTCGCCCGACAGGTAGACATTCAAACCCATTGCAGCCTCCGCATTTTGCTTCTGGCCCTGTTTACTGTCCAAACCCGCAAAGCCCAATGCGGAAGTTGCCTGCCGATGCTGCGCTGGCGTTACAACTTGCGAGCCACCAGATAGCGCGAGGGCGGTTTCGCCGGGAAGTTCCCGCTTTCGATGATCTCGAACCCGGCCTTTTCAATGGCGGTTTCCAGCGTCTTGATGTCGAATTGACTGACGAATGGCGCCTTGCCCAAAAGCTGCATGATCGGCAGCAGCAGCTTGAGCAAGCCGAACTTGAACCCCAATCCACCCTGGGCAAGACAGGGCGTTTTTGAAATGAACAGACCGCCGGGTTTCAACACCTCATGAACCCCGGCCAGCGTCGCCTCCAGATCCCGGATCAGGTGCAGCAGATTGAACGCCATCACCACATCATAGGCCCAATTCGGGGGGCGGTTCGCGTCGGCCTCGACAAAGACGACGTTTTCGATCTGCTCCTCTTGTGCCAACCTGCGGCCCACGGCCAACATGCCCGGAGAGACATCGCTCGCCGTGATCGTATCCGCATGGCCGGACAGCCGCAGCGCGGTGCGCCCGGTTCCGCAGCCCAGTTCCAGCACCTGGTCGGTTGGCTTCAAATAGGACACCGTGCGTTGCAACGTGTGCTCGTAGGACTCGATGTCCCGGATCGGGGATTTCGCGTATTTCTCGGCGATTCCGTCCCAGAATTTGGCTGTGGCGGTCATGTCGGCTCTCCTTTGAGCGCAAGCTAGTGATACGCGTTTCAAAGGTGAATTGCCGAAATTCGCAGAATCCTTATACATTCTTGCATGGATGATCCGCGCAAATTCGACTGGAACCATATCCGCGCCTTTCTGGCCACGGCCGAGACCGGCTCGCTTTCGGCGGCGGCACGACGGTTGGACCAGACACAACCGACCCTCAGCCGCCAGATCGCCGCGCTTGAATCCGATCTGGGCGTGATGCTGTTCGAACGGATCGGCCGATCCCTTCAGATCACCACCGCCGGGATCGAGCTGTTGGAGCACACCCGGACCATGGGCGCCGCCGCAGATCGCATTGCGCTGGCCGCGTCCGGTCAGGCGCAGTCGATCGAGGGGCAGGTGCGGATCACCGCAAGCGACGTGATGTCGGCCTATATCCTGCCGGATCTGCTGCGCGAGATCCGCGCGCAGGCTCCGAAACTGCGGATCGACGTGATCGCCGCGAACGACATTCGCGATCTGATGCGGCGCGAGGCGGATATCGCCATCCGCCATGTCCGCCCCGACCAGCCCGACCTGATCGCAAAACTGGTGCAGGAGGCTGACGGGCATTTCTATGCCGCCACCGCCTACCTGAACCGCGCTGGACGCCCCAAGTCCCTGTCGGACCTGTCCCGGCACGAGTTCATCAGTTTCGGCGACACCGCGCAGATGATCGCCTATTTCGAACCGATCGGCCTGCGCCTGACCGAAGAAAACTTCCGCCTGGGGTCGCAGAACGGCATCGTCTCGTGGGAGTTTGCCCGGCAGGGCTTTGGCATCGCGCCCATGTCCGAGCCGGTGGGCGATGCCACTTCGGGTATGGAGCGGGTCCTTCCCGACATGGAGCCGTTGCGGTTCCCGATCTGGCTGACCACCCACCGCGAGCTGCATACCAGCCGGCGCATCCGGCTGGTCTTTGACCTGCTGGCGGATTTCTTCGCAAACTGAAACACGCGCACCATCGGCGCGCGTGTCTCTTCGGGTTAGAGCGGCTTCAACCGCGCAGAACGCCGCCGGTGGCCTTGGTGACCTTGGCGATGATCTTTTCCGCCACCGCCTCGATGTCTTTTTCCTTCAGCGTGCTGTCGGTCGGCTGAAGCCGGACGGTAATGGCCAGAGATTTCTTGCCCTCGCCCAGGCTGCCGCCGATGAACTCATCGAACACGCGCACCTCTTCGATCAGCGCCTTGTCGGCGCCGGCGGCGGCATTCACCAGCGTCAGCGCCTCGACATCGGCATCGACGACAAAGGCAAAGTCACGCTCGACCGCCTGCAGGTCACGCAGTTCCAGCGCCGAGCGGGTGGTGCCGGATTTGCGCGGCAGCGGAACCTCGTCCGGCCAGATGGTGAAGGCCACGGCCGGGCCCTTGATGTCCAACTGCTGCAGCACGCGCGGATGCAGTTCGCCGAACACGCCCAGCATTTTTTTGGGGCCCAGGCAGATCTTGCCGTGACGGCCCGGATGCCACCAGGCGTCGCCATCGCGCAGGATCTGCACTTTGGCGGGGGCACCTATGGCGGCCAGCACGGCCTCCGCATCGGCCTTGGCGTCAAACACGTCGACCGCGCGGGCGGCGCCGTGCACATCCTTTTGTCCGGTCCGCCCGACCAGAAGGCCTGCGATCTGGGTGCGTTGCTCGCCGGGTTCCCCGTCATGAAAGACCGGGCCGACCTCGAACAGGGCCAGATCGGCAAAGCCGCGCGCCTGGTTGCGCGCCGCGGCCTGCAACAGGCCGGGCAACAGGTCGGGGCGCATGTGGCTCATCTCGGACGAGATCGGGTTTTCCAGCATCGTCGCGTCATCGCCGCCACCGAACAGCGCGGCCGAGGCTTGATCGATGAAAGTGTAGCTGACGCATTCATTGTACCCCAGCGCCGCGCAGTTGCGCCGCGCCATCGACTGACGCCGCTGGGCCGGGGTCATGACCGGCTTGGGAATACCATCCGTGACACGCGGCAGCGGCTTGCCCTGCAGCTTGGTCAGCGAGGCGATGCGGGCGACCTCCTCGACCAGATCGGCCTCGCCCTGGATGTCGGGGCGCCAACTGGGCACATGGGCCATGTCGCCTTCCAGACGGAAACCCAGCCGGGTCAGGGTCTGGCGCTGCTCGCTTTCGGGGATGTCCATGCCCACCAGCGACTGCACCCGCGCCGCATCCAGCCGATAGGCGCGCGAATGGTCCGGCGCCTTGCCGGCCTCGACGACCTTCGAAACCTCGCCGCCGCAGATGTCCAGGATCATCTGGGTCGCGTGCTCCAACCCTTCCAGCGTGTATGCCGGATCGACCCCGCGTTCGAACCGGTACCGCGCGTCCGAGTTGATCTTGAGCGCGCGCCCCGCCAGCGCGATCTGGACATGATCCCAGAAGGCGCTTTCCAAAAACACGTTCACCGTGTCTTCGGTACAGCCGGTCTCTTGCCCGCCCATGATGCCGGCGATGGATTCCGGGCCGTTGTCGTCGGAAATCACCATCATGCCGGGCTGCAGCGTGTATTCCTTTTCATCCAGCGCCACCAGTTTCTCACCGCCCTTGGCGCGGTACACCCGCAGGTTGCCTTTGACCTTGTCGGCGTCAAAGACGTGCAGCGGGCGGTTGCTGTCGAAGGTCATGTAGTTGGTGATATCCACCAAGGCCGAAATCGGACGCAGGCCGATCGCCTTCAGCTGATCCTGCAGCCATTGCGGGCTGGGGCCGTTCTTGACGCCGCGGATCAGGCGGCCGGTGAAATGCGGGCAGCCATCCAGCGTGTCGTCGTCGATCGTCACCTTGATCGGGCTTTCGAAATCCCCCGGCACTGGGGCATAGTCGCGCTGCTTCAGCGTGCCCAGACCCCGCGCCGCCAGATCGCGCGCGATGCCTGCAACGCCCAGCGCATCGGGGCGGTTGGGAGTGATGGCGATCTCGATCACCGGGTCGATCTTGGCGGGGTCGTTCTCGGCCAGCCAGTCGACGAACCGCTGGCCCACCTCGCCCGAGGGCAGCTCGATGATGCCGTCATGTTCGTCCGACAGTTCCAGCTCGCGCTCGGACGCCATCATGCCAAAGCTTTCGACGCCGCGGATCTTGCCGACGCTGATCGTCAGATCCAGACCGGGGATATACATGCCCGGCTTGCAGACCACGACGGTGATGCCCTCGCGCGCGTTCGGGGCGCCGCAGATGATCTGCAACTCGCCCTCGTCGGTGTCCACCTTGCAGACGCGCAGCTTGTCGGCGTCGGGGTGTTTCTCGGCATGTTTCACATAGCCCAGGGTAAAATCCTTGAGCTTGTCGGCCGGGTTGATGACCTCTTCGACCTCGAGCCCGAGATCGGTCAGCGCCTCGGCGATCTCATCAACTGAGGCGTCGGTGTCCAGGTGGTCTTTCAGCCAGGAGAGGGTGAATTTCATTTCTGTTTTCCTGTCCGGTAAGGCGGGCCAGCCCGCCGAATTCTCTTGGGCAGCAGGGCAAGCCCCACGCTATTTCATCGTGACAAGCCACCATGCAGGTTCGGCATGTCCAGCGCCGCAAACCCATAGTGGCGCAGCCAGCGCAGGTCGGAATCAAAGAACGCCCGCAGATCCGGGATGCCGTATTTCAGCATCGCCAGACGATCGATGCCGATGCCGAAGGCAAAGCCCTGATAGACCTCGGGGTCGATCCCGCCGGCGGCGATCACCTTGGGGTGGACCATGCCGCTGCCCAGAATCTCCATCCAGTCGTCGCCCTCGCCGATCTTCAGCTGGCCGCCTTCCCAAGAACAGCGGATATCGACCTCGGCCGAGGGTTCGGTGAACGGGAAATGCGAGGCGCGGAAGCGCAGTTCGACGTCGTCGACCTCGAAGAACGCCTTGACGAATTCCTCCAGCACCCATTTCAGGTTCGCCATCGAGATATCCTTGTCGATGGCCAGGCCTTCGACCTGGTGGAACATCGGCGTGTGGGTCTGGTCATAGTCGGCGCGATAGACACCGCCCGGACAGATCACGCGGATCGGCGCGCCCTGCTTTTCCATCGAGCGGATCTGAACCGGCGAGGTATGGGTGCGCAGCACATGCGGCGGGCGATTGTCGCCCGGCGCGCGGTGCATGTAGAACGTGTCCATCTCGGCCCGCGCGGGGTGGTGGCCGGGGATGTTCAGCGCGTCGAAATTGTACCAATCTGTCTCGATCCGCGGACCTTCGGCGACGGAAAAGCCCAGTTCGGCAAAGATCGCGGTCAGTTCCTCGGTCGCCTGGCTGACCGGGTGGATCGAGCCTTGGCGGCGCGGGCGCGCGGGCAGGGTCACGTCCAGCCACTCGGTCCGCAGACGTTCGTCCAGCGCGGCATCGGCCAATGCGGCCTTCTTGGCGGCCAGCGCCGAATTGATCTCGTCCTTCAGCGCGTTCAGCGCGGGGCCGGCGACCTGGCGTTCCTCGGGCGTCATCTTGCCCAGTTCGCGCATCTTCAGCGCCACTTCGCCCTTTTTGCCCACCGCGGCCACGCGGATCGCTTCCAGCGTGCTTTCGTCGCCTGCGTCAGCGATCTGACCCAGGTATTTTGCCTTAAGATCGTCCATGACGGTCCCCTGAATTCTGTTGCTGTCCTGCTATCACAGCAGCGCGCGAAAGCAAGAGGGCCGGGCCGCGCGATCAGGTCGCGCGCAGAACCGCTGCCTGTCGATCACACCGGACCGGGCGGATCGTGGGGCCATAGCCCTGCGGATGGGTCTGCAGTTCGGGGAACAGCGCAAACAGTTCGCGCGCGGCCTCCTGCTCCAGCCCCGAGAGCGCCTCCTGCCCCGGAAAGAAGCTCTCGGACACAAGACCTGAAGTGGTGACCAGCTGGTGCCGGTCGAAGAACAGGTGGACATAGCGGACAATGTCACAGGGCTGCACGGTGACGGTATCGCCGTTGACCAGCGATTTGGCGGGGACCAGAACCTCATCCTCGCCGAACAGAAGCTGGGCTTGCCAGCCGCCGACAAGAATGCGGTGCTGGGGCGAAACCAGAATGTCCGTCTTGGCGCCCAGAACACCCGCGCGGATGCGCACCGGCGCGAAACGACCCACGCCGCGCACCGTGCGGCCGCCGATCCAGCGCACCCGGCAGGGGCCGTCATCGACGGTCAGGACCGTATCGCCGGGCTGCAGCGTCTCGATCCGGCGCGGCCCCTCGGGGGTATCCACCAGGGTTCCTGCCGTGAAACAGGCGGTCCCGGTATCCCCGGGCGACAAGGGGCCATAGGTCAGCGTGTCAGGATCGGGTTGATTGAACTGCAGGGTCGTCGTGGTCTGGTTCGGCCCGACCAGCACCGGCAGGTTGACCGAGGTTTCCCCGGCCGCCAACCCATCGACCGCGACGATGTTCTGCGTGCCGCCACCGATGTCGTAGAAATCTATCACCTCACCCGTGGCGGTGTTGGTCAGCGCATAGGCTTCGTAATTGGTTGGGCCGCCGCCATCCGGATCGGTCAGGAAGATCGGGAAATCATCGGCCGAGATGACATAGACGATCTCGTTGTTGTCGGGGTCGACGGTGACCTGAACGGAAGGATCGTTGAGTGGGATCTCGATCCCGACCTGCCCGTTCGCCTGATAAAAGGAAACGGTGAAATCCGCCGGGTCTTCGTCCGGGCGAAGGGACACCTCCAGGAATTCGGACACGCCCGAATTCGCGGCATAGGCATTGGAATAATGCAACTCACTGATACGCGCCATGAAAGCACCACGACCGGAAAACCTGACCCGAATGTATCGCGCAAACGCCGCCGCCGAACAAGGCGCGATCCGGGAATGTGGCTAACAGGCCCCTAATTGCAACAGGTCGCGGTCAGTAGCTGTATTCGGGGTAGATCCGCGTCAGATCGCCCTGCCAGTCGCCGTGATAATGCTCGAGCAGTTCGTCGGCTGGCACCTTGCCGGACTGGATGCTTTCCTTCAGCGCGTTCAGGAAATGCGTCTCGTCCGGGACAAGCCCGCCCGCACCCGGCCGGGCCCGCGCCTTCAGGCCGGAGTCGGCGATGGCCACCACCTCGCGCGCCAGATCGTGCATGTTGATACCGCCGACCTGCGCCTGCAGCCCGTCCCGGGCCGCGGCGACGCGCAACCCCTCGCGGGTTTCGGCGTCCCAGCCCTTGACCAGATCCCATGCGGCATCCAGCGCGGACTGGTCATAGGTCAGCCCCACCCAAAAGGCGGGCAGCGCGCACAGGCGGCGCCACGGGCCGCCGTCGGCCCCGCGCATTTCCATGAATTTCTTGATCCGCGCCTCGGGGAAGGCAGTGGTCAGGTGATCGGCCCAATCCGAAAGCGTCGGCGTCTCGCCCGGCAGCGCGGGCAGCTTGCCCTGCAGGAAATCGCGGAACGACATGCCCAGGGCGTCAATATATTTACCGTCGCGATAGACGAAATACATCGGCACATCCAAGGCATATTCCACGTAGCGCTCGAACCCGAAGCCGTCCTCGAACACGAAGGGCAGCATGCCGGTGCGCGCGTCATCCAGATGCCGCCAGATGTAGCTGCGCCAGCTTTTGTGGCCATTGGGCTTGCCCTCAAAGAAGGGCGAGTTGGCAAACAGCGCGGTCGCCACCGGCTGCAGGGCCAGCGCCACGCGCAGCTTCTGCACCATGTCCGCCTCGGACCCGAAATCGATGTTGACCTGAACCGTGCAGGTCCGGCGCATCATGGCGCGGCCCATGTCGCCGACCTTTTCCATGTAGTCGTTCATCAGGACATACCGGCCCTTGGGCATCAGCGGCATGTCTTCGTGCTTCCAGATCGGTGCGGCGCCCAGCCCGATGAAGCCTACGCCGATCTTGTCGGCGATGTCCTTCACGTCGCGCAGATGCGCGTTCACCTCGTCGCAGGTCTCGTGGATGGTCTCCAGTGGCGCGCCTGACAGCTCCAGCTGCCCGCCCGGTTCCAGCGAGACGTTGGCCCCGTCCTTTTCCAGCCCGATCAGCTTGCCCGCCTCTTCCACGGGGGTCCAGCCATGCCCGTCGCGCAGCCCCTGCAGCACCGCCAGGATCGAGCGTTCGCCTTCATAGGGCAGCGGCTTCAGCGTGTCCTTGCAGTAGCCGAATTTCTCGTGCTCGGTCCCGATGCGCCATTCGCTTTTGGGTTTGCAGCCATCGGCCAGGTATTCGGCCAGTTGTTCGTGGCGTTCGATCGGCCCGCCGCCGGACTGAGGAATGGACATGAACCGTGCTCCGATCCTGAAGTGTCGAGTCGTGGGGGTCAGTGGTGGTCGCAATCTCCCCCGGTGTCAATGCACCGTCAGTTCAACCGGATGTGTGCCGGGCGCGAGGGGTGGCGTTCCCAGATGACCACCGGATGCGACGCCCCGCCCTTGAGTTCCGACAGCATCCGCTCGGTCCGCAGCCCCGGCAGGGCCGAGAACACGTCGAACAGCGCCTCGGCGCCCTCGGCATTCACGGGAATGTGAAGCGGCGGCTGGCCGGGCTGCTGCAGCACCCAATGCGCGGGGCTGGCGGTGGGGTCCAGCGTCAGGCTCTCGATTTCGCGGGTGGCGACGATGCCACCTTCCAGTGGCCCCAGATAGGCAATCTGCCCTTCATCCACCGACACCACGCCCGGCCCGCCCGCGCCCAGCCGGAACCGCGCGCGCTGTATGCCGATCACGGCCAGCGCGACCGAAACCAGCACAAGCACCCAGCCCAGCCAGCCCAGCAACCCGCCCGGACCGCCGATCCAGCTGAGGCCAAGGATCAGAACGAACCCGGCGGCCAGCACCTCGCGCCAGCGCCACAGGGCCAGTTTGGCTTCGGGTCGGATGAAACTCATGACGCGGCCTCCATCTGATCGCTGAACAGGACCAGTGAAAAGGTCCCGGCAGAGGCAAACCCAATAGCAACATAAGCACGCACGGCGGCGTTTGAAGCCGCGAACAGAACGGCCTTGCGCACTCCGGCGGCCCGCGCCTCGGCCAGATGCAGGGCGACGGCGGTGCGGGCATAGGCCCGACCACGCAGCGCAGGCGGGGTGAACACGCCGCCGATCTGGACGATCTCGGGCAGCGTAGCATTGAAGCCCGTCATGCTGACGGGCTGGTCGTCGACCATCAGCAGCCGGTGCGAGTCGCGCTGAATATATCCGTCGATGTCCTTCTGCGCAGCCGCGCGGGCCATGCCCGGGTCGGTGCCCAAAGATTCCAGGTGATAGGCCTCGCGCCAGCGGATCAACAGGCTCCGGTCGCCATCCGACAGCGGCACCAGCCTTGCGCCATCCGCTTGCGGAACGATCAGGTCGCGCAGGTCCAGAGCAAAGGAGGGCTCATCCCGATTCAGATGCGCTGCGCGGTCCTGCCATCCGGCCTGTCGCAGAAACCGGCGGGCTTGCGTAGCCTCGCCCGCCAATCCTATGACCGTGCGGCCCCGGATCAGGTCCGATGCCTCGGCCAGGCCGGCCTCGGGCAGATCCGGGCACTGCGGCAGGATCATGCCTTCGTTGGTGATGCCGAACACGCCGCGCAGCGGGTCGCCCAGCATCCACATGCTCATCGCGCGCGGCGCGGGTGCGTTCAGGCCGAACTCTCGCAGGTTGGCCAGCGCGAACATCGAGCTTTGCACATGGTCCAGAAGAAACCGCTCAATCGCCGGAATGTCCTGTTGCTGCGCCAGCCGCCACATCAGGACCAGTCCCCCAGCGCCTGCTGCCACAGGGTCATCGCGGCAACCGCCGCCGTGTCGGCCCGCAAGATGCGCGGCCCCAGGCTGACCACATGCGTGAACGGCAGATCCTTCAACCGCTGGCGCTCGGCATCGGAGAACCCGCCCTCGGGGCCGATAAGGATGGCCCACGGTCGGCCCTTGTCCTGTGCGGCGAGGCGCAGGGCCGACCCGGCCTCGGCCTCGTCGCAGAACATCAGTTGGCGGCCGTCGGGCCAGTTGTCCAACAGCTTGTCCAGCCGCTGCAGGTCGCAGACCTCGGGCACGAAAGTGCCGCCGCATTGCTCGGCCGCCTCGACCGCATGGGCCTGCAGCCGGTCCTGGCGGATGCGTTCGGAATTGGTGAAGGCGGTCTGCACCGGCATGATCTTGGCGGCCCCCATCTCGGCCGCCTTTTCGACGATGAAATCGGTCCGGGCCTTCTTGATCGGGGCAAACAGCAGCCAAAGGTCCGGCGGCAGTTGCAGTGGCCGGGTCTGTTCAAGACAGCTCAGAGTACCGCCCCGCTTGCCCGCCTCGGCCACCTGCGCCAGCCACTCGCCATCGCGGCCGTTGAACAGGGCCACCTGCCCGCCCACGGCCAGACGCATCACGCCGAACAGGTAATGGGCCTGCTCGCGCGTCAAAGGAACCGATTGCCCCGCACCCAAAGGGTGATCTACATACAGCCTGATCTTCGCACTCATGAGACCCTACATATGCAAGGCAATGCCCCAACACCAGACGGTCAGGTCGCCGACGCCGTTACCGGCAACTGGGTCGATACCCGCGCCCCGGCCTTTGCCCGCCCCTATCTGCGGCTGTCGCGCGCGGACCGGCCGATCGGGACGTGGCTGCTGCTGATTCCGTGCTGGTGGGGCCTGGCGCTGGCGATCCTGCATGACGGTGAGCCGCGGTGGGGCGATCTGTGGATTGCCGTGGGGTGCGCGGCCGGGGCCTTTCTGATGCGCGGCGCGGGCTGCACCTGGAACGACATCACCGACCGCAAGTTCGACGCGCAGGTCGCCCGTACGCGCTCGCGGCCCATCCCCTCGGGGCAGGTCAGCGTGCGGCAGGCGGTGATCTGGATGGGCCTCCAGTGCCTTCTGGCGCTCGCGATCCTGCTGACCTTCAACCAGGCGGCCATCGCGATGGGCGCCCTGTCGCTGCTGCCGGTGACGATCTATCCCTATGCCAAGCGCTTCACCTGGTGGCCGCAGGTGTTTCTGGGGCTGGCCTTCAACTGGGGCGCCCTGCTGGCATGGGCGGCGCATCGCGGCACGGTCGAATGGCCCGCGATCCTGCTATACCTGTCCGGCATCGCCTGGACGCTGTTCTACGACACGATCTATGCTCACCAGGACGCCGAGGATGACGAGCTGATCGGCATCAAGTCCACCGCGCGCCTGTTCGGGACCGACACCGCGAAATGGCTGAAGTATTTTCTTGTGGCGACCGTGGCGCTGATGGGGCTGGCCATCGTCGAGGCCGCGCTGCCCAATTCCAGCGTGCTGGCGCTGGTCGTGGCCATCGGTGGACCTTGGGCAATGGGGTGGCACATGGCGTGGCAACTGCGCGGGCTGGACATCGAAGACAACGCGAAACTGCTGCAGCTGTTTCGCGCCAATCGGGACACCGGCCTTATTCCGCTCATCTTCCTTTGCGTCGCATTGCTCCTCTGATTGCACCTCGGCACCGGTGCCTGTAAGAGTCCCGCCCAATGGCCCGAGGAGATAAGAAACCGCTCATGCGCTTGCCGTATTTCCTGACATCAGCCCTGATCTTTGTCGTGTCGGCGGGGGTCTGTCTGCTGGCCGCCGGATTCGCGGTGACCAAGATCGAAGAAACCTCGGAAACTGCCGTTCGAAATGCACTGAGCATGCAGGGCCATGAGTGGGCCGAAGTGCAGGCGGATGGGCTGCGCGTTGTGCTGACCGGTACTGCCCCGGACGAGGCCACCCGATTCAACGCGCTGACAGCGGCCGGTACACAGGTCGACACCTCTCGGGTGATCGATGAGATGGACATTGCCCCGACGGCTGACCTGACTCCGCCCAAATTCTCGACTGAAATTCTTCGGAACGACAGCGGCATATCCGTGATCGGGTTGGTTCCGGCCAGCGTGGATCGCAACGCACTGATGGCCCGGCTGCAGAAGCTGGACCCCCAGGCGCGGGTGTCGGACCTGCTGGAAACTGCAGACTACAAGAAACCCAAAGGTTGGGACGACGCGATATCCTATGCCATCCTTGCCCTGTCCAAGCTGCCGCGAGCCAAGGTTTCCGCCAGCCCCGACCTGGTCAAGATCACTGCCATCGCTGACAGCCAGCAGGAAAAAGAACGGCTGGAACAAGAGCTAACACGCGCCGCGCCGCCCAGCTTGCGCATCGGTCTGGCGATTTCGGCACCGCGCCCGGTGATCACTCCGTTCACCCTGCGCTATCTGATTTCGGAGGATGGCGGACAGTTCGACGCCTGTTCGGCACAGGATGAAAAGGCGCGCGACACCATTGTTGCCGCCGCGCAGGATGCCGGGCTGTCAGGGCCCTATACCTGCACAATCGGCCTGGGTGTGCCATCGCCCCGATGGGCGCAGGCCGCTGAACTGAGTATCCGGGCTCTGTCCGAGATCGGGCAAGGTTCTGTCACGATGTCGGATGCCGACATCACGCTGATTGCTGAACCGAACACCAGCCCGGCCACCTTCGACAAGGTCGTGGGCGAGTTGGAAAACGCCCTGCCCGAAGTGTTTGCCCTGCACGCGGTTCTGCCTGAACTCGAAAACAACGAACAGGCCGGACCTGTGGAATTCACCGCCACCCGCAGCCCGGAAGGTCTGGTACAACTGCGCGGCCGTCTGGGCGATGATTTACAGCGCGACATGATCGACAGCTATGCCCGGGCTGCCTTCGGATCCGATCAGGTTCACAGTGCCGCCCGCGTGGTCGACCAGATGCCGCAGGACTGGCCCGTGCGCGTTCTGGCGGGGCTGGAATCCCTGTCCTGGCTGAACAACGGCGTGCTGACCGTAACGCCTGAAAAGGTCGAGTTGACTGGCGTCAGCCACGATGAGGACGCCAAGGCACAGATCGCGGGCCTGCTGTCCGACAAGCTGGGCGATGCGCAGGACTTTGACCTTTCGATCACCTATCAGCCCCCGCCCGAACCCGAAGACGCGCTGCCAGACCCCGAGCAGTGCGAAAGTCGCATCGCCGAGGTTCAGGAGGCCCGCAAGATCACGTTCGAGCCCGGATCGGCTACGGTTTCATCAGAATCCCGCGACAGTCTGAACCAGATTGCCGAGATCCTGCGCGAATGTGGACCGATCCGGATTGAAATCCAGGGTCATACCGACAGCCAGGGCCGTGAAGAGATGAACCAGCAGCTAAGCCAGTCACGCGCCCAGTCCATCCTGAACGAATTGCGCGCCCGCCGGGTGCCGACCAAAAGCTACTCGGCCGCAGGATATGGTGAGACGCAGCCCATTGCAGACAATGACACCGAAGACGGGCGCGAGAAAAACCGGCGCATCGAATTCCGGCTGATCCGGCCCGAGCCGGTCGCCAATCAGGAAACCGGTCTGGAAGCATTGGAGACCCAGACAAGCGTAACCGAACCTGCGCCAACAGAAGAAGAAGCATCCGAAACGGATGCAGGGGACCAGTAAGTTGAACAGAACCGAATTCATCATCGCCACCGCCGTCATCCTGTTCGCCGCCTTCTGCATGGGCTGGTTCGCCAACTGGCTGGTGCACCGCCTGTCGCGCGTGCGCCAATCCGACGTGGCCGATCTGGACCGCATGAGCCAGGAGTTGCACGAGGCCGAGGAAACCCGTGATCAGGCGATCACCTATCTGCAGCAGCGCGAGGCCGAGCTGACCAACCAGCTGACCCAGACCGAGGCCGAGCTGGCCGCGGCCATGGACGGGCTGCGCGCCGCCCGCCAGGAAGCCGAGGAATTGCGCGGCAGGATCAACAACGCCGACTGAGCGCCTACCAGCGCGACAGCGCGTCCTCGTCCTCGTCCTTGGCGGCAACCCACTCCGCGCCCGAACCTGTGATTTCCTTCTTCCAGAACGGGGCGCGGGATTTCAGGTAATCCATCAGGTATTCTGCAGCCTCGAACGCATCCTTGCGGTGCGGGGCTGCCGTTGCGACCATCATGATCCGGTCACCCGGGGCCAGCCGCCCATGGCGATGGATCACCAGCACGTCGCCCAGCGACCACCGGGTCTTGGCTTCCTCGGCGATCTTGGCGATGGCGCGTTCGGTCATGCCGGGATAATGCTCGATCTCCATGCAGGCCAGATCGGTCTGGGCCAGATCGCGCACGACGCCGGTGAAGGTGACGATGGCGCCATTGGCCGTGTCACCCGCGGCAAAGGCATTGGCCTCGGCCCCCAGATCGAACGGCTCTTGCTGGACGGAGATCCGCATCACCCTAGCCGCCCGTCATGGGCGGGAAAAAGGCCACTTCACGGATGCCGGCCAGCGGCGCGTCGAAATCCGACAGTTCCTGATCCAGCGCGACCCGCAGGGCGGAGACGTCGGCAAAGGCCGCGGCATAGCGGTCTTCGCGGGCGCTGAGTTCCGCCACCAGATCGGAGACCGTCGCCGCGGTGGTTTCGACCTTTTCCTTCGGTACGCCGATCCGCTCGCGGACCCAGGCGAAATACAGAACATCCAAGTGTCAGCCCTCCTTCAGATGGGGCATGGCTTTACGTAGGTAGTCGTAGCCGGTGATCAATGTCAGCGTCGCCGCGATCCACAGCAGCCACAACCCGATGCGGCCCGACCAGAACATGCCATCCAGCTTCCATTGCAGGCCCGAGATATCCTCGACCTGGCCCGACAGGATCTGGTCGATCAGCGCGGCATCCATGCCGAAGGTGGACATGACGAAATAGTGCTCGAATATGCCCTGCGAAAACAGCACGGCAATCGCCACCATCTGCGCGGTCGTCTTCCATTTGGCCAGCTTGGTGACCTTGAGCGTTCCGGCCACGTCGCCCAGATACTCGCGCAGGCCCGAGACGAAGACCTCGCGGAACAGGATCACGGTGGCGGGCAGCACCAGCCAGGGCGTCCAGTGCTCGGTCGAATAGCCGACCAGGATCATCAGCGCGATCACCACCATCGCCTTGTCGGCAATCGGGTCCAGCATCGCGCCCATCTTGGTTTCCTGCTTCCACGCGCGCGCCAGATAGCCGTCGAACCAATCGGTTATGGCCGCCGACAGGAACAGGATCAGCGCGAACCAATCCGCGTAGGGCCGTGTGAAATACAGAAACATCACCGCCAGGCCGGGCGCGGCCAGTAGGCGCAGCAAAGTCAGAATATTCGGCAGGTTCCACTTCATGCGCTGGACCCTACAACCATGGCCGGGAACAGAAAAGACGGCACGACAAAAAACTGCCAAGAACACAGGTGTTTGGACCACGACAGGTCAGACCGTCGCAGGCGGAGGATCGACGACCGTTTCCCCCTTGGCGCGGCGCGAAGAACGGGTCAGGTTGCGCGGGTATCGGCACATCAGGAAAGATCCGCCCCGTGACCTCACATATCAGAACCGATGCGCGCGCCAATCTGATCGGCGGCGCCTGGATGATCGCGGCCATGGCCGGGTTCGCCCTGGAGGACGCGCTGTTGAAAAGTGCCGCCAAGGTGCTGCCCATCTGGCAGGTTCTGGTGCTGTTCGGACTGGGCGGGGCGTTGATTTTCGCCGGGGTCGCGTTGATTCAGGGGCGGCGGTTGCTGCACCCCGATGTCCTGTCCAAGCCGATGAAGATCCGAGTGCTGTTCGAAGTCTTCGGCCGCCTGTTCTATGTGCTGGCCATCGCCCTGACGCCGCTGTCCTCGGCCACAGTGATCCTGCAGGCCACGCCGCTGGTCGTGGTGGCGGGTGCCGCGCTGTTTTTCGGGGAAACCGTCGGCTGGCGGCGCTGGAGTGCCATTCTGGTCGGACTGATCGGAGTGGTGATCATCATCCAGCCGACCGGAGACAGTTTCTCGGCCCTGTCCATTCTTGCGGTACTGGGAATGCTGGGCTTTGCCGGCCGCGATCTGGCCAGCCGCGCCGCCCCCGCCACGTTGGGCACCACCGTTCTTGGGTTTTATGGCTTTCTGTCAATTGTCGTCGCCGGTGGACTGTACCGGGCTTTCGAAGGCGCCGCCGCGGTGCCGGTGGACGCCCGAGCCGCCCTGCACCTGACTGGAGCCGTGGTGATGGGCGCGGTGGCCTATTCTTCGCTGATGCTGGCCATGCGGACGGGTGAAGTGTCGGCCGTAACTCCGTTTCGCTATACCCGCCTTCTGTTCGGCATCGGGATGGGCGTACTGATATTCGACGAGCATCTGGACCAGACCATGTGGCTGGGCAGCGCGCTGATCGTGGCCTCGGGGCTTTACATCCTGTGGCGCGGGCGCCAGCGGCCTCAGCCCTTTTCGTGAAAGAAATCATAGACCTTCTGCGCCAGACCGGCCGAGATCCCGTCCACGGCCTTCAGATCCGCCAGATTGGCACGGCTGACCGCCTTTGCGCTGCCGAAATGCGCCAGCAGGGCGCGTTTGCGGGACGCGCCTACGCCGGGGATTTCGTCCAGAGGCGTCGCTCCCATCGCCTTGGCCCGTTTGGCGCGGTGGGTACCGATAGCAAAGCGGTGCGCCTCGTCCCGTAGCCGCTGAATAAAATACAGCACCGGGTCGTTACGCTTCAGGGCAAAGGGGCGCTGGCCGATGCGGTGGAACTCTTCCTTGCCGTGGTCCCGATCGACGCCCTTGGCCACACCGACCATCGGGATGTCCTCGACCCCGTGTGCCTGCATGATCTCGTGCACGGCGCTCACCTGCCCCGCACCCCCGTCGATCAGCAACAGGTCGGGCCACAGGCCCTTGTCGCGGTCGGGGTCCTCTTTCAGCAGGCGGGTAAAGCGGCGGGTCAGCACCTCTTTCATCATGCCGAAATCGTCGCCCGGCGTCAGGTCGTCGCCGCGAATGTTGAACTTGCGGTAGGCGTTCTTCATGAACCCCTCGGGCCCGGCCACGATCATCGCGCCCACTGCGTTGGTGCCCTGGATATGCGAGTTGTCATAGACCTCGATCCGGTTCGGCGGCGCGTCCAGATCAAAGGCCTCGGCCAGGCCGCGCAGCAGCTTGGCCTGCGTCGCGCTTTCCGACATGCGGCGCGCCAGCGCCTCGCGCGCGTTTCGCAGCGCGCCCGAGACCAGCTCGAGCTTTTCGCCCCGCTGCGGCACCAATATCTCGACCTTGCGACCGGCCTTTTCCGACAGGGCTTGCTGCATCAGGTCCGCGTTTTCGATCGCGTCCGACAGGATCAGCTGCCGCGGCGCTTCCTTGTTGTCATAGAACTGGCCCAGAAAGGCCTCCATCACCTCGGCCGGCGAAACGTCGGGGCCGACCCGCGGATAGAAATCGCGGTTGCCCCAGTTCTGGTTGGCGCGGATGAAGAACACCTGAACACAGGCCTGGCCGCTGTCCATATAGAGGCCGATCACATCCGCCTCGGCCACACCGCGCGGGTTGATGCCCTGCGCCGTCTGCACCTGCGTCAGTGCGCGGATCCGGTCGCGCAGGGCGGCGGCGCGCTCGAACTCCATCGCATCCGAGGCTTCCTGCATCTGCGCGGCCAGTTCCTCCTGGATTCGGGTCGAGCGGCCGGACAGGAACCGCTCGGCATCGCGCACGCTTTCGGCATAGTCGGCCTGCGAAATCATACCCACGCACGGCCCCGAGCAGCGCTTGATCTGATAGAGCAGGCAGGGCCGGGTGCGACTGTCGAACATTGAATCCGAGCAGTTGCGCAGCAAAAACGCCTTCTGCAGCTGGTTCAGCGTGCGGTTCACCGCGCCCGCGCTGGCGAAGGGGCCGAAATAGGCACCCTTTTCCTTCTTGGCGCCGCGGTGTTTCTTGATCTGCGGAAATGGATGGTCCTTGGCCACCAGAATGTTGGGAAAGCTTTTGTCGTCGCGCAACAGCACGTTGTATTTGGGCTTGAGCTGCTTGATCAGGTTCTGTTCCAGCAGCAGCGCCTCGGTCTCGGTCCGAGTGGTCAGGAACATCATAGACGCGGTCGAGGCGATCATCCGCTCGATCCGGCCGGAATGGCCCGGGCGGGTGTAGTTCGACACCCGCGCCCGCAGGTTGCGCGCCTTGCCGACATACAGAACCCGGCTGTCCGCATCCAGCATCCGATAGACACCCGGCGAACTGTCCAGCGTCTTCACGTATTTCTGGATGCAGGCATAGCCGGTCGGCTGAGGCTGGGATTGAGAGGCGCTGTCGGCGGTCATGAGAGAGAGATACGATTCTCTGACCGTGGCTGCAATCTTGCGCGCCTCAGATCAAGAGAAAACAAATCCACGATTCTTGTGGATAACTGTGCGGACAACTTTCCCTGCACCGTGATTTTTCCTTGAATCCTTGTGTTTTCACTGCGTTGCACAATAAATAGGCACAATTTCAACACATTGATTATAAAAGATATTTTTATTCTCGTTTTACAAGTGTATGAAAAAAAAGACATTTTTGTAACGAACCTGTAACAGGATCGAGAGCGGTGCAAAACTTGCAGGGGCAATACCTATTCAAGGCCCACTACATCAGGCGTTTGCCAGCCCAGATGCTGGCCGCCATCAACGCACAAAAGCTGGCCCGTGACCGCATGTGCGTCCAGAAAATACCCAAGGGCCGCGTTGATATCCGACGGGTTTGCACCGCGTTCCAAGACCGTGTTTTCGCGTTGGGTCTTGAAGTGCTGGGGACTTTGCCGATGTCCCTGCAGGGTTGGACCCGGCCCAATTGCATTGACGCGAATGGCCGGCGTCAGTGCCTGGGCCGCCGTCCGGGTCAATGCCCATAGCCCCATCTTAGCGATGGTGTAGGACATGAACTCAGGCGTCAGTTTGCGCACCCGCATATCGACCATATTCACGATCAAGCCGGTCGCGACGGGTTCATCATTCTCATCCATCTCGGGTTCCAGACTCTGGCTCGCCATGGCCTGCGTCAGCACGAAGGGCGCGCGCAGGTTGCTGTCCATGTGGCGATCCCAGCTTTGCCGGGTGGCAGTGCGGATGTTGTCGTATTCGAAGATCGACGCATTGTTGACCAGACAGGTGATCGGACCGCCCAACGCCTCGGCCGCGCGCGGCAAAAGGGTCTGCACCTGATCCTCGTCCAGCAGATCGGCCTGCAGCGCCACGGCATTGCGACCCATCGACTGGATCTCGGACACGGTCTCGGCAGCGGCTGCGCCCGAGGTTGCGTGGTGCACGGCAACGTCCATGCCACGTTTTGCCAGGTACAACGCCATGGCCCGCCCCAGTCGAATGCCGGCGCCGGTCACCAGTGCTCGGGTCATGTAGGGGCTCCTTTCAGTCAGATCAGGCCAACAGGATCACGACGTATGTGACGTAAAGCAGCGTCAAGATGAACCCCCAGACCCGGGTGATGTCTTGCTTGAAGAAAACGAACGGGATCAGCAGCAAGGACGAGCCCAGCATGACCCAAAGATCGAATTGCAGGAATTCGGGGTCCACGGGGATGCGCCCGAACAGCGTGGCGATACCGACAATGCCCAGAAGGTTGAACATGTTCGAACCGATGACGTTGCCCAGTGCAACATCGGCCTGCCGGCGCAACGCGGCCATGACGGTGGTCGCCAGTTCAGGAAGCGAGGTTCCGACCGCGACCAGCGTCAGCCCGATCACCGTTTCACTGACCCCGTAGGTCCGCGCAATGATGGTCGCGTTGTCGACCAGAAGATGCGCGCCCATCGGCAGGCCAATCAACCCCAGCACCAGATACAGCGACACCTTCCAGTACGGCATGTCCGGGTCGGCCTCTTCCAGCGCTTCCAGGTCCTGCTCTTCCGAGCAGGAGTTGCGATGCGCGTGCGCTTCTCGGAAGGCGTTGAGCAGGATCAGAGCCAACCCCGCCAGCAGGATTGCCCCGCTGAACAGGTTGAATTCTCCGCAAAAGGCCAAACCGATGAACAGAACCGAGGCCAGCAACATGAAGACGTAGTTTCTTCGCGTGTTGCATTCGCTGCTGTGGATCGTTGCCAACAAGGCCGGCAAACCCAGGACCAGAAGGATGTTGGCCGTGTTCGAACCGACGACATTGCCCAGCGCGATACCGGGCGCATTTTCCTCGATGGCCTTGATGGCGATCAGAAGCTCGGGTGCCGAGGTGCCGAAGGCCACGATCGTCAGGCTGACGATCAAGGCCGGAACACCCAGGCGCAGGCTGAGATTCACCGCACCCCGCACCAGCGCGTCACCGGCCAACAGCAGGATCAACAAGCCAAGACCGGAAAGCAGCCAGGCCGTCATCGACGCCCTCCTTGCTCACATGTGCAGGGGCCCTTGCCGATCCGGAACCGACCGCAGCGCGGACATTTCGCGGAGTTCAATCGCTGTTGGCCGGGAAAGCGCAGCTTTCCGAACATCGCCAGGACCCCCATGGCAACCAGAAACAGAATGACGACCTTGACGATCACGTCACATACCAAAGCGCGCGTAGGCCGCGCGCTCCTCGAGCAGGGAAATGGCGTCCTGCGCCATGTCCGTTCCGAACCGCGACCAGATCGGTCGGCGCAACCCGTAGCGCCGGAATTTGACCTTGTCGCCAAACACTTCCTGCATCCTTGGCTTCAGATGCGCGATGCCGTCGATCAGCCCAAGTTCATGCGCACGCCGCGCCAGCCAGATTTCACCGGTAAACAGATCGGCGGCCTCGTCCAAGCGACTGCCGCGCCGAGCTTTCACATAGGCAATGAAATTCTGGTGGATGTCCTCCAAAAGCCCCTTGAGACGCGCGACATCCTCTTCTTTCTCCGGAGAGAACGGGTCCAGCATCGATTTGGATTTCCCGGCGGTGTGCACGCGCCGCTCGATCCCCTGACGGGCCAGAAAAACATTGGCTCCGAACCCCGAGGAGATGACCCCGATCGACCCCAGAACCGAGCTGTCATCCGCCCAGATCTCGTCCGCCGAAGCCGCAAGCCAATAACCACCCGAGGCCGCCACGTCCTCGACAAAGGCATGGACTGGCACCTTGAACTCGTCGGCCAACCGTCGGATCCGCGCACCGATCAGCGAGCTTTGCACCGGCGATCCGCCCGGCGAATTGATCTCGAGCGCGACGGCGGCAGGTTTTCCCTTGCGGAAGGCTTTTTCCAGAACCGGTGCCAAAGAGGCATCGTTCAGCGAGGCTCGGCCAGCCATTCCAATGGCTCCGGACAGGCGAACGACAGCCACGGTTGGCTGCTTGTTGAGAAACGGCAGGCTGAGTTTCATGGGTGCCGATGTAGAGTGCGCCCGCCCCTTAAACAAGGGACCCCACCTGCCATGAACGTGACGTGAACCAAAATCCTGT
The DNA here is from genome assembly GCF_025141855.1 of Ruegeria sp. B32. Lineage (NCBI taxonomy): Bacteria > Pseudomonadati > Pseudomonadota > Alphaproteobacteria > Rhodobacterales > Roseobacteraceae > Ruegeria > Ruegeria sp. B32. The sequence continues at coordinate 30,615 of NZ_CP081106.1, read as the reverse complement.
TCAGCCACGGCAAAAATGCAACGCCCTAGCTGCGGATGCGCCACCCGGTTTTGAAGATCCAACCGATGACCGCCAGGCAGAAGCCGGTAAAGGCCAGGATCGCCAGAAGGCTAAGCAGAATGGGCACGTCCGAAAGCCCGTAAAACGACCAGCGAAAGCCCGAGATCAAATAGACCACCGGGTTGAACAACGAGATCGTCTGCCACACCGGCGGCAGCATCGAAATCGAGTAGAACGTGCCGCCCAGAAAGATCAGAGGCGTCACAACCAGCTGCGGTACCAACGACATCTGTTCGAAATTGCTGGCCCAGATCCCGATGATGAAGCCCAGCAGGGAAAAGCTGAGGCAGGACAGGATCAGAAAGGCGGCCATCGCGAAGGGGTGCTCGATGCGGATGTCCACGAAGAACGTGGCGGTGGTCAGGATCACCAATCCCACGAACAACGCCTTGGTCGCGGCGGCGCCCACATAGCCGATCACGATCTCGATGAAATTCACCGGGGCCGAGAGCAGTTCGTAGATCGTGCCTAGGAACTTGGGGAAATAGATGCCAAAGGACGCGTTCGAGATCGACAGCATCACCACCGACAGCATGATCAGCCCCGGCACGATGAAGGCGCCGTAGGAGACGCCCTCGACCTCCTGGATGCGACTGCCGATGGCAGTGCCAAACACCACGAAGTACAGCGAGGTCGACAGAACCGGTGACAGAAAGCTCTGCGCGAGGGTGCGGAAGAACCGGGCCATTTCGAACCGGTAGATGGCGGCGATGGCGGACCAGTTCATGCGGCATCTCCGGACACGAGGTTGACGAAAATCTCTTCCAGGCTCGATTGCCGGGTCTGAACGTCACGCAACACCAGCCCCGCCTCTGCCACGTCATTCAGCAAAGTGGTGATGCCAGTGCGATCGGCATTGGTGTCGTAGGTATAGATCAGCGCATCGCCCTGCCCGTTCAGCACCAGATTGTGGTGGGCCAGACTGCCGGGAATGTCCGAGATCGTGCGGGTCAGCATGACCTCAATCTGCTTCTTGCCCATCTGCGCCATCAAGGTGTTTTTGTCCTGCACCAGCATCAGTTCGCCCTTGTCGATCACACCGATCCGGTCGGCGATGGCTTCGGCCTCTTCGATGTAGTGGGTGGTCAGAATGATGGTGACACCGGCAGCCTTCAACTCGTCGACGATGGCCCACATGTCCTTGCGCAGTTCGACATCCACACCGGCGGTGGGTTCATCCAGAAACAGCACCCGCGGCTCGTGCGCCAGCGCCTTGGCGATTAGCACCCGCCGCTTCATGCCGCCCGACAGTTCCTTGATCGCGTTCTTGCGCTTGTCCCACAGCGATAGCTTGCGCAGGATCTCCTCGATCCGCGCGCTGTCCTGCCCATAGCCGAACAGACCGCGCGAAAACCGTACGGTGTTCCAGACCTTCTCGAACGGCTCCAGCGCAATTTCCTGCGGCACGAGGCCGATCATGCGCCGGGCTGCACGAAAGTCCGTGAGGATGTCGTGCCCCCCTACTGTGACGGTCCCAGACGTGGGCGTGGTAATCCCGCAAACCGTCGAGATCAGGGTTGTCTTTCCCGCCCCGTTCGGGCCGAGCAGGGCCAGGATCTCGCCCTCTTCGATGTCCAGCGATACGCCTTTCAGCGCTTCGAACCCGCCGGCATAGGTTTTGCGCAGATCCTTGATCGAAAGAATTGTCGTCATGCGTTTTCCCAGTTCTGGCCGGGACAGTATCGCGCCAGAGGATTGCCGAACAGACCAAATTCGCACAGTCCTCTGCGCACAAACGCAGGTTTCACTCGCGCCCGGTCAGGCGACCCAGCCAGCCTTTCTTTTCCCCCTCGGAGGTGTCTTTGCGGCCCTCTTCCGGCGCTGCAGGGCCTTCGAAATGCTGCTGAAGGTTCGAGAAGAACTGGTCAGCCATCTTTTTGGCAAAGCCGTCGATCAAACGGCTGCCTAGCTGCGCCAGCTTTCCGCCAACCTTGGCATCCACGTCATAGGCCAGAACCGTTCCACCGCTGTCACTGGCGCTGAACGTGACACTGGCGCTGCCCTTTGCAAAACCCGCGGCCCCGCCTTTGCCCTCACCGGCGATGGTCAGGCTTTGACCCTCAACCATGTCGGACATCGTGACGGTGCCTTTGAACGTGGCCTTTACTGGCCCCACCTTCTGCACCACGGTCGCCTCGTAACCGTCCGTCGGATTGCCCGAAACCTCTTGCGCACCGGGCACGCAGGCTTTCAGCACCTCGGGGTCCAGCAGGGCCGCATAGACATCGGACGGCGCCGCCTGAATTTCACGCGTGTCACTCATTTGCATGGGACCACCCCCCTTTCTCAAATGTCTGATATTCGACCAAAGACCTATCCACGAACTGCCGTTGCGGCAACCGTGTTCCACACATTACCCGCCGCCCCCGGAATCCTGAGCCCGCATGTCGGAAATCCGTTTCTGCACCAGTTCCAGATGCAGACGGGCATCATACTGCCCTTGCCTGTAGGCCGCTGGCAGCCGTAGGTCCGCCAGCTTTTCGTCCAGCACCTGCAATTGGCCTTGCATCCGCACGAGGTCTTCCGCGGAAGGGTTGTCGGCCAGGTCCTGTTCGATCAGACGAATTTCCGGGTAGTGCTGCCAGACACGCCATCGTTGGAAATAGGCGTAGATGCGCGGCAACAACCGGACCAGCGGAAGGACGATGAAAAAGAACGGCAGGAACAAAAGGAAAACCCGATTGACCTGCGCCGCCACCCAATAAGGCAACCAATCATGCCAGGTGGATGGCCCTTCAAGTATCAGCTGCCGTGCGGTATTGTTGAGGGGCAATGCGGTCCCTTCGATCCCCGGAAAGGCCCCGGGGTCATTGATGATGCCCTGAGCCTCGTGCAGGGCGATCGCCGCCATCGTTAGTCGATTGACCAACGCCGGATGCAGTCCCGGCCGCACGACCAGTCGCGCCTCGAGAGCGATCAGATCTACCGGGCGCGGCGGCAGAACCGGGTTCAGCGACATGCCTCCGGTCGGTACGGTCACCACGGTGGCATAGGACAAACGACGCGAAATCGCCTCGACATGTTCAAGGTTCAGCACCTTCAGTCCCGGCACCTCGTACGCGGCCAGCAGGTAGGGAGCTTCGATCGGGGCGACAAAAACGGCGATGTCCAACGTTCCGTCCAACAAGGCGTCGGCCGCCTGGTCATAGGGCAGTGCAACATGCACGTTATCCTCTTGGGCCAGCCCGACAGCGCGTTCGAAGTCGCGGAATGCGTCCGCGGTGCCGGACCCGGGTGCACCGCTGTTGATGCTCAACCCACGCCACAGCGCGGGATTGGGCGGAATCCACGCATCCTCGCGCGCCATGAAAATCATCGGCTCGAAAAACACGGTCCCGATGGCCTGCGCCTGATCCGGGTCAACTTCGATGCCGCCCTGCAAGAAGGCCACATCCACAGCCCCGTCTTCCAGGAGACGCGCATTTTCGACAGACCCTGCGGTTTCGACGATCTCGAGCCGAATCTCATCCTCGGCAAGGATATCGGAGTAGTCCTGCGCCACGTCGATATAGGCACCACCCGCCGGTCCGGCTGCCATGCGCAGGTCGCCGGGCGGGTGCAGCAGAAGGATGATTGCCACCAGAACCGCCAAGACCATGGCGGCACTGATCGTGATCCAAAGACGCATCCTACCCCTCGCTGATCCACCCCGGACAGCACGCTACGCCGCTGGCCCCAAGCTGGCAAGTATTCCGATGTGTTTGTTGGTTTTTCCCGTTCCGGATCAGACCGATGCCAGACGCCGCGTCGCCGCCGGTCGGTCTTGCATTCCTGCTGGGCGCCGGCCAGCATCGCCGCGAGGGAGTGCTGCTCATGCTGAACGGAATCCGTGTTGTCGAAATCGAGGGTCTCGGCCCCGGCCCGTTCGCCGCCATGATGCTGGCGGATCTGGGGGCCGATGTCGTGACCATCCACCGCAAGGGGGGCGCCGTCACACCCGGCATGCCGGACCGATCCGTGCTGGACCGGGGCAAGCGCTCGATCGCGCTCGACCTCAAGGACCCCGACGACCTCGAAACCGCCCGGCGCCTGATCGAAACCGCCGATGCGTTGATTGAAGGCTTCCGCCCTGGCGTGATGGAGAAGCTGGGTCTGGGGCCCGAAGCCTGCCACGCCCTGAACCCGGCGCTGGTCTATGGCCGCATGACCGGCTGGGGCCAGGACAGCCCGCTTGCCGACACCGCAGGACATGATCTGAACTACATCGCCCTGTCGGGAGCGCTCTGGTACGGCTCACCGCCCGGCATCGAGCCGATGACCCCGGCCACGCTGGTCGGCGATATCGGCGGCGGCGCGATGTATCTGGTCACCGGGATACTGGCCGGGCTGCTGAACGCGCGCGCAACCGGCACTGGCACGGTGGTCGACGCCGCCATCTACGACGGGTCCGCGCACATGATGAACCTGCTGATGAGCCTGCGCCAGACAGGCAACCTGTCCGACACGCGCGGCCAGAGCCTGCTGGACGGCCCGCATTGGAGCCGCACCTACACCTGCGCGGATGGCGGCTTTGTTTCAGTCCAATGCCTCGAACCGAAATTCTATGCCCAATTCCTGGAAATCCTGGACCTATCCCAAGACCCGGCGTTCCAGCAACAATACGACAGCACGCGCTGGCCCGACCTGACCCGACGCCTGGCGGAACTCTTCGCAACCGAACCGCGCGACCATTGGGCCAAACTGTTCGAAGGCTCAGACGCCTGCGTCGCCCCGGTGCTCAGCCCCGACGAGGCCGCAACCCATCCGATGAACACCGCCCGCCAAACCTGGCGAGAAACAGACGGCACCCTGCAGGCCGCCGCCGCCCCGCGCTTCTCCACCCACCAATGGCAGCCGAAACCCAGCCCGGCCCGCGGCCAACACACGGCCGAAATCCTGATCGAACTCCAGGCCGTCAAGACAACCTGACACATCCTTCATATGGCCAACGGCCAAGGGGGGCTGGCCCCCTCCCGCGCCGCCTACCCGCGGCGCACCGTGTCGATCATCAACTGCACATTCTCCGGGTCGGCATCCGGTGTGATCCCGTGTCCCAGATTGAAAATATGCGGCCCGTTGGAAAAGGCACGCAGGATGCGGCGGGTCTCATCCACCAGGGCCTGCCCGCCGGTCACCATGTGAGACGAGGCCAGGTTGCCTTGCACGCAGCCATCCACCTGCACATGTTCGGCCGCCCATTCCGGCGCAACCGAGTTGTCCAGCGCCACGCAATCGACCCCAGTGGCCTTCGCGAAACCGACATAACCCTCGCCCGCCTCACGCGGGAAACCGATGACGGGAATGCCCGGGTGGCGTTCCTTGAGCGCCTGGGTAATGATCCGGCATGGCTCGACCGCGTATTTGGTGAAAGCCTCGCCTTTCAGCGACCCGGCCCAGCTGTCGAAGATCTTGACCACCTCGGCCCCCGCTTCGATCTGAGCCGACAGATATTCGATCGTGGCCGCCGTGATCCGGTCCAGCAACGCCTCGAACAGCGCGGTGTTTTCCTCGCGCAGGGCGTGTGCAGGACCCTGATCAGGGGTGCCACGCCCGGCGATCATATAGGTCGCAACGGTCCACGGAGCGCCGGCAAAGCCGATCAGGGTCGTTTCGGACGGCAGCTCGCGCGACAGGATGCGCACGGTTTCATAGACGGGCGACAAGGTCTCGTGAATCGCATCAACCGGCTTCAACGCATCGAAATCCGGTTGCTGCGTGATCGTCGACAGGCGCGGCCCTTCGCCGGTGACGAACCAAAGGTCGGCGCCCAGCGCCTGCGGCACCAGCAGGATGTCGGCAAACAGGATCGCGGCATCGAACCCATAGCGGCGGATCGGCTGCAGCGTCACCTCGGCCGCCAGATCGGGGGTGTAGCACAGCGACAGGAAATCGCCCGCCTGTTCCCGCGTCGCGCGGTATTCCGGCAGATAGCGTCCGGCCTGTCGCATCATCCAGATCGGCGGCGTGTCCAGTACCTCGCCCGCCAGCGCCCGCAGCAGTTTCTTGTTCTCGGCCATGTCAGCCCCCACTATTCCGGTTTGCGCAACGGGTCAGCCTTCAGCGGCAAAATGTCAAGCGTGGCCCCCATTGTCAGGGCAATGTGACGCGACTAAAGCTGTGCCCATGACTTTGACCCTGCCCACCCCCGCATCGCCGCTGAAGATCGGCACCCGTGGTTCGCCGCTGGCGCTGGCCCAGGCCCATGAAACCCGTCAGCGGCTGTGTGATGCTTTCGAACTGCCGGAACAGGCGTTCGAGATCGTGGTGATCAAGACCACCGGCGACAACCGCGCCATGATCGACGCGGACCGCCCGTTGAAAGAGATCGGCAACAAGGGCCTGTTCACCAAGGAAATCGAAGAGGCGATGCTGGGCGGGGACATCGACATCGCCGTGCACTCGACCAAGGACATGCCCGTCGAACAGCCGCAGGGGCTGGTGCTGGACACGTTCCTGCCGCGCGAGGACGTGCGCGATGCCTTCATCTCGCCCCGCCTCAGCTCGATCCATGACCTGCCCGAAGGCGCGGTCGTCGGCACCTCGTCGCTGCGGCGGCGGGCCCAGTTGCTGCACCGCCGGCCCGATCTGAACGTGGTCGAGTTCCGGGGCAACGTGCAGACCCGGCTGAAGAAGCTGGCTGATGGCGTGGCCGAATGCACGTTTCTAGCCATGGCCGGCATCCGCCGCCTGAACATGCAGGACGTACCTGCCACTGCGATCTCGCCCGACGACATGCTGCCGGCCATCGCACAAGGTACGATCGGCATCGAACGCCGCGCGGACGACCACCGGGCCGCCGAGATGCTGGAAGCCATTCATCACTCTGAAACGGCCTGTCGTCTGGCGGCCGAGCGCACGTTGCTGGCCGCGCTGGATGGGTCCTGCGAAACTCCGATTGCCGGTCTGGCTGAACTTACCGATGGGCAGTTGCGCCTACGCGGCGAAGTGCTGCGACCGGACGGATCGGATGCCATCAGTGAGAGCGAGACCGGTTCGACGGAGGACGCAGCGGAAATGGGCCGGGCCATGGCGGCAGAACTGCTGCACCGTGCCGGGCCAGGATTCTTCGAGTGGAGAAATTTGTAAAAAAGTTTCTGCGAATGTGAACTGCTTCACTGTCGCCCCGGTTGAAATCGGGCATCAATGTGTCATCCCGATTGGGAATGTGGATCAGTCTCGAATGTATCGAAGTTTTAGTTCGTGATTTTGTAGATAGTATTCGAGGGGGCGAGACTGAGAACCCTGTCCGATCGAAACGGGTCGTGCCTTTGAAAAAAGGCGCGGCCCGTTTTGACTCTGCGGCCCGCAATGGGTCCCTGTCATCCGGGAAACCGGTGCACGTTGCCATGATGACTGAACATCGCCTGGCCCGAGCGGACGTCGAACCGGAAATCAGCCGACCGTCCCGGCAAGGCCGCATAGAACGCGCGCAGGCCCGGCTCGACCAAGCCAGCTTGGACGCTGCAGGCTTCGCCCAAGCGCTGTATTTCGTCGTGAGACCGCCGTGCACGTATCGCAGTGATCAGATCCTGGTGCATCTCCTGCAGCTTCCGGAAATCCGCGCTATGGGCCAACGCACTGTCACCGACCAATGCAAAAATCGGCTCCAGTTCGGTCTTGCCTTTCAGATGAACAAGCCCTGCTTCGAGCATCGCGAGATCGGCGCCAGCGGCCTGTGAGACTGAACTTGAGATCAGGATGTCATATTCGACCTGGCGGCAACTCTGCTCGATTCGAGCGGCGACGTTGACCACATCTCCGATCACCGTGTAGTTGAATCGCCGCCGCGAGCCGATGTTGCCGACACAGGCCATTCCCGTGGCAAATCCTGTCGCCAATGCGATCGGAGGATGCCCGCGCATCGTGTCCGAAGCATTGAACTCGGCCAGAGCTCGGCGCATCTGCAGCGCAGCCTGCGCCGCCAGAAGCGGGTGCCGCTCCACCGGAACCGGCGCGTTCCAGAACGCCATGACCGCATCCCCGATGAATTTGTCGATGGTGCCTTTTTCGTGCAGGATCCGGTCTCCGATGACCGAGAACAGTTCATTGAGCAGCGCGACCAGGTCCGTGGCCGACACCCGCTCGGACAACGGTGTAAACCCGCGAATGTCCGAGAACATGACCGTGATTTCCTGCGTTTCACCGCCCAGTTGCAGTTGGTGTCCGGTTGCATCCATCTCGTCCAGGATCTCGGGCGCGACATAGTGCGAGAAGATCCGCCGGATCACCCGCTTTTCCCGCTCGGTCGATATGAACAGATAACCGGACAACAGCCCGAAATTGGCCATCCCGCCGGCAAGCGGGAAGGTTGCATCGAACAGTACGGACTGGTTCTGAAATGCCAACCAACTGACCCCGACAACCACGGCCGCCGCGATGCCGCCTGCCATGAACGAGGCAACGGCCCCGAAACTGGACATGACGACCGTGACGACGACTCCAAGGATGATGAAAGCCAGAAGCTCGAGGGCGGCGGTGACATCCGACCGGGTCAGCATGTCGCCCAGCAGCGCCTGCTCGATGACTTGGGCATGGATGGAGACGCCTGGAACGGACTCTCCCAACGCAGTCTGATGCATGTCGAACAGACCTGCCGCTGACGTTCCGATCAATACGATCCGGCCTTCGATCTGGCTGCGCAGAACCGGATCATCTGCGGATTGCAGTATGTCATTGGCCGACAGGTAGAGCCCGGGATCATCTGGTCTGTACCTGACCCAGACCTCTCCGTTTTCCGTTGTGGGCAGGACCAGACCGGCCAATTCGACCGACAGCACGATGCCGGCCTCGCCCTGAGCCCCTTCGATGAAGATCACCGGCTCGCCCGTCGCGACCCTCAGAGCCTCCAGCCCAAGTCCGGGCAGAACACCGCTTGGCCCCTGCCACAACACCGGAACCCGACGAACCACGCCCGTACCGCCCAAAGGTGAAACATTCACACCGCCGATCCCGGTTGCATCCCGGTCCAGCGGTGGCGCCAGCGGAGTCCAGTGGGGCACGGACACCAGCCCGGCGGCCGGGTTTTCGCCGATCTCCACGATCCCGGCCTTCGGGGCAATGTCCTGATCCCCTCCGGTCAATCGCGCCGCCACACCCATCACGACGGGCCAGTTCGAAACCTCGGCCCCGAACAAGATGTCATTGTCCAGCTGGGCGGCCTCCTTTTTGGCGCTGAGAATGTCAGCCAGGGCCGGATCACTCAGCAGCCGCGACGGTGAGTACCGATCGGGCTCGGCGAACAACATGTCAAAAGCGATTGAAGCGGCGCCATACTCGCCCAAACGCTCGACCATCTGCGTCAACAGGGTCCTGGGCCAGGGCCATTGGCCCCAATTCTCGAGCGACGTTTCGTCGATATCGACGACCCGGACCGGCAAATCGGGATCGAAGGCGCGCGGGGACAACCGCTGCAACACGTCGAAATAGATCAGCCGGGACATGCGGACCGGATAAGGGTCCAATACCCGCAGCAGACAACCAAACAGGATCAGACCCAAGCCCACCAGCCGAAAAGCACGGCGCCGTCCGGCTTTCTCGTGCTGCCTGACACTCACGTCAACCTCTGCTCGCCAGCAACGACATGGACAACGCTCTAGCCATCGCCGCCGGACCCAAAGACACCGCCGCCAGTATCCCGCCGATCATCGGCAGTTTCGGGCCGGTCGCCCGACCTGTCGAACTGCCCGACCGGATCCGGTTGTTCGGGCGGCGCGGCAACCGCTGCCTTGACCTGCCTCTGCGGCGGAGCGGACCGGCGCGGTTCGGGCGCGTCCGATTTTGCGCGCGGCGCAGGTTGGGATTCACCCGAGCAACCTTCGACATCCACCTGCAAAGGCGGTTTGAGGTCTTTCTGCGACTGAATGAAAGGAAAACCGCTGACCACGGCCTTATCATACATCGCCTGGTCGACCGGGCGCCCGACCGCACCACGCTGGCTGGTTGCATACAAGCTGCAAATCCGGCCCGTCGATCGGCAAGAGCCGCCGAGGCCACACATCTGAACCGTGCCGTGCAGCACGAGCATCGCGCTTTGGTTTCCCGGCGCGATCCACATGTCAAATACCGTGCCCCGCACCGCCATGGTGGCCGTCGGCGTCTTGATGGAGTAGGCGCGTTTCCTGCTTTTGCCCGAGATGAACCGGAAGCTTCCACCCAGCGCCTCGACAGCAAAGCTCTTGGCCTTGCGGTTGCCGCGCAACATCTTCACGTCCAGAACCATCCGCGCATTGGGACCAACCGCGATCTTCGTGTCATCCACAAAGACAAGCTGAACCACGCCATTCGCATCCGTGACGATCGAGTCGCCGGACAACACCTCCATCCCATTACGCAGGGGCAGCGTTTTGCCGCCACGGGTCACGTCCGCCCCCTGTTTCACGCTGATTACGGTTCCAATATTTGCCCAGCTGAGGGCAGGAACGCAAAGAACGAAAAAACCAACCAGAACAATCTTCAACCAAGCCAAAATGCCAGCCCTTCCCCCAAAGGTTACTGTCGAGCGCGGATGCGCTCACTGCCCGGCCAGCCTCTGAAACTGTTTTTTGGATCAATCAAAATGACTAAAATCTTAGCAAATATGCATCCATTGGCATGTAATTGGCAAGTTTTCTGTTCTTATGCCTGTTCCGCAGACAAGCCGAGCCGCCGAGTTTAGTCAAAAGAAACCGCCGTTTCTGCAACTCAAACCACCTGGCACGGGTGATCCAGCAGAGCGCGTTCCAACGCCAAAGGCAGGCAACCTCTCCAATTGGTTCAGCCGTTCGCGACACCCATCATTTTGCAGATGCAGTTCCCCACCGCACCTGGCTCGCCATAATTATGTGTCCGATTACGTACTCTGGCCGCGCGTAAATTCTCAGGCCAACCGACGTTGGGATAGCGAAACCAAATCGAAGCAGAACGCGAATCCACGCATAGTTCTTGGAAATCCAACAGCAAGACATGGTGACCACGCCTTGGTCCAAGCGGGTGCAGACCTAAGCGATTCCAAGCGTTTTCAAGGGCTTCGCCCAATCCGGCAAAAATTTCCGGTGGCGCAGGAATTGGCCTTGTATTTCCGTCGCTTGCACGGCTATACCCGTCGGCGGAGACGTGGCCGAGTGGTCGAAGGCGCTCCCCTGCTAAGGGAGTAGGCGGGAAACCGTCTCGAGGGTTCGAATCCCTTCGTCTCCGCCATTACCCATTGATATGGCTAAAATAGTGAAGGGCTTGCTTTCAAGTTCTACACTTTTGCTGCGCGCCTTCGCCGGTGCTCCGCCAGCTTCAAGCACCGTTTGGCTGATGATCCGCCAACGGGCCTCAACACTCAGCGTTTCAACAACAGAATAAAGAAGATCCCTCCCAAAAGACCCGTGACGACGCCAACTGGGATGTCCTCGGGGGCCATTGCGGTTCTGGCGACCACATCCGCCCAGAGCAAAAACAAACCACCCAGAATTGCCGACAGAGGAACGACGCGTCGATAGTCTCCGCCAACAAGGAACCGCACGATATGCGGAACCATCAGACCGACGAAGCCGATCTTGCCCGAGAAGGCCACCATGACTCCGGTGATCAGCGCGCCAGCTGCAAAGACACCAAGCCGAAACCGCGCCACCGCAATACCCAACGAGCTTGCAGTCTCATCCCCGATGGTCATCGCGTTCAGCCTGGCGGCCTGAAGCCACAACCAGGTGCCGCATGGCAGCAGGATCGCCAGCGGGTAGATCAGGTATGACCATTGAGCCAACCCCAACCCGCCCAACATCCAGAACACGACCGTATGGGCCGCCTTGGGATCGCCGAGGAAAATCAGAATGTTGGCGCCAGCCATGATGACGAAAGACACCGCCACACCGGTCAGGACCAGGCGGTCCGCGCTTGTGGCGCCGGCCCAGCGGGCAACGCTCAGGACCGTCAGCGTGGCCGCCAGGGCACCCAGAAACGCCATGACCGGCACGGTCAGAAGCCCCAGAAACAAGCCGGTATGCAACAAGGCAAGAATGGCTCCAAACGCGCCGCCGGCCGATATGCCCAGCAGGTGCGGATCGGCCAGCGGGTTTCTTGTGACCGCTTGGAGGGTGGCCCCGACAATCGCCAGTCCGGCCCCGACCATGACGGCAAGCAAGGCGCGCGGAAAACGGATTTCCCAGATAATCGCGGCGCGGCCCTTTGACCATGTCGGCTCGCCCGAGGATAGGCCGGTTTCGTGCAGCAACACTCCCCAAACGGTCTTGGTGGGCACCGAAATGGCCCCCACCGAGATCGCAAAGGACAAGGAAACGACCATCACGACTAGCCCCACCAGCATCGCCGCCCAGAGCGGTAGTACCCGGCGCGCCTGCACTACGCGCATTTAGTTGCCGACCAAGGCAGCCGGGCCCCAAAAGCCATGGGCGAGCTTCCGAACCGCCTTGATGTTGCGCGGTCCGGGTGTGGCCTCGACATATTCCAGAACCACGAAACGATCGTTCTTGACCGCGTCCAGATCTGCAAATGCAGGATTATTGACCATGAAGTCCCGCTTCTGCTCGGCGGTGACGTCGCCATAATTGACGATCACAATGACTTCGGGGTTGCGATCGACGACTTCCTCCCAAGTGACGGTCGCCCAGCTTTTCTCGAAATCATCCATGATGTTGACGCCGCCTGCGGCCTCGATCAGAGCGGTCGGCATGGCATAGCGGCCGGCAGTGAACGGCGTATCCTCGCCGCTGTCATAGACAAAGACACGCAGCGGTTCGTCCGAGGGATTCAGGCTGAATGTGATCTCAGCGAGTTCGGCCTTATATCCCTGGACCAGCTTTTGCGCCCTGTCTTCGACACCGAAGATACGACCGAGGTTCAGAAGATCGTTGTACATGTCGCTCATGCTGGCTTTGGGCTTGTCGCCGATATGGATGCAGCTTTCAGTCAGTTCGTAGACTTTGATCCCGAAAGGTTCGAGCGTCTCTGGCGTCACCTCGCCACCCACTTTCATCCCGTAGTTCCAGCCCGCGAAATAGAAATCGGCATCTGCGCCGACCAGCACCTCTTTGCTGGGATACTTGGCCGACAGATCGGGCAGCTGCTGCACTCCGGCGCGCATGTCCTCGTCCAACGTCTTCCAGCCGGAAATGCCGGTATATCCCACCATTCGGTCGGCGAGGCCCAGCACCAGCATCATTTCCGTCAGGTTCACGTCGTTCGAGACCGCCGCCTTGGGCGGTTCTTCAAAGGTGACGGTTCGATTGCAACTTTGCACGGTGGTTTCCGCGGTCGCGGTGTTGGCGGCCAAAGCAAGGCCCAGGGCCAGGGTGGTCGGTTTCATTTCAAGCTTCCTTCTGGTTGGGGATTGGGGAGTTGATAGGTCAGGTGAGGTTTGTGACTGAGGCTGAGCTGCTCTTGCCGGGCGGTGACTTCGAACGTGTCAGAGACCAGCCTGTCACTCAGCACTGTCTGGGGTGGGCCAAAGCCGCAGGGTCGACCGTTCTTCAGAACCAGAACACGGTCGCAGACATCGGCAGCCAAGTTCAGGTCGTGCAGCGAGGTGACGATCGTCAGATCGAGGTCCCGGATCAGCCGCAACACCTCTAGCTGGTGGCGGATGTCCAGGTGGTTGGTAGGCTCGTCCAGCACAAGAATCCGGGGCTCTTGGGCAAGGGCGCGGGCGACCATCACACGCTGACGCTCGCCGCCGGACAGAGTGGCCAGCCCACGGTCGGCAAACCCGTGCAGATCCATTCGGTGAAGCGCGGACTCGATGATCTGGTGGTCACGACTGCCGGGCGTGGACAGGCCTAACCGGTGCGGCACACGTCCCAACGCCACGACGTCGCGCACGGTCAGCGCGAAATCCGAGGGCTGCTCCTGCAGCACGGCGGCAACCTGACGCGCCAGCGCCCGGGGGGCCATTCTTTTGACGGACACGCCGTCCACCAGAATGTCGCCCGAGGACGGACGGTGATAGCCGTAGATCATCCGCAGAAGGGTTGTCTTGCCGGCACCGTTCGGCCCCACAACCCCCATGACCTGCCCGCGCATCAGCGCAAAACTGGTCTCGTGCAGCACCAACGGCGCTCGTTTTCGCGGCGCCCAGGTGACGGTATTCACCGACAGCAAAGGCGCGCTCATGAGGCGCAATCCGCATTTTCCGAAGACGCAGCCATCGCGGCTGGAATGCGGGCCAGCGTCGCGTGGCGAAGCCCGGCCGGGCGGTCGACCGAGCTGCACCATCCATCGCGCAACTGCTGGTACAGCCGGGCGAATTCCACCAATGCCCCGGTCACTTCAGACGTCAGGCCGCCAAACAGGTAAGATGCCTTGCCCGGCGCGTGATAGGCGACGGTACAGGGTCGGGTGCACCCGGCCATGCAGGCCGCACCGGAAACGTCAAAACCTGCCAAACCGTCGTCTTCGGCCAGCGCGGCGCGCAATCGTCCGATCAGGTCAGGCCCGGGGCGTACGGCTGCGCTTTTGGGTCGGCAAGATAGGCAAACCGTGATTTTATGTGTTGATTGTCGGTTCATTTCGCCCTCCGCGAAATCGCGGGGCGGAAAGGGAACCAGTCATGTCAGCGGCGTAAGCCGAAAATGCCATCTTGGCCTCCTTCCGGGACACCCCGCCCGAGTTGAGTTGCGTTTGATGATGGCAGGTCTCCTGACTCGCGGTGTATGGCTTGCCCCGCCTTCCCAGACCTATCGGCCCAGTGGCATCCGGGGGTCGCACACCGCCTACAGTTGCGGGGGCAGTCACGGAATTGGCGTCAGAACGGCGCCGCACCGTATTCCCTTTTACCCGACCGCCGAAACGATCGGGAACCATCAGCGCCAATCTCATCCATGAATCGGGTTGCACTGTCAACGACGTTCTGGGCGGGTACGTAATGGAGGTATCCAGGCGACCCTTCGGCACCACCTGAGCGACAGACCGGGCCGCGAATCACGTCGTTTTGACCAACTGGATTAAGATAGCTCGGAAGGTCCCGAAACACGGCGGCGCAAGCGGGCCGACTGCCAAGCCTCCGTGAGCGGCCTCGCCTTTTCCCTTTGAATGCAGAAGCCTATCGTTGGAAAGCGTACAAAATTTACGCGCGGAAAAATCATTGATTTATCCTGTGATTGATTCAAACATACGAATTCGACACAACTTTAGCTTTACCTCCGTTGTTGTCGCTGTCGCCCGTTTCGTCGGGCCCTTCCGACTGCTGGAGTGAGTGCTGGCGGTCGGAAGGCATTTTACGAAGATCAGCGTTGGGAGGACGCAGTGCCGGGATTAAATTTACGAACCCTTCCGCGAAAGTTCGCACCGGTTTTTACCCATAATGTCATAACATCAGCACGCTTTGTTCACGGTCCCGGGGATCAGCAGAAATCCTGTCTGCCAGCCACGTCATTGGCGACAGACTTTTTTGGAACGGGAATTACCAGACCGGGGTATGCTCGTATGACTGCATAGACGTGAGCGCGCAAAAAAAAGAGGCCACCTATTCCACATGTATCGACAAACCCAAGAGGAGAAGAAAGTGATTAAGAAAGTCATGATGATTTCAGGCGCGACGTGTTTCGCACTACTAGCGGCCTGTGACGACACCAGCACGTCAAGCGCACCTGCCGAACTGACGCCCGCTCAACAGGCGTGTCTGCGAGACGTGGCCAAAACAACCAACAATTCGCAGGTGGTCGTGCTCTCATCCGCCTTCAGCGAGGCTGGAACACAAGTCACCGTTGGGGTTGGAGAGGATCGGGCTCCGTGGAATTGTATTGCCTACAGTGACGGCGCGACAGCTGGTATCGAGTTCCTCGGCGACGAAGGCGCACTTTGACCCGTTTGATGCGTAGCCGGAATCGGCTGCGCAGCGCTGGCTTGATACTCTGAGGTCCGGCATGGTCTGCAGAATAACCATCATCGCGTTTGCGACCCTTTACCTGTTGGCGTTGTTTGCGTTTGTGACGGGCACTTTTGGCTGGTTTGGACAGGAACGAGACCCATTGTCCGGCGTATTCCTTTTGCCGCTGGGTCTGCCTTGGGTCCTTGCGTTGGACCTTTTCTCAGAGTCGGCCAAACCGTGGCTCGCGGCGATTGCACCGGTGCTCAACCTGTTGGCACTGGTTTTGATATGCAGATGGGCACGTGGTTTGCGCCAGGAATGAAGGCGGAACTCTTTCCCGCAAAATGGGAGGAAAACATGGGAAAAGTGATCTTGGGGCTTGTGATCGGGCTCATCCTCGGCGTGGTTGGAGCGATGACCTTGGGCGGCGGGGCCGCGATGGGTGTCGGCGTTGCGACAGGCTTGTCCGCCGGTGTGTGCATCACATTGAAGGGAGCTCAGGCCGAGAACCTGATCACCGCCGAGCAAGCAGATCAGATCCTCAATCGCGTGAACTCCGAGATGGCATCATTGCAAGGAATTGAAACGACGGACGAGATCGTCGGCAGCGCACAGGCATGCGATGAATTTCTGGCAAAGTTGCGGGAAGCGAAGTGAGGTTTCTGCTCACCGGAAACATAACATTTACGATAGACCGACAGAGGATCTGCTTATGAAACGCAGTTTTTGGAATCTTTTCACACCCGCACTTGCGATCAGCGGAACGGCCGCCCTGGCCATGTCAGACGCCGACGACGCGTGTATCGACCATCTGCGGCAGGTCGGTGGACCGGACGGTCAGTCCGGCACGATCGAAAGCTCACAGTTCTCGGAAGCCGGCACGCTCGTCATGCTGCGTGACGCGGGCGGAACACTTTGGCGCTGCATTGCGTACAAGGACGGAAGCATTGGCGAGATGTCGGTTGTCGAGGCGATGGACGATGGTGGCGGAGCCATGGACGGCGCTGCCGGGTCGACAGGTAGCCAGCGCGTAAAATTCGATGCCGGGTCCACCGGCGCCGAGCTCGTCGGCCAACTCGCGCCAGGGGAATCGCAGCAATACGTTCTTGGCGCGAAGAACGAACAGTTTCTTTACGTCCGCGTTGCTCCGCGAAATGGCTCTTTGGACTACGTCATTCGCAACCCCGATGGGTCGGAACTGTTGGGATTAATGTCTGCGGACAAGGAGTATCGCGGACAGCTGTGGCAATCCGGCGATCATGTTGTCGAGGTCATCAACCGCGGCAACTCTGCCGTCGACTACAACGTCATTTTTGGAATTGAGTAGGTGATCGACCTGAAACCCTGAACCGCATTTCAAAAACAATCAGGAAGAACAGATGAAATCCAAGATCCTATTGGTGATCGGCGCGGTCAGTGCCTCTGTGCTTGCAGGATGCGACGAAAGTGGCGGATCAGTGGACGCAAGTGCACCGGTTGTGGGCAGCTCCAGCGATCTTTCGTCATTTGAAGGGGCAAGAGCAGGTCAGGCTGAAATGGGCATTCAAAGTCTCGGGTTTGAACTCATCCGAAGCGAAGGGCTGACCTCGTACTGGTTCAACAAGGAGACCGGTGCTTGTGCTCGGATCACGACATCTGAGGGAAGATACTCGGACGTAGCGATGCTGCCGTCAGGTGACTGCTGACACGCATTCATCAATCCCAAATCTGCAAAAAGGAGCTTCAACTTGCATTTCGATCTGGCACATGCGGCAGTTATCGTTGTCGCCTTGATCATCACCAACCTGGCGTTGAAATCGGCCGGCGTGATCAACGAAGAAAACAAACACCAATGGAACTGGAAAGCTTTTCTGGCCTACTTCGTGGTCATATTTATCATCAATCTGGTGTGGCCGATCTAAGGCTTCAGGGCGGCAAGCCAACCGCCGATCTGACCTGGTTACCGTGAACGCGCCTCTCGGCGGGACTGCCGGCAGGAAAAGCGTGAGCATCGCTGGCTGAAAACAGAAAGGAATACGCATGCGGTTTTTGACGTCCCTCATATTCATCGGTGTTCTGGCAACCGCGGCGAATTCTGACGTCACCAGTCGAAACGGTGGCCCAAGCAACAGCCAGATGCTTTCTAAGGGCAGCGACGGAGGCGTCGATGGCATCGCTTTCTTTCGCCCAGTCCTAAGCGGGGTTTTGTATCGCTCTGGCTTCAAGGGCGGCGACAAGGGTCGAACGGGTCTGAGTGACGCTCAGCGCGAAACACTTTGCGATGAAGGGTTTTCAACCGGGTTTTACGCGGATTTCGGCAAGAACACCGAATACGGCCGCACCAGCTGTGGGAACGGAGCCTTTGACTATCAGAGCGCCAGATCGTCCCGCCCCGGCAGTGTCATGGCCGCCATACACGAGGTGATTGAGGATCCAGGCAAGGGTCCTGTCCTGGTGCACTGCATGTGGGGCGTTCATTCCTCAGGCGCGTTGTCGGCAATGGCGCTTGTTCAGTTTTGCGGCTGGACGGAAGAAAGGGCCAAGGAATATTGGAATGATGCCCGAAACGGGGCCCCATGTTCGGGCGGGTGTGACCAGTGGATTGACTCGAAATTCTCCAACTTCAGTGTCGATCCCAGTTTGAAGATCTCCGCCGAACAACAGGCCGCGATTTGCCCCAAATGACATCGGGAGGACTATCCAAATGAGATTCAATCTTCTGGGGTCACTGGCTCTCATTGCACCCACAGCCTTGTGGGCGAGCGACGATGTTCGCGGAGAAGCCACGACATTTGATAGTCCCAATGGTGTTACGGAACGCTGCATTCGGATCGAAAAAGTCCCAACGGGCGAGTACAAGAACAGCGATCTTGAGGAAGAAACTGCCTATTGCGAGATCGATTTCTATGCGCCCGAAATCGCCATTTGCCCAAAAACCTGGAGCACCAGCCCAGGAATGGCCGTCTACGATATTTCGGAAGGACCCTACGTGGGGAACCGTTCCGAGTTCGAGAGAAACGCTTGCAAAGAGGGCAAGTCGGCAAAAGAACTGGCCAATGGCAGAGTGGCCAAATTCAAATCCACCATGAACCAGAAGGGTACAAGCGGAACGTTTTCCACCTCGTCGCTGCTCTACTATCATTTCTCAAGGTATCTCGACGCGACGGTGAAAGTTCCGGTGGCGGTCTGGCGCAGCATGGACGCTCAGGCGCATCTTACCGAGGTTGCAGAGCCCGGCCTTGCGATTTCCGGTGGCTCTCATGGCGGGCGTATGAACCATGAAGGCTGGCGGGTTTTCGTGGCTGCGGATGCCGACCCGAACTCGTACCAACCGACGGATGATCTGTTCACCGCGGATCGAACGCAGATATACGGTGTCCTGCTTGATAGCCCCGGTCATCGCTACGGCTCGGAAATCAACGGCACCCGTAAATCCGGTTGGGGCAAAGGCCAAAATCGCGATTTTCAGGAAACACCCGCTTTCCTGGCCTTGCGGTCGTCAAAACCCTTGCCCGAGGCCATTGCAGAGGGCGTCAGGAAAGGCCGAAAGGATCGTCAGATCAACAAGGACCTCGGGCCCGATGTCAGCGACCGGCAGATGGCATTCTGGATGCAGGAGCTTACCGAGATTGTTCTGCTCGACTTCATCTTCAGCCAGCAGGACCGTGTGGGAAATATTGATTTCACGCCCTACTGGTATTGGGTCGAAGACGGAAAACTGAAGAACCAGAAAACGAAGCACCATCAGCCGAATGATGGAGACGTTCCCGCCGATGCAATATTGATCCGTCGCAGCAATCTGAACGACAACGATGCCGGTGGGCGGGTCGAATATGCCAACTTCGCGAAATCCACTCAGATGCTGGAGAAAATGCGGCATTTCTCGCCAAACACGTATCGGCGCCTTGTTGCGTTGAACAGCGACCTTCAAACGCAAGGCCCGGTTTACGGCTGGTTGTCACAAAGCTTTGGGTTGTCGGACCGTCAGATTGCGCAGGTCGTCAAAAACACTGCGCTGGCAACATCCATCCTCAAGAGCAATTGTGCCAAAGGCGATCTGGTGTTTGACTTGGACCCTGTCACATTCTTTTTGAACAAAAATACCGAGGCGGAGGGCCTGGACTGCAATGATCCGTAAGCGTTCGATCACTGTCGCGGCGTTCGTTTGGACGGTCGTGCTCGCCTGCAAAGCGGCCGCTTTGGATGTGATCGTCATATCGGATCTGAACGGCAGCTATGGCTCGGTCAAATACGATGCCCGCATCGAAAAGGCGATCAAGCGGATAATCGAGATTGATCCCGATCTGGTGATTTCGACGGGCGATATGGTCGCCGGACAGCGCATCCCCAACCTTTCAGACAAACAGGTCAGAGAGATGTGGAAGGCGTTTCACATGGCGGTATCCGACCCGCTGGAGGCTGCCGGAATTCCATTTGCGGTCACGCCGGGAAACCATGATGCGTCGGCCTATCGCGGGTTCGAGCGCGAGAGAAAAATATACGCCGAGGAATGGGGCCCGAGAAAACCAAACGTCAACTTCCTGATGTCGGATGACTATCCGTTCTTCTACGCGTTTGAAATGCAGGGGATAACCTTTGCGTCTTTGGATGCCACGACCCTTGGGCCACTATCCGGCGATCAGCCGGACCAACTTGTGCAACTTGGGGCAGGTGGAGACCCGATTGTCACGTTCAGCCACCTCCCGCTGTGGCCGTTTGCGATCCAGCGCGAACGCGAAATCATCGGTGACCCGACGCTTGAAAGAATCTATCTGCAAAGCGGCGTCGTTCTGCACCTGTCTGGACACCATCATGCTTTTTACCCTGGCTGGAAAGACGGCGTGGCCTATGTTTCGCAAGCTTGCTTGGGTGGTGGCCCGCGGCGGCTAATCGGTGATCGCGCCAGGTCACCTCACAGTTTCACGCATGTCACCTTCCAGCCGAACGGAGAGTTTGGGGTAGCAGTATATCGAGGGCCGGATTTCGAAAGGTCTGTCGACTTCAAGTCGCTCCCGAAAGAGATCAGATCCCCGAATGCGGTGTTGAAACGTTTAGACCTTGTGAAATGACTAGAAGCTGAGTTTCAACTCGACTTTTTCGGGGACCAAATCGTTTATCATCTCTTCGATGCGGGCCTCGGAAAGTCCACCCGAGGTAATGAAAAGCAATGAAATTCGGGATTTGCCGGGTACATGGTGTTTTCTGATCAGCTTCCAGCCGGCGTCGGCGGCCATCGCTTCAATGGCGCTGCTGACGTTCAATGAGTGCTCCTCGTCCGAAGCCTTAAGCGATATTTCAACGCCCTTGTTTCGCCCTCCGAGCCAAATGAAACACCAACAGACAACCGCCACCAATGTGGCCATCAGCGGCAGGCCCAACCCGACCGCAAGCCCAAGAACGGTTACGACGATCAATTCGACAGTGTCTATCGGATCATCCAAATTGGAGCGAAACCTGAGCAACGCTCCGATGCCGAAGATAACGAACCCGATCATTGACCCGTGCTGGACGACAAGGAACCCCACCGCCATGCCGATCAGCGCATACAGGAAGAAGAGCCTGGGCATTACTATGTCGCCGACACTTCTACGGGCTTTACGCCGCACCGGATGATAGACGATCAAGCCGGCCAGAATGATCGTGACCAGCACATCAAGAGAAAAGAAATACAGTTCCTGTTTGCCGCGAAACTGGATCCATCTGCGTTCGATCAGAATTTCCGATTCCGATGCCCCGGCAAGCATCGTTGCCGGGTCGATTTGCGACATCGCCGCAGCGGGCAACAGCAGCATCAACAACACAGTCACAAACGGGAAAATCGTACTCAATTCATCGTCCTTCCTGCTTGTGCCCAGACAGTACACGTCATCACGCGCAAATCGCGCCCCTTACAAGTCAATCCCAACAAGGAGGATCAGGTAAAGAGTTCAAAGCGCATTCTTCCGACATCGCAGACAAGTTGTGATACGAATGCGATAAAGAAGTGTGTTCCACACACGAGAAAACCGAAGGGCAGAAAGCACGTGTATCCGTCAAAACCTGAAGTTTCACGGCGCTTGTGCAAATTTGGAAGATCCGCTCTTGCAGCCAGCTTACTAGCGGCAGCGTTTTTGCCTTGGACCGGAGCTGCCTTTGCAAAAAGTGCTGATCTGATTTTGGTCGACAGATTCAAGGTGGCGGACAAATCAGGGGGGTTTTCAGAACCTTCCGGTTTGTCGCTGTCCAACGCTGAAGGCTTCCTGTGGTCTGTAAGCGACGCTGAGCCCAAACTGCACCTCCTTGGAATCGACGGAGTATTGGGAAACTCCTTCCAGTTGCCGTCTTTGGCCGGATCAGATTTGGAGGGCGTCGCGTCGCGAAGAGATGGGTCGGTTTTGCTCCTTCAGGAAACCGATCGATCAATATTGGTCGTTCAACCAACCGACCCTATCCAACTGACAAGGGTCCCACTTGCCTCCCTCAAGGGGTACCCGGCCGCTGCCGAACTGCTTGTCGGCAACCCACTGAACAAGGGGCCTGAGGGCATCACCGTCGATCCGGACACTGGGCGAGTATTCGTTGTCATTGAAGGACAACCGCGTCTGTTGCTGGTCGTGTCACCGGACCTGACTGAAATTGAGGAAGTCATCCCTTTGGATCGTGGATCTGGTTTTGTATCGGATCGCGTGAATGACGATGAACTGGATGTAAGCGGTTTGGCTTGGTCCATGTCAGGCGTGCTGTGGATTCTCAGCGACAAGGGACGCCAGATCTTTTTGTACGATCCAGAGACGAGAAAAACTGATACGATCGAACTGACGTATATGAAAAATGGAGATCGAAAAGCCGTGAAGCATCCCGAAGGAATTGCCTTGGATGAGGCCAAAGGGCTTCTCTACATCCTCACAGACGATGGCGAGAAGTCGCGCCTGTACGTTTTCAATATCCCTGAGCTTTGATCGCTACTGTACGGAACTCACACCGAAGGGATGACTTAGCCAAGCAAGCCCGCATTGGGTCCAACTTCCTTGATCCGCACCACTCAGAACCGCTCGTTCAGGTCCGCTCCCAGGCCACGTTTTTTTGGCCGTAGGAGCGTCCCGAGCAAAACTGCCGTCAGTTGGGCCGGTTCAGTCATCTTGCGAAGCGACTAGAAATCCAGGTTTTCCACGCTCAGTGCGTTTTTTTGGATGAACTCACGGCGCGGCTCGACCACGTCGCCCATCAGCTTGGTGAACAAGTCATCGGCCTCGACCATGTCATCGACACGCACCTGCAGCAGTGTCCGTGCATCCGGATCCAGCGTAGTTTCCCACAACTGATCGGGGTTCATCTCGCCCAAGCCCTTGTAGCGCTGGAGCGAAAGGCCTTTTTCGCCCTCTTCCAAAATGGCGCGCAGCAGATCCAGCGGGCCGTGGATGACCTGCGACCGGTCGCGGCGGACCAATGTGGCCGGCAGGTTGTAGACGTCCTGCAGGCTCTGGGTAAAGCTGCCTGTCTTGCGTGCCTCGCCGGAACGCAACATCGGACCGTCCAGCGTGCGGACTTCCTCGACGCCGCGCAGGATGCGCGCCAGTCGGATACCGTGGTCCTGAGTGATCCGGCCCTGCCAGCCGCGCTCGTATTCCAGCGCAATCAGGTCCAGCCGCGCCGCGACCTTGTCGGCCACACCCTGCAGGTCGGCATCCACCGCCCCGGGCACAAAAGCCCCGGCAACGGCGGCCTGTTCAAGGATGTGACGCGGGTAATGCGTCGGGAAGGCGTCCAATACACGCTTGAGCTGGCGCGCCTCGTCCACCACACGGGTCAGATCCTGACCCACGATCTCTTCACCCGAGCCCAACTTGAGCACGGCGCCCTCGACACCCTGGTTGATCAGATAGTCGTCAAGCGCTGCCTGATCCTTTAGGTAAACCTCTGACTTTCCTCGTGAAACCTTATACAGTGGCGGCTGCGCGATGTAGAGATATCCACCCTCGATCAACTCGGGCATCTGACGGTAGAAGAACGTCAGCAACAGGGTCCGGATATGTGCGCCGTCCACGTCGGCATCGGTCATGATGACGATCTTGTGGTAGCGCAGCTTCGAGATGTCGAACTCATCCCGGCCGATACCGGTGCCAAGCGCCATCACAAGGTTGCCGATTTCCTGGCTGGACAGCATTCGGTCGAACCGCGCACGTTCGACGTTCAGAATCTTGCCGCGCAAAGGTAGAACCGCCTGCGTCAGACGATCGCGACCGGTCTGCGCCGATCCGCCGGCCGAGTCCCCCTCGACAAGGAAAACTTCGCTTTTGGCCGGGTCCTTCTCAGAGCAATCCTTGAGCTTGCCGGCCAGATAGTTGACGTCCATCGCCGTCTTGCGTCGGGTCAGTTCGCGGGCTTTCCTCGCCGCTTCGCGCGCCAAAGCGGCCTCGATGATCTTGCCGACGATGGTCTTGGCCTCGTTGGGGTTCTCCTCGAACCACTCGGCCAGCTTCTCGTTCATCAACCCTTCGACAGCCGGTCGCACTTCCGAGCTGACAAGCTTGTCCTTGGTCTGGCTGGAAAACTTCGGGTCAGGAACTTTGACGGACAGCACGCAGGTCAGGCCTTCGCGCGCATCATCGCCGGTGAAGCTGACCTTTTCCTTTTTCGCGATCCCGCTGGACTGTGCGTAGTTGTTGATCGTGCGGGTCAGCGCCCCACGGAAGCCAGCGACATGCGTGCCGCCATCCCGCTGGGGGATGTTGTTGGTAAATGGCAGGACTGTTTCGTGATAGCTGTCGTTCCACCACATCGCGATCTCGACCCCGATGTCGTCGCGCTCGCCCTTGATATAGATGGGCTCGGGCATGGCCGGAGTTTTCGACCGGTCGAGGTATTTCACGAATTCCTTGACGCCGCCCTCGTAGAACAGTTCGGTCTCAAGCCGCTCGGCCGGCCGTTCGTCAATCAGAATGATCCGAACGCCTGAGTTCAGGAAGGCCAGTTCGCGCAACCGCTTCTCCAGCGTCTCGAACGAAAACTCTAGGTTCGAAAACGTATTGGTCGAAGCCAGAAACCGCACCTCGGTCCCGGTCCGGTCGCCGCATTCGCCGACCACTTTCAGATGCTCCGAGGTTTCTCCGCCTTCAAACCGGGCGAAATGCTCTTTGCCGTTGCGCCAGATGCGCAGCTCCAGCCAATCGGACAGAGCGTTCACCACCGAAACGCCCACGCCGTGCAGACCGCCCGACACCTTGTACGAGTTCGAGTCGAATTTCCCGCCGGCGTGCAGCTGGGTCATGATGACCTCGGCCGCCGAGACGCCTTCTTCGGGGTGGATATCCACCGGAATCCCGCGACCATTGTCGCTGACCGAGACGCTGGAATCGGCATGAATCTTGACGGTCACATGGTCGGCGTGACCGGCCAGAGCCTCGTCAATGCCGTTGTCCACGACCTCGTACACCATGTGGTGCAGACCGGACCCGTCGTCGGTGTCGCCGATATACATTCCGGGGCGTTTGCGGACAGCCTCCAACCCCTTGAGAACCTTGATGGAATCTGCGCCGTATTCCTGATTTGCCTGTGCGTCTTCGGACATGCCGTCAGTACCTATATTATTTTGGTAACTTATACGTTCTCTGGT
The DNA here is from genome assembly GCF_025141855.1 of Ruegeria sp. B32. Lineage (NCBI taxonomy): Bacteria > Pseudomonadati > Pseudomonadota > Alphaproteobacteria > Rhodobacterales > Roseobacteraceae > Ruegeria > Ruegeria sp. B32. The sequence goes on along the minus strand of NZ_CP081106.1, from coordinate 5,218 downwards.
GGGGAATGTCACGTCATCCCCCCAGATTTTGTGCCGGTTCTTTCGGGCGCAGGCCGAGCTGATCGACCGACCTCAGACGGTCACAATCTATCCAGATCGGCGGCGATATCAGCAGCGATTTGGCGGGCATCGACATCGCCGCGCTCGGCCGACAGGCGCAGGCCCAACAAGTCGGACTGGTAGCGCGCCGCCAGCCGTTCGGGATCATGGTCGGCGCCGATCTGCCCTTGCGCCTGCGCCTGCCGGAACAGATCGGCGAAACAGGCTTTCATCCGCGACAGATGGGTCGCGGCCAGTTGCGCCAGATCGTGGTTCTTCGCGCTCAGCTCGGCATAGGTTTTGGCCAGCATGCAGGCCTTTGCGGGCGCGTTCGCGGCCTCGACAACCAAACGCGGCTGGGCCTTCAGCGCACCCAGCGGCCCCAGTTCCCGGGCCAGGGCTTCAAGCCGGGCAACACCTTCATCCGCATAGCGCTCCAGCGTCAGGGCATACAAGGCGTCCTTCGACCCGAAGGCCGCGTAAAAACTGCCGGGCTTCAGCTTCAGCGCATGCTCGAGATCCTTCAGGGACGTGCCCGCCCAACCCTGACGCCAGAACAGGTCTCGGGCCTGGGCGATCAGCGCGTCACGGTCATAGGCAGGTTTGCGGGGCATATGATCACCAATTCTTGAACGATTACTCAAATATATACTTGAGTGATCGCTCAATAAAGCCTATTTCGGACTCAGCCGCCAGAAAAGGAGACCCGAAAATGGCCGATTTTCCCTCACATGACCTGAACACTGCCCCTGAAGGTTCGAAACCCCTGCTCGAGAAATCGCAGGCCGCGTTTGGCCGCCTGCCGGGCCTGCACAAGGTCATGGCCGAAAGCCCACAGCACCTTGAGGCCTATCAGGTTCTGCACCACCTGTTCCTGCAGACCGAGTTCGACAACGACGAGAAAACCGTCGTCTGGCAGACCATCAACGTGGAAAACGAATGCCACTATTGCGTTCCGGCCCATACCGGCATCGCCAAAATGATGAAGGTGTCCGACGAGATCACAGAAGCGCTGCGCAATGAAACCCCGCTGCCCTCGCCTAAGCTCGAAGCACTGCGGACGTTCACGCTGCAGGTGATGAACCAGCGCGGCAACGTCACCGACGCGCAGTTGCAGGCGTTTTTTGATGCGGGCTATTCGCACCGCGCCGTTCTGGACGTGATCCTGGGCCTGGCGCAGAAAACCATGTCGAACTACGTCAACCACATGGCCCAGACGCCGGTGGACGAGGTGATGCGTCCCTTCCTGTGGGAACGCAAGGTTGGCGAGCCGGCCTGATCCGCTCAGGCGGGGGTGACGGTCGAGCCGTCACCCGCGTCATTGACCACGAAAGACTGCGCCCGGTCGCCCAGTTCGGCGAACAACTCGGGGCCTGTTCCGGTCATCCAGGCCTGCGCCCCCAGCGCGCAGATTTCGTCATACAACGCCGCCCGGCGGTCCGCGTCCAGATGGGCCGCAACCTCGTCCAGCAACAGGATCGGTGGCGCTCCGACCTGCGCGGCCAGCGCCCGCGCGTTGGACAGAATCAACGACACCAGCAGCGCCTTCTGCTCTCCGGTCGAACATTCACTGGCCGCAACGCCTTTTGCGGCAAAAACCCCATACAGATCCGACCGGTGCGGCCCCACCAATGTGCGCCCCGCCGCTAGGTCGCGGAACCGGCTTTCGGCCAGCGCCTCCAACAGATCCTGCGCGCTTTCGGGCATGTCCCCTTCGGACTGAACAAGTTCCAGTTCCGCCGAGGGAAAGGCGGTCTCGGCCTGTTCCTGCGCCGCGCGCAACTGCGCCAGAGCACCCAGCCGCGCGGTATGAATGCGATGCCCGGTTTCGGCCATTTGCGCCTCGAGCGCGGCGTACCAATGCGCGTCACGCACCTGCTCTTTCAGCAGGCGGTTCCGTTCGCGCATGGCCTTTTCATAGGTCAACGCGGCCTCGGCATGGCTTGGGTCGAAACTCAGCGTCACCCGGTCCAGAAACCGCCGCCGGCCTTCGGCGCCTTCGATCCAAAGCCGGTCCATCGCGGGCATCAGCCAGACGACCCGCGCCAGCCTGCCCAGATCAATCTGGCTGGCTGCCTTTCCGTCGATCCGAACCTGCCGCGCTGCACCGGCTTCCGACCAAGTTTCGATCTCGGACCGGCGGCCCTGAACCTCCAGAAGACCGCTCAGCTTCCAGCCCAGCGCCTCAGGCCGGCGCGTCATCTCGGCGGCACTGGCCCGGCGCATGCCGCGGCCGGGTGAAAACAGGGATACCGCCTCGAGTATATTGGTCTTGCCGGCCCCGTTCGGCCCGTACAAGGCCACCGGCCGCCCGTCCAGCGCCATGCGCGCCAGCTTGTGCGACCGAAAATGCGAGACCGTCAATTCGGTCAGGGCCAAAGCCATGACCCCTCCCTTCATCCTTGCACAAACACGCGCGCCGGACGCATCCAGCGCCCGCGCGATCAGACGCGCATCGGCATCACGACATAGACCGCGCTCTGGTCATTGCCTTCGCGCATCAGGGTCGGGTCGCCCGCCGAGTTGAACAGGAACACCGCGTTCTCGCGGTCCACCTGGCTTGCGATTTCCAGCAGGTACTTGGCGTTGAAGCCGATTTCCAGCCGTTCGTCGCCATAGGCCACGGCCAGCTCCTCCTCGGCGGCGCCGCTGTCGGGCGCATTCACCGACAGGACCAGCTTGTCGCCGTCCAGCTGCAGCTTTACCGCACGGGACCGCTCGGACGACACGGTTGCCACCCGGTCGACGGCCTGGGCGAACTCGGCCGCGTCGACTTCCATCTTGCGGGTGTTGTTCTGCGGAATCACGCGGGTGTAGTCGGGGAAAGTCCCATCGATCACCTTCGAGGTCAGCGTGATGTCGGGTGTGGCAAAGCGCACCTTGGTTTCGCTGACCGACACCGCGATGTCCATGTCGTCATCTTCCAGCAGCTTGCGCAGCTCGCCCACCGTTTTGCGCGGCACGATCACGCCGGGCATATCGGCGGCCCCGTCGGGGCAATCCGCGTCGATCCGCGCCAGACGATGCCCGTCCGTGGCCACGCAGCGCAACACCTTGCCACCCTCGGGGCCATCCGTCACGTGCATGTAGACGCCGTTCAGGTAATACCGGGTCTCTTCCGTCGAGATGGCGAATTTCGACTTGTCGAACAGCCGCCGCAGCAGAGCCGCCGAAGCGGTGAAGTTCGACTGGTACTCCGAGGACGCCATCACCGGGAAATCCTCTTTCGGCAGGGTCGCCAGCGAGAAGTTCGACCGCCCCGCCTCGACCGTCAGCCGGCCAGCCGCGCTGTCGGCGGTCAGCGTGACCAGCGCGCCATCGGGCAGCTTGCGCACGATCTCGTGCAGAGTCGTTGCCGCAACCGTGGTTGCGCCCGCCTTTTCGACCTGCGCGGGGGCCTTGTCGACCACCTCGATATCCAGATCGGTCGCGCGGAACAGAACCTGATCGCCCTCGGCCTCGATCAGCACGTTGGCCAGGATTGGAATCGTGTTGCGGCGTTCCACAACGGATTGGGCCTGCGAAACGGCCTTGAGCAGCGTGCCGCGTTCGATGCTGATCTTCATACCCTCAATTCCTCTGATTTGAGTGCTTACATGGGCGGGACTGGCAAGTTAGCGGTTCAGCCCTGAGGCACAAGGATTTTTTACCGATTTCTGGGTCGGAACGCGCAAACCGTCAAGGTCCCGAGCGGCCCTGCGCCCCAGTTCCGTGGAAATCGTGGAAAAATGCGCACAGAAAAACCGCCCCCGCGCAGAGCCGGGACGGCTTTTCGAATTGCAGGGGCTCAGGCTTCGAGCGCCCGACGCAACATTTCCACATCTTCGGCGATCTGACCGTCGGTCAGCTTCAGCTCCTCGATGCGTTTGACGCCGTGCATGACGGTGGTGTGGTCACGCCCGCCAAAGCGGCGGCCGATCTCGGGCAGCGACCGGCTGGTCAGCTGCTTGCACAGATACATCGCCACCTGACGCGGGCGGGCATAGGACCGCAGACGTTTCGGCCCGATGATGTCGGACAGGCGGATGTTGTAGTAGTCGGAAACCTTGCGCTGGATCTCTTCGACGGTGATCTTGCGTTCCGAGGCGCGCAGCACGTCGGCCAGACAGTCCTGCGTCAGTTCCATGTCGATCTCACGGCCGACCAGCGAGGCAAAGGCGAACAGCCGGGTCAGCGCCCCTTCCAGAACGCGTACGTTGGTCGAGATGCGATGGGCCAGGAATTCCAGCACGCCATCGGCAATCTTCAATTCGGGATAAGTCTTCGCGTATTGCTGCACCTTGTTCTGCAGAATGCCCAGGCGCAGCTCGTAATCGGTCGGGTGCAGGTCAACCACCAGTCCGCATTGCAGACGCGACTTGACCCGTTCCTCCAGATCCTTGATTTCACCCGGCGCGCGGTCGGCCGAGATGATGATCTGCTTGTTTTGATCCACCAGCGCGTTGAAGGTGTGAAAGAACTCCTCCTGCGTCGAATCCTTGCCGGCGATGAACTGCACGTCATCGACCATCAGCACGTCGACCGAGCGGAACAGGTGTTTGAAATCCATCATCCGGCGTTCGCGCAGGGCCTGTACGAAGCGGTACATGAACTGTTCGGCAGACAGGTACAGCACATTGAGCTCGGGGCGTTTGGTCTTCAGCTCCCAGGCGATGGCATGCATCAGGTGCGTTTTACCGAGGCCAACACCACCGTACAGAACCAGCGGATTGAATGTGACGGGGCCGCCTTCGGAAACACGGCGCGCGGCGGCATGGGCCAGTTCGTTCGGCTTGCCGACGACGAAGGTGTCGAAGGTAAAGCGCGCGTCCAACGGTGCGGCCTGCAGCGACTCGAGCGCTTCATTGGTTCCGTTGCCTTCCGGCGCCAGCTCGATATTGACAGGCTCGGGCTGGTCTTCGACCGGCCGAACCGCGGCGGCAGGACGCGCTGGTGAGTTGGCGGCCACCCGGAAAGCCAGGCGCTGAACCGACTCTCCGGCCGTGTTCAGCTCGTACAGAATGAGGTCTGCAAAATTTTGACTGACGTAGTTCCCCATGAAGTTGGTCGGAACCGAAAAAACGGCCACGCCTCCCTTCAATTCCTGAAATTCCAGTGGTTCAATCCAGGTCGTAAAATTGTTCCGGCCCACGGCCTTCAGCAATTTGTTACGCAGTTGTCCCCATTTTTCTTGTGTCAT